>NZ_AP031595.1:0-2477111 GCF_041154765.1 Moraxella sp. K23
TATATCCACATTGTTATCCACAATAATTTTATTTGTAAAATCGCTGTTTTATGATACATTACACCAAATTTGAAGATGCTTGGATTAGGAAAGCAAAGTTATGGCTGATGCATTATGGCTTAAGTGCGTTGACGAATTAAAATATCAAGTACCTGATAATATTTTTACCATGTGGATTCGCCCATTATCCGCCTCAATGCATGACAACACGATGGTCGTTAATGTACCTAATCAATACTTTGCCAGCTATGTTGAAAAAAATCATTTAAGTCAAATTCAAACGATTTTACACCAGCTTGAGCCAACCCTACCAATTCATGTGCAGATTCAAATTGATAAAGGTAACGCAATCACTGACGCTGTCGGTACACAAGAGCTTGGTGAGCAAAAAGTGACGCTGGTAAAAAATGAGCAGCAACGCTCTTTTCAGTATATCGATCCGCATTTTACGTTTGACCAATTTGTAACCGCAAAATCCAATCAAATTGCTTATAGTATTTGCCGAGAGACTGCCAACAATTTGGGTCAATCAAAAAATAATCCGCTGTTTATTTATGGCGCGACAGGTTTGGGAAAAACCCATTTGATGCAAGCAATTGCCCACGAGATTTTAAAACAAGGCAAAAGTTTTTATTACTTCACGTCCGATAAGTTTGTTAACCAGCTGGTGAATTCATTAAGAAAACAAAAAATCGATGAGTTCAAAGATAAAATTAAAAAAGCCGATTTATTGATTATTGATGATATTCATGTGATTGCGGGAAAGCAAAAAAGTAGCGAGCAGTTTTTGCTATTGCTCAATGATTTTATGAGCAAAAATAAACAAGTGATTTTGGCATCTGATAAACACCCGAGCGCACTGACTGATTTTGACGAGCGCTTAAAGTCACGTCTGGCTTGGGGAGTAGCAGTAGCGCTAGAGCCGCCAGAGTTAGAAACCCGTATTCAAATTTTGCAAAAAAAATCCAAAGCGCAAGAGGTGAATTTGCCAAAAGAGTGCGCTATTTTTATCGCTCAGCATATCATCGCCAATGTGCGAGAGTTGGAAGGGGCGCTCAACAAAGTTTTAGCCATTTCCCGTCTGCTCAATCAGCCTATCCATTTAGAATTGGTACAAATGGCGTTAAAAGATTTGATTGCCATTCGTGTACAAGCGGTCAGTATGGATAATATTCGTAAAGTCGTTGCTGAGTTTTATGATATATCGGTCAAAGACCTGATGGGTAAAAAGCGTCTACGTCATATCGCTCGTCCGCGTCAGGTGGCTATGAGTTTAGCCCGTGAACTAACCAATAACAGCTTTACAGAAATTGGGCAATCATTTGGTGGTCGTGACCATACCACGGTGATGCACGCTTGTGAGAAAGTACAAGAACTTTGTGTCAGCGATCTGATGTTTGACAAGGATTATCGCTCATTAAAATTAATGTTACAGACCTAGTATTTTGTTAACTCGATTAAAAAGATTTTTAGTTAATTACCCCGTATAATAGATTGTAATTTTTCCATTTGTTAAACCATTCATTTTGATTTGAGGCGGTGCCATGCAATTAGTAATCTCTCGCGATTTGTTACTACAAGCGATTAATTTAATTTCAAAAGCCGCTGACAAACGCCATAACATGGTGATTTTGGGGAATATGAAATTGGCGTTAACCGACTCTCAATTGGTGATGGTAGCGTCAGATTTGGAGCTTGAATTACAAGCCACCCTTAATTTGCCAGCATCGGCGTGCAAACAACCAGGTGAAATCACCGTTCCTGCCAACAAATTCAAAGATATCGTAAAATTATTGCCCGACGGTTTACCGGTCTCTATCACTGTCGCTAACGACAATCAGTGTTTAATTGTCTGCGGTAGTAGTCGTTTTAAACTCAGCACTTTGCCTGCCCAAGACTTTCCCCTATTGGGTGAGCCCGAGCAAGTCACGCCTATCCAATTGGGCCGTGAAGACCTAGTCGATTTGCTGGATAAAACGCATTTTGCGATGGCGGTGCAAGACGTGCGTTATTATCTCACCGGTATGCTGTTTGAAGTCAAAGAGCGGCAATTGGCGACGGTATCAACCGATGGCCACCGCTTGGCATTGGCACGTACGGTAATAGCGTGTGATGATAGCGTGGCACTGGCTGCAATTTTACCAAGAAAAGCCGTACTTGAATTACAACGTTTGTTAGCAGAGCTTAAACGCATGCTACCGAATCAAGATAATAAAATCACCCTCAATGTCGGTCGTGAATTTTTACAAGTTTTACTCCCTTTTGGGGAAGTCGATAGCACAGGTCAGCTAAAAAATGCCATCATGGTGGCTTTTACCGCCCGTTTGATTGATGGTAAGTTCCCCGATTATCGCCGCGTTATGCCATCATTGACCAACAAAATTGCCCGTATCAGCCAAGAGCAGCTGGCGAATGTGCTTCGCCGCGTGGCTATTTTGAGTAACGAGAAATCGCGTGGCGTGATTTTTGATTTTTCAGGCGATAACAATTTGATGGTGCGTGCTAGTAATGCTGAGCAAGATGAAGCCAGTGAGCAGCTTGAGGTTAAATATCAAGGTGAGGCATTAGAGATATCATTCAATGTGGCTTATTTACTAGATGTACTTAATGTATTGCAAGGGGAAATTGACTTTCATATGAGCCAAGCCAACGCTTCGGTATTGGTACAGCAAGTCAACGATAGCAAACACGAGTTTGTGGTTATGCCAATGCGTATTTAGTCAGCGGGCATATTTTTTTCAATTTAGTGATGAGTAGTCAAGTAGATAAATCATGCAAATTATTGAATTAGCTATTCATCATTTTCGCAATCTTCACACGATTGAGCTCCAACCCAGCAGTTGTAATGTGTTCTTGGGTCAAAATGGCAGCGGAAAAACGTCGCTATTAGAAAGCATCTATTTATTATCGCGCGGCAAAAGTTTTCGCCATCATCAACCGAGGCATTATATTGAGCATGGTTTTAGCGATACGACGGTTTTTGCTAGGCTCAATGATGATCAAACAGTCGCTATTGCCAAATCCCAAGACGCTACCACGCAATTGCGACTCAATGGGCAGTCGCTTGTGACCCAAAGCCCACTTGCGCAGCTACTACCGACCCTGTTGCTTGAGCCTGTGAGCCTTGCCCAACTAAAAGACGGTAGTCAAGCAAGGCGTGAAATGCTAGATTGGTTAGGGTTTCACGTGGAACCATCGTTTCATCCCAATTGGCTGTCTTATCAGCGTCTATTAAAACAGCGCAATAGCTTATTAAAGCAAAATTTTGGTAATGCCTCATTGACTAGCCTGCAACAGCAAGAACTGTCAGCTTGGGACTATCAGCTAAGCCAACATGCAGAAAAAATTCACCAAGCAAGGGCCGACATCATTGAACAATGGCAGCCCCATTTTTTGGCGCAAGTGCAAAAATTTTTACCCCAGTATGCCGAAAAATTACGATTGCGTTATATACCGGGGTTTGATATTGAAGTTGGCTTAGCAACGACCTTAGCCAATCGTTTAGCGTCTGACATTGAGCTGGGCTATACGCGTATGGGATGCCATCGGGCTGATATCAATGTCGTGCTAGATTTAGTGCATACTGATGCAGCAGGGCATAAACACAAGCAGACATTGCTTGCCACCGATATGCTGTCACGGGGTGAAAAAAAATTATTGGTCATGGCGCTTCGCTTATCGCAGTTGCCGTTACTTAACCAGGTCGATAAAGTACCTTTGGTATTGGTGGACGATATCACAGCAGAATTGGATAGTGACGCACTTATGCTGTTATTAACTGGCTTAAAACAAGTGAATTCACAGCTGTTTGTCACCAGTCTTACCCAAGATATCGTAGAGAGTATTCAAAAGATTTGGCAGGATAAGGTCAAACTGTTTCACGTGGAACAGGGAAGCGTTAGACAATTATCCCTTGAAGCACAAGGTATTCAAAATGGCTTATAAAAACCAATAATATTTTTAGGTGACTAAGTTTAAATGATTAAGTATTTTTTCAAACTGATGTAACTTAAACTCCCTCTTTTTTAGCTCTGCTAAATCACTATTTTGCCTCTCATAAGCAGGGATATTCAGTGACTTTTCCCCTAAAATTTGCTACAATAAACCCTTTATTTTCGCCAAAAAACTAAGAAAAAAATCAACGATTTTGACCATAAAATCGAGTATGTTCTGACGTTTTTGCCATGCAAAACTTATGGAGTCATCATGACTGATACATCTGCGAATGTAGCCGATCAGACACAACAATCTATTACCCAATCAAGTCATCAAGAAAATAAAGCCTATGGTTCTGATAGTATCCGCGTACTTCGTGGCTTAGAAGCCGTCCGTGTACGCCCTGGTATGTACATTGGCGATACCGACGATGGCACAGGTTTGCATCATATGGTGTTTGAAGTGGTGGATAACGCCATTGATGAAGCTTTGGCGGGTCACTGTGATCAAATTGATATTATCATCCATGAAGATGAATCGGTCAGCGTCAAAGACAATGGACGCGGTATTCCTGTCGATATTCACCCAGAAGAAGGGGTGTCAGCCGCACAGGTTATCATGACAGTACTGCATGCGGGCGGTAAATTTGACGACAACAGTTATAAAGTCTCAGGTGGGTTGCACGGTGTCGGTGTCTCAGTGGTTAATGCCTTATCAAAAAAACTGGTGCTCGATATCTGGCGTGACGGTTACCACTATAGCCAAACGTATGCCGATGGTGAGCCCGTAACCCCTATTGAGCAACTTGAAGCCACCCATCAAACAGGCACACAAGTGCGCTTTTATCCAAGCGATGATATTTTTACAGGCACGATTTTTGATTTTGAAATTCTCGCCAAGCGCTTACGCGAATTGTCGTTTTTAAACTCGGGTGTACGCATCGTATTGACGGATGAGCGCGATGACAAACGCCATGAGTTTGAACATGTTGGCGGTCTATCTGAATTCGTTCATTACATCAATGCGGGCAAAACTGGGCTAAATGAGGTGTTTCATTTTACCAGTGAAGAAAATGATGGTATCAGTGTCGAAGTGGCATTGCAATGGACAGATAGCTACAACGAAAAAGTATTATGCTTCACCAACAATATCCCGCAAAAAGATGGCGGTACCCATCTTTCTGGTTTTCGTTCGGCGTTAACGCGCTGCCTAAATAGCTATATGGATAGCGAAAACTTGATGAAAAAAGAAAAAGTTGCGGTAACAGGTGACGATGCGCGTGAAGGTCTAACCGCGATTATTTCTGTCAAAGTACCTGACCCAAAATTCTCAAGCCAAACCAAAGACAAACTGGTATCGAGTGAAGTTAAACCAGCGGTTGAATCAGCCATGCACGATAAGTTTAGCGCTTATTTGCTTGAAAATCCCAATGCTGCCAAAGGGATTGCTGGTAAAATCATCGATGCCGCCCGTGCGCGAGAAGCGGCGCGTAAAGCTCGTGAAATGACTCGCCGTAAAACCACCCTGGATATCGCAGGTCTGCCAGGCAAACTTGCTGATTGCCAAGAAAAAGACCCTGCGATGTCAGAGCTGTACATTGTGGAAGGGGACTCGGCAGGGGGTTCTGCCAAACAAGGGCGTAACCGTAAGATGCAGGCGATTTTACCACTGAAAGGTAAAATTCTAAACGTAGAACGTGCGCGTTTTGATAAGATGCTATCGTCGCAAGAAGTGGGTACCTTGATTACCGCATTGGGTACAGGCATCGGGCCTGATGAGTACAATCCTGATAAATTACGCTATCACAAAATTATCATCATGACCGATGCGGACGTGGATGGTTCACATATTCGCACCTTGCTCCTGACGTTCTTTTTCCGTCAAACCCCAGAGCTATTAGAACGTGGTCATATTTATATTGCGCAGCCACCACTGTATAAAGTGAAAAAAGGCCGCCAAGAATTGTATGTCAAAGACGATGAAGCGTTAAAGGCCTATTTATTGTCATCAACCATTGATGATACCCAGTTGCATTTGAGTGAAGGTACGCCTGCGGTCACAGGGCAAGCACTAGAAACCTTGCTCAATGATTATAACCAAACTCAAACCATCAAAAACCGTTTGCAAATCAAATATCCAAGTGCCGTATTGGATGCGTTGGCAATCACCAGCAAACTTAGCATGCCAATGATTGAAGATGAAGCACAAATGCGAAATTGGCTAGAAGCGTTAGCGCAGAATCTAGCAGTGACGGCAGACGGATTACACCCACAAATTGAATTAGAGTCCTTTAGCAAACAAGAAGGCGATTATCAAAAAACCTATTATCTACCGCGCGTGACGATTTTTATCCATCAGTTGCCACACGCATACTTGTTAGATACCGCATTTATTGGTTCAGGTGAGTATAGCCGTTTGCATCGCTTGACCAGTCAGTGGAAAGACATGTTGTCAGATACCGCTTATGTCGCTAAAGGTGATAAAAAACTGCCGATCAAAGACATGGGTTATCTATGGCAATTTATCATGAGTGATGCGCGCCGTGGTTTAGCGATTCAGCGTTATAAAGGGTTGGGCGAGATGAATGCTGATCAATTGTGGGAAACCACGATGGATCCAGAAAATCGCCATATGCTAAAAGTCACCATTGAAGATGCGATTGCTGCTGATCATTTGTTCTCGTGTCTGATGGGGGATGATGTAGAACCGCGTCGTGCCTTTATTGAGGAGAATGCGTTAACAGTGACCAACTTGGATATTTAACCCAATTTTAGGGTCGTGTTTTAATACTTTAATACAATGGAAACCACCTTATGTTGTAATAAGGTGGTTTTATTTCAGCTAGAATTTTTAAAAGAGATATCACATGATTGCCTTATTACTGCTAGCGATAGCCTTATCGATGGATGCCTTTGCTGTAGCGATTGGATTGGGTGCCAAACACCGTCAAGATACGACCAAAATTGCACTTATGGCAGGCGTATATTTTGGCGTCTTTCAAGGTTTAATGCCTTTGATTGGTTATCTCGGTGGACGTTCAATCTTAGGATTTATCGCAAATTGGGCGCCTTGGATCGCGTGCATTATTTTGGTGGGGCTTGGTGGAAAAATGCTGTATGAAGCCTTATCTGGCGATGATGAAGATGCGACATCACAAGACTCCACCCCGCACAATATTGCTTTAGATATCGCCAATGATGCCAATGTTGTCATCACGCATAAAACCATGACTACTTTAGCGATTGCAACCAGTATTGATGCAATGGCAGCTGGATTTACCTTAAATTTAATCCCAGTCAATCCTTATGTATCCTGTGCGGTAATTGCCGTGGTAACAGGTATTTTTAGTTTTATCGGCGTATTTATGGGCAAGCAATCTGGCACGTGGCTTGAGAGTAAGGCTGAAATTTTTGGTGGGCTAGTATTAATCGGTATTGGCATCAAAATGGTAATTTAATAGACCAGCTTATTTGTCTTGGATTTTAATGGTTTAAATAAAAAAGACTTTCAAATTAATGAAAGTCTTTTTTTATGTTAAGCTAACTTAATCGAAAGATTAACGTTCAATACGATACCAGGCATCACGTGCTGCTAGGCGAGCTTGGTCCCAAGTCAAACGTGAATTACCTTTGAATTGTTCCCAATCATTGCGTAAATCATTTTCAACACTTTCAAACTCATTAGCAGTATTAAAATGATGACGTGCACGGTAACCATAATCATACGCTGAGCGATAGTCAGTATCGTAATCATAGCCTTGGCTATAGTAAGTCGTCGTATTGTAGTTATTGCGCCAGTAGGTATCTTCTTCCGTATTACCTTCAAGCGTATTTGCTACGGCATTACCTGTGGCTGCGCCTGCTACAGCACCAATTGCACCACCCACCACTGAACCTACGGGACCACCTACTGCACCAATTGCTGCGCCTGTAGCAGCACCGGCTGCCATACCTGTACCACTGGCAACAGGGTTAGCTTCTTTACGCTGTTCACCTGCTTCAGTTGGATTAACTGCTTCACCGACTTCATGACCTGCTGCCCCGCCAGCTACAGCGCCAATCGCGCCACCCACTAAGGTACCGACAGGACCCGCTACTGAACCAACGGCTGCACCGGCTGCGGCACCGCCTAGTGCCCCAGAACCACTGGCAACTGGATGAGGTTTTTCGTAAGCATCTTCAGCAGTGGTAGGGTTGACTGCTTCACCGACTTCATGACCTGCCGCGCTACCTGCCACGGCGCCAATCGCACCACCAATCAATGTGCCAACGGGACCCGCTACTGACCCAACGGCTGCACCAGCTGCGGCACCACCTAATGCGCCTGTACCAGTAGCAACAGGATGACCTTTTTCTTCACCTTCTGCATAGCCATCCACTGTACGTAAACGTGGTGAATATTCTTGACCAGCAATACGAGCATCTGTTTTATTCCAACCATCACGAATGGCTTCTTTGGCATCTTCCCATGCAAGACGTGAATTACCTTTTACTTCATGCCAGCTACGTTCAAGATCAGATTCTACACTGTCAAACGTTGTGCCAGCTGGGTATTTTGCACGATTGGCATAGCCGACGGCATAAGCTGGTTGATAGTCAGTGGTATAATCATAACCATCTCTATAGTAGGTTGTTTGTGAATAGGTATCATTCCAATAAGTATCTTCAATCGTTGGATCAATCGCTTCACCTGCGGCGTGACCTGCTGCACCGCCCGCGATGGCACCAATTGCACCGCCGATTAACATACCTAATGGACCACCAATAGCACCGATAGCTGCACCTGCAGCCGCACCACCCATACCGCCTACTGCGGTACCGATTGGATGTGAGCCTGGTTCACCAGTGATAGGGTCGCGGTTTAAGTCTGAATTGTTAATATTGTCTACCATGATTGTATCCTCATTTGAAGTTTTTTTATCCAAGCCATACCAGTTTTTAGAAAAAATTTTTAATATGGCTGTTATTTTTATTGTCGAAAAACAATTAAACGTGACGTTAACTTAAAATGCATAAATTAAAATCAATTTTTTCGTAAAACCGTTTTCGGTTATTACCGTTTCATAATAATAAATTTTTGCGTCTACTCTGTAGCAATATCAGCAATTTTTTCGTAGAGTTTGGTAAACCTAAAGCCTCTTAGATTATGTTTGTGTAACAAAGATAATCAATTGGTGAAAGTGATGCAAAAAAATGTAGGTAAAGACCGTTTATGAGAGAAATTTTTTAGAGAAAATTTCTACTTAAAACATTCATGTAGCCATTTTTCACTCTATAAAAATCAGCAAATAAAGCCGTTAATTGGTACAATACCCATAAATTTTTGAAACCTGTTAGCATCGGTTCAGTTAAGCTATTTACCTAAATTTAAAGAGGCTTGTATGTCAACATCCAACAACTCAATCAAACAAGACCGTATCTTGGTATTGGATTATGGTTCACAGTACAGTCAACTAATTGCGCGCCGCGTGCGTGAAGCAGGGGTATTCTGTGAAATGTACCCATACGATATCGAAGCACGGCGCATTCACGACTTTGGTGCAAAAGGGGTTATTTTATCGGGCGGTCCAGAGAGCGTGTATGCAGAAAATAGCCCAAAAATTAACGACGCCGTATTTGATATCAATGTGCCGGTACTAGGCATTTGCTATGGTATGCAAGCGATGGCAGATCAGTTTGGTGGCAAAATTGAAGCCAGCAGTCACCAAGAGTTTGGCGCTGCTATCATTGAAAAGACCGCTCAAGATAGCTTTTTTAAAGGCATTGAAGATGAGCCCAACAAATTACATGTTTGGATGAGTCATGGCGATAAAGTTGTTGAGTTACCTGCAGGCTTTGAAGTGACTGCGATAACGCCAAGCTGCCCAATTGCTGCAATGGCAAATGAAAGCAAGCATTATTATGGGGTGCAGTTTCATCCAGAAGTGACCCATACGCTGCAAGGTGAAGCATTGATTAGCCGATTTGTGCACCAAATCTGTGGCTGTGCCAATGCGTGGACGCCGGATAACATCATTGAGATGCGTGTGGCGCAGTTAAAAGAACAAATTGGCGATGAGCAAGTGTTGTTGGGACTTTCGGGCGGCGTTGATAGCTCGGTGGTAGCCGCACTGCTTCACAAAGCGATTGGCGAGCAGCTAACTTGCGTGTTTGTTGATAATGGTTTGTTACGCCTACATGAAGGCGACCAAGTGATGCGAATCTTTGCTGAAAACATGGGCGTTAAAGTCATTCGCGTGGATGCCGAAGAACGTTTTTTGACCGCATTAGCCGGTGTTAGCGATCCAGAAGCCAAACGTAAAATCATTGGCAAAACCTTTATCGATGTGTTTGCAGATACCGCACGTGAACTGTCGGGTGAGGGCAAAGGCATTCAATTTTTGGCACAAGGCACCATTTATCCCGATGTCATCGAATCTGCAAAAAGTCACCAAGGCAAAGCACATGTGATCAAGTCGCACCACAATGTCGGTGGCTTGCCAGACGATTTGCAGTTCAAACTCATTGAACCCTTACGTGATTTGTTTAAAGATGAAGTGCGTAAGCTCGGTGTGACATTAGGGCTACCTGAAAAAATGATTTATCGTCATCCTTTCCCAGGTCCAGGTCTAGGCGTGCGTATCTTGGGTGAAGTGAAAAAAGAATATGCCGATATTTTGCGTCAAGCCGATGCCATCTTTATGCAAGAGTTGGAAAAATCTGGTTGGTATGAGAAAACCGCACAAGCGTTTGCGGTGTTCCAACCGGTAAAATCAGTGGGCGTGGTCGGTGATGGTCGCCGCTATGCGTGGGTGATTGCGTTACGGGCGGTTGAAACCATCGACTTTATGACAGCGCGTTTTGCCCATTTGCCGTATGATTTGATTGAAACAGTGTCTAATCGCATCATGAATGAAATCAAAGAAGTATCACGTGTGACCTACGATATCTCAAGTAAGCCACCAGCGACCATTGAATGGGAATAAAGCGACTAAAAAAAGCTAATAAAAAAAGGCGATTGATTATCGCCTTTTTTATGGTTTTAGACCACGACCGATAGTGTTATCGAGTATTGCTTTTACGGATCGCCAAAATAATCATTATCAATAAAATGCTAAAAAACCCCAGTGATAATTCTGGGATACTAAAGCCTAAAAACGTCCAGTCAATCACCGCACACTCGCCAGAACCTTTAAATACTTCTTTCAACACTTGAGCAATCGGCAGCGTATCCATCCAATAGTCCAACCCAGGACCACATGAGGGGACTTGGTCAGGTGGCAGGTGTTGAATCCATACATGGCGAATCGCCACAGCAATTGACCACAAAATGCCGAGCAGCGCGCCAAACATCAACAAAATCTTTGCCCAAGCTTGTTTTGGATTGAGTAAAAAGGCGATAAATGCAAAAATCCCCATCACAATTAAACCCACTCGCTGAAAGATACACAGCGGACACGGGTCTAATTTTACCACCCCTTGCAAATAAAAATAGGCGAAACTCATGCCAATAATACTGGCTAACGTCAATAGTCCTGCCAGTCCCCGATAACTTAACAAGCTGTGGGTCAATGAAGCATCACGCATAAAAAAACCATCAAACAATTTAGTGAAAAAGAATAAGCCAAACCATAGCGCTTAGAATTTTAGAAATTTAACCCTAAAAAATAATCAGTCCAACAATATCTGATTACTAGCACCTGCTAACTAGCGAAATTGACCCACATAGGCATAAAAATCTTGTGTGTCATTCTGCTCGATATCGGCTTGCTCACGCACAGAGTTTTTGGCAAGCTGCTCAAAGTAAGTCATTTGCTCAGGGACCAATCCTTGATGTCTTAAGCGATTGGCATGCATTTGCGCCAGTGACTTACCAAACTGCCAGCTACTATCAAAGCGTTCAGTATCGGCTAATACTTGCGCTGATAGGGTATTGTCGGGATTTTGCGCTTTTGCCATCATCGATTGCCACGCGTTGCGGTAATCATTGCTACCATAAGTGACATCCATGAGTTCTGATAGCTTACGCATACCTAGCAAATGCTGTAGTAGCCAGTCTTTAAATGCGACTTGCCCGGCCATTGTATCAATCATTAAGTTTGGCTCGCGCCCTTGATTGACGATTTTTTCTTGGTTTTGAGCAAGTAGGGCATCTTCATCGGGCAATAAGTCAGGACTGTCCAGCAATAGACAGTACAATGCTAAAATTTCCATAAAACAGGCGGTATTTAAGCTGATACCGATTTCGCTGTACGGATCTAAGTCAATCGCTCGCAGTTCCACATAAGCGATACCGCGTTTGGCTAAGGCATCACTGGGGTTTTCACCAGGTTGGGTTATTTGTTTGGGTCGAATCGGGCTGTAGTACTCGTTCTCAATCTGCAAAATATGGTCATTGATTTGAATGGGATAGCCGTTGTCGTCATCGAGTCCCAACGCGCTAAAATTAGGATGCGGCGTGTGGATGGCATTACGCAAACCTGCGACATATTCATCGAGACTGTTGTAGCGGATATCTAAATCATCTTGTACACTATTTTGATAACCCAGTTTGCCCATGCGCAGAGAGGTAGCATTGGGTAAATAGTAGGTTGATGCGTTCATTGGCTGTAGCGGATGCTCGCGACCCTTTAAAAAACACGCGCACACGGCAGGACTTGCACCAACCAAGTACAGCACCATACCACTTAGACGCTTGAAGTTACGAATCAGACCCAAGTATTTTTCATTTTTAAATTCAGTTAATGGCTGGGTATCACCTAACTGCTGTTGCCAAGCGGTGAATAAATTATCACCAAATGATAAATTATAATGCAATCCAGCAATGGTCTGCATACGGCGACCATAGCGGATGCCTAGACCGTGACGATATAGGGTTTTTAATCTACCTGAGTTTGAGGTGCCATAGTCGGCCAGCAAAATATCTTCATCGCCCGAAATCATACAAGGCATCGACATCGACCAAAACAGCTCGTCATCGGTCAAAGCATTTTGTACCACAATATGCAAATCACGCAGCATATCAAGTGCTTCTTTCACCGTGGGTTTTGGCTCAGTAATGAGCTCTAACAAGCTTTCGGCATAGTCAGTAGTGATAAAAGGGTGAGTGAGTTTTGAGCCAAGCTTTGCCGGGTGTGGGGTAGTGGCGATATATCCCTCAGGGCTCATACGTAAGCCTTCTTTTTCGATACCCCGTAGCATGCCATGAATGTTTTCAGCGGTCAGCCAAGTAGGTAGCTGCAAAGAAGTACAAGTTTGAGGCGCTTGAGTCATAGTTATCCTAATATTATTTTTAATTGTGTGAAATTATGCCACCAAATTTAGGCAAACACTATCAAAATATCGTGATGACGAAATTACCAATTGCGATATTCGCCAAACGTAAAAAACCCACAGTAATAATACCGTGGGTATGATAAAAACTATCGTATTACTCGATTAACTGGTAATTTTTACTTGACATCTGTCACTTTTAATGAAAAAGGCATTAAGAGAAATCCAATTCAGTCTCAAACCCTTTTAATTCATGAAGCGCCATGGCTAAGTTTGATTTTTGACGATCAAGTACTAGGTACAAGAATAGGTTTTCGTTACGGACTAGCGGACGGATTAAGTGATATTGTTTACTTAATGTGATTAGGATGTCTTCGATATTATCATTAAGGTTTAAAGCTTTAGAAGCTTTACGTTTTGCACGTACTACTTCAGTGTTTCCCGCTGCTGCAACTTCAAGGTCGATACCATTACCCGTTGTGGCAAGGGCTAGACCTGATTCGCTGTCAACCAATGCAGCTGCAATGAAACCGTCGATGTTATTTAGTGCGTCTAAAGATAATTTAGCCATGATAAGCTCCTTGGTGTTATTAAACTAATAATAAAGATTGCTTATTAATAATTGCTTAGCTAACAAACTTAAATCATTAACACATTTAACATTAAGTAATTAACAACAATAAATTAATGTCAACCTATATTAGGGTAGTTGATGATAACACGGTTAAGTGTCAGCACGCTGTTGATGGAAGCATTATTACGGATAAAGGCTAATGACACAAATCAAATCTGATAAACGCTGAAAAAATGTAGATGATTTTGTTCAAAGGTAACAAATACAGGATAAACGAAAATTAAAAGGCTAAACTTAACAGTTACTGGCTATATTTAAGCCAGAATTTAAGCTAAAGCCTTTTAATCATTCAAATAAACTAGGTAAAGAATCCCAGTAAAATTAGCTAGTAAAGCTAGATAGAAAATGACGAACCACAGCCACAAGTCGTGGTGGCGTTTGGATTGTTGACGGTAAAACGCGAGCCTTCCAAGCCTTCCACATAATCAATGGTTGAGCCATGTAAATATTGGTAGCTTAAACTATCAACGACCAGTGCTACGTCATCGTTGCTAAAGGTAGCATCATCATCGCCCAAGTTTTCTTCAAAATTAAAACCATACGAAAAACCCGAGCAGCCACCACCCGTCACATATACGCGTAGCATCAAGTCGTTATTGCCTTCTGAATCACGTAGGTTACGCACTTTTTTGGCAGCATTATCGGTCAAGGTCATGCCATCAACCATGCTATCAGTTACGGTATCGCTCATCGGGGTATTCCTTATAAAAACTTTTTTCTTATTATGGGGTGCTTGCTTTATACTATCAAGAATTTTCCCATTTAATTTTAGTCAAATTTTTTGAGTTTTGAGCCGATTATGATAGAACTAAAAGATGCCAGTATTCGCCGTGATGGGCGGGTATTATTCAAAGATGTTAATTTGCAAATCCATCCAGGTTGGAAAATCGGTTTAACAGGCAACAATGGCACAGGTAAATCCAGTTTTTTTGCGACGCTATTGACCCAAAAGGGCGAAGGCGAATTGGCACTCGACACAGGCAGTCTATCGGTTCCAAACAGTTGGCAAATCGGTCATATGGCGCAAGAGATTGAAAGCACTGACCAATCGGCAATAGATTTTGTGCTCAGTGGCGACAAAGAATACTTTGAGCTGCAAGATAAGATTAACCATCCAGATACCTTGTCAGAAGATGAGCTTGCCCATGTGCACGCGCGCTTTGATGATATCCATGGCTACAGTACCCCTGCAAAAGCGTCCCAAATCATGACAGGACTTGGCTTTAATGTCGCCCAAGAAAGCCAACCTGTGAGTAGTTTTTCAGGGGGCTGGCGTATGCGCCTAAACCTTGCCAAAACCTTAATGAGCCGAGCGGATTTATTGTTGCTTGATGAACCAACCAATCACTTGGATTTAGATGCCATCTTGTGGCTTGAAGAATGGCTCAAAGCCTATGATGGCACGCTACTCATGATTTCGCATGACCAAGCGTTTTTGGATAATGTAGTGAGCAATATCTTGCACATTGAAAACCAACAAATGACCCTTTATACAGGCAATTACAGCACCTTTGTGCGTACCCGTAGTGAGCGTTTAGCCCAGCAGCAGCAGCAGTTTGAAAAACAGCAAGAAACCCGTGCCCATCTTGAAGATTTTATCCGCCGTTTTAAAGCCAAAGCCTCCAAAGCCAAACAAGCACAAGCCCGTGTCAAACAGCTGGAACGGATGACCGAGCTAGCGCCTATCATGGCGGACAATCCGTTTCAATTTCGTTTCAAAGCCCCTGTGCAATTAACATCGCCATTATTGGTGCTAGACAATGCCAGTGTGGGTTACAACGGTGTCGCACTCATCGAGAACATTCGCCTACAAATTACCCCTGACAGCCGCATCGGTCTGCTAGGGATGAATGGCGCAGGCAAATCAACGGTTATTAAAGGCTTGGTGGGTGAGTTGCCTATCTTGTCTGGGACGCGTAAAGCCGCAGATAGTTTGGTACTAGGGTATTTTAACCAACACCAAATGGATAGCCTTGATGGCGAAGCATCACCCATGTTGATGCTACAGCGTCTCGCAGGCAAAACCTCAGACGCTGATTTACGGGCGTTTTTAGGGAGTTTTGACTTTCGCGGTGAGCGCATTGATACCAAAAGCAAGTTATTCTCTGGCGGTGAGCGGGCAAGACTCACCCTTGCGCTCATCGTATGGCAGCGTCCCAATGTTTTGGTATTAGACGAGCCGACCAATCACCTAGATTTGGAGATGCGGCAAGCATTGAGCATGGCTTTGCAAGAATTTGAAGGGGCGGTCATTCTGGTGTCACATGACCGAGAAATGATAGCCAATGTTTGCGATGAGCTATATTTGGTGCATGATGGTCAATGTAACATCTTTGACAATGACATCGCTTATTATAGTCAGTGGTTATCACAAACCCGTAAACAGCAAGCCAAACAAGCGAGCGACAATAAAAAGCTCGAAGACAAAAAATTAGCCGACCATAAAACAGATGTTTCACGTGAAACTTCTAGCGTACTCAATGCGTTATCCAAAGAAGAACAACGCAAAAAATCCGCTGAACAGCGTAAACTCACCGCGCCCATCCGTAAAAAAATCGAAAACGAGGAAAAGCAACTAGAAAAATTCATGGCGCAGCTAGGTGAAATTGAAGAAAAGCTGGGTGATGCAGGTCTGTATGATGATAGCCGAAAAGCCGATTTGTTAACGTTGCTCGATGAGCAGACGGCATTAAAAAGTGACATTGAAGCAGTCGAAGAGCAGGTAATGAATTTGATGATGGCACTTGAAGAGATGGAAAATAATTTTAACTAGCCAATAAAAAAGACAGCCTAGACTGTCTTTTTTTATTTAATCCAACATTATTTTGCATCAGCAAAGTATTGTTGCAAGTCATCATTACCACCGATGTGTTTGCCACCGATAAACACCTGTGGGGTAGTTTCACGACCAGTAATGGCTCGCACTGAGGTAATACTGGCATCTTTACCAAGGACAATTTCTTCAAACTGAAAGCCTTTTTGTGTTAACGTTTCTTTGGCTTTGGCGCAATGTGGGCAACCAGGCTTGGTAAAAATTCAGACAGAGGGTTTGTCCTGCCAGTTTGGGTCAATGTATTTAATCATGGTATCAGCATCTGATACTTCGTATGGGTCATCACTGCCGCTGTCTTGGGGTTCGTCAAAGATTTTGACGATTTTGCCATCATCCACCAGCATCGAATAACGCCATGAACGTTTGCCAAACCCAATTGCTGAGTCATCAATTAGGCGCCCCATCGCTTCAGTAAACTCACCGTTCCCATCTGGCATCACGGTCACATTGCTACAGTCTTGGTCTTTTGCCCAAGCATTCATAACAAAGGTATCGTTGACCGAGACACACACGATGTCATCAACGCCTAGTTTAGCAAATTCAGTTGCCAATTCATTGTAGCGGGGCAAATGTAGTGACGAACACGTTGGTGTAAACGCCCCTGGTAAGGCGAATAATACGACTTTTTTGCCCTTAAATAATTCATCCGTACTAACATCTACCCATTTGCCTTGCTGCTGGGTATGAAAAGTCACGCTTGGCACTTGTTTGCCAATCATATCGCTAAACGCCATGTCCTACTCCTTATTATCGTAAATTGTTATACTACATTTTTTATTAAATGACCTATTTGCTTACTCATTATACAAACAAATAAGGTAAAAAACTGTAATCAGCGTTATTAAAAAGTTAATTATTTTAATAAGTATTTTAAATCATTATATGTTTTATGATTTATTTTAGATAATTAACTTTGGTAAAAACAGCTGGTTAATTGTTAAAAATTGACAAAATCAGTTATGATAGGGCAGATTTTTTAGATTTTATTCAACAAATTTGATAAGGAAAACCTCATGCCATCATTTGACGTGGTTTCAGAATTACAGTTATTTGAAGTTAAACATGCCGTGCAAAATACCGAAAAAGAAATCGCCACCCGTTTTGACTTTAAAGGCAGCGATATTAAAGTAGAACTCAATGAGAAAGACAAAAAAATCACCATCACCGCAGACAATGAGTTGCAGATGGAAAACGTGTATGCCATGCTTGAAAAAAACATGATAAAACGTGGGGTGGATTTGCAGTCGCTCGACCCACAGGATAATCAAGGCTCGGGCAAACAAATGAAAAAGGTAGTCAATCTCAAAGATGGACTTGATGGCGATACCGCCAAAAAAATCAGTAAGGCATTAAAAGAGTCGGATTTGAAAGTATCGGCAGCGATTCAAGGCGATAAAGTACGGGTCAATGATAAGAAAAAAGACACGCTACAGCAAGCGATGGCGTTTTTGAAAGAAAAACAATTTGGTGTGCCACTGCAATTTAATAATTTTAAGGACTAACACCCGAAAATTAGTACAAAACAACTAGCATAAAAAAAGCCCTCGTCTCAAACAGGGCTTTTATTTTTACAGTTTGCTATTAAAGACTTTCTTTTGTACTCGGCAATCTATCGAGTGCGCGTTCATCATATTCCACCGCCATCCGCAGCGCACGAGCAAAGGCTTTAAACGTACTTTCAATTTGGTGATGGCTGTTTTTGCCTTTCAAGTTATCCAAATGAATAGTTATCATGGCATGATTGACAAAGCCATAAAAAAATTCACTGAACAAATCCACATCAAACCCACCAATCATCGCACGAGTAAACGGGATATCCATGTGCAGTCCAGGGCGACCTGAAATATCCACTACCGCACGGCTAAGGCTTTCATCAAGTGGGGCATAAAAATGTCCATAACGCACGATGCCTTTTTTATCGCCAATCGCTTGTTTGAAGGCTTGACCTAGCGTAATACCGACATCTTCGACGCTATGATGGTCGTCAATGTGGGTGTCGCCGTTACAGGTAATATCCATGTCAATTAAGCCATGACGTTTGATTTGGTCAAGCATATGGTCAAGAAATGGCACACCCGTGTCAATGCTGCCTTGACCGGTACCGTCAAGGTTGATAGATACGGTGATTTGGGTTTCAGCGGTATTGCGTGTGACGGTGGCGATACGTGATGGGCGAGTGGTCATGGTTTTCCCTTACAGTTAAAAATCACAGTCTTTTATGTTCAGCATCTTTTTCACGTTGTTTGACAACTTTACGCACCTTATCACGTGCACGGTCTTGTTTGAGCTTGGATAAATAATCCACAAAAATTTTACCATTTAAGTGGTCAATTTCATGTTGGATACATACGGCAAGTAGGCCTTGTGCTTCTTCAACAAACGGGTTGCCCTGCGCGTCGACAGCCTCAATTCTGACATGTTTGGGTCTATCGACTTTGTCATAATACTCTGGCACAGACAAACACCCTTCTTCATAGCTATATAATTCATCGGCTAATGGGGTGATAACAGGGTTGATAAACACCCGAGGCTGGCTGCCATCTTCAGATAAGTCCATCACTACCAATTGAATGTGCTCATCCACTTGTGTCGCCGCCAAACCAATACCTTTGGCGGCATACATGGTTTCAAACATATCATCAATCAAGGTTTTTAGGTCATCACCAAAGTGGGTGACAGGCTTGGCAAGGGTACGAAGTCTCGGATCTGGGTAATTTAAAATGGTACGTAAAGTCATAATCGGTCAACTGTTAATAAGGCAAATAATAAGGCAAAAATTATCTAAAAAAATTGGCATAGGGTAACGCAAACGCTAAAGTTTGGCTACTATAACTTATATATAGGTGCAAACCAATCGCTTCACAATAGCAAATAATCAATGATAATGATTGAGTGATTAAAATCTACCAAAACCAAATCATTTAAAAAAACGATTTAAAGAGAAAATTTATGAAGCTCCAATAATTTTATGCTATGCTAACCAAAATTTACATAGTGCAAATTATGGGTGATTTTGCGACACATAACACAACATTCGGCTATGATTTTTATAAGTGATGGTAAAGCATATGCCATTTTAAAGCGTTAAGCGGTTAACCTTGAGTATTGGGCTATGACAAACTATAACACCACGACAATGAAAAAATTATCCTTCGCTTTGTTGGCAACCCTTGGTATGACAGTGAGTTCGCTAGCCGCTGCTAACAACCCGCCACCTCGTATCAAAGCCGATGCGCCCAACCGTTATGTGGTGAAAAAAGGTGATACGCTTTGGGATATCTCCGGTAAATTCTTAGAAAGTCCGTGGCGCTGGAAAGAAATTTGGGCGACCAATAAACAGATTCGTAATCCGCATCTGATTTATCCAAAAGATGTGATTATCTTATGTGTGATTAAAGGGCAAAAATTGGTCGGTGTAGACACGGGGGAAGGCTGTGCAGGCATTGAAAAAGCCATGAGCGCGCCAACCACTACAACCACGGTGGTGAGTGCCGCAGGTAGTATCCCTGCGATTCCTTTGACTGCCATTGAAACATGGCTTGAACGCAATATCATCGTATCGCCTGATGACTTTAAAACTACCCCCTATGTGCTGGCTTCAAAAGATAAAAACATTATCACAGGTGTCGGTAACAAAATATATGCTAAAGGCGTGCCACTCATTGTGGGACAACGCTATGGTGTGTATCGTGAGGGCGAACCGTATGTTGACCCAACCACCCGTAAAGTCATCGGTCTTGAAGTCACTCAAGTTGCCGCAGGTATTGTCACTAGCGTAGCATCAAACGGTGTTTCTAGTATCGAGCTTAAAAAATCGTATGGTCAAGAAGTGCGCGAAGGTGACCGTGTATTTGTCGAAGTCGGTCAGTACTTGCCACCCGCGTTTTATCCAAAACCTGCCAGCGTTACCCGTGGCGGTCGCGTGATTCGTATTTTAAACTCAATTAGTAGTGCGGGTCGAGATGGGGTGATTGCCATTAATTTGGGCACCAGCCAAGGCGCTGAGCCAGGCGATGTATTGACGGTTTATCAAAAAGGCGCTTTAGTCTTGGACGACTATTCACCCGTGAAAGGTGATGCAGTACGGTTGCCAAGTGAGCAAATCGCTCATGTGATGGTATTTAAAGCATTTAACGATATTAGCTACGCTTATGTACTCGATGCAGAATCACCGATTCATGAGCAAGATTTTTTATTGCCTGCGGTCGGCAACTAACGCTTTCGCTTACCTTTGCTTGCCCTTGCTTATGCTTGCTTGCTTGGTAAGCGATTGTTCAAAAGCCAGTCACCTTGACTGGCTTTGCTGTCTTTAAAGTTTTTATCGTGAGAAAAATTTATAATAGCAAACATTCATAAGCCCTATACATGCCTAAGGAATATACGTGATGCAGGATTATCAGCCTAACCTAAACCCGGCGCAGCAGGCTGCCTTATTGTTATGGCATTTAGTGAACTTATCTGTACCTGTTTATAACAAGCTTGTAGCGCGCTTTGGTAGCGCTGAACAAGCGATTCAAGCCAAGCTGGCAGATTGGCAAGCGCTGGGCTTGCATGATAATCACCACAAACGCTTTGCTGAGTTTATCAGCACCAGTCGAACCAGCCAGTTTTTGAATGATACGCTATTAGAACTATTACAAGGGCAGTATGGTGTGGTGTTTGATAATGACCCTTTATATCCGAATCAGTTAAAAAACATCTATGACCCACCCCCTTTGCTATTGTACCAAGGCAACTTATCTGCCTTAAGCCAACCACAATTGGCGATCGTTGGAAGTCGTAAACCTAGCCCACATGCCGAAAAAATTGCCTTTGATATGGCGCAATATTTGGCGCACGAAGGCTTATGGGTCACCAGTGGCATGGCAGAAGGAATTGACAAACAAGCACATTTAGGTGCGTTAAGTTTACAGATGACGGCCACACAAGGTGGTACTATTGCGGTACTGGGCAATGGTATTAAACATTGTTATCCAAAAAATCACGCCAGCCTTAAAGCCCATATTATTGCGTCAGGTGGCTGCGTCATTAGTGAATTATTGCCTGATATGCCGAGCAATCGCTACCATTTTCCAAGGCGCAATCGTCTCGTCGCTGGGCTAAGTTTAGCAACTTTGGTTGTAGAAGCGGCTGCAAAAAGTGGCTCGCTCATCACGGCCAGAGAAGCCAACGAGCAAGGCAAACAAGTTTTTGCTATTCCTAGTCATATTGATAACCTCAACGCCAAAGGTTGCCACCAATTGATTCGTGAGGGTGCGACCTTGGTCGATCATCCATCACAAATTTTGGAAGATTTATCAATTTTTAAATCACCGCTTGTCAAAGCCACCGAGGTTGAAACAGCGCCGATAGTTGCACAGGCAGTGAGCAATAGCCCTCAATTACCGTCCGAATCAGCACCAAAAACCCAGCCGCACCAAGCGACATTGGCGATGGATGTGCCCCCGCATTTGCAGACACTACTTAATCAACTCGATTGGGTAGGGCAAGATTTAGACAGCTTAGTCGATAAGACCCGCACCGATATTGCGACACTTATGGGCTGGCTGATTGAGCTTGAGCTAATGGGACTGGTGATGCAACGCGGCGGTCTATACATGCGCTGCCGACCTTAATTTTGATAAGCGATGAGCAAAGAAAACTACAAAATAATCGAGGTATATAATGCAATTTAATGACACCCAGCTCGATGCAGTTCAGCAATTTTTACAAGCCGGCAATCTGCTCGCTTATCCAACCGAAGCGGTGTGGGGAATCGGCTGTGACCCATTTAACGAAATCGCAGTGAAACAGATTTTAGCGATTAAACAGCGTCCAATCGAAAAAGGCATGATTGTTATCACAGGCGATATTGCGCATATTCAGCCATTCTTACAGCCGTTACCACAGCAAGTAGTTGATAACATTGCGGCAAGTTGGCAGTCTAGCGATGCACAAGCCACCACTTGGTTGTTACCGATTCCTGCATCATTGCAAAGAAAAATCCCCGAGTGGGTCACAGGTGGGCGAGATAGCTTAGCCATACGAGTGATTAGCCATCCGATGATTGCCAAACTATGCAATCACATCGCCCACGTAGACAACAATAACCCATTTGGATTTTTGGTATCAACGAGTTGTAACCTATCTGGTCTAACACCTGCTACTGATTTCGCGGCTGCTTATCAATACTTTGGTGATGCCATCGGTTATTTACTCGGCGACACCCTTGGATTTGTTCGACCTAGCCAAATTTTTGATGCACTAACCCAACAACAAGTACGCGCTTAACGCCTTGTTTTTGGGAATATTTGTAGCGATTTTTATTCCCTAATTTCATAAATACGCAAATTTAGTGTGGATATATATGAAAAACGCCATTTTGACCCGCAAATAATGCGACTCACTCTTGAAATCAAAGGAATTAACCATTATCAAAGCCAATAACTTTAACCGTTTTAACGTGTAACTGTTACCTTGGTGACGGTTACTTTGATAATAGGAGTGATGATTGATGAATTCAGCTGATAATAACCAAAATACGCAACCGCAAAATCAAACTGACGCCGTCTCAACGGAGTTAAAAGATGCCATGGAACAGTTTGAGCCAAGTAACGAGCAAAAAACCATTCCTAGCGACATCAATTTGAGCACCTACGAGCAGCGTATTGCCGAGCTTGAAGGTCAAGTCAAAGAAGCCAAAGAAGCCCATGCCCGTGCCAATGCTGAAGCCTACAATGCGCGCAACCGCATGGAGCAAGAAACCGAAAAAACCAAAAAATTTGCCTTAGAAAAGTTTGCCAAAGACCTATTAGACACTGTTGATAACCTTGAACGTGCGATTGAAAGCAGCCAATCTGACAATGATCCTGTGCTTGAAGGCGTCAAACTCACCCACAAATCGCTGATTGCGGTGCTAGAAAAATACGGTGTTAAAGTGGTCAATCCACAAGGCGAAACATTTAATGCCGACCTACATGAAGCCGTGGGTATCGACCCAGAAGCGAGCGCCAACCAAGTCGGTCAAGTACTACAAAAAGGTTATACACTACATGAGCGTTTATTGCGCCCAGCCATGGTTCGCGTTGGCAGCTAGTAGGCAAGCAGTCAACAACGGATTGACTGATTGGTTACAACTGTAGCAAAAAACTTTTGCTAACTGCTTGAAAAAAACCATCGTTAAACCGATATAAAAATACAAGACAACGTGGTGCTCATCACCACTTACCCTCAAAATAAAAATTGGAGAATTTAATCATGGCTAAAATTATTGGTATTGACTTAGGTACAACCAACTCATGTGTTGCAGTGATGGAAGGTGACAAAGTTAAAGTCATCGACAATGCTGAAGGCGCACGCACTACCCCATCAATCGTTGCCTATAAAGATGACGGTGAAATCTTGGTAGGTCAATCAGCCAAACGCCAAGCGGTAACCAACCCACAAAATACCTTATTTGCTATCAAGCGTTTAATTGGTCGTAAGTTTGAAGACAAAGTCGTGCAAAAAGACATCGGCATGGTGCCATACAAAATTGTCAAAGCTGACAATGGCGATGCCTGGGTTGATATCAACAATAAAAAATTAGCACCACCTCAAATTTCTGCTGAAGTTTTGAAAAAAATGAAAAAAACTGCAGAAGATTATCTGGGTGAAAACGTCACCGAAGCGGTAGTAACGGTACCTGCTTATTTTAATGATAGCCAACGTCAAGCCACTAAAGACGCAGGTAAAATCGCAGGTCTCGATGTCAAACGTATCATCAACGAACCTACAGCGGCAGCCTTAGCATACGGTATGGACAAAAAAGGCGGTGCAGACCGTAAGATTGCGGTTTATGACTTAGGTGGTGGTACTTTCGATATTTCAATCATCGAAATCGCAGACGTTGATGGTGAGCAACAATTTGAAGTGCTTTCAACCAATGGTGACACCTTCTTAGGCGGAGAAGACTTTGACTTGACCTTAATCGACTATTTGGTTGAAGAATTCAAAAAAGAAAACAGTGTGAACCTAAAAGGTGACCCGCTGGCAATGCAGCGCCTAAAAGAGGCAGCAGAGAAAGCAAAAATCGAACTTTCAAGCTCGCAAAGCACCGATATTAACTTACCGTATATCACTGCCGATGCCACAGGTCCAAAACACTTAGTGGTAAACGTAACCCGTGCCAAGTTAGAAAGCTTAACTGAAGCGCTTGTCAACCGTACCATTGAGCCTTGTAAAATCGCACTGAGCGACGCGGGCTTAAAAGCGTCTGATATTGATGACGTTATCTTGGTAGGTGGTCAAAGCCGTATGCCACTGGTGCAACAGCGTGTTCAAGAATTCTTTGGCAAAGAGCCACGTAAAGATGTGAATCCTGACGAAGCCGTAGCGATGGGTGCAGCGATTCAAGGTGCGGTACTGTCTGGTGACAAAACTGACGTACTACTGCTTGATGTGACACCGTTAACCCTAGGCATCGAAACCATGGGCGGTGTGTTGACGCCAATCATCGAGAAAAACACCATGATTCCAACCAAGAAATCACAAGTGTTCTCTACAGCGGATGACAACCAACCAGCAGTAACTATTCAGGTCTACCAAGGTGAGCGTAAAATTGCCGCACAAAACAAATTGCTTGGACGTTTCGATTTGACCGATATTCCACCCGCACCGCGTGGCGTACCGCAAATTGAAGTTACCTTTGACATCAACGCTGACGGTATCATGAATATCTCGGCTAAAGACAAAGGTACGGGTAAAGCACAAAGTATCCAAATTAAAGCCGATTCAGGTCTATCAGATGCTGAAATTGAGCAGATGATTCGTGATGCTGAAGCTAATGCCGCTGAAGATGCCAAATTTGCTGAACTTGCGCAAGTACGTAACGAAGCAGACGGTCGTATTCATGGCGTGCAAAAAGCCATGAAAGATGCGGCTGACAAAGTAACCGATAGCGACAAAACCGCAGTAGAAGAAGCTATCAAAGCGCTAGAATTGGCTGTCAAAGAAGATAATCTAGAAGACATCAAGTCAAAACTTGAAGCCCTAGACAATGCCTTCTTACCGGTTAGTCAAAAAATCTACGCTGACGCAGGCGCTACTGCAGAAACGGGTGATGCACAGCCACAACAAACCCAGCAAGATGATGGGGTTGTCGATGCAGAATTCACCGAAGTAAAAGATGACAACAAATAATCAATTTACTGATTAGAGCATCAATAAAAATACCGCCGCAAGGCGGTATTTTTATTTTATTTAAAAATTTTAAGAAAAAGGTGTTGACACCCATTTAGATTCACGTATAATACGCCACCACTGAGCGACGAAGAGTTTACAAACAAGTAAAACAAATTACGAAGCTTAGCAAGAATTAAATAAAGCTTGACAGCGTAAAACAAAACGTATTACAATATCAAGCTCACCATATGATAGACGATATCTTTGGTACACTAAATAACAACGAACACAAGAACAACTTGTGTGGATTTTCACTTAGGGCGATAAAATTAAGACTTTAATTAATTGTATTGTCAGAGTGAAGATACTCGTAAGTTTATTTGAGCAAAGACAGTATAAATAATTGAGTCAACAAATTAATATCTTAGTGACTGCGGAAGTGGTGATTAGGATATAGAAAGATTAAACTGAAGAGTTTGATCATGGCTCAGATTGAACGCTGGCGGCAGGCTTAACACATGCAAGTCGAACGATGATTATCTAGCTTGCTAGATATGATTAGTGGCGGACGGGTGAGTAACATTTAGGAATCTGCCTAGTAGTGGGGGATAGCTCGGGGAAACTCGAATTAATACCGCATACGACCTACGGGTGAAAGGGGGCGCAAGCTCTTGCTATTAGATGAGCCTAAATCAGATTAGCTAGTTGGTGGGGTAAAGGCCCACCAAGGCGACGATCTGTAACTGGTCTGAGAGGATGATCAGTCACACCGGAACTGAGACACGGTCCGGACTCCTACGGGAGGCAGCAGTGGGGAATATTGGACAATGGGGGCAACCCTGATCCAGCCATGCCGCGTGTGTGAAGAAGGCCTTTTGGTTGTAAAGCACTTTAAGCAGGGAGGAGAGGCTAATGGTTAATACCCATTAGATTAGACGTTACCTGCAGAATAAGCACCGGCTAACTCTGTGCCAGCAGCCGCGGTAATACAGAGGGTGCGAGCGTTAATCGGAATTACTGGGCGTAAAGCGAGTGTAGGTGGCTCATTAAGTCACATGTGAAATCCCCGGGCTTAACCTGGGAACTGCATGTGATACTGGTGGTGCTAGAATATGTGAGAGGGAAGTAGAATTCCAGGTGTAGCGGTGAAATGCGTAGAGATCTGGAGGAATACCGATGGCGAAGGCAGCTTCCTGGCATAATATTGACACTGAGATTCGAAAGCGTGGGTAGCAAACAGGATTAGATACCCTGGTAGTCCACGCCGTAAACGATGTCTACTAGCCGTTGGGGTCCTTGAGACTTTAGTGGCGCAGTTAACGCGATAAGTAGACCGCCTGGGGAGTACGGCCGCAAGGTTAAAACTCAAATGAATTGACGGGGGCCCGCACAAGCGGTGGAGCATGTGGTTTAATTCGATGCAACGCGAAGAACCTTACCTGGTCTTGACATAGTGAGAATCCTGCAGAGATGCGGGAGTGCCTTCGGGAATTCACATACAGGTGCTGCATGGCTGTCGTCAGCTCGTGTCGTGAGATGTTGGGTTAAGTCCCGCAACGAGCGCAACCCTTTTCCTTATTTGCCAGCGGGTTAAGCCGGGAACTTTAAGGATACTGCCAGTGACAAACTGGAGGAAGGCGGGGACGACGTCAAGTCATCATGGCCCTTACGACCAGGGCTACACACGTGCTACAATGGTAGGTACAGAGGGTTGCTACACAGCGATGTGATGCTAATCTCAAAAAGCCTATCGTAGTCCGGATTGGAGTCTGCAACTCGACTCCATGAAGTCGGAATCGCTAGTAATCGCAGATCAGAATGCTGCGGTGAATACGTTCCCGGGCCTTGTACACACCGCCCGTCACACCATGGGAGTCTATTGCACCAGAAGTAGGTAGCCTAACGCAAGAGGGCGCTTACCACGGTGTGGTCGATGACTGGGGTGAAGTCGTAACAAGGTAGCCGTAGGGGAACCTGCGGCTGGATCACCTCCTTAACTAAAGCACTAAGTGAGAATTCACAGCAAGTTGTTCTTGTGTATAAATAAGCTAATTCGAGGGTTACGGCTTCAGAATTTACTTCGTAAATTCTCTTGCACTCGGGCAAAGCGATGCTTTGCTAATCCTCGTTCAGGGTCTATAGCTCAGTTGGTTAGAGCACTGCCTTGATAAGGCAGGGGTCATAAGTTCAAGTCTTATTAGACCCACCACTAATCGGGGCCATAGCTCAGTTGGTAGAGCGCCTGCCTTGCACGCAGGAGGTCAGGAGTTCGACTCTCCTTGGCTCCACCATAATTAGCTTAACGTAATAAAGCAGACAGAGTAATTTAGTCAGTGTATTAAGAGATTACTTCAATCTGTTTTATCAGAAATCACGACCTGACGAAGGTCTGATAATTCAATAACAACATAGAGAAATGAGTCTGGGTTAATTATCAAGTTCCAACGAAGATAATTAACCTTAGTAATCAGCCAATCAGACCCAAAGAAATGATTGGAATAACTGATTACTTAAAAGTAAAGAGAACTGAATCAAGCGTAAACATAGGTGAAGATCGTTACCATTACCTATACGACCCTTTAGGGTTGTATAGTCAAGTAATGAAGTGCACATGGTGGATGCCTTGGCAGTCAGAGGCGATGAAAGACGTGACAGCCTGCGAAAAGCGTCGGGGAGGCGGCAATATCCTGTGATCCGGCGATATCTGAATGGGGAAACCCACTTGTCATAAGACAGGTATCGTAAATTTATTTACGAGGCAAACCGGGAGAAGTGAAACATCTCAGTAACCCGAGGAAAAGACATCAATAGAGATTCCCCTAGTAGCGGCGAGCGAACGGGGAGGAGCCGACTGATTATAATTTAGAGGAATGACTTGGAAAGGTCAATCGTAGAGGGTGATAATCCCGTACTCGAAAGGTTATAAGAAGCATATTAAGTAGGGCGGAACACGAGAAATTCTGTCTGAAGATGGGGGGACCATCCTCCAAGGCTAAATACTCCTGACTGACCGATAGTGAACCAGTACCGTGAGGGAAAGGCGAAAAGAACCCCTGTGAGGGGAGTGAAATAGAACCTGAAACCGTGTGCATACAAGCAGTCGGAGCGGACATGTTCCGTGACGGCGTACCTTTTGTATAATGGGTCAGCGACTTATATTCTGTAGCAAGGTTAACCGAATAGGGGAGCCGTAGGGAAACCGAGTCTTAATAGGGCGTCTAGTTGCAGGGTATAGACCCGAAACCGAGTGATCTATCCATGAGCAGGTTGAAAGTGACGTAACAGTTACCGGAGGACCGAACCCACTGTCGTTGAAAAGCCAGGGGATGACTTGTGGATAGGGGTGAAAGGCTAATCAAACTCGGTGATAGCTGGTTCTCCCCGAAAGCTATTTAGGTAGCGCCTCGGACGAACACCATTGGGGGTAGAGCACTGTTTCGGCTAGGGGGTCATCCCGACTTACCAAACCGATGCAAACTCCGAATACCGATGAGTGATATCCGGGAGACAGACGGCGGGTGCTAACGTCCGTCGTCAAGAGGGAAACAACCCAGACCGCCAGCTAAGGCCCCAAATTCCTAGTTAAGTGGGAAACGATGTGGGAAGGCACAGACAGCTAGGAGGTTGGCTTAGAAGCAGCCATCCTTTAAAGAAAGCGTAATAGCTCACTAGTCGAGTCGGCCTGCGCGGAAGATGTAACGGGGCTCAAACTAGGAGCCGAAGCTGCGGATTTAATTGTTTCAATTAAGTGGTAGGGGAGCATTGTGTAAGCCTGTGAAGGTGTGTTGTAAAGCATGCTGGAGGTATCACAAGAGCGAATGCTGACGTGAGTAACGACAAAACGGGTGAAAAGCCCGTTCGCCGGAAGACCAAGGGTTCCAGTCCAACGTTAATCGGGGCTGGGTGAGTCGACCCCTAAGGCGAGGCCGAAAGGCGTAGTCGATGGGAAATCGGTTAATATTCCGATACTTGTTTATGATGCGATGGAGGGACGGAGAAGGTTATGCCAGCTTGGCGATGGTTGTCCAAGTGGAAGGATGTAGTTAGGTTTAGTAGGCAAATCCGCTAGACTATTAATGAGATCTGATAGCAAGCTGTACTTGTACAGCGAAGTGGCAAATACCCTGCTTCCAGGAAAAGCTTCTAAGCGATAGTCATAAAGAAATCGTACCCTAAACCGACACAGGTGGTCAGGTAGAGAATACCAAGGCGCTTGAGAGAACTCTGCTGAAGGAACTAGGCAAAATGGTACCGTAACTTCGGGAGAAGGTACGCTGCCGATGGTGAGTAGACATGCTCTACAAAGCTATTGGCAGTCGCAGATACCAGGCCGCTGCAACTGTTTATTAAAAACACAGCACTCTGCAAACACGAAAGTGGACGTATAGGGTGTGATGCCTGCCCGGTGCTGGAAGGTTAATTGATGGGGTTAGCGTAAGCGAAGCTCTTGATCGAAGCCCCAGTAAACGGCGGCCGTAACTATAACGGTCCTAAGGTAGCGAAATTCCTTGTCGGGTAAGTTCCGACCTGCACGAATGGCATAATGATGGCGGCGCTGTCTCCAGCAGAGACTCAGTGAAATCGAAATCGCAGTGAAGATGCTGTGTACCCGCGGCTAGACGGAAAGACCCCGTGAACCTTTACTACAGCTTTACATTGAACTTTGACCTTACCTGTGTAGGATAGGTGGGAGGCTTTGAAGCAGGCACGCCAGTGTCTGTGGAGCCATCCTTGAAATACCACCCTGGTAATGTTGGGGTTCTAACTCAAGCTTAACAGAGCTGAGGACAATGTATGGTGGGTAGTTTGACTGGGGCGGTCTCCTCCTAAAGAGTAACGGAGGAGTACGAAGGTGCGCTCAGAACGGTCGGAAATCGTTCGAAGAGTATAAAGGCAAAAGCGCGCTTAACTGCGAGACCCACAAGTCGAGCAGATACGAAAGTAGGTCTTAGTGATCCGGTGGTTCTGTATGGAAGGGCCATCGCTCAACGGATAAAAGGTACTCTGGGGATAACAGGCTGATACCGCCCAAGAGTTCATATCGACGGCGGTGTTTGGCACCTCGATGTCGGCTCATCTCATCCTGGGGCTGAAGCAGGTCCCAAGGGTATGGCTGTTCGCCATTTAAAGAGGTACGCGAGCTGGGTTTAGAACGTCGTGAGACAGTTCGGTCCCTATCTACCGTGGGCGTTGGAAATTTGAGAGGATCTGCTCCTAGTACGAGAGGACCAGAGTGGACGAACCTCTGGTGTTTCGGTTGTGACGCCAGTCGCATTGCCGAGTAGCTATGTTCGGATGGGATAACCGCTGAAAGCATCTAAGCGGGAAGCCCACCTTAAGATTAGATTTCCCTAAAGAGCCGTTGTAGACTACGACGTTGATAGGTTGGGTGTGGAAGCATAGTGATATGTGTAGCTAACCAATACTAATTGCTCGTTTGGCTTGACTATACAACGCCTAAATGGCTTTGTAGGTAATAACGATTATCACCTCGCTTGATATAGCTCATACTTTACTTTTAAATCAACTCATTTCTCTATCCCCCTTTGCTGACGATAATAGCTTGGAGGTCCCACCTGATCCCTTCCCGAACTCAGAAGTGAAACTCCAATGCGCCAATGGTAGTGTGGTTCGCCCATGTGAGAGTAGGTCATCGTCAGCTCCCTATTCCAAAACACCCCCCCTTACTCTTGTAAGGGGGTGTTTTTATTGTCAAAATAACATGCAGTATTATGATGTTAGTTTTATTCTTTTTATATGCTGCATTAATAACCTATTTGTTACATAGCTTTACGCATTTTCACACTGTAAATTTTTGAATCCTATATACTGATTACATCAATGTCGATCCTTTTTTAACCTTAGGTGAACATTTGATGTTTTCTAAAAAATCACAAATATAATTAAATATCTAGGATAAAAAATGACACAAAAGCCCGTTAAACCAGAGCCAAATATGAATGTTCAGCAAGGCAATGCTGGTGAAACTCATCAGCAGGCTGATAATAATTCAACCAATTTAACTACGCAGCAAGGTATTGTTATTGCAGATAATCAGAATTCGCTAAAGGCAGGTCGCCGGGGGCCTGTATTGCTGGAAGATTTTATTTTACGCGAGAAAATTACCCATTTTGACCATGAACGTATTCCTGAGCGTGTTGTACATGCTCGTGGTACGGCAGCCCATGGTTATTTTGAATTAACTAAATCATTAGAGCAATTTACTACAGCTAAGGTATTAACAGAGGTGGGCAAACAAACCCCATTATTTGCTCGTTTTTCAACGGTAGCCGGTGGTGCGGGATCGATTGATACGCCGCGTGATATTCGCGGTTTTGCCGTCAAAATCTATACAGAGGAAGGTAACTGGGATTTAGTGGGTAATAATACCCCTGTGTTCTTTATTCAAGATGCGATTAAATTTCCCGATATTATTCATGCTGTAAAAATGGAGCCTGATCGTGGTTTCCCACAAGCGGCATCAGCGCATGATACCTTTTATGATTTTATCTCGTTAAACCCTGAAACCCTACATAACTACCTATGGGCGATGAGTGATCGCGCTATTCCTCGCAGTTTACGCATGATTGAGGGCTTTGGTATCCATAGCTATCGCTTTATTAATGCCCAAGGCGAAAGTGTATTCTTCCGTTATCACTGGCGTCCACGTTTGCAGCTTCAATCACATGTGTGGGATGAGGCCGTGAAAGTTGCCGGTGCTGATCCAGACTATCATCGTCGTGATCTATTTGAAACTTTGTTTGAAAATGGTGACGAAGTTGTTTGGGACTTTGGTGTGCAGATCTTTACCCAAGAACAAGCAGAAAAATTCCCATTTGATCATTTGGATGCAACCAAATTAATTCCAGAAGAATTAGTTCCTGTTGAAATCGTAGGTAAAATGGTATTAAACCGTTATCCCGATAACTTCTTTGCGGAAACAGAGCAAGTGGCTTTCTGCCCAGCAAACATCGTACCAGGTATCGACTTTAGTAATGATCCGTTGCTACAAGGTCGTTTATTTAGTTACCTAGATACCCAGTTGTCACGTTTGGGCTCACCAAATTTTGCCCAGCTACCAATTAATGCGCCAAAATGTCCATTCCATAATATGCAGCGTGATGGCCATATGCAGATGCAAATTCCTAAAGGTCGCGTCGCTTATGAACCACAAAGTTTGGAACCAGAAAAACCGCGTGAAAATCCGTCAATTGGGTTTAAATCATTTACAGATGATTTAACTCAAAATAACGATGCGGTTAAAGGTCGTATCCGTGCAGAAAGCTTTGCAGACTTTTATAGTCAGCCGCGTATGTTCTATCGTAGTCAAACCCCTATTGAGCAGGCGCATATCGCTTCAGCGATTGTGTTTGAGCTTTCTAAAGTTGAGACACCCTATATCCGTGAGCGCATGGTTGCCCAGCTGCTAACGGTTGATGAAACATTGGGTAAACGCGTTGCCGATGGGTTAGGGATGAAACCAGTGCCAAAACCAATTGAGCCGACGGTTCCGGTGCAAGATTTGCCATTATCGCCGGCTTTGCAGTTGATTGGCAAAGCCAAGCCAACGCTTGAAGGTCGTAAAGTCGCTATTTTAGTCGCAGATGATTCAAATGCAGAAATGCTTGAAAAATATAAAGCGGCGATTACCGCAGCAAAGGCAACACCCTTTATAGTAGCACCAAAAATTAGTATTACCTTAAACAATGGTGAAACCATTGCAGCTGACGGTCAATTGGCGGGTTCGCCTTCTGTCTTGTTTGATGCAATCGTTAGTATCATTATGCCGGAGCAAGCGAAAAAACTAGCCAAAGTAAGTGAGGCGATTGCGTGGTTTAAAGATGCGCACGCCCATCTAAAAGTGATTGCTTATTGCGGTGCGACGGATGAGTTTATCCTGATTCCCCAGCATATTGAGAAAGATGCCAGTGTGGTGGCTTTAAAGGAAATAGATACCTTTATCGAGAAGGCCAAATCGCGTGAATGGGATCGTGAGCCTAATGTGCGTGATTTAGCATAACTCATCAACCTAGCAACAAAAAAGCTAGCTTAATAATAAGCTAGCTTTTTATTTGTTTGGCGGAAACGGAGGGATTCGAACCCTCGATACGCTATTAACGTATACACACTTTCCAGGCGTGCGCTTTCGACCACTCAGCCACGTTTCCAATCGGGTTGCAACTTCAAAATATAGGTAATCGCAAAACGGACGCCTATTTTACCCAAAATAATGCCAAATGTCATGTATAATTAATCAATTTTCATCGATGGCTAGAGTTGGTAAGTTATAGCGTATGAGTGGTTATCAGCGTCTTTCACACAAATCACTGTCAAAGAGCTTGGTAGTGATGGGTTTATCCTTATTGCCCTTATGGGCACATTCTAGCCGCTCTTTAGATTATCGCAAACAGCATCTCAATCAATGCGGCAATACCTATGCTAACCAACAAAGTCCCCAGCCACTCTCGAATCAACCAATTGAGATTTATTATCTATGTCTAAATGGCTTTGCTGTGGGGTATTCGTCACTGAGTAAAACCGCTTTATGGTCAGCGGAGTATTTGACACGAGCGCGTATTGAAAAAGCGAGCGAGTTATCTAGGGTTAATAATTTTCACGAGGAAAGTCAGCTGCCTAATCGGGTTAAAGGCTATTTAGCTGATTATCGTAACGTACCTTATGATCGTGGGCATCTAGCGCCGAATGCAGATATGAGTACGCTTGAATCACAATATGACAGCTTTAGCCTTGCCAACATTGTACCGCAAAATCCTGTCAATAATCGTAGCACTTGGCGAGACATTGAGTCCCGTACCCGTTACCTAGCGATCAAACACAATCGTATCTATGTGGTGACAGGGGTGGCTTTTATCAGTAATCGGGTTAAGAAAATCAATAACAATATATTAGTACCCAGTCATCTGTACAAAGCGATTTATATTCCAAGTCTACAACAAGCAGGGGTTTATTTTGTCCCTAATGATGATAGTCAGCGAGTGGAAATCATTAGTCTGGATGAACTTGCGGTAAGAATAGGCGTGGATGCCATGCCAGGGTTATCAGGGAAGGTACAAAAAACGGCAATGACGCTGCCTATCGATGACTATTCACCAGCTACAAAAAACAAAAACACGCCAAAATCAGAGCCCGATAACCAGCAAATTTTATTAGTCTTAGTTAATTTAGTCTTGACCATTTTTGAATGGATAATGAGTCTATTTAAGTCCTAAAAGTGATAAATATACCAAAATGACTGATTGGTCAATTTACCCCTTAAGGATTTTTAAAAAAAATAACTATTTTATAATCAATAACTTAGAATTAAAAAAATGGATAATTTTACCCTGTAAGGATGTAGAAAACTATTAGCAACTTTTGCGTATTAAAAAATATCTTTACCTCAAAACCATTTTGGCTATAATGATTGTCAATGGCACTGCATCTCACTTCCCTTACTTTTTTGCAGTGCGCTACAGAAGGAACTGTTATGAAAATTTCTCTTAAATCAATCAGCGTTGGTGTTGCTCTTTCTACTTTAAGTGTTGCTGCTATGGCTGCCGATCCAATTGTGGGTACTTGGCAAACTTATGAAGACAATCAACCAAAAGCGCAAGTTCAAATCTCACAAACAGGTGCTACTTTCACCGGTAAAATCGTTGCGGGCAATACTGAAAAAGCAAAATCTTTTGTTGGTAAAACTGTGTTAACAGGCGTTAAAGCAGCGGGTAATGGCAAATATTCAGGTAAAGCCAAAGACCCACGTTGGGGCTTTGGGTTAGGTGCAGATATTTCATTAAGCGGTTCAACCTTGACTTTATCTGTTCCAGTCAAAGGCAGCCAAACTTGGAAAAAAATTAAATAATCGCTACTGATTTGAAATCTCAAAAAAGCTAGATATGACTATCTAGCTTTTTTATCTGTCCAATCGCAAGTTTTGTAGATTCTTTTAGTATAATTATATAAAAAAATAGGCTGATTGAATCAGCCTATGTTTACTATTCTTTGTCTATTCAATACGTTCGCCATGTACGGCTAAATCAAGACCGGTGTATTCATCTTCATCAGTGACACGTAAGCCCATGGTTAATTGAATCACTTTGGCAATAATGAAAGTCACAATCGCGCAGTAGATGATAACCGCAAACACGCCTTCTAACTGTACCCACACTTGACCCATAGTCGATAAAGCCAGTGGTTTGCCAGTGATAGCAGGACTCACAAAGACACCTGTCAATATGGCGCCGACGATACCACCAACGCCATGCAATCCAAACGCATCCAAGCTATCATCGATTTTTAACAGCCGTTTCAGATAGTTGACTGCATAAAAGCAAACCAATGAGGTGATGATACCAATCGCTAATGCGCCTGCTACAGTCACAAAACCTGCCGCTGGGGTGATACCGACTAGACCTGCTACTGCGCCTGATGCACCGCCCAATACAGAGGCTTTACCACGGACTAATTTTTCGATGGCAAACCAAGTTAATGCCCCTGCCGCTGCCGCTACTTGCGTGACGAGTAGGGCATTACCTGCCAATGCATTTGCCGCTAACGCACTACCGCCATTGAAGCCAAACCAACCTACCCAAATCAAACCCGTACCAATTAAGGTTAAAGCCAAGTTTGAAGGTGCCATTGGGTCACGGTTATAGCCATTACGTTTACCTAGAACAGCCGCCAACACAATACCTGCCACACCGGCATTAATGTGCACGACCGTACCGCCTGCAAAGTCTAGCGCACCATCTGCCATCAACCAGCCGCCGCCCCAAACCCAGTGGCAAATCGGTGCATACACCAATAATACCCAAAGGGCAGTAAACACCATAAAGCTACTGAATTTAATACGTTCAGCAATTGAGCCTGCTAAGATTGCCACAGTGATAATGGCAAAGGTCATTTGAAAAGTGACAAATAACAGGGTTGGTACGGTACCGGTTAAATCACCTAGCCCAATATTAGATAACAATGCATTATCAAAACCGCCAACAAATTGATTAAAATCGCTGCTACCAAACGCCAGCGAATAACCCAACACAATCCAAACAATAGATACTAATGCTGTGGCACCATAACTGTGTGCCATTGTCCCTAAAATATTCTTTTTGCGTACCATGCCTGAGTAAAACAATGCCAACCCTGGAATAGTCATTAGTAGCACTAATGCAGTCGAAATTAATACCCAAGCGGTGTCGCCCGCATTTAGCGTAGGCGTGTCAGCAGCATGAGCCACCAATGGAGATAACAACAATAACGATAAAATTGATTTAGTAGATACTAGTGGCTGTAAAAATTTGGCAAAAGCTGCCCTTGTAATGACGGCATTCATCGTAACCCCCTTAAAATTATTTGAGATAGTCGTTAAGCTGCTTGATAGGTCTACGTTAATGTTTAAAGGATGGTCGACTTTAAAATTTAACAAGCCCTGCCACAACGACAGTCATGATAGTGTTAGATAGCATTAGCGCCTGTTTCACCAGTACGGATACGAATCACTTGTTCTAATGGTGATACAAAGATTTTGCCATCACCGATTTTGCCCGTGCTAGCCACGCGAGTGATAGCTTCAATCGCTGCATCAACCATTTCGTCAGTCACTGCAATTTCTAACTTAACTTTGGGCAGGAAATCAACCACATACTCAGCGCCACGATACAATTCAGTATGGCCTTTTTGACGGCCAAAACCTTTTACTTCGGTAACAGTGATACCTTGAACACCAATCTCAGAGAGTGACTCACGTACATCATCTAGTTTGAACGGTTTTAAGATAGCCGTAATTAATTTCATAATAATTTCCTTTTAAGTGCCGCTTATGGTTGAGTTAGTTACTAGTTGCTGCAGTGGATTAATAGCAGTTACCCTAAACAGCATTCGTATAGCGTGTTGAAAATGGTAGTTTCGATAATTCAAAAGCTATGCCAACTTTCATAAATGTCCTATTTTTAAGGGGGTAAAAAATATAACCTATTGAAAATAAAGCAAAAAATTTTTTATAGTTTCAATGCGACCATCACACAGAAAGCGTGATTTTATTATAGCGAAAAAATAAAAATTCCTCTAATGTAAATCAGTTATTGCACCAAAAAGGTTATTTGGTTGCCATTAACGATTTTGTAGATAATTTTTAGAACTATTTTAATGATTGGCAATAAAAACAAAATGATTGCACCAAAAAAGTGCATTTTACTGGCTAAAATTGTTAAATTTGTTGGGTAATACAGATCAAAAGTATATCTTCATCGCAAAAATCGTAGCATTTAAACCGCCTTTTATTGCTGTCACTACAAAACATGAAAACTCACATTTAATCGCAAAACTTTTTGTCATAAAATGGTATGATAGAAAACGTTTTTTAGCTTATGCGGCAAGTATTGTTATTGCCTTAGTTAGCGGTACCCTTATTTAAGTGCTACAAGTTTAAGTATTATAAGTTTAAGTGTTACAAGGAATTCTCGTGAGCCAACTCTCAGCCACTCAATCAGCCGTTTCACCTGCTTCAACCAACCAAAGCATGCCATCAGCATCGAGCATGATTCAACGTGGCAATGGATTACAAGTGGTGGTTGGACTTGGCAAATCAGGCTTGTCGGCAGTCAACTATTTACACGCGCTTGGCTACCCCGTAGCGGTCACCGATGCCGGTCTGCCCAAACTTGCCGAGCACTTGCCAACCGATATAGTGACCAAGTTTGGGGCATTAGATGGCGAAATGTTGGCAGTGGCAGATCGCATTATCATCAGTCCTGGTATTGACCCTTATTTGCCTATATTTGATGGCGCACGTGCGAAAAAAATCGCGATTGTCAGTGATATTCAATTGTTCCATGAGGTAGCTAAACAGCGAGATATTCCGATTATTGCGATTACCGGCTCTAATGCCAAAAGCACTGTCACCACCCTGGTTGGCCAGATGGTCAAAAATGCGGGGTTTAAAGTCGGTGTCGGTGGTAACTTAGGAACGCCCGCGCTTGATTTGTTACTTGAGCCCATACAGATGGCGGTGCTTGAGTTATCCAGTTTTCAACTACAGACCACCACCAATTTGTCCGCCAAAGTAGCCACCGTGCTTAACATGTCGCCTGACCATCTAGATCGCCATGGCAATATGCTCGGCTATCACCAAGCCAAACACCGAATCTTCCAAGGCGTGCAATCCATTGTGGTCAACCGCGAGGACTTGCTTAGTCGCCCGTTGGTAGCCGATGAGATGCCCACCATTAGCTTTGGCAGTAACGCACCGGATATGAATCAATATGGATTGATAAAAGATAGCGATGGTGAAATCTGGCTAGCACGGGGTCGCGAGCGGTTACTCAATGAAAAAGACGTGCCGATCAAAGGTGAGCATAATTTGATGAATGCGCTGTCAGCCCTAGCAATTGGCGAACTAGCAGGTCTGCCGCTAGACAGCATGTTGACAACATTAAAAAACTTTGTCGGGCTGCCACATCGCTGTGAATTTATCACAACTACTCATCAGCTTGATTGTTTTGACGACTCTAAAGGCACTAACATTGGCTCGACCATCGCGGCAATTTTGGGGCTAGGTAAAGTATATGCACCCAAAGGCAAAAAACTTGCAGTGATTTTGGGCGGGCAAGGCAAAGGTCAAAACTTTGCTGAACTGGCAAAACCCCTGATGGATTATGCGCAAGTGGTGTACTTTATTGGTGAAGATGCCGATAAAATCGCGGCTGATTTGGCATCAGCGGGGTTAGATACTCACAATCCTGCAAGGATTGTGTTAACCAAATGCCAAACTCTGGAACAAGCGGTCAAGCAAGTTTGGCAAGACCAGTCAACATTCCCCGCTTTAGGTGTATTATTGCTATCACCCGCTTGTGCAAGTTTTGATCAGTTTAGTGGCTATGTGGAACGTGGACAAGTTTTTCAACGCTTAGTCAAATCCCAATAATCATTCGCTAGTGTATTTTTAATATTTAGGTTGTGTTATGCCCGCGCCCCATTCGACTTCTTCGTCACTTTCTTCATCCCTCTCAGCTAACAGCGTTTCTGCTAAGAAAAGCCGCCAGTGGATTCCGCCCATTAATTCGGTGCTATTGACCACGGTAGCAACCATTATGGTATTTAGTCTGTTGATGGTGGCGTCCGCGTCAATACCCTTTGCACAAACCAAAAAACTGGGTGATTTTTACTTTTTTTATCACCAATTGGCGTACATGGGAATCGGTGCAGTTCTTGGTTTACTGGTGTATTTTATCCCACTTCGCAAGACGTTTCGCTTAGATTTCATTATGTATGCGCTGCTGGCTTGTCTTTTGCTGATTATTTATACCTTAATCGGTGGGTCAGTGATTAACGGCAGTAAACGCTGGATTGAACTGGGTGGTATCAATTTTCAGCCCTCTGAACTGGCAAAATTGTTGATGATTTTGTACACCTCAGATTATCTGGTGCGCCGATCAGAAGAAATTCGCAACCATTGGAAAGGTTTTTTGCGGCTAACACTGATAGCCATGGGGCTGATCTTATTTATCATGTTGCAGCCTGACTTCGGCTCGGTGGTGATTATTGCGACCTGTATTGCGGCGATGATTTTTGTCGGCGGCTTACCCATGCGCCAGTTTTTTATCATCATGGGTGCCATGTTTTTGGCAGGTACCATGGCGATTATGGGGGCAAGTTACCGACTAAAACGGGTAACCTCATTTTTAGATCCGTTTGATGACTTAAAAAATAGTGACTATCAGCTAGGTCGCAGTATTGTAGCCTTTGCCCGCGGTGAATGGTTTGGTGTCGGCTATGGGGAAAGCATCCAAAAACTCTCCCATTTACCGGAGGCGCATACCGACTTTTTACTAGCGATTACCGGTGAAGAGTTAGGCTTAGTGGGTGTGTCGTTTTTACTGGTGTTACAAATTATTTTGGTCACTACCATTATGCGCATTAGCTACCAAGCGCTAGCACGGCACCAAACACGCTTAAGCTATTTTGCGTTTGGGGTTGGTATTTTGTTCTTTGGGCAAATTTTCGTCAATGCGGGCATGACCATGGGGATGCTACCTACCAAAGGGTTAACCATGCCATTTTTTAGCTATGGGGGTTCTTCTATGGTGGTTAATCTCATTATCGTCGGATTGTTGATGCGAATTATCAAAGAAAGCCCAACGATTCCTGCCAATCAATGTCGTTATTATTAACGGCTTGCCAAAAGATTTTGTAAACTATCGACTTTTATACGCTGTTTGCCTTGCAGCGGCGTATGATCCCATTGGCAAACCGCTTGCTCGAGCATCGTGGTTGGTTTATCCATATCAATCGGTGGCTGTTGTAATAATTGCAGTGCGGTCTTAATAAGTTGGCGTGCAGGGTAGGATTGAATCGGCTCTGCGAGCGTTTGTTTAGACAGTTTTTGCCCTTGTGCATTCACCAAAATGGGTAAGTGATAGTAGTGTTGGTTAGGGGGGAAATTTAAATAATCGGCAATGACCATTTGCGGTATCGTCAATGGCAATATATCCAGACCCCGCACGATTTGATTGACACTTTGTTGCGCGTCATCAATTACCACCGCCAGCATATAATTAATCATGCCTTTGTTGGCGGTTGGCGTATTTGAAAAAGACCGCCCAATGCGCCGCCTTCTGACCACAATATCACCCTGTTCTCGTTGCGGATTGCCCAAAATCACCCCTTGCAGCTGATCGAAAAAAAGCATTAGGTTATCTGGCATTACTAAGCGAATGGCATGATCGCGTGATAGCCGCTTATGGACACAGATTCTAGGATAAGGGTATTGGGTGTTGGGGTGGGCAAGTTGATAAGCTTGCAGGGATTTACGACTGCAATCACAGCCATAACTTACTGCTTTTAGCTGCTCATCCAATAACGCGTGATACGTATCTAGGTGTTGCGACTGGTAGCGAATGTTACCATCCCAGTGCAAGCCTAATCGATCCAAATCTGATAAAATCAAATCGCTAAATTTTGGATGACAGCGCTCAGTATCAGTATCTTCAATGCGTACTAGCCACTTGCCTTGCGCTTGCTTAGCGATACAGTAACTGGCAATAGCCGTCACTAGCGACCCCAAATGCAAAGCTCCCGTCGGAGAAGGAGCAAAGCGACCAATGACAGGAGACGTTGATAAATTAAGCATGACCCCATGCTTGTTTTTCTTTAATCTCTGATAAGGTTTTGCAATCGATACATTGGGTTGCGGTTGGACGGGCTTCTAAACGACGCAAACCAATCTCTACACCACAAGTCTCACAAAAACCGTAGTCGCCACTGTCAATCTCAGCAATCGATTTATCAATCTTACGAATCAGTTTACGCTCACGGTCACGCGTGCGCAGTGCCAACGCAAACTCTTCTTCTTGGGTGGCGCGGTCATTAATATCAGGCATTGCCGTTGATTCATCTTGAATATAAGATTTTGTTGATTCAGCTTCGCTAATTAACTGCTCTTTCCAATCTAATAAAATTTTTCTAAAATGCGCAAGTTGTGCATCATTCATATATTCTTCTTCAGCCGCTGGCTGATATGGGGTAAAGCTTAATTCACGTTCATTTTGGGCAGATGCCATAGCTAATTCCTTTAAAAAACGATAGTGATACAATTTTAAGTTTACAATTTCATTACGAGTTCAGCACTTAAGCCAATGACATCGCGTTATTAACGCTTTAAACACTGCAATTCGCCAGTATATGAAATCAAACTAAAATAAACGCTAAAACCTTAATAAACAAGCTAACCAAACTTTCACGACATTAAGTTTATGAACATAAGTTCAACAACCATGAAAAATTAGTCAGATAGTATCTGTTCTTTTGATACCAGTTGCAAGTAACCCATTGTTATATAAATTTATCCAACGTAAACCAGGGGCAATTTCGTCAATGGTATAATCTTTACACAAGGGTTTAAACTGTAGGCTGGTCGATGGGCAACCAAATACCGATGTCCCGTAGTTAATCTTATGCATTTCTTGGTGTATATGACCGACAAATATAGCTTTAATGCGGTCTAGATACGGCATTACTACTTCCCAAAAACGCTCAGAATTTATTATAGTGTACTTATCAAGCCATGCTGAATCGATTAATACCATCGGATGATGACAAAAAATTGCACAAGGCCGATCGGCATTCGCTAACTGCTGCGCTAGCCACCGCAATGACTGCTCATCAAACTCCCCATGACTGTGCCCCTCACAAGAAGAGTCTAATAACAATAAGTCCCAATAATCGGTGGCAATACTATAGCGGGTTTGCAGGCGAGAATCTGCTTTGACTGGCAAATGACGGCGTTGGGCAAAAGGTAGATGATGATCAAGCTCTAGGGTCACATCATGATTGCCCGGGATAGCTACAAAAGGAATATTGATGTCGTCTAAGGCTGCAAATAAACGGTCATAATTTTGCTGAGTAGGTTCTTGACATAAATCCCCCGTCAGTACCAACAAATCAACATTATCGCGCTGTTGTTTGACCAAGGATAATACCGATTCAAATGTGTCTGCGGTATTAACACCATTCATTAACTTATTAGGGTCATCAAAGAGATGCAGATCACTTAATTCAATAATTGAAAAATAATCGGCATGGTGTTGTGATATCGAACTTGGCAGTAACGTCACTCAGTTATCCTTAGAATAATGACGGTAATCGTGGCAGTACAACTTTATCAAACAACGGTTAATTAACTAAAGTTAATTAAATAAGGCATGTTTTATATCACAAATACTCATAATTGACAAACACAATAGCAAAATAATTTTTAGCCTATCTTCATTCAAATAATTGGATAAAATAGGGAACTATTGGCAGCGCTCACAAACACCTGAAAGCTCAATAATACTCGATTGGGTGGCAAAATTGGTCGATTGCTCAACCTCAGTTAGCATGGTCTGGATAGATGGATGGCTAAACTCTTGTACCTCACCACAGCATCGACAGACCAAAAAAGCGGCAACATGGCGATCGGTGGGCTGAGAGCAGGCAAAAAATGCCTTGCTGGAATTTAATTGATGAACCAAGCCATGCCTGAGCAAAAACTCTAAACTACGATATACAGTTGGCGGTGCGACGACTTTTTCGCTCGCTGATTGCAGTAAATCCAATAATTCATACGCCCCAATGGGCTGAGCGGCAAGTAGAATCAAACGATACACCTGCTCTCGCAGCGCAGTAAAACGTAAACCTTGCGCTTGGCAATCTTGTTTTATCTGAGTAATCTGTGCTTCAATCTGCTCGGCGGTCATTTGTTGCATACACATGGACATAGATATAGATAGGTGGTGACAATTTGCGTCATAATTATTAGCTGACTGAATAGAACTTCCAGCTGATTGAATAGAACGTTGGGTCATATCACATAAAATCATTAATAACTCTCAACTTACTTTAGCATGAAAACCGCATAATTTGTCTGAGAAATTAGCGATTCAGCTATAAACATACCCGACAATATAACAAGTCTAACAATACACTATTCATAATGACTGGCGATTAACATCAGCATAGATAAAACAACCTTTAGCCAAATTTTTAATCAAGATTCTGCTATACTACTTTTATCATTCCTGCCCATAATCAGCTAGCCGTTATTTTGCTATGTCAAAACCAGCCAAGCCATTTGACCCACAGTCTATCCAACAATCTATCAACAAGCAGTCGTGGCTGATACTTGGGCTGGTTGCTATCGGGATTGTATGGGATGTTTGGCAAGGCAATAGCCAGTATACCGTGAGTAAAAATTTGCTAGCCGGTAGTGTGCTAGGGTGGGTGAGCCAAATCATCTTTGCTAAAATTTCCTTGAGCAAATCGGGCTATCAGCAGCGTCGTCAAATTGTTCATCGTTTTTATCAAGCGCATATGGCAAAGTGGGTGTTGACCATTATTGGATTTGCACTGATTTTTCTGCTGTTAAAACCGCTAAATGCCATTGCGGTATTCGCGGGCTACTTAATTTTGCAAATGAGTTACCTCATTATCACTTACCGAAATCCTTGGTAAAAAAAGGCCTTTTACATTTATCTCGTAATCCTGGAAATAACCTAAACTAAATCACAAATAAATCTATTTAATCCTTTACAAAAAGGTAACAGTTGAATTAATATAGTGAAAATTTTTTGAAGGTGCGATTGCTCAGCGCTAATTGGCTAAAAAGAATTAGTTTTCAAGCAATTGCATATATGTTTTACTGATGACCCACTTATTTGAGTCAAGCAAAACACAGTAGGTCGATAGCCTATATTATTACGTTGATAAACAAGTTGTTTATTCACGGTTCATCACCTTAGTTAAGCAGATTGCTTAAACGCCTCGATGTGCCTTTGACGTCATGTTTGCACTTCTCATTGAGTATCATCAGCTCAGTTAGATACGATTATAGTGTTAAGTTACAAATTTTTGTGATTAGACGAAATATCTGACGCTAACTCCCTCTATTATCGGCTCAATATAAAAAAGAAGTTAAGATTATGGCAGAAGCAAACGCAGAAATTACTTCAAATGAGTATATCAATCACCACTTGACAAACTGGACTTTCGGTAATCACCCAACAGAAGGTTGGATAGTTGCCGAAACCAAACAGCAAGCTTCTGAAATGGGTTTTAATGCGATTCATTTAGACTCAATGCTGTGGTCGATTGGTTTAGGGGTGCTTTTTTGTGCCATTTTTTATATGGTGGCAAAAAGAGCGACCTCGGGTGTACCCGGCAAAATGCAAGCTTTTATTGAAATGATTGTGGAGTTTGTTGATAGTAACGTTCGTGATACTTATCATGGCACATCAAAAGTTATTGCGCCATTGGCATTGACAATTTTTGTGTGGATTTTCTTGATGAACTTCATGGATCTTCTGCCAGTTGATTATTTGCCTGTAATTGCACAAAAAATTGGTGGTTTGCTAGGACATAACCCACACCATGTTTACATGAAAGTCGTACCAAGTACCGACCCAAATGTGACGCTTGGTATGTCGTTCTCAGTATTTGCACTGATCATTTTTTATAGTATTAAAGAAAAAGGTTTTGGCGGTTTTATTGGTGAATTAACCCTTCATCCATTTAGCGCAAAAAACCCAATCGCTAAAATCTTATTGATTCCAGTGAACTTTATCCTAGAGTTTGTAACTCTAATCGCAAAACCTATCTCACTTGGCTTACGACTTTTTGGTAACATGTATGCAGGTGAATTAATTTTTGTGTTAATCGCCCTTATGCCATTTTGGATTCAATGGGTGTTATCAGTACCGTGGGCAATCTTCCACATTTTAGTAATCACTTTGCAAGCGTTCGTTTTCATGATGCTAACCATTGTCTATCTTAGCCTTGCATCACAAACTGAACATTAATTTCAAAACAGTAATGAGGATACATCAATGACTCTAGAAGGTATGACCGTTCTTGCCGTTGCTTTGCTAATCGGTTTAGGTGCACTAGGCACAGGTATTGGCTTTGCAATCTTAGGTGGCAAATTCTTAGAGGGCGTCGCTCGTCAACCAGAACTAGGTTCACAATTGCAAACTCGTATGTTCATCGTGGCAGGTCTTCTTGACGCCGTACCGATGATCGGTGTTGGTATTGCAATGTTATTGTTATTCGCAAATCCTTTAGCAGGTTAATAGGTACACTATCAGTACAATGTCCACATCATCTTATGTGGACAAGGATTGAAGAAACTTAATTAACGAGGGATTCTAAGTGAATATCAATGCAACCCTAATTGGACAATCGATTGCATTCGCCATCTTCGTGATGTTTTGCATGAAGTTTGTGTGGCCGCCTTTGGTTGCTGCTATTTCGGATCGCCAACGTAAAATCGCAGATGGCCTAAATGCTGCCGAAAAAGCCAAAGCAGACTTAGCAACTGCATCACAAGCTGCAGAGCAAGAGCTTATCGCAGCAAAAGCAAAAGCCGCTTCACTCATTGACCAAGCGAACAAAAGCGCCAATCAAATGATTGAAGATGCCAGAGTGCAAGCACAAGTGGAAGGCGAACGTATTCGTCAGCAAGCGCGTGAAGCAATTGATCAAGAAATTAATAAAGCCCGTGAAGGTTTACGCGCGCAGGTTGCAGAACTTGCCGTACTCGGTGCCGAAAAAATCTTACAAGAAAAGGTCAATCCAGAAACTCATGCCAATATGTTAAACCAATTGGCAGCCAAGTTATAAGTAGCAACCGTACAGTGAGGATATGATGGCTGATTTATCAACCTTAGCAAGACCCTATGCAAAAGCAGCATTTGATTATGCTAAAGAGCACACGTCAGTCAATGAGTGGCAAGATTACTTAAACGTGATGAATGCCATCGTTAGTGATAAAGCATTTGCCGATTATATCAATAATCCAGCAGTTGCTGCACAAGCTAAAGTCGCTACTTTAAAAGACCTTTATAACCAAAGTTCACCTGAAGATAGCAATACTGTGTTTAAAACTTTAAGCACCGCTATTGAGGGTGGGGCACAAGCAGATTCCAATGCTTTTGTTAATTTTTTGACGCAACTTGCAGAGCAAGATCGTTTGGCATTATTACCCAGTATCAATGAGCGTTTTGGTTTATTAAAAGCCGCTGATGCAAAAGAAGTTCATGCATATGTCACGTCGGCATATCCATTAACGCAAGTGCAAGAGCAACTCATTGAACACCGACTAGCCACATCCCTAGGCGCGAAGGTCGTACTACATGTCAATGTAGACCCTGCCCTAATTGCAGGTGTGACGATTAAGGTCGGTGACAAAGTAATCGATGACTCTGTACGTGGCAAATTAAAACAGTTAAAAACACAGCTGACGGCATAAATTTCAACAAAATTGATTCTAGTCAGTAAAAATTAAGGAACAGTGCAATGCAACAATTGAATCCAGCGGAAATCAGTAATCTGATTAAGCAGCGAATTCAAGACCTGACTGCGGGTGCCACAGCAAAGAACGAAGGCACTATTGTCATGGTATCTGACGGTATCGTACAGATTCATGGTCTTGAAGATGCCATGTACGGCGAAATGATTGAGTTTGAAGGTGGCGTATATGGTATGGCGCTAAACCTTGAACAAGACTCAGTCGGCGCGGTTGTTCTAGGTGAATACTTGAATCTCCAAGAAGGACAAAAAGCTTACTGTACTGGTCGTATTTTAGAAGTACCAGTGGGTCCTGAGCTTTTAGGTCGTGTGGTAGATGCACTGGGTAATCCTATCGATGGTAAAGGCCCAATCAACGCCAAATTAACGGATAAAGTTGAAAAAATCGCCCCAGGCGTTATCGACCGTCAATCAGTTGATGAGCCAGTAATGACAGGTTATAAAGCCGTTGATACCATGATTCCAATCGGACGTGGTCAACGTGAGCTTATCATTGGTGACCGCCAAACTGGTAAAACAGCGATGGCAATCGATGCGATCATCGCGCAAAAACACTCGGGCATTAAATGTGTATATGTAGCCGTTGGTCAAAAACGCTCAACCATCGCAAACGTGGTACGTAAACTAGAAGAAACAGGCGCACTAGCTTATACAACGGTTGTGGTTGCATCGGCTTCTGAACCTGCAGCGCTGCAGTACATCGCGCCATACTCTGGTTGTACTATGGGTGAATACTTCCGTGACCGCGGTGAAGATGCGCTTATCATTTATGATGACTTATCAAAACAAGCCGTAGCCTATCGTCAAATTTCATTGCTTTTACGTCGCCCACCAGGACGTGAAGCTTACCCAGGTGACGTATTCTACCTTCACTCACGTCTATTAGAGCGCGCTTCACGCGTGAACGCTGAGTATGTAGAAAAATTCACCAACGGTGCAGTAACAGGTAAAACAGGTTCGTTAACTGCCTTGCCAATTATCGAAACCCAAGCGGGTGACGTATCAGCATTCGTACCAACCAACGTGATTTCAATCACGGACGGTCAGATCTTCCTAGAGTCAAGTTTATTCAACTCAGGTATCCGTCCAGCGGTGAATGCGGGTATTTCAGTTTCTCGTGTGGGTGGTGCAGCGCAAACTAAAATCATCAAAAAATTATCAGGTGGTATCCGTACCGCATTGGCACAGTATCGTGAATTGGCAGCGTTTGCACAGTTTGCTTCTGACCTAGATGACGCAACCCGTAAACAGCTTGATCATGGTCAACGTGTGACTGAATTGATGAAACAAAATCAATACGCACCAATGAGCATCGCTGAACAAGCTGCGGTAATTTATGCTTCTAACGAAGGCTATCTAGCCGATGTTCCCGTCAACAAAGTGGGTGCATTTGAAGCAGGTTTGTTACGTTACCTACGTGACCAACATGGTGATTTTATGGCAGACATTGATAACACTGCCAACTATAATGATGATATCGCAAACCAATTCAAATCAGCGATTGAAAACTATAAGCAAAATCACTCTTTCTAAGATTTAGTGAAATTTTAGAACTGCATTGTCATAGAATAAATGAACAAAGGGGTTATGATTACTTTGTTCATTTTTCCAAATTTCGTCCATGTTATATCAATGGGCGTGGACTGAAACTAAACATGGCTGTATGGATTATTTATGGCAAGTTTAAAAGAAATTCGAGCAAAAGTTGCTAGTATTAAAAGTACCCAGAAAATTACTCGTGCCATGCAAATGGTTGCAGCGAGTAAGATGCGACGTGCCCAAGAACGTATGCAACTAGGTCGTCCTTATGCTGATAGCATGCGTCGAGTGGTTTCTCATCTAGTTAAAGCTTCACCAGACTACAAACATCCTTATCTAGTGCCTCGTGCGGTTAATCGTGTTGGCTATATTGTAGTCAGTTCTGACCGTGGTCTTGCAGGTGGTTTGAATATCAACTTATTCAAAAAATTGATGCAGCATGTCAAACAACAAAAAAGCCAATCGGTTGAAACGCGCTTTGCGGTGATTGGTCAAAAAGGCGTGAGCTTCTTTAAAACATTCGGTGGTACGGTGATTGCTGCGGAAGCTCACTATGGTGATAACCCAAGCTTTGAGCAACTTAGTGTGCCAGTTCAAGTAATGCTTGATGCGTATAATCGTGGCGAAATTGATGAGATTTACATGGTATATAACGAATTTGTGAATGCCATGACCCAAAATCCCAGTGTGCAACGCTTAGTACCGATTGCGGCTGAGTCTTTGGTTGATGAAACGATGGCAAATCGTGAACACAGCTGGGATTACATCTATGAGCCAACTACCAAAGAGCTGCTTGATGGTTTGATGGGACGTTATGTTGAATCAATCGTCTATCAAGGTGTGGTAGAAAATATTGCTTCTGAACAGTCTGCACGTATGGTTGCTATGAAAGCAGCAACGGATAACGCAGGTAACTTAATTAACGAATTACAATTGGTTTACAACAAGCTGCGTCAAGCGGCGATTACCCGAGAAATTTCGGAAATCGTTGGCGGTGCTGCTGCTGTTTCATAATTGACCTACATTCAAGGAGAGCGTAATGAGTAGCGGTCGTATTGTACAGATTATTGGCGCGGTTATTGACGTTGAATTTGACCGTCAAAGCGTACCAAGAATTTATGATGCCTTAAAAGTTGAAGGCACAGAAACTACATTAGAAGTACAACAACAATTGGGTGATGGTATCGTACGTACTATTGCCATGGGTTCTACTGAAGGTCTAAAACGTGGTTTACCAGTTAGCAATACTGGCGCACCAATCTCTGTACCTGTGGGTAAAGGTACCCTAGGTCGTATCATGGACGTTTTAGGACGTCCAATTGACGAAGCAGGTCCGGTAGAGCATAGCAACACTTGGGCTATTCACCGTGAAGCGCCAAGCTATGATGAACAATCAAACTCTACTGAACTTTTAGAAACGGGTATTAAAGTAATTGACTTACTATGCCCATTTGCTAAAGGTGGTAAAGTCGGTCTGTTCGGTGGCGCAGGTGTTGGTAAAACCGTTAACATGATGGAACTTATCAATAACATCGCAAAAGCACACTCAGGTTTATCTGTATTTGCTGGTGTAGGTGAGCGTACTCGTGAAGGTAATGACTTCTACCACGAGATGAAAGACTCAAACGTACTTGATAAAGTTGCGATGGTGTATGGTCAGATGAATGAGCCACCAGGAAACCGTTTACGTGTTGCCTTGACAGGTTTGACCATGGCGGAATACTTCCGTGACGAAAAAGATGAAAACGGTAAAGGTCGTGACGTATTATTGTTCGTTGACAATATTTATCGTTATACACTAGCGGGTACCGAAGTATCAGCATTGTTAGGTCGTATGCCATCTGCGGTAGGGTATCAGCCAACACTTGCAGAAGAGATGGGTGTATTACAAGAACGTATTACTTCAACCCAATCAGGTTCTATTACTTCTGTTCAAGCAGTATATGTTCCTGCCGATGACTTGACTGACCCATCACCTGCGACAACCTTTGCACACTTAGACGCAACAGTGGTATTGAGCCGTGATATTGCCTCACAAGGTATTTATCCAGCGGTTGACCCACTCGACTCAACGTCGCGTCAGTTAGACCCACTAGTCATTGGTGAAGAGCACTATGCTGTTGCTCGTGGTGTCCAAGAAGTGTTACAACGCTTTAAAGAGTTGAAAGACATTATTGCGATTTTGGGTATGGACGAATTATCAGAAGATGATAAATTAGTGGTATACCGTGCACGTAAAATCCAACGTTTCTTGTCACAACCTTTCCACGTTGCAGAGGTATTCACTGGCTCACCAGGGAAATACGTACCAATCCGTGAAACCATTCAAAGCTTTAAAGCAATCTTGAATGGTGAGTATGATGACTTGCCAGAACAAGCATTCTACATGAAAGGTGGTATTGAAGAAGTGGTTGCTGCAGCAGAAAAACTACGCGGCTAATTTCTCAATCAAACCCTGTTAGTTTAAAATAAAGTAACAGGGTTTTATCAACCTAATTTTGCAATACCATAGGAGAGAACTGTGGCAACTTTACAATGTAATGTCGTCAGTGCGAAAGAAACTATCTACTCTGGTGAGATTAGTATGTTAATTGCTACTGGGGTAGAAGGTGAAGTCGGTATTTTGCCAGGACATATTCCTTTTATTACGCTATTAAAGCCGGGCACCATGCAGATCAAAACCAGCAATGGCAATGATGAAATGGTGTATGTATCAGGTGGTGTTTTAGAAGTACAACCGCATTTAGTGACGGTATTGGCAGATACAGCAGTACGTGCAAATGACTTAGATGAAGCCAAAATTTTGGAAGCACGTCGTCATGCAGAACAAAGCTTGCAAAATCAAAAAGCCGATATCGACACCTCTGCGGCTTTGGCAGCATTGGCAGAATCTTTGGCACAATTGCAAACCTTACAAAAATTCAAAAACCGTGCCTAATTTTGATGGTACTATGTTTAAAGACAGTGGCTATGACCACTGTTTTTTTTATGGGTGCTTAAAGATATAAATGCTTAAAAAAAGAGCGATTAAAATTTTACTAATTATCTTTTAAACCAAAGCTAGCAAAAAATTTTTATCAGTTATTGAATAGATAACCTTATATCGTATGCTTTTGCATCTTATTATATGTGGTATTTATACTTTTTTTATGTTTAGTTACGTTTTAACAATATTAAATTGGCTATTTTTTCGCTAAATTAATTCAATTATATTGTAGTAGTACAGGTAATGCGTAAACTTTCATTACCTATTGCTGATAGATAAATAAAGATATATTCTGATATAAGTATTAAGAGTATGTATAAAATTTTTTGGAGGAAATTATGTCAGAAGAAGAGTTGATACCCCGCGTATTGATTGTAGAGGATGATGAGCGTCTTGCAACCTTGACCCAAGATTATTTGCGTAAAAATGGTCTAGATGTGGCAATTGAAACTGATGGTAACCGTGCCATTCGTCGTATCGTGGCTGAGCAGCCTGATATGGTGGTGCTTGATGTGATGTTGCCAGGTAGTGACGGTTTGACGGTATGCCGTGAAGTACGTCCTCATTTTCATAACCCTATCTTAATGCTAACCGCGCGTACCGAAGATATGGACCAAGTATTAGGTCTAGAAATGGGTGCGGATGACTACGTGGCAAAACCCGTTCAGCCGCGTGTGTTATTAGCGCGCATTCGTGCACTATTGCGCCGCTCTGATACCGCGCCAACTGATGAAGTGCCACAGCGTCTTGAATTTGGCGATTTGGTTATTGATAACGGCGGTCGTTCGGTTACTTTGAATGATGAGCTTGTTGACTTTACCAGTGCGGAATATGATTTATTGTGGTTATTGGCATCAAATGCAGGTCGTATCTTATCGCGTGAAGATATTTTTGAACGTCTGCGTGGTATCGAGTATGATGGTCAAGACCGCTCGATTGACGTACGTATTTCTCGTATCCGTCCAAAAATTGGTGATGATCCAGAAAACCCAAAACGTATCAAAACCGTTCGCAGTAAAGGCTATCTGTTTGTCAAGGAAAACTAACATAGTATTGATAAACACAGTATTGAAAAAAGTCAGCATCAAGCTGGCTTTTTTTATCGCTATCACTGGTAACTTTGCTACCTAGCAATTGGTAGATTTAGCACAACAATTTGCTACGTTACTAGACAATCGCTTCATGAATTTTACATTGTAATATTAATTTTGCTAGGTAATAATACGGCTATTATCTTTTGACCTTAACCCTAGATTTTTATGCCACTATTATCGTCCTTAAACCAATCTATCTTTCTGCGGATTTATGCAGGTCTGTTACTTATTTGTTTGTTGGTTGCGTTGTTTGCGCAATTGCTTATCACCACTATCAACGCAGAGCGCGTACAGACTTATCGCGAGGATATGGCATCAGCGGCATTTTATCTCATTGACTCAGGGTTGTCGCGCCAAGTAACGGCGCAAGAGCGTAATTTTTGGCTCTCTGATGTCAGTACCTTATTTGATACTAAGTTTGAAATCGAACCTACCTCAAAAGCGGATTTTAAAACCAGCGAAATTAATCGACTCAACAAACAACAAGCCGTAGTACGTTTTAATGGCGATACCAATACCGCAGAGATTTATCATAAAGTCTCGGGTGAGAATAACGTCTTGCATGTCAGCGTCAATAAACTCAATGAGCAACAAATTAAAGGGATAGGTGTGTTGCTGCTCGATGATTTGTCTTACTATCGCACCTTGGCAGAAAAACAGCAACGCTTGCAACAAATTCAAAAATTTTTCCCTTTTAAGCTCACCTTGCAATCCGTTAATAAACTGCAACTTGATACCGACCAAAAAGCGCGCCTGTATCGCAAAGATATCGTGATTATGTTCCGTGACAATACCAGTGTAGAGAATTCATCGATTCGGGTACTAGCACCGACTGAACTCCAAGATACTGTGGTGGATTTGGGACCCATTCCACTGTTTAACTGGTTTCCGCTTAATCTGATTATTAGTATCACGCTCATTAGTATGTTCTTAATCAGTCTAGGGGTGTATGCGCTGATTTTCCCATTAGAGCGTAAACTGCAGCTCATTCAAAGCGGTATCACCAAAGTGCGCGAAGGTAAGCTCAATACCAAAGTAAAAGTCGTGGGCGAAGATGAAATTGCCCATCTAGCGGCAACCTTTAATAGTATGACTGAGCACATCCGCCGTTTGATTGAATCCCAGCGCGAGTTGACCCGTGCCGTATCCCATGAGCTGCGCACCCCAGTAGCACGTATCCGCTTTGCCGTGGATATGCTGGCTGATACGGATGATTATGACGATCGGATGAGTCAGCGTGATTATATCGACCAAGATATCGAATCGCTCAATGGCTTGATTGATGAAATTTTAACCTATGCCAAGCTTGAAGAAGGCTCACCCAAAATGGACTGGGAAGATGTCGACTTGCAAGAACTTGTTTCGCAGATTGCCCGTGAGACCAATGCGCTTGGTAAACCCGTTAACGTCAAAATAGGCAAGGTACAAAAAGGTGCATTTGCACAAGCCGATAGACGCTATTTACACCGCGTGTTGCAAAACTTGGCAGGCAATGCCACCCGGTATGCCGAAAGCACCATTATCATCTCAGCAGGCTTAGAAAAAAATGAAGCCTTTATCAGTGTGGAAGATGATGGACAGGGTATTCCAGAAAAAGACCGTGAAAAAGTCTTTATCCCATTTGCGCGTCTGGATGATAGTCGTACCCGTGCCTCGGGTGGTTATGGTCTAGGCTTATCAATCGTGTCTCGAATTGCGTTTTGGTTTAACGGTCGCATGTCAGTGGATGAAAGCCCTACCTTGGGTGGGGCGCGATTTATCATGAAATGGCCAAAAAGCCAGCTAGCTTCAAGTATTGAAGCGGATGAAATTACCCAAAAAAGTAGCGAGAAAAAATATACGCAAGCGCAAGGGTCATAAGCTCGTTACCAGTGACACTTGCAAATTAGCTCAGACTGGGCTAAATTTTAGTGAGTTATGCAATGGTTTAGCAAAATTTGCGCACATCAATTAACCGATGAGCGAAATCATCACAAGCGAGGATGGCATGCGTTACCTGTTTTTAGCCTTGGTGGCACTCAACATGGCGGTTTTTGGTTATTATAGTTTTTTGCGCAAACCTACTGAAAGCCAGTCCGTCTCACAGGCGCGCGCAGCATTGGTTCATCCTGTCACAGCCACCGATGTGTCAAGTGAACTACCCCCCATGATTGGTACTAAAAAGTAAAAATGGCTACCCAAACCAAAGTTATCAAAACCGAAGCTATCAACACCAAAGTTACTAAGGAATCATGATTAGCCTAACCTATTAAGCAACCAATTAGTCTTTTGTCATCTTTATTCTATAATCGGAATATTAACCACCACTACTAAACCGCCGCCATTGGGCTGATTACGAGCGATGACGCTACCATTGTGCAGGTGAGTAATGCGGCTTACAATCGCAAGCCCAAGCCCACTCCCTTGCGTGGTACGTGCCGTTTCGCCCCGCTCAAACGGCTGCATAATCCGCTCAAGCTGATCTTCGGCAACGCCTTGCCCCTCATCGCTAACTTTAATGGTTAAGTATTTTTGTCTAGAGGTTATCTCTGGCGTTAGATTTTCATCGGTGACCACTTGCTCGGTAGGCTGTAGAGCATTATCAATGCTAATCTCAATATGAATGGGCGGCTGACCATAGCGACAAGCATTATTGACCAAATTAACAATGAGACGTTTAATGGATAAAGGTCGCAATGGCACACTGGGCAGATCTTCTTGGATATCGATAATAAATGGGGTAGGGGCAAATTGCACCACAATCTCGTTAATGATGGGGCGTAGGTTGGTCAATCGTACCGCTTCATCTGAGCCATCTTTCATAAATGAAATAAACTGCTCCAAAATCGCGTCCATGTCCTCAATATCATACACTAGCCCTTCACGCAAAAACTCATCGGGTAGCATCTCGGCTGTGAGTCGCATCCGCGTCAGTGGCGTGCGCAAATCATGGGAAATACCAGCGAGCATAATATTGCGTTCTTTTTGGGTTTGGGTCAGGTTATGAAACAGTCGGTTAAATGCCAAATTCACCTGACGAATCTCTGTTGAGCCTTCATTGGTCGCCAAATTGTTGGCGTGCCCAAGGGTGATGTAATCAATCGCCACTTTTTGTAAGCGTTTGAGCGGGCGATTTAATTGTCTGACCAAAAACAAAATAGTCAGCAACGTGGCAAGCGGAATCCCCAATAAGAAAAAATAAATCGACGTTGGGCTATATTTGGCATAAAACTTGACAGGCTCTTGCAGCCAAACATCCGGATGCGCGCTGTCTTGAATATACAAAATCGGTATGGGTTTGAATTTAAAATTGACCGATACAGGACGCTGCATCACGCTTTCCATCTGTGTTGCCATTCGCTGGGTAAAGTAATCCACCAAGGTTTTTTCTTGAAAAGAGGGTATCTGTTGTGGGTCAGTAATCACATTAATATGTGAGGCGTCAATAATCCAATTTTTAAGCTCGGGATTGTTTTTAAAATCTTTATCCGCTTTATCAATCATCAACAGCTGATTGGCAAGATAAGTCGCATGGTTTTGTAGCTCTGGTAAATACAGACTGCGCCAAAAAAACCATAGCGACAATGCCACGCTCACCAGCACCATCAACATCACCATCAAGGTGGTTTGCCAAGTGTGGCTATAGCCTTTGAGTTTGGGTAAATGCGGTTTCATGCTGGGGTATCCTGATGGTGGCTGTACAGCTGAGTCAAAACGGGCAACGGCACTGGCATCCTGTTATAATACGCAGATAGCTTGGCAAAATTAAAGGGGCAATCATGCAGTTTTCAAAGTTTGGTGAAAAGTTTACCAAAAATAGCGGTATTTTGCAGTTAATGGATGATTTGGGCAACGCGCTTAACAGCGAACAACCGATTAATATGCTCGGCGGTGGCAATCCAGCACGGATTGATAAAGTTAACCAAACCTATTGGTCGGTGTTTAAAACCTTAGCTGAAGGTGATATGGGCTCAATGGCCATCGAAAATATCGGAAACTACTCAACGCCGCAGGGCGATGCCAAGTTTATTGCAGCATTGGTAGATTTTTTTAATCGCCATTATGATTGGGGACTTACCACAGACAATATCGCCCTGACCAATGGCTCACAAAACGCATTTTTTTATTTATTCAACTTGTTTGGTGGGCAGTTTGACGATACCACACGAGGCGGCATTGATAAAAAAATTCTATTACCACTTGCCCCAGAATATGTGGGTTATGCCGATGCCCATGTGGATGGGCAGTATTTTATCGCAGTGCCACCCAGCATTGACTTTGTCCAACACCAAGGCGAAGACGGCTTTTTTAAATACCGAGTCGATTTTGATACGCTAGAAAATTTGGCTGAACTGCACAACGGCGAAATTGGGGCAATTTGTTGCTCACGCCCGACCAACCCAACAGGCAACGTGCTGACCGATAACGAAATGGCGCGCCTTGAAGCGATTGCTAAGCGTTTTGATATCCCACTGATTATCGATAATGCGTATGGAATGCCATTCCCCAATATCATCTATAGCCAAGCCACGCTCAATTGGAATGAGCAAATTATTTTGTGCTTTAGCCTATCAAAAATCGGTTTGCCTGGGGTGCGTACAGGGATTGTGGTCGCCAATCCGCAGGTGGTTAAAGCGATTAGCAGCCTAAACGCCATTGTTAATCTAGCGCCGACCCGTTTTGGCGCGGCGATTGCTACGCCACTGCTACAAGATGACCGGCTAAAAGATTTGTCAGACAATCATATTCGTCCGTTTTATCAAGGACAAGCCAAATTAGCGGTGCAGCTGCTAAAACAAGAACTGGGCGACTTGCCAAGCCCCTATAACAATGCGATGAAAATCCACAAGCCTGAAGGCGCGATTTTCCTGTGGGTATGGTTTAAAGATTTGCCGATAACCACGGTTGAGTTGTATGAGCGATTAAAAGCCAAAGGCACATTGATTATCCCTAGCGAGCATTTCTTTGTTGGCGTGGATACTGAAAACTTTAAACACGCCCATGAGTGTATCCGCCTAAGCATCGCCCAAGATGATGATACCTTGAAAAAAGGTATCGCTACGATTGGGAAAGTGGTGAGGGCGGTTTATGCCAACCAGTAAAAACAAGCAATAAAAAAGGGCATACATCGCGCCCTTTTACTGTTGTTTTGAACAACTAAATTTTCCACTCCACAAAATTCCTCAATAGCTGCAACCCTGCGGTATGGCTTTTTTCGGGGTGAAACTGGGTCGCAAACAAATTATCTTTAATCACGCTGGCACAAAACTCGACGCCATAATCACAGGTTGCCGCCACAATCGAGGTATCAGACGGCACACAATAAAAACTATGCACAAAATAAAAGTGGGTATTATCTTCAATCCCTTGCCATAGCGGATGCGCCAAATCCATATGGGTGATAGTATTCCAGCCCATATGCGGCACTTTAATGCGTTCGTTTTTGTCATCTAGCCAATGATCATCAAAGCGTTTGACGTCACCGCCCAATACCCCTAGACAGTCTACCCCGTCATTTTCTTCTGAGCGCTCAAACAACGCCTGCATCCCGACACAAATTGCCATCACAGGCTTATTAAATACAGCCGTTTTGACGGCATCAGCAATACCTGCTGCCTGCATCTCTGCCATACAGTCGCGCATTGCCCCTACGCCAGGGAAGACGATTTTGTCTGCTGCCGCAATCACCGCAGGGTCACGCGTGATTGCCACATCAGCGCCCACTGCCGTCAAGGCTTTACCTGCCGAATGTAAATTACCCATGCCATAATCTAACAATGCAACCTTTGTCATCTGTTATCCTGTTGTCAAAAAAAGCCCAAAACCGCGATTAAGCGCTGATATCACTTGGCGCTAATCTATCATCAATTACCAAAGAAGTTTTGAAAAATGCCAAAACAGCCATTATATTAATATCATCACATTGCTGCGCAAATAGCACTATTTGCAAAATTTTAAGGACAACAATAATGGCAGAAAAAAACTATTATGACATTTTAGGCGTCGATAAAAAAGCCAGTGAAGCAGATATTAAAAAAGCCTATCGCAAACTGGTACGACAATATCACCCTGATATCAACGACTCACCCGATGCCGACGCCAAAATGGGTGAAATCAATAACGCCTATGAAACGCTCAAGGACGCTGAAAAACGCGCCCAATACGACATGATGCTCGACAACCCTTATATGGGTCAAGGCTTTGGCGGTATGGGGGGCGGCATGGGCGGCGGTCAGGGCTTTAATGCCAATATGAGCCAAGCGGATTTGGATGAAATCCTCCGTCAGTTTGGCGGTGGGGCGGGCGGTCGTCAGTCGCAAGGCGGGGGTGCGGGTGGCTTTAGATTTGATGATATTTTCTCGACATTCGGGGGCGGTGCAGGCGGATTTGGTGGCAGACAGTCGCAACGCTCGACCAAAGGCGACGATCAGCATGCCGAGTTATCAATTGATTTAAAAGCCACTTATGAAGGCGATACCCGTAAAATCAGCCTAAATTTACCCGTGCAAACCGCGACAGGGCTGGATTATCAAACCAAGACTATTGAAGTCAAAATCCCCAAAGGTATTGCCGAAGGGCAACAAATTCGCTTGGCAAAACAAGGCAATCCAAGCCCGTATGGCGGTGATAATGGCGATTTGTACCTAAAAATTAAATTTAATCACCCAGATAATATCCGTGTAGAAGGCAAAGACGTGTTCCAAACGGTAGACGTTGCGCCTTGGGAAGCAGCTATGGGTGGTCAAATCACGGTCAACACGCCTGCTGGCAAGGTCAATGTCAATGTCCCAAAAAATAGCCGTACTGGTACCAATCTGCGCCTTAAAGGTAAAGGTATCCCAGCCAAAGAAGCCGGTGATTTGTATTTAAGTTTAAATATCGTGTTGCCAAAAATCGATACAGACGAAGATATCCAAGCGTTTGAAGCGTTCAAATCGGCATTTGCCTCGTTTGTCCCAACGCGCTAATCTATTGATAATTAAGCTCTATTGATAACTAAGCAATAAAATAGGCAGTACAATAAAAAAAATGACAAACAAGCACCAAACATAACTATAGAGACACAACAGGAGTGCAACATGGCTCAAACCACCAATATGGATTTATCGTTACGGTTAACCTTAGATGATTTGATTACGGCGAGTAGTTGGGATAAAAGCTGGGTATTAGCGCTAATGGATGAAGATATTATTTATGCTGAAACACCTGCTATCGACAGCCAGCCCTATTTTAATAGCGCACAATTGACCACAGTGCGCCTTGCCTCACGCCTACGCCGTGATTTTGATGCCAGTCCGCAAGCGATTGGCTTAATACTATCGCTGCTTGACGAGCTAAGACCGCTTCGACAGTTACAGCGGCAAATCACGCTCACGCGAATGATTCATGATGTGGATGATAACTAACAAACATCAAGTTAGCCAACATCACTTAGGTGAATTTAATGTTAAAAAAGGGCGGGTTATAGTGTGATAACCCGCCCTTTTTATTTGCTACAGCAACCGATTATTGGGCATAACCGTGATTACGGAGCCAGTTTTGTAAAAGTTGAATTTCGGCTTGTTGGGTATCGATTAGGGTATTGGTAAGGCTACGCACTTTGTCATCGTTACCATATTTGGCAACCACTTGTGAGAACGCAATCGCGCCTTTATGATGAATCAGCACGGTTTGGGCAAACGCTTGGTCGGCGTTTTTAGTCATGACCGTGTCCACCATTTCTTGCTGCATATCATCGATAATGCTATCGATTTCTTGCTGGGCTGCCACACTATCTGCCATCGGCTGATTAGGGTCCGCGGTGTTTTGAATTAGTTGCATGGCAAGCCAATTCTGTAATATTTGTGATTCATTTTGGCGTGAGCTGATAATATCTCGGGCTAAACCTAGCAGTTCAGGATTTTTGCCGTATCGCTGCTCAATACTGGCAAGCGCGATGGTTTCATCAAAATGACTTAGCATAGCTTTGACAAAAATCATATCAGGCGAGATGGGTATATAGTCAAATTGATTGAGGGCGGTTGGCTCACTGGCTGCAGCCGTATCGATGCTCGGCTGCTTGATGACAGTAAAATACGCTTCTTGATAGTCATTGATGGTACTTGAGGCGGGCATCACATAACCTTGTGCCAGTTGACTGACGGTAAGCATGTTTTTATTGATTGCCTGTGTGTCTAATACTTGGGGCAATGGCTTATCATCAAATTCTTGGGGCGCGCTCGCGCTAGCAGCCGTTGGGGATGCTGGCTGCTGAGAATCAGATTGCTCACAACCAATCATGCTGATAACTGCGATGATAAGCAAGATTGATGGTGCAGTGTTGGACATGCATCGGCTCCCATGCCTTGATTTTTTATACGGTTGGTTTTGAAATGATGATTGTAAGCATTAACTGTAAGCGTTGACTGTCAGCATTGATTATTCGTCATTAGACAAGAGTATAAAGTAGGGCAAGCACAGGGACTATATCAATTGTGTCATGGCAGCTTGCTTATCATTTGCTAGCTGTCGATTGTGCTAGCTGTCGATTATGCTAGCTGTCGCTTGCGGGCAATATTCCTGCCAAGATAAAAAACGCGCGATAAGCGGCTACTTTTTTCTCCAAGCTTTGCGGATAAGCGCGCGAGGTCGATGGCAACCGATAAATACCAAATGTTCGCCCAAAAGCGTTAACTTCAAGAAACTGATTAGTTTTTGGCAGTTTATAGGGTGTTTGACTGGGATCAAAATAGGGTGACGCGGGGTCACTGATACTTTGGTTGACCAGCGCTATCAGTACTTCTGTGGCCTTGCCACCAGTGGTGTAAATCCAGTTGACCTGCTCAAGCTGTGCCAAAACTTTACCCAAATCAACCGTCGCAACCACGGTCAAATGTTCATCAGCCGCATTGCCTTTTTCGCGGATGACATGAGTGACTGAAGGACATTCACCGATTTTATAAGCCTGTAAGAATGCTTTAATTTTTTCGGCATCAAAGCGTTTTTCGGCACCGACTCGAAAATAATCGATATCATCAAAAAACACCTTGCCCATGATACGCCACATATCGTTATAAAAATTGGGGTAATGAAATGCCATGCACCATTTATCAGGTGTGGGCGGCATGGTACCCATCATCAATACTTTGGTATCAGCAAAAAAGAAATTACCAAATGGATGGACTTCGACACGCGGGTCAGTCAATAAATCAGCAGACATATCAGTTTTTATTTCTAATTAAATACACGCCAAGCGCGGCACTGGCAATAATAGGTAATAGCACCATAAAAAACGGTGAAAATCCCGTGCTTAAACTGACGAACCCGACCAAATCTTGCAGATAACTAAACACCAAGCCAAAGAGCAGAGCAATCACAATACGATAGCCCAAGCTTTGGTTACGCAAGGAGCCAAATACAAATGAACAAGCAACCAATACTAGCGATAACATGGCAAAAGGCGCCAATAGCTTTTTCCAAAAGGCAACTTCATGCTCAAGCGAGCGGCGTTTGTCTTTGGCTAAGAGCTGTTGGTGCTGCCATAATTCGGTCACTGACATGTTATCAGGGCTGCGTGTTAACAGATAAATCGCTGACGGCTCAATGGGTAATTGCAGCGTCATAGTCGGGATGGTAGTTAATTGACTGTGTCCATCGGCGGCGATGGTCAATTGTTTGATTTGTTGCAGCTGCCAGCCCGATGTCTTATCGGCGGTATTTTGACTGACAAAGCTGCCGGTATCGGCCTGCAGCACTTGCTGGATATGGGCAGTGTCGTCTAGCTGCCAAACTTTGATATTTTTGAGCTCGCCTTTGGTATTGGCATAGTCAATATTGATGATGCGGTTGGCTTGTTTGTCCCAATAACCGTTGATGGCACTTGATAGCAAAGGTTTGTCATGTTTGACTTGGTGCGCTAACTGATTGCTAGTTGGCACTACATACTGGCCAAGTAATAGCCCAATAATGACAAAAAGAATCGCTGGTTGCATCACCCAACCGACTATTTTAAAGCGGCTGATACCTGCTGCTTGAATCACCGTCAACTCACTGGTGTTGGCAAGCAAGCCTAGACCTACTACTGCGCCTAACAACGTGCCAAATGGCATATAGTCGAGTAAATCACTGGGTCCACTATAGGCAATAAAACGCAAGGCATCTAAATAATTGTAATGATCATTAAGATCCTGCAACTCTGCTAGATAATCAAAGACGACTTTAAGTAGCCAAAGACCAATAATGGCGCCTGCCATGGCAAAAAGCGCTTGTTTTTTAACGTAATGAGATAGAATCATGGCTGACCGCCTGGGGACAACTGACGACTGTGGCGACGATAGCGGACACGATGTACCACGCGGCTTTGCCAATTTAACAATAATGCAAATGCGATAAAACCAAGGATTAGCCAAATATATGCGTACTCACTTATGCGCTCTTTACCAATGGCAGTGCGTAGCGAAATGATACTAATCGCACAGCTAGCAAATATGAGCACTGAAGGTAACAAACGAAGCCAGCGTCCTTGACGGGGGCGCACCTGTGCAAGCGGAGTAGCAAGCATTGCCGCAATGATGATCAGCCACGGCATGGTAAAGCGATAGCCTAGCTCGGCTTTGACTTCGGGTTTTTGGGTATTGGCGAGCAGTTTGGCAGTGGTTTGGGTTTCGACATTGGTTTCGGTAATTTTTTCGCTAGCAGGTTTTTCTAGGGTGATGCGATATTTTTCAAAACTGGCTTGGTTGTATTTGGCGTTATTGGTGCCAAGCTCATAGCGACGACCCTGAAACAAATCTAGCTGCATTGAGCTATCCGTGTCTTTACTGGGTACTTGATAGGCGCGCGTGGCCGTGATGATAACATCGTTTTTGGCGATTTTGCCGCTTTTGTCGGTTTGCTGTTGCACCACGTATAGATTTTTGAGTTCACGTTTTTCTTTATCAAACTCATCGACATACAGGTGATAGTTACCACTGCTGATAAAGGTTTTTGGACGCACTAAATCGAGCAAACTACCGAGCGACTGGGTTTGCCAAATCTGCTTACTGTTAGACAGTCCCCATGGTTTTGCCCAAAGACTAATCCCCATCTGAAATACAAATAACCCAGCAATGAGCGGAATCATCAAACGCGTTAAACGGCCGCGACTGATACCACTGGCAAACAGGACGCTCATCTCCTGATCCACGTACATACGACCGAGCACGAGCATCAGTGCGATAAAAAATGACAGCGGTAAAATTAGCTCAAGAAAGGTTGGAATGTTATAGCCAATAATGGCAAATAGCAAACCCACATCCAGCCTGCCTTCTGCAGCGATACCAAAATAGCGTATTAAGCGACCGCCAAGCATCAGCGCCATCAGAAATAACAGCACAATCGCAGTATTAGCGGCGACTTGTTGCGTCATATAGCGTCGTAATATCACAAGTAACCACCTAATATTACTCAAAAATTAATCAATTCAAACAGCTAGGGAAGTAAATGCCAATATTGTACGACATCATACCATTCGGCGCATCTGTTAATCGGCTATTTTAGCGCGTTGCCGAGAGATTATGAATATGAATACTGTAAGGTAACATTTCACAATGACTTTTCACCACCACTTTTTACAGCCGCTTTATCAAAGCCAATTTTTACAAAGACTTTTTACAACCGCATTTTACCCTACACAATGACGCCTGCTATTCCATCACGCAGTGATAACCCAAATACCATAATAGGTATGCTATGATAATAGTTATTTCTTGATAACAATAATTAAGGAGCTTAAATGAGTTTGACATTGACACTAGCGACCGCGCTTAAAAAAACGGTCAAGAACAGCTATCACGTGGTATTGGTAGATGACAATAGCCAAACTATGGGGCAACTAACGAGCGAACTACAAACCGCTGTCAGTCGCTTGATTGAAGCAAGTCGTTTTAAGGGTAAGCTTGCCGATACCGCAATCAATTATGGTACTGACAACAATGTGGGTTTATTGTTGGTTGGCGTGGGCAGTCAAGATAAATTAAACGGCGGTAGCTTGCAAAAAATTGCCAAAGCAATTTATGCAAGTTTGAGTCGTCTTACCAAATCTGCGGTTATCAGTTTAGGCGATAGTATGGATGAAGTGAGTTTTGGTCAGTTGGCATTAGCCCTGTTAAATCAAAGCTATACCTTTGATATTTATAAATCGCAAAAAGCGGATAAACCGACGCTAAAAGACGTGACCTTATTGGTCAGCGCAGACAACCAAGCCGCGTTTGACGCCCTGCTACAGCTGCAACAGGCAACTGCCCAAGGTCAATCACTCACCAAAGATTTGGCAAATCAGCCACCGAATGTATGTTTCCCTGCCTATCTTGCAGAGCAAGCGCAAAACTTGGCAAATCAATACCCAGAGCTATTGACGGTCAAAGTACTGGGTGAAAAAGACATGCAGCAATTAGGGATGAACTGCTTTTTGGCAGTCGCTCGCGGCTCCGCGCATGAAGCTAAGCTAGTATTACTTGAGTACAATGGCAAAGCCGCCAAAAAAGACAAAAACAGCAAAACCAAAGGCAAAAAATCAAGCCTAGAGCAACCGATTGTGCTGGTGGGCAAAGGCATTACCTTTGACAGTGGTGGTATTTCGCTCAAACCAGGTCTCGGTATGGGTGAGATGAAATACGACATGGGCGGTGCAGCTGCAGTCATGGGCATGATTAAAGCGCTATGTGAAGCGCGTCTACCGCTGCAAGTCGTTGGCGCACTCGCTTGTGCGGAGAATATGCCATCAGGAACAGCGACTCGCCCTGGCGATATCGTCACCGCCATGAATGGTAAAACCGTGGAAATCCTCAATACGGATGCCGAAGGTCGTTTGGTACTGTGCGACACCTTGGTGTATGTGCAGCGCTATCAGCCAAAAGTGATTATCGACATGGCAACCTTGACTGGGGCATGTATCGTGGCGCTGGGTTATGTGCGCTCAGGTCTATACAGTAACAATGAAGATGTGATTTTTGAGCTTGAACAAGCTAGCGAATCAGCGTATGACCGTGTTTGGCACATGCCACTGGATGATGACTACCAAGAGCAGCTTAAATCCAACATGGCAGATATGCAAAACATTGGCGGTATGCCAGCAGGGTCAGTCACAGCGGCGTGTTTTTTATCGAAGTTTGTCGAAGATATTCCTTGGGCGCACTTGGATATTGCAGGGACAGCGTGGCAGTCGGGCAAAGAGCCAACCGCAACGGGTCGTCCAGTACCGCTATTGATGCATTATCTCTATCGCCAAGCTACCCAAGATGCAGTCTAGCTGATAGGACGCTGACCACCCTATGACGGCATCACAAATTAGTTTTTATATTTTATCCCCGCAAAAAAAACAGCTGGCGTTTGTCTGCCAGCTAATTTCAACCGTGCTAGCCAAAAGCGAGGATAGCATTATTGTGGTGGCAGCGTCCGAGCTATTACCCTCACTTGATGAGCGACTATGGTCATTGAGTGATGTGGCATTTATTCCCCACCAAATTATCCAGCGACTTGATGCCTTTTACCACCAAAAACTCCCTGCCAGTGTGGTACTTACTGATAATATCGAACTTGTCACCCAATTTGATGGCGTCGTCATCAATCTCACTAACGAAGCAATTGTAGATACCCAAGCTAGCCGCCTGCTAGAAGTCATCGACGCCGCCCCCGAACAGGTTGAAAGTGGTCGTCACAAATACCGCGCTTATCAAGCACAATTACAAGCCCTAGCAACTAGCAGCCCACCTAACATCCAAGTTTTTCAAATCCGATAACCTCTCTATCCGACAATTTGATAGATTTAAGTTGACAAGTTGACGATTTTAAAAATAATTATGCAAATTGTTAAAAAATGTTAATATATCAGCCATTTTTGCGGTGAAATATTAAGAGGTTGTTATGTTAAAGCTTATCCAAGCGTATCAGCGCGTGGGGTTGGTGCCTTTGATTGTGATAGGGCTGATACTGGGTATCTTAGTCGGTTCATTAGCCAATCCGACTATCATCGGCGGTTTATCCATGAGTGTGGCGCAAACCATCTCAATTTTGGGGGCGTTGTTTGTCGGTGCGTTAAAAGCGATTGCACCGTTGTTGGTGTTTATCTTAATCATTGCCGCTATAAGTCAGCATAAATCAGGCACTCAGGTCAATGTCCGCTCAACCTTGGTGCTGTATATGGCAGGTACGTTCTTGGCAGCTTTGACGGCCGTCGTGGCAAGTTTTTTATTCCCAACCGAATTGATTTTAAAAGCCGGTGAAGTCAGCCAAGCGCCACCGTCATCTTTAGCAGAAGTGATAAAAGCACTATTGACCAACATGGTGGAAAATCCTATCAAATCGATCGTCAATGCCAACTACATGGGCGTGCTATCTTGGGCGGCGATTTTGGGTTTTGCCTTGCGCCATGCCTCAGACAATACCAAGCAAATGATTAACGATTTGGCGGAAGCGGTCTCAAGCGTGGTCAAATGGGTGATTTGGTTTGCGCCATTGGGCGTGTTTGGCTTGGTGACACAAACCATCGCTGAAACTGGTCTGTCGGTGTTATTAAGTTATGCCCGTTTGTTAGCAGTGTTGGTCGGCTCTATGGCATTTATCGCGTTGGTTGTAAACCCATTGATTGTGTTTGTCAAAACCCGCAAAAATCCCTATCCACTGGTGTTTACCTGTCTTAAAGAAAGTGGCATCACCGCCTTCTTTACTCGCAGTTCAGCCGCCAATATTCCTGTGAATCTAAACCTTGCGCATAAGTTAGGTTTGCATGAAGATACTTATTCAATCACTATTCCACTAGGTGCCACCATTAATATGGCAGGGGCGGCGATTACCATCAATGTCATGACATTGGCAGCGGCACATACATTAGGTATTCACGTGGACTTCGGGTCTGCGCTGTTGTTAGCTGTGGTATCTACCTTAGCTGCGGCGGGGGCATCGGGTGTTGCAGGGGGGTCATTGCTATTGATACCATTGGCCTGTAGTTTCTTTAATATTCCTGACACCATTGCCATGCAGGTAGTCGCGATTGGCTTTATTATTGGGGTAGTACAAGACTCGGTTGAGACAGCACTCAACTCATCAACGGACGTGTTATTCACCGCGGCAGCAGATCCCAAATATGCTGCTTATCACCGCTAAAAGTTGCTAAAGATTTTGAGTCATATAACAATAAAAAAGGTATTCAGAGTGTCTTTTTTATTGACCAAATAATCAATCCAGTAATTAGCCACAAAAAAAGATGCCACGCAGGCATCTTTTTTTATAAAAATCGTTTAACAATTAGCGATTATGGTTTTACTACAACAGGTACGATTTGTACATCAACGGGTACAGCCGTTGTTGTTGAGGCAATCGCTGTATTGTCGTCAATAGGTTTAACGGTGACTGCTTGAACCGCAGGCCCTTTTGGGATAACTTTTACTACAGGGACCACAACTACAGGATTGGGTTGAGCATTCATAGGTGCTCTTGGCGCAACAGATTTGTTAGTGCTTTCGTCGATTTTTAGGTCAGCTGGGATATCAATGTTTATTTCGCTGGTTCTTGGCGTTGCTTTGCTGCCTTTTTTAGCCTTGGCTGAAGCTTTGGTACTGTGAGTATTTTTTGAGGCTTTTGTGGATTTTTGCGTCGCTTTTTGCGGTTTTGCTTTTGCCGATGCGACGTTTTTGTGTGTGGTAGTCGATTTGGTCGTAGTTGTTACTTTAGTCGCTGCTTGGGCACTCACGGTAAGACCTGTTGCTATGACTAATGCAGTAAGCGTTGTGGCTAATTTTTTCATAATTTTTTCCTCATTGTTGATTGCTAAGTTGATGACCAGCATGTTTTCTATAGTTATATTAGGTGGTTAGTATCATTCCCCAAATATGACCGTATTATCAATTATCAAGAAAATACTTTAAGGGAGTACTAAACGCCTAGATATCATTATAGAACAATCATCCGACGCAACAATGTAAGGATTGCAGGCAAAATGTTGAGAATACGTAAATAAATCCTAACGCCATCAAAGAAGTTATCCGGTAGCGTTAACAATCAGTGAAATTGTCAATGAAACGCCATCAAATTTTATTTTGGGGTAAATTTTATGGTATAAGTAAAAGATTAGTTATCGGCATTTATTAACAAAGTGTTGCAAAACTTACTAAAGCTTACTAGAAGCGTCAACGATATCAACCTTGGAGGAATTTTTTTGCACTTTTTTATATAACGGCTATGAGAATCCCACAAACCTTACAAAATTGCTCGTTACAACAAGATAGAATCATTTTAATATGCAGTCATGTGTTAAAGCATAGGTCAATATGCTTTAATAACTAAAATGCAAAATTTCTAAAAGTGTCAAAGTACAAAAGCAGGACATTAAAAATACTAAAAAAAGGAGAATTATCATGTTTCGTTGGGCTATTATTTTTGCGGTAATCGCACTGATTGCGAGTTTCTTAGGGTTTGGTGGTGTCGCAGGTTTATCGGCAAACTTGGCATATGTGTTCTTGGCAGTAGCGGTGATTTTATTTATTATCGCCTTTATTAGCCGAAAAGTTTAGCTACTAAAGTTTTGATACTAAATGGTAATACGATAGGTCGATTTGATAGCCCTATTTAACTTGGTATGAATCTACCAAACACACTTAAAATAACCTTTTACGATATGAAAACACGTTTGTTTGATGCAAAGTGTTAACAATGTAAAAGGTTATTTTTTTTTGTTAGAATTTTTACTCAGATATAGCTTTGCCTCATATGCCAGCAATGCCAGTAAGGCAACCAAAAATGGCATGATGTAATACAGTAATCTAAAAATCAATAGCACCGCCAGCATCTGCGTCCGATCGACTTTGGGCAAAGCCGTAATCATAACCACTTCAAATACGCCCAATCCCCCAGGGACATGACTTAAAATACCGATTGCCATTGATTGAATAAACGCAGAAAAGGTCGCCCAATAGCTAATATGCTCAGAAGGCGGCAATAGTAAGTACAGTACCAACGCCACGGTACTTAAATCTAAAATGGCAATCGCAATCTGTTGCAGCAAAATTTTGGCGGGCGGTAAGTCAAAACGCCAACCCCGAATTACCACGTGTTTGCCTTGCTTGCCAGCATATACAATAATCGCTGCAATAACGCTTAACATGATGATGCCAAGCACCCGTACATAAAAAGTATGCTCAAAGATGCCAAGGGATTTATCCAGTTCAGATAATAGTTGAATGGTAATCTCAGGATGGCTAGTCAAAGACGCCCCAATCAACGTGGTAATACCAAAGGTAAATGCCATCGACACCATCCAGACGATATTGGCAATTTCATTATGAGTCAGATTAAAACGGCGATAGTTACGATAACGGATACCACTTGCGGTCACAAGATTGAGCCCAATGGTGTGGCTAATGGCATAAGCGGTAAAAGAGGTGAGGGCGACATGGCGGTAATCAAGTTTTTTGCCGAGTTGGCGTAGCGCAATAAAATCATAAAGGGTGAGTACTAAATAACCAAAAGCCACCACGATGGCGGCGATAATAAGATGGAAGGTAGGAATATGCGCGATAGCGTCTAGAACGTCTTGATAGTGCACAGTTTTGGTCAAACCATAAAGCGCGCGAATTGCCATAAAAAAAATCAATACCGTAATCGCTGTTAATGCAAGTCGCCAAACCTGCTTAAACCAAGAACTATTCATGCATTCAACCTAATTTTTTTTAGTAGACATTACAATCATTTAATCGCCAACATTATTTTCATTATCTTCAAACAATGTCAAATTTATCTCATCATCTCGCGCAGTAGGGGTTTGGTGCGCCAAACGCTCGGCACGCAGTCGTTTGAGCCGTCGGATAGTCAATAACTTAAGTACTTGCCGCTTTTGTGAGTCATTCATCATAAGCCAAAGGTCACGCTCAGTGCGATTGCGCAAACAGCCTTTACAATACCCCTGTTTATCAAGCTCGCAGACTTGAATACAAGGACTGGCAATCTCAAATAACTCTTGCTGCTCCATCGCGGTGATACCTCCTGACTACGCCATGCCAATGGACGCGTAATCCACCTATGCAGAGATAAGGTTATGGGCGGAAAATCAAATAATAGCGGCAAAAACGTACTATCAACTACGGCTATCTAACTAACACGACAAATTTTAACGTGTTGAAACCTCGCATCATGGCTATTTTAGCCAAGCAATGCTAAGATTAAATGTTAGCCAAACCAACAACAGTCGATATGATAATTTACTATAATTAAAAAATAGCGAGAAAACCATGCAAATTGTGTATATTCACGGACTTGATAGCAATCCAAACGCCGAAAAAGCGCAAAAACTCAAAGATTTTTGTGCCAAATATTTCCCACAAATCAAAGTTGTTGCGCCCGATTTGAATCGTTCACCCAATGAGTCGATTGCTTTAATCCAAGAAATTATTGCCAAAGACCCGAATACAGGTTTGGTCGGTAGTTCGCTCGGGGGATTTTATGGCAATATTTTGGCAAATTTGACAGGTAAAAAAACCGTATTGCTCAATCCAAGTGTGCACAGTGGCACAAGTCTCAAGCGTTTTTTTGGGGAAGATTTTGACGGTTTGCCCGATGATTATATCGGTCACGTGACCCCCGATGGTTGGCATATTAGTAAAAAAGATATTGAGTGGCTGGTAGCAAATCGCCCCGAACAATCGCTCAATCCGCAGAATTTATTGGTAATCTTGAAAAAAGGCGATGAGTTGCTCAATTTCCAAGATGCGGTCAATTATTTTAGTCAAAGCGCTTTGGAAAAAAGCAATGCCCAAAGCCATATCATTGTGGAAGAGGGTGGCGACCATGTGATGAGTGATTTTGAAACCAAACTACCGCAAATCATACTGTTCTTGTTCGGCTTGCCGTTGATTCAATAAAAAATGTTGGTCAAAAGTTCAAGCATTAACCTAGAAAATGGGTTTGCGTCATATCACTAGCTATATCTACTATTTGTATTTGTTATGAATCATTTAAAATTTTAAAAAATTAAGGTTGTTATGAGTAGTTACACATCCACATCACTTGAAGTATTAGAAGGTCTTGACCCGGTACGCCGTCGTCCTGGTATGTACACTGACACCACCCGCCCCAACCACTTGGCACAAGAAGTCATCGACAACTCGGTGGACGAAGCCCTTGCAGGTCACGCCAAAAACATCACCGTGATACTGCACACGGATGGCTCATTATCAGTCGAAGATGACGGACGCGGCATGCCCACCGACATTCACCCCGAATTTAAGCAATCGGGCATTGAGCTGATACTCACCCGCTTACACGCAGGCGGTAAATTTTCTACCGACAACTATCAAGTCTCAGGCGGTCTGCATGGCGTGGGGATTTCAGTCGTCAATGCCTTATCGCACAAAGTCGATGTTACTGTGTGGCGAAATGGCGAAGCATTTACCATGCAATTTGTCGATGGCAATGCCGTTGCCCCACTGGCGGTTGCGCCGTCTTCTAACAAGAAAAAACGCGGTACACTCGTGCGGTTTTGGGTCAATGAAACATACTTTGATTCACCAAAATTTAACATTAAACAACTCAAACACCATCTTAAAGCCAAAGCCGTGTTATCGGCAGGGCTGACCATTACTTTTATCAATGACATTGACGGCGACAAAGACGTTTGGCAATTTACCGATGGGCTATCGCAATATCTCACCGAGCAACTGGTCGAAGAAATCATTCTCCCAGAACAGCCATTTGTGTTTAATTACGATGCCAAAAAAGGCGAGCGAGCAGGTTTAAGTTTTGCCATTTGTTGGCTTAGCGAGGGTGGTACGCCTGTACAAGAAAGCTACGTTAACTTGATTCCTACAGCACAAGGTGGCACCCACGTCAATGGACTACGCACAGGTATTACTGACGCGTTAAAAGAATTTTGTGAACTGCACAATCTACTGCCGCGCAACGTCAAACTCGCTCCTGAAGATGTGTGGGATGGGGTCAATTATATTTTATCGCTAAAATTCTCCGAACCCCAATTTAGCGGGCAGACCAAAGAACGCCTATCGAGCCGAGAAGCGGCGGGCGTGGTACAAGCCTTTGCCAAAGATGGCTTTAGCCTGTGGCTCAATCAAAACTCGGAGATTGCCAAACAAATCGCTGAATTGGCGATTAATAAAGCGGGCAAACGCCTCAAATCCGCCAAAAAAGTCGAGCGTAAAAAAATCACCCAAGGACCGGCACTGCCAGGCAAATTGGCGGATTGTCGCGGCGATTTGCGAGATGGCGCAGAGCTGTTTTTGGTGGAAGGGGATTCGGCAGGTGGCTCGGCAAAACAAGCCCGTGACCGTCACTTCCAAGCGATTATGCCCCTGCGAGGCAAGATTTTGAACACATGGGAAGTATCGCCCGATACGGTGCTTGCCAGTGAAGAAATCCACAACATTGCCATTGCCATTGGCGTTGATCCTGATTCGGACGACTTGAGCGAGCTGCGTTATGATAAAATCTGTATTTTGGCGGATGCCGATTCGGATGGACTGCATATTGCCACGCTGCTGTGTGCGCTGTTTGTCAAACATTTTAAAGCAGTCGTTGATGCAGGGCATTTGTATGTCGCTATGCCACCACTATACCGCATTGATATTGGCAAAGATGTGGAGTACGCCCTTGATAATGACGAGCTTGAGCAAATCTTGAAAAAAGTGGCAAAAAATAAAAAGCCGCAAATTACCCGTTTTAAAGGTTTGGGCGAGATGAGTGCCGAACAGCTACGTGAAACCACGATGAATCCTGATACGCGACGTTTGGTGCAGCTAGACCTTGATGACCCAACTGCAACCGATAGCATGATGGATATGCTGCTTGCCAAAAAACGCGCCAGCGACCGTAAAACATGGCTTGAGCAAAAAGGCGATTTGGCGGAAATTGGGGTTTAATGGCTACGCAAATGATTGACGTTAAGCCTACAATGCTAGCGCATACTTTTGTAGATGCGATTTATCAACTTTCCCTTTCTGCCTAACATCTAACATGGGGCAAATCCGCGAATATGACTAAATTGTTGATTACCCTGCTGTTATTCTTTATCACCGCCATTGCCGAGATTGTCAGTTGCTATCTTGGCTATCTGATGCTCAAACAGCATAAACCGCTTTGGCTCATTGTACCTATGACCATCACGCTCGCCCTGTTCGTATGGTTATTGACCCTTCATCCCACAGCGACAGGGCGAGTGTATGCCGCATATGGTGGCATATATATCGCGACGGCTTTGATATGGCTGAAATTTGTCGATGGCGTTTCTCTGACTCACTGGGACAGCATCGGCGGTTTGGTAATATTGTTGGGCGCAAGTATTATCATCCTTCAGCCCAAAAGTTTGTTATAGACTCCGCCAATCAACAAATTTGCTAATTTCAGTGAACTAATGTAAACTGAAAATTTTAGCCTAGTATCTTAATTCAATCTAGTATCTCAAAGAGTATATTCATGGATATCAACCAAACGCCAGTAGACCCTAGCCACTTTGGGTCTAACGTGCCGCGCCGTCATGACCCAAAAATTGCCAAACTTGCCAAAAAATATTTACAAATAACAGGTTGGCAAGTGGTCGGTGACGTACCTGATGTCAAACAACTGGTGATGCTCGCTGCCCCGCACACCTCAAACGAAGACGGTTGGAACGCGGTGATGGGTATTTTATCGGTTGGCATTGATTTTAAATTGATGGGTAAAAAAGAGCTGTTTCGTATTCCCCTCATCGGGTCTTTCTTAAAATGGGGTGGGATGATTTCGATTGACCGTCAGAAAAAAGGTTCAACTTTGCAGGCCGCCATTGAGCAATTTAACCAACAAGAGCAGCTTTGGTTAGGGTTGGCACCTGAAGGGACCCGCAGTTATACCGAAAAATGGAAAACAGGGTTTTATCATATTGCCGTAGGGGCGGGCGTACCGATTTTACCGATTGCGATGGACTATAACACCAAGCAAATGCGCTTTATGCCCTTGTTTTACCCAACGGGCGACTATGACGCCGATTTGCCCAAAATTTTAGAAAACTATCGTGGCGTTTTGGGTAAGCATTTTGAAAAAATGTCACAGCCGTTACAAGATTTGCATGGCTAACTGTCTTAGCTACCCCATAAATTTCTTATGCTGTCTTTACGTTAAGCTACTTTTAGTTAAGGTAGCTTTATATTAAGGGCTTAACAACTCTGCTGTCACATTCAATCCATTTCTTATTAGCGGGCTGATAGGGTAAAAAAAGGGTAAAAATTCGCTATGAAAGTCCTTTTGCTGACAATACGTTCAACAAAAGGGTATCAAGGTAAAGACCGTTTTGCTATCGCCCCTATTTGCACACAAAAAAACCTAAACCTGACGATGTCATAGGTTTTACAAACTATTTCTGCTATGATAGATACAATTTTGAGACGATTTTTTAGTAATTATTAGACCTTAATTGGACATATCAGATAGGAAATTTTATGAGCAATAATACAGTTCCCGTATTGGCAGCAGTTGTGTTAGGTGCTTTGGCATTATCACCCGTTTTTATCAAAAGTTTTGGCAACGACCCACAAGTAGCCGCCATCGGTAGCCGTCAATTGGCGGGTAATTCAGCCGCTATTAATGCCCAAAGCAGTGAAGTGGCAAAGGTAGGTTATAGCCTAGGTTATATGATGGGTCAAAACGTCAAAAAAGACGCCAAAGACCTCAATCCTGCTGATATCAATCAAGGCATCAATGACGGTTTTAATGGTAAAGAATCGACCATGACCCGTGAAGAAATGATTAAAGCGGTACAAACCTATGAGCAAAACCAAATGCAAAAACGCCTAAAAGACAACCAAACCAAAGGCGAGGCTTTCTTAGCGCAAAATGCTAAAAAAGCGGGTGTTAAAACTACCGCGTCTGGCTTACAGTATGAAGTGCTCAAAGAAGGTACCGGCGCGCAGCCAAAAGCCACAGACATCGTAGCAGTACAATATGAAGGTAAATTGTTAGACGGTAAAGTGTTTGATAGCACCGCACAGCATGGTGGTCAACCTGCGGTATTCCCGCTTAACCAAGTTATCCCGGGTTGGACTGAAGGCTTACAATTGATGAAAGAAGGCGGCAAATATCGCTTCTACATTCCATCAAAACTTGCTTATGGTGAGCAAGGTGCCCCTCAAGGTGGTATTGAGCCAAATAGTGTGCTCATTTTTGATGTTGATTTGCTAAAAGTCAATCCACCGGCTGATGCCGCGCAGCCTGCCGCAGCGGATATCCAAGCCCAACTACAACAACAAATTGAATCCATGCAGTCAGCTTCTCAACCTGCTCAATAGGTGGGGTTGGCGTCGGATAGGTGATCTCAATCAGCTGGGCAAGCGCAACTATCGAATTCGCTCGCCCTACTCATCGGCACGATGGCAAAGGAACATCCCAATGATTTTAGGATATAAAAAAGTAAGTTTAGTGACTGGCATCGCTACTGGCATGCTATTAGCAGTTACGTCAATCAGTGCAAATGCCGCACCCGCCAGCACTGGCACAAACAAAGTTGCGTCCTCTGTGTATGTACCAAAGTCCACAGTGACGGCAACTAGCCCAGCATTGGCACAAGTCGGCTATAGCTTTGGCTATCTGATGGGTGAGAGCAATAAAGACAGTATTGATGACTTAAATCTTGATGCGTTTTTTCAGGGATTTCGAGATGCCTACTCAGCGCAGTCGCCCAATCTTGACAAAAAACAAATGCAAAAAGTATTGCTCGACTATCAAAAAAACAAAGAAATTGCCTATGCCAAAGAAGTACAAGCGTTAGCAGCGAGCAATGCGGCAAAAGGCAAACAGTTCTTGCTAGAAAACGGCAAAAAATCAGGCGTGAAGACTACTGCGTCGGGTCTACAATACCAAGTGCTAACACAAGGAAGAGGCAAATCGCCTAAAGCGACGGACAAAGTCAAAGTCCACTACGAAGGGCGCTTGATTGACGGTACCATTTTTGACAGCTCTTATAAACGTGGCGAACCTGTGACTTTCCCACTCAATCAAGTGATTAAAGGTTGGACAGAAGGGCTACAGTTGATGAAAGAAGGGGGTAAATACCGTCTGTTTGTCCCCACTAATTTGGGGTATGGCGAAGCAGGCAATGCCGATATCGAACCCAATAGCGTGTTGATTTTTGATATTGAGCTGTTACAAGTCAATCCACCTGTGACCCAACCCGTCAAACTTTAAGTTTTCTCCCATCTTAAAGTTTTCCCCCAGCTTGGCTATGAAAAAACGCTCATATTCCTATTGAGCGTTTTTTGTATGATGGGTTGAAAAGCGTACCTTTAAAGCACCTTTTTTAATACTTTAGAGTTACGGGTATTGTCATAAAAAGCATAGCGGTCAGCCGGTAGCGATTCAGCAGGGACTTCCATAAACCCATGCTCGACAAACCAATGTGCGGTACGAGTAGTCAAGACATAGAGTTCATGGATGCCACGGCTACGCGCTTGTTGCTCTAAAAATGCCATCAAATCTGCGCCACGGCTACCATTGCGATAATCGGGATGAACAGCCACACAAGCCACTTCCGCGGCTTGGTCGTTGAGTGGGTATAAAGCCGCGCAGCCTAGCACCATGCCATCACGCTCAATCACGCTAAAGTTTTCGATATCGCTCTCTAAACGCTCACGCGAACGACGGACCAAAATACCTTGTTCTTCGAGTGGCTCTAGCAGTTCAATCAAACCTACCACATCGTCGATATCGGCACGGCGAATTTCTTCATACGGGTCATGGGAAATTAACGTCCCTGAGCCATCACGGGTAAATAACTCTTCAAGCAGTGCACCATCTTTGGCATAGGAGATGATATGGGTACGGTGGATACCGTATTGACAAGCATCGCTTGCCGCCCGTAAGAAACGCGCGATTTCTGAGCTTTCAGGAACATCACGTAAGAAGCGTGTCACTTCATGCGGAATCATTTCTTTAAGCAGGTGAGTGCCATCTTTATAGATACCTGTTTGCTCACCCAAGAAAATTAATTTATCCGCTTTTAGACTAATCGCGGCTTGTAACGCCACATCTTCAGCCAGCAGGTTAAATACTTCGCCTGTCGCAGAATAGCCCATACTGCCCAAAATCACCACATGATCATGGATTAAATTGTTGTGGATGGCTTCGGCATCAATCGCGCGGACTTCTCCAGTAAATTGATAATCGATGCCATTACGGATACCGTAAGGACGGGCGGTGACGAAGTTGCCTGAGATGGCATCAATACGAGAGCCATACATCGGCGAGTTGGCAAGCCCCATGGATAGCTGCGCTTCAATTTGCAGGCGAATTGAGCCAACGGCTTTTAGGATGTACGGCATGGCTTCTTTTGTGGTGATGCGCACATCATCTGCCATCGGTGTTTCGATATGATTCTCGGCAAGATTGGCATCAATTTGCGGACGCGCACCGTGGACGAGTACGAGCTTAATACCAAGACTATGCAGCAGCGCAAAATCATGAATCAAATGGCTAAAATTGTCGTGATTGACTGCTTCGCCATTGAACATAATGACAAAGGTCTTGCCACGATGAGTGTTGATATAGGGCGCAAAGTTACGAAACCATAATACATAAGGCGGGGTAACATAAGCTGGGGTTGTGGCAGCGGCATTTTGTTGGGCAGTATTGGGTAAATCAATCATAGCGTGATAGGCAAGTATAGGGTTATTGTCAGTCATGGTTTCGCCATCGGCAAGTGGTGCATTGCCATGGGTAAAACTTGCTGAAGTATCGGTTGAAGTTGGCATGATAACAGTAGACATGATAAAAAAGTAGACGTACAAACAGCGCACGATAAAGTTTTTGTCTCTTTTAATTAAACATACATGTAATTAAACATACATGTATGTTTAACAGCGTGATTGCGATATGTCGCTAAGAGACTAACGATAAGGCTATCAATAAACCTTACAAAATACAATAGCTAATCTTACTGATTTTGGCTGCGCTGTTTGTATTTAGTAAATTCATCCCGCAACTTTCAACTTGATAGTGAGTTAAATTGTAAAGTTTGTTATGCTAATCTATAGTCGAGCCTTAACCTATTTGACCACCCAATCAGCGGTGTATGCCAACCTGCCAAAAAAAGAGAATACGCTAACACCCGCTGACACAACAATTTTGAACATTTGAAAATCATGATTTAATGGAGAATATTCATGCAAAAGCTTTCAGTATTCGCGCTAATGACCGCCTCACTTGGGGCATCAGCCGCCGCAATGGCTGTGCTACCAACGGTGGCATTAGACCCTGTTGATAATAATCAAGCAGCGCCTATCTCAGCACCCGCTGCTGGTCAAGTTCAAACCCGCATTTTAGCCTCTGTTGTTGGTCAGGATCCACAAGGTCAAGAAGTGTTAAGCCCCGTCAATGCACAAACGCGCCTTGCATCAGGCAACGTCGTAGAGTATCGCGGCTACTTAACCAATAACAGCCCCGACCGTATCCGCAACATGAAAGTGACCATGAACATTCCAGCCAATATGGAATTAGTGAGCACAAGCGATGTGGAGCCAACCCGCGCGTTTGGTAGTATGGACGGTGCCAATTTTCAATATATGCCGCTAAAGACCAACATGAATGGCGTGCTACAGAACCTACCGATGGCTTACTATAAAGCCATACAGTGGGATGTACCAGGTTTGGGTCTTAATGAAGTAGCGATGGTGAAATATCGTTTAAAAGTAAAATAATAAGCGCTCAACGCATAAAACCGCTCAATTGAATGAGCGGTTTTTTTAGTTACAATTTTTGAAACTTGCCGATTTTTTGCTCGATATCGCTGAGCTTTGCTAAGGTTGCAATTTCGCCTGCTTTTATCGTCGCCTCTCTGGCTACGGTATTGGTCGTGCCAATATCACCAACGGCCGGGCGTATCACCACGTCCGCTAATTTAATTTCAGCAGCATTTGCTTGATTGGGCATGACGGCAAATGTCTTATCCAGTAGCGCCCAAAAATCTTGTGGATGGCTATTTTTTGGCGGGCTTGAAACATCTACCGCGATGATAACGTCTGCGCCCATTTGTTTGGCAGTTTGCACAGGCACAAGGCTTGTCAGACCGCCATCGCCATAGCGTTTGTTGTTGATACGTGGCGGTACAAAAACGCCATACACGCTACTGGACGCACGCACCGCAAGACCAGTATTGCCTTTATCAAAGACGGCTTTTTGCTTGGTGGTTAAATCGGTGGCAACGCTGGCAAAACGGATGGGGAGTTTTTCAATCGGTTGATTATCGACTTGAATATTTACCCAGTTTTGTAATTTGATGCCTTCGATAAAGCCTTGTTTGCTCCAGCTATAATCAAGCAATTCATTATTGCTAACATGGGTCGCGATGTCTTCAAGTTCGCTAGCGGACTTGCCACTGGCGTATAAACTACCGACTAGACTGCCGCTACTGGTACCGACGATTAAGTCAGGGGTGATGCCATTTTTTTCCAGTACCTTGATGACGCCGACATGGGCAAAGCCTTTGGCACCGCCCCCGCCTAATACAAGGGCGATTTTGGGTTTTGCTGATGGTTGAACGGATGGTTTAGTAGGTTGTGTGGGTATCAATGGCGTTTTAGTGCAAGCGGTAACCGTAAAAAAAATGCTAGTAGTTATCAGGGCAAAAAAAGAAAGCGGTTTCATAGCAAGCCTAAGTACGTAGAGCAATCATAATGACACTGGGTTGTCTTTTAACTTTTAAAATAGCAATATTTTCTGCCAATTTGGTAAAATTTTTAACCCCAAATTGGGTGGGGTTATAGCCTTTGTTCTTAAGCTCACTGCCAAACTGTCCAATATGTAGCCAACCTTGGTTTTTAGTCAACAATTTTTTGATTATGGGTTTGGCGAAAATCTCATAAATATCATCGAGCAATTTTTGCTCTTGAATGAGCGTAGTCGCATCGGTTAGCAGATTTTTTGTCTTATTTTTACTCGGTTTTTGTCGAATCATTAACAGATTGTTTTGCATTTGGGTTTCAAATAAATCTATCTGATTAAACAAGCTGCGCCACTTACTATAACCGTAATTTTTTGGCGAAATTTTTGGGTAATTGCTATTTAAGTGGCTGATAACTTTGGAAAAATTTGACCAACTATTATTTTGTCGATGATGTTGGATACTTTGCCGACAGGCATTTAATAAAGCTGTGTCTTGTTTTAGTTGCTGCGGCATTACGCGAGCGATAGGCGGCTCAGATACGCTTTCATTCATAGCCAACTTTTGAGTAAAAGATGTATCAGTTAACTGTTGACTTGGGGTTGGTTTGGTCGCGCTATTGCTTGGCTCTGGCGGTATTGTATCATCCATTACAAAATAATCATCGCAAGCGACTTTAAACGATTCTACAGTAGTCGATTTGCCAAAGCCAAAAACTTTCTTGCCTTTGGTACGTAAGTTTTTGGCTAATATGCTAAAGTCACTGTCTGATGAGATGATACAAAAACAGTCGTAATCAAGATAAGATAAGTCAACGGCATCAATAGCTAAAGCGATATCAGTCGCATTTTTACCTTTAACGTAGGCGGGAATATGCACTTGTTCAAGTAATAACTTCAGTGATATATCATCCCAAGTTGTTAGTTTGCCTTGTTTAAAGTCGCCATAAATTCGCTTGCAGGCGATTGTGCTAAAGGTACTGACTTTAGCTAGAATACTTTCAATATTTTTTGCATTGATATTATCGCCATCAATCAAAACAGCAATATTATTAAATGATAAATTTGTTGAGTTCATCGGTTATAAAGCGTAAATTGTGTCGCTATGTATTCTAACTTAATTTGGTGTTTTTTCATGCTATTTTTATTATAGGCAGATAAGCTAACTTTATAATATGACGCTAAAACCTGACATCTTTAATCTTCCTGTTACTGCGCTCGCTGGCGTGGGTAGCAAAATCGCTGAACAGCTTGACCAACTTGGTATTGAGCGCGTGTTTGATTTGTTGCTACATTTGCCGCGTGATTATGAAGATCGCAGCCGACTGGTCAACATGTGTGATGTCGTCGATGGACAATCGGCATTGCTACAAGGCACCGTTGTCCGCGTCGACAACAAAAAGATGGGCTTGAGCGTGACATTGCAAGATAGCACAGCGCAAACAACATTACGCTTTTTCAAGGTCTATCGTGGATTGACCGAAACCATGGCAGTGGGCAATACCTTGCGTGTGTTTGGCGAAATCAGTATAAGTAAGTATGGCACCCAAATCAGCCACCCTGAATATGAAATTATTACTGGACATCAACCCCTGACCAATACAGGGCTCATACCTGTTTATCCAACGGTCAAAAACTTGCATCAAAATAAACTGCGTAGCTTGATTCGACTTGCGCTGCAGACGGTTAAACAAGCCAATCCTGTGATGGCTACTATCAGTGATGCTGAGTGGCAAATCGTACAAAATGCGCTGAGCCAACAGTTTCCGTTACTGGCAGGTAGCCACAACCCATTTGGGGAATTTAGCTTGCTAGAAGCCATTAGCTTTATCCATCAGCCACCGATTTATACCGATTTGAACAAGCAAATTTTGGTATTAGAGGCGTTAAAAAATCGCAGTCATCCGACGTGTCAGCGGCTCATTATCGAAGAAATGCTGGCGCACCAGCTGAGTCTACTGTACCGCAAGCAACAACTTTATCAGCATAAAGCACCGCGCTGCGATGCCACAAGCGCGCTTGCCAATCGGCTGTTAGCCAATTTACCTTTTACCCCTACCCATGCCCAAAATCGGGTAGTAGCGGAAATCGTCAAAGATTTGTCAACGTCAGTGCCCATGCTGCGACTCGTGCAAGGCGATGTTGGCGCAGGCAAAACCTTGGTAGCAGCTTTGGCGGCGTGCTATGCGCTTGATAGCGGCTGGCAAGTGGCAGTGATGGCACCGACAGAGATTTTGGCGGAGCAACATCTTAATAACTTTAAAAGCTGGTTTAAACCGCTTGGCATCGGTGTGGGTTGGCTGGTGGGCAAGCAAACAGCCAAAGCGCGTGAAAAAGCCTTGCAACAAGTACAAGACAACGAGGTACAAATCGTGGTCGGTACGCATGCGCTATTTCAAGAACATGTCAATTTTGCCAAGTTGGGCTTGGTGATTATCGATGAGCAGCACCGTTTTGGGGTGGAGCAGCGAATGGCGCTAGTAGATAAAGGCTTGGCGCATACCACACCGCATCAGCTGATTATGACAGCCACACCCATACCGCGTACCCTTGCCATGAGTGCATTTGGTGATATGGATACGTCCATCATTGATGAGCTGCCGCCCAACCGCACCCCCATCACCACCGTCACCATAAGCCGTGACCGACGTGATGAAGTGATTGAACGTATCGCTGCCAACTGCGAGCAAGGCAAACAAGCTTACTGGGTGTGCCCACTGGTCGAAGAGTCAACCATGCTTGATGCGCAAGCCGCTGAAGCGACTTATGCCGATTTGAATGACAGGCTCAATCTGAACATTGGTTTGGTGCATGGCAAAATGAAGCCCAATGACAAACAAGCGGTCATGGCGGATTTTAAAGCGGGTAAAACCGCTTTGCTAGTGGCTACCACCGTGATTGAAGTCGGGGTCGATGTGCCCAATGCTTCGCTGATGGTGATTGAAAATGCTGAGCGATTAGGGTTATCGCAATTGCACCAGCTACGCGGACGCGTGGGACGTGGCACGCAAAAAAGCTTTTGCGTATTGCTTTATCAAACGCCACTATCAGAAACGGGTATCGAGCGGCTCAATGTGCTACGAGATAGCAACGATGGCTTTGTGATTGCGCAAAAAGATTTGGAACTGCGCGGTGCAGGGGAGCTTTTGGGTAAACGGCAGACGGGGTTTGACAGCTACTATGTCAGTGACCTAGCCAGAGATGAAAGCTTGCTAATCGTGGCGCAAGCGATTGCTAAGTACCTAATTGCTGATGAAAATCGCAAATCACAAGTGCAGCAATATATCAGTCATTGGACACCCGATGCCATCAAATACATTAACGCATGATAGCCCATAGTAGAGGCTTAAATTCTGATAAAGCGTTGTTTTTACGGATAAAGCGCCTATTCACATCCGCAATTTTTTGTTATTTTATGCCATATGACTGATTGATGAATGTACACTTGCATGGCTATTGGTTTTAGTTGATTTTTTATACATGAGGCAATATCACGGTTATTAATTTAGAATTATCAATATTTTAAGGATATATGTTATGCCACAAACCAAATATGATGTACCTATCGCAGACAAAGCGCATGCGGATGAAATCATCAAAAAAACCGAAGACATCAAAGGGGTCAAGTTTGTCAACATTAACCCTAATGGCACCATCGTTGTGACCCATAGTGACGATTTTGATGAAGCGGCATTCAAAACGGCCGTGGGTATCTAGCTACTAGTCTTGATAAGCGACTAGGTTTTTAGCCTAATTTTATTGCCTGTATATTTTATTATAGAGATTTTTGACTGCATAAAAGCTGACTTCGGTCAGCTTTTTTATTGGCTAGAATTTGCCGTAAATTGTTCATTCAATCGTCATACGGTTGTCACCTTCGTCAGCTAATGTTTCCTAGTTATATCACCCATTTTTATCACATTTTGGCTTTGCCTTATCTAGAGGAAACCCCATGACCAAACCGCCTGCTGAGCAAAATTCTCCTATCCACAATTTGCTTAAAGACACCCAGCCATCAACCCCAGCTATCAACCGTCGTCGTTTTTTACAATCTACCTCGCTTGCGACTGCCGCAGGTGCATCGATGATGCTGATGGGCTGTAATAATGACAATGATGATAATGATAACACAGCGCAGGTTAGTTTTTTACATGGCGTAGCCAGTGGTGACCCGCTTGCTGACAAAGTGATTTTATGGACTCGGGTGACACCGGTGAGCAGTGGCAGCAGCCTTGATGTCGAGTGGCAAATTGCCAGTGATAATACGTTTAACACCATCATCCATAAAGGCACGAGCAAAACAAACGGTGGGCAAGATTATACGGTCAAAGTGGATGCCACGGGTTTACAGCCGAATACGTCTTACTTCTATCGATTTATATGTGGTGGTGTCACCAGTCCGATTGGCAAAACCAAAACCCTACCTGTCACGAATGTCAATCAAGTAAAACTTGCGGTGGTGAGCTGTTCAAACTATCCTGCAGGCTATTTTCACGCGTATGCCGATATTGCCAAGCGTAGCGATGTCGATGTGCTGCTGCACTTAGGTGATTATATCTATGAATATGGTCGTCATACCATCGATGACCAAGGTAAAACGGTGCCTGCCTATGCTTCAAGCCAGGCCGCACAGCTCAATCGTGAAGTCATTCCAATGGAAGAATTGCTCACCATTACTGGCTATCGCTTGCGCTATGCCCAATATCGTACCGATAAAGATTTGCAAGCTGTACATGCCGCCATGCCAATGATTGCGGTATGGGACGACCATGAGATTAGTAATGACACCTTCAAAGAAGGTGCCGAAAATCACCAATCTAATGAAGGCGACTGGAATCAGCGCAAAATGGACGCCATGAAAGCCTATCATGAATGGATGCCCACGCGTAATAGTGTGATGACGCAAATTTATCGTAGTTTTGATTTTGGTAATTTACTCAGTCTACATATGCTAGACACCCGTGTCATTGCCCGGGACAAACAGCTAGATTACAATAATTTTTTAGTTAAAGACGCCAATGGTCAGCTCACTTTAGATGCCGCAAAATTCACCGCAGCAATGCAAGATACCAGCCGCCAAATGATTGGTTTGTCACAACAAAACTGGCTAGCAGGTCAATTGCAAGCGTCAAAGTCGACTTGGCAAATTCTAGGCCAGCAAGTGGTGATGGGGCAGATGTTTATTCCTGCACCCGTACTGCTCAACTTTATGAACCCTGCTTTGGGCGTAGATGCCGTCACTTATCTGACCCTAATGCAAAAAGCGCAAACCGCCCCAACTACCTTAACGCCGCAAGAGCAGAGGATGGTACAACAGTTGCAGCAAGCGCCATTCATTCCTTATAACCTGGATGCGTGGGATGGTTATGCGGTGGCACGCGAGATGATTTATGGTATTGCCAACGCGATGCAAAAAAACTTAGTGGTATTGGCAGGCGATACCCATAACGCTTGGGCGAATAATCTAGTCAATGTCAAAGGCGAACCCGTTGGGGTGGAGTTTGCGGTACAGTCAGTGACATCGCCAGGTTTTGAAGAATACTTAGCAACAGTTGACCCAAGACAGTTAGCACTGGGGCTACCTATGCTGGTCAAAGGTGGTACGTTAAAATGGTGTGACACCTCTCAGCGCGGTTATATGATTGTGACAGTGACCCCTGAGCAATGCACCAGCGAGTGGGTATTTGTCAGCGATATCACCAAGCCCACTTATTCAAGTAGTGTTGGTAAAACCATGCGTGTCAAAGTGGGTGAGCCTTTTTTAGTTTAAACAACTTTGACAAAACCCAATAAAAAAGCCGCTAACGTTAGCGGCTTTTTTTTGATACATCATTACATATTTGGGTAGTTTGGACCACCACCGCCTTCTGGCGTGACCCACGTGATGTTTTGTGAGGGGTCTTTGATATCACAAGTTTTACAGTGCACACAGTTTTGTGAGTTGATCACAAATTTTGCGCCGCTGTCACTTTGTACCACTTCATATACCCCTGCTGGGCAGTAACGCTGTGCAGGCTCAGCAAAGATTTTGAGGTTACGCTTAATTGGCACCTCTGGATCGGTTAATTTTAGGTGACAAGGTTGATCTTCAGCGTGGTTGGTATTGGAGATAAACACGGAAGATAATTTATCAAAGGTCAGCTTACCATCGGGCTTTGGATACTCAGGGATATAAGCGTGGTCTGCGCGCTCAAGCACATCGTAGTCTGGCATTCTGTCACGAATAGTCAGAGGCATTTTACCCTTAAATATATTTTGCTCTAGGAAGTTGAATGCACCGCCCATCCAGATACCCATGCGGTGCATCGCATTTGCGAAGTTACGCGCTTGGTACATGTCGTTGTAGAGCCATGATGCTTTGAATTTTTGCTCATAGGTGGGCACTTCGTCATGTTGACGACCGGCAGCAATCGCTTCATACACGGCTTCCGCGGCTAACATACCTGACTTAATGGCGGTATGAGTACCTTTGATTTTTGCTGGGTTTAGGAAACCTGCATCGTCCCCCACTAACACACCACCGGCAAAATATAGTTTTGGTAATGAGTTTAAACCGCCTTTGGTCAAGGCACGCGCACCGTAAGATAAGCGTTTACCGCCTTCTAAAATATTGCGAATGAGCGGGTGGGTTTTTAGACGTTGTAACTCATCAAATGGCGATAGGTAAGGGTTGTGATAAGACAAATCAATCACCATACCAAATGACACTTGGTTGTTTTCATCAAAGTATAACCACCAACCACCATTACTATGCGTCTCGCTAAGTGGCCAACCTGAACCGTGCAGCACCATACCTTCTTGGTGTTTGGCAGGGTCAATTTCCCAAAGCTCTTTTAAGCCAATCCCGTAGTGCTGCGGGTCTTTGCCTTCTGATAGGTTAAAACGGCTGATTAAGCGTTTACCTAAGTGACCACGGCAACCTTCAGCAAAAATGGTGTATTTTGCCAGTAGCTCATAGCCTGGCTCATAGCCTGATTTTGGTTGACCTTCGGCATTGACGCCCATGTCACCCGTCAATACGCCACGAACAGAACCATCTTCGTTGTACAGAATTTCAGCGGCAGAAAAACCTGGGAACATCATCACTTCAAGCTCTTCGGCTTGGGTGGCTAACCAACGCACAAGGTTACCCAATGAGATAATGTAGTTGCCATGGTTGTGCATCAAGCTTGGGACGATTTTTTCTGGCAATTCGCGGTATTTGGTCTCATTTTTGAGCATATAGACGCGGTCACCTTTGGTTTGCACGCGAACGGGCGCACCTTTTTCTTTCCAATCAGGAATCAGTTCAGTCAGTGCGTTAGGTTCCATGACCGCACCTGATAAGATATGGGCACCAAATTCTGACCCTTTTTCAACGATACACACACTAAAATCAGGATTGCCAGCAGCAATGGCAAGTTGACGTAGACGAATTGCCGCAGATAGACCTGAAGGTCCGCCACCCACGATAACTACGTCAAACTCCATTTGCTCGCGTTCGATGTCTTGCATACAAACTCCTTAGAAAAATAAAATTCAGTGATGACAACTTACTTAACCTTGCTCGCATTGGGTTAAACAATGCGATTTATCAGCTTACATCTGACAGCCTTTCAACTTAAGTTGCATCACGATGATTTTTGCAAGGCTAGTGATCTAGAAGGTTAGCCTTTGATTATCAGTTCATCAAATAATTGCTGGCGCAGGCTGGCAATGTTATCAATGGTTTTCTTGATTTTAACATATAATGAATCGTTATATGAATTCAGAAAAAATACTACTTAGTATAATAGATTAACCCTTTAACCACCTAATATTTTTGCAGGAGAAAATGACTGCCGGGCTTAATTTATCGCAGCCAATCTGGCTTGTCTTATGCTATCTATTACCTTTATATACAATAAATCGACACAGGTACTAACAGCGACTATTTGAAACCCAGCGTTGAATTGACTACTATGTACCACAAAGTGATGTCAACACAGCGCATCATGGCATTCATAAACCCATACAATACTCTAAATCCTAATCTAAATAAAAACTACCATAATACGAGCTATAAAATGACTAATACTGATACTAATAATGTAGCATCTAAACCGAGCTTTGATATTAATTTTGATACTAGCTTTGATATAGGCGAGCTAAGCCAACAAATCGAACAATCGGTCGCTTCGCAAGCAGTAGCAGTCGCAAACCATCCGACACGCCAAATTCCACCGCTTGAAAAATGGCAACCCAAACTCAGCGGTGCGATGGATGTGGTGGTCAAAGCCAATGGCGAGTGGTGGCATGAAGGCAGTCAAATCACCCGTCCACTACTCATTGATCTGTTTGCCAAAGTGTTATGGTCAGAGGTTGATGACAACCACCACGTTGAGTATTTTTTAAAAACCCCTGTTGAGAAATGGCAAATTCAAGTAGAAGACGCGCCACTGCTAGTCAATCAAGTGGACGTCATTACCAAGCAATTTGGCGCTACTAGCAAACCGGTGTTGCAGTTCACCACCACGCAAGGCGATGTGGTGATTGCTGACGAGCAGCATCCGATCCGTTTGGGTCTGCCATTTACCCATGCTACCCAGCATGATGCGTCCTTACAGCAAAAACAAGCCAGCCAGCCTTATCTGTTGGTGCGGCAAAATGGTGACTCAGCGCTATACGGACTCATTCATCGCAATGTGTTTTACCATTTGATTGAATTGGGTGAGTTGGTAGAGGGTGAAGAGGGTACGTCATTGATTTTGCACAGTGGTGATAGCATTTTTACCTTGACCATGAGCGCATAAGTCTCAGCGTTAAGCAAACTGTTGATAAGTTTTGAGCAAGTAAAGTGACGAATGGGCTGTCAAATTCGGCCCCGCATTTTTTTGTAGTGAGCGTCTAAAAATTGGTATAAGATAGTGGTCTGTTTTATGGGTAGGCGATTATTTTGCGGTTTAAAATAGCAACACCCTGCGAGTTGGACTGATTAGGCTATGGTAGATTTGGCAAGCGCGCCGATAGGCGTATTTGATTCTGGGTTGGGCGGATTGTCGGTATTGACCCATTTGCAGCGGCGCTTGCCATTTGAACGTTATATCTATCTTGCCGATACCCTGCACGTACCCTATGGCTCACGCAGTGAAGCAGAGATTCGTGAGCTTACCTTGCAGGCCGTGGCATGGCTACATTCGCAAGGCTGTAAACTTATTGTGATAGCTTGCAATAGTGCCTCTGCGCATGGATTACAGGCGGCAAGGCGGCAGTATCCTCAAGTGCCGATTGTCGGTTTAGTCCCCGCATTAAAACCTGCGGTGATGCAGTCGGCGACCAAGCAAGTCGCGGTGTTGGCAACCCCAGCGACCTTGCACGGGTATTTACTCAATGAAGTTATTGAACAAGTCGCCAAACCGCAGCAAGTGACTGTCCACAAATATAGCTTTAACAGCCTAGTGCCTTGGGTGGAATTGGGTATGCCAAGCCATCACCCAGCCGTGACTGATTTAGATCACTTGCTAAGTGAGCTACAGGATAAAAAGGTAGACCAGTTGGTACTGGGCTGTACCCATTTTCCTTTTTTTAAAGCCTATTTGGCACAGCGTATCGATGAGCTGATGACCCACCAAGCTATGGGGCAAGTGGCATTGATTGATTCGGGCGATGCCATTGCCAAACGCGTATATGATTTGCTTGAGCAAGCCAATCAGCTTGCCTCTCATAAAGAGCGACCACGGTTACAGTTTTATGCCACTGCCAACTTGCCCACTACTGAGCAGGCGGCAACGCGTTTGTTGCAGCGATTTTTGCCAGAGTTGGGGATTGATTTTTTTACCTTGTGTGTGACTCAATATGGTGCAGTGTATTGAGCTTGTTGATTAGTCAGCATGGCTTTTTACCCTTTTAAGTTTTAACGATTTAACTTCTAACGATTGAGCTTTTAATCCTTTACCTTTTTAATTAATTGCGTTCATTAGAGCGTTATGGAGAAGATAGCATGTCTCAAAAGAAACGTTATCATATTCATATCTCTTTGGTGAGAAATGAAAATCTCTACCTAGAGAACGCGCTAGAGTACGCGTTATCGAAGGATTATTTTTTGACTTGGGATTTGCTTGCCACCAATACCAATTTTGTTGAGTACAGCCGCCAACAAATCGACCAATGCGATTATATGATTTTTATTTTGGGCAATGATTACGGTCATTTAAGCCTATCTGGTGTCAGTTATCTGCACTTATCTTATATCTATGCGTCTTCAAAACGCGTCCCGATGATTGCGTTAGTCAATACCCAGCCGAGCCAACATGAGCTATTACGCCAACGGTTGGATTTGTTTAATTTGGTGATTAAAGAACAGGGGTTGCGGGTAATTCACTTCGGTCAGACCCATGATGGCGTGTCAGAATGCGTGCGTATGCTTGGGGAAATCAAAGAGAAATTTCCGCGATTAGGTTGGGTCAAAGACACCCGTTCATTGAGCACGCTACCGACAGGCGTTAGTGGCGATTTAAAGTCGATGTTTGTCTCGGATAGATTTCATATCCGTAATGGCGTGCAACCCGCCTTAACTGCCAGTAGTCTAGAGCGCGATCAAAAGCCGCCTGAACTTGAAGCCAGACCGACCCAGGTTACGCCAAAAGAGCTCAATGAAGCGTTATTGGTCAACTATACCGCACACGCGTTTGAAGGCGGCAATTTGCAAGAAATCAGCGCAACTTACACCTTTAGCTGGGGCAATATTGTGCAAACGCTACAAGCATTACCGCAACCGTTTACCAGTAATATGATGTTGACCCAAATTAATGATGCCCTCAAAGATGCTGCAATGGCAGAAGCGCTCAAAATCTCACCCAATATCCATGCGGTCTCGCGCTGTCAAATCAGTAGTATCGATTATCAATGGATAAAAAGCCAACTGGTGAAAAAACGATGGTTGTTCTCGGTCAAAGAAGAGCGAAGTATCCGCGAGCTGTGGCAGATTAACATCATCGTACAAGCTTAATCCGTCATTTTTAACACACCTTTTTTAGTGGTTTATCTCAGTATTTTACCCAAGCATGTTATACCAGCTTTCACCAAGCCATGATTTACTCATGTCATGACAATATTATACAGACCTGCTATCTAGCGTCACATTTGTTTATGCTATGATAATCTCATAACACACATAACGATAACATTGAGGATAAAAGAGGATAAAATTATGAGTACGCATGTCACCCCGCAAGCGGACGATCTTGAAAACAAAATCAATCAACTTGAAGATACCATGCACGAAGCCCAGCAGTTTCGCACCCTTGAAGAGCAAGTCGAAGACATGAAACGCCGTGGCATCAACCCACGTGATAACTTCAAAAAATGGGATGAAGACGAAGAGGACAATTGGGGCAGCAATTCAAAAGGCGAAGTCAAACCGATCCAAATGGATGATGGTGAAGAGCCCACCCCGCCACCTTTTGTATAAAGTTGTCCAATGTGTCAATACTGACAAGACCATATCGATATTAACAAAAACCCTTAATGGTGACATTAAGGGTTTTTTGTTGGGCGATTAGAAAGGTATGATTAACAGGAAACACTAAGGAGTTGTCACCCCACCTTGCCCATTATCGATACGATAGTAACTCGTGCGACCATTGGCATCGCGTACCACTTTAGTCGGCGTGGCAGTAACCGTTGAATTCGGTACAGACTGGTATCGAACAGGCATTTGGGTTGGGTATTGGGTTGGATACTGAGCATTGCCTGCTGGCTGAGTCATTAGCATACGGTAGAGTTTCATACCCGCACGACCATCAGGGTTGACACCTTGCTGACGCTGAAAATCTTGAATTGCATAGCGCGTTTTATCGCCAATCATGCCATCGACTTGACCAATATCATACCCACGATTAAGCAGTGCTTGCTGGATTTCACGGGCTTGACGGCGGCTAATACCGGCATCATCCGTTGGCCAAGGTGTGACAAAGCCGACATTGCTAGTGCGGTTTTGGCTAATCATATCGGACAAATGCGCAATCGCTAGCGCGTAGTTCTCTGACGCATTGTAACTATAAAACGCATCGAAGTTTTTACCCACTAAAAACGCAGGACCTTTACTACCTGCAGGTAATAGCAAACCTGCACTATCAAGGCTAGAGGGTAGCGGCTGACCATTGGCAAGAGTCAGACCTTGACTGCGCCAGTAGCTCATCGGTTTTTTGGCTTTGCGGTTGCTATCTGCCCAAAATCCTGCAGGCAGCTTGACCTCAAACCCCCAAGGCTCGCCCGTGCGATAACCTGCTTTATCCAAGAAATTGGCCGTTGACGCGAGCGCATCAGCTTGGCTGTTGACCAAATCTTTACGTCCATCACCATCAAAATCTTGCGCCAAGCGTAAGAAGGTACTTGGCATAAACTGGGTTTGCCCAAACGCCCCTGCCCATGAGCCAGTCATATCATCACGGCGGATGTCACCATTTTGCAAGATACGCAGCGCGTTGGCGTATTCCGTGCGAAAGTACGACTGACGACGGTCAAAGCAAGACAAGGTCGCTAACGACTGGATTAAATCTTTTTTACCCAGCTGCTTACCAAAGTTCGACTCTACCCCCCAGACGCCAAGTACATCCGTTCCTTTCACCCCATAGCGCTGCTCGATGCGGTTTAGCGTGCTTTGCAGTTGGTTTTTGGCATTGATACCGTCTTGCACACGCTCTTCATCGACCAGACCTGAGAGATAGTCCCACACTTCTTTTTGAAACTCAGGTTGATAGTTGAGCGAGACAATCACACTAGGGTCAGGCTCAGTTGGGCGATATTGTTCTAAAGTGCTGGCTACACCGCGAAAGGTACTGCTATTTTTGAGATTGGATAAACACTGTTGAAACTGGGCATTGCTAAGATTAGGCGGTGTCGGTGCGGCATTGGCTTGGCTAATCATCGCCACACCTGCCAGCGCCATAAAAATCGGAAGTAAACGCATAACAAACCTTGAATAGTGATAGATAAAGACATCAACAAACGGGGTGAATTTTGACTCATTCAAGGGTATAAAAAAAGCCCGCTTAGTGAAAGGAGTAAATGCATTTAATTACATTTTTTCACATTGGGTGATAAAGCGTTAATTTTTGCACGGTTGTGGTAAGTCCAATTATTTAACACGAAAAAATTGGGCATTAACGGTGTAAAGCCCAATTTTGAAAGCATTAATACAGTACCAACAAGGTATTAATACTGTATGGATACGGGTTATTGTTCAATCATAAAACCACTAAAATATTGTTTAAGCTTAGCAAGCTTGGGCGGAATCACAAAGTTGCAATAGCTTTGGGTCGGGTTGTTGGCATAATAATCTTGGTGGTAGTCCTCGGCAACGAAAAACTGCGCAGCAGGATGCACTTCGGTCACCACTTTGATGCCTTGCTCATCACGAAGCTCACCAATCACACGGTCAATAGTCGGTTTTTGCTGCGCTTCATCGGTGTAAAACACCACAGAGGCATATTGTCTGCCGACATCATTACCTTGACGGTCTTGTGTCGTTGGATCATGGGTGGCAAAGAAAATATCCAATACCGTCTCAAGCGGAATAATGGTCTCATCAAAATCGACCTTAATCACTTCGATATGACCGGTATCGCCGCCACAGACGGCTTTGTAGTTGGCGCTTACTTCATCACCGCCCATATAGCCTGATGTGACATCGGTCACACCTTTGACATGACTAAATACGGATTCGGTACACCAAAAACAGCCACCGCCTAAAATAATCGTTTGCATAATAGTACCTTTTTATGGTTATTTCATTGGTTTGATATAAGGATTAAAATAAATTATTAAAAGTAAAACGGGTGAAAATGTTAGAATAGCAAAGTTTACTCGCCATTCAAGTTAGGCAATGTAAACCAAGTTTCCGCTATTTAAAAACCTGACAGTTTAAGCGTTTCTTAAGCGTTCCTTAAGCATTTTATTGTTGAAGCGATCATAAAACTGTCAGCGATACTAAGTCAGCGATACTAAGTCTTAGTAACGCTCAATCAGCCATAGTGAGTCAGCCGCATGAGTCAGCCCCAAGCCAAACCACCCCACGATACCTTATTTACCACGCCGCTAGATGCCAATGCGCGGTTTAGCTTTGATGAGCAAGTGGTGGCTTGTTTTCCCGATATGATTCGTCGTAGTGTGCCTGGCTATGGGCAGATGCTCGCCATGTTGCCGATTTTTGCCAAACGCCATTGCCAGTTTCGCCAAACCAATAGCGACGGCAATAAAGTCAGCCGCGTCTATGACTTGGGCTGTTCACTCGGGGCGGTGAGTTTTGCGCTCGCAGGCGAGTTTGCGCCGCAAGATTTGCAAATCAAAGCCATTGATATCTCAGAGCCAATGATCGCCAAAGCGCAAAGTGTACTGATACCGCATTATCCTGAGCATGATATCGAGCTGATTTGCGCTGATGTGTGTGAGGTGGCGTTTGAGCAGTGCGATATGATTGTGCTCAATTTAACCTTGCAGTTTTTATCCCCTGACAAGCGCGAGCAGTTACTCAAACGCTGTTATGATGCGTTGGCTGAAGGCGGTATTTTGATTTTGACCGAAAAAACCCATTTGCTCGATGAAGCGGACGATGCCTGGCGTGTTGAGCGGTATTATGATTTTAAACGCGCCAATGGCTATAGTGAGATGGAAATCAGTGGTAAACGCAATGCGCTCGAGAATGTGCTTATCACCGATACCCTCAATTTTCATCATCAGCGTTTAGCAACAGTAGGGTTTGACCGCCATTTGACGTGGTTTCAGTTTTTAAACTTTGCGTCGATTATTGCGTTTAAGTGATGATTGCCCTTAAAAGATGAAAACCTGTCAATCCTAAAAGAGTCCACCATGAACCATACCATCAAAACTGCCGAAACCGACGTCTATCTTACCTTGCTGCAATTGGCGGAAAAATACCCAGTTGCCAATGAATGGCTTGCCAAGTTGCCCAACTGGCTCGCTACCATCAAAGACAAATCACGCTACGCCCATGCCCCATTTTATCAATCGCTTATTGAGCGCTTGCCCGTGGTTGACAACGCGCAAGTAGACTTAAATCAACCCTGTATCACCGCAGCATTTGATTGGCAAGACAATGAATACAAGCAAACCCATGCGCTACTCAAACGTTTGATGCCGTGGCGCAAAGGCGGTTTTTTACTGGGTCAAGATGAGCTGCAAATCCATATTGATACCGAATGGCGCAGTGACTGGAAATGGGATAGGGTGTTGCCACATATCAGCCCACTTCACGGCAAACGCGTGCTAGACGTGGGCGGCGGTTCGGGTTATCACGGCTGGCGTATGGCGGGCGCAGGGGCAAGCACGGTGATTGTGATTGACCCATCGTGTCTGTTTTATCACCAGTTTATGGCGATTCGCCATTTTGTGGGGCAGGCTGACCGTAACGATTTTGGACGCAACACGGTGCACTATGTGCCTGTACCGCTTGAAGCCTTGCCCAATCCTAGCTTGACTAGTGGGCAAGCAGGTCTGTTTCATACCGTGTTTAGTATGGGCGTTCTGTATCACCGCGCGTCACCGTTTGAGCATCTTGAGCAACTATACAATCAGCTAGCAAAAGGCGGAGAATTGGTACTAGAAACCTTGGTGATTGAAGGGGATGCAACATCCGTGCTAGTGCCAAGTGAGCGCTATGCACAGATGAATAACGTGTATTTTATCCCCTCAGTTGCGGCACTGGCGCTGTGGCTGTACAAAGTAGGCTTTGTGGCGGTGCGCTGTGTCGATGTGGATGTGACATCGACGGATGAACAACGCAAAACCGACTGGATGGATTATCAATCTTTAAGCGATTTTCTTGACCCAACTGATGACACCAAGACCATTGAAGGCTATCAACGCCCGACCCGTGCGGTGATGATAGCCAAACGACCGTAACGGTAACATAAACAAGTAACATGGGTAATGCGGTTTGGGGTAATGGCGTTTTAGGCTAGTAAGGTTTAGAGCAGGGTAGTTTAAAGCGTCCTACTAAAATACCACTCCAAGACCATTTTGATGAGAAAGCCAAAAAAACCGCCGCCCAGTGCCAAGAAAATCCAAAATGTGCCTTGTTTGCCTGCATTGTTTTTCTTGGAAATATCGTACATGATAAAAAATAAAAACGCGATAAAGATAGGCAGCAGCACATACATGCCAAGTTTGGTGATTAACTCACTAGAGACTAAAACAAACATGTTATTATCCTATGATTGTCATCAGACATTAAAAAATTTTAGCACATATTATACGCCAAAAAACCGCGTTTCCTTGTAATGGCATGTATCTTTTGACAGGATTATAATGAAAAAACCATCAAAAATTGGTATATTGAACGCCAAAATCCATGCCCATCGATTATGAGCGAGTGATAGCCTCAAATCGATGGTGAATCATTGATTTATCGTGCTTTTTTAGCTATCAATCCTGCAACAAAACCTGTAAGCCAACAAAGAGAATTTCCATGTCAGAACAACAACCCGTCATTTCGCAAGCCTTAGCATTAGTGGTGGAATCACTAAAACAACAGCAAATTTTGCCAATCGATTGGGTTGATAACAGTACCATCAGCCGCACCAAAGACCAAGCGCACGGCGATTTTGCTAGTAACCTTGCCATGATAGCTGCCAAGACTGCCAAGAAAAACCCGCGTGAACTGGCGCAAACCATCGTGGCGATGTTGCCTGCCTCGGACATGATTAGCAAAGTTGAGATTGCAGGACCGGGGTTTATTAACTTTTTCTTAGATGATAACGCGCGTTTTGCTATCTTAGACACCATTATGGATCAAAAAGGCGACTTTGGAACATCCGAAGAATTTGCCGGTCAAAAAATCCAAGTTGAGTTTGTCTCTGCCAACCCAACCTCAAGCCTACACGTGGGTCACGGTCGAGGCGCTGCGTTTGGCATGAGCGTGGCCAATTTACTAGAGGCGGTTGGCTACCAAGTCGGGCGGGAATATTATGTCAATGATGCGGGTCGTCAGATGGATATTTTGGCAACCAGTACCTATTTGCGCTACCTTGAGCTGTGCGGTGAGCCAATTGTATTTCCCACCAATGCCTACCAAGGCGATTATGTCAAAGATATTGCCAAACCCATCAAAAAACAGCATGGCGATAGCCTAAAAACCGCTTGGGCACATATGCTACTCAATGTACCTGCCGATGCCGAGTACCAAATCGATGCCAACGGCGAAAAAGTATGTGTCTCAGGTGATAAAGAAGCCCATATTGACGGGCTGATTGCCAATGCCAAAGCCAATTTGGGCGATAACTATCAGATTTTTCATGAAGCCGCACTTAGTACAATCTTGGCAGATATCCAAGATGATTTGGCGGATTTTAACGTCCATTTTGATCAATGGTTTAGCGAAAAATCAATTCAAGATGCCATTGTGCCTGCTTTGGAGTTATTAGAGCAGCGGGGTTTTCTGTACCAAAAAGACGGCAACTTGTGGTTTAAATCCACCGAATTTGGCGATGAAAAAGACCGTGTCGTCCGCCGTGCCAATGGTCAATTTACTTATTTTGCCTCGGATATCGCCTACCACAAAGACAAGCTTGACCGCGGCTATGACAAAATTATTGATGTGTGGGGCTCAGACCACCACGGCTACATCAAACGCGTGAAAGCGGCGTTGACGGCGATGGGCTACGATGCCCAGCGTATGGATGTGATTTTGGTGCAGTTTGTCACCCTATGGCGCGGTACAGAGCAAATCCAGATGTCATCACGCTCAGGTCAGTTTGTGACCTTACGTGAACTGCGTCAAGAAGTCGGCAATGATGCCGCGCGCTTTTATTATGTCGCGCGTAAACCAGAACAGCACATTGACTTTGACTTAGAGCTTGCCAAATCGCATACCAAAGATAATGCAGTGTATTATATTCAATATGCGCATGCGCGTATTTGCCGTGTGCTTGAGCGTACTGAAGAGCGCGGTATTAAGGTCGATGACAAAGCCGGCAAAGCACACCAGCATCTGTTGACCCAACCTGCTGAAACGGATTTATTGAGCTTACTGGCTTCTTACCCTGAAGTGCTACGCCGTGCTGCCGTTAATTATGAGCCGCATTTATTGACCAATTACCTCAAAGATTTGGCAAGCTTGTTCCACGGTTGGTACAACGACAACCGTATCTTACCTAAAGATGGCGAAACCCCAACCCAAGACGAGCTTGACTTGATGCAAGCGCGTCTGCGGTTATCAAAGTCGGTACGCCAAGTGATTCAAAATGGCTTAATTTTGCTCGGATTAACGGCACCAACCAGTATGTGATATGATTAGGATACGCTAAAAACGCTGTAATATTACCGTATCCCATGTCGTAGGAGATGATGATGGCAAGACCCAAAGGAGCGACCCCGCGTAAAGCGCCAAGCACGATGTCGTTTTTTGCTGCCATGTTGGTGGGCATGATATTGACCGTGGGGATTGGTCTGTTTGTTTATTTGTGGAATCCATTTAACCAAGGCAAAACCACGAGCAGCGACGAAGCGCCGATGGTGCAGCCAAAGGTGCAAGACCAACCCAAAACCAATAACTACGAGTTCTATGACTTGCTCAAAGAACAGCAGGTCAGTGCCGTCCCCGACGAGGCGGCTGCCAGTCAGCCAGTCTCGGTGCAGCCTGATGTGGTGTTGACCCAAGCTGACAGCACCAGTGCGCCCAAATCAGCGAATGTCAGCGTGGTCGATAATCCGTTGTTGTCTGATGATAACGGTACCAAACCACGGGCTTCAGCCAACAATAGTACGATAGACACCAGCACCGCTGCCGATGACAAAAGCAGTGCCGATGCCATTGTCATTGGCAATGAAGAGCCTACGCGGACATATATCTTGCAAATCAATAGCTTTGATAATGCTGATGATGCGGATAAACGCCGTGCTGAAGTGCTAATGGCAGGGGTGGATGCCCAAATCATCAAAAAACGCTTAAACAATGACCAAACCGTCTATCAAGTCATCTCTCGCGCCATGAGTAGCCCAGAGATGGCGGCACAAGCCCAACGCCAACTACAAAATAGCCGCATTGATTCACTGATTGTCGAGCAGCGTCGCTAGGCTGATTTGCATGCAAAAAAACCGTGTTGTGATAACACGGTTTTTTATTGTTCGGTGGAATTAAGCTTTTTTACGACTAAATTTGCGTTGCTTTTTATTTTGCAGTTCAGTCAAGGTGCGTTTGATTTCCTCATCAGTCAGTTGTGAAATTTGCTGCAAGATATGCATCACGTCCATGTTAAGGATAAACCGCGCGCTTTTTGCCATGGTATGAATGCGCGCATCGAACTCAATCAGCCCACTAGCCGACACCGTAATATACCCTAAACGCTCTAGCGCATCCATAAAGCTAGTAAACAAGGCACGGTCAAAAAAATCTGGCATATCATCTTCGTATAGCACGGATAGACGCTGACCGAGCAGATGACCCAAATCAATCACTTGATCTTTGGTGAGTTTGCCTGAGCCTTGCTGACTCAGCAGCGCAAGTACCATAAAGTAGCGCTCTAAACTTTGCTCAACTGAGTTGGCAAGCACTGTCAACTGCTGATAGCTACGGGTATTCGGCTCTGGCGTGGTCAGGATGCGATGACCGTCCGCATTCACCCCTTTGTCCACGATGATTTTTTCTTCGACTAAAGTATCGATATGCTCACGCAAAGTGTCATTTAGGGTGCGCAGTGGGTATTTCAAAAACAACTCTGCTTGCAAGAAAGGATACATAATACCCACCACCCGCTCAATGGTGTTTAGGCTCATGGTGCCATTACGCTGTATCAATGATGCACACAGTGACGCGATGATATAAATATGCAAAATATTGTTGCGAAAATAGCTCAGTAGCGGTGCTTGACCGTCCGCAATACGAATCAAGTCACCGAGCACATGTGGGGTGCGCTCGATGAGTTTAAGCTTGACACCATAGTTAATAATGGATTCTGGGCTTTGCTGGGTGATTGATACATCATCATCATACGGGATTTTTTCTGCGATACGTTGATACAGTGCCAACTGTTCACGACAGCTTTGCTCATCGAGTGCACCATGCGGCGTATCGAGCAGTACTAAAGATAGCAAAGTGACTGGATTAAGCACCGCAGAGCGGTTGATACGCTGCATGATTTTGATGCCCAAATTGTCAATCATGTGAGTGACATTGGCAGGCATATCACTATCGGTACGGTCTTTGGGTAGGGTATTTGGGGCAACGTCAAATTTTTTCATAAAATCAGCTAGATACAGCGGCTGACCAAAACTGACGTGCACATGACCGAAGATACGCTCGATTTTTCGGCTGGCTTTTAACAAACCCAATAACGACTCGGATTCTTTGGGTTTACCTTTAAGTTCACCCACATAAGTGCCGCCTTCCATAATACGTTCATAACCGATGTAGGTCGGGATAAAGACAATCGGTTTGCCCGCTTGGCGCAGATGGCTTTGTACCGTCATCGCTAGCATTCCTTTTTTGGGCGGCAACAAGCGCCCTGAGCGCGAGCGTCCGCCTTCGATGAAGTACTCAATCGGCGTGTTGCGCATCAACATACTATGCACGTATTCACGAAACACCGCAGAGTACAGCGGATTGCCTTTAAAACTGCGACGCATAAAGAAAGCGCCGCCATTGCGTAGTATTTGACCTAGCACGGGGATGTTTAGGTTCTCGCCTGCGGCAACGTAGGGCACCCGTAACCCACGTTTATAAATCACGTATGACAGCAACAGATAGTCCATGTGACTGCGGTGGCAAGGCACATAGATGATTTCATGGTCGGATGCCAGTTTGCGTACCCGCTCAAAGTGCGCCACTTCAACCCCGTCATACAACTGTGTCCACAGCCAGGTCAAAAAGCGGTCAAAAAAGCGCACGGTTGCAGACGAGTAGTCACTGGCAATCTCGTTCAAATACCCACGCGCCAATTTGCGGCTTTTGGCGAGTTCACGTGAGTTTTCTTTGCTATCGACATTCACGGCATGCTGAATGGCAGGCGTATACAGAATTTTATCGACCACATTGCGACGGTCTGATAAGTCAGGGCCCAAGATGGCTTCTTGTTGTTTATCCAGATAACCTTCTAAACGCTGCTGTACCCGTGCAGTGATGGTGTGTAAATGATGGCGGTCGTTACTAGCAGTATCAGTGGGTGCCACGCTATCGGCTTGCAGCACAGGGTTCTTGCTAATCTCATCTTCGATGATGCCACGCAGGTCTTTGGGTGAGTGAAACTGCACATAAGTATCCCGCCCTTTGACCCCGATGTTAAATAGCTGTTTACTGATGGTAGGTACTTGCCATTCATCAGCGGTGAGGAGGTTAAACAGCGAATCTTCTTTTTCTGGGGCGCGCCCCCACAAGATAGTGACAGGGATAAAATCAATGTGTAGCGTTGGGTATTGCTCGACGGCTTCAATCAAGCGTAATAGGCGAGGTGAGAATACGGCGCTGTCATGAGACAGTTTTTCTGTTTTATGGTGATGCAAAAAAATCATTGCGGTATTTTCATCAATACCATGCGCCCGATCGATGACATTGGCTAGGGCAGGGGGTAGGTCGTATTGTTTGGTTTCTAGGTCAATTAAAATACTGTTGCTACGAGAATACTCTTTGAGCACATAAAAGGTGAGTCGCTGGCTTGATGTGTCGCTATCCATATTTGTATTGGCGCTTGCTAAGCTACCGCTAGCTAGCGGTAGCTTATCATCGCTAACCTGGTTCCTGGCTTCGCTAATATTGGGGATGTCGCCGATAAGTTTGGATTTGACGGCGAGCCCCAATAATTTGCCAGAGACTTGTCGGTATAGATTTTTTAACAGCGGGGTCGCAGCAGGATGGGTACCTTTGTTGTTTGCTTCGGTAGTGCCTGAATTTTTCCCTACGTGATTCATAGTATGCCTAGTGATTGCGTGATTTTTTCGTAAGTTTTTTAAAGATAAATACAAGGTTTAAAAATTGTCTTATCATGCCATAGATTGATGAATTTCTAAACCTTATCACTCAAAAATTCTTGTATAATGAGTGACTTTAATCCATTTTATCTACCCAAAATAACGTTAATGATAAGAGCGTCTATGGCAAGCCAGCAAGATATAAACCATACCCATACGATTGATATCACTCACCAACCACAGGTGCCCGTAACGCATCAGCAGCTTGAGCAGCAAGCGATTTGGCAGCAATTGGTCACGCAGTTATTGGAAACCTTAACCCTCGTACCGTATCAAGACAGTGTATTTATTGGGCAAAGCCACGACTATGTCGGTGCGCGTATTTTTGGTGGGCAAGTACTGGGACAAGCATTGATGGCAGCCAGCCATACCGTAGAGCATGCAAAACCTTGCCACTCATTTCATGGCTATTTTTTGCGCGGTGGCGATATCAATAAGCCTGTATATTACCAAGTCGAGAAATTACGTGATGGTCGTAGCCTTGCTTCACGTCAAGTGACAGCACGCCAATATGATGACGATAACCAACCGAGCATAATTTTTACCATGATGGCGTCTTTTTCACCGTTTGAAGAAGGGCTTGAGTATCAACAAGCGATGCCAACGTATCCTGCGCCAGATGTGTTGCTGACCGAGCAGCAGCTCAAAGACCAAGTGGTAGGCAAAATCCCTGATGCCCTAAAAGCGCGCTTTATGCGCCAGCGTCATATCGAAATCAAGCCAGTACAGCCGCGTGACCCGATTCATCCAAAAATCATGGAACCTAGCCAAGCCAACTGGCTACGTATTCCGCAGCTCGGTAAACAGTCGATTCAAGTGCAACAAGCACTGCTCGCATTTTCTTCTGATTTTTATTTGATTGGTACAGGGCTGATGCCACACGGGATTAGCTTTATGACTAAAGGGTTGCAAGCGGCAAGTATCGACCATAGTATGCATTTTCACCGCCCATTTGATATGAATGATTGGTTACTCTATAACATGTGGTGTGATACCACGTCACAGTCAAAAAGCCTAAACCACGGTCAATTTTGGCAAAATGGCAAATTGGTCGCCACAACCCAGCAGCAAGGGTTAATGCGACTGCGCTAGTGATTCAATAATTTTTACCTTGTATTAAACAGTAGCCGTATGAGAGAGAAAAATATGTCCAATCCCCCAATGAGTGATGCCGTCCGCCAAAACATCGCCCAACAACACAATCACCCATTAAAAGGCTTTGCGGTTATCTATGAGCAAAAAGTGGAATGGGGTGATATGGATGCGTTCAATCACGTCAATAACGTGGTGTATTACAACTATGCCCAGCGCGCGCGTATCCACTACCTTGAACAAGTCGATATGTTTAACTTACAAACTTATACCGTGCTCGCTTCGTCATCTTGCCAGTATTTGAATTCAGTCACTTTCCCCGATGTGGTTTGGATTGGCATTCGTGCCAAAAAAATAGGTAATACCAGTCTGACCCATGACTATGTTTACTTTAGCACGGCCCAGCAAAAAGTCGTCGCCACCGTCTCCTCAGTCATTGTATTTTTTGACCAAAATGGCAAAAACAAACAACCGATTTCTGAGGGTCAACGCCAACAACTTACCGAGTTAGAAAGTCATACGGTTTAAAAGTTATAGTGTTTAACTATTACTAAAATTGTTAAAAAAGCCACAAGTTGCAATGCTCGTGGCTTTTTTTGTTTGATAAATTGCTATCTCGTAAATCACGCTTTGTGGTCTGGGTTAGCAACGGTTTCCACCAAGTTTAGGTCAAATCCTGATAACGCGTTGAATTTGAGCGGTGATGACAGCAAACGCATATCACGCACGCCCAAATAACGTAAAATCTGTGAGCCAACCCCAATGCTGCGGTAGGGTTGGTGTTTAAGCGGTGAATTGGGTTTGTCAGCCATAAAGTTATCGAGTGCTTCGCCTATATCAATCGCTTGCTGATGCCCAATCCAGACAAACACGCCACGCTCTGCTTCGCTAATTTCTTTGAGTGAGGCATGGATATCCCAGTTACTCTTACCGCTGTTGGGTAGCTGCACGGTGAATAAATCTCGCAATGGCTGGAAGCTATGCACCCGCACAGTGCTCACGCCTTCTTGTGGGTTGCCCTTGACCAGTGCCAAATGGGTATCCTCTGAATTTTTTTCTTTAAAACGATAAGCAGTAAACTCACCAAACTCAGTTTGCATAGGATAATTAGCGATGGCTTCTACCGTTTGCTCATTGGCAATACGGTAATTAATCAAATCAGCGATGGTGCCGATTTTTAAGCCATGTTCTTTGGCAAAAATCTCTAGGTCATCACGGCGCGCCATTTCGCCATCTTCTTTGATAATTTCACAAATCACCGCCGCAGGTTCAAGTCCTGCCAAGCGTGTTAGGTCACAGCCGGCTTCAGTATGACCGGCACGGTGTAGCACACCGCCATTTTGTGCCACGATCGGGAATACATGTCCCGGTTGTACGATGTCTTCGGGTTTGGCAGTCGAAGACACCGCTGTTTGGATGGTTCTGGCGCGATCCGCTGCTGAGATACCTGTGGTGACCCCTTCTGCCGCTTCGATTGATACCGTGAAGTTGGTGCTAAATTTAGCGCCATTTTTATCCGACATAAGCGGTAAATTGAGCTGTTCACTGCGGTCAGCGGTGATGGTCAAACACACCAAGCCACGCGCGTGGGTAATCATAAAGTTAATATCTTCTGGGCGTACATGGGTGGCTGCCATCACCAAGTCGCCTTCGTTCTCACGGTCTTCATCATCCATCAAAACGACCATTTTGCCTGCACGGATGTCATCGATAATTTCTGCCGTTGTATTAAATGCCATAAAAGTGCCTTTGTTAGCGATTTATTGGAATAACATTGATTAAAAAACTGATTGAAAAACTGATTAACAAATAGGGACAGAAAATAAGCGCTATCAGCTAGTTTGTTCAAACTATTGTCCAAACCAACCTTAACAATCATCTCATCAAATTGGGTGAAGCTAGTATGGGCGCTCATTTCTTATTTGCGCGCTATTATAGCATTAACTCAGTGAGTCTAAGCAGCGAAATATTGATAGCCATACGCGCTGGTAGCGCACGCAAACATAAGGTTAGGGTAGATTAGTTAAAAAAATTAACAAAAATTGGTGATTTTGTATATTTTTTGAGCAAAAATTAAAAAAAACTGGTATATTATTACTGAATGATTAATAAAAATTACATTGTTAATACGTTTGGGGAAAACGCTATTAAAAAGCCATAGACGTCTAACCGATTTATTTATCTAAGGATCCTGTGATGTCAGTCTTTTATCTTATCTACACGAGCAAAATTACCTTACAAGCAAGTTTGCATACGATGACGTTGCCTGATATCTATCGTCAGTCAGTCGCGCGCAACACCCAGGCAAATGTCAATAGCGTACTATTTCTCAAGCAAGGCAACTTTCTACACTATATGGAAGGTAGTGAGCGCACTATCACCCAGCTATTTGACAAAATCAAAGCCGATAAAAGACACAAAAATATTCACATCATTGAGCAGGGACAGGCGCCCAATGCGCTGTTTGGGCACTGGAAAATGCACTGCATCAATTTAGATAGCGTCAATGATATGGATGATGTCGATGATATCAGCCCCCTGCTAGATTATTTTGAAACTGCGCAATTTGATAGCGCCAGTGTACTAAGGTTGCTTGCGGATGTAGAAAACTATTATCGTTCGGGCAAATGGCAAAGGCATCAACATACCAACTTTGATAAGGGCAGTTATAGCCATGCCAAGCTGCGCCGCTTGGGCTTTAAGCATCGCTATTTTTTGTGGATTCAGCTTGGGTTTTTGTTGGTGTTTTTATTGTTGGTCATATACTGGTTATTTCAGAATAGGGTTCATTTGGCTGCGCTAAATCATCCGTTGTCTACTTTGACGGGTTTTTTAGCCGCCGCGCTTTAATCATCGCGCTTTAATCGCCGCTTTTCAAAGACTGCCCTTTAATCACTGTTTTTTAACCACTGTATAAAGGCATAGGTTTGCTGTTCTTTGGCATTATCAGCAAAGTCAAACAACCGCTTGCCCAGCAAATTATCAGGCAGATACTGCTGTGGATGGTAATGGTTGGGGTAGTCATGCGGATAGATATAATTGGCACCATAACCTTCGGCGCGCATCAGCTTGGTGACGCCATTACGCAAATGTAGCGGTACAGGCGATTGGTCATTTTCAGCCAGTCGCATCGCTTTATTGATGGCTTGGTAACTAGAATTGGACTTCGGCGATGTCGCCAAATACACCACCACTTGCCCCAAAATAATCCGCGCTTCAGGCATACCGATGCTCTGCACACTTCGCAGGGCGGTATCGGCAAGTAGTAACGCATTGGGATTGGCAAGTCCGATATCTTCACTTGCCAAAATCACCAACCGCCGCGCAATAAAGGCAGGGTCTTCGCCCGCTGTCAGCATCCGCGCCATCCAATACAGTGCCGCATCAGGGTCACTGCCGCGGACTGATTTAATCATCGCTGACACTAGGTCATAATGGCCATCACCTGATTTGTCGTAGCGTACCAAGCTTGCACCTGCGACCGCGACGACATTGTCATCAGTCACCACAATCGCTGACTGACTGCCTTGCTTAAAATTGGGGCTTGATTGAATGGCGAGTTCAAGTAAATTTAACGCCTTACGCGCATCGCCTTGCGATAGCGCAAAAATCGCTTGGCTTGATTGTATTTCAATCTTAAATTGTTTAAAAACTGCATCATCGTCAATGGCACGTTGTAGTACTTGGCTGATTTCATCTTCGCTCAAGGGATTGAGCCGATACACTTGGCAACGAGACAATAGCGCATTGTTGACACTAAACGAGGGATTTTCGGTGGTCGCACCGATTAAAGTAATGTCCCCTGACTCAACCGCGCCGAGGAGTGCATCTTGCTGGGCTTTGTTAAACCGATGAATCTCATCGACAAATACCACCGGCGGCTCGCCAAACAAGCCGTCATCTTTTGCCAGTACTTCACGCAACTCTTTGACCCCTGCATTGATAGCAGAGAGTGGGCGAAAAGGACGACCCACGGCATCGGCTAATAGCATGGCTAGGGTGGTTTTGCCAATACCTGCTTCCCCATGCAAAATAATCGATGGCAAGTAACCTTGCTCAACAATACGGCGAATCGGTGCGTTGACACCGAGCAAATGGGTTTGTCCGATTACCTGGTCAAGCGATTTTGGGCGGACACGTTGGGCAAGGGGGATTTGAGCGAGTTGATTCATCATTAAGGTATAAGTTTAACTGGATTACTTAGTCGAAGGTCTTCAGCGATTTCACTATTTTTTAAATTGGGATTGTAGCTAAGTGCGGTACCTACTCGGTAAGTGCCATTTAGATTGATCGGAAAATGGCTCTCAGTGATTTGTCGTTCAAAGGTTAGGGTCGCACCCTGTGGGATAATTAAATCTTGTGAGCGACAAGAGTTTGTCACTTCACCCCAATTGTTTTGCGGATTGGCTTTATCAAATAAATTAATACCAATGTAGGCATTACAATTGGTAATATACAAATCTTGGTCTTTTGCCGTAATTGAGATTTTTAATTTCTTATTTGGCAATGGTTCTGCCAGCACATAACTCGTCGTTGTATAAGTTGGAACCGCAGGCTTTGACTCAGATGTTGTGGCTGGATTTGAACTTTGCTGCATAGACGGCACTGAACATGCTAATAAAGTAACGGCGAACATGGCAACCATCAATAAATGCCTAACTTTTAGCACCGTTTCTTTTAGCATCGTTTCTTTCCTTATCTAGCATGGCACCAAGTTTTTAAATCAAGTTTTTTAAATAACGCCTAGTATTGTAGTGTAGCAAACAAGGGCGTGGGCGGCTAAATGAGTTAAGGAGTGATGTTGTGTTTTCTTTCTTAAAACGCAACGCGGTTGTTAGGTATGGTTTGGCAAAGTTCAAAATCCCTTGTACGAACTGGGATTTTTTTAGGCATTTTAGCATGCCTAAATGACAGCGGTAAGCTAACTTGTTTGATTTGTGTGACTACTTGGATTGAGAAATATTTTTACTTTGTTAAATAAAATTAAACAGTCATGATGTGAGGCTTAATGAGCCATATTATTAAAAAAACTACAATATTGTTAATATGACAAGTGTAGATTGACGGGTCAGTTTTTTCTTTTTACAATTTCATACTTTAGTTAATATTCAAACTGACAGTTAGTGCTCACTTTGGTATTTCTTATTATTTAATCAGGCATTATTTAATAAGACATTATTTAATAAGACATTATTTAATAAGACATTATTTAATAAGACAGTTTTTTGGTAATACGGGCATCATAACGGCGAACGCATCAATTACTAGGGTAATTGACGGCTTGCGTGGTTGTTATGTTGCGGCAAAGCCATAGGCAAGTTATTAGCGAGTCGTATGAAATTACATCAATCCATCAAGCCATCGACTTACCCAGTAAGCCATCATCTGCAGCCACTATCACGCGTGCTTACCCTGTCGGCGTTTACGGTGGCAATGGTTTCGTTGAATTTGTCCTTATCTTTGGCAGCGACTGCTGCGACCACGATCACCAAACCCAGCACTACCAAAACCACCCCGACAAAAACTACAACAAAAACCACCAAAACGACCAGTACCCCCACCAAAAATGCTAACAAGCCGCCTGTTAAAACATCAGCTAAAACATCGGCTAAAATCACACCAGCAGCGGCAACCACAAAACCAACTAGCAGATTGCAGCCCAGTACCAGTGGCGACACCGCAGAGTTTACGCCGGTAATCAATACCCCGCCCAATCCTGAGCCTGTACTCAATGCTAACCCTGCCACCGACGCACCATCAGCAGACACGCCATCGAAAAAAACCGCGACCCGCGCCAATGAAGTTAAAGGTGGTAAAGCAGCTGGGCTCAGCTACGATCCTACTATCAATAATGGCGTGCCTTATCCGCCAAGTTATGGCCTAGATGTGCCCAGTAATTTGACACTGGCACAAGCGCAGCAGTACCTAGTCAAAGTATCACCCAAAGTCGCGTCAGACAATGCGGCAATCGTGAGTAATGAGCTGCGAGCTGAGTCAACCAAAGGCTTGAACAAACCGATTGTGTATCTGGGTGCCAGTGCCACGCATGTACATGTGGATAACAATATAGATACCACGGGCATTAAAAACAACCTAGCCAATGCCATTGACAACGCAGTCAATAACAATATTGGCAATTTGCCCATCACCTTGCCACTGCCTAGCGCCCCTGTCGATATCGGTGGCTTAATCACCGATCCGATTCCCAATAGCATCCCTGTCAATGTCGATAAAAATAGAACAGGCGCAAATGTCACCGTGCTATGGTCTGCTTATAACGGACATAAAACCGAAGCAGTGACCAGTTTGCTCAATGGTATGACGGATGAAAGCCGTGCCGATGCTGACTTGTCACTGGATGAACAATACACCACGCTTACCAAACGCTATTTTCAAACCCAGCTTGCCATCATGGCAGCGTATCTACGCGCCGATGCGCTCAATGCGATTCGTGCCACCGACCATGCCGCACAGCGCGCACTCGATGTGGGGCTGATTTCAAAAGTCGAGCGTTTGGAAGCCAAAAAAGCCTTAGCCGATGCCGAATACGAAAATAGCAAAGCGCTGAACGATGCTGAGCTTGCCATGACCGCATTACAGCGGTTACTTCGGACGCCGTATTTTATCAAACCAACATCGCCTTTATTTGTATCCACCAAGCCGTTGCCGCCACTGAGTTATTTTCAGCAGCAGGCTAAAATGCATCATCCAGGGTTTGATAAGGTTGCCGCCAAATACAACCAAGCCAAAGCGCTGCATGAATTTAGTGAATCCGCCTACAAACCCAATGTCACCGTCTTTGGTCGCTCGGAAATCGACGCTGACCCAAATTGGATTGCTGGAGTGTCTGCCAACTGGAAATTGTGGGGTGGGGTAGATCGCCGTACCAGTACCCAATCTAGCCTTGCCAAGCTGCACCAAGCCGAATTTAGCCAAGTCGATGTCAATGATAATATTATGTTATTGGTAGAAAAAAATTGGCAAACAGTCAACAATGCACGCGATAATTTCATTGCCTTAAATACCAATATTGAACTTGCCAGTGAGATGCTACGTTTTCGTCAGCTTGGCTTTAAAGAAGGCGTCAACACGGCCGTAGAAGTGATGCAAGCCGAAGCCAATTTGGAAAAAGCCAAAACCGAGCAAGCCAAAGCGGCAAATGATTATGTGCAGGCAATGGCAGACTTGATGCAAAGCTGCGGTACGCCACTAGAGTTTAACCGTTATATGCAGGCAGCGGACGTCAAGCTACCCGCGATTTATTTTGAACATCGTAAGAACTAATTAATTACTTTAACCCGTGTCTTTATTTCACCAGTAGGCTTACCGTATGGCTGATCCACAAAACCCAACACCAGACAATGCGATGGACAACGCTAAAGACAACACTTTGGACAGCGCTGCGGATAATGCTAATGCAGCGATGCACGCCCAAGCTGCCGATGAGCCGCACGCAGAGGACAGCCTGGCAGCCGCTACGACGGATAGCCGTTACATGCCGCCTACCAAAAAACCCAGTAAAATCCGCACCATCATTATAGCTTTGATTATCCTTGGGCTGATTGGACTGGTCGCGTGGGGACTAATCAAAGACAAGCGCGAAACGCGCAGCGAGCCTGTGACCATCCAAGGGCATATGGAAGTAAAGCAAACGCCCGTCGCTGCCAAAGTTGCCGGTCGTATTGCCAATATTTATGTCAAAGAAGGCGATGAAATTAGCGTCGGCACACGCTTGATTGATATGGATAGCCCGGAAATCAATGCCAAGGTCGAAGAAGCACAAGCAGGGAAAGAATTAGCCCAAAGCCAACTGGACAAAGCCAACAATGGCGCAAGACCGCAAGAGATTGAAATGGCAAAATACCAGTACGATGCTGCCCAATCCGCGGCTGACCTTGCTAAAGTCACCTATGAGCGTATCAACCGACTCGCAGCAGAAGGCTTGATGTCACGGCAAAAACGTGACGAAGCCTATACCAACTATGTCGCCAATGTCAATAAAGCCAAAATTGCCAAAGCCCAATATGAGTTAGCCAAAACGGGCGCGCGCAGTGAAGATAAAACCGCCGCGCAAGCGCAAGTCAGCCAAGTAGAAGGCAAGCTTAAAGAAGCGATGGTTGCCAAAGAAGAAGCCAATCTTAAAAGCCCGATTGCAGGTATTGTGGACAACGTGATTGTCAAACCAGGTCAAGTGGTGGGACAGGGCGTACCACTGATGACCATTGTCGACCCCAAAGACCAATGGGTCGTGCTTAACGTTACCGAAAATAACCTAAATCATTTTGCAGTCGGTAGTGAATTTAGCGGTACTGTTCCTGCATTATCGGTCAACAATCAGCCTTACCGCCAAGTGTTTAAAGTGTACGCAAGTTCCGTGCTATCAGATTTTGCCACGTGGCGCCCCACCAACAGCAAAGACGGCTTTGATATGCGTACCTTTGAGATTCGTGCGCGCCCGAGCCAGTCAGATACACGTCTAAGACAGGGCATGACCGTATTGGTTGATATACCGGCAAGCCAGCAGCCAACCCAAACACAATGAAGTCAACTATGGCATCAAAACTGACATCAAAACTGACATCAAACAAGCGCTCTAAAGCGTCACCGACATCGTCCGCTGTGCCAAATACCAGTGACAGTGTCAGTGCTGGTGACAATGACAATGATCAAGAGCGTCATGCGCAGTTCGATAACCGCTCAGGCTTTGTGCAATTCTTTACAGCGTTTTGGTACAGTGCGCGCCGTGAATGGGATTTTTTGGTGCAAAATCGCTGGGATTTTTCCTTGATGTTTTGGATGCCAATTGTGCTGATATTTTTGGTTTGGTGGATTTTTAGCAAAGGCATGGCAGTCGGGATTCCGATTGCGGTCATAGACAATGACCACTCCGCGCAATCTGCGACGATTATCCGGTATATTGATGCGACGCCTGAGGTTGCGGTGGTTAAAAGTCTTCATAGTGCCGCTGCCGCTCAGCAAGCCATCGAGACTACCGATGTCATGGCGGTGGTTGAAATCCCAGAGAATTTTTCAACCAATCTACTGGCTGGCAAAACCTCGCGCTTGCTACTCAATGTCAATGCCCAATATGGCACGCATTCAGGCATGATACAAAAAGCGGTACAAACAGCAGTCACTACCTTTTCGGCAGGGGCAGAGATGCAGCGGCGAGTTGCCATTGGCGAAGATGTCACCCTGACCAAAACCAGTTATGCACCGATACAATCGCAAAGTGTGGCACTGTTTAATACTGCCAATAATTATCAGCAATTTTTGGCGGTCACTGTGGTACCAGCCTTGCTACATATTTTGTCAATGGTGATTGGCGCGTCAACTGTCGGGCGAGAGTTGGTCGACAAGACGTTAGGTGAGTGGTATCAGTCGCTAACATCCCCCAAATTTGCCAGTAACCGCCTCTCTAACCCCAGCAATCCTGTCACACTGGGGCACGAAAAACCTAAGCTATCGCTGATTATCGCAGGGCTCAATGGCAAATTAATTTGGGCGATGTTTGCGTATACGCTTTGGGCAGCGGTGGCATTAACGTTGGTGATGCAAATTTTCCCCATTCGTTTGGCATCCGTGGCGATTACTTATCTGATATTTTTAATGTTTATGATGGTATCGTTCTGGCTTGGGGTGATTGTCACGGTCGGCACGTTTTCGTATCGTGAAGGCTTGTCATTTACCGGATTTATCTCCGCCCCGTCATTTGCTTTTTCAGGGGTGACGTTTCCATTTTTGGCGATGAGTCCTGCCGCACAGCGTTGGGCAAATGCCCTACCACTAACCCATTATCTCAACTTGCAAACCACCCAATTACAAATGGGCGCACCGCCATCGTTTGCCTATAGCAGCTTTATCGGATTTTTTATTGCCGTCATGATTACCTTGTTGTTAGCCGCATTGTTGACCAAAAAGGCCTTGCTGAAGCCTGAAAAATGGGGGCAACGCTGATGCCCTCCCAGACAACGCCCAGCAAAGTCGACGTAAGCAAAACTGCCAACATTTGGGAGCGCGGTTTTTTGCTGCAAGTTTTGCATGTGTGGCGCAGCGTGTTTCAAGACAAAGGGGTGCTCAGTATGCTACTGATAGCCCCGATTATTTATGGCTTTTTTTACCCGTGGCCGTATTCAAAAGAAGTGGTGCGTCATGTTCCTGTGGCAGTGGTGGATTATGACCATTCAAGTTTATCGCAGACCATTATCAGCTACGCCCAAGCCAATCCGCGCATCCAAAGCACCATTGTAAATGATGAAAACAGTGCCAAGCAGCTAATGTGGCAAGGCAAGATTGCAGGCTACATGGTGATACCCTCAGGGCTGTATCAAAAAGTGACCACAGGACAACCTGCCAAGGTGAGTATCCTTGCCAACGGTAACTATTTTTTGCTCAATAAACAAGTACAAACGGGGTTTTTAGAAGTCATCGGCACCGTGTCCGCAGGGGCGAAAGTACAAAAAAATGTTGCCATCGGGCAAGACATCACGGTTGCCAAAAACAATATTTCCCCTGTGGCGCTGACGATTAATCCGTTATACAACCGTACCGAAGGCTATGGTAGCTACATTGTCCCTGCGGTTGCGATATTGATTCTGCAGCAGATGTTTTTGATGGGCACGGCAATGCTAGTGGGTACTTGGGCAGAGCAAGACATGCACCGCGCTTCGATGAAAACGTGGCTTGCGCGAATATTGGGGTTAGCGTGTTTTGGTTTTGTGCTCGGCTGTTTTTATTATGGCTGGGTATTTTCCAACAATGACTATATCCGTAACCAAAATCTGACGGGTTCAATGGTACTGCTTGTCCTGTTTTTCCCTGCGGTAACAGCATTGGGCTGTCTACTTGGGGTGTGGTTTGGGGCGCGAGAACGGGCGATGCAAATCTTGGTCGCAAGTTCAATGCCGATGCTGTTTGTCTCAGGGATTTCATGGCCGTATCAAATGCTGCCTGAGCCCCTGCAGTATTTGCGCTGGGTGTTACCTAGCACCTCTGGGATGAATGCATCTGTGATGCTGAACCAAATGGGCGTGCCACTGGCGTATGTCAACGTGTATCTCATGGCGCTCATGATGATTTTCTTGGTTTGTTTATTGCTGCTACTTTTATTAGCGAGTAAAGAAAGTGAATCGTTAGCAGATTAATCCTTGCCAACGGCTATTTTCTTCATCATGCGGTTACACGTGCGGTTATTTGCCAAATTTGCGATGCGTGCAGCAAGCATCTATCATCCATCATCCATCATCTATCATTTGATAAACTTTTCGATAGCACATTGACACAGATGGGCAATTCGTGATTATCTAGCACAATGAATACAACATAATTGAATTTTTCAACTGATTGGCATATAGGATTTATCAGTGATCAGTATTTTTGATTTATTTAAAATTGGGATTGGACCTTCAAGTTCGCATACCGTCGGACCGATGAAAGCGGCGAATTTGTTCGTTAGCGCATTATCACAGCAGCAGCTACTGACGCAGGTGGATAGGGTGCAAGTCGAGCTGTTTGGTTCGCTCGGTGCGACCGGTAAAGGGCACGGTAGTGATATAGCGGTGATGCTAGGTTTGATGGGAGAGCAACCACAGACGACGGATGTCGCCGCTATTTCACAAAAAATTGCCGATATCCAAGCGCAAAACACGCTGTCTCTAAATCAGCAGCATGAAATTAACTTTGTTGCTGACAAGGATTTAATCCTAAATGGTAGGGTATCGCTGCCCCATCATCCCAATGCTTTGACTATCACTGCTTTTACAGGCAATGAAATTGTTTACCAAAATACGTATTATTCAATCGGCGGCGGGTTCGTGCAGACTGAGCAAGAAGCCCAAGCAAAAGAACCGGTGATTGAAAGCGTCAAAAAACCGGTACCTTATCCGTTTAACAACGCCAAAGAATTATTACAAATTTGCCAACACAATCAACTGTCAATCGCCCAAGTCGTTCGAGCCAATGAACTGGCTAACTTGAGTGAAGATGAGCTGCTGGGTGGGCTTAACGACATTTGGCAAGTCATGCAAGACTGTGTCAATGATGGTTGTCGCCACGATGGTATTTTGCCAGGGGGCTTACAAGTACAGCGCCGCGCCAAGGCGATTTATCAGCAGTTATCCGCTGCCGATAGCCGAAAAGCGTTTAATGATGCCCTTGCCGTGATGGATTGGGTGAATCTGTATGCGTTGGCAGTTAATGAAGAAAACGCCAGTGGCGGACGTGTGGTGACCGCACCCACCAATGGTGCGGCAGGCGTGATACCTGCGGTCATGCATTATTATCGAGATTTTTGTCCAAGTTATACGCTGCAAGGGTTACATGATTTTCTGCTAACCGCTGCGGCGATTGGTATCATTATCAAAGAAAACGCCAGCATTTCAGGCGCAGAAGTGGGCTGTCAAGGGGAAGTCGGATCGGCGTGTGCGATGGCGGCGGCAGGGTTAACCTATGTGCTTGGTGGTAGTCCTGCCCAATGTGCCAACGCTGCCGAAATTGGCATCGAACATCACCTTGGCATGACGTGTGACCCGATTGCAGGGTTGGTGCAAGTACCTTGTATCGAACGCAATGCCATGGCGGCAGTAAAAGCGATTAATGCCTCAAGGCTTGCGCTTAAAGGCAATGGACAACATGTGGTATCGCTTGATAAAGCCATCAAAACCATGAAAGAGACAGGCAGAGATATGATGTCAAAATATAAAGAAACCGCAATGGGCGGGCTTGCTATCAATGTCCTAGATGAGGATTTTGCCGCCCAGTCAAATCTGATTCCGACGCTGGATGTGACGGTCAATTACAGTCAGTGTTAGTGCTACAGTAAAAAAAACCGATTCGCCAAGGAATCGGTTTTTTTGTGCTTATCAATCAATCGCAGGCTGATAATCTCCTGTGATAATACGGTCTTTGATGTCATCGGCTTGTGCCAACACTTGAGACAATAACGCTTTGACATTGTCAAGCGTGGCGATGGGGCTTAACGTGGTCATTTTAAGCGATTGCACATCTTGGTGAGCATCCCCTTGCTTTTGGTAACTGACGCGCGTCACGCCGATGTTGGCTTCACCTTTGGCAAATAGCTCATCGGCGACATTTTGGTTCAAGTTATCAATCAACTCAGCCGGGTAGTCTTTGGGTACCACGCGAAATAGCACGGAGGCAAACTGTGGCTCTACCAACAATTCGAGTCCATCAGTCGCTTTGATGTAATCAGCGACTTCGCGTGTCAAATCAACGCCATGGTCAATCATCGAGCCGTATAATTCTTCGCCCAAGGCTTCCACCGTGAGCCATAATTTTAGCGCATCAAAACGGCGTGTGGTTTGTAGCGACTTAGAGACTAGGTTGGGTACGCCATGTTCTTCGTCATACGCAGAGTTTAAATACTCAGCTTCATAATGCATGAAGCGATAGTTAGCTTCATCTTTGAGCAAAAATGCCCCGCAAGAGATGCTTTGGAAGTAATGTTTATGGAAGTCGAGGGTGATAGAATCGGCTTGCTCAATGCCTGCAAGTTTATCGCGGTAGTTATTCGATAAAATCAGCGCACCGCCCCAAGCGGCATCAATATGAAGCCATGCACCGTACTCATGAGTAAGCTTACGAATCGCAGGGATTGGGTCAATCGCGCCCGCGTCGGTGGTGCCTGCGGTAGCGACCACACAGGCGATGATTTTGCCTTCGGCCTTCAGTTGCGCCATGGTGTGTTCAAGTGCAGCAACATCCATCTGCGCTTGGTCATTGACTGGCACAGTGACCACCGATTGAAAACCCATGCCCATCATTGCCATGTTTTTTTGCACGCTAAAATGCGCGTTTTCTGAGCAGATAACTTTCACTTTTTGCATGGCATCGGCTGGGATACCGTCACGCTGTACCGACCATTCTGACCCATCGTCATTTTTATAGTTTTTAGCGATACACCAATCACGGGCGAGTAACACGCCCATCAAGTTGGATTGGGTACCACCTGAGGTGAATACGCCCGCTTGTCCGCTACCAAAACCGACTTTTTGACGTAGCCAATCAATCAGTTGCACTTCCATCAGTGACCCTGCTGGGCTTTGATCCCAAGAGTCCATCGATTGGTTGGTGGCATTGATCAGCACTTCGGCGATTTGGCTTGTGACCATCGTTGGGCAATGCAAATGCGCAAGCGAATGTGGGTGATGCACCTTTAAGCTTTTATTAAGAAATAATTCGACTGAACGTTTTAACGCATCTTCCAAGCCAAGTCCTTCTTTTGATGGCTGAAAAGCAATCTCAGCGCGCAGCTGCTTGATACTACCGCCGGTGTACATTTTGTCGTTTTTGAGCCAGTCGGTGACGGCTTGCACGGCAGTGTTCATGTTTTTTTGGTAATCGGCAATGGATTGGCTGTCATTACAAAATAACGCTTGGCGGTGCTGTGATAAGTTTGACATGGTAAGTCCTTGCATTCTTTAAGATAGAGTTAACTATAAATTGTCATTAAACAGAGTGATACGAGCAAATGGTTAATTTATTTTACAAAATTACGCTTATACAGTTGATGATTTACAATATTGGCTTTGGCATCGTTTATATCCCAAATTTGCAATTCCCACGGATAATAAAAATTGCTCGCATTTTTAAAATACACATGCACACCGATATACCCGTCGATATCACGTAAATACCAATTTTTTAGACTGTAATCTGTTTTCCAATCATCCAGTTTTTCCATGATGTTTTTCACATCAGCCGATGGCAAAATTATCCGAGCACCAAAAATATCATTTAAAATATTATTGACTGGGTACTGGTTTTCTCGTGCCAAATAGCGATTGACTTTGTCATAGATGCTTTCAGCCGTTTTAACGCGGTAAAAAAAATCAATATTTTGGGTGTCGGCAAATGCCAAATAATCATTAATCGCTTCATGCAAATTAAGCCGATATGACAAGATAGGCTCAATAGGGACGGTTTTGAGCGTATGTGATAGGTTGATTTTTTGTACCTTGCCTGTTTCGAAATAATCTTGTGAATACTCACCATGAATCCGATTGATTTCTCGAATCAGGCGTTCGGTCTTGGCGATATTGGTTTCCATATTTTACTCAAAATGAAATAAACAGATAATAAAAACGGCAAAGCCACGTCAGTAACTTTACCGTCTTGATAGGCAATAATCAATTACCCACGTACTTTTTGCACGGCTTCAGCCACTGCCTTTTTAAAGCGTTCAAGCACCGCATCACATTCTTCTTGCGTGATGTTAATCGGGCAAAGCAAGCGAATCACTGTACCGCCACGACCGCCTTTTTCCAGCAGTAACTTGTTGTCAAAACACGCTCTTTGAATCGCGTTTGCCATGTCAATATCAGCAGGATACGAGCCGATACGGTCAGCAGGTTTACGCTCATCGACAATCTCAATACCGGTCATCAAGCCGCGACCGCGCACGTTACCGATACAAGGAAATTCTTGGGCGATTTTTCTGAGTTCATCACGCAAGAATTCACCACGGATGCGCGCATTTTCTGCCAAGTTTTTGCTGCGGATTTCATCCAATACTTGAATCGATGCTGCCATCGCTAGCTGATTGCCACGGAAAGTACCGGTGTGACCGGCTGGCGCCCATGCATCGAATTTTTTATTGATGGCAAGTACGCATAGTGGCAAACCACCCCCGACCGCTTTACTCATCACCACCACGTCAGGCACGATGTCGGCATGTTCAAAGGCAAACATTTTGCCTGAGCGCGCAAACCCAGCTTGCACTTCATCCAAAATCAATACGATATCATGCTTAGCGGTCACTTCACGGATTTTTTGTAGCCATTTTTTGGGCGCAGGGACGACACCGCCTTCACCTTGAATCGCTTCTAGGATGACCGCAGCAGGTTTGACCACGCCGCTTTCAACATCCTCAATAAAGTTTTCAAAGTAGTAAGTCAGCGCATCAACACCCGCTTCACCACCAAGCCCAAGTGGGCAGCGGTATTCATGCGGATAGGGCATAAACTGTACCCCTGGCATCAAATTGCCAACTTTCTCTTTGGCAGACAGATTGCCAGTCATGGCAAGCGCGCCATGGGTCATACCGTGATAACCACCGCTAAATGCGATAACGTTGTCACGCCCTGTATAAGTTTTTGCTAATTTAATTGCCGCTTCTGTACCGTCAGCACCGGTCGGACCGCAAAATTGCAATACAAAATCTTTTGGGAAAAAAGACAGTAAGGATTCGGTAAATGCATCTTTGACAGGTGTAGTGATATCTAGGGTGTGCAGTGGCAGACCACTTTGTAGCACATCGTATAAGGCTTGTTTGACGGCTGGGTGATTGTGACCCAAGGCTAATGTACCAGCACCGGCTAGGCAATCAAGGTAATCATTGCCTTCAACATCGGTGACCCAAATACCTTGGGCTTTAGCTATAGCTAGCGGTAGTTTGCGGGGATAACTACGAACATTAGATTCCATCGTGCTTTGACGAGTTAAGTAATATTCGTTAGTGGCATGAGAAATAGGGTGTACAGGGGTGTGAACGCTCATATCGGATTACCATCTCAGATAAGGGTTTAAGAAAATTTGCTTGTGGCTATCTTTCTCGAACTTGTGAATAAAATATCAGTCAGGATGACTAACACCAAAACAAAAACGTTATACCGCAAAACCCCAAAATGCCATGACACTGCACCCAAGACCTAACAATATAACGTTCAAAATTTATGGGGGCATAATACCCTTTTTTTGTGAAAAATACAGTCTTTTTTGCAAAAAATCGCCTCAATCTTTCAAATTGATAACACAGGCTATATTTTGCGATGGCAAAGGCAAAAAATCATGGCAAGCGGTGAGCAAGGTGAGTCATGAACGGCACAACACCACAAGTAAGCGTGAAAAGTTTGACAATCGTTGATAGTCTATGCGGTATATAAAACTCTGCAGTCACAATTTCAGTCACGATAATGATAAAAAAATTACCTAGTTAATACCATGTTAATGAATTATTTGCTACAAAATAGCCAAGTGTCAGCACGCCCAATAATATCCAAGTACACCATCAGAATTTTATAAAAGCTAAATACTGCTGATTGAGAGCTTTACACGAATAAACATACAAAAGCTGATTCAAAAAATATAATCAATTACCTAGCAAAATAGACTGGCAAAAAAACTAGTAAAAAAATTAGCAAAAGAAACTGCCAAAAAAATTGCCAAAAAATCGGGATGGCTACATACGCAAAAATAACAAACCCTTCTAATGTTAGCATCATCCTTGCGTAGGCAAGGCATAGCGAATTTCTAGAAATAAGTTTAATAACATGCGTTAATTCTAGATAACACACTTACCAATAAACCTATAACAACTAGACGAGAAGCAACTTTATGCCACAAGCTCTAACACTCACTATCAATCAGCAACAACACACGTTGACGAATCTAGATGTACGCACCACGGTGCTGGATGTCTGTCGCAACCATCTTGGCTTGACAGGCAGCAAAAAAGGCTGTGACCACGGTCAGTGTGGCGCGTGTACCATGCTGATTAACGGTCAGCGGGTCAACAGCTGTCTGACCCTAGCGGTCATGCACGAAGGCGATAGCATCGAAACCATTGAAGGCATTGGCTCACCTGAAGCGCTTGATCCGATTCAACAAGCGTTTTTGGAACATGACGCCTTTCAATGTGGTTATTGTACCCCTGGGCAAATTTGCTCGACTAAAGCGATGATTGAAGAGCTACGCCAAAACTGGGCAAGTCATGTGTCAGCTGATTTGATGCAGCCTTTATCAAGCGATACAGCACAATTTAAGCAACAATTAGATAAAGAAATCTCTGAGCGTATGAGTGGCAATATCTGTCGCTGCTCGGCATATCCCAACATCGTGCGAGCGATTAAACAGGTATTACAAGAAACAGGTTTTTCGGCCGAGACAGATAAGGTGACCGCTCAGACAGCAGCTACTCAGGCTACAGGAGTATCGCTATGAAAACTTTTGATTATCAGCGCGCCAACTCGGTGGATGACGCCATCAAAATAGCCACTTTAGCTGAGGGGGATTTGGCTGAGGCGCAGCGTCCGTTTTTTATCGCTGGGGGTACCAATTTACTTGACTTGATGAAACTCGAAATCGAACAGCCAACACAGCTGATTGATATTTCACGTTTGCCCCTTAATACAATTGAAGCCACGCCAGAAGGTGGGTTAAAAATCGGCGCTATGGTTAGTAATAGTGAATTAGCGGCTCACCCTGTTATTCGTCAAGATTATGCGGTGCTTGCCCGTGCCTTGTTGTCGGGTGCATCGCCGCAACTGCGTAACAAAGCCAGTACCGGTGGCAATCTACTACAGCGTACCCGTTGTTACTATTTTTATCAGCCTGATAGTCCGTGTAATAAGCGTGAGCCCAATTCTGGCTGCGGGGCAAAAGCAGGTCTTCATCAGAACTTAGCAATTTTAGGCACGAGCGAGCAGTGTATTGCCACCCATCCATCAGATATGGCGGTGGCAATGCGATTACTCGATGCTGTCATTGTTGTCCAGCAAGCGGACGGGCAAACCCGCCAAGTGCCTATCGCTGAATTTTATCGCTTACCTGAGCAAACCCCCCATATTGAAACTTGCTTAAATCTAGGTGATTTGATTACCCATATCATTCTACCGCCACCCTTAAAAGGCGTGCATAGCTATGACAAAGTGCGTGACCGTGCGTCGTATGCCTTTGCTTTAGTGTCCGTCGCTGCCGTGATTGAGCATGATAATGATACACTCACCAATGTGCGACTTGCATTTGGCGGTATTGGCAGTCAGCCTTGGCGAAATGACGAAATTGAAAAAATACTGATTGGTAGCACGGGCGATGCCGTGAGTATTGAGCTTGCGGTGGCGACCCTATTCAAAGAAGCAAAAACCGATGAACAAACCGAGTACAAGACCGTGCTAGTACAGCGTCTTTTACACCATGTTGTGCAACGAGCATTACAACAACCCAATCAATCAAGTCCTTTAAGTAGTGGAGTGAGTGCATGAGCCTAACACAAATTTTTGGCGAATCGCCCCTTGAAAAAAAACTGACCATGGACAAGCCTATCGAGTCACGGCTAGATACGACTGATAGCAAGCTCGTTGGCAAACCACTGAGCCGTATCGAAGGACACCTAAAAGTCGCAGGCAAAGCCACATATACTGCCGAAAACCAATTTGACGACTTGTGTCATGGGGTGATGGTCGGTGCAACCATTGGTAAAGGCAAGGTAAAAAAAGTACATAAAGATACCGCCTTACAAGTTGCAGGTGTGATTGGGGTATTTCATGACCCATTGTTTTTACGCAACCCGCAACAAGGGGGTGTCAAAATGGCGCCTGTGCAAGGGGCAAGCGAGGTCTTTTATCATGGTCAGCCAATTGCTTTGGTGGTCGCAGAAACCCTAGAAGCGGCTCAAGAAGGCGCGAAGGCATTACAGATTGACTATGAAAATGATGAAAAACACGGGCATTTTGACTTTAACAAGCAAAAAAAGCATACCCAGTTTATTGATTGGGTAACCGATAAAAGTGACGACATTGGCAAACCTGAAAAAACGCTTAAGCAATCAGAGGTCAAAGTCGATTTGACTTATACCACGCCAAGCCAAAGTAACATGCCGATGGAACCGCACAGTTCGTTGGCGCGTTGGTTTGAAGGTAAGCTAACCCTTCATACTTCTAACCAAATGCTTGCCTCTTCCAAAATACAACTTGCCAGAGCCTTAGATATACCGGAAGACGATGTCCGTTTGCTATCGCCCTATGTTGGTGGCGGGTTTGGCTCAAAACTGGGTATTTCGCCAGAGTCAGTGATGGCAGCCATTGCGGCTAAAGACTTAAAACGCCCGGTACTTGTGAACATGACCCGACCGCAAGTCATGGAAACTACTGTGAGACGCACCAACACCGAACAACGGGTGGCATTGGGGGCGGATAAAGATGGTAAAATCCATACCATTATTCATAATAGCATTGTCACCAATTTACCGTCAGAAACGTTTTTTGAGCCAGTGGCGGTCTCTACCCACTTTTTATATGGCGGTGACAATCGCCAAATCAAATACGAAATGGCGCGCATGAATTTTACCTTAACAGGCTCTATGCGTGCCCCTGGCGAGGCGGTGGGTCAGTTGGCACTCGAATGTGCGATGGACGAACTGGCGCATGCACTAAAGCTGTGCCCAATCGAACTGCGAAAACGTAATGAACCGAGCGAAGACCCGAGCAAAAAAATTCCCTACAGCACCCGAAAATTGCTGGCGTGTATGGAGCAAGGGGCAAAAGCCTTTGGGTGGGATGAACGCCCACAAACGCCCGCAAGTCGCCTTGATGGTGATTGGCTGATTGGCTATGGGATGGCGTGCGCCGCACGTAGCAATGAATTAAAACCCTCGCAAGCCCGTGTGAGCTTGTTGCCCTCTGACAAACCGCTTGGGGTCATGGCTCGTATCGAAACTGACATGACTGATATCGGTACAGGTAGCTATACTATTTTTGCGCAGGTGGTTGCCGATATGCTGGGCTTACCGATTGACCATGTCGAGGTCAAACTTGGCGATACCGATTTGCCGCCGGCTGCAGGGTCAGGCGGTAGCTGGGGAGCTTCAAGTGCTGGTAGTTCTATTTATCTAGCGTGTGAAGCGCTACGAGAAAAGATTGCCCAAAGTGTGGGACTACATGCCGATAGCATTGGCTTTAAACAAGGCAATCTATATAGACAATTTGAGCATGACCCTAGCCTAGCTGAAAAAATTGGCGAAAAAATTAACCACACGTTAACCGATACGTTGGATAAACTAGCAGAAAAAACAGGGTTTAATTCTGAGGTCTCTATGGACCACCAAGATAATGTACTCGATTGGGAACAAGTCGATACCCAGTTACCGCTGAGCAGTTTTTTGCAGCAATATGCCCCTCATGGCTTGGTAGCTAATGGTGAAATCGAACCTGGTAAAACCAAAAAAGAATACCGCCATGCAGGCTATGGCGCACAGTTCGCTGAAGTCGCGGTACACCGGGTAACGGGTGAAATTCGGGTTCGCCGTATGCAAGGCACATTTGCTGCAGGGCGTATTTTAAATGAAAAAACAGCGCGCTCGCAGTGCTTTGGTGGGATGGTGTTTGGTATAGGGGCAGCCTTGATGGAGCAAATTCACCATGATAAACGTGACGGTCGTCTATGTAATCATGATTTAGCCGAATATCAAGTGTGTGTGAATGCCGATGTGCCTGACTTAGAGGTAATAATGTTACCCGAAACTGACCCCTATGCCAACCCGCTCCACAGCAAAGGCATAGGCGAATTGGCATTATCAGGGGCAGGGGCAGCCATTGCCAATGCAATTTTTAATGCCACAGGCGTTAGAGTACGAGACTACCCCATTACTTTGGATAAACTGCTGTACCAGTTGCCATTACTGTAATCGGGTACACTGTCATTTGCTATGAACCATTTGTTTGATATTTTTGATACCCTTGAGCAGTTACCGCCCAACAGTGAGGCGGTACTAGCCACAGTGGTGAGTGTCGAAGGGTCAGCCTATCGGCAACCTGGTGCTAGAATGTTGATTTTAGCCAATGGTCAATCCATAGGCATGGTGAGTGGCGGTTGTCTTGAAAAACACTTGGTTCAGCGAGCCTTCTGGCTCACGCGAGATGGGGCAACGCTCAAAACCTATCATACCGCAACCGATAGTCAGTTATCACAAGATGGGGTAGCTGATGACAGTGATGAACAAGAAGGCTTTGGGCTCGGCTGTCAAGGCGTCATTCAAGTATTATTTGAACGTCTGGTTTTGAATGAGCAATCTGTATTATTTGCCTGTTTTCAGCAATTAAAACAGACAAAGCAACAACAAACACTGGCTACAGTTATCGCCTCAAACTCAGATGAGTTTGTGGTTGGACAGCATCTGCCTTTGACACAGTTGTCGCAATTGGGTCAACAAGACTGGCAATTGGTTAATCAAAGCGCTGCCAGCCGTAAAAGTCGATTTATGCTGCATGTTTATCAAAAACAATCGCAACAACTAAGCATCTTTATAGAAACGCTACAACCACCGCTACAATTATTAATTTTTGGCGCGGGGCAAGATTGTTTACCTTTGATGACCATGGCAAATTTGCAAGGCTGGCAGGTGACGGTGATTGATAGTCGTTTGGATGTGATTACCCGTTGTCGCGGGCAGGCTCACGCCAATTTTGTACAGATTGCCCTTGAAAAAGCCGAGTCTGTACAGACTTTTTTTGAGTCACCGCAGCCGACCGCTGTGGTGATAATGACCCATAGTCTGAGTCAAGACAGAGTATGGCTCAGCCAAGCCTTTAAAGCCCAAAACTCGCCTTTTTTTATTGGGCAATTAGGGCCCACATATCGTACTGAGCAGTTGCTTAGTGAGATTGACGATGGTTATCAACTGGTGAAATCTGCTAATTTGTTCTATCCTGTGGGTTTAGCGCTCGGTGGTGATACGCCCGAAGCGGTGGCTTTATCTATCACTGCCCAAATTCAACAGGTATATCATGAGCGTCACGCCTAGTAATTTAATCGTGGTGATTTTGGCGGCAGGATTGAGCCAGCGTCTTGGTTTTGCCAAGCAGCTGATTGTAAAAAATCATCAAACCTTGCTGGCTGAAAAAATTCAACTGGCACGCCAATTGCACCCTTATCAAGTGTTGGTGGTTTTGCCAAAACTTGATAACCCAATATCTAAAGCGTTATACAACGAAGTTGCACCATTTGCCGTCACAGTCGTCGATAATCCAACGCCGCAAACAGGGATGGCACAATCGATTCAGTATGCAATGACAACCTTACAACAACAGTCAGTAAGTGCTACGATGCGGATTTTGTTTTTGACTGTTGACCAAGTGGCGGTAACCCTCGATGATTTGACGCTATTAAGCCAAAATGTTGAGGACAATCAGCTGATTGTGAGTGAGTATGGTGATAACAATCAACCAATTTGGGGGATTCCCGTCAATTTACCTTGGGGTTTTTTGCGAGCATTTGGTCATCAGTTGCAAGGCGATAAAGGTTTTCGGGCGTTATGGCAACATCAAACCGCTATCGTTTCGCCCACCGACCGCACGGTTTATCAGCTTTATCCGATACCGCTGCCGCATTTAGGCCAAGATATTGATACCTTAGAACAATTTGAGCAGCTAAAAACAGCCTATCAGCTTTTGCCGCCGACCCAACATTTTAATTGAGATGATGATGATTTCTGTCAATGAACTAAAACAAGCGATTAATGATCGCCTAGAGAACTATTTAACGTCGCGTCTAGGCGAGGTAAAGACGATAACAGTGGGTTTGTTAGAGGCGCAAAACCACATTTTAGCCCAAGATATTGCCGCATCCTTTGATATTCCCCGCCAAAATCTATCATCCATGGATGGTTTTGCGATTGCTACGGGTAGCTATCTTGACCACGATAGCCAACTTGAAATCATCGGTGAATCGGGGGCAGGTAAACCTTTTAACGGTCGTTTGCGACCCAATCAAGGCGTGCGAATTTTTACCGGCGCGGTGGTGCCAAATGACTGCGACACGGTGGTAATGCAGGAAGACACCAACCTTAGCGACATTCAGCACAGCTTGGATAATAGCCACGCCTATCACATTCGCTTGATCCAAACCGCTAAAGTGGGCGCAAATATTCGCAGCCAAGGCGAGGAAGTGCAAGCAGGCGAAACTGTTTTAACGATTGGTAAACGCCTAAACCCCAGTGATATCAGCTTACTTGCCAATTTAGGCGTGGATAGCGTTCCGGTATTTCAGCCACTCACGGTTGGTATTATTGCCACCGGCGATGAGCTAGTTGACGTGGGGCAACCGCTGGCAACGCTCGCCCAAATTTATAATTCCAACACGCCCACGCTAAAAGCGTTATTAAAGCAGTTGCCGATTGCGATTCAAGATTATGGCATTGTCCCTGACAACCTTGAGACCACTCGCTGTACTGTTCAGCAAGCGATAGCCGAATGTGATGTGATTATTTCTACGGCGGGTGTATCGGTGGGCGATTATGATTTTTTAACCCAAGTTATTCAGGCGCTTGGTAAAATTCACCATTACAAAGTGGCAATGAAACCAGGTAAACCCTTTATATTTGGGGAATTTGCGCAAGATAAAAAAACGGTCATGTATTTTGGGTTGCCCGGTAATCCGCTATCTACCGTGGTATGCTGCCTTAATTTTGTCCAACCTGCGCTGTGGCAACTATCGGGCGTGATACAATCAGATATCCCAAAACCGCTGCAACTGTTTGCCAAAACCACCCACGACATCAAAAAGCGAGCAGGACGCCAAGATTATCAGCGAGCGGTTTTTTGCCAACATGAAGACGGCAGTTTTAGCGTAACCCCTTTATCTGCCCAAGACTCCCACCGTGTAAAACAGCTTAGCCACGCCAATTGCTTGCTTGTATTACCCCAAGACAATGCAGGGGTAAAAGCAGGCGAAATAGTGACAGTGCAGCCGTTTAGTTGGAATTTTAGCTAACGATGACTCCGCAACCTTCTTCATTAAACTTGGTGGACAATTTCCATCGCCAGTTAAGCTATTTACGCCTGTCGATTACCGATTTTTGTAACTTTCGCTGTGATTACTGTTTGCCCAATGGCTATACTGCCAACGCGGGTAAACGCCCTGACAACGAACTTTCTGTATCCGAAATCGATGTTTTAATACAAGCCTTTGCCAAATTGGGTACCACCAAAGTGCGGCTGACGGGGGGTGAGCCATCGATTCGACAAGATTTACCGCGCATCATCGAACTTGCCAAACAGACCCAAGGCATCCAAACTGTGGCGATTAGCTCCAACGGCTATCGGCTTGCCAAGCATTTATCCGACTGGCAAACATCAGGGCTAAATCAGCTTAACATCAGTATCGACAGCTTTGACCCCACCGTTTTTAAACAAATCACCGGCTTTGATATATTGCCAACGCTGTTAAAAGACATCGATACATTGCTAGCAACCACCGATATTAAGCTAAAACTCAACGGTATTTTGATGGCAGACACCGCCTTTGATAACTTGCAATCTGTGTTAAGTTTTGTCAAAAATCGCCCTGTTACTTACCGTTTTATTGAGTTTATGCAAACCTCGGATAATAAAGCTTTATTTTTTGCCCAACATAGCAGTGGTCAGCGTATCAAAGATTTTTTATTACAAAATGGTTGGCAATCGCAACGTCGAGCAAGCGATGCAGGCCCTGCGATTGAATATCGCCATGCCGATTATGTCGGTGGTATTGGGCTGATTGAGCCTTATGCCCCGCAGTTCTGCGACAGTTGTAATCGCCTGCGAGTGAGTAGCCAAGGCAAGGTACATTTGTGTTTATTTGATAATGGCAGTTATGATGTGCGTGCGTTTTTGGCAAATGGCGATGTCGATGGATTGGTTCATGCCTTGCAAAGCTTAATGCCGATTAAGCCCGAGCATCATTTACTCAAGCAAAACGACAGTGGTATCATGGCGAATTTGTCGATGATTGGCGGCTAATCGATGGCAGGTTTTTTTAAAATATAAAATAGGCAAATTTAGGACAAATTTACTCATCCAAGCGCCGCTTGATAAGCGTATATGTTGATGTAATTTTGTGCCACATTTGAGGGGTGAAAATCCAAAACATGACAACACAATTAACTCCCTTAGACCTGACACATTTAGACGCACACGGCGATATCGCCATGGTCGATGTGTCGGGCAAAGCGATAACCCAACGCACCGCCACCGCCGTAGGGCAAGTCATTTTCCCTAGCGATAGTTACCAAGTGATAAAATCCGCCGATGGTATCACCAAAAAAGGTTCAATCACCCAGACCGCGCATATCGCAGGGATCATGGCAAGCAAACGCACCCACGAGCTGATTCCGCTTTGCCACCAGCTGCCACTCGATGGGGTAAAAATCGGCTTTGAGTATGATGATAACAACTGCTCAATCCACGTCACTGCCACTGTCAAAGTCACCCACAAAACAGGCGTGGAAATGGAAGCCTTAACCGCTGTGTCGGTGGCTTGCCTAACGATTTACGACATGACCAAAGCATTATCTCACGACATCACCATCAGCGATATCAAGCTACTCACCAAAACAGGGGGCAAATCCGACTATGCCAACACCTAGCGCGTCTGAGAAAAATTTAGCCATCTTATACTTTGCAAGCCTTGCTGAACAAGCAGGGAAAGACGAAGAAACGATCCGCTTTGACGGTGATAACTTGACCGAGCTTTACCAAACGTTAAGCGCACACTACGGGTTTAAACTCGCCCAAACCAAACTTGCTGTGGCAATCAATCACCATATTACCAACTGGCAAACGCCGCTTCAAGATGGTGATATCGTCGCCTTTATTCCGCCTGTAGCAGGTGGTTGAATATCACGTACGCCCTTTAAACAATATAGAGAAAACCATGAATGCATTGCATAAAGGCTCAGCCACCATTAGCATCAGTGAAGACCAAGCCTACCAAACCGTGATTACTAGCGGCTTTGCGTTAATTGACCGAGCCATTGACGACAGACGGCTTAAACACACCTTAATGAGCGATACTTGCGGGGCGTTAGCGACATTTGAAGGCTGGGTACGTAATCACAATAACGCTCGCCCTGTTAGCAAACTCACTTATTACGGCTACGAGCAACTGGCACTCAATCAAGGCAAAAAACTGGTTGAACAAGCCAAAGCCCAGTTTGATATCGAAAACGCCATTGCCATACACCGTGTTGGCGACCTTGCGATTGGTGAGATGGCGGTGTGGATTGGGGTGGTGGCTGCCCACCGTTATCCTGCATTTGATGCGTGTCGTTGGCTACTAGATGCGATTAAAGCGGATATCCCTGTGTGGAAACAAGAATTTTATGCCGACAGCACTGAGAGTCTGTGGCTTTCTAATAATGGTTAATACTCTAGTAATGGTTAACAAGCAATGACAACTACCCTATTAAGCGTGCTGTTTTTTATTTCTGCCTTGCTCTATTCATCAGTCGGGCATGGCGGTGCATCGGGCTATCTTGCGATGATGGGGTTAGTCGGCGTTGCGCCAAGTATGATGAAACCTACTGCGCTATGTCTTAATATTTTGGTGTCCATCATTGCATTTTGGCGATTTTATTCCGCAAAAAACTTTTCTTGGCAAATTTTTATTCCCCTTGCTATAACTGCGATACCGATGGCGTTTATCGGGGGGATGACCCATTTGCCCAGTCATTTATATAAGCCGATTGTTGGGATGGTACTGATTTTTTCGGCCATTTATTCATTTATTTTTGCCAAAAAACTCACCAGCGAGCAACCATTAAAACAGGTGTCAAAATGGTTTTTGGCAATCGTGGGGGCGGTTTTAGGGTTGCTGTCGGGATTGACGGGGGTGGGCGGTGGTGTGTTTTTAAGTCCAATTTTATTATTTAACCGTTGGGCAAGCCCTAAAGTTGTCGCAGGCGTAGCGTCGGGGTTTATTTTGGTGAATTCAATTTCAGGCTTGTTTGGTGTGTTATCGACAGGGGCGAAACTGCCAAATCAACTACCAATCTGGCTTGTAGCGGTGTGTGTAGGGGGTTTTATTGGCGCAACTTATGGTAGCAAACGCCTTGCCGACCCCATGCTCAATAAATTATTATCTCTTGTATTAGTCATTGCAGGGCTGAAAATGCTGGCAAATTTTTGACGCTTAGGTAGACCCCAACCGCTGGCTCTAGCACCAACTTAAAAAATGCGATAAATTGCAACATCCAATCATTTTAAAGCTTAAGCTATAAAAAAAACCCATTGCAGGGGAACATTTATACATAACAACAGAAAACATAAAATTACTTTAGATTGCTAAAACCCTTGATACAATCCTATTTCATGCTATTATACTAACTATAGTTATGCAAAGTTATTTGTTGTTAGCATCAAAAAATGGCTACCAAAATGGCTACCAAAAATTATAGGTTAAATTGGGTATCAAGGGTTAAATTATGGCTAAAGTATCAATTGCAAATGTTAGTCAGATAGAACGGCATATCAAAGAAAGTATTGCTACTAATCAAGAGTTAATCTTACCGATTGCAGGTTTTAAGGGTTTAGAGATTAGAATAAGACCCTCACAGAAAACCGATAAAGCAACCACAGATTTTAGACACCGTTACACGCACCCTATCACAGGCAAACGCCCTTATTTATCATTAGGCAATTATCCAGCCTTCTCACTTGCCCAAGCCAAACAAGCCTATACCGATAATCTAGTGTTATTAGAGCAGGGCATTGACCCTAAAGAACATAGAGAGCAGGAACGAGAGCAAAAAGCCCATTCATTAGATAGTACATTCAAAGCAGTAGCAGATGATTGGTTGGCAGAGCAAACTAATAACCCCGACCACGTTTTAGCAGAGCAAACTTTGAAAAATTGGGGATTTTTACTTGAGCCTTTACTCAATGAATTTGCAGAAACGCCAATAGATACTATTACCACCCCTCAAGTATTAAGGCTACTCAAACAGGTACAAAAAACGCATATCCAAAAGGGCAACCGAGTAAAAGGCATTGCAAGCCGAATCTTTGCCCATGCGGTTATTAATGGCTTAATAGAGCATAACCCAGTCACTGCAGTAAAAGAGGCTAGAGCCTTAAAACCAACGCGCCAAAAACACCACCCCGCTATTATTGAGCCTCAAGAATTAGCCTTGTTATTGAATGAGATTGATAGCTTACCTAGTGGAAGTGGCAACTTTAACAAAGAGATTCTACAGTTATTAGCCCTGACCTTTGCCCGCATTGGCGATATTTGTACTATGAAATGGGCAGAGATAGATATGAGCGCAAAGCAATGGGAATTTGAGCCACAAAAAGGCGTTAATCGTAATGATATGGTAGATAGCTTAGTGATTCCACTAGCACCGCAAACAATCGCTATATTAGAGCGTATGCGAGAAATAACAGGCAGTATGGAATACGTTTTTTTCAATGGCAGACGAAAAGCCAAACCTTATGCAGATGGGCAACAGGTTAATAAATTGCTCAATAGTCAGTCTATGAACAAGGCAAAGATTGGCAAAGATTTTTGCAATAGGGGTTATTTTGGCGTACATAGCCCGCATGGATTTAGAGCAACAGCTAGAACCATATTAGAGGAACGCCTTAATTATGATTATCGCCTTATCGAGATGCAGTTAGGACACAATGTAAGAGATAGCAACGGCAGGGCATACAACCGCGTTAAGTGGCTCGATAAACGCCATAAAATGATGACAGATTGGGCTAATTATTTAGACAAGCTGAAGGCGGGCAAGGTGGATAATGTGATTTACTTTGATAAGGTCAAAGACAAATTACAGGCAAATGAAAAATAACTACTTAGGAAAATTGCTAAAGTTGCTAAAGTTAGCCCAAACCTAGACAGGTCAAGGGCTAGAGATTAGCAGGCAGTTGCTAAAGTATTGCTAAAGTTGCTAAAGAACTGCTAAAGATAAAAAATTGATGTAATAACAGTTTTGCAAGGCTAGGAAGTCATGAGCCGAAAGGCGGGAATAATCGCACCAAGCCCGCCACCGCCTTGCACCCTCTTTGAATTGGTGCGTATGGTGCGAGAAATGGAAAATAATGAAAAGTCATTAAATGAGATTAATTCAGACATAGTAAAATCATTGGAAAGGTTTATTGCGCGTTCGCACACTCTACCAATGGATATTGCCACCCCAAAAGGTGATTTTGATAACAATATTTTTGAAGCTAGAAACCTATATTTAACGAATGTAAATAATTTCTTATGGGGCTTTTTTAGTAGAAATCAGATTGATGATAAATTAGAAGATTTCTATTTATTGAGTAAGCAATACAATAATTTAATTCAAAAAGCACTTGATGAAACTCAAGCCAAATACACCCCGCCAGATAATTTTGATAATACTGATATCAATGTATATATCTATGCCTTAATTTTTAAATGTTTAGCTGATTTTGCCTTCCGAAACGAACATTATTTCATTGCCTTAGACCTTATGCACAAGTCAATTCAATATGAGACCTCTTACCGTACTTACAATGGCTTAACTATTCCTACAATTAAGAATAGAACAAAAAAAGAAGTAAATTCTAAACGCGGGAAGAAATCAACAATTACCAGATACGGTGACAGAGTAGAACAACAAAAAAAATATTATTTAGGAGTCTATGATAGAAAAATGGAAAAAGCACAATTAGAAAAGTTAAAAGCACCTACTAGGAAGGCTGTAGCAAAATGGATTTACAATAATGAATTTTCAAAATTTAGTGTTGATGAAGATACCATTCTTAGACACCTAAGCAAGGCATTAAAGGAAAGGAAAAATAGCGTTTAGAATGTAAATACCAGCGTTTACATTCTAAGATTATTCAAGATACGTAAGCTAAAACCTAAACTTTGCATTAACTAACAACTGCTAACTATAGCTAAGGAGTTAATGCAATGGCAGACAAAACCCAAAACCCCGCAACACCTGAAAAGCTAGTCACATTCACAGACCTAGCGAATGACCCCGCAGGCATTACCCCGCGCCTGACCCTTGCCCGCCTGACAAATAAGCACCCTATCACAATTACAAGATGGGTGAGAAAGGGCTTATTGCCTAAACCCCTGACTATCAACAAAACCCAGTATTTTAGAAATTCTGACATATTGGCGTTTATCAACAGTCAATCAGCATAAGGGGGCAGGCATGAACAACAAGCAATCAAACCAAATTACCCACGCTGATGCAGTCATGGCAGAACTAGCCAAAGGCAGACATATAAGCTATCGAGAAATGATTATCGAGCTAGGTATCAATCACCCTAAAGACATCATTTTGAAATTGCGCAAAGCAGGACAACCCATTGAGCGTTACCGAGTTAATCACGCTAACGGCAAGCACCACTACAATTTTTATTTAGCATAGGAAAAACTGTATGAATGAGCCAATAAACCCAGCGCTTTTCACTGAATTTGATAAGCTCAAAAGTATCGTAGAAAAGCATGGCGAGGACAGCGACCAAGCCATTAACCAGTTTATGAAAGTATTTGAGCTATCACCCGAGTATATCAAGCAAGAAGCCCACGCAAAGGCTAAAGAACTGGACTTGCTACCACCTACAAGCGGTTACAGTGATGATGGTGAACCGCTTTATAGTGTCGCTGATGTTGCTAATCATTTTGGGGTAAGTGAAAGCGAAGTTATTGCCCAGCTAGGCAACTTAGAATACGGCAGCGATTACATTTATCACGGCAATATTAACCGCATACAGTGAGCCACCTATGAACCAGTGTAATGACACCAACAACGATTTTTACGCCCTCTTTGCTGATGGTGAATTAATCGTTAGCAAAGAATTAGGGTTTTTGCATACGTTAGCTTTTGCAGAAAACGCAGCCGAATTACTTAGAGCCGTTAACCCTAATAAATTCATTCTCATTCAACGAGCCATTATTGCAGGTGACACTGTAACAGGCTATGAAAACGTGATGTAAGGGGCTTTACTATGAACCAGTATAAAGACACTACCCACAAACCAAACACGCTAAAAACGCAAAATAAACGGCATAGCGAGCGTTTTATAAATGCTTTATTAGATTGTTTGTTAGTGGCGGGCATGATGTTGTTTTCATTGTTGGTAGTAACAAGTTATCAACCAGCATAAAGAAAGGCTTGCCAAGTTATTACACCTCACAAGCCAAAATCACCCATTTAAAAGAGTATCTTATCATGAAAAATCAAAACAATACCCAAGCCGAACTACAAAGCCAAATTGATAGCTTAAACAGTGACGTTTACGACAATCTAACCTTGCATAGTAGCCATTTAGAAATGCTATTCAAAATGGTAAGAACTGCTATTGATGATTTAACCAACGATAACGCACCCCATCACGCCATTTCACAGGCTAAACAATCGTTACTCATTGCCCAATACTTAATTGATGAATTTGATTATTGTATTCAAAGCATGATTGAAGCCCACCCATTGTATAAAGCGGAGGGCAAAGTTTGAATAAAACCAACGATAACAGCAGTAAAAATAAGGCGCGTCATGCGCTTTATTTGCTTAAGTGGTGCAGATGTACCAGCCACGACACAGAACGCAACCAACGCAAAATTAAAGCCATTGGCAAGGGGATTTTATGAGTATTGAAACACCAACCGCACTACAAAACGAAAAAGCCCAAACTGATGAGGGAATGGGCTTTTTTGAGTTTTTAGCCAGTGATTCACTTACTAAAAACATTTTCGACAATGAGCAACTAGCAAGCAATCAAACAGCCGATATTTTAACCGAATTTTTTAAACCTGAACAGTTAAGCCTAGTAACGGATAATTTAACGATTGGGGATAGTGACAAAGCAACTGCAGGCGAGTTGGCAATAAGGTTACATGATAGTAATTTTGAGCCTTCAAACCTTGCTATCATGCCAGCAGATGGCAAACCCTATTTAACCGAACCTTATAAACATGATGCCTTTATTATTGGTGACGGTAGCGAATTTATCGCAGTAAATAACTTTAATGATGCTTTGCGCTTAAAAGCCGTTTTAGGGCTTGATTCAGACAATTACACCATACTTGCAACCCTTGACGATTGGCAATTTGAACGCATGGCAAAAGCCCACGCCAAGCAAAGAACATTAACCATATTTTGCACCTATACCGAACGGCAAAAGTATAGTGATATGTTTAATGACTATCATGTTAGATTGATTGTGACCATTGAGCCTATCACCGATATGCTACTTGATTATAGGCTAGATGAGATTATCAGCGATAAGCCAAACGATACAAAGATATACCAGCTAGGGGCAATCGAATGGGCAAAGCCTGAAACGATTAGCACCGCACCCGCTACCCCTTATCCTATCCACGCATGGCAAGGCGTTTTAAGAGATGCAGTAGAAGCAATTGCTTATCATGCCCAAGTACCGCAGGCAATCGCAGGACAAGTAATTCTAGGCGCATTATCGACAATCTTACAAGGTAGCATAAACGCCCCTTATGCTGATGGCGTTAAGTTTATGCCAGTGGCTTTATTTTTACTTAGCATTTATCCAAGTGGCGAAGGCAAAACATTAGCTAACTCAATCGCCTATCAACAAATTGATTTTTACCAAGATGAGTTAGACAAACAATTTACTCAACTTAAACATGAATGGCAATTAGCCAAAGCCAGCGCAAAGCGAAGTGAACTAGAAACATTTTTATTAGAAAATCCACCACCAACCGAAAAAACGCTATATATGAGCAGTGGAACACTGCAAGGCATTTTAGACAGAATGTTAATGAACAATCTTAAAAATATTACATGGGTAACGGCAGATTGTGGGCAGTTTTTTGGCGGGCATAGTATGAAAGCCGATAATATGCTTTTTGTTATTTCATGCCTTAGTGATATATGGAGTAAAGGCGTTTTTGACCGCATATTATCGCCAAGAGCCAAGAATGCTATTGAGCAGACACGAACCAAAGGCGTTAGATTCACCGTAGATTTAGCAGGGCAAGATGAAGTAATAAGACCCGCTTTAAATGATGCTACTATGAACGGACAAGGATTTTTACCACGCTTTTTATTTACCGCGCCTGATGTGATAAATAGAGTGTATAACACACCTGAACGCATGAATAATTATTCAGATAGTGACCCTAGATTATTGAAATTTTGGGATAGATGCAGAGATTTACTTGACCCCTTGCCAAACCCTGAAAACCAACAGCCAAGCGACAATAACGCACCGCATGAGCGTATTAATATAAATTTTGCAGACCAACAAGCCCGCCAAGCCTTAGCCGATTATCAACAGTATGCGCAAGATAGAAAAGCTAAGGGCAGAGAATTGGAACATTACCCAGCGTATGCCAACCGATTAGCCGAAAATGCGAGCCGTATCGCCTCATTGATCGCATTTTTTGAAGGCAGAACCTTATTAAATGCTGATGATATCCAAAGGGCTAGTATGCTCACTGAATATTCAATTAAAGAGCGTATGCGATACACCGATACACCGCAGGCAAGTATGAATGACAGTGATAAATTGCTTAATTGGTTGGTGAGTAAGGCAGGCAACAAAAAACCGCCAATAGTCAATGAAGGCACGATAGGACAATACGCACCAAACGCACTAAGAAGGCAAAAGGATAGCTTACTTGATGACTTAGAAAGTATGGGGCTAGTGATGCGAAAGAAACAAGGTAAGCAGAAACTTGTTTATATCAATGAATACTTATTCAAGTAGTACAAAATTGCTAAGCTATGCCTCTGTGATACAGGGGCTTTTTTGCTTTAGCAAGTTTAGCAACTTTAGCAGAACTTTAGCAGGCAGTTGCTAAGCTACAAACTAGACAGGGTAAGGGATAGAACCAACTTTAGCAACTTTAGCAGGTTTTTATATAATAATTTTTACTGAATCAATTGTGCAAAGATATATCATCAAATTTGCTAACAAGAGAATACTTTAAGAAACACAAATTAACATAACTGTAACTTTATATGAATTATAGTAAGAATTTTACAAACAAAGGAGTGGTTATGAGAAAGTTATTGCTAGGTAGTGTTATTGCGTTGAGTGGCTGTGCTACGATGTATACTCCTGATACAAGGCAGCCAATGGATAAATATGAGAAAGTTGTAGATATCCCAAATGTAAAACAAGAAATGATATATGAAGGCTCAAGACAGTGGATTGCAAAAAGCTTTAATTCTGCAAATGCGGTCATTCAATATCAAGATAAGGCAACGGGTACAGTTATTGGTAAGGGAAATATGGCTTATCCTTGCGCTAGTGTTTATTGTATGTCAAGCTCAAAGCCGATGTTAAAATTCACTATGCAAGTCGATTCCAAGGACAGTAAGGCAAGAGTTTCTTTTAGCGATTTTATGGTTGATGTTCCTGAAAGCTACAACGCTTTAACAGGTAAAATGGCTGGCTATAATTACCAGATTAAATCTGATGAAGATAAAGCTAAAACAGTAGCTATATTGGATTCTACAATTAACAGTATGGTTGAAGATATTAAAAAAACTAACACCACTGATAAAAATTGGTAAGCATGATTTTTGATGGTATTTAATGATGTATTGAAACCCACTTAAGCAGTGGGTTTTTTGTTTTCAGATGCCTAAAATTTTATCAATATAAAAGCGGTAATGTGGGGATTTTCTGCACAGTGCGAACAAGCATTAATAGAGTTGGTATCATCAAAATGATTATTGTTAGTAACGCCTTTTTGGTCAACACTTCAAAGCCAGTATTATCAAGGGATTGAGCCTAAAAACACCCCAAAAAATGCTAATATTGGTCAACACCTCATTAAACACACCACCACGCCCACGGACAGCACAGGCGAGCGCATAGCGCGAATGGTGAGCGTATAGCGCAGTTACGGTCATGATGACCTTAGTTACAATAAATGATTTTTTGATGTTGGATTTATAGCATCATACGACCCAGCAAGGGGCATAGTCATTTTGACCATATCCAAAACTGAACACCACGACAGCCACCAAGCCAGCGATAACAACGCATTGGCAAAAAGTGAACAGCAAATTGAACACCTAACCGCCTATGGTTCACCTTGAAAACCGAACACCCAGCAACAGACCAAACGGCATTACATGGGGCATTGGTGAGAACCGAACGGCAAACCGAACAGCAAAGCCGAACGATAGGCGGGTATGATTGATTTTATTTATTGTAATTGGTTCACATCAGATAGGTTCACACTATAACCCCATTGTTAGGCATGACCCAAAACGCAACACCTAGCCAAACATAAAGCCAGTCATATCAAGCTTTGAGAATAGAAAGCAACACTAAACGCAACAGCAAAAAGCAACAGGTAATTACCACCCAAAGATTTTTTAGGAATCACTAGCCTAGTGAAACTTAGTTTTCTGCACAGTATGAGCAGGACTTTTTAGACATGTTAGGCAGGCAAGATTTTTCGGAAGTCAAAAGCAGGTGAAAACGCTTGTAAAACAGCCATGCAAGCATAATACACAACCACAGGCGATTATAGAACCAAGCCCGCCTATATTGAGATGATAATGGCTAGATTACGGCAAGGTTTTCTTGGAATCGGTGACGGTAAGATTACGGTAAGGAGTTGGACAAGGATAGCTATAGCAATACCATGATTTAACTTTACTTAGCTTTACTGAATACAAAATCTAAAAATGCGCCTAACCCTTGCCAGTCATTGAATAAGACCATTTTTGCATTGGTAGGTTGTAAAGAAAAAAGAAGTTTTCGGACAACTTAGAAAGTAGTTTTTGAGCACGTTAGGCGGGCATTTAATCCAGTAAGCAAAATTATTGACCACATAAGACAGATTAAAAAAGTCAAAACTCACCAAAGCCACACAGGGCAAGGCATAAGGCTATTTTTGCATTGTGGCTTGTCTATATTTTTTTCATTGGTGAAATTAAAGGGAGGTATGAACCATTTAATAAAATTTGAGTTTTGCGGACTGCTATAAAAAGATTGTACCAGTAGGAAAAACTTAGTTTTTTGACATTATAAAAAAGAGTTTTCCGCCCAGTATGAGCAGGAATTTTTGCATACGTTAGGCGAGAAAAGGCAAAAGCAGAATTTGAGCATATAGCCAAAGAAGTTTTAGCTATGGTTTAACGTGTCGCTTTTTCGATTGGTTAAAACAACAAGATTGCAACAAGATAAACCCCAAGATTACCCCAAGATTTTTTTTACCCTTGCCCATTTTCGGACAGGGGCATTTTTTAGCAGTTACAAAAAATATTTTTGTTGAGAAATAAGGGGGATTTTGAATAAATGGCTACCAAAACGGCTACCAATTTTATATTAATAACTATTAACTTTAATAGAATCAATAATTTGAGAGAATAAAAAAAACCCATTGCAGGAGGTGAGCAATGGGCTGAGGAAAAGCACAAGTAAGTGTTAAAGGTCTGAAAATTTTTGACAATAAACGCGATTTATCAAAATTGTCCAAGTACTATATTAATAAAAAATTGATAAAAAAATACGCAAGTTGATACGCTATGATTAATAAATTGGGTGCAAAATAATCAACTTTCAAGAAACCTAACAATAGCAAAATTTGCTAATAGTGAAATAATTCTTATTATTGTTGTCGGACGTTATGATAACAATAAAGGTCTAAATTTTTGACTAGCTAATTACACCCTGTTACTTTTGAAGTGTTTTCTATACAATGACATATTTAGTAAAAAATACCATAAAATCAATACGGTAAAGTGGCTTAATTGTTGAAAAATATGACAAAAACAAGCACTATTGGCAAAAAATAATGACATTGCTTTGAGAACCGTTATAATTATTTCAACTAAAATTAGCGTTACGCCGCGCCCTACAACAAGAATGAATGAAAAATCCCATGACTGATAAGCCAGTGACTGACGAGACAGCCCATCCCCCTGTTGCCTCGGGCAGTATTTTTAACTTGCCCAACAACTTGACCATTGCGCGCATCGTGATGATTCCACTGTTTGTGGCGATTGCTTATTGGCCGCCTGCGATGGGGATTGGACAGAGCGCCATTAGTGACAACGCGATTGCCAATATAGGTATGTATCAGTTTAGCGATAGCCTACTACGCCACTTTTTATTGACGGCTGTATTTATTTTGGCGGCAATTACCGATTGGTTAGATGGCTACTTTGCCCGCAAGCTCAATATGACATCGGCATTTGGGCGGTTTCTTGACCCTGTGGCGGATAAGTTGATGGTTGCTGCCGCGCTAATTATTTTGGTGCAGTGGCATCCTGATATTGTCATGGCGATTTCAGCGATTGTTATCATCTCACGGGAGATTGCCGTCTCTGCGTTGCGTGAGTGGATGGCAGAACTAGGCAATCGTACCAGCGTTGCAGTGTCATATGTGGGCAAGATGAAAACCACTTTTCAAATGGTGGCAATTACGGTGTTACTGCTCAATTGGGAGTCGCTTGAAATGACGGGATATTTATTATTATTGATTTCAGTGGTGTTGACGTTATGGTCAATGTTTATTTATCTGAAAGCGGCATGGCCCTATCTAAAACAGCCTTAATCGATAACTTTAAAAAAAGCTAATGACGTTAAAAAAATGGATTATTCTAAAAAATTGTTAGCTAAAATTTACTATAAAAAACCCCAGTTAAAAAACTGGAGTTGTATTTTTTTAAAGCCAATAATTAAAAAGTCACAGAATGGTTTTCACCCAGATTTTCTGCGGTTTTACCTTCTTGGACAGCCGCTGATACCATCTTAAACATATCCACCACCGTGTTACCGCTTAGCCAATACTGCGCACCGTTACATTCAATGCAAATCACTTGCACGTTAGGATCTTCTTTACCTTTTTCATAGAACGCCGCATAAATTGGGCTCCAAAGCTCATCTAGTTTGGCTTTGTCATTAACCAGTTTAGCCGTACCATTGATAGATACAAAGTCTTTTTGGTCGCTTGAGGTATAAGATAAGTTGACTTGTGGGTTTTTTTCCAAGTCTTTGACAGTTTCTGATTTGCGATCGCCGATGAACCAAATTTTACCATTTTCTAATTCATTTTTATTGGTGGTCATTGGGCACGCATGTAAATGTTTTTCGTCGGCAGTAATGGTGGTCATCATTGCATATTTGACGCCTTCAATCACTTTATTAATATTTTCAATATGTTGCTCTTTGGTAAGATCTGCCATGAGAATGTCCTTGTTATTATATGGTTATTATACGTCTCAAAGTTAATGCTAAAAAATTTATTGCTAACTGGTTAAAAAGTTACATTAAAACTGGGTTAAAGTCGTTAACTTGGACGATAATATCAGCTTTGGTTGTTTAAGTCTGTCGAAAAGCTGCAAATAATTGGTATAAAACCGTTAACGATGTTAGTACAAGGTAACGCAATTGAAAGGCAATTTAGAAAAAAGACGGTTGAATAACACAGTCTATCACCATCAAGACAAGTGATACGCCCGTGGGTTTAATGCTATAATAGCCGCAAATTTTCTGTTATTTTCCCAACTTTTCCCGAAGCAAGCGGAACTTTCTATGACTATCATCGCTGGACACCCATTTTTAACCGATTTTCAAACCACCAAACTGCTAAATTCCCTTAGCCAAAAAACCAATCTCAAAATCACTCACTTAAAAAGCCAGCAAGTTTATATTTTTTCTAAGGATTTGGCAGAACACGACTATAAAAAAGCGATAGATTTGCTCAATCACGGTGACGAAATCGCGCTTAATCAAGCAAGCCAAGATGACAATAAAGAGGCGCTGCAAATCATCGTCAGCCCACGTTTTGGTACGATTAGCCCTTGGGCAAGTAAAGCGACGGATATTTTTAACAATTGTGAGATAGCTATTGACCGTGTTGAGCGCTTGGTGGTGTATACGCTCATCGGCGAAAATTTGCCTGAAAAGCTACCGCATGATATCGAGATGATGTTGTACGACCGCATGACCCAAAGCCTATTTTATGACTTGGCAAAGGCTCAGCACTTATTCGATGACCACGAGCCAGCACCGCTCAACCATGTCGATGTGATGGGCAAAGGGCGTGAAGCGTTAGAGTCGGCGAACCGTGAGTTTGGGTTTGCGTTATCGAGCCAAGATATTGACTACTTGATGAATGCCTACGTCAATGAACTCAAACGCAATCCCACCGATGTTGAGCTCATGATGTTTGCCCAAGCCAACTCGGAGCATTGCCGCCACAAGATTTTTAATGCGCAATGGACGATTGATGGCGAAGTACAGCCAAAATCCCTGTTTGGCATGATTAAAAATACCTTCGAGCAAAATCCCAACGACATTTTATCCGCCTATAAAGACAATGCCGCGGTGGTAAAAGGGCATGAAGGACAGCGTTTTTATCCGCTACTAAACAGCGACAACAATCATTTAGCATACGATTTTCACCAAGAGCCGATTGATATCTTGATGAAAGTCGAAACCCACAATCACCCAACGGCGATTGCACCGTATGCAGGCGCGGCAACAGGTTCTGGCGGGGAAATCCGTGACGAGGGCGCGACAGGTCGTGGTGGTAAACCCAAAGCAGGCTTGGCAGGATTTCATGTGTCGCATTTGCAGCTGCCTGATATGCCAGAAAAATGGGAGCACAGCGGGAAAATCTCCACGGCTGACTACGGCAAGCCAGCGCGTATGGCGTCCGCATTAGAAATCATGACCCAAGCGCCGCTTGGTAGTGCGGCGTTTTCCAATGAATTTGGTCGTCCAAATCTGGTCGGTTATTTTCGCTCATTTCAATTGGATACCTCAAAAGACCAAGATGGCAGCCAAATGCGGGGCTATCACAAACCCATTATGATTGCCGGTGGTTACGGTAATATCAAACGCAATTTGGTCGAAAAAAATTCGATTCAGCAAGGCGATTTGCTGATTGTGCTAGGGGGCCCTGCCATGCAAATCGGCTTAGGCGGTGGCGCGGCAAGTTCGGTGGATAGTGGTGAGCTTGATGAAGGCTTGGACTTTGCATCAGTGCAACGTGACAATGCCGAGATGGAACGCCGCTGTCAAGAAGTCATTGACCGCTGTTGGGCGATGGCAGGAAACCAGCCAGATGAAGATAACAATCCGATTGTGTCGATTCATGACGTGGGGGCAGGTGGTTTGTCAAACGCCATGCCCGAGCTTGTGAATGACCACGAACTTGGGGCGGTGTTAAACTTGCGTAAAGTGCCGTCGCTTGAGCATGGTATGTCGCCAATGGCGATTTGGTCAAATGAAGCCCAAGAGCGTTACGTATTGGCAATCCGTCCACAGAGCCGTGAGCTATTTGATAGTATCTGTGAGCGCGAGCGTTGCCCGTATGCGATTTTGGGTGAAGCGACTGACGTGCGTGAGTTGGTGGTCAATGACCCGTTACTGAACACCAAAGGCGACCAACAACCGGTCGATATGCCCCTACAAGTGCTACTTGGTGGCACGCCAAAAATGCAGCGTAGCTTTAGCCGTAGCACGCCAGATTTGACAGCGTTAAATCTTGATAAAGTCGATTTGGCGGAAGCGGTCAAAGACGTGCTGCGTCATCCAACAGTTGCCAGTAAATCTTTCTTAATTAGCATTGGCGATCGTTCCATCACGGGTATGGTAGTGCGTGACCAATATGTTGGACGTTACCAAGTGCCAGTGGCAGACTGTGCGGTTACCGCTTCTGCCCTCCTCCCTGTCGATGGCAAACCGATGACAGGCGAGGCCATGAGTATGGGCGAGCGTACCCCAGTTGCTTTGATTAATCCTGCTGCATCTGCGCGCCTTGCGGTCGCTGAAGCCATTACCAATATCGCAGGGGCGAATATCGCCAAGCTATCAGATATCACCTTGTCGGCGAACTGGATGGCAGCCTGTGGTGAGGACAAAGAAGACCAAGCTTTGTTTGATGCGGTGTATGCCGTGGGCGAAGCGCTTTGTCCGGCACTTGGTATTGCCATTCCTGTGGGTAAAGACAGCTTGTCGATGCGGGCGAATTGGTCAGATGGGCAAGCAAACAAGTCTGTGGTGTCACCCATGTCGCTCGTTATCACTGCCTTTGCCCCTGTGCAAGATGTCAGCAAAACCTTAACCCCAGAATTGCTAACCAGCTCGGCGCTTGGCGAAACCGCTTTTTATCGCTTAGACTTATCAAAAGGTCAGTTCCGATTGGGTGGCTCAATCCTTGCCCAGACCCTAAGCCAACTGGGTGATACTTGCCCAGACCTAGATAATCCGCAAGATTTAATCAACTTTTTTGACTTTATCCAGCAAGCCAACAACCAAGGCTTAATCACCGCATATCATGACATTGGTGATGGCGGTTTGCTTGCCACCATTGCTGAGATGCAATTCACCAGTCGTCAAGGCGTGAAATTGGTGTTATCTGATGACAATTTACTCGGTCAATTGTTTGCTGAGGAACTCGGTGCGGTGATTCAAGTCAAGTCCGATAAGGTTGCCCAATTGCTTGAATTAGCCAAAACCACAGGCGTCAGCGAGTTGTTAAGCTTGGTCGGTCAAAGCACCGATGAAGACAGTTTACTCATCCAAACGGCCACGCAAAATTTACGTTTTGAGCGTAGCGAGCTTGAGCAAGAATGGAGCAAAGTCAGCTACCATATCGCCAAAAACCGTGACAATCCCGAATGCGTACAACAGGCCTTTGATTTGATTGGTGATAAATCCCATCAAGGCTTAATTGCCCAAGCCAATTATGATCTCAACCAAGCGATTGAAGCCCCATACATTAACAGTCGCACGGTGCAGCCGAAGGTGGCGGTACTACGTGAACAAGGCGTCAATGGTCAGCTAGAAATGGCGGCAGGCTTTAAACGCGCAGGGCTAGAAGCCGTCGATGTGCATATGAGTGACTTGCTTAAAGGGCGTGTCAACTTGCGTGACTTTGATGGGCTCGTGGCTTGCGGGGGCTTTAGTTATGGCGATGTGCTTGGCGCTGGCGCTGGCTGGGCAAAATCGGTACTGTTCCATGATGAACTACGCATGCAATTTGTGCGATTCTTTAACCGACCAGAAACCTTCTCGCTTGGCGTTTGTAACGGCTGTCAGATGATGAGCCAGCTTAAAGACTTGATACCAGGCGCAGAGAATTTCCCCCGTTTTATCGCCAATAAATCGGCACGGTTTGAAGCGCGCACGGTGAATGTGAAAATTGAACGTACCAAGTCGGTGCTGTTAAAAGGCATGCAAGAGAGCATTCTACCGATTGCGGTGGCACATGGCGAAGGCTTTGCAACGTTGAGCGATACCGATATCGCAGGGATGAGCGCACATGGGCAAATTGTGATGCGTTATGTGGACAGTCTCGGCACACCAACCGAGCATTATCCGCTCAATCCAAATGGCTCACCGCAAGGGGTGACAGGGATTTGTAGTACCGATGGGCGTGTGACCTTGATGATGCCACACCCAGAGCGCAATTTGATGGCATATAACCACAGCTGGAAGCCTGAAGCTTGGGACAATGACGGGGCGTGGATGCGGATGTTTAGAAATGCTCGGGCATTCTTAAGATAAAAGTTAATATAGATGATTTTTTTATAAAAGGATGGCAAAAGCTGTCCTTTTTTAATGACCCAACCTAACCCGACTAACGCAATAAAGGCTGGGTAATAAAGGCTGTCACGGTGAAAGTCTTGGCTCGGTCAAAAACTAGCAACAATTTACAAACAATACACGATAACAAAGGAAAGGTATATGTTATAATAACTTAATCCTACATAGACTAAGTTAAGTTTCATTAACAATGTTTTGTAAGCCCACACAGCTCTTATAATATATCGAGGAAAATCCCATGAATAGCAAACTTTTAGTCACTACCGCTATCACAGCGTTGTTAGCCACACAATTTGCCAATGCAGAATTGGTTATTTCGCAAAACGGTGAAACGCAAAAAGTTGGTGAAACCGCGGCTCAACCTGCAGCGGTCACAAAAGCCCCTAAAACCGCCAAAGTAGAAAAAGTTAAGCCAAGCAACAGCACCAGCTACAAACTAGACCCAAACCACGCCAATGTACGTTTTGCGATTGACCACTTCGGTACAACGACCAACCAAGGTGGTTTTTACGGCGTAACAGGTGACTTGAACTATAACCCAGCCAAAAATACAGGCAGCATCAACGTTGACATTCCTGTCAATAGTCTTGACACGGGTAACGAACATTTTACCAACCATTTAAAATCAGCTGAATTCTTTAACGCTGAAAAATACCCAACGGCTAATTTTAAATCAACCAAATTCCATTTTAAAAATGGCAAAGTAACGAAAGTTGACGGTAACTTAACACTATTGGGCAAAACCAACCCAGTTAGCTTAAAAGCCACTAAATTTAATTGCTACAACAGCCCAATGCTGAAAAATGCGCAAGTATGTGGTGGTGATTTTGAGACTACCATTGACCGCACCAAATGGGGCATGGATACCTATGTCAAAATGGGTTTTGCTAAAGACGTCAAACTCAATATCCAAGTTGAAGCGGTACAACAATAAGCTTGCTTAGCGTTACCCAAAAGCCAATGTTAACGCATTGGCTTTTTTACGTTTTTACGATAGATAATTTCACAAATGCTGAACTTTGCCAACACTCTTTGCACAGCTTGATGCAATTGATAAGTTAAAATGTTCAAACCAATGCAATTTTTAACGACTAATAATAAAGGAAAGTTCATGACAGATAAAACTAACAACTTAGGGACACTTGCCAAACTTGCAGGCATGGCAACCACTGCCATTTTGACCAAAAAAGCCTTGGCTAAAACTTTCAGCTTAGGCGCAAAAGCAGTAAGCAAAGAAATCGTCAAATCTAATTCAATCAACTATAAACTCGACCCGATGCACACCAATGTGCGATTTAGCATTGACCATTTTGGTACCTCGACCAATCATGGTGGATTTTATGGCTTGGAAGGCGACATGGTATTTGACCCCGACAATCAAACAGGGCAAATTGACCTTGATATTCCGTTGGAAAAATTGCAAACAGGTCATAAAACGTTTGATGAACACTTAAAAAGTAAAGACTTTTTTAATGCTGATAAATATCCAACTGCCCACTTTACCTCTACCAAATTTATCTTTAAAAAGGGTAAATTACACCAAATTAAAGGCAATTTAACTTTGCTCAAAAAAACTCGCCCTATTACGTTGACAGCAAGCAAATTTAACAGCTATCCAAGTCCGTTACTCATGGCATATGTGTACGGCGGTGATTTTGAAACCACGATTGACCGTACCGATTGGGGGATTGATGGTTATGTCAAAATGGGTGTGAGTAAAAAGGTGAAATTAGTCATTCAAATTGAAGCCGCTCAACAATGATTTTTTGGTAGATAATAAAGGTAATCAAAAAGATCAGCGTTGGCTGGTCTTTTTTTGCTAAGCTGATTGCAAATTTTTAACTATTCAATTTTTAGCTATTCGTTTTTTAACTATTCGATATTTAACTATTCTAAGCCGCTAAGTTGGCTTTAATAAGTCTGCGGTTTGATACAAAACCATACAGCACTATACAAAACGTAAATTTACAGTATCCGCACATAGCTTCATAATTTTCAAAAACCTAGATATCGATTTATTTAATTTATCTTTGAGGAAAACTTATGAAACCATTCAATACCACAGTAAAAAACACCTTATTGGCCGCAGCCTTGGTGGTGGGTTCTGCCAATCTGACCGGTTGTGGTTATAACGCTATGCAAGCGCAAGATGAACAAATCAACGCGTCATGGTCAGAAGTAGTCAACCAATACCAGCGCCGTGCTGACTTGATTCCAAACTTGGTGAAAGTCGTTGAGCGTTATGCCCAGCACGAACAAGCGACCTTAACCCAAGTGACACAAGCGCGCTCACAAGCAACGACTATCAATGTGAGTGCCGATGTACTCAATGACCCAGCGGCTTTCCAACGCTATCAACAAGCGCAAGATCAATTGGGCAGTGCGTTATCGCGCCTAATGGCAGTGTCAGAACGCTATCCCGACCTAAAAGCGGACAAACAATTCCAAGAGTTACAAGCACAGCTTGAAGGCACCGAAAACCGCATTACCGTGGCACGTGGTCGTTATATCCAAGATGTTCAAACTTATAATACTACCGTACGCCAATTCCCAACCAATGTCACCGCAAAAGTGTTTGGTATGCATACCCGTCCAAATTTTACCGTGGCCAATGAGGCGCAAATCTCCACTGCACCAACTGTTGATTTTGGCAATAACAATACCAATACCGCAAATGCGGGCGGTCAGCCAGTGCAAAACAATGGGAACACTGCCAATGCCGGTGGTCAGCCTGTAAATAATTCGGCTACCGCGGCAGCGAAACCTTAATTCACCATTGTTAATGTTAACTGTATAGTTAAAGTTTGAGAGTTAAGAAGATTTTTTTAAATAGTCTGCCATCAGTCGGTGGCAGGCTCATTGGATAAGATTTGCATCAATTGTCAGATTAATTTTTTAATTTTTTAAAATAGTTGTTGAATTGACTAGATCATAATAAAAAAATTGCATACTTTGAGGAAACACAGGTGTCATTGAATATTGCACAGACACAGCCCAATTTACAGCGCTCCCATAATCAGCCGCAAAAATTGTCGTCTCGCTTATTAGCGAAGCGGGTACTATTAAGTACTTTTACTGCACTGACCATGGGCATTGGGCTTGCAATGCCTATGGCTGCCGTTGCAGAAACCGCCACAGCGACAGCCAATTCCGCAACCGTTACCGCTAAGCCCACATTACAAGATCATAGTGTTGAGGACATGGTTGCGATTGCCAAAACCGCACAAACCAATGAAGCGCTCAATGATGCTGTACTCAATAATGATGCAATTAAAGAGACGTTAGGCAATGATGCGCTGCCGATACCAGGTAGCACCCAAGCAACTGGCAATCAGGCAACAGCTACCGCCAATGCCCAAACGACTACGATACCTAAAAAGTCAACCCAAGCCCCTGTCGCCGCTGATAAACTAATCCTAAATAACCCTGTCATTGATGAAGCAAAAATTCTATCTGCCAGTGATAAACAAGCGATTGAAACCAAACTGCGTAGTCTTAATGACCGCGGCTTGGCGCAAGCAGCCGTCGTCATTGTACCAACCACCAATGGCGAAGATATTTTTGACTATTCAATGAAAGTTGCTGATCGCTGGAAATTGGGCAAAAAAGACACCGATCAAGGTCTGTTGATGGTGGTTGCCGTCAATGACCGTAAAATGTACATTTTAACGGGCTATGGTCTTGAAGGTACCCTGCCTGATGCCGTGGCTAAACGGATTATTAGCGATGACATAACCCCAAGATTTAAACAAGGCGATTATGCCGGGGGTATCACAGCGGGAATTAATCGCATTGAAGAACGCTTGACGACCGATCCTGCTATTTTAAATCAAGCGGATGCCAATCGAGTCAATACCAATAGCAATGCCCAGTCAAATCAAGAGGGTGGTATACCGCTTATCTTCCTAGGCTTTTTTGGCTTTGTCGCTGGTATGATTTTGACCAGTATATTAGGGCGTTTTTTTGGTTCGATTGCTACGGCAGGTGGCATTGTAACGCTTGGTACAATCTTTGGTGCAGGGTTACTGGGCAGTATGTTTGTGGCATTTATTGTCTTTTTATTTTTGCTATTTCGTGGTGGCGGTCGTGGGGGCCGAGGCGGCAGTGGGGTTGTGTTCCTACCGGGTGGCGGCTTTGGCGGCGGTGGATTCGGTGGTGGCGGTTTTGGCGGAGGTGGATTTGGTGGCGGCGGTGGTGGCTTTGGCGGCGGCGGCGCTGGTGGCGATTGGTAATCAGTAGTCAGTAATCGGCTAGCTATTGAAACATCAGTTAAAAAATTGTGTTAACTTTATCCCTTATCATCAACTATATACTTCATTATTTTTTATGGAATTTTCATGAGCACAAATGACCCAATAACTGCAACGAATGGTGCCAACGAAGAAACCATTGCTTATACCTCACCGATGGCGACAGTGACTTCCACTGTGCCAAGTTGGGCTAGATGGTGGCGTCAAGTTGCGTTTATACCTAGCCTGCACAATCGCTGGTTAACACCTACTGCCCAACAACAGCTAAATCAAGCAATTACCGAAGCTGAGCAAGGGAATCGCGGCGAAGTGGTGCTAGTGATTGAGAATCATTTGCCTATTTCGTCCGCACGGCTACAAAACAGCCGAGACAGAGCAATCGAAGTTTTTGGGGATTATCGCGTCTGGGATACGCAGGATAATACTGGGGTGTTGGTGTATCTTAATATCTGTGAGCGGCGTCTGGAGATTGTCGCGGATAGAGGCATCAATAGCCATGTGATGCCAACCATGTGGCAAGCAATGTGCGACAAGGCTATCGAAGGTATTAAAGCCAATCGACACATTGATAGCTTGGTTGCGCTATTGGGCGATGTGGGGCAATTGCTTCGTCAATATTATCAATTAGACAATGACCCAAGCGGCAACGAAATCGCTGACAGAATGATTTTTATAAAATAGTTTTAAACTTAATTTGCATATTGCGATGATGCAATCCTACCAAAAGCAATGTCACCCATTGCTTTTTTTTATTGCTCAGCTTTTATTGCTAAACTTTTAATGCCCAACACTAAGCGGGTAAACTTCAAAATTTTGTATCAAAAATTATTGAGGATTATCTTTTTGGCGCTAAAAAATTGCGTTAAGGCTCGACAAAAGAATCGACAAATTTTGCTAGGCGAAATGATAAAATTTTACCTATAATGAAACCGACATACCGCCACTCAGGTTGTTAGACAATTAGGCAATTAGACCAGTCGTCATGTTGGCGATCAATCATTACTTATAAAAATTTTGAGGGAATCTCATGCCAACGCTCACCAATAATATTCCTGACAGTATCGGTCAATTTTATCTCGGTCAAGACGTGTACCCAGAGTGTACACAAGGTCAAGCAACCCTATATGACGCAGCTGACTTAACAACCCATGCGGTGATTATCGGGATGACAGGCTCGGGTAAGACGGGTTTGGGGATTAGCTTACTGGAAGAAGCAGCGCTGGATAATATTCCGGTGATTGCGATTGATCCCAAAGGTGACTTGGGCAATTTGGCATTGACGTTCCCAAATTTGGCAGCCAGTGACTTTGAGCCGTGGATTGATAGCGGCATGGCAAGTCAAGCAGGTATGAGTGTGGCAGAGTTTGCCAAGCAAACCGCAGACAACTGGCAACAAGGGCTTGGCAAAAGTTTTCAAACCCCTGAGCGTGTGCAAGCACTCAAAGCCGCCAATCGTGTCAGTGTCTATACCCCAGGTAGCGAGAATGGTTTACCGATTGCCCTACTTGGCAATCTCGTCCCACCGCCCGATAGTGTCAAACAAGATAGCGAAGGCTATGCTGAGTATATCGATGCGACAGTGTCGGCACTGTTGGTGCTATTAAAAGTTGATGGGGATAACCTTGCTCCAGAGCATGTGTTTTTGGCACAGCTACTTAAAAACGCCTGGGATAACAACCAAACTTTAACCTTGGTGGATTTGATTACCCAAATCCAAACGCCACCGTTTGACAAAATCGGTATCCTGCCGTTGTCACAAGTATTTGCGGATAAAGACCGTGGCGCACTGGCGATGAAGCTCAACACGCTTTTGGCATCACCGAGTTTTGCTAGCTGGCTTAAAGGCATGCCGCTGGATGCTGGCGCACTGTTTTATGATAAAAACGGCAAAGCACAAACCAGTGTGCTCAATATTGCGCATCTATCCGATGACGAACGTTTATTTTTTGTCACTTTGTTACTCACCAATTTATTGGGCTGGATGCGCCGTCAGCAAGGCACCTCAACCTTGCGGGCAATTTTGTACATGGATGAAGTGTTTGGCTATTTACCGCCGATTGGCAATCCACCGACCAAAGTATTGCTGTTGACCCTACTAAAACAAGCGCGTGCATTTGGTTTGGGGATTGTGTTATCGACCCAAAACCCAGTGGACTTGGACTACAAAGCCTTATCCAACGCGGGTACTTGGTTTATCGGACGGTTGCAGACTGCCCAAGACCGTGAACGGGTGATGGATGGCTTGCTCTCTGCCAGCGGCAGCAGTGGACTGGACAAAGCGGCGCTCAATGCGTGGTTTGATAAACTCGGTAAACGCCAATTTTTACTGCACAATGTGCATGACGCCAGTCCTGTGATTTTTAGCACCCGCTTCACGCTCAACTACTTATCAGGACCGCTTAGCAAACAAGCCATAGCACAGCTCAAAGCCAATAGCCAAGCCGCTGCCCCTAACGACCTAACGCAAGCGCAAGCCACCATGCCTGCCATCAATCCATTAGCCAGCACCATGAGGCAGCCGCCTGCCTTGCCCAAAGATGTGGGCTTGTATTATGCCCCCAAAGACATGGCGGGCGATGGGCAAACCTTCTATGAGCCTACTGCCTTTGCCTATGCGCGGGTATTTTTTAATGACAAAAAATCAGGTGCCCAAAGTCAGCAGCAGCTATTATTAACCACAGCATTTGGTGAGCCGCCGTTGGTGGTAGATTGGCATCAAGCGATTTTAAGTGATTTGACCTTTGAGCAGTTACAATCGGCTCCGCATCAACCTGCTGTGCTCAAACAACTGCCTACCCAAGCGCTCGACAAGGCATCATGGAAAGCTTGGGAGAAAGCGGTGAAAGAAGCCATCCGTCAGCAGCAAGTGTTAAACCTGTGGTATGTCGATAGTTTAAAGCTGTATAGCGAAGTGGCAGAGAGCGAAGAAGCCTTCCGCAATCGGCTCATCGTACCGCTACATGAACAGCGTGATATCGCCATTGCCCAGCTGCGTGATAGCTTTGCTAAAAAACAAGACGCGCTAGCCAAAAAACTGCAAGCCGCCAATGAAAAATACCAACAACAAGCCGCTGAGTCGAGCAAAGGATGGCTTGATGCAGGGGTTAGTATTGGTTCTGCGGTCTTAGGCGCGTTTATGGGGCGCAAGGCGTTGTCACAGACCAATATCAATAACGTCAAACGTGCCATTAACTCGGTGGGCGATATCAATGCCAACAAACAAACCATTGCAGAGCTTGATGCGATTCGTCAGCAGCTGCAGCAGGAGTTAGACAGCATTGGGCAGCAGTTACAAAGCCAAATCGACAGCTTAGCAACCACGTATGATGCCCAGTCAATAGCACTTGATATTGTACAGATTGCCCCAGCAGCGAAGGATATCACGGTTTTGTTGGTCGGCGTGTTGTATCAGCCGCTATAAACAGACGCAATGTAAACCTTTTGATCCTATCAAATTTCGCGGAATGCGGTATGACCTTAACGTCTGAATACGAACAGCAAGCCCAATATTTTCTTGCCAACATCTATGCCAGTGGCAATGGCGTCGCTGCCGATGCTGACAAAGCAAGCGCTTGGCTAAAGCAATCTGGCAAACATGGTTATGCTGCAGCACTCAATGAATTACACCCATCTGTGTCAGAGACTGCCGATGCCCACAATGCCTATCATTAGACTTAGGTCATCATACCTAGGTGGTTTCCTTGATGGCTTTTGATAGCCTATTTTTGTTATCCCGTCTTTCTTATCGAATCTATCTTATTCAGCCTTTCATTGATGGCTTTTTAACAGCCATTGCTTTATTTTTCGCCAACTGCACCAATTATAATGCCTATGCGCCAAATGTAGCCAAAATGAGATACGCTGCGCCTAGGATGCGTTCACGAATTTGTAGGATGATTGAGCTATAATGACAACACATTAAAAGGAAAATGCATGACACCCGTAGATATTATTACTAGTAAAGAAATGAGCGATATTGCACAAATTGTCAAACTTCATGATATTGATGTTCCCTTAGTCGCTGTGTATTGCGGCTCTCGCAAAGGCAATGACCCTGTCTATGTCCAATCGGCGCATGAGTTGGGTAGGGGGTTGGTTGAAGCGGGGTTAGGTCTGGTGTATGGCGGTGCGGTGATTGGCTGTATGGGCGCGGTTGCCGATGGTGTAATTGAAAAAAACGGCATTGCCGTGGGCGTGATTCCTGAATTTATGATGGATAGAGAAGTGGCGCATGGTGGGCTGACGCGTCTGCATTTGACCGATACCATGCATACCCGTAAAGCCATCATGGCAGAGTACGCCAGTGCCTTTATCACCTTGCCAGGTGGGCTTGGCACCCTTGAGGAAATCATGGAAATTGCCACTTGGCGACAGCTATATCAACATGAAAAACCGATGATTATTCTCAATATCAATGGTTTTTATGACAAATTGGTTGAGCATCTACAATTTACCGCTGAGCAAGGTTTTATGAAACCAGAAGATTTACAGCGATTAATCGTTTGTAATACTGTCGCAGAAGCCATTGAACTACTCAAACCGATTGTTAACATGCCGGACACGCTGAATGTGAATAAAATCTAACCTTGTTAGCGACAAAAAAAAGACCTCAGTTAAAGGTCTTTTTTTGTATTTTTTTTTATCAATGTTATCTAGTCGAAAATCTTACCACGATTCATAATCCCATTGGGGTCAAAGACTTGCTTGATGGCGCGTAAATAATCAATTTCTTCATCAGGACGGGTGTAATTAAGATACGGCTTTTTGGTCATACCTACGCCATGCTCGGCTGAGATAGAGCCGTTGTATTTTTGCACCGTTTCAAACACGTACTTGTTGACCACTTGGCATTTTTCAAAAAATTCGTCTTTGCTAAGGTTTTCTGGCTTTAAAATATTTAAGTGTAAATTACCATCGCCGATATGCCCAAACCAGCACACTTGAAAATCCGGATAGTTTTGGCTAACAATGGCATCGATATCCGCGATAAACTCTGGCACACGGCTGATGAGTACGGAGATGTCATTTTTGTAGGGGGTAAATACCGAGATGGTCTCAGAGATATACTCGCGCAGTTTCCATAGCTCTTGGGCTTGGTGAATCGATTGGCTCATCACCCCATCAAGTACCCAGCCTTCACTCATACAGTCTTCAAAAATCTGCATCGCCATGTCCATAATCGGCTCGTAGGGCGCTTCAAATTCGAGTAGCGCATAAAACGGCGCATCAGTTTCAAACGGTTTTTGCACATGCCCTGTGGCAAGTAACTTGTCAACGGCGACATCATCAAAAAATTCAAACGCGGTCAAATCCATTTTGCTTTGAAAGGCTGACAGGATTTGCATGATATTAGCAAACTCTGGCACACCAAGCACCATGACGGTTAGGTTCTTGGGCTGACGCTCTAGCTTGACTTGCACTTCAGTGACAATCCCAAGCGTACCTTCTGCCCCGATAAACAAATGACGCAGGTCATAACCTGTGGCGTTTTTTATCATGCCTTTATTGAGGTGCAAAATATCGCCTTTACCTGTCACCACGGTAAGACCTAATATCCAGTTGCGGGTCATGCCGTATTTGATGACTTTGATGCCGCCGGCATTGGTGCCAATATTGCCACCAAGCTGGCTTGAACCGGCTGACGCAAAGTCCACGGGATAGTATAACCCTTGCTGCTGGGCAAAGTCTTGCAGCGCTTTGGTGACGATACCAGCCTCCACTTCCACCATACGGTCTGCAGGGTAGAAGCCCAATACTTGGTGCATTTTATCAAGGCTAATTACCACCTCGCCATTGGCGGCAACGGCCCCTGCGGATAGACCGGTACGTCCACCGCTTGGGGTAATGACGATGTTAAGCTCATTACATAGCTTGACGATGGCTTGCACTTGCTGCGTGGATTTCGGGAAGACAATGGCGCTGGCATTGGGTTCAAAATGCTTGGTCCAATCTTTGCCCCAAAAGCCCAAACTGTCCGCATCGGTTTTGATTTGGTGTTCGTCAAATCCTTGCTGGCGTAGTTGTTCAATGAGCGTATTGATGGCGGTCTGATTAGCAGTCATGGTGTGGCTTTTACCCATATTTTTAGACAGATTGAAAAGGTTTTTGAGGCTCTATCATAGCATAACTAACGGCATAAATTTTGACAAAAACACTGGCGATTGATGAAGAATTTTTTACCCATAAGACAAAAAAATCATGCCATCTTGCTGGAATTTCACCACAAAAAACCCAGCAAGTGTGATAGGATAATTGACTAAAAATACTGACTAGGGGTTTGTTATGGCACAAAATTTATCACTTGAGAAAGACAAAATCCGCTTTTTGATGCTTGAAGGCTTGCATGATAATGCCTTTAAAGTGCTGTCAGAGGCGGGCTATCACAATGTTGAGAACATCAAAACCGCCTTAGACCCCGAAGAGCTTAGCGAAAAAATCAAAGACGCCCATTTTATCGGCATTCGTTCTCGCACCCATTTGACCCGCGATATTTTAGAAAAAGCTGAAAAGCTCATCGCCATTGGCTGTTTTTGTATTGGCACCAACCAAGTGGACTTGGAAGCTGCCCGTGAGCTGGGTATCCCTGTCTTTAATGCCCCTTATTCTAACACCCGCTCTGTGGCAGAATTGGTACTTGCCGAAATCATCATGCTGATGCGCGGTATCCCTGAAAAAAACGCGGTGGTACACCGTGGCGGCTGGAACAAATCTGCCAAAGACAGCTATGAAGTGCGCGGCAAAACTTTGGGTATCGTGGGTTATGGCTCTATTGGTACTCAGCTATCGGTACTCGCTGAAAGCCTTGGTATGAAAGTCATCTATCATGATGTGGTTACCAAATTGCCACTGGGCAACGCCACCCAAGTGGGAAGCCTAGAAGAACTGCTTGGTAAAGCCGATGTGGTCACCCTGCATGTGCCAGATTTGCCAAGTACGCGTAATATGATTACCGCCACAGAATTGGCGGCCATGAAACCAGGCGCGCATCTTATTAATGCGGCGCGTGGCAAATGTGTGGATATTGATGCGCTGGCGGCAGCCTTACAAAGCGGTCATATCTTGGGCGCGGCGATTGACGTTTTCCCCAAAGAACCAAAATCAGCGGATGAAGAATTTGAATCACCACTGCGCGCGTTTGACAATGTGATTTTGACACCGCATATCGGTGGCTCAACCCAAGAAGCCCAAGCCAATATCGGTCTTGAAGTGGCAGAAAAATTTGTGCGTTATTCTGATATGGGTGATACCGCAACCTCGGTCAACTTCCCAAATGTTAGTATGCCGCAAAAAGAAGGTACGCATCGTCTGCTACATATTCACCAAAACGTGCCTGGCGTGTTGTCACAGATTAACAAATCTTTTGCCGATGCCAATATCAATATCTTTGCGCAAAGCCTGATGACGGAAGAAGATGTGGGTTATTTGGTGATGGATGTGGGTAGCGGCGATTCTGCGCAAGCGGTTGAAGCGCTTAAAAACATCCCAGAAACCATTCGCGTGCGGGTGTTGTTTTAATAAGGTTTCTTGAAAAAAGGGCGTATTGACTACGTCCTTTTTTATTTTGGTTGCTAAATGATGGCATAAATAGCATATCAATCTAACTTGTTTAAAACGTGTCATAACGCATGATAGAGTGGCGTACTGCTTAAGCCATCTAACGTCATGGTTAAGGTTTCCTTATCCAAAATTGCAACGGGCGGTACTAATTTTGTTGTATCAAAAACGATTAAAAAACCCCACTCAAATCGCTTGAGTAGGGTGAAAAAACATAAATTGTTAAGCAAAAATCGCTAACTATTTCGCAATCTTTTTATACTTCATGCGTTTTGGTTCGGCATCCGCGCTCAACTGTTTTTTGCGGTATGCCTCAAACTCTGAGTAGTTACCATCAAACCAAATCGGACCTTCATCCTCAAACGCCAAAATATGCGTGGCAATACGGTCTAAGAACCAGCGGTCATGCGACACCACCATCACCGTACCAGGGAACACTTCCACCGCATCTTCAAGCGCGCGCAATGTCTCAACATCAAGGTCGTTTGATGGCTCATCGAGTAGCAGCACGTTTGCCCCTTGTTTTAAGGTTTTGGCAAGTTGCAGACGGTTACGCTCACCACCCGACAGGCTACCGACCAGTTTTTGTTGGTCTTGACCTTTAAAGTTAAAGCGACCGATATAGGCACGGCTAGGCGTGGTGTATTCGCCCACGGTAATCATATCAAGACCGTCGGAGACCTCTTCCCACACGGTTTTTTTGTCGTCCAGCTCATCGCGTACCTGTCCGACATACGCCACTTTTACCGATTCACCGACTTCAACTGTGCCTGTATCTGGCTTGTCTTTGCCTGTAATCATGTTGAACAAGGTTGTTTTACCTGCACCATTGGGTCCGATAATCCCCACAATCGCCATCGGTGGCACAGTGAAGGATAGGTTTTCGTATAGCAAACGGTCACCAAATGATTTTGAGATATTGTTGACTTCAATCACTTTATTACCAAGACGTGGTCCTGGTGGAATGTAGATTTCAGCGGTTTCGTTACGCTGTTGGAACTCTTTGGAGTTTAATTCCTCAAAACGTTGCAAGCGAGATTTTGATTTGGCTTGCTGGCCTTTTTGGTTTTTACGCACCCATTCAAGCTCTTGTTTCAGCGCTTTGGCAAAGGCTTCTTCTTGTTTTTGCTCTTGCTCTAGGCGTTTATTTTTTTGCTCAAGCCACTCAGTGTAGTTACCTTGGTAAGGGTAGCCATAGCCACGGTCAAGCTCCAAAATCCACTCTGCCACATTGTCCAAGAAATAGCGGTCATGGGTAATCGCCACGATGGTGCCGCTATAATCTTTTAAGAAATGCTCAAGCCAAGCGACTGATTCGGCATCCAAGTGGTTCGTTGGTTCGTCCAATAGCAACATATCGGGTTTGGATAGCAATAGACGGCAAAGGGCGACGCGGCGTTTTTCACCACCCGATAATTTACTCACATCGGCATCCCACGCGGGTAGGCGCAGCGCATCGGCGGCTTTTTCTAGTTGGTTGTTTAGGTTATGGGCATCCCACGCTTGGATGATGTCTTCCATCTTACCTTGCTCGGCGGCAAGTTTGTCAAAGTCGGCATCGGGTAGGGCATATTCACCGTAAATTTCATCAAGGCGCGCCAATGCGTCTAGGGCTTCACGCACACCGTCTTCCACGTTGCCGCGCACGTCTTTGGCAGGGTCTAGCTGCGGTTCTTGGGCAAGGTAGCCAATCTTGATACCCGCTTGCGCACGCGCCTCACCGTTATACTCGGTGTCCACACCTGCCATGATTTTAAGCAAGGTTGATTTACCGGCACCGTTGAGACCCAGCACACCGATTTTTGCACCGGGGAAAAAAGACAAGCTGATGTCTTTTAGGATTTCCCGTTTGGGTGGAACAATTTTTGATACCTTGTTCATGGTATAAATATATTGAGCCATGTTTTTCCTGTTTAAGTTAGCTAATAGCAAATGAAGATAAGGCGTATCATCCACGCCAAAAAATTTGAAAAATGGTGAGGTTTAACCGCTTATTATCGCATTGTTAACAGGGTGGGGCAAGGCAAAAGCCTAGGGAAAATCATTTGCAAACCCCATACCGAATAGGCAAAAACTTTTACAAGTTATGGACAGTGGCTGTGCTACTATCAAACGGCAGATAACCAAGCGACAAATAACCAAGTCACAGATAGCATAGTAAATAAAAGAATATACAAGGAGACAACCATGTCGGATTTACAATTATCTATTCACCATAACGAGCAGTCCCAGCGTTTTGAAACCACCGTTGACGGCACTACTGCTTACATCAGCTATGTGGATAATGGTGATGTCATCGTATATGACCATACCATTGTACCAGACGCCATTGGTGGGCGCGGCATTGCAGGGGCGTTGACCAAGCACGCGCTAGACTACGCCCGCAAGCAAGGTAAAAAAGTCGTGCCAGCCTGCTCTTACGTGGCAAGCTATCTACAGAAACACCCCGAATACCGTGATTTAAAAGCTTAAAATTTTATAAATGCGTCAATACGCCTATAAAAAAACCACATATATTGATGTGGTTTTTTTATAGAGTCGGGTTTGCTGATTATTTTTTCTTGGTAGGTCCAAGTAGCATACCCATTTGGCGGCCTTCAACTTTTGGTTGTTGTTCAACATTGGCAACATCGGTTGTATCGGCAATGACTTTTTCAAGCTGCTGCAAGCCAATTTGTTGGTGAGCCATCTCACGACCACGGAAGCGAATGGTGACTTTGACTTTGTCTTGGTCTTCCAAAAACTCACGGATTTTACGAAGTTTGACTTGATAGTCGGCTTCTTCCGTACCAGGACGCAATTTGATTTCTTTAAGCTGCGTTTGTTTTTGGTTCTTTTTGGCTTCTTTGGCTTTTTGTTTTTGGTCGTACAGATATTTTCTGTAGTCCATCACTTTGGCAACAGGAGGCTGAGCGTCTGGTACTATCTCGACCAAATCCAACTCAGCATCACGGGCGGCCTGCAAAGCCGTTTTTATATCCACAACACCAACTTGTTCGCCGTCTTCTTTGACTAAGCGTACCTCTTTGGCACGAATTTCCTCGTTGATGTCTAATCGGTTTGAACTCTTAATAATACTTACTCCTACGCTGTTTTTGATTTGACACGCCCTTTTTGGGCGGTCGCTTGGTTAACCAAGTCGATAAAGGCATCAATACTCATCACGCCAAGGTTGTCACCTTCACGAGTACGCACGTTAACTTGGTTGCTTTCTACTTCTTTATCACCCATGACAATCATATAAGGAATACGTTCAAGGGTGCGTTCTCTAATTTTAAAGCCAATTTTCTCATTACGCAAATCGGTGATCACACGAAGTCCGGCTTGATTCAATTGTTCGGCGACTTTTTGACAGGCTTCGGCTTGGTTGTCGGTAATATTCATCACCACAACTTGCTGCGGTGCAAGCCAGACTGGCATCCAGCCGGCGTAATGCTCAATGAGCATACCGATAAAGCGTTCAAATGACCCCAAAATCGCACGGTGGAGCATGAGTGGTGTTTCACGTTCGCCTTGTTCATTCACAAATTCTGCACCTAGTCGTTCTGGCAGGTTAAAGTCAAGCTGCAGTGTACCGCATTGCCATACCCGGCCAAGACAGTCTTTAAGGCTAAACTCGATTTTAGGTCCATAAAATGCCCCTTCACCTGGCAGATACTGCCAGTCAAGCCCGGCATTATCCAACGCGTCTGCTAAGTCTTTTTCTGCCAAGTCCCACAGTTCGTCAGCACCGACCCGTTTTTCTGGGCGAGTCGAGAGTTTCATTTGTACGTCATCAAAACCAAAGTCTTTATACACATCAAGGGTAAGCTTAATAAAATCTTGGGCTTCTTGTTTGATTTGCTCATTACTACAAAAAATATGGGCGTCATCTTGGGTAAAGCCACGCACCCGCATGATGCCATGGAGCGAACCTGACGGCTCATTACGGTGGCATGAGCCAAACTCAGCAAGACGCAATGGCAAGTCACGGTAGGATTTTAACCCTTGATTGAACACTTGCACGTGACACGGGCAGTTCATCGGCTTAATCGCATAGTCACGTTTTTCACTATGGGTGGTGAACATCATGTCGCCATAATTTTCCCAGTGACCTGATTTTTCCCATAGGCTTCTATCGACAATTTGCGGGGTTTTGATTTCAAGATAGCCGTTATCTTTTTGTACTTTGCGCATATACTGCTCAAGTACTTGCCACATCGTCCAGCCATTGGGATGCCAAAACACCATACCAGGCGCTTCTTCTTGCATATGAAATAAATCAAGCGCTTTACCGATTTTACGATGGTCGCGTTTTTCCGCTTCTTCGATACGCTGAATATAAGCTTTTAGGTCTTTTTTATCTGCCCAAGCGGTACCGTAGATACGTTGAAGTTGCTCGTTTTTGGCATCACCGCGCCAGTAGGCACCACTCATTTTGGTGAGTTTAAAAGCTTTTAAGAAACGGGTATTGGGCACGTGTGGTCCACGGCACATATCAACATATTCTTGGTGATAGTACAAACCCATTTGAGTTTCATTCGGCATATCTTCGATAAGACGTAGTTTATAAGTCTCGCCACGGTCTTGGAATACTTTGATAACCTCGTCGCGCGGTGTCATTTTTTTGATAACATCGTAATCTTGGTTAATCAATTGCGTCATGCGCGCTTCGATTTTTTCCATGTCTTCTGGCGTAAACGGGCGCTCGCTATAGATATCGTAATAAAAACCCTCTTCAATCACAGGACCGATAACCATCTTCACTTCAGGATAGAGCTGTTTGACAGCATGACCCAGTAAGTGAGCGGTCGAGTGGCGAATGATTTCCACACCTTCCTCGTCTTTTGGCGTGATGATTTGGACGGTTGCGTCTTCGCTAATCGGGTCACACGCATCAACTAATTTACCGTTGACACGTCCTGCAACGGTGGCTTTGGCAAGCCCTGCGCCGATGCTTTGTGCCACTTCCATGACTGACGTTTGTCCATCAAATTGTTTAATATCGCCGTTTGGTAAGGTAATGGCTACCATAATTGCTCCTGTTGTCCTTTGGCAGTGATGACCGTTACTATCGGTCATGTAACCGTGAGAGATGGGAATAAAAAAAGGGAAAAACTCTGCCCATCCAGACTTACCGTGTCTAGATAGGCATTACAATCCCATGAATTCGTCGCTTTGCAAAAAGCGTAAACAAGATATTATAGCAAATTGCGGTGATGAAACCAACTTGCTGATTGAATTGCTTGCAGTGATGACACAAAATGAGGTAGCTCATGATATGCGTGTAAAAAACACTACAATAGACGACAGCCAATGCTTGGTATCTCCAATACGACAGGGTGTCTTGACACTAAACTGTGCGCCTTTACACCAACAAGTTACAGGAATAATCTAGATTACCCGTGGCAAAACTTATATAACTACAGCATAGTGAGTGCTATGCTTCATAACAACACGATTGATTAAGGGCATTTTTATGTCAGTTGATTTTTCCAATACATTAATTGTGGCGGTCTCTGCCACGGCATTGTTTGACCTATCGGAGTCTGAGCGGTTTTTTCAACAAGCGTTAACCGAAGATCCAGAAACGGCGATTGATAAATTTCGCAGCTATATGATTGAACGTGAAAATGATCCCTTGCAAACTGGGACGGGTTATCCGCTTATCAAAGCCTTACTCAATCTCAATCACCATTGTGCAGCCGATGACAAGGGCGAGGGCATCGCTGCGCCCATGGTTGAAGTGGTGATTATGTCAAAAAACAGCCCAGATACCGGTATTCAAGTATTAAATGCGCTGCGTAGTCATGGACTACCCATTAGTCGCTCGGCATTTACCTCAGGCGAAGGGGTGGCGGATTATGTGGCGGATTTTAAGGTGGATTTGTTTTTGACCACCAATCATGACGATGCCCAGCAAGTCACCGATGCAGGCGTGTGTGCCTGCGCGATATTAGATGCGCCACCGATTGATATGAAAGAGCTAGACACCAATCAACTACGCATTGCATTTGATGGCGATGCCGTATTATTTGATGAAGCAGGGGAGCTATTGTCTCGCCAGCAAGGACTCAAAGCGTTTCATGATTATGAAGCCAAAATGAGTGATGTGCCGATGAATAAAGGCCCGTATGCGGATTTTTTAATCAAACTCTCTAAACTACAAAAACGCCTGCCTGCTAGAATCAAGCATCCACCGATTCAAATTGCACTGGTGACCGCGCGCAATGCCCCTGCAGATTTGCGCGCGATTAAGACATTACGTGATTGGGGCGTCAATGTGGATTTGGCATTCTTTTTAGGTGGCTTAGATAAACGCCATGTACTGCAAACCTTTGCCCCGCATATTTTCTTCGATGACTCCATTCATAATTACGAATCTGCTAAAAGCGTAGTACCCTCAGGGCTAGTGCCTTATAGCTCAAAATCAAAATTGTATGTCAAACAAGCTGATGCCGCGGCAACCCAAAACCTTGTTGAGATTCATCAAGGATAAAATTCATAGGTTTTAAAAAAAAACCCAATATAAAAAAATACCGCTTATTGCAAGCGGTATTTGTTATTGAACACTGGAATTGAACACTGGATTAGTGGTCAGATGCACCTGACGCACCGATACCGGTTAATGAACGTACATACTGTGCATCAAAGCCTTTTCTATCTAACTGCGCGCGTGGTGAGTTGTCAGTGATAGAGGCGATCCACGCTAGAATGAAGGTCACAGGCATACTAAATAATGCCACGTTTTTGTATGGGAAAGCAGGTGATTCGTGTTTCATGATATCGACCCAAACCGCAGGTCCTAAGATAATCAGTAACACTGCGACTGCTAAGCCTCCAAACCCACCGATTACCGCACCACGAGTGGTTAGACCACGCCAGAACATCGCTAACAAAAGAATCGGGAAGTTGGCGGATGCCGCGACCGCAAATACCAAACTTGCAATGAACGCAAGGTTTTGGTTTTCAAAGATAATACCGGTCACGATTGACAATAAACTTAACGCAACCACGGTAATTTTTGATGCACGCATCTCTTGTTCAGGTCTCGCTTGACCTTTTCTGATAACACTCGCATACAAGTCGTGGCTGACCGCTGAAGCGCCTGATAACGTCAAACCTGCCACCACCGCTAGGATAGTCGCAAAAGCAACCGCAGAGATAAAGCCTAGGAATAGGTTACCACCCACGGCATGGGACAAGTGAATTGCTGCCATGTTGGCACCACCGATGAGTGCTTGTGAGCTTACGCCATCTTTAACCACTGTGGTGAAATAATCTGGATGTTCAGCTAAGATAACGATAGCACCCAAACCAATAAGAACGATCATGAAATACACGTAAGCAATACAGCTAGCGGCCACTAATACAGATTTACGGGCTTGTTTGGCATCTGGCACGGTGAAGAAACGCATTAGTACGTGTGGTAAACCTGCTGTACCAAACAATAGACCCAATCCTAATGAGACAGACTCAATAGGATTGTTTACCAATTTACCAGGTGACAAAATCGATTCGTGTTTACTATGGACAGCGACGGCTGACTTAAATAAATTGTCAAAGCTAAAGCCTACATGATTCATGACCATGAGGGCCATGAAAGTCGCACCTGACATCAATAAAACTGCTTTGATAATCTGCACCCAAGTGGTGGCTAGCATACCGCCAAACAATACGTAAACCATCATTAACACACCAACGATGATGACTGCGTAAATATAATCTAATCCAAATAATAACTGAACCAGTTTACCCGCGCCGACCATCTGCGCAACCAAGTATAGCGCAACGACGACCAAGGTACCGGATGCAGCAAAAATACGTACTGGGGTTTGGGAAAAACGATAAGATGCCACATCTGCGAAGGTAAATTTACCCAAGTTACGTAGCCGCTCAGCGATTAAGAATAAAATAATTGGCCAGCCAATCAAGAAGGCTAGCGTATAAATCATGCCATCATAACCGACGGTAAAAACCATACTCGATAACCCCAAAAAGGTTACCGCTGACATATAGTCCCCGGCAATAGCAATCCCGTTTTTGGTACCTGAGATACCGCCGCCCGCGGTATAGAAGTCGCTTGCGGTTTTGTTTTGATGCCCAGTAAGTAATACCGAGTGTTGCAAAAACGAAAATCAAGAACATGATAATGGCTGAGATATTCAGCGGTTGTTTTTTTACTTCGCCTTCTAGGGCGCCCGCTGCCCATGCTGGCATCTGTGCCATCAGACCCACTAGCGTCAAGCTTACGGCAGTTGAAACCTTGCCGATACGCTTGTGCAAGCCTTTAACAGCCAGGCCGTTATATTGTTGTTGTAACATGCCACCCTCCATGGTGTCAAAAATGATGTCAAAATTGATATCAAATTTTTACTACCGAAATCGAAAACCCAACACAATCCCTGTGTGGTTAAACTTTACCACTGTTGATATCATCGATGACTTTACGAGTCATCGTGTCAAATTCACCGTTTGCTTTTTTGACATATATCCAAGTAATGAGTGGTACAAAAATGATGAAAGCTACGACAATATAAAAACCTACAGGCGTCATCGAACCTGCGAAAACTGGTTTTGCAAACATGCTTGGGTAAAATCCCACGAGTAGCAGATAACCGAACCAAAAAACTAGCGTGATAATGGTAAAAATAAGACCTAGGCTAGTTTTTCTCTTTGCCATGCTTTGGAATTCAGGATGGCTCATGATGCGCTGAATTTGTGCCTCATCCATGGTAACGCTCCTTGTAAATGAATGAAAAAGACAACTCATTGATGATTGATTCAACAATCAGTGTCAAAACCGACAAGGAAGATAGCGATTGGATGACAATAACAGTAGACAAAATATGTTGAAGCAAGTCCGCTATGCTAAACGTAATAGATTGTCTTAAATGATACAAACAATCTCATCTTCCCGATTAGTTGCTATTATTAAATGAAAATTGTTAAAAAATCTAGCTGTTTTTTCTCAAACTGTAAAAAAATTGTAGAATGTTAGTTGAAAATTAGTGGCGACCCTATCAAAGCACCCAAAATTAATATTAGACATAACTTGATACTCATAATCGTGACTAATAATCATTGTGCCTAATCATGATTGCACTTAATTATGATTGCACCATCATGACTGTAACGCCCAATGACCAGTAAAAATTATCAAGCTATCCATGATAAATAAATCATTGAGGATAGATGAATCATTGAGCGTACATACCGCCATTCAAACCAAACGGCATTTATTTGCCTCGAGTTTTACACATACCGTCTTTGCAGTCTGCTGCGACTTTACCATAGGCAAGTTGGGTCATCCAATTGGGTACACGGTTGCGATGCCGCGCAAAAATAGGATAAATCATATCACTGGCTTGTTTCGCCACAGGCCATTCAAACACGGTTGCAAATGGCAGTTGTGCGGTTTTGTATAGCAGTCTTACAGCATCCATGCCTTTTTGCATGTTCCCCTGTTTATCTTGCACACACAGATAAGTCATCGCCTCATTTTCGCTAATACCAAATTTGGCAAGTTCATCCCGTGCGTCATCAATCGCCATGATGCGAATGGCTTCAGGTTTCTTCTCTGCCATATGCAAGGCTTCGGTACGGCAGACAGGGCAGGTATCATCATAGTACATGGTAATCATATTAACAGTCTCCGAAGATTAGCTTTTTAGGGCATCTAATACAGTCAAGTCGTTAAATTCAAAACCTTTTTCCAGTAACGCTGTGGGCACAACGCGCTGCCCATCCAACAGTAACGTCGACATTTCACCAAACATGGTCTTGACCACAAAGGCGGGCAGGGTCATCAGGGTAGGGCGGTGCAACCAAGTGCCCATCGCATCGGTAAATGCAGCATTGCTAATAGGCGTTGGATTGGTCAAATTATAAATTTGCTGAGTGGGCAGAATGTGAGTCAGGTTTTGTTCAATGATAAAAATCACCGCACGCACCCAATCACTACGGCTAATCCAGCTCATGATTTGCTGACCATTGCCAAGCTTACCACCGGTGCCCATTTTAAATGGGGTAATCAGTCGCCCAACCATACCCCCCTCGGGCGCCATCACCACCCCTGTGCGCACAATCGCAACTGGCACAGCATCTGTTACGGCATATTTTGCAGTATCTTGGGCAGTCAAAGCTAGCTGCTCCCATGCCTGACAAATTTCGTGAGCGAAGTCGGTTTTTGTCACGGGGCTGGTTTCATCAAGCGCAGTTGGGTCGTTTTCCTTTTGGATACCGTACCAACCGATGGCTGAGCCGCTAATCAATAGTTTTGGCTTGTTGCCGACTCGCTCAATATAATCAATTACCGCTTGTGTGGGTTTTAGGCGACTATCAAACAATTCTTGCTTACGTGCCTCCGTCCAACGGCTGTCGGCAATACCCGCACCTGCTAGATTGATGATGACATCATACGTCTGATCGGTGCTGGCAAGATCGTCATAGCTAATAACGTCGTCTGCGATATTTTTGGTTTTCTCTTTTTCTACAGAACGAGATACCCAAGTGACTGACGCAGTGTCACCTTTTACGCCATGGGTTTTTAACGATTGTGTTAACGCTGTGCCTAAAAATCCTGAACCGCCTGTGATAAGTATTTTCATCATTTCTTTCCTTTTTTCTGTCAAAACTGAAATTTATGGGTAAAATTTTTAGCTTTTTGGTAAAACCAATTTGCCAACGATTACACTACTTAAACCGCCAACTATACAGCATAACAGGTTAAAACTTTGCCAGTCGGATATGTTGCAGTCATTATCCCAATCCATCATTTCAAAAACTTCTGAATCGTCGCCCCAAGCTTTAGGATACGATTGAGCGTAGTGGACGAAAGTTTTAGCATCTCGTTCGCCCAGCTCGTCAGCGTATCGACAAATTGGTGGGTGTCTTTGATACGTTGCTGTATGTCTTTGCTTTCTGTGGCAAATTCTGGCTCATTGATTAAATCTGCCAAGAATCCAACCGTCGGCGCAAGCTCTCGGCGATAGCGTTCTTCGACAATCACCTTAGCCAATTCCCATACATCCGTACCCGTGGTGAAATAATCGCGTCTATCACCGAGCGTATGTACTGTTTGTACCAGATTTAAGCTCTGCAATTCCTTGATACTATTGCTCACATTTGAACGCGCCACGCCTAAGGTCTCTTGGATTTCTTCGGCATTCATTGGCTTGCCTGCCAAAAATAACAAGGCATGAATCTGGGCAACGGTACGGTTTACGCCCCATTTATTGCCCATTTCGCCCCAATGTAAGACAAATTTTTCCATGGTGGGTGTGAGTTGCACTTTTTAGCCCTGTATGTAAGTAAATAGATATAAATCAATCAATTTTTAGTTATTTTGAGCTTTTTATATATTTCTGTCAATACAGAAATTTTGAAAATTGTAAAAATTTTGTGGTCGGGTTTGGATTGTTGACCTTACAAGTCGCGTTTTATTTCCCAAAAAAAAATAATTTCGGTAAGATGAAGTGGTTCATTGTATCTTTTTTTTGATATTTAGTTTTTTGGTATTTATTTCTTTGGTATAAGGATGACCCATGACGGCAACCCAAACACAACAACCCACCTTTCAAAAAGTCACGTATGATGTTGCAGATAGCGTTGCGACGATTACCCTCAATGATCCAGCATCACTCAATGCGCTCAATAGCGTGATGAAATCCGAGCTTTATCAAGCCCTTGATTACGCACAATACGACACAGCCGCCAAAGTGATTGTCATCACAGGCGCGGGTAAGGGATTTTCTAGTGGTGGTGATATTCGCGAGATGCTATCCGGCGCAGATAACCGCGAAAATTTACTGAAAATGTCGCACAGCCTGACCATTGGGATTGCGGACATTACGCGCCGTATCCGCAAAATCAGCAAGCCGATTATCGCGCGTATCAATGGCGCGTGTGCGGGTGCAGGCATGAATATCGCGTTAGCGTGCGATTTTCGCGTCGCCAGTGACAATGCTAAATTTTTACAAGCCTTTGTCAATATCGGGCTAGTGCCTGATGGTGGTGGTATTTATCTGTTATCTCAGTTGATTGGTGCCGCCAAAACCACTGAGCTTGTGATGTTAGGTGAGCAAATCACCGCGCAAAAGGCAGAAGATTTGGGACTGGTGAATGCGCTGGTGAGTCAAGATGCGCTTGATGCGGCAGTGAAAAAACTGACCGACCGCCTCACAAGCTTGCCAACCTTGGCACTGGCGGCAATGAAGCAATCGATTAATCAAGTGGCATTTGCAGGACTAGATATCGCGCTAGACCAAGAAGTAATTTACCAAATGCAAATGGCGACCAGTGAAGACTTTAAAGAAGGGATTACCGCCTTTATGCAAAAGCGTCCTGCTGAGTTTAAAGGACGATAAAGCATAGGGCAAGCTCCTAAAAACTCTGCAAAAAATAGCGTCACCACCGACGCTATTTTTTTGGGTATGATAATGCCCAAACTGGTAGCGGATTTTGTTATCACGGATTTCGCCAATAAAAAAACGATATAAATTGGCATGCAGGTATTTCCAGCCTGTATTAAAATAGCCATCTTGCTGCAAGCGGCGTGGGTCAAAGCGAAAGGTGAGCGGTAGCATCTGATAGCGGGTGATTTTTTTGGCGCGATTGACATAGTCACAATCTTCACACAAAGTTATAGACTCATCAAAGCCGCCCAATTGCTCATGTACGGATTTACTGGAAAAAATACAGGCACCCACCGCTGTTGGCGATAAAAATTGGCTAACAAAAATACCCATGTTAAACAGCAGATAACCCACTGTAAACCAAGGTTTTAGGTGGTCAGCATTCATATACACGCCGGCTACTTTCAAGGATTTTTTATCCAATAATTGACTGGCTTGTTGCAAAAAGTCTGCATCCAACCGCACATCGGCATCTAGGAACAGTATTCGTTCATTTTTGGCTAGGCTTGCCCCTGTATTACGACCCAAGCTGACGCCACGCTTTGACATTTTATGGACGCTTATCGCCGGCAACTGGTGACGAAAACTTGCTGCAATTTGACAGGTGTCATCTTCGCTGTTGGAATCCACCACGATGACTTCAAAATTTTGGTAGCTTTGTTGGGCTAAGTCACGCAAAATATTGCCGATACGTTCGGCTTCGTTTAGGGTAATAATCACGATGCTAATTGGCGTCATAAGCTTATTCACAAGGGCAACAATCGTTTAAAACGGCAGTTTTTTAGATTTTTTATCATAAATGAACAATATGACGATTTGGTGATTGCTAAAAAAGTTTTGGGTGCTAAGCTATGGAATAAGCAATCGAGCTGATGCAGGGTCAATGGGCGAGGGCATGGTAACAAGTTAGAAGGAATGAAGTATGTGCATTGTGGCGTTGGCTTGGCAGCTGTTTGAGGATAATCCCTTGGTATTATTATCCAATCGGGATGAATTTTTGCAGCGTCCTACGCGCGCACTGCATGAATGGCAATTGCCGAATGGAAAAAAAATCATCGCGGGGCAAGATGCGCAAGCAGGGGGCACTTGGTTGGGTATCGATCCTGTGCAGGGGCGCTGGGGGGTGATTTTAAACTACCGAGAGATTATCAAAGATAAGCCTGTCTTTGCCACGTCCCGAGGTCAATTAATCCTTGATTATTTAAGTGGTGAGTGGTCACCGCTAGCTTTCGCAAGACAAATTGATTTGCCCTGCTACGATGGGTTCAATCTAGTCATTGGCGATCGGCAGCAAGCGGTGCTACTTAATAATAAAGGGTATGGCATCGAGGTATTGGCAAAAGGCTTATACGTGTTATCCAATGGTCAACCAAATACGGAATGGTTTAAAACGGAAAAACTGCGCAGGCGAGTACGACAAGAGTTATTGCCGCTGCTTGGTGGGCATGAGAATTGGCAAACAGCCAATTGGAAAAACGTGGCATTTGAGATATTGCAAGACCGTGAACAAGCGCCTATCACCCAGCTACCTGATACAGGTTTAGGTATCGAGAGAGAATTGGCGTTGTCTTCTATTTTTATTCCTGCCAATCGCCTCGACAAGCTGCTAGGAAGTAGCTATGGGACGCGCGTGAGTAGCTTGCTCACCATCACTCATACAGGGTTTGATATGCAAGAAAAAAACCTTGAAAATGACACTATCATCCGTATCACGCCCGATGTTAACGCCACATAATCAATGAAAAAAACAGCCGAAAAATCAAAAAAATAGACAATAAAATCGGCTATCTATCAACCGTAAGCTTAACGGATATGCCCAAACATCATCATCAGCTCAGTATCGAGCTTATCGAAATCCAATTCGATAGTGTTATCCAAAAAAATCACTTCAATACGGTTATCGGTTTGTGGTTCACAGGCCACCAAATCGAGCGAATCCGGGGTAAAATTCATGGTTTGCCATTGCTCATCATGCGTATGTTTGATATGAACCACCGATTTGATACGTTGCCAGTTGGGCAGTGCCAAAAGCCATTCCATCAGTACAGTCATATCAATTGTCCAGTCGGCTGACACCCGCCAGCCGATGATTTGATAGCCATTTTGTACATCATGATAGCGAAATGGCAAGTCATCATTGGTAGCTGTTGGCGATGGGGGCGTGTCGACTTGGGTAGTGGGTGGGGCGGTGGACTGAGCAAAGCTTGTTAAGCTAACTTGTTGATAGTGGCTACGCTCAGCAAGCACTTGGCTTGATTGATTGAGCGCTTGTTGCAATTGCCGCAGATTATCTTCGCTCAGCATTTGCTCTGCTTGCCAAATCAATTTTGCTTTAGGGTTTAAGCCTTTTACCCATGCGGTCAGTTGGGTTTTTTGGGTGTCATCCAACCCATGAAAGCGATTAATCACCACCACATCACAAAATCGCACATGCGCTTGGTAGCCGTCATTGTCACGATAACGGCTATCTTGCCAATGACGCGCATTGAAGATACTGATGGCAGATTTTAGCGACAATGCAGTTTGCCAATGTGGTGCAGATAGCTGCTCAATCAGCTCTCGCGGGTGTGCAAGCCCTGTCGGCTCAATCCATAATCGGTCAGGTCTATACTCAGAAGTCAAGCGAGCGAGCGCAATCTGTAGCGGCAGTTGCGAAGAACAGCAGATACAGCCACCAGATACTTGGCGAATCGCTAAATCATGGTCAGCATTACCCGTCAATAGCTTTTCATCAATACCGATTTGACCTGCTTCATTGACCAAAATCGCCCACTTTTCTTGGTGTTGAAAATGCGCGATACAGGCATTGATAAAACTGGTTTTTCCAGAACCTAAAAAGCCCATCACAAGGTGACAGGCTGTATTTACAATCAACGGTTTTATCATAAAATTTTCTTAACTCTGTTAACCCAGTTTTCCTAATCCGCTCTTCTAATTGGCTTTTTTAATCCGCTCTCTTAAATAGCGCTTGTTTAGCTTTCTGCGCCATCGGGTACAAACACGTAGCCCACGCCCCAAACGGTTTGGATATAGCGCGCTTGCGAAGGATTATCTTCGATGAGACGGCGTAAACGCGACACCTGCACATCAATTGAGCGCTCCATTGCGCCCCATTCACGGCCGCGTGCCAGATTCATCAGTTTATCACGGGTTAATGGCTCACGGGGGTGTTGTACCAAAGCCTTTAATACACTAAATTCACCTGTGGTTAAGGTCACGATATTGCCATCACGTTTTAGGGTACGCGTTGATAAATCTAATGTCCATGACCCAAATTCGACCACTTCCATTTGCTGACTGGGTGCGCCTGGTAATTCACGCGTTTGCCGGCGCAATACGGCTTTAATACGTGCCAATAATTCTTTGGGGTTAAAGGGTTTTGGCAAATAATCATCCGCGCCTGCTTCAAGTCCTGCGATACGATCGGCATCGGAACCTTTAGCGGTCAACATAATAATCGGAATATCGGAGTTTTCTGCGCGTAAGCGATGGCAAATACTGATACCGTCTTCGTTAGGTAGCATCAAATCAAGCACAATCAGCGAAAATAATTCACGCTGCATCAATTTGTCCATTTGGTTGCCGTCATGCGCAGTACGTACAATATAACCATCGTCTTCTAAGAAACGTTGCAATAAGGTACGTAGGCGCGCATCATCATCAACGACCAAAATGCGCTGATTCATATCGCCGGCGGCTGATTGATTGGGAGTAGATTCTACAGTGGGGTTGATGTCGTCACTCATTGATTATTTTCCTCATTTTTATCGTCGATATTCCTATCACCAATGTTATTTTCACTCGAATGTTGTTTTCGCTACATAGTTTTTATAAACGCTAAATATGTTCCATTAGCGTGTTGAAATGAACCTTATAATTAATAGTTAGGACAAGCAATGTTATAAAATATATGGGTATAAAAATTTTTATTAAGGACTGATAAGGGTATTTTGAAACGATTGGTTACAACTTGCAAGCATTATCAATCTTATTATTCAGTCAAATTTGCTTGGTTATGCGGTTATTAAAGCAAAGAAATGTGTCGATTGCTGTAGTGATTTTGCTAAAAACGCGACGTTAGCTTATAGGGTAGTCATCTATTATATAGTCATCCGTTAGCAAAATTTTAGTTTAACAACAGGGGTATAGTTAGCAAAGTAAAAAATCACTAAAGATTTTTGTTAAAATAGCGTTTACCTATTATCTTTTTGTATTGTTTTGTTATAATGCGTGAACTCTGAAGTTTTGAGTTCATCCTTATAAGTGTTAGGCAAAAATATGACTACAAACGTTACTGCCATTGCGGCTAATCCAGCGGTAGATGTACTCTCTGAGCAAGTCCAGCAAGCCATTTATCAAAAATTAGCTGCCAATCTTGGTATCAAACTCAACCAAATGATGGCATTTGTCAAACTCTATGATGATGGGGCGACGATTCCGTTTATTGCACGCTATCGTAAAGACCAAACCGGCGGGCTCGATGACGTACAGTTGCGTAGTCTAGAAAAATCGCTCAGCTATGAACGAGATATGGCCATTCGCCGCCAAAAAATCATTGAGCTGTTGACTTCACAAAATAAGCTGACTGATGAATTGAATGAACGTATTAATCAAGCGGCATCCAAACTTGAATTAGAAGACATTTATTTGCCGTATCGTCCGCGCCGTCGCTCACTGGCAACCCAAGCACGTGAAGCAGGACTTGAGCCAATTGCCTTGGCGGTTCTAAATGAGTCGGTAAGCCCAGCCTCAGCATTATTAGATTACCAAGCGCCAGCGCCTGTACAGAATGACAACGGCGAAGCCGAAGCGTCAATTTTTGAAGATAAAGAAAAACAGCTATCAGGTATCGGTGCCATTATTATCGATGAGTGGACACAGCAGCTTGATCTACTCGACAAACTGCGCGTCGGCTTTGGGAAAATCGCCCAAATTCATAGCCGTTTAGTGGGCGAAGAAAAACGGGAAGTCGGCGAAAAATACAAAGACTATTTTGACCACGCTGAAAGCTTGGCGCGTCTACCCAATCATCGATTATTAGCGATGCTACGCGGTCGCCAAGACAATGTACTGACGATTGCGATTGAAGGCGATGATGCACCGTTTACCCAGCAAATTAATCACGCATTTAACTTAACGGCTGCTGAGCCCACTGACCGTCAACAGTTTTTATTGTCACTGGCCAAAAAACTGTGGTTGGACAAATGGCGTCTGCATATTGAGCATCGTTTGCTCACAGAAAAACGCTTAACGGCTGAATCCGCAGCAATTGACGTGTTTGCAAACAATTTACAGCATCTATTAATGGCAGCGCCAGCGGGTCAAAAAACGATTTTAGGCGTCGATCCCGGTATCCGTCATGGGGTCAAAATGGCCGTGGTTGATAGTCTAGGTCATGTTGCCAAAAATAGTGATGATAGTTTTGCGATTGCAACGGTATATCCATTTGCCCCAGACAATAAGGTCGATGAAGCCAAACAAACCATTGCCGATTTACTCAAAAACCACCATGTGCATTTAATCGCCATTGGTAACGGTACGGCTAGCCGTGAGACAGATGCCTTAATCAAAGAAATTTTGGCAGAACACAGCGCTCAAGGAAACGGCGATATCAAAGCCGTGCCTGTGGTGGTCAATGAGTCTGGTGCGTCTGTGTACTCAGCGAGCGAACTGGCATCGCAAGAATTACAAGAGCTTGATGTATCCATTCGTGGGGCAGTATCGATTGCCCGTCGTTTGCAAGATCCCTTGTCTGAGCTGGTTAAAGTTGATCCCAAAGCCATTGGCGTGGGGCAATATCAGCATGACGTCAACCAAACGCAGCTGGCTGATAGTTTAACCAAAGTCACGCAAGACTGTGTGAATGCGGTGGGGGTAGACGTCAATACCGCAAGTCCTGCGATTTTGTCTTATATCGCAGGTCTCAATGTCAATGTAGCACAGCAAATTGTCAACTACCGCAACGAACATGGCGCATTTGCCAATCGTGAACAGCTCAAAAATGTGCCAAGATTGGGTGCCAAAACTTTTGAACAAGCGGCAGGTTTTTTACGCATTCGTGGCGGTGATGAGCCGTTAGATGCAACAGGGTTACACCCAGAAAACTATGAGATGGTCAAACAATGGCTGGCCTCAACCGACAATAATCTCAACGATGTGCTAGGTGACGAGTCAGCGCTTAACAATCTGACCGCTTCACTTATCGCTGCCGCAAACGATGAGGTTAATGATGCCGAGCAAGCAACGCTGAAAGCCGCTGCCATCAAACAAGAATTAGCCAAACCTGCACACGATCCAAGACCGAGCTTTAAAACAGCGCAGTTCCGTGACGATGTCAATAGCCTCAACGATTTAACCGAAGGCATGACGCTTGAAGGCGTGGTCACCAATGTGACAAGTTTTGGTTGTTTTGTTGATGTTGGCGTACATCAAGATGGCTTGGTACATATCTCAGAGATGGGTAACGAGTTTATCGCCGATCCGTTAAATCATGTCAAACCAGGTGATATCGTCACCGTTCGCGTGATTTCAGTGGATGCAGAGCGTAAACGCGTGGGCTTTAGCATGAAGTCAGATACCGCAATGGCAGCCAGACCTGCTGAAAAAGCACCCGCTAGTAAAGCAAAAAATACCAACCAATCAGTGGCTGGTACGACCAAAAAACACGCACACCCTACCGAGCGCGGCGGTAAATCAGCCAAACATTCGGGCAAACTCCAACGTAGTGACAAAGCCGCTAAACCGCAAAACCAAACAGCCGACAAACCGCAAAAAATTGGTAGCTTGGGTGCGTTGTTGGCGCAAGCAGGTCTAAAAAAATCAACATAAAACCCGTATCATTGGTAAACGTGCATCTAAATGGCTAAATCCATTTAGATGTTGCGATTGGTGATCCAAGGTTTCGAGTGAGTGATGGTCAATTTTTTACAAGCATTTTGGCAAGCGACTCGCCCACGCACTTATCCATTAGCGGTGGCTGGCATCATAGTTGCTAATGCGTTGGCATACTCGCGTATTGGCAGCTTTAACAGCAAAAATTGGCAAATCTTTTTGCTAAGCCTTTGGGTTGCCTTAGGCTTACAGATTTTATCCAATTTAGCCAACGACTATGGCGATGGTATACGGGGTACGGATGCCCATCGACTCGACAGACAGACTGCCCAAGGGACAATCAATCCCAAAACCTTCAAGAAATTAATCATAAGTTGGGCACTGTTTATTTTTGGCTGCGGTATTGGCTTACTTTGGCTGAGCTTTAACAGTCTGACCGATTTCTTCACCTTCTTAGCATTGGGCATCATCGCCATTATCGCCGCAGTGACCTATACCATGGGTAAAAACCCCTATGGGTACAATGCGAAAGGCGAAATAGCAGTATTTTTATTCTTCGGCTTAGTTAATGTACTAGGGGGCGTGTACCTACAAACACAATTTATCCGCGTAATCGATATTATTGCTGCGGTGGTGATCGGACTGCTATGCACTTGCGTGTTGATGATTAACAATATGCGGGATTTTGACACAGATACAGGCGCTGGTAAAAATACCCTTGCCACCACCTTAGGCAAAGAAAACATGAGCCACCTGTATCGGTTTATGTTGTTGGGTGCTTACTTTCTACTCATTACCTTTGCGACTTTGCGACAAAATTTTTATCTATTGAGCCTACTTGTTCTAGTCTCTCCGATTGCCAAACATCTTAAAATGGTTCGCCATTATAGTGATGAAAATATCCCCTCAAACGCACTAGCGCCAGAGCTAGCCAAAATTGTCTTAATTACCCTAGCGACCAGTGTGTTGATGAGTTTAAGCATTCTTATCTTTAACTATAAAAAACTAATTTGAAAAAAATCAAAAAACTTTTCCCATTGGTATTGACAGGCAAAAAGAAAAGCGTATAATACGCACTCACTGGCAGCGACTACAGCCACAAACTGTAGTAAAAACAACAACTTAAATTAATATAGATATAAGTTGAGCGGTCATAAAAAATTAAAGAAAAAAGTTATTGACAACACAAAATAAGCTGTTAAAATAGCGACCTTCTTAACGACATCAGCCGATGATGTTGTGAACTAAATAACAACGAACACAAGAACAACTTGTGTGGATTTTCACTTAGGGCGATAAAATTAAGACTTTAATTAATTGTATTGTCAGAGTGAAGATACTCGTAAGTTTATTTGAGCAAAGACAGTATAAATAATTGAGTCAACAAATTAAATCTATTGACATGTCATAGCGATGACAATAGATAGAAAGATTAAACTGAAGAGTTTGATCATGGCTCAGATTGAACGCTGGCGGCAGGCTTAACACATGCAAGTCGAACGATGACTAACTAGCTTGCTAGTTATGATTAGTGGCGGACGGGTGAGTAACATTTAGGAATCTGCCTAGTAGTGGGGGATAGCTCGGGGAAACTCGAATTAATACCGCATACGACCTACGGGTGAAAGGGGGCGCAAGCTCTTGCTATTAGATGAGCCTAAATCAGATTAGCTAGTTGGTGGGGTAAAGGCCTACCAAGGCGACGATCTGTAACTGGTCTGAGAGGATGATCAGTCACACCGGAACTGAGACACGGTCCGGACTCCTACGGGAGGCAGCAGTGGGGAATATTGGACAATGGGGGCAACCCTGATCCAGCCATGCCGCGTGTGTGAAGAAGGCCTTTTGGTTGTAAAGCACTTTAAGCAGGGAGGAGAGGCTAATGGTTAATACCCATTAGATTAGACGTTACCTGCAGAATAAGCACCGGCTAACTCTGTGCCAGCAGCCGCGGTAATACAGAGGGTGCGAGCGTTAATCGGAATTACTGGGCGTAAAGCGAGTGTAGGTGGCTCATTAAGTCACATGTGAAATCCCCGGGCTTAACCTGGGAACTGCATGTGATACTGGTGGTGCTAGAATATGTGAGAGGGAAGTAGAATTCCAGGTGTAGCGGTGAAATGCGTAGAGATCTGGAGGAATACCGATGGCGAAGGCAGCTTCCTGGCATAATATTGACACTGAGATTCGAAAGCGTGGGTAGCAAACAGGATTAGATACCCTGGTAGTCCACGCCGTAAACGATGTCTACTAGCCGTTGGGGTCCTTGAGACTTTAGTGGCGCAGTTAACGCGATAAGTAGACCGCCTGGGGAGTACGGCCGCAAGGTTAAAACTCAAATGAATTGACGGGGGCCCGCACAAGCGGTGGAGCATGTGGTTTAATTCGATGCAACGCGAAGAACCTTACCTGGTCTTGACATAGTGAGAATCCTGCAGAGATGCGGGAGTGCCTTCGGGAATTCACATACAGGTGCTGCATGGCTGTCGTCAGCTCGTGTCGTGAGATGTTGGGTTAAGTCCCGCAACGAGCGCAACCCTTTTCCTTATTTGCCAGCGGGTTAAGCCGGGAACTTTAAGGATACTGCCAGTGACAAACTGGAGGAAGGCGGGGACGACGTCAAGTCATCATGGCCCTTACGACCAGGGCTACACACGTGCTACAATGGTAGGTACAGAGGGTTGCTACACAGCGATGTGATGCTAATCTCAAAAAGCCTATCGTAGTCCGGATTGGAGTCTGCAACTCGACTCCATGAAGTCGGAATCGCTAGTAATCGCAGATCAGAATGCTGCGGTGAATACGTTCCCGGGCCTTGTACACACCGCCCGTCACACCATGGGAGTCTATTGCACCAGAAGTAGGTAGCCTAACGCAAGAGGGCGCTTACCACGGTGTGGTCGATGACTGGGGTGAAGTCGTAACAAGGTAGCCGTAGGGGAACCTGCGGCTGGATCACCTCCTTAACTAAAGCACTAAGTGAGAATTCACAGCAAGTTGTTCTTGTGTAGTAAGCTAATAAGCCAAGTAAATAAAACATTACTTTGCAAGGTTACTAGCGAAAATCCTATTTAAAGGATTTTCGGCTCAAGCCTAGCAAAGCGGTGCTTTGCTTTAACGGCTTTCGGGGTCTATAGCTCAGTTGGTTAGAGCACTGCCTTGATAAGGCAGGGGTCATAAGTTCAAGTCTTATTAGACCCACCACTAATCGGGGCCATAGCTCAGTTGGTAGAGCGCCTGCCTTGCACGCAGGAGGTCAGGAGTTCGACTCTCCTTGGCTCCACCATAATTAGCTTAACGTAATAAAGCAGACAAAGTAATTTAGTAAGCATATTAAGAGATTACTTCAATCTGTTTTATCAGAAATCACGACCTGACGAGGGTCTGATAATTCAATAACAACATAGAGAAATGAGTCTGGGTTAATTATCAAGTTCCAACGAAGATAATTAACCTTAGTAATCAGCCAATCAGACCCAAAGAAATGATTGGAATAACTGATTACTTAAAAGTAAAGAGAACTGAATCAAGCGTAAACATAGGTGAAGATCGTTACCATTACCTATACGACCCTTTAGGGTTGTATAGTCAAGTAATGAAGTGCACATGGTGGATGCCTTGGCAGTCAGAGGCGATGAAAGACGTGACAGCCTGCGAAAAGCGTCGGGGAGGCGGCAATATCCTGTGATCCGGCGATATCTGAATGGGGAAACCCACTTGTCATAAGACAGGTATCGTAAATTTATTTACGAGGCAAACCGGGAGAAGTGAAACATCTCAGTAACCCGAGGAAAAGACATCAATAGAGATTCCCCTAGTAGCGGCGAGCGAACGGGGAGGAGCCGACTGATTATAATTTAGAGGAATGACTTGGAAAGGTCAATCGTAGAGGGTGATAATCCCGTACTCGAAAGGTTATAAGAAGCATATTAAGTAGGGCGGAACACGAGAAATTCTGTCTGAAGATGGGGGGACCATCCTCCAAGGCTAAATACTCCTGACTGACCGATAGTGAACCAGTACCGTGAGGGAAAGGCGAAAAGAACCCCTGTGAGGGGAGTGAAATAGAACCTGAAACCGTGTGCATACAAGCAGTCGGAGCGGACATGTTCCGTGACGGCGTACCTTTTGTATAATGGGTCAGCGACTTATATTCTGTAGCAAGGTTAACCGAATAGGGGAGCCGTAGGGAAACCGAGTCTTAATAGGGCGTCTAGTTGCAGGGTATAGACCCGAAACCGAGTGATCTATCCATGAGCAGGTTGAAAGTGACGTAACAGTTACCGGAGGACCGAACCCACTGTCGTTGAAAAGCCAGGGGATGACTTGTGGATAGGGGTGAAAGGCTAATCAAACTCGGTGATAGCTGGTTCTCCCCGAAAGCTATTTAGGTAGCGCCTCGGACGAACACCATTGGGGGTAGAGCACTGTTTCGGCTAGGGGGTCATCCCGACTTACCAAACCGATGCAAACTCCGAATACCGATGAGTGATATCCGGGAGACAGACGGCGGGTGCTAACGTCCGTCGTCAAGAGGGAAACAACCCAGACCGCCAGCTAAGGCCCCAAATTCCTAGTTAAGTGGGAAACGATGTGGGAAGGCACAGACAGCTAGGAGGTTGGCTTAGAAGCAGCCATCCTTTAAAGAAAGCGTAATAGCTCACTAGTCGAGTCGGCCTGCGCGGAAGATGTAACGGGGCTCAAACTAGGAGCCGAAGCTGCGGATTTAATTGTTTCAATTAAGTGGTAGGGGAGCATTGTGTAAGCCTGTGAAGGTGTGTTGTAAAGCATGCTGGAGGTATCACAAGAGCGAATGCTGACGTGAGTAACGACAAAACGGGTGAAAAGCCCGTTCGCCGGAAGACCAAGGGTTCCAGTCCAACGTTAATCGGGGCTGGGTGAGTCGACCCCTAAGGCGAGGCCGAAAGGCGTAGTCGATGGGAAATCGGTTAATATTCCGATACTTGTTTATGATGCGATGGAGGGACGGAGAAGGTTATGCCAGCTTGGCGATGGTTGTCCAAGTGGAAGGATGTAGTTAGGTTTAGTAGGCAAATCCGCTAGACTATTAATGAGATCTGATAGCAAGCTGTACTTGTACAGCGAAGTGGCAAATACCCTGCTTCCAGGAAAAGCTTCTAAGCGATAGTCATAAAGAAATCGTACCCTAAACCGACACAGGTGGTCAGGTAGAGAATACCAAGGCGCTTGAGAGAACTCTGCTGAAGGAACTAGGCAAAATGGTACCGTAACTTCGGGAGAAGGTACGCTGCCGATGGTGAGTAGACATGCTCTACAAAGCTATTGGCAGTCGCAGATACCAGGCCGCTGCAACTGTTTATTAAAAACACAGCACTCTGCAAACACGAAAGTGGACGTATAGGGTGTGATGCCTGCCCGGTGCTGGAAGGTTAATTGATGGGGTTAGCGTAAGCGAAGCTCTTGATCGAAGCCCCAGTAAACGGCGGCCGTAACTATAACGGTCCTAAGGTAGCGAAATTCCTTGTCGGGTAAGTTCCGACCTGCACGAATGGCATAATGATGGCGGCGCTGTCTCCAGCAGAGACTCAGTGAAATCGAAATCGCAGTGAAGATGCTGTGTACCCGCGGCTAGACGGAAAGACCCCGTGAACCTTTACTACAGCTTTACATTGAACTTTGACCTTACCTGTGTAGGATAGGTGGGAGGCTTTGAAGCAGGCACGCCAGTGTCTGTGGAGCCATCCTTGAAATACCACCCTGGTAATGTTGGGGTTCTAACTCAAGCTTAACAGAGCTGAGGACAATGTATGGTGGGTAGTTTGACTGGGGCGGTCTCCTCCTAAAGAGTAACGGAGGAGTACGAAGGTGCGCTCAGAACGGTCGGAAATCGTTCGAAGAGTATAAAGGCAAAAGCGCGCTTAACTGCGAGACCCACAAGTCGAGCAGATACGAAAGTAGGTCTTAGTGATCCGGTGGTTCTGTATGGAAGGGCCATCGCTCAACGGATAAAAGGTACTCTGGGGATAACAGGCTGATACCGCCCAAGAGTTCATATCGACGGCGGTGTTTGGCACCTCGATGTCGGCTCATCTCATCCTGGGGCTGAAGCAGGTCCCAAGGGTATGGCTGTTCGCCATTTAAAGAGGTACGCGAGCTGGGTTTAGAACGTCGTGAGACAGTTCGGTCCCTATCTACCGTGGGCGTTGGAAATTTGAGAGGATCTGCTCCTAGTACGAGAGGACCAGAGTGGACGAACCTCTGGTGTTTCGGTTGTGACGCCAGTCGCATTGCCGAGTAGCTATGTTCGGATGGGATAACCGCTGAAAGCATCTAAGCGGGAAGCCCACCTTAAGATTAGATTTCCCTAAAGAGCCGTTGTAGACTACGACGTTGATAGGTTGGGTGTGGAAGCATAGTGATATGTGTAGCTAACCAATACTAATTGCTCGTTTGGCTTGACTATACAACGCCTAAATGGCTTTGTAGGTAATAACGATTATCACCTCGCTTGATATAGCTCATACTTTACTTTTAAATCAACTCATTTCTCTATCCCCCTTTGCTGACGATAATAGCTTGGAGGTCCCACCTGATCCCTTCCCGAACTCAGAAGTGAAACTCCAATGCGCCAATGGTAGTGTGGTTCGCCCATGTGAGAGTAGGTCATCGTCAGCTCCCTATTCCAAACCACCCTCTTTATTCGTTTAAAGGGGGTGTTTTTTTTTGGTCTTTGAAATTCCCAAGGAAATTTTGCATATTGAGGTTGAAAAATTGGCATGAAAGCCTTTTAATAAAGGCTTCCACTTTGAAGATTCATACTAAAATCAGTCGATTTTTTCTACGTTAACTTTCATATCTTTTAATTCAAATGGCGCGAAGAAAGTCGCAAAAGCAACATCCGCAGCATCCCTTCCATAACCTAAAATCACACGACCGCCTTTTGGCGCAGATTGCGTGGCGTCAAATGTGTACCATCGATCGCCAATAAAAACCTCATACCATGCATGTAAGTCCATTGGGTCAAGTTGATATAAGTAGCCAACCACCATGCGAGCGGGCATATCTAATGCCCGTGACAGGCTAATACCCAAATGGGCAAAATCACGACAGACGCCTTTTTTATGCTGCCACGTATCTAGTGCTGTGGTCTCTGCTGTACTACTCCCATATTGGTAAGTAAAGTTTTGGTAAATATAGTTGCAAATTGCCGCCGCTTTGTCATAACCTTCGGCAAAATCTTGGGTTATCATTTGGACTTCTTGAAGTAGAAATTCTGGCAGACAATAGCGACTGGGTAACAAATATACCATTGTATCTGAAGGCAGCTGCTCAATCGGTGTTTTTGGCATACCGGGTGCGACATCTATCCATTCACTGGTGTATAGTTCAACTGTTAGGCGAACTTGGTAATCCCCCATCGGAAATAAAACCCTGTCACATAAGTTACCAAAATTGTCGTTATAGCTTGTAACTGCTAGGGGTGGCGTGACTTGCCATTCTTCTTGAGTGATCTGCTGTGCTAAACCTGATTGCGGTCTTAGCAGAAACACTGCAGGGGTTGGCTGGGAAAAGTGATAATCGAGTTGGCAAGTGGCGCGTAATTTCATCATAGATTTTTCATCAAATAAGGTGACAACACTAACTAAAAATTGCAAGGTGGCGTGGTTGCTGCAAAAAATAGCAGAAGTCTTAGAATTTATGCCATTATCAGTAAAATGGCAATCAATATTTATAGATTTTATTTGCCCTTAAATTCGCATGATTCAAAGCTTGTTTATCAACGGCTATCAATGCTCGCGGCAGTATAGATTGTGAAAATTCTAGGATTAATCTATGGTAGAATGAGGAAATTTTTTAAAACCCATTACCACCATGACATCACCTAGTTCAAATCAGCGCTCTGATAAATTTGCTAGCCATTTAGCCAACCATTTAGATGGGTATGCCGCGCAGACCAAGGGAAAAACGGGTCTCAAACGCATCATTAATGCCGCAGGTTACTCAAAAGATGGTTTAGTTGCGGCATATCAAAATGAAGCGGCTTTTCGACAGGTTGCATGGCTCAATAGCATTTTATTAATTGCGCTGATTTTTTTACCTTTTATGATGCCGATTAAAATGATATTGGTGTTTTCATCGTTTTTTTCTCTGATCGTCGAGTTGTTTAATACCGGTATTGAAGCGTCGATTGACCATACATCGACAGAACGTCATCCGTTGGCAAAGATTGGTAAAGATGTAGGTTCTGCCGCGCAGCTATTAGCCTTGACGATGCTGTTTTTGTTATGGATGATGGCGCTATATACGACTTTTATTAATTTCTATTAATCAATGCTGGGCTAATTTTGCAATTAAGTAGAACCAATTTTCTATGAGCATCTATATCGGAACAGGGGGATACAGTGATACGGATTTTTTGGGAATCCTGTATCCTGCTGACACCAAAAAAACCGAATTTTTAACCGAGTATAGTCGTCATTATGCCACTGTTGAAATCAATAGTAGCTTTTATGCGCCTTTAGGTCGAAAAGCGTATGAAGGTATGCTCAAAAAATCCAATGGGCAGCTAAAATTTTCGATTAAGATTCACCAAGATTTTACCCACCGATTAACCGCCACTGCAGAGACCGCGCAAGCTTTTTTGCAGGCGATTGAACCTATTTTAGCGGCAGATTGTTTGGCTGCGTTATTGATTCAATTTCCGCATGGTTTTGATAGAACGGTGGCACATCGTCAGTATTTGGCAACCTTGACCAGTTGGTTTGATGGGTTGCCATTGGCGATAGAGTTTCGCCACCAAAGCTGGCATATCCCGCAAGTTTACGCCAGTTTTCAGCAGCAAAATTTGATTTGGTGTAGTGTGGACTATCCAAATATCCATGGTTTACCGCCCAGTCGGCTGTTATTTACTAGCCGCATCGGTTATTTACGCATGCATGGGCAAAACTTAGACTGGTGGGATGCCCATTCGGCGGCCGAGCGGCATGATTATCGATACAGGGATACAGAAATGCAAGCTTGGGCAAAGACCATTGCCAATCAACAAGCCAATTTTGATACCTTGTATATTTACTTTGAAAATACGGTAAAAGGTCACGCGGTGTATAATATTGAGATGCTCACACAAGCGCTCATAACCGAAGGTATCACAGTCGTCAGTCCGTTGATAGCAAATGATGAATAACTAAACAGCCACTATCAACAAAATCATTCACTTGAAAATGTAATTTTTGCTATCATAAACAGTTTTACTTTTCATCATTTAAATTTCTAATTTGGAAGCATGGTTAAGCGGTATGACTGATTTTGCGATTGGACAACGTTATCTGTCGGATACAGAGAATGAATTGGGGCTGGGCGTCGTCGTGCTCGTTGATGAACGCTGCGTGCATATTTTGTTCCCGCAAAGTGAAGAAACGCGTGTGTATGCCAAGACATCGGCGCCTTTGTCGCGTGTGACTTTCAAAGTCGGGGATACCATACATGACCAAGATGGCGCATCGTATGTGGTCAGCGATTTTGAAGAGACCAATGGCGTCTATAAATACTCGGTTGAAGGTCATGACCGTGCGATTATGGAAACGCGCCTTGCGGCTAATATTAATTTGGCAAAACCACTTGAGCGCTTGCTTGCCAGTCGTATCCACCAAAATGATTGGTACGAACTGCGCCAAGAGCTACTGCGTACCCAAGCCTATTTGGCGTCTCATCCACTAAGAGGCTTGATGGGTGCACGTGTCGATATTATTGAGCATCAGCTGTATATCGCCCATGAAGTAGGTAAACGTATCGCGCCGCGCGTGCTGCTTGCCGATGAGGTAGGGCTTGGCAAGACGATTGAAGCGGGTCTCATTATTCACCAGCAACTCATCACCGGCAAATCTGAGCGTATTTTGATTTTGGTACCTGATAGTTTGCAGTACCAATGGATGATTGAAATGCGTCGTCGTTTTAATCTTGAATTTGCTATTTTTGATTTGGTCAGAACCGCAGCGATTGCAGAGCATGACCCTGAGCAAAATCCTTTTACGACTGAGCAGTTGATTATTGCCAGTATCGATTTGCTACTCGACCATGAAGATTTGCATGAAAAAGCCTTGGAAGCGGGGTTTGATTTGCTGGTTGTGGATGAAGCGCACCATCTGCATTGGGACAGTGAGCAAGGGGGCAATGACAAATACGATTTGGTTGAAGATTTGGCTGAACAAACCGCAGGTGTTTTGTTACTCACAGCAACCCCTGAGCAGTTAGGTTTAGAAAGCCATTTTGCGCGGTTACGATTGTTAGATCCCAATCGTTTTAATGATTTAGACGACTTTATCGATGCAGAAGAAAATTTTGCGCAAACCGCAGCAATTGCTGAGGTGTTATTGAGTGACCAATCGCTATCAGATAAGCAAAAATCAGCGTTAGCTCAGTTATTAGGTCATGACATCAGTGATGACGAGCAAGGTCGTGCGCGCGCCATCAATGAATTGTTAGATCGTCATGGTACTGGACGTGTACTATTTCGCAATACCCGTGAGAGCGTGTCTGAGCTTATTTCTGGCTTCAAAGGTCGGCGCTCAATGGCGTACCCACTGCCGCTACCGATAAGTTGGCAAGACAGTTATCAAACTCAAGGTAAATTGCGCGAACAATTATGGCCAGAAGAGTTACAGCCCGATGGCAGTTGGCTGGAACAAGACCCGCGGGTGCCTTGGCTGGTTGATTTGCTTAAAAACACCTTAAAACATCAAAAGGTGCTGCTGATTGCGCGCAGTGGGGCAACGGTCGAGAGTTTAGAGGCAGTATTACGATTGCATGCGGGCATTAAAACCGCGATTTTTACTGAGCAAATGACCTTACTTGAGCGCGACCAAGCGGCGGCATATTTTGCCGATATTGAAGGCGCGCAAGTATTGTTGGCGTCTGAAATTGGCTCTGAGGGGCGTAATTTTCAGTTTGCCAGTGATTTGGTGTTGTTTGATTTGCCCGCCAATCCTGATACATTAGAGCAGCGGATTGGCCGCCTTGACCGTATCGGTCAGCAAAACGAGATTACCATTCATGTGCCTTTTGTCGAAGGCACGGCAACTGAACGTATGTACCGCTGGTATAACGAAGCGCTAAACATTTTTAACCAAATCTCACCCACGGCGCAAACCGTTCAAGAGCAGTTTATTGTGGATTTAAAACCGCTACTTGAAGGGCAAAAAGTCGAAGATGAGGGTCAAGAAATTACTTTAGATCAGTTGATTGAAGAAGGCAACGCCCAGCGCATCGCACTAGAAGCAGCCATGCAAGCAGGGCGTGACAGACTGCTTGAATACAATTCTTGTCGCCCGCGTGTGGCCAGTAAAATCGCTTACACCATGCGTGATTTTGATGATACCCACATGTTGCCACGTTTGTTTGAACGCTTTATGTCGTCCATCAATATGGAATATAGTGGACAGCGTGATGGCTCATTGATGCTGCATCCGAGCGATGAAGTGCAAGTGCAAGGACTGGCAGTCCCTGAAGATGGTATGACCTTGACCTTTGAGCGTGACCAGGCATTACTACGCGAAGACATGGAATTTATGACTTATGAGCATCCTTTGATGCAAAGTATCTTTGAAACGGTCAACGCAGGCACGTTTGGTAATACCACGGTTGCAACTTTACAAAGTAATGCCATGCCTGAAGGACTGGTCTTGGTCGAAGTTAATTTTCGTGTTGAAGCGATTGCACCAAAGCTACTTAATTTACCTGCATTTTTGCCAAAGCCGCTCATTCGGGTGTTTTTAAGCCAGCAAGGGACTGATTTTAGCGATAAAATCGCGCCCGATATGATTGTATCGCATATTCATCGTTTGGACAAAACCCGAGCGCGTCAAGTCATTAAAGCGCGTAAAGACATCATCGAAGTGCGCTATGAGCAAGCAGTAGCATTGGCAAACCAGCAATTACCTGCGATAAGTGAGCAAGCCAAAGAGGTATTTAATCAGCGTTATGAACGTGAAGTGGAGCGCCTGCAATATTTGCAATCCATCAATCCGAATGTACGAGACGCAGAAATCAATCAATTAAAACGTTTGCAAGAACAGGGCTTACATGCCCTAGGTCATTTATCCTTAATTCCTGATAGTATCCGTGTGCTAGTCGCCGTCAAGCCAACTTAATTGTTTTGAATTTAGGTTAGGGGTCAGCTTATATTAGGCTGACCTTTGTTATATGTTTGCATTTTCCATTTTTTAGTTAAGACCAGTTGCCAGGTCTATTTATCAGGCTTAGTTAGCAAAGCTAGTTATTTATACCTCAGGATTCACCACACTCATACTAAATTTAAGTCCGATACTAAGTAGTACAATCGCCAGTGGCAACAGCACCATCGCAATGCGTTGGGTTTTATACCTAACAGGCGGCTCCTTACTAACTTTAGATAATAAAAAACATAGCATACCCGCGACCAATGTCAAAATCCCTAGACCTAAACAAAGAAAACCAAAATAATTCATCTGTTTACTCACTACCCATACATATATGTTTGACGGGTGTAAATTACATACCACCACGACCCATCTATATTTGTTGAAACATGATTGTTGCCTCAGACAACTTTGATTATAATCTAACAAGGCTCATAGGACATGAGATTTATTTTTAGCCGCAATACAAGGATGGTGAGATGAGTGGCTCAACGATACAGACTTTGGACATACAACATCTACACCAGCCCCCATTTGATACACTAAGCGCTCAGCAGCGAACTCATCTGCAGCAGCACAGTAAAATCGTCTATTTGGACAACTTGCAGCCCATACCTGCAGGATGGCAAGGGGATTTTTTTATTATCCTTAAAGGCTTTGTTCATCAATTACAAGGCGATGCGTTGATTTCTACCTTAAATGCAGGCGATTGGTTTGATACCAAGGTCAGGCAAAACAGCGTGTTCAACTTTATCACCCAGCAGCAAAGTCTGATGTACCGTATCGATGGCCAAGTGCTAAGCGCAATCACTGAGCAAAATCTCACCTTAAAAAACGCCTTGTTTGCCGATGTCGCTGCCCGTCTCAACCATCACCAAGCCCGCCTTGCCCAAAGTGAAAGTCAAAAACTGCTATATCAACCGATTGCCAATTTGGGGCAGCATATCAAACCGCCGCATTTTATCGATGATACGGCAACCCTATACGATGCCACGATGGCGATGAACCAATTTGACATCAAGCATATTTTGGTTAAGTCACAAGCGCGAATGAGCGAAGCGGAGCGTGACAAACTCATCGCACAAGGCGTGGAAAAATCTACCATTGCAGCGTATGTCGAGCGCATCGGTATTTTTACCCAAACTGATGTGTGCCGAGCGATTGGGCAAAAAGTTGATTTTGCCACCACGCCTGTGCTGGACTTTACTAATTTTAAAATCCATACGGTGCATCAATCGCAAGATGTGAGTGAAGCCTTGCTGACCATGTTACAAACTCGTACCCACCGTTTACCCATTATTGACAGTCAAGGTCAAATCATTGGGATTTTGGGGCAAACCGAATTACTGAGCTTTTTAACCAACCATTCTAATCTTATCGTCGCTCGTATTGAGCAAGCGCAGAGCCTAGAGGATGTTGCGGTGGCGGTGGAATTGATTGGTAAATTTATCCGTGAGCAGCACGCCAGCGGCATCAAAATCCATGTTATCAGCCGTATGGTGCAAAGCTTGAATTTACAAGTGTTTGCCAAGGTATGGCAGCTAATTGTGCCTGCTCTCACCTTCTACAATACCTGTCTGTTTGTGATGGGCTCAGAAGGGCGTGGTGAACAAATCTTGCGTACTGACCAAGACAATGCGCTAATTATCCGCAATGGTTTTAAAGATGACAATCTGCCCAGCTATGCGGCGCAGTTCAATGAGGCATTGGCGAACATGGGTTATCCCTATTGTGATGGCAAGATTATGCTGAGCAACGAGCGTTGGCGAAAAACTTCAACTGCCTTTGAAAAACAAATCACGGCATGGTACGTGAGTGGCAGTAGTGAAGATATGATGTGGATTGCGACCTTAATTGATGCGCATTTTGTTTGCGGCGATATTAAGCTCTTTGAGCAGCTGCAAAAACATTGGCAAGTCAGCGCGCAAAATGTGGCGACTAGTAACTTTATCAACCGTTTCGCCAAACCGATTCTACAATTTGGCGATAGCAGTGGTTGGTGGCAAAAATTTGTCGGTGCCAGTGAAACCGATATTGACCTAAAAAAAGCGGGGATATTCCCGATTGTCCATGGCGTGCGCGCCTTGTCACTGGAATATCATATCACTGACACCAACACCAGGAGCCGACTGCAGCAACTGGCACAGCAACAGGTACTAGGTGACACCATGGCGCAAAATCTGGCAGAAGCACTGGATTTTTTTATGGCAAAACGACTGGATGTGGCATTGACCACACAAGATAGAACAGCGCGAGCGGTAAATCCCAATCGCTTATCAGCACTGGAAAAAGATTTGTTAAAAGAATGTTTGGCGATGGTCAAAGAATTTAAAACCTTCATTACCCATCATTATCGCCTAGATATTTTTTAACTAAGTAGATGTTTTTTAATTGAAGATATTTTTTAACTAAATAGATAGTGTTAATTGCCTAGAGAAAAGCCATGTTTCATCGCATCAAAAATCTGTTCGGCGGTCAAAAACTTGAGCGACAAAAACAGCGGCTCAGCAAGCCTGAGTACGCTTATCTGTTTGATACCCAGCTATCTAAAGTTCCCAATGAGTGGGTGAGCCTAGACCTAGAAATGACCGGGCTAAATGCCAAACAAGATTATATTTTAAGTGTCGGTGCAGTACAGGTACGCAAAGAAAGTAACGGGTTTGTGATTGATACCGACAGCGCGCTGTCCTTGGTATGTCGTCCGCCTGTGATGCCCACCCACGACACCATTGTGATTCACGGATTAAGACCGATAGATGTCGACAATGGCTTATCGTATGACGAGATGCTCACCCAATTATTGCCAATGCTTAAAAACCGTCCCATAATTGGGTTTTGTGTGGACATGGACATGGCGTTTTTAAATGCCATTGCCAAACCGTTTTTGGGTGTGGAACTGGCTAATAAACTTGTCGATGTCAGTCGCTTGTATCAACAAAATCAGCATCGACATGACCCCAGCCAAGTTGGGCAGTTACCACACCTCAATCAACTGCTAGACGAATACCAAATCCCGCGATTACCTGCACATAATGCCCTCAATGATGCCATTATGACTGCCATGTTATTCACCCACTTGATGCAGTCATAGCGGGCTAATGAAGTCATTAAAGCTAATCGTCATAAAAGATAATAGGCATAAAAAAACTCTCATCATGAGAGTTTTTTATCTAAAAATGACTTTATTTTTTGCTAGCCGCGGCGTCTGCGCCTTTTGGTTTGATGCCTGCTTCTTGGGTTAATTGCATCAACATGGTACGGGCTTCTTCGGCAGATTTTTGCGCTTTTTCCATCGACTTAGCAATTTCTGGATTGGTCTCTGGGGTTGCCGTTGGTTTTTTGATTAAAGCCGCCGTACCGGCACGGCTATTGGTGATACTTTCAACCATTTTATCGCGGGTTTGTGCGACACGCGGGTCATTAAATTTTAGTTTGTTGAGCGTGGCTTTTTGCAAGTCTAACTGTGCCACCACTTCTTTAAAGAAAGCTTGTTGGTCAGCAGGCGTTTTGGCGTTTTGCATTTTTTTTGCCATTTCTGCTTGTTTGGCTTGGGTATTGCGGTCAAGCTCATTTAAGGTTTTAAATAACTGCGTCAAATCCGCTTTTAGGGCAAGATTGGGCGTCGCAGCCGCGGCATTATTGGCGGCAACTATAGGCGCGCTGCTAACGTTGGCGGTTTTTTCTGCAGTCGCTGGCGTGGTGACAGTTGTTGTGGTTGACGAAGCGGTGGTGGTAACAGCAGCACTAGCAGGCGCACTAAGCATGACTTGGGATGCTGCCAAAGGTGCAGTAGTCGTAGAGGTTGACGTGGTGGTCGTCGTCGTTGCAGAAGCAGTGGTGGTTGCGGCTTTGTCATCTTTTTTTGAGCATGCAGATAACGCTAGCACGACACTCATAGCACCTATAGTCATGGCAGAGGTGGCGATAGATTTGTTTAACATAAATTTTTTTAACCTAAATAATTTTGACCCAACACCCCAAAGCAAGGGGTCAGCGTTCTCGATTGAAACCCAAAACGGCAATAGCAGTGACTGCAATGTAGTAATTAGGCGACAGTTTAGCAAATATCTGAAAATTGAAATGTAGAGAATTGCAACAGAAGGCTACGGCAGTTTGTCTAAATGCCTTAATTTTAGCCGATTTGCTATGAAATCAGGTGGATTTTTATGGCAAAAAGCGCTAAGGTGACAGCTTATTTTTGCCTAATTTATTTTTGCCTAATAAGATTCGATACCTAGTATAGATTCGTCACATTGTTGCTGTTGTTATGAAAAATTCTCGCCAATCCGTGGGTCTGCAAACCCGCGCCACTCAATTATTGTCTTTAAAAACAGGTTTGTTGCTAGGGATGGCTTGTCTGTCCTTGGTGGGTCATACGTCAGATACCACACAAGTGCAGCCGCCAATACTCACTGATTCGGTGACCAAGCAAAGCCATGCAGTCATGGGGCAGCGCGATCCAGTCAACAAGCTACCTGAAGCGATTCAAGCCAAACTTGCCCAAGCCAATATTCCGACCGATAGCATGAGTATGGTGGTACAACCGTTAACGGAAAATCCGCAAAGCGCAGCATCGACTGCGCCCCAAACGCCTTTGTTTAGTTATAATGCTGATGTGCCACGTACCCCTGCATCTACGCAAAAACTGATTCCCACTTATGTGGCGCTCGATAGTTTGGGCAAAGACTTTGTTTGGCAAACCAAATTATATCAGCATGGTTTTGTGTGGAAAGGCACGCTTTATGGTGATGTGATTGTGCAAGGCAGTGGCGACCCAAAACTGGAAAACGAGCGCTTGTACCAGCTGCTTGCCATGATCAAAGCACAGGGTATACAGCAGGTACAAGGCAATTTAATCATCGATAATCGCCAATTTGAAGGGGTGGATTTTGATGTTAATGCGTTTGATGGTAAAGGGTTACGCCCTTATAATGCCCAGCCCAATGCTTTATTGACCAATTTTGGTACGGTGGAAGTGGATTTAGTGCCACTGCCAAAACCCAATGCCACACCGGTCGTAAAGCCTAATACCAACAGCGTCACGCAACCCACAACATCCGCTTCGACAGATATCGACAATCCCGCGGCAAATCTTGAGCAAATCCAAAGCAAACCTTCGATTAATCCCAAGGACGTAGCGGCGTATCAAGTCAGCCTAAAGCCTGCGCTAGCAAACTTTTCTATGCCTACAACACTTAAAGCCAGTCAAGCGCCTTGCAATATCAGCCAAGATGATTGGATGGGAACATTGACGTCTGCAGGATTGAGCTTTCACCAAACCGCGTCTGCCTTTTGTGGTGAGCAAAAGCGCTATCTGACGTTTCCTGATGGGGATGTGCTGGTCAAACAACAAATCATCGCCGATTGGCAAAAAATCTTGCCAAACTTTACAGGGAATATTGAATTTGCCAACCCTGCAGTGCCTTATATGCAGCAAGCCAAGGCGATACCGCAAGCGCTACCTTGGTATATTCGCTTATACCTAAAATACTTTGGCAAACCCTTGACCCCAAAATTGGTTGGCTATGTCGCATCCAATCCATTGCACGAGCAAATCAAAGACATCAATCAGCACTCCAACAATGTGATGACGGAACAAATCGCCTTGTCGCTACCGCTGTATGCCGACAAGCAGCGTATCAGCACTTATCCAAAAACCTTTGCCTACATTCACCAGTGGTGGCAACAAAAGCTGCCCCAAGCACAGCCCCCTGTGATGACTAGAGCCTCAGGTTTATGCCGTGATTGCCGCGTGGCGCCCAATAGTATGTTAGCGCTGCTAACTCTCGCTTATCATTCACCCAATTTTACCGTATATCGTGATTCGTTGGGCGTGGCAGGCGAGTCGGGTACCATCAAAGCGCTCAAACTGCGCCAGCCAAATAACCCTGCCATTGGGCATGCTTGGATCAAAACAGGCACGCTTGATAATGTCACCAGTATGGCAGGCTATGTTCAAGGCAAATCAGGAAAATGGTATGCCGTGGTTGGGATGATTAATGCCGACAATGTCAAAAATAATAGCAATGCCAAAGCCGTGCTCGATGAAATGCTAGCGTGGACAGCGCTGCAGTGATTGGTTTGTGGTTGATTGGCTATTTATCGTGAACATTAAAATACCAATCAATCTGGCGGTCAAATCCCATTTCCAGTAGGCTTGCGGTGATGCGTCCCGTCAAGCCCCACACGGTCTCGCCATCAATGATAAAGCTGGGTGATACCATCACTTGGCGACCCAAATCATACGCATAATCGATGGTCGGCTGGTGAATAAGCGTGGCTAAGTCTGCCCAAAATAGCCTTGCAATTTCGCACATCTCTGGCACAAGGTTAACACTGGGTGGTATTACCCCTACAATCGGCTTGACAGGTCTGCCACTTTTGGCAAATTGTAGGGGTAATTCGCCCAACACAGTCACTTGACTGGGATGAATACCGGTTTCCTCATGCGTTTCTCGTAACGCGGTAGCTTGGTTGCTATCGTCCGTGTCTTCGCGTCTACCCCCTGCAAACGATACTTCGCCGGCATGTTCTCGCATATCCGAAGCGCGCAACGAGTACAAAATTTTTGGCTCAGCTTCATTGGTAATGGCGATGAGTACCGAATACGGCTGCGGCGTGGGATCGAATGGCAGTTTTGCGATTCGCTCTGCCAGTTGGGTCAGTAAGGGACTTTGAAATCTAGTTGTGGACATAATTTTTAATTCATCAAAATTTAATGGGCAATTTCGCAATGTTTATAGGGCGCTTTGAGTTGACCGAATTTATCTAAAACTAATTGTCTATTGTCGATATCACTATCAAGCGGTAAAGCTGGCATAGCTGAGACAGGTTTTTGCATACTAGGCTGGGTATGCAGGACGCTACAACCTGCTAATAATCCCAAACTTAATACCCAGCTAAATACCTAAGCTAGATACTTAGCTAAACTTTTTCATAATCGGCTGCTCAAATTATTTTTGTCATGTAAAAACCTGCAATCAATGCTACCATACTTAAAACGACTTTCACCTCACAAAACATAAAAATAATAGGAAAATACCATGCCTTACTGCCTGCAATGCGGTCATCTAGCCGAAACCAAAATCCCGCCGATGGACAGTCTGCCGCGCATTGTGTGTCCGTCTTGTGGTTACATCCATTACGAAAATCCCAAAGTCATCAATGGCTGTTTACTCATCCATGAGGATAAAGTTTTGCTCTGTCGCCGCGCGATTGAACCGCGGCATGGTTATTGGACGTTGCCTGCAGGCTTTATGGAGCTTGGCGAGACGATGAAAGATGGCGGCAATCGTGAGTGCTTTGAAGAAGCCGAAGCCATCGGCAGTGCATTAGAGTTATATTGTCTATACGACATACCCGATATCGGACAGATTCATGTGATATTTATCGGCTCGCTCAAAGATGGCAAATTTGGGGTGGGCATCGAGAGTCTAGAATGTGCGCTGTTTGCCGAAGAAGACATTCCTTGGGAAGACTTGGCGTTCCAAAATGTCATTGAAACACTGCAACATTATTTTGCTGACCGCAAAGCAGGGGCGACGCTCGGTAATTTCCCCATCCATCAGCAAGTGATTGTCAAAGACGTGCATTTGGGCGATTAACTGTCCATTTAAACGGCAAATTGTTAGCTAAAAAGATACGGGCGTAGCGCATAGGCTCTAAATATCTAAGCTCCAGAATTTAGGCTCCAGAATTTAGGCTTCAAATATCTCCGCTCTAAATACCTACGTTCTAAATACAACAATGATTGAGCCGCTTTTTTTACTATAAGTCAGTTTTTTAAAATTGCACGTATTCACCTTGATACAACATAGATATTTAAGCAACAATGTAGATATTTAATCAAAGGCTCATGAATGACAAAATCCTAAAAAAATTCACACATACATCATTTTGTCGCTATAAAATCTTGCTACAATACTTGAGTGATATATCTTCTATACTAGATAAAAAAACAATATATTTATGGATGATGAGATTATTATGTCAACTAGAAAAACCATTTCCACACCTGCACAACCACCCCAGCCGGTAACTGATACTTCATCACCAATCACGGCGATAGAACCGCCAAACCCAAACCCCACTCAACCCACACCACAAGGCACGCCACCACTCAAAGAACTGGTCAAACAATACGATAGCGTGTCATTGCTGCTGCAAGGTGGCGGTGCGCTTGGTGCCTACCAAGCAGGGATTTATGAAGGATTGCATAAACAAGGCATCAAAATCGACCGTATCTCAGGTATTTCAATCGGCGCGCTCAATACCGCCATCATCGCAGGTAACCGTCCAGAGAACCGCTTGGCAGCGCTGCAAGGATTTTGGAACACCATCACCCATCGTAACTACACCCCTGCAGGGCTGAACATCTACCGTCAAACGGCCAATGAGCTAGATAAACTTAGCAAGATTGACATGGTAAGCCATTTTATGCCGTGGATATTTGAAAATGGCTTTTTAAAGCAGCAACTGCGGGTGATGGAATCTACCGCTGAGGCTTGGCAAACCATGATTGAAGGACAGCGTGGCTTTTTTAAACCGCGTTATTTTGTGCCGTATGACACCACCCCCAATCACTTAAGCTATTATACCACCGACAAGCTGCGCGAAACCCTGGAGCGTTATTGTGATTTAAAACTGGTCAATGACGTCAATCGGATGAAAGTGTCGGTGTCTGCGGTCAATGTGCGTAACGGTAACTTTGCCATTTTTAGCAATGAAAATGAAGAACTGCACTACGATCACTTTATTGCATCGGGCGCACTGCCGCCAGGTTTTCCAGCGGTTGAGATTGATGGGGAGTATTATTGGGATGGCGGATTGGTGTCCAATACGCCGCTCAATGAAATCTTAAGCCATGAAGAGCACCTCAAGCAATTGATTTTCCAAGTGGATTTGTGGAATGCCAAGGGCACGGTGCCAGAGAATATGATGGAGATTGACGAGCGCATCAAAGACATTCAATACTCTAGCAAAACCCGCATGGTTACTGACTTTATGGCGCAAAAGTTGCGTTATACGCGCCTTATCAAAGAGTTACTTAAAATCATCGATGACGATGCTAAAGTTGATAAAGTTGAAGAACTGTGCGTCAATAAAGCCCGCGAAATGACAGAAGTCGGTGTCAAAAACGTGATTCATCTGATTTATCACAAAAAGACTTATGAGCGCGGCTATAAAGACTACGAGTTTAGTGGCTCGACCATGCAAGAGCACTGGGAAAGTGGTCTACAAGATATTGAGAACACGTTTCGCCACCCAGATTGGTTTATGCTACCTGAAACCGATGACATCTTTGTCAGCCATGATATTCACCAAAAACGCAAACGACTGGCACAGGTCAGTACCTTGCTAAAAAATCTTGAAGACTAGCAGTCATTGTACGTTGAATCTTTACAAGCGGAAGGCTTACAAAAAAGTAAAAAAAGTGATGGTATCTAGCCATCACTTTTTTTATGAAAAATTACACCAAATTTGATAAGTCTAAGCTCAGCAATCTATCAATCGCCTCGCTGCTTTGTGCGATATCTGCGACCAATGCCATGCGCACATGGTTTTTACCAGCGTTACCGCTGTTCTTTTGGTATGGGGGCGTATCGCGAGATAGGTAACGCCCTGCGAGCGCATGGATATTTAGCTGTTCATAAATCACTTTGACAAACTGCTCATCATCTTGTACCGGCAACCAAAAATAAAAACCGGCATCAGGACGGCGTAGGGGTAATTTGTCTGACAGCTTGTCCATCCATAAATCAAACTTTTGGCGATATAGTTTGCGGTTTTCTGCCACATGGGCTTCATCTTGCCACGCGGTAATCGAAGCGAGCTGATGATGAATCGGCATCGCACAGCCTTGATAAGTGCGGTACTGGGCATACGGCGCTAGTAGCTTGGCATCACCTGCCACAAATCCTGAGCGCATGCCAGGTAGGTTGGAGCGTTTTGACAGCGAATGAAACACCACGCAATTGGCAAAATCATCGCGGCCGAGTTTGGCGCAGACTTCAAGTAGTCCAATTGGCGGCGTATCGAAGTACAGCTCACTGTAGCACTCGTCACTGGCTAGGATAAAGTCGTATTTATCCGATAACTCAACCAGACGTTGCCACTGCGCCATATCCATCACCGAGCCAGTTGGGTTGTTTGGACTACATACAAAGACCAGTTGGGTCTTCTCCCAAACCTCGCTTGGCACGCTGTCATAATCACCGACAAAGTTATTGCCCGCGGTACAATTGACAAAATACGGCTGTCCCCCAGCGAGCAGCGTCGCCCCTTCATAAATCTGATAAAACGGATTGGGCATCACCACGTAAGGTCGTTTGCTATCCTCACGGTCAAACGCCGCTTGCACAAAACTAAATAGCGCCTCACGTGTACCCATCACCGGTAACACTTGGGTGTCGGCATTTAATTGTTTGACCTGAAAACGGCGCTGTACCCAATCGGCAATCGCTTGGCGCAGCTCGGGCAAACCGTTGGTGGTGGGGTAATTTTGAATTTTAGCTAGATTGTCTTTGATGACGTCTAACACAAACTGTGGCGGCGTGTGCTGCGGCTCACCGATACCCAGTTTAATCGGGGCATAGTCTGGGTTTGGGGTGATGCCTTGTAGCAAGGTTGCCATCTTGGCAAACGGATAAGGATGCAAAAGTTGTAATTGCGGATTCATAAGGGGTTGGCTATCCATATATTCGAGAGAGCTAATTTTAAAATACTGGGATTTTAAAAGTACTGGGATTTTAAAAACACTCTGATTTTAAAAATACTGTGAAAAATGAGGTTACTTTACCCCGAATCGCTGGGTTTGCCAAGATTGAACCAAAAGTTTGCTAAAAGTTGATACTCAATTAACGTTTTGAACCATGAGCTTGGGCACTATTTCGCTCAAAGTTTCGCTCAAAAAAATGGGTAAAGGTGAGTATCAAGGTAAAAAGAGTGGGGAAAAAGCAGGTGTTTACTATATCATGCACACTGCCTTGCCAGTACCAGTGCTTGTCAATTATAAGCTGGTCATGTCTGTCTAGCACTTCACCCATGCTGGCAGCAGCAATCACCGTGAATAAGGCGATAAACCAACGGTAACGGTGATTTTTAAAAAGTAGACTTGTGATAAGAAATACCCCAATGCCAACGTAAATATGTAGGGCATCTCGCTCTAAGCCTGTGAAGCTAACGATATGGGTTTTGATGTCTTGGAATACGGAGTCGTACATAGAAAGTTTGATTTTGATTGAAAGTTGGCAGAGCATAGCGATTTTCTGCCAACGGTTAAATACGGTTTTTGTGTTGAATTATTACGAGACTTTAAGCACAAAAGATAAGCATAAAAAATGCCTTTAACAAAAGGCATTGATTCAACAGCGAATGAGCTAAACTAAATTAATTAGAACTAAATCAGCTAAAGCTTAATTAACTAGCTTTGCTGATAGCACTCACCTTTTGAAACCCTTTTGGCAAGAGTGCGCCGCGTCGACCGCGTGTACCCATAAAATTGGCAATATCCATCGGTTTGAGCGTCAACGTGCGTTTACCACTGTCCAATGACAAACTATCCCCTTCGCTAAAGGTGGTGATGGCGACCACGCTGTCACCGTCTTTTAAATCAATCAGCTTATTGCCTTTGCCTTTTTTCATCATCGGTAACTCAGTCAATGGGTATACCAGCAAATGCCCTGCCGAGCTGACCACGCCAACTAGCGTATCTTGCTCACCAATTTGGTGGGTTATTAAACTACAGGCGTCATCAAAATTAATCACGTTTTTGCCCGCTTTTTGGTTGGTATCAAGATCAGCAAAAGTGTTAATAAAGCCATAGCCTTGTGAGCTTGCCATGATGAGCTTACTGTCATCTTGCCCCATCAGCACATTGACAAAACTTGCCCCGCCCGTGGGTTTTAGCAGGCTGGTAAGCGGCTCGCCTTGTCCCCGCGCAGAGGGCAGAGTATGGGCATCGAGGCGATAGCTGCGACCGGTGTTATCCATGAGATAGACTTTTTCATTGGATTTGCCTTGCGCATGGGCAAGGTAGGCATCGCCTGAACGGTAATTCATATTGGCGGCATCGACATCGTGCCCTTTGGCAGAGCGAATCCAGCCTGATTTTGACACGATGACCGTTACAGGCTCGCTTGGAGCTAGGTCAGTTTCTTTAAGTGCGGTGGCTTCCGTGCGTTCTACAATCGGCGATTGGCGTTTGTCGCCATGCTCTTTCATATCGGCAGTGAGCTCTTCAATCATTAAACCCGTCAATTTGTCTGGGTTGTTCAAGTATGCTTCGATTTGGGCTTTTTCTGCTTCTAGGTCACTTTGTTCACGTTTGAGCTCAATTTCTTCAAGGCGTGCCAATTGACGCAGACGAATATCCAAAATCGCATTGGCTTGGATTTCAGTCAAATCATAGCGCGTCATCAATTCTGCTTTTGGGTCGTCTTCCTCACGGATGATACGGATGACTTCATCAATATGCAGATAGGCAATCAGCAAACCTGCCAAGATATGCAGGCGCTGCTCGATTTTATCCAAGCGGTATTGCAGACGGCGCGTGACAGTATCCCGGCGCACAGACAGCCATTCGGTGAGAATGGTGAGCAGTGATTTGACTTGGGGTTTGCCATTGGTGCCAATCATATTGAGATTAACGCGGTAATTACTCTCAAGGTCGGTACTGGCAAACAAATGGCTCATCATCGGCTCGATATCAACACGGTTGGAGCGCAGTTCAAGCACGATACGGCAAGCGTTTTGGTGGTCGGATTCGTCATGGATGTCTGTTACCCAAGGCAGTTTTTTGGCATTGATTAAATTGGCAATTTGCTCAATGATTTTATTGCCGGAGATTTGATAGGGTAGCGCATCGATGATGACTAAGTTTTTTTCTTTGTCATCAACATGATAAGTAGCGCGCATTTTGTAGCTACCACGACCCGTTTTATATAGCTGTAGCAAATCCTCAGGCGAGGTGATGATTTCTGCTTTGGTCGGCAAATCGGGGGCAGGGATGTACTTTGCCAGCTCTTTTTCCGTCATTGTGGGTTTTTTAAGTAGCGCAATACAGCCTTTGACCACTTCAGACAAGTTATGCGGCGGAATATCGGTTGCCATACCGACCGCAATGCCGGTTGTGCCGTTGAGCAAGATGTTCGGTAGGCGGGCAGGCAAGGTGACGGGTTCTTGCAAGGTGCCGTCAAAGTTGTCTTGCCAATCGACAGTGCCTTGACCAAGCTCGTTTAGCAAGGTATTGGCATAAGCCGATAGCTTGGCTTCGGTATAGCGCATCGCAGCGAAGGATTTTGGGTCGTCGGGCGAGCCGAAGTTGCCTTGACCGCTAATGAGTGGATAACGGTAGCTAAACGGTTGGCTCATCAACACCATGGCTTCATAACAGGCGGAGTCGCCATGCGGATGGTATTTACCAATGACGTCACCGATAGTGCGCGCTGATTTTTTGGGTTTGGCCGTATTTTTGAGCCCAAGCTCGCTCATCGCATACACGATACGGCGCTGCACAGGTTTTAACCCGTCGGCAACGTGTGGCAATGCCCGGTCCATGATGACGTACATCGCATAGTTCAGATACGCGTTTTCGGTAAATTCAGCGACTGAGCGAGTGGGGTTATTCAAATCGTTTGGTTTGGTAATTTTTGCTACAAGGGTATCAGACATAATGGTTACTTAATCAATGACAAAAAATAAAAGAGTAAAAGAAAGTGCAAAAGAGAGATAAGAAGTATGGGGAAATATCATAAAGCTTGAGAGTAGAAAAACAAGTGCTAATCCATGACATGGCAAATTTGCCCAGTTTTACACGTCAAAATGTGTCGCAAAAACGCCTCTTAAAGATAATTAGACTCTGTAGCTGCTTTAACGGTCAAATAACGGATAACTATTTCGATGCGAAATCATTTTTATCATCCCATAAGTACAGAGAATAGGCTTGAGAATTGAGTAAATATTTAGTATGTTAATAACACATTTGGCCGCGATTTTTAATATAATTTTTAGTAGTGGGATGGACCTTTTTATAAAAATTCTTTTAATTATCAATATGCTATTCGCTGATAGACCGCATACCTAAGGAAAACATTTCTCATGAATGAATCAACCACCTCAGCTCAAACCCCTGACAACAATACCCAATACAATGCGCCCATCGATACTCCCATCGATACTATGGAAGCGCAGCCACATGCGCCAAAGCTTACCGATCATCATGAGAAACCTTGGTTAAAGACTTACCAGCATTACGGCATGAACTATAACATGCAAATGCCCGGTGACGAAGTTAACCTAATGAATGTTTTTGAAAAGAATTTCGAACAATTCAATGGTAGTGATGCCTTTGTGTGTATGGGTAGTAGCATGACCTATCGTCAGCTAGATACTTATAGCCGCCAAATCGCGGCGTATTTGCAGGGTTTGGGTCTAAAAAAAGGCGATACCGTTGCGGTCATGATGCCAAATATCTTGCAATACCCAGTGTGTATGATTGGTATCATCCGCGCAGGTTTTATCTTGGTCAATGTCAACCCACTATACACCGCTCATGAATTAGCCCATCAGTTAGAAGACTCGCAAGCCAAAGCGTTATTTATTGTTGAAAACTTTGCCAAAACCTATCAAGATATCGGCAAAAAAATGGTTGATCACGTTATCGTCTGTTCAATCGGTGATTTGATGGGTACGTTCAAAGGTATGCTAGTCAATACCGTGGTCAAGTATGTCAAAAAAGCCATTCCAGCTTGGCAAATTAACGGGCATGTGACCTTTAAGAGTGTTATCAAGCAAGCGTCTGCCAGTCGCTATCAGCGCCCAGAGGGTATCAAGGGCAGTGATATTGCGGTACTACAGTATACTGGCGGCACCACAGGGGTTGCCAAAGGTGCGATGCTTACCCACAGTAACTTGGTATCCAATATGCTACAGTGCCAAGAGTTCGCCAGAAAAGTATTCCCCAATCAAATGGTAGGTGAGTACGCCGTCGTTGCCTTACCGCTTTACCATATTTTCTCATTTACCGCCTGTGCGCTACTAGTTATGAACATGGGCTTTACGGGTGTATTGATTCCAAACCCCCGCGACTTGGACAGTTTTGTTAAAGAACTAGCAAAATATAAGCCAGTATTTTTCCCAGCGGTGAACACATTATTTAATGGTTTGGCGCACCACACTGGTTTTCGCGCATTAGACCACAGCAAATTGCGTTTGTCGCTAGGCGGTGGTATGTCGGTATTGCCTTCAACCGCTGAAGAGTGGAAACGTATTACAGGTACCAATATCCTAGAAGGCTACGGCTTGTCCGAAACCTCACCCGTTGCCACCCTAAACCCCTTGGCACAAGAGCAATTTAGCGCCAAAATCGGTATCCCGATGCCCAACACCGACATCAAACTGCTCGATGACAACGGCAATGAAGTCGCAGCAGGTGAGCGTGGTGAGATTGCAGTTAAAGGTCCACAAGTGATGAAAGGCTACTGGCAGCGTCCTGAAGCCACTACAGAAGTAATGACAGCAGACGGTTATTTCAAAACCGGTGACATCGCTGTCATTGATGAGCAAGGCTACTTCAAAATCGTTGACCGTAAAAAAGACATGATTTTGGTATCAGGATTTAATGTTTATCCAAACGAAGTTGAAGAGGTGCTAGCGGCGCATCCCAAAGTGTTGGAAGTCGGGGTAATTGGGGTGCCGAGCGAAAAAAGCGGTGAAGTACCAAAAGCGTTTGTGGTACGTAAAGACCCAAGCCTCACCGAGGAAGAGTTGCTGCAATATGCACGAAGCGAGTTAACGGGTTATAAGCGTCCGCGTAAAGTTGAATTTGTGGATGAATTGCCAAAATCAAACGTTGGCAAAATCCTGCGTAAAGAACTGCGTAAACTTGAAGAAAAAAAGTAAGCTAACACTTGTTGCCAAAACCCAGCTTTTCTATATCAGATTAGTTGGGTTTTTTATTGCATCGCGCCCAATTAACCTTATAAAATTGGGAATATCAATAGGCTGTTACGAGTAATACTGAGTTTATGGATGACGCTATTTTACCAATCAATGGGCGCCCGATGCATGAGATGTATGAATGGGAAGAAAATCAGCAACCGTGGCTGATTAGCTACGAGCGTTATAACATTTGTAGTACCATCGATATGCCAGATGAACAAACGTCGCTGATTGACATGTTAGAAGCGGGGTTTGCTAAACATGCGCGGCAAGTGGCGTATTATTGCGATGATCAGCAGATTACTTACGAGCAGCTAGATAAACTGAGTCTAAAAGTTGCCACTTATTTACAGCAGTTAGGGCTCAAGGTCGGCGATGCTATTGGCGTGATGTTGCCCAATATTTTGCAATATCCTGTGATTACCCTTGGCGTCATCCGTGCTGGCATGGTACTGGTGAGTATGAATCCTTCCTATACCAGCCGCGAGCTTGAGCACCAAATAGATGATGCCGATATCAAGGCGTTGTTTATATTAGATAAATTTATTTATACCTACAAAGACATTGCCGATAATCTTAAACGCGATTTACATCATTTAATCATCTGTCGTTTGGGCGATTTGAAAGGTAAGCTCAAAGGCGCGTTAATCAATCTAGTTTCAGCGACCACCGATTTGCCGCCAAAAGGTAATTGGATTTATTTTAGTCAGTTATTAGCGGGCGCTAGCAAGGCTTATCAACGCCCCAATCTCACGTTATCGAATATCGTATTAATTCAATATACCGGTGGCACCACAGGGACGGCAAAAGGCGCGATGCTCAGTCATGGCAATGTGATTGCCAATTTGCTGCAAATCGATGCGTTGATTCGCAGCGCGTACGATGAAGAAGGGCAAGAAGATATTATTTTGGCGTCGTTGCCACTGTATCATGTATTTTCATTCACCATTTGCTGTGTTTTTATTTTATATCGTGGTTTTGCATCAAGGCTGGTGCCCAATCCACGTGATATCAATGAACTGGTCAATACGCTAAGGCGTACACCGCCGCATTTTATTTTGGGGGTCAATACGCTATTTAGCGCCTTGATACAGCATCCTGAATTTCGAAGGCTCGATTTTTCCCAACTCAAAGCCACCATTGGCGGCGGCATGGCAATCCAACCTAGCGTTGCCAAAAAATGGCACACCATCACAGGGTTACCGATTATCGAAGGCTATGGGCTCTCAGAAACCGCGCCTGTAATTACCTTTAATCCATTAACTATCGCAGAATTCACCAACAAAGTCGGGCTACCCACCCCTGCCACTGACATCATCTTATTGGACAACAACGACCAACCTGTGCGCATTGGCGAACGCGGAGAAATCGCCGTCAAAGGCCCGCAAGTGATGGTGGGGTATCGCAATCTACCTGTCGAGACTGCTAATGCGTTTACCGCAACAGGCTATTTGCGTACAGGCGATATCGGCATCATTGATGAGCGCGGTTTTATCAAAATCGTTGACCGTAAAAAAGACATGATTGTGGTGTCAGGGTTTAATGTCTACCCAAATGAGATTGAGTCGGTGATGCTCGAGCATGCCGATGTGCTCGAGTGCGTGGCGATTGGGGTGCCGAGCGCGACGCGCGGGGAAGAGCCCAAAATATTTGTGGTCAGAAAACACAACCGCGTCACTGCTGAGCAGCTACTGGCGTTTGGTAAACAGCACTTAAGTGGCTATAAACGCCCACGCTATGTCGAGTTTGTCGAGAGTTTGCCCAAGTCCAATGTTGGTAAAATTTTACGTAAAGAGCTGCGTAAACGCGAAGGGCTTGAATAGCAACCTGACATGTTGCCGACGGAATTGTCTTGCTAAAACTGGGTTGGCAAGGTAGCATAAAACCACTGTAATTTTTGCCCATTGCTTAAAAACTATCTACCAAACCGTCAAGGCGGTCTTTTAGGGAATCTTATGCGTATCGATAATCGTGAAAACAACCAACTTCGCCCAATGAGTTTTGTGCGTAACTTTACCAAACATGCCGAAGGCTCCGTGCTGGTCAGCTATGGCGATACCAAAGTGCTATGTACCGCCAGTATCGAAACCCAAGTACCGCGCTGGCTCAAAGGCACAGGTAAAGGCTGGATTACCGCTGAATACGGTATGTTGCCACGTGCGACCCACGAGCGTACCCAACGCGAAGCCGCTAAAGGTAAACAATCAGGTCGTACCCAAGAGATTCAGCGGTTGATTGGCCGTAGCTTACGAGCGATGGTAGATCTTGAAAAGCTTGGGGAAAATACCATCCATATCGACTGTGACGTGCTGCAAGCCGATGGCGGTACTCGTACTGCCAGTATCACCGGTGCGGCTGTGGCATTGGTCGATGCGTTAGAAAAACTGCAAGCCGCCAAAAAACTCAAAGCCGATCCTTTGGTTGGCTTGGTAGCAGCGGTCTCTGTGGGCATCAAAAATGGTGAAGTACTCTTGGATTTGAACTATAGCGAAGACTCAAGCTGTGACACAGATCTTAACGTCGTGATGACGCAAAAAGGCGAGTTTATTGAGATTCAAGGCACTGCCGAAGAAAAACCTTTTACCCGTGCGCAAGTGGACGAAATGCTAGCGATTGCTGAAGAAGGTATCAAACAGCTGATTGCCGAACAACAAGCAGTGCTAGGTTGGTAAAATAGCCTAACAAAACAAGCTGGGCTAGTAAGGGCGTAGGCGCTACGCCCTTGAAATCGTTATAGAGATGATTATGTTAAAAGTCACCGAGACAGGCGTTACCATTGGTTTGCAAAGTCAAGCGGTGACACCAAACAAGCTGACCCAAATACTCTGGATGGGTATCGCCATTGCCGGGGTAGGGCTATTGATGGCATTTAAAATGCTCTCAGTCGCCATCGGCTCGCTGATGATTTTACTAGCCATCATCGCAGGTGTTGCGTGGCAATCATTCAACCGAAAAAAAGAGGTGGCCACTTTGACAGGGGGTGAACTGCGACTGACCCAACAAGGTTTTAGCCATCACCAAGGTGCTAAAGTCACAAGTTATCAATTATTGCCTAGCGATAGCATTGAGCACACAATCGATGGCATGATCATCTACAATGCTGACGGTCTAACCTTGTATCACGTCACAGGTTTTCATGACCCTAAACATATCAAAATCGCCCAAGCCGTCCTACAAGGTAAGCCCATCAAAGCCCAAGGCAAAGCAATCAAACTACAAAGCACTTAATCAAAAAACCACACCCTATCTCACATAGTGGTTAGGCACAGTGGTTAGGCTTAGTTACCAAATCATAATAATTTTTTTGCCAATAATTGTTAAAATCCTTAGAGATGATTAATCCACACTCTGATAATAACATTCATTATTAAACCAATATAAACCAAAAACATGGAAGGAAAGGACGATGTCGACTGCATTAAAATTTGCCACCCCATTTATCGTTGCGATGGCGCTGGTAGGCTGTAATAAAAAAACAGAAAGCACAACCACCACTACTGCTTCAGCGCCTGCTACCACAGTTACCGCTAGCGCCAATGGTGCAACGGCAACCGCTACGGTAAGTACCACAACGACGTCGACCACGGCAGTTGACCCTAACATGACGCCAGAAGACCACAAAAAAGCGCGTGAAAGAATCATGAAAGATTGGAAAAAAACCAACCAAACGATTGGTGCGATGGTCAAAGACCCAAGCAAATTTGATGCCGCGCAAGTCAAAGCCGCCGCCGAGAAACTTAACCAAAATCCTTGGGTGCATTATCCAGAGACAGCCAAAGGCGGTGAAGCAAAAGATGAAATTTGGCGCGATGCTGCAGGGTTCCAACAACAAATTGATAAATTTAAAACCGCTGCCAGTGCCCTCAATGCCGCCGCTGCGACTGCAACCAGTGTTGATGGCATCAAAACCCAATTTGGTGATTTGGGCGCTAGCTGTAAATCCTGTCATGAAAAATATAAAGAAGATTAAGTTTTTATACCCAAAAAAAGGCAGTGTTCAATAACTGCCTTTTTTATTGGCCTAATTAACTTTGATAAAAATTAACTTTGATAAAATTGTGAAAGATATCAAACGAGGTCAATGGTAGCGGGCGCAGTTTGTTTAACTGGCTTAGCAACACTTTGGCATCGGTTGACAGTTTTTGCCCCGTTTGCCAAAACTTCACCGCTTGGGCTTGTACATCGGCTTCAAAAGTGCTCTGACTGGTATCAAAATCAGCAAACAAATTATCTTTAGACACGCTAAAGGGTTTGTTGCAAGCCAGCGTCAATAAACATTCAATCGCTTGCGGCAGAATTTCCACTTGTTCAAACTGTTGCTGCTGCTGCTCATTACGTCCATCAGGCGCATACCAGTAGCCAAAGTCATTGAGCAATCGGCGTTTTTGACCTGCCATACACCAATGGCTAATTTCATGCAAAGCACTGGCAAAAAATCCATGCGCAAACACAATTTTGGCAGGCTCGGTATCGGTCGCGGCAAAATATTCAGGCTCATGCCCGCCTTTGACCAAAATCGTATCACGATGGCAAAACCACAGTTTGAACCAACCTATCAGCCATTGCACTTGTAATGCTTCCACCGATACCCATTGATAGTCAATCAGAGGGCGATTTTTTGTCTTTGATATACTGGCGAGTACGGGCAAAAAATTAACCTTTAATGCTAACTGCGCCCTTTGTTGGTCAATCACAGTGGTGTCCATATCATTGGCTAACACAGGCGCCACCGCGAATTGACTGACAAAAGGCAGCGTCATAAAGGGAAAAATAGCAAGGGTTGGTGCAGATAGTGGCGATAGGTGTGTGGACATAGCAAAAGTAGGGTCGATAAAAATGGCTATTATACAATTTAACCGCCCGCATCGACTAGGAAATCACGCCAACAACATGCTACCATGCAATGGACGTCAGTATGCTTTATACTACAACGCAATATAAATAACAGGAGCGGTGAAATGACGCTACATTCTTCATCAAACGTGCCAGCACAATCATCGCAAGATGTACCAACAACTGCCCCATCCAAAACCGCCAATAACACCACCAGTGAGATTGGCTCTAGTGCCAGCTTGGTCAAGTTTATTGATTTGGCACGTTGGGAGCATAACAACGATAACCATTATCACTGGGAAGGCGAGGTGAGTCTCAAGGATTTACCACGTATCTATGCCTTGGGTGATGAACATCATGACAACGATCAGCCACTGGATGTGATACTAGATATTCAGAAAAAAGGGGACGTGGTATTTTGGCAATTACACACTACGGGCGTGCTTTGGCAAACCTGCCAGCGCTGCCTAGACCCCGTCGCAGTAAGTCTGGATGTCGATAGTGAGCTTGCGCTACTTGAAGATGAAAATCACGTCGCATTGCTTGATGAAGGCACAGAAATCATCCTGATCGATGAGCTAACGGATGACAATAAATTGTGGCTATTACCGATGATTGAAGATGAGTTATTGGTTGATTTGCCATTAGCGCCCAAGCATGATGACTGCGAAATGGCAGTCACTGAGGTAGGCGAGTTACCAGAGGCAGTGGCAGAAAAAGAAAATCCGTTTGCGGTACTGGCAAGCCTAAAAAGCTAATGACAACCACGCCATTATATACGCTATGACATGTAGTAACAAAAACTTGCCACTAAATGTCGGTTAAGGCTTTGCTAAATAGGTTTTTTCACGTATAATATGGCGTTTATAAATTTATCTGATTGTCTGTTCCAATAGTTTGCCTTATATCCATGCCAAATATCGATATCAAGTTGTTTGCATGATGATGTAATGAGGTTAAGGGAACGATGTTTTAATAGCGAGAAGCACAGGAGCTAACCTCATGGCTGTTCAACAAAACCGTAAAAGCCGTTCACGCCGTGATATGCGTCGTTCACACGACCGCATCACAATCAATGCTGTTGCTGTAGATGCAACTACCGGTGAAAAACACATCCGTCACCATGCGACCAAAGACGGTTTTTACCGTGGTCGTCAATTATTCAAAGTAGCAGCCGTTGCTGAATAATTAACGCAAAATGCAGGGCTTTGACATAGCTTAGTATGCATTGGCTAAGCACCAAAAAGGCTGATGATAATTCATCAGCCTTTTTTTGTTTGTTTTTGATGTAAAAATACCTGAAAGAAAAAGCTAGAATTTTTTTTTCAATATGCCATAATAATCAGAGTACAATTGTACACATAAATTTGCTCACTTACTTTGCCTACTGGCTTGATAGTAAGTTATATTATTGCCAGCCAAGTTTGATAAGCCTATAACGTCAATCCAAGCTACTGACGCCATTTTGATTTTGCTGATAACTTTTGGTAAAGTAATCGACCAAAAAATCGCCCAGGCAAATTTTTTTGACCGTATTTTTTAGCGGTCTAGTAGACGCAATACAACATAAGCGGTACAACATAAGCAGTACAATATAATAAGTTAGGACATTATGGATAACCCAATGCAAAGCCAAACCAGCGCAAATCAACCAGCCACTTCATCCCAAGACAATGCTGCATCTATGAAATATGCGGTGATTTTTCCAGGACAAGGCTCGCAGAGTGTGGGTATGCTACAAGATTGGGCAGCCCAGCATCCTACTGTCAAAGCAACGTTTGATGAAGCCTCAACGGCGCTTGGGTTTGACTTGTGGGCGATATGCCAAGGGGCGTCAGGTGCCGCGTCTTTGGATGATACCGCGTATACCCAACCTGCACTATTGACCGCTAGTATGGCGATTTGGCGGGTGCTGCGCGATGAGCTTGATTTACAGCCGGCATATCTTGCAGGGCATTCACTGGGTGAGTACAGTGCGCTGTGTGCCGCTGGGGTATTGAGTTTGGCAGATGCTGTAAAGCTGGTGCATCAACGCGGTCAGTATATGAGCGCCGCCATGCAATCGCAAACAGGTAAAATGGCAGCGATTTTAGGTCTGCCTGATGAAGATGTACAACAAATATGTGACGCTGTGGTAGCGGCGCATACGCAGGCAGTGGTCAGTCCAGCCAATTTTAATGCGCCAGGGCAAGTGGTGATTGCAGGTAATGTGGCAGGCGTGGATTTAGCGTCAGAGAAAATCGTTGCGCTCGGTAAAAAAAGCATGCCGCTTAAAGTCAGTGTACCGTCACATTGCCAACTGATGACACCTGCCACCGATAAGCTTGCCGCAGAATTAGAAAACGTGACATTTAACCCACCCAGTATTCCGGTGATACAAAATCGCCATGCACGGGTAGAAACCGATGTCACTGCAATCAAACACGCCTTGATTGAGCAGCTCAATATGCCCGTGCTATGGTCGACTATTGAGAATAATTTAGCAGACGCGCAAATCAGCTTACAAATCGAATGTGGTAGCGGTAGTGTGCTGACAGGACTAGCCAAACGCCAAGCGCAGAAAATTACCACACTAGCGACCGATACAGTGGCCAAACTAGATAATATAAAACAACAATTATCAGCCCAATAAAAAAACCAAGGAAGTATATGACTCAACGTATTGCATTAGTGACAGGCGCTAGCCGTGGAATTGGTCAAGCAATCGCCAAACGTCTAGCAAATGAAGGCTATCTTGTCATCGGCACTGCTACCAGTGAAAAAGGTGCAGCGGCAGTCAATGATTACCTACAAGAATTGGGGGGCGCAGGTCGTGTGCTCAATGTGCAAGATGCCGAGCAAATCAACCAGTTATTTGATAGCATTGAAAAAGAATTTGGCAATGTACAGGTACTAGTCAACAATGCCGGTATTACCCAAGATGGTCTGCTCATGCGGATGGATGACAATGCCTGGGAGCGCGTACTCGACGTGAATTTGACCTCGGTGTTTCGTACCAGTAAACGCGCCATGAAAGGCATGATGAAAGCGCGGCAAGGTCGCATTATTAATATCACCTCAGTAGTCGCTGCGATGGGCAATGCCGGACAAACCAACTATACGGCAAGCAAAGCAGGCATTGAAGGGTTTACCCGCTCACTGGCTCGGGAGATTGGGTCACGCCAAATCACCGTCAACTGCGTGGCACCAGGCTTTATCGACACCGACATGACCAGCGAGCTTGATGAAGCATTGATTCAATCCATGCTTAATGCCGTTCCGCTAGCCAGACTGGGCAAACCTGAAGACATCGCTGCTGCGGTAAATTTCTTGGCAAGTGAAGAAGCAGGTTATATTACTGGCACCGTGCTTGACGTCAATGGCGGCATGTACATGTAAATGGTTTAGCCTGCCAAACACCAACCCAACGGGCCTTAAAATGCAGTTTTTGAACTTAAAATACAGTTTTTGAAATAGTAACAGGTTGCATTATTTTATTTTGAAATAGGCAATGAGCATGATAATATGCTCTAATATGTAGTTTACTCGATATATCATATACCCCAATGCAAGGAGAGAAGCATGAGTAACGAAATCGAACAAAAAGTAAAAGCAGCAGTAGCTGAACAATTAGGCGTGAATGCAGAAGACATCAAAAATGAATCTTCATTCATGGATGACCTCGGTGCAGATTCACTTGACCTTGTTGAATTGGTGATGTCTTTTGAAAACGAATTTGGTATTACCATTCCTGACGAAGACAGCGCACAATTGACCACGGTGCAAAGTGCTATCAGCTACGTACAATCAAAATTGGATAACTAGTTACTAGTTACTAGTTACTTAATTTAGCAGCTTACTTATTCTTAGTTTAGCAGCAGTTTACCCCAGTTTTAGCGATAAAATTGGGGTTTTTATTTATTTAAAATCAGCTCCAACACAAACTTCGTCCCGATAAACGCCAAGCCAAGCAAAATCACACCATACAGCGTCATATTAGCCGCGCGTTGACCTCGCCAGCCAAAGCGCCAATGCCCAACCAATAGCGCCCCAAATACCAACCAAGACAATAGACTAAACACAGTCTTGTGTACCAAATGCTGCGCCAGTAAATTGGTCGTATCAATAAAGCCCAACAACAGCGAAATCGACAATAGCAGAAAACCTACAGTAATCATATCAAACAGCAACGCTTCCATGCTTTGGAGTGAAGGGAGTTTATCGACCCAGACACGGTGAAAGGTTCGACGTTTGAGTTCGCTGATTTGTAGCCGCAGCATAATCGCGGCAATCGCTGCCATAAATAGTACCGAATAGGCCGCCAAAGACATGATGATATGGGCTTGTAAGATAGGACTGATGGTTGATAACGGGTGATACGGTGCATCGCCAAAAAAACCAATCATCATGCCCAAAAATGCCAACGGCGTTGCCAAAATCCCAAGCGGCAAAATTTGGCGATAAAGACAAAATCCCCAATAAAATAACAGCATAAACAATGTCGTCAACGACACGACATTAAAAATATTAAAGTTTAGCCCCCCTTGGGTAATGATATCAGGATATAACACCACCGCATGACCCAATAACCCAATCAGCAATTGCCCAAGCACCATGCCTTTACGGATGGGCTTTTGTTGCGTAACTGCCCACATCAAATAGACGGTAGTTAAGCCATAACAGACTAACGCAAGTACAAAGATTACAAACACCCTAGCCTCATTAAAAATCATCAAATACGTGCAAAATGCGATGGTTATACTAGCATGACCCATGCAACAAATCGCGATTTTATCGGTATTATATTAGCAGTTTTAGCTAATTTAGCATAAAATAGTAAGATTATAAAATTGATAGCAATAGATTAGAGAAATTATATGTTTGAAACCTTAACCGAACGCCTGTCGACGAGTTTACGTAGTATCTTTGGTACAGGGCAGCTAACTGAAGACAACATCAAAGACACCTTGCGTGAAGTGCGTATGGCACTACTAGAAGCTGATGTCGCCTTGCCAGTGACGCGCGATTTTGTGTCACGGGTAAAAGACAAAGCCCTAGGTCAAGAAGTCCTTAAAGAACTCGCCCCGGGTCAAGCCTTTGTTAAAATCGTCTATGACGAACTGACCGAGATGATGGGCAGTGCTAACCAATCACTTGAAATGACAGGCAAACCACCCGTTGTATATTTGCTAGCGGGCTTGCAAGGAGCGGGCAAAACCACCACAGCCGGTAAACTTGCCAAATATCTGCAAGAGCGCCATAAGAAAAAAGTCATGCTAGTCTCTGCGGACGTCTATCGCCCCGCGGCAATCAAGCAGCTTGAGCAAGTCGCTGAGCAAGTCAAAGCCAGTTTTGTGCCATCGAGTGCTGACCAAAACCCGATTGATATCGCCAAACGCGCCATCGAACAAGCCAAAGTACAGTTTCAAGATATTTTGATTATCGATACCGCAGGTCGTCTGCACATCGACGAAGCCATGATGGACGAAATCAAAGCCTTAACCGCAGCCGTCACTCCGTCAGAAACCTTGTTTGTGGTTGACTCAATGACCGGTCAAGATGCGGCAAATACTGCAAAAGCCTTTAATGATGCGCTACCTTTGACTGGCGTGATTTTGACCAAGACTGACGGTGATGCGCGCGGTGGTGCGGCGTTATCGGTACGTGCCATCACTGGCAAACCGATCAAATTCTTGGGTCGTGGTGAAAAACTTGACGCGCTTGAGCCCTTCCACCCTGAGCGTGTCGCACAGCGTATCTTGGGCATGGGTGACGTGCTGTCACTGGTCGAAGAAGTCGAGCAAAAAATTGACCGCGAAAAAGCGGAAAAAATGGCGAAAAAAATCCAAAAAGGCGGCGAGTTTGACCTTGAGGATTTGCTAACCCAATTCCAGCAAATGAAAAATTTGGGCGGCATGGCGGGCTTTTTGGATAAAATGCCAGGCATGAGCGGTGCGGATGTCCAAAAAGCGGTATCAGATGCCAAACCCGAAGAAAAGGTCAAAGAAATGGAAGCGCTCATTCATTCCATGACCCCATTTGAACGTAAAAACCCTGATAAAATCAACCCAAGCCGTAAACGCCGTATCGCGGCAGGCGCGGGTAAAGACGTACAGCACGTCAATCAGCTGTTAAAGCAGCACAAGCAAATGGCAAAAATGATGAAAATGTTATCTGACCCATCGGGCATCAGCAAAATGATGAAAGCGGTACAAGGGTTGACCAAAGGTATGAGCGGTAGCGGTGGCCCATTATTTGGACAAAACAACCAATCAGGCGCGAATGCTACCACAGTCAACGGTCAAGCCAATCCAGTTGCGCCAAAATTCAAAACCCGTTTTTAAAATTTTAATCGCAGGATTGTACTTTCAAAGCCCGTATGCATTACGGGCTTTTTATTCATCTAAGGAATAATGAAAGTATTAAATATTCCAAGACAGTATAATTAAAAATCCTTACTATATTTTCAATCATTAAGCCATTGGATGTTTAGCTTGGCACTTTGAAAACTTATGAGGAAAACATGACAAACGCGACCCAAAATCACCCATTCACCACCCGTACTTACTCTAAAGGTAAAATCTTTACATTAGCCGGTATTTCAGTGATGGCAGTGGCAAGCTTAACTGCCTGCCAAAAAGCCCCGCCCAAAAACGAGAGTGCAGCCAGTGCTTCAGCATCTAACAACAATGGTGTATCTTTGCTAAACGTATCTTACGACGTGTCCCGCGAGTTGTATAAAGAATACAACCCGATTTTTACGGGGCAGCAAAAACAAGCTGTCACTATCCAGCAGTCGCATGGCGGCTCAAGCAAGCAAGCCTTGAGCGTGGCGAATGGACTTAAAGCGGATGTGGTGACCATGAACCAAACCTCAGATATAGAACTGCTGGTGAAAAAAGGCTTGGTGGATAAAAACTGGCAACAAGCGTTTCCCAATAACGCGGTACCTTATACCAGCACCATGGTACTACTAGTTCGCAAGAACAACCCCAAGCAAATCAAAGACTGGGATGACTTGGCAAAACCCGGTGTCAGTATCGTGATTGCCAATCCAAAAACCAGTGGTACAGCGCGATATGGTTTCTTAGGGGCGTATGGATATGGCTTGCACCACTTCAATAATGACGAAGCCAAAACCAAAACGCTGGTGAAGCAAATTTTGAGCAATGTGGCAGTGTATGACAGTGGTGCAAGGGCAGCGACAACAAGCTTTTTACAACGAGAAATCGGCGATGTGCTGATTACCACAGAGAATGAAGCACAAATCACCAAAAAAGAATTTGCTGATAAAAACTTACAGATTATTTATCCCAGTTATTCGGTCAAGATTAGTAACCCTGTCGCTGTGGTGAATGCCGTTACCGAGCAAAAAGGTACCACTGAATTGGCAAAAGCCTATTTAAAAGGTTTGTGGGATACGCCTGCCCAAGAGATTATGGCCAAGAATTATTTGCGCCCTGTGGATGCGGCGACTTTGGCAAAATACCAAAGCCAATTTCCTGCAATTGCCACCTTTGAGCCAAATCAAGTTTTTGGTAGCTGGGATGAGATTATGAGCAAGTTTTTTAAAGATGGCGCAATTTTTGACCAATTGGCGGTAAAAAAATAGCAGTCATCCTAGCGATTGGCTAGGGTAGTTAGGTCATACTTTAAGGCATCAAAACACACATCTGCAGCAAAGCCCCGATATTGCAAAAATCGCAGTTGACGGGCTTTTTCTTTAGGCTCTGTCGGGATGGCATCACCGTATTTTCGTACCCGTGCTGCCACTGCTTGGGCAAGCCAATCCACTTCATAGGTCTCATCTGGGTCGTCATCCGCCGTGTCTGATTCAATATCATTGAGTAATAAATCTTCAAAAAAATCATTGTGTGTCTCAATCCATGTATTAATCGCACTGACCGAACTGACGGTGGTTAAGCCGTGTTTTTTTAACGTTTGAAAAATCCGCTGGGTACCATGCTGCTTGCCGATACCTTCTTTGATCAATGCAGACGTCATACGCTCATCGCTTTGATAGCCTTCTGCTTCAAATTCGCTCAAAAGCGCTTCGATAGCCGCCGCATCACATCCTTTTGCCAATAGTTTGTCCCGCAGCTCTTTTTTAGATTGCTCACGCCGCCCAAGATAATAAAACGCCAGCCAACGCATGTAGCTCTCGGCTTTAAGCTTGTCATGGTAAGCTTGGCGTTGTTCATCAGTCATTAACTGATTTTCGATAGTTTCTAACAAGGATTTAGGATCTGGCATAGCGGTTTTAAGGGTGATTAAAAAAAAGGTTAAACATCGGCTGGCGAACAAGTTGAGCAGTATAAAAACAAAAACCCCAGTAAAAACTAGGGTTTTGGTTAGCTAAGCAATTATTGCATACCTTCGATAAACTCAGGGGGTTCAACGTCATGCGCTTCTTCTGGAACAGGTTCGACATTACCAAGCTTAGCAGCGCGCACTTTGGCTTCAATCTCTTGGGCGATTTGGGGATTTTCTTCCAAGAATCTAATGGCGTTGGCTTTACCTTGACCAATTTTACTGTCATTGTAGCTGTACCAAGCGCCCGATTTTTTGACCGCATCAATATCGACACCCAAGTCAACCACTTCACCTAGATGATTGGTACCTGTCCCATACATGATGTCAAATTCTGCTTGGCGAAACGGCGGCGCCAGTTTATTTTTGATTACCTTAACGCGGGTCTCAGAACCGATGATGTTTTCACCGTCTTTAACCGCACCAATACGACGAATATCCAAGCGCACCGACGCATAGAATTTAAGGGCGTTACCACCGGTTGTGGTTTCTGGCGAGCCAAACATGACACCGATTTTCATACGAATTTGGTTAATGAATACCACCATACAGTTAGAGCGTTTGGCGTTACCGGTGATTTTTCGTAACGCTTGGCTCATCAAGCGCGCTTGCAGACCCATATGGCTGTCGCCCATCTCGCCTTCAATTTCCGCGCGTGGGGTAAGGGCAGCGACCGAGTCAACAACAATCATATCCACCGCACCTGAGCGCACTAGCATATCGGTGATTTCAAGCGCTTGTTCACCGTTGTCAGGCTGCGTGACAAGTAAAGCGTCGACATCAACGCCCAATTTTTTGGCATAAATAGGGTCTAGCGCATGTTCAGCATCGATAAAAGCACAGGTACCGCCCTGCTTTTGACATTGGGCGATTGCTTGCAAGGTTAAAGTGGTTTTACCCGAACTTTCAGGACCATAAATTTCTACGATACGACCCTTTGGCAAACCGCCAATGCCCAGTGCAATATCCAAACCCAATGAGCCTGTGGAGACTACATCCACGTTGATTTTTGCTGACTCATCACCCAGGCGCATGATGGTATTTTTACCGAATTGTTTTTCAATTTGTGATAAAGCGGCAGTTAAAGCTTTGGCTTTATTGTCGTCCATAAGGACTCCTTGTCATAAAAAAGGTTAATAAAAACGGGAAAAATTTAAAGGTAGTGATAAGTTAAAAAAGAAGTGAATTGATAAAGCTATAATAACAAAATATACGAAAAATTATAGGGCTAAATCACTGATATACGACATATATTGTCGCTTATTATTGTTAATAATTAATTAAAAATGACATGAGAAAATCTCTATATAAATGGGTGTTTTTTGGGTGTTTTCAAGCTATAAGTTGCAACAAAAATCCCGACTAGTAGAGTGAGGATATGCAATGTGAGTCGCCAATATTGAGCCTTAGTGTGCCTCATCTTCTGGTGAGTCATTGGGTGGGGTTTGGGTGTTGCTAGGTATGGCAGAGCTAGGCATAGCAGTAGCAGTGCTCGGATTTGAGTCGGCTGTCGCTGCCAAATAGCTTTGCGGATGATGGTGAGTGATTTTTGCTTCTTCATGCGCCAGTGAGCGCGCCGCTTGACGTAGCTCAAATTTTTGCACTTTACCTGTCGAGGTTTTTGGGATTTGCGCAAAAATAATATGTTTGGGCACTTGGAAACCTGCCAAATATTTACGGCAATGGGCAATGATATCTTCCCGATCTAGCGTCGAGCCTTCGCGGATTTCGATAAAGGCTACCGGTACTTCACCCCATTTGTCATGGGGAGCAGCAACCACCCCACAGCTTTCCACTTCGGGCATACGATACAGCACGTTTTCTACTTCGATAGTTGAAATATTCTCACCGCCCGAGATGATGATGTCTTTGAGCCGATCCATAATTTTGATGTAACCATCCGGGTATTTGACGCCCAAGTCACCGGTCTTAAACCAGCCACCGTTAAAGGCTTCTGCGGTGGCTTTGCGGTTTTTTAGATAGCCTTTCATCACCATATTACCGCGGATAGCAAGCTCACCAATTTCGCTACCATCGGCTGCAACAGGGGTAGTGGTGCCTTGTTTGAATACATCAAACCCCGCTAGCAAATGTGAGTTCATGCCTTGGCGGGATTTTTTTTGCGCGCGTTCACTGACAGTCAAATCGTCCCATTCTGGGCGCTCAACACACAGGGTGACGGGACCATATACTTCTGTCAAACCGTATACATGCGTGATTTTAAAGCCCATTTCTTCCATTTTGGCGAGCAAAGACTCAGGCGGTGGTGCACCTGCGACATTACAGCGTACTTCATGTTTGATGGCTTTTTTCAGCGCTTCATTACCATTGGCAATCATGTTGTGCACGATAGGCGCTGCGCTATAGTGGGTGACCTTTTCATCGGCAATCAACCGTAAAATCAAATCAGCATCAATTTTGCGCAAGCAGACATTGGTACCCGCGCGCTCGCCAATGCTCCAAGGAAAGCTCCAGCCATTACAGTGAAACAAGGGTAGCGTCCATAAATACACAGGGTGCTTTGGCATATCCCAATCTAAAATATTAGAGACAGCATTTAAGGTCGCACCACGATGGTGATACACCACGCCTTTTGGGATGCCTGTGGTACCTGAGGTGTAGTTGAGCGCGATGGCATCCCATTCATCAGTTGGTTTTTCCCAGTTGTCTAAGTCGGTTCCTGAGGCAATCAATTCTTCATACGTCATATTGCCAAACTGTTCAGTGGGCGTGACGGCAGGGTCGGTGGCATGAATGATAATTAAATTAGGAAATGACTCTTGAACCAGCGCAATATGCTGTTCAAACTCAGTATCGACAATCAATACTTTCGCTTCACTGTGCTGTAGGCAAAACACCAAGGCATTGATGTCCAAACGGGTATTTAAGGTACATAGCACACCACCAGACATCGGTACGCCAAATGCGACTTCAACCATGGGTGGGGTATTGGGCAGTAGCACTGCAACAGTATCGTCTTTATCGATGCCCAGTTTTTTTAGGGCATCCGACATTTTGCGGCAGCGATTATAGGTTTCGCCCCAACTTTGCCGTAGGTCATTGTGCTCATAATCTTTATACACAATCGCCGTTTGATCGGGATAGATGCTAGCAGTACGCTCAATAAAATCAATGGGCGTAAGCGGGGTATAGTTGGCAGGATTTTTTTCCAGCCCTGTATGGAAGTTTGGCATAACGACATCCCTGTAGTTAATAAATAAACGCCTTTATCATAACAAGGATTTTGACCAAATCCTATATATCAGTGTGCTTTTTCATAAATATAAAAAAATGACCAAAATAGATAAGCCTTGACTGTGTTTTACAAGCTAGCACAACACAGTCAGGGTTTAGTCTTCGACAAATACGCAGCCAAGTGTGAATACACCGATATTTGCTATAGAGACACTGGCGGCAGGAAGAACTTCGGTTTTAGCATAACCGCGTAACGATAAATAGTTGAGTAGGGACTTGGTATGAGGGTTTAAATTGCCGCTAAGCACATACATTTTACCTTTTTTGCCATTGGCGGCGGTGATGATAGCATCGGCGAGTCGCTCAATACATTTTTCAAAACTACGCACCTTTTCAAAGGCGACTATTTGACCTGAGTATTCGACTTTTACAATCGGTTTAATACCGAATAAATTGGCAAAAAAGCCGACTGGGGCTGAAATACGCTTGGTACGAATCATGCCTTTAAGGTTATCAACTGCCAAATAGATATGGATTTTATCGCGCAGGCGGTTGATTTCGGTGATGATTTGAGGGATTTCTGTGCCTTGTTTGAGTAAGCGTGAGGCTTCTTGTACAAGAATCGCTTCGCCATGTGAAATCGTGCGTGAATCATAGATATAAATTTTCATGCGATGACTAAACATGGAGCTGATATTGAGCAAGTTTTTGTAGGTCTGGCTTAAAGAAGAGGACAAACAGATGAATAAAACTTCTTGCACGTCTTCTTTGATGAGCTGATAAAAGAATTCAATGAGCTGATTTTCAGTGGGGGCAGAGGTACTGATGTCGATATTGGGGGTATCGAGTAGAATACGCGATAAACTGTCTAAGCTTAGGTTTTGTCCATCTAGATAATTGGCACCGCCCATATGGATATTCATTGGCAACATTTTGACATTTTCTGGAATGCCAAGGTCGTCAAGACAAGACGTAGACGTGCTCACAATCATTTTCTTCACAGTAATTTCCCTTCGGTTGTACTTTTATCCTAGCTTGATATTAGCATTATCACAAAAATAAGCATGACTTTTTTGTAGACTCATGCGGACAAAATTTGCCTTATGCTTTCAAAGATGACTATTTATAATAGGTTGACCTATTTTTGGTTTGATGTATGCTTAAGGTATATTGATATAGCTACATTGCGTGACCACATTGACGAATTCCCACATTAACGAATTGATTATGAAAACGAGCTCATTGACAAAGTGACAAGATTAATTCCTTAATGTGACCAAATAGTGAAAGGAAATTACTGCCAAGGATTATTTATGCCAAATAACAGCCAGATATCCACTCATAACACCCATTATCCGCATATTTTTGAACCCCTGGATTTAGGATTCACCACGTTAAAAAATCGTATTGTGATGGGCTCGATGCACACAGGGCTTGAAGATAGGTTTTTTAACTATCCAAAGCTAGCCGCTTATTTTGCCGAGCGCGCCAAAGGGGGTGTTGGCATGATGATTACGGGCGGTATCTCGCCCAATCGTGAAGGTTGGTTGGTGCCGGCAGGTGGGACGCTCAATCACAAAGGCGATGTGATAAACCATCGTAAAGTCACCAAAGCTGTGCACCAATATGACTGCAAAATCATCTTGCAAATTCTGCACAGCGGTCGCTATGGTTATCATCCATTGGCGGTATCAGCCAGTCCCATCAAGTCGCCTATTTCACCCTTCAAACCCCGTCAAATGAGTGAAAAAAATATTTTGGCGACTATCAAAGACTATGCCAAAACTGCCAAACTTGCAAAAATGGCGGGCTATGATGGTGTCGAAATCATGGGCTCAGAAGGCTATTTGCTCAATCAGTTCTTAAGCAATCACGTCAATCAGCGTACCGACCAATGGGGTGGTAGTCTAGAAAACCGTATGCGTTTTGCGCTCGAAGTCATCAAAGCGATACGTGCGGCGGTGGGGGAAGCGTTTATTATCACCTTCCGTTTGTCGATGATTGACTTGGTGCCCGATGGCAACACCATGCATGAAGTCATTACCATCGCCAAAGCCATCGAAAAAGCTGGCGTGACTATAATAAATACGGGCATTGGCTGGCATGAGGCGCGTGTTCCCACTATCGTCACGTCAGTGCCACGCGCAGCGTTTGCTGATGTGATTGCTGAAGTCAAACGCCACGTGACTATCCCTGTGATTGCTGCCAACCGTGTCAATATGCCAGAGACTGCCGAGCAGCTGCTAGCAGATAACCAAGCTGACTTGGTACAAATGGCGCGTCCGTTCTTGGCAGACCCAGATTGGGTAACAAAAGCCAGCCTTGGGCAGACCCATCTGATTAATACTTGTATCGGCTGTAACCAAGCGTGTTTAGATCATACATTTGACAATAAACGCTCAACCTGTCTAGTCAACCCCCAAGCCTGTTATGAAACCGAACTGGTCTATAAACCTGCCAAAAAAGCCAAAAAAATTGCCGTAGTGGGCGCGGGCATGGCAGGCTTATCAGCGGCGACGGTCGCCGCCAAACGCGGTCATCAGGTCACCTTGTTTGAAGCACAGGATAAAATCGGCGGACAGTTTAACTATGCTAAAGTGATTCCAGGTAAAGAAGAGTTCTTTGAAACCATCCGCTATTTTACCAATTTGGTGGACAGTTTAGACATTGAGCTCAAACTGAATCATAAAGTAAGCAAAGAGGAACTAGAGTCAGGTCAGTTTGATGATGTGATTATTGCGACAGGCGTTGTGCCACGGGCGCTTGACTTTGAAGGGGTAGAGTTACCACAAGTGATGAGCTATGCCGAATTGCTATCGGGTCAAAAAGTTGCAGGTAAGCGAGTCGCTGTGATAGGCGCAGGCGGTATTGGTTTCGATGTTAGCGAATATTTGACCTCTACCCATGTTAAACCGTTTGAAAAAGATGCCCAAGGTAACGTAATTTATCAACCCCATCCGCAAAGCGTAATCTCATGGAAACGTGAGTGGGGCGTAGACACCAACCCACACTATGACAGCGAAGGTGGACTGGTAAAACCAGAGCCCATTACCCCGACCCGTGAAGTGTATTTGATGCAGCGTAAAAAAGGTCGCTTGGGGGCAGGTCTCAATAAAACCTCAGGCTGGGTGCACCGTGCTCATATCAATAAGCATGGCGTCAAACAGGTGAGCGGCATTGGCTATGAGAAAATTACCAATGAAGGCATTTGGATTACCAACCCAGACGGTCATAGTCAATTATTGCGCGTTGATAGTATCGTTATCTGCGCGGGGCAAGAATCGGTCAATGACTTAATGCCTGCCGTGGGTGATGACTTGACAGCCCAATATCACTTGATTGGTGGGGCAAAATTGGCAGGCGAATTGGACGCCAAACGTGCTATTCGTGAAGGCGCGGAAGTCGCTGCCATGTTGTAGCAGCTTTTACTATGTCATAAAAAAGGCGATGAATGAATGTCATCGCCTTTTTTATGTTGGCCGCTGCTTATTGAATGGCATCAGATGCTAAGAAAAAATTGCGGGCTTGCTGAGAGTCAATCAGCTTGTCTACCGCACCTTGCAAATCATGCGTAGTATGGGGCTGCTCAATCATCTCGCGAATGGTGTCATACAGCCGTGAAAACAACGAGAAATTACTCTGTAGCAAATAACTCATAATTAGCTCGCTCACCCCCGTCACTTCCAAATCAAGCGACGTCTTAAAGCGCAGCTCGCCATCCATCACATCCATTTCCAAATTGCCAATCATTAAATCATAATTCAGATAAGCCAGCATGGCGAGCATCTCTGGGCGGTTGGCTTCAGCAATCGCAGTAGGATAAACACTGTACACCGCAATTAATTGCTGCTCACTAAAAAAACGAATCATACAACCCCAATGCCGCTCTTTATCCGACACTTGCATCGTATAGTGATGAATACTTTGCTCATCTTGCTCGCTGGCAGGGTGATACATAAATTGATAACCCATACTGGCTAAGATGTGCTCTATTTCATCGGGGGTAATCGGTTGTAGCGCTAATTCGTCATCTGCATCAAGCGACTCACTGGCTAAAAACGGTTCATCTTGTGAATGGCTATGTTCATCGAACGCCGCATTGACCGGGTTTTTAGCAAAAGGCTGATAGCCAGTAGCATCGCTATGCTCACCTGTCTCAGCACACTGACCAGAGTCAGTTGTTTTATCGATTACAGGGAGTGATGCTGATTTTTCAGCAGTAAAGAACAGTTTTAGGCGTTGCCATAAACGCTTCGGATTTTTGGTCATTGATTTCACTTACCCAAGAAAAAATAGCTAAAAATAGAAAGAAAAACGAAAAGCAGAACAGTTAAAAAACAAAAAAGTTAACAAACGGGTTGGCAAAACTTTGACGCTATCACCAAGCTTTATATGGATACTTTATATTGATAATAGCAAAGACCTATCGCAAGTTAGTATATAATAAGCTTTCTACACAACTTTAGCCAATTATCTATACAATGGGTATGAGGCTGTGATTTATCAATTTAATCTGTTATCTATTTAATGACTTGCAAATTTTAACCAATGCTATGCCAAATCCAATGCCCACTACTATGCCTATCTCGGCGACCAGTTCGCTGCTAAACTGTCACAATGTCACTATACAACGTGGCGAATTTCCGCTGTGTGAAGCGGTGAATTTGGTGCTAAACCGTGGCGATATTTGTCATTTGGTGGGTGAAAATGGCACCGGCAAAACCACATTTTTGATGCAGCTTGCAGGGTTGATTCCTGTTTTGACCGGTGATATCAGCTGGCAGGGCAAGGCAGGACTACCTGTGCAGCCATTTTATGTGGCGCACCAATTGGGTATTCATTTGCAACTCACCGTTGAGCAAAATTTGCGATTTTTGTTAGCCTTGTATGGCATCAAACCAAGCGCAGAGGAACTTGAGCAAGCACTCGATTGGGTTGGGCTAGCAGGTTATGAGAAAATCAACTGCTATCAACTCTCGGCAGGGCAGACGCGCCGCGTGGGTTTGGCACGCTTGCTGTTTGCGCTGGAGTATGTAGCGCAATTTCCTTGCTGGCTACTTGATGAGCCGCTGACCGCGCTTGATGTCAATATGATTGCCAAAATTGAACACTTGATGCAGACATTCGTTCAGCGCGGCGGGGCAGTGCTCATGACCAGTCACCAAACTGTCGCCGTCGCCAACAAGCAATTAGATTTAACCTTGTATATGGTTTAGGGGCAACTGCAATGATTGATTTTTCTGCTCTGTGGCAACGCGAATGGCAAATCAAGCAGCAAAACAAAGTGCAGTGGTTATATCCACTGGTGTTGTTTTTAATTATCATCACCTTATTTCCACTGGCGATGGGGACGGAGCCAAAATTATTGCAGCAACTGGGCGTGCCTGCGGTATGGATTGCAGCGTTATTGTCGCTGATCATGGGTATGGAAAACTTATTTCGCCCAGCACTCGATAACGGCACACTGGCGCAATTGGTTGTCGCTCGTGCCTCGATTCCCACTTGGGTACTAGTACGGCTCATCGTGCATTGGCTGACCAGTGCAGGCATGGTGTGTCTGCTCGCATTTTTGGCGATGCCGCTTTTTGGTTTGACCAGCCAAGCAGCCATTGCCCTGAGTGCTTCTATTTTGGTGGGCAGTCCGATTTTGCTATGCTTATCAGCGATTGCCAGTAGCTTGACATTATCACTAAAAAACGGCGCGGTGTTAGTGCCATTGATTTCGTTACCGATGCAGCTCCCTGTACTGATTTTTGCCACGGGGGCAGTGGGGCAATTTGCCATGGGGCTTAACGGTTATCCGATTTTAGCCCTATTACTGGCAGGCAGTATTTTGGCAGTCATCGTCACGCCTTTTGTGATTGCATTTTCATTAAAACTGGCTTGGTTAAGCTGATGATTTTTAGATGAAAAAATCCCCAAATACCAGTAAAATAAGCGAACAAATATCTTATTGTTGATGGCTTACATTCATTTTAGAAAAAAAAGCAAGGCGCATTCCATGGCAGAAATTACCCCAAACGTTGGCAAAACTGGCTTTTTTTCTCGCCTTTGGCAAGGATTTCTTAAAACTGTTGGCACCAAAGAGTTTTATCGTATTTTTGCACCTTGGGTGAAATACTTAGCTGTCATTGCTGCGCTGCTATTAGCGGTGGGTGCCGTTTGGGGATTAGCGTTTGCGCCACCCGACTATTTGCAAGGCAATAGCTATCGCATTATCTTTATCCATGTTCCCACTGCCAGTCTAGCCATGTCAATTTACTTAGGTATGGCAATTTTGGGGGTGATTTTTTTGGTGTGGAAAATTAAAACCGCCAATTTGGTTGCCCAAGCGATTGCGCCGATTGGCTTTATGCTTTGTGTGTTAAGTCTACTCACAGGCTCGATTTGGGCAAAACCTACCTGGGGCACATACTGGGTATGGGATGCGCGTCTGACTTCTATGCTGATTTTGGCGTTTTTATACGCAGGCGTGATGGCACTATTTGCCGCATTTGAGCATACTGCCAGTCGTGGTAAAGCGGCGGCGATTTTATCGATTGTCGGTGCAGTTAATTTGCCGATTATCAAATATTCTGTCAACTGGTGGAACACCCTACACCAAGGCTCGACATTTACCGTAACTGAGCGTCCAAAAATGCCGCCTGATATGTATATGCCGTTGTTGCTGATGATGTTAGGCAGTTATTTTTTGGTGGCTGCGCTGACCATCTATCGTACCAACACCTTGATTTTGCAACGCGAAAGTAGCAAGCAGTGGGTGATTGATGAATGCAAACGGCTATATCGTTAAAGTATTATTGCTAAGCTTATCCTAGCTAAAGTTGTCGCCATTTAACTAGCGATAGCTTTAATTCTATGGCATCAATCCATTCTCTAAACCTAAATCCAAATCTGAGGTCACCAATGAGCCCGTATTTTCATAATGTTGCCGAGTTTATCGCCATGGATGGGCATGGTAGCTATGTGTGGTCAACTTGGCTACTGACCTTACTAGGCATTGTCGCGCTTGTCTTTTTTAGTCGTAGTCAGCGTAAAGCGACCTACCGAGATATCACTACCCAGCAGGCGCGCCAGCAACAGCGTCATCAGCGTACCGCTAAGGGCAGGTGATAATAGTATCTATCGGCCTAATCGGTGTTATAATAGACAAGTAGCCCCATAGGGTTTGGTTCATCAAAAGTGAGATGAAAAAAAGCGATGAATAAAGTTCGACAAAAAAAATTAATGTGGGTGATGGCAACCTTATTTGGCGCAATCATTGCTGTCGTCCTTGTGATTTATGCGGTAGGACAACAAACCGACTATTATTTTGACCCCACAACCATTAGTCAAGGCAAGGCACCTGAAGATACCCGTATCCGAGCAGGGGGCATGGTCGTGCGTGGTAGTGTCGAGCGAGATAGTACAGACCCGCTCAATGTCAAATTTAAAATCACCGATTTTAAATCCACCGTACCGGTATCTTATAAAGGCATCTTGCCAGATTTATTCGCCGAAGGTTCGGGCGTGGTAGCCACAGGTTCGCTTGAAGGTAGTACCTTTGTAGCAAGCGAAGTATTAGCAAAGCATGATGAGAATTATATGCCGCCAGAAGTAGCAAAATCACTAAAAACGCAGCATCAAGCCAATGGCACGGATGTCAACCAAGCGCAGTTTATGCCGGCTACCCCTGTTAAACAATAAAGTCACTTAGCTAAAAAGTCACTTAGCTAAAAAGTCCCTTAGCTAAAAAATTAATTAGCTAAAAAATTAATTAGCTAAAAAATCAGCTGGCTAACAAAGCCAGGTAGCTGAAAAAGTGGGCAATTGACCCACTCTTTTAGTGTCTAGATGATGTTAAAAAATAATGTGAAAAATTTTGTGCCATACAAAATCTCTAACCATAAAAAAAGGAAACCGCTCGGGTTTCCTTTTTGTTCAGTTTAAAAAAACTGATTATTTTGCAGCAGATGCAGAAGCGTCAGCAACAGTTGCAGCAGCAGAAGCGGCAGCAACTTGGTTGGCAGCGTCAGCAACAGCAGAAGCTGGTGCAGCAGCAGATGCAGTGTCTACAACAACAGTAGAAGCGTTAACAGTTGCAGCAGATGCAGTTACTGCAGGTGCAGAAGCTTCAACAGTGGTAGTAGTAGTTGTTGATGAAGCAACAGTAGTTGAGGCAGTGGTAGAGGCAGCAGCTGGTGCAGCTTCTTCTTTTTTGCTACATGCAGTCATAGCTAAAGATGCAGCAACTAAACTTGATACAGCGATTAATTTAACGTTCATTACGTGTTCTCCTAAAGAAAATAACCCCGTATTCACTCGACGATACTCTAAATAAAGAGTTTATTTAGAATTAAAGACACACGGGACATGAAACTGGCAATATTGTAGCGGAAACTTAGTCAAGATAGAATAACTTTCGCATAAAAAAATATAATAAATCTGATAAAAGGTTGTAACAAAATAACACCGCAATCACAAATACAACTTTTTAGACTCATTAATATCGTACGAAAAAGATATCTTTTTTAGCTTTTCGCGGAAAATGACGTATTATACGCATAAAAATATGGCAAAGATATCTTTATTTTTGTAAATTTACAAAATTTTCCTATTTGTAGAAGTTGATTAAAAAATATCGAAAAAATAATTTTTTATAGCGATAAATGGTTAGTTTTAATTAGGTTTGGCAGATTCTAGATAGGTAATCATAAGTTACATTAGTGGTATATTGTTAGGGTTTATTGTCAAAAATCTGTATAAAACTACGATTTCACACAGTAATTTTTAGGCAAAATGCTACAATGCCAAAATAAGCAAACTATATGAGCATATTATAAAAGCAAGACAATATTTAAGGAGGTATTGGTATGAAGTGGGAAGATCGTGGCGGTAGTTCAAATGTACTGGTCAGCGGCGGTAAAGCTGTGGGCGGCGGTATCGGTAGTATTATCATTGGGTTGATTTTGTGGCTGGTGTTTGGTATGAACCCTATGACTGCCATGCAAACAGGTTCTGCAATCACAGGTGGAAATAGTAGTGGTCAACAAACCCTTGACCAGCAAACGGCTGACCGCGACCAAAAATTCGCCTCAGTGGTGTTAAAAGACACAGAAGAAGTGTGGGGTCAAATTTTTAGTGAAAACAATATGCAATACCAACAGCCTAAATTAGTATTATTTAATGGTATGGTACGCTCGGGTTGTGGTAACGCTTCTTCAGCGACAGGGCCTTTCTATTGTCCTGCTGACCAACGCGTCTATCTTGATACCAGTTTTTTCCAAGAAATGCGCCAAAAATTGGGTATCACAGGTGACCAAAATGGCTCAGGTGATGCGCAAAACCAAGGTAAAGCAGGTGACTTTGCACAGGCTTATGTGATTGCTCACGAGGTGGGTCATCATGTGCAAAATCAATTGGGTATTAGCCAAAAAGTGGATGAAGCCAGTCGCCGTGCCACTGAAGCACAAGCCAACAACTTATCAGTGCGTCAAGAGCTACAAGCGGACTGTTTCGCCGGTGTTTGGGCAAACCGTAACCAACAACGTGTTCAATTCTTAGAGCAAGGCGATATTGAAGAAGCGATTAATGCGGCGCAGCAAATCGGTGATGACCGTTTAGCCCAAGCCAGTGGTCGTGCCGCTGTCCCTGATAGCTTTACCCATGGTACCAGTCAACAACGTATGACGTGGTTTTCACGCGGTCTAAAATCGGGTGATATCAACCAATGCGATACTTTTAGTGGTGCAATTTAAGTAACGGTGCGATTTAAGCTCAAAGGACGCCAATGAAAAAGATGCCAACAAAAAGCTCAACACCAGGTTGAGCTTTTTTATTTTTATAAGTCAGCTAATTAACAGGATTAAGCGATAACACGATTAAGATTTATCTTTACGCGTCATTTGCTCAAAGAATTCATCATTGGTTTTTGAGTCTTTAAGTTTTTCTAGCAAAAATTCGGTAGCTTGTAGTTCATCCATTGGGTGTAGCAGTTTGCGCAGAATCCATACTTTGCGTAACATCGCTTCATCCATCAAACGCTCTTCACGGCGAGTGCCCGATTTTTTGATATTGATGGCAGGGAATACCCGTTTTTCGGCAATGTCTCGCTCAAGGGTAATTTCTTGGTTACCTGTCCCCTTAAACTCCTCATAAATCACCTTATCCATGGTACTGCCTGTGTCAATCAAAGCGGTTGAAATAATGGTCAAGCTACCGCCTTCTTCGACATTACGCGCGGCACCAAAAAAGCGTTTTGGGCGTTCTAAGGCATTGGCATCCACCCCACCAGTCAATACTTTACCCGATGAAGGCAATACAGTATTGTAAGCGCGGGCAAGGCGTGTGATGGAGTCAAGTAAAATCACCACGTCTTGTTTGTGCTCAACCAAGCGTTTGGCTTTTTCAATCACCATTTCGGCGACTTGTACATGACGGGTTGGCGGCTCATCAAAGGTCGATGCGACCACTTCACCACGCACCGTACGCTGCATCTCGGTCACTTCTTCAGGACGCTCGTCAATGAGCAGCACGATGAGATAACATTCTGGGTTGTTTTTGGTGATGGATTGCGCGATAGATTGTAGCAGTACAGTTTTACCCGCTTTTGGTGGGGCGACAATAATTGAGCGTTGACCTTTACCAATCGGGGCAATCAAGTCAATGATACGGCCGGTTAAGTCTTCTGTGGTACCGTTACCCAGTTCTAAGCGAAGCTGCTGGGTGGGGAAAAGTGGGGTTAAATTTTCAAAAATCAGTTTGTGGCGAGAGCGGTCTGGGGTGTCGAAGTTGATTTCGTTAACTTTTAATAGGGCAAAATAACGCTCAGAATCCTTGGGTGGGCGAATCGTCCCTGCGATTGAGTCACCCGTCTTGAGATTGAAACGGCGAATTTGGCTCGGACTCACATAGATATCATCGGGACCTGCTAGATAAGAGCCTTCCGACGATCGTAAAAAACCAAAGCCATCGGGCAAAATCTCAAGCACGCCATCCCCATAGATAGCTTCACCGTTTCGGGCGTGGGTTTTTAAAATAGCAAAAATGATATCTTGTTTGCGACTACGGGCCATGTTTTCTAGACCCATTTGCTCGCTAATCAACAACAATTCAGCAATCGATTTTTTCTTGAGTTCAGTCAAATTCATAGGTAAATCATCAATAACTAATTTTGAACCACCTCAAAACGTGAGTCGAGCAAAGGCGCTGCATCGTTTTAAGACAGTAGGGGTGAAGAGAATATAAAGAGAAAAAAATAGAAACGTTTGAAATGATTAACTAAGCGTTGCACACAGACAATACCGAATACTGGTAAATGCCTGCTAACGTGACGTTAAGCATATCGATAAGATAGTTATTTTGTGAAACACACTATACGACTTGACATATTCGTTTGTCAATGTATCGACATAAAAAACCGCGATTTTTTTACTCACAAGTATCAAAATCGCGGCGAATCTCATTGGTAACTATCAAAAAAGACACCGTTACCAATATAAAAATTCAATTTAACCTACGCTAGTGATTCTTACCCTAGCGATTATAGGTGTTTATTGATAAGGGCAGTCAATTGGGCTTTTGGTTGCATACCCATAGTGGCATCCACTTTTTCACCGTTTTTAAACATAAATAAGGTAGGGATGCTACGGATACCATATTGTGCAGCTAAGTTTGGATTTTGGTCAACGTCGATTTTCACGATTCGCGCTTTACCCTCATATTCTGAAGAAAGCTCGTCTAATACAGGGGCGATGGCTTTACATGGACCACACCAAGTTGCCCAAAAATCGACCAATACTGGGGTATCTGATTGTAGTACTGCTTTTTCAAAAGTACCTTCATCGGCATGAATAACTGAAGACATAGTAACTCCTACGTGTTGATGTTGTTAACTGTTAGGTTTTGGATTACGGTTAAGTAATGACCCAAACCCTTGTTTTTGCCCAGTGCTTGTTTTTGCCTAATAAAAAAATCTTAATATTGGATACAATCAAACAGTGATAGAAACAATGATAGGATAATGAAATCTATTAAACAGACACCCAACGGCAAATTACTTTATTGTAATTATCATGATAGGGTAATCTTAGCATATCACAACCCCAAAACAGGGTATGGCTATGGTTAATTGTTTTGATAGTTATGATAAGAAACATTAATGGCATCTAATTAATTGTATCTAAATGATTGTAACGATAGAATTTTTTAGAAAATATTACAGTCAATTCTTTTTACCGATGGACAGGCATGGGAGGAGGCAAAAATGGCAGTTGCAATAAAATGGCTTTTACTCAAGGGTGAAAATGCGTAAAATGGTGTTTAATCGAATTATTGACTTTAACCGACACTAAGTGAAATATGCCTGACTTACTTGCTAACAACGAACTTATGGCCGCCATTGATATTGGCTCAAATAGCTTTCATCTTGCCATCGCGCGGTTAGACCATGGGGAAGTACGAAAATTAGCATCAATGTCAGAAAAAGTGCAGCTTGCCGCTGGACTTGATGAAAACAACTATTTGTCGCTTGAGGCACAAAAACGCGGGCTGGATTGTTTGACCCGTTTTGTTGGAAGACTAGACGCTGTTTCCCCACAGCGGTTACGGATTGTGGCTACCAATGCCCTGCGCCAAGCCAAGAATGCGGATGAATTTATTCGACAAGCCAATTTAATTTTACCCAAACCCTTAGAAGTCATTGCTGGGCGAGAAGAAGCGCGTTTAATTTATTTGGGAGTTTCTCATACCAATGCCAGTACCGATAAACGCTTGGTGATTGATATTGGGGGTGGTTCGACGGAGTTTATTATTGGTAAAGGCTTTGACCCGATTTTGACCGAAAGCTTACAGATGGGCTGTGTTGCCTTTACCAAATCCTATTTTACTGACGGCGCTATCACCGAAAAAGCGTTTGAAAAAGCGATTGCTGCGGCGAGAAAAGAAGTGCTTGGTATTAGCCGATTATACCAAAAAACAGGTTGGGATAGTGTCACGGGCTCAAGTGGTACGATTAAAGCGGTCAATCAAATTTTGCTGCAACTTGGACTTGCCGATGAAAATGCTCGTGTGACCTACAGCGGTGTCAAAGAAATCCAAAAATTACTAATTAAAGCAAAGCATATCGACAATATTGATTTTGCTGATATTAAAGACACCCGTAAAGCAGTGTTGCCGGCTGGTGTCGCGGTGCTGTTGGCAGCGATGAATGTGTTGGGCATTGATACGATTTCTTATTCAGATGGTGCACTGCGTGAAGGCGTCATGTACGATATGCTTGGGCGTTTTGCCAGTGAAGATGTGCGTGATCGCAGTGTACAAGCCTTGATGACGCGTTATTCGGTCGATAGAAAACAAGCAAAACGTGTGGTACGTACCGCCCAGCAGCTGTTTGACCAAGTGAGAAATCGTTTGGGGCTTGATGAAGAGGATGCGGATTTACTTCGCCGTGGTGCCTATCTATATGAAATTGGTCTTGCCATCAGCCATAGTAGCTATCACAGGCACAGTGCCTATTTGCTGGAAAATTCGGATATTGATGGGTTCTCACAAGTCGATAAAACACGCTTGTCGCAGCTCGTCATGCACCATCGCCGTAAATTAAAACCTGATAGTTTTGATGAAGTCAAAATGGTGGGCGGTGACAATCTGGTGTATTTAACCCTGATTTTACGCCTAGCGGTACTGGTGCATCACAGCCGTAGCAAACATGATACGCTACCGATTCAGCTAGCGGCTAAAGATAACCATACTTGGGAAGTTTCGGTAAATTTAGCCGATGATAACGCAAGTCTTGTGCTATCAGATTTGCAAGATGAAATTGATATTTGGCAAAAGTGGGGCATGAGCTTATCCGTTGCCACTTATGAGCCAGCTATTGGGTAAGTAAATAGTTAGATAAACAGCTAAGTAAATAGCTAAGCAAATTTTTAAATTTTAAATTAAGAGCTTAGGTCTGTCATACTCTTTTGAGATGACAACAGTCGCAGTAAAACAAGGGAATAACGACAATGAGTGTTTGGGAAAAAGTACAGCTTGCACGTCATGCAAAACGACCATTATTTTTGGATTATGCCAACCAGCTGTTCACGGAATTTGATGTGCTGCAAGGGGATCGCGCGTATGCCGATGACAAAGCGATTTTGGGGGGTATGGCGATGTTTAACGACCAGCCTGTCATGCTGATTGGTCAACATCGTGGTCGCAGCACCCGTGAGCGTATTGAATACAATTTTGGTATGGCAAACCCAGAAGGCTACCGCAAAGTAGTTAGACTGGTGCAAATGGCAGAACGGTTTAAATTGCCGGTGTTGACCTTTATTGATACCCAAGGCGCATATCCTGGCGTGGGTGCAGAAGAGCGTGGTCAAGCGCAAGCGATTGCCCAAAGTATTGCGGTATTTTCATCCTTGAATGTGCCTGTGATTGCCACGGTAATCGGTGAAGGGGGGTCAGGCGGTGCCCTGGCGATTGGCGTCGCTGATCGTATCAATATGCTAGAAAACAGCATTTATTCTGTGATTTCGCCTGAAGGTTGTGCATCGATTCTATGGAAAACGGCTGAAAAAGCGCCACAAGCCAGCGAGGCGTTGAAACTCAGTGCAGCAAATTTAAAATCACTTGGCTTGATTGATGAAGTCATCGGGGAAGGGGAGGGCGCGCATATTAACAGCGATGTCGCTATGACCAACCTTAAAGCCACGCTGGAGCAACAGCTAGCGTTGCTTATAAAGCTGGATGAGCAAAAGCGTCTGCAACAACGCTATGAAAAATTAATGAGCTTTAATTCTACGGTGTCCTTACCAAAAGCCTCTGCTTGATTGTCAGTGATTTGACCTATTTTAGTGACCCATGCGCGTTTATTGAGGCGCCCATTATTTTATCGCATTTGTTTTATCCCACTGTTTTTCTCTCGCCGCATGAGCTTGAGCGCTATGTCGTCTATCCCTATGTCGTCTACCCTTATGTCACCTGTCCGTATGTCACCTGTCATTGAAGCGATTAAACAAAGTTATCAAACTCATATCAACACGCACTCCAAGGCTGCCACTAAAATTTATATTGCATGCAGTGGCGGGCGAGACTCGATGGCATTACTGTTCGCCTGTCAGCAGCTACAACTACCGATTCATGTCATTCATATCAACCATAAATTGCAAAAAATCAGTGATGACTGGCAACAACTGGTAGAAGGCTATTGCCACAAGCACCACATCGACTATGACAGCGTTTGTATCGATTGGCAATCGCAGCAAGTTTATGGAGCCGATAGCACAATCAGCCAAGAACAACAAGTCGGCACACAACAAGTCAATGAACAGCAAGCTAGAACCGCTCGCTATCATGCCATCATGCAGATTGCAGGCGAAAATGCCATTGTTGCCTTGGCGCATCACGCCAACGATCAGGTGGAAACCTTGTTGATGAACCTATGCCAAGGGACAGGATTGGCAGGACTGACAGGGATGACGGCGTTTGCGGTGCAACACGAATTCGGCAAACCCATTTGGTTATGGCGTCCGTTGCTCGGGGTAACGCGTGATGAGATTAGCGACTTTATAGCAGCGCACCATCTCCCTCATGTCGATGATCCTACCAATTTTGGCGTAACTAATCAGCGCGCTTTTTTACGTAATCAGATTTTGCCACTCCTTGATGAGCGCTTTCATAAAGTAGTGCAAAATATCACCCGCACCCAGCAAAACCTAACCGAAGCGCATCACATAGTTGATGACCAATATCAACAAGATTTGGCGCTATGTCAGCGCTCAAATGGCTGGACAAGTCATCAGCAATGTTTGCATATCCCCAATCTAAAATCATTGAGCCAAGCGAGACGCTTTAACCTATTGCATCATTGGGTCAAAGGCTCACAAAAATTTGCCCCCACTCGGCAATTGATTATACAAATTGAGCAGTTACTACAATCAGCGCAAACAGACCAGCAAGCGATTTTGCAGTGGCAGGGGATTGAAATTAGAAAATACCGCGATACGTTATACCGTCTTGATGCCGATTATGTGAAGGCGATTCATAGCAAGTCAGATAACAGGGTATTAGCCAATTTGACTGCCGATGTGGGATTATCTGAGGAATTATCTGTGGGGCTATCTCTAGAATTGGTGCTTGCTAGCAGAGCCGTGTTGCCCAATGAGTCTTTTCAATTATTGTCACAATCTTTTCACCAATCGTTTAAAAAACTGTGCCAACGATTTGATATTCCTAGCTGGGAGCGACAATTTGCCAAAGTGGTCATCCTGGATGACAACAAAGAAAAGGCACTCATTGCATCCCAAATACCAAAACGGTTCGCTTTATTATTGCCGAATATCAGTGTTTGGCTAGCAGATGCCAGTGAGCTGAATTTGGCTACCCAAGCGCCTTGTCCATGGCACTTGGTTTGGACAGACAGTCTGATGAGTGACGCTCCTTGATTTAACACTAGCATGGATTGAGACTGTCATGGACTAAGACTATCAAACCGCTACGAATCGCTTGAATTTGCGCCATGTATACCAATTTACGTTGTAAATTTGTCATCAAAATTTGCAGTAGGTATGGTAGACTTATTTGCGAATAATAGCGAGGGCGAACACTTTAACTACTTTCTTTTAACTGCTTTCGTCACCCCAAAAAAATGATTACAAAGGACATCTATGGCAACCACAACTTCTCTGAATATCGCTTTTATTGGTGGCGGTAATATGGCATCGGCGCTAATCGCAGGGCTATTAGCAAAAGGTCAGCCAAGTAGCCTACTGCATGTGGTTGAAACCGATGCCGAGAAGTTAGCGGATTTTGAGGCCCAAGGTTTAAATACTTACAATGCGAGCAATATCGACGATACCAAGCACGCCATCGAAAAAGCTGATGTGGTCGTGCTCGCCGTCAAACCGCAGGTCATTAAAGATGTGCTACTGCCAGTCAAAGACAGCTGGGGCGAGCAAGTGGTTATTTCAATTGCCGCAGGGATTGGTACCGATAGTTTAGCCGAATGGTTGGGGCCGCAAGTCAAGCTAGTGCGGGCGATGCCAAATACCCCTGCGATGATTCAAATGGGTGCCACAGGCTTGTACGCGACAGCCAGGGTTAGCGAGGCGGAGCAGCAACTTGCGCAGCAAGTGATGTCTGCGGCAGGACTGGTGTTATGGGTCGATGACGAAGACCTACTGCACGCCGTGACCGCTATCTCAGGGTCAGCGCCTGCGTATTTCTTTTATATGTTAGAGAACATGATTGCCACGGGTGAAAAATTGGGGCTGCCCCAAACCCAAGCAACGGCTTTGGCAATGCAAACGGCATTGGGCTCAGCGCAAATGGCATTGACCAGTCATGATACGCCAGCTGACCTGCGTCGCAAAGTGACCTCGCCCAATGGGACTACCCAAGCGGCAATTGAAGTGATGGATGCCAAACAAATGCATCAAATTATTGCCGATGCCATGCTAGCATGTGAGCAGCGCTCGCGTGAGCTCAGCCAAGCGTTTGGCAAATAACTCGGTTTGGCTATAAAATTGGCTACAACAGCAAATTTTAATTAACTATCTTAACGTCTTATCGTTAACAAGTGTGTAAGCAGCAAATAAGGATAAACACAGGGCATGACTAATCTTTTGGCAGGTTTGTTTGATATCGTCGTCGCGGCGGCGATGATACTGGTTTTCTTTCGATTTATGCTGCAGTTTGCTGGCATTACCGCAAAGGATGCGTTTGCTAAACCCATTTATCGTATGACACGCATTGTCGATGTGTTTGGACGTATTTTCCCAACCCTTGGCGATGGCAGAATCAATACCGCAAGTTTGGTGCTACTGTTTTTGCTGCGGATGATTTTTATTTGGGGCGTGCTTGGCATGATGCGCGTTGATAGCCAAAATATTGGGCTGTTTTATATGCCAGAGGTGAACTTAGCCATGGTCGATTATCTATCGCGGCATTTCTCACCCGTCATGATGTTTTTTGTGGCGGCGGTGACCTTGCTGATTGATTTTTTAAGAATGTGTCAGTACATCATTATTGGCTCGTTTATCGGGGGCTGGGTGATGCTTTTTACCCAAAAAATGCCAGCAATTTTTGGCCTGCTCACCTTGCTTAGTGAGCCAATTATTCAGCCATTTCGCAAAGTATTACCTGCCACAGGCATGCTTGATTTGGCACCTATGCTGGGTTTTTTCTTGATTATTTTGCTAGAAACCTTGGTGCAAACCGTAGGTGTTTATCTATTAACCCTCTAATCTTTCCCAAACGACGATTAAATGATTAAGTTTTAAAGCAGTGGGCTAAACAGGCGAATCGCGTTGTCCAAGAATTTTGCCCCAAAGCTACGCTGCTGCCATCCATCGCGCTGTAATTGCTCGCTTTGTTGCAGGTATTCATGCTGGCAAGTGAGCATTTGCTGGGTCATGGTACGATTATAAATCGCCATACTCACCTCCATATTCAGATAAAAACTGCGCATATCCATATTGACGGTACCAAACAAGCAATAATCGTCATCCACGCACAAAATCTTGGCATGTAGCAAGCCGGCATTGAACAAATAAATCTGCACCCCTGCTGACAACAGCGGCTCAAAATAAGCCTGTGAAGCAAACCGTACCAACACCGAATCTACTTTTTTGGGTACATTTAAAATCACCTTGACCCCACGCTTGGCAGCGGTAGTGATAGCAAGCAGCAGCGCATCATCGGGCACAAAATAAGGCGTGGTAATAACCACTTGTTTTTTGGCGGCAAAAATCGCACACACCAAGGTTTCGTAGATGACGTGCCCGGTTAATTCTGGCGCCGATGGAATCAGCTGCAAACTGACTTGACTCACCGATGGGTAAGCTTGTAGGTTGCTTTGCAGCGGCAAAATGTTAAGCAGGGGCGGCTGGGTGACGCCAGTGTTAGCGTTTTGAGCCACCTCGCTAGTGTTAGTCACGTGTTGTAATTTGTGATGATGCAGCTTTGAGGTGCCAATATACAGCGACTTAGTATAGAACGACTTGGTAAAGCGATTAACGATTTTTTTAAGGCCGGAAAAATTGGCGTTGGTTTCTGCGCTGATATCTGTAGTCGTGACAAGTGCCATGGCTTTCACCGAATTGACGGTATCATGGCTCTCCACCCGTATCATGACATCAATCCATTTACCCACATGCTCGTTTTGTTTGAAAAAATCGGGGTCGATTAAATTAAAACTTCCCGTATAGCCATAGCAATTGTCAAAAATAGCCAGCTTACGATGATTGCGGATATCAATACGTTTGACAATAGTCTTGAACAAACCCACGGGCAGCGACTCATGCACAAAAACACCAGCATCTTTGAGTTTGTTTACCCACGAACTGCGAAAAAACGCATGACTGCCAACGCTATCAGCGAGCAAATGCACGGATACGCCGCGCTGGGTAGCCGCCATCAAAGCTTCTAATAACTCAATCACCCGGCCTTGTGGCGATACAATATAAAACTCTAGCAAAATCATCGTGTTTGCCGCACGGATATCAGCTAATAAACTAGCAAAAATATGGTCAGCGTCTGTCATCAGCGTCAGCGTATGATGGTCATACACGCCAAGCCCAGTTTTTAATAGGGCGATATTGCTCAGTTGCCGTGCTTCGGTGTCTAAATTTTTGGAAATTTCATTAAAATCAATATGCTGAGCGTTGGCAAAGTCACGCAGTAATTTTTGCGCCATCAAACTGCGCTTACGATACTGATGCCCAATATTGATTTCACCAAATAACATATAACCGATGATGCCAACAACAGGCAGGGCAAATAACACCGCAATCCAAGCGATTGCCACGCTTTGGTGGCGCTGCTGTTGAATAACCCGCACAACTAGCCAAAGCGTGATGAGAAAATGGGCGATCACACCTAACTGTAATAGCAACGTCTTGACAATCGACCACTCCAATAATAACCCCATACTAGCTTGCCTAACCTAACATTGAGGTGTAATGAAAGCGCTTGGGAATTCTTTGACCATGAGGGTGGACAATGTCAGCGACTTTGAGCACGTGTTGTATCCAAATATCTGCGCATTGTACCGCTGTCACAAGCTCATCACCCAGTGCCAAACGACCTGCGATATAACTTGCCAGACTACAGCCTGAGCCATGATATTCACCCGCCAGTCTTGGCAAAATCGCTTGGTATGCCAGTCGGCAGGTTTGGTTGTCATTAACGTATAAATACTGCTCGATACCAGCGGCTTGGCTATCGTGAGACGTCTTGACTAGCACTGCTTTGGCACCTTGTTGACACAAATCTTTGGCGGCGGCGTGTAGATTGTCGATGCCTGTTAAATCACGCAGTTCAATGCTGTTAGGGGTCATTAGGGTTGCAAAAGGGGTCAACTGGGCAAAGGCAGCCACCAAAGTGTCTTTGTCACCTAACGCACCGCCACTGTTGGCCACCAGTACGGGGTCAAGCACATACGGCGTACCTGTTGCAATACTGCCATCGGTGAAAAGCTGCGCGAGCATCGCAATATTGTCAGTGGTGCCAAGCATCCCTGACTTGATAGCTTTGACAGGCAAATCATTTAGCACCGCCAGTGCTTGCGCCCTTACCAGCTCACTTGCGCATGCCTCAAACCCAAAAACTTGCTGTGAACTTTGAACAGTCACTGCGGTACAGGCAATCGCTGCATGACTCCCTGATTGCCCAATCGACTCAATATCCGCTTGCAAGCCTGCGCCGCCTGATGGATCTAACCCCGAAAAACACAATACAGTGGGGCGCAGTGTCATGCTGGGTACTAAAATAGGGGCAAGGGTAGCAAGGGTTGACATAAGATTCTCACAGGCTGGTTATCAATCCTTATAAAGGATTGGTTAAATGGTTTTTTTAATCATTAGTTTCAAACAGATTATCACATAACGACTGGGTTATAGGTAGGCGTTATGCGTAGGCACAGTGCCACTGCCAAGGTGCTGCAATTATTCTCACATAATTTTTTTAAAAAGTCTTGCAAATTTGGATTGGTTTGTTATAATGCCCACCCACAATACTTGAGGTTAATGGCGACATTGACTAAAATTATTGTACGGTGTTATAGATAAGTAAGACCAATTCGGTGACGTGGGTGAGTGGCTGAAACCACAGCCCTGCTAAGGCTGCATACGGGAAACTGTATCGAGGGTTCGAATCCCTCCGTCACCGCCATTTATTGAAGCAAAATTAGTTTTAAAATTATTTAAAATAAAGTTTGACAAAATAAATATTCTAACTTATAATAGCGCCCACTTCAAACGAAGACATTAGTTAAGCGCTTGTAGCTCAGTTGGATAGAGCATCAGGCTACGAACTTGAGGGTCGGGGGTTCGACTCCCTCCAAGCGCACCACTAATTACTTTGTTAAAATTAATCGCCGCTCTTTGAGTTTAGGCGATTTTTTTTATGTTTTATTTTTTTATGCCTCATATTACTCGGCGGGTTATTTTGCCGTTCCGTTTTTTTCACCCCTGCCTCACTATTGCCTAAGGCATTTTCATCCCATTTATGTTGATCTGAGTTATGTTTATCCCAGTTACGTTTATTTGAGTCATGCGCTGATGAGTCTGTAGTTGGTGTTTGAGTCATAGCGTTTTGGTTGTATTTAGGCTACAATTTCGCTACCACTACCATCATTCGCTTGCCATACCTATGCCTAAGACCAAAGCCCCAATATTAAAAACAGCTAAAACCAACAGCCAACCGCAATCCATGCCATCAGCGCCATTGCCAGAAGAACCTGTGATGGCAAAAGCGGCTACTCGGCTGATTGCTATGCTGTATGATGGTATGTTGATTTTGGCGATGCTGTTTTTTGTGCAGATGCTGCTTATTGTATTGGGCACCAAACTGCTAGGTTTGGCAGGGACGGATATGAAGCAAGCGGCGACATTACCGCTATGGTATCGTAATATTGTGCAAATCCCTGCGTTCGTGATTATCTTGGTCGGGTTTTATGGGGTATTTTGGCGTAAGGCAGGGCAGACGCTTGGCATGCAGACTTGGCGACTTAAAACCATGAACCGTGATGGCTCATTGCTAAGTTGGCGGCAATCGATGATGCGGATATTAGCCGCGTGTTTATTGCCGGTGGTCTGCGGGATGATAGGCTATCTCATCCACCAGTCGGTGGGTGCGCTGTATTTTAGTATGTTTATCGGGCTATTGTTTAATTATTGGTTTGCATGGGTCAATAAGCAAGGCTTGGCGCTACATGATTTGCTATCAAACACCGTGACCATGAAAATGCCAAAAATTAACCACGAAGGCTTGTTTGCTGGGCTTAGGAAGAAATAACTATTTGTCTCTTGTCCACAACCAGTCTGCCAAATCTACCAAATAATTATCATCGCCAAATTCAGCAATCACTGCATTTTTAGCGGTATCAAATAAGCTTTGCGCGTAGGTTTTGGCAGCTGCCACACCCAGTAGTTTGACATAAGTGGATTTATCCAATTTTTCATCACTACCCGCAGGTTTGCCAAGCTGCTTGGTATCGGCAGTCACATCTAAAATATCGTCTTGTACTTGAAAAGCCAAGCCAATTTGCTCGGCAAAGCTATTGAGTGCTTGGCGCTCGCTGTCAGTTGCGTTGGCACAGATGGCACCCATCAAGACCGACGCTTCAATGAGCGCGCCTGTTTTGTCACGGTGGATGGCTTCAAGCTCAGTTTGGCTAAGTTGTTGGTGTTCGCCATTTAAATCCAGCATTTGCCCCATGACCATCCGCCTTGCTCGCGGCGCAAACGTGGCAGAAAGCGGCGTAGCAAATTCACTGTTTTCACCAAAATACGCATGGGTCAAGGCTTCAAACGCCAAGGTCTGGAGCACGTCACCGGCCAGCATGGCAGCAGCTTCACCATAGGCGATATGGGTGGTAGGGCGACCTCGGCGCAGCGCATCATCATCCATACAAGGCAAGTCATCATGCACCAGCGAATAGCCGTGCAGACACTCCACCGCCATCATGGCACGGCGCACGTCATTAGACAATGGATGGGATGGGTGGGCAAGACTGTTGTTGGTTCTTACTGTGGCAAAAGTTGCTGCAATCAGTAAAGGACGTACCCGTTTGCCGCCATTGGTCATCGCGTATAGGCTTGCCTCATGCAGCGGTGAGGGTAACTTGCAGGCTTGGAGGTAGGCTGTGATATCAGATTCTAGTTGATCAATGACTTGGCGCGAAAAAGCAGTAAATTCCATAATCAATTCTTTTGTATGTGTTAAAATTTTGAGCAATAAAAAAGCTGCCCCCATTAAGGTTGAGCAGCCTTTTTGCAAAATGGCGCGACAAGTTTAACGCATTAGTCTAGGAAATTAAAGCTATCTAAATCCATCGCCATTAACTCGCTTGGTGCCAACATGCTCTCTGAGTGACCTGAGGCGCGTGGCAATAGTTTTTCAAAATAGAACTCAGCGGTTTTGATTTTGGCTTCATAGAATTCTTTGGTTTCGCTGCCGCCATTTTTGAGTTTATCATACGCTACAGCCGCCATACGTGCCCAGTGATAGCCCATGATGACGTAGCCTGAGTACATTAAGTAATCATCGGATGCCGCTGAGACGATTTCACGGTCTTTACGCGCTGTGAGCATGATACGTGTGGTAAGGGTATTCCACTCCGCACAATATTTGGTCAATTCCCAAACAAATTTACGCATGCCTTTATCTAATGCATATTCACTACACCATTTCATGATATTGGCGGTGTAATCAAGCAGCACTTTGCCTTTTGATTGGATTAACACTTTACGACCTAGTAGGTCAAGCGCTTGTACGCCTGTGGTACCTTCATACAAGGTTGAGATACGCGCGTCACGAGCGATTTGTTCCATGCCCCATTCTTTGATATAGCCATGACCGCCATAGATTTGCATACCATGTTTGGCGCATTCAATGCTTAGTTCAGTTAAGAAACCTTTAAGTATTGGGGTATAAAAGCCTAATTTATCATCCCATTTGTGGAACTCAGCATCGTCACCAAGCATCGCTCCTTCAAACATCTTGTCAGCATAGCGTGATGCGTGATAAATCATTGAGCGCGCTCCTTCTGAGAAGGCTTTTTGGGTGAGTAGCATGCGCGCAACATCGGCATGATGGATAATCGCATCAGCCACTTGGTTTGGCTCTTTGGTACCTGATAGGGTACGCATTGAGCGGCGTTCTTTGGCGTAGGGTAATGAGTTTTGGAAAGCCAATTCCATGTGCGCTAAGCCTTCCATACCTGTACCTAGGCGGGCAGTATTCATAAAGGTAAACATGGCTTTTAAGCCTTTGTTCGGCTCACCGATTAAATAGCCTGTCGCATTATCAAAGTTGAGTACCGCCGTTGCTGAGGCTTTGATACCCATTTTGTGCTCAATTGAGCCACAGTTAACGGGATTACGCTCACCAATCTCACCGTTTTCTGTGACCAAGAATTTTGGCACGATAAATAACGAAATACCCTTGGTACCTTCAGGCGCATCAGGTAGGCGTGCTAATACGATATGCACGATATTTTCCGTTAGGTCATGTTCACCGGCTGAAATAAAGATTTTGGTACCACTAATCTTATAAGTACCATCCTCTTGTGGGATGGCTTTGGTTTTAACTTGACCCAAGTCGGTACCACATTGTGGCTCAGTCAAACACATGGTGCCCGACCAACGACCTTCTACCAAGCCTGGCATATAAGTGGCTTTTTGCTCGGCGGTGCCGTATTGCATGATGGTATTCATACAGCCTACCGACAGTCCTGGATACATGGCAAATGCCCAGTTTGCCGTGCCCATCATTTCACTTTTGATGAGGTTGACAGACATTGGCATATTCAAGCCACCAAATTCTTCAGGAAACGGTATGGCTTGATACCCAGCTTCAACGAACATATCATAAGCTTCTTTAAAGCCTTTTGGCGTAGTGACAACACCCTTGTCAAAATGGCAGCCTTCAGCATCGCCTGATTGGTACAGTGGCATCAAGACATTGCTACAATAATCCGCAAAGCTCTCAAGCATCATATCCACGGTTTCAGGATCGGCATTTTCACCACATTTTAAGGTTTTGTAGTGTTCGGGGTAATTAAATACTTCATTGGTTAAAAAGCGAATATCACGCAGGGGGGCTTTATATGATAATGGCATACGCTGAAATCCTTTTAATAGGCTATTAACTAAGATAAAAAGGGAAAGGTAAAAATAAGTCCGCTCAGTATAAAGGTATTTCCCACTAAAAGCTTCAAATCATAATAAATATTCATAAATAATACTAATTATCATAAAATTATTTTATGATTTTGTGGGGCGAAGCTTTGCATGGACAAGAATGCAACAATTACCAACTACCTTAAACGCACTCGTTTTATTTAAACTTTACCAAACATATTAAACAACCAAACGTATTGAAAAATCATTTGTGAGCAACTCTTGCCAAATCTTCACAACCAATCTCCTAATCCATCGCTAGCTGATACGTCGACACTGCCAGCCAAACCTGCACCGATATCACTCAACAAACGCGAGCGCGGCGCCGTACTGTGGTCAATTATCAAAAAATTATCCGTTTTTGCAAAACCTTATCATTCATTAATCATGGCGACGTTGCTGCTCACGGTGGTTGGTTCATTTGCCGCGCAGGTCAATGCTTTTGTACTGCGTTACACGGTCGATCATTTGACCGAGATTCTCAAACTCAGCGAGCCGTGGCAGGAAGGTGCAAAACTGCTCACGACTATCAGCATCGTGCTACTGCTCAAAGAACTGTTATACGCGGCAATCAGCTTTGGACAGCGCTATTTTGGTGAAAAAATCCGTATTAATTTGTCCCGAGATTTATCGCAAAAAGTCGTGGCGCGTATTTTAAGTTACCGCATGGGGTTTTATACCCACCCTGATAACGACAGTGGTAAGCTGCAGACGCGCATTGATTTGGGTGTCAGTAGTCTCACGCGCTTGGTGCAAAACTTTTTTATCGATATGTTGCCGTTATTTGCCAATGCGATCGTAGCGCTGGTAGTGATGTTTAGCGCCAATGTGTGGGTGGGGCTGGTAGGGCTGGTGATTGTGCCGATTTATTTTTATATCAGTCAAAGACAAGCCACGCGCTTGCAAGGCTTTCGTCGGCAGATGCGCCACTACCAGGAGAGCAAAAGCGAGCAAATCATTTCGCTCATTAACGCTATCACCGTGATCAAATCCTTTGTCCGCGAACCGATTGAAGCGCAAAAACATTTTGCCATTCAAAAAGAGATGACCGATAACCAGCTCAAAACGCGCGGTATTGGCTTTGGCTATGATGCACTCAAAAGTTTTATCGAGCAGATTGGTGTCGTGGCGATTATTATTTTAACCGCGTATTTTGTGCTTGATGGGCAGATGACCATTGGCATGATTATGTTTCATGTGTTGTTGTTTCAAAACGTGGCATCGCCGATTCGCCAGTTGCATCGTATCTATGATGAGGTGAATGATGCGCTGACTTATGCCGAAGGGTTTTTTGATATCTTAGAAGATGATAGCCAAATCGAAGTGGTAGGCGGTGTCAATCCTGCGACGGTGCAGGGTGATATCGAACTTCAGCACGTGGATTTTGTTTATCCCAACGGCAACCAAGCCTTGCAGGATGTCAGCTTTCGCATTCGGCGCAACCGAATTACCGCGTTGGTCGGCTTGAGTGGTGCAGGTAAAAGCACCATTATCAATCTGTTGGTAAAATTTTATCAGCCCACGCAGGGGCGAATTTTGCTCGATGGCAAGGATTTGCAAGACTATGATACCCATGAGCTACGCCAACAAATCGGTTTGGTATTGCAAAAAAACCATATTTTTGGCGGGACTATTGAAGAAAATATTCGTTATGGCGATTTAACGGCCAGCCAAGCTCAGATTGAGCAGGCAGCAATACAAGCCTCCATTCATGAACAAATCACCCAGCTGCCCAAAGGCTACCAAAGCGAAGCCAAATCCTTGTCAGGTGGACAGCAGCAGCGTATTGCACTGGCACGTATGTTTCTCAAAAATCCGCCAATTGTCTTTTTGGACGAGCCGACTGCAAGTCTAGATGCCATTGCCAGCCAGCAAATCAAGCGCAGTTTGGATTTAATCAAACAAAATCGCACGGTGATTATCGTGTCGCACAATATCGCGCAGATTATTGACGCTGATGATTTGGTGGTCATCGAGCAAGGGCGCGTGGTGGAGACAGGCACGCATGATGAACTGTATCGCAAGCAAGGCAAATACTATGAGATTTTTAATGCCATGTCCGATAGTTTAAATCTTGATAAAATTACCCAAACGTTAGACAGCCATTAATTTAGGATTCATCATGCAGGCTTAGCATGCGTACTGGTGGCGCTAAGCGGATTAACGCCGTAACCTTGCTTACTTAAATTTATGCTACCATAACTATTTTCTCCTATTCACCCAACAAGTTAGTCAATGCTCATGGAATCTCAAGTCTTAAAAATATTTTTGGCCCTGGTGGTACTGGTCAATCCATTTGCCGCGTTATCGTTATTTATTGATATCACCAAAAACGCCAATCGACAACAAACTCGCAAAGTTGCGCTGATTTCAGCCATTACTGTGTTTGTGACTATCGCGATATTTTCGTTGGCAGGCGAGCCTATCTTAAAGGTGCTGGGGATTTCGCTTGGGTCATTTCGTATCGCAGGCGGTATCTTGGTATTGATTATTGCCATTGGCATGATGAATGGCGCTGGCAATGTTGCCAAACCACATGTCGGCAAATCTGGGGATTTAAATGGGGTGGCGTTTCAAGGGGCGGCATCTGCGGTGGTGCCGTTGACGATTCCGATGGTGATTGGTCCTGGTGGGATTTCTACCGTGATTATTTATGCCGCAAGTGGGCATAGTTATTTTAATATGTTAGCGATTATCACCGCAGGTTTGATTATCAGTATTATTACTTATCTAAGCTTTATGGCAGCGGGGCAGGTGAGTCGTTTCTTAGGTGATACCGGGCTTAATGTGCTCAATCGTATCATGGGGATGCTACTTGCGGCCGTTGCGGTAGAGATTTTTGTTGGCGGCTTAAAAAGTGTATTTCCGCAGTTGTTATAAGTTCAATGTTTCAAGCTGCATGGTTCGCTAAATAATTTATCACAGCAACCCTTAAGCATTATGCATTGTAGTCGCTGTGTTAATATCACAAATTATGCTTGATTTTTACCGTGAAAGTCGCCATTTTAATAATCATGCAATATGCCAAACCCTGTTAATAAGCTATCAACAGGCTTTTAAAGAGATGCAAGCGTTAAACCATGCTTACGTTGATTAAAGCGATATGATAGGGTGACTAACAGGTTGCTTACCCTAGTTCATAAGCTTAGTTCATAAGATAGCTACTAAGGTAGTAACCAAAGTAGTCACTGGGGCGGATAAAAGATTGAGGAGCGACGATGCAAAAAGATACAAAATCAGATTACCACAGCCTACTGCAAGCGGCAAAGGATGCTAAAGCAGAAGCGATGATGCTAGAGTTTGTCGAGCAAGATGATGGCAAGATGGTACTACGTACCTCGAATGACGAGTCAGAAGACTTGGTAAGCATTGAATTTTCTGACAAAGTGAAAGAAATGTTGGGGGACGATACCCAGTTGATTGGTCAAAGCATGATTCATGCTGCCATTCAAACCTTAATGCAAAAGCAGCTCTCGCAGTGGCATGCCAATGTGTATGACGAAGAACCCGTGCATTATAGTTAATGCGTAAAGCCTATTCATTGATTTGTTGAACCCATAAGACTAAAGACTTATGGGTTTTTTTGTGCTTGGATTTTTTATTTGTGGGCAAATCCTTTATAATTAGCCATAATTTTTCTTCTGTGTTTCACTTATCAAAAAGAGCCGCCACCATGCCTATGCAAACCGCCAATTTTTATACCATCAATCATTCCAATTACCCTGTCAAAACCATTGGGATTTTAGGTGGCGGACAGCTAGGTATGATGTTGGCGCAAGCAGCATTGCCACTCGGTATCCGCTGCGTGTTTTTGGAGGATAGTGCTAATTGCCCGGCACGCTTACTGGGCAAAGTGTTTAGTAGCGAGCAATTTGAAGATTTTGCCCAAAGCAGTGATATTTTTACCTTAGAATTTGAAAACACCCCGCTCAAACCTGCCCAGTTTTTGGAATCGACCAAAACCTTGTACCCATCGTCATTTGCGCTATCGGTGGCACAAGATCGGTTAAATGAAAAAAACTTGTTTAACCAATTAGATATCGCCACCGTGCCTTTTATGGCAGTGCATAACAAAGCCGATATCCAAGCCGCCGCCGATAAATTGGGGCTACCCTTGGTACTCAAAACCACACGCGGGGGGTATGATGGCAAAGGGCAGTTTGTGGTCAAATTCGCTGACCAAATCGACACCGCGTGGGCAGAACTTGGTGACGCAACCAAAACAGCGCCGCTCATTGCCGAAGGCTTTATTCATTTTGAGCGCGAAGTATCTATCATTGCCGTGCGCGGCCAAAACGGTGAAATCCGCTATTATCCGCTCGTGCAAAATGAACATAGTAATGGTATTTTGGCAAAATCAACCGCCCCAGCACCGAACGTCGAGCAATTGACTGAACAAGCCCAAAGTAATATCAAAAAATTGCTCGAACATTTAAATTATGTGGGCGTGCTGACGTTAGAATTATTTGTGACATCTGAAGGCGGCGCTGAAAAATTGCTTGCCAATGAAATCGCACCCCGCGTACATAACTCAGGGCACTGGAGTATTGAAGGGGCGGTAACCAGTCAATTTGAAAATCACATGCGTGCGGTGGCAGGATTACCACTTGGCGATACGTCCATTGTTAAACCATCAGTTATGTTAAATGTCATCGGCAAATACCCAAAACTGGACGAAGTCCTAGCCATCGCTGGCGTGCACGTGCACAATTATGATAAAGAAGAACGCGAAGGTCGAAAAATCGCTCATATCACTGTCATGCCAAGCGATAGCAGTCAACTGGATAACACGGTCGAGCAAGTGGTTGCAAAATTACCCAATAAATTGTCTGACTAAAGCCATGTGACTAAAGCTATGTGTCAGCAAAAACACCGCACTCATGGCGGTGTTTTTTTAGCCTAAAAATACCTTGTTTTTCAAAAACTTTGCTTTTTAAGAGTAGTCTTCACCAACTGACACTTTGATAGTTCTTGCTTGTTAGTTGTCATCAATTATCCTTTTATTATTACTGATAAAAGATAGTGATAAACAGTAAAAGCCGCAATCATCCGTGAGGTTGCTCATAGTCAAATCAAACGGCGATTAAAGTTTGACATTACCCAGTTTCTCCTCATCAATTTGCAGCTCGTTGGCAACCTCACTCACCGTTTGGCGATTGGTGCGGTCAAGGTAGGTTTGTGCGCGGTCAACTTCTTGGGTCAGTACATGAAGCGTTTGCTGCATATTGCCAAGTGCTTTAACTTTAAAGACATCAATCGCATGCATGGTCTCATAGATGTGGTTAAAGGATTTTTGCAGTTTTTCTAAGTCTACCGAGCTGCCACTGGCTTGCTCATGCACTTGCGCGGTTTGGCGTTTGAGCATGACTGACGTTGATTCAATCAAGCTACTGGTCGTTGAATTAAGCGCATTGATTTGGTCGAGCACCAGTTTTTGACTGCTCAGCGCTTGTGACACCATCACCGCAGTACGTAGCGCAGCAATCGTTGTCGTCGTGGCACGGTCAACGCCTTTGATAAGCTCTAAGTTGTTTTTGCGAATCATATCAAGCGCCAAATACCCTTGGATGTTCACCGCCAGTTGGGTCAAAAAATCCATGTTTTTTTGGCGGAGATAAAACAGCAATTCTTCTTTGACTACGCGTGCTTTTTCAGGGTCAGTGGCTTCAAGCTCACCGATTTTTTGCTCTAGACGTTCATCAATTTTTTGACCGACATAAATATATTGACGGAGCGACTGCATCAGTGCCCACATATTGACCTTTTCTTGCTCAATGCTGGCATTGTCTTTCATCAGTTCATCTTTGCCGTGATACAGGCTTTCGATGATGGCATTGATATGGTTTTGCGAAGATTGGTATTTACGAAAATAATCTTGTACGGATTTGCCCATTGGGATGATGCCCAAAAATTTGCGTGGACTTGACAGCGAACCTTGTCGGCTTGGATCTAGGTCTTCGACCACGCTGCGTAGCTCAGTCAAGGATTTGGCAATCGGGGAGTTGTCAAATAAGGCTTTATCCATGCTTTTGGCAGGACGATCAAGCATGCGATTTGCAATCTGCGCGGAAGCGCGAATTTCGGCACTACCTAGCTGATGAATGGCGTTGACTTTCTCATCGAATACAGACGTGTTGACAGGGGTTTGTAATACATGCATCACAAAATCGTTCACTTTGGCATCAAGTTCAGGCACTTTGGTTAGGTCAAGTTTGACCAGTTGGTCGGCTTCGTCTTGTGGCACAACGGCAACGGGTTGCGGCGCTTCAAGGGTGATGACAGGGCTGGTTTCTGGCGGGGTGAGTTCTGGCATGATATATCCTTGAGTTGTCTATATTGGTATTTGTATATTAACTTGCCTTTTAGTTTGTCTTGGTATTTTAGCGGTTTGAGCTAACGCTAGTTTGATTATCTTGGTGAATTATTTCATTTGTTGTTCTATTTGGGTAATCATTTTTTCCATGCGCGTTTGACGAATGATTTTTTTATGATGCTACGTCAGTGTGACAGCGTAACAAAAAATTTTTCAATCACATGTTAAAAAATAAAAGCCCAACAGTTAGTTGGGCTTTTATTTTTTAAAATTATTGGTAATAGAATATATTATTGTACCCGTGATAGGTATTCGCCAGTGCGGGTATCGACTTTGATTTTTTCGCCTTGTTGGACAAATAATGGCACACGTACGACTGCGCCTGTTTCAAGGGTTGCAGGTTTACCGCCGCCACCTGATGTATCGCCTTTTAGACCTGGGTCAGTTTCAGTAATCACTAACTCAACAAAGTTTGGCGCGGCAACGCTTAAAGGCACACCATTGAATAGGGTAATGGTACATTCTTCGTTGCTATTTTCTTTTAACCATTTTGCCGCATCGCCCATCGCATTTTTGTCGGCTTGTAGCTGCTCAAAGCTTTCTGGGTGCATAAAGTGCCAGAATTCGCCATCGTTGTATAGGTAGTTCATTTCAGTATCGACAACGTCAGCGCCTTCAAGGCTATCGCCAGATTTAAAGGTGTTTTCTAATACTTTACCCGTTTTTAGGTTACGCATTTTGACGCGGTTGAATGCTTGACCTTTACCTGGTTTAACGTATTCATTTTCTAAAATTGCAAAGGGGTTGCCTTCGTGCATGACTTTTAAGCCAGCTTTAAATTCATTGGTTGAGTAAGTTGCCATAAAATTTCCTAATAAGGTGTTGCGACTAAAAAATAACCGAGGTAAATCAAATCTTTGTATAATAGCCAATTTGCATAAATGCGCTGCCTACGGGGTAACCCTGTCAGCGACAGGCGTTATCAGCAAGCGGCATTGACAATTGGATAAACACTATATGATAAACTATTTGGCAACACAAAAAAACTGGCAAAATGCGTTTTCTGATACCATCACGAGCTTTGCTGAATTAGCGCAAGCGTTGGATTTGCCGATAGATAGTTTTGACAGTCAGGTCGGTCAATTTCCCCTCAAAGTGCCACGCCGCTTTGTGCAAAAAATGGGGAAAGGCGATATCCATGACCCGCTGCTTAAGCAAGTGTTGCCGACGTTTCAAGAAACGGTACAAGTCACCGGCTTTGTCACCGACCCACTCGATGAACAACACGCCAATCCGGTCAAAGGCATCATTCATAAATACGCATCACGTGTGCTGATTCCTGTCACCGGGGCTTGCGTGGTCAATTGTCGCTATTGTTTTCGCCAGCACTTTGACTACCATGAGAATCTACCAACCCAAAACGATTGGCAAGACATCAGTGCCTATATCACAGCGCACCCCGCGGTCAATGAAGTGATTTTAAGCGGCGGTGACCCATTATCGCTGAGCAATCGTCGTTTATTCGAGATTTTCACCACCCTTGAAGCACTACCCCAAGTGCACACCATTCGTATCCATACCCGTGTACCTGTGATGATTCCTGAACGCTTAGATGAGCCGTTACTTGCGCGATTTGCCAACAGCCGCTGTCACATCGTCATGGTCATTCATGCCAATCACCCCAATGAAATCGACCAAGAAACGCAAATATTTTTGGGTAAGGCAAAAAAAGCGGGTGTTACGTTACTTAACCAAACCGTACTACTCAAGTCGATTAATGACGATGCAAATACGCTGGCAAGCTTGAACGAAAAATTATGGCAAGCGGGCGTCTTACCCTATTATTTGCATGTGCTTGATAAAGTTGCCGGGGCGAGCCATTTCTATATTTCAGATGAACAAGCAGTCGCTCTATATTGGGAGTTACTTGCCAAATGTGCCGGCTACTTGGTGCCAAAATTAGTACGAGAATTACCTAATAAGCCATTTAAAACGCCCATTGATTTGTATAACCACTAACATATTTTGAAACACAACAACTAAAATAATGGGTTATCTGTTACTTATCTGATAAATAGTACAATTATCTTAAATATCTAGCTAAAACCTGGCTTTTGTGTTATTTATTGTTGTTAAATAAGTCGAAAAATGTTGTGCATTTTGGTACAAAAAAATGGTTACGGATCTCACACTAGACGATTTCTTACAGCGCATAAACGATATACCGACCAGTCCTATTGAACTCAAAGTTACCCAGGATTCGTTGCAGGATACGACCGATTGGCAGATACAATTTAATCGTATGTCGGCGTGTGAGATGTATAACGAATATAAATTCGTGATAAACCAGTTGATGTTTGCCGATATTGACGATGTCAAACGCTTTGCATTATTTGATGAGGTTAATAAAGCCGTCAGCGTATTACTTGGCAAATTGCGGGTGAATTACCAAACCCAGCCGGGGATTTTGGATGAAGAAAAACAGCAAGGCTTAGATACCGTGCTATCAGTGCTTTATCTAGGCATCATGTTTTACCATGTGATTTGGCAACGGGCGGCGGCTCGACCTGAAGGAGCTGAGAAAAAAGGCATCATTAGCCTATTTCGCCAAACACCTCAATCACTTACCTCCACTCAAGTCATTCAGCGCTCCCTCTACAGTACCATGCTATTACTGCGCCAATCGCTGTTTGAAAAATATATCGGCTATCGTAAAGATACACAAGTGATTTGGCAATATCTGAATGCCTGCTATCGATTTGCGGTCACTAATGATTGGCAGTCTATCTCCTTGCCAATCAAACTGCATTCTGCCAATGAGTATAACAAACAAGGTGCACCGCTATCGATTGAGGAAATATATTTTCATTGCTTGACGGTAGCGGTTACCAATCCGTATGCTTGTCGGCGTGCGGATATTGTAGCCATACAAAAAGTAAGTACCCAGTGGATTGAAGCGCTAATAATTAGCAAAGACTTGCTAGAAAAACCTTACCTGTATATTGATTTAGAAGGTAAGCAGCCGCCCAAACTGCTAGAAATCGATGGTACATTCAATCCCTTTGCAGCAGCCAGCAATTGCCTGTTTGTCATGTTTAGCCGGTTGTTTAAACACTTACATCAAACCATCAGCCAAGGTCAAAACAGTAGCGATGCTGAGATAAAAAACAGCGCGCGTCAGGCCAAATTGGTATTGAATAATATCCAAGATGGGTTAAAACCAGCGGCACACTATCATCAGAACCATTCAAAATGTGAAGTGGTACTTGGATTTAATAATATCCATTACATGCTTGCGAATAAAACCAGTTTGGGCAATCTCATTCATGCCAATGAGTTGCCTGAGCGGTTAAAACCCAAAACTCAACATACGGCGTATCTTAAAAAATCTACCGTTGTGGAGCTGAACAAAGAAAATCCCCAATCCATGTGCCTGTCGCATGTGTTTAGCTATGCCAATCAACTCGTTGACCCATATCCAAGCAGCAGCCGTGGCGATAGCTATCATCCGCTGAGGCAATTGCAAGTCAATTGCTTAATTGCGCTGCGAAAGGTTAATGGCGCAAAAACTTGGCAGCTCGGCTATATTAAAGATAACCGTCAAGGTTTTATCGATACGCCAACCGGTCAACCCACCAACAAGACCTACTTAGAAATTGAGGCACAAGTGCGAGTGCATTGTCAAAATGCCATTCCCTGTGGCGTGCGCTTTCAAAATGCGGGTGGCCGTCAGCCACATTTTGTTGCGGCATTTATTATCCCTAGCGATCCAAACAACGCTGATACCCAGCCCCGTTTGCTGATGGCACGCTTTGGCTACCAAGTGGCAGACAAGCTAGTGGTGCGTATTGAGAGCAAGGAAATTAACGTGCGTCTGACTGAGCTACTTGATATGACTGATGATATCGAAGAATACGCTTTTGTAAGAATTCCGTAAACTTCTAACCGCTAAGAAATGGTAACAAAATCTGCCATTTTAACTCTAACCCATTAAAAATAAAAGATTTTCATATCCTTGTAGCCGTTTTGAAAGATTAATCATATAATAAGAAATTGAATCTAATATTATAAATAATTTATCAAACAGTTCGCTTATAATAGCTTGCACATGGCTCTATAAACCAAGCGTTAATGGGCAAGCGTTTAATGGGATAGTGAATCGATGCAAAAACACAACCAACTCAATCTGTTAATCATTGATGATAACCAGCTGTATGCCGAGCAGTTGGTTGGGTTATTAGAAAAACATTATTATAGACAGGTTAATTTAGGATTTTTGGATGCCAAAGACGAGCTGATAAAGTTATTGCGCCAGTCTTGGGACATTGTTTTGGTGGGAAATGCGTATGATTTATCGTTTAAAGACGTCAAAGAGATTTTGAAAGCTCACCATGCTCACATTCCCGTCATTGCGGTGTTGCCTGATGACGCGACTGCTTACCCAGAGGCATTAACTGCCAATGAGCAAGCCCAGACCCAGCTTGTTAGCGATAATGATAAAACCCATAAGTTATTACCTTTATATACCTATTGGGGTGCAGCGGATGCTTTGCGCAAAAATAAGTTACTGCGCATGGCCATTCGTATCTGCCGTGAACACGAGCATCATAAACTAGGGCGCGAGCTTGAGCGCCTGAAAATGGTATTGAGCGATGCCGAACAGCGTGCCAATATTCTTATTAAAAACTCCAAGAGTGCAGTGGCTTATATTGAAGATGGTTTACATATTTATGCCAATGAGCCCTATCTTGAAATGTTCGGGTTTAAAACGCTCGATGAACTGATGGGGGTGCCGGTCGTCGACTTGATTGCGAGCAATAATATCCAAGATTTTAAAACGTTTTTAAAAGACTTTGAAAAAGGCAACCGTAAAAACGTCGAATTTGAATTTGAAAGTGTGAGAAAAGATAATACCACCTTCGCCGCTAAGCTGCAGTTAGCGGCTGCTACCTATGACGGTCAGCCGTGCCTACAAGTCATTATCCAGCCCAATGAACAAGCCAATAGTGCTGAGCTTGCCAAAAAACTTGAGGCCATGGAACGCATTGACTCAATCACCGGGCTATTTAATCGTCATGGTTTTGAAAGCCTGTTTCACCGACTGCGTGACGCGATTGTTGAGAAAAACCTATCGGTGGGTTTGATGGCGTTACGCGTCGATAATATTGGTAAAATCCATGCTAGTGTGGGGATTGAAGGGATTGATGGGGTGGTGGTGGCCGTTGCCAATATTCTTGAGCAACATCTCACTGAGATTATTGGGGAAAAGCGGGTGAAAAATGGCTATTTGAGCCGCTTTAATGATAGCATGTTTATGCTAATTATCCCTAATATGCGACAACAAGATTTGACAGCATTGGGACAAAAATTGGTTGCCGATATTAATAGCACCATTATTGAAATTGGTCATCGTACGGTTAAGACCACAGTAACGATTGGTGCAACCTTAGTCAACGCCAGTGCACCTGACACCAATAGTATTATTAACCGTGTCATCCAAGCCGTCGGCATGGCAGCCAAAGCCAATAAAGACAGCAACGACGATAAAGATTCATTCTATCTATATGACCCAAGTAGTTTTGCCAGCAGTGATGACAGTGCGCTGTACGAATCGCTACGTGATGCGCTAGAACATAACAAATTTAAATTATTATATCAGCCGATTTATGACGTTGAAAACGATGTCAGTAATATGTTTGAGGTGTTTTTACGCCTGCCGCTAGCAGATGGCAACTTAATGGCACCTGATAAATTCTTAGAAGTGGCGACCCGGCATCAGTTGATGGATAAAATCGACCGTTGGATGTTGATTCAAGCCTGTAAAGATTTAAAACGTTACCGTCATGAGGTCGATGCCAGTGCCAGATTATTAGTGCATTTAAGCCCGACATCATTAGCGGATGACACCTTGCCAAGCTTTATGAGTCGATTAATGCAAGCGTTAGAGACCAGCGAGCCGGGGGTGTTGACGTTGCAGTTTAATGAAACCATGGTAATTGATTATCTAGCGGTGGCAGCCAAACAAAGTAATGAGCTTAACCAAATAGGTTGTCACTTAGGCATTTATAATTTTGGCTCAGCGGTCAATGCGATGGAAGTATTGGAATTTGTCAAACCTCAACTGGTACGACTCGATCGCAGCTATATCAAAGATTTGAGCAACAATGACAATGTCAATACCGTGGCAACGGTGGTGCGCGAAATCACTGAGCGTGGCTCCAGTTGTTTGATGCCTTTTATTGAAGACCCTGCCGCCATGTCAGCGGCATGGACAGTCGGTGCGCGTTATTTGCAAGGCGCATATTTGCAAAAAGCGAGTGACACCATGCACATCGAGAATGAAACCAGCTAAATCCAAGCGCTGAATTTATAAAGTAAAAAAGAGTTAGCCAAAATGCACCAAACAATCATTCATAAATCAAAACGATTGCCTATGCTAGGATTGGGTCTTTGTATCGTCATTGCGACAGGTTGTCAACATCAGCCACCCGCTCAGCGCGCTGCCGTCAATTTGCCCATTTATAGCCAAGGGGATGCCGATAACGGTAAAAAGCAATACGAAGAAGCCTGTCTCAAATGCCACAAGCTGCAGCCAGGAAATAACGAGAAAGGCCCACAATTACTGCGTATTTATGGGGCAAAATCCGCCTTATTAACCGATTATCAATATACAAACGCACTGAAAAACAGCAATATGACGTGGACAGCGGAAAATTTGGATAAATATATCGCTCATCCAAAACAAACCATCCCAGGAACGCGTATGCGTTCTGACCCGATTGCTGATGCCAAAGTCCGCCAAGACATTATTGCCTATATTTCGACGCTTCGTTAAATCGCTTTGTGGCTATACCTTTAAGCGATATTTTTAGTGAACATGATTGATAAACAACATTTAAACCTTTAAAGGATAGACCACATGGTGATGGGTAACTTAGACAATCAGCCGTTACAACAACGATTGCAAGCCATGTTGGTGAGTATCAATGATATCGTCTTGGACAAACCTGCCGTGGTGAAGCTGGCGGTCGCTTGTTTGTTAGCCAACGGTCATTTACTGCTTCAAGATTTACCAGGAATGGGTAAAACCACGCTAGCGCACGCGATTGCCAACCATTTGGGGTTATCGTTTAATCGGGTGCAATTTACCAGCGATATGCTACCTGCCGATATTTTAGGAATTTCGCTGTATAAAACCGATACTGGCACGTTTGAATTTAAGCCAGGTCCGATATTTTGTCAGTTGTTACTTGCCGATGAAATTAATCGCTCAAGCCCAAAAACCCAATCTGCCCTGTTAGAGGCGATGGAAGAGCGGCAAGTGTCGCAAGATGGGGTAACACGAAAACTCCCTGAACCTTTTTTTGTGATTGCCACCCAAAACCCAACGCAGCAATCGGGTGTGTTTATTTTACCTGAGTCACAGCTGGATCGGTTTTTGATGTGTTTATCGCTGGGTTATCCCTCAGTTAATGCAGAGCGAGAGTTGCTACTGGGTAAAGATAGACGTCAAATGCTCAGTCAAATTACCCCGATGTTAGATACCCAGTCATTGCAGCAGGCACAAGCGCAAGCCAAAGAGGTGTATATCGCAGATGTCGTGATTGACTACTTACAGCGATTGGTAGCAAAAACGCGTGAAAGCCGAGACTATCATGGTCTATCTACCCGTGGTGTGTTGGCACTAAAGCAAGCGGCACAAGCCTTTGCATATTTGGGTGGCTACAATGAAGTGACGCCAGAAGATATCCAAGCGGTATTTGCTGCCGTGGTTGATCATCGCTTGGGGCAAGCTTTTATCCCATTTAATCATTTGGGCGGTGAGCAGCCCCAATCGATTGCGACCCAGTTATTACGCCAAGTGCCAGTACTGGTGTAAACCATGATGTAAACGTGTTTTAGCGTTAAAAAATTTTTCATTGCTGTATTTTTATTATTTATTAAATTATCCCAATTAAGAGCCCGCGCCTATCATGTTTGCCATTCGCCAGCGACTTGAAAACTACTTGCAACCATGGTTTAAGCGTCGAGCGCCAATCAGCCGCGACATCACCCTCAACCTGCGCAACGTGTATATTTTTTTGAGTAAAGAAGGATTGCTGTACGCTTTTTTACTCATCATTACCTTTGTCGCAGGGATTAATTACGCCAATAATTTGGTGTTGGGTTTGTGCTTTTTGTTGGCTAGTCTACTCGTGGTGACCATCCATTATACCTTTGCGCACTTGGCAGGGTTACAAATCAAATTGGTGGATATCAGCGACACGCAAGTGGGTGATAAAGTGCAAGTGCGACTGCAAATTAGTAGTGAGTCAAGACAGCCGCATCGGCAAATTCGGTTAAGTTTTGCCAACAACGCCTTTGACTTTAAACAGCCGATACACCGCAAACCCAATACACAGTCCGAACCAAGTGATTGGCTGTTGGTCAGTCAAATACAAGCGCCGCAACAGGTGAGCTTATGGTTAACAGCCGACAAACGCGGCAAATTTGTGTTACCCAGACTCACGGTGAGTACCCTATATCCCTTAGGGATTTTGCAAGCTTGGTCGTATGTGTTTTTTGAAGGACACGCGTGGGTTTATCCTGCGCCACTGCGCTATGAGATGAAAGCCAGTCAGTTTGTGCCATCTGATGAAGAGCAAACCGCTGCCTTACACACCCAAGCAGGGCAGGAAGATTTTGACCAGCTGGATAATTATGTCCCAGGGGAATCATTGGCGCGTATTTCGTGGGCGCATGTCGCGCGCGGGCAAGGACTCATGTCAAAGCGTTTTGTAGAGAGTGTGGGGCAGCAGCAATTACTTGATTACTATCAAATGCCTGCGGTGACGCATGAAGAAAAACTCAGCCAGCTGCGCTATGGTGTGGATAGTTTGACCCAAAGCCAAATCGCTTTTCAATTGCGACTGCCTGATGGTGAGGGCACAATAGGTGAAGGACAAGCATTTCGTCAGCAATGTTTGCTAAGATTGGCAAAAACGCCATGAGTCGCCCTAACCCAAATCACCCTAGCTTAACCTTATCTCAGCGTCTAAACCAAATCTCGGCGTATCAGTGGATATTGCTATCTCAACTGTTGATTGTGGTTTTTCACGTCAAAAATTTACCCATTTGGCTATCGGTGTATGCCTTTTTTATTATCATCTTTCAATTGCAACCCCTGCGACGTTGGTTACCCAACGCTTTGTATCGTCCGCGCTCATTACAGTTGATACAGTACACAGGATTTATTGCAAGTTTGGTGGGGCTGTATGTGACCTATCGTACTGCCTTTGGATTGGATGTCGGTATCGCGTTTTTGCTATTGTGTGCCGTCAGTAAGCTACTTGAATTGCATACCAGGCGTGATGGCTATGTGGTGCTGAGTTTATCACTGTTTGTATTGGCAGGGCTGTTGTTAATCAACCAAGATTTGATTACAACGCTACAAGTGGCGATTGGCACGATGGTCGTGCTGTTTGCCATGATTGCGCAAAATGATGATGGTACGGGACGCTACCGCACGCTTGGCTTATTGGTCGGTCAAGCGATTCCTCTGACCATTATTCTATTTTTATTTTTTCCCCGATTGCCGCCGCTGTGGTCGGTGCATTTGAGCGGCGTGCAAGCAAAGACAGGCATGTCAGATAGTATGTCACCGGGCGATTTTGCCAACCTCAGTCAATCGACTGAATTGGCGTTTCGGGTAGAATTTTTAGGCAATCAGCCAAGCCAACAAAATTTATATTGGCGCGGTTTGGTATTTTCTGATTTTGATGGCACCACCTGGCGCGCCAATCCTCGCACCTCGCTTTGGACGCCCAATCAGCCGTTTGCTGATTGGTTGTTGCCGACGTTGAAGCTGAGTAAACGCTTTACCTTAGCCGTTATCCCTGACTATCGGGTGATTTTGGAGCAGACGGGACAAAATTGGTTATTTGGGCTTGATTATCCGATAACCAACCAAAAAGGCATTGGGCTGACGTCGGATTTTACCCTACGGTATTGGGATACTGTCAATCAGCGTTTCACTTATCAAGTGCATTGGTTAGATGATGCGCCTATCAATTTAGCCTTATCCACCCAGCAGCGTCAGGTCAATTTAGCATTGCCAGCAGGCGGTAATCCGCAAAGTCGCCAATTTGCCCAGCGACTCTACCACCAAGCAGGCGATGACCCGATTACCTATACCAACGCCATCGCCCAGTGGATGCGTAGCCAGCAGTTTCGCTACACCTTATCGCCCCCTACCTTGGGTAGTAATCGCATCGATGATTTTTTATTTGCTACCCGTGCAGGGTTTTGTGAGCATTATGCGTCAAGTTTTACTTACCTCATGCGAGCGGCAGGTGTGCCTGCTCGGGTGGTAGCCGGGTATCAAGGTGGGCAATTAGGGCGTGATGGCAAAAGTTGGGAAGTGCGCCAAATGGATGCCCATGCATGGAGCGAGATTTGGGTGCAAGGGCGCGGCTGGGTGCGGGTAGATCCTACGGGCTTTGTCGCACCCAATCGGGTCGAGCAGGGTATGGACACTGTCACCCAATATGCTGGGGCAAAAATGTTTGGTGAGGGCGTGGCAGGGCAAATTAGCTATCAGCAGTTTCAAATGCTGCAGCGAGCGCGCCGCTTGTTTGACCAAGCTAGCTACTATTGGCAACGCGATGTGGTCGGCTATGACCAAGACCGCCAGCGGTCATCGCTGTTTAAATGGCTCAATATCCAATCTGTCTATCAGCAAGTGATGGTGATGTTTGTCACCCTTGTGAGCGTCCTTGCGCTATTGGGATTGTGGCTGTGGTGGCGTCGCCGCCGGGTGTGGGATAGACATGATTGGATTATGGTGCAGTTATCCAATCGCTTGGCAAAAAAAGACAAAACGCTCGCAAGGCAGGATAGTGAAGGGGTGCTGGCTTGGCTTACTCGACTTGAGCCAAAAGTTACTGATAAGGCAGCCCTTCAAGCACTTGCCGCGCTTTATCGACAAACCCGCTATCAGCAGCCCACGGATAACAAACATTCCATGCGGCAATTAGACAATTTGGCGAAAACCATCGCGCTAAAAAAATCCCATTAATATTCAATATTTGTTTGCTATACTCTATAGGATATAAATAAAGCGCTGCAGCAATTTGTGGCAAGTAAAGGTTTTAGCGTATCTAGTCAAAATGTCACGCCCATAAGCGTTGAGCCGTATAATGAAGATTATGTGGATGAGCAGGGACAAACCCGCACCCGCCAAAATGGCTATAAAGCCACGCAAACGCTGTCAATTAGCAGTCAAGAACTCAATAAAATCACCAATATGCTCGCTCAAGTGCAAAATTATCGTATCAGCCATGAATCCGTGACGTTTGAAAAACCGCAATATCTCCTCAATGACCTTGAGAAAATCAAGCATGATTTGATTGCTAAAGCCACCGATGATGCCAACAAACGCGCCGAAGAATTTGCCAAAACCGGTCATGCCAAAGTGGGGGTGATGCGCTCAGCGTCGCAAGGGTCGTTTAATATTTTGGATGCGCATAACCCTGATACCGATGATTCGGATTATGGTGGGACGTATGATAAAGATGGCGTGGATAAATTGGTGCGGCTCGTTGTCACCATTGATTACGCGATTGAGCAGTAATTCAAATTTCCATAAAAGCTTATAACCTGCAATCTTGCAGGTTTTTTTAGGTTAATATTATTTTTAATCTTTGGCGCTTTCAAAGCTACTATTTTATCAAATATGTTAAAATCTTGTAACACACGATATTATCGCCAAAATGATGGATTTGAGGGTGATTAGGATTGCACTATTTTAAGAGATTCAAAATACAACCTCATAACCCCGAAAATCCTGTCGAATTGGCGATGCAGCAAGCAAGTAAACACAAGCAAGAGCGTGGTATCAAAAACAATATGACGAATAACCCACTAAAACCCTGCAAACCTTGGAAATCATATCAACAACAAATCCAACTACTCGAAAGTCGTGGTATGTGCTTTGAAGATAAAAAATCAGCGGAGCACATCATTTCCCAAATCAATTATTATCGACTTAGTGGGTATTGGTATCCATTTCGTCAAACAGACAATGCTGGACAAAGACAAGATAAATTTATTAGAGATACAAATTTTCAAGACGTACTAAACCTATATAATTTTGATAAACACTTACGTCTGCTAGTCTTACAAGCATTAGAAAGCATAGAAATGTCTGTTAGAACACAGATTGCTCATCTCATGGGAAGAACTAGCCCCATTGCTCACCTAGACCCAAAGAGCTTTGATAAAAGCTTTACTCAATACAAAGATAAAAAAGGTAAAACTAGTTATGATAGGTGGAAAGAGAAATTTGACCAACAGATTGAAAGAGCAAAAAAGAATCCTGCTATCATACACCATGCCACAAACTATCAAGCCATTCCTATTTGGGTAGCGATTGATCACTTGGACTTTGGAGCAGTGTCGGTACTTTATACAGGATTACCTAATAAGCAAAGAACCCTAATTGCCCAAAGTTATCAAGTGAGAAATGCCGATGTGTTCGCCAGCTGGCTACGTTCACTCAATTACATTCGTAATATCTGTGCCCATCATAGTCGTCTGTGGAATGTAAATATTGATGTTATTGGAAAAAAAGACCATCAAATTAAGGGATTAAACAATCTTGATAATAAAAGACTATTTTTTTATTTGATTGTTATTGACCATCTATTGAATATAATTAGCAAGGATACATTTTGGCGAGAAAATATCAAAGACTTGCTCTTAAGCTTTCCTAAACCAAAGAATAATGCCGTTAAATTTGAAAATATGGGGTTTATTCAAGGATTTTTTTGATAGGCAATAGAAAACCACTACATATTCTAAACCAATGTTTCCAGAGAGAATAGATAGCGGTAGTGGTGCTGTTACACAGTAGTTTACACAAAATGTTTATATCACTGCAAGCATTTTTACAAAAAGGTAAACATTATAAATTCGGATTTAGCCACTTTTCTGCGGTAGCTTTATCCCAGCCTTTACGCGCTGCATAATCTTCAAGCTGGTCTTGACTGATTTTACCGACATTAAAATAATCACTCTCTGGGTGGCTATAATAAAACCCACTCACGCTAGACGCAGGGTACATGGCATAGCTTTCTGTCAAATACGTCCCAATGGCATTGGTGGTATCAAGCCAGTCAAACAGCTTGCCTTTTTCGGTATGATCAGGGCAGGCAGGATAACCCGGCGCAGGGCGAATACCGACATATTTTTCTTTAATCAGCTCTTCATTGGTGAGATTTTCATCGGATTGGTAGCCCCAATACTGTTTACGAATCAACTCATGCAAATGTTCGGCAAATGCCTCAGCAAAGCGGTCGCAAAGCGCCTGTACCATAATGGCACTATAATCATCGCCTTTGGCTTTATAGTCATTGGCAAGTGCTTCTGCGCCAAACAATGACACCGTAAAACCACCGAGATAATCGGTTTTTTCAGGACTGATAAAATCTGCTAGGCTGTAATTAGGTTTACCACTGGCTTTATCAGACTGCTGACGCAGGTGCTCAAAGGTATGCACGACATTGCCTTGGTCGTCCAGTACCTGCACCGTGTCTGAGCTTGGACGTTGGGCAGGGCTTAGTCTAAACACCGCTTTAGCTGTGACCAATTTTTCCTTGATTAATTTATCAATCATGGCTTGGGCATTGGCAAATAAGTCTTTGGCTTCTTCCCCGACGATGCTATCATCAAAGATTTTGGGATATTTGCCGACCAATCCCCAAGAGATAAAGAAAGGCGTCCAGTCGATATAAGGCAATAAATTTTGTAACGGATAATCGTCCAAAATGAATTGTCCTAATTGGTTGGGCTTAGGCGGCGTGTAGTTCGCCCAGTCGTATTGGAAGCCTTGTTCAATCGATTCCGCATACGACAGCTTCGCCGCTTTAGGTTGGCGATTGGCAAGGCGTTCACGGACTTCGCCATACTCTTGACGCAGCTCACTGATAAAATCGACGCGTTTTTCTTTGGATAGTAAAGTCGTCGCTACGCCCACTGCGCGGCTGGCATCAGCAACATAGACAACCGCATCGTTTTGATAGTTGGGCTCGATTTTTACCGCGGTATGGGCTTTTGAAGTCGTCGCACCCCCAATCAGTAGGGGCAGATTAAAGCCTTGCTCCTGCATTTGTTTGGCGACATACACCATTTCATCAAGGCTTGGGGTAATCAAACCTGACAAGCCGATGATATCGACGTTTTCATCTTTGGCGACTTGTAGGATTTTTTCACAAGGCACCATCACGCCTAAGTCGATGATGTCATAGCCATTACAGCCGAGCACCACGCCGACGATGTTTTTGCCGATGTCATGCACATCGCCTTTCACCGTTGCCATGAGCACTTTGCCTTTGGTTTCGCCCGCAACTTTTTCTTTTTCGATATACGGATTAAGCCATGCCACCGCTTGCTTCATCACACGGGCGGATTTTACCACTTGCGGTAGGAACATTTTGCCTGCCCCAAACAAGTCACCGACCACGTTCATACCGTCCATCAAAGGTCCTTCGATGACGTCTAAGGGACGCGAGAATTTTAGCCGTGCTTCTTCAGTGTCTTCATTGATATAAGTGGTTACCCCTTTAACTAACGCATGTTCAATGCGTTTTTCGACGGGCAATTCACGCCATGACAAATCGACGGTGCTGTCTTTTTTCTTACCGCTCAAATAGTTTTCTGCCACTTGCATCAAATGGTCGGTGGCGTCTTGACCTGACTCGCCTTGGTTGCGGTTCAAAATCACGTCTTCAATGGCGTTTCTAGCGTCTGGTTCGATATCGTCATACAGCTCTAGCATGGCGGGGTTGACAATCCCCATGGTCATGCCGTTTTTGATAGCATGGTACAAGAACACGGCGTGAATGGCTTCACGAATGGGATTGCCACGAAATGAGAACGACACATTCGACACACCGCCTGAGACCATGGCATTGGGCAAATTGTCGGTAATCCATCGGGTGGCATTAATAAAGTCTAAGCCGTAGTTGTTATGCTCTTCAATCCCCGTGGCGACGGCAAAAATATTGGGGTCAAAGATGACGTCTTCACTCGGAAAACCGATTTCATCAACCAAAATATCGTATGAGCGTTTGCAGATTTCGATTTTACGCTCAAAGCTGTCTGCCTGTCCGTCTTCATCAAACGCCATGACGATAATCGCTGCCCCATAACGCTGACATAGCTTGGCTTTTTGCACAAACTCTATCTTGCCTTCTTTTAACGAGATCGAATTGACCACAGATTTGCCTTGGGTGCATTTAAGACCCGCTTCGATGATGTCCCATTTTGACGAGTCAATCATCAGCGGTACACGGCTGATATCTGGCTCGCTGGCAACCAAATTGACAAAGTGAATCATTGCCGCCTTGCTATCTAGCATGGCTTCATCCATGTTGATATCAACGACTTGAGCGCCGCCTTCGACTTGGTCACGAGCCACGTCCAACGCTTCGGTGTATTCTTCGTTTTTGATGAGACGCAAAAATTTCTTTGAGCCTGTGACATTGGTACGTTCACCGACATTGACAAACAGGCTGTCACGGGTGATGTTGAACGCTTCGAGTCCCGACAATCGGCAAGCTGGTTTGTAGTCTGGCAGCTGGCGTGGGGCAAAGGGCGACGTCATCTCGACAATTTTGGCGATATGTTTGGGGGTGGTACCACAGCAGCCGCCCACGATATTGACCAAGCCAGATTTGGCATAGTCGGCAACCATGGTGGCAGTTTGCTCAGGGGTTTCGTCATATTCGCCAAACTCGTTGGGCAAGCCTGCATTGGGGTGAGCGGACACAAAAGTTTCGCACACATCCGACAAGGTTTTGATATGCGGTTTTAACGCATCTGCGCCCAGCGCACAGTTAAACCCAATCGAAATCGGCTTGGCGTGGCGGATTGAGTTATAAAACGCCTCGGCAGTTTGCCCCGACAGCGTACGTCCCGACGCATCGGTAATGGTGCCCGAAATCATAATCGGCAATTCAAACCCAATGGCCTCAAACACGCCCGTCACCGCAAAAATCGCTGCTTTGGCGTTTAGGGTATCGAACACGGTTTCTATCAAGATGATATCGGCACCGCCTTCAATCAAAGCGTAAGTCGCCTCGGTATAGTTATCAACCAGTTCATCGAAGGTGACGTTACGAAAGGCGGGGTCATTGACATCGGGTGAAATCGAGCAAGTGCGAGAGGTGGGACCAATCACGCCTGCCACAAACCGAGGTTTTTCTGGGTTTATCGCAGTGACTTCATCACACACTTGACGGGCGAGGGCGGCGGCGGATTTGTTAATCTCATAAACGAGATTTTCCATGCCGTAGTCTGCCATCGAAATTTGCGTGCCATTAAAACTGTTGGTTTCAATGATATCTGCGCCTGCCTCAAGATACGAGCGGTGAATATCACGGATAATATGCGGCTGGGTCAGTACCAATAAGTCATTGTTGCCTTTGACGTCACGTCCAAAATTGGCAAATCGCTCACCACGATAGTCTGCCTCGATGAGTTTATAATTTTGGATTTCAGTACCCATCGCGCCGTCAAGGAACAAAATTCGCTGCTTTAACAGGTCAGCTAAACGCGCTTTATTCGTGGCTTGACGGTCTTGATACGGAAAGCTGGTAGGGGGCGTTAATTTAAAATTGGTGGGGTCGTGGGGTTTGTGACTGGTAGGTGCGTTACTGGTGCTAATGCTCATGCTAATACTCACTGAGAGGGCTTGTCCTGATTCAAATTGTCATAGGTATCTGTTAATAAGTCGATTATAACATTTTGTCGCCGCTCAATCGTTAGATTTGTGGAATAAGCGGTTGAAGTGAAAGTTTACAAAAAATTTAACTTGAGCCGGACGGCCTATTGTGGAAGGATAAAGCAAACCCAAATTTAGTTAATAATATGTCCAACAACTTATACCCAATACTGGTCACGATTGCCAAGCTTTATAATGTCGCAGCCGTCATTATCGCTTTTTATGTTGCGCCCAATTACTTATTGGCCGTTGGTATCATTGCCGTAATCACATTTTTTATGGTGGTTGGCTATGTTGCAAAATCGCCCAAAGACCTGCCAAGCTTAAGGGTGTTTTTCACCAGCCATGCCGTTATTGCCTTGATGGCCATCGCTATTGCCCATTTTTTCTCCATCACTGACACACCACTTGAACAAAAAGACTGGCAAACCATCACCGCTACACTGCCCAAACAACCTACCGAATTGGTATTTGCCCAGAGCAAATCGGGCAGCAGCCGTGATGAGTTTTTGGTGTTAAATGGCAAGCGCTTTCGCTGTTTGGAAACCGACGGTTATCATTCAAGTTGCCCAAAAGCCTACCCGTTGGCTGGACATACGGCCAGTATTCACTATGCTGAGGACTACCCGTATGGGTTTATCGTCTATGAGATGAGGGTGGCCGACCAAGCGCTTTATAGCATTGCTGATTATGATAAAGGCGTTCAAGCCATCGCGGCCAGACGTCGCAAAGGTGATCAATGGTTATTGATTCTGTTTGTGTTACCTGCTGCTATAATGTATTTATTAAATAAAATAAATAGATTAATAAAGCATAAATCAAGCGTGGGCTAGTCACCAGTCAAACACTCATTGATAACTGGTAGATGCAACAATCCATAATCAATAAGCGAACTAGGCCTAAAAATACAAAAACCAACGCTAGGCCAAATGTAAAATGGATAACGTATCATCGTTGTCCGCTTTGTGTTGGGCACTTTATCCTACAATGGCAGGTTTGGACGCAATGTTGAGTTCAATTGGGAGATGCGACAGCTACAACAACAGGCAGAGTCAAAGTTTGCGGGCTGGGCTCAGCTATGCCAACTTTGGGTAGCTCGATATAAGGTAACACAGCGCCACGGCAAATTTCTTTACTGTTTTTAGTCGCGGCAAGCGGCTTTAAGCGCGCCAAATACTGGGTTTTTAACGCATTAAAGCTTTGTTTATCCACGCCCGACGTATTTAAGGCGGTTAATTCAGCCGTAGCTACCCAGCGGTCAACAGTATTATAGTGCTCGCGAGAATGGCGCCAACCAAACTCACAAAATTCTGCTTCTGCCCAAATAAGTTTGACTTCACTATCGGCTACTGTTTTGACGAGCGGGGTAAACGCAGGCGTTTGTTTAATGGTCAACAGGCTTGCCCAAAGATCGGGACGCTGTAAACCTGACGTGGGCGGAATGTCTGCTGTCAAAGGCAGTTTGTCAACTTGGTTGGTTTTTAACGCCTCAACAATACTTAATGCTTCAGCCAGCGCAGATAAGCTGATGTTTTTAACCTTTTGTATCATCATACCTTCATAATTTTGTCATATTATCAGCATTTTTAATGCTCATTAGAGAACGTCAATATGCCAAATAATCAGCCCACTGCACATAGCAACCTCACTATCAGCAATCATATCACCGATATGCTTGATGACTTACCCCAATCACATTTTTTAAATGATGAAACCCTCAAAAACAATGATAGACTGCGACAACAAATGCATGAAGACTTGATTGACAGCTATGACGAAGAGATTGAGTCCGAAATGGACGACTACATCCAAGATTTACGGTATGAGGGGCAGCCGTTAACCGACAGCCAAAAAATCGCTCGCCATATTTATTTTAATGAATTGATTCGTCTGCAAAAAGAATTGATCAAATTGCAAGATTGGGTAGTGGCAACCGGTGAGCGCATCGTTGTCATCTTTGAAGGTCGCGACTCAGCAGGTAAAGGCGGTGCTATCAAACGTATCACCCAACGGCTCAATCCGCGTGTCTGCCGTGTGGCCGCGCTGCCTGCCCCCAATGACCGAGAAAAAACCCAATGGTATTTTCAGCGCTACGTCGCGCACCTGCCAGCCGCGGGCGAGATTGTGTTATTTGACCGCAGTTGGTACAACCGTGCTGGGGTTGAGCGAGTAATGGGATTTTGTACTGACGCGCAATACGAAGAGTTTTTTGAGTCAGTGCCAGAATTTGAGCGTATGTTGGTGCGCTCAGGGATTCGCTTAATCAAATATTGGTTTTCTATTTCAGATGACGAGCAAGAGTCACGCTTTATGAGCCGTATTTATGACCCGCTCAAACAGTGGAAACTCTCACCGATGGATTTAGAATCGCGTCGCCGCTGGGAAGATTATACCAAAGCCAAGGAAGTGATGTTTGAACGCACCCATATTCCAGAAGCTCGTTGGTGGGTGGTTGAGGGGGATGATAAGAAAAAAGCGCGGCTAAACTGCATCAACCATCTGCTCTCACAAATTCCCTACCAAGAAATACAACGGGATGAAGTGGTATTGCCAGAACGCGAGCATCACGACAATTACCAACGTGAGCCTATCGCTGAAGATATGTATGTGCCCAACGTGTACTAATTTTTTTAGTTTACTCCCACAAAAAGGATACGCTATGTATCCTTTTTTAAATGCCCCCTGTTGTTGGTAAAGTAAGCTTCAGCAGTGGGCAAGTCAGCGCTTGAGAAGACTGACTTGAAAACCGCAAATCTGCCCATCGTGTTCTAGGTTCTGTAGGGTAATTTGCAAACCATGCAGCTCAGCGATACGGCGCACAATCGACAGACCCAAGCCACTACCAATCTCAGCTTGACCTGCGGGACGAAAAAACCGCTCTGATAGCCGAGCAAGGTCGATAGGTGCAACCCCATTGCCATTGTCGATGACTGAAATCACCTCGCTATCTAACACTAACCGAATCGTGGTATGGTCAGGGCTATAGCGAATGGCATTGTCCAATAGGTTACGCAGCAAAATGCCGATTAACGTGGTGTTACCTGTCAAAGGTAAGATAGCTTTGGCATCCACTAACACATCACGGCGTAATTGGCTGTTTTTTTCGCGGGCACGACGGTTGACTTCTGAGAGGATGTCATTGGATAGGGCTATCCAATCAATCGGTGAAAAGGTCTGCGGGTCGAGCCCTTGCTGTGGCGCCAATTTTGCCAAAATCAGCAACTGTTCGACCAGTCGATTGGCGCGCTCATTACTGTGACTGATTTGTCGGCAGTGACTCAGGAGTGCATCAGTTTGGCTATCGGTTAAATTGGCTTGCAAGATGGTTTGTTGTAGCACATCGGTCTGTAGTTTGATAGCAGTGAGCGGGCTGCGTAATTCATGAGAGACATCTGCGGTAAAGCGTTTTTCACGCTCAAGGGTATCCGCGACTTTATCAAATAACCCATTAAGCGCGTTTAGCAGGGGTTGAATTTCTAACGGTGTATCAACCGATAATGGGGTTTTATCTTCAGGGCTGCGAGTGCTCAACAAGTCACTAATCCGTTTGAGCGGAACAAACCCACGCCGCACCGACAGCCATGTCAGCATAATCAATAGCAGCACCCCAATCAGCCAGGGAACGAGTTGAATGGTTAATGATTTATAGATAATCTCTTGACGCGAATTAAGGTTTTGCCCGATGGCGATGAGATGATTGGTGGCGTCATCATGCGCATAAAACAGGCGCCACGAGTGACTAAAGGGATTAAGCTCTTGATAGGCACTGTTGTTTTCCAAAAAACCGTGTTGTTTGGGCAAAAATGTAAAATTCTGACCGTCTTTATCAGCCATCAGTAATTTACCGTTTTTATCCCAAATCGCAAAACCCATGTAATCTTCTTCTGCATCCCCTAAATCGCCTGATAGCAAGCCGTTTTCAAGATTTAAAATTTTAGGCTCATTGGCAGGATTGGCGAGATGAAGCTTAACGTCTTGAGAAATACCAATCAGATAGCGGGCTAATTGGGTGATTTGGGTGTCATTGATTTCGTTGATTTCGTGCGAAAGCCGCCATACCGATATGAGGGTAATCGATAGCCAAATAATCGGTAGTCCGATGAGCAGGGAATTGAGTAGCTGCCTTTGGATACTATAAGCTTTTTGGGTAGCAGGCATCATAATAGTAACAGCTTAAAGAAGGATAGCGGGGGAATCATTCAGGGCGCTGCAACGCAGGATTGAGATAATAACCAATACCACGCCGAGTGAGGATAAAATCATTGCCGAGCTTTTTTCGCAGGTTGTGAATATGTACTTCAATCGCATTGCTTTCGATATCTTGCTGCCAACCGTATAGCTTGTCCTCAAGACTGGCGCGGCTATGCACCAAATTGGGATAGCTGATAAACTGCTCAAGAACGGTGATTTCCTTGGCAGTCAAATCCACCCATTTGCCTTGATAAAAAACTTGCTGCTGCTGTGGCAAATAGCTGACATCCCCATAACGGATTTCGGTTTGACTGCGCCCTTGGCTACGGCGAATCAAAGCCTGCAAACGGGCAACCACTTCATCTAAAGCAAAGGGTTTGACCAAATAATCGTCTGCGCCAGCATTGAGACCTGCCACGCGGTTGGCAATGGCATCACGCGCCGTAATAATCAAGACAGGCGTGTCAATCTTTTGCTGTCGCCAATTGGCTAAAATGGTCATCCCATCGCCACGTGGTAAAGTCAAATCCAATAACACGGCATCAAACACCCCTTCATGAATTGCCATTTCACCGAGTTTGGCATCAGCAAACCAATCCACCATCATGTTTTGTTGGCTCAAGCCTTTGACAATACCATCGGCAATCGTGGCATCATCTTCAATCAGTAAAATTCGGGTCATGAGGGTCTTCCGTGGGTTTTATCTTATTTTTTAGCGAAGGTATTTATTGAACGGTTTTTTCACCCGTTATCATCGATTTTACCAAGTTTTGCTGTTGTAGTCTGCCCATTATAATCGCGGCTGCCACGTGTAAAGGGACTAGTACCCAAAGACTATTGGCTAAAAATTCGTGAATCGCTTGGATGCTATCTTCTCCCCAAAATTGGTCGGTGGTTTGCAGATAGCCTGTGACACCCAGCGCGATAATAACGCCCCACAGCGCAAACATCATCAGCGCACCCAACGGATTGTGACCCAGATGACCGTGAAACTTATGCTGCTTGATGTCGGTCATATGCTCGCGAATGCGGGTTGGGGTAGGGAAAAAATTACTAAATCTGGCGTATTGGCTACCCACCAACCCCCAAAGCAAACGAGACACTACCAGCGCCACGACGGCATAACCCATATACTCATGCACATCGCTACCGCCTTCAGTGACGATAAGGTTGGCAAAAATACCCGCAGCGACTGCCCAGTGAGTGATACGCACCCAAATATCCCAGACTTTGACGGTTTGTGCAGATTGTGGTTGTGGTAACATTGTTATTTTCCATTGTCTAAAATATCAACACGGCTAAATTAGCCGCGTCAAGGCATAACATTGGCAAACCTACCTCAAATTGCGTTGGTTAGACGGTTTGCTTATCCTATCATTAGTCGATTTCTGATTTAACGATTTTGCCGTCTTTGGTATCAAAGTACATTTCAACTTTTTTACCACCTTTGCTTTTGCCATACATCTCAAAGCAGTTGCCATCAGTTTTGAATTTTTTGATAGTAAAGCCATGTTTTTCTAATGCTTTTTGAAAATCGGCTTGCGGGATTTGTTCGTTTTTTGGGTGCGCTTGGCAGTTGGCTTCGGCAAATGCGCTGCTGGCTGATAACATAGCGAGTGCCAATAAGCCTGAGGTGATTAATGATTTTTTCATAATGCCATCCTAAGTTTTTGATAAATTTGTCAGGTCACGAGATAAGGTTGATACTGAGGTATATCCGAGTGGCTAAGTGTATTAAAACAACCTAACCTTAACGAAAACTTAGCTGAAGATAGCGCAATAAAAATTGAAGCGAAAAATTAAAACCACTTGCAAAAGCAAAATTTTTTGGTAAAATGGCACTCCTACTTACGCAAGTAGATTGTTAGACCCTTTTAGGCATATAGCTCAGTTGGTTAGAGCACCACCTTGACATGGTGGGGGTCGTCTGTTCGAGTCAGATTATGCCTACCATATTCCAAAAGCCCCAGTCGATTGATTGGGGCTTTTTTATTGCAGTGATATCAAGTGTTTACGTGGTTTTTCGAGAATTGAAATTTTGACCACTTTTGTGATTTTGGGCACCTTTTTTACTACAGAAATTGAACGGTGACCAAAAGGTGACCATTTGGTGACCACGCATTTTTTTAAGACTTTTAATTTTACACCCACTTGTTTTTGGTTACTTTAGTAAAAATAAATAAACTTTACGGTTTTACTAATTAAGACTCAGTCGCCTATGCGGCGGTGAAGTGCCAGTAAATGAGGTTGGCAAAGACTCGTAATTTCTAAGCCGCCTATGTGGCGGTGAATTGAGTTTAAAATTTTACGATATATTGCATATATTTCTAAGCCGCCTGTGTGGCGGTGAATAAAATCGGTATCAATCTCAACCATTTTTATAATTTCTAAGCCGCCTGTGTGGCGGTGAATTAACTTTACCGTCCTCATTGGGTTCATCAAAATTTCTAAGCCGCCTGTGTGGCGGTGAATATAGATTGATATAGAACCTTGAACAAGCCATGATTTCTAAGCCGCCTATGTGGCGGTGAAGTTGGTTTTGATGACACCGCATCATGTGCATATTTTCTAAGCCGCCTGTGTGGCGGTGAATATCCAAGACAATGAAAAGCTATCTACCCTCATTTTCTAAGCCGCCTGTGTGGCGGTGAATGCTTTGCCTTTTTGCACTTGGTATCCCATGATTTTCTAAGCCGCCTGTGTGGCGGTGAATCGGCTAAAATCTTGCAAGGTCATAACGTCTTTTTTCTAAGCCGCCTGTGTGGCGGTGAATGGGTATCTTTAATTTACGGTTCTTTAGCATTGGGTTTCTAAGCCGCCTGTGTGGCGGTGAATACTTCGCGCTATGAGCTTAACCAATCGCAAATTTTCTAAGCCGCCTGTGTGGCGGTGAATCATTAGCAGCACCGATTGAAACGATACCTGTTTTTCTAAGCCGCCTGTGTGGCGGTGAATGGAGTAAATAAAACTATAACCGTTGGCACATTTTTCTAAGCCGCCTGTGTGGCGGTGAATTGCATTTGCATAATATTTTTCCTAGTTAAAATTTTCTAAGCCGCCTGTGTGGCGGTGAATGATGACCCCAAGCACCCCGATTAGTAACACGGTTTCTAAGCCGCCTGTGTGGCGGTGAATTCCCCTTGCCTATGTCGCCAGTGCAGGCGGTTTTTCTAAGCCGCCTGTGTGGCGGTGAATCAAATGGTGTATCTGGAGTTGTTGGAGTTGATTTTCTAAGCCGCCTGTGTGGCGGTGAATTTGTATTGCAATTAACGCTTGCAGGTCGAAAATTTCTAAGCCGCCTGTGTGGCGGTGAATTCAACCAATTCATGGCATCTGCTAAACATTCGTTTCTAAGCCGCCTGTGTGGCGGTGAATTTTTACTTCTTTAATTCTTCCAAAAATTCTTTTTTCTAAGCCGCCTGTGTGGCGGTGAATCAATAACGGTTATTGATATGCAATATTTTAACTTTCTAAGCCGCCTGTGTGGCGGTGAATTACGTCGATGTGCAAATTAACATCAGTTCTAAATTTCTAAGCCGCCTGTGTGGCGGTGAATAACAAGCGCCCTGCCCCAAGCCGCGATTTTTGTTTCTAAGCCGCCTGTGTGGCGGTGAATTATTACGTCAAATTCTTTAATGTCTGGGTATTTTTCTAAGCCGCCTGTGTGGCGGTGAATACAATAGAGCCAAACCCAAAAATCATTTTATACTTTCTAAGCCGCCTGTGTGGCGGTGAATCCTTGCATGGCGCATTGGCATAGCTCTCAACTTTTCTAAGCCGCCTGTGTGGCGGTGAATATTTTTGCGTTGGTTGCGGTATTCTTGGCGTCTTTCTAAGCCGCCTGTGTGGCGGTGAATATTTCACAATTAATTGAAAATGCAACCAGAAATTTCTAAGCCGCCTGTGTGGCGGTGAATATTTTTGCGTTGGTTGCGGTATTCTTGGCGTCTTTCTAAGCCGCCTGTGTGGCGGTGAATATTTCACAATTAATTGAAAATGCAACCAGAAATTTCTAAGCCGCCTGTGTGGCGGTGAATAGGACAAGCCCAAAGAGAACCGCATCTTTGAATTTCTAAGCCGCCTGTGTGGCGGTGAATCTTTGATTGTGTCTGCTTTGATTGCTCGGCAATTTCTAAGCCGCCTGTGTGGCGGTGAATTTAGCCAGTTCATTGCATCGGCTAAACATTCTGTTTCTAAGCCGCCTGTGTGGCGGTGAATTATTCTTTACTTCAAATAAAGAGATAGCAAAATTTCTAAGCCGCCTGTGTGGCGGTGAATTGACATATTCCTCAAGCGATTTTGGCATGGTCTTTTCTAAGCCGCCTGTGTGGCGGTGAATATGATGACATGAAGCAAAAGTTAATCGCGCAATTTCTAAGCCGCCTGTGTGGCGGTGAATTCCAAATGGGCATTGTTCAGCACCCAGTGGCATTTCTAAGCCGCCTGTGTGGCGGTGAATTTGGTGCTACTGTTTATAAAGTAACTTTAAGCTTTCTAAGCCGCCTGTGTGGCGGTGAATATAAAAGCCAAAGCCTGGGGAGGTAAACCCGTTTTCTAAGCCGCCTGTGTGGCGGTGAATCTAAAGCTGATGCAGACGCTACGCATAACTGTTTTCTAAGCCGCCTGTGTGGCGGTGAATTGTAATACGGGGTAAACAGAAATCAAAGCCATTTTTCTAAGCCGCCTGTGTGGCGGTGAATTGCGCTGCGTGTCCTGTTGGGGGCGCGAATAATTTCTAAGCCGCCTGTGTGGCGGTGAATAGCGTCAGCCGCCGCTAGAGTTTGACCAACTTTTTCTAAGCCGCCTGTGTGGCGGTGAATTACATTGCCGTCACTTGCTGTACCGTCAAACATTTCTAAGCCGCCTGTGTGGCGGTGAATATGCGGCATCTTTTGTCACTTTAGCGGTGTATTTTCTAAGCCGCCTGTGTGGCGGTGAATTTTACCAGTTTGCGCTGCTGGAATCGACGATATTTCTAAGCCGCCTGTGTGGCGGTGAATAGACGAGTCACTTCAGTGGTTACACGGTCATTTTTCTAAGCCGCCTGTGTGGCGGTGAATGGAAACCTCTCACCCACAGCAAGAGTAATTACATTTCTAAGCCGCCTGTGTGGCGGTGAATGCGGTCATACGTTTTGATAGTGCCAAGTTTTATTTCTAAGCCGCCTGTGTGGCGGTGAATACCAAGTGTTTGAGTGTGGCGATATCAAACAATTTCTAAGCCGCCTGTGTGGCGGTGAATAACGTGCCAGCGGTTGAAGCTGCTAGGGTTAATTTCTAAGCCGCCTGTGTGGCGGTGAATAGTTTAACGGTAATCGCAGACATGGTGGTAGCTTTCTAAGCCGCCTGTGTGGCGGTGAATCTAGCAATAGCGGTGTTTTTGGTGTTGGTTTTGTTTCTAAGCCGCCTGTGTGGCGGTGAATTTACGCGGTCATCTGCGGACAATGGACATTTGTTTCTAAGCCGCCTGTGTGGCGGTGAATTACAAGCATACGTTAAGCCGAGACCATCTAACTTTCTAAGCCGCCTGTGTGGCGGTGAATCTGAAAGTAAAGCCGATGTTGAAGAGCTTAAATTTCTAAGCCGCCTGTGTGGCGGTGAATATATTGGGAACATCGAGTTAAGTTAATGCAGTTTTCTAAGCCGCCTGTGTGGCGGTGAATTGTGGTATGGCAATAGTGCAGGTGAGCGTTGGTTTCTAAGCCGCCTGTGTGGCGGTGAATGGCTATCTACTGCGCTGGGTCGTTTGCTTGCTTTTCTAAGCCGCCTGTGTGGCGGTGAATGAAATGTTTTCACATGGGGTTTTATATCAGTATTTCTAAGCCGCCTGTGTGGCGGTGAATTTTATGCGGATATTGACGGCTTGAACATTCCATTTCTAAGCCGCCTGTGTGGCGGTGAATTGGGGCTTGTCTGCTGCCACTGTCTATCAATGTTTCTAAGCCGCCTGTGTGGCGGTGAATAAACCTAGTGACGCTTTAATAGGGGAACTGGCTTTCTAAGCCGCCTGTGTGGCGGTGAATCGGCTGGTTGGTCGTTTGGTGGCTTTAATTTTTTTCTAAGCCGCCTGTGTGGCGGTGAATTTGATTTGGGGTGCAAATTGGCAATCTATTGTTTTCTAAGCCGCCTGTGTGGCGGTGAATATTTCTTGACCCTCTAGGGCTTCATGTATTTTTTTCTAAGCCGCCTGTGTGGCGGTGAATATTTCTTGACCCTCTAGGGCTTCATGTATTTTTTTCTAAGCCGCCTGTGTGGCGGTGAATCGTCAGGGGAAAATTCACAGTTAAAAGTGACATTTCTAAGCCGCCTGTGTGGCGGTGAATAGGATTCCCCCGCCCCATTGTTAGGGACAGCATTTCTAAGCCGCCTGTGTGGCGGTGAATAAACCTTGTTTTTTTATTTCGTCATAACCAAATTTCTAAGCCGCCTGTGTGGCGGTGAATTTAGAGGGTCATAGCCTTAAACTCATTGCGCTTTTCTAAGCCGCCTGTGTGGCGGTGAATGCGTTGGCTGTTTCGATAATCTTGTCAGCAATTTTCTAAGCCGCCTGTGTGGCGGTGAATAGGAATTTTATCCCAAAAAAAGCAGTTATAGCAAGGCTTACCAAGTAAAAATACCCTTTTTACCCTACATTTTCTGCCTGGATATAACTGATTGAAATTTATACCTATTTTTATTGAGTCAAAAATAAGGGTTATTCACCCTTATAGTTTGTCGGCAAGGTTGATTACCAGTGGGGAACGGTTACCGCATCTGATTGATTATTCATCCCATAGGTATTCAAGTTGCCACTTTTTTCATCCTTCGCCACTTCTTGCCAAATTGACAGTTTGTAGTCATTTTGGGTAGTTTGACTTTTTAGGGTGATAAAAGGGTAGTGTTTGATAGTACGCTTATGGGCAAGACAATGCGCCAACGCTTCTTGGTCACTGATGCCCTTAAAGTTGGCAAACTCCGCCACTTTTTTGTCAAAATTCTTGTAGCGGTAACGTCTCACCACCACATGCCCATGCACTTCGGGTACAGGCTGGATACGTTTGATATGTACATAATCTATCAAACGCGCTAGCCATTTATCCAAATTCAGCATTTGCAAAGCCTGCTCACTTGGGGCAAAAATGCGTAATTTGTGTCCTAAAGTGGCAAAGGTTTTCCCCTGTTTTTCGCTATATTGATAATTGGGAAAATTGACCCCAATGGTGTCAATACCGTGACTGTTTTTGACATCGGCAAGTGCGATGTGGAGTTGGGTGAAAATCTTACTCCATAGTTCAAAAAAAGGCATATCATCAGCGATTAGCGTGATTTCTTGATAGTACTTCATGAAATTTCCTTAGCGTAAACGAATATCAGATACATAAGCTAAGCCTTTTTTGCCTAAATAAAAACTAGAAACGCCTGCGTTATCAATCATCTGCTTTAGTTCTTTGGCTTGCTCAATATTAATATCCAATGTGATTTCAAGTTGACCATTGGCTTTGGTCAGGTTATGGTTAATCTTACCTTCACCTTTGACAAATTCTTCACGGACATAGGGGTTGCCATAAATTAATTTACTTTTACCTGTTGTATAGGCTCTCATAAAGTCTTTTGGGGTAAAGCCGTTATTAGAAATTCCACTAATACCCCCCATTTTTGATTTGGCAGTGGCCATGTCATAACGTTGCTCAAGGCGTTGCATTTGCACATACAAAGCAGAGCAGTACATTGGCAAAATCAACTGTAAACCTTTGGTGTTAAGTGGTTTATATTTATCAAACAAACTGGCTAGTTTATCTGATGCTTGTTTAAGAACACCGTCAGCCTCGACAGGCTTGGATTTGCCAATAATTTCAAGACGATTTAAAATCGATACTGGGTCAAGTGAAATAGGTGCATCAATTTCAAATTCTTTAATCAATTTATCGCTAAGGATAAATTCACAAAGCTGTTCGATATCGAGTGCCAATACACCCCAAAATTCTTTAGAATAATTCGATAAAAAAATTGGGTCATTGACCTTAATCATACCTGTAAAAGAATTTTGGTCAGTGCTGCCTTTCATATTGCGAATATAAGCAATTTCACGATTAATGACTTTAGGCTTATCTTCAAATGCAATCAATTCCTCTTTGTCGGCAAAATAATAGTCTTCACTTGCACGGGCTTGGTAAAGTTTACGTTGGTCGCCAATCAGACGGCTTAAAATACCCATCACGGTATTTTTGGTCACTTCACGTTGAAAATAGTTTTCGGGCTTTTTGAGTTCCGTCATGGACGCAACAAAGTTACGCCCTTTATTCGGTAATTTTTCATCATTACTACCGTCCAAAAAGGAATTTCGCCATGATGATTCGTATTCAATAATAATACGCATAGCGCCTCCTTATTGAGTAGATTTGGCTTCAAAATATACCGCATAGTTGCCATTTGGTTGGCTAGATACTTCATCTGGGTTACGTTTGATGCGCATCATCTTATTACTGTCATTGTAATCCACTTCCAAGCTATCCACATACATATAGCCTTTGGCTTGGCGGATTGACAAATTATGAATCATTTCTAAAGTGGTTTGCACCAAAATATCAATGGCTTCTTGGTCAAGCAAAATACCGACTTCCCCTTGTTCATAAATTGTACCTTTACGCACATAATTTGAGTGGAAAGTAGCTTTAGGATTACGATTTGGGGCAAGTGACTGGATAAAACTTTGTACTTGTTGGGCAACTGCCTCACCTTGATTATCTTTAATTACCATTGCACAACGGTCAAACTTGTTATCCAAAGAAATAAATTCAAGCTGCTCAATGCTAATCGAGCCATAAGAGATATATTCAGTGTCACCAAATGTAGTTTTTGAAAAGAATGATGAGCTATCACGTTCGCCTGCTTGACCAAATTGCTCAAAGTTTCCATTGCCAAGTTGGTCTACAAAATCTTCAATTAATAGAGGGCTAGTGCGTTTGCATTGGCTAGCTGGAACAACGTACCCACGCACCAAGCCTGTGATAGAAGCCAGTACTTTATCAAGCGATTTTTCACCTGCAAAATGTAAATCGAAAGCTTGCTCACGGAATAAATGATGACGAATACAGTTTTGGCTAATATAAAGTGGTGTTTCTTTAAAATTGATATCGGTCGCTTCTTTTTTATATTTATAGCCTGTTTCGTCTTTGATTTTGCCTGTTAAATTGGTATAGCCACGCAATTTTGGCAAAGTATGATTATCAACAGTACGACCTTCGCTACTCAAAGTAGTTGGACCATTCCAGTTGACTACGCCGTGTCCGAATGCTTTGATTTTAAAATCCACACTTTTAATACCTGTTATTTTTTCCATGATTTTCTCCTACGATTTTGTTAGTTAAAATTAGGATAAATTTATTGTGCTATCCCAATCACATTAAAAAACTAATTACTCTCTTCTTCAAGCCCACTTTCTATCGATTGTGGGTTTTTCAATTTATCAATCGACATCATACCGACTGGCTGTTTTGCCGTTTTGACATAATACATCGCATATCCATGACGTTCACGCTCACCGCCAATCGGCTCTAAATCCTTGGTGGTATAACTTAGATAAATTGGAAACTCGGGTGAGCGAGCCAGTTTTAATAATTCCCAATCAAAGCGCGTGGCTTTGAAAGTCTCATTTGGATACTTGCCTGCCATGATGTTGTGATGTTTTTTATGCATGAAAGTCACCAAATCTTTATTGCTATCACGCATCTCAAATCGCCCGCCTTGAATACGGTTGGTACTTTCAGTCAATCCTATTGTGATTTTGCTATGGTCGGTATCTTCTGGATAGGCATATTCTTCAATAAAATTGGGTTTTAACTCGCTATCCACTTCACACACCGCCATTTGCACAAAGCGGTTATCGCCACGCAACGACACATTGGCGATTTTGGCAACGCCATCTTTTTGTTTTTTACGGCTTGGTATACTGATGGGGTCAATAATTTTGTCATTAATCAATTTGACACTTTCTTTGAGCGATTTATTCAAGTCTTCTCTAACTTTTTCTTGGCATTTTTCATCGGCATAAAAGGCTTGATAAATTTGGTATAAATCATTGATTTTGACGATATCGCCCTTTTCTGCAATATAATTTTTGACAAAATTAAGCCATGCTACGCTACTGTGCCATACATTCATATTTGCCAAGAATTTGGCTTTACTACTCGATTGTTTGCCTGTTTCAGCTGATTTTGGTAATACAGTAGTATAGATATTTAAAGAATTATTGCTGTCAAAACGGTCAAGTCGCCCCAGACGTTGTAGCCAGTTTTCGGGACTGGTCATATCGGTAAACATTCGCTCACAGCTAATATTAAGTGATGCTTGCACAATCGGTCCGCTGCGTAATATTTGGAAGTTGCCGTTGCCATTTTGCTTAAAGCACTTATACACCTTATCAAACCATTCAGCTTTGTCCTGTTTGGTGTATTTTGAATGCAACAAAATAGCATGCTCATCATTTTGATTGAGTAAAAAGCCAAGTTGGGCTTCTTGGGCGGTATTGGTAATGACGAAGGTTACGTTATTATCAATCACTTTATCGATAATTAAAGGACTGACTTCACCATTTTGATCATCATAATCTTTAAACTCGATTTGATAATCTGCGTTATTGAAACTATCCACTCGGACAATATCGGTCTCATCAAGTTGTAGAATATTTTTGACGTAAAAATCATGGGGTGTTGCTGAGACAAGCAGGGTATTAGCTTGGTGTTTTCTCATTTTTTTGGCTTCGATAAGTTCAGCAAAAAGCAAATTAAATGCAGGCATTGGAATTAATTCATGAAATTCATCGAAAACCACATGAGCGTGCATAAATCTCATCATGCCGTCAATTTTTTGATGGGAAATAATGTTATTCACTACTTGGTCAATTGTGGTAATGACAATATCGCCACTAAAATAATCATCAACAGCCGTTTCTTCGATATCTTCAAAACGCTGTCCATTCGTCAAAATTTTCTTGTATTCGCCTGTGAAAATTTCGATTTTGCTGTTTGGTAAATAGTCTGCTTGGGTTAAATCTTGCAAAATACCCAAACATACTTGCACGCGTGGGCATACCCACACGATTTTTTGGACATTGGTTTTGGCTGCCCATTGAAGGGCGATTTTGGTTTTACCGCAGCCAGCAGGACCTTGTAATACGGCAACATTATCGCGACCATCAAATTCAGCAATTTCTGTCAGTTCAGCTAATTGACTTGAAGCAGCATTTTGGCTTTGATTACGTTCACTATTAGGATAACTTTGATTAAAGCCTTGAATACAGCGGTCAATTTCTATTTTTAAATTGGTATCTTCTTGCAGAATATTGTTTAAGGCATGCACCAGTGAACCTTCTGCTAGATATTCGGCTAAATCTTCGCTCGGTATTTTTGAGACGATACGGTCAGCATTAATCACTGCCATTCGTACCAAATTGTGTAATGCATTGGGTTTGATATCTTTGACAAATTCCGCCACTTCATCGGATAAATCATTATAATTCTTATACAATGGCAAATCATTTTTAGTTAATTGGTAAGGATATGACAAAGTTGGAAATAAATTGGCAAAATCAAAATCTTCTGACTGAAAATTTTCAGCAATTACTTTAAAATCTTTGAGAACGGCTACGAGTTGGTTAATTACTTTATCAATATGCGTATTAGTTAATGACTTGATAAAGAGCTTATCAATACCTTCTGCTTTACTGAAGTATTTATCTTCTTTTCGGTAAGGCCGCGTGTGATGCCAGTAGATACCGTGATAGATTTGGGCTAGCTGAGTGGTGTTCAAATTTTTTTCATCTTTTAGCAAGGAAGCAGCCAATAACCAAGATAATTCATGATGCCTTGGATGGGTTTCAAAGGTAAATTTTCCCAAGCCTTTTACCGTGCTATCGATATGTACCCCATCATCAAGCAATTTGATATCTTCTGGTTCATCTTCGTTGGCGACTTTAAATTTTGGACTGGCAGATTTTTTGGTTATCCATTGTTGAAATTGTGGGTCAATTTTGCCCAAATCGTGCAAAATGCCAGCGATAAAAGCTGATTTTGCCAAATTTGGACTGTCTATTTTTAGTTTGTTTATAATTTGGTATGCCAAATAACCTACCGCAAATAAATGGTGACTTAGTGGCTGACCATGCGTGTTGGCTAGAATGTTTTTTGTTTCGATTGGCAAATCCATAAATACTTCCTTTGTTGTCCAGTTGACAGGCACAAAGCCTAAGTTGTTGAATGCGTCTTTACACCCCACCACCCACACCAGTTCACTGCGTTGCCGTGTCCTTACCCGATGGCAACTCACGGCGGTAGATTTGGTTGCCGATTGACGTAGTAACTTTTTGACAGTGTCTAGCCCATCTTCGGTAATGGCGGTTTGCCATACGTTATCGCCAATACGATTGGCAAACGCATCCAAAATACGGCGAGTACGGTTTAACGCCTTTTTTTCACATTGCGAAATAAACGTCACTAGCATAAATTAATTTTTCCAATCCATTGATTTTCATAAGTTTATAATTTTTAAAAGTCCTTTTTTAATGCCAAATCTTTCACCGTATCGAACATCACATCCAACGCTTTATAAGTGGTAAAATAATTCAGACATTCTTGGCGGAATTCCTGCTCACTGGTATTTTCTTTAGCACAAATAAAGGCAAGCGGTAGCACAATTGCATCTTTGACAATATCGGCAATATCAAACACCAATGCCCCACGCCGTGTCTTACCGTGCATGACCGCAAAACCATGCGGAATGCCAAGCACCCAAGCAGTGGTTGCCCCGAGTCCGTAGGCTAAATAATTGCCGTGATTCAAGAAACCATTGGCTTTATCCATCCCGTCATGCTCACGGCTAAAGCCTGCATGATCGGTATGAATTGACGCTAACTTATACAATTCTTTAGTCATACGGGCTTCAAGCTGTAATAAGTGCATAACTTCAGTTTGCTTAGGAATATCAGCGCGATAGCGTTCAATTAAGTTCGTCACAGCGTCACTTCTACTGTCAAAACCCATTTGCCGAAAATCTTGATCGCGACTCCAAATGTTTTGCAAAAATGCCAATCGCGCAAATTGAATGTGTTTGGCGGCTTGCAAGCGTTTGCCATCCTCCCACCACCACGATAGCCAGCCTTGTACATATTCAGTCGGGCGATATTCTGACTGCGGCGTCATCCATTCGATTTCGGTTCCCATAAACAAAGGCGTACCACCGCCGCCGCAAAACCCGACCAATACCCCCGCTTGCGACAGCATCCGCATGGCAGCTTGGGTAATTGATGTCCCTGTGCCCAATAATATACAAGTGGTGTTGGCAATCGGGATGTTGTAATAAAGATTCTCTTTTTCGGCTTCAGTAAGATACAACACACGCCCGTCTTTTTGCATGACGCGGCAGTATTGTAGGTAGTAGATATTGGCACGTTTGGAGTGCAGGATGGTCTTTAAGTCAGAAGACGTAAAGCTATTGTCGGTATAGGGATTGGCGTTTGACATGATAGAGATGACATAAGTTGATTTTTCTTTAGTCTGTCAAACCATGTTCATGAATGCAATAGGGTATTTATAGTAAAACGACAAATAGTGACGTTTAGAAAAATTTAATCTCATAACTTATATTGAGGTGTTTATTTAGTCAATTGTTAAAATTTGGTTGTTATGGATTTTAATTATCAAAAAAATCTTGATTTAAGAGTTATCAATATTATAAGAGTTATAGATAATTCACTATATCGCCATATCACTGCATTTCAGCGTTCAAATGTGTACAGATTGCTACCTTAATCTGTACAAGTTATTGGAATGAGTTGTACAGATTCTTACCCTTACCTGTACAGATTCCTACCTTTAATGTACAAATTCTTGGTTAAGACAAAATTTTCAACCATCATGGATTTTTGTTATGCTTCTGTAAGTCATGTACATTAAGGTACATTATATTTTGAGCGAAATTTTTAGCGTTTTTATAATTTAACCAATTTTATTGTGTTGAGTAAAAACGTGTCTGAGCTAAACTTTTATGGCAGAGGTAATAGCCAAATTATGATAACCAAATCCAATACTTTAATTGAGGCGGGTTATGATTTGACTTTTGCCGAACATGATTTGATGACGCTTGCAGTCAATAAACTGCACAAAGAAAAAACAGGTGGCAAACAGGTGATGATTAGTGCTAAAGAGTTTGCGGCGGCTAATAATGTGAGCGATAACTATGCGTACCAAACTCTCAAAGAAGCTGCGAATACCTTAGGCAATAAGAAACTTAAATTTACCCTATATCTTGACTTAACTCGTCACACTGAAAAAGAAGAAGATAAGCTAACTGTCATCAAGCCAAATCATTCTCATTTTACGACGTTACGAGCCGAATACAATTGGCTACAGGGAATTTCTTATCAAGACCAACTTGGCTATATTATTCTGCACTTTTCTGACCCATTAGCATTTTTGATTGAAAGAACCAATGAGGCTTACACAAAATATGATTATGTTAAAACCATTGAATTTACAGGCTGTAGCAGTAAACGTTTATATGAATTAGTGAAAAAATGGCAAGATATCAGAAAAGTCCCTGCCATGAGCGTGTTTGAATGGAAAGAATTTTTCGGTGTCGCAGACAAATACCCACAAATTTCAGAATTTAAGCGCCGTGTACTTGAACCTGCTATTGAACAAATCAATAAACAAGGCGAGTTCAAATTAACACTTAGAACCACAAAAACGGGACGGAGTATTAGCCACTTTGAAATCGCTATTAAGTCTGTCAAATCAAAATTTGAATCAGCGAATAGTGGTGCAACAGCTTCAATTCAGCAAATTAAAACGCTTACACCGATTCAAGCTAATAAATTTGCTAAACTACTAGCCAATGACAATAACTTTGGGGGTAAATTTGCTCGTTCAGGTGAATCTATGAATGAGTTTATCAATCGCTTATCTAATGAACTACAAAAAGATGCTAAAAAAATCGCTGATTACTTACCTTTCCTAAAAAAATGTGGCTTTAAGTTTTGACGCTCTAAATCTATCAGCCTCATTAGTAACTACCAAAAAAATAATAGCCTATTCATAGATTACTAAAAATAAATTCACTATCTGACTTATCCAAGAATTTAACTACCTGTTTTATTAGGTTCATATTGGAACAAATCTCCCACCTGCACATCAAGTGCTTCGCAGATTTTATCAATCGTTTCAAAATCAATTCGTGTGGTTTGATCGTTATAAATCTTGTGCATCGTTGATTTACTGATGTCTGTCATTCGAATTAAATCAGCTACTTTCAAACGTCTTTCTGCCAAAAGTACCGGTAAATTACTTTTTATCATATAAAAAACCTTAATTGATGTAAAAAGTACTTGTATTGACCTACATTTTGCATTAAAGTACTTCTATCGAACAACAAAATATTTTCATAAAACAATTTTGTTGTTCGATATATAATAAATTTCATTTCTTAAGAGGTTATTATGACACAAACATATCTGACAACAGAAGAGCTTTCTGAACGCATTAAGTACACGCCACGCACAATTCGTGTGACCCTTAAGGATAATGTGCTCATCGAAGGAGTGCATTATATTCGTCCATTTGGTGGTCGTAAAATCTTATATATATGGGAACAAATTGAAAAAGATATGCGTAATACCTTGTTGGGTACCATTAATGCAATGGCTTTACAATAAAACTGGAGAAAATACATGGCTTCAATTAGAAAGCGCTACGATAAACTTGTTGTTGATTTTCGCTTTTTGAATAAACGCTGTCGAGAAACAACCAACCTAATCGACACGCCCGAAAATCGAAAAAAACTGGAAAAAATCATCCAAAAAATGGAAGCAGAAATCACCCTCGGACTATTTGATTATCTCAAATACTTCCCAAAAAGTGAGAAAGGCATTGAACTGATGGCAGTCAAAGAGCGTGTGCAAAGTTTTCAATCTGACACACCCGTATTTAAAGACTTTGCTGAAACCTGGTTTGAAGAAAAGCAAATTGAATGGCGAGCAAGCTACATCGGCAAAATCAAAGATATTTTGGATAAGTATCTGGTGCCACATTTTGGCAAACGCAGTGTTATCGCTATCACAAGGGCAGATGTGTTAGCGTTCCGTACTTCTCTCGCCAAAGTGACCTACGGAACAGCTAACAAGCATCTGTCAGCAGCCAGAATTAATTCGATAATGACCACTTTGCGTATGATACTGCAAGAAGCGGCAAAACGCTATAAATTTGAAAATCCTTATGAGGATATCAAGGTTTTAAAACTTGATAAGCCTGATATTGAGCCATTCACCATTGAAGAGGTTTGGAAATTTATCAATGGCGTGCGTAAAGACTATAAAAACTATTACACCGTAAGGTTTTTCACCGGCATGCGAACCAGCGAAATTGATGGACTGACATGGGAGTATGTGGATTTTGACCGCCGTGAAATCCGTGTTCGCCAAGCCTTTGTCAAAGGCGTAATGGGTAAGCCCAAAACCCAGGAATCCAATCGCGATATCGCCATGTCACCGTGGGTTTATGAAGCGCTACAAGCGCAGTACAAAGTCACACATGGTCGCTCAAAATTCGTGTTTTGCAATCGAGAAGGAGAGCCACTCGATTATCACAATGTCAATCGTAAAGTGTGGCATCCCACGCTTCGACTGTTAGGGTTAAAAGCCCGTAATGCCTACCAAACCCGCCATACGGCTGCAACGCTATGGCTAGCCGCAGGAGAGGCGCCAGAATGGATCGCAAGGCAGATGGGTCACGCCAATACTACCATGTTGTTTAAGGTTTATAGTCGCTATGTACCGAATATGACACGCCGTGATGGCAGTGCCTTTGAAGCTTTAATCGCAAGTAGTCAAAATAAAGAGAAAGGAGAATAGTCGTGTTGGTTATTGATTATGAAAAATTGCTTCAAACCATTAAACCGCATAATAATTTGAATTTTGTCAGCCAAACTGCCTGTGATTTGGCAAGAAAGTTGATTACTGAGTATGGTATTGCTAATGACGATAAGCTGTCTGAATGGCTCAATGAACAAAAATACAAATCACATAAAGCGCTAATGGTTTGGGTACAGCAACAGTTGCCATTAATTGATAGTGATGAAACGGATTTTGAAAGATATCGTCAGCTTCGTCGACTATTTTACGCCAATTTTTCAGAGTTTATAGAAGAGGTGCATTAAAATGCGTGTACGATTACTGACAAATAATATGCTAAATGGCTATTCATTGAAAATGTGCCAGGATTATTGGCAACCTTTTAATTATCCAAACCAACATCCGTTTTCGCTTGAATGGCATATTAAACATATATGCCGGAATTATGATATCACTTCTGAAGAGCTTATTACGAGACTATCGATGGTAAAAGCCTACGATTCTTATATCCGCTGTGATACATGCGGGAAAATGTATGAGTTAAATAATCCTTGCAAATTGCCAAAGCAAGACGATTTTATGAGCTGGCAATGTGATGACTGCAAAATATTTAAGCAAAGAGGGGTGATTAATTTACACAGTTTTTTAGTAAATATAGAAGATGATGATTGTCCATTTTAACTATGCGCTACAAAAATACCGTCTAGTTTGGCGGTATTTTTTTGTTTGTTTAAAAATTAAGTTATTGTTTCAACTTTTTCAAGTGCTCCAAATGAAGTTTAATTTTTCAAAAAATCATTATAGCTTATCAATCAAATAGCGCAAAACAAAACGACATAAGATGTCGCAGCGAATACACCCACTTATTCCCAAAACCTTACATTTTGTTAGAATAAACTAAAATGTTGTTTAAAAATTTTTAATCTAACAAGACTATGACTATTAAATTATCAAATCCGACACTGATATACCTACAAAAACTAACTTCGAATCATGCAGACGAACTAAAGCAATGGTATGACATTCAACGCCAAATTTTTCAAACAATGGCAGAGACTCAATTAGAGCTAGAAATTAGTCGCGCCATTCACCAGCCAATATTTTTACAAAAATCGGCGGAGCAAAATCTTTTTTTGAATAACTTCACTGTCTTATTCGCTATTTTGAACAATAACTTTGCTAGCTCGCAGCTGGTTCGTCCATTAACTGTTTTAACTCTTGATGATGAGCAGCTAGATGCAGGGATGATCTTTTTTGAAACCATCGAACTTATCGCTCGGCAGAAAAAATTGCTCAATGTTGATGATGAACTTGAACGACTTAGACGGCAGATTGCATCTCTATTAACCAAAGAACAGTGGCAATCAATTATTGGTCATCCTAAGCTTACCCAAAACAAATTTTATCCGCTGTTAGGTATGTCAATTGCCACCGCTTATAACGGCAAGGAAAAAAGTGATGCCAAATAATGATGATATCACAACCTCAATTGGCATCGGAGCTAACCCCAACAATGCTATCGAAAACCAAGACGGTTTGATAGCTATCAAGGCTGACCAAATCATCACAGCAATTGAAATGCTGTTTAGCGAAGAAAAATCAATTAATAAAAGTAATCATTTTCCAGATGACGATATCCTTGCTAATTTGCAGTCTAGTTTGGTTAAATTGGTTATTGAGCTAAACAATTATGTCACCATTGAACACATTGATCTATCAAAGCTTATTGATGAGCCATTACTATCAGAGTTGCCTGTGTTTCAGTCAACCTTTGAAGGCTTTCAAAAGAAACAACTAGATGCTTATCCGCCTTTATTACAACTGATAGTTTTGCTGCACTATTTGGGATTGGGAGAAACAACCGAAAAAAATCAGCTAAAAAAACAATGGTTGCTACTGATTTTGCTTATTGCTGTTCGGCTCAAAATTGTAGGTTTGAAGAGTTATTATAAAACCATTATTTTGCGTATCAAATTGGCGATTTTCTCCAACTCACCGAATTATCAGTGGATTTGGCAGGTACTACAATCCGAACCTCTGGATAAAATTGACTTTGAGAATACAAGCTCCGCCATTGAGGAATTCACTTCACGACTAAAGCAAACAGCTGATAACTATCTTCATCAAATGTTAATTCTCAACGATGCTAAAGTTGGAGAAAAACGTTCTCGTCAATTGCATTACATTGCCAAAGCCACTCAATTAAGCTTTTATAAGGGTAAAAGGCAAAGAGCTAAAATTGAGCGTGATGATGAGCAACATGAGCAAAATCAGCAGCAAGCCATCAAAGAATTTCAAGCACTCAGAGATAGAAACAGCACGCCGTCACAATCTGCTCAAGTAGTCGTAGAACCTATTTTTCAACTACCTTTGAGCTATGATTATCGTTGGGATAAGCCACCATTTGACCGAGATTTAGAAAACACTACCCCTGATATACAGACACAATTTTTACTACCTAACATTGACAGTAATGCCCAAACCAATATTACATTTGAAGAAGCTGTCGAAAATGCTCAGCAATTTTTAACTTATCAAGATCGTCCTAGTGTCAGTATTGCTCATAATCCGCCACTGCAATCGGTTGAGTTGACTTTACAGCAACTGTATATTTCTCGGCGAGATTTTCGTTTTAATACGGACACACATGCTTTATCACAGTGGGGATATCAAGTCTTGTTTAACCGTCTTGCTTTTGATGCGTTAGTTAGTCAAGCAAGTGAATTGTCAGTGGCTCATAAAAATGCTGCTAAATTGCTACTACTGAGTTTTATTACGGCAATGCCTATTAAAACCTTGATTCAGCCGTTATTTATAGCGACCAGTTCATTATTTACCATCCAGAAAACCCAAGTGACACTTAGCTACCATCTAGGTATTACGCCCAGAAAAATTGAACAATCTCATCTGGAATTTGAAAATAACAGCGATAAAGTCAGTTTGCCATTGCCTGTCGCATTGGTACATCATTTAGCCAATTCTGACAACTTGCCAAATATCGAAGCGGATATTAACCAAAACAAAATTAATGAAATTGCTGACTATTTAAAAGTGTTACGGGAATCACTCGAACTGCCGTACTTATCCATTAACCGCATTGAGATGGCACTGGCGACCCTATTGACAAGGTATTTGGCTGGTAGTCATGGACATATTGCCGAACTAGTTTGCCGTATGCCTGCCCCTAACGCACCTGCTATGTACTATAGTAGTCATGCTAACAGTGAAATCGTCAAACACTACATTAAAGCACTACAGCAGCTTAATACGCAGAATCATTTAGTGTTTGACTATTCTAATCGGCGAACCGATGCAAATGTCGGTTCAGCATTTGCATTAACGTTAGACAGCGTGAAATCATTGCTTGAAGAAGTACAAAATTGGATTGCTAGTACCAATGATTTTGAGCCACTATTTAATCGATTAAGCTGCTATGTCTGGCTGGTGTTTTGTGTATTGACAGGCATTCGTCCTAACAATGCACTGGGTGCGGTGAGAGATATCGATTTGGAAGTTGGCTGGATAATGGTAAAAGATAAACCCAATAAGAAAGTGCAAAATCACCGCTTGATACCTTTATGCGACACGCTAATTAACCATTTGGTCATCTACCAAAAAATCCTTGCTATTTTACGCACCCAATCCCTTGATAACCCTGCTATCACAGCAAGATTACATCGAGTCACGTTTGACGATGCCGATATTACCTTGCTCAATTTACTCTCCGAAAAATTTGATAAATTACACGCCATCAAACGGGGCGATATGAATGCATTTTTACAGGATTTTATTAAGCTTGATGTTTACTGGACACGGCATTTTGTTCGCACCCAATTAGAAAAACGGCAAGTGCCGATACATCTGATAAACACCGTGATAGGGCATGAGAAAAACCAACAAGAAGCCCTTGGTAAATTTTCTTCAACCTCAAAAAAACAAGTCCATGATGTTCGCCATACCTTTGAACATATCGCTACAGACTTGGCATTAGATAACAGTATTCACTTTCTTGAACAGCAACTTCATCAATTAAAAGAAAAATAACTTACCATGATTTTAAAATTTCCCAAGCAATTTATTGCTGATTTTACGCCCATCCGTCATAGCGATAAAGCCTTTAGTAAAGCGATAGCAAGTAAAGCCTCGAATAATGCTTTAAGCTATTTTGCCATTCGGCAACATAGAAAATCAGTGTTATCTCTCAAACTCTCATCGCTATGGCGACAACAACAGCGAGATAACACAGGACATCGAAAATGGGCCAAGGCAGATAAATACGTCAATCGTTTTTTTGCCAAACAAATTTTTTATCCTTGTCCTAATCCATGCTTTGCTACCTATCATTCACTTAATCAACAGTTTAGCAAAGATTTTACCCGCTTATGGCGTATCGCTATTCCTATCTCAAAATTAGGCTTTGAGCAATTCTTACTGTCTGCGCAAGGCTTTATCAATCAGTATTACAATGATAATAAAAAAACTTATCTGTCGGCACATCGCCATTTAACCCAGTTTATCACTTATCAAAATACCCAGATTATTGAAGAATATCATTATCGGGTGCCATCGCCACCGATTGATGTTGAGCCCAAGGAAAATCCCCTTAGCTATACTGATAGTTATGTCACCAATGGCAAGAAGCTGCGCAAAATCATTAAAGCTGTCCATCACCATTGGCAGACACATGATGATTTTTCTATAGAAGAAAGCTTAAGTTGGCTGATTTTTAGTGGCATTATCTACGGCGGCATTAATGATGCCACGCTGCTGCAAGCTTGGCTGACTAGCTTGCTAAAAGCTTGTCAAAAGATTGATGATTTCTTAGTGTTTGATGATTATCGATTGTTATTGAGCATACGTTACCCTTCAAAACACTACGGTAATGAATTTGAGAATGAAACGCTGTTTAATACCCAGCAAATTTTGCTTGATGCGATGAGTCTGTGTTGGCTATATCGTTATAAACAAAGTGGTCAGACATATCCTAAAGCCATTAATGTCAACGCGTTGTTATTAATAGGTCTTACGCCTATCACCAATCAATTAGGTCTTAAAAAAATCACGCCTAGTTGGCTCTTAAAAAATGCCTGTTATCACTGGGAAATGCTTGACGGCGTTGATATTGACCAAGCCTTGGTGGGTGTTATGCAAGGAAGACATCGTACCACGGGACTGATAAAGGCCGATTTTGAAAACTTGTTATCTGCTAATGCAACGTCAAAAAAATTGGATGCCAATTACGATTTGATGACACTAGCCAAGCTTGATATTCAAAGCACAAAGCCGCTTGATGCTACAAAAGCAAGCTATAAAGAAAAGGTGAGACGATCAGACTTGGTCAAAGATATTCACAATATTTTCGATAAAGTTATGGATAAAAAATATCGTCCCCAGTTTATCGAAATACTCAATAAAAAACCAACAAAAGACGAATATATTTTATACCGCTTACAATCACTGCATCATATTGGCATCAGTTTAAGTGAACGAATTTTGATCGCGTGGATTGCTGATTTTGTAAAGCGGCAATCTGCCAATTATCAGTCGATTTTGCAATACCTAAGCACCATCGGCTATGAATGGATTTATTTTACCAATTTTCAGCCTATTGATAGTTGGACGGATGAAGACTTTACTGAAATGTATGATGAAATGCTCGATTATAAAAAAAGTATATTAGGTAACCAAGATATCACCTATGCTGCTCGGCGATTACAGAGCTTACATAACTTCGCTGAAACAAATTTTGGGCTCACAAAAGTTACTATCGAACAAGCAGAGAGTAAGCTAAAGGTAAGAGCTCAACTGCTCTCAGTTCACCAGTATTTGGCTTTCTTAGAGCAATTGACCCTGAATACCCAAGGACTTGATGGGATGATGGTTCGGGTGTTTTATATTCTCGCTTTCAGAACAGGTATGCGAAAAAAGGAACTGCTTGGGCTAAAATTCTCAGATATAGAACTGTTATCTTCGCCGCATCCTTCGTTGCTGATTCGTCCTAATGAACATCGCTCCATCAAGACCGAAGGTTCAATTCGGCGGGTGCCGATTTTTGCGGTTTTGACCCAAGAGGAACTCAATTTTGTGAGTGATTTTTTTAAGCTGAGTAAACCCGATAAATTGAATCAGTTAATTTTTGTTTTTGCTGATAGCATGCAAGGCATTGGCGATTCTTTACCCAACAATCTGCTAGAGCAAGTGTTGGCAGACATTGGAGCAACGCAAGAAATTACGCTTCACGGATTACGACATTGCACCGCCACCAATTTGGCATTATCACTTAATGCCACCCCAACGCTCGCTAGATTATTAACGCAGCAGACAGATGAACAACGACAACGTCTGCATAGCGAATTATTAGGTGTACATGATGCTCAAGACAAGTGGCACGCGATTGCCAGTTTTGTTGGGCATATCAGCCCACAACGCACTTTTCAGTATTATATTCATACGGCTATGTTGATGGCGACAGATAAAATCACGCAAGCAGATATTATAATTCCTTTAGCCACTTTCAAAAATATCACAGGTTTTGATAGGCGTAAACTGGGCAAAAATGGCTATCAATTTGAGGGTGATAGTGTGAATTTAAAAACTCTGCAACCTTTGCTCAATCGTTTAATATTGGACAAGCGAAAAGCTGTCAAAGATAGTTGGCAGCGAGTAGGGGAGCAACAACCGTTGCCCATGTTGGGTTCAATGTTTGATGAAAAAGACGATCGCGCGAATCAAAACTTTTTGACCTTTGCTTTTCATCGATATAGCGTCAATCAGGTATTAACTTTACTTGCTAAAGCCGATGTGATTTATAATCAAGATTTGGATGCAAACTTTAGCCAAATTATCCAGCAAAGTTCCATTGATGATGATATTGCTCAACATTTAATTGATAGGGCAAAAATAATAGCAAATTTAAAAACAAGAAAAAAACAACCGCGTTTTACCATTGAGCCAAACCAATTATCACCAATAGCGGTTTTTCACGATGATGAAAAAAAGTTACGTCAAGCGCTGATGCTAAATTTGCGTCAATTGGTTACCCAGAAGAATTTAGGCTATCAAAAGTTACTGGCGGTGGGAATTCAAAAACTTAGTACCAGGCAGCCTGCCTTACCACTGTCTTATGCAGAATTGGTTGAATTTTTACCCATTGCCCTATCCTTACTGCCCGCTGATAAGTGGCTTATCAAGTATCAAAAATCTGATAGTATGATTTATAGTAAGTTAACCACGCTACTTCAGAGCTATCACGAGCAAAATGAAGAACCTAAATTCCATCTTGTTCCAAGTAAAACATCTTTTGATTATGAAATCGGGATTGCCCATAAGCAATCCGTTGGCAATAATTCGACTTGGCAGTTTTCTTCATTGTTGCGGTTTATCGTGCATTACCTGTTTTTGTTTAGTACGGACACTAACACTCATTGATAATAAGCCAACGCATTTTTAAGCCTTTCGATAACATTTTCCCGTAGTGGTTTTGGCTCAAGCACTTCTGACATATGCGACATACTTACTAGCCAGTCTTCAAGCCGTAGGGTATTCATAACCGTTGCAGTTAACAATAGATTGTTAGTATCAGCCTTTTGCTCTTTAATAGCTTCAACAGCGACTTTACTTTTAAATTCAGCATTGTGACGCTTACGAACTTTTGTCATTATATAGACCTCTTTGCTTAAGGGCTATTCTATCTTATTTGCTACAATTTTTTGGTCCAGTTTTCTGGGAGTATTATAAAGGGGTAGAAAGCCATTTTTATAGTCAATGTTTGTGCACTATCATTCAGCCTATAAATCTATTATAATCAATGCTATCACATACGATAGCATTTTTTATGAATATTATTTTAGATACTAACATCCTTGTTGGTGCTTGCCTCGGCTCACGCTATGACAACTTGGTCATTCGAGGCTGTTTAACAGGGGATTTTAAACCGTTAGTTAGCCATGCACTTTTATTTGAGTATGAAGATTTGATAGGTCGAGAATCTGTATTTGACCATCCCGTTGCGCTAAACTTTGAAGAGAGAGAAATACTATTTAATGCGTTATATTCAGTGTGTCGGTTAATTGATGTCAGCTATCTATGGCGACCAAATTTAAAGGATGAAGGCGATAATTTTATTGTGGAATTAGCGGTTGCTGGAAATGCTCATTATATCGTGACCAAGAATTTAAAAGACTTTCGTCAAAGCGAACTTGTATTTGATAGCTTTAAAGTAATTACCCCTAAACAATTATTGGAGAACCCAGATGTCCGTTATCACACTTAGAGTCACTGATGATAAACATGAACGCATCAAAAACCTTGCGGTATCTCGCGGGGTGAGTGTTAATAAATTAATCGATGAAGCCATGACGTTGATGATTGCCAAATACGATATTGAAACCCGATTTAAAGCCCGAGCCGCTAAAGGTGATATCAATGCAGGTATTGCACTGTTGGATAAAGTCCTAGAAAAACGAGAAGCTTATGATAAAGCGCTAGACGATGCTTTAACCAAATAATCGCTCACAGGCTAAGGGCAGCAAATTATGGCAACCGTCAAAACCACTTTAAACGTTGTTGAAGAAAACACCAATCGCCTTGCCGTGCTTATTGATGATGACAATGTGGCTGCTAAAGACATCAAGGCCATTTTGGAAGAAGTCACTAAGTATGGTGAAGCCACGGTTAAACGTATCTACGGTAACTTTGTTTCTAAAAATGGCCAGTGGAAAGAAACGATTAATGCCCATGCAATTAAGCCGATGCAGCAATTTGCCTTTACCACGGGTAAAAATGCCACAGATGGGTTCATGATTATTGATGCGATGGACCTACTGTATACAGGGCGTTTCGATGGTTTTTGCTTGGTATCCAGTGATAGTGACTTTACCGCATTAGCCATAAGGCTCAAAGAGCAAGGGGCAATTGTCTATGGTTTTGGTAAAATGCAAACCCCAGAAGCCTTTCGCAATGCCTGCACTCGCTTTATCTACATTGAAAACCTACAAAGCTTAGAAAGTCAAGAACCAAACATTAAGGCTGAACAATCTACAAAGCCAAATGAAAAGGCTTTACCAGCTACAGAGCAAGTTGCTCCCACCTTAGATATTCAACTACCCAAAGATACCATTAAAAAAATATTTGAAGACAGTGAAAGCGAATGGATATCCGCAGGGCTACTGGGTCAAAAATGGCGATTACTGCAAACTGATTTTGACCCAAGAACCTATGGTTGTAAAAAATTAACGGACTTGGTGAAAAAGTATACTGATTTATTTAAATTTGAGATGAGAGAAAACCCAGAAACAGGGCATAGCAATATGTACGTCAAGCTAAAAAACAGCAAATGATGAATTTTATAACAGTATTTTACTTCAGTACTAGGAGTGATGTATGCTGAAAAAAACGGAGAAAAATATTTGGTAAACTAACAACCTAAACAGGAGTTTACCATGACCAGGAAAAGAGTAGAATACAGCGACACTTTCAAAGCCGAAGCCATCGCCAAAATCAAAGAAAATCAAAACAATATCAGCCAAACCGCCAAAGAACTCGGCATACCTATGAATACATTAGCGAACTGGCACAGAAAAGCTGAAAGCGGTGTACTTATACCAAACCCATAAAATATAGTATTATAGCTATATGAAAGAATCAAACCCAAAACACAGCCTAGATGATTATGACTTTGGCGAACTGGCCAAAACTGAAAGTAACGCCAGAGCCAGAACACGTCTTTACATCCTTTACCAATATCGCATTGGCAAACACAGCTTTGAGATTGCAGAAAACCTCAACATCAACATTGAGACTGCACGACGTACTCGTAGACGCTACCAAGCATCAGGGCTTGATAGCCTCTATGACAAACCAAGAAGCGGCAGAAACAGCAAATTGGCTCCCGAGTACATAGAAAGCTTTAAACAACTGATTGTCGACAGCCAAGCAAAACGGGGTGGCGGCAGACTGACAGGACAAGACATCCAAAAGCTTGCTCACGAGCATTTCCAAGCAAGCTATAGCGTCAATGGCATCTACGAACTACTAGCTCGAATTGGTATGAGTTGGATAAGTGCCAGAAGTAAGCACCCGCAGGCTGACATTAACGCCCAAGAAGCCTTTAAAAAAACTTCATAGAGCAGGTAACTGCCATACTGCCCGAAGATACTAAGCTAAGCGATGTTGACATCTGGTATTGATGATTGAAGGATTTTTTGAATAGCCATATCCGAGACTGTAAAATATTCTGTGTAAACCTCATTATAAAACATAAGTTTACACAGGAAAATATCAATGAAAGAACGGGCAGAAGTTTTACTTGACGAACTATTAAAAGACTACCAAACCCCCGAACAAATCTTGGGTGAAAACGGTATCTTAAAACAACTCACCAAACGACTCGCTGAACGGGCACTGCAAGCCGAAATGACCCATCATCTCGGCTACGCCAAACACGACTACCAAAGCAAAGCTAATAAAGAAACGCTTGATAACTTCATCAATCACAACACCGATGATGATTTACTTGAAGAACTGCCATCAACTGAAGAAGAAACTATCCAGCCTAGTACCCTAAGCGGAGAAACCGTATCACTTGCAGGCAAACCCGCTCGTAAAAAAAGCAATGCCCGTAACGGCACCACTAAAAAAACCGTCCGTACTGACTTTGGTAAAATACAACTTGACGTACCAAGGGATCGAGCAGGCAGCTTCGAGCCTGAACGAGGGAATAGCGAAGCATCGCTTCGCCCGAGTGCAAGACGAAGGCTATGCCTGAGTAATTGTTAAAAAGCATGAACGCACGTTAAACGGCTTTGACGACAAAGTAATATCTCTATACTCTCGGGGCATGAGCACCCGTGACATTCAAGCTCACTTAAAAGAAATCTATGGCGTTGACGTTTCATCTACCTTTATCTCCACCGTCACCGACAGCGTACTGGATGAAGTCAAACAATGGCAACAGCGTCCACTTGAACCAATTTACCCTGTCGTCTATCTTGACGGGTTGGTGGTCAAAAACCGAGAAGAAGGCATTGCTCATAATAAATGTGTTTACCTTGCGCTTGGCATTAATACTGAAGGGCGTAAAGATGAGGAACGATTATAGTTCCGCAAGGGTCTTTGGATTGCCAAGAATCACTCGAGCACAGCTCTCGCCTTGCACTCGGGCGAAGCGATGCTTCGCTATTTCCTCGTTCAGGGGCCAAGTTCTGGGTTTTAGTAATGAACGAGCTTAAAAATCGGGGTGTCCAAGATATTTTTATCGCTTGCTGCGATGGGCTAAAGGGCTTTCCTGAGGCGATTGAAACGGTATTTCCTAAAACCAAGGTTCAACTGTGTATTGTCCACCAAGTTAGAAACTCATTGAAGTATGTCAGCTATAAACAAAGAAAAGAAATAGCCACTGATTTAAAAACCATCTATGGGGCGGATACCCTTGCTGAAGCAGAAGATAATCTGCTTGCCTTTGCCGAAAAATGAGACGGCGAACATCCACAGATATCCAAGTCCTGGCAAGAAAACTGGGGGCGATTAACCACGTTCTTTGATTATCCCAAAGACATCAGACGGGTGATTTATACCACCAATACCATTGAATCGTTGAATGCCAGTTTAAGAAAGGTGACGAGCACCAAAAAGACTTTCCCAAATGATGATGCGGTATTTAAGGCGATTTATATGGCGCTTATCAATACGATGCAGAAATGGACGATGCCGATTAAAGATTGGAAACCTGCAATGAGACAGTTTGTGATGTTATACGGTCATCGGGTGGAGGGGTATTAATGTAGATTATTGTTTATTAAATTTAGATGTGATATTTTAGGTTATTTTTTAGGTTTACACAAAAAAATTTGCAATCTCCTTAGAGTATGAGATATTAATCACTGAAGTTACGCAGCCCTTTAAAAAAGCGCTATCATAACAAAAAAAGCAGTCAGCGAGAGTAAACAAATGAACAAAGACATGATAGAACTCTACAGCGACTACCTCATTGCAAGTTTTGGGCAAACCACCGCCACAGGACTTGCCAATCTACTACAAGGGAGCATCTACCATGACAGCATCACCCGCTTTCTAAACAGTGAAACACTCGCCGCCAAAGAACAATGGCAACTGATTAAACCCATGCTAAGACAGCATGAAAATGCCACACCCAATGCCATCGGCTATCTCATCTTTGATGACACCATACAGCCCAAACCGCACACAAGCGTCGACGACATCAACTGCTGGTACTACGACCACACTCAAAACAAAAATGTTAAAGGCATTAACCTGCTTAAATGTCTGTATCATCGCAAAGATATCGACATACCCTTAAGCTTTGACATCATCACCAAACCCAATGTCTTTACCGATGACAAAGGCAAGGTTAAACGTAAAAGTGATAAAACCAAAAATCAGCGACTGCTTGATATGTTTGATAGGGCAATCAAAAACCAAGTCAAATTCGACTATGTATTAGCTGATTCTTGGTTTTCAGCCAAAGCGACATTCAAACATATTCGTAAAGCTAACAAGCATTTCATCTTTGCGTTAAAGTCAAATCGCTTGGTGGCTTTAACCCCGGATGATAGAGAAAAAGGTAACTTTGTACGTATTGATGAATCTAATCTACCCGATAATACCCCTGTTCGCGGCTTTTTAAATGACTATCATGATGAAGTCTTGTTATTACGCCGAGTCTTTACAAACAAGGACGATTCTACAGGGGTGTTATATCTGGTATGCTCAGATTTGCAATGCGACAAGGATAAATTTATCAACGGCTATCAAAAACGATGGCAGGTTGAAGTGTATCATAAGTCGTTAAAGCAAAATGCCAATTTGGGTAAGTCGCCTGCTCATAGCCAAAGGGCTCGGTTTAATCATATGTTTTTAGCCACGTATGCGGTGTTTAAGCTTGAGTGTTTGAAAATCAAAACCAAGTTAAATCACTTTGCTTTGCGTTTGAAGTTACTCGTATCCGCTAATCAGTCGGCTTTTGCCCAGCTTAAGGCTATTAGCGGTGCGTAACTTCAGTTAATCACATTATTTTTTATAAGTTATAAATCATATAAATAAAAGGTGTAATGATGAATAGGATCTATAGAGTAGTTTGGAATGCTTCCATAGGGGCATGGGTTGCGGTTTCGGAAAATGCAAAAAGTAAAACAAAAACCAAAACGGCAAAAGTAACGGTAGGGGCAGCAATTGTCATCGCTTCAGGGATAGTCATACCTGCTTATGCAGATGTAACGGGAGATGGGAAAAATATCACTGTAACAAAAGTTGGTAGTGATAATCAGGTCAGTATTACAGATAACCCTAATTTTACAACGGTCACGACGACAGGTGCAGTGAATGCGAATTCGTTGGCTGTAACCAATAATGCAACTGTTGGCGGTACATTGGGTGTCACAGGAAATACTACAGTAGGCGGTACTTTAAATGTAACAAATACAGCAAATTTAAATAATGGTGCAAATTTAAATAGCAAACAGATTACAGGATTGGCGGCAGGTACGGCAAATACAGATGCGGCGAATTACGGACAGGTCAAGGCATCAAAAACAGAAGTTGCAGCAGGAACAAATATCAGTGTCACCCCGACCACAGGTAGTAATGGACAAACAGTTTATACTGTAAAAACAATAGATAACCCTAATTTTACAACGGTCACAACGACAGGTGCAGTGAATGCGAATTCGTTGGCTGTAACCAATAATGCAACTGTTGGCGGTACATTGGGTGTCACAGGAAATACTACAGTAGGCGGTACTTTAAATGTAACAAATACAGCAAATTTAAATAATGGTGCAAATTTAAATAGCAAACAGATTACAGGATTGGCGGCAGGTACGGCAAATACAGATGCGGCGAATTACGGACAGGTCAAGGCATCAAAAACAGAAGTTGCAGCAGGAACAAATATCAGTGTCACCCCGACTACAGGTAGTGATGGACAAACAGTTTATACTGTAAAAACAATAGATAACCCTAATTTTACAACGGTCACGACGACAGGTGCAGTGAATGCGAATTCGTTGGCTGTAACCAATAATGCAACTGTTGGCGGTACATTAGGTGTCACAGGCACGACCACACTGAATGATAAATTAACTGTAAGTAAAAATGGTGCAGCAATTACTGGTGCAACGACGGTTACAGGCACATTAGGTGTTACAGGTACAACCACACTGAATGATAAATTAACTGTAAGCAAAAATGGTGCAGCAATTACTGGTGCAACCACAGTTACAGGCACATTAGGTGTTACCGGATTAGCCACATTAAATAGTGGGGCTGATTTAAATAATCAGAAAATTACCAAACTAGCAGTCGGTACGGCCGATACGGATGCAGTTAATCTGGGACAGATCAAGACACTTTTAAGTGTTGATCCAAGTAAAGATTATAATGGCATTAAGTATTTCCGTGCCAAATCGACAGCAGCGGATGCGCAAGCGAACGGTGATGAATCTGTTGCAATCGGACCGCAATCCCAAGCGCAGGGTAAAAGTGCAATCTCTATTGGAGATCAGTCAGTTGCTGCTGCGGATTCAAGCATTAGTATGGGGAAAACGGCCAATGCAATGGCTACAGGCAGTATTAGTATTGGCGAGAAATCATTTGCTTATAGAGATAATAACGTCGCTATTGGTAAGGAAGCAGTCGCGTTAGGATTAAATAGTACATCAATTGGTTCAACTACAGGTACACCACGTACACCTGTATATACAACGGATATAAACGATAATAATCGAATTATTGCTGTTGATGGTATTCCTGTTACAACAGATCCGGGTACGAACGGTCAAAATCCAAATAATATTATTACGATTAATGGTGTATCAGTTAGCGCTGCTCAAAGAGATAGTTTCCTGACTTTATTAAGTAGCGGAGCGAATCTTTCAGCCGGGAAAAATAGTTTGGCTGTAGGTACATCTAACCTGGCAACAGGTGAGTCAAGTGTTGCACTTGGTGATGCTGCTCAAGCTGTAGCCAAGGATGCGATTGCTACGGGTCGCCGTGCCCAGGCTTTAGGTGAAAATGCTATCTCAATCGGTGCAGAGTCACAGGCTGTAATCAATGCGGTTGTTGTCGGTGATCAGGCCAAGGCAACACAGGTTGGAGCAATCTCCGTAGGTCAGGGAGCCCAAACAGATACGGAGTACGGCGTGTCAGTGGGTTACCAGGCAGGAATAGGTTCGACTCAGGATGCTAAAAGTGACCGGACAGCACACATTGCCATTGGTAAGCAGGCAGGTCAAAATGTTAGTGGTAACCGTAATATTGCAATCGGTGTAGAGGCAGGTCAAAATCTGGACTCAGGCAAAACCGGTAGTGCCGATTTTAATATTGCGATTGGTTCTGAAGCCGGTTCCAATTTCACAGGCAATAATAATATTTCTATTGGTAGTGAAAGCAATAAGGGTAACAATGGTTCATTACAAAATTCCGTTGCATTAGGTCATCAAACCAATGCTTTGGATGGCGCAGTTGTGCTGGGTTACCAGGCAAAAGCAGAAAATGGGGTTGGAGGATCTGTTGGTTATAATGCCGTTGTTGTTGGTTCCAATGCCAAGGTCGATGGACAAGGGGGTGTTGCTCTAGGGAGTGATGCACGTGCAGGAGCATCGAATGTCGCTTTAGGTATTTCGAGCGTTGCAAATAGTAATTCTATTGGAGGCGGTTATTTAACCGACGCTTATAATAGTGGTTCAGGTGTAAATGTTGTATCTATAGGTAACTCATTAACTCAAAGAAGAATAACCAATGTAGCTGATGGTGCCGCAGGAACAGATGCTGTCAATGTTAATCAGCTGAAACAGTTAAATCAGAATATCAAAAATGTATTGGGTAATGATACAACCATTAATCCAGATGGTACATTAAGTTTTAAAGTCAATGGTACGTCTTATAGTGTACAAGGTGCGATAGAAGCACTATCGACAGGAAGTGGAACAGCACCAGCCAATACGGTGGTATATACGGATTCAAGTCAGAAACAGGTTTCATTTGGTGGAAGTGGCGGAACAGAATTAAAAAACGTTGCAGCTGGAACAACAGGCAATTCTGCGGTCAACAAGCAGCAGCTAGATGATGCAATTGCGACAGGAATGGTGAAATATGTCTCCATTAATAGTTCAAGGTCAGCCAATAAAAATAATACCAGTGCCGCTGCGACAGACTCTTTGGCAATAGGTGCGGGAGCACTCACGGGTAATAATGCAAATAATAGTGTATCTCTCGGTTTTGATACAAATGTACAAGATAAACAAAGTGTCGCAATTGGTTATAAAACGATCTCTGAACAGCGCTCATCCGTTGCCATAGGCGATCAGGCACATGCTTATAATGAGAATAATGTCGCGATAGGTACAACGGCCCAGAGTAAAGGTACAGACAGTATCACTATCGGAACAAATGCACAGGCAGACAATGATAATTCAGCAGATATGCCACATTATGCGATTGTGGTCGGTAGTGATGCAGAGGTCGCCAAAGCCGATCAGGGCATCTCGATTGGTCGTAAATCATTTGTTGATGCAAATAACGGTACGGCGATTGGTCATGAAGCACAGGTACTTAAAGGTGAACAAGGTACGGCAATTGGTCGTAAGGCACTAGTTACAGCAAATAATGCAACTGCTGTTGGTAATGAATCACGTGCGACGGGTACCAGCGCGAATGCTATTGGTGATGATGCACAAGCGACAGGTGCGAATAGTAATGCAATCGGTAAAAGTGCAAGAGCCAGTGCAACGAGTGCCACTGCTCTCGGTAATAATGCACAAGCGACCAGCGTCAGTAGTAATGCGATTGGTAATCAGGCAAAAGCCTATGCTGAAAATGCGAGTGCAATCGGTACTGCTGCTCAGGCCACAGGTATAAATGCCAATGCACTGGGCAAAAATGCCTATGCAGATAAACAGGATGCAACAGCAATAGGTAGTGCTGCTCAAGCAACGGGACTGAATGCCAATGCATTGGGTAAAGGGGCTGAAGCATTAAGACAGGATACGCTTGCTTTAGGTACAAGTGCCGTTGCAAGTGGCCTCAATGCGTCTGCTATAGGTAAAAGTGCAGATGCAGCAGGTTTAAATGCGAATGCATTTGGTAATGGAGCTACAGCTGGTGCTGAAAGTTCGAATGCTATAGGGACAGGTGCTAATGTATCTGCAACCAATGGTTTTGCTTTAGGTACTAATGCAAAAGTTACACATACAAATGCAGTTGCCTTGGGTAGTGGATCGATTTCTGGTAATGCAATTCCAACAACAGGCGCAGTTATTAACGGAAAAGAATATAGTTATGCAGGCATAAATCCAACATCAACTGTGAGTGTGGGCAGTGAACGTAATGAACGTCAAATCATTAATGTCGCTGCAGGTCGAGTATCTGATTTAAGTACTGATGCAATTAATGGTAGCCAGTTATTCCGAACCAATGAAGAATTAGCCAACCTAGCGAATAAAACAGCACAAGCATTAGGTGGTGGGGCATTAGCCAATCAAGCTACTGGAGCAATTAGTGCGCCAAGTTATACCGTCACAACTAACCCGGCAGGAACAGGTACAAAAACTACGGTCAGTAATGTAGGTGCAGCCTTAACTGCATTAGATACCGCAGTGAATCAACCATTAAGCTTTGCTGGTGATACGGGGGCTCAAATATCGCGTAAACTTGGTGAAACGCTCAATGTGAAAGGCGGTGCAACAGGTACACTTGCTGCCACTGGAAATATAGGTGTGGTTGCCAATGGAACAAATCAGCTGGATATTCGTCTTGCTGAAACAATAAATCTTGGTAGCAATGGTAGTGTGACAACAGGCTCTGCGAGCATAAAAAATAATGAAGTTAAAGTCGGTACCAATACTTTAACGGATACTGGATTAAAAGCCGGTAATGTGAGGGTAAATACTTCGACAAATGATGTTACTGGGTTAAGCAATACAACGTGGAATCCTGCAGGCACTTACAATAGTGGTCGAGCAGCGACCGAGGAACAGTTGCTTTCTGCACAAAATCAGCTAAATACAACTTTAACTACAACTTTAACTGATAAAGGTTTCAGTATCTCAGCCCAAGGTGCTAATTCAGATAAAGTTAAGCTAGGTGAAACAGTTGATTTCCGCAATACAGATGGAAATTTAGTTGCTACCCGCAGTGCGGATAATACTATTAACTATGATTTAGCTAAAAATATTAATGTTGACAAAGTGACGGCAGGCAATACGGTTGTCAATACCAATGGCGTTGTTATCACCAACCCGATAGATAGCACCAGAACAGTCAGCATCACCAGTGGTGGCATCAATGCCGGCGGCAACATCATTAGCAATGTTGCCAGCGGCGGTACAGTTGACACCAATGCAGCCAACATCGCCGATGTGAAAAAAGCATCATCAACAGTTGTGAAAGGCACCAATGTCACCAGTGTTACCTCAAACAGCACCAGCACAGGCACAACTTATACTGTTAATGCGGATGGGTCAAAAGTATCCGCAGGCAGTACAGCAGTTACAGTGAGTACAGGCACGAAAGATGCGAATAATGTCACGGATTATGCAGTTGATTTAAGTGCAGTGACCAAAAACGATATTCAAAAAGGTGTAGATGCGAAGACAGCCACAGACAAAGGCTTGAACTTTGCGGTGAATGGTGGAGCTGGCGACAATGTACAGCTGGGAGACACTGTTAACTTTGCAAATGGTACGAATACAACAGCGACCTATGATGCGGCGACGAATACCTACAAATACAGCCTGAACGATACCTTGTCCTTAAGCAATGCAGGCGGTTTATCGATTAAGGATAGTGCTGGTACAGGTACAGTCGTTTCTGTTGACAAGACAGGGGTGCAGTCAGGCAGCATTAAGCTAGATGCGTTGACAGGTAAGATCACAGGAGTAACAGATGGTCTTGTTGCAGCAGGATCTAAAGAAGCAGTAAATGGTGGTCAGCTTGATGCAGTAAAAGCGATAGCGAATACAGGCTGGAAACTGACGACAGATAAAACTGGTAAGGGTGCAGTGGCAGGTAGTTCAGTTGAACAGATCACGCCAGATGAAACAGTAACGTTTATCGCTGGTGACAACATTGCGGTTGAACAGGCAGGGAATAAGGTCACTGTTGCCACAGCGAAAGATGTAGCGTTTGATACAGTTACAGTCGGTGATGTTGTAATTAATAAGACCACGGGGATTAATGCAGGCAACAAGAAAGTTACGGGTGTAGCAGCAGGTACAGTTAGTGATGCTAGCACAGATGCGATTAATGGTAGCCAGTTAAAAGATGTTGCTGATATATTGGGTAGTAGCACAACAGTCAACCCTAATGGCAGTCTGAGTGCAAATAACATAGGCGGAACAACGTCTAGTACTATTGATGGCGCAATTAGCACAGTCAAAGGCTTGGCAGATACAGCACAAGCGACAGCAGACAAAGGCTTGAACTTTGCGGTGAATGGTGGAGCTGGCGACAATGTTAAACTGGGCGATACGATTAACTTTGCCAATGGCAGTAATACCACAGCGACCTATGATGCAGCGAGCAATACCTACAAATATGGACTGAATGACAACATTACATTGACCAATGCAGGCAGTTTGACTGTAGGTACGACAAAGGTAGATAACAGTGGTGTACAAGCCGGTGCAATCAAGCTTGATGCATCTACAGGTAAAATCACAGGCGTAACTGCGGGTGAATCTGCGACAGATGCAGTGAATGTTAGTCAGTTGCAAGCAGTTGAAGCGACAGCGAAAAAAGGCTGGAAACTGACTACGGATAAAGCAGGTACAGGAGTAGTTGCGGGCAGTTCGGTAGAACAGATCAGTCCTGATGAAACAGTGACGTTTGTAGCTGGTGACAACATTGCAGTTGAACAGGCAGGTAATAAAGTCACTGTTGCCACAGCGAAAGATGTAGCGTTTGATACAGTTACAGTCGGTGATGTTGTAATTAATAAGACCACGGGGATTAATGCAGGCAACAAGAAAGTTACGGGTGTAGCAGCAGGTACAGTTAGTGATGCTAGCACAGATGCGATTAATGGTAGCCAGTTAAAAGATGTTGCTGATATATTGGGTAGTAGCACAACAGTCAACCCTAATGGCAGTCTGAGTGCAAATAACATAGGCGGAACAACGTCTAGTACTATTGATGGCGCAATTAGCACAGTCAAAGGCTTGGCAGATACAGCACAAGCGACAGCAGACAAAGGCTTGAACTTTGCGGTGAATGGTGGAGCTGGCGACAATGTTAAACTGGGCGATACGATTAACTTTGCCAATGGCAGTAATACCACAGCGACCTATGATGCAGCGAGCAATACCTACAAATATGGACTGAATGACAACATTACATTGACCAATGCAGGCAGTTTGACTGTAGGTACGACAAAGGTAGATAACAGTGGTGTACAAGCCGGTGCAATCAAGCTTGATGCATCTACAGGTAAAATCACAGGCGTAACTGCGGGTGAATCTGCGACAGATGCAGTGAATGTTAGTCAGTTGCAAGCAGTTGAAGCGACAGCGAAAAAAGGCTGGAAACTGACTACGGATAAAGCAGGTACAGGAGTAGTTGCGGGCAGTTCGGTAGAACAGATCAGTCCTGATGAAACAGTGACGTTTGTAGCTGGTGACAACATTGCAGTTGAACAGGCAGGTAATAAAGTCACTGTTGCCACAGCGAAAGATGTAGCGTTTGATACAGTTACAGTCGGTGATGTTGTAATTAATAAGACCACGGGGATTAATGCAGGCAACAAGAAAGTTACGGGTGTAGCAGCAGGTACAGTTAGTGATGCTAGCACAGATGCGATTAATGGTAGCCAGTTAAAAGATGTTGCTGATATATTGGGTAGTAGCACAACAGTCAACCCTAATGGCAGTCTGAGTGCAAATAACATAGGCGGAACAACGTCTAGTACTATTGATGGCGCAATTAGCACAGTCAAAGGCTTGGCAGATACAGCACAAGCGACAGCAGACAAAGGCTTGAACTTTGCGGTGAATGGTGGAGCTGGCGACAATGTTAAACTGGGCGATACGATTAACTTTGCCAATGGCAGTAATACCACAGCGACCTATGATGCAGCGAGCAATACCTACAAATATGGACTGAATGACAACATTACATTGACCAATGCAGGCAGTTTGACTGTAGGTACGACAAAGGTAGATAACAGTGGTGTACAAGCCGGTGCAATCAAGCTTGATGCATCTACAGGTAAAATCACAGGCGTAACTGCGGGTGAATCTGCGACAGATGCAGTGAATGTTAGTCAGTTGCAAGCAGTTGAAGCGACAGCGAAAAAAGGCTGGAAACTGACGACAGATAAAACTGGTACGGGTGCAGTGGCAGGTAGTTCAGTTGAACAGATCACGCCAGATGAAACAGTGACGTTTGTAGCTGGTGACAACATTGCAGTTGAACAGGCAGGTAATAAAGTCACTGTTGCCACAGCGAAAGATGTAGCGTTTGATACAGTTACAGTCGGTGATGTTGTAATTAATAAGACCACGGGGATTAATGCAGGCAACAAGAAAGTTACGGGTGTAGCAGCAGGTACAGTTAGTGATGCTAGCACAGATGCGATTAATGGTAGCCAGTTAAAAGATGTTGCTGATATATTGGGTAGTAGCACAACAGTCAACCCTAATGGCAGTCTGAGTGCAAATAACATAGGCGGAACAACGTCTAGTACTATTGATGGCGCAATTAGCACAGTCAAAGGCTTGGCAGATACAGCACAAGCGACAGCAGACAAAGGCTTGAACTTTGCGGTGAATGGTGGAGCTGGCGACAATGTTAAACTGGGCGATACGATTAACTTTGCCAATGGCAGTAATACCACAGCGACCTATGATGCAGCGAGCAATACCTACAAATATGGACTGAATGACAACATTACATTGACCAATGCAGGCAGTTTGACTGTAGGTACGACAAAGGTAGATAACAGTGGTGTACAAGCCGGTGCAATCAAGCTTGATGCATCTACAGGTAAAATCACAGGCGTAACTGCGGGTGAATCTGCGACAGATGCAGTGAATGTTAGTCAGTTGCAAGCAGTTGAAGCGACAGCGAAAAAAGGCTGGAAACTGACTACGGATAAAGCAGGTACAGGAGTAGTTGCGGGCAGTTCGGTAGAACAGATCAGTCCTGATGAAACAGTGACGTTTGTAGCTGGTGACAACATTGCAGTTGAACAGGCAGGTAATAAAGTCACTGTTGCCACAGCGAAAGATGTAGCGTTTGATACAGTTACAGTCGGTGATGTTGTAATTAATAAGACCACGGGGATTAATGCAGGCAACAAGAAAGTTACGGGTGTAGCAGCAGGTACAGTTAGTGATGCTAGCACAGATGCGATTAATGGTAGCCAGTTAAAAGATGTTGCTGATATATTGGGTAGTAGCACAACAGTCAACCCTAATGGCAGTCTGAGTGCAAATAACATAGGCGGAACAACGTCTAGTACTATTGATGGCGCAATTAGCACAGTCAAAGGCTTGGCAGATACAGCACAAGCGACAGCAGACAAAGGCTTGAACTTTGCGGTGAATGGTGGAGCTGGCGACAATGTTAAACTGGGCGATACGATTAACTTTGCCAATGGCAGTAATACCACAGCGACCTATGATGCAGCGAGCAATACCTACAAATATGGACTGAATGACAACATTACATTGACCAATGCAGGCAGTTTGACTGTAGGTACGACAAAGGTAGATAACAGTGGTGTACAAGCCGGTGCAATCAAGCTTGATGCATCTACAGGTAAAATCACAGGCGTAACTGCGGGTGAATCTGCGACAGATGCAGTGAATGTTAGTCAGTTGCAAGCAGTTGAAGCGACAGCGAAAAAAGGCTGGAAACTGACTACGGATAAAGCAGGTACAGGAGTAGTTGCGGGCAGTTCGGTAGAACAGATCAGTCCTGATGAAACAGTAATGTTTATCGCTGGTGACAACATTGCGGTTGAACAGGCAGGGAATAAGGTCACTGTAGCAACGAAGAAAAATGTGGTATTTGACAGTGTGACTGCAGGTGGCACAGTCATCAATAATTCAGGCTTAAGCTTTGTTGATAGTGCAGGCACATTGGTTGCGAACAGCCCAAGCATCAGCAAAACAGGGATCAATGCAGGCAATCAGAAGATCACCAATGTTAAAGCTGGGGATGTCAATTCAACATCTACAGATGCTGTAAATGGCAGTCAGCTATATACAGCCCAAGACAATGTGAAGAATATATTGGGAAGCAGCACACAGATTGATCCAACCGGAAATTTAACTTCAACCAATATTGGCGGAGTTACAGGAGCCAATACGGTTCACGATGCAATTCAGCAAGTAAATAGCACTGCGACCAATGCGAAGACTCAGGCAGATAAAGGTTTGAATTTTGCAGTGAATGGTGTAATTCCAGCAGACAATGTACAGCTGGGAGACACTGTTAACTTTGCAAATGGTACGAATACAACAGCGACCTATGATGCGGCGACGAATACCTACAAATACAGCCTGAACGATACCTTGTCCTTAAGCAATGCGGGCAGTTTATCGATTAAGGATAGTGCTGGTACAGGTACAGTCGTTTCTGTTGACAAGACAGGGGTACAGTCAGGCAGCATTAAGCTAGATGCATCGACAGGTAAGATCACAGGAGTAACAGATGGTCTTGTTGCTGCAGGATCTACAGATGCTGTAAATGGTAGTCAGCTTGATGCAGTAAAAGCGATAGCGAATACAGGCTGGAAACTGACGACAGATAAAACTGGTACGGGTGCAGTGGCAGGTAGTTCAGTTAAACAGATCACGCCAGATGAAACAGTAACGTTTATCGCTGGTGATAACATTGCGGTTGAACAGGCAGGGAATAAGGTCACTGTAGCAACGAAGAAAGATGTGGTATTTGACAGTGTGACTGCAGGTGGCACAGTCATCAATAATTCAGGCTTAAGCTTTGTTGATAGTACAGGCACACTGGTTGCGAACAGCCCAAGCATCAGCAAAACAGGGATCAATGCAGGCAATCAGAAGATCACCAATGTTAAAGCTGGGGATGTCAATTCAACATCTACAGATGCCGTGAATGGCAGTCAGCTATATACAGCACAAAACAATGTGAAGAATATATTGGGAAGCAGCACACAGATTGATGCAACTGGCAATTTAACTTCAACCAATATTGGCGGAGTTACAGGAGCCAATACGGTTCACGATGCAATTCAGCAGGTAAATAACACTGCGACCAATGCGAAGACTCAGGCAGATAAAGGTTTGAATTTTGCAGTGAATGGTGTAATTCCAGCAGACAATGTACAGCTGGGAGACACTGTTAACTTTGCAAATGGTACGAATACAACAGCGACCTATGATGCGGCGACGAATACCTACAAATACAGCCTGAACGATACCTTGTCCTTAAGCAATGCAGGCGGTTTATCGATTAAGGATAGTGCTGGTACAGGTACAGTCGTTTCTGTTGACAAGACAGGGGTACAGTCAGGCAGCATTAAGCTAGATGCATCGACAGGTAAGATCACAGGAGTAACAGATGGTCTAGTTGCTGCAGGATCTAAAGACGCAGTAAATGGTGGTCAGCTTGATGCAGTAAAAGCGATAGCCAATACAGGCTGGAAACTGACGACAGATAAAACTGGTACGGGTGCAGTGGCAGGTAGTTCAGTTAAACAGATCACGCCAGATGAAACAGTAACGTTTATTGCTGGTGACAACATTGCGGTTGAACAGGCAGGGAATAAGGTCACTGTAGCAACGAAGAAAGATGTGGTATTTGACAGTGTGACATCGACAGATATATTAGGTAATACATCTATTCTGAGTGCAACAGGCATAATTACACAAGACAAGGATGGAAAAAAATCTGCATCATTAAGTAATACGGGTTTATTTGTAGCTGAAATGAATGCAACTGGAAATACGTTGAGCAGTAGTAGTCTTGAAGCAGGTAAATTGACTGTAAAAGGCACTAACACACTGGTGCTAGATTCAGTGAAAGGTACATTGACTGGTTTGAGTAATAAGACACTTGGAAGTGGTGATTTTGCATCTCAAGGCCGTGCAGCGACTGAAGAACAGCTGAACCAGGCGCAAAGTAATGTCGCATCTATTTTAGGCGGTAATGCAGCCAATAACGGCGGCCTGCTCAGCATGTCCAATATTGGTGGTACTGGTGAAAGTACTATTGATGATGCAATCAAATCAGTCAATCAAGTGGCCAATAATGCCAATAAAGGCTGGAATGTCAGTACCAATGGCGGTACAGCAAACAATGTGAAGCCAAACGATACTATTGATTTTAGTAATAAAGATGGCAATGTCATAGTTTCAAATCAGGGCAATAACATTATTGTCGATTTAAACAAAGATATTGATTTGGGTGCAACTGGCAGTGTAACGACCGGAGACACTAAAATTGATAATAATGGTTTAACCATTGCGGGTGGCCCAAGCATAACTAAAAATGGTATCGATGCGGGCAAACAAAAAGTGACCAATGTTGCTGACGGTAAAATTGCTGCCGGTTCTCAAGATGCTGTGAATGGTGGTCAAATTCACGACATGATGGGTGCTGGTGCTTATGACACCAATGGAAATCTCAGTAATATTGGTGGAACAGGTCAAAGCAATATTAACGATGCTATTGCAGCAGTAAACAAAACCGCAGTTCAATCTAAATCGACTGTGACTGAAGGCAGCAATATCAAAGTTGTGAGCAATCCAAATGCAGATGGCAGTACTAACTATACGGTGTCAACAGCTGATGATATTACGCTGAACAGTGTTACAGCGAAGGATATTAATGCAGGTACTGTAACGACTGATAAGGTGGTTGCTGGCAATACCACTATTGATAGCAGTGGCTTGAGCATTAAAAATGGTCCATCTGTGACCGCTTCCGGTATTGATGCAGGCAGTAAAGTAGTGAGTAATGTCAGCAATGGCGTGCAAAACAGCGATGCTGTGAATATGGGGCAGTTGTCTCAATACCTAGGCGGCGGTGCTGGCTATAACAACATCACGCAAAGTTTTGATGCGCCAAATTATCAAGTCAATGGTGGTTCTTATAACAATGTCGGTGATGCATTAGGTGCGCTCAATCAGGCCGATCAGGCATTGGGTAACCGTATTACAAATTTGGGTGATCAGTTACAACAAGCATTCTACTCAACAAATCAACGTATTGATGATGTTGAGAAAAAAGCCAATGCAGGTATTGCTGCGGCAATGGCACTAGAAAATGCACCGTACATTCCAGGTAAATACACTTATGCGGCAGGTGCTGCCTATCATGGCGGTGAAAATGCAATTGGTTTGACTTTACGTAAAACTGCGGATAACGGTCGCTGGTCATTGGCTGGTGGTGTTGCTGCCGGTTCATCAGGTGATCCAAGTGTACGTGTTGGTATCAGTGGTGTAATTGATTAATGCATGGTGGGGAAAGAGCATGATGGCTCTTTCCCACTTGTTTTTTAAATTTAATCAAGAATTGAGATGACAATGAAAACTTTATTAAAAACAATTGTAAGCTGTGTATTTTTAACTGGTGTGCTGAGTGGTCTAACACATGCAAAAGAGCAGATTAATTTACAGATGGCTGATGAGTCCGTTTATTTTCCAGAAGTGAAAAAAAGTTACCTAGATCAAGTTCACCGTTATGAATATGATCAGGTACTGCGTCTGGAAAATGGCTTAACCAAAGACCAAATTCGTTATATTTTGGGCCATCCACATTTTAGCGAAGGCGTGTTTGGGGTTCGTGAATGGAACTATGTATTGGATATCCGTGTGCCTGAAACCCAGCAATACAAACGCTGCCAGTTACGTATCGATTTTGATAAAGACTACTTGGCCAAGGCATATTATTGGAAGGGTGAAGCCTGTCAGGGCTTGGCGCAATATGGTGCCAACAATCAACCTGTAGATAAAAATGCATTGGTTGTTGGAGGACTGAATGCCCAAGTTGCACAAGCTAGCGTACTATTCGCCTTTGACCGTTATGATGAGTCTGCGATTAACCGTGACTTTAGCCGCGTGGAAGAAATTGCAGAGGCCATTAAGCAGTCCGGCAGCCAGCGGGTTACTGTGACGGGTTATGCTGATAAATTGGGTAACTTTAACTATAACCAAGTTTTATCTGCACAGCGTGCGAATACCGTGGCTTATTTGCTAGCTCAACTGGGGATTGATCCGAATTACATTAAAGTCGATGCCAATGGAGCAACCCGAATTTATAAAGAGTGTGAAGGTCAAACCAAATCTGCTTCAACCGTGGAATGTCTAGCACCAAATCGCCGAGTAAATATTAATTGGTAATAAGAATTAATGGAGTATATTGTGCTGATAAAGTAACTGTATACTCTTTTTCCTTAAAATTAAGAGGTTTAGAAAATAAAAATGATTTTAATCAAGGCAGTTTAAGCAAATTAAGATACGAACTAGGTAATCCTCCCATAAATAACCGAAGTTAAAAGTAGAGGTTAAGCAGCCATTAGAGGAGGCCTTCCTTTGTTGGCCTGGTGTGGTCTTTCATGATTGTAATGCCGCAGCCAATTTGTTGCATAATCTTGTACTTCATCCGTAAGCAATCCGCGAGATTGCAAGAATTTTTGTGTAAACCTAAAAATAGACCCAAATTAGCGATTGGTTAAAAAGCAAACAAATATTCTATATTAATACCTTTCCACCCGATGACCATATAACATCACAAACTGTCTCATTGCAGGTTTCCAATTTTGAATCGGCATCGTCCATTTCTGCATCGTATTGATAAGCGCCATATAAATTGCCTTAAATACCGCATCATCATTCGGGAAAGTCTTTTTGGTGCTCGTCACCTTTCTTAAACTGGCATTCAATGATTCAATGGTATTGGTGGTATAAATCACCCGTCTGATGTCTTTGGGATAATCAAAGAACGTGGTTAATCGACCCCAGTTTTCTTGCCAGGACTTGGATATCTGTGGATGTTCGCCGTCCCATTTTTCGGCAAAGGCAAGTAAATTATCTTCCGCTTCAGCAAGGGTATCAGCCCCATAGATGGTTTTTAAATCAGTGGCTATTTCTTTTCTTTGTTTATAGCTGACATACTTCAATGAGTTTCTAACTTGGTGGACAATACACAGTTGAACCTTGGTTTTAGGAAATACCGTTTCAATTGCTTCAGGAAAGCCTTTTAGTCCATCACAGCAGGCAATAAAGATATCATTAACCCCACGGTTTTTAAGCTCGTTCATTACCGATAGCCAGAACTTGGCCCCTGAACGAGGAAATAGCGAAGCATCGCTTCGCCCGAGTGCAAGGCGAGAGCTGTGCTCGAGTGATTCTTGGCAATCCAAAGACCCTTGCGGAACTATAATCGTTCCTCATCTTTTCGACCTTCGGTGTTGATGCCTAAAGCCAGATAAACACATTTATTATGAGCAATGCCTTCTTCTCGATTTTTAACCACCAATCCGTCAAGATAGACGACAGGGTAAATCGGTTCAAGTGGACGCTGTTGCCATTGTTTGACTTCATCCAGTACGCTGTCGGTAACCGTTGAGATAAAGGTGGAGGAAACGTCAACGCCATAGATTTCTTTTAAGTGCGCTTGAATGTCACGGGTGCTCATGCCCCGAGAGTATAGAGATATTACTTTGTCGTCAAAGCCGTTTAACGTGCGTTCATGCTTTTTAACAAATTGTGGCTCGAAGCTGCCTACTCGATCCCTTGGTACGTCAAGTTGTATTTTACCAAAGTCAGTACGGACGGTTTTTTTAGTGGTGCCGTTACGGGCATTGCTATTCTTACGAGCGGGTTTGCCTGCAAGTGATACGGTTTCTCCGCTTAGGGTACTAGGCTGGATAGTTTCTTCTTCAGCTGATGGCTGTTCGTCCTCAAGCCAATCATTTTTAGGTTCATGATTGATGAAGTCATCAAGCGTTTCTTTATTAGCTTTGCTTTGGTAGTCGTGTTTGGCGTAGCCAAGATGATGGGTCATTTCGGCTTGTAAGGCTCGTTCGGCAAGTCGTTTAGTGAGTTGTTTTAAGATACCGTTTTCACCCAAGATTTTTTCGGGGGTTTGGTAGTCTTTTAATAGTTCTTCAAGCAAAACTTCTGTTGAATCTTTCATTGATATTTTCCTGTGTAAACTTATGTTTTATAATGAGGTTTACACAAAATATTTTACAGTCTCACATCTGGTATTGATGATTGAAGGATTTTTTGAATAGCCATATCCTTTCACTTCCTCTCACATCTCGTGGCTAAATACCAAATTGTAGTCTAATATCCATATCACTTACAATTTGCTTGAAGCGCGTTTGCGTAGCGTTTTTTGTGCTATCACTTCATCAATCGTCTTAGGGTTATTTGCAAACAGGTCGGCAAATTCATTCACTAGCCCTACCGACATGGCATAGCGGATAACGTTATCGAGCGTTCCTCCTTCTCCTGACTCAATACGAGAAACGGTACTTAGTCCAATGCCAGCCCTTTGGGCAAGTTCAACCTGCGTCAGATTCTGGTACAAACGCTGCTGTTTTAAGCGTTTGCCCAGTGACTTACTAAATTCTGAGGGTGTATAGAAGTCAAATCGCATATTAAATGAGCATCCATTAATAATTCATTTTTGATATTTTAATGGCTATTTTAACATTTAATCATTCAATTATGAATTATTTATATGAACTGAAGGCATGGGAGGCTTCAATATTTAGGAGTATACCGTCATGCAAGCAAAATAATATTAAGAAGGGATTAATAGTACAAATGCCTGTAATTTAATCAATACAAAATATAAAAATAAAATTATTTTGTTGCATAATTTATTGAAATATCTATTTTGTTGCATTTATTACTAATTTTCTGCACAATCCTTTTTAAATAAATACTATGTTGCAATGGTTAGTTATGCGTCTTTTTAAAGAATCGTATCATTCTATCAAAAATCCAATTGGCGCAGTCTGGCTTATTCAATATTTTAACATTGAGTTGGCGTTCCCATTGTATTTAGTAAGCCGTCTAGGGGGGCGCCGAGAAAGCCATCTAGAAGATGATTTTAGAGAAGAAGTTTATCAGTTTAGCAAACAACCAGCCGACACTGTGATCGCTCATTTGCAATTTTATCTACGTCATGAAATTCCGCACTATGAGCTAATGTATCGACTATTTCATCAGGTCGATGGTTCTCTATTGGTTGACTGGATAACTAATGAGCCCACCGGACAATATGCCAGACGTGCAGGCTTTTTATACGAATGGTTTACGGGGAATACTTTAACCATTACTGCCAATATTAGTGGCAACTATGTTGATGCGCTAGATGATGCTAAGGTAGTCACCGCATCGCCCGATAAAGTCACTAAAAATAGTCGTTGGCGTATTAATAATAATTTGGCAGGTACGCCAGATTTTTGCCCAATGGTGGTAAAAACCACGCAAGTTGAACAAGCTGCACAACTTGATATCGTACAAATGCTGCAGTCGCTTAATCATGAATTTGGTGAAGATTTACTATTACGCTCAGCAGTATGGTTAACTTTACGGGAAAGTAAAGCCAGTTTTATAATTGAAGGGGAGGGTAAACAGACCAAACGCATTGAGCGCTTTGCCCAAGTGATCGCTCAGCGGACGGGAAAAGGCGACCTACCTATAACCGATAGTGAATTAACGCAGTTACAACAGGCAATTTTAGGGGAGAAGACCGCATTACCGCAATTGGGAATTCGAAAGTCTCCAGTATTTATTGGACAGATCGAGCAGCGCACCTTTACCCCAATAGTCCACTACATTGCGCCGCCTTTTGAGCAAGTTGTCAACATGTTGGCAGGGTTACAGAGCTTTTTTGATGTTACGCAAGGGCAACCTTCTATTATGCGAGCAGCGGTGTTAAGTTTTGCCTTTGTGTATATTCATCCATTAGCCGATGGTAATGGCCGAGTGCATCGGTTTTTAGTCAATGATTTACTATACCGAGATGGAATATTAAGTGAACCGATGATTTTGCCGATTTCATCTGCCATCAGTGACAGCACACAACATCGCCGTGATTATGACAAAATACTAGATACCGTCTCTAAGCCGCTAATGGCAAAATTGATCGGTGAATATCAATTTGAGACCACGCAAATCTTTGAAGATGGTATCAAGTCTAACTTGCACTTGGGTAATGTTGACAATGCATTGCCGATTTGGCGTTTTTTGGATTTGACGCCGCACGTGCTGTATTTAGCCAAGCTTGTATCCCGTGTCATTCAAGATGATTTATATCAAGAAAGCCATTATTTGTATCAACACAATCAAGCACGTGATGCGATAAAAGAGCTGATGGATATGCCAAATGATTATGCCGATAGAATCATCCGTAGCATCAGGGACAATCAGGGTGAACGAAGCCAAAAACTGGTGAAAGAAATGCCTTTTTTAGCAGATGATACATTATGGCAACAGCTATTTAAAGCAGTTAAGAAAGCTTTCAAAAACTAGCCTTGTCAATCAAAAATCGCTCAATATGATTTACAAGCTATTTTGTCAATCATTCATGAGTGATAACTTTCTTTGTCAATCAAAATTCTTAAAAAGTGATTTACAACATAATCACAATGCTTAATCTTGACCAAGCTATCCACTACCATGAAGGTAAATTTCCACCGCAAGGTATTACTCTCGATAGAATCATGAATATATTATTGAGAACAACAATTACTATTGTTAATTTTACTTTAAATTAAAAAATAGTTTAATATATTTTAATAAAATTTTGGAGAATTACGTTATTTTTCTTAAATGAAGTGAAAGGGTGGGGGGTAAAAAAATTCTAATTTTTGAATTTTTTTCGTGCCCGTAAATTTCTAGTATGCTTTAAATCATTTAAATTGATAAAGGAATTACGTATTATTAATCATTGATATTAAAGAAAATATATATTAAAGTACATTAATATAAAATAAGATTCGAATCGTGGCAAACCTTGACATGGTGGGGGTCGTCTGTTCGAGTCAGATTATGCCTACCATATTCCAAAAGCCCCAGTCGATTGATTGGGGCTTTTTTATTGCAGTGATATCAAGGGCTTGGGCGGTTTTTGCGAAGTAAATAATTTGACCACTTTTGTGATTTTGGGCACAGAAAAATCGCTTAAAAATCTTGTGTGCCCATTTTGTGCCCAAATTGTGCCTTGGTTAATTTTTGAGCAAGTAGGTTTTCACCCCCACTCAAATTTAAAAGAGATGAAACTGAATTTATTTCTTTTAGCTTTTATCACTCATTTTAAAAAACCTTCATGTCCTAAAAAAATCCTTTCAAAGTTATTCCCTCCAAATTAAAAACATGGCTATTAGAAACTTCAAGACATTGACACACTAGTTTAGTTAACCGTCTTGAGATTGGAAAAATAGATACAAAAGTTGTTATACGGACTATATAAAGTTTTGAGTTTTCACGGTACGACTCTAAATCCACATACTAATAAAATAATACATAAGCAAAAATTCAATATATTAAATTGCTTACCTTAACTTTAGATTAGGACTATCTCGTATAAAAATGAGAAATATTGACGAAAAAAATGCAAAGTAGATATATACTAGAAAAATTTGATAGGGTGCATGAACAATATCAATCAAGCTCATGTTTCTAAACCATCTATGCGATGGCGAACATAAATCTAAAACTGCATCCTATTCGGTTAATTTTCTAAACCATCTATGCGATGGCGAACGCCCTGAAGTCATCAATCATGTGCTCACTGAATTTCTAAACCATCTATGCGATGGCGAACGATTTTAACGTCAAAGATAGGCAAACATACTATTTCTAAACCATCTATGCGATGGCGAACATCCAAGACAATGAAAAGCTATCTACCCTCATTTTCTAAACCATCTATGCGATGGCGAACGTGATTTTAAGGTTCTGTTCAAGGTTATCTGTTTTCTAAACCATCTATGCGATGGCGAACTGTTGATAGTTTTGGATTTTGATATCGTCAACTTTCTAAACCATCTATGCGATGGCGAACTTATTCATGGGATTCCCCCGTCCCATCGTTAGTTTCTAAACCATCTATGCGATGGCGAACAGCCCGTAACGGTACATCACTGCAAGCATTATTTTCTAAACCATCTATGCGATGGCGAACCTAATACAACTTATAAAGTGTCAGACTTTTACTTTCTAAACCATCTATGCGATGGCGAACTGTGGGATTGTCCAAGACTGCAATATGTTGTTTTTCTAAACCATCTATGCGATGGCGAACGCGCCTGAGACATAACCAAAGCCAACGACAAATTTCTAAACCATCTATGCGATGGCGAACTCCTGTTGCCTTTGGCTCTCTTTGCCTATGCTTTTCTAAACCATCTATGCGATGGCGAACAGAAAGGCGCCAGTATTGAATTGGGTGCAAGCTTTCTAAACCATCTATGCGATGGCGAACACAATTCATCAAGCGTACGATAAAAGCCAAGATTTCTAAACCATCTATGCGATGGCGAACCTTGGTCAACTGCACCAGACTGCACCCATGGCTTTCTAAACCATCTATGCGATGGCGAACGTCAAATTGTTTACGCATAGTTTATCCTCCTTTTTCTAAACCATCTATGCGATGGCGAACGCAGGGTCAGCTTGAGTCTAGCTACAATGACTTTTCTAAACCATCTATGCGATGGCGAACCGCAGTAAAGGGTGTGAGTGGGACCGGGTGATTTTCTAAACCATCTATGCGATGGCGAACCAAGCTGATTGGATGGGTGGCAAGCAAGCAAATTTCTAAACCATCTATGCGATGGCGAACAAGGTACTAGCGAGTGGCTGAACGCTCGCTTATTTCTAAACCATCTATGCGATGGCGAACGCGTCATAGGACGCTCAGTCGCGTCTGGTTTATTTCTAAACCATCTATGCGATGGCGAACACCTGTGTTGGTATTGCATTAAATCCGAAAAATTTCTAAACCATCTATGCGATGGCGAACCAGCGATATTGACAAAGCTGGCGACAGTTGAATTTCTAAACCATCTATGCGATGGCGAACCCTACTGGTAACCGTGTCGCTGGCTTGTTGATTTTCTAAACCATCTATGCGATGGCGAACCAGGATTTATCCCCAATGCAGATACAACTGTATTTCTAAACCATCTATGCGATGGCGAACAAGAAGCCATTGACATTGTTAAGCAGCATCAATTTCTAAACCATCTATGCGATGGCGAACGAAAGACAAACTCTTTATTGCCTGTGATTGGTTTTCTAAACCATCTATGCGATGGCGAACTTTATAAATTGCATTTTTTTAACTCTATTACTTTTCTAAACCATCTATGCGATGGCGAACAGGGCGGTTCAGATATCGCATTATCTTTTCTATTTCTAAACCATCTATGCGATGGCGAACTCACGCAAAACATAGCCCCACACTTAGATTTTTTTCTAAACCATCTATGCGATGGCGAACGAGTCGGTGAAGTGTGAAATAAAGTTTAAAGATTTCTAAACCATCTATGCGATGGCGAACTTTGTGGTCGCTTAATCACTGCGTCAGTCATTTTTCTAAACCATCTATGCGATGGCGAACTGATAATCTTGATTGATGCCCATATCACGGCTTTTCTAAACCATCTATGCGATGGCGAACACGGGCAAGACGTTTACGCAAATCACCACTGATTTCTAAACCATCTATGCGATGGCGAACTCAGCAATCATGGTGGACTATCTGCAAATCATTTTCTAAACCATCTATGCGATGGCGAACTGCCCCTTGAGACTGACTACCATACAGCAGTGTTTCTAAACCATCTATGCGATGGCGAACGCAGTTTTTGGCGGAGTGGCAGTTTTGTCCTCTTTCTAAACCATCTATGCGATGGCGAACCTAAAAGCCGACTTTTTGCCTTATTACCTACCTTTCTAAACCATCTATGCGATGGCGAACGCTCAATGCTAAATGTGCCTGCTTTGCCACGGTTTCTAAACCATCTATGCGATGGCGAACAGCTCTGCTAAATCCATTTGGTCGCACACATCTTTCTAAACCATCTATGCGATGGCGAACGTAGCGTTCACGTTGATAACGACAACAAAGTTTTTCTAAACCATCTATGCGATGGCGAACATATTGTTTTTGATGGTGACTTGACCGTCACATTTCTAAACCATCTATGCGATGGCGAACCCACTAGCGTAGGACACGTGCTTTTAGGTTTGTTTCTAAACCATCTATGCGATGGCGAACGCGTCGAGCGTGTCAAATTGTTGTGATGCTGTTTTCTAAACCATCTATGCGATGGCGAACCACGTATTGACCATTTACCAGGCGCAGCTCAATTTCTAAACCATCTATGCGATGGCGAACTATCCATGAATGCGGACGCTACCAATGACACATTTCTAAACCATCTATGCGATGGCGAACTATGGATGTTGAGCGCAAGCTCTTCGCCACCGTTTCTAAACCATCTATGCGATGGCGAACAAAAATTGGGCGGTGCGTGTGGTGGTCTCAAATTTCTAAACCATCTATGCGATGGCGAACCCGACTCATCGAAGAGAGCTGACCGCTATTTTTTTCTAAACCATCTATGCGATGGCGAACACGAACCAAAAACCGATGTCATGACCGCCATTTTTCTAAACCATCTATGCGATGGCGAACTGTATAAAGGTTATGCAGGGTAGGGGTTGTTGTTTCTAAACCATCTATGCGATGGCGAACACTGCGATTGACGAATAAGCAGCCTTTTTCTATTTCTAAACCATCTATGCGATGGCGAACCAATGACGACATTTTTTTAAGTTCTCGCCTAATTTCTAAACCATCTATGCGATGGCGAACGTAGGATTTTGGTTTCCATTTTGGATAGCAAATTTCTAAACCATCTATGCGATGGCGAACGCCGAACAGTTCCGTGACAACAGCGACTTGGTTTTCTAAACCATCTATGCGATGGCGAACACGTTTAAAAATAGTTGACCCTGATTTTGACTTTTCTAAACCATCTATGCGATGGCGAACTATGTGCCCAACGGTAAGCCTGATGGGGTTAATTTCTAAACCATCTATGCGATGGCGAACAAACCGACTTATCAAAACTTAAAGCCGCTCAATTTCTAAACCATCTATGCGATGGCGAACATTATCACCTTATCACCTTTTTTTTTGATATATTTCTAAACCATCTATGCGATGGCGAACAAACAAAGCCCGCAATGAAGGCTTTACCTTCGTTTCTAAACCATCTATGCGATGGCGAACCGAGTTTGGGCGGTTGCTTAGGGTCTTTTTCATTTCTAAACCATCTATGCGATGGCGAACGCCAAGTTGCTTTGTAAACTGTTTTTGCATTGTTTCTAAACCATCTATGCGATGGCGAACTCGGTATCAAAATCAGTAGCGGATTTTGTTGGTTTCTAAACCATCTATGCGATGGCGAACCGGATTTTGTTGGGGATGTGGTATCAATATCATTTCTAAACCATCTATGCGATGGCGAACTAGCAAATGTGTTGTCTTTGCAAATGCTGTAATTTCTAAACCATCTATGCGATGGCGAACTGAATGGGTCGAAATGTGGCAAAAGGCATTAATTTCTAAACCATCTATGCGATGGCGAACTAATGGGGCATATAGCGGAACCCGATACGCTTATTTCTAAACCATCTATGCGATGGCGAACAAAGCCGTTAAACCCCCTAAAAAGGGCGAAAATTTCTAAACCATCTATGCGATGGCGAACTGGAGAATTTTCTGACAAAATCCCCAGATATCAATTATATACGTTTTAATTCAGTCAAGACACTTCGTTTTAAAGTGCTTTTTATAAGCAGCTGATTTTATTTAATTTTTTGGCAAGTGTCTACAACGAAGCCAAACATATAATCTAACACATCTTGGTCTTGGCAAATCTCGATAAGTTGCATCCGAAACTCTTTTTGATTATGCCCCAGTTTTGCCGAAATAAATGCTTGTGGCATCACCATCGCATCTTTGACCAAATCTGCTACATCAAACACCAAACCACCACGGCGGGTTTTACCATGTAGCATCGGTAGAGCAAAGCTAATACCTAACCCATGTAATGCAACTGCCGCATAGCCATAAGCGATATAATTCCCGTGGTCAAGGTAGCTATTGGCGATATCGGCGATATCATCATTGGCATTTTTGCCTTCCTCGCGGGTAAATTTAAAGCCACAGCCTTCCGCCAAGCTTTTATATAATACCTTTGCCCAGCGACCTTCGGCAGTCAATAACTGCTCTTGGTTCATTGCCGATTCTATCGCTTGTGAAAAATTAACTACCGCCGATTCATCTAGGCGAATACCATATGATGTCAGTAGTGGATTTTTTTGCCAGTATTTTTTGACAATTTCAATACGTTCTTGTAATAGCACCTTTGCCATCAACAGCCGTGTCGTATCATCAAGCCATGCTTTCATCCAAATTTGCATATATTCGGTAGGACGATACTCACTTTGTGGGGCTAGAAAGGTCAAATCTAATGCACTAAATAATGGTGAACCGCCTGAACCACAAAAACCGACCATTACATTTGATTCTGCCAAACGTCTAGCGGCGGCATCGGTAATCGAACTACCTTTACCCAGTAATAAAAAAGCGGTATTTTTTTCGGGAATATTATAAAAATGTTCAATCGGTTGCATACTTTCGGTCAGATACACGATACGGTCATCTTTTAAAATGACTCGAACTCGCTCAAGATAAAACACACACGCCCGCTTGGACAACATCAGCGGACGGCTACGTTGCTTACGTAAATGACTATTATGAGTTTGGCTCATGTTTTTCTCTTTGATAAATGAAAAAGCAGTAAGCATAAAAGCCTACTGCTTTTTTAAATTAGAATATCGGCAAAGCAAACGGCTGACTGGCACGAGCCAAACCATAGCCATCTGGCACGCCGTCACCTGCATTTTCCATCGGTACAATATCGATGGTTAAGGTAAAAACTTGTCCTGTGCTTTTACTGGCAACTTTAAGATACGGCAAGTCTTTGGCAGTGGCTAGACGACGTTCTCGTAATGGCACATTATTGTCAGACAGTTGAGTACGTTCCATTTTTGCCGTAGGAATGCGAAAACGACGATAACTTTGCCAGCCTGTGATTTTGGCTGTTGGTACAGGCGTTGGCGTACCGACCACACTATAATCCCGTACTTTCCAATGTTGGCTAATACTATCTACCAATCGCTGTAATGCCTCGCTACTATCCGAAAATACCCGAAAAATATCAAAATCAAAACGGGGCGACTTGCCATATTTTTTTTCGAAATCCGCTTGCTTTGCTTTAAGCTTTGGGGAAGGGACCAATGCTATGGCATATGGTGATTTATCCACCAATGCCAACGCTCGAAACGTGCCATGCAATACCGCATAAATCTGATTGCGAATGGTCGGTAGTGATAAATCGACCGTATCTGCCGATTCAATCACACGTACATCCACATAAAACTCAAATGACATCTTAATCTCCCTCAGAATATACGCCACCACGAATCAGACAGGCAATCAAAAACATCCCTTTTTCGCTGTTGGGGTCTAAGTCATCAATCTCTTTTAAAATATCAAACGCTGACATTTTTTCTTTACCCACACGATAAAAAAATTGATGCTCAAGATTTGCCCCATTTGGCTCTACCGCAATCGGTTTATGATTGTATTCTTCGGCATTGGGATACCACGTATCAATGGTACGAATCGCATTACCGATTTTTTGGTCACGTAATGCCGCTTGCCCCAAAAATTGGTTGTTGTCTGCCCCACGTTGGGGGCGAACAGGGTTAAGTTGATACAGCGAACGAGAAAAGCCTTTGGGTTTATCTTCTAGATAATTTTGTGAAGGGAATACTTCCACACCACCCATGCCAAAATCAACTACCGCTTCGATATGTAGCCCTGCATTGGTTGCATCGCCTTTTGCCCCTGTTAATAAAATCTCGGCTAATGCCTGCTCATCCGCACTAGGATTGTCAAAACTGTTTAAATTGTAGTCTAACGCCTTAAAGGTATAAGATTTTTCCGAATTTTGACTGGGTGTTACCGTAATTACAATGCTTTCTGCCACCAAGCGATTACGCCATAACCAGCGACCGTTCACAACATTACGCACATAACGACCGACCACCGTTTTTAGCCCATCGCTGTCTTTGGCACGAGCCACAAAACCTTGAAATGCCTTGCGAAATGCTTGTTCATCGCTTTTATCTGCCCCTGCTTTAGTCGCACTGGCAAACAAAATATCCGCCAAGTCAATCAAACGAAAATCCCACGTCACCAATAATTTGGCATTGGGTAATAATTTGGCAGATTCGGTTTGTTGAATATTACTGACTTCACGAGCAACTGATTCGCCCGATGCTGACCCTTTGCTTTTATTGCCTGCCACATTTTGTGTACCACGAATGCCATGATACATGACTTTTAATGATTCAGTTTTGCCATCTATCAGATGAAAAAATGCCCCGTCGCTGATAACAGTACCACGTTGTAGGGCTAGGCTTGCGGGTAATTTTTTGAAAGTTGCCATAATAGAACTCCTGTTTGTTTTTTAACATTGGTTAGGTAAAAGTTTAGTTTCAAAAGTAAGGTTAAATAGATTGTCGCAATAAAAACACATCGCCACCATTATGGGTGTGCCATTGGTACTGCCAAAATAACTCTTGTGGGTTGTCAGATAATTGACGTAACGGCTCGGCAATCGGGTTTTGCGGTTGGTACGGTTCTTGCTCTTCTTCAGATAAGTCCACATCGTCAGACGGTTGGACTTTGGCAAAATTGAGTAACTGCCGAATCGACACATATTGCACCAAGCCAATCAATGGCTCGGCATAGGCGTGGGGCGTTTCTATCACATCGTTATCAAGCGTATAGGCTTGTCGCACACCCGTTCTATCCGTTTTTGGTTCTTCAAGCAACGCATAGCCTAGATTCGTCGCTGACAAAAAACTTAAGCCATGATATTCACCAAAGGCATGATTTAAGCCGTCCTTGGTAAGTGCCAATAGCCGTGTAAAGGCTTGCAAACGATTGAGATTTTGCGATTGTTGGTACGCTAATAACACATCGTGACGGTCTAGCACCACAAAGCCTGTCTTAATATTTTTGGAAAAAATTTTTGATAAATCTTTTTCTTCAAAAATTTCAACTTTACCAATTTCAATAATTTGACCGCCTGCAAATCGTTGATTGTTTAATAATTCAATTAACACGTCTGAATCAATAACACAATCAAATCGTATCACCAAACTAAGATGCAAATGACAGCTTGCCGTTGGTTGTAACGATAAGGCATTGGGATTTTTTGATGAATAATCGTTTTTATTGATAAACGCAGAGCCACGGCGTTGGGCAGGGGTAAAGCGTCCATAGGCAAAGCCACCCAAATCTTGCCTGTCATGGTGAATATAAATCACGCCTGTGTCCTTCACGCCCAATTTGCGAGCCAACGCATGAGCGAACATAGTGGATGCCATCAAAGGTACGCCACCGAGCAAAATCCCGCTGGTCTGCAGATTTGCCCCTTGCACTTGAATATGCGGAATGACCGCTAAAAAACTCATGATGCTAACTCCTTATGACTGTAGAGCAAGCCACGAATTCGGCGAGCCAAAAATGGTATGGTGCTATCTTCGAGTACAAAGGTAACAGGGTTACTTTGTCCTTCGACTTCGTAGGATTGACGGACGATATTTTTTGCCAAATGCTCGGCAAACGCCGTCATCCAGCCTTCATCTCGTAGCTTTGGGTCAATCAGTCCTTGGATGGCTAAATCGACGCTTGGGTGCTGTAATGGTGTTAAAGCAACCCGTTCTTTACTCACCATTTCCCCTGGATTTTCGTCATACGTTTCATCGCTTATTTTAGTGATATTGGGCAATCTATCAGCCACTTGTTCAAGGCTATTTTTAGCTTCTCGCCCTTGAGCCAAGACGATGCGTAAGATATGGGTCAAAAATTGTTGCTCGGCTTCACGGCTATCCATATTGGTACTAGTGGCTTCAATGCCTTTGTTTTTCCAGTCTTGGTTATTTAAATCTTGTTCTGTAGTAGCAATACCTTGATTCACCAAATCTGCCCAAGCAAGTAATGCGGGCTGAACAAGTTTGTCTTTCGGCAATTTATTGGGGATATAGTAGTCTAAGCCTTTGTAATACAGGCTAAAGGCTTGACGTATCGTATCATTAGCAGTTGGGGCAGTTAGATAAATTGGGCGTTGTAATGTTCTAATAAAAATTGGTGACCCCACATTTTGAATATTTGAACCGCCAATACCAAAAACGGCTGTCGTAATATTATGAAATTTATCGTCAGATTGCCGAACTTCTTTAATTCTTTCGATTTCAGAAGTAAGCCAATAATTAACACCAACTGCACTAATTGGGCTTATTGAAAGATAACTCTCTTCTTTAGGAAGTAATAGCTGACGCATACGGATATTAATGTGCTTAAGCTTAGACTGATAAGGATTATCAAAAATAGTGACGATATCTTGTTTAAGAATATTAGCTATATTTTTTAAATCATCTTCAAATTCATCAAGATTTTCATCAAGCATAGCCGCCTTGATTATCTTAAACATAGTGGGTATTTTGCCTGCATTGGCTTGGTAGTCAGTGGGAATGGTGATATCGTCAGCAAGTAATGTTCTCGCACTGATATAGGGCAAATCCAAGGCTTGTGATTTTGCCAAGCGAATACCGCCTTTTTCGATATTGGAATTAATCGTTTTATTACTAAAATGCACCGATTCAGCAAGCGTTTGCCGATACTGGTCGATGGGAATTGTGGAAGCATCTGACATTCATTTCTCCTTTTTTATTTAATTCTATCTAGTTTTAGCATAGTATTGCCCAAATAAAAAGCAGGCAAAAGTAGATAAAAGACACACGATGTCGTATTGTTAATATTCATTATAGAATTTAGTTTTATATTAAGTGAAAATGATAAGCTTATAAAAACAGAAAAATTAATTTGGAAAAAATGAAATGCACGTCATTTTTATCTCTGCTTGCGAAAAAAAAGCCCTGAAAAAAACCCGAGCCGTACTCGACAGCTACGCCATCCGCACAGGACAAAGCACATGGCAAGCCCCCATGACCATGGAAGGTCTAACCGAAGTCCGCAAAGCCCTAAAACAAAAAGGCATCACTCGCCAAACCGCTGTCGCCGCTTACATCAATTACGGTATGCGACGCATGAAGCTGGCGTGGGTCGTGGGAGCAAAGCATCGGTTTAATAGCGAAGGGGCATACCCTGTCGCTTCAACTGGCAAGCCTTATACCAAGCGACAAATCGACGACTGGGTCAGAGCAGCAAGTCTATTGGCAGGAGCGGCAGGCGATATGCATGATATCGGCAAAGCATCGCAACATTTTCAAAACAAACTGTCACCTAATCAAGCAAATAAAATCATCGCTGATGATATCCGCCATGAATGGCTATCCGTCAAGCTACTGCAACAACTCCGACACAATAACTTTGATTGGCAAAACGCTTGGCAACAAGTTGCCAAAGATAAAAACCGTAATATTTTTACCTTAGGTGATTTAAAACAAGTCGATGATGGCGTGGCAAACGGCATTGAAGCGGTGGATTATTTGATTGTCACTCATCATGGATTATTGGGAGCAGATGACCCAACAGGCTATGCAAGCTATCCTAACGAAGACAAACACGTACGTGAACCATTACCTCGTACCCAACAACTCACTTGTGCAGGCGAGTTACCACAAAGCATTTTTGATAGTTATCAAAAACGCATGGCACGACTTGCCAAATTATTGCCTACCAACGCCAGTCCAACTTATTATAAAGCCCTCTGTTTACATGCTCGTAATGCCTTGATTCACGCTGACCATACCATTTCTGCGGTCAATTATCTGGACATGGTGCAACCTGCCACTCCAACTCCCACGCAACTGTTTGCTAATACCTGTTTTGTTGATAGTAAAAAACAACACAATCAACCGCTAGAATGGCATTTACGTAGCGTGGGCGAGCGAGCCAGTGTTATCGCCTGCAAAATGATGACAGAATTAAATTTGTCTGGACTATGTGAGCAGACCGTCGAATATATCAAAACACCCACGCAAAACGCTTATTTTAAGTGGCAAAATGTTGCTGGCAATGCCTTGCAAAAATTCGCCGATAAATATCCCGATGTACCTACGCTTGTTTTTAATATCGCAGGTACAGGGAGCGGTAAGACTCGAATGAATCTACGCACCGCTTGTACCTTGCGACCCAATGACCCACGTATTTGTATTGCGTTAAATTTGCGTTCTTTGACTTTACAGACAGGTGACGCTCTCAAAAAATCCATGAATCTATCCGATGATGAATTAGCCGTCGTCATCGGCGACAATATTACCCAAGAACTATTTGAAAAAGCCAAAAATAACCAAGGAATTGACGAAGATGAAAATCCCCCAGAGCCGATATTTGATGCCAAAGGAGAAGATTATGATATCCCTGCGTGGCTTAACCCATTGTTTGAGAAAACCACCAAAAAGGGCGTTATAAGTGACAATGATGGCAAAACGTTATTGGCATCGCCTTTGCTCGTTTCAACCATTGATTATCTGATAGCAGCGGGCGAGCCACACAAACAAGGGCATCATGTCAAAGCCTTGCTACGGCTTATGAGTAGTGATTTGATACTCGATGAAATTGACGGCTACGACCCGCAAGCCTTGATGGCGGTATTGCGACTGGTGCAACTTTCCGCCATGTACGGTCGCCACGTGATTTGCTCATCGGCAACTTTGTCCAAAACCTTGGCGATTAGCGTGCATCGTGCCTTTGAATCAGGCATTGCCATGCGACAAGCCTTGCTAAACAATGACAAACAAGCATTTAATATTGCCATTGTCGATAATGAAATTGATAGCAAAAACCCGCCCAAAATTTGGCAACAAACGCTAACGCAAGATAACGACACCCAAGCTGACGATAAAAACTTTAAAGATATTTACCAAACACACCTCAATGAATTACAGCTTGCTTTAGCCAAAAAGACGAGTTTTCGCCTAGCCGAACTCAAACCCATGCCAAAGGCAACGATTAGCGATTGGCAACAAGCGGTACTTGAATCTGCCCAAATCTTGCATGATAGACACGCTTGGCAATGGCAAAATGGGGAAAAATGCCTATCCTTTGGCTTGATTCGGGTAGCAAATATTCACCATGCTATTAGCCTTGCTCATTATTTTGCCAATCATTGGCAACACGCCCATATCGCTTGCTATCATGCCAATGATTGGCGAATCAATCGTTTTTATAAAGAACAACGCTTAGACACTTTACTAAGTCGTCATAAAGATGGCAAAAAACGTAAAACAGGCAATGAAACCATCGAGCAAGATAGCGAAATTATCGAACTTATGAACCACAGCCAACAAAACGATGTACCCTTTATCGTGATTGCCACGCCTGTCGAAGAAGTGGGGCGTGACCATGACTTTGACTGGGCAGTTATTGACGCATCAAGCGTTCAGTCTATTGTACAGACCGCAGGGCGAGTTAATCGTCACCGCCGAGAAACGATTCATGAGCCAAATATTATCATCCCCCAATTTAACTATCGGCATTGCAAATACATGCAACAAAAGAAATCTAAAGAAAAAAAAATCATTGCCTTTAAATACCCAGGTTATGAAGGTTATAACAATGCCAATGTTTACCCAACCCATGATTTGGCAAAGTTGTTACCCTGGCAAAATAATCAACTCATAATAGATGCTAGACTGCGTTTTGATAAAGATAACTGTCTATTTGCCCAATTTGATGATAGCGAGATACAAGGGTTTTGTGAGCGATATTTTTATGATGAAGGCGATGAGCTTTTTTCAAATACAGCAGTTGAAAGTAGTCTAATGACCGAGCAACTGTATCAAAAATTCACCCCGTTACGAGATAGACAGTATCAAGCCCTGTATCGAATGAATGCAGAATCGATTACGGATAATGAACTGGTTATCGAAAAATACGTTAATACGTTTAATCCAAGTTTTAAAAAGCAACAACAAGAATGGCAAGATTATAGCGGTGATTTTACCAAACCTATTTTACAACCCGCTAAGCCACAAGCGTGGCTGTATTTGTCGCCTAGTCAAATGGTGGAACAATGCGAATTTTATGATATTGATATTGAACAAGGCTGTCAAATTTCACTAAGTCTATATAATGATAAAAATGAGATACAGTGGCTATATGATGAAGGGTTTGGTGTAGTTAAAAAATAAGTAATTATGCTTGATATCGAATGTCTCATGTAAATTTGTTTTTATGATAGGAATTAAACTTTATCAAAATAATCTTATCACTCTAAATTTCATTAAACATTAGTATTAGTATTATCTATATTATTAAATTATAGAGGCTCTGTATTCCGCCATGGTAGCGGCTTTGCACGCAGATATGTGTACAGACTGGTGAATATAAATGTACAGATAGGTGAATCAAGATGTTCAGATAGGTGAATATAAATGTACAGATGGGTGAAGCTAGCAGTTTAACGCACATTAAAAGCGATTCGAAATAAATAATGAAAAATAACTTCTAAATCATTGAAACGAATGAATTTTGATTAACTTTTGTAACTGACATAGATTAACATAGATTACGATTTTACCCATCATCATGCTCACTTCTATAATCAAGCTCACAATAATTTGAGCCAATTGATAGCAAGTAGCCCATGACTATGCAAAGTTTTTACAATCAAGGTGCTGATAAAGTAATGATTATCAAACCCAATACGCTGATTGAAGCGGGTTTCGACTTGACCGAAGCCGAGCATGACTTGATAACACTGGCGGTTAATAAACTACATCGTTTGCAGTCTGGCGGCAGACGAGTATTGATTAGTGCCAAAGAATTTGCCAACGCCAATCGTGTCAATGAAATCTATGCCTATCGAGCCTTAAAAGATACCGCCAAAATACTTGGCGACAGAAAACTCAAATTTACCCTATACCTTGATAAAACCATTCAAGCGACCAATGAAGCGGACAAACTCACTGTTATCAAGCCTAACCACAACAACTTTACCACGTTGCGTTCTGAATATAACTGGCTACAAGGGGTCTCGTATCAAGATGATCAAGGCTTTATTATTTTGGATTTTTCCGACTGTAACTCTCCCCTAAAATAAAACAGCTCAGACATAGCCTTAATTGGCTAAGACCACATTCAGCTTTGAAGGGAAAAACACCCATCGAGAGGTATTTTGAATTAAGCGAGGAAACGCCTTTAATTTAATTCCAATGCACCAATTACCGCTTTGCCCCAATTTGGTAACTCTTTACTAATCGAATACCAAATCCAAGTGCCTTTACGCTCACTTTCTAAAATACCGATTTGCTTTAATTGGTTTAAATGCCGTGAGATAGTTGGCTGTGGTTGGTCTAACTCGCTGATGATGTCACACACGCATAACGCTTGCTTCTGATTAAGTAGTTGCACAATTTTTAATCTGGTGGGGTCGCTTAACGCCTTGAGAAAGTCTGTTTTATTCATATATTTACATATCCAAATATATAGATTATAGTATAGCTCAATTTTAACAGGTTTCTATAGGCAGTCAATGATTACCGCATTACTCATTTTTCTAGTGACTTTGATATTTGTAATATGGCAACCTAAAGGCTTGGGTATCGGTTGGACTGCCAGTATCGGGGCTGGGATAGCTTTGCTATTAGGGGTAATAACGGTTGCCGATATTCCTGTAGTGTGGAATATTGTTTGGAACGCTACCTTTGCCTTTATTGCTATTATCATTATTAGTCTGTTACTTGATGAAGCAGGCTTTTTCCGCTATATCGCCTTGCACGTTGCAAGATTAGCAAAAGGTAGCGGTAATCGGTTGTTTGCGTTTATTGTGCTACTTGGGGCGGTGGTATCGGCATTGTTTGCCAATGATGGTGTGGCTTTGATATTAACACCCATTGTGATTGCGATTTTAACCACGTTACGCTTTTCCCCTGCGACTACCCTTGCTTTTATTATGACAGCAGGGTTTATCGCTGATACCGCCAGTATTCCGCTCGTGGTGTCTAATTTGGTAAATATTGTGTCGGCTGACTTTTTTAAAATCCCTTTTACCGATTATGCCAAAGTGATGATACCAGTAAACGTGGTAGCGGTTGTCACCTCATTATTGGTACTGTATGGGTTTTATCATAAAGACATTCCTACGGTTTATGCGTTGGATTTAATCGAAAACTCACAATCGGCTATCGTGGATAAAAATACCTTTATCATGGGTTGGGTGGTATTGGCGTTACTTTTGTTGGGTTTTTTTGTGCTTGAGCCTATAGGTGTACCCATTAGCTTCATTGCAGGGGTTGGCGCGTTGGTGTTGCTTGTGGTAGCGAAAATGGGTAAAAAAATAACGGTGCTGCCGATTGTCAAAAATGCCCCGTGGCAAGTGGTGATATTTTCATTGGGTATGTATTTGGTGGTGTATGGTTTAAAAAATGCAGGGCTGACCGATTATTTAGCTCATGAGTTAAGCCAACTCGCTAATCATGGCATGATGACAGCTACAGTAGGAACAGGGTTATTATCGGCAGGACTTTCATCTGTCATGAATAATATGCCAACGGTGCTAATTCAAGCTTTAGCGATTGATGAGGCGACTATCCATGACCCCATGATAAAGCAAGCCATGATTTATGCCAATGTAATAGGCTGTGATTTAGGCACGAAAATTACCCCGATTGGCTCACTCGCTACCTTATTATGGTTGCACGTTTTAGCCAGTAAAAATGTTACGGTGAGTTGGGGCTATTATATTAAAGTCGGTATTATTTTAACCTTGCCTGTATTGGTGGCTACATTGGTTGCATTGGCAATTTGGTTGCCAATAATTCAATAATTTTAAAACTTAAAAAGGAACAAGTATGCAAAATATCACAATTTACCACAACCCTAACTGTGGCACATCACGCAACACGCTTGCTCTTATCAAACATCAAGGCATTGAGCCTTCTGTTATTCATTATTTGGATAACCCACCTGATGAAACAACCCTGCGTGATTTAATTACCAAAATGGGTATTACCCCAAGACAATTACTGCGTGTAAATGTGCCGCCTTACGCTGAACGTAAACTAGATAACCTTAGTTTGACTGATGATGACCTTATTGAAGCTATGTTAGCTGACCCACTTCTAATCAATCGTCCAATCGTTGTGAGTGATAAAGGCGTTAAGCTGTGCCGTCCTTCCGAAGTTGTACTAGATTTGATTGATACGCCCTTAACCAAAACCTTTATCAAAGAAGATGGGGAAAAGATTGAGCCGACAATTTAGTCAAAACACCTGTTTTTATTGAACTTGTAAGCCGTTACTGGGACTCCCCATTAACGGCTTTCTCATTTCAGCAATAAACTATCGTATTGATTTAAACCATAACTTGTATATTAGGACTTACGCAAAAAATTTTGCTTTTGCGTAAGTCCTATATCTCATAGATTTTGCTAACATGCAATTTAGGGTAATTTAACTTAAAGGTTTTCGTCTGTTCGAGTCAGATTATGCCTACCATATTCCAAAAGCCCCAGTCGATTGATTGGGGCTTTTTTATTGCAGTGATATCAAGGGGTTACGTGATTTTTCGGGGATTGAAAGGTAAACATCCGACCATTCCCTGGGCTGACACCATTATTTACTATTTTTCTCAAGTAACCGCAGTTCAGTTTTTTGAATTTTGCCAACCGCGGTTTTGGGTAATTGCTCAATAAACGTATATTGGCGTGGCCGTTTATACCCGGTTAATTGCTCATGACTAAAGGCTTTAAGCTCATCTATCGTCAAACTGTCATCTGATTTGACAATATAGGCTTTAACCGATTGTCCTTGAAGCGCATCTTCAACGCCAATCACGGCACATTCTTGGACTTTCGGGTGATTTAACAGCACCGCTTCAATTTCGGTTGGATAGACATTAAAGCCACTGACGATCAGCATATCTTTTTTGCGATCCATTAATTTGATATGCCCGTTTTGCATCATCATCCCAATGTCGCCTGTCTTTAAATGGCCTTCAGGTAAGAAATAATCGGTGTTGTCAATGTTATGATAACCTATAGTCACATTATCACCTTTGATACAGATTTCACCTACTTCGCCTAACGCCACTTCATTGCCCACATCATCACAGATTTTGATATCGATACTCGGTAAAGGTAGGCCAATATCGCCAGTGTACTCATGATTGGTGAGGGGGTTACACGTGCCTGCACCGATAGTTTCGGACATGCCCCATCCTTCTATTAAGGGGCAGCCTGTAAGCTCAAGCCAAGCCTTGGCCGTGGCGGGGGTGGCTGCCATACCGCCCGCGATTGATAATTTTAGTTGACGGGTATCGACACTTTTAAAATCGGGGTGGTTAACTAATGCCTGAAACAAGGTATTAACCCCAGGAAGAATGTGAAACGGCTTAGCAGATAATATTTTGATAAAACTGGCAATGTCTTTAGGGTTGGTCACCAAGGTCATGCGCATGCCAGATTTCATGCCTAACATGGAAAAGATAAACGCAAAGATATGATATAGCGGCAACGCTAGGATACTATGGAATACTTGTTCGACATTTTTTTGTTGGTTGAGTACCGGCAAAAACCACTGATAGTATTGTTCAACTGCTGTCAAAATATTTCGATGGGTCAGCAAGATGCCTTTGGGTCTGCCAGTGGTGCCGCCGGTGTATTGGATAAAGGCAACATCATCAAGTGATTTGGATGGCTGTTGGTAAGGCATGGATTTAGCGATTTTCATCACTTGACCCAATCGTAATGGCTGATACTTTTGGTCAATTTGGTAAGGCTCTACCATTTTCTTGACATATTTTACAGCGATATCGACTATTTTACCCTTTAATCCTAACAAGTCCCCTAAACGGATAATCACGACTTTTTTCACTGGGGTTTTATCAATGATTTTTTGTAAAGTGTGAGCAAAATTTTCTAAAATAAAAATAACTTCAGTATTGGCATCAATCAACTGAAACTCTAATTCACGAGCTGTATGTAGCGGATTAATCGGCGTCAAAACATACCCTGAGCGAATCGCACCTATCATGACCGGTAAATACGCTTGTACATTAGGCAGCATGATAGCGACACTGGCATTTGCGCTTAAGGATTGGGCTTGTAGCCAGCGGCTGACTAGGCGTGCGACGTTATCCGCCTGTTGATAGCTGATAGCTCTCTCCATATTGCTGGTGAATTCTCGTGAGGCAAAGGCCGTTAAACGATCATCAAAAAATTCTATTAACGATTGATCTGTTAAAGCGGGAATGTGTGCGGCGGTGGCAGGGTCATAAAATTTTGTCCAAAAATTTTCCATGTTGTTATCCTTTTTCTGTCCTTAGAAAATAGGCTAATAGGCCCTTGAAAAGGTTTTTTCCATGGGCCTATTAGGGTGCGCGTATTGCCGCGCTTTTTGATTACTATCAATTACTGTGCCTTGAGTTGATAGTGACGCAAATGAATAGCCTAGTTGCAATCATTATCACACCAAAGCTTAACATTACCATACTCATCTTGATTAGCAAATAGTTCATGACAGGCGGCTTCTGCCAAGGTTAAAATAGGCGTCACGCACACATCAAATTGGGTAAAGTAGTGCTGCCAGTGGCTAAGTGGCTGCGAGGCAAATTTTTGGGCGATAGCCTTGGCAGCGGCTTGGCTCTGCGGATGAGTAGGCAGTACGCCCATTTGCCAATGGCTAGCCGCATGTTCATTAACGTCTAACGCTTGACACAAGCCTTGCCAAAACTTTAGCTCAAGCGAACCGACTGCCATATAACGACCGTCTTGTGTCTGATATAGCCGGTAACATGGCAGCACGCCGCCTAAAAAATCCTGCTCAGGCGTCGGTGTTACCTGTGTTAATGCTTTGACAAATTTCCCCGTCGCTTTTGGCATCACCAAATGGTTGTATAAACTATGGGTCATGCTGATGATGATATGGCGACCTTTGCCAGTTAGCTTGGCATTGACAACGGCCGCTAATAAAGCGATAACCGCTGTGTCACTCCCGCCAGCCAAGTCGGCAAATTGAACATTGGGCATGGCTTGTTCACCCGATGCGGTTTTGAGTTGGTCAAGTACGCCACTCATTGCCATAAAGTTGATATCGTGCCCGGCTTTATCCGCCCAGTTGGGCGTCGTACCATAGCCAGTGATGGAAACAATCACCAGCTTTGGGTTGTCCGCAAGCAGTGCCTGTGGCGAAAGTCCCATGCCTTCTAATACGTTGGGGCGGAAACTATCAATCATCACATCAGCAGTGGCAATTTCGCTTTTAAGCTTAGCAATATCATCGGGGTGTTTGAAGTCCATTTTGTGACAAGCTTTGCCATGATTTAAAGCATCAAACAAATTGCCCAACGCCCGTGCAGGGTCACCTGACTTGGGTTCATACTTGATCACATCTGCCCCCAAATCAGCGAGCAGTCGTGTGGCAAATGGACCCGGCAAGTTGCGTGATAAGTCAATAACTTTTAGCCCTGTTAAGCAGTCAGCTATACCCAGTGCGGCTATGGCGTCATTCATTAACAAACTCCTTATGCGCTTTTGCCATAGCTACTAAAACTTGGGCAGGGGCAAAGCGCTCACCATAACGCTCGGCAAGTTGTTGACTGCGTGCGACAAAATTATCAACGCCATAGGCATTAATAAACTGCAAGGTACCCCCATGATGCGGGGCAAATCCCCAGCCAAAGATAGAGCCGATATTGGCATCTGCGATTGAATTAATCACGTTTTCTTCATAACAACGGGCGGTTTCATTGGCTTGGATACACATAAAACGGTCAATAAGCTCTTGCTGAGTAGGCTGCTTGTCTGCGACAGGGAATAAGTTTGATAGCCCGGGCCACAGTTGTTTTTCACCTCCCTCTGGGTAGTCATAAAACCCTTTGCCGAATTTTTTACCCAAACGCCCGTGGGTTTTGCCCATCAGCTCGACCACGCTATCGGCGGGGTGATGCGGCATTTCTTTGCCTTCTTTTTGTAAGTCTTTTTTGGTTTGCTCATTAATATGCAGCATCAGACCTAAAGACACCTCGTCTTGCAGTGCCAACGGTCCGACAGGCATACCTGATTTGATACCAGCTACCTCAATCAGACGGGGATGGACGCCCTCAGAGAGCATAGCAGAGCCTTCGGTGATATAGGTGGCAAACACACGAGACGTATAAAAACCACGGCTATCATTGACCACAATCGGCGTTTTGCCAATTTGTAATACATAGTCAAAGGCTTTGGCTAACGTAGTTTCATCGGTTTGCTCGCCCATAATGATTTCCACAAGCGGCATTTTATCGACAGGTGAGAAAAAGTGTAAGCCGATAAATTGCTTAGGACGGCCACTCGCTTTGGCTAAACCGGTAATTGGCAAGGTTGAGGTATTTGACGCAAAAATCGCATCGCTAGCGGTGACTGCTTCTGTTTGCTGGGTACACTTGGCTTTAATATCACGGTCTTCAAACACCGCTTCAATCACCAAGTCACAATCCGCTAAATCTGCATAATCCGTGGTGGTTTGAATTTTGTCCAGCAAGGATTGTTTTTTGCTATCATTGCTTCTGCCTTTGGCAATCGCTTTATCCAGCAAATTTTCTGAATACATTTTGCCTTTATCCGCATTTTCCATCGTGGTATCGAGCAATACCACGTCAATGCCTGCCTTAGCAGAGACATAGGCAATACCTGCACCCATCATCCCTGCACCCAACACACCGACTTTTTTGGTTTGGTATGGCGGGATAGATTTTGGACGAGATTGGCCCTTGTTGATGCTGTTGAGTTGGTGCCAAAGCGTGCCAATCATATTTTTTGACACTTGTGACATGGCACAGGCGGCAAAATAGCGAGACTCAAGCGCCAGACCAGTATCGATGTCCACTAAGCTACCTTCAAACACACAGGATAAAATGTGGGTAATGGCAGGGTAGTTGCCATGCGATTTTTGATTTGCCATCGCAGGGGCAATGCTCAGCATTTGGGCATTTTGCGGGGTTAAGGCGTTACCTTGAGGGATTTTAAAGCCTTTGACATCCCAAGGCTGCTGAGCGGTTGGGTGCTCATGAATCCACTGTTTGGCTTGTTCAATCAGTGATGTTTTATCAGTAACTACCGCATCGATAATGCCAAGCTGATGAGCGGCTTGGGTGGTAAGCTTAGTGCCTTGGGTCATCAACTCTAACGCTTTTTGCATACCGACAAGACGCATTAAACGCTGCGTACCACCGCCCCCAGGTAACAAGCCCAATTTGACTTCAGGCAGGCCATATTTGGCATTCGGTTGGTCAACGGCAATGCGATAATGACAGCCCAACGCTACTTCAAGCCCGCCACCTAAGGCAGTGCCTGTTAATGCAGCGACGACAGGTTTACCGCAGGTTTCAAGGCTGCGTAACACCTTTTTGAAATGTTCAACAAAATCAAAAGCTTGCTTGGGGGATTGGATATTGGCAAATTGGTCGATATCGGCACCCACGATAAAGCTATCTTTATCGCTGGTGATGATAAGCCCTTTGCTGTCTTTGTCTTCAATAAAACTTTGAGCGATTTTTTCTAAATCATTGCTAAAATGCTCATCAAGCACATTCATTTTGCGAGATTGTTGAATGGTCAAAATGACAGTATTATCGTCGTCAGTGGCAGAAAAATTGGCCAATTGATTCGCCGCTTGGCTGGTAAGACTGGTCATAGAAACATCCTTTTTTCTTCAGTTTTTTAATTCAATTAAATAGGCGACTTAAACACGTTCAATAATCGTGGCAATACCCATACCGCCACCGACACATAAGGTCGCAAGTCCAGTGGTCAAATCACGACGCTCCAATTCATCTAACAAAGTGTTAATCAAAATTGCTCCTGTTGCGCCTAATGGATGTCCCATAGCAATCGCACCACCGTTGACATTCACGATATCCATATTAAGCCCTAAATCTTTTGCCGTTTTCATTGGCACCGCTGCAAACGCTTCGTTAATTTCCCATAGGTCAATATCAGACACCTGCATATTCGCCCGGGCTAAGGCTTTTCTTGCGGCCAGTGTCGGACCTGTTAGCATAATCGTCGGTTCTGACCCCACCACTGCCGCCATCGTGACTTTGGCACGGGGTTTTAAATTCGCCGCTTGTCCCGCTGATTGACTACCAAGCAGACATAACGCGGCCCCGTCAACGATACCTGATGAGTTACCGGCATGGTGCACATGGTTAATTTTTTCAATCGTGGCATATTTATCTAAGACCACTTTATCAAAGCCCATTTTTCCTGGCATGGCAAACGAGGGCTTTAATTCTGCCAAGCGCTCAACGCTGGTATCAGCGCGAATGGTTTCGTCATGGTCTAAAATCATCAGACCATTGATATCTTTAACAGGAATAATCGATTTAGCAAAATACCCTTGCTCAGAAGCCTGCTGGGCTCTGCGATGAGACTCGGTAGCATATGCATCAACATCACTGCGACTAAAGCCTTCTAAGGTCGCAATCGTATCAGCGCCGATGCCTTGTGGGGCAAAGCCGGTGGCGGTATTGACGCGTGGGTCCATGTACCAAGCACCGCCGTCTAACCCCATTTTGACACGGCTCATAGACTCCACGCCACCTGCCACCACCATATCTTCCATGCCCGACATGATTTTGCTTGCGGCTAAATTAATCGACTCTAACCCTGATGCACAAAACCGTGATAGGGTAACGCCTGCCACCGATTCTGCCCAACCGGCATCAATTACCGCAATTCGGGCGATATCCGAGCCTTGCTCACCAACAGGGGTGACACAACCTAGTACCACATCATCCACCAACTGCGTGTCCAACTGATTGCGCGACTGTAAATTTGTCAGCAGTTCTCTGATTAACCAAATTGGAGCGACTTGGTGCAAGCTGCCATCGGATTTGCCTTTGCCACGCGGGGTGCGGATAGCATCATAAATATAAGCGGTATTACTCATTTGATTTTCCTTAATCATGATTAAAATTTGTCAATTGCTAATGGCTAATGGCTAATGCTAATATCTGATACTAATATCTAGGCTGGCTAAAAAGTGGCGCAGCCATATAAAACGATGAGTTACATAAAACGAGACGCCAACTCTTTCATGATTTCATTGGTACCGCCATAGATTTTTTGCACTCGGGCATCAGCATATAATCGGGCAATCGGATACTCCAGCATATAACCATAGCCACCAAATAGCTGTAAGCATTCATCCGTGACTTTGGCTTGTTTATCCGTGGTAAAGGCTTTTAATAGAGCGGCATGTTGTACGGTCAGTTTTTTGTTAAGATGGGCCTCGAGTGCCGCATCACACATCGCCCTGACGGCAAGGTAGTCCGCATTACATTCGGCAAGTTTAAATCGGGTATTTTGAAATGACCACACAGGCTTGTTAAAGGCGTGGCGTTCTTTGGTATATTCGATGGTAAGCTCAATTGATTTCTTAATCGCCCCCGCCGCCGCCAAAGCAATGATTAAGCGTTCTTGTGGCAACTCTTGCATCAACTGAATAAAGCCCATGCCTTCAACACTGCCCAATAAGTTTTTTTGTGGGACACGCACATTATTGAAGAACAACTCTGAGGTATCTTGTGACGATAAACCGATTTTCTCTAAGTTGCGACCCCGCTCAAAGCCCGCTAGACCATCGGTTTCTAACACCAAGAGAGATACCCCTTGAGCGCCTTTTTCGCGGTCGGTTTTACAAGCGACGATAATTAGGTTGGCCAACTGACCATTGGTGATAAAAGTTTTAGAACCATTTAAAATGTAGTCATCACCGTCTTTAACGGCATAGGTTTTGATAGCTTGTAAATCTGACCCCGTCCCTGGCTCGGTCATCGCAATCGCACCAACCAATTCGCCCGTTGCCATTTTTGGTAACCAACGCTGTTTTTGCTGTTCACTGCCATGATGCAAGATATAAGGTGCCACAATACCTGAATGCAAAAAGCCACCAAATCCGCTCAAGGCCGCATCGGCTTGGGCATAAATCAATGCCGCTTCATGACGAAAGTCGCCACCGGCACCGCCATACTCTTCAGGCATCGATGCACATAAAAAGCCCATCGAGCCTGCTTCAAGCCATGCTTCTTTATCCATCATGCCGTTTTTTCGCCACTCGATGTCTTTATCAATCCAAGTTTGAAAAAACTTCTTGGCAGTCTCTTCTAGTATGGCGACTTCTTCGTTCATCCAGCTTGATTCAAAATGGTTGATCATCCTTGATTCCTCGTTCGTTATTGAGAGATTAATTAAACCGTTATAATAGTAATATTAATTACTACCTTAAAAAATTGCTCGGGTATTTATAGTTATTTATCCTTAAATTATATTATAAAGGTAATTTATATTACCAATGTAATACTAACTAAAAACCCTAAGATTATGATTAAATAGCCAAATAATGCCGCCATCATAACAAAGATAAAAAATGAGAACAATATTGTCTGCAGATATGGTAACCTATATTACTATTTTTTAAATATCTAAATAGAGAATGTTATGACTGCGTTGAAAAAGCCAATGACGCTTGGACGTCCTAGTAATACAATGGGTGATTTAACCTTACTTGCGCAGATACGACCTGCAACCTTAGATAAAATCGAAAAAAGTGTGATTACACTGTATGCCAGTGGTGAGAGTGAGGTCGCTGCGGATAGTGTGACTATGCAGTCAATTGCAAAACACGCGAACGTGTCACTGCAGACCTTGTATAAATATTTTGGCGATAAAAACACGCTGATTTATGTGATTTTAGATCGAGTGCTTAGTCGCCTAGCCGCTCGAATGATTGACCATTTGAGCGGTATTGATAGTGTCAAAGACCGGCTGCGTAAGACGCTATGGGTGATGTTTGATTTTGTTGACCACAATCCTGATGCGGTATTGTTTTTTTCTACAGCGATTCCTGTCTCCCACTATCAACATATTGCCATTTATGAAAACAAGGATTTGATGGAAGCTTTTTTGCAAGTGTTGTCGGATGGGCAGCAGCGTGGGGAGCTTAATCAAAATGTCTCGCTTAAAACCTTATTAGATGTGTTTATGGGGTTTATCACCCGATTGGGGCTGATGCACGTGTTAAGAAACGCTGCCAAACCGATGACAGCTGACTTTGATCCTTTGTTTGATATCCTATGGCAAGCTATTTCACGGCATGACTAAGAGAATAACGCATTTTACAAATACACGAACAACAATCTAGGAATGTTTGTCCGCTATTATTACCCCGAATAAATGAACGGTCCAGCACTGGCTGTAGCGATTGCGCCCTATGTTTTTCTCTACGCAGAATAGCATTTATCTGTCCACACACCCTTCCGCTATCAATAAACAATAAATTAAAGCGGTTAGCAAATTCCTCTATATTCTTATCAATTATAATTATTAAGCTTTGTTATTATTCTGTGGAATAATAGCGCCATTCGATGATGTTTGATAGCGCTTGATAGCATTTCATATCGAAAAAAATGAAAAATTTTGAGGATAAGGACAAATTGTCCTAAATATTGCATAAGGTGTTGTAATGAAAAAAGTTTCTGCTCTACTTATTTCGGGGTTTAGTATTAGCTTGCTATTAGCAGGTTGCCAGCAAAATACCACCAAATCTGCCAATGCGGCAAACACCAATGAAGCACAGACCAATGACGCTAAGAGCGGTGATGCAAAACCACTTGAAGAAGTGCGTATTGGATTACAAAGTTCAGGAGCGTTGGTGTATCTGCGGGAAAGTAAGCTGCTTGAAAAGTCGCTCGAAAAATCAGGCATCAAAGTCAATTGGGTGCAGTTTCAATCGGGACCGCCGATGCTAGAAGCGCTAAATACCAACAATATTGACTTTGGCACCACAGGGGACACGCCGCCCATTTTTGCCCAAGCTGCAGGTAGTAATCTAGTGTATGTGGCCTATGAAAAACCTTCACCACAGTCTGAAGCCGTCATTGTCCCCGCCAATTCAACCTTAAAGTCAGTGGCTGAATTAAAAGGTAAATCTGTGGCGGTGACTAAAGGCTCTAGTGCTAACTATACATTACTAAAAGCATTGGAACGTGACAAATTGAGTTTTGCTGACATAGATGTCAAGTATTTACAGCCATCTGATGCCCGTGCTGCCTTTGAATCGGGGAAATTGGATGCTTGGACCGTTTGGGAGCCTTATCTATCGAGTGCCAAAATTGAGCTAAAAGCGCGAGTTTTGACCGATGCTACAGGTCTTAAGCCCAATAATACATCGTTTTATTTGGCATCAACGGATTTTGCTCAAAAACATCCCGATGTGGTTAAAGACATTGTCAAAGCCATTGATGAAGCGGATAAAGCCATTACCGCTGACCCGGTAACTTTTAGCAAAATGATCCAAAAAGTCACCAATCTAAAACCTGACGTGGCGTTAGCCTCGGTGAAATCAAGAAACTACGGTGTCAACTATATCACCGATGACATCATTCAAGCGCAGCAGCAAGAAGCGGATACTTTTTATAAAAATAAATTGCTGCCAAAACAAATACAGGTAAAAGATATTGTCTGGTATCCACCCAAGTAAACCCTATGGCTAGTAAAAACATGGCTAGTAAAAAGCTAGTAAAAACCTAGTAAAAAAGGGTAGGTAACCTTTATGACGCTAGCTTGCACTTACTACGTTGAAGCGATACAGCCGACAGTTAGGCTTTTAACAGTTAGCTTAATAAAGATAAATTTGCATTGAGAGATTGTTTATGAAAACGTCAAGTTTTGTTGCGGATAATTCAGTGGTCGCGGCATCAAAGCCGCTACCGACGAAACCGATAAGGGTGAATGCGCCAGTCAAGACATTGTCAACCCGCAAGGTTGTTAAAACCCTATTTGCGCGTACAGGGGGTTGGTGGTTGCCATTACTTATGTTGGCGGGTTGGCAACTGGTAGCAAGTTATCAATTACTGCCTGAGGCTTACCTTAAAAATATTTCGTCACCCAGTGCCGTTCTTCAAGCGGGCTATGAACTCATAAAAAGTGGTGAGCTTTGGCAGCATCTAGGCATTAGTGCGCTGCGAGCGTTTGCTGGGTTGTTGATTGGCGGGTTGTTTGGGTTGGGGTTTGGGCTATTGACCAGCACTTTGCCTGTATTTCGCACCTTATTGGATACCACCTTTCAAATGCTGAGAAACATTCCACATTTGGCATTAATTCCCTTGGTCATCGTGTGGTTTGGGATTGATGAAGCGGCAAAGGTTTTTTTGGTGGCAGTTGGCACATTTTTTCCGATTTATTTGAATACCTATCATGGTGTGCGTAATGTGGATAAACATCTGGTCGAGATGGCAAAAAGCTATGATTTAACAGGTTGGGCATTGTTTAAAGAAGTGATTTTACCTGGGGCATTACCGAGTATTTTGGTGGGGGTGCGTTTTTCATTGGGCATTATGTGGCTGACGCTGATTGTGGCGGAAACCATTTCGGCCACCACAGGCATTGGGTATTTAGCCATGCACGCTCGCGAGTTTTTTCAGATTGATATCATTATGTTTTCAATCTTGGTTTATGCATTATTAGGGTTTTTAGCCGATTTTATTGCCAAAAAGCTTGAATTTGTTTGGCTCAAATGGCACCCCGCTTACCAACAAGGAGCACACTAATGTCAACGCCATTGTCAGCACCATTGTCAGCGTCATCCAGAACGCCATTAAAAACCTCAGCAGGATTGGCTTTAAGCTTAACAAATGTGGTCAAAAAATTTGACAATCGAGAAGTCATTAAAAACCTAGATTTGCACATTCAAAGTGGGGATTTTATTGCTATTGTCGGGCACAGTGGCTGTGGTAAATCAACATTGCTGCGTTTACTTGCGCAGTTAGAAACAGCGAGTAGCGGGGAGTTGACAGCCATGTCAATTGCCAACCAAGCCATGTCACCTCAGGCATGGCGACAATCTACGCGGCTGATGTTCCAAGATGACCGATTGTTGCCTTGGAAAACGGTACTGGAAAATGTGGGGCTTGGGCTAAAAACGCCAGACTGGAAAGCGCAAGCGTTGAAAGCGTTAGCGGAAGTCGGCTTGGCAGAGCGGGCTGATGATTGGCCATCGGCATTGTCAGGGGGACAAAAGCAGCGAGTGGCTTTGGCTAGAGCGATTATTCATCGTCCGCAGCTGTTGCTACTTGATGAGCCATTGGGGGCACTCGATGCATTAACCCGTCTTGATATGCAGCAACTGTTGGTCAAATTATGGCAAGAACATCGATTTACGGTCATTTTAGTGACCCATGATGTCAGTGAAGCGGTCATCACGGCTGATAGGGTGATTTTAATTGAACAAGGCAAAATTGGACTGGATTTGCCAATCTTATTGCCACATCCCCGTAATAATATGACTAAAACTGCGCCATTTGAGCAAATTGTACTTGATAAGATTTTAGCGGTGCATTGAGTCTGTCAATCGTTCAATGACAAGCAACTGACACCTTTTGGCACTCTTTGCCACCCTTTAGCACCCTTTATTGAGCAAAAGCCCATTAAAAAATTAATGGGCTTTTTTAATGATAAAATTAATCGATTTGATTTTTCTGTCTGGGCTAGCCGAAGCTTTGCTCAGTGCTTTTATTGGTGCTAAGTCAGTAAGTAAAATCCACCTAAACATTATGCGCTCACAGTACCGCCTGTTAGCAGAATTTATTATATTCATATCAGTTATGGTTACTAAGTGTAATCAATAATTTATGGAATAATGCCTTTTTCATTTGATACAAGTGCTATATCAATACTGGGAGAAAGGAGCGTGAGGTCATGAAATTTTTAAAAAATGAGGATAATTGGTCGGTTGTGCTGGGACTATTTATTGTGGTGGTGATTTGCACCTTGTATATATTGCAAATACCTATCGCCAACTTAAATGTCAAAATAAAACCTTGGTCAGATTTTAGTGAGTTATTTAACCTAGTTAGCCATTCAATCCTAGGACTGCTAAGCTTAGCGATTGGTTTTGGGTTATTGCTATTTTTGGGTGCCAAATCCGCGCAACCTGAAATAAAATTACCCCCATTTTTAGCCAAATTTATCTTATTGTTTTTGATGGCGGCGGGCATTTTGATTTTAAGTAGTAATAAGGTCGTCAAAGCATGGCAACTAGAAAGTCCTTTAGTAGCCTTGTTCATTGGTCTGTTACTTGGCAATTTTACCTCAATTGCTGATAAATTAAAGGAAGTGCTGAGAACCGAATACTATGTCAAAATTGGTATTGTTTTAATGGGGGCGACCTTACCCTTCACTACGATTTTAAAAGCGGGTCCGGCCGCCATTGTGCAAGCCTTAATTGTTTCGGTTGTGACTTTTTCTACCATTTATTTCGTAGCAACAAAAGTATTCAAGCTTGATAACCGATTTGCAGCGACCCTTGGTGCAGGTGGCTCGGTATGTGGGGTGTCAGCGTCGATTGCCATTGGCGGTGCCTGTAGAGCCAAGCATGAGCATGTGGCAGCGTCAATTTCGTTGGTGATTGTGTGGGCGGTAATTATGATTTTTGCGCTGCCATTTGCTTGTAAGCTGTTGGATTTGCCACCTGCGATTGCTGGTGCCTGGATTGGAACGTCTGAATTTGCAGATGCTGCTGGCTTTGCAGCGGTTGAAGCGATTGGTAATGAGTCTGCTACCCAAGCTTTTACATTAATGAAAGTGGTAGGCCGAGATATGTTTGTTGGATTATGGGCATTTTTGGCAGCTTATTTATCGGTCACTGTCTGGGAGCGTGCTTCAACGAACGAGCGAATTGATAAATCAGAGATTTGGCGTCGATTTCCTAAGTTTATTATCGGTTTTTTTATTGCCTCAATCATCACGACCTTATTTGTACTGATTGCACCCAACGCTGAAGCTTTTAATAAACAAGCATTAGGTCTTATCAAAGACTATCGCGGTTGGTTTTTTACCTTAACGTTTTTATCCATTGGTATGACAACGCGATTTAAAGCATTGGCAAGCGTGGGCATTAAACCTGTACTTGCGTTTACAGCGGGTGTTTTGGTCAATCTACCGCTGGGCTATTGGCTCTCTAACCATGTGTTTGCAAACTATTGGATAAATTTATGATCACCCAATCAACCACTATCAAAAGTCAAATCCCATTGCCAAAGACGGTGTTAGCGCAATTTGGCTTTAGCAATCATTGCTCCCAAGCCGTCTTTGATACGTGGGAGTTAAAAAAAGCCCTCAAAGCAGCGGGTATCGATGAAAATCAATATCAGCTGACAGTAAATTATAGCCGACAGTGGGGATATTTTTGATGGTTTGAAAAAACCTATGGCGATAAATTAGCTTTGTTATTAATTTGAAATTCATCCAACAATTTACCTGTTGGTCTAAGCCCTGATATAAGCCCATTAAAAGATTGATGGGCTTTTTTTATGTTCACCCAATCAATCAAATGACATATTGTTCATCACATTTCTTGCTATAGATAGCAAAATATCTTGGTTATCTTTGCGAAAAAAAATCTTTACCATGATGCCTTATTCAAGCATTTAGCGGTAAGGAATTAGCATGACGGATTTTAATCAGCCACTTGATAAATATGCCAAAGCGCAACGCATTGTCACTGATGAGCAAGCCATTCAAGCTGCCAAGCAAGTGGCGGCTTTTGCCCTCATCAAGCGCGACGAGCGCGACCAACAGCGACAATTGCCTTTTGCAGTGATGGATCTATTTAGCCAAACCGGGCTTGGCGGCATACGTATTCCCAAACAATATGGCGGCGCCGAAGTGTCAAATCGCACCTTGGCAGAGGTCTTTCGTATTTTGAGCAAAGCCGATGCCAATATTGGATTGATTCCACAAAATCAAATCAGCCTACTTAATATCATCAATATCATCGGCAATGACAGTCAAAAACGCTTTATTTTTGGTGAGATTTTGTCAGGCAGTCGCTTAGCCAATGGCGGGCCAGAACGTGACACCAAAGACAGCAAAACCTTGGCGACGACATTGACCATTGCCAACAATGGTTATTATCTTAACGGGGAAAAATTCTATTCAACAGGCAGCAGTTTTGCCGATTACTTGGCGATTAAAGCCTTACACCCTGAGGGTCATGTGGTACTTACCCTTATTGATAAAACCGCAACGGGCGTTGAGGTAGTAGATGATTGGGATGGTTTTGGACTGCGTACCACCTCAAGCGGCACGGTCAAACTTAACCAAGTCAAAGTCCTACCTGAGCTAATTTTTGATGAGCGCTTGCTTAGCGATGCACCGACCTATCGAGGGGCTTATTCTCAGCTGATACAAGCGGCGATTGATGTCGGGATTGCAGAAGGGGCGTTTGAAGACACCTTAGCTGTGGCAAAAAAAGCCCGTCCCATTGTCGATGCCAAAGTCGAAGCTGCGCGCTTTGAGCCGTATTTGCTACAAGTAGTGGGAAAGTTAAAAGTACGCTTGGATGCGGCTATCCTATTACTGCAAGAAGCGGCTGATTATTTGGATGCGCTGGATAGATTGGATTTTGTCACCGCAGAAGAGGCAGCACTCGCGTCTATCAAAGTAGCAGAAGCCAAAGTATATGCCAATGACGCCGCTCTCACGATTTCTGAAAAACTGTTTGAAATTGGCGGTAGTCGTTCATCACTTAGCGAGCATGGCTTGGATCAGCATTGGCGAAATGCCCGCGTGCATACTTTGCATGACCCAGTGCGCTGGAAGTTGCACGCATTGGGCGATTATTACTTAAATCACAAATTGCCCAACCGTCATGCTTGGATTTAGAAAGTAAGGAAAACACCATGTCAGATACCATCACCCGTCCAGTAAGGGACGCTCAAGCTTCGCTAGTCAAACCTACGCCCGTCGCCCATATCATCAAGTCGGACAACGAAGCATTAGAAATCGCCTATCAGCTTGCCCAATCGTTTAAACAAGCGCGTATAAAACGAGACCGCGAACGGCTATTACCCTTTGCAGAAATTGACAGCTTGAGCCAATCAGGGTTATGGGCAATCACCGTGCCAAAACGCTTTGGCGGCGCTGATGTATCAAGTTGGACCGTCGCTCAAATCATTGCGCTGTTGAGTGGTGCAGATGGGGCGATTGGGCAAATTCCACAAAATCATTACTATGCGTTAGAAGTATTAAAAAACACAGGGACAGAAGCCCAGCAGCAACGAATTTTTGCTGAAGTATTACAAGGGGCGCGGCTAGGCAATGCGCTGGCTGAGTTTAAGCCCAAAAATGCCGTTGATAAAACCACCAAACTCACCTCAACGCCAGGCGGTTATCTAATCAATGGCGAAAAATTCTACTGCACAGGCAGTCTGTTTGCACACCGTATTCCGACTTTGGTAAAAGACGACAACGACCGCGAATTTTTGGCATTTGTGCAGCGAGATGCCAAAGGTCTCACGCTGATTGATGATTGGCAAAGTTTTGGTCAACGTACCACAGGCTCAGGCACGGTATTATTTGACCAAGTTTTTGTGGATAAAGACGATGTCATTGCTTTTGATAAAGCCTATCAAAACCCAACGGTTTGCGGGCCGTTTGCCCAGCTGTTGCACGCCGCCATTGAGACAGGTATTGCACGTGGGGCGTTTGAAGAAACCTTGGTACAAGTGCGGCAAGCTCGTCCTTGGATTGATTCGGGCGTGGATAAAGCCACCGATGACCCACTCACGCTATTGCAAATTGGGCGCAGTGCGGCAGATGTGCGAGCGGTGGAGGTGTTACTCAAACACGCTGCCCAAACCATCGATGCCGCTCGTCCAACGCCCAATGAGCAAAATATTGCCCAAGCGTCATTGGCGGTCGCGGCAGTGCGCGCATTAAGCACCGAAGTGGCACTAAAAACCTCCTCACAACTCATTGAGCTAGCAGGCAGTCGCGGTAGCCAACGTGACAAAGGGCTAGACCTGTATTGGCGAAACGCACGGGTGCATACCTTGCACGATGCGGCACGGTGGAAATACTACTTTATTGCCAACTATGCACTCAATGGGGTATTGCCGCCACGGCGAGGGACGTTGTGATGGGTGAGACGGTGAAACAAGAAAATAACCTGCCAAAGCCGATTATTCTTAACGCCTTTGATATGAATTGCGCTGGGCATATCAATCATGGTTTGTGGACGCACCCAAGGGATGAATCTTATCGATTCAATGAGCTTAGCTATTGGACAGGCTTGGCAAAAACCTTGGAGCAAGGGCTGTTTGATGGGTTGTTTTTGGCGGATATCACAGGGTGTTATGACGTTTATCAACATAACATTGATGTGACCCTTAAAGAGTCGGTGCAATTGCCAAGCCATGACCCGACCACCTTGGTGTCTGCCATGGCGTCGGTGACTGAGCATTTGGGCTTTGGTATCACTGTAAATTTAAGTTATGAGACGCCTTACCAATTTGCTAGACGTATGGCAAGCCTAGACCACTTAACCCAAGGTCGTTTGGGATGGAATATCGTGACAGGGTATTTGGACAGCGCTGAACGGTTGATTGGTAATCAAGGGCTAAAGGCGCATGATGTACGCTATGAGCAAGCGGACGAGTTTTTGCAGTTGTGCTACCAGTTTTGGGAAGGCTCATGGCAAAACGATGCAGTCAAAATAGACAAACAGGCGCGCATTTTCACTGACCCTGCCAAGGTAAAAGCGATTCACCATCAAGGGCGTTTTTACCAAAGTGACGGCGTTTTTCAAGTGATGCCGTCTATTCAGCGCACGCCAGTGCTATTTCAAGCAGGGGCATCAGCCAAAGGTTTGGCATTTGCCACCCAGCACGCGGAGGCGATTTTTATTGGGGGTGGTGAAAAATCAGCGATTAAACGGCAGGTGGAGACGATTCGCCAGTTGGCAAAAGCACAGGGTCGCAATCCCAATGACATCAAAGTGCTGATGGGAATCACAGTAGTAACTGACAAGCGTCACGACCTTGCTCAAGCAAAACTGGCGGAGTATGAAGGCTATGCCAGTAGCGAGGCAGGATTGGCACATTACTCAAGTTCGGTGGGGATTGATTTATCACAGTATGCCGATGATGAGGTGATTGCCTACCAACAAACCAATAGCATTGCGTCGGTGAACCAGCGCTTTCAGCATCAGCAGGTTACCAAAGCGCAGCTGATAGCCGAGCATCGGTTAGGGGGACGCTATCCGCTAATCGTGGGTGATGGGCGCGAGGTGGCTGAGGCATTGATAACCTGGGTGGACGAGACAGGAATTGATGGTTTTAACGTCACTCGCACGGTCACGCCTGAGTCTTACGAGGACTTTATCCAGTATGTCATTCCTGAGCTACAACGTCGTGGACGCTTCAAAACCGAATACAAACAAGGCAGTCTACGCCACAAGCTCATTGGCAAAGGTGAGCGATTACTCATTTCACACCCAGTGCAAAGCTTTCGATGTTAACCGCTTGTTTAGACGACATTTTTTAGTGCTATCAGTTTTTTATGTTTTAAGCAGCTATTTCTAAGCAGCTATTTTTAAACCATCATTTTTAAGGAGCTATTATGGCAATCGCAGCAAAACATCGTGCTACTGTTTTAGGGGTAACTATCATTGCTGTCTTGGTGTTACTGAGCGGCTGGGCATTTTACAATAAAAGCCAAGCATCAAACGTCACCAAAGACAATCCGTTAACCATCGGTATTAGCCCGCCTTTTGCCAATCCACTTAAAGAAGCAGTCGCGGCGGCAAAACAGCAAGGTATCAACGTCAAATTGGTCGAGTTTACGGATTGGAATACCCCAAATGTAACACTTAACAGTGGCGACATCGATGCCAATTATTTTCAACATCAGCCGTTTTTAACCAATGCACTCAAACAGCATCCAGAGTATAAGCTATCGGCTTTGGGGAAAGGGGTTGCCACCCATGTCGGTTTGTATTCTAAAAAATACCAAAGCCTAGCAGCATTGCCGACGCGTGCCCGTGTGGTGGTGCCAAATGACCCTGTTAATCAAGGGCGAGCGCTACTACTGCTGCAACAGGCAAAATTAATTGGGCTAAAAGACCCAAATAATTTTCTGTCTAACTTAAACGATATCAGCAGCAATCCAAAACAATTGCAGTTTATTGAAGTCGAAGGGCCGCAGACCGCACGAGCGGTTGATGATGCTGATTTGGTGTTTAGCTATCCGCATTATTTGCGCTTAGCCAAAACCATTGACCCTAATCAAGCTTTAGTCTTTGATGATATTACCAACAACCGCTATGCGATTTTATTTGTCACTCGGGATGATTTTGCCCAAAAAAATCCTGAGCGCGCCGAACAGCTGAAAAAATTTATTCACATTTATCAAACTTCCCCTAACGTAAAACAAGTGCTAAATAAAGAAATCGGGGGGAAACTTTGGTTTCCAGGTTGGACCTCGTAATGCGTTAACAAGTTTTAGCCATAACAATTACAAAGGATCATGCTATGCAGTCGTTTACTCATATTACCCAAGATGACAGTCATTCATCACCTCCCTATATCCGAATCGATAAGGTCAATAAGTTTTATCAAGGACAAGCGCAAGCGATTCATGCACTAAAAGATATCTCACTTGAGGTGCCAACAGGCAAAATTCTGGGTATTATCGGTAAAAGCGGGGCGGGCAAATCATCGTTGTTACGCATTATCAACGGCTTGGAGTCGATTAGTGATGGTCATGTTTATATCGATGATAACAATGTGGCAGCACTGAGCCAAGCACAGCTGCGACAGCTGCGACAAGGCATTGGTATGATTTTTCAGCATTTTAATCTGCTGTCGAGTAAAACGGTACAAGACAACGTCGCCTTGCCCCTAAAAGTCGCCAAAGTAAGTCAGGCTGATATCAATAAACGTGTGGCGCAAGTGCTAGAGATGGTGGGTCTCAGTGATAAAGCATTGATGTATCCTTCCCAGCTATCAGGCGGTCAAAAACAGCGGGTGGGCATTGCGCGGGCGCTCGTGAATGAACCCAAAATTTTATTGTGTGATGAAGCCACATCAGCACTAGACCCAGAAAGTACCCAGTTAATTTTGCAGTTACTCAAGCAAATTAATAAAAAACTTGGCATTACCATTGTGCTCATTACCCATGAAATGCAAGTCATTCGAGATATTTGCGACCAAGTGATTGTCATTAACCAAGGGCAAATCGTTGAAACAGGACCGGTGTGGAAAGTATTTGCCTCACCCATGCACACCATGACCCAAGAATTACTAGGCTATAATCAGTCATCCATTGATTTGGGTGAGGATAAACTCACCGACAAACACAATGCCACTCATACCTTGCTCAACCTAAGATACGTTGCCCCAGTAAAATCTGCGCCTGATTTAAAAGCAATTTTTGCGCAATTTGAAGCGCCCGTCTCTTTGTATCAAAGTCAAGTGGATACCATTCAAGGCTACTTGGTAGGCAATATCGTCGTTGGCGTCGCAACCACGGGTTTAGATGTCGCCCAGTTGGCGCATCGCTTGGGAAATCAAATTTTGCATGTGGAGTTAATCGGTTATGCTTGAGTTGTTACTGACGGGGTTGATTGATACGCTGATTATGGTTGGCGTATCAGCGATTTTAGCGTTTTTATTGGGGTTACCGATCGCATTGGTATTGGTCAATTCAAGCGAGCAAGGTATTGCCCCGTCATTTTTGACCAATCTAAGTTTGGGTTGGTCGGTGAACATCGTGCGTGCTATTCCCTTTTTGATATTGATGGTGGCTATTATTCCAGCCACTCGAATGATTGTCGGTACAAGCTATGGTGTGTGGGCAGCCGTGGTACCGTTAACCTTAGCAGCGACCCCTTTTTTTGCTCGAATTGCCGAAGTGAGTCTGCGTGAAGTTGACCCAGGGCTCATAGAAGCGGCACAAGCGATTGGCTGCAACCGTACACAGATTATTCGGTATGTCTTATTGCCCGAAGCATTGCCTGGCATTATTGCCGGGTTTACCGTGACGATTGTCACCATGATTAATTCGTCTGCCATTGCTGGCGCGATTGGGGCGGGGGGCTTGGGCGATATTGCCTATCGTTATGGCTATCAGCGCTTTGATGTGCAAATGATGGTATCAGTCATTGTGGTTTTGGTGACATTGGTGATGTTGGTGCAAGCCACAGGCGATAGTTTGGCTCAATGGGTCGATAAACGCCAATTGTAGTCATGCAGGTCTGCCACTTTGACTTTGATATGGCAAATTTGATATAGCAAAAAATCAGCTAAATAATGCAGATATTGTTGTTTCACAAGCGGCTTAATTTTTTGTTTAATGAGGTTATCGACATGTCATCGATTCATCTGATTACACTAAATTAAGGAACAAAGATGTCTATCACTCAAAATTTCACAAATCAACCAAATCCAGCCATGCCACTCAATATCGTTGCGGTATCGGGTGGGCTCAACACACCATCAAAAACCGAAAGTCTGGTGCAAAATATTGTAGATGAGTTGGCACAAGCCACGCCCATCAACGTGCATTTTATCAAGCTGAGTGAAATCGGGCCTTTACTCAGTGGGGCGATTTATCGTAACCAACTGCCAGAACGTGTGCGAAACGACTTGGCAGCGATTGAGGCGGCGGACGCCTTGATTGTAGGAACGCCGGTGTATCGCGCGTCTTTTACCGGATTGTTTAAACACTTATTTGACTTTGTGGAGCAAACCGCGCTCGTGGATGTGCCGGTATTGTTGGCTGCCTCTGGCGGTAGCGATCGTCATGCACTGGTACTAGAGCACCAGCTTCGCCCATTGTTTAGTTTTTTCCAAGCCCAAACATTACCAATTGGCGTGTATGCGACAGATAAAGACTTTACCCCAGAATACACCGTCTCAAGCCAACAGTTGCGTGACCGTATTGTGTTAGCGGTGGCGCGCGCGTTACCGATACTTGAGTGGGCACCCGCCAAAGGCCGACGCGCCCAAGCCATTAAAGAAAAATCAGCGCAAGCCAATCAGCAGTTAGGCATTAATAAACAAGTCGAACAAGCCGAAATATTACCCTCTGTGGCAGTGCCAGATTTATCGAGTGCCGAAGCCAGACTACACCCGCAAACTACTCAATCATTCCCTAAAAACCATCCATCCGTCGCCTAAAGGGCACATGCCTTAGTGTGTATGTGTATTAGCTGACATCACCAGCTCAGTATGAGTAAATATAACCCGAGCAACAAACTGTTTGGGTTATTCTAATTTTGTTTTTTTGTGTGATTGATATATGTAATTTTGGAATATTAATTTGTTTGATAGGCGTTTGTTGTCCTAGGCCGCTCGGCTTACACTAATTTTATTCATTATCGGATTATTTGGGGCAACAGACTATGAACTTTCAACAACTTCGTATTATTCGAGAAACGGTGCGCTGTGACTATAACTTGACGGAAGTAGGCAATGCATTATTTACCTCACAATCGGGTGTGTCCAAACATATCAAAGACTTAGAAGATGAGCTTGGCGTCGGGCTGTTTGTGCGTAAGGGTAAAAGGCTATTAGGTTTGACCGAGCCGGGTAAAGAATTGTTGGTCATTGTAGAGCGGATGCTACATGATGCCAACAATATCAAAACCTTGGCTGAACAATATACCAGCCAAGATAAAGGCGAATTGACCATCGCAGCCACCCATACCCAGTCTCGTTATATTTTGCCGCCCGTTGTGCAAGCGTTTAAACAGCTTTTTCCTAAAGTGCATTTGCGATTGCTACAAGCCGCACCGCCAGAAATTGCGGCAATGCTACTTGATGGACGAGCGGATATTGGCATTGCCACCGAAGCCTTGTCAAGCTATAGCGAGCTTGTGACTTTTTCTTATTATCACTGGTATCATGCGATTGTGGTGCCGCCAAACCATCCGCTAACCCAGCTTGAACAGGTAACGCTTGCCGACATAGCCCATTATCCGATTATCACTTACATTAGTGGTCATACCGGGCGAACGATGATTGATGAAGCGTTCGCCAAAGCAGAATTACAGCCTGATATCGTGATGACCGCATTGGATTCTGATGTGATAAAAACTTATGTGGAATTTGGTATGGGCATTGGTATTATCGCCGATATGGCATTCAATCCCAATAAAGATACCCAGTTAACATTACTGGGTTGCGAGCCGCTATTTCATCAAAATACCACTTTGCTCGCGGTGCGACAAGGGCATTTTTTACGAGGATTTGGCTATCAGTTTTTAGCCTTGTGTAACCCCACGTTAACCCAAGCAACAATGCATGATGCCATACAACCTAGCAGCTAACGCTAAATACTGATAAGCAAGTTGGCAAAACTTATCATCTGCTACATCCGATGTAATACGCGTCAAATTCGCTTGTTGTCTCGCTTGCTGTGCTATTTTTAAGATTTGGGCTTGTTTATCTGCTGTTGATATGACTTCATTTGACGATAAAAACGCTTTATGGTGAAAACTGTAAAGCTTTTTTTATGTCACTGCTTTAGCGATTAAATTGATAGGGTTAGCAGCAAAATTATTAAGTATTTTTTGTGCTAACCAAAGCAGTTTTTGTTATTTTTTATTGCGCGATATTTGCTTTAAGCTTATGGCTACCGATAAAACGCCAACGACAAAAGGTGAGTTATCTTAATCAATTTTTGAGCTTACAAGCAGGGGTTACGATGAAAATTTTTTGGTTTATACCGACACATGGCGACAGTCGTTATTTAGGCACGAGTAAAGGGGCAAGAACCGTTGACCATACTTATATGAAGCAAATTGCAGTGGCAGCCGATAACCTTGGCTATGAAGGCGTGTTGATTCCGACAGGTCGCTCATGTGAAGACCCTTGGTTGGTCGCTGCTAGTCTGATTGATGCGACCACTCGCTTAAAGTTTTTGGTGGCATTACGCCCCGGGGTGACGACACCCGCGCTTGCCGCTCGTATGACAGGCACCTTTGATCGTTTATCAAATGGTCGATTACTGCTTAATCTGGTCACAGGCGGCGATGAACAAGAGCTTAAAGGCGATGGCATCTTTGAAGATCACGCCACGCGTTATCAGACAGCCAGTGAATACACCACGATTTGGCGAGAGATTTTAACCCGCTCGCACACAGGCGAATCCTTTACCTTTAACGGTGAACGCTTGCAAGTCGAAGATGCCAAATTGCTATATCCCCCTCTACAACAGCCATATCCGCCCTTGTGGTTTGGGGGTTCATCTGAGGCGGCGCAAACACTGGCTGCCGAACAAGTTGACAGTTATTTGACGTGGGGTGAGCCGCCTGCTGCCGTCAAAGGGAAGATTGAGCAGCTTAAAACCAAAGCCGCTGCCAAAGGTCGCACATTAAGCTATGGTATTCGTCTGCACGTGATTGTGCGTGAAACCAATGAAGCCGCTTGGCAAGCCGCTGATGAATTATTGAGTCATGTCAATGATGACACCATTGCCGCTGCCCAAGCCAAATTCGCCCAAATGGACTCGGTGGGACAACAGCGTATGGCGGCATTGCATGGCGGTCGCCGTGATAACTTAGAAATTTCGCCCAACTTATGGGCAGGGATTGGACTGGTGCGTGGTGGCGCAGGCACGGCACTGGTGGGCGACCCACAAACTGTTGCCACGCGTATTCAAGAATATGCCGACTTGGGCATCGATAACTTTATCTTCTCAGGTTATCCACATTTGGAAGAAGCGTATCGTTTTGCTGAATTGGTTTTCCCATTATTACCGATTGACACCCAAAACACCTTGGTCAAGCCAAATTTGACAGGACCGTTCGGTGAAATTGTCGCTAACAACTATGCACCCCCGCAACAAACCCGTGACACGGCAGCCTCAAAAACACCTGCCACTGAAACACCCAAACACGCCATCGCCTCTTAACTTCATCTTAAAGACATATTAAAGGCGTCTTAAATGCTTGTGATAAAACGTGCTAACTAAGGCACGTTTTGCGTCTCGTCTATACCTATCTATATCTATCATCCGACAGGGTGAGTGGAATGTACCCTAGCCATGATAAGCATCTTTTAACTGATAAATCTTTTAACTGATAGACCTTTTTTTAAAAGTGATAGCCAGTTATAGGGTGAGATTAGACCAGCAAGCTACTTTGCTAAAGTTAATCATCAAAGTCCAAGGTCCCAAATTTTTTGAGGTCCCACATAGCAGGAAAAGTGATTTTTCTACACAGATTTTATATTTAAAAGTTAAATAATCTATTAATTGTAATGAGAATTTTTTAAATTAATGCTTCGGTTTTATGGTTTCTAGTATGTCATTTTTTAATCAATAGTTTAGTTTTGTAATTTTATGGGTGATAAAAGTTATTTTAACGCTTTTTACTTTTTACGGCTTATATAATGAAAAAGATTTAAATCTTAAATAATAAAACAATGGGATAAATAAATTTAAATCAAGCACTTTACTTAATGATCAACGAACTATAAGGGCAATAAAACATGACAACTGAAAACAACGAAAAACTTTCTTTATTAGACGATGTGGCTTTAAAAGCACAAATGCTCATGGCAAACTTCAAAGAGGGCGCTAATGATGGCTATGACCATTCTGTCACCAGTGCCGGTGCAAAGGGCTTAAAATCAGGCAAAGTGTCTGAACTCACCGCCATCGCTCCCTTAACCAAAGATGGGGCAGCTCGTATCAAGCGAATTTTAGAAATCACCAAAGGCAATCTTGCAGGGGCGACCAATGTAGGCACCTTGCATGATTTGCGGTTGGTGTTTTTAGACAATGATACTAAGCTCCTGTTTTGTACCGCCTATGATGGCGACTGGGATGCCTACATCAATGACTTTGCTACCAAAATTCCAGAGCTGATGGACTTGATTTTTGGCAATGTAGAGGGTTGGCCTGGGATTAAAGACCCGACTGTCAAGCAATTCATTCTTGACCATCAGATTACCGCTACCGGTTGGTATGTGGGTGTGCCTCATCTGACGGTTCGTGATATTGCGCGTAATGACAAAATCGTGCGTGGCATCAATAAAGCCATTGAACAAGCCCAATAATCCCGCTTAGAACCTGTCTTCACTATATCACGTTTATCAGCATACTATTATAAGGGTATTAGTCTAAGCGTACTATAAATGAGCAAGCTTTAGGTTAAAATTTCAATACAAAAGCCATTTGTTGCGTGATTTTTACCACAAGCCATATTTAGCGTGGTGTATGGTGAACAGGTTCTTAGCATCAAATTTTTAAAATTCCCTGCTAGGAACGACCATGAATAACGACAACCCAGCGAATGAAAGCCTACTGGGCAAATTAAAAACCCATCTACAAGATGGTATCGAGCATGGCATAGAGGCCGTTAAAGACAAATTTGAACACAGCGATACACCCACTGAAAAAGGCAGTGTCAAAGAACGGGTACACGAAGCCAAACAAAAAATCAGCACGCAGCTGCACAGCGTCACCACACGGGCAACGAACGCTATCTATCCCAATATCGCCACGATGGAACTTGAGGATATTCAAGCCATCATTTTGCATGACCGCCCTGCACCTTACTATGGCACGCTTGTCGCGCTAAAAGTCAATGACAGCAACGCGGGTCGTGAATTACTAAAAGCGGTATTACCAAACGTCACAGGCTCAAAAAATTTCCAAAAAGATATGGATGCCAATTTGACCATTGTGATGACGTATGAGGGGCTAAAAGCTTTAGGCTTACCGCAAAGCTCGCTTGATTCTTTCCCAGAAAATTTCAAAACAGGGATGGCAGGCCGCTCCGATATCTTGGGTGACAAGGGCGATAATGACCCTAGCAACTGGCTTGCGCCATTTGGTGATAAAGGCGATATTCATATTTGCGGCGCGTTGATTGCCGATAGCCAAGAAAAATGGCAAGCCAAACTTGCCGAACTTAAACAGGCGTTTGCCCCTTATCTAGATATCAGCCGTAACGCCATCGAAATCTTAGTGGAACATGATTTTGGCGCAGATGGTGACGTCAAAAACGTGTTTGGTTATCGCGATGGCATCAGTAACCCAGAAGTTGATGGCAGTGGTATCAGCCTTGAAAATAACACCGAACGACCGATTGCGGCGGGTGAATTTGTGTTAGGTTATAAAGGTGAAGCGGGCGTGGTACCCCCCATGCCACAGCCTGAAGTATTGGGTAAAAACGGCTCGTTTATGGTACTGCGAAAATACCGCAGTAATGTGGCTGACTTTCACCGCTATTGCCTAGAACAAAGCGACAATGACCCAGCTAAAGCCGATAAACTGGGGGCAAAAATGTTCGGTCGCTGGCGTTCGGGTGCCCCCATTACCCTAAGCCCAGACCACGATGATGAAGCCCTCGGCAAAGACAATGTAGCAAACAATAAATTTGACTACACGGACGATCCCTATGGCAAAGGCTGCCCGTTTGGTGCTCATGCTCGCCGTATGAACCCCCGCAATACCAAAGACTTTATTCTAAGCGATGTGCGTCTTCACCGTATCATCCGCCGTAGCGTTTCGTATGGCGATATCGTGCCGCCCAACGTGACCCAAGACGATGGTCAAGAGCGTGGTTTATTTTTTATCGGTATCAACGCGCATGCCATGGACACGCTGGAGTTTTTGCAAAGCCAATGGATTAATGACGGTAACTTTATGAACCTTGGGGAAGAACGTGACCCAATGCTAGGCGTACACGCAGGTAGTGACGCTGATAGCGATGTGTTCACCGTACCCGATGAGCCAATTCGTAAGCGTCATACCAATATTTTGCAATTTAATACCCTACAAGGCGGTGAATATCTTTTTGTACCAAGCTTGTCGGCACTCAAATGGATTAGTGAGCTTAACGAAAATTCATATTAGCGTAAAACTAAATAAAAAAAGGTTAGGCATTTTTAGTACACCTAACCTGATGAAAATAACAAAGGACAATCATCATGTTAAATAAATTATTCGGTCGTCGTTATGCCAAGTTTGACCCAGCCATCGACCAGCTTACGAGTGACGATGAAAAAGCCATCGACCAAATCACCGCAGATATTCGTGACTATATCGGCAAATCAGACACAGTTAGCAAAATCAACTATCACACCCGAGATGCCCATGCCAAAGGCTACTGTGCGTTAAAAGCCAACTTTGAGATTTTACCAAAACTGCCCAAAGAATATGCCCAAGGTATCTATGCCAAACCCGCTCGTCATGAAGCGGTGATTCGTTTTTCTAACGGCTCATCTCGTGTGGCTGCCGACAACAAGTTGGGGCTTTCTCAAGGGTTGGCGATTAAAGTCTTTGGTGTCAAAGGCGAAAAATTACTGCCAGATGAGCCAGATAGCCCAAACTTTGACTACAATCTGATTAATTTCCCTATTTTCTTTTGTAACACCATTCAAGACTATAGTTATATTTCACGGCTATTTTTACAATTAAATGATTATTTTGCCAAAGGCGCAAAAGGTCAAGCCAAGTTTGCCTTTGACTGGATTACCCAATATGGCAAAAAACTACCATCCAAAGAATCCCTCAAGACTTTTAGGGCTTTTAGTAAATTTAAAACCATCAAACCGCAAAATACTTTGTTATACAGTTTTTATTCACAAGGGGCGGTGCGTCATGGCGACTATATGGCAAAAATCCGTGTCGCCCCGACCAAAGCGTCACAAGCCAAAATCAAACGCCGTGACCTAGATGTCAATGCCACCAGCGAGGCGATTCGTCCTTTGATTTTACAAGAAATCCGTGAGCATGATTATGAGTTTGATGTGCAAATCCAGCTGTGCCGTAACTTAAAAGACCAACCCATCAATGACTTGACCAAAGAATGGGATGAAAAAGATGCGCCTTTTGTGACAGTAGCAAAACTTACCATCCCTTGCCAAGATGTACCGGATGACGGCAACTTTGACATTATGGAGCATTTGTCATTTACCCCGTTTCGCTGTATTGAAGCCAACCGTCCGATTGGTAACTTACAACACGCGCGTCTTCGAGCTTATCAAACCGCCTCGACCACGCGCCATCGTTTAAATCATAAAAAACGTGCCGAGCCAACCAACCTAAAACAGGCATTTGATAAAGATTTTTATAACCTTTAATTAAAAAAACCTAATTAAAAAAATAAGGATAACAGCCATGAAAGCACAACAAAATATTTTAGTCACTATTTTTGATGTATCAACTGAAGCCTACAAAGCCTTTACCGAGCTTAAAGCTTACAAAAGCAACGCTGAAACCTTGATTGCGCAAGCGTTACTCATTAAAAAAGAAAACAGTGTGATCACAACGGTCGATAGCCTAGACCAAGGCGAACAAGTTAGTGGTGGGGCGGTTATGGGCGGTCTGTTTGGTGCATTGCTTGGCGTATTGGGCGGACCTGCAGGTTTGTTAATCGGCGGCTCACTGGGTATGGTACTCGGTAGTGATGTCGGTGCGGCAGTATCTTTTGGTCAATCATCGTTACTTGAATACGTTGCCCAAAATCTAAAAGACGGTGAAGTGGCGATTTTAACGTTGGTTCAAGAGCAAAACGAGCAACCACTCAACGACTTTTTTGCGCAGTATAACACGCATAGCCAACGCTTTGACGTAGCTCATGTACAAAGTGAAATAATCGCAGCTAAAGAAGCACATGACCAGTCGGTTAAACACTTGCAACAAGTATGGCGTGAACAACGCAAAGCTGACCATTCGTCAAAATTGGACGCATTTCGTGATGAAATAAACCAAAAATTTCATCAATTGGGTGAAAAACTCAATCTCCATAAATAAATCAAAAACCGTTAGTGTTTGAACATGCTAACGGTTTTTTTTCTTTTAATCTAATCAAAAATAGTCGACAGCAAATACGATAATATTAAAAATAATTTACCTTAATCATCAATTATGAAATCGCGTATTTGCTCATTAACGCTAGGAGCATAGTATGTCAGAATCGAATACCCTTTCTAACTTTAAAAACATAACAGTCGCAGGCAGTGGTGTTTTGGGCTATCAAATCGCCGTACAAGCGGCGTTTCATGGTTTTAAAGTTGTTGTCTATGATATCAATGACGAGGTGCTCAATAAAGCCAAAACCAAATTTGCCGATATCGCCAAACGTCATCAGGCTGATTTGGGCGAAACAAGCGAACAAGCCAAACAGGCTGAACAAAACTTGCGTTATAGCTCAGACTTAAGCGCCGCCTTAAAAGACGCAGACTTGTTGATTGAAGCGGTGCCCGAAGATGTCGCCATCAAAAAAGATTTTTATAGCAAAGCCTCAGCAGCCGCACCCGAGAAAACCGTATTTGTCAGTAACTCATCTACCATGTTGCCCAGTGATTTGGTCAAATTTACCGACCGTCCTGCTAAGTTTTTAATGATGCACTTTGCCAATGAGATTTGGAAGCGCAATCTTGCCGAAATTATGTCGCATGCTGATACTGACCCTAACGTATTTGATGCGGTGACCGCGTTTGCCAAACAAATCGGCATGGTGCCTATTATCGTCAACAAAGAAACCTCGGGCTATGTACTAAATTCACTACTCAATCCTTGGTTAAATGCAGGGATGCAGCTGTATATCCAAGGCATTGCTGACACTCAAACCATCGACAAAACTTGGATGCTTGGCACAGGCTCGCCGATGGGACCATTTGCTTTTTATGATATGCTGGGGCTGACTACCCCTTACAATATTTACAAGCTTGCTGTAGCTAAGGGCAAACAACAGGACCAAGCGGTCGTTGATATGCTCAAAAAAGAGTACATCGAGCAACATAAACTGGGTGTGCCAACGGGCGAAGGATTTTATCAATACCCCAATCCCGCCTTTAAAAATCCTGACTTTTTAAAACCACCCAAAGCGGATTTATCCAAAGTACCCTATAAAAATATTACCGTGGCAGGCAGTGGCGTATTGGGCAACCAAATTGCGGTGCAATGTGCGTTTCATGGGTTTAACGTGACTATTTATGATATTAACGATGACGCGATTGCTAAGGCGAAAACCCGCTTTACCGACCTTGCCAATCAGCATCAGCATGACCTAGGTGAAACCGATGCCCAAGTGGCAGCAGCTAGCAAAAATTTGGCTTACACCACTGACTTGAATGAGGCGCTAAAAGATGCAGACCTATTGATTGAAGCGGTGCCAGAAAGCTTAGACATTAAACAAGATTTTTATCAAAAAGCCTCAGCCGCCGCCCCTACCAAAACCGTGTTTGCCAGTAACTCATCGACGCTATTGCCAAGCGTGTTATCGACCTTTACTAACCGCCCAGAAAAATTCTTGATGCTGCACTTTGCCAATCACATCCACATCCGTAATACGGTGGAGTTGATGGCGGCAGCAAGCTGCGACCCACAAGTCTATGCTGACGTCATCGAATTTGCCAAAGCCATTGCTATGTTACCGATAGCGGTAAAAAAAGAACAATCGGGCTATGTGCTTGATAGCTTATTGATTCCGTTATTGGTAGCGGGGTTAAAACTGTGGGCAAACGGTGTTGCCGATGCCGCAACCATTGATAAAACGTGGATGATAGCCACGGGTTCACCCTTTGGACCGATGGCGATTTTGGATAAAAATGGCATGAAAACCAACTACAACATCTTTAATGAACTGGCAAAAACGGACCCTTCTTTGCAGCAGCCCGCTGAAAAGCTCAAAGCAGAACTGGTCGATACCAATAAACTGGGTGAAGCCACGGGTGAGGGGTTCTATCAATATCCTAACCCAGCTTATTTAGCGAAAGATTTTTTAAGCTTATCTGGCTAAACTGCGTTTGGTAGAGGAGAATAAAAAAGGGTTAATTTGCTAACTTGACGTATCTACCGTTGTCACTACCGACATGCCTGGCATCAATTCATTCAGACGACTTTGGTTGTCATCGATGTCAATGCGTACAGAAATGCGCTGTACCACTTTGGTAAAATTCCCAGTGGCATTGTCGGTTTTAATGACACTAAATTCTGACCCTGTTGCGGGGGAGATGCTTTTGACTACCCCCGTAAATTTTTGTTTGCCTAGGGCATCGACAGTAAACCACGCTTTTTGCCCGATTTTCATTTTATCAATTTGGGTTTCTTTAAAATTGGCAATGACCCACATCGATTTTGGAATGAGGTAAACCAACTGCGTGCCTTGTGTCACCAGCTGACCGGTACGGATATTGATTTGCCCTAATTTTCCTGAGGTCGGGGCGGTGATTAAGCCATATTCTTGGTTGGTATTGGCTTGATTTAACTGTGCATTGGCGCTTTTAATCTGTGCCACCAAACCAATCTTTGCTACTTCCGCGGTCTTTTGACCTTCGCGGGCGACATCGACATTGGCCATTGCTTGGCTCATCAGTGCTTCATTGTTTTTAACTGCCGCTTTGGCAGTATCGACTTCATTTTGTGACACTGCGCCAACACCGACCAAGGATTCTAGTCGTTTTAGCTGTTGGATCGACAATTCTAGCTGGGTTTTAACTTGTGCTACTTTTGCCTGCGCGGCTTTGACATCGGCTTTGCGCTGCTCGATGATTTGTTGCTGGTTGGCTAAATTAGTAGTCGCTTGTTCCAGTCCTGATTCGGCTTGTACCACTTGCTGTGAGTAGTTAGCACTGCTGACTTTAACTAACGGCTGACCTTGTTTGACGTCCTCAAAATCGGTGACGTAGACTTTTTCGATATAACCATTAATTTGTGCCGACAATAGGGTGATATTGCCTTTAACATAACTGTTTTCAGTTTGTTGCAGTGGCGTATTAAACGGACCTAAATGCCATGCCCATAAAATCACCCCAACACCGAGCAAAAAAACCACCAACATGATAATTAAGGTAAGCGGTCTAGGGTTAATAATCTTTTCAGGCGCCTGTACAGGTTTATTTTCGCTGTCATCAGCTGGCGCATCATTTTGGGTTGTTGCTTCACTACTCATGAGTTGGGTTTTCCGTAAGCATTTTATTGATGATTAAATTTTATTGGTCATTCAATTTATCATTAAACTGTTATCTAAAAAAACAGTTATCTAATTGGGTCGCCTTGTTATACCCATCTAGCTTATCCAGTCTAAGTTTGCTTAATTGCTACTTTTTGCCGATTTTCAATGTATTTTTTGCGGGCGATATTAATCATACCCCAAGCAAATAAAAACGTGGCAATGTAACTGTTGACAGTAATGATATCGCCATACGCTTTAATCTGCGCTTCTCGGGTAACAATTTGGTTGAGGGATTGTTGGGCTTGTTGCTGCGATAAACTGCTGTCGGTGATGACGGGTTTAAACCCTACTTGGTATTGTTGAAGCCGCTGGGTTACCGTGACATCCGTCGATTGCATTTGCTGTAAAATACTTTGTTTATGATACTGGGTGCGCTGCTGTTGCAGGGTGCTATAAAAAGCCGAGCCTACCAACCCACCAAAGTTTTGGGTCGCACCAAACAATATGATAAAGGTGATGACATGATTAACGCTTTGTCGCAGCGTCAGCCCAAATCCCATCAATACCAATGGACCCATAAACAGTGAGCCTGCAAACGCGACTGCAAATTGACTGAGATAAAAATTTTGGGGTCGCACGTCACTGGTGAGCATATTGGCATCATATACACTGGCAATTGCCACGAGCAAAGTCGCTACTACCATTGGCGGAATCAAATGATCTCGTGAAAAGGTCAGTGCACTGACTATCAAACCTGCCAACATACCAAAAAATATGACCGTATAAAAACCCACAAACTGGTCGGACGTTAGACCTTGGGATTTTAAAAAATTCACCACCGCGTAACTTTGCTCAGACATAATCAAACGCAGTAAAAAAGCGCCGATCACAAAACGCCATAACGCAACACTTCCCAGCCAGCGGGTCATAATTAAGGGATTTTTGCGGTAATGCTCAAAGAAAAAGCCTGACATCAACAGCGCCAACGCGCCAATAAGCATATAAGCCAATAAGGGTGAGTTTTCCCACCATAAAATAGGCCCTTGTACCAACACACCACACAGTAACCCAAAACCGGGCGCCAATAACAAAAAGGTGAGAATGTCTTTCTTCTCATACACTTCGATACGTAGACTTCGTGGCAACTTGACGGCGACCACCATCGCAAAACAACACAGCGCCAAACCAAACTCAAAGGTATAAAGCCGAGTCCAGTCATTCACATTGACCAAATAAGGGGACATTATCCAAGCCAACGGAATCGCGAGCGCACTGACCCCAAAACCAATATATAAACCTTGTAGGCGATACTGACTACTAAAGGCTTGCATCACGTAATACAGTCCAAGTGAGGATAACGGCGCCGCGACAAAGCCTCCCATCGCCCTGACCAATAAAGCCATCGGGTAGTTTTGCACAAATATATGAATAAACATCACCAGCATGAACATCAGCAAGGATATTTCAGAAAACCAGCGTAACCCAAATTGTTGACGCGCTTTAAACAGCAGCAGGTTGGCGCTGACATTTGCCATCACATACACAGCAGGTATCCAAGCCACTTGTGAGGGTGTTAGCGCATATTCGCCTTGGATTTGCGGTAAATTTGCGGTAATAATGCCGTTGCCCAAGCCGCCACAAATTGCAATAAAAACGCCGATAACAAAATACACAATACTTTTTGATCGAGAGTGAGCAATACTCGGCGGTGAACCGGGTAACGCGGGTTTTTCATCCTCGGTCCAATTGGGTGGCGTTTCTAAGATTCTAGGTGATTTCAAAGGGTAGCTCGATTTTGATACTGTTAAGACAAGAGAGGTTGGCTATAGTGTAATCAAAAATAGGCTTAGCGTCAGCGACAAAATAGTTCGATAAATGTGACATGGACTAACGCTATGCTAGTCATCATTACCCAAGCCTTCATTATCCAACCAATCATTATCCCACAGGTCACTGAAACCCATCAGGCAAGCTACGATCAAATTCATCCAGCCAGTAAATATACCCAGTCGATTAAGGTCTAACATTTTTAAACAAAAAAAATCGATTTTTTTTTGGCACATAAGTATTTTTTAGTTGCCAAAATGCGCTAGGCTATCTATTCATTCATTACTGATTCATCACTGCTATGAACCTGCTTTATCAAACCGATTTGCCGACACTGGGGCGCAATACTGACATTGACCACCATGCTGATTTACAAGTGTTGCAGCGTATCAAACGATTTTTATTGCCCCGTGATTTTGAGGTGTCAAAGGATTTATTGCAACAGATGCAGCAGGGGTATGGTGTCGCAGATCAGCCTGTCGATGTGCTGTTATCCAGCGGTATCAAATTCTCCAAACCCCTGCAGCAATTGATTTTGCATGAGCAAGGGATAGCGCAAACAAGTAATGTATCGGCAGCCAAAGCGTTATTGCAACAGCCAGCGTTTGAGACGCTTTATCAGCAGTTTTGCCAATATCCAAGTTGGTATGATGCCAAGCTTGCCGAGATTGGTGCAATTGCCTATCGGCGCTATCCGTTGATGCTGATTTGGTTACTGCGTAATGTCGCGCTAATGGCAGGGTATAGTATCCCTGCGCTCTCATTGCCACTCATCAAAACAGGGGCGTTAGTGCATGATGCATTGCCAAGGCTCATGCGAACCTATGCGTATATTTTGGCAGTGTCTGAGTACCCAGCGATTAGCCGCAACCAGCAACCCCCATTGGCAATCGGCACAGAAGGCTGGCGACAAAGTCTGCAGGTGCGTCAGACACACGGTCTGGTACGACAACACTTATGCAGTCATGATTGGGACAGTGGCTACTGGGGGTTGCCCATTAACCAAACCGATATGGTGGCAACCCACTTGCAGTTTTCACTACTCATTATGCGCGGACTAAAATTACTGGGCGCAAGAATCAGCGCCGAAGAATCACAAGGCATCATGCATTTATGGCAACTGGCGAGTTGGTGGATGGGGATTGAGCTGGCGCGCATTCCTGAAGATGAAACCGAGGCGTGGGCATGGCTTTATAGCTATTTGGCAACCCAGCAATTAGATTTTGAATTTGGTAAACCGCTCGCCAAAGCGCTGCATGATTTACCCTCGCAAATTATGGGTGAGGATAACAAACGTGGACAGCTGGTTGAGCGGGTCAATGCCAGTGTCACACGGACTTTAGTGGGTGATGATATTGGCGATGGCTTGGGACTGCCTAGCCCAAAATGGCGCTATGGCGTGCTTGTCAGTGTGCCGATTCTGTTTGGGCTTGATACCGCGCGAGCGCACAATGCGGTTATTGCCAAAAGATTGGAACAATTTCGTGCCAAACGCCAAGATAACATGAACTGGTGGCTCAAAAAGCACGACAACTATTATCAATAATCCATTTTATTGTTAAGCCATGTAAACAACCACGCCATCGCAAGCGTGGGGTTAAACGTTTTCAAGTTGTAAAAATCAGGCGGTTAAAATCAAGCTTTTAATATCACCTTCATCATGTTCCAAAAGGTCTTGCCATACGGTGGTTGGAGCAAATGCGCGAAGTTAAGGTGACTTTGTTTAAACACCGCTTTTGGATGAGAGAAAGTATCAAAGCTATATTTGCCGTGGTAACGCCCCATCCCCGATGCCCCGACACCGCCAAACGGCAGATTTTGCTGGGCAATGTGAAAAATAGTTTCGTTAATACAGGCGCCGCCACTCACCGTATGCGCGAGTACGTAGTCGGTGTCGGCTTTGTCCTCGCCAAACACATACAGCGCCAGTGGGCGGTCACGCTCATTCACATACGCCACCGCTTGCGTCAAGTCTTGGTAGGACACCAGTGGTAATACAGGGGCAAAAATCTCCTCTGTCAGCAATTTAGCATCGCTGGGTAAATCGGTGACAATTATCGGTGGGAAAAATCCAGTCTCAATATTCACTTCATAATCGGTCAGTGGAATGAGGGTGGCACCGCGCTGTTTGGCTTCATCAAGATAACCTTGCACGCGGCTGGCTTGTTTGGGATTGATGACAAAGCTATAGTCAGGGTTGTCTGTAAGATTGGGGTAGTGGGCGTCAAGCCATGCGGTTGATTGTTCAATAAAGGCGTGTTTTTTATCCGCCTGCATCAACACATAATCAGGCGCAATACAGGTTTGCCCTGCGTTCATGGTTTTGCCTGTCCATACGCGGTTGACAGTTTTTGCCACATCAGCGCTTGGCGTCACCACGACAGGGGACTTGCCGCCCAGCTCAAGGGTGACAGGGGTCAAATTCTGGGCAGCGGCTTTCATGATATGTTTGCCCACTGCGGTAGAGCCAGTAAAAAATAAATGGTCAAACGGTAAGCGGCTAAAGGCTTGCGCGACTTCGACACCCCCTGTAATCAAAGTCACTTCGTCTGCGGCAAAGTATTTGGGTAACGCATCAGCCAGCCACTGCTCAAAATTCGGTGACGCTTCTGAGACTTTGAGCATCGCACGATTGCCTGCCACCAATGCGGCAGCCAGCGGTGCAATCACCAAATACAGCGGATAGTTCCAAGGTGCAATAATGCCCACGAGCCCTAACGGCTGCGGCTGGATATAGCTACGAGCGGGCAAAAACCAAATCCCAGTTTTGACGGGCTGTTTGGCAGACCAAGCCTTGCCGTGTTTTTGTGTATAACGAATGGCTTCAAGCGTTGGGAACAATTCAAGCATGGTGGTTTCAGCCGCTGGGCGTTGTCCAAAGTCGGCATGAATAGCGGTGATAATCTCGCTTTGGTTGTCCATCACCAGCTGTTCTAATTTTTTTAGCCGTGCACTACGAATTGACCAATCAACATATTGGTCTTGGCGGCTAGCCGTTCGCATGATGTCAAACTGCTGCTGCATGGCATTGATAGTTGCATCCGAATTAGTTGAATCTGAGTTGTCTTGAGGTGTCATGTGTATTATCCCAATCATTTAGTTAAATTTTAACTCAACATAGCAGTTAAGCCGGTATCTTGCTAGCATCTTTTTGAACCAGCGTCACGTTTTGCCTGGTGGTATCCGCAGCATGCAGTAACTGGGTTAATTTGTGCGGAATATGGCTCATGGCATGCTCTGTCAACGCTGTTATGGTGAGGCTTGGGTTGACGCCCAAGTTGGTCGAGATATTGCCGCCATCGCAGACATAAAACCCTTGATAATTAAACAATCGGTGATATTTATCGACCACGCCATCTGCGGCAGAATTGCCCAGCGAAATCCCGCCCATACAATGCGCGGTGGTTGGGATGTTCAAAAATACTTCCGACAGCACGCCATAACCGACTCCCCCCATTTGGGTTGCCATCTGCTCGGCAAACGCGCTTGCTTCTGGAATAAAGGCGGGGATGGCAGGACCATAGGTTTGCATCTGGTAGCGGCTACCCAACCAAGCCCGCCACCACGGGCTTTTTTGATAGCGCATTTCAAGCGCGTAGGGCGTGCTTTGCATACATAGCAAGATAAGGCTTTGTTTTGCCATATTATGCGGTCGAAATGCACGCCACGTCTGACGGGGCTTGACGATAAACTGCACTATAAAACACCATAACCAAACCAGTAGCGACATTTTTTTACCGTTTTTATAATTGCTTAACGTCGCCAAAAAGGAGGCAATATTAAAGCCTTCAGGATAGCGCGTCGCCTCAATGTGTGTGCCATCGCCCAAATAAATCCCAGAACCAATAGCCACGCCATCGCTCATGGCGCCATGTTGGTCATCCAAAAATCGTACGCCTAGCAAGGACTCAGCATTGGTATAGATACGCTTGCCAAGATAAGGGGAAATATGGGGCATATTGCCTTTATGGCGCTGCTCAAACAGCAGTTTTTGGCTACCGAGGCTAGAGGCTGACAGTACAATCTGTTGGGTGGTGATTTGATACTCACCTTTATCCGCTGATTGCAGCGTCACCCGATAGCCTTGTGAACCGTTTTGATAGGCAGGGTCGCTTGATGATTTGCTAGCATCAGCTATCGGTACTATATCCGTGACTTTGGTTTCAGCGAGCAGGGTAGCGCCATTTTTTTGGGCAAAATACAGGTAGTTTTTATCTAGGGTATTTTTGGCGCCATAACGGCAGCCCACCATACAGCCACCACAGCCTATACAGGGACTGCGCTTAGGACCTGCGCCGCCAAAATACGGGTCACCATTGACAGGGGGATGAGCATACTTGTCATGTTCACTAAAGTAGGCGCCCACATCGGTGAGATAAAAACTATCACCCACGCCACTTAAGTTTGCCATTTTTTGTAGCATCAAATCTGCGTTACCGACTTTTTTGTTTTGGCTCACGCCTAGCATGCGTTTGGCGGTCTCATAATGTTGTGGCATCACCGCTTGCCAGTCGTGCAGCCCTGCCCAGCTACCTTGTTGCCAAATTTTGTCTTCTGGTTGTAATAAGGTGTTGGCATAAGTGATTGAGCCACCGCCCACCGCATTACCATGCAGCACCATGACATGCTTAAATAGCTGAAGCGAAAAAAACCCTTTGTATTTGAGCGCAGGCAACCACAAAAACTGCTTGATATCGCGCACGGTTTTGGGCATGGTTTCAGGAGAAATATGCTTGCCTTGCTCCGCGATAATCACGCGATAGCCTTTTTCGGTCAGTCGCATCGCCGAGACGCTACCGCCAAAGCCTGAGCCTATGACCAGAAAATCCGTATCAAATGATTGACCTTCCATATATCGCTTTCCCCTTATTTTCCTTAATAGTTGTCCTTATAGCTGACCTGCCGCAGGCTACTTTGCAGTGGCTTTTTGGCTGTATCTGTCTTTGTATAACAGCGGTTGACCGCTAAACAGTTCAACCCGCTACCTGATTAGGGTATACTAATTTTTCAGCAGGCTGCTGCAACTGTGACATTTGGGTCCGTTTTGTTTTGATAAATTAAGTAAAGGCTTGAGTTGAAAGGATTAACGCGTGCCAAAGCCAACCTTCACACCGCTTCCATCGCCCACGGGTACGAGTATTGAGTCGAGCTTGAGTGATTTTGGACAGCAGGCGCATATCATGGGTAATGCCAACACCGTGGTCAGACGTTCGCTCGCCATAGCGCTGCTCAAATTCATGGAATCCACGCCATTTGCTGATATCAGCGTCACCGAGCTGACCCAAAAGGCGGGTGTGAGTCGCATGGGGTATTATCGCAATTACGATAGCAAACTTGCGCTACTCAAAGACTATTTGGCGCAGATTGAGGATGATTTTCCTTTTATCGACTTGACGGCGGCAAGCGAGGGCGAGTTTTATGCGTTTTTGCGACAAGTGTTTGATTATCTGAGCAAGTTTGAGTTGTCGACCAAGATTTTGCTCAACCAAGGCTTTGAAGGGCTGATTTTAGACACACTCCTTAATAGCAAAATTTTTGTCGAATACCGCAAAAAGCAGGCATTGACTTGCCAAGCTACGAGCGCGCCAAATCAGGATAAAAGCGGGGAGTACAATCTGGTATTTGCCTCAGGAATGCTGTATCACACCTATATTTATTGGGTGCGGCAAGGGCAAACAGAAACGCCACAGCAACTAGCCAGTTGGCTCATGGCGGGTGGGTTTTATCGGCTATTTCACCCTACTGATGACTAATGATGACTAAGCGGATTGGGTTTTATCAAATGCTATCACCATCCCCATACCTACTAGCATGGCGATAAAAAACACCACCCCTTGCCAGATACCCATGCCCATGAGCACCACCGCAGGGGCAGGGCAGATACCAGCGATGCCCCAACCTATACCAAATATCATCGACCCAATCGCCAAGCGCTTGTCAATACCGCGGCGAATCGGTGGAAACGGCGCACCCGATAGACTGGTCTTTTTTAAGCGACTTAAATTAAAACCAATGGTGGCGACAATGAGCGCGCCAACCATCACAAACAGCAACGCAGGATTCCAATCGCCTGCGAGATCAAGAAAGCTTTGCACGGTTTTTGGGTTTGCCATATCACTGACAATCAAACCCGTACCAAAAACCAACCCACAGATAGCACTAATCAATAACACAATTTCTTTTCGCATGATATATGCCCCTAACGTCTCAATTAAATCAATGCCAACAAATGACGACCGATAAACACCGTCACAAACCCTGCGGAAATAAAGACAATGGTTGCCAGCAGTGAGCGCGGTGAAAAGCGCGCATTGCCACAGATACCATGACCACTGGTACACCCTGAGCCCATTCGCGTGCCCACACCGACCAATAACCCTGCGATGACATACAGCCAAGGCGATGATGATACCGTGATGGTTGGCAAGTTAAAGAACATAGCAAACACCCAAGGCGATACTAGCAAGCCCACAAAAAACGCCAATTGCCAAGCAAAATCGGGTGAGTTTGGTTGCCAGAGACTAGCGACAATGCCACTGATGCCAGCAATCTTGGCAATACTCCACCACAGCATAACCGCAGAGAGCCCAATCAACATACCACCCACCATTGGATGACTATAATCAGCAATAGAAAATAACAACATACGCCACCTGAATAAAACACTTGAGATTTTTGTAATAAAATACATTATACAATATTATATAATGTATAGCCAGTTTAACGGATAATTTTTTTGGTAAGCGGATTTAACGATAGGGGACAAAACGGATTAGCAAATGGCTTTTTGCAAAAAAAATATGCTAGATTAAGGCAGATACCTAATAATGACAGGGATGAAAAAACCAATCATGTATAAACTCACCACATACATACCGACCGATTATCTAGACGCTGTAAAGCAAGCCTTGTTTGACGCAGGGGCAGGGCAGATTGGCAATTATCAGTATTGCTGTTGGCAGGTGTTGGGCACAGGACAGTTTATGCCATTGGCAGGCAATCAAGCCTTTATTGGTACCACCAATCAATTACAAACAATCGAAGAATGGCGAGTCGAGATGGTGGTTGCAGATGAGCGCATCAAAGCGGTGGTGCAAGCGTTAAAACAGGCACACCCGTATGAAACCCCCGCTTATGATGTGCTAAAGCTTGAAGATATTTAGTCATCCAGTTTATCATCCGTTGCCGTAAAACCACCGACTTTAGGCGGTGGATATAAGGCAACTTGTACACTATAACGCTTGCATAAATTTTGCTAAAATAATTTGCATGAAAACACTCAAGCTACGCATACGAGATAAACACACAGCAAAGCTTAACCGTCTAAGCGGTTTAGTGAATTTCGTATGGAACTATGTGAATGACTTGAGTTACAAGCATCTGCAAAAGACTGGCAAGTTCTTTAGTGCTTACGACCTAAACGAATACACCAAAGGTAGCGGTGAACTACTTGGCTTACACAGTCAGACTATCCAAGCCATCAATGAAACCCACGCCAAATCGCGTCGCCAATTCAAAAAAGCCAAACTAAACTGGCGAACCAATAACCCAAAATCAAAGCGTAAAAGCTTGGGTTGGCTACCGTTTAAACAATCTGCCATCAAACACATCGCCACACACCAAACAGGTAAAAAAGGCTTAAAATCCACCTTGCAACTAAGCCTAGCCAAAGGGCAAAAGCTAATCATCGACCTATGGGACAGCTACAACCTTAGCCTATATCAAATTAACACCCTTGAGGTCGTCCAAGACAGCCGTAACCGTTGGTATGCCTGTATCACAGTCAAAGACTACCCTAAAACACAATGCGGAACGGGTAGCGTAGGTATTGACTTAGGACTTAAAGACAGTGCCACTACCTCAAGCGGTGACAAACTCACCATCAAACAAACGCTCAACTATGCCAAAGATTTAGCCATTGCTCAACGTGCCAAAAACAAAAAACGTATCAAGGCTATCCATGCCAAAATCAAAAACACACGCCAAGACCTAATCCACAAATTCACCACCCAATTAGTTAAAGATAATGCGCTAATCGTGGTCGGTGATATTCAGAGTAATCAATTTAATAGTAAAAAAGGCAAACTCGCCAAATCGGTTTACGATGCAGGCTGGTTTGAACTGAAACGACAACTGACCTATAAATGCAAGCATGCAGGTTGTCGTTTTGAAATCGTGAATGAGAGATACACGACCCAGCGATGTTCGTGTTGCGGTGAAATCACCGCCAATAGTCCGAAAGGTAGAAAATCGCTTGGAATAAGAGAATGGATATGTGCTTCGTGTGGCACATGGCATGATAGAGATATCAATGCCAGTCGGAACATTCTTGCGGTCGGGCTTGACCGTCTTGTAGAAGGAATCCCCTTGCTTTAGCAAGGGGAGGAAGTCAAATGAAAAAGGCGAATATAACGAATTGGCAGTACCCAATATCTCGTTTAAAGCCCACAAATAATTGCCCAGTAAAATAATGGGTCAAAAACCGCAAAACAACAACCCCAGTGCACGGCATTGGGGTTTTTTAGCGTTAAAAATAGTGCTCACTTGGTCACTACCATTGAGGCAAAAAAGTAGGGACATATCAAAAAAGCCAAAACCACATTTTTTATCAACGAGCCCTATTTTTCGTCAGCCAAAGTCAAGCCAGCCAAATTCAAGCCAGCCAAATTCAAGCCAGCTAAATTCAAGATAGACGGCAAGCGTATTCAATACCCCCGAATTTTGTTAAAATAGGCAAAAATTTATCTAGCTGAGCGTCCCATGAATTCAAATAACTCAAACAACTCGACAACCAACCAATTACTGTTTAGACAAGCCAAAGCCCATATCCCTGGCGGTGTAAATTCACCTGTGCGGGCATTTGCAGGCGTGGGGGGTACGCCTGTCTTTATCAGCCGTGCCCGTGGCAGCAAAATGTATGATACCGAAGGCAAACCCTATATAGATTATGTGGGCTCATGGGGACCGATGATTTTGGGTCATGCGCACCCCCATATTATTGAAGCGGTCAAAAATGCGGCAGATGACGGGTTAAGCTTTGGCGCCCCCACCACGTTTGAGACCACGGTGGCGGACAAAATCTGCGAATTGATTCCCAGTGTTGAATTAATCCGTATGACCAGCTCAGGCACTGAAGCCACCATGTCCGCCATTCGTCTAGCACGCGGCTATACAGGACGCGACAAGATTGTCAAATTTGAAGGCTGTTATCACGGTCATAGCGACAGTCTGCTGGTCAAAGCGGGTTCGGGCATGCTAGATATCGGTGAACCCAGCTCAAAAGGCGTCCCTGCCGATTTTGCCAAACATACCATCACGATTCGTTACAACGACCCGCAAGCCATCAAAGACTGCTTTGCGCAATTTGGCAATGACATTGCTTGTGTGATTGTCGAGCCTATCGCCGGCAACATGAACATGATTGTACCCACGCAAGAATTTCACGATACCTTGCGTGCCGAGTGTACCGCGCATGGCGCTGTGCTAATTTTTGATGAAGTGATGACTGGGTTTAGGGTTGGCTTACAGTCAGCGCAAGCCCATTTTGGCATCACCCCTGATTTGACCACGTTTGGTAAAATCATCGGTGCAGGTCTGCCAGTCGGGGCATTTGGTGGTAAACGTGAGATTATGGAATGTATCGCACCGTTAGGCGGTGTGTATCAAGCAGGCACCTTATCGGGCAATCCACTGGCGATGCGTGCCGGTATTGCCATGTTTGATTTGCTCACGGCTGAGTGTTTTTATGACGCATTAAGTGAAAAAGTCGTTTACTTGACTGATAATCTTGAACAGTTGGCGAAAGATGCGGGTATTGGCTTTAAAACCACGCGCTGTGGCGGTATGTTTGGGATGTTTTTTACTGATAGCGATACATTGCCACAAAACTTTGAAGAGGTGTGCCAATGCGATGCGCAAAAATTCGCGACCTTCTTCCACGGTATGCTCGATCGCGGTGTGTATCTTGCGCCATCCGCCTTTGAGGCAGCCTTTATAAGTAGTGAGCATTCGCAAGAAGACTTGGATGCCACGTTGCAAGCGGCAAAAGAAGTCTTTGCGATAATGGCGAAAGCATAACGGTTGCACATAAAAAATTTGCCAAAGGATTTTTAATTGCGTTTGGACGCTTGACTTTGGTGAAGTTTGCCAAAGGTCAGAGCGCAAATAGTGATTTAAATACTATCAATTTTCAATCAAATAGATTTTAGAGACTAAAAACCACCCATGCGACAACTCCCCCAAGCGTTAACCCCAGAATCCATTGCACAGCGTAATGTTGAAGAAAGTCAGCAGCCGCAGTCATTCTTTGACGACTTCGCCAAATCTGTTACCCTCTATCGCGATGACGACATTTGGGTCATCGACAAACCGCACGGGCTGTTATCGGTGGATGGTAAAGAACTCAAAGTAAGCTTGCAATCGCGCCTGCTCAAAGCCGACCCCAACGTCAAACTTATTCACAGACTTGATATGGACACCTCAGGGATTATCATTTTTGCGCGTCATAGCGAGGCGCAAAGCCATATCAGCAAACAATTTATCGAGCGTATTCCGAGCAAAGAATACCAAGCGCTGGTCTGGGGAACGCCGCCACAGCAAGGCGAAATCGATGTGCCGGTGCGCTACGACCCACCACAAAAACCCAAGCATATCGTCGATATGAATTGGGATAAACGTGCCTATACGAAATATGAAACCTTGCATCACGAACTGCGTGAGGGTAAGGCAGTTAGCCGTGTCGCCTTGCATCCTGTCACAGGGCGCAGTCATCAACTACGCGTTCATATGCTGCATATCGGGCATGTGATGCTTGGCGACCCCATCTACGCGCAAGATGTATTGGGCGGTCAAGCGTTTGATTTATCGCCTAGGCTTTGCTTGCATGCACACAAATTACGCTTAAAACATCCCAACACGGGTGTGTGGATGGAATGGGAAAGCCCCGTGCCGTTTTAACCGCGTGGGTTGTTAGCAATCTATCTTTTAAAATGATAACGTTTAGAGTGCTGTTTTCATCCTACTGTTAGCAGCAAACAAGGGGCATAATCACCATGCCCCTTGTTTAATTACCCATGTTGGTGTAACCAATCCAGGGTTTGCTGCCAAAGTAGCTGGTTTTGCCGGCTAAAAAATTTCATGTGCCCGATATGCTGTAAGCCATAATCTTTGGGTTTTAGCGTTTGGGTGGTCGCTTGCATGTTGGGAAACACCCGAATCATATCGGCGACATTCTTATCATTGGCAATATCATCATCGGGCGCATTCACCCACATAGCAGGCAAGTTAACCTCATTGTAATAGTGGGTTTTCACTGTTTTACCGAAGGCGGTTTTGATATAGCCTGCGCCATTGCACCAATCTCGGCACTGTTTGGCGACATTTTTGGGCAAGTCTTCGCCCATGCCAATTTTGCTTGATTGGGTATAGCCAAACACCACATTGGACACAGGAATAAATACATCCATAAACCACATGGCTTTGGCACGATACGGCATCGCCATATTACGGATTCGCCCAGACGAACAGGCAACGTTAAACACGGATGTGAACTTGTGATGATTGGGCATCAAACCAAATAATAGACCGCCCGCGCTATGACCGACCAGATGATAGGTGGTATTGGGAAACTCTTGAATCAGCCTATCAAGCACCGCAGTCATATCGTAGCGCCCCCAACTAATCAGTGACGCATTAGAGTGCTTGAGGTCGCCTTGCATCGACTCGCCAATATCTTCATTGTCATAGCTGATGACGCCATAGCCATGCTCCATCAAATACTGCGCAAAATTTTGATAAAACTGCCGTTTGATGCCTGTTGCCGGCGCAATCATCACGGCTGCTTTGACCGTATCGGGTCGAAACACCGTCGCCGCCAGTGTGGCAGGGTGTTTGGTGGCTATTTGAATGGTTTGCTGCGTAGGGTGTGAGGCTAAGGCTGACGGTGTTTTTAGCGTTAGATTTGACATGACGGTTATCTTCCTTGGTAATCAACTTTTTATACAAGCTTATACGAGCGCTTTTTATACGAGCAGTAAGCCAAATTTTGACAAATGATGAGCAGACTCGTTTAAAAGCGACTATAGCAAACAATTTATCGGTGCAAAAAAATTATCATGAACATAACAGTCATAAAAAAAGCAATCAGCGGTGACCAATTGCTTGCTTGAACCGTTGACGAAAAAACTAAGGGGTTTTCACAACAACTTTTTGGTTGGTGTCGATTAAAATCTCAGAAGGTCCATCAACGGTGATGCGCACTTGGTTATTATTGGGGCGCTGGGAGCGAAAATATTGGTCTTCAGCAGGGGTACAGCCCAAGCAGCGATCGAGTGCCGCCAGTGGCTCAAGAATCAGCTTGCGTTCTACCTGATCGATTTCATCGTTATAGATGGTAAATGGCATACTGGCAATCGCTGTCACCACGCCGCCCACCACTGCCAATGCGCCCAATGGCTTACCCACAATGGTATCAGCGACCATGGAGCCATAGGTTGGACCAAAATCTTTTTCATCAATTTCGGTAGCGGCAAAGCTGCAAGTCATCGTTGCAATCATCAAGGCTACGGCTGACGCAATCGTATTTAATAGTTTCATAGCAGGTTCCTAACTGGCAGCAAGCCCTCATTAACGAGGTAACTAGCTAACTAAATAAATAATTAGGCAACTAGATAACCAAATAACTGGGGTTGACTGACAGGTTGTACCTAACAAGTTTTGCTAGGTTGTTGCTGAATAGTTCAGGAACATTACATCAATTTTGCCAAGAATTATCAAGTAAAATTGTCTTTGCCGCAGTTTTTTTTACGTTAAAGGAGAGCCGCTATTTTTTGAGCGGTTTTTTGAGCAGTTTTTTGAGCGGTTTTTTCACTGATTTTTTCACGGTTTTTTTGCGGGTTATCAGCGGCTGGCAAGTGGGACAGAACGTGCTGGCACGCTGATTGATTTTGACGTTTTCGATGGCAGTGCCACAGCTCGGACAATCGCCGCCTTTATGCCCATACACCAATAACGTTTGCTGAAAATACCCCGTTTGTCCATCGGCTACGGTAAAATCTTTTAACGTTGATCCGCCTTTTTCAATCGATGTTTGTAGGACTTGTCGAATATGGGCGACCAAGGTGGTCAGCTGTTCGTGGCTGATGAGATGGGCAGGGGTCAACGGATGAATTTTTGATAAAAATAGGCTTTCGGTTGCATAGATATTACCCACACCGACCACAATCTCTTGCGCCATAATCACCGATTTGATGGGGCGTTCAATCGGTTTTTTGCGATTGTGGATATGGTGATATAGATAATCAGCGCTAAAGTCTTCTGAGAGCGGCTCTACACCCAAATGGGTAATCAGCTTGTCTTCATAGTCCTCTAACCATAGCAACATGCCAAACCGCCGTGGGTCATGATAATGTAGCTGGGTGAGTTTTTTGCCATTATTAAACGTCAAAATCACGTGATCGTGTTTACGCTTGTCAAACCCCACAGGATGCTGCTGTAAGCTACCCGACATCCCCAAGTGGATGAGCAGTTTTTTTTGCCCCGCGGCACCTTTAAAGGTGAGAATCAGATATTTGGCTCGGCGCTCAATGTCGACAAGTTGATAATCTACCAAAATCACCAAGTCATCAGGCACCGCCCAGCGCAATTTGGGCTGAAAGACGCTAACTTTTTCAACGGTTTGATTGAGCAAAGGTTGCAGACTCGTCGCTGTCGTCTGCACTTCGGGCAATTCTGGCATGTGCCGTGTGACTCCTATTTAAAGCATTAAGACTTGTTATTGACGATACGACGCGCCAAGATAATACCATGTTGCTGCTCTAGTTTTGCCAAAAGCTTGGACAACTGACTTAGCCCCGTCACTTCTATGGTAAAATTTAACCGCGCGATATCATCATCCCCGCTTAGGGTATCGACTTGGCGGATATTGACATTTTCTTGGTCGATGATTTGGGTCAGGTCTTTGAGCAAGCCACGCCTGTCATACGATTCAAGGTATATTTGTACCAATTGGCTTTTGCCTTTATTGCCATACCAAGCGGCACTAATAGCGCGTTCAGGCTCACGCTCCACTAATCGCTCGTATTCGACGCAATCACTGCGGTGGACGGATACGCCATTGGACTGGGTAATATACCCTGCAATTGACTCACCTTGCACCGGCGAGCAGCAATTTGCCAAGTGAATAGCGATGTTATCTAAGCCATCGACTTCGATTTTATACGCATCTAGCTTACCTGTGGCTTTGGGGTGAACGCTTGGGATAAGCTCAGTATCAGTGACTTCGGGTTCTAAATCTAGATGACGACTGATATGACCGGTCAAATTATGCAATTCAACGTTGCCATTGACTAGCCCTACCAAAATATCATCACTATTTTTGGCATTAAAAAATTTGACGTAGTCGTTTAAATCGATACTGTTAGGGTGTACCGACATGCGCGCCAATTCTTTGGTTAATATGTGCTTACCTGTTTCGATATTTTTATCACGGTCTTGCTTATTAAACCATTGGCGCAGTTTGCTACGAGCGCGACTGGTATTGATATAACCTAAGGATGCCACTAGCCAATCACGGTTTGGTTCGCGTGATTGCTTGGTAATAATCTCAACTTGTTCGCCTGTTTTGAGCTGATAGGTCAGCGGCACATAGCGTTTGTTGACGCGAGCAGCTTGGGCGCGATTGCCGACATGGGTATGCACATGATAGGCAAAATCAAGCACAGTTGAGCCTTTGGGCAATTCGATGATATCGCCATCACGACTAAACACATAAATCCGCTCAAATTCACCAAAATCAACGACTTGTTCTTCTTCATCGAGCTCGCCATGCTCATGCTCAACATGTTTATCTAATACAAATTTTAAGGGGTCATGATTGTCAGCATTTTCTTGATTGAGTAATAACTGACGCAGTGAGCTAATTTTTTTGGTCAGATAGTCGTCTTTTTTGTTTTTGGTACCTTCTTTGTAGTTGACGTGTGCACACATGCCAAGTTCAGCTTCATAGTGCATGTCAAAGGTACGAATTTGTACTTCCAGCGATTTGTTCTCAGCAATCACCGCGGTATGTAGCGAGCGATAGCCATTGGTTTTTGGGTTGGTGATGTAGTCATCAAACTGTTCGGGGATATAACGCCACAAACCATGCACCAGCCCCAATACGTGATAACAATCGGCATTGTTATGCACCAGTACCCGCAGTGCGCGGATATCATATAACTGGTCAAACGACAGTGATTTGAGTTTCATCTTACGATAAATCGAATAGATGTGTTTGACACGACCGGTGATTTCCCCGTCAATCCCTTGGGCAGCTAACGCCTCGCGCAGTTGTTGCGCAACCCGGTCGATATAGGTTTCGCGCTCGCTACGTTTTTCAGAGAGTAATTTGGCGATTTCTTTGTAGCGGTCAGGCGCAAGATAACGAAACGATAAGTCCTCAAGCTCCCATTTAAGCTGTGCAATACCCATACGATGCGCTAGCGGCGCATAGATTGTCATGACCTCACGGGCGACCCGTTGCTGACGCTCTGGGCTGGCATACGACAGCTCTCGCATCGCAAAAGTACGCTCAGCCAATTTGATTAGCACTACGCGCACATCGTTGGTCATCGAGATAAGCATATTATAAATGCCCGATAACTGCTCGCGCTGGTTGTTGTTAAAGTGGTCTTCTAAGCGCTTGTTGTTCTCTATCAAATCGGACAGTCGCCCCAGCGCTAGGGTTTCTTGAACCAGCTCTGCGACTTCATCGCCAAAGGTGGCTTGGATTTGTTTGGGGGTAAAAATTTGGATACGCGCGGCACGATATAACATCGCAGCAACGAGCGTGGCTTCATCTTGGTACAGATAACCCAAAATATCGGCAATCCCAATCCCAGTCAAAAACGCATTAGAGCGGTTGCTTTCGGTACTTAAATCTTGATTTTTGAGTAGTTGACAGGCTTTGGTCAGCTCAGGCAGCTCGGTGAGATGGGCGCGTTTTGCCATCGATACCAGCCAAGCTTCGGTATCAATGGTATGCTCATCGATGATGTGGCTGGCAGGCTCAGAGACAATGGGCAAGTCAGTATGGGTGAAATGACGCTGGCTGGCAGTGATACTCGCAATCATCGTGGTACTATCATGATCAACGTCTTTTCCATCCAATAGCGGCAAACTTTCTCGTATTTTTACCATGTCAATTCTACACCTTACTTACCAGATTTCCTCAAAGAGCAAAAAAACTAACCTTGTTCATTTAAAATTATCAACTCACTTTCCCTGTGAATTTTTGTGTGATTAAGTTTGATTTGATACTGCGCTAGCAATAATAAAATATGACAGAGTAGTCGCTATAGCAGCGCGTTTTAGCTATGATAGTGCGTTGGTTTTAGGCGTGTTAGGCCTTAAAATAAATGTTAAAGGTTAAAATAAAATAAATGCCATAGCCACTTTATATATCTTAACCGTTTTATATATCATAACCGTTTTGGGGTGCCCACGTTTAGCCATTTAACACTAACTTTATTACGCTTATTCATGTGTTAATTTTATTAAGATGTGTCTATTAGCAAACAATTGCAAGTCAACCCGTCGATAAAATTTTTGTATCATTCAAATGAGTGTTAGGCAACGACCCAATCAGCGATTTGAGTGAATCTCAATCCAAATTAAGATAAAACTATCTTGTTCAGTATAGGTGAGTTTAATGAAATTACCATCTCATTTTGTTACAAATGCGACTACTATAGCGTCAGATTTTACCATGACCCGCGCAATAAGCCTTGCGAACTTTGGTAAAACCCTGTCAAAGTTGGCGATAACGCTGACTTTATCGCTTGGGTTGACAGGGTGTGAGTATTTTCAAACGCAAACCGACGCTAACTCGCCCATTGGTGCCAAACAAATTGCCAAACTGATTCCCAAACGTGGACAAGATAGCAAAAGCTGGGCACAAGACATCAACCAAATATTTGATACCCTAAAAATAGAAAAAAATGCGCAAAATATTTGTACCGCGGTCGCCATTATCGACCAAGAGTCTAATTTTAAAGCCAATCCGCCCGTCCCGAATTTGGGGCAATCAAGCCTAAAAGCGATGAATGAGGAGTTGGAAGAAAAATTGGGCTCAACGCTAGCCCCGTATTTTCGCACCATGCTAAAAACTGAGCCTACGCCCGATAACAGCTTTGAAAAACAAATCGCTAAAGTCAAAACCGAAGAAGAACTTGACGATATTTATCATCAGATGTTTGCGTATTTTTCAAGCAAATATTATGCCAGCAAGCTGAACAGCGTCACCAAATTGGTGGGCGGGGATATCGAAGAAAAATTAGACCCGATTACCACCTTAGGCTCAATGCAGGTGCAAGTAAGTTATGCGCGTGACCATCGCCGTATGAATGGCAATAACCTTGAACTGCGTAAAGACCTATATAGCCAATATGGCGGATTGTACTATGGTATCCATCGCTTGTTACTGTATAAAGCCAATTATCAAGACCCGATTTATCGCTTCGCTGACTACAACTCAGGGATGTATTCAAGCCGTAATGCCGCTTTTCAAAAAATGCTGCACGAGTTATCTGATGCCAAGATTGACTATGACGGGGATTTATTGATTTATGAAAAAGGCAATAAAATCAGTGCTAACATCAGCCAAAGTGAGCAGGCGCTGATATCAATGATACAACAAGGCATGATTAGCCTGACGGAGCGACAAGTGCGCATGGACTTGGCAAAAGAAAAAAGCCAAGATTTTGAAAATACCGAAACCTATCGCACCATCGGTAGTCTTTACAAAATGAAAACTGGCAAAAACGCACCTACTGCCATCATGCCACAGGTGGTCATCTCTGGGGCAAAACTCAGCCGCGATTACAATACCAAATGGTACGCTGATAAAGTCAACGTACGCTATATGAATTGTATGAATAAAGCCAAATTTTAGCGTTTCTCAAAGCGTGCAATACTTTCCACATGCCCTGTGTGCGGGAACATATCCATCACGCCCGCGTGGGTGAGCTTGTAGCCTTTGTCAAGCAGCACGGCGGTATCACGGGCAAGCGTAATCGGATTGCACGACACATAGACGATGCGTTTGGCATTGAATTTATCCAGATACTGCATCACCTCTAAGGCGCCTGAGCGGGGTGGGTCAATCAGCAGGGCATCGACTTGCCCAACCCAAGGCTCACTCGAGAAATCTTTGGTCAAATCTTGGGCAAAAAAGTCGGTATGGTGCAAGCCGTTGGCGGTGGCATTCATTTTGGCGCGTTCGGTCATCTCACTGCTGCCTTCGACACCAATTACAAAGCCCGTTTTACCCACTTGACGCGCCAGTGGCAGACTAAAATTGCCCAAGCCGCAAAACAAATCAAGCACTCGCTCGCCTGGCTGCAACGCTAACAAATCAATTGCCAGCTTGGTCATTTTACGATTGACTGACAAATTGACTTGGGTAAAATCCAGTGGCGAGAATTCAAACGTCACATCAAACTCGGGCAAGCGATAAAACAAACCGCCCGTCGGTGGTGCCGTCAGGCTTGATGGGCGCGCATTAGGCGTGTTCTCATATAACTGGTCAATACGATGTACCGTGTCGCTACCTTTGGGCTGTAAAAATAACTGCCAGTTACGCTTGGCAAAAAAAGCTTGCAGTTTTGCGATATCATGCTCACCTAAATCCACCATGTGACGGACAATAATGGCAATTGATTTTTTGCTATCAATAACATCCTCAAGTGTTTCACCCATCGCTAACTCAAGCTGTGGAATATGGTCACGGGCGTCAAGCGAACTGATAAGCGCTTTTAAGTTCTCAATTTCAAAGCCGATACGCGGGTCAAGCACATGGCATTCGTTTAAATTTGCCAAAAAATTGCTGGCGCGCTCACGAAAACCGACCAATGCTGTGCCTTTTTTCTCGACATAGCGCACGCCCATACGTGCCTTGGTGCGGTAGCCCAAACGGTCAGCAACCAATGGGGGAAGCCAGTGTTCAGGCTGGATATGGGCTTGGTGTTCGAGCAGCTCTGCCAGTACCGATTGTTTAAATTGAATCTGCCCATCGGGTTGCCAGTGCTGTAAGCTACAGCCACCACACACCCCAAAATGCGGGCAAGGCGGGGTCGTGCGTTCAGGGTTTGGGTTTGCCAACACGAGAGCCGCATCACCTTCTTCCATACTTTTACGTGAGCCTGTGATTTTGACGCTCACGGTCTCGTTGGGCAGCGCAAAGCTGACGAATACTTTTTTGCCATGTTTATCGAGGTGATGGTCGGGCTGGTCACCGTAACTTGCCACGCCCCGTCCGTCATGGGCAAGATTGGTCACTGTTAGGGTAACGGGTGGGGCGTCTTGCAAACGTTTACGCACCCGCGCGGTGGGTTTGATTTTTTTGCTTGGGTTTTTGGTGAGTTGGGAAGACGGAGTTTGGTCAGCGGTAGCGTTTGACATTTATTAAAAAACCTATTTAATCGAGGGTCAGTGTGAATATTTATTACAAAATTCATCAAAATTTTGTGGTTATGATAGCTTAAAATGGATTTTTTTTATATCAGTACCTGACTTTACATCGCTCAAAGAAGAAGGTTTGGATGTGATTGCGTAACTGGTCATCACTTATCATAGGGCGTTATGTAAATGCTTTAAAATTTTACCAACAACAAATGAGCCAAGTGGTTATTTTTAAAAAGCAAAGTTGTGCTATGATGGTGTTTTATCCGTTAGCTATATAGGTTAATCGACACCATCATGCACGAACTAGAACTCAAGTTTGCTGTCCCAAGCTATCAACAAAGCGTCTTAAGAAAAAACATCGACACCAAAACTGCGCAGCAACAGCGGCTATCGGCGTATTATTTTGATACCCCCAATCAACATCTTGCCAAACAAGGCATCGCCCTGCGTATTCGTTTTGAAGACAATCAATGGGTACAAACCCTCAAAACAGCGGGTGACGGCGTTGCCAAACGCGTTGAGCTCAATACCGTGCTGAGCCTGACGGGTACGCCAGATACCCTTGATGTTAGCAGCCTTGTGCCCGATGTTTCACTGATTACAGAGCCAACAGTCGTAGCGCAGCTGACTAGCATCATGCCGCTCGACCAGCTCGCTCAAGCCTTAACCGTGCAATATTTTACCGATGTCCAACGCACTTCTCGCCAAATTAAGAAAAATAACAGCCGCATCGAAATCGCTTATGATATCGGCAAAGTTGGCATAGGTAGCCTAATCTCACAAAAATCCGTCAATAATCACGGGTTAACCCAATCGGATATTCATGAAATTGAATTTGAGCTGCTTGAAGGTGACCCAAGTGATTTGATTGACATTGCAAAAACTTGGTGCAAAAAATACAAATTATATTTATCAACCGTTACCAAAGCCCAGCGGGGTAGTTTGCTACTCGCGAATAAGCAATTTGCCGAGCCTGTCAAAGCGGATTTGGCTGTGCTGCAATTACATAAAGGCATCAGCCAATTTGCGTTTTTGCAGGCAGTGGTCAATAACTGCCTAGTGCAGATTTTGCCCAATGCCTCTGCAATTGCTGAAGGCAGTCCCGATGGCAACTTAGTGCACCAACTGCGTGTCGGCATTCGGCGTTTACGTACTGCCCTCAAACATTTCAAATTTGCCCAAGATTATATTGACCCAAATTGGCTGATGGTACTCAAACAAACCTTTAGCTTGTTAGGGGAGTATCGCGATAAAGAAATCTTGCAAATAAAAACCCAGCCCCTGCTAGAGTCAGTCGGTGCACCGCATGTCGAGTGGTCAACGGCAGTCGATATCATGCCGATTGATGCCGTCAGAGCCAATGATTTTCAAATTCTGCTCTTAGAGCTGATTGGTTTTACCCATTTAGCCGTACCTGCGGACAACCCAAAAGCCAAAGCCACTGTTGCCAAGAAGTTGGAAAAACTATTTACCGCGATTGCCGTGGCAAGTGATAAATTTGCCAGTCTCGATACTGAAAGCCAGCATGGTGTCCGTAAAGACCTAAAAAGCCTGCGTTATGTCAGTGAGTTTGCTGCGCCGCTTTTTGCCAGCCAAACCAATGGCAAAAAAGGAAAAAAAGCAGCTGAGCTCAATGCTTTCTTGCAATACTTAGAGCCTGCACAAGACGTACTCGGTGAATATAATGACAACGTGGTCGGTCATGCTAACTATCTTGAGAAAGCCAAAACCGACCCAAATGCGCTATTTGCGGTGGGTTGGTTTAGCGGGCGTGAGCAAGCCAGTGCCGAGCAATGCGCGGTGAGTCTAAAAACGGTTAAAAATGCACCAAAGTTTTGGTAGTAGTTTGGCTTGATTGTAGGCATGTGAATTAAAGAAAATTGCCTCTGCAGAAAGCACTAATCAGTCAATCACTGTATGACTAGTTAGGTCAGTCATGGATGACAGCATTTAGCCGCTAATTTCGATACCGACAGTAGATAATATGCGGTATATTGTCGGGTTTTTACTGAGCTAATTTTTTAGTTAATGGCAATCAAATTTATATAAAAAAGCCAATACCGTCAGATATTGGCTTTTTGCTGTCACTAGCACATGCACTGCCACGTGCATTGTGATGCACATTAAAAAATTATTTTCCGTAAACTTTTAAGCGTTTTTCAATAGGTTCAAAGGTTTTTTCACCCGCTGGGGCGGCGATACCACCAAATACCATCTGTGCAATGAGTTTCCAGTTGCTATCGATGTTCCATGTTTGCGCCACTTTTTCATCAATCACACCATTGTAGTGCTGTAAGTTTGCCCCGATGTTGAGCGCGGCTAAGGCATTCCAAATTGCATATTGGTGCATCGCACTGGTGTGTTCAGCCCATACTGGGAAATTATGCGCATAAAGTGGGAATTGTTCTTGTAAGCCTTTGACCACTGATTGGTCTTCAAAATACAAGATAGTCCCTGCACCGGCTTTAAACATGGCCATTTTATCGGCAGTTGATTTGAATTTTTCATCATCATTCACCATCGCGCGTAGCAAATCTTCGGTGATTTGCCAAAGTTTTTGGTGGTCTTCACCAAACAATACCACCAAGCGGCTTGATTGTGAGTTGAATGAAGAGGGGGTATGTAACACGGCATGTTCAACCAGTTTAACCACCTCATCTTTTGAGACAGGCAATTGGTCATTGAGCATATAGATAGAACGGCGAGTTTCTGCGATATTGTGTAATGTTTCGACTGACATAATCAGCTCCTTTTCATTGTTATTTGATAATCAATCTACCTTATTAATATTAATTAAAGTTAAAGCCGATTGATGTGACACGGTTATTATATGCCTAAAACCTAAATAAAAAAAAGCTATTTTGTAATTTTTTTTAACCAATAATTACATGGGTTAATATTTTCTAAATTATTATTAAGGTTAACTTTGATAAATTTACGGCAAAATTTCGACTGCTGTACCAATATCCACTTGGTCATAGAGTGTGATAATGTCTTGATTGCGCATGCGGATACAGCCATGAGAAAGCGGAATGCCCATCGGCTCGGTATTGGGCGTGCCATGAATGTAAATGTAACGCGCCTTGGTATCACACACCCCTTGCTCATTGGCGCCTTTATTAAAGCCCGTTTCATTTCCCTCTAACCACAAAATCCGTGTCAAAATCCAGTCTCGATTGGGAAATGTAGTTGCCAAATGATCGTCATAAATTTCGCCGGTAAATTGACGTGCCACAAATACACTGTTGATAGGTAAATTATCACCAAATTTTTCGCTAATCACGTGCGCACCGAGCGGTGTACAGCCAGTATCCTGCAGTTGTCCAATACCATTTTTGGCAGTAGAGATGGGGTAAGTTTGTGATTGGGTGGGGCTCAGATGTAAAGTAAGTTGTTGTTTTTCAATTGAAATAATGATTTTTGGGTAACACATAATCGACTCGTTCAACATTAAGCTTAGACTATCATAACAAAAAAGCCCATCATATTCATGACAGGCTTTTTAAGAAAAATTTGAAAACATACAACCAGTTATTTGATGTCAGCAGTGGATACCCACAAGGTAGAATCGGCAATGTTCACAAAGCCATTTTTGGCTAATACCCAGCTAAATTTGATGCCTTTGGGTAGGGTCTGCACGACGGGGCATAAACGATTGGGACAAGAACGTACAATCGCATCTTTGTTGGTTTGTGCTTGATGACCGCTATCGGCTTGCGCGGGGAGGGGTAAAACCACCCATACCAAAGCCGCAGCCAAATTTGTCAGTTTATAGTTAGCAAGGAATGATTTAATGATCGCGCTCATGATTTTTCAGAAAATACAGTCAAATACGGAGAAAATTTTATCAATAAATTATCTATCAAAACAAAAAAACTATTGTCATATTCACGTAAAAATACTGTGACAATAGGTATAAAAAAACTCAAAAAGAAAAAGGCCTACGTAACACGTAAGCCTTTTTAATTTGGTCGGAACGGCGGGATTCGAACTCGCGACCCCTTGCACCCCATGCAAGTGCGCTACCAGACTGCGCTACGCCCCGAAAGGTGTACTATTCTACCAAAAATGACAGAATTTGCAATACCAACTTATCCAATTAATTCTTTTAACAGCTGATTAACTTGCGCCGGGTTGGCTTTACCTTTAGAGGCTTTCATCACTTGACCGACAAGACCGTTAAAGGCTTTTTCCTTGCCTGACTTGTACTCATCGACCATCGCTTGGTTGTTTTTCAACACGTCTTCGACAATCGCTTTAATCGCGCCTGTATCGGTTTCTTGTTTCAAACCTTTATCGGCAATGATTTTATCCACGGCTGTTTCATCGTCACCGCCTTCGCCAGCGAATAGGGCGATAAAGGCTTGTTTGGCCAGTTTGCCTGATAGCGTATTGTCTTTGATACGCTCTAGCAGTTTGGCAAATTGGGCGACAGAAATCGGGCTTTGCTCAATGGTTTTTTCATCTTTGTTGAGCGCGCCGAGCAGGTCACCCATTATCCAGTTAGCAGCCAGTTTGGCGTTATCATGACCGACTTTTGCCACTACTTGCTCAAAGTAATCAGCGAGCGAACGGTTAGCGGTTAAAATACGGCTATCATATTCAGGTAAGCCAAGCGCCGATTGAAAACGCTCACGACGTGCCACTGGCAATTCTGGCATGGCGTTTTTGATTTGTTCAAAAGTTGCGGTATCAATATGCACCGGTAAAAGGTCGGGATCTGGGAAGTAGCGGTAGTCGTTGGCTTCTTCCTTGGTACGCATTGAGCGCGTTTCGTCTTTGTCTGGATCATATAGGCGAGTGGCTTGTATGACTTTGCCACCGTCTTCAATCAAGTCAATTTGACGCTCGATTTCCACCGTGATGGCGCGCTCGATAAAGCGAAACGAGTTAAGGTTCTTAATCTCACAGCGAGTACCCAAGTCGGCACCGGGTTTTCGCACGGAGACGTTACAGTCGGCACGGAATGAGCCTTCCGCCATAATGGCATCAGAAATACCGAGCCAAGTGACCAACTGGTGAATGGCTTTGACATAGGCAACCGCCTCGGCAGCTGAGCGCATATCAGGCTCCGAGACGATTTCAATCAGCGGCGTACCGGCGCGGTTTAAATCCACGCCTGTCATTTGTGGCACCGCATCATGCACCGATTTGCCCGCATCTTCTTCTAAGTGAGCACGGGTGATGTGAATACGTTTGGGGTATTCGTTTTTTTCACCTTCATTGACCACGATGTCGATATAGCCTGTACCGACAATCGGGTGCGCCATTTGGCTGATTTGGTAGCCTTTTGGCAAATCGGGATAAAAATAATTTTTACGGTCAAAGGCATTCATCATACCAATTTCAGCATTGACGCCAAGCCCAAACATCACCGCTTTTTCTACCACATCTTTGTTGAGTACAGGCAGCGCCCCTGGCATGGCTAGGTCAACGATATTGGCTTGGGTGTTGGGTTCTTGCCCAAATAGCGTTGAAGCCGATGAGAAAATTTTGGTGTTGGTATTGAGTTGGCAGTGGATTTCGATACCGATAACCACTTCGTAGCCATCCACTAAAGGCGCTTGCGGTTTATTTTCGTTTGTCATAACAAGGCTCCTTAGGCTTTGGCGATGGGTGATAGTTGTTGGTGAAAATCAGTGACTTGCTGATACGCATCGGCAGTTTGCAGTAGTGTCTCTTCATCCCATGCTTTTGCAATCAGCTGTAAGCCGACAGGCAGATTATCACTATCAAAACCCACTGAATGGCTTAATGAAGGTAAACCGGCTAAATTCACGCCAATGGTATAAACATCCCCCATATAAATTTCGGCAGGGCTAAGGCTTGCACCGATTTTATAAGCCGTCGTTGGCGCAGTTGGGGTGGCAATGACATCACAGCTTTCAAAGGCTTTGGCAAAATCTTGGCTGATTAGGCGGCGCACTTTTTGCGCTTTGACATAATAAGCATCAAAATAACCCGCTGATAACGCATAGGTACCCATCAAAATACGGCGCTGTACTTCGGCACCAAAGCCTTCAGAACGTGAGCGGGTGTATAAATCTTCCAAGTTTTTTGGGCTGTCACAGCGGTAGCCATAACGCACCCCATCATAACGCGATAAGTTAGATGAAGCTTCGGCTGGGGCGAGCAAATAATAAGTGGCAAGGGTGATTTCAGGTTTGGTCAAATTTACATCCACTAAGCTTGCACCCAAGGCCTGGTATTGTTTTAATGCCGCTTCTACACTGGCTTTAACCTCGCTATTTAAGCCATCGGCAAAGTATTCGGTTGGGATGCCGATGCGTAACCCTTGAAGCGGTTTATCATGGCTGGCATTGGTTTGGCGTTTGCTGGTCAAACTAGCGACAAAATCCGGCACCTCTTTTTTGGCGGATGTTGAGTCTTTGCTGTCATGGCCTGATAACACGCTCAGCAAATAAGCACAATCTTCTGCGGTTTTACCAAAACTGCCAGCTTGGTCAAAACTTGACGCATACGCCACCATCCCATAACGTGAGACACGTCCGTAAGTTGGCTTAATCCCTGTCAAACCACAAAATGACGCAGGTTGGCGAATCGAGCCACCGGTATCTGAGCCTGTGGCAAAGGGCACAAAACCTGCTGCAACCGCAGCTGCGCTACCGCCCGATGAACCGCCTGGTACACGGCTGATATCCCAAGGGTTGTGCACGGCGCCAAAGTTTGATGACTCATTGTCCGAGCCCATCGCGAACTCATCCATGCTGGTTTTGCCAAGCATGACTAAGCCTGCATTTTGGCAGTTTTCAACGATGGTAGCGTTGTAAGGTGCCACAAAGTTTTCTAGCATTTTTGAGCCACAAGTGGTTAAAACGCCTTGGGTACAAAAAATGTCTTTATGAGCCAGTGGTACGCCCGTCAAGTCTGCGCCTTTGCCTTCTGCCAATAATTTATCGGCGGCAGCGGCTTGCGCTAATGCTTGTTCAGGCGTGACTGTGATAAAGCTGTTGATGACTTTATCATGCTGGGCAATCCGATTAAGAAAGTGCTGGGTAAGTTCGGTACTGCTAAAGTCTTTATTTTTTAGACCTGCTGCCAATTGGGCAACCGAAAACGTATGTAGTTCAGACATAATTTTCACTTATAATTAATTAACAAAAATTTGACAACTTATTCGATGAGCTGTGGCTTATTCAATGACCTGTGGCACAAGGTATAGCCCATCAGCGACACTTGGCGCAATGGACTGATTTAGCTCACGATTGACTTCGACCCCATTACCGCCAATAACATCTTCACGCAGTGGCTGGGTCATATCATGGACATTGGTAAGCGGTGCGATATTGTCAGTATTGACCTCTGCCAAAATATCCATCATCGATAGGATTTTGCTTAGGTCATTGGCATAACTATCTGCCTGCTCAGTGGTCACGCCAAGTCGAGCAAGTTTGGCGATGTTCATAATTTCATCAGTTGAAAGCGTCTGCGACATGATGAGTTCCTTAAGTACAAACAAAAATAAAACGGACAAACAAGGCAAATGTTTGATGCGATTTTACACCAGCCAATTATAGCAACAGGCTATAATAAAGCGTGATAAAACTTGATAAAACTTGATAAAAAACAGTTGCATAAGTTTAGTTGCTTTTAATAACAAATTTGAAAAATAGGGTGATGTGACCTAAATAATTTGTCACAAAAAATTCGTGAATAAAGATAGAATGTGATTAAATCACTATATTTTGCGATATTTTACCGCTATAATCTAGCACTATTCTTACTAAACGCAAATTAATCGCATTAAAGTCACTATCGCCTAAACCTCTTTAAAATCATCGTCACCTTTTTTATCTAAAAAGATAGCCTTTTAACTGTTAATCGTTAAGAGTTTCTTGCTATTTTTTATGTAAAATACAGCGGCTGTAAGCAGCTTGCTTCAGATTTTTTGCTAGTGTGCAAATAGGGTGGTTTTGAAACATGGGCATTAGAAACATCGGCATTAAAGGCTTTTAAATAAACTCTTTTAAAAAATGCGTTGTTGACTCGATGTGCGATTAAACACCCCGCTAATTTCTGCTTTGCTTGCAGTGTAGTTTTGTTATCACTGGGAAATGATACATGAGCCTTTTCGGATTTTTATCAAGTAATATCGCCATCGACCTTGGCACTGCCAACACGTTAATTTTCACCCCAGGTAAAGGTGTGGTCCTCAATGAACCAACGGTTGTTGCGCTTCGTAGTAACCGTACTCAAAATCCTACCGTTGCTGCCGTCGGTCTTGATGCCAAACAGATGCTAGGTCGTACCCCAGATAATATCACTGCGATTCGTCCACTCAAAGACGGTGTGATTGCCGATTTTGAAGTGACCCAAAAAATGCTCAAGCATTTTATCAACAAAGTGAAAGTGAAACGCTTTTTAGCCAATCCAAACGTGATTGTTTGTGTGCCTTGTAAATCTACTTTGGTAGAACGTCGTGCGATTCGTGAAGCGGTTGAATCGGCAGGCGCAAACAAAGCCTTATTGCTTGAAGAGCCTATGGCAGCTGCGATCGGTGCAGGATTACCCGTGCATGAAGCCAGTGGTTCGATGGTGGTGGATATCGGGGGTGGTACCACAGAGATTGCGGTGATTGCGCTATCAGGCTGTGTGTATGCCGACTCCATTCGTATCGGCGGTGATGTGTTCGATGAAGCGATTATCACTCACGTCCGCCGTACCCACGGCTGTGTGATTGGTGAAACCACGGCTGAACGCATCAAAACCGAAGTAGGGACGGCAATTGAAGATCCCGAAAACCCCTTGGAAGTGGAAGTGCGTGGTCGTAGTATGGCAGAAGGGGTGCCTAAGTCATTTATGGTTACCTCTGCCGAAATCCAAAAAGCCTTAAGCGATCCTATTGCTGGTATTATCTCAGGTGTCAAAGCGGCGCTTGAGCAAACCCCGCCTGAATTATCAGCCGATATCGCAGAGCGTGGTATTGTATTAACCGGTGGTGGTGCACTATTACGCAATCTTGATGAGCTGATTTCACGCGAGACAGGCTTGCCTGTCACGGTAGCTGAAGACCCTTTGACTTGTGTCAGCCGGGGTGGTGGTAAAGCGTTAGAGTTTATCAATAACAAAGCATTGAATATGATTTTTGTCTGATGTTAACTGATGTGTTACCGTTAACCGCTATTTTTTAATAGCGGTTTTATTGCTTTATTGACAAGATGATTTTACGATAGCTTTGTTTAAAAGATTTTTGCTATCCTGATGGCTTGTTATCGCGCGCTGTATTGACCGTCACGGATTTTGCTTGGATGTTACTTATGTCACTTACTATTTTTACCCAACAACCGCTCGCCATTCGCAAGACCCTTATTGTGGTGTTTGCGGCGATTGTGCTGATGTTATTGGATAGTAAAAATAGCAGTTGGTTTCAGCCAGTACGTACCGCGACCCATGCCGCCATGCAGCCCATCTATCAAGTATCGGCTTATCCAAGTTTTTTTGCAGGCTGGCTTGATAGTACTATGACCGAAAAAGAAGCGTTACGCCGTGAGAATGTCCAGTTAAAAGCTGAGTTGGTGCATGCCAAAGCGCAATTACAGCAGCAAGATTATCTTGTTGCGCAAAATGCCCGACTGCAAGGGATTTTATCCGCCACCACGCCAGACCAGTTTAATTTGCTGTTGTCGCACGTGATTGGTACCGATAGCAATCCACTGCGGCAAATGGTGGTCATCAATAAAGGCAGCAAAGACGGAGTGATTGTCGGGCAAACGGTGATTGATGAAAACGGCATTCTTGGACAAGTCGTGAATGTTTATCCCGATACCTGCCGTGTGGTGTTAATCAGCGATGACCAACAATCCGTTGCCGTGACTATCAAACGTACCGGGCAAAAAGCCATCGTATCGGGTAAAGGTAATCCGCAGTATTTGGTGCTAGATTATATCTTTAAGGCATCGGATGTACGCATTGGCGATGAGCTGATTTCATCGGGGCTTGGTGGTCGTATTCCTGCCGGATTTCCTGTTGGACGCGTGGCAAAAATAGAAGCCGAGCAAGCGGGGGGCTATGCCAAGATTATGGTGAAACCCGCTGCCAATTTTATCAATACGTCTTATGTTTTATTGCTTCAGCAGAAGGTTTAAAATCACTGATTATGGTCGTCGTTCAGCGCAAAAAAACCAAACAGCATTTATATATTGTGATGGCAATCAGTTTTATCATCGCATCGGTACTTAGTGTGTATCCGCTGTCGGCAGAGATTGCGCTATTTCGTCCGATGTGGATGATTATGATGCTGATTTTTTGGCTGATATTTCAACCGACTTTAATTGGGATGGGATTGGCGTTTGTGGTTGGTCTGTTTGCTGATTTACTCACAGATAGCCGAATCGGTCAGCAAGCCTTATGTGCAGTGCTGGTGGCATTTTTTATCAAATTTGTCAGTGGTTATTTACGCCAATTGTCCTCGAACTTGGTATGGTTGCTTGCGGGCGCCTGTCTGCTGATTTATCAATCTGGGTTAATTTTTCTGCATTTATTTACCCAAGGGGTGTTTGCACCCCAATTACTTTATACCGTTGCCGTGAGTACCTTAATTTGGCCACTATTAGTCGCTGTCATGCTGCGTTATACGCGATAAGCGTATTGAGAAATTATTATGTATCAATTTAATGCCACTATACCGATTATCTTGGCGTCCACCTCACCGAGGCGGCGTGAGTTGTTAGATCAAGTTGCGGTGCCACATACTTGCGCGGCAGTCAATATTGATGAATCACCGCTAGCAGAAGAATCGGCGATTGACTATATTGGGCGTATGGTGAGTCAAAAAGCGCAAGCCGCTTTACAAGTTTTGCCAACCGCTATGACCGAGTGTGTGGTGATTACCGCCGATACTATTGGCGTATTGCCGGATGGGTCAGTGCTGCAAAAACCTATAGATTTTGCCGATGCTTGTGCGATGTGGCGGCAAATGAGCAATGCCTCGCACCAAGTATGGACTGCAGTACAAGTGAGCCGACTGGCGCAGCGTGGTGGTGAATGGCAGATTGATTATGCTGAGCACACTGTGGTGAAAACCGATGTCAAATTTATTGCGCTCACTGACAGTATGATGGCGCATTATTGGCATACGGGCGAACCACAAGACAAAGCAGGCGGTTATGCCATTCAAGGGCTGGGCGCTGCGTGGGTCAAAGCGATTGACGGTAGCTATAGCAATGTGGTTGGACTGCCACTGGTAGAAACCTTGGACTTGCTGTCTCAAGTGATGCAAGCTCATCAGTAAAAATAAACTTAAAAAAAAGCCATAATTGCAAATCTTATGGCTTTTTTATCATGTTTTAAATGGTTAACCCAATGTCGCTTTGACCAACTTTGAAATCAAAGCGGGGTCAGCACGACCTGCGGTTTTGACTTTCAGCGCATTCATCACAGCGCCCATTTGCTGCATTGAAGTGGCACCTTGCTCAGCAATTTCAGCAGCTACCAGATTGGCAATTTCTGCTTCACTCATGGGTTGTGGCAAGAATTGACTAATCACATCAATCTCGAATTGTTCTTTTTGTGCCAAATCTTCCCGACCATTGGCGGCAAAAATCGCGAGCGACTCTTGGCGCTGCTTGGTTTGCTTTTGTAAGATGTCTAGTACACCTGCATCATCGAGCGTTATTTGGCGGTCAATTTCGATTTGTTTTATCACCGCTTGTACGCTGCGTAGCACTTTAACTTTTTCAAGCTCACGCACTTTCATGGCAGTTTTGACCACATCGGTCAGGGTGTCTTTTATGGTACTCATGGTTTTAACGCTCCTTAATGTTAGCTAATGGCGTTTTTAAAATTGTGGTTAGCAACATAGCATAAAAAAATCCACTTAACAAAGTGGATTTTATCATTTACTGGTATTGGGTGTCTTGCGACAAATTACCTTAGTAAAGACGAGTCGTGCGTACTGATTCACGTGACATTTTCTTTTTGTAACGTTTTACCGCAGCTGCTTTTTTGCGTTTACGTTCTTGAGTTGGTTTTTCATAGAACTCATGTTTACGTACGTCTGCTAAAATACCGGCTTTCTCACAAGCACGTTTAAAGCGGCGAATTGCGATATCTACAGGTTCGTTCTCTTTTACCTTTACTGCTGGCATGTAGACTCCTTAAGTCTAGGCTGATTGATAGACAGTGAATGTGCTATCAACAAAGCGGGGTTAGTGGGTCAGGAACATTAATCTGGCTGTATAGGTGATTATTAGCCAACCTACCCATGGTTTGGCATCAGCTCAGATTAGGATAAAAATAGGTGCGAATTTTAACTAAATATCCCATGTAAGTCAATGTAAATTTTAGCTTTTTAATAACCCGTTAAACTAAAAAATCCTCCTCGTAGCCAATTGCCCTGTTTTAGCTAGCCAGTAAAAATTTTTGCTCGTTATTGTAACAAAATACACAATGATAGTAATGATTTAGCAAGGTGGCTTTAAAATGTTATTTTATTCATACCGCAGTAATGCTAATATAGTCACTAATTCTCATGTGATAACAACATACCGCTAAATGTCGTACTAGCCATTTGCCAGTCGACATTACCACGTAAAACATTACCATGCAAAAACAGTTTGTAGGGCTATTAAAAATTTATACATTGATGTGAAATTAGATTTCACCTTATTTGAAAGGAAAAGGTTATGCTACCGATATCAACACGCAATGCCACGCTAGCCAGTCTTATGCTTGCCTTAGGTCTTACCATGAGCGCATGTAGTAAGCATGAGTCAGCTGAAAGCAAACCAACCGAAGAAATTGCCGCACAGCAAGGTGAAATCGCTCGTGCAAACCATCCCATGCCAGTGGCTTCACAGCCTGCTTCATTTGTGCCACCGACAGCCGCCTCAGCCGCTGCCACCACGACGACAGCAACCGCTACCCAAGTTTCTGCTGATGCTGGCGAAAAATTGTTTGGTAGTGTATGTACCACTTGTCACACAGCAGGCTTGATGGGCGCACCAAAACTTGCTGATAAAGCCGCTTGGGCACCTCGCATTGCGCAAGGTAAAGACACGCTGTATAAACACGCCATCAGCGGCTATCAAGGAAAATCTGGTGTAATGCCAGCCAAAGGCGGTAGTCAAGCCTCTGATGATGAAGTAAAAGCTGCCGTCGATTATATGGTCTCAAAAGCAAGCTAATGGGTAATGCGCCATTTATAAAATAAAGGCTATACATTAAAGCCTATGCAACAACTAGTATCTAGCACTTTACTAAATCCAGTCACTAGCAAAATAGTTGGCTGGTTTTTTTATACGTTTTTTATACCCAATGTGCTTTGTTTTAACCCGCAGTTTGGTTATGATGAATGACTATGTTCAATCACCAAACCCTGTTAAGAAACCGCTATGACACCTGCCGTTAATCTTGCCAAAAAACTAAAAATCAACTTCCAATTACATGAATACCATCATGACGCTCATAGTGAAAGCTATGGGCTTGAAGCAGCAGAAAAACTACAAGTTGAGCCAAAGCGGGTATTTAAAACTTTGGTGGTGCAAGATGACAACGACAAACTCGCTGTTGCGATACTGCCTGTTGAGCATTTGCTAAACCTAAAAAAAATCGCCAAAGCCATTGGCAGTAAAAAAGCCCAAATGGCAGACCCCAAATTGGTAGAACGTACCACAGGCTATGTGCTAGGTGGGGTAAGCCCGCTCGGTCAAAAAAAACGCCTGCCCACGGTCATCGATCAATCGGCACAACACTTTGCGACCATTTATTGTAGTGGCGGTAGACGCGGCTTAGAGATTGAGTTGTCACCGTCGGATTTAGCAGGCGCAGTAAACGCCAAATTTGCAGATTTAATTCAAGAGTAAAGGATAACACCATGCCCAATGTCATTATTGAAGTGAGTCACGACCATCTTATTAGTCAGCCCGATAACCTATTAGCACGGGTCAATGATACGCTATGGCAGTCTGGCAACTTTAAGCTACAAAGTGATATCAAATCACGTATCTACTACCCAAACCACGTATTGGTGGGACTGAGCGATAGCGGAGATGAAGCCTTTGTTATGGCGCATTTTTATCTGATGCCAGGGCGTGATGACGCTACCATTCAATCATTGGCGCAGCGGATTGCCGATGCTATCAAAGCGCATCTGCAGGAATTCGAAAGTGAGGTGCCTGCTGGCAGTTTACAGATTTGCGTCAACTCCACCACGCTAAGCGCCAATTATGTCAAGCAGTATGTCTAATTCAAATAGAGGGGTTAGGGATAAAAATTGGCTGCTTTAAGGACATTTTTGCTGACTTTTGCCAACTGGTAAGATAGTAAGTTTGGCAACAAAACCCGCAGCAGCGGCCCCGTTGCTAGCCAATGACTAAACAGTCATTTGCGTTATTCTCAACTTATCGCAAACATAGTAAACTAGTCAAGATTTTGTTTTGTCTGCGGTATGTAAAAATTTTAATAAGCATCTTTTCACAAGCATCTTTTAAAGACATCATATAAAGACATCGTGCAAAACATCATTTTTCGGTTTTCCCCGTTGATTTCAACATAACTCAAGGAGTTAGCAATGATTTATCAAGGAAATAGCATCTCGGTATCGCTACTCGAAGACGGTATTGCTAAATTAAACTACGATAATCAAACTGAGAGCGTTAATAAATTTGACCAAGCCACCATCAAAGAATTTGGCGAAGCAGTCACGGCATTAGAACAATCTTCAGACGTTAAAGGTCTAATCGTTACTTCAGGAAAAAAAGTTTTCATAGCTGGTGCAGACATCACTGAATTTGTTGGTAACTTCAAAAAACCAGAAGGCGAGATTGCTTCGTGGGTACTTGACATCAACAAAACATTCAACCGTTTTGAAGACCTGCCTTTCCCAAAAGTTGCGGCAATCAATGGCGCATCCATGGGCGGCGGTACAGAGATGACGTTGGTGTGTGACTACCGTGTCATGAGTGACAAAGCGAGCATCGGTTTACCCGAAGTTAAATTGGGCATCTTCCCAGGCTTTGGTGGTTCAGTGCGCTTGCCACGTATCATCGGTATCGATAACGCGCTTGAAATCATCGCAACTGGCGAAGCACAAAAACCAGCCGCTGCATTGAAAGTCGGTATGGTGGATGCGGTTGTTGCCGCTGACCAGTTAGAGGCTTCAGCGATTGATTTAGTCAAAAAATGTATCGCAGGCGATCTAGATTGGAAAGCACGCCATGACGAAAAAATCAATCCAGTCAAATTAAACGCCCTAGAACAAACCATGGCGTTTAACTCAGCCAAAGGTGTACTGTTCTCAAAAGCCAATCCAGCCCAGTACCCAGCACCAAAAATTGCCTTAGAGTCCATCGAAAGACACGTGAACCTACCACGTGACAAAGCGTTAGAAATTGAATCTGCAGGTTTTGCAAAAGCAGCAAAAACCCCACAAGCAGAAAGCCTAGTCGGTCTATTCTTAAACGACCAAGCAGTTCGTAAACTTGCTAAAACGCACAGCGCCAAAGCGCATGATATTAAAGAAGCTGCTGTATTGGGCGCAGGTATCATGGGTGGTGGTATCGCTTACCAAGCCGCCTCAAAAGGCTTGCCAATCATCATGAAAGACATCAAGGCAGAGCAACTTGACTTAGGTATGCGCGAGGCCAGCAAACACCTATCAAGCGGTATGGCACGCGGTAAAGTAACCCCAGCACAAATGGGCGAAACCTTAAGCCGTATCCGTCCTACGCTCAACTACGGTGATTTTGGTGAGACTGACATCGTGATTGAAGCGGTTGTTGAAAATCCAAAAGTTAAACACGCGGTATTAAAAGAAGTTGAAGGGCTAGTTAAACACAACTGTATCCTAGCATCTAACACCTCGACTATCTCTATCACCTATTTAGCTTCGGTACTAGAGCGCCCAGAAAACTTCGTCGGCATGCACTTCTTTAACCCAGTCCATCGTATGCCGCTAGTTGAAGTAATTCGTGGTGAAAAATCAAGCGAAGAAGCGGTAGCGACTACGGTAGCGTTAGCAGAAAAAATGGGTAAAGTGCCCGTGGTGGTAAATGATTGCCCAGGTTTCTTAGTAAACCGCGTATTATTCCCTTACTTCGGTGCGTTTGACTTATTGATTAAACAAGGCGCTGACTTTGTTCAAATCGACAAAGTCATGGAAAAATTTGGTTGGCCAATGGGTCCTGCTTACTTGATGGACGTTGTGGGTATTGACACAGGAGTTCATGGGGCAGAAGTCATGGCGGAAGGCTTCCCAGACCGTATGAAACCCGACTACAAAGTGAGCGGTCAGATATTGTTTGAAGCCAATCGCTTAGGTCAAAAAAATGGCGTTGGTTTCTACAAATACGAAACGGATAAAAAAGGCAAGCCAGTTAAAACTGCCGATCCACAAACCGTTGAATTATTAAAACCATTTATCGATGCACCAAAACAGTTTGAAGACCAAGAAATTATCGATCGTTTGATGATTGCACTATGTAATGAAACGGTCCGCTGCTTAGAAGACAACATCGTGGCGACACCTGCAGAGGCAGATATGGCGATGATTATGGGTATTGGTTTCCCGCCATTCCGTGGTGGCCCATGTCGTTACATCGACCAAATCGGCCTACAAAATTACCTAGCCCTTTGCGACAAATACGCAAGCCTAGGTAAAGCCTATGAAGCGCCACAAATGATTCGTGATATGGCGGCAAATGGTAAAACTTTTTACCCACAAGCGTAATCGACGATTATAAATTTTAAGGAGAATAGAATGACTACATTAAGTCCAAAAGATGTCGTGATTGTCGATGGCGTTCGTACCGCAATGGGCAAATCAAAAAATGGTATGTTTCGCAATGTACGCGCTGACAGCATGTCTGCCGAGCTTGTTAAAGCCTTGGTAGCGCGTAACCCGTTTGATACCAAACTTGTAGAAGATGTTATCTGGGGCTGTGTCAACCAAACCCTAGAGCAAGGTATGAATATTGGTCGTAACATTGGTTTATTGGCTGAATTACCACGTACTACGGCAGGTCAAACGGTCAACCGTCTATGTGGTTCATCCATGCAAGCGCTTCACACCGCAGCGGCACAAATCATGACCGGTCAAGGTGATGTGTTCATTATCGGCGGTGTTGAGCATATGGGTCACGTGGGCATGATGCACGGTATTGACATCAACCCAGAGGCTTCAAAATATTATGCAAAAGCCTCTAACATGATGGGTTTAACCGCTGAAATGCTCGGACGTATGAATAACATCAGCCGTCAAGAACAAGATGCGTTTGGTGTAGAATCACATCGCCGTGCCTGGGAAGCGACACAGCAAGGTCGTTTCAAGAACGAAATCATCGGCATTGAAGGTCATGACGAAAACGGTAACCTACAACTTTGCACCATCGATGAGGTGATTCGTCCTGATGCCAATATGCAATCATTTGCGGCATTACGCCCCGTATTTGATCCTAAAGGCGGTACCGTAACAGCTGCCACCTCATCAGCCTTATCTGATGGTGCATCTGCGATGCTTATCATGTCTGCACAAAAAGCCAAAGATTTAGGACTAACACCGCGTGCCCGTATTCGCGGTATGGCAGTTGCAGGCTGTGATGCCGCTATCATGGGTTATGGGCCAGTGCCTGCCACCAAAAAAGCCTTAAAACGCGCTGGCATGAGCATCGACGATATGCAAACCATCGAGCTAAACGAAGCATTTGCCGCACAAGGCTTATCGGTTCTTAAGGGCTTAAACCTACAAGACAAACTAGACATCGTTAACCTAAATGGTGGCGCTATCGCGTTAGGTCACCCTCTAGGCTGTTCGGGTGCACGTATCACCACCACACTTCTAAATGTGATGGAACAACAAGACACCCAACTCGGTCTTGCCACCATGTGTATTGGTCTGGGTCAAGGGATTGCCACCATTATTGAACGTGTATAAACAGTTTGTTGTAACAAAAACCCTTGATTTCAATCAAGGGTTTTTTTACGCGGCCAGTTTTCTTCAGCCATGTTTTTTTACTAATATTGCTTTACTATAAAGTCTAAGAAATTTTTTACCAAATCTGTTATGTTGTCTAGATAAAAATAGATAAATATAGGTGTATTGTGAGTTTATTCCAAAATCTACTAATTATTTGTATATTAGTGTTGATTTCCAGTTTTTTCTCCATTTCCGAAATTGCCTTGGCAGGTGCTAGACGCATCAAGCTAAAGTTGTTGGCAGAATCGGGTGACAATCGCGCCAATAAAATTTTACATTTACAAGAAAATTCTGCCGAATTTTTTGCTACCTCACAAATAGGGCTAAATGCCGTGGCAATTTTGGGCGGTATTGTCGGTGAGTCTGCGCTTCGTCCCTACTTTATTGACCTTATTTCGCCATTTTATCAAGGCAAAATGCTTGATAATATCGGTTTTATAATGTCATTTTTGCTAGTCACTTTGTTGTTTATTTTGTTTGCTGATTTGATTCCCAAACGCATTGGCATGATTAACCCAGAACGCGTGGCGTTAGCGGTGATTGAGCCTGTCTTGTTGTCAATCAAAGTATTTAAGCCGCTGGCATGGATTATCAACGGGCTGGCAAATCTGATTTTTAGAATTTTTAAAATCAACATGGTAAGAGAAGAAAATATCACCTTTGATGATGTTTCTGCCGTGGTGGATGCAGGTGCACAAGCGGGGGTGCTGCTCAAGCAAGAACATCACTTTATCGAAAACGTTTTTGAGCTTGAAGAACGTAATGTGCCCTCTAGCATGACCACCCGTGAGGATGTGGTGTATTTCACCCTTGGCGAGTCTGAGCAAAGTATCCGCCAAAAAATCGCCAATTACCCGTATTCAAAATTTTTGGTATGTAAAGACCATATTGATGAAGTGATTGGCTATGTCGATACCAAAGATATTTTGGTAAAACTTCTTAGTAACCAGTCGCAAATTTTGCTCAATGAAACTACGATTCGTAATGTATTAATCATCCCCGATACATTAACCTTATCCGAGCTGCTAGACCGTTTTCGCTCTAGTAAAGAAAAATTTGCTGTGGTAATGAACGAGTATGCGCTCATTGTCGGTGTCATTACGCTCTCTGATATCATGATGACAGTGATGGGGGATTGGGTCGCACCGATTGAAGATGAGCAGCAGATTATCCAGCGTGATGAATTCTCATGGCTGATTGAAGGTACTACACCGATTGAAAATGTCAAACATGCGCTCGGTATCGAAGATTTTCCTGATTGGGATAATTATGAAACTTTAGCGGGTTTTATGATGTATAAACTGCGCAAAATTCCTCGTCCTGCGGATTTTGTTGAATATCAAGGTTATAAATTTGAAGTAGTCGATATTGATCATCATAAAATTGACCAATTACTCGTTACCCGTTATATCAAAGATGAAGAAAACCAAATTATCAGTGATAGTTAGTCAAGGTGACTGGGTAATACTGCCGCTTTGACATTGAAACTGATTAACTTTTTTCACGTTTCTTGTTAAAGTAGTTCATGGTTTCACCAAATCGTGAACTTTTTTCTTTTGGGCTTGGCAAATGGTAAAATTATTTTATGCTTGAAATCCGCCACCTTCAATTATTGACCGCACTACGTGAGCAAGGCTCGCTTGCTGCCGCGGCTGAGGACTTGTATGTCACGGCATCAGCAGTCTCCCATCAGCTCAAAGAAATCGAAAATTATTATGGTGTTAGCCTCGTCAATCGCCGCTCAAGACCACTAAGCTTTACCCCGGCGGGCAAAGAAGTACTCAAACTTGCGGACAGTGTGCTACCGCAATTTAATCGTACCACCGCCAACCTTAAAAGACTGGGTCGTGGTCAAACGGGACAATTGCGTTTGGCCTCGGAATGTCATAGTTGTTTTGATTGGTTGATGCCTATCCTTAATCGTTATCGCAGGGAATGGCAAGATGTTGAGCTGGACTTTAGCTCAGGCTTTGAACCTGAGCCTCACCAAATGCTACTCGATGAAGAAATTGATGTGCTTATCACAGCCAGTCGCTTACCCTTGGAGGGAATCAGCTATCTGCCGTTATTCCAATATGAAAGTCGCTTGGTGTTGTCACCAACGCACCCATTAGTCGATAAAAAATCGCCGATTTTGCCAGAAGATTTGATTGATGAAACGCTCATCGTCTATCCTGTGGAGGCCAAACGCCTTGATATCATCGCGCATTTTTTTGCCCCTGCAGGACTTGCGCCCAAGAAACTAAGAACCACAGAATTGACCGCGATGTTAATTCAGCTGGTTGCGAGCGAACGTGGGGTTGCCTCGTTACCGAATTGGGTGGTCAATGAATACGAAAAAAAAGGCTGGGTCATATCAAGGGCATTGGGGGAAGGCGTGTTTTGCCAGCTTTATGCGGCGACCCGTACCACAAGTAAAGAGGTGGCTTATATCCAAGGGTTTTTGGATTTACTGCCAGAGATTAGCCATAAATCAACATTACCCGCCCATCATCGAGCCTAATTGATTAAACCTAATCAATTAAAAATGCTGGGTGTGACATTACAACACTTATGTTGATGTATGCCACAGCCAAATTACATACCAACACACGCCAACAAAAGACACACCAACAGAAGCCAAAGCGAGCTCACCCAAAGTAGAATGGGATTACTTTGAAACTAGGTTAACCTCTTCAGGGGCGATATGCGTTGTCGCTAATACCGTAGGCTCATCATATTCAACTTTTTCAGTCACCAATTCTTCATGACGCAATGTCACAGGAATTTGCGTTTCATGACTGACGTTTTGGGTCATTAACTGTACTTTTTCCGCCACAATGGTTTCAATATTCACTTTCGCTGTTTGTTGAAGTAGAGGAATCTCAATCGGGGTATCGCCTAAAGTAATCGCTTGCCCATTCACCATCAACTGTGGCACATTGACGTTATTAGTAACCACACTAACTAAATTATCATGAGAGGCACTAGGCTGCGTAAACACATGTTCAATCACTAAGACTTCTTGATTGAGTGTCACAGGAACGTTAACTGTTTGGCTAATAATTTTTTTTGATAATTTAATATTGTCTTTGATAAATCGCTCAATTTGCACTTGGGGGCGTTCAGCTAATAGCTCTAAGGTGTTAGTGGTATCTTCACGAAGATCGACGGTTTTGACAATGTTATCATGAGTATGGGTATCATTAGTGTCTAGTTCGGTAGTATTTGTCATCGGGTTTTTCATAAAGTGTTTTCCATTGCAAAGTTATTGTTCCAAAATCCTGTAATAATATATAACAACCACAAAAAAGGCAGATGAAATCATCTGCCTTTTTCAAGCCAATGGCAACACCGTTGGCAGAAGTTAAAATCTATAGTAATCAATTATCTAATGATATTAATTATTAAAGTTTACGGGGCGCATTTGGATCAATTGCAGGTGATACATTACCATCGACGGTATCAACACCCGTTACACGCTCAACGCCATCTTTTTGTACATCTAACTCTTCACGGCGAACGGTTTCATTAAAGGTCTCAGTGCGAGTTTGTGCCACTTTATCTACGTTAACTTCTTCAGTGACATAAGTTTGTTTGTTAACATTTGCACGTTCTGCTTCAAGTTCAACCTCAATAGTAGCATTGTCATTATCACCAATGCTGCGATCAGTAGGTTTATTAACTGGTGTACGCTGGATATGCGCTTGTTCTTCAGTTAATTCAACGTTGACAGTGCGTGGCTCAGACACAACATGTTTACCAACTTTTAGTAAACCCGCTACGATTTTGTCTTTATTGACTGAAATGCGTTCTTCAAGTAACTGTAATGTATTAGGTGATTGGTAATCGTTATCAGTAAGCTTAACAGGTGTGGCAGCACGGTCAAATACGTGACGGTCACGAACCGTTTGTTCTTCAATACTGTAATTGTAGTCAGGATCGTAGCTATCCATTGTTTCAACAGTATCTCGGCTGAGCGAATCAAAGTATACATTGTCGTCTTGAATACGAGCTAGACCCGCTGGTACTAAAACTTCTTTCGAGCTAAACCAGCCACCTACATCAACAATGAAATAGCGAATACGGCCTGTGCTCTCATCAACTAAAGCACCTTGAATACTACCCACTTTGTCGCCATTGGCGCCATAAGCGGTTTTACCAGTTGGATCAAAATAATCGTTACCTAAAAGGTCAACGTGGGTATCTTGGATATCGCGTAAACGTATTAAACTTGCCATGGAAAAATCTCCTTTAGATATCTTATTGTTTATTTTTTATTAAGGTAGTTAAGTTAAAAACTAAATAAATATAAGATAGTTTTTTATAGTTAAATGAAAATTGTTATAATAAAATTTTTAAAATTCAACAAATTAGCTGTTTCACAGCTACTTGGTTGTTGAAACAGATGCTTGATTGTTGAAATCGCCGATGATAAAAACGATGAAAAATGTCATACGCTTAATCGTTCGACTTGCAAACAAGATTACTGAAAAAAGCTCCCATTAAGTAGTAGGATTTGATAAATTTTTGTTTAGAGGGTGTAATTGGCAGTTGTCTTAAGTAACTTTTGCAACCAAGCGTAAAAAAAATTGGCTTTTAGCAATAAATTAAAAACATAGAAAAAAGTCGGGTAGAGCACTTAGCGCGAAACACCATTGCCCACCCAATAAGGCGTTATAAAAGATAAGTAATAAAAAATAATGAGTTATCAACATATATATTAGGTGATTTTCGATGACAAAATATCAGGGCAAAATAACCCGCTGGCAAGATGACAAAGGCTTTGGATTTATTGAGCGGACGGATAACAATTTACAAAACTCAGCCATCTTTTTTCATATCAGTGAATACCGAGCAAACCAACGTCCTGTGCTTAATGAAGCGGTAGTTTTTGAAATAGGGCAAGGCAGAGATGGCAAACCCTGTGCTATCAACGTGCAGCAACAGACGTTTGTCAGACAAAAAATTGCCCAGCAACATGCCCGCCAAGTTCGTCAAGCTCAAAATGACCTTAAAAATCAAACATTACTCACGTGGGTGGCTATTGGGGTGCTGTTTTTTGTGTTACTGACCGCTGTTGTGCTGGTTAAGCACTTACCCTTATGGATTATTGGTTGGTATTTTGCGATAAGTTTGGCGACCTATCTGCTATACGCGCATGATAAAAAAGCTGCACAAAATGGAGATTGGCGCGTGCAAGAAGCGTCACTCCATAAATTAGCTTTTGCTGGGGGTTGGGTAGGGGCGGCGTTTGCCCATTGGTTATTGCGCCATAAATCAACCAAACCAGAATTTCGTAGGGCTTTTTACTTGACAGTGATGGGTAATCTTTTAGCTTTGGCAATCATAAGTTATATCAACCTAAAAATCAGATGATTGCTTGATAGATTGATTGTTATAGATCGATCGTTGAGTAAAAAAATCCCTAATATAGATTAGGGATTTTTTTTAGCATGAGACAATTAGATTAATTCAATCGCTAATGCAACGGCTTCACCGCCACCGATACATAGGCTGGCAATGCCTTTTTTGCCGCCTGTGCGTTTGAGTGAGTTGATGAGTGTGACTACAATACGCGCACCTGATGCCCCCACGGGATGACCTAATGCACAAGCACCGCCTTCGATATTAACCTTAGCATGGTCAAGGTCATTTTCTTGCATAGCAAGCATGGTTACCATAGCGAATGCTTCATTGATTTCCCAAAGATCAACGTCTTCTTTGCTCCAGCCAGCTTTTGCTAAAACTTTTTTCACACACTCGATGGGCGCGATGGTAAATTCGCTTGGGTGTTGTGAGTGAGTGGCTTGGGCAACGATACGTGCGACTGGTTTTAAACCTTTTTCTTTGGCTTTGTCTTCTGACATCAATACAACGGCGGCTGCCCCATCAGAGATTGAGCTTGAGTTAGCGGCAGTGACTGTACCATCTTTTGAGAACGCGGGTTTTAAGGTTGGGATTTTGTCTACATTGGCTTTACCAGGTTGTTCATCCGTGTCAATGACCACATCGCCTTTACGAGTTTTCACGGTAACTGGAACGATTTCGTTTTTGAAGTGACCTTCATTGATGGCAGTATTGGCGCGTTTTAGCGATTCGATAGCAAATGCATCCATCGCCTCACGTGTGATGCCCCGTTTATCTGCCATTTCTTGCGCAAATGCACCCATTAACTTGCCGGTATCAGCATCTTTAAGACCATCTAAGAACATGGTATCTTTGATCTCGCCATCTCCCATGCGATAACCACCACGTGCCTTTGGTAGTACATAAGGGGCGTTGGTCATTGATTCCATACCACCTGCTACCACGATATCAAACTCACCACTACGAATTGAGTTGGCACCAAGCATGATAGCTTTCATACCAGAACCACAAAGTTTGTTGACATTGACTGCGCCTGTGGCATCTGGGATACCTGCTTTACGCATCGCTTGACGCGCTGGGCTTTGACCTGCACCTGCGGTTAAGATACACCCCATGATAACCTCGTCAATCTCTTCTGGTTTTACGCCGGCACGGTTAACGGCTTCTTTAATCACGGTTGCACCAAGCTCTGGCATTGATACTTCGTTCAAATCACCTTGGAATCCACCCATTGGGGTGCGAACGCCATCCACGATTACGACTGAATTTTCCATATTAAATTTCCTTTGAGTTAGGGTTTCTGTTGTCACAAGCAAACTACGACCTAAATCACTAGGGTCTATAAACAGGGTTGTAAACGGCAACCATGCCAATCACAATAGATGTTTTAAGTTTTGCTAATGCGATACATTTCATATTATCATAGTTAAAATACAAATTAAACTACTGAAAATACTGTAAAATATCTCAGTCAAGTCTACCTAAATTTTACTGCATTAACTCATCCAACCGAATGCGCACCACCTTATCTGTCACGGTATCTAACGCTTCAATTTTTGCAATCGCTTCATTCATATTGCGCTCAACAACGGGGTCAACCATAATAATGACAGGCAAATCAGTGCTAGTATCATCATGTGCTGGCTGTTGCAAAATTGCATCAATACTAATTTTAGACTCACTTAAAATGCGGGTGACTTCTGCTAGTACACCTAAATCATCTTTGACCTGTAGGCGCAGATAGTAGCCTGTGATCATTTCATCGCTTGATAAGATGCGTGTGTTATTGAGTGTCTCAGGCTGGAACGCCAGATGCGGCACCAAATTGGCGGTTGAATCATTGGTCTCAGCAAGGGCGCGTACCATGTCCACCACATCTGCCATCACAGCGGATGCGGTCGCGCCTGCGCCGGCACCCGAACCGTAATACAAGGTTTGTCCGACAGGCTCTGCGTCAACCATGATGGCATTTTTTACCCCATTCACATTGGCAAGTAACACCTGTTTTGGAATCAAAGTCGGGTGTACACGTAATTCAATACCTTCTTCACCACTGTCTAAAATACGACGTTTGGCAAACCCTAAATGCTTGATACGGTAGCCAAGCTCGTTGGCATAACGTACATCTTGCTGGGTGATTTTGGTAATGCCTTCACAGTAAACTTTGTCAAATTGTAGCGGGATACCAAACGCAATTGACGCAAGTAGCGTTAATTTATGCGCAGCATCAATCCCTTCGACATCAAATGTCGGATCGGCTTCGGCATAACCCAGGGCTTGGGCTTCAGCGAGGACATCTGCAAAGTCGCGCTTTTTATCGCGCATTTCAGTCATGATAAAGTTGCCTGTACCATTGATGATGCCCGCGAGCCAATCGATTTTGTTGGCAGCTAAGCCTTCACGCAAGATTTTGATAATCGGAATACCGCCGGCAACCGCGGCTTCATACGCCACTTTGACGCCGTTGGCATCTGCCTTGGCAAAAATCTCATTGCCATGTTCTGCCAATAATGCTTTGTTGGCAGTCACAATATGTTTGCCATGCTCGATTGCCGCTAAAATCACCTCTTTAGCTGTGGTCGTACCGCCCATCAATTCCACCACAATATCCACATCATCTTGCTGAATGATAGCAAGCAAATCGGCAGATTGTTTGATGTCTGTTGGAATATCGGTACGGTTGCGACGCGTCCCTACGTGGGTAATTTTAATCTCACGTCCTGTGCGACGCATCATTTCATCAAGGTTGTTTTGTAGCAGTTCAACCACCCCAGTACCCACAGTACCAAGCCCTAAAATCGCTAATTGAATAGGTCGATTATTCATAAAAAAAATTCTCAAATGTCAAAAATATAAAAATAAAAGTTTAAAAATTGGCTAGCTAAATATACCATGCTAACTTGTGATTGGTAAGGTATAAAATCTAATTGCCCAAAAAAATTAAAATAAAAAAACCAGCTAATGAGCACTAGCTGGTTTTTATCCCATCAGGGGTGATGAACTTATTTGAGGTTGAGCGCCTGTGCCAATTCAGCAGGTGGCACATAACCGCCAAGTTGATGACCTTCTGTGTCAAACACGGCTGGGGTGCCATTGATACCCAAATTTGCGCCTAATTCATAAATTTTACGTACGGGGTTACTGCAAGTCGGTGCATTGATAGGCAGGCCCAATTTGGCATCGGTTAAGGCTTTTTTGCGGTCACTGCTACACCAGATTTTTTCCATGATTGGCATGGTCTGTTCACTACGTGGCCAAGGTAGATAACGTACTTCGATACCCAGTGCATTTACTTCATCAATTTCACTGTGGAATTTACGGCAATAACCACAATCTGCATCGGTAAACACATATATTGCCGCTTTCGTCTGCCCCTTGGCAGGGAAGATAATCATGTCTTTTTTATCAATGGTGGCAAGGCTGGCTTTCGCATCTTGCGCTTGCAAGTTCGCTGAGATGTGCTCAGGTTTGGCACCACCGACTTTGATGATATCCCCTTGTACCACATATTGACCTGTCGCATCGGTGAAAAATGCCGGTAAACCTTCGGCTTTGACCCAATAGATGTTTGGCATACTCGTCGCTGTCACCGAGGTGATTTTGGCGGTGATACCTGATTCGGCTAAATTTGCCGCCAGCATTTGCTGTAGCTGTGATTCATTTTTTGTCACGGTGGCTGAGCTGCTACTCGCTTCGTGTTTCTGACTTTCAGAATTGACGGGTGTGCGCGATTGGGCATTATCACAACCTGCCAAACCAACAATGCCAGCCACGGTGATGACACTGGTAATTAAACGGGTAGCTAATGAGGTTTTAGAACGATAAGTTGCAAAACGAATGAGCATGAGAAAACCCACAGAACGTTAATATAGGTTTTTATTTTACCATATTGTTATGGCGTATGAGCGCTACCCCTGTCAACTTATTGTTAATAATCTATCAGGTCTACTAGGTCGGGGCTCACATTTTTGCCCGTTCCAATCTTTCTGCTCGTCTCAATCTTTCCGCTTGTTTCAATCTTTTGGTGCGCTAAAAGCAACCGGCTCAAAGCCAAGTTCTATTAATGGATTAAAAGGTTGTTTAACAAAGTTTGCTTAACTAGGTTTTTTAAAAAAATTCAGCGTTTAAGCAAATAACTTTTGATAAGTTGCAATACAATTTAAACATTGTGTTTGAATGACAAATTTGTAAACTAATAAATCGTCAGCCAGTTTAATAACTATTATTATTTTTTCATCTTTTACTATTTTTTAGGAATTTATCATGGCAATTGCTAGTTTATTAACCTTACTCGACGATATTAGTGTCATCCTAGATGATGTATCGGTGATGACAAAAGTCGCTGCCAAAAAAACGGCGGGCGTGTTGGGCGATGATTTGGCACTCAACGCCAATCAAGTATCAGGGGTACGAGCCGATCGCGAGTTGCCTGTGGTGTGGAGTGTCGCCAAAGGCTCTTTAGTCAATAAAGTGATTTTAGTGCCGCTGGCTTTGATTATCAGTGCAATTTCACAAACCTTGGTAACAGGATTATTGATGATTGGTGGTTTATATCTGTGTTATGAAGGGGCAGAAAAAGTGGTGCACAAATTTTGGCCACACCCCGCGAGCAATGATCCCGAGCAAGCCGAGCGGTTAGCAGCCAATGCCGATGAAAGTGTGGATTTGGTGGCGCATGAAAAAGAAAAAATCAAAGGGGCAGTGCGGACAGATTTTATTTTATCCGCTGAAATCATTGTGATTACACTCGGCACCATCGCGGCAACGGTGCCTTTACTGAATAAAGCGGCAACACTGGTAGCAATTTCACTCATCATGACAGTGGGTGTGTATGGCTTTGTTGCCATGATTGTCAAGATAGATGATTTGGGGCTGCACTTGCAGCAAAAATCGTCATCAGCGGCACAAAGTATAGGTAAAGCCTTATTAGCCTTTGCGCCTATTTTGATGAAAGTGCTATCAATCGCCGGTACTTTGGCGATGTTCTTGGTCGGTGGTGGTATTTTGGCACACGGCGTTGGTGCGTTATATCATGGGATTGAACATTTAGGTGACTTGTCAGGGGCGTTTTCAGGCTTAACCACTAACTTATTAAATGCACTGGTTGGTTTGGTAGCAGGTTTGGTGGTAGTTGCGATCATGACAGTCATCTCAAAAATTCGTAATAAGCCTGCCCATTAGACAAGCCCACTCATTCATTGTATCTAAAATTTGTAGCTAAAATAAAAAAGCAGTTTATGTTGAACTGCTTTTTTTACTGCTATACATACATGCAAACACGATTGACTTACTGATTGTGCTGCGGCGTTACCGACTCATCGTGAGAGGGCGCTACGTCAGTTTGGGGAGTGGTGGTGGATTTTTTAGTGACAACCACGGCATTTTCCACCTTTTTACTGGTACGCGTTTTGGGTTTGGCTGCTGGTTTTTCGCTCGCCTTAGCTTTACGCGTCCGGGTTTTGGGTGCTTTTGGGGTTGCCAAGGTCAGCATACCAACGGTTGCCGGTTTCATTTGCTCTGCCACACTTTCAATCATGTTCTTATAACTTACCGGTGTGGTTTTACGTTTTTGCGCCGCTGCTTCTGCGCTATCTTCTACGTCCGTTGCTTCAACACCTTCGCTGTCAGTATTAAAGGCTACTGCGGATTCATCAGCTGTTGGCACTAAGTCAACGTCCTGATTGGCTGTAGCGTCATCTGCTATTGTTGTTGCAGAGACTGGCTCGGTTGGTCGGTTAGCGACTGGCGCATTGTGTGCTTGCAAGTAAGCTTCGACCAATTTACCTTGCTCAATCAACGCATGACCTTTATCGCCCAAGCGCGCCACAATCCATGCGCCTACGCTACCTGCTTGATATGACAGGTGGTTTTGGCTGGGTGAGGCTGATTGAGTTGAGGCTGCTTCTACTTGACCGGTGACACTGTCAGTTTGATTGGGGGTAGGCTCAGCAACTGACGGGTTTGAGTCAGTCGGCGCTTGAGCGACAGCGGTATCAATTATGGCGCCGCGTGGATCATTGATGGCGCGTTTAGTCACTATTGGCAGCGCAGCGTCAGTTTTGCCTGCTTGGCATTGGAACTGACTGGCGGGCAAAATGGCCGTATGATAATCATCCAAGTTTTGCGCGGATAAACTGGCATAACCATAATTTCTAAAATACTGCCCAAAACGCTGTTGTTCAGCCACTACGACATTATCTTTTGCTGGGGTAGTGGTGGTAGCAGCTTGATGATTAAAAGCGTCGATGGCTTGGATAAAGCAGCTAACCACGCTGTCGGTTGCCATTTTTTCGGCGGCATTATCTAGGTACTGGTTAATAAACTGACTGACCGTACCTGAAATTTTTGTCACCGAAGTGCTCACCACAGAGGCAACTGGGCTAAATTGCGCTTGATAAGCCTTATACACTTCGCGTGGGTCATTTTTGGCACGACCTTGGCTCGGTGTCACTGCCAGCTGGGCAGGGGCTTGCTCAGCGGATGGCGCAGATGGTGTGGATGCTGTAGAAAGCTCTGCTACCTCGTCATTGGACACTGTAACGCTGCTAGGGTTAACTGGCGTCTGAATTGCCTGTTCGGGTGTTGTGGGTTCGGGCATCGTAGCCGATGCTAGTGGCTGCACCTCAGGTTTTGCAATTTCCCTTTTGCTGGCATCTAGCGAGAGATGCGTTGTTTCAACCGCAGCTATAGGCTGCTGTTGTTCAGTTTTAAATACTTGAACTTGCACACTGTTGGGGTCACGTTGTTTGGTGCCTTTCGGTTTGTCTGCTCTGGATTGGTTGTTTTTTCTACCATCGACAGGGGCAACAGCGGTATCAGTCGCTGTCACATCATTGACTACAACCGCGTTACTATCCTCATTCGCTAGTGTAGCACGACGTTCTTTGACCCCGCGGCTGTCACGGCGACTATTCGGCTCGCGTTTTGGCAGCTCACTCGTTTTGGCAGTTTTTGACGCATCGTTTGACTTGTCTTTATTGCTGTCAGTGTCCTGTGATGAAACTTCCGCCTCACTCGTTTCAGATTGATAACGGTTTGGTTTTTTAGCCTTTGGTTTGCGGTTGCCACGTTTACGGCGCTCGGCATCTTTATCGCTTGATTCAGCCGTGGCTGAAGGTTGTTGAGACGCTTCTTGATAGGGATTGGCACTAGTTTCGCTGGTGTTTGTGCTCACTACAGGGATGCTTGCCGTCAATGCGGCGTGATTGATTTGACCTTGCACACCCAAGCTTTGCGCGCCGGTATTGACGAGACTTTCAATCGCCGAAGCGGCATCTTGACCACTAAAATGTGGAGTGACTTGGGCTTGCTGGGTAGGAGCAAACAAGTTCGATAGCCAAGCGACTGCAGAGGTTGCAGGCACAGTGGCAGCCGGCTGCGCGGGCTGTGGTGCGGCAGCTTTGGGGGCAGTCGTATTGTTGGTAGTTTGCTGAGGTTTATTGGATGGTGTTGCAGGGTTAGGCGTGGTATTAGCGGCGTTGCTAGCACTGCTCCAGGCATTATGATTACCTGTCGGTGCTACACGGCTGACTTCATTGTCATCGGTGTGCCAGTTGCTAGTATCGTAGCCACGGTCTTTATATTCTTGTTGTTGGCTTTCGGCGACACGCTCATAGCTCGATGGCGCAAACCCATCACTGTTATAAGTGATATTAAACTCGGGGGATTCAAGATGCGCATGCGGCAAGATAGTAATGCGCGTGCCACTTTCTTGCTCAAGACACACCAGCGTTTCACGTTTTTCGTTGAGTAAAAATGCGGCGATATCGGTTGGCACTTCGGCCTGTATTTCGCCATGACGCTCTTGTAGTGCACGTTGTTCGATTTGACGCATGATTGACAAAGCAAGTGAACGCAAGTCACGAATCATACCGGTACCGTGACAACGCGGGCAGAGGTAACCTGTTGCTTCTTCAAGTGACGGACGCAAGCGTTGACGACTCATTTCAAGTAGTCCAAAACGTGAAATTTCAGCGAATTGGATACGCGCACGGTCGTTTTTGGTGGCTTCTTTGAGACGATTTTCCACTTGTTTTTGGTGGTCATCGGTTGCCATGTCAATAAAGTCAATAACAATCAAACCACCCATATCACGCAAGCGTAATTGACGGGCGATTTCATCTGCCGCTTCCAAATTGGTATTAAACGCCGTTTCTGAGACATCCGCGCCTTTGGTGGCTTTTGATGAGTTAATATCAATCGATACCAGGGCTTCAGTTTGGTCAATCACAATCGAACCGCCGCTTGGCAAACGTACTTCACGTTGGTAGGCGGTTTCGATTTGTTTTTCAATCCCAAAACGGGCAAACATCGGCTCATAGTCAGTGTATTTGCGCAGTTTATTCGCTTGCTGCGGCATCACCGCTTCAATAAAATTCGCCGCTTCATTATAGGCGTATTCATTGTCGACCCAAATTTCCGTGATATCATCACGCAAGTAGTCGCGTACGGCACGGGTGACTACGCCAGCTTCTTGGTGCAACAGGCGAGGTGAGGGAAATTTTTGGCTTTGTTGTTGTATGCCTTTCCAAATGTTTAATAAATGGTCAAGGTCTTGTTGTAATTCATCCGTGGTTTTACCAATCCCTGCGGTACGGATGATAACGCTCATGCCTTTGGGTAGTCTTAGATCACTTAACGCTTGCTTCATCTCATCGCGCAACTTACCAGAGATTTGGCGAGAGATACCGCCGCCACGCGCATTGTTGGGCATCAATACCAAATAACGACCCGCCAATGAAATCAAAGTAGATAACGCAGCGCCTTTGTTACCACGTTCTTCTTTTTCCACCTGAACGATGAGTTCATCGCCTTCTTTAATCAGTTGTTTGATGTTAGTGGTAGAGCGAGGGTCGCCTGCTAGATACTCTGGGGCGATTTCACGAATCGGTAAAAAACCTTGACGTTGTGAACCGTATTCCACAAATACCGCTTCAAGCGATGGCTCGACACGGGTCACATGACCTTTATAAATATTGGCTTTTTTTTGCTCGCGGGTACGGTTTTCTAAATCGAAATCATACAAATGATTGCCATTGCACAGGGCAACACGGATTTCTTCAGCGTGGGTAGCATTGATGAGGATGCGCTTCATGTGTTTTCTCCTAAACACACAAAACATACGAGCGTAGATAAATGTTGCTATCAAACATTTGATGAAACAACGTCAAACAGTTTTGACTAGACTCGCTGATAGCAAGCGCAAGTGGCTTGACAACGCTTGATAACAAGGTTTGTTGTTCACCAAAAATTGCATGATGAAGTTGGATTATTGCCATAGCGAGGTTGTAAGCCTGTTAGGTAAATACAGCCATCATGCTGGATTGGGGGTTGTTGCCCAAAACAATGTGCGTTTTAGGACAAATGAATGAACCCTTTTTCCCTATTGGTCAAAAAGTGTTAGCGTTAGTTTTCGCTTTAAATGGCAAGCCTGATAAGTTAGGTTTTACAAAGGCGTGGGCAATTTAAAATGGTAAATCATCCAAAACCGTAAACGTTTATCTCAAAATCGCAACTACTGAGTTCATTTACCTAGGCGCATAATACGCTAATCGTTACCAGCAGTTTTGTGGTTGTAAGGCACAAAACCCACCATTTATCTGTTATCTCTATATATCACTAATCTTTACAAACTATTTGAACATGTTTTCAAATGACAATTATCTTCGTTACTCGTATGTCGTGTGCTGATATTGATTAAAATCAGTCTTAAAATCTATAAATATTGGCAGTTTAGTGCGCCCTATCGTGAGTCATACTGCCATGAATAAATTTCGGCTGTATGGGCGACACCAAAAGCGACAGTTTAATTATCCCGCATACACTACTTTGAAATGAAGCTTAACAGGGTTTAAGTCGAATTGATGGCGCGAATTCATAGCGGCACAGGCACTAAACTGCTAAACTATAGCAAATTTTTATGTAAACGGCTATCAAAATATGACAGAGCACTCGCAGTCTCCCAAACGTCCTGCCCATCCTAGCAAAAAACGCGACACCCCATCGCAGCAATCGGCTCATCAAACCCCAAAACGCACGCCTAGTAAACAACCGCCTAGTAAACAACCGCAGTCTGCAGATGACGATATTTTAGATTTTGCTAAAGTCAATTACTTGACCGTCACGCGCCAGCAGCATGACCAACGTGTTGATAATTTTTTGTTGGGTCGTCTTAAAGGACTGCCGCGCTCACACGTCTATAACATGATTCGTTCCGACGAAATCCGTGTCAATGGCAAACGCTGTAAACCCCACGATAAACTGCAGCGTAATGACGTGGTGCGCATTGCACCCATCAAGCTTGCCACGCGTGAAAAACCCGTGATAAGCCCTGACTTTGCCCAGAGCTTGCTTGAGCGCATTGTATATGAAGATGAGGGTTTAATCGTGCTCAATAAACCATCGGGTATGGCGGTGCATGGCGGCAGTGGCGAGAGTTTTGGCGTGATTGAAGCCATGCGAGAAGTAACGGGTAAAAAATACCTTGAGTTGGTACACCGCATTGACAAAGATACCTCTGGCTTACTGATGATTGCCAAAAAACGCTCAACCCTTAAAACTTTACAAGAGCATTTGCGAGAAAAAACCTTGCAAAAAACCTATCTGTGTTTGGTGGTAGGTTGGATAAGTAGCGAAACACAAACCATTGATAAACCGCTACTAAAATACACGTTGCCTGCCACACAAGAAGGCAAAAGCGGTGAACGCCGTGTCAAAGTAGATGTAAAATCCGAAGACAGTAAGCCAAGCCAAACCCAAATTAAAGTGTTGCAAAAATTTGAGTTAAATGGTCAAAAAGTCAGCTTAATTGAAGCCAAACCGCTGACAGGGCGTACCCACCAAATTCGGGTGCATTTGGCGAGTATCGGGCATCCATTATTGGGTGATGATAAATATAATCCGAATGTAGCTAAAGGCGATAAAAGCGTGCGCCGTTTGTGCTTGCATGCTTATCAGCTTGCTATTCCAGAATATGAAACAATTACAGCCGAATTGCCAGAGGATATGCAAAGTTTAATTGGTAATGAAAATGATTGAATATTATGGTTGGGTGTGTGTCCGAGAAGGTTTTAATGAAGCCAACGAATCTGAAGAGATGATGGGTAAAATTTGGCAAGAATTTCTTTCTAAAATAGATATGACCTTTAAAAATTTAGAAAATCCACAGATTAAAACGGGTATTCTAAATGGCAACTATCAATTTATGATTTTTGGGTTTCATAATCATAAATCGCAAGAATTTTTTGACGTTTTAGAAATTTATCAGTGGCTTGCTAAAAATGCTGTTGGCTCATATGGGTTGCTTCATTATTTTGACGATGAAGATAAAGCAGGATTCGACAATCAATTTCAAGTGTATAGTTTAAAAAAAGGTAAGTTTGAATGTCAGCAAGACAAATTATTATCTCCCTATTTTAATGAAATTGAAGATAGAAAATGACAACAAATAATTTCAAAGACAAATCGCTAATCATTTTCGATTGGGATGGCACGTTGATGGATTCGGTGGGCTTAATCGTCGATGCCATGCGCTATGCTGCTGAAAAGCACGGTTTAACCGTCACTGATGAAGCGACAAAATCTATTATCGGCATTGCGTTAGTCGATGCGTTTCCCATGCTATTTCCCAATGACAGCGATAAATATGATGAACTTTTAGCGACTTACTCAGAATATTATGTCAAGCATTGCGACAACGACAAACTGTTTGATGGTATTAAAGAATTGATTCAAGATTTACACGCACAAGGCAAAACACTAGCGATTGCCACAGGGAAAAAACGAAAAGGGCTGCAGCGCGTGCTACCCAATTCTGGCATTCAAGCGTTTTTTACGCTCACCAAAACCGCTGACGAAACCGCAGGTAAGCCCAATCCGCTCATGCTGCAAGCAATTTTGAGCGAAACGGGTAAAACGGTGGAAGATGCGATATTGGTCGGTGATAGTATTCATGACATCCGTATGGCAAATGCAATACAGATGGATAGCATTGCTGTAAGTTATGGCTGTGAAAAAGCCGATGTTTTGGCAAAAGAACATCCAACTAAGCTTGTGACCACAATCAATGAACTAAAACAACAGCTAATTTAGTTTAGCTTTGTGCAGATAACTAACTTCGAGTAGAATAACGGCAACTAAAAATTTTAAAAAGCTGTTAATAATGACCGAAGAACTACTCATCAACATTAGCCCATCTGAGAGCCGAGTCGCGGTGCTCGAAGATGGGATACTCAACGAAATCTTTATCGAACGCCATAGCAAACTTGGCTCAGTAGGCAATATCTACCTTGGCACAGTGGTGCGCGTATTGCCAGGCATGCAGGCGGCGTTTATCGACATTGGGCAATCACGCACCGCATTTTTGCACGTCAATGATATGCAGACCCTGCGTCCTAAGCTTTCAGCCATTGAACCGCCCAAACCGCAAAACCCCGCAATTGACAACACCTTAGACCCTGACACCACCACGCTTGCGATGACCACAACCACCTATCAGCCACCGCCTAACGAGTTGATAGAAAACCGCTTGTATGAAGGACAGCGTATCTTGGTGCAAGTGATTAAAGACCAATTAGGCAGTAAAGGCGCACGACTGACGACGGATGTGTCATTGCCTTCGCGTTATTTGGTGTACTTGCCGTATGGTGAACATATCGGTATCTCTCAGCGGATTGATGGCGATGAGCGAGAGCGGTTAAAAACACAGCTTGGCGAGCTGATGCACCAAGTCAATCTACAAGGCGGATTGATTGCCCGTACCGCTGCCGAAAATATCCCGCAATCCAAGCTAGAAGAAGATATTTATTATCTACTACAGCTTTGGCGTATGGTACAAGCCCGCCGTGAACAAACGCCGACCCATCGCCGTTTTGAGCTGATTTATCAAGATTTATCACTACCTTTGCGCGCGATTCGAGATTTGATTGGTGAGCAGACTGAAAGGGTGACGGTCGATAACGCTAGAGTGTTTGATGCTATTCGTCATTTTGCCAAAGAATTTGTCCCACTCATTTATCCACGTATTCAATTGTATGAAGGCGAGCAGGCGTTATTTGATGTTCACCGCGTTGAAGAGGATTTAAAAGACGCGCTCAATCGCCGTGTTAATCTCAAATCAGGCGGTTATCTTATTATCGACCAAACCGAAGCCATGACCACCATTGATGTCAATACAGGCTCTTTTGTCGGAGGGCGTTCTCTTGAAGATACGGTGTATAAAACCAATTTAGAGGCCACCCACGCCATCGCCCGTCAGCTGCGACTGCGTAATTTGGGCGGGATTATCATTCTTGACTTTATCGATATGCAAGAGCAACAACACCGCGATGAAGTGCTAGCAAGCCTGCAAGAACAATTAAAGCGCGATTATGCCAAAACCAACATCAGCGAAGTCTCAGCGCTTGGGCTGATAGAGATGACTCGCAAGCGCACGCGTGAGAGCCTACAACAACAGCTTTGTGAGCCGTGTCCAACCTGTGGCGGTAAAGGCTTTGTTAAAAGTGCCGAAACCGTGTGTTTGGAGATTTTCCGCGAATTGATGCGCTGCGCTAGAACCTATAATGCCCCTAAGAAATTTACTGTCGTCGCAAATAGTGGGGTGATTGATTTGCTTGAAACCATTGAGGCGGATACGGTGGCAGAAATGGAATATTTGCTGGGTCGCCCGATTAACTTGGAGAGTGATAACCGTTTTAACCAAGAACAATATGATATTTTGCTAGATTAGCCTATTGCTTTTACCCAAAAAATCGGTATAATACAGCCCACTTAACTTATTGCAGGGCGACGAAGATGATTCGTCAATTCATAAAAGAATAAGCCCTTTAATACAGTCGCTCCATTGTTTGCGACACGAAATTAAAGAAGACAGTTTCACCGACTATTAATAATGCTATCTATGTATTGCAAGTTAATGGTTTGAGTGGGACTGAAATTTTTTTACTTTCAAAAAGTGCCTGTCAAAAACAGGTAAAAAATGCAAGTTAGGTGTTTACTCAATAACAGCTTAACACCCAACGCAAATTAACCCATATCAAACTTTATATTAGGAGCTTACTGGCATGGCTAACCAGAAAATCCGTATCAGACTTAAATCTTTTGACCATCGTCTGATTGACCAATCAGCTCAAGAGATTGTTGATACCGCAAAACGCACAGGTGCACAAGTTCGTGGTCCAGTACCGCTACCAACTCGCATTGAACGCTTTAACATCTTAACCTCACCACACGTGAACAAAGATGCCCGTGACCAATACGAAATCCGCACATTCAAACGTATGGTAGATATCGTTCAGCCTACTGACAAAACAGTCGATGCACTGATGAAGTTAGATTTGGCGGCGGGTGTTGATGTACAAATCGCATTAGGCTAACCCCTTAGGGTAACACCTATATTGAATAACAGTAAAAATTAAGAGGTTAACAACATGGCGATCGGTTTAGTCGGAAAAAAATGCGGCATGACTCGTATCTTCACAGAAGCAGGTGTTTCAATTCCTGTCACTGTTGTTGAAGTTACTGCCAACCGTATCTCTCAAATCAAAACACAAGACACAGACGGCTACCAAGCTATCCAAGTAACAACTGGTGAACGTCGTGATTCTCGTGTTAATGCAGCTCAAAAAGGTCACTTTGCAAAAGCTGGCGTTGCTGCAGGTCGTGGCACTTGGGAATTTCGCGTCGAAGACAGCGAACTTGAAGGCCGCGAAGCAGGTAGTGAAATCGCTGCTGACTTGTTCCAAGTAGGTCAAATCGTTGACGTAATTGGTACCAGCAAAGGTAAAGGTTTCCAAGGTGGTATCAAACGCCACAACTTCCGTTCACAAGATTGGACACATGGTAACTCAGTATCTCACCGCGTTGTGGGTTCTACAGGTCAAAACCAAACACCGGGTCGTGTATTTAAAGGCAAAAAAATGCCAGGTCAAATGGGTAACAAACGTGTGACCGTACAAGGCTTAGAAGTGATTTCAGTTGATGCTGAAAAAGGTATCCTAGTTATCAAGGGTGCAATTCCTGGTGCCAACGGTGGCGACGTTATCGTACGTCCATCAGTTAAAGCTTAATCAAGGGGATTAACGTGAATCTAAATACAGTAACAGGTTCGGCGGTTGAGCTATCAGACGTAGCATTTGGTCGTGAATTCAACGAAGCACTTGTACACCAAGTAGTTACCGCTTATTTAGCGGGTGGTCGTCAAGGTAGCCGTGCTCAAAAAACGCGTGGTGAAGTATCTGGCGGTGGTAAAAAACCATGGCGTCAAAAAGGTACTGGCCGTGCACGTGCAGGTTCCATCCGTAGCCCAATTTGGGTCGGTGGTGGTCGCGCATTTGCAGCCAAACCACAAGATTGGTCACAAAAAGTGAACCGTAAAATGTACCGTGGTGCCATGCAATGCATTCTTGCTGAATTGATTCGTCAAGACCGTTTAGTATTGGTTGATGACATCAGCATTTCAGCACCAAAAACTAAAGAGCTTATCGCTAAACTTAAAGACTTAAATGCCCCTAAAGCATTAATCGTTACCAATGAAGTTGACGAAAATCTTTACTTAGCTGCTCGCAATATTCCATACGTCAGCGTACTAGGTAGCACTGAAGTTGATCCAGTTAGCCTGATTGCGTTTGACAAAGTCATCATGTCTGTCGCAGCCGCCAAAGAAATTGAGGGAGTGTTAGCATGAATAACGCAAGACTATATCAGGTACTAAAAGCACCTGTATTTTCAGAAAAATCTCAAATCTTGGGCGATACTTTAGGTGTGCAAGTGTTCAAAGTTGACACCAACGCGACAAAAAAAGAGATTAAAAAAGCCGTAGAATTAATGTTTGAAGGTGTTGAAGTAGTTAAAGTTAACACTTTGAATGTTAAAGGTAAGACAAAGCGATTTGGTCGCACGGTAGGTCGTCGTCAAGACTTCAAAAAAGCCTATGTGACCTTAAAAGCTGGTCAAGATGTTCAAGTAGCCGACGTAGCAGAACAACCTGCTGCTGACAACGAATAAGGATTACACAATGCCTATCGTAAAAGCCAAACCGACATCACCAGGTCGCCGATTTGTCGAGAAAGTGGTGCATCCACACCTTCACAAAGGTCGTCCTTATGCAGCATTAGTAGAGTCAAAAGGCAAAACTGGTGGTCGTAACAACAACGGTCGCATCACTACCCGTCATATCGGTGGTGGTCATAAACAGCATTACCGTGTTGTTGACTTCAAACGTAACAAAGACAACATCCCTGCTGTTGTAGAGCGTATTGAGTACGATCCAAACCGTACTGCGCACATCGCACTACTTAAATATGCAGACGGTGAGCGTCGTTACATCATCGCACCAAAAAAATTGCAACAAGGCGATACCGTTATTTCTGGTGAAACTGCACCAATTCGCCCAGGTAACTGCTTACCACTACGTAGCATTCCAGTAGGTACAGTGATTCACAATATCGAACTTAAAATCGGTAAAGGTGCACAGATCGCTCGTTCAGCAGGTGCTGCGGTTCAATTATTGGGTCGTGATGGTATCTATGCAATCGTTCGTTTACGTTCAGGCGAAACTCGTCGTATCCACGTAAATTGTCGTGCGGTTATCGGTGAAGTATCAAACACTGAAAATAACCTTAAATCATTGGGTAAAGCAGGTGCCAACCGCTGGCGTGGCGTTCGTCCTACCGTTCGTGGTACTGCAATGAACCCAGTTGACCATCCACACGGTGGTGGTGAAGGTCGTAACTTCGGTAAACACCCAACCAGCCCATGGGGTCAAAAGGCTAAAGGCCTTAAAACACGTTCTAACAAACGTACTGACCACATGATTATCCGCCGTCGTCGCGTCAATAAGAAATAAGGAATAATTTCATGCCTCGTTCATTGAAAAAAGGTCCATTCATCGATGCGCACTTGTTTGCCAAAGTTGAGAATGCGTTAGAAACTAACTCACGCAAACCAATCAAAACTTGGTCACGTCGCTCAATGATTTTGCCACAAATGGTCGGCTTAACTATTTCTGTTCATAACGGTCGTACACACGTACCTGTTATCGTAAACGAGCAAATGGTTGGTCATAAACTTGGTGAATTCGCCCCAACCCGTACATATCGTGGTCACGGCGTTGACAAGAAATCTAAGAAATAAGGTGCTCATCATGGAAGTAACTGCAAAATTACGCGGTGCCGCCATTTCGGCACAAAAAGTACGCTTAGTTGCTGACGAAGTTCGCGGCAAATCAATTGAGCGTGCATTAGATATCTTAACCTTTAGCAACAAAAAAGCCGCTAAATTGGTTAAAAAATGCTTAGAATCTGCGATTGCTAACGCTGAGCATAACAATGGTTTAGACATCGATACATTGCGTGTTTCTACCATTTATGTGGATGAAGGTATTACGTTAAAACGTGTTTTACCACGTGCCAAAGGTCGTGCTGACCGTATTAGCAAACGTACTTGCCACATCACAGTTAAGGTAGGAGCATAATATGGGACAGAAAGTTCATCCAATCGGCATCCGTCTTGGCGTAATCCGTAAATCAAACGCTAACTGGTATGCAGATCCAAAAAAATACTCTGAATACTTAATCAACGACTTACAAGTTCGTAAATATTTAGAGAAAAAGCTTAAAGCAGCGATGATCAGCGGTATTAGCATCGAACGTCCTACGGGCGCAGCTAAAATCACTATCGCCACGGCACGTCCTGGTATTATCATTGGTAAAAAAGGCGAAGATATTGAAAGCCTACAAAAAGAACTTACCAAATTAATGGGCGTACCAGCACAAGTTAGCATTGAAGAAATCACCCAACCAGACTTAGACGCACGTCTAGTGGCTGATGGTATTGCTTCACAACTTGAACGTCGTGTGATGTTCCGCCGTGCTATGAAACGTGCTGTTCAAAACAGTATGAAAGCTGGCGCACAAGGTATCAAAGTTGAGCTATCAGGTCGTCTTGGCGGTGCTGAGATTGCGCGCTCAGAGTGGTATCGTGAAGGTCGTGTACCTTTGCATACATTACGTGCTGACATTGACTACTCAAATGTACGCGCAGAAACCACTTACGGTACTATCGGTGTAAAAGTTTGGATTTTCCGTGGAGAAGTGCTTGATGGCATGAACCGTGTATATAATCCAGTCAAAGAAGAAAAACAAGCACGTGCACCTCAAAAACGTCGTGCTCGTAATGATCGTAGCGACCGCCCACGTAGTGAGCGCCCAGCTAAAGACAGAGGTTAATCGATATGTTACAACCAAAACGTACCAAGTTTCGTAAAGTACAAAAAGGACGTAATACGGGGTTAGCTCACCGTGGTAGTAGCGTATCTTTTGGTACAATCGGACTTAAATCAGTAGAACGTGGTCGTATGACTGCACGTCAAATCGAAGCTGCTCGTCGTACGATTTCACGTCGTATCAAGCGCGGTGGTAAAATTTGGATTCGTGTATTCCCAGACAAACCAATTACCGAAAAACCACTAGAAGTTCGTATGGGTAAAGGTAAAGGTCCAGTAGAATACTGGGTATGCGAAATCAAACCAGGCAAAATGCTTTATGAAATCGAAGGGGTTTCTGACGAGCTAGCAACTGAAGCGTTCACGCTTGCAGCTGCCAAGTTGCCTTTCAAAACCACCATTGTTAAACGGACGATAATGTAATGAAGATCAGTGAACTTAAAGACAAATCAGTCGAAGAGCTGACCCAATTACTAGACGAAAAACAATTAGAAACATTTCGTCTTCGTATGGCAAAAGCCACTGGTCAGTTAGGCAACACCCATGAGATTAAAGCAAATCGTCGTACGATTGCTCAAATCAAGACTCTTATCTCTGAAAAACAGAACACCGAAAACCAAGGGGCTTAATCATGAGTGAGCAAAATACCAACCAAGCTAACGCTACTGAACAAAGTACAGTCACTGGTAAAGTTGTCAGTGACAAAATGGATAAAACCATTACGGTACTTGTTGAGCGTCGTATTCGTCATGCCAAATATGGCAAAATGATTCGCCGTTCTACCAAACTACATGCTCATGATGAAAACAATGAGTGTGGCGTTGGTGATACAGTTCGTATCAAATCAACACGTCCACTATCAAAAACCAAATCTTGGGTGTTAGTAGACGTCGTAGAAAAAGCAGTTAATATTTAATTTAACTTAAATAGATAGTTATAATTGCAAAGTAAGTCAGTAACTGCTACAATACGCCACCTTAAAAATGGCTTATTGTGGCAAAGACTTGTTTTGCCAATTTATGGAGTAACGCGATGATTCAGACTGAAACAATGCTGGAAGTTGCAGACAACAGTGGTGCAAAACGAGTTATGTGCATTAAAGTGCTAGGTGGCTCACATCGTCGTTATGCATCAGTAGGCGACATCATTAAAGTGACTGTGAAAGAAGCAATTCCACGCGGTCGTGTCAAGAAAGGTGATGTAATGAACGCGGTAGTCGTACGCACGAAGTTTGGTGTACGTCGTCCTGACGGTTCAGTACTACGTTTTGATGATAATGCAGCTGTGTTGTTGAACAACAATAAAGCACCAATTGCAACACGTATTTTTGGACCAGTAACCCGCGAACTACGTGGCGAACAATTTATGAAAATTGTTTCATTAGCCCCAGAAGTATTGTGAGGAAAACATGGCAAAATTACGTAAAGGCGACCAAGTGATTGTAATTGCTGGCAAAGATAAAGGCAAGCAAGGTACAATACTAGCAGTAAAAGAAGACCGTGTAAAAGTTGAAGGCATCAACATCGTTAAAAAACACCAAAAGCCAAACCAACAGACTGGCGTTGAAGGTGGTATTATCGAGAAAGAAGCATTTTTACACATTTCAAATGTTGCAATTTATAATGCAGCAACCCAAAAGGCAGATCGTATTTCTTACCAATTGAATGACGAAGGCAAAAAACAACGCGTTTATCGTTCATCTGGTGAAGTTGTGGCGACTGCATAACCATCTAAGGGTATCAGTAATGGCAAGACTTAAAACACAATATAACGAACAGCTTAAGCAAAAAATTCAGCAAGAGCTTGGTTTAGCCAACGTTATGGAAATCCCTAAAATCACCAAAATCACCCTAAACATGGGTGTGGGTGATGCAGCGCAAGACAAAAAAGTTCTTGAGGGCGCATTAGCGGATATGACGGCAATTGCCGGTCAAAAACCTGTAGTAACCAAAGCTCGCAAATCAGTTGCAGGCTTTAAAATCCGTGAAGAATGGCCAATCGGCTGTAAAGTAACGTTACGTGGCGAACAGATGTACGAATTTTTAGATCGTTTAATCTCAATCGCTATTCCACGTATTCGTGACTTCCGCGGGTTTACAGATAAAGCATTTGATGGCCGTGGTAACTATTCACTAGGTATCAAAGAGCAAATCGTTTTCCCTGAAGTTGACTTTGACAAAATCGACCGTATTCGTGGTTTAGATATTACCATTACGACTACCGCAAAAACTGATGATCAAGGTCGTGCATTGCTTAAAGCATTCGGCTTCCCATTCAAGGGCTAACAGCAAGGATAAGGCAATATGGCAAAGAAAAGTATGATTAATCGCGAATTTAAACGCGAAGCGACTGTTGCTAAATATGCTGAGAAGCGTGCAAAGCTTAAGGCAATTATCAGCGACATTAACGCAACTGATGAAGAACGTATGGACGCCATGCTGGCATTACAAGCACTGCCACGTGACGCTTCACCAGTACGTTTACGTAACCGTTGTGCATTGACAGGTCGTCCACATGGGTATTTCCGTAAATTTGGTCTTTCACGTAACATGATTCGTGAAAAAGTAATGCAAGGTGATGTACCTGGCGTTCATAAAGCAAGCTGGTAAGGGGAAACAATATGAGTATGCAAGATACCGTTGCTGATATGTTGACTCGTATCCGTAATGCACAAATGGCTCAAAAAGCGTCTGTGACTATGCCAAACTCAAAACTACGTAAATCAATTGCTGATTTGCTAGTGAAAGAAGGTTATGTTGCAACCGCAGAAACTCAAGAAGTTGGTACAGGTAAAACTGAATTAACTATCGAGTTAAAATATTTTGAAGGTAAACCAGTTATTGAAACGATTAAACGTTATAGTCGTCCAGGTTTACGTCAATACCGTGGTAAAGATGCACTACCAAGTGTCCAAAAAGGTCTAGGTGTAGCAATCATCTCTACCAGTAAAGGCATCATGAGCGACCGTGAAGCTCGTGCAGCTGGATTAGGCGGCGAAGTTATTGCGTTCGTAGCTTAATCAACATTAAGAGGGACAGGCATAGTTTGTTGTGCCTGTTCGTTTTTTTATCACTTTTATAGGAATTACCCGTATGTCTCGTGTGGCTAAAGCCCCTGTAGCACTACCAAATGGTACAAGTGTTACTTTGAACGGTCAGCAGGTTGAAGTTAAAGGTAGCAAAGGTACGCTAACTTTACGCCTGCATGATTTGGTCGAGCTAAAACAGGAAGATAATCAAATTATTCTTTCACCAAAATCTGACACCAAAGACGGTTGGATGCACACTGGTACAGTTCGTGCATTATTAAGCAACATGGTTAAAGGTGTTACTGAAGGCTTCGAACGTCGTCTACAATTGATTGGTGTTGGTTATAAAGCCGCTGTTGCTGGCAATAAAGTTAACCTAAACTTAGGTTACTCACACCCAATCGAATATGTACTACCTGAAGGTGTTACTGCTGAAACTCCAACTGCGACTGAAATCGTGTTAAAATCTAGCGACAAACAAAAGCTAGGTCAAGCAGCAGCAAACATTCGTGGCTATCGCCCACCTGAGCCTTACAAAGGTAAAGGCGTTCGTTATAGCGATGAGTATGTCGCTCGTAAAGAAGCTAAGAAAAAATAAGGTGAAATGACATGTTTGATAAAAAAGCTGCTCGCCTTCGCAGAGCGAAAAAAACCCGTGCACATATCCGTGGTTTAGGCGTAAATCGTCTATCTGTTAATCGTACTAACACCCACATCTATGCACAAGTTATCTCACCAACGGGTGGTGAAGTATTAGCCCAAGCTTCAACGTTAGATACTACTTTACGTGCTGGTCAAACTAGCAACATCGAAGCTGCAACTGCCGTTGGTAAATTAATTGCAGAACGCGCTAAAGCTGCCGGTATTACTAAAGTTGCGTTTGATCGTAGCGGTTTTAAATATCATGGTCGTGTTAAAGCATTAGCTGAAGCCGCTCGTGAAAATGGATTGGAGTTCTAATCATGGCAAAAGTTGAACAAACAGACGGTTTAGTAGAGCGCTTAGTCACAGTTGGCCGTGTATCTAAAGTTGTAAAAGGTGGTCGTATCTTTTCTTTCACCGCACTCACAGTGGTAGGTGATGGTAATGGTCGTGTTGGTTTTGGTCGTGGTAAAGCGCGTGAAGTGCCTGCAGCGATTCAAAAAGCACTAGAAGCTGCCAAACGTAATATGATTACCGTTGATTTAGCAGGTACAACCCTTCAACATCCTATTACTGCTAGCCACGGTGCAAGCCGCGTGTATATGCAACCAGCCTCTGAAGGTACCGGTGTTATCGCGGGTGGTGCAATGCGTGCAGTATTAGAAGTTGCAGGCGTAGAAAACGTATTAGCAAAATGCTATGGTTCAACCAATGCCGCTAACGTTGTACGTGCAACTTTCAACGGGTTAAAAGAAATGTCTTCTCCTGAAAAAGTTGCGGCAAAACGCGGCAAATCAGTTGAAGAAATCTTGGGCTAAGCTAAGGTGAGCTAACATGAAAAAAATGAAAGTTACTCAAGTAAAATCGAGTGCCCATCGCCTAGCAAGCCATAAAGCTTGTTTGAAAGGTTTAGGGTTACGTCGTATTGGACATACTGTCGAAGTTGAAGATACCCCTTCGACCCGTGGTATGGTAAACCGCGTTAACTACTTAGTTAAAGTGGAGGAAGTATAATGGGTCTACGTTTAAATGAATTGAGCCCAGCTGAAGGTTCAAGAAAAAATAAACTTCGCCGTGGTCGTGGTATCGGTTCTGGTATCGGTAAAACCGGTGGTCGTGGTGTCAAAGGTCAAACCTCACGTACAGGTTCTGGTATTCGCTCAGGTTTTGAAGGCGGTCAGATGCCTTTATACCGTCGTTTGCCAAAATTTGGTTTCACCAGTAAACTTGCAATGGTAACGGCAGAAGTGCGTTTATCAGAATTGAACCAAGTTGATGGTGACGTGGTAAGCGTTGAGTCTTTAAAAGCAGCGAATATCATTCGCCACGATATGCAACGTGTTCGTATCATCCTTTCAGGTGACGTAACCAAAGCATATACTTTTAAAGGTGTTAAAGTGACTAAAGGTGCTAAAGCGGCTATTGAAGCAGCTGGTGGTACTGTTGAGGAGTAATCCTACATGACTAAGCATTCAACATCGATGAATCCTCTAGCATTTATTCGTAAGTACGATGAATTATTTAATCGTTTACTATTTTTGTTGGGTGCTTTAGTCGTCTATCGTTTCGGTTCACACGTACCTATTCCTGGTATGGATCCAGAAAGCTTATCGAAATTTTTTCAAACCAATGAAAATACTATTTTAGGTTTGTTTAATATGTTTTCTGGTGGGGCATTAGAGCGGATGTCAGTCATGGCACTCGGGATTATGCCTTATATTTCTGCTTCAATCATTGTCCAGATGATGACGGCGGTTATACCATCATTGGATGCATTAAAAAAAGAAGGCCAAGCCGGTCAACGCCAAATCAACAAGTATACACGCCAATTAACCCTTGCCTTAGCTTTGGTTCAATCAATTGGTATGTGTACAGGGTTGATTAGTCAGAATCTCACATTAACCAGTGGTCTTGGTTTTTATATTCCTGCGGTAACCTCGTTGGTTGCAGGGTCGATGTTTTTGATGTGGTTAGGTGAACAGATTACTGAACGTGGTATTGGTAACGGTATTTCAATGCTAATTTTAGCGGGTATCGTAGCGACTTTTCCACAAGTGGTCACACAGTCAATTAACTCTGTCCAGCAAGGTCAAATGAATATGATTGCCTTGTTGATATTTAGTTTATTGGCGTTAGCGGTGGTGGCGGGGATTGTATTTATTGAGCGTGCACAGCGCCGTATCCCAGTCAACTATGCCCAAAAGCAATCGCAAGAACGAAAAATATATGCACAGCAGCAATCGCATTTGCCATTAAAAATTAATATGGCAGGGGTTATTCCAGCGATTTTTGCCAGTTCATTGTTGTTATTCCCAGCGAGTTTGGGACAGTGGGTAGGTCAATCACCCAATCCCAATATTTTTCAAAGTTTCTTGCAGAATATGGCATTAGTGTTATCACCCGGCCAGCCGCTGTATTTGGTAATTTTTGCAGCCTTGATTATTTTCTTTTGTTATTTTTATACCGCGTTGGTATTTAGTCCAAAAGAAGTATCAGAGAATTTGAAACGAAGTGGGGCGTATATTCCAGGTATTCGTCCAGGTTTACAAACTCAACGTTATTTAGATCATGTATTAAATCGCTTAACCTTTATTGGTGCGATTTATATGACAATTATTTGTTTGATGCCGATGATATTGCAATCTGCGTTTGGTATTCCGTTTCATCTAGGCGGTACCTCAGTACTGATTAGTGTGGTCGTGATTATGGACTTTATTGCCCAAGTTAAAGCGCACTTAATGACTCACCAATACCATGATTATTCGCTGATGCAAACTATGGAAGTCAAGCATTCATAACTACTACTAGGAGCTGAAAATGAAAGTTCAAGCATCTGTAAAAAGAATCTGCGGTAGCTGCAAAATTGTACGCCGCAAAGGCGTTGTTCGCGTTATTTGTAGTGCAGAACCGCGTCATAAACAACGTCAAGGTTAATCTAAATTGTTAGATTGGACTTGAAATCAGGTAGCGGATACTGTATTATCCGCTACTTGTCGTTATTTTGACACATTTGTAGATAACCAAGTGTTTCAAAATGCTACATCAGTAGATGATTAACTCATCTTTTCCTTATAATTGGAGAAATGTCAATGGCTCGTATTGCCGGTGTAAACATTCCGGACAACAAGCACGCTATCATTTCACTCACTTATATTTTTGGTATTGGTCGTACCACTGCTGCTAAAATTTTAGAAGCGGTAAACATTGCACCAACTACTAAAATCAGTGAACTAAATGATACTCAGCTTGATGCTGTCCGTACCCAAGTTGCAGAGTATGCGACTGAAGGTGACTTGCGTCGTGAAATCTCGATGAATATTAAACGTTTAGTAGACTTAGGTTGCTATCGTGGCTTGCGTCATCGTCGCGGTTTACCAGTAAATGGTCAACGCACAAAAACAAATGCGCGTACTCGTAAGGGTCCACGTAAAGCAATCAGAAAATAATTAACTTAGGAAGCTAAAAGATGGCAAAAGACACTCGTAGTCGCAAAAAAGTGACTCGCCGCTCGGTAGCTGAGGGCGTAGCGCACATCCATGCGTCTTTTAATAACACCATTGTAACGATTACCGATCGTCAAGGTAATGCTTTGGCTTGGGCCACCGCTGGTGGACAAGGCTTCCGTGGTTCACGTAAATCTACACCATTTGCTGCACAGGTTGCGGCTGAAGTTGCTGGTAAAGCAGCACAAGAATATGGTGTCAAGAATGTTGATGTCTTGGTTAAAGGTCCAGGACCTGGTCGTGAGTCTGCGGTAAGAGCCTTAGGTGCATTGGGTTATAAAATAAACAGCATTAGCGATATAACCCCGATTCCTCATAACGGAACTCGTCCACCGAAAAAACGTCGCGTATAAGGAGACTTTCATGGCCCGTTATCTAGGTCCAAAATTAAAACTTTCTCGTCGTGAAGGTACTGATTTACAATTAAAATCAGGCGTAAAAGCGTACGAAGAAAAAACCAAAAAAGCTGACCGTGCCCCTGGTCAACATGGTAATCCACGTAGCAAAACGTCAGAGTATTCTGCACAGCTTCGTGAAAAACAAAAAGTAAAACGCATTTATGGTGTGTTAGAGCGTCAATTCTCAAACTACTATAAAGAAGCTGCGCGTATGAAAGGCGCAACTGGCGAAAACTTGCTTCAAATGTTAGAACGTCGCCTCGATAACGTTGTTTATCGTATGGGTTTTGGTGCAACTCGCGCAGAAGCTCGCCAATTAGTTAGCCATCGTGCTATTCTAGTAAAAAAAGCGGGTCGTGATGAGTTTGTTCGTGTGAACATTCCTTCAATCCAATTACAAGATGGTGATGTGATTGCCGTACACGAAAAAGCCAAAGAACAATTACGTATCAAAAACGCAATTGAATTGGCGGGTCAACGTGGCACACCTGTATGGTTGGAAGTTGATCACAGCAAATTGCAAGGTACTTTTAAACAAGCGCCAGAGCGTGCTGATTTACCAAGCGAAATCAACGAAAGCTTAATCGTTGAGTTGTACTCTAAATAATTAATTTTACTATAAAGTCGAGGTGACAAATGATGCTAAATGCTACTGAGTTTCTTACACCGAATGCCATTCATGTGGACACGGTCAATGAAACACACGCCAAAGTCACGCTCGAACCGTTAGAACGAGGTTTTGGGCATACATTAGGTAATGCCCTACGTCGTATTCTATTATCTTCATTGCCTGGTGCAGCTGTAATCGAAGCTGAAATCGAAGGCGTTGATCATGAGTATTCAACCCTTGAAGGGTTGCAAGAAGATGTGCTAGATCTATTATTAAATTTAAAAGGTTTAGCGATCCAATTGCATGATCAAAATGAAGTATTCTTGACCCTTGACAAACAAGGTCCTGGCACTGTACTAGCATCAGATATTGAGTTACCTCACAATGTAGAGATTATCAATCCTGATTTAGTTTTAGGTACATTAAGTGATCGTGGTCATTTAAAAATGCGTTTGCGTGTAGCAGTAGGTCGTGGTTATGAGCCTGCCAATGTACGCAAAGATTCTGGTGATAACAAAGTTATTGGTCGTTTAAAATTGGACGCTAGCTATAGCCCAATCTTACGCGTGGCATACCAAGTTGAAAATGCCCGTGTTGAACAACGTACTGACTTAGACCGTTTGGTTATCGAACTTGAAACCAATGGTACTATCGATCCAGAAGAAGCGATTCGTAAAGCAGCAACGATTTTGCAGCAGCAAATTGCCGTATTTGTTGACCTTGAAGCGGAAGCTACCCCAGAACCTGTTAAGGAAAAAGAAGAAGTTGACCCTGTGCTACTTCGCCCAGTGGATGACTTAGAATTAACGGTTCGCTCAGCAAATTGCTTGAAGGCGGAAAATATCTATTACATTGGCGATTTGGTACAACGCACCGAAACTGAGTTGTTAAAAACCCCAAATCTCGGTAAGAAATCATTAACTGAAATCAAAGACGTCCTTGCTTCTAAAGACTTAGAACTTGGTATGCGCCTTGAAAATTGGCCACCTGCTGATTTACGTGTTGATGACCGCTTCTCTTACCGTAGCCGTTAAAATTTAAAGGAAGTTTGACCATGCGACATCGTAACAGTGGAGTTAAGTTGGGTCGTACCAGCAGCCATCGTAAGGCCATGTTCCAAAATATGACCAACTCACTATTTGAACATGAACTCATCAAAACTACTCTTCCTAAAGCTAAAGAGCTTCGCCGTGTGGCAGAGCCGCTAATTACTTTGGCAAAAGAAGATTCAGTTGCTAACCGTCGTCTAGCGTTTAACCGCTTACGTAATAAAGCGACTGTAGGTAAATTATTCACGACACTAGGCCCACGCTACAAAGCGCGTCCAGGTGGTTATTTACGTATCATCAAATGTGGTTATCGCGATGGCGATGCTGCACCGATGGCATACGTTGAATTAGTAGACCGTGACTAATCATCCTGATTAAAAAAACCCCATAGGTTCGCGCTTATGGGGTTTTTTTGTTTATAGTGATAACTCCTCAATTAACCTTTGGAAATATGATGCAGCTGAGTTTTGATGTACTAGTGATGTTAACGTTGGTCGCGGGGATTGCAGGATTTTTAGATGCCATGGCAGGGGGTGGCGGCTTACTAACTATTCCTGCCCTGTTAATGGCAAATGTTCCTACGCTTTATACCTTGGGCACCAATAAGCTGCAAGCGACTGCAGGTTCGCTTTCTGCTTCTATTACCATGATACGCAAAGGCAAGATTCACCCCAAGCAAATTTGGCGTTCGATTATCGCCTGTTTTGTCGGAGCTGTGCTAGGCGCTATGGCTGTGCAACTTTCTCCGCCAGTGCTATTAGCCAAAGGCATTCCTTTTTTAATCGCGCTTATTGGTATTTATTATCTGTTTGCACCCAATATTGGTGAGGTCAAATCTGCACCACGAATCAGCAAAAATAAATGGCAATATGGGATGTCACCCTTAATTGGTTTTTATGATGGCTATTTGGGCCCTGGTACAGGGATGTTTTTTGCGCTAGGCGGTATCACCATGCGGGGCTTGGATATGATTACCGCGACTGCCAATGCCAAATTACTCAACTTTACCAGCAATGCCGCCTCATTGATGTTCTTTGTGTTGGGTGGAAAAGTGCTTTGGTCAGTGGGAGTTGCTATGATGGTGGGGCAATTTATTGGTGCTTCATTGGGTGCAAGGATGGCCGTTAAAGGGGGCACTAAGTTTATTCGACCGGTGATTGTGGTGATGTGTTTCGCGATGCTAATTAAATATGTGTTTTTTTCTTAATAATTTTTATTTATGATAGTGGTAACATTATTCATACTTAGACTATAGAACATATGACAACTGAAATGATTTTAAGTATTTTTCTTGGGATTGGCTTGGCGGCAAGTAGTGGGTTTCGTGTGTTTGTACCGCTGTTTGCCCTCAGTTGTGCGGCATATTTTCATATCATTCCCCTTAATGATAGCTGGCAATGGGTGGCATCCACCCCTGCGTTAATTATTTTAGGCGTAGCCAGTATTGCAGAGTCGATCAGTTATTTAATCCCGTTGGTTGATCATCTGTTAGATACGGTTGCTGTACCGCTCGCAGGGATTGCAGGAACATTGGTCATGGCTTCGACATTGACCGATATGAGTCCTGCCATGACTTGGGCGCTAGCGATCATTGCTGGCGGCGGCGCTGCGGCTACGATTAAAGGTACAGCTGCCACCACGCGCGTGGCTTCGACTGCGACGACGGGCGGTTTGGCAAATCCCGCTGTTTCAGTGGCAGAAACCGGGACAGCGATAGGGCTGTCGGCTTTGTCGATTTTTTCACCCATTTTTGCGATGATTGCGTTAATCATTGGTTTACTGATGATGATTTGGGTAGTAATAATGGTTAAAAACCGCGTCAAACGCTAAGGCATCTTGCCTGTTTCTTGTAAAGAAAGCGTGCCATCTTGACCCACGATAATATGGTCAATCAAAGTCATATCGACAAGCTGACACGCTTTTGCCAAACTGCGAGTAATTTCCAGATCTGCCTGTGACGCTGTGGCAGAGGTGCTTGGGTGATTATGGGCGATAATAAGCTGACTTGCCCCGTATTTTAACGCACAGCGCAACACTTCCCTCACACATACTGAGCACGATGAAATACCGCCTGTGAATAATACCTCATACTGGATTAAGGTGAGTTGATTGGTCAAAAACAGCACCGCAAACACCTCGCGATTGAGCGGTCGCAGCTGCGTAGTCAGATAGTCTTTGACCAATTGGCTGGCGTTAAGGGTAGGGGCTTGTTTGACTTGGCTGGCAAGGTAGCGTTTGCCCATCTCAAGGCTTGCCAAAATCTGCGCGTATTTTGCCATGCCGATACCGTGACACGCCATGACTGCTTCACTAGGCGCAGATAGTAACTGAGCCAGACTGCCAAATTTCTCAATCAAGCCACGAGCCAGTTCGATGGCGGATTGGTCTTTGGTGCCTGTGCGTAAGAATATTGCCAAAATCTCGCTATCGGATAGACTCTCAGCGCCTTTTTGCAGTAGCTTTTCTCTGGGGCGCTCGTCTTGGTGCCAGTCTTTGATTGCCATAGGCATTTCCTAATAAATGATGATTAATCATACCTAAAATGGCGGAAAATTGTTACTATAGGCAAAATTTTTTAGTGCTTTTATCTTATGAAAAATATCCTTCTTGGTATTACAGGCGGTATTGCTGCCTACAAATCCGCCTCGTTTGCCCGACTATTGATTAAAAATGGCTATGACGTCCGTGTTATTATGACGGCAAGCGCACAAGCCTTTATCACACCGTTAACGCTGCAGGCCTTAACGGGTAACCCAGTGCATATCGACTTGTTGGATGAGAGCGCTGAGCTGGGAATGGGGCATATTGAACTGGCAAAATGGGCGGATTTACTGATTATCGCGCCTGCTACCGCGAATACGATTGCCAAACTGGCCATGGGAATAGCGGATGATTTACTCACTACCGTCTGCCTTGCTACCGCTGCCCCGATTTTGGTGGCGCCTGCTATGAATCAGCAAATGTGGCAACATCCATCGGTCAAACTTAATTTGCAGACGTTAACCGATTATGATTATGAAATCATCCAACCAGCCAGCGGTGAGCAAGCTTGTGGTGATATCGGTGAGGGAAGATTGCCAGAGCCAGAGCAGTTGCTTGAATACGTGCAATATTTCATCGCAGCGCAAATCACCCCACAAGTATTGGCGGGTAAAAATGTGACAATCACCGCAGGTCCAACGATTGAAGCCATCGACCCTGTGCGCTATCTATCCAATCATTCCACGGGCAAAATGGGATTTGCGCTGGCAAAAGCGTGCCGTAATGCAGGCGCGAGGGTGACCTTGATCGTTGGGGGTAAAGTGCCCCTACCAACGCCACTACTGGTCAATCGTATCGATGTGTTATCGGCTGAAGAAATGCTAATGACTGCTCGCCAATGCGCCAGTGACGATATATGTGAGTGCCATGACCACCACCATCACGACCATGACCACCCTCATCATGACCATGAGCATCATCACCACCATCATGACCATGATGAATTCGGCAATGATGTCGAAGTCGAACCTGTCAGGACAGCGACCGATATTTTTATTGCCACGGCTGCGGTCGCTGATTACCGCACGCGTGATGTCGTGCCGCAAAAGATTAAAAAAACGCAAGATCAGATGGCACTGGATTTGGTGAAAAATCCTGATATTTTGGCGACCATTGCCAAAGAATTCCCTGATGTTTTTGTGGTAGGATTTGCGGCAGAAACCCAAGATGTAGAAAAATACGCTCGTGGCAAGCTTGACGCCAAAAACTTAGATATGATTGCTTGTAATGATGTGTCCCGCACCGATATTGGTTTTGGCAGTGATGACAATGCCATGACGGTGTTTTTCAGGGATAGAGCAGCAGGGGCGACACTAGAAAAAGCCAGTAAAGATAAAATCGCGGAACAATTGGTTGCTTTAATTGGGGAAAATTTGCATTAATCACCCAAAAAAGCTGCGTGATTGCACCCAACTTTTTTGCATTAACTAAAGTGTGTCTTAGGTTGTTTTAGCTTTTAGCCGCTAATTAGTTTGGTGTTAATGATTAGTGATAGTTGCGATTTTAGCGATGGTTAATATATTTCATCACTTGACGGGGTAGCGCTGATGAAAAGTATCAGCGTTTATTCTACTATCCGTTGTAGTCGTAAAGCTCTGTCATATAAGGCATTTTTTTTCGTCCCTGTGATATCGCTCGCGAGCTGTGCGGCTTTTTTCACTGACAAATCTTGCAATAGTCGTTTTAGCAATTCATCGTGCTGATTATCATGATTCTGTAATTCACTTGCCCCAGCGACCACCAGTACCATTTCCCCTTTTTGCTGATTGGCATCGCTTGCAACAAACTGCTTTAGTTCACCAAGCGTTGATGGATAAATGGTTTCAAACGTTTTGGTTATCTCACGGCAAAACGTCACTTGTCGATTGTCGCCAAGCACCATAATCATGTCATCGATACACTCAACAATACGATGGGGCGCTTCATAAAAAATCAGCGTGGCGGTTAAATCCTTGATTTTAGTCAATTCGCTTTGGCGTCCTGCGGTTTTGGCAGGCAAAAAGCCGTAAAAATAAAACTTGTCTGAGGGTAATCCTGCGACCGATAAGGCGGCTATGGCAGCACTGGCACCGACAACCGGCGAGACTTTGATACCGGCTTGGTGACAGGCGCGCACCAGTCGAAAACCAGGGTCGCTAATGAGTGGGGTGCCGGCATCACTGATAATCGCGATACTTTGCCCTGACTGTAATATCTCAATCAGTTTAGGGGTCTGTACTTCGGCATTGTGATCGTGATAAGCCCAAGTTTTGGTGGGGATGTTAAAGTGGTTGAGCAGTTTGCCCGAGGTGCGGGTGTCTTCGCAGGCGATGATAGCCACGCTTTTTAGGCAGTCGATGGCGTGGGCGGTGATATCGGATAAATTACCAATCGGGGTGGCGACGATATAGAGTGTGCCTTGATTTGAAGTCATATTTTTCTCGTTTTCTTTATAAAATTATCGTTCAATGAAAGTTATTTTTGGAACATCTGTGAGACTCGTTAAAACACTAATACAATCACTTTCACCCAGAATAAAGAATTCATTTGGGCGGTTACCCTTCATGTCAAAGACATATTGTGAAGTAAAGCCTTTTCGTAATTTTTCCTGTTCATACCAGCCATTTTCTGAAACAGATAATAACCAATTTTTAGGGTATTCATCATTTGGAAAGTCTAGTAAATCTCCTTCTCTAAGCATTCTAAAACCCATGACATATTCAAAGTCTAAATATACTAACTCATAATCTTGTGGTTTAAATAGCAATGTTACTCGCAATGTACGGCCGTCATAATGAATCGCATCAATGGCGGGAATGAGATTTTCAAAGGGAAGGTTAGGATAAACTTGGCATTTTGGATTTTGCATTGTTTAATTCTCAAAGTATAATAAATTTCATTTTAACATAGTCAATCATCCTTCAAAATGAAACTCACCTCACCAAAACAACGCCAAGGCGACCACTTTGAGACCCTCGCCAAACACTACCTTGAAGCGCAAGGCTTAACGTTTTTTGCCAAAAACTGGCACTACAAAAACTTGGGCGAGCTTGATTTGGTGATGCTTGAGCTGACGCAAAAAATCCCTTGCTTAGTCATTGTCGAAGTGCGTCAACGAAAAGCCAGCCAATTTGGCACAAGTTTAGACAGTATCACCCCCGCCAAACAACGTAAAATCATTAAAACCACCGCAGCTTTTTTACAAGCGCATCCACAATTTGATACCTTTGACATTCGCTTTGATGTAGTAATTTATGAAGGCGTTTTAGCTGCACGGCAGGCTGTCATGCCAACGCCTACGTGGATTAAGGACGCTTTTAGCGTAAATTAAGCATTTTGTATAACGTATAAACTTAGCAAAAATTATGCTATGCTACGCAGCAAAATAGTATAATTTTACCCCTCTTTTATTAGGTATTTCCCATGAACGCACAAGATTTAATTACTTTACTACAACCCCATTTTCCGAGTGGCAAAATCGAAGCTGCCAATCAAGGCAACAAATTTGATGTGCGCGTGGTGGATGACAGCTTTGAGGGTAAACGTCCTGTCGCACGTCAACAAGCCGTATTGGGGTTGGTGTCTGATAAATTTGCGTCAGGTGAAATCCATGCACTCAATATCCAAGCGTTGACCTATGCCCAGTGGCATGAGATGCAAGCCAAACAAGCTGCGCAATAAGCCATTTTTAGGAGAAACACATGGATAAATTTTTAATCACGGGTGGCACCCAGGTCAAAGGTGAAGTGGTCATCTCTGGTGCAAAAAATGCGGCATTACCCTTGCTTGCGGCAATGATTTTGGCAGAAACCCCCGCCACCCTGCACAATGTACCGACACTCAAAGACGTCAATACCTTGGTCAAATTGATTGCGGGAACGGGTATCACCATTGAAAAGAACGGCGATACGGTGACTTGCGATACCAGTACCATCAATAGCTACTATGCCCCGTATGAGCTGGTCAAAACCATGCGTGCATCGATTTTGGTATTGGGACCGCTGCTTGCGCGCTTTGGGGAGGCTGAAGTGTCGCTACCTGGTGGCTGCGCAATTGGCTCACGCCCTGTCGACCAACATCTAAAAGCCTTGGAAGCGATGGGAGCGACCATCACCGTTAAAAATGGCTATGTCAAAGCCAAAGCACCCGCTAGCGGTCGGCTAAAAGGCTGTCATTTTACCTTTGATATGGTCACGGTTGGCGGCACTGAAAACACCATCATGGCAGCGGCATTGGCGGAAGGAACCACGCACCTAGAAAACTGTGCGCGTGAACCAGAAGTGGTTGATCTGGCTAATATGCTTGTCAAAATGGGCGCAAAAATTGAAGGCATTGGCACCGCTTATATGACCATTGAAGGCGTTGACAAATTGAATGGCTGTGAGTACTCAGTAGTACCAGACCGTATTGAAACAGGCTCATATCTTGCGCTTGCCATGATGACAGGCGGCGAAGTGACTGCCAAAAAAACTGAAGCAAGCTTAATGCAATCCGTGCTTAAAAAATTTGAAGAAATGGGCGCCCAAGTCACCGTTGGCAGCGACTGGATTAATGTCAAAATGGCGGGTCGTCCAAAAGCCGTTGATATCCGCACATTACCACACCCTGCGTTCCCAACCGATATGCAAGCCCAGCTCATGACAGTTTGCTGTATTGCAGAAGGTACCAGTACCATTATTGAAAATATTTTTGAAAATCGCTACATGCATGTCCCTGAGCTGCAACGTATGGGCGCAAATATCAAGGTCGATGGTCATACTGCCGTTGTTCAAGGCGTCGATAAACTCAATGCCGCGCCTGTCATTGCAACCGATTTACGCGCCTCTATGTCATTGGTAATGGCAGCGGTGGCAGCCCAGGGCGAGACCTGTATCGAGCGCATTTACCACATCGACCGTGGTTATGAGTATGTGGAAGATAAACTGCGCGGCTTGGGCGTCACCATTGAGCGGGTAAAAGGCGAATAACAGGTATAAGACAATGATACAAGCAAATGATGCCAATTATAACGGTCTTACCTTAGCGTTATCCAAAGGGCGAATCTTAAAAGATACCTTGCCCCTGCTAAAAAAGGCAGGTATCGAACTACTTGAAGACCCAGAAGAATCACGTAAACTTATTTTCCCGACCACGCATGCTGACGTGCGGATTTTGATTTTACGTGCCAGTGACGTGCCAACCTATGTGGAGCATGGGGCGGCGGATTTTGGTGTAGCGGGTAAAGATGTGCTGATGGAGCATGGCTCAAGCAATTTATATGAATTGCTTGACCTACAAATTGCCAAATGCCGTTTGATGACGGCAGGTAAAGTGGGGCTACAATTACCCAGTCGTCGTCTTCGAATTGCCACCAAATATGTCAATGTGACGCGCGCGTTTTTTGCCAGTCGCGGTGAACAAGTGGATGTGATTAAACTCTATGGTTCCATGGAACTTGCGCCATTGGTAGGCTTGGGTGATTTGATTGTAGATGTGGTCGATACCGGTAATACCTTAAAAGCCAATGGTCTAGAGCCGCGCCAAGAGATTTGCCAAGTCTCTTCGCGTTTGATTGTCAATCAAGTCAGTTATAAACGCAAATTTGCCCTGCTTGAGCCAATCATTGAAAGTTTCAAGCAAAGCGTCGCTGATAACACCCAGTAACGGTTCAAAAATTACCATGATGCAGCATCTTTTTGTGTATGGCACGCTAGCGCCCAATCGCGATAACCACAGTATCATGACACCCATCAACAACGGCAGTTGGCAACCTGCGACTATTCGTGGGCATTTGATGCCAGATGGCGGTTGGGGTTCGGCACTTGGATTTCCTGCAGTCATCCTAGATGAACAAGGCGACATGGTAGCCGGATGGGTGTTTTCGTCGGATGATTTGGTCAATCATTGGGCGCGGCTAGATGAGTTTGAAGGTGAAGCCTATCAGCGCATTGAAGTAACCGCCACGCTTGACAATGGTGCGAAAATCCAAACCTTTGTGTATGCACTCGACAATCTACAGCATTATTAAAGTTGTCTTTGAAGATAAAAACATTGAAAATCAAGACATTGAAAATTAAAAAAGACGTTATTAAGACGTCTTTTTTTAACTGGGCGAAAACTAAAAGTGGTGACGGGTTTGCTCGGTTTAGCTGATTTTGATGCGCAAGCTTTGATGCGCCGATTTGGATGAGTTGGCAAAGCTGTGCAGGCTAAAAATCCGCTTTCATACATGAAAAATTTGTTATGCTATGGGTTAGTCATTTTTTATTCTTAGGGGAATACCATGCGATTGTTAAATAGCCAACAAGCCAGTTTTGAGCAGGAATTGACAGAGCTGCTTGCTTTTGAAACGGTAAATGATTCAGCGCTACTGGCTACGGTCGATGATATTATCGCGCAAGTGCGTCAGGGTGGGGATGAGGTGGTGTTAAAGCTGACCCAACAATTTGACAACCATCCTGCCAAAACCTTTGCTGAGCTAGAGATTCCACAAGAAAAGCTCAAACAAGCGTTTGATGGGTTAAACCCTACAATCAAGCAAGCGCTTGAACTGGCGGCACAGCGCGTCACATCTTTTCACGAGCGCCAACGGCAAGAAAGCTGGACGTATCAAGATGCGCTAGGTAATACGCTTGGACAACAAGTTACGCCACTTGATAAAGTGGGTATCTATGTGCCAGGTGGGCTGGCAAGTTATCCATCGAGTGTCTTAATGAATGCGTTACCCGCAAAAGTGGCAGGGGTCGGGCAAATTATCATGGTGGTGCCTGCCCCTCATGGTGAACTAAATCCCTTGGTATTGGCAGCCGCTTATTTGGCGGGTGTGGATAAAGTCTTTACCATTGGGGGCGCGCAAGCGGTGGCAGCGTTGGCTTACGGTACTAACACCATCCCGCAAGTTGATAAAATCACAGGACCTGGCAACAAATACGTGGCAGCCGCCAAACGCGCCGTGTTTGGGCAAGTGGGCATTGACATGATTGCCGGCCCCTCGGAAGTACTGGTATATGCCGAAGGTGTGGCAAATGATAAAGCCGACTGGTTAGCCATGGATTTATTGTCGCAAGCTGAGCATGATACTGTCGCGCAAGCGATTTTTGTCACCCCATCTGAGCCGTTACTTAAAAAAGTTGCGCAGGAAATCGAAAAAGCCTTAGTAGATTTGCCAAAAGCTGACATCGCTAAAGCGGCGATTGCCAACCGTGGCGCGCTGATTTTGGTGAAAGACCGCGCAGAGGGTATTGAGGTGATTAACCGCATTGCGCCTGAGCATTTGGAATTATCGGTAGATGACCCAGAAGCGATGCTCAAAGATGTCCGCCATGCGGGCGCTATCTTTATGGGGCGCTATACCCCTGAAGCGATTGGCGATTATTGCGCTGGCCCTAATCACGTGTTGCCAACGTCAGGTACCGCACGCTTTAGTTCACCGCTTGGCGTGTATGATTTTCAAAAGAAATCTTCGATTATTTATTGTAGCGAGCAAGGTAGCCAAACGTTGGCAAAAACCGCCGATATATTGGCGGTGGAAGAAAATTTGGATGCCCACGCACGTTCAGCCCGCTACCGGGTAAAATAGGCTCAAACGCGCCTGTGGCAATTCAACAGGGCATTTAACTCCTTTAACTCATTTTAACGGGGAAGTTAACGCTGCTTTGTCAATACATCTAGGCGTAGCCGTTCTTCAGGCGTAAACATCGTCTGCTGTAATGCCACAATTTGTTGCTGTGCTTGCGGCACATTACCCAATTTGCTCAGTATTTGGTTAGACTGTGTCTGATAAGTTGCCACACGCTGTGCAAATTGTGCTTCGGATTGGTCAAGCTGCTCAAGCCGTTTGACCGCTTCAGGCGAGACGTATTGACTACGCAAGGCATTGATTTGGCTTTGCGTTGCCCCTTGCTGCTGCATTTGCTGCGTTTGCGCTAATAACTTGTCAATATTGCGCTGCTCGGTTAGCTTTGTCTGTAGATTTGGGTCTTTAACACTGGCGATATAGGCAGTTTGTGCCTTATCAATGATGGCTTGGCGCTGGTCATTGCTCAGTTGCGCGTTTTGCTTGGCTTCGACGACCGTCATGTTATAGTCATTGAGGGCTTGTTCATCCCCAAAAAAGGCTTCACGGGTTTTGGCGTCAAAATAGCGGGCTTGCAGCTGTTGTACTGCGCGTAATTGGTTCTTAATCGCAGATAAATCTAATGCGCTGACGTTGGGGTTTTGCTGTACTTTAGGCTTATCTAGCTGGCTGACAGCAGTCAAATAGGTGAGATAATTTTGAAAAATGTTAACCGCTTGGCTTGCGGCAGGCTCAGGCGTATGTTCACGAATATAGGCAATCACCCGTTGTTCAATCTGGGTTAAGGGCTCTTCCCCTTGTGCGGACAAAAAGTAATCAAACAGTCGGCGCAAACCTGCGGTCACCACCAATTGCTTATTTTCATCGATAATAATTTCGCCATCGACTTGGGTGCCTTGTAGTGATTTGGGCAGCGATGTGGCCAGTGATGTGGGCAAGGGGTTAGCGTTCGCGCTGACGGAGGATGCATGGGCGAGCGTGATGGTTTGATTGGACGGCAATACACCAGATGGCATCGCACTAGCGGCATCCTGCGGCAAAGGATTGGCTGTTTTGACAGCGTCCTTAGGTTTTAACCACAGGATGCAGGCTATCAATAATGCGATGATGCCACTGGCTAATACGATTATTAGCCAGTTTATCGGTCGTTGGTTTGTGTCAGGGTTGTTTGAAGGAACCATAGGCATAAGCTTACAACGATTGACCTTTTAAGCGATTGACTTGGTTGCGATAGACAGTCAATGGATTGGTGTCTAGCAAACTGACAATGCCAAATACCTGATTCACTGAATCCATATGATTCATTTTATAGTTATCACGAATCACTTCACCGAGACGACTTGAGCAGGGTGAGACAAGACCATCATTGGCTTCGCCATTGAATGATAAACCCGTCAACCCCAATACCGTATCAGACGGATCGACAAGCATGGTCATAGTTTGGGCGCCACTAAATGAGTAGTAACGTACATTATTGACCACCGTGTTTTTTGGGTATCCACAATAACTGGTCGGCATTGCTGCAGGGAATTTTTGGTTAAATTTGGCTGCGTAATTGGTGGTGAGTGAATTGACGGCTGCCCAGCCATCTTGCTGCTGCAGTTGATTCAGTGGCACGCCAGATCCAATATCCATCACACCGCCCACCAATTCAAAAAATTTGATTGCCATTAAAGAGGCGGTATTAAATTCGCCAGCGGGTAAGCCATCAGCTGCACTGCCTTCAGTCACCATTTTGACCGTCCAATCTGCCATTTTTGAGCCTTGCTCAGGGCTAGAAATCGCCGTCACAGACGAGACTAGCGATGGCGCAACCCCCGCCACATAGCGAATATCAATCCCACCGTGGCTATGACCGATTAAGTTAACCTTCGGGCTGCCGGTGATGGCAATGATGGTTTTGATTTGTTGGAGTAGCTGCTCACCGCGCACTTCGGTGTCATTGACACTTGATGTCTTGGTCACATACACACTTGCGCCATTTTTGGTGAGATCTTGAGGAATGCCATTAAAATAATCGACCAAACCAAACATTTTGCTCCAGCCACCAAGCCCATGAGCAAGTACGATAGGGTATTTGGTTTTTGCAAAATCTGAGGTGGCGCTTAGGGAGGTGACTGCGACACAGCCAGTGGCATTGGCACAGTTGTAATAGCTTGAGGCATAAGAAGACGCAGAAAATGCGATGGAAGAAAAAAGCAATCCTTTGGCGGCACGGCGCATAAAGCGATGATGTGACATATACTTATCCTTGTAAAGTCATAATGAAGTTTCGCTGTCCTATCGATTAAATTAACCTAAATCAAGAATTTGTGAATCAAATGAAATGACCGATCAGTATATTTTTTGGCAAGGTCAGTTGATGCAGTAGCTATGTAGGGTTTGGGTAAGGTTAAAGACCAAGTGTTGTATTGGCACAATTGGCATGCCATCTAAAAAAGCAGACACAAATTGTCATTGATTTTTTGCTATGATTTGCTAAGGTAACGGCTGATTTTTCGTTTTTGCTGTTTTTATTTTTTGCCCCTCATAACAAGAGAATAACTGACCCACTATGTTAGAACTACTATCTGACCCGTCAGCGTGGCTAAGCCTTGCGACGCTTGTCATTCTTGAGATTGTTTTAGGTATTGATAATCTTGTCTTTATTGCCATCTTAGCCAATAAACTCCCGCCGCACCAGCGCGCTAAAGCCCGAAATTTAGGTCTAGGTTTAGCATTACTCATGCGATTGGTGCTCTTGTCCATGATGTCATGGCTCATCACCTTAACCGATCCTGTTCTCACATTAGGAAGTTTTGATTTATCGGTTCGCGACATTATTTTATTGGTAGGCGGGGTGTTCCTGCTGTTTAAAGCAACTACGGAGCTGCATGAGCGGCTAGAAGGAAAACCTGAGCATACCAACCAAAGTAAAGTGCAAGCAGGGTTTATTGCGGTTGTCGCACAGATTGTGATTTTAGATGCGGTGTTCTCGTTTGACGCGGTGATTACCGCTGTAGGTATGGCAAAACACCTTGAAATCATGATGGCGGCAGTGATCATTGCCATGGCATTGATGGTGGCTGCCTCTAAAGCGCTCACCGAGTTTGTCGGTCGTCATCCAACCGTGGTGATTTTGTGTTTAAGTTTTCTACTGATGATTGGCTTTAGTTTGATTGTTGAAGGACTAGGCTTTCATATGCCAAAAGGTTACTTGTATGCGGCGATTGCGTTCTCAATTTTAATTGAAGCGTTTAACCAAGTAGCCAAACGCAATAAAACCAAATATGAAAATCAAATTCCGATTCGTGACCGTACCGCGGATGCGATTTTACGTTTAATGGGTGGTAAAACTGAAGAAGCGGTTACCCCAGAGAATAATTCAGAACATTTTGATTTTGATAGTATGCCTTTTGCGCAAGAAGAGCGTTATATGATTAGTGGCGTACTAGCGCTCAATGAGCGCGATGTACATACCATCATGACGCCGCGCAATGATATCTCTTGGGTCAATATCAACGGTAGCCGCGAAGAAATGCGCGCGCAATTGCTTGATACGCCGCATAGCTTGTTCCCTGTGTGCCGAGATACCATTGATAAAGTGCTTGGGGTAGTACGCGCCAAAGACTTTTTGGATTTGCTTGATAACAATGTCGCAGATATTGAAACCGCCATTAAACCCTTACTTAACAAGCAGCAGCCTGTGTTTGTGTCAGAGAGCATTGACAATCTAAAGCTGCTCAATATGCTTAAAAAAGCCAAAGGTAATTTGGCAATGGTGATTGATGAATACGGTCAAGTCGCAGGTCTTGTGACACCGCTTGATGTGTTAGAGGCGATTGCAGGTGAGTTCCCTGATGAAGATGAAACCTTAGAAATTATCCCCTATGACGATTATTGGATTGTGAATGGCACAGCAAGTTTGCACCAACTACGTTTGGAGCTTGACGATCCAGATTTGCTACTCGATGCCGATCAGTTCACCATTGGCGGATATTTGATTTCGCAGTTGACCGATGTCCCAGAAGTCAATCAAACCATTGATATCGGTGCCTATAAGTTTACCATTCTAGAAACTTCAACATCGCGCATTTTGAAATTAAAAGTTGAACGTGAAGCCCCGATGGTGGCAACGGTTTAAACCACTAATTAGGTATAAAAAAGGGGTAATTAACCCCTTTTTTTTATTACTTTTTTAGGGATACAACAATCAAGGAATTTGCTTAATCGTCAAGGTGATAGTAGGCAGATTGCTGGTTGACGTGGCAGCAGATTGACTAGATACAGGGGTGGATGATAGCGCAGTCAGGGTAATATCCATATTGGCGAAACGCTGTGTTTGACGCAAGTCACCGCGCAAATCCCCAATCGATAGGTTGAGAGTTTGTGGGCGAGAGGTAGTAGTCATAGCCGTGACCGCTACTGTAGCATTACCTGCCCAAATACACTGTACACTTGTGGCACAGCGGCTATCATTGAGCACTTTATCAAAAGTCAGATTTAGCTGGTTTTCTTTAACAAAGATGTTTTGACCCAGCGCAAGCGTGACCGTGCGAGTGGCATTGGCGGGTTGGTTGACTGTTGAGGGCGTTGGTTTGGCGGGCAACGTAGGCGCAGTCATACAGGCGGTCAATAGGCTCGTAGTGAGTAAGGCGATACTTGTGGTTTGAATGATTTTTTTCATCAGTAATTTCCTTTTTTTTCTTAACGGTTAATTTTATTTCTGGTTTTTAGTTTTGATTTTTAATGTTATTTTTTAGCGGCAAAAAAACGCTGTAGTCCCGCCAATACTAAGTCTTGCCGAATTTCCACGCTGGCTGATAGGTGCGGCTCAAAAGTATGGGCGTCACCGCCTGTCATGGTGATTTCAAATTGTGGGTAGCGATGAATGGTTTCATTGATTGCCCCAACAATGGATAACATAATACCGTGATGCACCGCGTCTTGGGTATTGGTGCCTGAATCTATACTATCAAAAGTGCCATCAATAATACTAATCTGGCGCGTTCCTGAGAATAGCGACTCGCGCTGCAAATAGATACTGGGGAAAATATAGCCCCCCAAATGATGACCCTGATCGACCAAATCAATGGTAACGGCAGTGCCGCAGCCAATCACGCATTGTTTTTTGCTAGGCTCGATGATACCGAGCATTTGTAGCCAGCGGTCAACGCCAAGTTGGGCAGGGTTATAGTCGCTTGACATCAGCGCGTGGTTGGCATCGACTTGGGCAAATTCAAACGGTTTTTGCAATCGCTCTAGGCTTTCTGCGACGTGATTATTGACGGCTTGTCCAAGTACAGATGACACCCCGATAAAATCAGGATTGAGTCGTTCAAGCCGAAAGGTCAACCCTTTGAGCAATTCGGCAGGCGCTTGCAAATGCTGCTCAGCCGCATGATCGAGCACTTGACCGCTATCGTCTGTTAGCCAATATTTTAAGCGGGTATTACCCAAGTCTAGCCAAAGTTTTGTCATAAATAATAGCCTTTGAGTGGGATGCTTTATGTGTGTTTATTTGCCTGCAAGGATGAAACGGCTGAATCCAAAACTTGAATGGTGCCTGTCCAAATCGTTTGTATGCTGCCATCTGCTTGCTCAATGAGTAGACAGCCTTGCGCATCAATACCTGCTGCAATGCCTGTTATTGATTGCTCAGATAAGGCGTTATGAATTTGCAAATGCTTGTTTTTTAATACGTCTCTTTGGGCAAAATCATGGATAAATTGCTCGCTCGCTTCAGCCGCTTGCAGCTGATTAAATTGCCCAATCGCATTGGCTATGGCATCGCTAATGGGCTGATAAAACTCACTGGGCTGTAAGCGCTGCGTTGTCAAGTCTTGAAGGCTTATTGCTTGGTAGTTTAAGCCTTCTTGGGTTTGCTGGGTCAGCACAGGGGCATGGGCAATATTGACCCCCACACCGATGACGACCCCTAGCATGTGACCTGCGACATTGACAGGCTCTATCAAAATACCCGAGAGTTTTTGAAATTGGTCAGGTAGGTTGTCTTGTGGTTGATAAAAACCGACATCGTTCACCCATTTGACGCCAATGGTGGGCAAATGCTTTGCCAGTCTTGTTTGGTTGATGGCTTCTATGATAGGGATTTGACTGAGCTGATAACCCACGCACAGTGACAAGCGACCATCTAATCGATAAGATAAGCAAAGATTTTGCTGCCAAGCATAGGCTTGTGTCGGCACATACAGCGATAAATAAACATTGCCTAGCGGTGATTGCCATGTTCTGCCATGTTGACCACGTCCGCCTGATTGGGTATCAGCAGTGAGTAAATGGGGGCGGCTAAAATGCGGTCGGTTATGGTCGGTGGGCGACTGGTCGTGATAGCTTAGCACCATCCAATCAATTAGCTGGCTGTTGGTTGAGTGGGTGCTGGCTAAGTGGGTATGGCAAAGCGAATCAATTCTCATAAGGATGGGTACATAGGGTGGGTTTTATAAGCTTAGGCACAATGTTACAAACGTCAAAAAGATAAGTTTGCTATACTAACGCTATTTTTAATCAAAGGAAATGCAAAAAATGATGTATCTGTGGTTTTTGCTGGCGGGGGCATTTGCTGGCACTTGTGCTGGGCTATTTGGTGTCGGTGGCGGATTGATTATCGTACCCGTGCTGATGGCGATTTTTAAAGCGTATGGCTATCCAAGCGACGTTATTACCCATTTGGCGGTCGGGACATCGCTTGCCACGATTGTGGTGACATCGATAAGCTCCATGCAATCGCACAATAAGCGCGGTGGCGTGCGCTGGGATGTATGGCGCAATATGTCGATTGGCTTGGTGGTTGGTAGTTTTGTTGGTGCTTATATCGCAGATTTATTGCATGGTAAGGTCTTGGCGTTTTTGATTGCAGGCATGGCGCTGTTTATGGGGCTAAAAATGCTTCTGGCTAAAAAATCGGAAGTTGTCGCGACCACTCACTTGCCATCTGCGCCTGTGCAAACAGGGGTGGGGGGCTTGATTGGCGCAGCATCGGCGATTTTTGGTATTGGCGGTGGCAGTTTTACCGTGCCGTTTTTGAGCCGTTTTGGTTTGACCATGCAACAAGCGGTGGGTACGTCAGCAGCCTGTGGTTTACCGATTGCCATTGCGGGAGCGCTCGGGTTTATGTTTTTTGGCAAAGATGTACAGGGTTTGCCCGCTGAGGCGATTGGCTTTGTGCATATCACTGCGTTTTTGTGTATTTCAGTGATGAGTTATTTATTTGCCAAAGTGGGGGCAAAATTGGCGCACCAATTGCCTGCCAACACCTTAAAGCGCATGTTTGGTGGTCTGCTGCTGATTGTGGGGGCAAAAATGATGCTGGGCGCGCTTGGGATTAATTTATGGTAAAAATAAACCATGGGTTTTGTGTGATGTCATGAGAATGAATTTTATAATCCATTCTCAATCATATGCCCCATACGCGCTTTTTTGGTATTGAGATAGGCTTCATTGTGGGGGTTGACACCCACCAACAGCGGCACGCGCGCTACCACCTCAATACCAATATCATTGAGATAGTCAATTTTGTTGGGGTTGTTGGTTATCAGCTTTAGCTTATCCACACCGACATGCTCAAGCATCGGCTTGCACATCTCATAGGTGCGAGCATCGGCAGGCAAACCGAGCAGCAAATTAGCATCAAGCGTATCATGTCCTTGGTCTTGCAGCGCGTAAGCTCGGATTTTGTTGGTCAGTCCAATCCCGCGCCCTTCTTGGCGCAAATATAAAATCGCCCCGCAGCCGCCATTTTTAGCATAAGCTTGAATCATCTGCATGGTGGCGTTGAGCTGAGGGCCACAGTCGCATTTAAGCGAACTAAAGGCATCCCCTGTCAAACATTCGCTATGAATGCGTACCAATGGGATTTTGGATTTATCGGCCGTGGGCAAGCCTGCCGTCAGCATAACGTGTTCATGTTTGCGATTGCCCAGCGCATCGCGTGCCGTGTCGTCCGTATCTTCAAACACATGAATATCAAATAGCCCATGCGCTGTTGGTAAGGTTGCTTGCGTGATAAATTGATACGACACCCACTACTCCAAAAAAATGACCCACTGACTCAAACAACTGAACCAAGTCGGTAAACCCAAAAATAAAAGTGCCCTTTACATGAAGGCATTGATTAAAATATCAAGAAGGATAGCGTCATTACCCATCTTATCAATAACCCGCAAGCTAGGCTCACATGCTATCTGACGCAACTTTTTTGTCAAAATTTATCAAAAACTCAAGGCTTTAGTCTAAACTTTATAGAAGCTATAAGATACAATCTAAAATAGCGAGGTTTGATGTTTAATCAACAAAAAAATGCTATTATGCCACATTCATGCGCCACATTGGCAATTCAAAGCTGGTAATGCCAGCTTAGCCACCTAGATTTTCAAGCGCCCAACGCTTTGGCAGTCTGTCAATTTTGTGCCAGCAATAAGGTGTTAATAGTCATTGTGCGTTTTAACTATTTATTTTTTTCACCTGTGTCAACAGGGCTCATCGAGTCCCTGTAAGCAATGAAAAGTGTCAGCCAAGATATGTCAAAAACTAAAATAGCTAACCAAAAATACCCATTAAAAACCTTTGATACCATCCCTATGCTAAAGCCGCATACGCCGCTGCTCGATGGTGTGGACAGTCCTGATGACCTAAAAAAAATGAGTACCGCGCAATTACAGCAATTAGCCGATGAACTGCGTGAGTTTTTGCTGTATACAACGGGCGTCAGCGGCGGGCATTTTGGTTCTAACCTTGGCGTCGTAGAGCTCACCATTGCACTGCATTATGTCTTTAATTCACCCAAAGACCAAATTGTCTGGGACGTAGGGCACCAAGCCTATCCCCACAAAATTTTAACGGGTCGCCGTGACAAGCTTACCACCATTCGTAGCCAACATGGGCTGACCGCTTTCCCTGAGCGTCATGAGTCTGAGTATGATACTTTTGGCGTTGGGCATTCATCGACGGCGATTTCTGCAGGGCTGGGCATGTCGCTTGCTATGCGCTATTTAGGCAAACATGACAAAGTGGTTAGCATCGTCGGTGATGGTGCTATGACAGGCGGCATGGCGTTTGAAGCGATGAATGACGCGGTGCAGCAAAATGCCGATTTGATTGTGGTGCTCAACGATAATGACATGTCAATCTCACAGGCAACGGGCGGATTTTCTAAACATTTAGCCACCCTTTGGCAGCGTGGTTTGGCAGTCGATATCGATAAAAACGGTGATGCGATTTTTACCAAGCGCGTCATCTCCAGTGAAGACCGCCGTATTCGTCATTATTTGCACATGGCAAACGAAGCTTTAGATGACTGGACATCGCGCTTGCCCAATAAAATTGTCGAAAAATTGGCAGAAAAAGGTATTCCTAAACCCTCTCAGTTAGAGACATTACCTGAGAAAATCGCCAATAAACTCATTGATGAAGTGTTCCCCGAAAACTTGTTTAAAGCCATCGGTTTTCAGTATTTTGGACCGTTTGATGGGCATGATGTTGCCAAATTGACTCAAGTATTTGAACGGGTCAAGCAGTTGAAAGGTGCGGTGCTTGTCCATGTGCATACGGTGAAAGGTAAAGGCTTTTTACCGGCAGAATGTGACCCGATTACTTATCATGCCATTACCAAACTTAAGAAAATCAACCCAGCGCAAGAAAAATCTGTGCCAGTTGACAGCCAAAAGCCCGTAGCTACTGTAGCCACCCCCGCCAAAAAATACTCGCAAGTGTTTGGCGAGTTTATCTGCGATAAAGCCGCCACAGACAAACAACTGATGGCAATCACCCCTGCGATGGCTGAAGGCTCAGGCATGACCGAATTTGCCAAGCGCTTTGCTAGCCAGTTCTTTGATGTGGCGATTGCCGAGCAACATGCAGTGACCCTAGCGGGTGGTATGGCAACCCAAGGCGTCAAACCAATTGTCGCGATTTACTCCACATTTTTACAACGTGGCTATGACCAACTGATTCACGATGTGGCTTTGCAAAATTTGGATGTGATGTTCGCCATTGACCGTGCGGGCTTGGTTGGTGAAGACGGTGCGACTCATGCGGGGGTGTTTGATATCGCCTTTATGCGAACTGTGCCTAATATGGTGATTGCTTGTCCAAAAGATGAGAATGAGTGCTATAACTTACTCAATACCTGTTATGAGCATATTGGACCCTCTGCCGTACGTTATCCACGCGGTAACGGCATTGGGGCAGAGATTGATAAAAACCAAGCGATGTATCCAATCGGTAAGGCAGCGCTTGAACAGACTATTGATGCCACTGCTGAAGGTATGAGCAACGTGGCTAAAAAAGTTGCGGTGCTTGCTTTTGGTACCATGGTAAAGACGGCGGTCACGGCGTGTCAAAAATTAGCCGAAACTTACCCAACGACGACGTTTTTTGTTTATAATATGCGGTTCGTTAAACCGTTAGACAGCGAATTAATAGATACTCTATTGGCGCAAAACTGCTCCATTGTTACTCTTGAAGAACACCAAATCATGGGCGGTGCCGGTAGTGCGGTCAATGAATACCTCGTTGCTCAAGCAGCAAAAACAAGCCAAACCTTGCCAACGCTACTTAATATCGGTATCCCCGATAAATATATCGCGCATGGCAGCCCTGAGCAGCAATTAGCCGATTGTGGGCTAGATGTCGCGGGTGTGGTCAAACAGATGCAAACGATTTTGTCATAAATTTTAAATTTTTATCCTTCAACAAAAGGTCAATTATGGAACCGATGGTCGTCATGGCAGCCCGCGCTGCACAAAAAGTAGGTCAAGAGATTTTAAATGCACACAACAATCGCCACAAGCTAGAGTTCACGATTGAAAGCAAAGGCTTAGATGGTTTGGTGACCCAAATCGACCGTTATAGCGAAGAATTATTGATCGCGATGCTTAAAGAAAGCTACCCAACCCACTCGTTTTTGGGTGAAGAATTTGGGCTACAAGAAGGCAAGGGCAATGATAAAGACTGGTGCTGGGTCATTGATCCATTAGATGGTACCCACAACTTTATTCATGGCTTACCGCATTTTTGTGTCTCAATCGGCGTGCAAAAAAATGGCGTCACCGAACATGGCATCATCTATGACCCAGTGCGTGATGAGATGTTCTCAGCCAGTCGTGGTAAAGGCGCCCGTCTCAACCAACGCCGTATCAGCGTCAGTGAGCATAAAACCATTGATGGCGGCTTTTTTACCACAGGTCATCCGCTTGAGCGTAACCGCGCGGAAGGTAGAGTATCGTATGCCAAAGAGCATTTTGAAAGCTTACAAAAAATCTGCGAACAAGGCGGTCAAGTGCGCCGTGTGGGTTCAGCCGCGTTAGATTTGGCATATGTCGCAGCGGGACGGTTTGATGGTTATTTTGAAATGTCTATCAAACCTTGGGATATATGTGCTGGTGAATTAATTGTCACTGAAGCACGTGGTACTGTGGTTGACCATACAGGCGCACACAATGCGATGCAAACAGGCTCTATCTTTGCAGCAAATATCAAACTATTAAAACCATTGATGCAAACCGTGGTACCAGTTTGGGGCAGTGCCGTAAAAGGCTGATGTTACTGTGACACTAAAAACGCGCTAACCAATGGCGCGTTTTTTTTCATAATCAATTCGTAAAAAAATAGGCTAAGCTAAAGAGGTTAAGTTAAGCAGATAGACAACAACGTTGGCATAATAAGAGATGACAATATAAAAACGGCAATCAATATTCACTGATTGCCGTCCTTGTTCTATAGGCTGTTTTATAGCATCTTGTTTATAGAATCCTGTTTATAGCATCTTGCTAAAAATCACCTAAATGGCGTATGTTAGAAAGGCTATCTTTCAATATACTGTAATTTATTGGGTACGCCATCCCATTCTTTGGCATCGGGTAGTGGGTCGTGCATGGCAGAGATGTTTGGCCATTTTTCGGCGAGTTCTGCGTTCAGTTCAATGTATATTTCTTGACCTTTTGGCACTTCATCTTCTGAGAAAATCGCATTGGCAGGGCATTCTGGCTCACACAGCGCACAGTCAATACACTCATCAGGATGGATGACCAAAAAATTCGGACCTTCATAGAAACAGTCCACAGGACAGACTTCAACGCAGTCAGTATATTTACAACGAACACAGTTATCAGTAACGACGAAAGTCATGGCGGTGGCTACCTTTTTTTAGTTGCACAAATGTTAAAAGCATAAAAAATACAATCGTATTATTTTAGCGCGTTACGCTTTTTTTAACAATTCCTTTAATGAATAAATAAATTCTAACGCCTGTTTCGGCGTCAGCTCGTCAGGGTTTAGGGCGTTGAGTTGTTGGATAAGCTTATATTCATCAGCCTTCAACGTTTGATAGTCAGCTGCTGCACTTTGCAAATCCAGACCCATTTGCCGCTCATCTTTTGGTGGATAGGGTAAAGGATTGTTGGGCAAATTTTTTTGTTCGCTTTGGTTATCCAAATAATATTGCGCTTGGGCTAATAAGTCTTGCGGCAAACCTGCCATTTTGGCGACATGCAATCCAAAACTGCGATGCGTCGCCCCGGGTGCGATTTTATGCAGTAGTAGTAACTGCCCATTGATTTCTTGGGTGACAAGGTGTTGATTAAACATTTTGGGGTGTCGCTCAGCCAGTTCAGTGAGCTCAAAATAATGGGTGGCAAATAGGGTCAAACAGCCGATTTTTTCTGCTAAATAATTCACGCACGCATGCGCAATCGCTAGACCATCTTGGGTGCTGGTGCCACGACCGACTTCATCCATGAGTACCAATGAGTTGGCATTGGCTTGGTTCATGATATTGGCGGTTTCAATCATCTCGACCATAAAGGTAGATTTACCACTTGCCAAGTCATCTGCCGAGCCAATGCGGGTAAAAATCCGTTCAATACGACCGAGTGTTACCGACTGCGCAGGGACATATGCACCACAACAAGCAAGTAATACGATGAGGGCGGTTTGACGCATGTAGGTCGATTTACCGCCCATATTGGGCCCGGTGATGAGCATCAAGCGTTCAAGTTGATTGGCTGTTCCCATGACACAGTCATTGGCGACAAATGGGTCAAGCGATGGCCTCTGATGGTGAGCTTGGCGCTGTTGACCTGCTTCAACCACGATATGCCGTCCGCCTTGGATATTGAGGCTTGCGGTATCATCCGTGGTATTAAACAACGGGCGGCACCAGTTTTTACTATGATGAGAGCGATTCTGCAAACGCGTTAGGCTGACCCAGTTGGCAAGCACGTCCAAATACCCAATCGCTTTGGCAAGGCGCTGCACATCGCCAAGCTGTGATTTGAGCTGACCCAGCAGGTTTTCATAGATACGTTTTTCAAGGATCAACGCTTGCCCTTGTGCCGATAAATAGGATTCTTCAATGGTTTTGAGCGCTGGCGTGATAAAGCGTTCAGCATTTTTGAGCGTTTGACGGCGGGTAAAATATTCAGGCGCATTCTTGGCTTGCAGGGCGCTAAGTTCAAAATAAAATCCGCTCACTTTATTAAAGCCCACTTTGAGCATGGGCAGGTTGTTTTTTTGCCGCTCTTGCACCGCCAATGCTTCCAAAGTTTGCTCGATATTGCCATGCAGATTTTGCAATTCATCAAGCTGTGGGTCATAGCCCTTTTTTATCATGCCGCCATCACGGATGTGGGCGGGCGGCTCATCGACAATCGCTTGCTCTAGCAAGGCATGGATATTGGCAAAACTGTCAGTTAAAGCTAAATCAGGTAGCTGTTTGCTAAGCATGGCAAGCAAAGGCGTCTCGGCAGTTAGCGTCGTTATGTTGTTAAAATCAAAATATTGCTGCAACTGCTTTGACAACGCTAACGCTTGCGCCAAGCTCAGACGCAATTTGAGCAAATCGGTCGGTTTTGCTGAACCCAAGCCAATGCGTCCCCCAATGCGTTCGATATCGCTGATTTCGCTTAATGTTTGTTTAAGCAATTCAAACGCTGCTATCGGCAATTGCATCAGTTGTTCAACCGCATCAAGCCTGCGGTTAATCAGGGTGACATTGCGTAGCGGTCGGCGCAAATGATGCACTAAAGCGCGTTTGCCCATCGGCGTTTGGCAATGATCAATCACCGATAACAGCGAAATACCCGATGCCAACACGGGTTTAAAAATTTCCAAATTTTGCTGACTGATGGTATCAAGCTGCAAAAAATCGCCGTTATGCTCGAGCTGTAGGCTGCAAATATGGCGTAAATCAGCTTGCTGGGTCTGTTTGCCGTAATGCAGTACAACCGATGCCGATGAGATGGCAAGCGGTTTTTGCTCAATGCCAAACCCTGCCAGCGTGGTGACGCTTAGATGCTGGGTCAGATGTTCAAGGGCGTTATTGGGCAGAAAATAACTGTGCGGCTGTGACAAAATCGGCGGCAGACTAGCTGTTGGACTATTTGCGCTCAGACAATCCTGCAAAAAATGTTGCCATGCCTCAGACAGCTGTTCATCTATCAGCACTTCACTGGGATCAAAGCGGGCGAGCGCGTTAGCAAGCTCGCTTTGTAGTGCAGTATGGCTGTCGCAGTTAAGCTCAGTGACGCGGATTTGTCCTTGTGCCAAATCCAGCTGCGCCAATCCCACCGACATTTGCTGTTTGGCAAAGCTGATCGCGACGACCGTTGGCGTTTGTCCTTGGGTGATGAGGTTATCATCGGTCAGCGTCCCTGCGGTCAAGGTACGGACGACTTTACGCTCCATAATCTTAGCGGCATTGGCTTTTGTTTTGCTGGTTTTTTTTGCTATGCTTTTGGCTGCAGTGTCTTTTGCTACAATGTTTTCTTCAGGCTCGTCTTCAGTCTTTTCTTCTTCAACTTGTTCACAGACCACCACGGTTTGCCCGGCATTAATCAGCCGAGCAATATAGCCGTCTGCCGAATGAAACGGCACGCCTGCCATCGGGATGGTATTGCCCTGTTTATCTTTGCCACGTCGGGTCAAGGTGATGCCCAAAATATCGGCAGCAAGCTTGGCATCATCAAAAAATAGCTCATAGAAATCGCCCATCCGGTACAGCACCAAGGCATGGGGATAATCCGCTTTTAGGGTGAGATATTGCTGCATCATGGGGGTATGATGGTCAAGATTGTGAGGCATGGTCTGGGTCATAATGGTTAAACGTTATGAAGTTAAGCAACAGGTGCGTTTGTCGCACCATGTTGGGTGTGTGAGGTTGGTTAAGGCTGGGATGCACAAATGCGCGTTAGTTCCAGCCTATTTTTTAGAGCTTATTTACCAACTTATTTAAAAGCTTAAAGCGATTCGATTTTTGAGATCCAATGCTGTTTTTCAGCATCATCTATAAAAGACGCGTTAAAGCTGTTGATTGCCAATTGTTTGATATCCTCATTTGATAGCGCTAGCGCCTGCTCAATAGCGACAAAGTTGTCATTCATATAGCCACCAAAATATGCCGGGTCATCTGAGTTCACCGTCACGCACACGCCTTGATGCAGCATGGTTTTGATATTGTGCTCGCCCATGTCTTGCACCACTTTTAGTTTAAGATTACTTAACGGACACACCGTCAACGGCATTTGCTCAGCTATCAAGCGTTGCATGAGTTTATCATCTTCTGCCGAGCGCACACCGTGATCGATACGATTGACCTTTAACAAATCCAACGCTTGCCAAACATACGCGGGATCGCCTTCTTCGCCCGCATGCGCCACCGTCAAAAACCCAAGCGCTCGAGCTTTGGCAAATACCCGTTCAAACTTGGCGGGTGGATTGCCCACTTCGCTAGAGTCAAGCCCCACGCCAATGATATTATCTTTAAATGGCAAGGCCTGCTCAAGGGTGGCAAACGCGCTGTCTTCGCTCAAATGACGCAAAAAACACAAAATCCAATGCGAGGTGATGCCCATTTTTGCCTTGGCATCTAAGCTGGCTTGATAAAGCCCTTGAAAACAGGTGGCGAAATCCACCCCCCGCTCAGTATGGGTCTGTGGGTCAAAGAAAATTTCCGTATGCACCACATTATCAGCCTGGCATTTTTCAAAATACGCCCACGCTAAATCATAAAAATCCTGCTGTTTGACCAAAACGTTTGCGCCGGCATAGTAGATATCCAAAAACGATTGTAAATTATGAAAATTGTAGGCATTTTTGACATCTTCAATGGTTTGGTAGGGTATATCAATTTGATTGCGTTTAGCGATGGCAAACATCAGCTCCGGCTCAAATGTGCCTTCGATATGTACGTGTAGTTCGGCTTTGGGTAATTGATGAATCAGTTGTTGTGGGGTCAATGGGGCAGTCATGGCAAACTCGATAGCATAATGGCAAAGATGGGTTAAAATCTTTCAAGAAAATTTCAACAATGAAAATCTCGAAAATAAAGCTCAATTATGGGGATGGATTCATAAAGATAAAGGTAATAGAGGGGAGCGTTTCAAACTTACAGGCTGTCATAACCTTGTATCTAAAAAAAGCAAACCCATATATAATAGCAAAATTTATTTTGAATACCTTTATTAACCATCATCGTATTAAAAGTCATCGCACTTATTGATTTGAGCACTTTAGGAAAATCCTCGTATGTTAGGCAAAATGATAGGCAAGGTTATCGGCACCAAAAACGACCGTGAGCTTAAGCGAATGCGTAAGTTGGTCGACAAAATCAACGCCTTAGAACCCAAAATCCAGCCCCTCTCTGACGAAGCATTAAAACAGAAAACTGCGGAATTTAAAACCCAGTTTGCGCAGGGTACTAGCCTAGATGCCATTTTACCTGAAGCTTTTGCGGTCTGTCGTGAAGCCTCAAGACGTGTCCTTGGCATGCGTCACTACGATGTACAGCTCATCGGCGGTATCACCCTGCACGAAGGTAAAATCGCCGAGATGCGCACGGGTGAAGGTAAAACCTTGATGGCAACGCTTGCGATATATCTCAACGCGATTAGCGGTAAAGGCGTGCATGTGGTTACCGTCAATGATTACTTGGCAAGCCGTGATGCCGAACTAAACCGCCCGTTGTTTGACTTTTTGGGCTTGACTGTCGGCGTGATTTACTCACAGCAAGACCCGATGGAAAAATTTGAGGCCTATGCCGCAGATATTACCTACGGTACCAACAACGAATACGGCTTTGACTACCTGCGTGACAATATGGTATTTCGCCTAGATGAGAAAAAACAGCGCGGACTCAACTATTGTATCATCGATGAGATTGACTCGATTTTGATTGATGAAGCGCGTACGCCGCTGATTATCTCGGGTCAAGCCGAAGACTCATCGGCTATGTACAGGCTGATTGACACCATCATCCCGCGCCTCAAACGCTCAGAAACCGAAGAAGGCAACCGCGAAAACCGTGAGCAGGATTTTTGGATTGATGAAAAAAATCGTCAAATCGAAATCAGCGAAAAAGGCTACGAGAAAATCGAAAAATTCTTGGTAGAAAAAGGCGAGCTTGGCGAAAATGAGAGCCTATATAGCCCAACGCGCTTGCCACTACTAGCCCACGTTCAAGCCGCGATTCGTGCGCACCATTTATTTGTTAAAAACATTCACTATATCGTGCATGAAGGCGAAGTCATCATTGTCGATGAAAACACAGGGCGTACCATGCCCGGTCGCCGCTGGTCAGAAGGTTTGCACCAAGCGGTTGAAGCCAAAGAACAAGTTGAAATCCAAGCCGAAAACCAAACGCTTGCCACCACGACATTCCAAAATTATTTCCGTCTGTATGACAAACTCTCAGGCATGACAGGTACAGCCGATACCGAAGCTGCGGAATTTAAACAAACTTACGATTTAGATGTGGTGATTATCCCCACCCACAAACCGATTCAGCGTATTGACCTTGATGACCAAATTTTCCTAAGTAAAATGGGCAAATATCAAGGCATCATTCGCGAAATCAAACGCATTCAAGAAAAACAGGCACCGATTTTGGTGGGGACGGCAACCATTGAAGCCAGTGAAGTGCTTTCAGAGTTATTGACACAAGAAGGCATTCAACATAACGTCCTTAATGCCAAACAGCACGAGCGTGAAGCCGATATTATCGCGCAAGCAGGTAGCCCCAATGCGGTCACTATTGCCACCAACATGGCAGGTCGCGGTACTGATATTATCTTGGGGGGTAACTGGCAAGCAGAGCTCGCCAAAATCGACAACGTCACCCCTGAAATGAAAGAGCAAGCCCATGCCGAATGGCAAGTGCGAAACCAACAAGTGCTAGAGGCGGGTGGTTTACATATTATCGGTTCTGAGCGTCACGAATCGCGCCGTATTGATAACCAATTGCGCGGTCGTGCGGGTCGTCAAGGTGACCCAGGGGAGTCGCGTTTTTTCTTGTCGCTTGAAGATGACTTGATGCGGATTTTCGCTGGCGATCGCGTGGTGAATATGATGCGCGCCATGGGGCTAAAAGAAGACGAAGCCATTGAGCACAAAATGGTGTCACGCTCGATTGAAAACGCCCAAAGCAAAGTGGAAAACCGCGACTTTGATGCCCGTAAGAGCCTACTCAAATACGATGACGTTGCCAACGAACAACGTAAGGTTATCTATAAACAGCGCGATGAACTGCTTGCCGAAAGTAATCTACAAGCAGGTATCGAAGCGATGCACTACGATGTGTACAATGCCTTGATTGACCAGTTCGTGCCACCCGGTTCGATTGATGACCAATGGGACATTGATGGGCTTGAAGACGAGCTTGAAAGTGAGTTTCGTATTCATATGCCAATCAATGACTGGCTAGATGCCGATCGTCGTTTGGATGAAGAAGGCTTACGCCAAAAAATTATCGAGGCTGCGTTACTCAACTACCGTGCTCGCCGTGAGCAAATGGGTGAAGAAAATGCCGCCCAGCTTGAGCGTCACTTTATGCTATCTAGTCTAGATAAGCATTGGAAAGAACATCTAAACCAAATGGATCAACTGCGTAAAGGTATCCATCTGCGAGGCTATGCGCAAAAAAATCCTGAGCAAGAATATAAATCTGAGTCTTTCTCATTGTTCCAAAGTATGCTTGGTGCTATCAAGTCTGAAACCGTGCAAGATTTAGCGCGTGTTCATATCCCAACGCCAGAAGAAATCGCTGAGCTTGAGCGCCAGCAACGTGAACAAGCCGAGATGATGCGTCTGCATTTTGAGCACCAAGAAATGAATGGCGTGACCGGTGAGCTAAGTGACGATGAAGACATGATTGCGCGTAACCGCCAGCAACGCACGCGAGCCACGTATTCATTTGGTCTAAGCGGCTCAGCAGCGGCAACCGCGAGTCCAGAGATGGCTGAAAATGGTGACAATCCTTATGCCAACTTAGCAATTAGCCGAAATGCCCCTTGTCCATGTGGTTCGGGTTTAAAATACAAGCAATGCCATGGCAAAATTTAAGGTGATATCATTATCATCTTTGAATTAGCAACCTTGTTGATTGAGCAATTTTTACTATATAGACTATCAAGTACGTTGTCGGGTTGAGCGATTTATTGATAGTAGAGGATTACCCATGCAAAACACACTAGCAAAAATCACCATGCTGAGTTTAGTATCGGCGCTTACGTTGACAGCTTGTGATAAAAAGACAGACAGCACAGACAATGCCGCGGCAGCATCAGCGGCAGAATCACAAGCCGTACCAATGTCAGCTGCGCCTGCCGATGAAAAAAATAGCGCCGCTGTGACCGAAGCCAATGCCACCGTAGATGCCGGTCCTGACGCTACCAGCGCCAGTGGCACAGCAGCGACCCCTGTTGATGCGATGCCAGCGAGTAACACCGAGGCAGACGCTGCAGATGACGGCGGCGCGGATAATTCAGACATGGATAAGATTACGGAAAATGATACCGTGATTGATAATGCACCTGCTTCGCCCAACGCACCAAAAGCCAGCGATGATGCAGCGCCTGCCGTCGGTAACCAAAAGGTTGGTCAATAACAACTAAACCCACAAAAAAAGCTGATACCCATCAGCTTTTTTTAACGCTTCATCTAAACGCTATTCAAACTAAATGCTGTTCAAATAATTATCAAAACGCACGATATCATTTGATAGGCTTAGGTTGGGCGATTGGTTTGCAAGAAAAGGCGCTGATTTAGGTCGTTTGACTACCACCATACCATTGGGGGTTATTTGCGCCAACGCCGCCGACAATAATTGTTGGGCTTGCGCAATCGACGGTGGGGTCGTCACAGTATGCAACATCTGCATATGTTTATTAACCGCTGATTTGTAGCTATCAGCGGGAAACATCGGATCTAGATAGACACGGTCGACTTTTAGCAACTTAGCCAGCAATTCTATCGCATCGCCATGATAAATCGTTAATCGACTCATCAATTTTTGCCAGTTGCGATGCTGCGCCATTTTTTGCTGTTCTAGTTGCAGTAGCAAAAACATGAGTGGCTGCTGTTCAAGCAAAGTCACACTGGCACCGGTACTTGCCAAGATTAAGCTATCATGCCCAAACCCTGCGGTTGCATCAATGACAGTCATGCTGGCTTGTAGCTGCATGGCTTTGAGTAGCAGTTCAGTTTTTTTGCCCGCTTTGACCACCCGCTGTTGTAGGTTTTGCCAATTTGGGCTGACTTTCATGCCCGCTGCGATGACAAAAACATCACCTACCTCATCAATCAGCACACTGTTATCATCGACTGATTTCAGCCATTTTTGAGTTACTTTGCTAGTAATCTTTTGTGGTTGTAAATTGACGGATAAAGGGGCGAGTATGGTTTCGACGTTTGCCAAACGCTGCTCGCTTGGCAAAGTGTCAACATAATACAGTTGGATTGATTGATGAGATAGCATAGGGATTCAAATATAGCCTAACATACCAGCGATGAGTACCAGTACGCCTACCACGATGCGCCACCAAGCAAAAATCGTAAAATCACGGGTACTGACCCAGTTAACCAACCATTTGATGAAAATCATGGCAAAAATAAATGAGACCACCACACCCACTGCCATGATGGTCCAGTCTTCAGCGCTGGTCAAAATATGATGGTTTTTGGTCAGATCTAATAGGCCAGCACCTACTAATACAGGAATACCTAAGAAGAAAGAATACTCCGCAGACGCCTTACGTGATACACCCAAAAATAGGGAGCCAATAATGGTAGAACCAGAGCGAGAAGTACCAGGAATCAAGGCAAGACATTGAATCAAACCAATGATAATCGCCGTTTTAATATCAATATCTTCCGCTTCGGCATATTTGACCGTATGTTTGTGTTGTTGGCGCTCTGCCCAAAAGATAATCAAACCACCGACAATCAATGAGATTGCCACCACGGTTGGGTTAAATAACGCCGCTTTTAACGCTTTATCAAACAGCAAACCTATCAGCATAATCGGAATGGTGGAAATAATCAGCGAGATACCCAATTGACGCGGGTTTTTACGCTCAGGGTCTTTACCCGTAATAAGTCCCATCAAGGCGCGCCATAGCCGTCCCCAGTACAAATAAATTACCGCTGAAATCGCACCCAGCTGAATGACGACGATAAACAAGTCGGCTTTGTCTTTGGTCCAAAAATTTAACAGGGAATCGGCAAGAATTAAATGCCCGGTACTTGAAATCGGTAAAAATTCGGTAATGCCCTCAACCATGCCCATGATGATGGCTTTAAAAATCAAAATAAGATCCATAACGTATCCAACTATGTTAGTTATTAACAGTCAAAGCTAACAATTTTTGCGCTTATAACAAGGTAAAGGGTAGCGAGTCAAACTTAACACAACATGAGTAATCAGCCGATAAATTAAGCCTTTTGTTGTTCGGCTAGGGTTTTCCACGCATTATTTCTTAAATAAACTGGCAACGCCAGCTCAGCAGGGACGGATTGGTGCTGCTGGTACAAGATTAGCCCAAGTTTGGCAATGATAATCGCTGAGGGGCGAATATCGGCAAAGATGGCTTGACCTAGCTGCGCATTGACCAAGGTTGCGCCATTCCCTACTAAGGCTAAGTCTTTGTCTATCACACTGTCATAATCAAGCAAATGCTCAGTAGCGCCTGCCACAAGCTGCATGATGCCATCCCTCATGGCGTATTCACCTGCGTACACTTGGTTCATGCGCGCATCTGTCAGCGCCAATACGTGAGGGCGTTGGTGTAGTTCAAATGCCGATTGGGCGACAGCTTGCAGGCTTGATACCGGCAAACAAGGCAAATCATGGGCAAAGGCGATGGCTTGCGCTACCGCCGTATTAATGCGTATGCCACTAAAAGCCCCGGGACCTCGATTAAAAGCAATCGCAGTCAGTTGTGACCAATCAATCGATGATGCCGTCATCAGCGCTTGTATCATCGGCAAAATTTGCTGGGTTTGCAGACGATTTCCCGTCAGGGTCTGTTCAGCGATGACATTACCTGCTAAATCCACGAATGCCACCGAGCATTGGTCAAATACACTTTCAAGTGCCAAAATCATAACAAATTGCCTTTACCGTTTGCAGCAATCATGCGCTTAAAGCACACAAATTTTGCCTAAAAAATTGCTTGGTATGATACCACTAAAAACAAATTTGAGCATAATTTAGTTAACATGGATTTAAGCAGAAATGCCCTCAACCCCGTCAATAAAGTGCTATAATCCTTACTATTTTTAAGGGTTTAAAGACAGTTTATTGAGGCAAATAACGAACGGTTAACAATGGTTTGCAAAGTCATTCAAAGTCCCTCAAAGTCACTTTGCTGCACAATTTTATAGCGTGTGTGATAGCGTTTTTTATCAGTAGTTTAAGTTTTATTTGTCGGTTAAATGGGTAGATAGGTTATGAGCGGTAAAATAATTTTTGATAATGGCAAGCATCAGTGCATTATGTTTAGTGATTTGGTAAAAGGTGACGGTATTCAGTCCAATCAATTTTTAATTTTGCACTCAGATGAGGAAACTGTCGGCGCGGTTATTGACCCAGGTGGGGATTTGACCTATACGCCGCTCACCCTAGCACTACTCAAACATACGGATATAAGGCATATTCGCTATGTGATTGGCTCACACCAAGACCCCGATATCATTGCGTCATTGCCGCGTTGGCTATTGCATACCCAAGCCAATATCGTCATCTCAAGATTGTGGGAGCGTTTTTTACCGCATCTTAACTCCGCGTTTACCACTGACCGTCTGCAAGAAGGGTATCTTAAGCGCTTGATTGCGCTACCAGATGAAGGCGCGGTGTTGCCTTTGGGGAAAAGCCAGTTATTTGCTTTGCCTGCGCACTTTTTGCATTCAGAAGGTAATTTTCAGTTTTATGACCCCATCAGCAAAATTTTATTTTCAGGCGATATGGGGGCTTCGTTGTTGGGTGATGCGAATGTGCCAGTGGAAGATTTTGACGCGCATATTCCGACCATGCGAGGATTTCATCAGCGCTACATGGTCAGTAATAAAGTCACCCGCTTTTGGGCAGATGCGGTTCGACAGTTAGATGTCGAGATGATTGTGCCGCAGCATGGCAAATCTTTTGTTGGCAAAGCTATGATTAATCGCTTTTTGGATTGGATAGGCAATTTGCCTTGCGGGGTTGATTTGCTCACACAAGACGATTATGACTATGCAGGGCTGATTAATAGTGTTAAAGTTAACTGATTTGTTGTTTTAGTCAATTATGTCCTCTAGAGTCACCCCTGTTTTTGAACAATTTGCCACCTCATACGATGCCGCCACACCGATTCAATCGCAGGTGGCAGAGCACTTGGCGCAGCTCATTGTGCGTTACCATACTGGCGTAACCGATATGTGCATGGTTGATGTGGGCTGTGGCACAGGAAAATTGACTCAGGCAGTGATGTCAAAGTTTCTACAAAACGCAGCGTTAGCTTCCGCTCAGTTATATGGCGTCGATACTGCTGCCAGTATGCTTGCAATTTGGCAACAGCGAGTCGAGCATCTTTTGTCGATGCCACTGTCATCTACCCCAGTCTCGTCGCTACCAAAGTCCCCAATGATGCTGCACAGCCAAGCGCTCTGCGCCAATATGGCAGATATGGCATTGGCAAATCAATCTGCCGATTTGGTAATGAGTAGTTTTGCCCTTCATTGGACATCACCAAGTGTTATCGCAGAGCTTGGGCGCATTGTTAAAACCGAAGGTCAGCTGCATTTGGCGATTCCGGTGGCAGGCTCTTTTTATGAAGTCCGTCAGCGCTTTCCCAAGTTACCTGTTTTTGATTTTTTATCCAGTCACGCTTGGCTAGCGGCGATAGAGACCTTGCGGCAACAGCGGCAAGGCACGCTAATTTATCACACCGAGCAATCGTTTGCTTTTTCTTATGACAATTTAAAAAGTCTGTTAAAAAATCTCAAGCAAATGGGCGGCGCCGTCTCTGGCAAAGACAGCATCGATACAGCGACATTTAGACGCTATTTGCAAGACCAATCGCCGATTGGGCTGGATTATGAGCTGCTGATGATTGGCTTACAGCTGTAAAGTTAAGGTAACAAATTTATCGACGATTTGGCTAACGTTTAGCGTTACACTAGCATCAACTTTATCCCCCTTTTTGATTAGTTTAATTAAACATGCTATGACTACACACACTCTGTCTTTTAAAGATAAGCTACAAGCCTATATTCACTTGACCCGCTTTGATAAGCCTGTGGGCATTGAGCTGGTGTTTTGGTCGACTTTATGGGCGGTTTTTTTGGCGGCAAAAGGATTTGAGCAACTCCCACCGTGGCATGTGGTGGCAATCTTTGCGACAGGTGCGGTGTTGATGCGAGCGGCAGGCTGTGCCATCAATGACTTTGCTGATAGAAAAGTCGATGGTCATGTATCGCGAACCAAAGGTAGACCGCTGGCGGATGGTCGCTTGACGGGTAAAGAAGCGGTTTGGACGTTTTTAATTTTATCTTGGGTGAGTGCATCGCTATTAATATTTTTGCCTGTGCAGGTTTTTATTTGGTCATTTGGTGCGGTGGCGTTGGCGTTTATCTATCCGTTTATGAAACGCTTTACCCATTTGCCGCAAGTATTCTTGGCGGCAGCTTTCGGCTGGGCGATTCCGATGGCGTATGTTGCGGTATCGCAAGTATTAACAGGTCAGACCGAGGTTGATATTTGGTGTTGGCTGCTGTTTTTCGGCTATATGTGCTGGACGGTGGCGTATGATACCCAATATGCGATGGCAGATCGTGAGGATGATTTAAAAATCGGGGTCAAATCCACCGCGATTTTATTTGGTAAACACGATGTGTTGATAATTAGCCTACTTCAAGGGGTGTTTTTGCTCAGTTTGGCGGGCGTGTTTTGGCATTATTTTGGCGCGCTTTCAGTATTGGCGCTGTTACCTATCGTTGCCATGTTTTATCGACAAAATAAACAATGTCTTACCTATGACCGCAAGCTTTGCTTTAACGCATTTTTAGATAACGTGTGGGTAGGGCGCTATGTATTTTTGCTAATCGTGATATTGAGTGTATGGGCACTTCGAGGGTAAACTGTGATACACATAAAAAACGCCTAAATTTGATTGTAGGCGTTTTTTTTGACTAGAGCCATAATTTGACTATAACCATAATTTCATAGGCAAATTGAGTCCAAGGCGGTTGGTGAGTTGGTTATTGTTAAGCGAAATAATCCGCTCAGCAAATAACCCCACTACCATAGGCAGCAATTGGTGCTCCATCGCATGGACGCGCTGTTGTAATTGGCTAGCATTCTCAGCCGCGTTGACGCAGGTCACCGCTTGGGCAATGACTTCCCCTGCATCGAGTTCGCTCGTTACCAGATGCACGCTGCAACCATGATAGCGCTCGCCAGATTGTAGCACGCGGGTATGGGTATCTAAGCCTTTATAATTGGGCAGCAGTGACGGGTGCAGATTTATCATCGGCACGTTTAATCCATCCTTGCTGGTGACACCATCAATAAACAGCGGCGTTAAAATCCGCATAAATCCTGCCAACACCACCAAATCAGGTTGCCACGCGCGCAATTCTTGCAGTGCCCGTTGTTCAAAACCGACACGGGTATATTTTTTGCCATTATCGTCACGCGCAATCACTGCGGTTGCAATATTAGCTTGCTGCTCATTGGCAAGGCGGATGCGCTCAAGCGCGTAGGCATCGGCTTTATTACTAATCACGCCCACGATTTGAATGTTCAATAGTTGCTGTAGCTGCTTATCAATTAATACTTGCAGGTTACTGCCACTGCCAGAGACGAGGACGGCAATTTTTAACGGGGTAGGGTTTGTCATGTTCAACTTCATAAGGATAGCAAAGCAATAGGTTGGAAAAACTAAGGTGCGTAAAAACGCACCTTTTAAATTAACGCAAGGGTAAACTAGCTCAATGGTAAATTAGCTTAAGGGTAAATTAAGGGTAAAATAGCCCAATAGTAAAGTAACCGATTGAGTCGCGGATAACATTAGCGATAGGTTACCGCATCGCCTGTTCTTTCAACGATTTCACCCAATTTCCATGCGGTTTCGCCTTGGTCATTGAGTAAGGCAATGGCTTGGTCTGCTTTATCTGCCGGTACCACGACGACAAAACCCACACCGCAGTTAAAAGTGCGGTACATTTCCATTTGCGCAATATTGCCTTTTTCTTGCAACCAAGCAAATACAGGCGGGAATGTCCAAGATTTCACATCAATTTGCGCCGCCAAATGGTCGGGCAATACGCGTGGTAGGTTCTCCGTCAAGCCGCCGCCGGTGATATGTGCCATCGCATGCAAGCTTGCGTTGCCCAAGGTTTTTTGCAGTTGTCCAATGGCTTTGACATAGATTTTTGTCGGTGCCATCAACATGTCTTTTAATGCTTTGCCGTCTAATTGTTCAGTGGCAACATCCGCACCGCTGACTTCAATGACTTTACGCACCAGTGAGTAACCATTTGAATGCACGCCGCTAGAGGCGATACCGATTAATACATCACTGTTGGCAACGTTTTTACCCGTGATAACTTCCGACTCTTCGACGACGCCCACACAAAAACCTGCCAAATCATAATCTTCATCTTGGTACATACCCGGCATTTCAGCCGTCTCGCCACCGATGAGCGCACAATTTGCCAATTTACAGCCGTCACCGATACCGGTGATAACCGTTGCCGCGGTATCGACGTCCAGTTTTCCTGTGGCATAATAATCCAAGAAAAATAACGGCTCGGCGCCACAGACTAGCAGGTCATTGACACACATCGCTACCAAGTCTTGACCAATGGTGTCATGTTGATGCAGTTGTAAAGCCAGTTTGAGTTTGGTACCGACACCATCAGTCCCTGAGACCAATAAAGGGGATTTATAGCCTTGTGGAATACGGCACAAGGCGCCAAATCCACCCAAACCACCGACGACTTCAGAGCGGCTAGTTGCTTTGGCAACTGATTTAATGCGCTGAACTAACGCTTCGCCAGCATCGATATCGACGCCAGCATCTTTATAACTTAACGAAGTGGGTTGTGTAGTCATGGTCTTCCTATCGCCAGAATCATTGGGAAAAGTAATACGCGCATTATACCCAAATTCCCATCAAAAAGAAAAATAATCCATCGCTTTGCTAGCTGGCTAGCATTAGGCTGTTTATCATTAATGATGCCTTCTAACCCCACAAATGTGATAGGGCGTTATAACATAGCTTTAAATATTTGTATGAGTTGTGCAGTTTGCGCTATCTATTTTTGTCAAATTACCTAAAATTAGTCAAAAATACAACGATGGCAGTGACCGTCTTTTATTTGACATTACCCTTATATTTTTGGCGTATTTGGCTTTTTTGAGGAACCTATGTACAACCCATTCCCTTATCGATTTACGAAAGATGTGTTTTTCAAACGGGTATTTATATCGCTATTTTTGGTTGCAATAGGCTATATCATTTATCAATTGCAATCGGTAATTTTACCATTTTTGGTAGCATTTATTTTGTCGTATGCGATTAATCCGCTCGTGCAAAAATTACAGGACAAGGCACACATTCGCCGCTGGGTGGCGATTTTGCTGGTATATTTGTCCACTGGGCTGATGATTGGATTGATACTTTGGTGGCTCATTCCGCTGGTGTGGGAGCAGTTACAATCGGCATGGAAGTATGTACCAACGGCAATTGACTATTATAACAATACGCTGCGAGGCTGGGTGCGTTCTCACACCCCCATACGCTTGCCTGCCATGCAAGTGCGTGATATGTCCAAAGGCTTGGTGGATTATCTCAAAGAAAACTACAATATCACCGATGCGCGCTCATTTTTTACCAATTTAATGTTATCAGGCATGAATGTAATCAACGTGGCGGGCATTGTGGTGCTGGTGCCGATTTTGATGTTTTATTTTTTATATAATTGGGATGAGCGCTTGGTAAAAATGCGTCATATGATTCCCAACCGTTATATTCCATCGGTCTATCGTATCGCCAAAGAAAGTGATGAAGCGTTAATGTCATTTATCAAAGGTCAGCTACTGGTGATGGTGTTGCTCGGTATGGTGTACGCGGTGCAATTACAACTCATTGGACTTAAAGTCGGTCTTATCATCGGTATGATGGCGGGTATCGCAAGTTTTGTGCCGTATCTTGGCTTTACCCTTGGCTTTATTGCGGCGATTATTGCAGGGCTGTTTCAATTTGGCGTGGACTGGGTACATTTAGTGCTAATTGTCGGTGCCTTTATGGTAGGGCAGGCGGTGGAAGGTTATGTTTTGCAGCCGTTATTGTTGGGTGATAAAATTGGTTTATCACCATTGTGGGTGATATTTGCGGTACTTGCCGGGGCGGCACTGGCAGGCATTGCCGGTATGCTGATTGCTTTGCCGCTCGCCGCTGTGCTCAATGTGCTATTCAAACATGCGTATGACAGTTATCGTGAAACTGAGTTTTATAAAGGCGATGCCCAATATGGTTTATTTAAAGAAAAAAATCTGATGGATATCAAGCTTGAGGAGCAGCAAAAACAAATCGAGGCGCAAATGAAAAAAGAAAATACCAGTTGGATGACGCGGATAAAAAATATCTTCTAAAACAGCAAGATGTCATTCAAATGACTACAAGCGCGCAATTTTGCCGTATAATAGCCGACTATGTGATAGGCGTTTTCTGTTTTCTATCTGATAGGCGGTTATAGATACGCTCAATCAAGCATTTATTGTGAGGAGTTGGTCTGCCTTACGTTAAATGCTTTTTTTTATTTGCAATTTTTCCAATAAATGACGCGTCGTTGATAGGCGATAGCGTCATCATAGGTTTATTTATCGGTTTATCATCAGTTAGGTATCTTATGCAATCAAACAATTCTGTAAGCCCAGCAGCAACCATGCCTGCTGTTGAATTAAATCCCCAATTATCAGCCCAACTATTAGAGAGTGACGTAGACTTAGATAGTGACATAGATGGGCTTGATGATAATGATTGGGGTGGTGAGGCGTCAGACAGTGATGCTTTAGAAAACGAAGCGTTAAACAATGAAGCGCAGCAAAGCTGGGGCGATGCTAAAGGTGACAGCAAAGGCGATGACATCAAATCCGCGCGTTTTCGCAAGCTACAAAAAAAATTACGTAAGCTGGTCTCTTGGGCGATTCGTGACTACAACATGATTGAAGACGGTGATGTGGTCATGGTGTGTATTTCAGGCGGTAAAGACAGTTTTACCTTACTGGATATTTTATTGTTCTTAAAGAAGATAGCACCGATTCAGTTTGATGTGATTGCCGTCAATCTTGACCAAAAGCAACCTGACTATCCTGAAGATATTTTGCCCAACTATCTGACCGAGCACGGCATTCCCTATTATATTTTAGAAAAAGACACCTATAGCGTGGTCAAGCAAATCGTACCAGAAGGTAAAACTTACTGTTCTGCGTGTTCACGTCTGCGACGTGGTTCGTTATATGGATTTGCCAAACAAATCGGTGCAACCAAAGTGGCACTCGGTCATCACCGTGATGATATCATGGCGACGTTTTTCTTAAATTTATTTCACGGCGGTAGTCTCAAAGCCATGCCACCAAAACTGCTATCGGATGATGGGCAAAATATTTTGATTCGTCCGCTTGCGTATGTGGAAGAAAAAGACATTATCAAATATGCCAACTACAAGCAGTTTCCGATTATTCCTTGTAACCTGTGCGGCAGCCAAGAAAACCTACAACGGGCGATGATTAATGACATGCTGCGCGCATGGGACCAACAATACCCGAATCGTTTGGATTCAATTTTTGGCGCGATGCAAAATGTCGCACCGTCACAGCTGGCTGACCGTGAGTTGTTTGACTTTGAAAATTTGCAGTTACAGCGTGATGAGCATATCCGTGTATTTGAAGGGGAAAACATCCAAGCGGGGCAGATTGATGAGCAGCTGCAGCAAAAAGGGGTGCCGATTGCCCCAAGCGTGCAAACTTTTGACCCCACCCAGTTTCAGAAAAACAAAGGGTCTCAAAAACCCAAAGCGCCTCAAAAATCCAATGCCAGCCAAAACGCTGAGAGCCAAAAAATACCGACAATCAATCCTTTGATTTGATAACTAAGCGGGTCAAGCACACGGCTATTTTGGCTGCTGTAATGGGTTAAGCTATTGAGGTGATAAGCGGTTGATTTAATAAGCTACTGGTTTAATAAAAAACTTCGGTTAAAAACACCCGAACTTCTTTTTTAGTTTTAACCTATAAATTATTGTCATGACGCATCGGGTTCCATCGTTCAATGAGATTGTGCAACGAGATTTCAAAACAAAATTTCAAGATAAGTTTGTCACGTTGTTTTTATCTTAGCCGCGATTATTTTTTTGACCCTATGTTTGCATCATTGCTAGGGGTAACGGGGCTTGGCATAACAGGGCGAGGCGCTACAGGTTGGCTTGATGTAGGCTGATGGGTATCAGTGTATTTTGGATAGCGGTTGTTAGGTACACTCCGCGGATAATACGGACGTGACCTTCTATCTAAACCGCCCCAACCACCAAAACGATTACTATAGAAGGGTGAGCCCCAAAATGGGTCGGTGTTGTACCACAGTTGATTTAGCCTTTGCTCACGTTGGTAGTTGAGATAACCTTCGTCATGCGCTTTTAACAAATCAAGCGTCATCGATTGTGGGCATACATCATTGTAGTCATAGCCCTCACGTCCCAACTGGTAAGCACGTAGCGGTGTGCAATAACGTTTTAACCCTGCTTCACGACCTTGTCGCCACTGTTGCTGGTTGGGTACAGCATTGGCTTTAGCGCATTGCTTGATATGCTTTTGAATATAATCTTGACTGCGACCCAGTAAACCATCTTGATAACCAATGGTTTGCCAATTGCTTTGTTGGCACTGAGTGGGTGTTAATCCGCCGCCCAAGGTAGCACAACCTGTCATCGAGGCAGTGATAGCAAACAGTCCAAGCATTTTTTTTGAGGTGGTTGCTGGGTGATAGGTCTCTATGAATGAAAGCATCGTCATGGTGGTACCTTTGAAGTTTAAAGTCGCTATTAGCCAGTCAAAAACTGGCTAAACCGATCAAACCGTTAATGAATTGATATTTTTTAATTTAGCAGATTATTTATATAAAAGCATTTATCAATGGTTAAAATTTTGTTAGGCTACTTAATACAACCAAATGAATAGCGTCAAATTAACAGGGTCAAAATTTTGAGTTAATGTGGTGATATTGCATTAATTTTTTATCAACAGGGTGAGGGTCATGCAAAAAATTTTAATCGCCAATCAAAAAGGGGGATGTGGTAAAACCTCGATTGCGGTCAGTCTAGCGGCGGCATTGGCAAACAAAGGCAAAACAGTGGCATTGGCAGATGCAGATCCCCAAAAATCAAGCCTACAGTGGCTAAAAATGCGCCCAGCGGACGTACCTGCCATTATCGGTATTGACTGGCGCGATAGCAATGATATCGGTGATATCCCAAAAACCTTGGGTAAAAATGACTGGCTGATTATTGATGCCCCAGGTGCGTTATCAGGCACTAAAGCCGAACAGCTGATTGCCGAGTGCAAGGCAATTTTAATTCCTGTTTTACCCGCTTTCTTTGATATTGATAGTACCAAACGCTTTTTAAAAAGCCTAGAAGACATCAAACGTATCCGCAAAGGCAAAGTCGATATTTATCTGGTTGCCAATCGCGTGCGTAGTCAATTGATGCAGGACAATGAGCCGACCGAAAAACTGATGGCGTATTTTACTGATATTGGGCAGCAGCCACTGGCTTGGCTATCTGAGCGTAGTATTTATCAAGCCTTGGCAGAGCGCGGCTTGACGATTTTTGATAAAAGCCAAAAACCGTATCGAGACATTCAAGCCCAGTGGCAGCCAATTATGGATATGCTAGCTTCCGAGCTGCAGCCGACTGATAAAGCTGACGCCAAAGCCGAAAACAAAGCTGACACCAAAACTGAAGCAAAAACCTCATCTAAAAAATCCAAAAATAGCAGCTGGTACGAGTGATATAATCAATGGGAATATGGATAGCCATCGCCATCGGGGTGTTTATTATCGGTAGTATCATGGGGTTAAAACCCTCTGCTCGCGAGACCATGCGTGATAATCTGCGCATGGCAGCCAGACGCGTCGGCGTGCAGCCAAAACTGGTCGCATGCCCTGATTGGATTATCGGCGATACAGGTGAACGCGGTAAAGGCATGATGGCGCAATACGGCGTGGTGATTGAGGACGCGAAGATGCGCCCCTGTGATTATCAAGTGATTGAGGGCAAATGGCGACCCTTTACCGGGCATTATCCCGCTAATTTTGCGCTCGATAATCGGGAGGTGGATTTGCCGGACGCCATCGCAACAACCATTAAAGGTTTAAGCTGTAAAGCCAATTTTGTGTGTATTTATTGGCAAGAAAATAGCCAACTGGGCATGAAATCAGAACTTGAAACCACCGAAAAAGACCTAATCATGTTAAAAAGTAAATTGCATGATTATGCCAAATTGGTGCAGAATAACTAACTTTTCGTATTTTAACTTACCCTTTTTAATGATTTTGTGAACCCAACATGAGTAAAACACCGACAGCGAGAAAATCAACCAAAACCACGGACACGGCTGATACAAAAACAGACACCAAAGCCGCTGAAAAAGCCGCAACCAAAGCCGCCGCGCCCAAATCAACAGCCGCATCAAAAGCATCAAAAACAGCGCCTAAAACGTCGGGGCAAGGCAAAGCCTTGGTGATTGTGGAATCCCCTGCCAAAGCCAAAACCATCAATAAGTATCTGGGAAATGATTTTATCGTCCGCTCTAGTGTGGGGCACGTGCGTGATTTACCTGTGTCGGGTTCTGGCGCAGCAAAAACCGACGATAAGTCGGATACCAAGCTCACTAAAGAGCAAAAAGCGCAGCAAGCCTTGGTACGGCGCATGGGGATTGACCCCGAGCACGACTGGGTGGCACATTATGAAATTCTACCCAGCAAAGTTAAAGTGATTAAAGAATTAAAATCCCTTGCCAAAGACGCCAAAGAAATTTATCTTGCAACCGACTTGGATAGAGAAGGGGAAGCGATTGCCTGGCATCTCAAAGAGGTCATCGGCGGCAGTGATGACAAATACAGCCGTGTGGTATTTAACGAAATCACCAAAAACGCGATTCAAAATGCCTTTAAAAGCCCCACCAAGCTAAACTATGACCGTGTCAACGCGCAGCAAGCCAGACGATTTTTAGACCGTGTGGTAGGATTTATGGTATCGCCATTGCTATGGCAAAAAGTAGCGCGCGGACTATCGGCAGGGCGAGTACAATCTGTCGCCACGCGTCTAGTGGTGGAGCGTGAACGTGAAATTCGTGCTTTTACCCCAGTGGAATATTGGGAAATCCACAGTAATACCCACAGCCAGCAAGCCAAACAAGAGACCATTCGCCTAGAAGCGGTAAAAAAAGCGGGCAAACCCCTGTCGCTAGAAAACGAAGCACAGACCCATGCCGTTGTCGCATTGCTTGAAACATCCGATTTTATCGTAGCAGATCGGGAAGAAAAACCCACCCAGTCAAAACCCGCTGCACCCTTTATCACCTCGACACTGCAACAAGCCGCCAGTACCCGCCTTGGTTTCCCTGTCAAAAAAACCATGATGCTAGCTCAGCGCCTGTATGAAGCAGGTCATATCACCTATATGCGAACCGACAGTACTTTTTTGTCAGCGGATGCACTCACCAGTGTGCGCGGCTTTATCGACAAACAATACGGCACAAAATATGTCCCAAAATCGCCCAATGTGTATGGCAACAAGCAAAACGCCCAAGAAGCGCACGAAGCGATTCGCCCCTCAGACGTACTTGTACAATCTGCCTCGCTAAAAGACATGGAGCGCGATGCCCAGCGTTTATATGAGCTGATTTGGCGCCAGTTTGTGGCGTGTCAGATGCCACCTGCGCAGTACCAATCCATGACGTTGATTGTCAATGCTGGTGAGGTTGAGCTTAGAGCCAAAGGTCGGGTGATGACCTTTGATGGGTATACCAAAGTACAGCCCCCGGCCAAAAATGAAGACAATCTATTACCTGATGTAAAAATTGGGGAAAAATTGGTGGTCGATAGTATCGAGCCTACCCAACATTTTACCAAGCCACCGGCACGCTATACTGAAGCAAGCCTAGTCAAAGAACTGGAAAAACGTGGGATTGGTCGTCCGTCCACGTATGCCGCTATCATCTCAACCATTCAAGAACGTGGTTATGTCAAGGTAGAAAACAAACGTTTATTCGCCGAAAAAATGGGTGATATTGTCACTGACAGATTGGTTAACAGCTTTCCGCATTTGATGGACTATACTTTTACCGCTGGGCTTGAAGAAAACCTAGATGAAGTCGCTGAAGGTCAGCAAAACTGGAAAAAAGTGCTGGATGATTTTTATGGCGATTTTAAAGGCAAGTTAGAGCGTGCCAAAGACGAAGACGGCATGAAGCCCAATGACCCAACCGATGTCCCAGATATCCATTGTGACTTATGTCAGCGCCCAATGCAGATCCGTACAGGCTCTACAGGGGTGTTTTTGGGTTGTACCGGCTATAATTTACCCCCCAAAGAGCGTTGTAAAGGCACCAAAAATTTGATGCCTGTGGAAGCCTTTCATAGCCAAACCAGTAAAGAGAGCCAAAATCTCGGTGAGGACGACGCGGACAACAACGACGAGATACAAGCGCTACTTGAGAAAAAACGCTGCCCGAAATGCCATACCGCGATGGATGGGTATATCGTCGATGGCGGGTTAAAACTCCATGTCTGTGGTAACAATCCTGACTGTGATGGCTATCTATTAGAAAAAGGCGTCTTTGAAACCGCAGGCAATGACGATGTGCCTACCATACCTTGTGATAAATGCGATGGGCAAATGGTGCTTAAAACTGGGCGTTTTGGTGCCTATTTTGCCTGTCAGCAGTGCAATAACACCCGTAAAGTGCTCAAAAATGGCGATGCAGCGCCGCCACGCATGACCGCAATCCCTATGCCAGAACTCAAATCACAAAAATTTGATGACCATTATATTTTGCGTGAAGGGGCAGCAGGGTTATTCTTGGCAGCGTCAAAATTTCCTAAAGTGCGCGAGACGCGCCCACCAAAACTGTCAGAGTTACGCGCGATACAAGATCAGTTGGAAGATAAATTCCAGTATTTATTTACCGCGCCAGATACCGACAATGAGGGCAATCCAACAATTTTGCGTTGGAGTCGTAAAAATGCAGAGCAATATATCGGCTCAGAAAAAGACGGAAAAGCGACTAAATTTGCCTTGGTTTATCGAAAAGGCAAATGGGTGGAAGAGTAATGGCAACTAACAAAAAACCCTAGCCTATGCTAGGGTTTTTTATGGATAAATAAAATCTTTATTTTAAATCAGTGCTGTCATCTTCAATTACAAAGCTAACAATCATCATCACGTTATAGCTAGTGATATTACCATCACTAATGCGTACTTTTTGCTCTTTAATCCAAGCACCTTCCACGTTATTAACCGTTTTGTTGACTTGTGTAATGCCTTTTTTGATCGCATCTTCAAAACTTACCGTTGAGCTGCTACTAATTTCAATATTTTTTGCCACTGACATAACGATATCCTTATTTTCTATTATATTATTTTCCTAATTAATTTTTAATCTAAAACTTATCAAGTTTAACTTAAGTTATCGCAAACTTGATGCTTATAACTTATCAAATATGCAAAAAAATACCAAAGTTAACTTGTAACTTTGGTATTAGTTTTGGCTATCACATCAACTAGAAGCGTAACCAATATTGCGCTATTTTAAATGATGTAAAAGTAGCTATGCAATCCATTAAATTAAGCAAAAATCATTTCAATATCTTTGTGATCAAAACGGTAAACATGTCCGCAGAAACCACAATCTAACGCCACCGCGCCCCCATGCTCATTAGCGATTTCTAATGCAGCTGGTTTGCCCAACTGAAAAATTGCCGATTCACTTTTCTGCTGTGAGCAAGTACAAGCAAAGGTCAACGGCATAGGCTCAGCCGTCACCACGTCTTCTTCATGATACAAGCGATATAAAATCTCATCAGCTGGCAAGGTGGTTAATTCTTCAGCTTTTAGCGTTTTGGTTAAAATTTTTAAGCGGGGGAACAAGTCATTATCCACCGTCTCATACTCTTCTTCTGTGGTACGTGGTAGCAACTGCAGCACGATACCGCCCGCTTGCTCACCATCACAAGCCAAGTTGATTAGGGTAGGAATCTGTACGGATTGCTGTTGGTAATGTGCCAAACAATCAGCTAGGTTATCTGACACACGCTCAACGATGCCTTGATAGCCTTCTGCTTGTGTGCCATACGTGGCATCGGGTTGGATATTAATAAATAACACCCCTTCACCCACTTTACCAAGTTTGGCAAAGGCATCATTTGCCGTTTGTGCGGATTGCCACGAGCCTGTCCACTCTGCAAGACCTCGAATGTGACCTTGGTGGTCGCACTCTGCCATCGCCCAAGTTAAGCTGTCCTGTTCAGTATCCGCGGCTGCACCTGAATTTTGTAATTGAATGGATAGACGACCTTCGATTTTTAATGTACCAATCAGCAAGCTTGCCGCAACCAACATTTCCCCAAGTAGTTTTTGCAGGGCAACTGGGTAATCTTTTTGCTGCAATATCGTCTGCAGGCTGTCATTGATGCGTACCACGTCACCGCGTACAGGGCTTTTCTCAAAATAAAAACGTTGGCGCATATCAAAATCGTGAAGTACTTGAGTCGCTGTTGTCATAAATAACCTATCTTAAGTGAGTTTTAATCAATTTATTGAGCTATAAATGGGGATAAAATACAAAATAGCAAAAAAATGGTAAAAAAATTGTCGATAAAGAAAAAAATATTTTTTGTAAATCTATTGTCACAACACAGAAAAGTAAATTACTATAAACACACATTTTAAATCTTTTGAGTATCCTAAACTATTTTTTATCAGTCATTGTGCAAGGTTTTGCCAAATTTTAATAGGTGCAATGAGAGATGATGAAGGACAGGGAAGGATAAGCATAAAGAGATGGGGGGAGTCTTTTTACTCGATTTGGCATTGAATGCCACACAGCGAAAAGATTAACTAAGAACGTATCATACGACAAGGATCATAGGATGATTTTAATCTCTAAAAAGCCAATCGCCTTAGCAACTGTTGCTATTATGGCATTAGGTCTTGCAGGTTGTAACAAAGCCAGCGACAACAAAGCGGCAGGGACTGAAGGTAGCCAACCAGCGGCAGCGGCTACTGGTGAAAAAACGCTCGATAAAATTAAAAAATCAGGGGAAATCGTACTGGGTTACCGTGATTCCTCAATTCCATTTTCTTATATCGCAGGTACGCCAAACCAACCTGTGGGTTATGCTCATGACCTCCAATTAAAAATTGTTGACGCAGTCAAAAAACAATTGAATATGCCAGACCTCAAAGTGCGTTACAACCTCGTAACCTCACAAACCCGTATCCCATTGGTACAAAATGGTACGGTTGACTTAGAGTGTGGTTCAACCACCAACAATGAAGAGCGCCAAAAACAAGTGGCTTTCTCAAACGGTTTCTTTGAGATTGGTACTCGCTTATTAACCGCTAAAGATTCAGGCATCAAAGATTTTGCGGATTTAAAAGGCAAAACCTTAGTGACTACCGCAGGTACTACCTCTGAGCGTTTTATCAAAAAACTCAACGATGACAAAAAAATGGGCATTAACATCGTTTCTGCCAAAGACCACGGCGAATCTTTCTTGATGTTAGAAAGCGGTCGTGCGGCAGCCTTCATGATGGATGACGTACTGCTTGCGGGTGAAAAAGCCAAAGCCAAAGATCCAAACAAATGGGTCATTATTGGTACCCCACAATCGTATGAAATTTATGGCTGTATGATGCGTAAAGACGATAGTGAATTCAAAAAAGTAGTCGATGATGCGTTGGTTGCGACTTATTCATCAGGTGAAATCAACGACATCTACAAAAAATGGTTCATGTCACCGATTCCACCAAAAAACATCAATATGAACTTCCAAATGTCTGACAACTTAAAAGACTTGTTAGCAAACCCACATGACGGCGCGCAACCAAAAGACGTTGCTAATGCAGCCGCATCTGCTACCGTCAACGCCGTAGCAACGGGCGCTAGTAATGTGGCAACCGCTGTGGCATCTGCAAGCAATGCAATTGCAAGTGCAACAAAACCTTAGTTGATGGGATAACAACAAACTAGGTTAGGAAGGTTACTATCCAACATAAAACTGACGTCATCACCTATCAATTGTGGTTACGTCAGTTTTAGTTTTTGGGTAAATCAATTTGCTAGACAGGATTTTGGGGGTGGCAATGAATTATAGTTGGAATTGGGGCGTGTTGCTGCAACCAACAGGTGTAGGCAATGAAGTCTACTGGCAGTGGCTATTAACAGGCTTTAAATGGCTGTTGGTCATTGGTGGGAGTGGCTGGCTGATTGCCTTAATTATCGGTACGATTTTAGGTATTATGCGTACTTTACCAAATAAAACTGCTAGAGCGATTGGTACGGCTTATGTGAGTTTTTTTCGTAACATTCCGCTATTAATACAGTTATTCTTCTGGTTTTATGTGGCACCTACTTGGCTGACACCTGCCTTACAAAAATGGTGGTTTCAGGAGTTAGACCCAAATACCTCGGCGGTGATTTCGGCAAGTATTGGTCTTGGGTTATTTACTGCGGCGCGTATCGTTGAGCAAGTGCGTACGGGCATTGAATCATTGCCAAAAGGGCAGACCAATGCTGCCTATGCGCTCGGGTTCACCTTGCCACAGACGTATCGCCATATCGTCTTGCCACAGGCATTTCGGGTGATTCTGCCACCGATGAGCTCTGAGCTTACCAACTGTTTTAAGAATGCCTCGGTCGCTTCATTGGTCGGGGTTACTGAGCTGATTAGTCAAACCAAAACTATCAGTGAATATACCCAGAACAATATCGAAGTGTATACCTTTACCACGATTATTTATTTATTGTTTAATTTGGTGTTGATTTATTTTATGACTTGGCTTGAGAAAAAATTACGCATCAAAGGTCAAATCGATGGGGGTGGCGCATGAATATGATGGAATTACAAGCCGCAATGCCCGGGTTGATGGGTGGCTTATGGATCACTTTCAAAGTGTTATTTTTAGCTATCATTGGCGGTTTAGCGCTGGGTACGATTCTAGCCTTGATGCGGTTATCAGGGATAAAAATTTTAGCCGTGCCTGCCAAGCTGTATGTCAACTTTTTCCGTTCAGTGCCGCTGCTGTTGGTATTGCTTTGGTTTTATTTTGCTGTACCGATGGTGTACAACTTGGTGACGGGCACGTATTTGACGTTGGATACCGCGTTTACTTCGTGCGTGGTGGCATTTATGGTGTTTGAAGCCGCATATTTTTCTGAAATTGTACGTGCGGGTATCCAGTCAATTGGCAAAGGACAGGTCAATGCTGCTAAAGCCTTGGGTATGACGTATGGTCAGACCATGCGCTTTATTATTTTGCCACAAGCGTTTCGCAAGATGTTTCCGCTACTTCTACAACAGTCGATTATTTTGTTCCAAGATACGACGTTGGTGTTTGCGATTGGCTTGGTGGATTTCTTCCGAGCCTCATACGTGCGCGGTGACTTGATGGGGTTACTCACCCCCTATATCTTGCTGGCAGGGGCGTTTTATTTTGTGGTCAGTCTAACCGCATCGACCGCTGTCAACCACCTACGCAAACGCTTTCGCATGGCTTAATCAATATTGAATAAAGGAAAATAACATGTCAGTAGTTACTAAAATTGATGAAACCACCTGGCTCAACGAATTTGGTGGCTTGGTATCAAACAGTGGACACGCCAGTCCCGATATCATGATTAATGTCAACAAAATCAGTAAATGGTATGGCGACTTTCAAGTATTGACCGACTGTACCGCGCATGTGCATAAAGGCGATGTGACCGTCATCTGTGGTCCATCAGGTAGCGGCAAATCAACTTTAATCAAAACCGTCAATGGGCTTGAAGCCTTTCAACAAGGTGAAATCTTGATTGATGGCATGTCGGTCGGCGCCAAAGCAACCGACTTGCCAAAACTACGTAGCCGGGTAGGGATGGTATTTCAGCATTTTGAACTGTTTCCGCATTTATCCATCTTAGAAAATTTGACCTTGGCACAAATCAAAGTATTGGGTCGTAGTCAGTCTGAAGCGCAGAAAAAAGGCTTGGGTTATCTTGACCGCGTGGGCCTGTCAGCGCATGCCAAAAAATACCCTGCCGAATTGTCAGGCGGTCAGCAGCAACGTGTGGCAATTGCGCGTGCGCTCAGTATGGACCCGATTGCAATGCTGTTTGATGAGCCAACTTCCGCACTTGACCCTGAGATGATTCAAGAGGTGCTTGAGGTGATGATTGAGCTTGCTAATGAGGGCATGACCATGATGTGTGTGACCCACGAAATGGGCTTTGCGCGCCAAGTCGCCAACCGTATTATCTTTATGGATCAAGGTCATATTGTTGAAAACTGCAGCCGTGAAGAATTCTTTGCCGGTGCGCGTAGCGAGCGTGCGAAAGATTTCTTGTCAAAAATCTTAAATCACTAAATATAAAATAAAGTTTATTTCATTAAAAAACGGCAGTCACTGCCGTTTTTTATTATAAAAGTTTGCATTAGCCTAATTGTTCATGAGCGATTCAAATTGCTTGAGTTCCTCTTCCATATAGGCGAGTAATCGTTGGCTATGGGGCAATATTTGGCTACAGGTGACGATACAAAACTCGATTTTATCCACGTAAGTACACAAGGTGATATTCATCGCTTGGTCATTGAGCACAATCGAGGCAGGATACAACGCCTGCAGTTTTGCCCCTTGCCAATACAATGGCTGATGGGAGCCTGGTACATTTGAGATAATCAAGTTAAAACCGCGATAATCGGGAAACAGACCCGTAAGTACCTGCAATCCTGAACGGCTATAAGCAACCCCACTATAAATAATCGACGAGGCTTGCTTCATCCGTGAAAAGCGTTTTTTACTATTTTTGGTGCTGCCATTAATCGTCTTTAACCGTGCAACAGGGTCGGCAAGGTGAGTGGCAAGATTGGCTAAAATAAAGGTAATTTGATTGCCAACGTGTTGGCTTGCGCTATCGTTGTCATCGCGCAGTGATAAGGGTACAAAGGCAATCAAGGGTTTTTTGGGTAAGCCATTGATATCGAGCAAATAACGGCGTAACGCGCCCGAACAAATCGCCAAAATCACATCATTGACGGTCACGGCGTAATGTTTGGCGATGGCTTGAAAACGAATAAGCTCATAAGATTGGGCAGAGATACGCCGTGAGCTTGATACCGGTTGATTGAGGGGGCTATCTGGCGCTTGGGTGGTGGTAATGTAGTCTTTGTGAAATCGCTCCACCACATTTTTACCTAAGGCTTTGATGGCGGGTGGGATAGCCAGCGCTTGCTCTTTGACGACACGCAGAATGGATTTATCTTCTGGTATCAACGCATCGAGTTGGTGACGATGACGGGTCATTAGCGACCAAATTGGCAAGCTAATACGCTCGGTTGGCGATTCTGATAGCGATTTTTTCACCAAACGAATCGCCGCTATCCCATCGACCATAGAATGATGAATCTTAAAATACAACGCAAAACGATTGCCTTCAATTCCCTCGATGATGTGACATTCCCACATCGGTTTGGCACGGTTGAGTAATTTGCTGTGCTCTTGGGACACGTAAGTCAATAGCTCACGGATGCGTGCCGGTTTTGGCAGGGCGATATGGCGAAAATGATGGTCGACTTCAAAATTTTCATCGGTTTTCCACCATGCTAGATGATATAACACTTGGTTAAACGGAAAACTCGGCGGCGTCTTTTGCGTGACCATCTGCTGCACCAAATCACTGACAAAGGTATCGCTTGCGCCATCGGGAATCTCAAACAAGAACAGCCCACCAATGTGCATCGGCTGATTGCGATTTTCAAGTAAGATGAATAACTGGTCAATGGCGGTGAGCAGACGCATGCGATGTCCTTAAGTGTGAAATAATAAATTAGCGGAAAAAATAGCCAGTCTGTGGCGAGCTAGCTTGTGCCATATAGCGTGCTGGCATACGACCCGCCAAGAAGGCTTCGCGTCCAGCCATCACCGCATGTTTCATGGCAGAGGCCATCAATACAGGGTTTTGCGCATGGGCAATCGCGGTGTTCATCAGTACGCCATCACAGCCTAATTCCAAGGCAATGGCGGCATCACTAGCGGTACCCACACCTGCATCCACCAAGACCGGCACTTGGGTCTGCTCAATGATTAGACTTAAAGTATGGCGGTTGAGCAATCCTAGACCTGAGCCAATCAAACTGCCCAATGGCATAATCGCCACACATCCCATGCTCTCTAGTTCTTTGGCAACAATTGGGTCATCTGAGGTGTACACCATCACATCAAAGCCATCATCAATTAAGGTCTTAGCGGCTTTGACAGTTTCGATGACGTTGGGATACAAGTTTTTTTCATCGCCCAATACTTCAAGTTTGACAAGGTTGTGCCCATCCAACAATTCACGCGCTAATTGACAGGTACGAACGGCGCTAGCCGCGTCAAAACAGCCAGCGGTGTTGGGTAGAATGGTGTATTTTTCGGGAGAAATCACATCGAGTAGATTGGGTTCATCTTTTTTCTGCCCGATATTTACGCGGCGAATGGCGACAGTGACGATTTGTGCGCCACTGGCAGCGATGGCTTCGCCTGTTTGTGCCAAATCTGTATATTTGCCAGTACCGACAAGCAAACGAGAGTTAAATGTGCGCGAACCAATGTGTAGCAGGTCGTTTGGGGCGGTCAGCGTATTTTGGCTTGAAGAATTTTGGGTCGCAGGATTTTGAGTTGAAGTAGTTTGGGTCATTGTCATCCCTTTTTAGAGTTTGATTGTCATGGTTATCAATCAGTAAAAAATGCTTTAGTATAACAAAATATAGCTTGTCTCAGGGTCTTTTTGTGCGCCTTGGTAGGATTTGTCCTGTTGATAAGCTACAATGGAACGCATCTTTTCTTGGCTTATTTCATTTGATAATCCCTATGCTAAATCCGATTGCCTTGCCCTATAGTTTTGCCAAACGTCATCAACTGCTGTTGCAATACTCGCAAGATTTAACTGCCCCGCCGACCTTGTTGATGACGGCGGATACCCCCATGGAAGCCATCAACGAAGCCAACCGTTTTGCCAGTCAAGCAGGGGTGCCACTGCCATTGAATTTTGCCATGGCGCAAAGTGATGATTTTGAAAAGCAGTTAGCCGCTGTCTATGCAGGCAACACAGGGGAATCTCAGCATATTGCCGCTGGACTTGAAGACCATCCCGATTTGATGAGTCTTGCTGACAGTGTCCCTGAGACGGAAGACTTGATGGACCAAGAAGACGACGCGCCCATCATTCGCCTGATTAACGCACTATTGTCCGAAGCCATCCGCCTAAACGCCTCAGATATCCATATCGAAACCTTTGAAAAACGGCTATCGGTGCGCTTTCGGGTAGATGGGGTGCTTAAAGAAATCGTCAGTCCAAAACGGGAACTGTCACCACTACTGGTGTCGCGTATTAAAGTGATGGCAAAACTCGATATCGCTGAAAAACGGGTACCGCAAGATGGACGCATCTCATTACGTCTGGCTGGGCGAGAAGTGGATGTGCGGGTGTCGACCTTGCCATCAAATTTTGGTGAGCGTGTAGTGATGCGGCTTTTGGATAAACAAGCGGGTCGGTTAAATATGACCTATTTGGGTTTGTCAGACAATGATTATAGCGAGCTTAAACACTTAATTCATCGCCCCCATGGCATTATTCTTGTCACAGGTCCGACAGGTTCGGGCAAAACCACGACGCTGTACGCGGCTTTAACGGATTTGAACGATAACACCCGTAATATTTTGACCGCTGAAGACCCGATTGAATTTCAGCTAGATGGTATCGGGCAAACCCAAGTCAATAATAAAGTGGACATGACCTTTGCCCGTAGTTTGCGAGCCATGCTACGCCAAGACCCTGATGTGGTGATGGTGGGGGAGATTCGCGATTTAGAGACTGCGGAAATTGCGGTGCAAGCGTCACTCACAGGTCACTTGGTACTCTCGACCCTGCATACCAACACCGCGATTGGTGCGGTGACGCGGCTACAAGATATGGGGGTTGAACCGTTTTTGTTGTCATCAAGCCTCATTGGCGTGGTGGCACAGCGACTAGTGCGTACCTTGTGTCCGCATTGCCACACGTGGACAGCCGCCGATGAATTTCAAAGTCAAATTTTTACTGAAATAGGCGAAGTCGGAGAGATTAAACTGCCAAAACCTGTGGGCTGCGAGAAGTGCAATCAATCAGGGTTTCGGGGACGTACTGCGATTTATGAAGTGGTGCCTGTCGATGACAAACTGCGACAACTGATTCATAGCCAAACAGCCGAGTTTGAGTTAGAAGCCTATGCGCGCAGCAAAACACCGTCAATTCGTGCCGATGGACTCAAAAAAGTATTGGCAGGGAAAACCACGCTGGAAGAAGTGTTAAGGGTGACGAAAGAAAAAGAGATGTGATATATTTTTCTAGTGTTAATGAAAAAATGAATATAGGTCGCTAAATTGATACAAATAACTTTTGACCAAAATAAAGCTGAGAGTAATAAAATCAAACATGGTGTAAGTTTTGATGAAGCAAAAATTGCATTACTTGACCCGAATGCGCTAGTACGTGAAGATTTTGACCAAGATGAACCAAGATTTGTATTATTAGGAATGGCAAATCGCTTATTAGTTGTTGTCTATTGCTATGTGGATAATGATGATATGATTCGGTTAATATCTGCACGAAAAGCAACCAAAAACGAGGAAAAACAATATGCAAACTGAATACGATTTCTCAAATGCTCAAAGAGCGACACAAATTTCTCATCTTAATCGGTTGCGAGAACAACAGCATTTGCTGGATAAAGATGTGAGTGATTGGCTTGCAACCCAAGATGATGATACTAAAAAACATATCAGTGAAATGATTCGCCAAGTAATGGCGATGAAAATTCACACACAATCTACTGTTTAAATTATGTGTTTTAGTCACTGATGCAATGAATAACTTGCATTTTTTCAATTGACAAACGGATAAAGTTTTCGATTTTCTGACAGTGAGTGATATATTGCTTACGGTTATTTTTCGCAAAATAGTCTGCCAAATTATTTAATTCAACGACCAGTGATTTAGCAACATTCGGATAAATCACTGGGTCATTATAAAAGTTATCCAATAGCCAAGTAAGCGTTGAAAAGTTAGTGTTACCTTCGGCTAAACGTAAAATACGTTCGTCCTCATGCGAGATTTGACAATTGATTTTCTCATTGTCACAATCAAACCACATGTCAAATGCCATTATATTAACCTAAAACTTCAACCAACTCACCTTCCACCAAATGCGGACTCATGGCACGTGTGACTTTCACCATCACCAGTTTACCAATCAACGCATCATCGCCTTTGAACAATACCGTTCGCGTATTATCCGCCGTTCCCATCAAAAATTCAGGATTGCGGTCGCCATGTTGCTCCACCAACACACGCACGGTTTGACCCACCATGCCTTGGGTTTTTGCCCAAGTCGAATCGACAATCACCTTTTGAAACTCAGCCAAACGGGCTTTTTTGGTTGCCATATCGACATTGTCGGGCAAGTCTGACGCAGGGGTGCCTGGGCGCTTGGAGTAAATAAAGCTATACGAATGGTCAAAATCCAAATCTTTGGCAAGATTGAGCGTATCTTGGAAATCTTGGTCGGTTTCATTGGGAAAACCGATAATAAAATCGCTTGATAAATACATATCAGGGCGCACCGCGCGCAGTTTGCGGATTTGCTCAATGTAGATATCAATAGTGTGGTTACGCTTCATGGCGGCTAGGATAGCGTTGGAGCCACTTTGCACAGGTAGGTGCAGGTGGGATACCAGTTTTGGTATTTTGGCATACGCTTCGATGATATCATCGCTAAATTCCAGTGGGTGGCTGGTGGTATAGCGAATGCGCTCAATGCCGTCAACGTGCGCCACATAATGCAATAACTCACTAAAACGGCAAATCGTACCATCGTGTTTTTCGCCGCGGTAGCCATTGACGTTTTGCCCCAATAGCGTTACTTCACGTACCCCTTGGCTAGCAAGGCTGTCAATCTCGGCCAGTACGTCATCGAGGGGACGCGAGATTTCTTCCCCGCGGGTGTAAGGCACCACGCAAAATGAGCAGTATTTTGAGCAGCCTTCCATGATAGATACAAACGCCTTAAACCCTTCCACTTTGGGTTCGGGTAAAAAGTCAAATTTTTCAATGCTAGGGAAAGACACATCGACGACGCCGATACGGTTTTTGGGTTTGACATCCAGCTGTTTGGTGGATTGGTCGTACAGTTCTGGCAGGCGATGCAGGGTTTGCGGTCCAAACACCATATCGACATGCGGGGCACGGCTTTGGATTTTATCGCCTTCTTGTGACGCCACGCAGCCACCCACACCGATGACCAGATTCGGGTTTTTCTCTTTAAGCTTTTTCCAGCGTCCGAGTTCAGAAAATACTTTTTCTTGCGCTTTTTCTCGAATCGAGCAGGTATTCATGAGCAGCACATCGGCTTCTTCAGGATTGTCCGTCAGCACCATGCCATGGGAGTCGCCTAGCACATCTGCCATCTTTTCAGAGTCGTACACATTCATCTGACAGCCTTGGGTCTCGATAAACACGCGTTTGACACGAGTATCTGCTGGTGGCCTGGTGGGTTCAACACTCGCCGCTAGCGTTGGCGTTACCAAATTTTGAGTTTTGGAAATCTGTGCTTTTGGGTCAAAAGTAGCAACTGTCATGACTACACCTAAATGTTTCGCCTAAAATAAACCCTTAATTATAACAGATTTTTTTGGCAAGATGCGGTAGTGATTATTTTGACAGCACTAAATAAATGACATCGGTGCTAAAATTGCCAGCCTCATCTATCTCAAAATATTGTCTAACAGGCGCGGCACAATTTTTTTGTAAGGCTCGAATCACTTGTATGCTGGTATCAGGGGTATGCATACGGGCGACCCAACTGTCAAAATTTAACGCCAGTTTTTGCATCTCGACAGTCGTCACGCTAAAGCCGGTGATTTCTGCAAAATACAACCACTCGGCAAGACTATAATCTTTGACATGACTGGGATCGCGGATGGTTTCAATGGTCTGTAAAAAATTATTGAGCACAGGGTTGCTATTGCCCAACACATCGACAATCACCACTTTGCCACCGTCAGCTAGGGCGCGATGCATCTCAAATAGCGCTTGTGGTACATTTTGCCAATGGTGCGCAGAATAGCGCGTGATAATGGCATCAAATTGGTGGTCGGCAAAGGGTAACTTTTCCGCCGTACCGATTTGCGTGGTAATATTGGTTAGGCCGCGTGTTTTGGCTTGGCTGGCGACAACTTCGGTCATCGTAGGGGTAATATCATAAGCAATTACTGATGTGGCAACAGGCGCTACCTGATAACTGACGTGCCCACCGCCACAGCCCAAATCCAATATATGCGCAAGCTTGTGCGTCTCAATCAACTGCTTTATTTTGTCGAACTCAGCGCCTTGCGCATGGACAGCGCTATTAAGGTAGTTGTGGGATTTGTCTTGGTATTGTTGAATATTTAGGGCGTGTTGGGTATGGGTCATGGCTTATCGCATTTATTGGTCGCTAATAGAAGACTTATCATAAGCCAAATAATATATAATTTATAGTTAATTAAATTTAAAATTAAAAAACTATTGGTTATATAAAATAAGTTGCAACATTTTTATACAATTAGTTGAGATTTGGGTAAATTTTTTTTAGTCGACAATCGTTATAATCGCTTCAGCAAGGTTAACCAATTTTTACATTACTTTTGTCATTTTTTGCCTATTTATCTTATTTCTTATTAAAGGTCTTACCAATATATTATGAAAAATCTCAAGCTTTCGATGATTTCATGCGGTGTGATTGCTGTTTTTGCAGAGTCTGCTTGTGCAAGTAGCTATTCTGTAGGGACGCCTAGCACGGCGGATAGTTATTTTAACCAAGCCGAACGTGAAGCTAGCCGTGGCAACTTATCGCAAATGGGCAACTATCAGCAAATGATGGCGGGTGGCAGTCTAGCCATGTATCCAGAATATTGGCAGCTTAATAAAGACTTAGACGCTCAGCCGGCATCAGCGATTGTGAGTTTTGCCAACCGTTATCCACAAACAGCGATGGCAGAAAAATTGGCAGCGGATTATGCGGAAACCAAAGCGCGGATGGGTGATTATGATGCGGTTAGACAAGTGGCGAGCTATGTAACCAATCCTGATGCTAGTGAAGCTTGTGCCATTGCGTTAGGCTTCAATCATGGTGGCGATAGCATGCGCGCTTATACCGAAAAAGGTAATGTTTGGCTCAATACTGATAAAAAATTGCCACAGCTTTGCCAACAGTTGGCGACAGAGCTCAATGGCAATCGCATGGTTAGCAATGATGACCGTGAGCAGCGACTGTACCGTATGCTACGCACGGGCAACAATGGTGACATCGTGCAGCTTGCCAGCCGATTGGGCGTGCAGATGAGCTACAATCAGCTCATGAGCATCAGTAGCAGTCCCAATGCGTTTTTCTCACAAATCGGAAGTATGCCAGCGACCGCCAGCAATCGGTATTTATATTTATATGGCTTAGGGCAACTTGCCAAAAAATCTGTCAGTGAAGCGGCGATGCAGCTCAACTATGATGTGGGGCGAAACCCGCAGTTTTTTGATGCCAAAACTCGTCAATATGCCTACCGTACCTTGGGTGTGGCAAGGATGGGCGTCAATACCGATCAAGGGTTTAGTAGTGACGCGGTTGATTGGATGCAAAAAAGTCTGGGCGTACCATTTAATAATGAAGAAGCCGAAAACTATGCCCAAGCAGCGATACGCTATAGCCGATGGTCAGATTTGGCACAAGCCATTGGCGCAATGGACTATAAAAATCAGCAGCAACCGATATGGCAATATTGGCTTGCCAAAGCCTACAAATTGGGCGGCACTAACCAGCAGCGTCAACAAGCCAATCAGCTATTTAGTCAATTGGCGCAAACCAATGACTATTATGGACTGCTCTCCAAAGACCAACTGGGGCAGCGTTTTGACCGCTTACCGACCAATCCACCGGTGAGCAATAGTGATTACTCACGCCTCGCAAGCGATAGTTTCTTTAATCGCGCATTTACCCTCTATAAACTTGCCGCCAATCCTGCCTATACCAACCGTGAATGGAACTGGGCAGTAAAAAAAGCACGTGACCGTGGTGATGAGACGATGATTTTGGCAGCGGCGCAAACCGCATCGGACATGGGATGGTATGACCGTGCTATCTACGCATTGGAGTCTACCAAAACGATTCCAAATTCGGCACTGGCATTCCCGATGCCCCATCAGTCTAGTGTCGTGCAATACAGCCGCCAAGCAGGCATCGATCCTGCCTGGGCGTATGGCATCATGCGTCAAGAAAGCCGTTTTAATATCGGCGCGCGTTCGGGTGTCGGGGCAGGGGGGTTGATGCAAATCATGCCAGACACCGCGCGCTATATCGCACGTAAATTGGGCGAACCGTATGAGCCATCTCGCGTCGCAGGGGGCGATACCAATATCCGCTATGGTACGTATTATATGGGCGATATTTTAAATAAATTGGGCGGTCAGCCTGTACTAGCCACCGCGGGCTACAATGCAGGGCCAGGTAAGGCCAAAACTTGGCAGCCTGAGAACGGTAGCCTAGCAGCCGATCAGTATGTTGAGACCATTCCTTATGCAGAAACGCGCAATTATGTCAAAGCTGTGATGGAAAATGCGACCAATTATGATGTGCTTCTTGGCGGCAGCAACCAACCGATTAGTCAGCGTATGGGTACCATTGCTGCTAAATATTAAATTAATCTGAATTAAATAAACCTGCTAAATTTTCGCAAAAACAACAGCTAATTGATTGATAATGTTCAATAAATTACTGTTGTTTTTTAGTATATACAGGGTTTACAAAATCTGACCTAGTTAGTATGATTTCAAAAAATTGGCATGACTCATAAACATTAGTTTCGTTTGGCAAAAATTTAGTTATTTCAAGCAAAAAATTAATAAGTCAATGACCATTTTTATCACTTCTATTTTAAAAGCTCACTGTAAATTTAAAAGCTCACTGTAAACGTTAAAGCAACCTGCTTGTTTTTAATCACCAACTATTTGGTTTAATTGTTATGCTGTCATCTTGTCTAAAAACATTACTCGATTTTACCAACTTGCACGCGGCATCACACGCCGCCACATTGGGGTCGTTAAAGATTAGAGCAAAGTTTCAAGATGAGGTGGCGGAAAATTTAGCGAGTTTAGTTATCAACTCAAGTCATCAAAAAAGCGCAAGGTTTAGCGGCTATTTGTCAGTTGGCTGCTTGGCGGTGATGGGTACTATAGCGACCCCAGCTGCCCATGCCGACAGTGTTTTAGGGGTGGAATTATCCCCTGCTGTCTGCAAGCTCAACCCATACATGGGTAATCTTCGCCAATGTATCGAAGGCAACCCGATGACGGTGAATTTTTATCGGGTGGCGAACCAGTCTTGTAGTAATAGCCGTTACAGCATGTCGCCACTGCAAGAAAAGATCACCTCAAAAGTCATTCCAGATGGTAATATTCGCAAAAATATCTGGCAGCAGTATGGCCGCTGTAGTGGCCTAAGTACCCCTAATTATTTTCGTACCATTAACTCGCTTGCCAGTCAATTAAAACTCCCAAAAGAACTCAGTAGCGGTCGCAGTTATCGATTCACGTCCAGTGGCTTGAGCCACCAATTATTATCTTTAAACCCTGGCATGAAACCAAACTCGTTTAATTTTTTCTGTCAAAAAAATAGTGCAGGTCAATCTGTATTGACCTATATTAACGTGTGCTATGACAATAACGGACGGTTTGCCCAATGTGCCACCCGCTCTTACGCCTGTCCTAGTCAATTTTTGATTGATGGTAATTATTGAGGGATGGCGGTATCAATTTTTGCCTAGTTTTAAGCGTTTTTTATTTTGTTCTTTGCCTTACTTTAACCCATAATTGTCAAGCTCACCCGACAATTGACCCCATAAATTTATGGTCTTTGATGGTGACAAGTGATAAACTAGGCAAGCTTTTTTAGACAACTTTTTCTGCTTTTTTCACTGCCTTGCTTTTGCAAAGGATCTTGTACTTATCATAATAGGAGCTTTCAATGAAACAGCCTGTTCGTGTTGCGGTGACTGGTGCTGCTGGTCAAATCAGTTATTCATTATTATTTCGTATCGCATCGGGTGATATGTTAGGTAAAGACCAACCTGTCATTTTACAATTATTAGAAATCACGCCAGCCTTAGAAGCCTTAAAAGGTGTGGTAATGGAACTTGAAGATTGTGCATTCCCATTGCTAGCAGGCGTCGTACAAACTGACGACGCTAATGTTGCGTTCAAAGATGCGGACTATGCACTACTTGTGGGTGCCCGTCCTCGTGGACCAGGCATGGAGCGTAAAGATTTGCTCGAAGCCAATGCCGCCATCTTCTCTGCACAAGGTAAAGCGTTAAATGACAACGCTAGCCGTACTGTCAAAGTATTGGTTGTGGGTAACCCAGCCAACACCAATGCCTTAATCGCACAGCGCAATGCCCCAGACTTAGACTCACGTAACTTTACAGCGATGACACGTCTTGACCACAACCGTGGTATGGCGCAATTGGCAGAAGAAACTGAAACTACTGTGAATGACATCAAAAAAATGATCATTTGGGGTAACCACTCTTCAACCCAGTACCCAGATTTGACCTTCACGACTGTAAAAGGTCAACCTGCCCTAGAGCAAGTACAACGTGATTGGTACGAAGGTACTTATATCCCTAACGTACAACAACGTGGTGCTGCCATCATTAAAGCACGTGGTGCCTCATCAGCGGCATCTGCTGCAAACGCTGCGATTGCACACATTCGTTCATGGGCACTAGGCACCGACGAGAATGATTGGGTATCTATGGGTGTTTACTCAAACGGTGAATATGGCATCCAAAAAGGTCTTATCTATTCATTCCCATGTACTTGCCAAAATGGCGATTGGAAAATCGTTGAAGGGCTAGACGTTTCATCGGCTTTCTCACAAGAAAAAATGAAAGCCACCGAAACTGAATTGGCTGAAGAGCGTGATGCGGTAAGCCACTTACTTCCTAACTAATTAGGTTAGAATATTTTAACCGAAAAAAACCAGTCTCATTAGGCTGGTTTTTTTACATGAAATAACCACACTATACAATCAAATCACATTTTTTTTACCCAATTTTGGCTACAATGGTCTAACGGTAAGAATAACCCATGGCACTTTTTTGATAATTTTTGACTAAAATGAGTGCTAAAAAATAATGATATTACAATAACCATTGATACTTTTTAGAGTACTAGGAGAACTACAATGATGACAGATGGCGAAAGAAACATTAATATGTTGTTTGAACAAATGGGTATGGATGGCGATGATGCTGCGGTTGAACAATTTATTCAAGAAAATCAACTGGCGCAATCAGTCCAGCTGAGCGATGCACCTTTTTGGAGCGACAACCAACGTAAATTTTTAAAAGACGAATACCGTGCAGATGCAGGTTGGATTGAAATCATCGATGAGCTCAACACCCGTCTACACAAAGATGCCATGGATGCACAAAAACTGGCTAAATAAGTCATTTTAATACTGTCAAAGGTATTTTCTAAATGTATTACAAACTAACTAAAAAACCCAATCACTGATTGGGTTTTTTACCTTGTTAAAACAAGTGGTCAAAATAATTAGGGAGCCAATTTTTTTAAATGGGCAATACGGTCATCAAGGGAGGGATGGCTGGCAAATAACTGGGCAAAACTAAATCCCCCTTTACCTTCATTAATCGCAAAGGCTTTCATGCCTTGTGGCATATAGTCGGGATGCTGGCTGGCAGGTTTTAACGCTTCTAAGGCAGCAATCATGTTGTATTTACCCGCCAAACGCGCGCCTGCTTCATCCGCACGGTATTCACGGTAACGAGAGAACCACATGACAACCGCTTGTGCAGCAATACCAAACACAATATCTAACACCATACTGGTAATGTAATAGCCCATGCCAGGTGAATTGCTGTCATTTTTAAATACCGCCTGATCTACAAATAAACCCACAATGCGCGCAAAGAACATCACAAAGCTGTTAACCACTCCTTGCACAAGCGCTAAGGTCACCATATCACCATTGGCAACGTGACCAATTTCATGGGCAAGTACCGCTTCGACTTCTTCTTGGTTCATCGATTGTAGTAACCCAGTCGATACCGCAACCAAAGCTTTGTTTTTATTCCAACCTGTCGCAAAGGCATTGGGCGATGGATTATCAAAGATACCCACTTCTGGCATATCAATATTGACGTTTTGCGCTAAACGGCGAACCGTTTCGACCAGCCAAACTTCCAACTGGGTAGCAGGCTGTTCAATAACTTGCGTACCTGTAGAGCGTTTTGCCAACCATTTTGACATCAACAGCGATACAAAAGACCCTATCATACCGTAGATGAAACACATCACCAGCAGGCTAGTCGTGCCTGTGCCGCCCAAATTGAACCCTAGCATTGGCGCGATGACATTCATGACGATACCAAACACCACCATTACCGCTAGGTTAGTTAAAAGAAATAAGCCAATTCGTAACATGACGGTTTCCTAAAGACAATCAAACGATTAAATATACTTATCGATAATAAGTTAACTATGATATGTAGTATAATAGCGTTTAATGCAACAAATTAAAGGGAAAAGTGGCATAAATTTGTAACATAAAAAAAGCCAGTATTAAACTGGCTTTAGGCTTCTGGCTTTGCGGTGATAGACACGCTTGCTAGCGGACGATAGTATAAGAGTTAGCGGAATTGTAGCTAACATTTTGCAAACCATTGCTGCTAGTGCTAGAGCGAAGATTGGGGTCATTACGATATAGATTGTTGTAACGGCTTAACACACGTTGTACATAGTCACGAGTTTCACGAAAGGGGGGAATACCGCCATACTTTATGACGTTGCCTTCACCCGCATTGTAGCTCGCTATCACATGCTGGATATTACCAAAACGGCTTTGCAAAAATTTCAAATATTTGGCTGCGCCCTCGATGTTCTCCGCAGGGTTCCAAGCATTATACACACCAAACCGTCTAGCCGTCGCGGGCATTAATTGCATTAACCCTTGAGCCCCAACAGGTGAGCGCGCATTGGGATTAAAACCTGATTCAGTATGCATCATGGCTTTCATCAATGCAGGGTCGACCCCATGACGCAGCGCCGAAGCCAAAATCATGCTATCGTAGCTATTTTTGTTGCCACGCGCACTGGCAGGTACTGCAGCTTCATTGGCGCCCCAATTGCTATAACTATGCACATTGGTATCCGCGTAATAAGTCACTTTGACTTTTTTGGTAAAATTTTGGAAGTTATTCCCTGCAGGGCGGTTGTTGCTGACTACATTGGTCAACAGCACCTGACCATTGCTGTCTTTAAACACATACATATTGCCAGCGTTCGCTGCATGCATATTTGCCAAACTGCCCAATGACAATAGAGAAGCCGCTAGCCAATAAGGTAGGCGAGGTTTCTTTGCAAACAATACCATAAATATACCTATGTTAAATTTTTGACAATACGTGACTGTAAAGCACATGACTATAAAATTTGAAGTTAGCGTAATGCTTTAAACCGACATAAAAAGATAAAATTCGTTATGTTTCAATGACATTTGATAACAATATTATAAAACAATTGGCAGGAAATATACCATAAATCTGTCAAAAACTGGTTAAAGTTTACAAAAAATCAGATAAGGGGAAAAAGAGGAAAAATGGCCAAAAAACTTGTAGACCTTTTGGGTTGGATACGAAGGATTAGAAAAACAAGGGCTCAAAATTTTTAGCCATAAAAACTATCAAATTTTCAAGCCTTAAATCTTAAAAAAAAAGTAAAATTTTTTGCTTGCACTTTGCAAAAAACTATAACTCTATGATTTATATAAATAAAATAATTGGTTAAAAAATGACCAATTTAGAGATAACCTATAGCGATATGCGGTTTATTGTTGTCAAGTCAGAAGTTATCCACATGGTTATCCACATAAATTGGGGAAAATAACCTAAATGTTTGATATTGATAAAAAATAAACTCAAACAACCCCCAAAATAACTGAAAAAAATCTGATAGCGCAACGGGCGACATGACAAAAGAATGACAAATTGACGAATATATTTTTAAGATTTAATCAACTTATGGTCAATAAGCGCAGTTTATCGCGTGGTATGGTCATTTATTCAGCCAAAAAAAACCTGCACCAACTTAAATTTTGATACAGGTCTACTATTGTTATATTGTTAAATGGCTAACAAGTTATGTCTCGTCGGCGGTATCCAATGGCTGCTGTAGTAATTGTTCAAATGGTTCAAGCACTGGCGCAAGCAGTTTGGCTTGTGCTTGCGACAACACTTCCTCAGGGGCGATACCGAATTCACCCAACAACTGCTTAAGCTTGTCCACCGACATCATGGCAGTCAGTTTGGTTTGACCTGTTTCATCATAGCTGAGGTCTTCAATCACTTCTAACTTATGCAGTTCGTGTTGCAATTGTCCAAAATTGGCGGGTAAGGTTAATTCAAACCGCTGTAATTGACCTACCAATAACTGCTGCACGGCAAGGGTGAGTTGCTCGATACCTAATTGCTCATGGGCAGAGACATACACCCGATTGGGCTTGGCTTTATCACTATAACCGATGTGCGGCGGCTCACCTGTGAGATCAATTTTATTAAACACATTTAGCACAGGCACTTGATTATCAATTTCCGCTAACACGGATTGTACCGCGGCGATTTGCTCATGCATGTCTTCACGGTGACTATCAATGACATGCAGTAACAAATCTGCCTCTAAGGTTTCTTCTAGCGTGGCATGGAAGGCTTCCACTAGCTCATGCGGCAAATGACGAACAAAACCGACCGTGTCGACAAGTACCACCTTACCCACGCCTGACCATGACACACTCCGTAACGTCGGATCAAGCGTCGCAAATAGCTGATTGGCGGCATAGGTGTTTTCATGGGTCAGGGTATTGAACAAGGTAGATTTACCCGCATTGGTATAACCCACCAATGAAATTGTCGGTACTGATGATTTTTGGCGTTTGGCACGACCTTGCGCGCGGGTTTGTTTGACCTTATCAAGCTTGGCTTTGAGCTGCCCGACACGCACTTGTAACAAGCGTCTATCGGTTTCAAGCTGGGTTTCGCCTGGGCCGCGCAGACCAATACCGCCTTTTTGGCGTTCCAAGTGCGTCCAGCCGCGTACTAAGCGAGTCGCTAAGTGATTGAGCTGGGCAAGCTCAACTTGCAGTTTACCTTCGTAGGTTCGAGCACGCTGGGCAAAAATATCCAAGATAAGACCCGTTCTATCAAGCACACGGCACTGCACCAAGCGCTCAATATTACGCTCCTGCGATGGGGTCAAACTATGGTTAAAAATGACAATATCTGCCTCGTATTGCTTGACAAGTTCCCCGATTTCTTCAGCTTTACCTGTACCCACAAAATATTTGGCATCAGGCTTAGACCGCGTACCTGTGACCAAGGCTTGTTTTTGCGCCCCAGCTGAGTCCACCAGCAATTCAAATTCTTCCAAATCGTCTGGGTCATTGAGATGGGTAATATTTAAATGGACTAAGATGGCTTTTTCACCACCTTCATAACGCTCAAAATACTCCAATGATTTATCCTTTCGTTGTGAGTGTAAAAATGTGTCTATATCTAATTATATTAAATTAAACATTCGCTTAAATAGTCGATAGCCGCGTTAGAAAAAGTGCTAGACACGATAGATGGGTTATGTATATCAATATAAGGTTTTTTTTGCAGAACTTTTAGTCAAATTTACAATTAGTAACTTAAAACGGAGGTAAAGACGAAGGTTTAGTCATGGTTTTGCCATGAAAACGTCATTGAAAAGACACGGGTGTCACGCATACTGACCTTATACAGACTGACTGACCATCCAATCGGATGATGGCGGCTTTGTAGCTTTGAGAATGAGTCAATGACAAGCTAAGGCATTTTTCGCTCAGCAGCTGGCTAATGCCATAGCAAAAACCACCATAGGTGACATTAAGATGACTGATTTTGTAGAACAAACTAATTTTGTAGAACAAAATAACGGCGCCAAATTATACGAAGATATCGCCACTTATCCTGTTGATAGTCTCTTTAATACCCAGTTGATGGCGCAGTTGCTGGCACATAATTTTGCTGATATGCCAGTGGTAGAGACGCTAGCACCGCTGGTGAAGCCAACGATTAGCCGCCCAAGTGCGCGTCATCGCCCATTATTTAAGTCAGTAATTATTAACGTGAGTGAGGATAAGTTTTCGCTACAAACCGAGCAGCACTTACTCAATGCCCAGCGCCTACGTACTTTGACCTTTACCCAAGCGTTTTCAGTAAGTTTTGCGGGATTTCATCCAAGCTCAGAGCAGCCGCTAGATCGGGATGATTTTGATAATTATTGCACCCATGTGGTGGTGTATGACGAAACCAAACAAGATAGCTTTGGGCAACCACTCGCGGTGGCAACCACCCGCTTACTCGATAAAAACGGCGCGATAAAGGCTGGGCAGTTTTATAGCGAGCATGAGTTTAAACTGGGTCGCTTGCTCGATGATTACCCCTATAATGTGCTAGAAATCGGTCGCACCTGTGTGCACCCAGATTACCGAGGTATTACCACGATTAATCATTTGTGGGAATCCATCGCGGCAGTCGCCAAAGCTTACAATGTCAACGCATTTATGGGCTGCGCCTCAGTTCCGATGGAAGAGGGCAATGTGCAAAACTGGTTAGATCATCAGCTTGATAGCACCAAGTTAGATGTCAAAGTGACCCGTAAATTGCCAGAAGACAAATTATCGCCTATCGATTTGGCGCAAGTGGCTGATGTGGACTTGGCGAATCCGCAAAATTTTGCCTTGCCAGCGCTGTTAAAAATGTATGTCAAAATGGGCTGTAGTCTTGGTGAAGCGGCTTGTTATGACCCTGAGTTTGATTGTGCCGATGTGTTTGTTTGGTTGCCGTTTGAACAAGTTAAACCGCGCTATCAGCACTATTTGCACTAACTTGTTTATTGATAAAGGCAAAGGTGCTAATCTTAATCAAGATGAACCGGGTTTGGTTACTGTTATTGAGTGATTGATACTTAGTTATTATTAGTCGGTTATTATTACTCGGCTATTGATACTTAGTGATTGCTATTGGGTTATTGTTGAAACTCAAAAAGACGCAGTAAGCCGTGTGCCCAATAATTTGCTATACTACATCCACAATTTTTCACTCACATACTTACCTTATGCAAAAATCTGACTCTAACCTCGCCCCATCTGTGCTGACGATTAACAACCTACTAAGCGAAACGGCAAAACAACTGCGACAACCTGCTACCTACAGTAAAAAGAATTTGGCGACCCAGTGGCAACGCAGCAAGCGCGTTGTGAGCTTAATGGCTGCGATTCAAACAGGTATTGGCTATGCTTGGCAAATTAGCCGCACACCAAATCCCGATAATCAGCAAATCATCCAATTGATTCAAAAATTCTGTAAAAAATCGCTCAAATCGTTAGGCATTGAGGTGACTGCACTTGAGCCAATACCGACACATCACGCGCTATGGGCGAGCAACCATATCTCTTGGCTCGATATCCCTGTGGTGGGTAGTATTATACCGACTTTCTTTTTGTCCAAAGCCGAAATTGCGCATTGGCCAGTGATTGGATGGATGGCGTCCACCGCCAATACCTTATTTATCAAGCGCGGTTCGGGCGATACCAGTAAAATCAGTGAGCAAATGAGTGAGTTTTTATCGCAAGGCTCACCCGTGGTTTTCTTCCCAGAAGCGACGACCACAGACGGCACAGCGATTAAACGTATATATGGTAACTTATTGCAGTCTGCGATGGACAGCCAAGTGCTCATTCAACCGATTGTGATTTGCTATGTCAACCAAGATGGCGAGCTTGACCAAAACATTCCGTATTATGGCGATATTGGCTTGATAGATAGCGTCAAACGTGTCCTTGATAATCGTCCTACCAAAGCGTATGTGTTGCCGTTAGCAGCCATTGACCCTGCGGGTAAAACCCGAAATGAAATTACCGCTATCTTGCAGCAGCGCATGGTGGATGGATTGGCGCGTTTGCACCAACAAGTGGTTCACGCTAAATAGCCTTAATAGTTACGGTTTTCTTATAGTTAATTATTAAAGCCAAGCGCTTATTGTCTTGGCTTTTTTTTATCCTATGAATATCACATCACAGACGCTCACTAAAATTTTTCAGTCTCTTTGCATTGTAATAAAATGTAAAAATTTTATTAAATTATGTTATCATACTACCCAGCAAAACGTTATGTGACACTCAGTTGCGATTATAGATTGGATACGGGGGTTGAACCGTTAACCTCCATAAACCACCGATGAGCACCGCTTAATCAGCCCCTCACTTAACAACATTTCCCTTCTATTTTTGCCCTATTATTTTTGCACGATGCCAGCCATAATTAAGAATGATTTTAATACGGATTGCATGGGTGCAAGTTTATTTTTATTTTGCCCACTAAATTTGCCCACTAACCCCTAATTTTGTTTACTAAAAAGGTTCTTGATATGCGTACCGATATGTTTCAACAAATCTTAAACGACCTAAACAGCTCTTCAGCTGATGTAGAAGCCTCGGCGTTGATTTCGACCGATGGTTTGATGATTGCGTCAGCATTGCCAGCGGGCATTGATGAAGACCGTGTCGGTGCGATGTCAGCGGCGCTACTATCACTCGGTGACCGTGCAGGTCGAGAACTCGCGCGTGGCAGTATCGAGCGCGTCATGGTACAAGGCGAAAAAGGCTATGTGATTATGTCGGCATCGGGTACAGAAGCGGTATTGACCATTTTGACCAAACCAAATGCCAAATTGGGTCTAGTGTTCTTGGATATGAAGCGTGCGGCTGAAGCCTTATCAAAACTTATCTAAAACTTATAAACAGTAAAAATTTTCCCCTTTTGAGTCTATCACAGTCAGCCTATCACTAATATTAGCAACCGTGACTCAATCAAAAATTTATCCATCAAAAATTTATAAGGAGAGGTAATGAAATCTGTACAATTACCCGATATGGACCAACCTGCTGGCGATGCTACAGCGCATCGTCTGACTTACTCAGATGGCTCAAGTCGTATCGTTTATACCACCGAAAACGAGCTACCTTATCCCGATGGCAAACTTATCGTGTCACGCGTGGATTTAGATGGCATTATCACCCACGCCAATGACGCCTTTGTAGATATCAGTGGCTATAGCCGTGATGAATTAATTGGCGCGCCGCATCATATTTTGCGACATCCACAAATGCCAAAAGCCGCCTTTAAAGACTTGTGGCAAACAGTCGAAGCGGGCAAAAAATGGCATGGCTATGTCAAAAACTTGTGCAAAGATGGTAGCTACTACTGGGTGTATGCGACAGCTGTGCCCAATATCCGCCATGGCGAAACGGTTGGCTATACGTCGGTACGACGTAAACCATCACGCAGCAAAATCGCGCAAGCTGAAGCACTGTATCGCAAAATGCTAGAGGAGCAAGCCTAATGACAATTAATTTACTCATTGCGCCTGACTTCGCACCTGAGCGTTTTGCAGGGTGGCATATGCTCAATACACTGCTACAAAAAAAATCCGGCATTCACATTCACTTACTGACACCCGCGTCTGCGCATGAACAAAACGACTTAATCCAAGCGCAAAACGTGGATATTATCTATGCCAATCCCTTTGACGCAGCGACCATGATTCGGGAGCAGGGTTATCGCGCCGTGGCTCGTCCGCTGGGCAAATCTGATGAAATGGTGATTGCTGCAAAAGCCGGCAGTGGCATTGCAGCACTTGAGGATTTAAAAGCAGGCTGCACCATTGTCATGGCAGACAACCATGATGTCAAATTGATTGGGCTTCGTTTGCTAGAAGCCGTGGATTTGTTAGAAGCTGACATTACTTGGAAAGTTACCGAGACTTACCAAGCCGCTGCGCGTAATTTGATTAAAGGCGAAGCCGATGCGGCATTCTTTTTATCAGATGTCTATCATAGCTTGTCACGCTTGACCTTATCGCAAATGCAGGTATTGGTTGAAAGTGATTTGAGCGATATCAGCCATGTGTTGCTGGTTAAAGAGAGTTTTGCCGACAGTGAGCCATTTATCGATGCCTTATTAAGCTTAAAAGACACCGCAGAGGGCGAACAAGTATTACAAGAACTGGGGATGAGCGACGGTTTTGAGCCGATGACCCAAGAAGACGGCGAGTTTATGATTGATTTGATGGATACCTTATTGGATTAATCGGTCAAGCTTGTCATCTTGCCCAATAGCGCAATTCATGTTTAGATGAAGTTGCGCTTTTTTTATGCTGAAGCGTTTTGATTGCAATCGGGTTTAATAGTATAGTAGGGGATAAATGCGTGGATTTTTCATAGCACTAGTCATTAATACCTCACCCTTGTCACATAACTTTTTATATAATTAGGCTAATTTTTTGAGGAATCAGCATGTATTCATTGTCGAATCGTAATCGTAGAAAATTTCAAAAACATTGGCTTAGTTTTCGTCTCTATAGTCGACAAGTGATTGACCAACCGATGAACATGGATATCCACACCAGCCGCATCATGGCAGCGATGGAGCTTGATGAAAAAGAGCCGTTGCAAGGTGCGTTAGCCGATATGTTTTATGGTTGTTGGTTTGACGTGCCCTATTTTGGTGACCGTATGCTCAACCAAGTGAGAGAAAAACTAACCCCAACGCTGCTACAAGGGTTTGACCAATGCGTCAATCATGGTGAGTATGTGTTTAGCGTCAGCAATCTTGCCACGCGCTGGAGCGTATTGGTATCGCCTTCAATGAACACTTATCAACACCAACTACGTGTGTCCACTGATGACTCAAAAGTAGTGGCACAAATGACGATTGCTTCGCTATTAGATATCATGGAAGAAGAAGACGATCCAGAAGACCAAGCTGAGCAAATTGCCGAAATCGAGGAAGAGTTCTTTAACCATTGTGTTGTTTGTCATGACCGATTGGCATTTAGTATGGTTTGGTGGGAAATGTCAAAAAACAAATGGGATTTTAATGACAAATGGCTTGAAACCAAAGAATATTTTGCCAAGCAAGCCGCTTAATTATAGCCGAATGAATTAGCTTTTGAATTTACCAAGCCTATCACAGTGATTGACAACATGACCTTTGCCGTCTATCAAAATTTAAGGAAAGCACCATGCCAGAACAAAACGACACTTATATAATTTTAACGCCTGCCGGGGTATTGCATGGTTTTTCAAGTGCCAATCCCTCAGAGCAGCAACTAGCCTTGCAAGCGGTGCTCGCCCCTGAAGAAAGTATGACGGCGCGGGCATGGGGTGAGCTTTATAGTGACACTTGGCTAGATATGTTTATCGAAGAAGGTTGGATTGAGACCATTGAAAAGCGGGTGATCGCTCCGCACGTGCAGCTGGATAATTTTTTAAAATATGTAGCAGCGAGTCTATCGGGTAGTCGCCGCGTCGTAATTGCGTCAGATGAAGGCTTCTGTCTGGCAAAAATGGGCTTTACCCAGCAACAAGCAGAGACGCTGTCGGTAGCCGCCGCCGATTTTTATGGCTTTTTAGAACGCCAACAGCAACGCGGTTGGGCGGTACATGGCTATGGGGTGTCATTTTTTACCAGTATTGATATGTTGATGCCCAATACCAGTATTGTGTTTTTATGGATCAACAAAACGGGCTATTTCTTGATTATTGAAGATGAGCCGCTCATCAATAACCGCGCTTTTGTGGAATTGGTGTGGGGTATTAAAGCGACGGGCGAACGTTTTGAGCAGCGTGCAAGACTGGCAGAACAATCAGACGCAAAAGAAGGTGATGCGGCAGACGATGATACCCAAACGGTTAATTGATAGACAATAAAAAACCGCTGAGAGTTAATCAGCGATTTTTATTGTCAGTGATTGTTTATTGAAAGCTTCCATTCAGCTAAATATCAGCTGAGTGTGATACCTTTACTGTCTTTTGGCGTCACCCTAAAAATCTGCACTTTAAACAGTATATTTTGACCTGCCAATGGATGGTTAAAATCCACTTTGATGGCGTCTTCAGTGACGTCACTGACCACACCCACGAGCGTGGTTTTGCCTTTGTCTTCAAATTCCATCATGGTGCCCACTTCAGGCAGATTGCCCGTCACGGCAAACTGCGCATGACTAAAAGTCTGTACGTTATCAGGGTTCCATTGACCAAACGCTTCGTCAGGCGACAGCGATGCGGTGCGCGTGTCACCGGCTGTCAAGTTGATAAGTACCTTCTCAAACCCTTCAAGCAGACTACCATCACCCACCACCAAGCGAACAGGTTCGCCACGCTCAAAGGTTGAGTCGATGACGGTGCCATTTTCTAAGCTGACCTCAAAATGCAAATCAACAGTTGAGTCTTGAGTGATGCGGGTTTGTTCGTTTGGCGTAATAATGTCATGATTCATGCGGTTGTTCATCCATCTAAAAATTAAAGGGTGTTACGTTTGGATTCTAATAAAAACGCATCGATTAAAATCAACACAACGCCAATATTAATCGCCACATCAGCTATATTAAAAATCGGGAAATGCCACGCATTGCCATAGTGCACATGCAAGAAGTCAATCACATAGCCCAAACGTACCCGATCAATCAAATTGCCCAAAGCGCCCGCCATCACCAATGACAAGCCCAAAGCCAATAATTTGGCTTGTTGGGGTATTTTGCGTAGATACGCCATGATGCCAAGGGAAACAGCCAGTGCCAGTCCGCTAAATAGCCATTTTTGCCAGCCGCCTTTATCTGCCAAAAAACTAAACGCCGCGCCATAGTTGTGAGCAAGGGTAAAGTTAAAAATCGGCTCAATAATCGGCGTGGTTTGATATAGCTGGTAGTTGTGCTCAAAGTACAACTTGGTCAGTTGATCAATAATCATTGCCAAAACCGCAATAGCATACCACATCATAGCTTTGTTGCCGTTGATGGGTAGGGTAGTGGATGAATGAGTGGCAGTAGTCGTTGCCTGTGTATTAGGCATAATGACGCACCTCGCCTTGACCTTCGACATTCTCGACGCAGCGACCACAGATTTCTGGATGGGCAGGATTGATGCCGATATCCTCACGAATGTGCCAACAGCGGATACATTTTTCACCCGTGGCAGGCTTGACCACTACCGCAACTTGGCTGTCTTCATCGGTATAGGTCACATCGCTTGGTTGGTTGGTTAATGCCGCTACATTGGCTTGGCTTGAAATCAACACAAATTTGAGTTCATCGCCTAATCGATTGAGTGACGCCATGGTAGTATCTGGTGCATACACGGTGACATTGGCCGATAAATTGGCGTTAATCACTTTATCGGTGCGTGCAATTTCATAGGCTTTGTTAACGGTTTCTTTGACATTCAAAATCGCTTGCCAATCCGATTCGCTCACGTCATCCAATACCACTGGTGGGAATTCATACCACTCTTCGGTAAAGATGTAACCATTGCCATGGCTTGTATGCGTCCCTTTTAAGATTTCCCAGGCTTCTTGTGCGGTAAACGACAAAATCGGTGCAATCCAGCGCAGTAACGCATGGGCAATATGATAAATCGCGGTTTGTGCTGAGCGGCGCGCTTCACCATTGGCTTTGGTAGTGTATTGACGGTCTTTGATGATGTCTAAATAAAAACCGCCCAAATCTTGTGAACAAAAACCCACTACCGCTTGACACACTTGGTGAAAATCCATGTTGGTATAAGATTGACGAATGTCAGCTTGTACCGCTTCAGCGCGTTTTAAAATGTACTTGTCAAGGCTGACCATATTGCTAGCATCCACCATGTCGGTGGCTGGGTCAAAGTCGTCTGTATTCGCCAGTAAAAAACGAATGGTGTTACGAATACGGCGATACATATCAGTGGTGCGCGCAAAGCCTTCAGTCGATACCGCCATCTCGTAACGGTAGTCACTTGAACCGACCCATAGACGCACGATATCAATACCATATTTATTGGCAAGTTCTTGCGGCTCAAAACCTTTGGTATTGCCTTTGGATTTTGATAATTTATAGCCTTTGGCATCTACGGTAAACCCGTGCGTCAACACTTGCTTGTACGGTGGACGACCATAAATCGCTTCACTCACCAAAAGCGACGACTGGAACCAGCCCCGATGTTGGTCAGAGCCTTCAAGGTATAAATCCGCAGGATTGGCTAAGTCAGGACGATTGGCGAGCACGGCAAAATTGGTTGACCCTGAGTCAAACCACACGTCTAGCGTATCGGTCGATTTTTGGTACTCTTTAGCATCATCTCCGATAAAGTCTTCAGCCGCGGCATCAAACCACGCTTCTACACCACCTTGCTCAATCACTTGCGCGACTTTTTCCATCAGCTCAGCCGTATTTGGGTGCAAATTGCCCGTGTCTTTATGAATGAAAAAGGCAATCGGCACACCCCAAGTACGTTGGCGGCTGATACACCAATCTGGGCGACCATGCATCATCGATTCGATACGATTTTGTCCCCAACTGGGTGTCCATACCACTTTTGGAATATCGGTCAACGCCTGTTCACGCAGACCTTGGCTTTCCATGTTGATAAACCATTGTGGCGTTGAACGGAAAATAATCGGCGTTTTGTGTCGCCAGCAATGCGGATAGCTGTGAGTAATCACGTCATGCTTGAGCAAATGGCCACTGGTTTTGAGCGTTTCGATAATTTTTGGTTGCGCTTTATAAATATGCTCGCCGACAAAAACTTTGGCTTCAGGCAAATACACGCCATTACCTGCGACTGGGTTTTCGGTAGGCAAGTGAAATTTTTGCCCGACCATATAGTCATCGACGCCGTGCGCGGGCGCAGTGTGTACCAAACCCGTACCGCTATCTGCCGTCACGTGGTCGCCTGTAATGATTGGCACTTGGCGCTCGGCAATCAGTGGATGCTGGGCTTTAAGTACAGTTAATGCATCGCCTTTCACAGTGGCAACAACGCTGTATTCTTTGGCGTTAAACACACTCATTAAATGCGCAACTAAATTATAAGCGACAATCAAATGGCTGATTTTCGGCTGTGGTTTTTCGCCTGCCATTTGATAAAACAAGCGCTCGCCTAAACCGTTGTCAGCGGTTTTTTGATAAGTTGCGCCAATTTTTTCTAACGCTTTGGCAGAACGCTGATTATCGGGGGCAACATGAAACCAAATCGTTTCTCGCTGCGGTTGGGCGTGACTTAGCATCGCCGATTTAATTTCAGCATTGGCCCCTGATCCCCAATACTCACGGGTTAAAAAGGTATAGCCAATTGCAATCGAATTTTCTGCAACATTATCATCATAAAAACGGGTCGTGCCAATAATGTTATTGGTTTTTTTATCGACAATCGCAAAGGCTTTTTGCTCAAGGGCTTTTTTGAAATACGGCTCAAATACGGCAGGTTCGTGGCGTTTTTCCGGTAACGCTTCCCAAATCAAAGGGTCAGATGCACTTGCCTGTAAAGCGGTTTTATCGTCTTTGGTTAAACGGCGAAGTAAATAATTAGGCGTGTCTAGGGTGGTAGGAATAGCAAATGCTTGTTTATTAAATGTGACTCTGACCACTGAGTACTCTAGCTCAGAGCTTGCGGTAATCGCCTGATTGGCAGGCAACGTCCAAGGCGTGGTGGTCCAAATCACCGCCTGCAAAGCGCCATCAATCGCTTTAGTCGCTGCTAATGCTTCACGGTTGACGACATCAAAACCGACATAAATCGCATCGGATTTTTTATCTTCATATTCCACTTCCGCTTCTGCGAGCGCCGAACCACAATCCAAACACCAATTCACCGGCTTCATACCGCGAGTAATATGCCCGTTTTTGTAGATTTCTGCCAATGCGCGGACGGTATCAGCTTCTTGCTTGAAGTTCATGGTCAGATAAGGATTTTCCCAGTCACCCAGTACGCCCAAGCGTTTAAAGTCGACCATTTGCAGGTCAATTTGGCTTTTGGCATAGTCACGACAAGCGCCGCGAAACTCGGTTGACGTCACGATGGCACCGTTTTTGCTTTTATCTTTATGGGGTTGACCCACTTTACCGATAATGCCTTCTACCTTTTGCTCAATCGGCAATCCATGACAATCCCAACCCGGTACATACGGCGCGTCATAACCGTCAAGCGTCTTGTATTTGACAATCATGTCTTTAAGCACTTTATTCACCACGTGACCCAAGTGAATCTGACCGTTGGCATAGGGTGGGCCATCATGCAATACATACTTTTCACGACCTTGACGAGCGCGACGAATTTGGGCATACACATCGTCGGCAAACCATTGTTCTAGCCATTTAGGTTCGCGTTTGGCAAGGTCGCCACGCATGGGAAATACGGTATCGGCAAGGTTTAGGGTGTCTTTATAGTCGATTGACTGATTGTCAGTGTTGTCGGTCATGTAACTCTCGGTATTCTATAAAAAGTGCAAAAGGTAAAAAATTGATAACAGGGTATTATATGTTAAAATTGGCAGATTGACAAAGCGTGGTTTGGCTTATCTCACTCTTAATTTTGGTAAGTTTGTCACAAAAAAATCTCACTCACCAAAATACCTATAAAATGCTGAAAATAGTTGAAAACGCTAAAGATAGTTGGGGAAGGATACAATTTTCCACTAGCTTACAAGGGTTAAAGCATTTACAGTCAATGCCAAATGGCAGCGCAGCGTATAAGGAAGTATAGGCAGGTTATTTTTAACCCTACCGACTCAAAGAATTTGGCTAGCTTGGGTAAGTCTAGTATGTTGCTTAGGAGTAGCAGGGTGGAGGCTGACACGCCAAAGTCATTAAGGGATTGATTTCGCAAAAGCTTGCTGCTCGCGCCAGTTAAGTAAATCCACCACGTCTTGGGCAATGCCTTGTTTTAATGCGTCAAGCCCAGCATAATTTTTTTCCCCATGTAAAAAATGCAAAAACGTCACCGTCAGTTCTTTGCCGTACAAATCTCCATCAAACTTCGGAAAATTGACTTCCAGTCGCCATTCTACCCCATACTTATTTTTTAGCGCAGGACGAGTACCCACATTGCAAGCGCCAAATAAACTGCCTTTAGTAAGTCCTTGCACGCCAGTTTGACTGTTTCTCCCCAGTGTTGATAAATCTGTGCCATCGGTAGCGGTCACCGATACGGCAAAAATCCCATGTAGGGCAGGCTTGATGCGGTTTAGCGCAATATTGGCGGTGGGAAAATCAAGTGTGCGACCGATTTTATCGCCATGTTCCACCATGCCAGTAATCGCATAATCTCGCCCTAGCAGATGCTTTGCGGTTGCCAAGTCCCCTTGCTGCAAACAGTCTCGAATGCGGGTTGAGCTGACGCGCTCATCTTGATGCGCATGGTCGGTCACAGTATGTAAAATTTGCACAGGCAAGCCAAACGCACGCAAAAACTCACTATCGCCAGTACGGTCATGCCCAAAGCGAAAATCATCCCCCAATACCAGATGCTTCACGTTTAACTTGACCAACATTTTGGCAAAATCGTGTGCCGATAAATTCCGAAAGTCATTATCAAAATTTGCCACAATCAAGCTATCGATACGATGTTCAGCAATCAATTGGGTTTTTTCTGCCAAATTGGTGAGCCTTGCAGGGGCGGTTTGCGGGCTAAAAAACTCACGCGGCTGTGGTTCAAATATCATCACCATGCTGGCAAGTTGCTGACATTTTGCCAAAGATTTGGCTTTATCCAGCATCGCTTGGTGACCCAAATGTACCCCATCAAAATTACCAATCGTCAGTACCGAATCAGGTAATAGGGTTGGACTTTTTAGCCAGTCAGATAAGTCAATCACGTTCATGAGCATCGCAAACTATCAATTTTATGAAATCGCTTATTATAAAGTAAAAATGTTGTTAACATACGCGCTAATAAGATTTTTCGGCAAATTTTAGCCGCATTTTTTGGTTTAATTTTGGAGTACCCATGTCTGCAGCGCATCACAACCTTAGTATTCGCCTAGCTGCGATTGATGATTTACCGCGCATCGTTGAAATTTATAACCAAAGTATCGCAGGTAAGCAAGCCACGGCAGATTTACAGCCTGTGAGCGTGGTAGATAGGCAAGCTTGGTTTGACGCTCATACAGGCAATCGTCCGTTGGTGGTTGCCCAAACTAGCTCCGAAAATAGCTTAGGTGAAATAGTCGGTTGGGGTAGTTTGTCTGATTTATACGCGCGTCCTGCCTATCATATCAGTACTGAAATCAGTATCTATGTGGCAGATGAAGCCAAAGGGCAAGGCGTGGGCAAGGCGTTGGTCAATTATTTAATCCAAGTTGCGCCAAGTTGTGGCGTGCAGCAAGTGGTTGCGCTAATTTTTGCCCATAATACACCAAGCCTTGCGATGTTTGGTAAGCTAGGATTTGAGCCATGGGGCAAGTTTAAGCAAGTTTGTGATATGAACGGATTTATTGCTGATGTGGTGATTTTGGGAAAAAGTGTAGCTTAGATAAACAAGGCGCATGTTGAACCTTGTTTGTGTTACAAAATTATTGTTACTAGCAGACGATTACGTATTATTAGGATATTGCGTTGTCATTGGCTGCGCTATTATCATCAGATTGCAGTGAGAGCTCCAGCTCGCTTTCCTCGGTTTTATTGGCCGATTTACTCTCTAGCTTAATAAGTAGGCGTAAATCGTTGGGTGAATCAGCGTGTTGGATGGCATCGCGGTAAGTGATGTCGCCATTTTCATACAAATCAAACAACGCTTGGTCAAAGGTTTGCATCCCAATTTCACGGGAACGTTTCATGACAGGCTTAATTTCGTGGATTTCACCTTTACGGATGTAATCACCAATCAGTTGCGAATTGAGCAAAATTTCAATCGCAGGGCGGCGACCTTTGCCATCAGGGGTAGCAATCAGTTGCTGCGCCACAATGGCTCGAAGGTTCAATGATAAATCCATCAAAATCTGCTCGTGATGGTTTGCTTCAAAGAAGTGAATAATACGCTCAAGTGCTTGGTTGGCATTGGTGGCGTGTAGGGTGGCAAACACCAAGTGTCCTGTTTCAGCATATTGAATGGCATAATCCATGGTTTCGCGGGTACGAATCTCGCCAATCAAAATCACATCAGGTGCTTGACGTAGGGCGTTTTTTAATCCTGCTTCAAATGACTTGGTATCAATGCCAACTTCGCGTTGGGTGATGATACAGCCTTTATGTTCATGCAGGTATTCAATCGGGTCTTCGATGGTAATGATATGACCGCGCGAATTCTCGTTGCGATACCCCATCATAGCTGCCAGTGTGGTAGATTTACCTGTACCTGTCGCGCCGACTAGTAGCACGATGCCGCGTTTTTTCATGGCAATTTCATTCAAAATCGGTGGTAGATTGAGGTGCTCTACCGTTGGGATTTTGGTTTCAATTTTACGTAGCACCATGCCCGCACAGTCTTTTTGGACAAAGGCAGAAACACGAAAGCGTGCGGTTTGGTTTTTGTCAACAATGGCAAACTGGCATTCTAGGGTGTCGTCAAACTCTTTGCTTTGAGCAGGCGTCATCACGCTTTTGACCAGCGTCATTGATTGCTCTGGGGTCAGCGCTGACTTGGTGACTGGCGCGATAGTACCATTGACTTTCATTGATATGGGCGCATCGGCGGTGATAAAAAGGTCGGAGCCGTTTTTTTGTATCATTAGCTGCAGTAATTTATCAAGATCCATAACGCGTCTCTCGCATTGTTTTTATAAGATTGTTTCTATCAAACAGTTATCACATAAAATTTTCAGGTTGTTTGGCATATTGGCGCGCCGATTCTTTGCTAATCACGCCTTTATTGACCAACTCGCGAAGGCTTTGATCGAGTGTGGTCATACCATCGCCTGCACTGGTTTGGATGGCAGAGTACATTTGGGCGACTTTGTTTTCACGAATCAAGTTACGAATCGCAGGCGTACCAATCATAATTTCATGCGCGGCGACACGACCACCCGCTTGGCGTTTGAGTAGCGATTGCGAGATAACCGCTTGCAGCGACTCAGATAACATCGCTCGAATCATGTCTTTTTCGGCGGCGGGGAACACGTCGACCACACGGTCAATGGTTTTGGCAGCAGATGAGGTATGCAATGTCCCAAATACCAAGTGTCCTGTTTCAGCAGCCGTCAATGCCAAGCGGATGGTCTCAAGGTCACGCATCTCACCGACAAGAATAACATCAGGGTCTTCACGTAGGGCAGAGCGCAGCGCAGCATCAAAGCTTAAGGTATCACGGTGGACTTCACGTTGGTTGATGAGGGATTTTTTTGATTGATGCACAAATTCAATCGGGTCTTCGATGGTTAAGATATGTTCTTTACGGGTTTCATTGATATAGTTAATCATCGCCGCAAGGGTTGTTGACTTACCCGAACCCGTTGGACCTGTGACCAGTACCACGCCGCGTTTGTAGTTAGAGATTTTCTCAAAAATCGGTCCCATACCAAGCTGTTCCATCGTCAATACCTCAGATGGAATGGTACGAAATACCGCACCTGCGCCCCGGTTTTGGTTAAAGGCATTGACACGAAAGCGCGCCACATTGGGAATTTCAAACGAAAAATCGGTTTCAAAAAACTCTTCATAATCGGCACGTTGTTTGTCGTTCATGATGTCATAAATCAAACTATGCACTTTTTGGTGATCAAGCGGCGGCATGTTGATTTTGGTGATTTCACCATCTACCCGAATCATCGGCGGTAAGCCTGCTGAAATGTGTAAGTCAGAGGCTTTATTTTTGAATGCAAAACGCAACAAATCGTCAATCGATAATTCCTTTGCCATGATAGCGAATCCTACAGGTGGGTAATGAAAATACAAAAGCAGCAATAGAAAAAAGCCGCGGGAAAAAAAGATAGCTATACTATAATCATACGTCCACAAAAAAAACAGAAAAAACTGACTAGGGGTCATAGTTTTTTGTTGATTTTAGCTTATGTTAAACTCAATTGGAAAATTGGGCACACAAGTGCAAAAAAAACGTTACCTTAACCCGGTAGCCATCAAGCCAGTCCACTATCAACAGGAAAAGTTCAACAGGAAAAGTTAACCATGCAAACATTCGATGAACAACAGCCATTGGCGACAAGCGCAACAGACGCTGAAAACCAAGCCTTGATAGCGCGTTGGCAACAGGTGAAAACTGACGTTGCTAGGCTCAATCCAACTGTCAAACTGCTTGCGGTATCCAAAACCAAACCCAACTGGATGATTCGCACCTTAGCGCAGCAAGGTCAGCAAGATTTTGGTGAAAACTATGTGCAAGAAGCGGTGGCAAAAATCGCAGCACTCAAAGACGTTACTGCCAACGAGCAGCCATTGGTGTGGCATTATATCGGTCATATCCAGCGTAACAAGACCAAAGAGTTGGCGGCGCATTTTGATTGGGTGCATGGGGTCGATCGCTTAATTATTGCCCAGCGTCTCAATGGGCAAAGGGGTGAACACCTTCCGCCACTCAATATCTGTATCGAAGTCAATATTGACGATGAAGCCAGTAAATCAGGCTGCCAGCCAAACCAGTTACCCGAATTGGTGACAGAGATTAGCCAATTACCCAACTTGCAATTACGCGGACTGATGATTATCCCCGCCAAAAATTCAGCCGCTGCCTTTGTCAAAACCCAGCAATTATTTGAGCAAAACAAGCGCTATCATGCACATCCTGAGCAGTGGGATACTTTGTCAATGGGCATGAGCGGCGACATTGAGCAAGCCATTACCGCGGGTGCCACCATCGTTCGTATTGGCACCGCCATTTTTGGGGCGAGAGACTAGCGCGAATGACGGGGTAAAAAGACAGCAATTTGACAATTTTTAGCCGTTTTTGCTCAATTATTAAGCAGGGTCAGTTACATATTGACCCTGCTTTTTTTACATTACACCAAAATAAATACCGGGTAATAGGCCGTTATTTAACCCAATGTTGTCTTAAATTAACGATTTTATTACCCAATTATTGCTGTACGCTTTCTATAAGCTTTCTGTAAGCAAATTAGCTTACATTGTAATATTTTTTAACATTTTATGGAAAAAAGATATCCACATTAAAAAAACTTTATTGGTATGATGGCGTTGTTTTACAGAATGTAACCAATACAATAGTTATGTAATTTTTATCCGTATATCAACTTTTTAGCTTCTAGTAATCAATTTTGATATAGCCCATATACGGATAAAAGTTCTGAACGGATTAAAGCCCTATGAACTTTCTTCAAAAAACTTTATTAACCGCTCTACCTTGTGTCTTGTTCAGCCTAGCCCCAACCGCTGCCAATGCCGACAATGGTATCACAGAATATTTCGGTAGCTTTAACTCAACTGTTTCTCAAAATCCAGAGGGTGGCTCAAAAGTAGATAGCCTCATTGCAAAAGCCAAAAACTTTATCGGCTTACCATACCGCTGGGGCGGTACGAGCCCAACGAGTGGTTTTGATTGTAGTGGCTTTATGCAATATGTTTATAAACAAACCGCCAATATCAATCTACCACGTACCTCAGGCAGCATGGCGCAAGTGGGTGAACGTATTAACCGTAGTGAGTTAAAACCAGGCGATATGGTGTTTTTCTCTCAGGGTGGTGGTCGTATCTCTCATGTGGGCATGTACATCGGTGAAGGTCGTTTTATTCATTCCCCATCAACCGGCAAAAGCATTTCTATTACAAGTTTAGATTCTGGCTATTGGGCAAATAAATTCGTGACAGCGCGCCGTGTCTTGGACGCTTGAGTGTAATCGAGAACGTTACTATTAAATAATATTGTTGAAAAAACCAATAAAGTTAAAATGCTGTAAAATGTTGATAAAGGTAAGCTTAGGCTTACCTTTTTTATTTTGTAGAAGAAATTTTGATAAAATAGATAAGTCAAGAATAATTAAAAAAAATTAAACATTTACCCATTCATCATTAATAAAGTATTAGAATGAAGCAACAATACCTTATATAATCTTTAAGGTAAGTTAAATGCAAACGACTAAAACTAATCAATGACTGACAATAGCTGACATACCTGCCTTGATTGGTTTAATGCGTGACGCCTTCTTTTAATAGATTTATTGATTTTGCAATAATCCTATGACCCAAACCGCCTTGCCAAGCTTTAAAGAACAATTGCAACAAACGCTAAAATTTTTTAGCTTTAAACCTTCGCTATATATCAATTCGCCAAGAGTCAACGATACCAATAAATTCATGCTGTTTATTATATTGGCGTTGGTTGAGACATTTTTTCATTTAATTTGGTATGCGACAGTTCTTGTCATCACATCGCCCCTAGATATCTTTCCCTTTGCCCACAAGTTTAACCAAATCTTTAATCGCAGCTTAATGATAAATATCACTTATTTGGGACTGGCGATGGTGTTGTTTTGCGGGTATTCACTATGGGTCATCACCCGCATTCCTGAACAGTCAAGACTTTGGCGGGAGTACCAAATCTTTTTTGTAATCATCTATTTGATTTATGAAAATCTTTTTATCGTCTGGATTGGCAACAACAGTGCGCTTGAAGGTGTAATGCTGATTAGTGCCACCGGTCTTGGGATGGTGCTATTAAGATGGCGACTGGTCTGGGTGTCATTTGTCAGTTGTATTGTTGCGTTATTTATTTTTAATATGAGTAATAGCATGAATTGGTGGCAATTGTTGCCTAGGTTGTATCCAAGTTTAGCAGCGCGTAGTCATTGGCTTTGGGGATTGTCTTTTAGCTTTTTGGTAACCGCCAAGGCAACAATCACGCTGTATTGTATTTTACAGGGCATGAAAGTCATGAACTTTCAGCGCCGCAAGATTTATGATTTGCTAGAAGCCGATGCGCTCACTAATATCGCCAATCGGCGTACCATTTATAGTTTTTTGAGTTATTTATGGCAACGTAAAAGCGATTGGAACACGCTTAGTGTGATTTATATTGATTTGGACAAATTTAAACATATCAATGACAAATATGGTCATGACGCCGGTGATGCGACATTGATTTGTACCGCGAATACCTTAAAAAACTTCTTACCGACAGGGACGATGTTTGGACGCGTGGGTGGGGAAGAATTTTGCATCATCTTGCCAAATATGGGGATTGAGCAAGCCTACGATATGGCAGAGCAGCTGCGCCAGGCTTTTGAAAAGCAAGTGGTGAGATATGGGATTTTTGATACAGAAATTCAATTTACCGCAAGCTTAGGTATTGCCAGCCTTTATCAAAATCATGGGAGAGATAGCGAGCGTGCGATTGATAATCGCGGTTTTATCGAATATATGCGCGAGTATATGCATAGTTTACCAACCATGCCTGCACTGCCGCCTGCCCTTGAGCGCATTATCAAATTCTCCGATTTGGCAATGCAGCAAGCCAAAGCCAATGGTCGCAACTGTGTGGTCAAAGGTCAATGTTATTTACTGATGACGCAAATCCATCAGCCGTCATAACTTAGCCTTCATAATTCAGTGGTGAGTACCTAGCTTTCAACAAGCGTATCAATCATCGTCGTCGCAAAACTGCCTGCCGGTAATTCAAAATCTAACACCAATGTCTCACCGTCTTGCCAAACCCATTGCAAGTTACTGGGCAGCATACGCAGGGAGCGGCGCTGCTGCTTTAAACCAAACTCAATCAGACCTTGACTTAGCTGCTGATAAATGGGATTGTCAGTGATGACGGATAGTTCTAATGCGTTAACCTTACCACTGCTTTTTAACTCACCTGCGCCCCACATCGGTGCAGTCAAATGGATATCACCACTTTGTAGCCTTGATAGCATGGTTTCATCTATATGCTGTGCCACAAAAATACTGTTTGAGCCCGCCAAATTCATCACATCACCATCAAGCGGTTGGTTCCAAATGCCCAATGCGATACGTTTTGCCAAGATGGCATTGAATAATTCGCTACGCGCTGCCGACAGATACAGACTGATTTTATCTTGGTCAAATTTGCGATGAATTTTTTTACCCCTAATTGTATGATGGGTAAATAGTTCGATAGCGGCATCAATATTATTGGCATCTTGCCCAAAGCGCTGCTCGCCAAAATAATTGGGAACACCTTGTGTTTTGATAGTCGCAAGTTGTTGCTCGATGGCGGCTTTCTCACCCACCACATTGCGTAAGGTGATGATAAACTGATTGGCCTGATGAGTACCGCGACCCAATTTTTTATGATGCCAATGCTGTGCCAGTATTTCTAGGGTTTCATCGCTAGCTAATTTGGTCTGGACAAATTGCTCAAAGTTTTGTTCAGGGGCAATTTTTTTTGGCAAGCGAAGACTAAACCATTGCGTCGTCAGCGCATGACGATCTTTGAGCCCCGAGCATCCCACATCCTTGAGTGGGATGCCTGCCCATTGTGACAGCAACTTTGCCACAAAATTGGTATTCATACGGGTTTTTTGAATATGAAGCCAAAGATGTTCGCCTGTATGGCTGCATTCAATGCCAAGTTTTTCATGGACAATAAAATCAGTGGGTTGTTGTTTATAAATCGCCGATTGAATCGTAGGGGTATAGGGTGAAGGCAGTTTTGGCATGCTAGGGTTACTTGCAAAAGGTTTATTTTAACAAACGGATGATTAATAAACCATCTCGATTACAGATTCGATTACAGCAGCGCTTTATTATAACCATGCTTTATTGTCTTAAGGTAATAGGTTAAAAATATGACGGCAACAACAATGACGTCAAATACGGCTTGAATGCCAAAGTAATAGACAATAAAGTAGTGCTTGCTAAGTTAGGTATGTTGGTTAATTTAGGTGCATTGGGTGGCAAAATCGGTCAGCTGACTTGGCAAAATGTTTAACGCATCCTATGTTTAGCGAATGTGAGTATAAAAAGAGAAAAAACATGAAAAACCCTGATAGCGATATCGATAAAAACGCCGTGCACTTACGCGTTGCCACGCAACAAGACGTCGAAACTTTGGTCACTTTGCTCAATCGTTGTTACCGCTCAGATGAAGGCTGGACCAATGAAGCGGCTTTAATTGGTGGGATTCGTACCACGCCCGAGGAAATGACAGCCCTGATAGACAACCCGAACGTTTATCTGTTCGTGTTTGAAAATCCGCACGATAGCGATGATTTGCTCGGGTGTATTTCTGTGGATTTCTCACCCATTAACCATCAGCCAGCGGCGTATATTGGTACTTTTGCGGTTCATCCTGCTCTGCAAGGTAAAGGCATTGGTGATACGATGTTGTCTGCGGTAGAAACGTTTGCTATCAGACACGCCCACGCCAAAAACGTAACCCATTTACCTTTAACCCATTTGTCTATGTCGATTTTAAGTCATCGACCAGAGCTGTTAAGTTATTATCAGCGCCGCGGTTATCTACTGACAGGGGAGAAGATGGCATTTCCAAGAGACGGCAACAATGGCGACCCCAAACGCGATGATGTATTTTTAGAGTTTTTGCAAAAACCCATTCAAGCAAATGAAGCGTCCATCAAATCTAGTAATACAATCGAATAACAATAATCGTCATGCTGAGCAATAAAGTTTTAAGGGTATTTTATATAATGGTTGCAATAATTTTTTACACAATAATTTTAAACAAAAGGAAATCATGATGAAAAGATGTGCCAAAATCTACTCACTAGCGCTAAGTTGCTTGATAGCAGGAACGCTGGCAATGACAGGCTGTCAAACCATAGCGGATAATAACTCAAGGGTCGTGAACCCGACCCAAGCGGTCACCTTACCGTTAGCCGATGCCACGTTGCAAAATTATCGCTGGCAATTGGTCTCGGTGACTGATTTGGCAGGTAAACCCACTAAACTTGAATTATTTAACCAAGCCAAACCACTGTTGGTCGACTTTGATAAAGGTCGTGTCAGCTTTGACAACACCTGCAATCGTATGTGGGGCAATTATAGCCTGACCCATGACAATGTATTGATAAAAAATATCGTTTCCACGCGCATGATGTGTATGCCAGAATCGCGCATGGCATTTGATACGGCTGCACCATCCACACTAAAAGGGCAATTTAAACTGACCCAAAATAGCAAAGGCACACCGATGTTGACGGTAACCGATAATAGCCAAATCAGTCTATTTAAAGCGATTGCCAATAAAGCGATTGCCAAATAATGGTTTTTATCCTCCGTTGCCGTAAAACCACCGACCTCAGGCAATGGATATAAGGCAACTTAAGCAACTATGCTTACACGCTATAATACTTGCATAAATTTTGCTAAAATAACCCCATGAAAACACTCAAGCTACGCATACGAGATAAACATACAGCAAAGCTTAATAAGTTAAGCGGTTCAGTCAATTTCGTATGGAACTACGTCAATGACTTGAGTTACAAACATCTACAAAAAACAGGCAAATTCTTTTCAGCTTATGATTTGAACGAATACACCAAAGGTAGCGGTGAATTACTGGGCTTGCACTCTCAAACCATTCAAGCCATCAATGAAACCCATGCTAAAAGCCGTAAGCAATTCAAAAAGGCTAAACTCAACTGGCGAACCAATAACCCCAATGCCAAGCGTAAATCGCTTGGCTGGCTACCGTTTAAACAATCGGCTATTAAGCATATTGCCACTCACCAAACAGGCAAAAAGGGCTTAAAATCAACCCTGCAACTAAGTCTAGCCAAAGGGCAGAAACTCATCATCGACCTATGGGACAGCTACAACCTATCGCTTTACCAAATCAACACCTGCGAGATTGTGCAAGACAGCCGTAACCGTTGGTATGCGTGTATCACCGTTAAAGACTACCCTAAAACCACTTGTGGAACTGGTAGCGTTGGCATAGATTTGGGCTTAAAAGACAGTGCCACTACCTCAAGCGGTGACAAACTCACCATTAAGCAAACGTTAAAATATGCCAAAGATTTAGCCACCGCCCAACGTGCCAAAAACAAACAGCATGTAAAGGCAATCCATGCCAAAATCAAAAACACACGCCAAGACCTGATACATAAATTCACCACCCAATTAGTCAAGGACAATGCCCTAATCGTGGTTGGTGACGTTAAAACCACCCAGTTTAACAGTAAAAAAGGCAAACTAGCCAAGTCGGTTTACGATGCAGGTTGGTTTGAACTCAAAAGGCAACTGACCTATAAATGCGAGAACGCAGGTTGCCGTTTTGAAATCGTGAATGAACGATACACTACCCAAACTTGCTCGTGCTGTGGCGATATGTCCAGTAGCTTGAGCGGTAGAGCAGGTTTGCGAATAAGAGAATGGACTTGTGTAAAGTGTGACACACGGCATGATAGAGATATTAATGCCAGTAAGAACATTCTTGCGGTCGGGCTTGACCGTCTGGGAGCAGGAATCCCCTCACTTTAGGGAGGGGAGGAAGTCAATACCAATAATTAAAGTGGGTTTGTGAAAACAATTCATTTGATTACCAAAAGTTTTAGCTGTCACTGTCTGATTTCCCCATGCCCAAACACAATCCATTTTTGCGATGTTAAACCTTCAAGACCCACAGGGCCGCGCGCATGGATTTTATCGGTAGAGATACCAATCTCTGCGCCCAAACCATATTCAAATCCATCGGCAAAGCGGGTCGATGCATTGACCATCACGCTACTAGAGTCAACTTCACGCATGAATTTTAACGATTTTGAGTAGTTTTCGGTAATAATCGCATCGGTATGGTGTGAGCCATGGGCATTGATATGGGCAATGGCTTCATCGATATCGGCGACTACTTTAATCGCCAAAATCGGTGCCAAATATTCGGTATCCCAATCTGCTTCACTCGCCGCTGACAAATGAGCGGTTAATTCAGCGGTATCGCTCAAGATGGCTAAGGTTTTTGGACAGCCGCGTAATTGCATGGCACTGTCTGCAGCGACAATGGCGCTGGCGATTGGCGGCAAGGCTTGCGCAGCGATTTGGCTATCAATCAGCAGCGTTTCCATGGTATTACAAGTGCCGTAGCGGTGAGTTTTGGCATTGACGCAAATAGCGGTTGCCATAGTCAAGTTTGCATCGCGATCGACAAAGGTATGGCAGTTACCATCTAGATGCTTGATGACAGGCACGCGCGCTTCATTACTGATACGCTCAATCAGGCTTTTACCACCTCGCGGCACAATCACATCGACATAGCGATTCATGGTGATAAGTTCCCCCACTGCCGCACGGTCGGTGGTTTCGACCACTTGCACTGCCGCCTCTGGCAAACCAACTGCCTGCAAACCCTGTTTGACACACGCAGCCAATGCTTGGTTAGAATAAAACGCTTCTGAACCCCCACGTAAGATAATCGCATTGCCAGATTTTAATGCCAAAGACGCAGCTTCAATCGTGACATTGGGGCGAGATTCATAAATCATCCCGACCACGCCCAGCGGCACGCGCATTTTACCCAACTGAATACCCGATGGACGAAAGGTCATATCCGTGACCTCACCAATAGGGTCAGGTAGCATGGCAACATCTTTTAGCCCTTGTAACATGCCTTCAAAACGCGCATCGGTGAGCGCTAATCGGTCAAGTAGTGCGTCATCCAGTCCTTTTTGTTGACCGTTTTGCATATCGGTGGCATTGGCCGCCAACACCTGTGGTTTGGCTTGTTGCAGGGCATCATAGATAGCGAGTAGGGCGCTATTTTTGAGCGCGGTGTCTGCTTTTGCCAAAATCGCTGAAGCAGCGCGCGCTTGCTGTCCCACGGTTTGCATATAATGTTTGGTATCAGTCATGGTTTGCATAGTAAGTCCCTAATATAATCATCGCTTCATCATAACAACTTCAATCCAAAAATGGAATTTAGAAAGTTTTGACAGACAAAAATTAATGGTTATGACTCAATCTAAAAACAAGCGCTAAAGACCGGCGCCATAAAATAAAGTTAAATGAGAGAAAAAGTTGCGTTTTAGTAGCATTTTAAGCGAAAATAGACAGTTTTTTTCCACCTATCGTCAAATTTTGGATTGAATATCATGTCAGATGCTATGCCAAACTTACAGCGTCCTGTAGCCTTGCAACTTAACAATATCCACAAGAACTTTGGATCGCTTGAGGTACTAAAAGGTGTATCGTTGACCGCTTATGATGGCGATGTCATCTCAATTTTGGGCTCGAGCGGCTCGGGCAAATCCACCTTGCTACGCTGTATAAATTTGCTTGAAAACCCCTCGCAAGGGGAGGTTTTCTTGGGCAGTGAAGCATTGGTATTAAAACCAAATAAATCCGGGGATTTGGTTGCCGCCAACCAGCGTCAGCTTGAGCAGTTTCGCTCAAAAATGGGCTTTGTGTTCCAAAACTTTAACCTATGGCCACACCGGACTATTTTGCAAAACATCATTGAAGGGCCGACCCAAGTCCTAAAAATCGCCAAAGACCAAGCCATTAGTGAAGCTGAAGTGCTACTAAAACGCGTAGGACTACTGGATAAAAAAGACGCTTACCCAGAAAACTTATCGGGTGGGCAACGCCAGCGTATTGCCATCGCTCGTGCGCTAGCGATGAAGCCCCAAGTATTGCTATTTGATGAGCCAACCTCTGCCCTCGACCCAGAATTGGTCAATGAAGTATTAGCGGTGATGAAATCGCTTGCTGAAGAAGGTCGCACCATGCTGATTGTCACCCATGAAATGCGTTTTGCGCGCGATGTATCAAGCCAAGTGGTGTTCTTGCATGAGGGACGTATCGAAGAAATAGGCACACCCGAGCAGGTATTTGACAATCCGCAATCAGCGCGGGTGAAAGACTTTATGGCAAGCCATCAGAAATAATCCAATCAACCTATCAGCCGTCAATTGCCATGCGATTGGCGGTTTTGTAATTTTAGGCATCAGAAAAAATTTATTTGATTTAATTGTTGCTGCATACGTTTTTCACTTGCAAAAATGTTAATTTATGTTAATTTTAACTAAATTGTAAACTCGCATTTATTTTAGTCGCATTGATTTTAAATATTGAAATCGCTGAAAGCGAAACCTGATATTAAATCGCTTTTTACTCAAAAATTTCATTTGTAAGGAACATCCATGCAATCAACCTTGAATTCAACCTACTTAAAACTTGCTTTGGCAACGGTATGCGCAGTTAGCATGGGATTAACCGCCTGTCAAAAACCTGCTGAAAAAACAGAAGGTGCAGCCGCCAGCCAACCCGCTGCCAGTGCCAGCACGGGCAAAAAGATTCGTATTGCCACTGAAGGCGCCTACAAACCATTTAACTACACCAATGCCGATGGCACATTAGGCGGTTATGACGTGGATGTTGCCAAAGCCGTGTGTGCTCAAGCGAAACTCGACTGCGAAATCGTGGCGCAAGATTGGGACGGTATCTTACCAGGCTTGATGGCGAGAAAATACGACGCGGTGGCGGCGGGTATGTCAATTACCCCAGAGCGTTCAGCGCAAGTGGATTTCACCACGCCTTATTTTAAAAACACCATGGTTTGGGTCGCTGCCAAAGGTGGCAAATTCAACCCACAAGCGATTTCAGGGTTAAAAATTGGCGGTCAACGTTCAACCACTATGGCACAGTACCTTCAAGATAAACTGAGCAAAACCAACGAAATCAAATTGTATGACAACTATGACAACGCCTACATTGACCTAAAATCAGGTCGTATCGATTCAGTGCTGTCTGAAAAAGTAACCGCAAGCGAATGGCTAAAACAAAACAGCAACTACCAAATCGTAGGCAGTGAGATGGATAATGGTGACAACATCGCAATGGCCATTCGTAAAGGCGATCCACTAAAAGCAGAATTTGACAAAGCCTTAGATGCGCTACAAAGCAATGGCGAGTTGGCAAAATTACAAAAGCAACATTTTGGTAATTAATTGACGTTGTATTGAGCGATTTAAGATTTACACAATAGATGCGGGTGACCCTCAAATTTTGACAAAAAGGTGTTGTTATGAAACAGTTATCGGTTTTGGGTATATCGTCGTTAGCCATTTTGATGGGGGTAACTGCCTGTCAAAAACCTGCTGAAAAAGCGGCAGACACGGCAGCAGCAAGTAGCGCAACCACCGCAGCAAACGCAGATATGCCACAGATTCGTATCGCTACCGAATCAAGCTTTGTCCCCTTTAGTTATAAAGATGCCAATGGCAAATTAATCGGCTTTGAGATTGATTTGGCAGATGCGTTATGTACTGAAGCCAAACTAAAATGTGAAGTGATTTCCCAAGATTGGGATGGTCTGATTCCAGGACTACAAGCACAAAAATACAATGCCATCATGGCGGGGATGTCAGACACCGCAGAGCGTCGCCAAGTGGTGGCATTTAGCGACCCATACTTTACCAATAACCTCGTTGTGATTGGCAAAAAAGGGGTAGAAAAAGGCGCTGATGATCTAGCGGGCAAATCTGTGGGCGCGCAGCGTTCAACAACTGCCGCTGAGTACTTAGCCAAAAACTTCCCAAAAGCAACCCCAAAACTGTATGACACCCAAGATAATGCCTATCTTGACCTAGAATCGGGTCGTACGGATTTGATGATTTCTGACAGCGCCCCAGCTTTATCATGGTTAAAAACTGCCAAAGGTCAAGGCTTTGAAGTCAAAGGTCAACCGATCAATATTGATGACAAAATTGCCATTGCCCTTCGTCAAAATGATCCATTGATTGGCAAATTCAACACCGCACTGGCGGCGTTAAAAGCCAATGGTACTTACGATAAAATCAGCCAAAAATATTTTGCAGATTTGCCGAAATAAGCCGTTAAATAACTGATTAAGTGTTCGTTTTCTTACAACTCACAAGTAAAATTTTGTCATGTGTTAGACGTTAAAAATTAGGAGTATCAGGTGAAAGCAAATATTTCATTATTGGGTAGCTTGGCATTGGCAGGTCTAGCACTGGTGGGCTGTCAAAAACCTGCGGAAAAAACTGCAGAAAAAACGGCGGCAACAACGGGTAGCACAGCCGCTTCTACAACGGCCAGTAGCAGCACTGAGACATCGAGCAGTATGGCAGGCAAAACCATTCGCATCGCCACCGAAGGCACCTATAAACCCTTTAGCATCACCAAAGCGGATGGCAGTTTGACAGGTTTTGATGTGGATTTTATTCGGGCCTTATGTGCAGAAATGAAAGCCAACTGTGAAATCAAGCCACAAGATTGGGATGGTTTATTACCAGGCTTGATGGCAAAAAAATATGACGTGGTAATTGATGCCATGTCTATCACCCCAGAGCGTCAAGCGCAGGTCGATTTTACCGACCCCTATTTTACCAATACATTGGTATTTTTGACCAAACAAGGTAGTCCTATCAATCCGGATGACCCTGCCCAAATTGACAGCCATACAGTTGCGGCGCAGCGTTCAACGCTATCGACCCAGTGGATGGAAAAAAATCACCCAAAAGCCCAGCTAAACCTGTATGAAGGTTTGGACAATGCTTTTATGGACTTGGCAGCAGGGCGTTCGGATCTGATGATTTCGGATAAAGCCCCGGCCGCTTATTGGCTGACCACGCCAGAAGGTAAAGGGTTTGAAATCAAAGGTAAAGAGATTGATGTTAATGACAAAATGGGTATTATCGTTCGTAAAGGTGACCCACTGCGTTTAGAATTTAACAAAGCGATTGCCACGTTAAAATCAAATGGCACGTATGACAAAATCTATAACCAATATTTTGGCAGTGCAACCACTACAACGGCGGCGGCAAGCAACGTGGCCGTTACGGTCTCTAGCAGTACAACGACCACGACGACTGTGGCAAGTACCAGCAAGTAACTCAACCAAGCGCTTGGGTTCAGTCAAAAACTGGGTGAAAAGTCACTCAGTTTTTTGTTTTTTTGATGGTTTTTGATAGGGCAATCACGTAAAATTGCACCCTGCAAAAAACAAAGCAAAAGGTTATATCCATTATCACCTTTTGTCTATGTGACGGTAAAACTGCGTTTTAAGCATTTTTTGGGTAATAGGTCAACAAACAGAGTTAAAAAGACAGGGTATCGATATTGTGTTAGATCTACAAGGTTTTGGGCAGCTATTATTAAGTGGCGCTTGGGTCACCATCAAACTGGCATTGACTAGTTTGGTCATTGGGCTGATTTTGGGATTATTGGGCGCGACCGCTAAGATGTCACGGTTTAAAGTGCTCAACGCCATCGCCACCGCTTACACCACGATTATCCGTGGTATTCCAGAACTGCTGTCAGTCATGTTTATTTACTTTGGCGGCTCGATGTTGATGGGTCTTATTCTATCGCAATTTGGCAATACGGGATATGTGGATGTCAGTCCGTTCTGGGCGGGTGTCACAGCGCTGTCTGTGGCATTTGGTGCGTATGCGACCGAAACTTTTCGTATGGCATTTCAAGAGATTCCAAAAGGTCAAGCCGAAGCAGCGCAAGCGATTGGCATGAAAAAATTTCAAATCCTTTGGCGAGTGACGTTGCCACAAGTGTGGCGTATTGCACTGCCAGGACTGGGTAATTTGTTTTTGGTACTGCTCAAAGATACTGCGTTGGTTTCTGTGGTCGGGCTTGAAGATATCATGCGCCACGCCAAAACGGCAGCGACTTCCACGCAAAGCCCGTTTACTTTTTATATGGCAGCAGCATTGTTGTACTTGAGTCTGACCGTCATCATCACGGGTGTGATTATGTGGCTAGAGTGGGTCAATAACCCAGCAGAGCGTTATGCAAAACGTCTGCAAAAAATCGGCATGGCAAAATAGGGGATACATCAATGAACTGGAATTGGCAAATTATTATTGATAGTATCCCAAAACTGCTGCAAGGCAGTATTATCACCATTGAGCTTGTGGTGTTGTCGGGTTTATTGGGGTTTATGTTGGCAGTGCCGCTAGCCTTGGCTAGGCTGTCGAAAAAACCTTGGGTACAGGCATTGCCGTTTGCGTATATTTTCTTTTTTCGTGGTACGCCGCTACTGGTGCAAATCTTTTTGATTTATTATGGCTTGTCGCAATTTAAATGGGTGACCGAGTCTGTGCTGTGGAAATCGGGTGTGTTAGCGAGTCCATTTTGGTGCGCTATCATCGCTTTTACCCTCAATACAGCAGCTTATACCGCAGAAATCATCCGCGGTGCTATCAAGTCAATACCCAAGGGCGAGAATGAAGCTGCCGACGCCATTGGCATGTCGTATAGCCAAAAATTGCGCCGAATTATTTTTCCTCGTGCCTTTGGCATCATGCTGCCTGCGTATGGCAATGAAGTGATTTTTATGCTCAAAGGTAGTGCACTGGCATCGACCATCACTTTGATGGATATCACCGGTGTGGCAACGACGATTATGTCAAAAACTTATACCGTTTTTGAGTTGTTCTTTGCCTCAGGTATCATTTATTTGTTATTGTCTTGGCTATTGATTGGGATGTTTCGATTGGCTGAAAAACGCATCAATCGTCATCTTTCTTATCAGCCCGTCAGTAATGAGGGCGTCACTGCCTAAGTTAGGCTAAGCTAGATTAAGTTAGGCTAAGCTAGATAAAGAGTTTGGATGTATTGGAGGCGTGCCAATGAGACAAGCAGTTATAATATCAAGTTTGCTGATGGGTGGGGTGTTACTCTCGGCTTGTCAACCTGCCAGTGATAACAAGCCAGAGCAAAACAGCACAGCAAGTGCCACAGTAAGCGCCACAGTGGCTAGCGTTCAAAGTCCGCATCACGTTGCCAGTGTAGCTGTCGCCAGTACCGTATCCCCCCAAGCCGCCCAAAACGGTGCGCCCAAACAAATCAACTGGGCATTGGTGGATTCGGGCGTTAAGCCAGTCGATAAGGCTAGCTTTAAATATCCCTTTGAGCTCGATAGCGAGCCTGTCAAAGCGTATGCCGAAATGTATCATGTGGATAATGAAACCTCCCGCTACAATTTAACGGTGGGTATGGCAGTCAATGAAGTCTTATCCAAAGTGCTCGACCAGCTGGGTACTGCGTATGTGTCACATGAACTCACAGCTGGTAAAAACAGCGCGTTTGTCATCCATACCACCCAGCAAATTGCCCCGAGCCAATACACTTACGTCTTTGCCGAGCCCTTTGCCAAAGGGTTAACCATTCCTGTCAAAATTATCAATGATGGCAAAAAATAACTAAGTTGCCATCGGTATGTTGACGTTTATTTATCGTTTAAGGAAATACCATGCGTGTGCTAGGACTGGAAACATCCTGCGATGAAACGGGATTAGCCATTTTTGATAGTGACCAACGTCACCAACCCAATCAAGGTTTGGTCGGGCAAGTGCTATACAGTCAAATCGCGCTACATGCGACTTATGGCGGGGTAGTCCCTGAACTTGCAAGCCGCGATCACATCCGTAAATTAGTGCCCTTGTTGCAGCAACTCCTGGATGACTGCCAACTCAAAAAAACCGATATCGATGCAATTGCCTTTACCAAAGGTCCTGGACTGGTGGGCGCGTTGATGACTGGGGCATTATTTGGGCGCAGTTTGGCGATGGCATTGGGTATTCCTGCGATTGGCGTACATCATATGGAAGGACACTTACTTGCGCCGCTATTAGGCGCCAATCCGCCCGATTTTCCGTTTGTCGCGTTGCTCGTGTCGGGTGGACATACCATGTTGGTAGCCGTCAAAGGCATCGGGCAATATGAAATATTAGGTGAGTCGATTGATGATGCCGCGGGCGAATGCTTTGATAAAGCCGCTAAAATGCTAGAGTTACCTTATCCTGGTGGACCTAATATTGCCCGCTTGGCGCAAACAGGCAATCCGTTAGCCTATGAATTACCGCGCCCGATGTTGGGCAAAGGATTGGATTTTTCTTTTAGTGGTATGAAAACCGCCGTGCATAATTTGATTAAAGACCATCCAACCGATAGCCATAATCCTGAGCATGCCCAGACGCGCGCCGATATTGCAGCAAGTTTTCAATATGCGATGGTCGATACGTTGGTGAAAAAATGCGTCAAAGCCTTGCAGCAAACGGGCATGAAACGTCTGGTGATCGCAGGCGGGGTGAGTGCCAATCAACAACTACGAGAGTCGCTAGCTGAGGCATTAGCCAAAATCAATGCCACTGTGCATTATGCACCGCCTGCCTTGTGTACCGACAATGGCGCCATGATTGCCTTCGCCGGGTGGCAGCGCTTGAATGCCGGTCAACACGATGAACTAGCGGTTAGCTGCTTGCCGCGGTGGGATATGACAACGCTGCCTGCTGTCAATCCAACTAAATCATAACCACCACAAGGACTTGAAGATGCCATGGTTGTGGATAGGATTGGGGGCGGGATTTGGGGCAATGCTGCGCTGGTGGTTAGCCAGAATCAATAGCGTACATCCTTGGTTGCCCTATGGCACACTATTTGCCAATGTACTAGGTGGGCTGTTGATGGGATTTGCCTTGATACTTACCCAAAAGATGCACCTAAACTTACGACTGTTTATCACCACCGGGTTTTTGGGGGGACTGACAACGTTTAGTACGTTTAGTGCCGAAGTGTTTACTTTGTTGAATACTGGCAAGGTATGGCAAGGTTTAGCCTTGATTGGCATCCATGTGTTTTTAACCCTGGTTGCGACTGCCATTGGTTTTTATAGTCTTAAGCTACTAAGTTAAGAGTTAAGAAGTTGTTAAGTTAAGAAGCTGTTAAGTTGAGAAGCAGTTAAATGGTTAATCGCTTCTTTCCCATGCACCGCTAAAAGTCGCAAAGCTTTTCAAGGCTTTGGCAATCAATAAGCGAGTTAAATGCACTTATCTAGTCTACTTATAACGTGCGCAATCGGTCAGTCATCAAATTGTCATGATACTGTCACATTTCTTTGTAATCATATACACAATTTTTATACAAACCGAATTATGATTATTATCATGACAGTTAAATTGGTCAGCATTGAGCTATCATAGTGAAAATAATCAAAGAAAGTTAAATTGTACGGTTCGTGACATTTATTTTATTCAAGCATTTTCATTGTAAACTCAAAAAATGTTTTTAGGAGCTATCCATGCGTTATTCATTATTAAGTGTTGTCGTAGCATCGACCTTAGCATTAACCGCTTGTGGCAACAAGCAAGCAGACAATAAAGCAGCGGGTGCCTCAGCGACGTCAAGCACTGCGACTACAGGCGCGGCAGGTAGCGACAAAAACGCCGTATTTACCATCACAGGTGCAGGCGCCTCTTTCCCACAACCTATCTATGCTAAATGGGCAGGTGAGTTCAAAAACGCCACTGGCGGTCAAGTAAACTACCAATCAATCGGTTCATCAGGTGGTATCAAACAAATCCAAGCCAATACCGTTGACTTTGGTGCGTCGGATGCGCCTTTAAGCAAAGAAGAGTTGGATAAAAATGGTTTAATCCAGTTCCCAACCGTTATCGGGGGTGTTGTACCGGTTGTTAATATCGATGGCATTGCACCCGGTCAATTAAAACTAGACGGTGCCACCCTTGCCAATATCTACTTGGGTAAAATCACTAAATGGAATGACCCAGCGATTACTGCATTAAACGCAGGCGTCACACTACCAGATGCGCCAATCACGACGATTTTCCGTTCAGATGGTTCAGGTACAACCTTTAACTTTGCAAGCTACTTAGCGGCTGTATCACCAGAATGGAAAGCAGGTCCAGGTGTAGATAAATCCATTAAATGGCCAACCGCTGCGACAGGTGCAGGTGGTAAAGGTAACGAAGGCGTGGCAAGTAACGTCGCTCGTGCCAAAAACTCAATCGGTTATGTTGAGTACGCTTACGCAAAACAAAACAAAATGTCGCATACTCAGTTGAAAAATGCAGCAGGTAACTTTGTACAACCATCCGCTGAAAGCTTTGCCGCTGCGGGTAATGCAGATTGGAAAGGTACACCAGGCTTTAACATTGTCTTGACTAACCAAGCAGACCCAAATGCCTGGCCAATCTCTGCGGCAACCTTCATCTTAGTCCATACTAAACCAACCAACCCAGAAAACGTCAAAAATACCCTTAAATTCTTTGACTGGGCGTATTCAAGCGGTGACGAGCTAGCAAAATCACTGGACTTTGTACCATTCTCAGCAGAAAGCAAAGCTATCTTCCGTGAAGAGTGGAAAAAAGTTGTAGGGGCTGATGGTAAGCCACTATTTAGCTCAGATGCTGCCACGGCAACTGCGTCAGCGGCAAAATAATCTCATGATGATGGTTAACAGTTAACAGGGTTAAGCATGTCAAACGATACGTAGAGCAATAAACAAGTTAATGCTCTACGTTTTTTTTAAATTTATAGAATTAGTAAACTAAAACTATTTTTTGATGGCTGGGTTCTTATGTCGGATTTACACGCAAAACTCGCAAAGCAAAAACAATTAGACTGGTTGTTTGTCAACGCGACTCGTCTTTTTGCGTTTATCGTGCTGTTGTTGTTAGGTGGTATCTTAATCTCACTATTGCTTGGCGCATTGCCAAGTATGAAAGCGTTTGGCATTAACTTTTATACCAGTAAAGACTGGGATACAGGGATGGATGTATACGGTGCACTCGCACCAATCTATGGTACGCTAGTGACTTCTGTCATTGCTATTTTGATTGCGGTGCCTGTAAGTTTTGGTATTGCTATGTTTTTGACAGAGCTTTGCCCAAATTTTTTAAAACGTCCTTTGGGTATTGCCATTGAGTTATTAGCGGGTATCCCTTCAATTATCTATGGTATGTGGGGATTTTTCGTATTTGCACCTTGGTTTTCAGAACATATCCAGCCTTGGCTGATTGACCATTTGGGTGATGTGCCTTACGTGGGTCGTTTATTCCAAGGTGCGCCGATGGGTATTGGTCTGTTCACCGCAAGTTTGATTTTGGCCGTCATGATTATCCCGTTTATTGCATCGGTCATGCGTGACGTTTTCTCCATTACCCCAAAGATGCTTAAAGAATCTGCCTATGGTTTGGGTTCAACCACTTGGGAAGTGATGCGATACGTGGTGTTGCCTTATACCAAAGCTGGTGTGATGGGTGGTATCATTTTGGGATTGGGTCGCGCATTGGGTGAAACGATGGCAGTCACCTTTGTTATTGGTAACGCTTATAATGTCAGTCCAAGTTTGTTTCAGTCAGGGGTTTCAATCACTTCGGCATTGGCAAATGAATTTGCAGAGTCTGAAGGCTTGCACCAATCATCGCTACTACATTTAGGTTTCTTACTATTTATCATTACCTTTATTGTACTGGTGATTTCAAAATTGATGCTCAGTCGTATGGATAAAAATGCGGGTACGAAATAAGGACGCTGGGGAATACTATGACTACTACCAATATGAATCGTAACAATGCCATTTACAAACGCCGCCGTCTAAGCAATGCTTTAGGACTGATATTTGCCGGTTTGTCCATTGTATTTGGCTTGACCTTCTTAGGCTTAATTTTATTCAAATTGTTTTTATCAGGCTCGCATGCGTTATTGACCATGCCTATTTTTACTCAAGACACGCCATCACCAAACGAAATTGGCGGTCTTCGCAATGCGATTATCGGCTCAATCATGGTAACAGGATTAGGGCTTGTAGTCGGCACACCGATTGGTGTCATGGCAGGTATTTATCTTGCTGAATTTGCCGAAAACAGCTGGCTTGGTAAAGTCACCCGTTTTATGAATGACATTTTGCTATCCGCACCCTCGATTGTGATTGGCCTATTTATTTTTGCGTTGATGGTACAAGGTCGTAACTTCTCAGGTTGGGCAGGTGCAATGGCTTTAGCGCTATTGGTTATTCCTGTGGTGGTACGTACCACCGAAAATATGCTCCGTCTAATTCCCAATACATTGCGTGAAGCAGCTTATGCGTTAGGGACGCCAAAATGGAAACTGGTAACATCCGTTACTTTACGTGCTGCCAAAACTGGGGTATTAACAGGTATCTTACTGGCATTTGCGCGTATCTCGGGTGAGACTGCACCCTTACTATTTACCGCGCTTAATAACCAATTCTTTAGTACCGATATGGGTCAACCCATTGCCAACTTACCAAACGTGATTTATCAATACGCCAGCCAACCATACCCTATTTCAAACCAATTGGCTTGGGCAGGTGCGTTACTCATCACCTTGGCGGTATTAACATTGAATATTTTGGCACGTGCGCTCAGTGGTAAAGAGCAATCATCACATTGATGATCAATAGAAGATTAAAGCTATTTGCTAGTATCAAACAAATTTTATTAAGGTATTCATCATGACCGCAAAAATGCAAATTCGTAATTTAGATTTTTATTACGGTAAATTTTTAGCCCTTAAAAATATCAACATCGATATCGCTGACAAGAAAGTTACTGCGTTTATCGGACCGTCAGGCTGTGGTAAATCAACGTTACTGCGTACCTTTAACCGCATGTATGACCTCTACCCAGGCATGAGTGCCACGGGCGAAATCAACCTAGATGGACAAAACATCTTGGATAAATCCGTGGACGTCAACTTGCTGCGCGCTCGCGTGGGTATGGTATTCCAAAAACCAACGCCATTTCCGATGTCAATCTATGACAACGTGGCATTCGGTGTGCGTCTTTACGAAAGCTTAAGCCGCGCTGAACTAGACGAGCGCGTTGAATGGGCGCTCAAAAAATCGGCACTATGGACTGAAGTTAAAGATAAACTTAAAGCATCAGGCCTGTCATTGTCCGGTGGTCAGCAGCAGCGTCTGTGTATCGCCCGCGGTGTGGCAACCCGTCCTGAAGTATTGCTACTAGACGAACCCACCTCGGCCCTTGACCCTATCTCAACAGGCTCAATTGAAGATTTGATTTCAGACTTAAAAAATGATTACACCATCGCCATCGTCACCCACAACATGCAGCAAGCGGCACGGGTGTCTGACTATACCGCGTTTATGTACTTAGGCGAAATGATGGAAATGGGGGATACCGATAAAATGTTCACCAACCCAGACCGTAAAGAAACTGAAGAATACATCACGGGTAAATTCGGCTAGGCTATTTTGTTATTAGGCGATCTGCGCGTCATAGCCAATCACAATACCTCGCTACCTCGCTGCTGCGGGGTATTTTTTTGCCTAAACTTCTAAGCACAATCAAAGTAAAATAAATATTGATAACGATTCTCATTTACACTATAATTCGCAAATTGTCATTATTTTTTTTATTATTTATTCGTGTTTACTTTTAAGGATGTTTTATGTTGAGCCGTACTTTTACCTTATCAATATTACCTCTAGCGATATCTGCATTACTATTGACGGCTTGCCAAAAAACCGAACAAAAAACCGACGTAGCACCTGCTGCAAGTGCAACGACTAACGCTTCTGCAGTCACAGCGTCAGCGCAGAGCTCAGTTGATATGAGTAAAGAAACGGCGGAATACAAAGCTTGGGTACAAACCCAAATTGATAGCTTGCTTACCGATACCCAAAAATTTGTCGCACTGCTCGAAGCGGGTAAATTAGAAGAGGCGAAGGCGTTATATCCAAAAGCGCGCATGTATTTTGAGCGATCAGAGCCGATTGCTGAAAGTTTTGGCGACCTTGACCCGCGTATCGATAACCGTGAAGCCGACCTTGAGCCCAATGAAGTATGGACAGGCTTCCATGCGATTGAAAAAATCTTGTGGACACAAAATACCACCAAAGGCACCGAACAACTGGGTAAACAACTGATTGCAGATGTCAAAGAATTGCACGCCAAAATTCCAACGGCAGAGGTGACAGGCGATTTGATGGTGCAAGGTTCAGTAGATTTGCTCAATGAAGTATCAACAAGCAAAATCACCGGCGAAGAAGAAATTTTCTCGCACACAGACTTGTATGATTTTAAAGCCAATATTGAAGGCGCCGAGAAAATATTTTCCATTTTAAAACCAAAAATCCAAGCCAAAAACCCAGCGTTAGTCACGGAGCTTGAGCAAAAATTTGACGCAGTCAACCAACTACTTGCCAAACACCAAGTCGGGCAACAAGACTATAAATCCTATAAAGAGTTAACCCCTGCAGATACCAAAGCGCTAGCCGAAGCGGTGAATAGACTTGGCGAATCCTTAGCGCAGATGGGCATTGTATTGCAATAAGTGAAAGGTGAAGCAAAAAGTTGCTTCACTTGACGGTTTTAGGGTGGCATAAAAAGGTAAGTAGCAGGTTAGGGGCAGTATGAAACATAGTAAATTAGATAAGCAATCGCAAGAAACAGGGGTGGGATTAAAAATGTCAAATCGTCGCAGTTTTTTACGCCAATTTGGTGCGCTCAGTGTCGCAGGCGCAGGTTTAGCCGTGTCAGCCTGTCAGCAAAAACCAAGTGAAAACTTACCTAACTTGCAAGCTTTGGATGGTAATCAGTCCAAAGATAGCGATAAAAACGAAAATCCTAAACATGCCGGTAGTGATGCCAATACTACCAAAAATTGTTTTGCGGATGTCAAATATGATTTTTATGGCGAACACCAAGCAGGCATTACCACGCCGTCACAGCGTAATATTTATTTTTTGGTGATGGATTTACATACCGATAAGCTCGACGATGTCAAACAGATGTTCAAAGACTGGACAACCTATGCGGCCAATTTGACGCAAGGTAAAAACATCAAAGCCTACGAAAAAAACCCGTTTGTGCCCCCGACCGACACAGGCGAAGCAGACAGCATGGGCGCGTACGGATTGACGTTGACCTTTGGTATTAGCCCAAGTTTTCTAAAAAAAATGGGACTTGCCCATAAGCAGCCCAAAGAATTCCAAGACTTGCCCAAATTCCCGCGTGATCAATTACGAGAAAACTTGACGGGGGGCGATATCTGTATTCAAGCCTGCGCCGAAGATGCCCAAGTGGCGTTCCACGCGGTACGGCAGCTGGTTCGCCAAGCGCGTTCTAATATTACTATGCGTTGGAGTCAGTCAGGTTTTGTTGGGTTTGATACTGGCAACCATACGCCCCGTAATTTATTCGGCTTTAAAGACGGCACTGCCAACCAAAGCACTATCAAAGCTGCGGACAAAAACTTATGGGCGGACGCGCCTGATTGGATGAAAGGCGGCACTTATTTAGTCACCCGCGTCATTCAGATGCATCTTGAAACTTGGGATCGCACCTCACTTAAAGGTCAAGAAGACACCTTTGGTCGACATCGTGACAGCGGTGCGGCGATTGGACAAAAAGGCGAATTTGACACCTTTGATGTGCACGCCAAAGACGCGCAGGGTAAAGCAGTGATACCTGAAATTTCCCATATGGGACTGGCAAAACGCACAGGCGTGGAGATGCTACGCCGTTCGTATTCTTACAGTAGCGGCATTAACCCAGCCACTGGACAGTTTGATTCAGGGCTGCTGTTTATTTCATTCCAAAAATCGCCCGAGCAATTTATCATCATCCAAAATGCCCTAGGTCGTCTTGATAAAATGAATGAATACACCACCCACATTGGCAGTGGGCTATTTGCTTGCTTCGGTGGTATCCCGCAAGGTGGCTATATTGGACAAGCATTATTTGAAGCTTAAGGTTAAAATGCAACAAGCATCAGTTAAAAATAGACGGTTCAAAAAACACGCTTAAAAGTAGACGGTTAAATAGACGGTTAAATAGACGGTTAAACAGACGGTTAAAAAGTTACTCATGATAAACATCACCCAAAAAACCTTGCTAAGTTTTGGTCTAGCAAGTTCGCTGCTCATCACCAGTCAAGGCTTACAAGCGCAGCAACCAACGCCTGCAAGTGCGCAGATAGCGACGCAAGCCAGTCAACCAGCCAGCAAAAAGCTGAATTTAAGCCCTATTTTTATCAAGCTATCAGACGCGATGGCAGCGATTAAAGCCAATGATACGCCCAGAGCCAAGGACACCCTCGCGCAAATTCAAACAGCCTTTGATGCAATAGATGCAACGGCAAAAAATTCCACGCTTGGGCAACAGACAAGCCAAGCGATTGGGCAAGCCATCAGTAATCCCACAGAAACCAATTTATCAGCCGTGTCAAATGCGTTATATGCCTTTGAAAAAGAACAAAATCCTGTAGATTACAGTGCGAAGCGAAAAGAGTTTGCCAAAAAAATGGTACCTGCGTATGACAATCTTAATCAAGTCATACAACGGGCAGCAGCGACAGATGTCGAAACATTACGGGCGGCTTACAACCAGTTTAATGCAGTTTGGCTAGGTAATGAGCGGGTCGTACGCAATACCAGTATGGGACACTATGGCAAAATCGAAACATCCATGGCGCTGATGCGAGTGGCGATTGAAACCCAACCCATCAATATGGCGCAAATCAAAACCCAATCTGCTGCGCTAAAAGACGCCATCGACAGTTATAACAAAGGTGACGTAGCCGCTGTACAAACCACACAAACTGTCACTCTGGCGGATAGTATCCAGTTACTGCGCGATGGTTTACAGGCGTTTAAAACAAACGATGAAGCGACTGGTCAAGCCAAGTTAGGCGAGTTTATTAGTATTTGGCCAATGGTGGAAGGCGATGTCAGCACGCGTAACCCCAGTTTATATAATCGGGTGGAAAGTCAAATTCCGCTAGCGATGGCGAAGGGGCAAGACCCTAAACAGCAGCAAACACTGCAATCGATTATCAATGAATTGGCAGCAATCAATCCAACAGCCCAATATACCGCGGTTGACTCGATGCTGATTTTGCTTCGAGAAGGGTTGGAAGCCTTATTGATTGTCATCTCGCTGTTATCGGCTTTAACCGCTGCCAAACAAGTCAAAGCCAAAAAATGGGTGTATGCTGGTGTGGCTTTTGGCTTACTTGCCAGTATCGCAGGCGCGATGGCATTACAGCTACTATTCCCTGCGGTGACTTCTGCCGCAAATCGTGAGATGTTTGAAGGGGTGATAGGCATCGTTGCGGTGATTATGATGATTGGCATTGGCGCGTGGCTGCATAGCAAATCATCCGTCCAATCATGGAATGCTTATATCAAGCGTCATATGGGACAAGCCATGACGGCAGGTAGCTTTGTGTCGTTATTTGGATTGAGCTTTTTATCCGTGTTTCGAGAAGGCGCAGAGACCATATTGTTTTACGTCGGTATATTACCCAATATCAGCATGAGTAATTTTTTAACCGGGATTGGTTTGGCGCTTGTAGCACTGGCAGCAGTGGCTTGGGTGATGCTAAAAACCTCGGTTAAATTACCGATTCCACAGTTATTTAAACTATTAACTTGGGTGATTTACTTACTGGGCTTTAAGATTTTAGGCGTTAGTTTGCACGCGCTGCAATTGACAGGGTATCTACCGATGACTGCCATGAGCGGCTTGCCAGCGATTGAATGGCTAGGATTTTACCCAACACTACAGACATTTTTGGCACAAATCGGCTATATTATTATCCTTATCGGTATCAATCTTTGGATGAAAAACCATCAACGTCAGCAAACGGCTGCATTGGCATAACCTTTAATCAAAGATAATTAACGCCATAAAAAAATGGGTAAAACTTATTTACCCATTTGGTTGTAGCGTCTAGTTTATAACGCATAGTTCGCATAGCATAGTTTATATAATAGTGTAGTCTAAACTAAGCTATAGACTACACTACGCCGTTTTTTCCATACGCTCGCGCTGCGATTGACCTTGCCATAAGCCTTCTAGGTCATAAAACGTGCGTGCTTGTGGCATCATCACATGCACCACCACAGCGCCCAAATCAATCAAGGTCCAATCACTGGTGCCTTGACCTTCCACACCAATCGGATTAAATCCTGCTTGCTTCGCTTTCATCGCGACATGGTCGGCAACCGCTTTAAGGTGGCGGGTAGATGTCCCTTCGGCAATCACGATACGCTCCATGACTTCAGTCATATCAGCAACATCGAGTACGGTAATGTTTTTGGCTTTTAAATCATCCAAGGCATCTTGAACGATGTCAAGGCAGGTTGTTAACTGTTGGTGGGCAGGGTGTTGATTGACTAAACTAGCAAATTGGGTATCGGTCATAAATGCGTGGGTTCCATGGATTGGGTCATAATGATTGGGTTATAAGGGTAGCTTAAAATAGGATCATGACAATCCTAAAAAAAGTGCGCTATTTTAACAAAAATCTAACGCACAGGTTATCAAAAAATGTAAATCAATATCAGGCTAAACGTCTGGGGCATATAACTGATGCTCAACAATATACCGATAAACTTGACTCGGTAAACTTAGCCGCGCTTGCTGTCGTTGCCGAGCTTCTACGCTGTATAGCCAAGCTCTGATATCACTACTGGCGATATCAGGCACGACAAACTTATCAATATAAATATGGTTAGTGGTTTGATTTATCAAGTCTTTTGGCGAATGAATGATAAAAGGCACTAGCCGATTATCAATATTTATATTAGGGGGTTTATCCGTATTGGCCAAAGCATTTTGGTTTAAGTTTTGGTGTAAAGTGTGGCTTAAATTGTGGCTAAGGCTGCCCAAGGCAGGACGGGGTAGCACCCATAGATTGGTCAGCGAAAGCAGCTCAAAGCCGCGATACCATTTATCAAGTTGTTCAACACTGTCTTGTCCGAGGATAAAAATTAGTAGGTCATTGGGGTAACACTGTTTAAACTCACTCAAGGTATGAAAGCTATACACAGGCGGCTGACACTGTAGCTCAGTTTCATCAATCGACAAAAAAGGCACATCGTCAATCGCAAGCGAAAGCATTTGAAGGCGCTGCTGGTTGGAAGTTGGCTTGGTTTTTAAGGGCGAACCCGCCGTGGGCAGTAATTTGGCGATGATATCAACATTGGGGAAGGCGCGCATGAGCTCATGGTACACATGCGTAATCATCTGTAAATGCGCCAAATGTATCGGATCAAATGAGCCACCCAACCACACACGAATACAGCGAGGCATTGTCATAACCACACGCCCAACACAAGTTTAGGGCAAAGAAAACTAAAATCCTTCATCATCATTGACGCATCTTACGGCTAGTTTGGCGGTTTATTGGTTGGTACATGGCGCACAAAAATCACTTTGTGCGGAATTTTACCATAAAGCAATTTTTGGGGATAACAGATTGTGGGAAAATTGATTAATTGTGAAAAAAACGCTTAATTGTTAAAAGTTGCCTAGCATTATATTTAAGCCATATTTAAGCCGATTGATTCTAGCCAATATGATGGTGTGACAGACAACAAAAAGGTGAGTGTCAAACTCACCTTTTTTTAAACATGAACGCTTAAAACTCACTGCTAGCGGCTTGCACGGCTGTGACCGCAATGGTATAGACAATATCTTCAACTAAGGCGCCACGCGACAAGTCATTCACAGGCTTGTTGAGACCTTGGAGCATAGGACCGACGCTCACCACGTTGGCAGAGCGCTGCACCGCTTTATAGGTGGTATTGCCAGTGTTCAAATCTGGGAAGATAAACACATTGGCTTGACCTGCCACCAGCGAATTTGGCGCTTTTGATTTTGCCACGCTTGCGACACTGGCAGCGTCATATTGTAACGGACCATCAATGAGCAAATCAGGCGCTTTGGCTTTGGCGATTTCGGTGGCTTGACGCACTTTATCCACGTCTGCGCCTTCACCTGATGACCCTGTCGAGTAACTAATCATGGCAACTTTGGGTTCGATACCAAACGCTTTGGCAGATTGGGCGGATTGTAGGGCGATTTCAGCCAACTGTTCTGCGGTAGGGTCTGGGTTGATGGCACAGTCACCATACACCACCACTTGCTCAGGCAGTAGCATAAAGAAAATAGACGAAACCAGTGAATACTGCGGCGCTGTTTTAATTAACTGAAACGCCGGGCGGACAGTATTGGCGGTGGTATGTACGGCGCCAGATACCAGACCATCGACTTCACCCAAGTGCAGCATCATGGTACCCAGTACGACGGTATCTTTGAGCTGCTCACGGGCTTGTAGTTCATCGAGTTTGCCTTTACGGCGCTCAACCATAGGCTTGACGTACTTGTCAATCAAGCTTTCTGGGTCAAGAATCTGCAGGCCTTCAGGTAGGGTGAGCCCCAAGTTCTTGGCAACCTCTTCGACCTCACTGCGTTTGGCAAGTAAGATACAATGGGCAATACCACGATTTTGACAGATGACCGCCGCTTCAACCGTACGTGGCTCATTGCCCTCAGGCAATACGATGGTTTTTTTGGCGGCTTGGGCTTTTTTGACCAAGGTATGACGAAAAGCCGAAGGCGAGAGTTTGCGGTTGTTGTTGCCTTGACTAAAAGTGGTTTTGATCCAGTCCAAATCCAAATGCGCGGCGACAAAATCGGTGACTTCACTGGCGCGAGTGGTATCATCTGCGGGGATTTCATGGCTGATGTGGTTAAGTTTGGTAACAGTATCAAAGCTGTCAGTGTCAACCAGCATCACAGGAATCCCTGTTTTTAGAGCGGGGCGACACAGATTGATAATTTTTTGGTTCGGCACGATACCGCCTGTCAGAATAAGACCTGCTAGCGGTACACCATTCATGGTGCTAAGCGCAGTCGCCAAAATCAAATCGTCTCGGTCGCCTGCCGTCACCAGTAAGTTACCACGGGTGAAAGAATCTTCAATATTGGCAACGGTACGCGCAACCAGTAAAGTATTGAGCACACGGCGGTTTTTGGCGTCGCCTTCATTGAGCCATTTGGCATCAAGCTCACGAGCCACGTCCCAGGTACGGGGCACACTTAAGGTATTGCTAAAAGGCACTACGCCAATCAAGCGAAATTTATCGGAGTCAAAATAAGGCGAGTGGGATTTAATCGCCTGTAACTGCTCCGCTGCCAAATCAACTTTGGCTTTACCAGGCGCGACGGGTGCTTCATCATAGTGGTTGTCCACGTTTTTGACGCGCATCAAAATCGTGCCTAACGTACGCTCGCTTGCCATACCGCCAAAATCACGGGCAAAAATATCTAGCTTGTCTACCAAACTATCAGGGTTTGCAATATCACCACTACTGACCAAGATAACTTTGGCATCTAGCGCATTGACGATGGCTAAATTCACCAATTCTGCATAACTTGAATCATTGTCAGCAGCCAGACCCTCACAGACGATAACGTCATATTGCTCAGCCAATGCTTGGTGTTTGGCAACCACTTCTTCCATCAAGTCATCTAACTGACCATCCCCAATCACGCGCTCTAAGCGGCTGCGGTCAATGGAGGGTGGCGGGTTTAAGTTAAAGGCATGTTTTGCAAGCACACTTGAGCTGTCATCACTCTCATGATTGGCAGTGGTATTTTGGCTAAAAGGTTTTAAAAATCCTGCTTTTAGCCCGATATAATCGAGCGCACGGATAAAACCCAAACAAGCTGAGGTCAAGCCAATGCCGCTACTGGTAGGCACAAATAAAATAGTTTGCATGATAGTTCCTATTTGTTATTTTATTCAAACTAAAAACCCTGATGGGTCATCAGGGTGAGAGGGTTTATAAACCTAAGACTTCTTTGGTTTCTTTGGCGATTTGGTATTCTTCATCGGTCGGAATCACCCACAATTGCAGTAGGCTGTCGGCTTGGTGGAAGCTACCTTCTACGCCGCGAGAGAGTTCGGCATTTTTGTCAAGGTTCGCTTTGATGCCAAAATGCGGCAAGTTTTGTAAGATTTTTTGGCGAATTGAGGCGCTGTTTTCACCGATACCCCCGGTAAATACCAAGCCAGTAAAAATCGGTAACGCACAGCTGAGTGAAGCGATATAACGGGCTGCCTTATAACAGAAAATTTCGATGGCAAGTTTGGCATCTTCGTTGCCTTCGTTGGCGGCTTGCTCCACCGTGCGCATGTCGCTTGAGATACCTGAAATGCCCAACAACCCGCTTTGTTTATTTAAAATTGTATCAATTTGGTCAAGGCTATAGCCCAAAATACGGTGTAAGTGAATATGCAAACTTGGGTCAACATCACCACTGCGCGTACCCATGACCACACCTTCCAGCGGGGTCAGACCCATGCTGGTGTCCAAGCTTTTGCCATCATACACGGCGGTCAACGAGCAACCATTGCCCAAATGCACGGTAATCCAACCATTGGCTTGGTGATGAGGGGCTAGGCTATCAGCGCGGTGGCTAACATAGGCGTGAGAGCTACCATGAAAGCCATAGCGACGGATATAATGCTCATTGTACAAATCTTTTGGAATAGCGTAGCGGTAGGCTTTGGCGGGCATGGTTTGGTGAAAGGCGGTATCAAACACGACCACTTGCGGCAAATCTGGGTAGATTTTTTCCACCGCCTCAATACCTAAGGCATGGGCAGGGTTGTGCAGGGGCGCCAATACTTTTAGCCGTTTGACTTCCGCCAAGACATGGTCGTTGACTTTTTCGGCATGAGAAAACTCACGTCCGCCATGCACCACACGGTGACCCACGGCAACGGGTTTGTAAGCGGCTAATAAACCTAATATTTTTTGCAGCGCCCATTGGTGATTGGCGCCTGCCAAAGAGATTTCGACTTTTTCCCCATTGAGGTCGGTGTGTTTGATACGCGCTGTATCTAAGCCCAAGTTTTCCGCAAGACCGGCAACGCGCTCGCTGCTGTCATTGCTTAATAACGCGTATTTGATTGACGAAGACCCACAATTAAGTACTAAGATCGGATTTTGCATGGCTGTTCCTTTAGACAAGATCTTGTGCATTCCTTGCAACAAGCCCCTTCCTAACTGGATTAAAATTTAAGCTATCCTTGTCTTAAGTAATTTATTGTAGATTAAAAAAATTGTATTGTGGTAATTTTTTGCCAAATTTTTGTTGTCATCACTATAGCGAAAAAGCATATCACAATAACGATAGTTTCAACAAAATGAAAAAATAACAAAAATCATGGATTTAATGCTCATCTTTAGTAAGGTGATAAATAAGGTGAGATAATTGCTTATAAAACGCAAAAACAGCTACAATAACCCCATCGCAAATTTTATTTTTACACTTATTTTATTCTTAAAATTAAGGGCATTCATGCAAATTTCAAAACTATCCCCAACAATCGCCGTGCTGACGTTGATGTTGGCAACCCATGTGCTGACAGGATGTGGGCAAAAAGGGGCATTGTACCTACCCACCAACCATAGCCAACAAGTAGTCGATGCTGCCGCCAAACCCACTAGCACCACTGCCAATGCCTCTGATACCAAAGTCGATGTCAACACCCAAGATCCCAACGTCATGATCGACAATAACGCAACCCCAGCACCGCAATCAGCGCCTCACTCAGCGACCACGCCATCGGTGCCATCTGTGCCATCGGTTGGAGGTAAAAATGATTACTAATGATGCAGCCAAAAGCTTAGCAATCAACCCGACCGAACACGTCAAGTCAAGCAATTGTCTGAGTTATGACGGTAATGCCTTGATGATGGATGGCGTCAGTCTTGCAGATATCGCAAAGACCTTCGGCACACCGACCTATGTGTATAGTCAGCAGGCGATTTTGGCAGCCTATAAAGCTTATGATGATAGTTTTGCTGAGATTGAGCATCAGATTTGTTATGCGGTAAAAGCCAATAGTAACCTTGCGGTATTAAACGCACTTGCCAAAGCAGGGGCAGGGTTTGATATTGTTACAGGGGGCGAGCTTGCGCGGGTGTTGGCTGCAGGCGGCGACCCCAAAAAAATCGTATTTTCAGGACTTGGCAAAACCGCCGAAGATATCCGCACTGCCCTTGAAGTAGGGATTGCTTGCTTTAATGTCGAGTCAGAAGCTGAGCTGTACCGTATCAATGCAGTGGCAGGCAAACTACAGCAGCAAGCGCCAATTTCGCTACGCGTCAACCCCAATGTCGACGCGCAAACCCATCCGTATATCTCTACAGGGCTCAAAGAAAATAAATTCGGCATTACCCATGAAGATGCGCCCCGTATCTACCAAATTGCCCATGACCTACCGCACCTAAAAGTTGTCGGTATTGATTGCCATATTGGCTCGCAGTTAACCCAAGTTCAGCCTTTTATGGATGCATTGGATAAAGTCATTGAGATGATTCACGCACTTGCCAAGCAAGGTATTGCGCTCGAGCATATTGATTTGGGCGGTGGCTTGGGTGTGCAGTATATTGACGAAGACGTTGCAAGTATTGAAGAATTTGCGCAGTTACTCTTACCAAAACTGAAAACTTTAGGCTTAACACTGTATCTAGAGCCAGGTCGTAGTATCGTTGCCAATGCAGGTGTATTGTTGACCCGCGTGGATATTTTAAAACCTACCGAACACAAAAATTTTGCCATTGTCGATGCCGCGATGAATGATTTGATTCGTCCGGCACTTTATCAGTCAGAGATGGCGGTCATCCCCACACAGTTGAACTCACCGGTTGAACCCAAAGTATGGGATATGGTCGGGGCGATTTGTGAGACGGGCGACTTTTTGGCAAAAAACCGTGTGTTAGCGTTGGCTGACAATGATATCCTAGCCATCACAGGCGCAGGGGCGTATGGGTTTGTAATGTCGAGCAATTACAATAGCCGCCCTCGTGCTTGTGAAATCTTGGTCAAAGATGGTCACGCTCATGTGATTCGCGAGCGTGAAACGGTTGAGAGCCTTTGGCAAAAAGAAAAATTGGTAGATTAAATCTATCCTATAAGGTTTGCTGGCTTTGCTGGCAACGCTAAGCCTTATTTGTCCCGCTGAGCCCAAAACCTTAGAAACTGAAACCAAAACCTTAGTAACCGAGCCCAAATTTGCTTGACTTGCTAAGGTTTTTTTGTTCCTCAATTACCTTATAAAAAATCAGCTATCATGATAAGATAGCGTGCATAAATCAAAATAATTTTAAGGAATAACAATGTTAATTGAATTTACCAAAATGCATGGACTGGGGAATGACTTTATGGTCATTGACCTAGTCACACAGCGACTTCACTTGACCAAAGAGTTGGTAGCGTTGTTAGGGGATAGACACTTAGGCATTGGCTTTGACCAGTTGCTGATTGTTGAGCCGCCAAGCCGCCCTGATGTCGATTTTCGCTATCGTATTTTTAACAAAGATGGTAGCGAAGTGCAGCAATGCGGCAATGGCGCTAGATGTTTTGCCCGCTTTGTGCAGGCGCGTAAATTGTCATTTAAACAGCGTATTCGGGTGGAAACCGCCAGCGGTATTATCACCCTTAGCACCGATGATTATGGCTGGGTAAAAGTGGATATGGGAAAACCAAAATTCGAGCCCGATGAGATTCCTTTTACCCCCAAAACCATTACTAAAGTTCAAAACTCATACCGGCTAAATGTGGATGGTACGCCTGTGACACTCTATGTGGCGAATATGGGCAATCCCCATGCCGTCATCAAAGTGGATGATGTATTGACAGCAGAGGTGGAAAAACTCGGTAAAGCGATTGAGAGCCACCCTGCATTTCCGGAGCGCGTCAATGTTGGGTTTATGCAGGTGATGAATAATCGCCATATCCGGCTACGTGTGTATGAGCGCGGCGTGGGCGAAACGCAAGCTTGTGGCACGGGCGCGTGTGCTGCCGTTGCGACAGGGGTGCGTGAAGGCTGGCTAGATGAAGGCGTGGATATTCGAGCCCAGTTGTATGGTGGCAGTTTGGTGATTCGGTGGCAAGAAGGCTATCCTGTGTATATGACGGGTCCTGCCACCTTTGTGTATGAAGGGGTGTTTAGTCCTGAGGGTTTGATGGCAGGTGCGGGGCTGAAATTTGCGCCGGCACAATCAAGTGAGGAACATCGCTCAGATGAGGGACATCCTTACCATGAATAGCAGCCAACCTCGCTAACCGACACTATGCCAACTAGCCGTATCCCGAGTCAAGGGAAAAATAGTCAAGGGAAAAAGGGCAACCGTGTAGGCAAATCAGCAAACGATGATTTGCCCACGCACTTAACGCCGCATGAGGAAGTGACTCCGCTCAACACGGATGACCAAGCTTTGGTAGATCGCTGGCTGGCTGAGCTAAGCAGTAAGCGTTATAGCGCAGCGACCATCAAAAGTTATCGCCAAGCGCTACAGCCTTTTTTGGCGTATTGCTATGAGCAACATACCGCGCTTTGTCACATCACCCGTCAGCAATTATCAGACTTCCTAATTCGCCGATTGGATGTCGATAAAATATCCAAATCCAGTAGTCAATATGAACTGACCGTGTTGCGTCAACTTTATAAATGGTTGATTGCTCAGCAGCTGATGACACTAAATCCCACCACAACCATACGCCTTAAACGCGCCCCGAGACCCTTGCCCACGTTACTTGATATCGATGTATTATCACAGTTATTAGACCAAGCTGCGCCAGAAGATAGCCATGAAGCGCGGCTATGGATTCGCGATAAAGCCATGCTAGAATTGCTGTATGGCAGTGGTTTACGGGTCGGCGAGCTCGTGGGACTTAATATGTCTGATATCGACAAATCACAGCGGCTGTTGCGAGTACTCGGTAAAGGTGGAAAAACGCGCATCGTACCAATTGGCGAAAAAGCCTGGCAGGCACTCATCAACTATTTGCCGCATCGCTCGCTATGGGTGGAAGAGCAAGACCCTGCGGTATTTGTCAGTGAGCGTTATGGGACGCGTATCTCAACACGCACCGTGCAGCTGCGTATCAAGCTACAGGCCAAACGTGCCGGTATCGCACAAGATTTATACCCACATCTACTTAGACACTGTTTTGCGTCACATATTTTAAGTGATAGTGGTGATTTGCGTGGCGTTCAAGAACTGCTAGGGCACAGTGATATCAGTACCACACAGATTTATACCCATTTGGATTTTGGGCATTTATCGCAAGTGTATGACAAAGCGCATCCACGCTCACGGCGATAGCGCACAATAATAGGCAGGTTAAGCAATAATATTAAACATGAAAAAAATATTAAGCTTGAGCCCAGCCACATCAGCCTTAGCCATCTTAAGCATTTACCGCGCGGGTCAAATGCTCAGAAGTACGGCGAAGATTAAGGCTCAAGATAATCGCTAGGCCACGCAGGATCTCAACACCGATACGAGGATAATCTGATAACAGTCGCTCAAAATCAGCTCGAGACAAGGTGACAAGCGCACACAGGCTGGCGGCTTTAATGGTAGCGGAGCGAGTTAGTAAATCTAACAGTGCCATTTCACCGGTACTTTCGCCCGCCCGAATCTCCCCGACTTTAATTTCTGCCCCTGAAGGGCTGTATTTAATGACTGATAGCTCACCAATCAGCAAAAACGCCATAAAATCGCCATGCTCGCCTTCCGTAAATAACACTTCTTGCGGACTCAACTGTTTAAAATGTAGTGAGTTTTCGACCACTTGAAACATATAAGGATCAAGACGGCTAAAAATTGGGCTATTCTTTAAATATTCAAAAAGTGGATTATCCATTTTTCGCTTCAGGGTCGTTAGATATTATTTGCCATGATAGTCAATTTTTGACATTCGAGCAACGCAATATTCTGCCGAGTTATTTGCTGCGCATCCGCATCAAAGTCGGCAAAAATCACGCTCGGCGCTTGCTGTAATAGGGTTGTTTTATTAGTATTTTGGACAGCATTTTTGTCAAGCTCGGGGCGACTATCTGACTTAGGCAGCCAGCTTGCTGCTTTGGCAGATAAAGGTAAATTAGCTAAATTGTTGGTGATATCAACATCTCGGGTTACGGCATCGTTTGCTGCATCATTTGCTGCGTCGGTTATTTGGGTGAAAACGCGCTCACCATCACTACTGATAAATTCGCTATGCCCCCAAGTGCTGCGTACTTTGCTAGGCGCTGAGGGATTGACGACATGGTCACCCGTCTGACCTGCGCCAATGACCATGCATTGACTATCGAGCGCCCTTGCGGTGAGTAGCGCATGCCAATGTGCTTTACCTGTTTGGTAAGTAAACGCCGAAGGCGCTGTCAATATATCTGCGCCTAGTTCGCGTAGTTTGACCGCAAGGGTGGGGAAACGAATATCAAAACATACCATCATGCCGACTTTGCCAAACTCGGTATCCGCCACAATGAGCTCATTACCGGCTTCGAAGGTTCTACCTTCATCATAGTTGCCTGTGCTATCATTGACGGTGGCTTTGAACAAATGAATTTTGTCATAGCGCGCTAAGCAGTCGCCAGCAGGGTCAAATAATAGTGAGCTTTGCCGAAGTTTGCCATCAGCCACAGGCGTACCGTCAGGTCGATACGGGCAGGGCAAGGTACCTGCCAGCAGATACACACCATAGTGGCGGGCAGCCTGTGCCGACCAAGCTTTTAAGGCATCAAAATATTGACTGGCAAAACCTTGTTTGCCAAAACAAAAAGCGTTTTCTGGTAGAATCACCATGCGGGTGCCGCGTTCACTGGCAATTTTAATACCTAATTCAATAGATTGAAGATTTGCTAAGATATCGGTCTGGCTATTGAGTTCAACAATCGCAAATTTTTTCAGTTTTGTCATGGTGTGATTTCGTAAGCAAAAAATTTAGGAAAATTTGTGGGTACTGAAGCTAAGTAAAGCTAAGCACAGTTAAGCTAAGTGCAGATAATTAATATACGGCTGAATGTCAAAAAATACTAGCATATCTTGTTGAAACAATACTAAACTAGCAACCTAGCAGAGCATAGACACACCATAGACACACCATCTAAACTAACCTCATTAGAGTAAGGCTTAAAAAAACGCGTTATGAAAATTGGTATTGGGGCAAAGCTAACGACGGGGATGACACTCACCCCGCAAATGCAGCAGGCAATTCGCTTGCTGCAATTATCGAGTCTTGAGCTTGAACAAGAAGTGCAGCTTAAACTCGATAGCAACCCCCTGCTTGAGCGTGAAGAAGAGTGGGAGACGTCTTATGACGACGCCGATAACCTACCCGATGGCGAAAACTATCCAAAACAAGACATGGATAACGACTATGACTATGACGATGATGACTATCAAGTAGAAGGTGTTGAGTTGTCTGAAGCTGATTTGGATGACTATAACCGCCATGAAACTGAGGTGTTGGAAGATTATCTAGCGTCGGATGATTTTTATCCTGCTTCTGCTAGCCAAGATTATCCCGAGCACAGTGAACCCTCGGCAGTGCATGAGTATGCAAGTGATAGTTATAGTGACAGTTATGCAGACAGCGATTATCGCTATGATGAGGAATTTGGCTTAGACGGCATTGATAGTAGCGAGCATCTTAGCAGCCAGCAAATCGATATGCCGGTGGATGCACAGTGGGATGATATCTATAGCTATGAATCTTCGGCAGCCACTGGCATTGATAGCGAAAACAGTCAGGATGATTATAAGCTTGCTACGCAAGGAAATATTCAAGATTATGTCCGTTGGCAACTAAATTTAAGACGGCTCTCCACCATTGATATGCTGATGGCGGAGTATCTGATTGATAGCATGGACGAGCGCGGTTTTATCACGTTATCAAATGATGAGCTATTTCAAAGTTTTGATACCATGTTGTCATTTTATCAAGTTGAAAACGTGGACTTGGCGCTTGAAGACATTGAACTTGTGGTTAAGCAAATACAAAACTGCGAGCCACTGGGCGTTGGTGCGCGAAATTTGGCAGAATGCTTGCTGATTCAGCTAAATAAATTACCGAGTGATACTCCCTCTTGGCAAGCAGCCAAGCAAATCTTGATGCATTCAGAATTTTTTGCCAACAATAACATCAATGCCCTGCTTAAATCATCCAATCTCGACGTCTCTGAGATTCAGCCTGCGCTTGCCTTATTGCGCACATTAAACCCCAATCCTGCACTGTCTTATGAAAAATCACAGCGCCAGCTAGATAATGGCATTGAAAGCTACGACATTCCTGATGTCATTGTCGTGCAGCGTGGACAGCATTGGGAAGTCAGCTTAAACCCAGAGACTTTGCCAAAACTGCGTATTAACCAAGTGTATGCCAAGCTTGTCAATCGCAATGACAACAGCGAGCAAGGCGTTTATCTAAAAGAGCAGTTGTATGATGCGCGGCTGTTTATCCGTAGTATCGAAGAGCGTAATCAAAATCTACTAAAAGTTGCAACCTGTATCGTCAAACGTCAGCAGGCTTTTTTTGAGCAAGGCGTCATGGCAATGCAGCCGATGGTACTTAAAGATGTGGCAGATGAAGTCGGCTTACATGAGTCAACCGTTTCTCGTATTACTACCAGCAAAACCATTCTTACCCCCAAAGGGTTATTTAGCCTAAAATATTTCTTTTCAAGTCAAGTCAGTAGTGATGAGGGTGAAGGTGTCTCTTCAACCGCTATCAGCGCGATGATCAAGCAAATGATTGAGGCAGAAGACCCCAAAAAACCGCTATCTGATAGTAGTATTATGAAGCATTTGCAAGATAAAGGCATTGATATTGCCCGTCGTACCGTGACCAAATACCGGGAAGGTATGAACATCGGTTCTTCCACGCAGCGTAAAGTGCGGTTTTGACCGCAATGTTGTGATTAGATGGTCAGTCAAAATCTTTTCTAGCTGAATTCTCAAATTTAACTAAGCCGTCAAATATAACTCAACTTTCAAATTTAACTCAACGCTCGAACTGTTAACAAATCTCTTGGTATTTTGCTAAACAGCAATGGTTGATGGCATGCCCACCTTTTTGCATAATAGATTCATAAGGGATAAACCTTTTACGCAGTAACGTGGCTTAGCAATAATTGCTCAATAGCAACTATTTTTACTCCCAGTTATTTGAAGTGATATAAACCAAAATGATATAAACCAAGTTGCAAGGCTCTTTTAGCAACTTACTCTTGGTACACGGGTATGCTTGAACACTATAATTTGATTTTACTTTTTTTAGGGTTGGCGTTTTTAATCGGGGCATTCTTTCCTGTACTACCGCGCAAGCTTTCGCTATCCTTGCCTATGATACAAATTACCTTTGGCGCACTGCTAGGGTATTTTTTTATGGGGTTGCCTAGAATTAATCCGCTTAATTATGGCGTTCCTATCGAAAAAGTTACAGAAGTGGTGGTGCTGATTTCATTGGTCGGTTGTGGTATCAAACTTGATAGTCCGCTCAATTGGAAAACATGGCAACCGACCTTAAGGCTGTTGGTGATTGTGATGCCAGTGGGTATCGCCGCGATGGCATTGATGGGGCATTATATTTTTGGACTCAGTATGGCAGCGGCTATTTTGCTCGGTGCGGTGCTGGCGCCAACCGACCCTGTACTAGCGGCAAGCATCCAAGTCGGTCCACCCAACTCCAAACGACAGGAAGATGTGACCCGATTTACCCTCACGTCAGAGGCAGGTCTCAATGATGGACTGGCATTTCCGTTCGTGTATTTAGCCGTAGCGATTGCTACGGCAGTGTCACTCAATCAGGGTTTTGGTGCAGAAGATTGGCTGCATTGGTTGGGCTATGACGTGTTATGGCGAATCATTGCAGGGGTGGCTGCGGGTTACTGTGTTGGTAAGTTTTTGGCAAATTGGCTATTTACCAAGACACATCCGGATAAAGTCGAGCAAAGTTATATGGTATTAGCCTTGATGTTACTGGCTTATAGCATTACAGAGTTTGTGCATGGTTATGGTTTTATTGCAGTATTTGTGGCGGCCTTAACTTTTCGGCGTTCAGAATGTGAACATGAATATCATGAAGGCTTGCATGATTTTGCTGAGCAAATTGAAGGTTTGCTGATGTCGCTCGTGATGGTATTCTTGGGACTGCTCGTGGGTCAGGCGTTAGCGAGTGATGTTACTCTTAGCTGGCAAGTGTATGTGATATGTTTGGCGTTTATATTTTTGATACGTCCCATCGTAGGTTATTTTAGTCTAGGTAAACTGGGGATGAGTCGCAATGAACGCTGGGTAACGGCAGGACTAGGCATTCGCGGGATTGGTACATTGTATTATATCGCCTATGCGATGAATAAAGGCGTATTTACCAGTGATGAAGCGCTAAAAATTTGGGTGATTTGTGTGGTAATGATTGCAATGTCGGTGTTTTTACATGGGTTAACCGCCAATCGTTTATTAGCCATGACCAAAAATTAGTCGAATGCAAAAACAAAAAAGCAGGTAAGTTACCCGCTTTTTTTACGCTGCTAAGATTAGCCACCACCCACCGCTTGCACCACTTCAATGTTCATACCATCTTGCAAGGTGACATTTGCCAATTGGCTTTTTGGAATCAATTCACCGTTGATTTCAACAGCAAAACGACCTTGGGTTTGCCCCATTTCATCCAATAGTTGTAAGAGATTTTGATGTAACGTTTGTTTGACGTCACCATTTAGAGTCACTTGTGGCATTATTTCGCTTCCTGTTTTGTTACGCTTTCTGTCATGGTTAAATAGGGTTAAACTGATGAAGTGTGCTTAGCAACACTGATCGCAAGCCAAATCCATGCAATAATAAACAGCGTGCCGCCAATCGGGGTAATTGCCCCCAACCAGCGTGGCATACCTAGAGCCATTAAATATAGCGAACCTGTAAAAAGCACAATACCCAGTTGCATCACCCACGCGATAGTAGGCGATGTGAGATTTATACGCAATAACATACCAACAATCAATAACCCAAGCGCGTGATAAAAAAAGTATTGTGTACCCGTCTGCCACCAAGCCATTTGCTCGGCTGACAAACGTGGTTTAAGCCCATGTGCCGCAAAAGCCCCACAGGCGACCGCCACTGCCATATTTATCGCGCCAATACTTAGCCAATTCATGACAGTTAATCCAACTGCAAATGGGTATTGGCTAGCATGGCTTCTTTGATTTTATCCATGGCATTTTTTTCAATTTGACGTACCCGTTCCGCTGAGATATTATATTCTGCCGCCAACTCGTGCAAGGTCGCTTTTTGCTCATTGAGCCAGCGCTGCTGTACGATATCCCGCGAACGATCGTCTAAGTCTTCCATCGCTTCCATCAAGGCTGAATTGTTATTTTCTTCCCAATCAGCATCTTCTACCATATCGGCAGGGTCAGCCGCATCTTCTAAAAAATACTGCGGTGCATAGCGACCTTCGTCTTCATCATCACTTTGTGCTTCAAACGATGCATCATACGAAGTCAGACGGCTTTCCATCTCTAGCACTTGTTTGACGGTAACATTTAAGTCTTTGGCAATCGCTTCGGCTTCTTCGAGCGTTAACTGGTTGTTGGTTTTTTTCAGTGAGCGCAAGTTAAAAAATAGCTTGCGGTGCGCTTTGGTGGTTGCGACTTTGACGATACGCCAGTTACGAATCACAAACTCATGGATTTCAGCTTTGATCCAATGCACGGCAAAAGACACCAAACGCACACCTTTGTTTGGGTCAAAACGTTTCACTGCTTTCATCAAACCGACATTGCCTTCTTGAATCAAATCGCCTTGTGGCAAGCCATAGCCAGAGTAGCTGCGCGCAATGTGAATCACAAATCGCAGATGCGACATAACCAGCAGCCGTGCTGCTTCTACATCCCCTTCGTCAGTATAGCGATGCGCTAGCTCCTGTTCTTGCTCTGCCGTCAAAATAGGAATTTGATGAACCGCATTGATATACGCGCCTAAATTTACCCCAGGTGCAGATAACGCAGTCGGCATGGTAGGAACAAGCGCATTGGTCATGGCTTTCTTTTGACGGGATCGCGATGCAGTCTTTCGTGGTTTTTCAACAAACTCATCATCATAGTCGTCATCAGCCTCGTCCACCAACTCATCATAGTCATCATAACTATCAGGGAGCTGTGCAAGGTCAATATCGTCGTCATCTAAGCTATCAAAGTCTGGGCTATCAAAGTTTGGCTCGTCAAATTCATCGAGTTCGTCATCGTCGATGTCATCAAAGGCAGCGTGTGGGTCGTCACCCAGCTTAGCGTCAAGCTCGGTCGATTTTTTTGCGTTGGCAGTCTTTTTTATTGTCGTTGTTTTGGTCTTTGTAGCCATGAAATAGCCTGTCAATTTTCCTTTAATTTCTGTTATTTAGTATGCCCTAAAGCCAGCTTTTTTGTAAGAGGCGTTTAGCAACTTTTGGTTATGATCGAGTGAAAGATTGTGTCTGTTGTATTTTCAGACGGTGTGATTGATGTCTGCTGTACCAGTGTATATCCGCCGTGTTGACAAAAAGCTGCGATGTCACGCTTGCTGTTAGGGTCGGTTGCAGTCACATACACTGCATGACCCAACGCAGTCTTTTTTAGTGCCATTTTAAGTTTAAGCAGCGGCATCGGGCAGGCGAGTCCTTTACCATTTACATAGTGCTCAATTTGAGCATTGATGTTGAGATTGTTATGTTCGCCTGAGCGAAACAATCCCCAATCTTGGCAAAAAGCGTCATCTGAGAGTAAGGCAGGATTTAGCATAATCTGAGAAGAATCCGTCATGGTAATAAAATCGCTACTCGAAAATTCAAAGTGTGTTAGGTGGTTATTATAGGCTAAATTACAAGTGTAGACGATTGAGATAAATCAAAGTTAGGATTATATTTTTGAAAATTTAACCTTTACCCTACCTTAGTGGTCGGTAGATTGTAGCAAGATATCATTACAAAATTTGGCTTTTTAAAGCTGCTGAAATTTGTATATTGAGCAGTATTATTTAGCATTTACCTTTTTTTAAACACCATTTTTTTAAACATCATTCTAAGCTAATTCGCTGTCAAAGGTCGCGCATGCCCATCAATCCACTTGCTAGTTATTTATCTGCTAGTTATTTATTAAGAAAAACGCTCATAGTAGCTATATTAAGTACCCTATCAACGGGCGTGCTTGCTGTCGATAACTTTTCCTATCAAAGTGTGCCTGCTTTTAATCTAGTCATGATTGCAAGTGCTGAGCCTACCCAGGTCAATAGCCAATTAGCCTCTATGGACAATGGGCAAGCGCTCATCGATACCGAGCAAAATCGCCAAGTCGGTGAGTGGGCGCTTCGACAAATCAACGGCAATGCAGCGCTGATAAAAGACCCTTGGTTGCAGCAATCGCTTGAACAAATTGTGTGGCAAATCAATGCGGTGGCGGGTCTCAACGCACCCATGGGGCTGGTGATTATCAATGACAAGCAAATCAATGCCTTTGCAGTACCGTCTGGACTTATCGGCATCAATGTCGGTTTATTGGATAAAGCCAAAAGTCTGGATGAAATAGTGAGCGTCGTCGCGCATGAGATTGCTCATGTCAGCCAGCGCCATTATCAACATCGCAATGATGAAAAAACCAAACAGCTACTGATGCAGGCAGGCGGTCTTTTGGCGGGCGTTGCAGCATCCAAAGTCGGGGATGGTGATGCCGCTGCCGCTGTCATGCTAGGCTCTCAGGCGATGTCAGCCAACGCTGCTGCCTCCTATAGCCGCGGTCAAGAGCGAGAAGCCGACCGTATTGGCATGCAAATCATGAACCAAGCGGGCTATGATGTCAATGCCATGCCCAGTTTCTTTGCCACCCTAGACCAACAAAACCCTGTTAAAAGTAACACCTTGATTCCCAGTTTTATTTTAAGCCATCCGCTCACCGCAGATAGAATCAGTGAAGCAAGGGCACGAGTCGCAACTTATAAGCGTGATAGTCAGGCTAATATGGCATCAAACCGTTATCAATCTATTCAACAGCAGCGTGCGCAACTGTTTGAACAAATCCAGTGGCGTGCTCGCTACTATGGCTATCTAGTCAACAAAGCCGATTTGGAACAAGGGGCAAAAACGAGTGAAGGTGCCAAGCTTGCGCTGATTAATTATTATCTCGATAACGGACAACCCAAAGCGGCACAAAGCTTAATGCAGGATTTTGACGAGGACATCAACACACTCGCCAATCCGCTGGCAGTCGTGACATTTAGTCAGTTAGCTGCGCAGCAAGGCAATGTCGATGTGGCAATCGCTAAATTGCAGCAACTCGCTTCTGTGTATCCTGAGCGCACAGATGTGCCACGCTATCTGAGTGATATTTATTTAAAATATCGTCCTACTGCAGAAAGTGGTCAACAAGTATTAGCGCTACTTCAACCCTTATCCAAGCAAAATCCCCGTGATGTCATGCTGTGGGATCGATTGCAGCAAGCCAGTCAACTACTTGCAAAACATCGTAGCGGCGATGAGCAACTGATTCATCGCATCAATACATTACGCTATCGCGCGTATGGCGAGTTATGGCGCAATGAGCTAAAAGACGCGGTGACATCACTCACCCAAGCCAAATTGTTAGCAAAGCAGCTACCTAGTAACCAATCTTTGCTGGCACTGCTGAACCAGCAAATCAACCAAGTACAAGACGCCAATCAGTTTAAACCCTCTTAACGATTAGATGGTTAACGTAGGTTCATTATCTGTTGGCTCATCCTGCTCGGGTAGCGCCAACCAGTTGCCAAGTTTCAGTGAAAGTTCTTCGAGCCCAATCCTATCTTGGGCGGAAAATAATTGAATACTAAACGGCAATTTTAATTTATTAAGCTGATTGCGGGTTTGCTGTAACGTGTTTTTGGCAGCACCATATTTGAGCTTATCGGCTTTGGTTAATAGCACATGAACCTCAAGCTCACCATCTTTTGCCCAGTGTAGCATTTGCTCATCAAAGAATTTTAGTGGATGGCGAATGTCTGTGAGCAGCACTAAACCTGCGAGGCTTTTACGCGAAATTAGGTATTTTTCCAGCTCTGACTGCCATTCTTTTTTCATCGCCTCGGGCACGGCGGCATAGCCATACCCTGGCAAATCCACCAACCGCTGATCCAAATTGCCCATATTAAAAAAGTTAATCATTTGGGTGCGACCTGGGGTTTTGGAGGAGCGGGCTAACTGGCGCTGCTGGGTCAATGCATTAATGCAAGAGGACTTACCAGCATTTGAGCGGCCAGCAAAAGCAACTTCGCGACCCGTATCGGCAGGACACAGTTTGAAGGTAGGGGCAGACAGCATAAATTGGGTTTGATGCAACCAGCGTTTTGCCGCATCACTATCGTCAGTAATCGCAGTCGGCGCAAGGGTGTTAGTAAAATCCATCATCAGCACATAATCTTAATGTTAAAGCGCTATTGTATCAGCAAATACCCATAACCCAAAATTTTGAGCACTTGCTACCGCTGTTTTGTGAGATATTTTTTGTAGTGAAACCCGCTTGCCAACCTGCAAATGACTTTTACATGATTATCGAGTTATGGCATAATAATCAGCCATATCAATTATTCGATTATGGTTTTAATCATCACCATCACTGTAATCGACAAAACCCTCGGTGTTTTAAAATTATTTAGCTAACTTAAATGTCGTATTAGTCATATGATTAGCGTTCATTAGTAGGGTAGCCTACAAATTTTGCAGACAAGCGCATGGTTGTCTTGCTATAATATTGTAACTTAGTAGATACATTCACCAGTGTTAAAGCAATAAATATGTATGATGATAACTGGGTGTTGCTTTGATATTATAAGTAATGCCTTTGTCGCTAGCTCATTGTGAGTCATAACCAACACGCTTTAGTAGGAATTGTTACCGATGAAAAAAATACTCACTGCCGCAAGCCTTTTAATTGCCAGCGTAAGCGGTTCTGCAGCTGTTACCGTACCAAAATATGACATTGCCAAAGGTAAGGTTATTGCTGAATCAGTTTGTGGTGCTTGTCATGGCGTCAATGGTGTTAGTAGTGTTCCTGCACAGCCTAACCTTGGCGGACAAAACGTTAAGTATCTCTATAAACAGCTAACCGAATTCAAATCAGGCGCGCGTGTCAATCCTATCATGTCAGCGCAAGTGGCAAAATTGAATGACCAAGACATGGCAAATGTGGCAGGTTATTATGCAAGCCAACCACGTTGGGGGGTAGGTTATGCCAATCCTGCTTACGCTCCCGTGGCACAAAAATTGTATTATGGTGGTAATAGCACGCGCGGTGTGATTCCTTGTGCAGGCTGTCATGGTGGTAAAGCCAATGGTAACGATTTAGCCGCTTTTCCACGTATTGGGGGTCAGCATTCAGCCTATATCGCGACCCAATTAAAACTATTCCGTGCGGCAGGTCGTGAAGACGAGGTGACCGACCCATCACAAGTGCGTGTGAATGATGCCGCTAAAAAAGGCGATAAAGGCATGATGCAAATCGTAGCCTCAAAATTATCGGATAACGATATCAAAGTATTGTCTGACTATATCAGCGGTCTACACTAGCATCTATTGAGGTATAATTTAGCCAAGCTTAGCGCTTGGCTTTTTTTATTGTCTAAAATGACCTAAACCCCTAATGAATTTTATTGGTAAATTAACTGGTTAACAAAAGCTTACGCATAAAAAAAGAGCCACCGAAGTGACTCTTTTGTGTGCTTACTAACGATTAGTCGTTAACTTTAGCAACAACACCCGCACCTACAGTACGGCCACCTTCACGGATTGCAAAGCGTAAGCCTTGGTCCATTGCGATTGGGTGGATTAGCTCTACGTTCATTTCAACGTTATCGCCAGGCATTACCATCTCTGTACCTTCTGGTAATTGGATTGCGCCAGTTACGTCAGTGGTACGGAAGTAGAATTGTGGACGGTAACCATTTAAGAATGGGGTGTGACGACCACCTTCTTCTTTTGATAGTACGTATACTTCTGCGTCAAATTTGGTGTGTGGTTTGATTGAACCTGGTTTAGCCAATACTTGACCACGTTGTACGTCTTCACGTTTGGTACCACGTAGTAGTACACCACAGTTCTCGCCTGCACGACCTTCGTCTAGCAGTTTACGGAACATTTCAACGCCAGTACAGGTGGTTTTTGCGGTTGGTTTGATACCAACGATTTCAATTTCTTCACCAACTTTGATGACGCCTGATTCTACACGACCTGTTACGACTGTACCACGACCAGAGATTGAGAATACGTCTTCGATTGGCATCAAGAATGGTTTGTCAATCGCACGTTCTGGTTCTGGGATGTAGCTGTCTAGGGTGTCAAGTAGTTCTAGTACGGCTGGTTCACCGTATTTGCCTTCGCCACCGTTTAGGGCTTCTAGGGCAGAACCTTTGATGATTGGGGTGTCATCGCCAGGAAAGTCGTAGCTTGATAGTAGTTCACGTACTTCCATTTCGACAAGTTCTAGTAGTTCTTCGTCATCAACCATGTCACATTTGTTCATGAATACCATGATGTATGGTACACCTACTTGGCGTGATAGTAGGATGTGTTCACGGGTTTGTGGCATTGGGCCGTCAGTGGCTGATACGACTAGGATGGCGCCGTCCATCTGTGCGGCACCAGTGATCATGTTTTTAACATAGTCAGCATGGCCAGGACAGTCTACGTGTGCGTAGTGACGTGCTTGGGTGTCATATTCAATGTGTGAGGTGTTGATGGTGATACCACGGGCTTTTTCTTCAGGGGCTGAGTCAATTGACGCGTAGTCTTTGGCTTCACCACCGTTGTGTTTTGCTGCTACGGTCGCAATCGCAGCTGTTAGGGTTGTTTTACCATGGTCAACGTGTCCAATGGTGCCTACGTTAACGTGTGGTTTAGTACGTTCAAACTTGGCCTTTGCCATAATTTAATCCTCTTTTGTTAATATTAACCCAATGTCTTAGGTCATTTACTTTATTATCAACGCTTATAGGTTATGAAAATTTGACCCATTAAATTTAACAGGTCAAATTAGCTAACTTATAATTTTTTTCAGTGTCGAATAGGATAGAAGAATTTGACTGGTTTTAACAATCAAATTACCCATCAAATTTATTCGTCATCATCTTTATGAGTGAATTTTTTGATGATTTCATCAGCAACGTTACGCGGTGTCTCAGCGTATTTTGCAAACTCCATTGAGTAGGTTGCACGACCTTGAGACATTGAACGTAATTGGGTTGCATAACCAAACATCTCGGCTAGTGGTACTTCAGCACGGATTTGTTTAACACCGCCAAACATGTCATCCATACCTTGCACCATACCGCGGCGACGGTTTAAGTCACCCATAATATCACCCATGTAGTCTTCAGGTGTTTCAACTTCTACTTTCATGACTGGCTCAAGTAGAACAGGGTTTGCATTCATAAAGCCTTTACGGAATGCCATTGAACCTGCCATTTTGAACGACAACTCATCTGAGTCAACGTCATGGTATGAACCATCATACAGTGTTGCTTTAATACCAACGACTGGGTAACCTGCAAGAACACCATTTTTCATACGTTCTTGAATACCTTTGTCTACTGCACCAAAGTACTCTTTTGGTACCACACCACCAACAACTTCTTCAGCAAATTCATATTCTTTGCCGTCAGCCGTGTCAAGTGGCTCAAGACGTAACCATACGTGACCGAATTTACCACGACCACCAGTTTGGCGTACGAATTTACCTTCTTGTTCAACGGTAGTGCGAATCGTTTCACGGTAAGCTACTTGTGGTGCACCCACGTTGGCTTCAACGCTAAACTCACGTTTCATACGGTCAACAAGAATTTCTAAGTGAAGCTCACCCATACCGCTGATGATAGTCTGACCAGATTCTTCATCGGTGTGAACACGGAATGAAGGGTCTTCTTTTGCCAAACGGTTAAGCGCGATTGACATTTTTTCTTGGTCAGCTTTGGTTTTTGGTTCCACTGCCAATGAAATAACAGGATCTGGGAATTCCATGCGCTCAAGCGTAATGATATTGTTTTCGTCACATAGGGTATCACCCGTTGTTACATCTTTTAGACCTACAAATGCAACGATGTCACCTGCGCGAACTTCATCCACTTCTTTTTGTGAGTTAGCGTGCATCTCAACGATACGACCAATACGCTCACGTTTCATTTTCACTGGGTTATAAACAGAATCACCTTGTTTAGCAACACCTGAATAAACACGTACGAAAGTTAAGTTACCCACGTATTTGTCATTCATAATTTTGAACGCAAGACCAGCAAATGGTGCATCATCCGATGATTCACGAGTTGCTTCAGTTTCAGCTTTGTCATCTAACACACCTTTGATCGCATCAACGTCATTTGGTGCTGGTAAGAATTCGATAACCGCGTCAAGCATACGTTGTACGCCTTTGTTTTTAAACGCCGTACCACAAAGCATTGGTTGAATTTCGCCCGCTAGGGTACGTCCACGTAAACCTGCTACGATATCTTCACGTGATAAATCACCTTCTTCTAGGTATTTATCCATCAACTCTTCTGAAGATTCAGCAGCTGCCTCAACCATGTTGTTACGCCATTCATCGACGGTATCAGCTAAGTCAGCAGGAATTTCTGCGTATTCAAATTTCATACCTTGAGAAGCGACATCCCAAATGATGGCTTTCATTTCTAGAAGGTCAACAACCCCTTCAAAAGTATCTTCTGCACCGATTGGCACAACTACAGGTACTGGGTTACCCCCAAGACGTTGTTTTACTTGGTCAACAACGCGGAAGAAGTTTGCCCCTGTACGGTCCATTTTGTTTACGAACGCAAGACGCGGTACTTTATACTTGTTCGCTTGACGCCATACTGTTTCTGACTGAGGCTGTACACCACCAACCGCACAGTAAACCATACAGGCACCGTCAAGTACACGCATTGAACGTTCTACTTCAATGGTGAAGTCAACGTGACCGGGGGTGTCAATGATGTTAATACGATGCTCTGGGAATTGATGCGCCATGCCAGACCAGAAACAAGTCGTTGCCGCTGAGGTAATAGTAATACCACGCTCTTGCTCTTGTTCCATCCAGTCCATGGTTGCAGCACCTTCATGCACTTCACCTAGCTTATGGTTTTTACCTGTATAAAACAAAATACGTTCAGTTGTTGTCGTTTTACCCGCATCAATATGTGCAGAGATACCGATATTACGGTAGCGATTCAAGGGTGTTGTACGTGCCATAGTTAATTCCTAAGGACTAAAGATTAAAATTATTCCATTATCAATAAACAGTTATGTCTTAAAATGAATAATAATTAGTTTTAACGTTTGATTGAAAGATCGACAACCAACTAGATAAAAGAAAGCCTTACTCTTGACATAAGTGCTGTATGATAAGAGCTTGCCATGACAAATGCATGACAAGCTTCTTTTTCAATATGCAATATTGGGCTAAATTTGCAAACTTCAAGTCACCCAATATCATCTATCTATTATAAGCTAATTGCTACCTAGGTGATAGCAATCAGTATCAATTAGAAACGATAGTGTGAGAACGCTTTATTTGCGTCAGCCATACGGTGAACTTCGTCACGTTTTTTCAGTGCATTACCTTTGCCATCAGCCGCGTCTAGCAATTCACCTGCTAAACGTAAAGCCATAGATTTTTCAGAACGTTTTGCAGCCGCATCAACTAACCAACGCATTGCTAATGCAGTACGACGGGAGGGACGTACTTCCATAGGAACTTGGTAGGTAGCACCACCCACACGGCGAGCTTTTACTTCCACCATTGGGCGAACTCTTTCTAACGTATCTTCAAAAAACTGGACAGGATCAACGCCCGAGTTTTTTTCTACAACACGGTCTAATGCACCGTATACGATTGATTCTGCAACTGATTTTTTACCGTCAACCATTACATGGTTAATGAATTTAGCAAGTGTTTTGCTACCAAATTTAGGATCTGGTAGGATTTCACGGGCAGCGATGACACGACGTCTAGGCATGATAATTTCCTTGTGTATTCAGGGTAGTCTGGTAGCTAAGCGGTTGCTTTTCACCAGCCTTACTGCATAGTGTTGCAAAACTATAATCAACTATGCAAACAATGTTAAAAAATGGGGTAAAAAACGGCTAAAATTATGCTTTAGGACGTTTTGCGCCGTATTTTGAGCGGCCTTGTTTACGATCTTTTACGCCTGCACAGTCAAGTGCGCCACGAACGGTATGGTAACGAACACCTGGTAAGTCTTTTACACGACCACCACGGATAAGTACAACACTGTGCTCTTGTAGGTTGTGACCTTCACCACCGATGTAGCTTGATACTTCAAAACCTGACGTCAAACGCACACGGCATACTTTACGCATCGCTGAGTTTGGTTTTTTTGGTGTGGTAGTGTATACACGGGTACACACGCCACGGCGTTGTGGGCAAGCTTTTAATGCTGGCACTTTTGATTTTTCAGTAATGGTATTGCGACCTTTACGAATTAATTGATTTGTAGTTGCCATAAGGCACTCTCTCCCGTTTGTTGTCAAAAAATCTCTAAAAACCGCTAATAAGCTATTTTTAGGACAGCGTATTATAGAGATTTTTGTTGGTTTTATCAACTAAAAAATCACCTAGATGATGTAGATGATGATTGTTAGAGAAATTTAAAAAAAGTAGGGGAAGGCAAATTATCAAACATCGCGTTTATCAAGCACACAGGGTATCCAGCACACTGTAAATCACATCACAACAGACTAAAATAAAAAAGACCAAAACTAAAAGAACCAATGCGTTAACTTTGAAAACCTTAAGAAACTTATCGGTTAAAAGTCAACGCATTGGTTCTAGCTCAGTTATTATTTATTGTTATTCTTCAGTCATATGCGTCAACTTTGGCGCGGGGGCAAATACCGACATCGCAATTTCAATCACTTCATTGATAATAATATTGTTGTAAGCCGTACCCAAGCCAACTGCAGTGAGTGGAATGACTTTATGTAAAAAACCGAAATTAAACTGCTCAATGTTAATATTAAACTGCGTCGATATTTCTTCTAGTTTGGTTAATACCCCCATCGCTGATTGCCTGTCTTCTTCGGCAAGTACTGCCGCTCTATATTCTTCAATCGATTGGTCGGTCATCGCTTCAAATATACCCAAGCCTGCGAGCAAAGTTTGCTTTTCTTGCAATTTATTGAGATCGACTTTAGCTAAAATTTCATAAGCAATGGCGATACCTTGTTGTCCCGTCAACGGACGGTCATAAATTGCACTAATTTGAAAAATCGTCCGTAAACACACCGCCAATAACCACATTGTATCTACCAAAATACCTGGTAAACCTGCCAAGTTACTAAGTCCACCTAGGGTAGCTAAAGCACGGTTTTGATCGCCAATACTACGGGCTAGGGCTTGTCGCTCACTAGAAGCCAAGCTGTCTTTAAAACGCGCATCACGCGCCAAATCAAAATTCGCCCAATTTTGCGACAGTTTACCGACTTGGGAAAAAACCGCATCCGTTACTTTATCAAAACTTGTCTTGGGGATTAGTGAGGTCGCCATTTTGGTATAGCTGCCAAATGGGGTTTCACCAAGTAGTTTTTTTGATAGTTTGGGAATATGTTCATGAAACGCGTTTTTATCATTTGATAATGCTTGTTGAAGGCTGTCAAAATCAATATCCGCTAATGGTTTGGTTTGTATCGTATCTTTTGCGCTCAGTTGTGCTAATTTGTGACCTAGGGCTTCAAAAACACGGCGGCTAATAGAAGTAGAGGCTGACATGAGAGTTATCCTTGATATTATGCTTTTTATTGGAAAATAATGTTGTAGTAAAACAGCGTAAAGAAAGTGACCGCACTTTTCAACTTTAATGCGTAAAGAGACGTTACACAATGATATCTTTTATCGATTTGTTTGATTGTTTCGCATATAACTAGGTTGGGCTAGGTTAGGTTAAGACAAGAAAACTAAAAATAGCTGTGATCAATACCATAGTGTAAGAAATATTTTGTAACATTTTTTGGGAAAAACTAGGCAGGTGAAATCCAGAGGGGTAGAATAGCGTGATATTTATCATCAATTGACTAAACCAAAAGGAATGGTATATGCAGCGCGTTGTAATCACAGGGGCAGGACTTATCTCATGTATTGGTAATGACTTAGCCACAGTCAGCAAGTCGCTACAGCAAGGCAAATCAGGCTTGGTATTTAATCCAATTTATCGAGAAAAAGGCTTTAAAGCCTGTGTCTCAGGTAGTATTGATGACGATAACCTAGATACCTCGCATATCGATCGCAAACTTAAACGCTTTTTGTCAAAAGCCAGTTTATACGCCTATCTAAGTGCGCTACAAGCAATCGAGCAAGCAGGATTGTCATTAACAGATATTGCTCACAATACCAATATCGGCGTGGTAGCAGGTTCGGGTGGGGCATCGAGTGCCGATGTGGCGGCAGCGGTTGATGCAATGCGTGAAAAAGGCTTGCGCGGTGTCGGCGCCATGGCCGTGCCAAAAACCATGGCAAGTACGGTATCAGCCAGTGTTGCAACGGGGTTAAAAATTGGCGGGGTTAGCTATTCTATTGCCTCAGCTTGCGCGACCTCAACGCATTGTGTGGGTCATGCCATGGAGCTGATTCAATTGGGTAAGCAAGACATCGTGATTGCAGGCGGCGGCGAGCAAGAAGACTGGACACAATCTTGTATGTTTGATGGTATGGGTGCGATGAGCACACAATATAATGACAAGCCGCAACTCGCCAGTCGCCCTTACGATGCCGATCGAGACGGCTTTGTGATTGCAGGCGGTGGCGGCATGGTCGTGGTTGAGAGCCTAGACTCTGCGAAACAACGCGGCGCGACTATTTTGGCAGAGATTGTTGGCTATGGTGCAAGCTCTGATGGTGCGGATATGGTGGCACCCAGTGGGGTAGGTGCGGTCAACTGTATGAAACAAGCCCTTAAACAAGCAGGCTTAAACTCCGTTGACTATATCAACACCCATGGTACCAGTACGCCGATTGGGGATATTACTGAGCTTGAAGCGATTCGCCAAGTGTTTGGAAGTGAGTTGCCACCGATTAGCTCGACCAAATCAATGACAGGTCATAGCTTGGGTGCGGTAGGGGTGCAAGAATTGATTTATTGTTTATTGATGCTCAATCAAGGCTTTATTGCGCCCAATATCAATATTGAAACCTTGGATGAGAAAGCCACAGATTTTGATATCGTCCGTGAAACGCGTCAAGTCAATTTAAACACTATAATGACCAATAGCTTTGGCTTTGGTGGTACCAATGCAAGTTTAATCATCAAAAAGTTTGTTGAATAAATACTGATGGACCGTCATAATTGATAAAAATAGGCGATGACAGTTACCCGATTGTCATCGCTTTTTTGACGCTAAATATAATCATAAAGGTAAAGCATGTACTCAATGCCAAGTTTACAACATCTTGCGCCTTCTCAACTCATCACCCTGTTAGAGCAGTTTAATACGGCAAATAATCATGCAATCTATCCGATTTGGCTCAATAACGAAGGTCAAAATGTTATCGGTTTATTGCCCAAAACAATTTTTGAAATACATTCTCAAAATCAGCTTACCCAAAAGCAACGGCAAAATTGCTCATTCGATGATGTTGGGTACTGTGATACTGTGATTAACACTGGTGCTGATACTGCCACTGATAGGGCAACTAAGGGTATTGATATTGGCGAATTAACTGCTGTGCTTGAGGCTTATCAACACCAGCAGCTATCATCTAAGCAGTCTGCTATCCAACATACAGCTAATGTGGGCTACCAAGATGGCCTGATGGGGTTTATTAGCTACGATTTATCAGCGCATCATTTAGCAAATGCAAACCATGTGCAAGCAAGTGCAACTCACGGGGAAGCCAGTTACTTAACGCCCAATCAGCCGCAACTATTTTTGGGACATTATGATATTTATTTGACCTATCAATACGGGAAGTGGCATTTACATACCACCACTGAGGAAGCCATGGCGCAAGCCGTCACCATCGAAAACTGGCTGAATAATTTAGTCAGTGACGCCAACCTTCCTACACCAAAGCCGCTTAGCTTGTCACCTTTATGGCAAAAATCTGCGTACCACCAAGCTTTTAACAAAATCCAAGACTATTTAAAAGCAGGGGACTGTTACCAGATTAATCTTACTCAGTGCTGGCAAGGTGAGTTATCCAATCAGCAGTTGGTCGATTATTTGCCAAGCTTGCATCAGTCCACCCAGGCGCCGTTTGCAGGATATCTAGCACTCGGCAATTACGAGTTACTAAGCTGCTCGCCAGAGTTGTTTTTTACCTTTGCAAAAAACGCGCAAGGCGAAAATTGCATCATTACCAAACCGATAAAAGGCACGCGCCCACGCGGACAAAACGTAGCTGCTGACCAAGCCAATAAAAATGAACTTGCTAGCAGCGAAAAAGACATCGCCGAAAATGTCATGATTGTCGATTTGCTGCGCAATGATTTGGGCAAATATGCCAAGACTGGGACGGTAAAAGTCCCAAAACTGTTTGATATCGAAAGTTTTAGCAATGTCCACCATATGGTGAGCACGATCACTGCCACCCTCAAAGATGACATCAGCCCTTGGACGGTATTGTTTGAAAGTCTGCCGGCTGGCTCGATTACCGGTACACCCAAAAAGCGCGCGGTAGAAATCATCAATGAGTTGGAAGCCAAACCGCGCGGGGCTTACTGTGGCACCATGGGGTATCTCAATTTTGATGGTACAGGGCAATGGAATGTGCTGATTCGTACGCTACAAGCTTTAGATAGTAATGTCAGTCTGTGGGCAGGCGGCGGCATCACGATTGCGTCAGACTGTGACGCAGAATACCAAGAATGTTTTGATAAAGTAGGAAATTTACTAAAAATATTGCACCAGTAAAGTTACAACAACCTGCCATCAAGTGCGGTATTGAGTTCGCCTGCACTGATGGGCACGCTTTCGCCATCAAATGGATTAAACACTGGCTCAATATCATAAAAGGCGATATGGGTATCCACAATCGCCAGTTTTTTATCTCCCAAGGTTTGACCAAATGCCAACAAATCCACCTTTTCGGCAAAACGGTAAGTAATAACGTCGCCTGTTTCAATGTTTTGGCATTTTAAATAAAACTGTATGCTAGGGTCACTCACAGCCGTCAAACCAAACTTGTTAAGGTATCTAGTAAGCGCTGATTTTGTTCTGCCGTACCGATGGTGATACGCAAATAATCGCTAATTTTTGGTTTGTTAAAATGACGAACAATCACCCCTTGCGCCCGCAGTTTCTCAAATACCTGTATGGTTTCCCCCATGGAAGCAGGTGGTTTGGCAAACACAAAGTTAGCTTGTGAAGGCAAGACAGTAAAGCCTAATTGGGTCAAAGCTTGAGTGACATCATGGCGTAGTGCAATGACTTTTTGGTTGCAGGCAACAAAATAGTCGTTATCTTGCAAGCTGGCAACTGCGCCGGCTTGGGCAAGGCGATCTAGGGGATAGCTGTTAAAACTATTTTTATACCGATTTAATGCTTCAATGAGTGAGTGATTGGCAAACGCCATGCCGACACGCAGCCCTGCTAATGAGCGAGACTTTGAAAAGGTTTGGGTTACCACTAAGTTATCATATTTATCAATCAAACTGACCGCAGAGGCATTGGCTGTGTCTGCAAAATCAATATACGCTTCATCAATCACAATCACCGCATTGCGATGTTCTTGTAGGAGTTTTTCGATATCCGCCAGCGGCAAAAGCACCCCAGTTGGCGCATTGGGATTGGCAATAATAATGCCACTGCAAGGGCGGCGATAGTCATCAACATCAATGCTAAAATCGGTTTTGAGCGCAATGGTCACCAAATTCACATGGAAAGTATCGGCATACACAGGATAAAAACTGTAACCAATATCAGGGGTTAATACCGAACGGTCTTTGACAAAAAAACAAGCAAAAATATGCGCCAAAACTTCATCAGAGCCATTACCGACAAAAATTTGATTGGGGGCTACATCATAAACTTGTGCCATCACCGCACGTAGTTCATCGGATTCTGGGGCAGGGTAACGCTTTAAATGATCGGCTTGATTGAGCAAAACTTGTGCGATGGCTTCAGCGACTTTGGGGGAAGGTGGAAAAGGGTTTTCATTGGTATTAAGCTTACACAAATTGTCATGCTTGGGCTGTTCACCCGGTGTATAGGGCGTTAGGTTGCGAATCAAAGTGCTCCATAGTCGAGTGTTGATTTCGGGCGTTGCATCTGCGTTTGAAGTAAGCGTATCCACCATGACAAATCCTTACAAGATAATCAATGTGTTAAATCAATGTGGCCAGTCAATTTGCTAAGTCAATTTACCGAACCAATCCGCCAAAGGCTGGCACAAAAAATACATAGTAGCATAAATTAGTTAAAAATTTATCTACCGTAGCCCACTGATATTATAAAATTTGGGCTAACGGTTGAGCAAGGCTGATAGACAGTGAATTTTTAGCCGTTATGTGAATAAACCGTGCGCTGGCTTGACGAATGTGTTAAAAGATAACCTTTTTAATCAAGCCCGTTAAATTAAGCCCATGAAAATAAGCTTACTAAATCACCCGTGCTAATAGATTACCTAGTTAAAATTTTGGAAGATGTATGAAATTCTCAGCGTCGCAATCGAGCGAGTCGAATATTCACCCTGCTGCTAACGCGTCTCAGATTTCGGTAGCGACTGCCCCGACCAAGGCATTAATTATCACGGTAGTCATTGCCATTTTATTATTGGCTATCAATATGCGCGCGCCCATTATTGGGTTTGGTGCGGTAGCAAAACTGGTTCAGCAAGATTTGGGGTTAACGACCAAAACCATTGGTTTGATTGGTACGATTCCTGTCATGGCATTTGCATCGAGTTCGTTTGTTGCGCCTATGCTGTCACGGCGGATTGGCTTAGAAAACACCATGATTTTGGCAACCAGTTTGCTTGCTATCGGTATTTTTGTGCGGGTGGCGCATCCGCAATTAGGATTTTTGCTAGCGGGTACGGTGCTGCTATCGTTGGCGATTTCACTCGGCAATGTATTAATCCCGGCCGTCATCAAAAAATACACCCCCAATCACATTGGGCTTGTGATGGGAAGCTATTCGATGTTTTTGTCGGTGTTTGCTGGCTTTGCGTCAGGCATTGCGATGTGGCTTGTCAGCTTGTCCAATTGGCAATTTGCACTGGGGGTATGGGGCTGGGTCTCTGTGGCAGCGGTAGCGGCTTGGCTAATGGTCGCCCATTTGCGGCTTCGGCAAAAAATTAGCAGCCATGATGCTCAAGTCATTAATCAAGCGGTTGCCGAAGCAGGACAACTAAGCCGAAAATCAGTCTGGAAAATCCCGATGGCATGGTGGATTAGTGCGTTTATGGGTTTGCAATCACTAATTTATTATACGCTCGCCAGTTTTTTACCCTCGTTACTCATTGATAAAGGGCTGAGCAAAGCGCAAGCAGGCAACGTGGGCATGGTGTTTCAATTGGTCGCTTTTCCTTCGATTTTACTGTTGACCAAATGGGTCTCTAGTCAGTGGAATTTACGCACGTTAGCGTTACTTGCCGCAGTGGGAAACTTGGTGGGTGTGTTTGGTTTTGGGTTTTTGCCCCTGCAAGGCTGGGTATGGGTTTGGAGTATTGCATCAGGCTTTGGATGTGGGGTGATTTTTACCTTATGCATGATGATTTTTACCTTAAAATCAAAGGATAGTCAACAAGCCGCTGAACTGTCGGGGATGGCACAAACCGTGGGTTATAGCATTGCTATAACCGGTCCGATTGTGACAGGGTGGCTTAAAGACTTGAGTCATACTTGGACGCTATCGATGGGGTTTTTAACCATTTTAATGGCGCTTAATTGTGTGTTTAGTTGGTTGGCAACGCAAAACAAAGCGATTGAATAGCGAATAAAAGTTTAAGATAACTTTCAATATTTTACCCGGTATTTTTATGTTAAAGGCTTGTGTATCTTTCAGCTAAATTGAGTAAAAAATCCTGTTTATTGCCAGCTTTTTATCTATACTGTGAGCGTCATTACCAATGCAATTAACGGTAACTAACCGCAATATTATTGGTAATGCTCTGTTTTATCCCTAACAACTATATAGCCAATCTTGGTAGCCAATCATGAGATAACTCATGTGATAACGTTGTCTAGTCAAGATTAGCCATCTTATAAAATTAGCCACAAAAAAAATCATCCGAGGAAAATAATATGTCAAACGATAAACGTATTTCAGACGCAATGGAACAAGCGTTAAACAAGCAAATGATGGAAGAAGCCACACAAGCGCAGGCATATATTGCGCTAGGCAGTTGGGCGGAAGTGAACAATTATCCAGGTATTGCAGATTTTTTCTACAAGCATTCGGCTGAAGAACGTAATCATATGTTCAAATTTTTAGCTTACATCAATGAGCGTGGTGGCGAAGCTAAAATTGAAGCGATTCCCGCACCGCGTGACAACCCTGTCAGTCTTGAAACCTGTATCGAAGATGTCTGGCAACATGAGTTAGAAAACTCAAAAAAAATCTATGCACTTGTGGACCAAGCCATGGCAGAGCGCGATTGGGCAACGTTTAATTTCTTACAATGGTTTGTCAAAGAACAAATCGAAGAAGAAGCATTAATCAATAACCTACGTGATAAATTTGCCTTGGCATCAAAAGATAAGGCGGATAACCAAAGCTTCTATGAGTTGGATAAAGACATGGCATCAGCTTCTCAAGAAGGTGATTTGCCACGGGAAAAATCGGTGGAATAATTTTTGCCATCATAAAAAAAGCTGAGAATCAATCTCAGCTTTTTTTGTACTTCATTATTATTTATTTCAGTTTTTACTTCAGTGGCAGCTTAGCTTTTTAAACTAGCTCTTTAAAATAGCTTTTTAGACTAGCTTTTTAAACTAATGTCACTGGCATCGACCGGCAATTGATTGGGTTTTAACGCCACTGGCTGTGATACCAACGCCGCTTTAAATACTTCATCAATCGTTTCTACTGGCTGGATGCTTAAGCCTTGTTTGACATTGTCAGGAATATCAACCAAGTCACGCTCATTGGATTTTGGAATCAACACGTGTTTGATACCGCCACGATGCGCTGCAAGCAGTTTTTCTTTCAAGCCACCGATACGCAGCACTTTGCCACGCAAAGTCACTTCGCCTGTCATGGCAATATCGGGGCGAATGGCAATACCTGTCATCGCAGAGGCTAACGCAAGCGTTAACGCAATACCGGCAGATGGACCGTCTTTGGGAGTCGCACCTTCTGGCATATGCACGTGTATATCTGTGCCTTTGAGCTTATCATAGCTGACGCCTAAGCTATCAGCACGGGCACGAACCACCGTCATCGCCGCACGAATTGACTCTTTCATCACATCGCCTAGTGAACCTGTAAAACTCAGTTCACCTTTACCTTGCACCGCAACCGCTTCAATGGTCAACAGCTCACCACCGACTTGTGTCCAAGCCAAACCTGTGACGCGACCGACTTCAGGTTCTTGCTCCGCCAAGCCATAATCGAATTGGTACACACCCAAGTAATCAGCGACATTTGAACTATCGACCGTTAATTTGTGTGCCGCGGTTTTATCTTCCGCTTTGTCTTTGCCCGATGATTCAACATTTTGTTTTACCACTTTGCGGGCGATTTTGTTGATTTCACGTTCAAGGTTACGCACACCTGCTTCACGGGTATAACGTTGTACAATCGCTTTGAGTGCCTCATCGGTGATATCAATTTCAGTATCACTTAAGCCATTTTGCTTGATGGCTTTTGGTACTAAGTATTTATCCGCGATGCTGATTTTTTCATCTTCGGTGTAACCTGGCAGACGAATCACCTCCATACGGTCAAGTAGCGCAGGTGGGATATCCATACTATTAGCGGTACAGATAATAGCGGTACAGATAAACATCACTTGTGATAAGTCTAAATCCATATCCAAGTAGTGATCGTTAAAGCTATGATTTTGCGAGGGGTCTAACACTTCAAGCAATGCTGAAGCAGGGTCACCACGAAAATCTTGCGCCATTTTATCGATTTCATCGAGTAAGAATAGCGGATTTTTCACGCCCACTTTTGAGAGTGATTGTACGATTTTACCTGGCATAGCACCGATATAGGTACGTCGATGTCCACGGATTTCAGCTTCATCTCGCACGCCGCCCAATGCCATACGGATAAACTCACGACCTGTGGCACGGGCAATGGATTCACCCAAGGAAGTTTTACCCACCCCAGGCGGACCTACCAAGCAGAGAATCGGACCTTTTAAGGTATCCACGCGAGATTGCACTGCCAAGAACTCCAAGATGCGGTCTTTGACATCTTGTAAACCATAATGGTCAGTGTCAAGCACGTCATGGGCTCTATTGAGGTCGATTGACACATCACTGGTTTTGTTCCAAGGGGTGTCTAAAATCCACTCGACATAGTTGCGCACGACCGATGACTCAGAAGAGGCAGCAGGCATGGTTTTGAGTTTACGAAACTCATTTTCTGCTTTTTTACGCACCGCTTCTGGCAAATCGGCTTCCGCTAAACGTTTTTCTAGCTCAGCAATATCGTCATCTTCATAATTCTCACCGCGTTCTTCATGAAGGTCAGAAAGCTCAGATTTTATCGCTTTCATTTTCTCATTTAAGAAATACTCGCGCTGGTTGTTTTCCATCTGGCGACGGACCGCTTCTTGTAATTCTTGCTCGATATTGTGCTCGGCACTTTGCTGAATCAAATAGTCTGACAACGCTTTGATATGCGCAGTCAAATCATCAACTTCCAAAAAGTTTTGTTTAATCGATAAATTGAGTGAGACACGCGTCGCAATGAAATATACCAACTCTTCAAGTTGGGTGATACGCTCAGCCACACGAATCAACTCGCGTGAGTTACGTAGGCGATTTTCGGCATATTTGCTAAACAAAGCAACTAACGCTTCTTTGTGCGATTTTTGCGTTTTAGCGCTCATATTCACGGTGATGGGCGCTTTTTCAAAATCGGCCAGTAATACCGCTTCTTCCTCAGCGCTGTCTTGGATGTCGACCAATTTGGCACGGTACAGACCTTCAATCAGCACTTTGATGCAATTTTCGTCATTTTCATGTGGCATGGTATTGACGACACGGCACACCGTACCATATTCAAATAGATTACTGGCATCAATGTCTTCAGATAGTGAGTCTTTTTGTGCCACTACCAATACTTTATTGTCAAATTCGTTTTGCGCAAGCTCGACTGCTTTGACTGAAGGCGTACGACCCACAAATAAAGCAATTTGCATTTGTGGATATACCACAACGTCACGTAAAGCTAACAATGGTAGCGTAGTGAATTCTTGCGATTCAGATGATTCTGGGTTTGTCATTAAAACATCATCTTGCATATACTATGTCCCCTTAAATAACACAACAAGCAACTGACCATTTGTGAGCAAATGATGGCTTGCTGATAGACTTAAAAATATAAATGGCGTCAATGCAAAAAATTGCAAGGCTGGTCACACAAAGGGGAAAAAAACGACCAGCCAAGGGCAATAAATTGGTAACAAAGCGCTGAAAATAACCACCGCAATCGTGCACTGAGCCTAATGCCGCTGTAATATTGATTTATATTTATCTAATTTTTTAGGCTAGTTGATACGTGTTCAATTTATGCATGTCTAGCTTATACGTATCTAAAAGTCGTCCAAGTCTTCAGAATTCACTCGGGTAAAGGCATCAGCTTGGGTTAAAAGTTGCGTTAATCTAGCGGGATTCATGACACTGGCAATTTCTGAATTGCTTAATTCACCGCTTGATGGGTATAAGGGTTGATGGACTTGGCTAGTGTCGGTATGGGTATCGCTATCAATATTAATCTCAATATCAGCATCATTGTCGGTTATGGCAGGTGAGGTCATCACCACATGTTGAAACAGGGAGTTGTCATTTTTTTGCATGGGATTGTTCCACCAAATAGCGTCTAAATAACCATAGTTTACTCGGCGTGATTAAGGCATCAAGCTTGATATCCCAAGGATTGCTGTCAAGTTTTTCAACCAATTGAAAATCATAAGCCCAGCCAATTTTTAAAGGTCGACTTTTAACTTTGGCTAAGGTGCGGTCGTAGTAACCGCCACCCATACCCATACGATTGCCAATTTTATCTGCTGCCACTAGCGGCATAAACAATACATCAAGCGCCGCTACGTTAAGCATTTTTCCTTTCTCAGGTTGGCGCATACCTAGCGGGTGTTTGGGTAGGCGAGATTGTCGCCAAGTTTTTTGGCTAAATTGGATAAATACCAGCGGCTGATGTTTGCCAGTGACGACAGGTAAATAAATACGATAACCGCGCTGTCTCGCCCAATCCATCAGCGGTTGGGTAGGCATCTCCCCAAAGGCATCTGCAAAAATCCCGACCTTGACGTTTTTGCCAGTTAAAGCAGGATGCTGTAGTCGGTTTAAACCTCGTCGTGCTTGATAAGCGGCGCGATTACGGTGGCGCTTGGATAAGCGTAGACGTTGTTGACGTAACTGTTTACGCAAGTGATGAGCATTCATAGATTCACAGCGATGATGTAATGGTTATAGATTATAGTTAAGCCATTGATAATAAAGCATGATAATAAATCAAAATCAAAAGAAAGCCAAATGGCTGATTTGGCTAATTAGGTTTAGTTGCTTAGCTATTTATTCACTTATTTATTTGCTTAAACACCCAAACATCCTACCGATAGTGTACAACCCATAACAAGTGTCCACTACCTGTTATGCCATTCCCTTTGAAATATTTGAAAAATAAAGCATTTTTGCGGACGGTGATACTGAGTTTTAGTAGCCCTACGGACTCAAACTTAACTAGCAGCGCCTGTAAAAGATGATATGATTGCTGATAACGAGGATGACGGTTTATGTATACGTCTTTAAATTTTTATCTCAAGTCCAATTACTAAAGTTTGGCTTGTAAGTTAGCTGGTTTGTAGTTTATGTTGCATTTTTTTTAAATTGCCGTGTTAATAACTTAGGAAAAATTAATGGATGCACTCAGTATGTTGCTTGAAGATATACATTTGTATCAAACTCAGTATCACTATATACACGCCACTGGGGAGTGGTCGTTTGAGTTAGATAAAAAAGATTGTATCGTGTTTTATTTGGTTACCACAGGTGGGATTAGTATTAAAGTCGATGATGTATATCGCAACGCACGCGCGCGCGATGTGGTCATGGTGCCAGGCGGCAAAAAACACCTTATTTGTGGTGTGGGGCAATCGGATATCCCATCAATTGATATTGCCCCGTTATTAAGCAACCAGACTGTTGAAACTATCAACTTGGGTAACCCTGCGATTTCTAGCCAAGGTGATGAACCAGCGCAAACAACCGAAATAGTCGCGATTGTGTGCCATTACGATCGAGAGATTACGCGCCCGTTACTCAGCGCTTTACCAGAAATTTTGCCAGAAAGCGAATCAAACGATGAGCAAAAAATGATTATGCTTGATTTGGGGGTCAAATTTTTGGCATTAGAGTCTGAGCAGAACCGACTTGGCAAAATGACCATTATCAATCGTATCGCCAGTATTTTGATGATTGAGTGTGTACGCAATTATATTGAGGATTTGCCTGAAGCGACAGATAATTGGCTAAAAGCTGTGAAAGACCCTTACCTTGCCAAGGCGTTGGCAGTCATGCATGATCGACCTGAAACCAATTGGACCATTCATAAGCTAGCTGAAGTCGCCGGGATGTCACGCAGTAGTTTTGCCGAGCATTTTCGTGAGGTGGTGGGGGTGCCGCCGTTAACTTATTTAACCGACTATCGACTTCGTCTTGCAGCCCGGTATTTACGACTACAAGAAAATAGCATTAGCCGTATCAGTGAGTTAGTGGGTTATGCCTCCGATAGTACCTTTAGCCAAGCATTCAAACGCGTCTATAAAATGTCACCACGAAAATATCGCCAGTCGTTTCGAACCGATGGTGTGCATTTTGCTGATAGCTTGGGCGAGGAATGAGTCAGTAGTCGAGAACCCTGAGTAACCACAAAAAAGCAGGTTTGCTGCGGTTTTGTGGTTATCGCCACTTTTATAGCAAGCTCTATGTCTTATGACAAGTTTTATCGCAACTAAGAATGACCAGTCTATTTTCATAGCAATATCTGTTAGGTTATGTCGATGGGGGTATGATATAGTGACAAGCACTGTCCCATATTTTATCAGCTGCGATTGCCAACATGGAAACTTCAACTACCAAAGGTCAACCTGTCGAAGCACATGGCTTGCACACCAAACCCAATCCAGAAGACCCTGCGATGGACCATCGTGGTGTTAACCCAATGGATGTTACCAGTCAATACACTGCCGTGTTTCATGCACAAGAAAACGCAGTGACCGAGTATTTTGAGCACTCCCATCCCAACCAACTGTTATTTTATATCTCCAGTAAAAAATCCCAGTTTATTGAAACTAAAAAACTGCAAGTCGCCAAATATTTAAACATGCGCGATAATGTTGGGCTGATGCAACTGCAGCATTTGTTCAATAATTTACATATCGTCGATGATTTGGTGATGTCGATTAGCCATCATTTACCGCCGCAGCGACCGATTGGTTGGCAGCTTGTCAGCCAAAACAAAAATTTAATGAACCTGCCAACCGTAGGCTTGATGCCATCGTCAACTGAATTTCGCGGTCTTGAGCATAGTTTGGCGGCGACTGTGATTGAGTTTTTGGGGGTGGCATGCTATCACAATGACCGGGGTTATTTTGTCGGGCATATTTTAGGTTATCTATTTAGTTGTTATTATTTTGCCCATCTCGGTGTCAACTATTCAGTCACCCCATTAAAAGAGGCGGCGATTCCCAATTACCCTTACCAAGTCATCAATGTGGCAGAATTGGTGAGACTATTGCAATCACTCGATGAGTCGCTCAAAGCGCAAGTTTATCAATTAGCCATCTATTGTGCGCAAATCAGTGAATACGCCGTTGACAAACGAATCGAGAAAATGCTGATTACCGAGGTCAATAGCTTTAACAAACAAGACTTGCGCGATGAGCTATCGGTGTTGGTACAATATGATTCCAATGAAAACGAGTCTTTATTTCAGCCTATTAAGCCTTTAAAATAACGCTAATCTTACCCGTTGGGAACTCACATGCCCGCATTTCAGTACAAAGCCATGGATACCCAAGGCAAGTCACACCAAGGTATTCTTGAAGGCGATTCTGCTAGGCTAATCCGCCAACAACTGCGTGATAAAAATTTACTGCCTGTCGAAGTCTCACCTGTACAAAAAACCGATGTCAGTCACAACCGATTGTGGCAAAAAGGGGTGGGTGCGTATGATTTGGCATTAATCACCCGCCAATTGTCGGTGTTGTTGGCAGCCTCAATACCGATTGAACAAGCGTTGCAAGCGATTGCTAAACAAAGCGAAAAACCGCATGTCAAAGCGTTGATGCATGGCGTGCGTGCCAAAGTATTGGAAGGCTATAGTCTAGCGAGTGCGCTACAAGACTCTGGTAATTTTCCAGCGATTTATATTGCCACCATTGCCGCAGGTGAGCGCTCAGGGCATTTGGATTTGATTTTAAATCAGTTAGCCGATTACACCGAAAATCGCTTTGCCATGCAAAAAAAGGTACAAGGCGCGATGGTGTATCCGATAATTTTGCTGATGATGGCAGTGGCAGTGGTGGTGGGCTTGATGAGCTTTGTCGTGCCAAAAATTGTCAAAGTGTTTGAACAATCCGAGCAAGCGCTGCCATGGATCACCCAAGTGGTGTTGGCATTGTCTAATATTTTAACCCAATGGTGGTGGCTGATATTAGGCGGGCTAATCGGTGCGGTTTTTTTATTTGTGAAGTTTGTTAAAACGGCGGCAGGCAAAGCCACTTTTGACCAAGTTGTCTTGCGGTTGCCAGTGTTTGGCAGATTATCGCGAAATCTGAATGCCTCACGTTTTGCCAGTACGTTAGCGATTTTGGTACGTTCAGGGGTGCCGTTGGTGGAAGCATTAGCTATTGGCGCGGCAGTCACCACCAATACCCATATCAAACATACCATCGCGCGCGCCACAGAAAAAGTCACCGAAGGCGCAAGCCTATCAAGCCAGCTTGAGCGCAGTAATTATTTTCCGCCGATGATGGTACAAATGATTAAAAGCGGCGAGAATTCAGGCGAGCTTGATGACATGCTGACGCGTGCAGCAGCGATGCAGCAAAATGAAGCCACCAATATGATTAGCACGCTATTGTCACTACTTGAGCCGCTGATGTTGGTACTGATGGGGGTGATAGTCATGACCATTGTAATGGCAGTGATGCTACCGATTATCAATATGAATGATTTGGCAGGGTAAAACCTAAAACCGCCAAATAATTAATGGCTAAATAATTAATGGCTAAATCATCCGACAAAATTAACCAAATCGGTATGCAAATTGTCAAAAAAGCCGTGTAAAATCCTAACACCTTATCAAAAGCGCTAAAAATCTAAAAAATGGAAATTCGTATGTGTTGTGCTCATGTATCAAAAAATCGTCAAGCGGGTTTTACCTTAATTGAAGTCATGGTGGTGATTGTCATTTTGGCAATTTTGGCAGGTCTGGTGGTACCCAAAGTGGTGGGTCAAAGTGACAAAGCCCGCGTCAAAACCACCGAAACGGCTTTATCCAACACCTCAAATGCCATTGATATGTTTAAAGTGGACAATGGTCGCTATCCCACCACCCAAGAAGGGTTAGACGCCTTAAATAAGCCACCACAAGGCGCCAAAAACTGGCCAGAGGGCGGGTATATTAAAGGCGGTTTCCCGAAAGATGGCTGGGATAATGACCTACAATACGTTATCCCAGGTACCGAAGGCAGAACCTATGATTTGTTCTCATTGGGCGCTGATGGCAAAGAAGGCGGCGAAGGTCAAGACGCAGACATTTTTGCTAAGTTATAAGTTTGGTGTTTTCACTGGGTTAACGAAATCAGAGTCACGCACTCTGATTTTTTTGCTAGGTTTTTGGACAGGGATTAGCTAAAATTAGCCGTCATAGTATAATTACGTGGCTTAAAACGTATAAAGTCTGAAACGTATAAATCTGAAACGTATAAATTTAAAACGTATGAATTTAAAATGTATGAGAAGTTGTCTTTGAAAAATATATCCCCTATGCCTACGCCATTGTTTTGTTTTCGAACCGTGAGTCGTCATGTCTCTTTGCTTGGCACGCTACTGGCTGTCACTAGCCTCACTATGCCAAGCGCCCAAGCGATTAGTTTAAGCGAGATTTTTGGCGGCAGTGACAATACCAGCTTGAGCGCCAAAGACAAGCCGCTACCGGTGCATGAGGCTTTTAAAGTCTATACTGAGCAAAAAGGGCAAGTAGTGACCATTCATGTGGATGTCAAAGCAGGCTATTATGCGTATCGGGATAAATTAACCTTACAATTGCCTGATGGGGTAACAGCGACGCCGCTACAATTTAGTGCAGCACCGACCTATGTGGATGACCCGGATTTTGGTCGGGTGCCTGTGTTTGAACACCCCTTTACTGCCACAACCACCTTGAGCGCGGATAAAGCAATTACTTCGCAACCTGCTACGGTCAAATGGCAGGGCTGTGCCAAAGTAGGACTTTGCTATCCCCCAGAAAAGACCAAATTTGTCATCACCCAATTGGCCGCTTCCACCAAAAATGGCGCAATAAAATCAGACGCAATGACGTCAAAAACGGCGCAAACCAAAGTCACCAATACCTTGGCGATGACCAATGATGCCGCCCCAATAACGACTCAGCAATCTGCTAGCTTGCCCCCTGCTAAAACCGTCGATGAGGCAACTAGCACACCGTCTACCAAACAAACGCTGTCCAGTGGCAGTAGAGCGGCAGCGGGGCAGCAAATCGCATCAACCGCAATGACCGATGTCTTAACCACAGCCCAGTTAACGGCATCCGCCCCTATAGCCTCCGTTACATCGTCTCAACCTGTCCAAACAACTGTCATAACTGAACCCGCGGTTTCATCGGCAGCGGTGGCAACGAGTTTGACAGCTAGCGCTAGCAATCAAGATATTTTTGGATTAACCAAGCATAGCGGTGTTGCGTTATTGCTATTGTTTTTAGCAGGATTGGGGTTAGCTTTTACCCCTTGTGTGTTACCCATGCTGCCGATTGTAGCCAATATCGTTGCCCGTCAACATCGTCCATCTGCCAAAAAAGGGTTATTACTCACGGGCAGTTATGGTTTGGGTGTTGCCACCAGTTATGGCATTTTGGGCGCAGTGGTTGCGTTATTTGGGCAATCTTTGGGTATATTAAACTGGCTACAAAACCCTGTTATTTTGCTAATTTTTGCAGGGCTATTTATCGTGCTTGGACTGTACATGTTGGATGTCATTCGCTGGCAACTGCCGCATGCGCTTCGTGTTAAGTTCCAAAAAATCAGCCAAATTGGGGCAAATCGACTGGGTAGCTTAAGTGGTAGTTATTTGACGGGCTTGTTCTCTGCGCTGGTTGTCTCCCCTTGTGTGACGGCACCCCTTGCAGGTGCGTTGGCAGGCGTAGCAGCGCTGGGTGATCCTGTGATGGGGTTTGCCGCATTGTTTTTGTTGGGGCTTGGGCTATCCACACCGCTCATTTTACTGGGCGCCACCCAAGGTAATTTTATGCCAAAAGCAGGCGAGTGGATGAACTGGGTCAAAACTAGCTTTGGTTTGCTGTTATTTGGCGTCGCTTTATTGATGATAGAGCGTATATGGCTATCAAGCTGGATGCTGATGCTATGGGCGCTGTGGTTTGCTGTGATTGGCTTATGGCTGTGGCGCTGGCAGGGCAAAAAAGGTCAATTACTCACTCAAGCACTAGCATTGCTAGCATGGATTTGGTCAGCGTGTCTTGTGATAGGCACTGCCTCAGGTAGTCAAGATAGTTGGCAGCCGCTTAACAAGCTTGTGAATACCTCAGCGCAATCGGCATTCACGGCAACAAAGACCACCCAAACGATTACAATCACTAAACTGTCAGAGCTTGAACCCTTGCTTACGCAATATCCAAAGCTAGTCGTCAATGTCACCGCAGAGTGGTGCATTGAATGTCGTATCATGGATAAAACACTTTTTGTCAACCCGCCGCAAAGTTTAGCCAGCTGGCAAGTTGTCAAACTCGATGTGACTGACAATACGGCGGATAGCCAAGCAATCTATAAAAAACTAGCCGTGTTCGGTCCGCCTGTATTGTTGTTTTACCAAAACGGTCAACTGGTAGCAAGACAAAACGGTGCAGTCAAACGCTCTGATTTTGAGCAACTTTTGTCCCAATTAAATTAACTCTAAACTCAGTTAAAGAAAATTCAGTTCAAGAAAACAACTCAGTTCAAGAAAACTCAGTCAAATGATTCATTGACCCATTCAACCATAAAGGTTAAATAAAAATTGAACTATCACTTAGCAAAGTCTATAGCCATCCCGTTAACTTTGGGGGTGCTGATTTTTGTCACTGGGTGTTCCCATGCAGGCAATGCCGACCAACAGCCAAGCCAAAACCAAAGCCAAAACCAAAGCGGAAATAGCCAGTTAGCAAGCCCAAATTCACCGTTGACAGGCCCAAAGTCCAATCAACAGACGGCTAAAAATTCAGCAAGTTATACTGACAAAAAACGTCAAGCAACAAATCTTCAATGCAACAACGCCGTAATTAATCAAGCTTATCAAGCCAAAAATCCCAGCGTTAAACGACAGGTATTAGGGTGTGGTACGGTGATTAAAGTGCTAAAAGACGATAATGAGGGTAGCCGCCATCAAAAATTTTTGGTCAAAATTGATAACTACCCAAACATCACGGTGTTAATTGCCCATAATATTGATTTGGCACCGCGCATCGAGGGTATTCAAGCCAACAATCCCATTCGTTTTTATCCTCCGTTGCCGTAAAACCACCGACTTTAGGCGGTGGATATAAGGCAACTCATACACTATAACGCTTGCATAAATTTTGCTAAAATAATTTGCATGAAAACACTCAAGCTACGCATACGAGATAAACACACAGCAAAGCTTAACCGCCTAAGCGGTTCGGTCAATTTCGTATGGAACTACGTCAATGACTTGAGTTACAAGCACCTACAAAAAACTGGTAAATTCTTTTCAGCTTATGATTTGAACGAATACACCAAAGGTAGCGGTGAATTACTGGGGTTACACTCGCAAACCATTCAAGCCATCAATGAAACCCACGCCAAAGCTAGAAAACAATTCAAAAAAGCTAAACTATCATGGCGAACCAACAACCCAAATTCAAAACGTAAATCATTAGGTTGGCTACCATTTAAACAATCTGCCATTAAGCATATTGCCACGCACCAAACAGGCAAAAAGGGCTTAAAATCCACCTTGCAACTAAGCCTAGCCAAAGGACAAAAACTAGTCATTGACCTATGGGACAGCTACAACCTTAGCCTATACCAAATCAACACATGCGAATTGGTACAAGACAGCCGTAACCGTTGGTATGCCTGTATCACCGTCAAAGACTACCCCAAGACACAATGCGGTACAGGCAGTGTAGGCATTGACTTAGGACTTAAAGACAGTGCCACCGCCTCAAATGGCAATAAATTACAAATCAAACAAACGCTCAAATATGCTAAAGCGTTAGCCATTGCTCAAAGAGCTAAAAACAAACAACGTGTCAAAGCGATTCATGCCAAAATCAAAAATACACGCCAAGACCTCATCCATAAATTCACCACCCAATTAGTCAAGGACAATGCCCTAATCGTGGTCGGTGATGTGAAAACCACCCAATTTAACAGTAAAAAAAGCAAACTCGCCAAATCGGTTTACGATGCAGGTTGGTTTGAACTCAAAAGGCAACTGACCTACAAATGCGAGAACGCAGGTTGCCGTTTTGAAATCGTGAATGAGAGATACACGACCCAGCGATGTTCGTGTTGCGGGGAAATCACCGCCAATAGTCCGAAAGGTAGAAAATCGCTTGGAATAAGAGAATGGATATGTGCTTCGTGTGGCACATGGCATGATAGAGATATCAATGCCAGTAAGAACATTCTTGCGGTCGGGCTTGACCGTCTTGTAGAAGGAATCCCCTTGCTTTAGCAAGGGGAGGAAGTCAAGGTGAATATATTTATAACGACAAAGGTGGCGTTGTACATTGGACACACCGTGACCCTGCTAGCCGTCATCAAGACGGTTGGCTTGAGTATAAAGGCCAGCAGTATCAATAGAATTACCAATACCAGCACCAATAGAAATATCAATAGAAATACCCATAATTGACGAGCCAATAGTTGCTTGTAATTTTACTTTACTGTTAAAAATTATTATGCATTTGTTAACTATTTTTCATCAACTTTTGCTATCATGAACGATATTTTTGTAAGAAGGTCAACCTATGTCACAACTTACGCTTTACCGTACCGCTTTATCGCTTGCTATACTAGCCACACTAACAGTTACAGCAACGGCGCAGGCAAAAACTTCAACAAAATCCTCAGCAAGAGCTTCAACAAAAGCTTCAACAAAAGCTTCAACAAAACCCTCAACACAAGATTCAACAAAAACTTTAATAAAAACAACCGTTATCCCTGTCGACGAGCAAATGCTGCTAACTTGTTCAAAAATCACTGACAATATCGCGCGGTTGGCTTGTTTTGACAAGATAAGCGTTGGTAAAATCGAACCCGAAGCCAAGGCGCCCCTTGATATTGCCAAAACCTTGAAAGTGAGTATCAAAGAAGGTAAAGCAGTGCCCGTGTTAGCCGTGGATCAAACGACAACTGTCACGACCCCCACTAAAAACGAGCAAAAAAAACTGGATCATTTGGTACCCAACAAGCTTGACAAAACCATCTTAAAACAAGTGGGGGTGACTGCAACGGATGTGGAAAAATATACGCCACTGAGTGTGTTATATGACTTGGATAAAAATGATCCCAAAGGGATACTGACGATACGTCCACATTTGCCCATGTATGTCATGCCGCTTTGGTACAACGCGACGCCAAACTATGATATTCATTCACCCACCCAAGATCATGTTCGCGCATCGAAAGATTCTCTTCAGCATCTAGATAGCAAGCTGCAAATTTCAATGAAAACCAAGCTTGCCCAAGATGTGTTCGATACCAATGCTGATGTTTGGCTTGGCTATACCCAGCAGTCTTATTGGCAAGTGTACAATAGTAAGTATTCAAGACCTTTTCGCAGCTCAGATTATCAGCCAGAGATATTTTTGACACAGCCTATCAAGGGTGATCTGCCTGGGAATGGGTCATTAAGAATGTTAGGCGCGGGGCTCGTGCATGAATCAAACGGACAGTCAGACCCGTTATCACGCTCTTGGAATCGTATCTATGCGATGGCAGGGACGGAGTGGGGCAAACTCACCGTGATTCCAAGACTGTGGCTCATCGCATATGAAAACAGTAAAGACTCGGATAACCCAGATATCGGGGACTACATGGGCTATGGCGATGTGCGTTGGTTGTATCCGCTCAATGACCAAAGCACAGTCGGCGGTGTGATGCGTTATAATCCAAGTACCAATAAAGGCGCTATACAAGTGGATTATGCTTATCCATTGACAGGCGGTATGAAAGCGATTTTACAAGTATTCCATGGCTATGGTGAAAACATCCAAGACTATAATCATAAGAGCACCAATATCGGTATTGGTTTTATGTTCAATGATTTTAAAGGGCTTTAACTGCGTTTATGGCAGTCTTAGCCCCCTTGCCTTGGTGGCGATTGCCCTTTGCCATGGCGCTAGTGTATCAAGCGAAAGTTCATCACCGTTGCCAATTATGTGGCATTAATGATTGCGCTGCAGCAGGCTTTGATAACTTAGCACCGCGTCATCATGACCATTGGTTCAATCGACAGCAATTTCTTTGTCAGCCATGCCATAGCCGGTTTGCATGGTCCACGTCATTTTTTACTTTGCAACTAAAGCAAACGTCACTGCGTGGCGTAGCCAGCGGCTACTATCAATATCCCCTCAATCAAATCATGCTTGGGTACAAAAATGGGCAGCAGTTACATCATCTGCCCGTTTTGGTTCAAGCTATCAGACAACTGCATATTCCCAACGGTTGTCATTCAAAAAACTCTTTAATCGTTAAAGTGCCAACAAGTCTACAGCGCATTAGGCAACGCGGCTTCGATCCGCTTGCCATGTTAACCGCTTATCTAAGCTTTCACTGGCAAATCCCTGTTTTTACGGGTGTGCAGCGACTCGACCGACCTCACCAGCAGGGTCTAAGCCGAGAGGAGCGTTTAGATAATATCAAAGATGCGTTTTCCCTAACAGATATGCCGCCTAGCAAACATTTGATTTTGTTTGATGATGTGGTCACCACAGGTGCCACCTTGTCTGAATTGGCTAATCTACTCACGAATTATCACCCATCTGCCCATATCCATGCGTATTCAATCTTGCATGGGAAGGTTTTGCATTAGGTTCTGCTTGTGACTGTTTTGCGACCAAAGTTGCAACGCCATACCGTTAAAGCTCGCAGATAAAGGCGGGCTACCAGTGGGTTATTGGAAGGATTCTTTAAAATACTAAGCTAAAAATGATTTGATAATACGTGGGCGCCCTTTTGTCCTAATTCGCTTAGCAACGATAAGTGACTAAGGTAAACTATCGGTAGTAAGCTTTAGGTATGGCAATTAACAAAAACACTGCGATAATAGGTATGTTTTTTGCTTTAATGTTAGAATGGTTTGTGCTAGCAAACATGGTATGATAGGTCGTTTATCAAGGGGTATGGGTGGGTATCGTGATGAAAGTTTTGAAAAGACAGTATCATCGTGACCGAGACCAAGGTTTTACGCTGATTGAGCTTGTCATCACCATTGCAATTATAGCTATCATTGCGGCGATGGCAGCACCTAGTATGCAACGACAGATTCAGCAAGCCAGAATCAAAGATGGGGCAAACATCATTGAAGCTGCGCTAAAAGATGCAAGAACCCAAGCAATGATTGCTCAGCGATCTACTAGGGTAGTGCTAACCAATAGCTCATCAAGCAAAAAAATCACTGTATTGTATGTAAAAAGGTCGGCAACAGATGCTGATGAAATGCTGTCTGACTATACGCTAGACAAAAATTTGACGATTACCGCTAGCCCGAGTGCCTTAACTGCAGTTAGTTTTACCCCTTATAAAAAAGCTTACCAAGGGGACACCGGAACGGGCACTGTCACAGATAGCACGACCAATTTTTCAGTGTGTTATGGTGCTGGGTCTGATAAATATACCATCATGGTCGATGCAAGCAGTAATATTGTTACTAGCAAAAATGGGACGTGTTCATGAATTCACAAAAAGGCATTGGCTTAATAGAAGTGCTGGTAGCATTGATGTTGTTAGCAATCGCGGTGCTTGGATTCACTGCGATGCAGATGACCGCAGTCAAAGCCACCGATGAGAGTTTGATGCGTACCCGAGCATTAACGGTACTGCGTGGTGCAGCCGAGATGATGCGAGCGAATATAGATGGCATATCCGCATTCAAAACCGCGATTAACGGCACCGCCACCACACTCACTAATACAGATACTAGCAATGTGGCTATCACCAAAGATAGTTGCATGACAGGGGGTACGCCTGTGTCCTGTACGATTAAGCAACTGGCAGTAAAAGACGCCTTAACCGTCAAGCAATATGCCGCAGACAATGGCTTGAACGTGGGTATGGCAACTTGCCCTACCAAACGCACGACAACCACTAGCGCTAGTGGTGTTGCCACAACGATTAGTACGGTTGGACAAGACCGCCAATGCCTGATTGCTGCTTGGGGCGATACCGACCCGATTTTTTTGGATACCGCCGTTGCGTCCGATACGACTAAAGACAAACCCTGCGCTAATGAAGATGCGGTCTATAATTTTGGTGCACAATGCTTCATTATGGAGGCATACTGATGATATCAAGTTATCGTTCTACTTCAGGCTTTACGTTAATAGAGCTCATGATTTCATTGGTATTGGGGCTGCTGATTTCTGCTGCGGTGATACAAGTATATCTAACGAACACCAAAACCGCCTCAACCCAAAAAAGCGGCAGTGAGCTACAAGACGCGAGCGTTTTTGGTTTGCAGCAGCTAGAGAGCCATTTGCGATTGGCAAACTTGGGAAATTCAGTAACCTCTATTACCGATAAAACGGTGGGTGGTGGCATCGTCATTTCACCTGAAAATATTGGTTTGGCAAGCTCAGACACATCCAAAAATCTTTATTTTACACGCACTGGCGGCGATTCTAATATCACAGGGATCAATAGCGACCAGTTAACGATTCAATTTAAAAATACCACGGGTGTAAAAATTGCGGATTGTGAAAGTGCTGATATTGATCCAAAAGCTACTGTAATTGAACGGTATTTTGTTAGAAGTTCAAGTACCACAGGGCAAGGGCTGTTGCTAGCTTGCGATGCGGGTAGGGTTACAACTGCAGGCATTACTGGTTTGAGTGCGAACTATCAAAGCGGTGGCAGCGAGGTAATCTTAGGGGTAGACCAATTCAAAATCTTGTTGGGTATCCAAACTGACGCACCTAGTGATGCTGGGTTGATGCGTTACTTGACCGCTAGTGAGTATTTAGCATTGTCTGGTACCAAGCCGCCTATTACCGCAGTCAAAATTGGGCTAATTGTCCGAGGCAGTTCACCTGTCATCGGTAGCGATGTCGCGACCAGTTTTAAGTTATTAGGCGCAACTCAGCCATTAAAGTCAGGACAGCCTAAGCTAGTACGCACTACCTATGAATCTACGACCTTATTGAGAAACGCGCGAGTTATCAATATTGACACCAGTACGACATTAACTGCGGGGAGTTAGCCAATGAGCAATCCAATCCTATTGATCAGCACGCAATCCGCGCTTATCCGTCCAATAAACAAGGCACATAATTTGCCATCTCATCAACGTGGTGCGGCGCTCATTGTAGTATTGTTGTTTTTGGTGCTTATCCTGTTGGCAGGGGCGATAGCAGTACGTCAAAGTACTACGGATCTCAAAACCGCCACCGCTGACCAAATCAATACCCTGTTGCTACAATCAGCCGATAGTGGCAATCAAAAGTTAGAGGCGATGGTGAATGCCAATCCTAGTTCACAGGCATATAAAGATATCACGAGCGTGTCAGGGGCTATCGGGCATTTTTTACTCAATTCAGACAATGCTACCAACGAATTTATCTACTGCTATAATCCGCGTGAAAAAAAATACCTTGCCAAAAACGCTACCATCCTAAAAAAAGGCGGGGGCTACTGGAGTGGGCGTAACAGTGGCTACTGTGACTATACCAGTGCCGATAGCTATAATAGTGATAGACAAACCTCAATGACCCAGATGAATATTGCGGTCACCCCACCTGAAACCGATGCTGAACCATTTTCACAAATGGTGATTGGAAAAGAAGTAGAAAACCGCACCAGTAAAAAGTTCAAGTTCGACATTCGCGCCACCGCAGCCTTACCTGCGTATGCAGAGCCTAAGGTGGGTTCTGATAAGTGCTTTGAACAAACTGCTATCCAAGACAATGTGAGTGCAGGAAAATATTCTCTGATTGAGTGTATGCGTAAAGCCAACACCCCAAGCAAGATGCTTTATGAGCAAGCGGATGTCGAGAATATGTCAAGCTCAACCAACTGTATTCCGTTTGGCAAAGGTACAGGGACATTATCGTCAAAATGTACTTTAACCCCATCAGGTAGATAAGGTTTGTTAAGATAAAGATAATGTGGTGATAACGATGAAACCTAAATTTGGTGTTAAGAGGTCTAAAGCAATGAAATCGTATCAAGGTAAAATAACGACTTCAATCAAATATGTAGTTATTGCTATGTCGATGACGGTAGCAGTGAGTACCTCACAGGCGGATGTCGTCAAAAAGCAAATTGGTGACCTAGAGATTTATGCCTTACCCACGCCTGGCAATCCAAATATCATGATGATGCTTGATATCTCAGGTAGTATGGGTTCAGCACTGAGTGGATGTAAGAGTGATACAACACAAACTAGAGATACAAAATTTGTTTATACAGATGCAAATGACAGTACTAAAACTTTTACTACTACTATCAAAAATCTGGAAAGTTGTACTTCAAGCACCACGAACAAGACGATTTATAATCGAATCAATAGCCTTAAAGTGGCTTTGGTAACCTTACTTACCAGTAATAAGGTTAGTAATGATATTGGTTTAGGTATTGGCATTTTTCCTTACAATGGTGATGGTAAAACTGGCATCATTCGTTATCCAATACAAAAGCTCACAATGGAAAATCGCCAGCTAATGGCAAATTATGTTGCAGGGTTAACTGCTAGGGGTGGTACACCGACACCGAGTGCGTTTGCGGAGGCAGGCGCTTATATGCTGGGTACTAACACATCAGGAACTGGTTCAGGGTTTGAAAATTCTGATGCAAGCACCAAAATCACGGATGGTACTCTTTATCAACAAGGCGCTCAACAAACTACTTGTGCCGGTAATGGAATCTATTTATTAACAGACGGTGAGCCTAATACCAGTGTTAAGGCTGAAGATGCGAAAGCATTAATGAATACATCCCTAAGCACTACTGCTACAAAAGTAACTAATTGTGAGCTATTGCCAGATGGAAAGTATGGTGCTTTAGGTTGGGGCTGTATGGCGAACTATGGACAAATTTTAGCTTCAAATAGTAATGCAACTGGTATTCCTATCAAGACAGCTACGGTGGGCTTTGGTTCGGGTATGGCAGGTCTAAGTACACCCACTACGATTAATGGCAAGAAAATATATAACTGCACCTCATCAACTAATAAAGATGTCCAAAACTTATGTAGACTTGGTCAAGAGTTTGGTGGTGGCGGCTATTACTATGCCGATTCATCACAGGATGTTATAGATAGCTTGGCTGCGTTTATGGATGTATTAAGTGCTGATATTCGACCAGTCCCTTCAGGTACCATTGTCATACCTGATGACCCTTACCGAGCAGATAGCCAATTAGCCGTTGCTTTTTATCCCATCTTACAAGCCGAAGTTGGTAAATCACCTGCAACATGGGCAGGTAATTTAAAAAAATATAGCCTCGATGAAGGTACGCTATATGGCAAAAATAATAGTGCATTATTTTTGGATGTCGCAGGCAATCTGAATCCTGCCACCGAAGATCTTTGGAGTGCAATAGCCGATATCAATGGCAAAAATAATAATGTCACCTCAGGCGGATTTTATAGTAACTTGCTTACCCCGAACACCGCTGTGAATAATGTAAGAACCTTGTACATTGAAGATAACTCCTCAAATGATACAAAGCCTCGCCTACGAAAATTGGGTGTCGATGCCTCAGGTAAAGTCACCTTGGATGGAAGTATCATCAGTGCCTCAAATACCTTCGTGGATACCACCACGTATTCGCGTGACAATGTCAATTTATTACTACAATTTTTAGGTTTTACATTGACTGATGCGCAAAAAACCCAAGCCTTAGCAGACTTGGTACTCACTGCACCAACGTCACCTGTCAAAGTCCTTGGAGCCACTATCCATTCAACACCAAGCATGGTATCTTACTCTGCAACCCTTGACACCGATGGTAAAGTGACAGCCACACGTGATGACTATGTGCTTTTTGGTTCTAGTGATGGGTCATTACACATGGTAAATGCTGATGACTATACTACTACAGGCAATGGGGGAAGAGAGCAGCTTGCCTTTATCCCTAAACAAATGCTCATCAGCCAACCACAGGCGCTTATCAATGGTACGAGCACAGAGGTGGGCAAACCTTACTTTGGTGTGGATGCCCCTTGGTTAGTGAGTGCTAATTATTTTTATGACCTCGATAACAACAGAGTCACTGTAACACCTTGTCCAGCAGATACGGATATCGACCCAAATAATACCCGTGACTGCCGTAATACCTATGTCCGTGCTTATGGCGGACTACGGATGGGCGGAGAAGGTATGTATGGCTTGGATTTAACGGATAAAGATAATCCTAAAATGCTGTTTAGAATCGATTCTGCTACGCCAGGCTTTGACCGTATGGGACAAATATGGGCAAAACCTACCAAGGCAAAAATTGCCACAGGCATAGATTCGACAACCAAAAAAGTCAATGCTTATAAAGATGTGTTGGTCTTTGGTGGTGGCTACGATACTTGCTATGAAGACCAAGGTTATCAAGTCGGTACCACAACTTCGACCTTAAGCAATCAAAAATCACAAGCATGTAACCGCACAACCGCTACAGAATCCCTAGGCAATGCTGTATATATGGTTGATGCCAAAACAGGGGATTTAATTTGGTCAGCCACCAAAACAGCCAATGCGGTATCCGGTGCTACCAATACAACAGTCTCTACCCTCAATAATAGTATCGTAGGCGGGATTACTGTCCTTGACCGCAACAACGATGGCTATATGGATCAGTTATACTTTGCTGACCTGGGTGGGCAAGTATTCCGTGCTGATTTTACCAATGCTGGATTCATCAAACCTGTGAGCAGTGGCACAGCTGAACCTGAAACTTCATTTAGCAATACGCGCGTAGTGCGTCTGCTGCAACCTGCCTTTAGTGGTACAGATATCAAGTATAATCACCGTTTTTATGAGCGGCCTGTGGTCAGTTTTTATCGGGGTGATAGTAGCTTTAATAATGGTCGGTTATTTGCTGTGGTTAATGTCATCTCAGGTGACCGCAGTTCGCCGTTATCAAAACTACGTACTAGCGATGCTTATGCCGATAGGCTGTATGGCATTATGGACACTGATGTCACTTTGGCAGATAGTATCTTATATGCCGATGATTTTACCACCCGCAAAGAATCTACCGCCACAGATGCGCCTAAAGTACAAAAAGTGGTAGACTTGACCGCCAATACCACAGCCGCTAGCGACTTATTGGCGTTACCTACGGTCACTGCAGATTATACTTTAGCTACCAAACAAGCGGCTATCACTTCTGTAAAAGCCAAACGTGGCTGGTATTATCCATTAACGCGCTTTGATGGCTTTGATAAGGTCAAATATACCAAAGGCGTGGGCAAGTCTGAGGTCATTGATAGTTTCTTATACACTACTGTCTACAACCCTGATATGAACTATGGCGTCACTGAGCCTTGTTCTGCAAAAATCACAGGCGGCTCAGAGCGTCAATTGTACTGTCTGCCTTACGGTATCTGCTTAAAACAAACCACAAATTCAGCAGGGGTGGCTATCGATGAATATGCCGCATCTAAAAATGGTACAGCAGGTTTTGCGCGGGCAGGGCAAGGTATCCAAGAATTGACGCTAGGACCGCGTAGTTCTACATTGTCCAATCAACGCTTATTGATTGGTACGCAAACAATTAGAGATAGAGCCTATAACCGAGTGGACTTTGGTGATGACGGCGGTAAGCTGCTAGCAGGTGATACGGGGTCTAATAATATTGGACTTGATAGAATTAGCCAGCCATTATCTGGTCTAACTAAAACGACAGGTGATGGCTCAGCTATAGAGAATATCTACAATGAGCGATATACCTTAAAGCCAAATACTTGGTATGAAGTGAATAAATAACCGAGGCAATGATGAATCGTCACAAGGGCTTTACGCTGATTGAACTGATGGTAACGGTAGCGATGGTTGCGATACTCGCCAGTATCGCTATCCCATCGTATCGGCAATATGCTATTCGCAATGCCGAATCGCAAGCGCAAGCCAAAATGAAGCAGCTAGAGATTGAGCTCAATCGCTGGCGGGCGACTTCACTGACCTATAAAGGCTTTTTACCCAAAAAAATTGCTAGTGATGGTACAACCAGCTATGATTATGATGAAACAGATAATAAAACTATTTATGTCCCTGCCAATAGTACCAGCAGTAATTATCACTATAAAATTACCCTAGCAAGTGTAGTCAAAACTACGACAACCGTAGGCAGTAGCACCACTACATCAAGTGAAGATAAAAGTTTAGTGAATACTAGCACAACTATAGACGATAGTACGTTGGCTGTAGGACGTAATTGGGCAATGTTGGCAATACCTAACACTAATAAATTCCCAAGTGCTAAGAAAATTTTACTTAATTCTGAAGGAGCTCAGTGTAAAATCAACAACGCTGATACGAGTGTGACAATAACTTCTTCAGATTGCGGTAATAACTCGGAGAAGTGGTAATGAAAAATCGATATCGCCAACAAGGCTTTACCCTGATCGAGCTGATGATTGTGGTTGCGATTATTGGCGTGCTGGCGGCGATTGCGTATCCCAGCTATCAGCGCTACGTCATCAAAACCAAACGCACTGATATGATGACTGAGTTGCAAAATATCGCCTCGCAGATTGAATCGCGTAAACTGGCACAAGGCAGTTACACGAACGCAGGCACGGGATTAGATGGGAGTTTCCCTAGGAGTGGTACAGCATTATATACTATCACCCTAGCACCCACCCCCCTCTCTGACCGTTGGACAATTACAGCGACACCTGTTAGTTCATCGCAGATGGCAACTGATGGTACGCTCACGCTAAACGCGCAAGGGTTCAAATGTCGCGATAAAAATAATGATGGCGATACCCAAGATACAGGCGAATGCGGGATGGCTAATGAGTGGAATAACTAGCTTATCAAGCTAGGCATTGAACAATTTTTGGCAATATAAAACAACATTGATGTTGGGTGACATAAGATACTGACTAAGGCGGTAAAAAGTGATTATGAGCAGCTGAAAGAAGATTATGAAATACTGCTGGAAAAGTGCCATTCTTTATTGATAGAAAATTTTGAATTGAGGCAAGATACTCGGACTATTTGATTGATATAGCCACTCAGTTTTAATGAATGGAGTTAAAGAATATGTCGTTAAAACTATTCCCATGGTCTTAAGTCAACTATTTTGATGATGCTTGCAGATTCTTTATTGACTAAAACCACCATATCCACTGCATTGGCTTTTAAGGGTAGCCACGCATCTGCTTTTGGATATTTGGCTAAAGTTTTTTCAACGTCTGTTTTTGGGTTGAACTGTTGCAGTTCTACAAGCGGTAATGCACGTTGTTGAATTTGGGTTTTTGCTTGAGTCAATTCTACATAACGTTCTGGACGCTGCGCAATTGAAATACCGCTAAAGACTTCTGCAAACATTTCATCATTGCGTTGTTGTGTGTCTTTGGCAAATTCAGTGGCGACATATTGCGGTTTAAACCATGAAGGTTGTTGGAATTGTGGCTGTGCTTGCTGAATATTCGTATCAACTAATTCATTTTTTCGTACCAATTCAAAACGATCTACATTATACACCAACCATGCAGGACGTCCTTGTTCAATACTAAACACCCCATAACATAAAGCCGCGATTTGAATGAGAATAATGGTACTTAGGTCAAATTTTAGTGTTTTTTTGCCTTCTTTATAGACCAATAAACCTAAAAGTGGTCCTAAAATCACGTCAATGGCCAATAGCATTAGAAAGATATGCGTTACGCCAACGGCTGTGGCAAGTGGTGATGGATACCAAATAAAAAGAACTAATAGAGTCAATAGAAAAGCAATAATTACTGAGGTGATTATGTGAACAAGAAAAAATTTAATACGAGGTGTCATATTATAGCCGTTATAAAAAAACGTATCATTAATGATACGTTTTAATTTAGCCTAAAATTTATTTACATTCAGATGGCACGAATTTAGCTGGCATTGTTCCCGCTGTTACAGTAGAAAGACGAGCTTTCGCAGTTGTAGTTCCTTCAGAAGAACATGCCCATTGTAAAGGAGCACCTGTAGAAACAGTTGTCTTAGATAACCCTGCTGTACCTTGATAAGGTGTAAGCTTAATTGTCTTAGCTTGAGCAGTGCTAGGAAGACTATTATCTTTCGAAGAAGTAATAGTAATTACACCAGTATCTGCTGTAGCTTCTACTTTAGCTACATACTTACTGGTATTTGCAGCTTGAGTATTCTTATTATTAATATCAGCAACTACAGCATTTAGCCCAGTTATCCCGCCACTTTGAAAACCCTCACTAATAGAAGTTTTCGCAGAAGAAGCAACTGAAAGCATTTCAGTCACTTTTGCTCTAGTAGTATAATCTTGATACGCAGGAATTGCGATTGCAGCCAAAATACCGATAATAGCGATAACGATCATTAATTCGATAAGGGTAAAACCTTTTTGTGCGTTCATAAACATTCTCCACAAATGTTATTGGTTTATTTATAAGCTTTAAAAGCCTATCTTAATATTAGCACTAAACGTGCCAACTTTTATTATAGACAATTTACATAGAAAAACAGCATCTTATCCATAAAAAAATTCAGATTATAGATTCATCTGCCTATTTTTATTAAAAAGTGACAATTATTGTCAGATTGGATTTTAGGCTTTCGACAAATATTGTCATAGGGTAATTTGCATCACCTATTGTTTGTTTCTGTTTAGGTGTAGTGATAGCGTAAATTGCTACCTTTGAAAGCTTACCAAACAGATATAGTAGTATCAAGATATAAATTTCATTGCTGAATCGAATACTTATTTTATAAAAAATGCTAAACTACCCCGTTTAGCATTTTTGCGTTTAACCCATACGAAAATCCTATGCTGCCATCTACGCCACCCCAAACCCCCAATCAAGATATCCGTCTATTTACCCTATTCATGGGCTTCGCCATTTTGACCTATCTAATGCCTTGGCATTCGCCACTCGGTCGAGATTTTGTCGTCAATGCCACCGCATTTGGGTTTATCAGCTTAGCCATAGCCGCTTTTTTTTGGCAAAACCCGATGACAAAGGTGAGCAAATCTGTGCTTACTTGGTTGCTGCTAGCGCTATTGCTTGTATGTCAGCCATTATTTAATCATATCGCTTACCCTGATGCCTTAATCTTTCCGGTGATAAGCTTGGTGGTCGTTGCCTTGACTGCGTGGATAGGCAGTAATATTGAAAATAAAGCGAATTTATTAAACCGCCTGTTTATTGCGGTATATATAATGGCAATCGTCACCTTTATGATTCAAATGATGCAGATGAGCGGCTATCAGATTGATTATAAAGGCTGGGTGATTGCGCGCGGTAACGCCAATGGCGGACGCTATGATGGCAACTTTGGGCAAGCCAATCACGCAGGCTATGCGTTTGTGTTGGCGTTGTGTGGGGTGATTTATCAACTGCAGCAGTCGTTTCAAGAAAGGTTAAGTACGCCGCAGTGGCTGATGGGTCGATACCGACAATATGCGCGGTTTGGTTTGATGCTATTGTTTGTGATATTTACCATCGGGCTTGCCTTGACACAAAGTCGGGCGGGACTGGTGATGATGCTGGCGGTGATTCCCATTTTCTTTTTGACCCAGCCGATAGCGTGGAAAAGCAAACTTTCTGCCACCGTTTTGGGGTTAGTTGTTTTTGTATTGTATTATATGGGCGCAAGCTGGATTAGCAATTATAGCAGCGCCAATCAGCTTGGCGCGGTAAGCCGTATGGCGGGCGGGCAGGGGAACCGCTCGGCGATGAGCGAACGCGCCATGATGATATTTCATGACCATGTGCTCACCGGAGTCGGCTGGAACAACTACATGGGCGCAAGCGTTGATTATGCCCAATATTTTAAATGGCCAGAGATTGCCGACCATTCTCACAATTTTGCCACCATGATTTTGGCGGAGCTAGGTGTGCTGGGTGCACTGTGCTTTGTGCCGATTGTTTGGCTACTGGTGCGGGCGATTCATCTGCGTCATAGCAGCGAAAGCGCCATTGCACTGGCGTTTGTCATCGCCAGTATCTTGTATGCCAGCGTAGAATACCCGTTATGGTATTTTCGTTATCTCGCGGTGTTTGCCTTATTTTTGGCGTTGATTGATCAGCGCAACTGGCAGTTTGTGTGGCAACCCAAACTCACAAAAGCCATGTCTGTGGTCATGCTTGGTTTGGCGATGCTATCAGGCTACTATATTTGGCAATATTTTCATCTTAATTATTTGGATTATAATCGCTTTATCAAGCACACCAATCATCTAAACCAAGACAAAGGAATTGACTATCAAAATGAGGTGTTTGGCTTTAGCGCGTATCATGACCGCATCCTTGCCATGCAAGTGCCGATTAATCGCCATCAGGCAAGCGTCAAAGAAGAAATCTTTGAAGAGGTGCTAAATACCGATTCTTCCCAGTATAATATATTAGCTTATGCACAGTTCTTAGCCTATAAAGGTGACCAACAAGCGGCATTAACCCATATCAAAGCGGCTTGTGTCATGGTAAAAAATTTGTCGGATTGTGACAATGTCGAGACCGACTTGGGCAACCTTGCCAAACAAGATCCTGCGACATTTGCAGATTTATACCGTGAGTTTAGACAATGGCGTCACGCCAACCCTGAAAAAACAGGACTTACACCATAATGCAGCGGGTAATTTTTTTATTATGGCAAAATCTTGTGTTCCGCCTCATTGTAGGATGGTTGGTGGTGGTGGTGTTGCCCGCCTTGCTGATGTGGCGAATGCGCTTTTTGCAGGGGCGCTGGCTGATTACTGAATTTAACAGTATGGTGTTAGCCACCTTGGGTGTGTTGCTCGTCACCCTGGGTCTGCGCAAACTCACCGAGTTTCCAGGTCAACGCTCCATTAGCTTTGTGTTGCCAACCTTATTGTTGGTAATGATGCTGTTAGGCATGGTGATTATCGTTTTTCGGCTGCCGTATTCGCTATATTATTTTGGCTTATCGGGTGTTATCGGGGTAGTGTTTTTCTTTTTATCATTTTTACTTGAGCAAAAAGCGCACCAACCTTATATGGCGTATATTCCACTAGGGCATTGTCAAAACTTTGAAGCGATTTTTCAAATCCGTTGGCTGCGGCTTGAAAAACCGCATTTGGATGCCATACAATCCAAAAAAGTGCAAGCGATAGTGGCAGACCTGTCATCGCCTGCACTCGATGAAGACTGGCAGCGATTTTTAACCGAGCAAACGTTACAGGGCAGACCGGTGTATAATAACCGCCAAGTGTATGAGTCTTTGACGGGTCGTCTGCCGATTCATCATTTGTATGAAAACGAATTGGGCTCGCTGTTGCCATCGCAAACCTATTTATGGTTTAAACAACTGATTGATATTATAGCGATTTTATTGGTAGCACCCTTTGTATTGCTGATTGCGGTGGTCACTGTCATTGCGATACGGTTGGAGAGTCCGGGTAAGGCCATATTTGTCCAAGAGCGGGTCGGGCAAGGCGGCAAATTGTTTAAAATCTATAAATTTCGCAGTATGCGCTTTGACTCAGAAAAGAACGGGGCAAAACTGGCGCAACAAAATGACCCGCGTGTGACTAAAGTCGGTAAATTTATTCGCAAAACCCGTATCGATGAATTGCCGCAATTTTTAAATGTGCTCAAAGGCGATATGAGCCTGATTGGACCGAGACCCGAACAGCTAAGTTTTGTTAAAACCTTTGAAAAAACCATCCCTTTTTATAATTATCGACATATCGTCAAACCCGGTATTTCTGGATGGGCGCAGGTCACACAAGGCTATGCCAGTGATACCGATGAGACAGCGCTTAAAGTACAGTACGATTTTTATTATATTAAACATATTTCTTTTGCATTAGATATCTTGATTGTGCTCAAAACCATTCAAACCATGCTGACAGGTTTTGGGGCTAGATAAACTGCGATAAATAACTTTAGCCATAATAGGTAGTGCACTATGTTAACCAATTCAACCATTCTAGTGACAGGCGGGACAGGCTCATTTGGGCATACCTTTGTGCCGATGACACTTGAAAAATACAACCCTAAAAAACTGATTATCCTGTCGCGTGATGAGATGAAACAGTGGGAAATGGCAAAACTGTACCAAGGCGACCCGCGTGTACGGTTTTTTATCGGTGATGTGCGCGATAAAGACCGTCTATATCGCGCGCTTGATGGGGTGGATTATGTGGTGCATGCGGCAGCAACCAAAATCGTACCCACCGCCGAATATAATCCATTTGAATGTGTCAAAACCAATATCAACGGGGCAATGAATTTAATTGATGCCTGTATTGATAAAGGGGTGAAAAAAGTCGTTGCCTTATCGACTGACAAAGCGTCTAGTCCAGTGAATCTGTATGGCGCGACCAAATTGGCATCGGACAAACTGTTTGTCGCAGGCAACGCCTATTCAGGGGAGCATGGCACACGCTTTTCGGTGGTACGTTATGGCAATGTCATGGGGAGTCGTGGCTCGGTGATTCCGTATTTTCTATCAATTAAAGACAGTGGCATACTGACCATCACAGACCCGCGTATGACCCGTTTTATGATTTCGCTTGAACAAGGTGTGGAGCTGGTTTGGCATGCATTTGACGACATGGTGGGCGGCGAAATTTATGTCAAAAAAATTCCTTCTATGACCATGCCAGATGTGGCAACTGCCGTTTCTGCCACTGCCGAGCAAAAAATCATTGGTATTCGTCCTGGCGAGAAATTGCATGAGCAAATGATTAGTGCCGAAGATTCTTTTCATACCTACGAATATCCTGAGCATTTTAAAATCTTGCCTGCGATTAATGGCTGGGATGAAACGCCTGAGCGTATCAAAGATGGTGTTAAGGTGCCAGAAGGCTTTGTGTACGCCAGTGATAATAACAGTGAGTGGATGACAACTGGGCAGCTCCAAGAATGGATTGAAACCAACAAAGCAAAAATTGGTAAAATTTAAACGCTAACCCTTGATAACAAACCCACTTAATAACGAACCCCTTGGGCAAATATTATGGCAAATCAATTTATCCCTTATGGTCGTCAGCATATCACCCAAACTGATATTGATTCCGTGGTCGCTGTGCTACAGTCTGATTTTTTGACCCAAGGTAGTCAAGTACCAGCGTTTGAAGAACGCGTCGCTACCTATACGGGGGCAAAGTTTGGCGTGGCGGTGAATAGTGCGACGTCAGCACTACATATTGCTTGTTTGGCATTGGGGCTTGGTCAAGGTGAAAAGGGTAAAGACGACTGGCTGTGGACGACGCCGATTACCTTTACCGCATCTGCCAACTGTGGATTGTACTGTGGTGCTAACATTGATTTTGTGGATATTGATCCGCTAACGCTCAATATGTCTATCAACGCGTTAGCAGAAAAGTTACAGCTTGCCGATGCTGAAAACCGCTTGCCAAAAATAGTCATTCCCGTGCATTTCACCGGTGAACCCTGTGATATGGCGGCCATTCATGCGCTATCGCAACAATATGGCTTTAAGGTTATTGAGGATGCCTCTCATGCCATTGGTGGCAAATATCACAATCAACCAATTGGCAATTGTGAGTTTAGCGACATTACCGTCTTTAGCTTTCACCCTGTCAAAATCATTACCACCGCAGAAGGTGGACTGGCAACAACGAATGACCCCGTGTTGGCGGAAAAAATGCAGTTACTCCGTAGTCATGGTATCACCCGTGCTGCCAATCTAATGACCCATGAACCTGACGGTGGTTGGTATTATCAGCAAATTGATTTGGGCTTTAACTATCGCATGACCGAATTGCAAGGTGCATTGGGGGTCAGTCAAATGACAAAGTTGGATGAGTTTGTGGCTCGCCGTCATCAGCTTGCCAAGCGGTATGATGACTTACTCAAAGACTTACCGATTATGTTGCCTTATCGCAATCCTGCTAATTATTCGGGGTTTCATTTATATCCCATTCAACTAACAGCAGACAGTGGCAAAACGCGTAAGCAAGTGTTTGACAGTTTGCGGGCGCAAAATATCGGGGTGAATGTGCATTATATTCCAGTGCATACCCAGCCTTATTATGCCAAGTTGGGCTTTAAACAAGGCGATTTTCCCCATGCCGAGAGCTACTATGCACAAGCCATTAGTTTGCCATTGTATTATGACTTGAGCGAAGCCTCGCAAGCGCAAGTGGTCAATGCAATTTATCAGGCATTAGCATAATGAAGGTCTGTATCATCCCTGCCCGTGGGGGGAGTAAACGCATTCCGCGCAAAAACATCAAAGATTTTTGTGGCAAACCCATGCTGGCTCGTGCCATTGAAACGGCAAAAAACAGCCAATTGTTTGAGCAGATTATCGTCTCCACTGATGATGGCGCTATTGCCGATATCGCTCGACACCATGGTGCTACTGTCAGCCGAAGACCGGCCGAGCTTGCCGATGATTACGCCACTACTGCTGCGGTGATTCGGCATGTGCTGCAGAGCATGCCAAAAGCTAGCCATATCTGCTGTCTATACCCCTGTACGCCGTTATTAAAATCGCAGTATTTAACCGACAGTTTTGAGTGTTGGCAGTCATCCAACAGTTTGTATTGTTTTCCGGTTTTAGAATTTGAATCCAATGTATTACGCTCACTAAAATTAAGCGATGCCGGTGAAGTGTCGAGCATGTTTAGCCAACATGAACTCACCCGAACCCAAGATTTGACGCAGGCTTATTTTGACGCAGGGCAATTTTATTGGGGCAGTCGTGAAGCATGGCTCAGCGAGGATAAAATCCATAATCATGCCCTAGGCTATGTGTTGCCAAAATACAGTGTGGTCGATATTGATGATGATAACGATTGGCGATTTGCTGAACGCCTGTACCAAGCACAACTGGAGCGAGCATGAAGATCGTGGTCCGAGCAGATGCAAGTTTAACGATGGGTAGCGGTCATATCATGCGTTGCCTCACGCTCGCTGACCGGTTAAAACAGCAAGGGCATGACATCACGTTTATTTGTCGGGAGCATGACGGGCATTTGGCGGATTTGATTGGACAAAAAGGTTTTGCTGTGCATCTGTTAGCCAAAAGTGGGATTGCAGATTTTATCAAACAGCATGCCCATAGCGAGTGGCTAGGCGCCAGTGAAAGCGATGATTTTGCCGAGTGTAAACCCATCTTGCAAGCGTTAAAGCCAGATTGGCTGATTATCGACCATTATGCGATTGGCGAAAAATGGGAGCAACAAGCTAAACGACTTTTGCCAAACCTTAAAATTTTAGCCATTGACGATTTAGCCGACCGAACGCACGACTGTGAGATTTTGCTCGACCAAAATTTTGGGCGAAAAAACGAAGATTATCAACCGCTTGTGCCAAGTGATTGCCAGCGACTACTAGGTACACGCTATACACTATTACGTGATGAGTTTGCCAACTGGCGAGCGATAAGCCTAAGCAGACGTAAAAGCGTGCAGCCGCCCAACAATATATTGGTCAATCTTGGCGGAGTCGATAACGATAATGTCACGCTCAAGATTTTGCAAAGTCTCAATACCTTTGTCCAACAATCTGAGCAAGCGTTTAACGTGACTGTCGTCATGGGCAAAACCGCACCGCATATTAAAAGTGTGCAAAGGTTTGCCAAACACGCAAGTTTTGCCTGTGCTGTGCTTGTCAATGTGACTAATATGGCGGAGTTGATGGCAAATGCTGACCTTGCGATTGGGGCGGCAGGCAGCACGACTTGGGAGCGCTGCTGTTTGGGCTTACCGATGGTGCTGATCGTGCTTGCCGATAACCAGCAGGTGATTGCCAAAGCGTTGGCAGATAAAAACCTGGTCAAAGTGGTAACTGACATGGCTACATTGGATGAGCAGCTGCCCCGCTTGTTGAGCGAACTGGCCGACAATTATAAAAAATTCAGCCGCCAATCTGCCAAACTGGTCGATGGGCAAGGGGCGAAACGGGTTGCGCACTGGATTGAATTTGCGCAAAAATTTCAACATTGTCAAGTGCGACAAGCGACCCAAGCCGATAGCCAGATGATTTGGCAATGGCGTAATCACATCGACGTACGCCAGTGGATGTTTGGGCAAGATGAAATTGCCCTCGCTGACCATGAGAAATGGTATCGCAAACAGCTTGACCATGCCAATGTGCATTTGCTGATTTTTGAAACGGATGGGAGTAAAGGCGGCGAGCCGATGGGGCTAGTCAATGTTACCCAAATGACGGCAGATAAATACCAGACGCTGCAGTTGGCAAACACCCATGCGCCAAACCCTAATGCGTCAAATCCTAATTCTTTAAGCGCGAATGAAAAAACTGCCAGTTGGGGGTTTTATTTATCCCCTAATAGCGCAAAAGGGCAGGGGCTTGGCTTTGCGTTGGGAGTTTTGGCGATTGCACGGATTTTCAACACCACCGACATTGGTAAAATCACCGCGCAAGTGCTGGCATATAATACCGCGTCACTGGCGTTGCATCGTAAATTGGGATTTAGCGAAACAGGCGTGTTAAAACAGCATTTTGGTGTGGGTGAAAAAGTGTATGATGTGGTTGAGTTTGAATTAAAATCGCAAGATTTTTTATTTTAGGGGTGTTTTTATGAATCAAAATTTTAGCATTAACAATCGCCCAATCGGCATTGACCATACGCCGTACATCATTGCTGAAATGTCCGCCAACCACAACGGCGACATCAATAACGCTTACCGTATCATTGACATGGCAAAGGCGTGCGGGGCTGATGCGGTCAAAATGCAAACCTACACCGCAGATACCATTACCCTCAACAGCAGCGCCGCTGACTTCCAAATTCATGGAGGGTTGTGGGACGGGCGTACCTTATATGACTTGTACCAAGAAGCTTACACGCCGTGGGAGTGGCATAAACCATTGTTTGAGCACGCTCACAAAGTCGGTATCACCATGTTTAGTTCACCGTTTGACTTTACTGCGGTGGATTTACTCGAGGATTTGAACGCCCCAGCGTACAAAATCGCCTCGTTTGAAGCCATTGATTTACCGCTTATCAAATATGTGGCAAGTACCGGCAAGCCAATGATTATCTCCACAGGGATGGCAGACCAAACCGAAATTGCTGAGGCGGTTGCCGCCGCTCGTGATGGCGGCTGCCGTGAGCTTGCGTTATTGCACTGTGTGAGTGGTTATCCTGCCCCTGCACAGGATTATAACCTGCGTACCATTGTCGATATGCAGCGCCGTTTTGGCGTGCCGATTGGCTTATCCGACCATACGCTTGACAACACCACTGCCGTGACAAGCGTGGCATTAGGGGCATGTATTATTGAAAAACACGTCACCCTAGACCGCAATGGCGGCGGCGCGGATGACAGTTTTTCACTGGAAAAAGACGAACTCACCGCGCTCTGCCGTGATAGCAAAACCGCTTGGCAGTCGCTCGGACAAGTCGATTATGGGCGAAAATCAAGCGAAATCGGCAATGTGCAATTTCGCCGCTCACTGTATTTTGTCAAAGACATGACGGCAGGGGATGTGATTGATGAAAGCTGTATCCGTAGCGTTCGCCCTGGCTTTGGGCTTGCCCCGAAGTTTTATGATGAATTAATGGGCAAAAAAGTGCTAACGGATATCCAAGCCAATACCGCCACCTCGTGGGATGTTCTTGAAAGGTAATGTTAAATAAAATCAAACGTTTAACACAATCTGCTTTGCTCAAAGACAGCCTGATTTATGTGGTGGGCGAGATGACCGCCAAAGCTGTGCCGTTTTTGCTATTGCCCTATTTAACAAGGGTATTAGGCACAACGGGCTTTGGTGATTTGTCCTATTATTTATCGCTCACGGCGTTTATTGTAATCGCCATGAGTCTGTCGCAAAATGGTGCGTTGACCCGGTATTTTTATGTGTATGGCAGGCATGGGCTGGGCAATATTTTATTGGCAGGCGGGCTATATAGCGTGGGCGTGCTGCTGATTGGGACGGTGATTAGTTGGCTGTTACATAGCGAATTGCTATTTTACTGCTTTTTTACTGCCTTTTTGCAAACCTTGATTCAAAACCAACTGGCACTGCGGCAATGCCAAAAACGCCCGTTTAGCTATCTGACCATCCAACTGGGCTTAGCCTTGGGTAATTTACTATGGACGGTGCTGATTTTTCAGTTTTTTGCTGGCGATACCACCGATAAAGTTGCCCAGCGTCTGATTGCGATTATCTTGGCGCATGGGTTTACTTTTGTGGCAGCGTTGGCGTGGGCAAAATACCAATTTGCTATCAACTTTCGCTTTACCCCAAAACGGCTCAAACTGGGACTGGGCTATATTTTAACCCTAGGCTTGCCGCTGCTGTTACATGGGTTAAGCTATACCATCAAAGGGCAACTTGACCGAGTGTTGATTCACGAGCGGTTTAGCAGTCATGAGCTAGGGGTATACTCGGCAGGGGTGCAAGTCGCTAGTAGCTTGACCATTGTGATTATGGCGGTCAATTCTGCGCTGGTGCCTCACTTATATGAACGGCTAAAATCGCAGCGCATGACAGTGATGCAATTGCATCGACTGTTTTGGCTAAGTTTAATAGTGCCTTTTCTGTTGACTGCCATGGCGTGGGCGATGCCGTCGTCATTGATGGCGTGGCTATTGGGGGCAGATTTTGCCCAAAGCCAGTATTATGTGGTGATGTTTGTACTGGCGTTTTCGCTGATAATTCCGTATTTATTGTTGGTGAATTTTTTGTTTTATCATGCCAAAAGTGCGCAAATTTCGCTGTGTTCCGTCATCTCAACGCTGGTGTATTTGCTTGCCTTGTGGCTGTTAAGTGGCGTATCACTGGCGGTGGTGCCGTATGCGACTATTATTAGTGGCGTGGTGATTTTGCCGTTGTTATATTATTATACGCTGCAGGTGGAAAAGGTCAAAAAAACGCCATGAATCTCATTATTTGTATCACCCCCTTGCAAGTGTTGATTGCCAAGCAAATTATTAAGCAGCACAGTACCCCCTTTATTGGGCTTTATTTGCCGTATGGTATCCATTCAAAAAGCGAGCCCAAACACCGCTATTATTTTGAACAACTTGAGCAGGTCTGCGAAAAATCCGCCTTTATCGAACTGAACAATAAAACCTGGGGCGAACGTTTTGCTACCCTAAACCACATCAAAACCACACTTAACACGCTTGATATTTGGCAAAAACCTATCGAAAACGTCTATCTTGCCAGTATTGACGTGTTGTTTTTGCAATATGTTATTTCTAAAGTAACATTCCAACAGCTGTATACCTTTGATGACGGCACCGCTAATATTTTCCCCAACTCTAGCTATTTTCAACCGTTACCAAAATCCTTACCACTACAACTGTTTAAACACGCCGTGGGCATTACTTATCCCAGTATTCCCAGTATTTTGGCTATCTCCAAAAAACATTTCACCATTTTTCCCCAGGAAAAAAATATTATAGACACTACCGAGCCTGTTTATTTGTTTGATAAAGTAGACAATCAGCCAGATGAGAATTTGCCGGTAAAACGGCTGTTATTGGGGCAAGCCCTCGACAATTTTATCGGTGATAAAGCTTATGCTGATATTGTAGAAACAATGGTCAAGACATTTCACCTTGACGCATTTTGTCCACACCCGCGAGAAAACTTGGATTTTAGCCATGTTTTGCCGGTGATTGATAGCGATAAAATCATTGAAGATTATCTAAGCGAGGCTTTGCAACAAAACCCCCAGCAGCGCTTTGAAATTTATACCTTTATCAGCACTGCTGTGTTTTCGCTCAAAGAATTTCCCCGCACCCAAGTATTTATGGTGTATACCCAAGCGCTGTGGGATAAATTCCCTGATGCTTATCAGTTTCTTGCCAGTCGTGGTTTTACCCTGATTAATTTAGATGACGCAGATAATCTAAATGGGTTCAAAGGGTAGTCATATGAAAAAACACGCCTTACTTATCCAAGCCCATCAAGATATCAGTTATTTTATTAAGCTGGCGAAAATTCAGCCCAACGTCAATTTTTATGTGCATGTGGATGCTAAATCCAATTATTTTCCTAACGCTGAGACTGCACAGCTAGCCAATGTATTTTTGCTCAAAGATAGAATAACGGTACGTTGGGGCGGGTTTAGCCAAATTGAAGCAACATTAAAATTGTTTGAAACGGCGTTTGCCAATGAGGACAATGCTTATTTTCACCTGTTAAGCGGTGAAGATGTGGTGTTACAACCATTTGAAGTGATAGAAAAACAGTGGCAACAGCGGTTTGATTTTCAGGCGATGATGACCTGCGAGAGGGCGCCACAGTATGCGTATCGCTTTATTATGGACAGCCCCCATGCCGACAGCAACTGGCAACGGCAATTGACGGGCAAAATCATCACCAAACTGCAACAAGGTGTGGCAAAAATAAAAACTTATCACTCGCCCATTTATTTTGGCTCACAATGGTTTTCAGTGACGCGTGCAGACTGGGAAAAAATTATGCCTTTTACCGATGAATACAGTGATTTTTTCCGTCACAAGCTGGTGCCCGATGAACACTTTTTTCAAACCCTAATTACTGAAAAATTAACCAATCAAATTCGCCTAAGTAATGATAACCGCCGACAAATTATTTTTGACAAAAATGTAAATAATGGTAATAGCCCGATTTATTTGGATTTATTAAAGCTTGAGCAGGCGAAATTTAATGGCTATTGGTTTGCCCGTAAAGTAAAAAAGGATGTGGCATTGACTTGGCTGGGTGAATTAATATGAAATTTTCTGTACTGATGTCGCTGTATGACAAAGAAAACCCCGAATTTCTGGCCGAATGTCTAGCTAGCTTGGTTAGCCAAACACGCCAAGCTGCTGAGGTTGTGTTGGTTTTTGATGGTCCAATCAATTTGGCATTACAAAAAGTGGTACAAGATTTTAAGCTGCAACTACCGTTAACGATTATCGCTTTAACAAAAAACGTCGGGCTTGGACAGGCTTTGAATGCAGGTCTAAACGCTTGTCAACATGACTGGGTCATGCGCATGGATACGGATGATATCTGTGTGCCTAACCGCTTTGAGCAGCAAATCAACTTTATCCAAAACCATCCTGAAATTGACGTGTTGGGCGGGCAAATCATTGAATTTGAAAAGCAGCTATCACAGGGGAAAAAATCTCGCACGGTGCCAACCTCACACGAGGCAATTTTTGCCTCAGCCAAGTCGCGCAATCCCATCAACCACATGACGGTTGCCTTCAAAAAATCAGCGGTACAAGCAGTCGGTAGCTATCGGCATGCGCCGCTGTTTGAAGATTATGATTTGTGGGTACGATTATTGGTCGCTGGCTATCAGTTTGCCAATTTGCCCGAGGTGCTGGTGTATGCACGGGCAGGGGATGCGATGTATGAACGGCGCGGGGGCTTGGCGTATGCCCGATACGAGTGGGCAATCCAGCAAAGCTTTTATCAACAAGGGTTTTTGCCTATGGCGCAATTGCTTAAAAACCTCGCCATTCGCTTACCGGTGCGATTATTGCCAAATAGTTTACGCAGTTTGGTTTATCAAAAACTGCTGAGAAAATAACTTAGCGCCGAATGACCTTGCGATTGGGACTTAAACTGTTGACCATTTTGTTAGCTAACGGCAATATTTCCCCACACATCAGTCCCGCCAACAGCTCACTACAAATCGGCGCATAAGCATAGCCTTTTGACCCCAATGCCGAAAAGCTCCAGACTCGGCTTTTGCTTTCATAACCCGCTTGCCACACCTGCCCAACTAGGGGTAGATAATCCACGGTTTGGCTGCGGATACTGGCGCGACCCTGCCAATGGGGGATGTTTTTTTCGACGGTAAACATATCGGTGTTGTTGACCAAATCGGGCACCGCATCCGCCAAATCTGCCACATTCATCTGGTGGTCAGCAACGGCTGGCGTGGTATCCAAGGTATCCCTAACAAAACTTGCCCCAAGCATGACATGGCGTTTGCTGTTTTCGTTAAAACTGGCGTAATAACTGCCATACTTTAGCGGCAGTTTTGGCAACTGTGCTTTATCATGGTCATCGACAACAAACCACGTCACTTGCCCACGGCTGTGATTAAAGCGTTTAACGGTGGGTAAAAAATCGCAGGTGTCTAATGCCATGCACAAAATCACATGGTCAAAAAACTGCTGACGCTCAGTGAATGTTAATAGCACTTGGTCGCAATCTTGCTGAAAATAGGCTTGCTGAAAATAGGTTAATTTCTCGGTTTGAAAGCTAATATTGGGGTGGCATAAAACAGCGTTGGCAAAGTTTGCGGTAGTGATTAACCCGGCATTGGGCAAAAATATTGCTTGCCCAACCTCATAACCGACCTTTGCTTTGGCTTGTTCAGCGGTCAATAAACGGGCAAATTCAATGGGAAAATCTTTGACTTCATCGAGTTGTAAGCGATTGTGTGAGAGTAAATCCAAACAGCCGGTAGTTTGTAGGATTTCAATACCGGTTTGTGCGGTCAAATAAGGGTAAAATCGACAGCTTGCCAAATAACCAATCGCATGTAGATTGGTTTCAAGACGTTTTAGGCTGGTAAGTTTTGGTGCAAGAAAACCGCGTATGTTGCCCGATGCGCCTGCCAATGGCTCATCTTTATCAAAAATGGTGACCTTGTGTCCACGGACGGCTAAGGCATACGCACTGCTTAACCCCGCTACACCCGCCCCAATCACCGCGACAGACAGCGGTTTTGTGATGGCGGAAAAATTGGGTAGTTCAAAGCCTTTAACGTTATTGGCTTTTCGACGGTGACGACGTCGGGATTCAAACGTGTCCGTAAAGGGTAGGGTGATAAAAAATGGTTTAATTTTTTTGTTATAGCGAAAATAAAGTTCGCAAAAACTGGCGGATGTTAACTTAGGTTGAAAGCTTGCGGTGAGCATTTCTCGCTTTTTGCCAAAGCCTTTACGTTTGGCTAAGCTAAAACCCTGATGTTTTAGCCCCTGTTTGACTGCGCTTGCCACGCTAAATGTCGCCAAAGTCGTGTGAGGTTTGGACAATCTTGCGATTTGAGCCAATAAAGCCGCTGACCAAAGCTCTTGGTTACAGCTCGGCGCAAACCCATCAAGTAGCCACGCATCGACTTTGCCTTGCCCAGTCACTTGCGACAAACTGCCTGTCGCATCGCCAAGCCATAAATCAATCGTCAATCGTTCATCAAACCAGTTCAAACGATGACAGCCAGCCAGTGGCGGTGGATAGTTTGCAATGAGCTGTTGTGATAACCCAGCAAGCTCTGTCCAAACGCTCAGCGCTTGTTCAAGGTCAGTTTTGCGTAGGGGAAATTTTTCAGTGGTAATGATATGTAAATGGCTGTGATTGTCAGGTCTGATTTGTTGCCACAGTTGCCAAATAGCCAAGATATTAAGCCCTGTGCCAAAACCAATCTCACCGATGACAAATCGTTCAAAGTTCCGCAAATTAGCGAGGCGAGAGGCTAAGTTGTTGCCATCAATAAAAACATGGCGAGATTCTGCCAAGCCATCGGTTTTGGAAAAATAGACATCACCAAAGTCGCCAGAGAGGGGGACAGTCACGCCGTTATCATCTAGCTGCCAGTGCAGTTTGGCGGTTTGAATGGTTGCTGCTAGGGTGCTACTTTTGCTTGAGCTTGTGACAGGACGTTGGCTAGATTGTGACATCAGTGACCCATAATAAATAACTAAAAGTTAGTGCTGAATAAAATATTACTAATACAAGGCTTGAAAACAGCGATTAGGGGGTATAGCATAACTGATTTTTTATCGTTGCAACATGGCATGCAGCTTTTTTTGGGTGTGGTAACAACATGAATCAATCAAGTAACGGGCGTTATAACCTAATCACCGCATTGGCAATGATTGTGGGGATTGTGATTGGCTCAGGGATATTTTTTAAGGCAGACAATGTTTTAAAATATACCCATGGCAATGTGGCGTTGGGGGTAGGGGTTTTTGTATTGGCGGCGGTAGCGATTATTTTCGGTTCGTTATCGATTGCTGAGCTGGCAAAACGTACCGATGCGCATGGCGGCTTGATTGGCTATGCCGATGAATTTGTCAGTCCACATTTTTCTACCATGATTGGCTGGTTTCAATTATTTTTGTATTACCCGACGCTTGGCGTGGTGGTGACGTGGGTAGTGGGTATTTACACCGCCCTATTATTTGGGGTAAAAGAGGCATCGCTTGAATTACAAATGGGCATTGGGCTGACGTGGTTTGTCATTTGTTATCTGTTTAATGTGATGGCAGCGGTGTTTGCAGGGCGTTTTCAAGTCTTTGCCACTATCGTTAAATTAATTCCGTTATTTGTGCTAGGGATGATGGCTTTTGTCTATGGCGACCCTGTGGCTGCGTTAACCCATCCAAGTGAATCCGCGCGTCAAGCGACCCAGTCTTTGGCATGGCTCGGCGCCATCGGTCCGATTGCGTTTTCGTTTGATGGCTGGGTGGTCTCTACCAGTATTTCAGGGGAAATCAAACATGCCAAACGTAATTTACCGATTGCGTTAGTTGTTGCCCCTATGTTGATTTTATTGGGCTATTTGCTGTACTTTGTTGGACTTACCGCGTATCTAGGCGCCGCACAAGTGATGGCATTGGGTGATGAAAGCGTGTATGTGGTCGCGACCCAGTTATTTGGTGGAACCGCTGCCAAAGCCTTTTTGGTATTTGTGGTGATTTCGGTGATGGGCACAGTCAATGGCTTGGTATTAGGTTTGATTCGTCTGCCGCATTCTTTAGCGCTCAAATCATTGATTCCGTTTAGCGCGCAATTGCGTCACGTCTCGCCCATCTATCAGCTATCGGTTGGTTCAGCGCTGCTAGGTTTTGCCTTATCTATGTTTTGGGCGGCTGTGCATTATACGGTGATGAAAAGTCAGCTGCTAGGCGATATGGATATCTCAGAAATCGCGATTGTGGTGAGTTATTTGCTGTATTTGGTATTTTACTTTGCTGTGTTTCGATTATGGCAACAAGGTCATATCAAAAGTATGTTATTGGGCGTAATATCGCCGATTTTGGCGGCATTGGGCTCGCTGATGGTAGTGTTCGGCGGTATGCAAAATCCGCTGTTTTTGCCTGTCTGCTTACCGATTTGTGCGCTTGTGCTGCTGCTTGCCTACTTTTACAGTCGCTATCTGCACAGTCGATAAGTACCTTATGTCAATTGCATTGCGTCAACTTTTTGGATAACGCTAAAAACTGCGCCACGCCTTGTCCGACGGCTCGGCCCGTGGCAAAACAAGCCGTCAGCAGATAGCCACCCGTTGGCGCATCCCAATCAAGCATCTCGCCACAGCAAAATACATAAGGATTGGATTTTAGCGAAAAATCCTCAGTTAATGCTGTACGTTTTACCCCGCCGCCACAGCTAATCGCTTCTTCAATCGGTCGAAAGTTATCGAATTCTACCATTAACTGTTTGATTGCCTTTGTCATCTTATCGGCATCATGCCAGTGCGTTTTTGCGACGATTTCTCTGAGTAAGGCGATTTTGACCGGATCAAGGCCTGCCTTTCGCCAAAGGTTAGCTAGCGATTGTTTTTTGGGGTTTTTTAAACTACTCAATAATTTTTCGTCAGACACATCAGGCAGCAAATCAAGTTGTAGTGATACCTTGCCCGTATGATTTAATTGCTCGCGCATGGCACGATTGAGCCGATATATCAGCCCGCTTTCCATACCATAATGGGTGAGAATAATATCACCAAAACCCTGCTCAATTTTGCCATCGGGCAACGTCACCTGAGCTTTCACGCGTTTTAACGCTTTGCCAAAATCGCGGTGCAAATGCGCTGACCAAGGCTGTGACAGTGGGCGACAGATACCGACATTGCTGGCATAGAACGGCGTCAATTCTGTATCGCTGAGCCATGCCTGCCATTTGCCATCACTACCGAGCCGCGACCATGACATCGCGCCCGTTGCCAACACAATCGCATCAAAGCTTTTGCTAACAGTCAGGTTACCGCTTTCATGCACTACCGAAAAAGTCGCTTGCTTGCCCTCAATGTTGTCACAGCTATGCCGATAAAAAAACGTTACACCATCCTGCTGCAGCGCTTGCAACCACGCCCGCAGCAGTGGCGAGGCTTTCATCATGGTAGGAAAGATGCGACCTGTCGAGCCAACAAAAGATTCAACTCCTAAGCGGGTCATAAAATCACGGATATGCGCCGCATTAAAATCTTCAATATGCGGCGTTAGCCAGTCGTTGGGCTGATAGCGTGTGACAAAGGTATCAACGGGCTCAGCGTGCGAGATATTGAGTCCAGATTTACCTGCCATCAACAGTTTGCGGGCAGGGGAAGGTTTTTGTTCAAATACGTGGATTGTAACATCAAACTGGCGCAGATAATCTGCCGCCATCAGGCCAGCAGGACCCGCGCCAATGATGGCGACGGTGGGCTTTTTTGGCAAGTCGGTTTGGTTATTTGGCATCATAGCAAGTCAATGTTAGGCTTATAATAGTAGGCTTGTAAAGTCGATTACCAACGACCTTTACGTCCCGCGACCATCCAGCCCAGTGCGATACCAAGTATCCCACTGAGCAGTGCAGTGACCGCACCGTAGATAAAAATTTGTCCACTGCGCTCATTGATAAGTACTTTGACCTGCGTATTTAAACTATCGACTTGGTTTTGTAATTCAGCATTTTTTGCCAATAGTTGTTGGTTGGCTTTAGACAACTGGCTGTCAGTGGGCTGGTTGAGCTGGGCAAGGGTAGGTTGTTTGGGGTTTTGCATCGGTGAGGTGCTACTGGCAACGCTCGAGGCAATCTCTGGCTGTTTGGCGAGTGGTTGTCCTGTTTTTGGGTCAGTGACGATAACTTGCGGTGCTGCATGGGTCAGGCTCGTTACCTGTAATACCGTCAATAACACTGCGCCGTTTGCCAACCTGCCCACCAATTTTTTCATGCTTACCACCTATCACCACCCAGACTTTGCCAATTATGTACTGCAAACAACTGTTAAACCCAACATTAACTCACTGATTTAGGAAAAACTTGGATAAAAGGTTTGATATCCACATGACTATACACACCATTTAATAAGTAAGGCTCTTCACTTGCCCAAGCTTGCACGGCTTCATCGCTGTCAAAATCCACGACCAATACACTGCCACTCATTTCAGGCTCTCCATGCGCAATGGGCGTAGGGCCTGCGATGATTAGACGGTGCTGCTCATCTAACTGCGTAAGACGCTCAAGATGAGCAGAACGGAATTGTTTGCGTAGCTCAAGGCTATCAGGGACGTCATGACCGATAATAATATAAAGTGCCATCCATATTCTCCTTTAGTTTTTTCCTTTATCATTGGTTTGTTGCTGTATATCTGGATTTAGATGGTTTTTTAAGAACATAAATTGCCCGATTAAAAACACGAGCATCACCGGTATCCATCCCCAGCTTTTAAAATTAATCCAGGTATCGTTGTTGGTAAAAAACGCAAAATAATATTGCAAACCTGCCATCAGTAAGAAATACCCTGCCCAAGCGAGGGTGAGTTTATTCCAGCCCGATTGGGTCAATCGAAACACATTTTTCATTGCCAACTCTAATAGCGGTTTACCTATCGCGACACTGATAATGAGGGCAATCGCAAATACGCTATTGATGACGGTTGATTTCCATTTTAAAAACGCTTCGTCATGGAAAATTAAGCTTAACCCACAAAATCCCACGGTTAAAATCAGCGTCACCCACTGCTGTTTATTAAGCTTGCCTTTTTGCCGGGCAAAATGCACCACATATACCACCAGTGTGGTAATCAATAACGCCGCCGCACCTGCCAGTACCCCTTGTTGTTTGGAAAAGTAAAAAAATGCCAGTAAAGGTAGCAAATCCAATAAACCACTCATAGTCGTCTCTAACAAAAATCGCTTGTAAAAATCTTAGCCGCTAGTTTACACGGATATGCTAAAATCGAAAAGTAACTTTGCGATTTTCCTTGCTTCATCAATCACGTGCCCTTGTGAATAAGCCAGCGCAGAGTTAACCCCTCTTTGTCTTAACCCCTTTTTGTCCTATTGTTGGCAACTAGCTTTTGTAATTAAGGCGTATTTGTGAATTCTTTAAATCTCGATATCTTGTCTAGCAGTCCTATTTATACCCAACTTCCGATTGATATGCACTGCCACAGTACCCGCTCAGATGGTACTTTTAGCCCAAGCGAAGTGGTGCAAAAAGCGCATGAAAAAGGGGTGAAAGTATTATCCTTAAGCGACCATGATACGGTACTTGGTATCCTTGAGGCGCGCCAAACCGCTGATAGCCTTGGTATGACGCTGATTCACGGTGTTGAAATCAGCTGCCGTCATCGTGTCATGGGCGGCTACGCCAAAAAACCTGCCCAAAATGAAAAAGTGATTCATGTATTGGGGTACGGCTTTAGTGATATTGAAACAATGCATAACAAACTGGCTGCCATCCAAGCCAATCGAGAAATGCGCGGCTATGCGATGTGCGAGCGTGTGGCAAGTACCTTTAAACGCCCGATGGATGAGATTTGGCAGGCGGTGTTAGTGCAAGCAAAAGGTAATCCCCAAGCAGTCGGTCGTACCCATATCGCCAAAGTGATGGCGGATCTAGGCTTGGTGAGTGATGTGCAAAAAGCCTTTACTGGCTATTTGGCTGACCATAAACCTTGCTATGTGGCACTCGATGGCTTATCGCTTAAAGATTGCATCAATTTGATTCATGACTGCGGTGGCAAAGCATCTTTGGCTCATGCGACCCGTTACAATTTAACCGCCAACAAAGTGCGTAAACTGATTGCAGATTTTGCCAGTAGCGGTGGCGATGCGGTGGAATTGCCCGCCAGTAATGAACCGACTTCAACCCGCCATATGATCGATAGAGTGATTAAAGAGCATGAGTTAAAGGTGTCTATCGGTAGTGATTTTCACGGCAGCACCATGCCTTGGCGCGTGCTTGGCGGTGTACCAAAATTGCACGAAGGGCAAGTGGGGATTTGGGAGAGTTGTTAAACACTTACCATTTCGTTGACTACCCAGCAAGGTTTTTTAGCATTTTTGGTTATGAGAATATCTATGAAAGGCACAAGGACGCCAAGTGCCGATTATTTATTAGTTAATCTTAGCCAGTGTTAGTCTGGTTTTTTATCAAACGCGGTCAGTGGCTTAAAGTCAATCGACTTTGCCATCGGCAATTCCTCAATTGCACGCAGTCGCCAGCTATTGGCTGGGTCATGCACCACAATATAGTATTTGCCTTTAGACGGGTCTAGCTGCACATTGCCCGCATAACTGCCATCACTTAACCGTTTGACAATAATGTCACGGTCTTTTTGCTTTTGGGTGGCATGGGAAATCTCCACTGCCAATTGCTCAGGCGCTTTAAATTTGTCACTGACGGGCGCCTCAAGTTTAAAGTTCACTGCCTGATGGCTAATCATCATTTGACCGGTTAGCCCCAAATCATGCGCCAGTTTATCTTTGGACACATCCGCATATAAGGTCTTACCATCCATGTACCAGTCATCACGCACAGTAGAGTCTTGGATTCTCACCGAGTAAAACACGAACCAGATACAGGCGACTACCACAAATAGCGGCAGACCAATAACAAAAATCCAAACCATATAATTTTTATACCAAAGTTTGGATATCGACTGATTAGAAGTTGATGAAGCAGGAGAATTTGTCGGCGTTGCCATAGACCACTCAGCAGATAACAATCAAAAAGCTAGTATAGCAGAAAAACCCGTGCCCCAATAACGTGCGCCAATAATTTGGCACAAAAAAAGCCGATTATCAAAATCAGCTTTTTTAGGCAATCAAACTTATTTATCGGTGGTAAACACGTTATCTTTTACCGCTTTATATTTGCCGCCATCATCCACGCTCACCACTTGCATTTGGATAGGAATATTGCTTTGGGTAATCACTTTTGGATCGCCCAGCACACTGACAGGGAAGTCATAACTTTCGCCTGCTTCTAATGGAATGGTTTTAAAGCGGCTATCAAGTTTTAAGCCGGGTTGTGGTGTCAATGTCACCGCATAATCATGGTCTTGCTGGGTTTTGTTGGTGATTTTGATGATGTAGTTATTTTCTACCAAACCTTGCGCATTGATTGACGACAACTGATTACGGTCACGGCGAATATCAATCTGCAGCGGTACACGACTGGTTAAAAAATAAACCCCCGTCCCAATCAACAACGTAATCACCGCCAAATAAGCAAAAAACCGGGGACGCAAAATTTTACTTGGCTCATTCTCTACCAATTGGCGTTCGGTACTATAACGAATCAAACCGCGTGGTTTATTAACTTTATCCATGATGTCATTACACGCATCGACACAGGCCGCACACTGGATGCATTCAACTTGCAAACCATCACGAATATCGATACCCGTCGGACACACTTGCACACACATCAAACAGTTGATACAGTCACCTAAGTTCTCATCTTCACCGCCTCTTTTACGTGCGCCACGTGGCTCACCACGTTTATAGTCATAGGTGACAATCAACGTATCTTTATCGAACATCACGCTTTGGAAGCGGCCATAGGGGCAAATATGGGTACAAAAGTGCTCACGCATATAGCCTGCATTGGCAAACGTCGCAAAGGTAAAAATAAGTACCGAAACCCAAGTTAGCGGTGTCCAATCTGGCACAGGAATAACGCCAAACCATTGCCAACTATGATAAAGATAATCAGTCCCAACGGCATAACTACTAAACGTCAATGCAGTCACCAACGCCATGATAAACCAAATCAGATACACCAAGCCGCGTTTCATGATTTTTTCGCCATTCCAAGGCGCTTTATCTAACTTAAACTGCTTATTACGATCACCGATGATAAGCTTCTCAGTATATTGGTACATATGCGTCCAAATCGTCTGTGGACACGCATAGCCACACCACACACGACCGGCATAAACGGTCACCATAAACAATAAAAAGGCAGCAACCATAAAGAAAAACGCAAAAATAAAAACGTCTTGGGGTAAAAAAGTTAGCCCAAATAGCACAATCTTAGAACCCGAGAAATCGAACCATATTGCTTGGTGTCCGCCATAGCGAATCCATGGTAACACCAAAAACAACAACAATAAAAAATACATACTGACAACGCGGATGTTTTGATAAAAACCCGTCACAAAACGGGGGTGTACGCGTTTTTTAGTGGCATCTACTTGGTGAACAGGAAGTCTAAAATCATTACCAGCAGGGGAAGGAGGTTGTACAGACATTGTTTGCCCTCACATATTTTCTGACATGAATATAAAAAAATGAAAGACGACGACCGCAAAACTAGCGAACATCGCCTAACAAAAAATTGCTTAAACAATATATTCAATTATATATCAAATGGCACTAAATACCCACAAAATAAAGGGAATTATCAATAACTGCAAAATAAATGAAAAAACTTTTCGTAGTGGTATTGACAGGTAAAAAGAAAAGCGTATAATACGCACTCACTGGCAGCGACTACAGCCACAAACTGTAGTAAAAACAACAACTTAAATTAATATAGATATAAGTTGAGCGGTCATAAAAAATTAAAGAAAAAAGTTATTGACAACACAAAATAAGCTGTTAAAATAGCGACCTTCTTAACGACATCAGCCGATGATGTTGTGAACTAAATAACAACAAACACAAGAACAACTTGTGTGGATTTTCACTTAGGGCGATAAAATTAAGACTTTAATTAATTTGTATTGTCAGAGTGAAGATACTCGTAAGTTTATTTGAGCAAAGACAGTATAAATAATTGAGTCAACAAATTAATATCTTAGTGACTGCGGAAGTGGTGATTAGGATATAGAAAGATTAAACTGAAGAGTTTGATCATGGCTCAGATTGAACGCTGGCGGCAGGCTTAACACATGCAAGTCGAACGATGATTATCTAGCTTGCTAGATATGATTAGTGGCGGACGGGTGAGTAACATTTAGGAATCTGCCTAGTAGTGGGGGATAGCTCGGGGAAACTCGAATTAATACCGCATACGACCTACGGGTGAAAGGGGGCGCAAGCTCTTGCTATTAGATGAGCCTAAATCAGATTAGCTAGTTGGTGGGGTAAAGGCCCACCAAGGCGACGATCTGTAACTGGTCTGAGAGGATGATCAGTCACACCGGAACTGAGACACGGTCCGGACTCCTACGGGAGGCAGCAGTGGGGAATATTGGACAATGGGGGCAACCCTGATCCAGCCATGCCGCGTGTGTGAAGAAGGCCTTTTGGTTGTAAAGCACTTTAAGCAGGGAGGAGAGGCTAATGGTTAATACCCATTAGATTAGACGTTACCTGCAGAATAAGCACCGGCTAACTCTGTGCCAGCAGCCGCGGTAATACAGAGGGTGCGAGCGTTAATCGGAATTACTGGGCGTAAAGCGAGTGTAGGTGGCTCATTAAGTCACATGTGAAATCCCCGGGCTTAACCTGGGAACTGCATGTGATACTGGTGGTGCTAGAATATGTGAGAGGGAAGTAGAATTCCAGGTGTAGCGGTGAAATGCGTAGAGATCTGGAGGAATACCGATGGCGAAGGCAGCTTCCTGGCATAATATTGACACTGAGATTCGAAAGCGTGGGTAGCAAACAGGATTAGATACCCTGGTAGTCCACGCCGTAAACGATGTCTACTAGCCGTTGGGGTCCTTGAGACTTTAGTGGCGCAGTTAACGCGATAAGTAGACCGCCTGGGGAGTACGGCCGCAAGGTTAAAACTCAAATGAATTGACGGGGGCCCGCACAAGCGGTGGAGCATGTGGTTTAATTCGATGCAACGCGAAGAACCTTACCTGGTCTTGACATAGTGAGAATCCTGCAGAGATGCGGGAGTGCCTTCGGGAATTCACATACAGGTGCTGCATGGCTGTCGTCAGCTCGTGTCGTGAGATGTTGGGTTAAGTCCCGCAACGAGCGCAACCCTTTTCCTTATTTGCCAGCGGGTTAAGCCGGGAACTTTAAGGATACTGCCAGTGACAAACTGGAGGAAGGCGGGGACGACGTCAAGTCATCATGGCCCTTACGACCAGGGCTACACACGTGCTACAATGGTAGGTACAGAGGGTTGCTACACAGCGATGTGATGCTAATCTCAAAAAGCCTATCGTAGTCCGGATTGGAGTCTGCAACTCGACTCCATGAAGTCGGAATCGCTAGTAATCGCAGATCAGAATGCTGCGGTGAATACGTTCCCGGGCCTTGTACACACCGCCCGTCACACCATGGGAGTCTATTGCACCAGAAGTAGGTAGCCTAACGAAAGAGGGCGCTTACCACGGTGTGGTCGATGACTGGGGTGAAGTCGTAACAAGGTAGCCGTAGGGGAACCTGCGGCTGGATCACCTCCTTAACTAAAGCACTAAGTGAGAATTCACAGCAAGTTGTTCTTGTGTATAAATAAGCTAATTCGAGGGTTACGGCTTCAGAATTTACTTCGTAAATTCTCTTGCACTCGGGCAAAGCGATGCTTTGCTAATCCTCGTTCAGGGTCTATAGCTCAGTTGGTTAGAGCACTGCCTTGATAAGGCAGGGGTCATAAGTTCAAGTCTTATTAGACCCACCATTTAACCAGAGGTTAAATGCTTTAGAATTTACTTCGTAAATTCTCTTGCGCTCGGGCAAAGCGATGCTTTGCTGATCCTTGCTCAGGGGCCATAGCTCAGTTGGTAGAGCGCCTGCCTTGCACGCAGGAGGTCAGGAGTTCGACTCTCCTTGGCTCCACCATAATTAGCTTAACGTTATAAAGCAGACAGAGTAATTTAGTAAGTATTAAGAGATTACTTCAATCTGTTTTATCAGAAATCACGACCTGACGAGGGTCTGATAATTCAATAACAACATAGAGAAATGAGTCTGGGTTAATTATCAAGTTCCAACGAAGATAATTAACCTTAGTAATCAGCCAATCAGACCCAAAGAAATGATTGGAACAACTGATTACTTAAAAGTAAAGAGAACTGAATCAAGCGTAAACATAGGTGAAGATCGTTACCATTACCTATACGACCCTTTAGGGTTGTATAGTCAAGTAATGAAGTGCACATGGTGGATGCCTTGGCAGTCAGAGGCGATGAAAGACGTGACAGCCTGCGAAAAGCGTCGGGGAGGCGGCAATATCCTGTGATCCGGCGATATCTGAATGGGGAAACCCACTTGTCATAAGACAGGTATCGTAAATTTATTTACGAGGCAAACCGGGAGAAGTGAAACATCTCAGTAACCCGAGGAAAAGACATCAATAGAGATTCCCCTAGTAGCGGCGAGCGAACGGGGAGGAGCCGACTGATTATAATTTAGAGGAATGACTTGGAAAGGTCAATCGTAGAGGGTGATAATCCCGTACTCGAAAGGTTATAAGAAGCATATTAAGTAGGGCGGAACACGAGAAATTCTGTCTGAAGATGGGGGGACCATCCTCCAAGGCTAAATACTCCTGACTGACCGATAGTGAACCAGTACCGTGAGGGAAAGGCGAAAAGAACCCCTGTGAGGGGAGTGAAATAGAACCTGAAACCGTGTGCATACAAGCAGTCGGAGCATCATTTATGATGTGACGGCGTACCTTTTGTATAATGGGTCAGCGACTTATATTCTGTAGCAAGGTTAACCGAATAGGGGAGCCGTAGGGAAACCGAGTCTTAATAGGGCGTCTAGTTGCAGGGTATAGACCCGAAACCGAGTGATCTATCCATGAGCAGGTTGAAAGTGACGTAACAGTTACCGGAGGACCGAACCCACTGTCGTTGAAAAGCCAGGGGATGACTTGTGGATAGGGGTGAAAGGCTAATCAAACTCGGTGATAGCTGGTTCTCCCCGAAAGCTATTTAGGTAGCGCCTCGGACGAACACCATTGGGGGTAGAGCACTGTTTCGGCTAGGGGGTCATCCCGACTTACCAAACCGATGCAAACTCCGAATACCGATGAGTGATATCCGGGAGACAGACGGCGGGTGCTAACGTCCGTCGTCAAGAGGGAAACAACCCAGACCGCCAGCTAAGGCCCCAAATTCCTAGTTAAGTGGGAAACGATGTGGGAAGGCACAGACAGCTAGGAGGTTGGCTTAGAAGCAGCCATCCTTTAAAGAAAGCGTAATAGCTCACTAGTCGAGTCGGCCTGCGCGGAAGATGTAACGGGGCTCAAACTAGGAGCCGAAGCTGCGGATTTAATTGTTTCAATTAAGTGGTAGGGGAGCATTGTGTAAGCCTGTGAAGGTGTGTTGTAAAGCATGCTGGAGGTATCACAAGAGCGAATGCTGACGTGAGTAACGACAAAACGGGTGAAAAGCCCGTTCGCCGGAAGACCAAGGGTTCCAGTCCAACGTTAATCGGGGCTGGGTGAGTCGACCCCTAAGGCGAGGCCGAAAGGCGTAGTCGATGGGAAATCGGTTAATATTCCGATACTTGTTTATGATGCGATGGAGGGACGGAGAAGGTTATGCCAGCTTGGCGATGGTTGTCCAAGTGGAAGGATGTAGTTAGGTTTAGTAGGCAAATCCGCTAGACTATTAATGAGATCTGATAGCAAGCTGTACTTGTACAGCGAAGTGGCAAATACCCTGCTTCCAGGAAAAGCTTCTAAGCGATAGTCATAAAGAAATCGTACCCTAAACCGACACAGGTGGTCAGGTAGAGAATACCAAGGCGCTTGAGAGAACTCTGCTGAAGGAACTAGGCAAAATGGTACCGTAACTTCGGGAGAAGGTACGCTGCCGATGGTGAGTAGACATGCTCTACAAAGCTATTGGCAGTCGCAGATACCAGGCCGCTGCAACTGTTTATTAAAAACACAGCACTCTGCAAACACGAAAGTGGACGTATAGGGTGTGATGCCTGCCCGGTGCTGGAAGGTTAATTGATGGGGTTAGCGTAAGCGAAGCTCTTGATCGAAGCCCCAGTAAACGGCGGCCGTAACTATAACGGTCCTAAGGTAGCGAAATTCCTTGTCGGGTAAGTTCCGACCTGCACGAATGGCATAATGATGGCGGCGCTGTCTCCAGCAGAGACTCAGTGAAATCGAAATCGCAGTGAAGATGCTGTGTACCCGCGGCTAGACGGAAAGACCCCGTGAACCTTTACTACAGCTTTACATTGAACTTTGACCTTACCTGTGTAGGATAGGTGGGAGGCTTTGAAGCAGGCACGCCAGTGTCTGTGGAGCCATCCTTGAAATACCACCCTGGTAATGTTGGGGTTCTAACTCAAGCTTAACAGAGCTGAGGACAATGTATGGTGGGTAGTTTGACTGGGGCGGTCTCCTCCTAAAGAGTAACGGAGGAGTACGAAGGTGCGCTCAGAACGGTCGGAAATCGTTCGAAGAGTATAAAGGCAAAAGCGCGCTTAACTGCGAGACCCACAAGTCGAGCAGATACGAAAGTAGGTCTTAGTGATCCGGTGGTTCTGTATGGAAGGGCCATCGCTCAACGGATAAAAGGTACTCTGGGGATAACAGGCTGATACCGCCCAAGAGTTCATATCGACGGCGGTGTTTGGCACCTCGATGTCGGCTCATCTCATCCTGGGGCTGAAGCAGGTCCCAAGGGTATGGCTGTTCGCCATTTAAAGAGGTACGCGAGCTGGGTTTAGAACGTCGTGAGACAGTTCGGTCCCTATCTACCGTGGGCGTTGGAAATTTGAGAGGATCTGCTCCTAGTACGAGAGGACCAGAGTGGACGAACCTCTGGTGTTTCGGTTGTGACGCCAGTCGCATTGCCGAGTAGCTATGTTCGGATGGGATAACCGCTGAAAGCATCTAAGCGGGAAGCCCACCTTAAGATTAGATTTCCCTAAAGAGCCGTTGTAGACTACGACGTTGATAGGTTGGGTGTGGAAGCATAGTGATATGTGTAGCTAACCAATACTAATTGCTCGTTTGGCTTGACTATACAACGCCTAAATGGCTTTGTAGGTAATAACGATATTCACCTCGCTTGATATAGCTCATACTTTACTTTTAAATCAACTCATTTCTCTATCCCCCTTTGCTGACGATAATAGCTTGGAGGCCCCACCTGATCCCTTCCCGAACTCAGAAGTGAAACTCCAATGCGCCAATGGTAGTGTGGTTCGCCCATGTGAGAGTAGGTCATCGTCAGCTCCCTATTCCAAAACACCCCCCTTACTGTTGTAAGGGGGGTGTTTTTTTGTATCCCTGAAAGACTCAGAGAAAAACTCAGAATAGAAAATTAATGTTTTTATCGCAGACTTTGGGTAAAATAGGCGAAAATTTTTGGTGTGAAATTTAAAGTGAGTGTTACCATGCAAATTACCGTTATTGACCATCCCTTAGTTAAGCATAAATTATCCTTGATGCGCGAGGCAGATAGTAGCACTTATAAATTTCGTACCTTGACTAAAGAACTTGCCCGTTTGATGGCGTATGAAGCAAGCCGTGATTTTCCCATAGAAACAATCAGCATTCAGGGCTGGGAAGGCAACCAAATTGAGGGCATTCAAATCAAAGGTAAAACCGTTACTGTCGTACCTATCTTGCGCGCAGGTTTAGGAATGCTTGATGGGGTTTTAGACCTTATTCCCACGGCAAAAATCTCGATGGTTGGATTGCAACGTGATGAGGATACCCTTGAGCCTGTGCCTTTTTTTGAAAAATTGGTCAAAGATATTAATGAGCGTCCTGCGTTGATTTTAGATCCTATGCTTGCGACTGGCGGTAGTATGGTAGCAACGATTGATATGATGAAAAAACACGGTTGTAAAAATATTAAAGCCTTGGTATTAGTGGCAACGCCTGAAGGGGTAAAAGCGGTGAATGATGCCCATCCTGATGTCAAGATTTTTACCGCAGCACTCGATAGCCATTTGAATGAACAGGGGTATATTATTCCAGGGCTTGGGGATGCAGGGGATAAAATTTTTGGCACAAAACAGCACTGATGGGCAAAACAGTAAAAGTAGTAAAAAAGCTAGATGATTTATCTAGCTTTTTTATTAACAGTTGTATAGTGGCTATTTTTTGGTGGGTTGTAAGCTATCGGCTAAGTCGATAAGCTTGATAAATTCGCGGCGAATACCTTGTGGGTCGTTGCCAAGATTGGCTTGGGCGAATCGCTTGCTATCGTTTAGTTGCCAATTACCGAGGTATTTGCTTTGCTTCAGGGTTTCACCAAAACTTGCCACACTTAGCGCAAATGCCAGCTCATTGCTTGGCTGTTGGGTCTGATTGCTAATTGGCAGGGTCAAAAGCGTTGATGTGTTGCTATTTGGCGCTTTATAGCGCAGTTTTAAAAACCCCAGCTCAGTATTTTTGCCTGTATGATTGATAGGGTAAGCTTGGTAGCGGCTATCGTCTAGCCAACCTTGCTGCCCCACAGGGGTAACTTCAAACAGCGCAACCACGGATTTGCCTGCCCCTAGCTCACCTGCGTCTACTTTATCGTTGTTAAAATCTTCTTTTGCAAGGACACGGTTTTCATAACCAATCAACCTCCATTCTTTAACCGTCTGGGGATTGAATTCCACTTGGACTTTGACGTCTTTTGCCACAGTATTAAAGGTTGCTGACATTTCGTCTACCAAGGCTTTTTTGGCCTCAGACAGGCTGTCAATGTAGCTATAATTACCGTTGCCGTTATCTGCGACTTGCTCCATCATGTGGTCGTTTAAATTGCCTTCACCAAAGCCAAATGTGGAAAGTGACACACCGCTATCACGCTCACGGCGGATAATATCTAGCATTTCATCGACGTCCGATACACCGACATTAAAATCCCCATCGGTCATCATCAAAATGCGGTTGATGCCGTCTTTTTTATAGTGGATTTTTGCTTGTTGATAAGCCAGCTTTATCGCTGCTTCGCCATTGGTCGAGCCACTGGCATCTAGGCTATCAATCGCGGCTAATATTTTGTCGGTATCACTGCCTTTGGTGGCAGGAAGCGTCACTTGGGTACGACCAGCATAGGTCACGATACTGATGGTATCTTGCGACCTCAATTGCTTGGTGAGCATTTTTAGTGAAGATTTGACTAGTGGTAATTTATCGTTGTCTGACATCGAGCCCGATACATCTACCAAAAATACCAAGTTGGCAGGCGGTAAGACGCTTTTTTTGGTGATGGTAGGGTCATCCGCTTTAATAGCCACTTTGATGATACGATTGGGTGTACGCCAAGGTGCGGCAACTGTTTCGGTGCTTACCAAAAAAGGGGCGTTGGCAAGGCGTTTGGCTTGTGAAAAGTCATAGTTAAAATAGTTGATAAGCTCTTCAATACGCACCGCGTCAGTAGGCGGTAATTGTCCGTCGTTTAGAAAACGGCGCACATTGGCGTAGCTGCCCGTGTCAGTATCGATACTAAAGGTGGCAACAGCATCGGTGGCGGTTTGGTGAATGGGGTTGATTGCAAGGTGCTGATATTTTTCGCTATTATCCTGTGGTATCGGCATCGGCATGATAGGCGAGTAGCGTGCCATCTTGCTCATTGCTGCCGCGTCCATCATCATGGTAGGCGCCGCAACTACGGGCGTTGGTTGAGCAATAACGGTTGGTTGGGCAATAACAGGTGTGGCAGGGCTCGTATCACGGCTGTTTGACGGTGAGGGGCTACACGCCGTCAATAAGCTTTGGGCGATGACGAGGCTCAGTAGTGTTGGCTTAAAAATGTCGCGCTGCATGACTAACTCCTTTTCAATCGTGACTGGCGTAACTACATTTTACGACATTTTTTGATGAAAAAGGCAGTTTTTTGCGATAAAACCCGCTAGACAGGGCTGTAGTTAGCGCTATCAGCGGTTAAATAGGTTAAGAATAATAGTGAGAATGATACTCACGATAATCATGGTAACGATGGGAAAATGAAAACTAAAGCTGCCATCTTGCGAGCGATAATTAACGTCCCCTGGCATACGACCAAACCAACTAAAGGCATTGGGAAAAAACAGATAAATTAAGCCAATGATGAGAAATAAAATCCCTATCCCAATAAAAATTTTTGCCATGCTCAGAACCTTTTTGTTTTTATAATGGCTTGTATTTTATTGATTTTTTAATGTTTTTAGTGCTACGTTTAGTTGTTAAGATGTAAGCTTAATGTGAAAATAAAAATTTAAATTTTATTGAGAATTTTTTATCAATAAGAAAGGCTGTCACATAATGTTTGAGGCTTCGAGTCTTTATTTGGAACAATACATTGGATTTTTAGACAGAAGGTGAAATAACGCAGCCATCAGTCATGGGAATGGTTTAATCCATTCAGACTATAGGTTATTTCTAGCTAATTATTTTGCATTTAACGATTACAGTATTCGAAGAAAACACCAAAATCAAATTGGGAGATTTTAGAAATCATCAAAGTCTAAACCAAGTTAAAGGTGCTAAACACTCTTTTTTTAATCATGCAAAAGACATAAAATTGCTATCAATCTTCAGACATGGCATTAAAATTGAAATTATTTAAAAATAAATGAGGCGGCTTGTAGAAATACTCTACAAGCCTTGAATAACATAAACTATTTAGTTTTCCGCGGCGGTAAGCCTGTATGTTGCGTTTGGAAATTACTCTTTTTCGGATTCGGTTTTTTACCAAAGCTCGTGGGCGTGGGTTTTTTTTCCGATTTACTTTGCCCATTATTTGAATTGGAGTTATCCGCTTTACCATTACGCTTAACAGAATCGCCACCTGCTGAGCTGTTTTTCTTTCTTGCCGATTGGTAAAAGTCTTCACCTTCCAGTTTTGGATTATAAGGCGGAATCAAACATTGACTGCCATGCCCAATCAAATCCTCACGCCCCAAGTCTTTAAGCGATTGACGCAGCAGTGCCCAATTTTTGGGGTCATGGTAACGTAAATATGCTTTGTGGAGTTTACGTTGTTTGCCCGATTTGACGATTTCCACCCCTTCGCTGTCACGGGTGACTTTATGCAGCGGGTCTTTGGCAGTATGATACATGGTAGTAGCAGTTGCCATGGGGCTTGGGTAAAAGGCTTGTACTTGGTCGGCACGAAAGCCATTGCGCTTGAGCCAAATTGCCAAGTTCATCATGTCCGTGTCGGTGGTGCCAGGGTGAGCAGCGATAAAATACGGAATCAAATATTGCTCTTTACCTGCTTCACGGCTGTATTTGTCAAACATCTGCTTGAAAGTATCGTACGTCCCCATACCCGGTTTCATCATTTTGGATAGTACATTGGTTTCGGAATGTTCGGGGGCGATTTTGAGATATCCACCGACATGGTGGGTGACCAATTCTTTGACATATTCGGGGTCTTTGACCGCCAAATCATAGCGCAAGCCTGATGCAATCAGGATTTTTTTCACCCCTTTGATATCACGAGCTTTACGGTACAGTTGGGTGAGATGACTGTGGTCGGTGAGTAAGTTATCGCAGATATCGGGATACACGCAGGAGGGTTTGCGGCAGTTTTTCTCAATGGCATCGTCTTTACAATGCAGACGGTACATGTTGGCAGTCGGTCCGCCAAGGTCAGAAATTACCCCGGTAAATGATGGCTCGGTGTCGCGGATTTTTTTGATTTCGCCCAAGATAGATTCTTCTGAGCGGTTTTGGATAATCCGTCCTTCATGTTCGGTAATCGAGCAGAAAGTACAGCCGCCAAAACAGCCGCGCATGATATTGACTGATAATTTAATCATGTCGTAGGCAGGAATTCTTGCGTTGCCGTAGCTAGGATGGGGCAAACGGGCATACGGCAAATCAAAGATATAATCCATCTCTTCCATGGTAAGTGGAATGGGCGGCGGATTGAGCCATACATCAATGTCGCCATGTCGCTGCACCAAGGCGCGGGCGTTATGCGGATTGGTTTCTAGGTGCAAAATACGGTTGGCATGGGCGTAAAGTACGGGGTCGGATTTGACTTGCTCAAAGTCGGGCAAGCGAATCACGGTTTTGTCACGGGGGGGCAAGGGGCGTTTGTGTTTTAAGGCGTTTTTATTGGGGTCTTTGAGGTTGACCACTTGGATGTCTTGGCTTTCAGCGACCTTATCAGCATTAAGCACTTTGTGCTCGACTTTATCTGCCACAAACCCTTTGTATTGACTCTCAAGCGTTTTTTCTTGTTCGATGTGACAGTCGCCCACATCTTCCATCATCACATACGGATTGATAATCGGGTCAACACGCCCAACGGTGTCGACGTCGTTACTGGCGATTTCTATCATATCGCGTTGCCAGTGTTTTTTGGTTTGTGTCGAGAGATACGCGGTGCCACGCACTTTGGCAAGGTCTTCAAAACGGTAACCTTTGGCAAGTGCATGTACAACATCGACAATCGCGCGCTCGGCATTGCCATACAGCAAAATATCAGCGCGGCTATCCATCAAAATGCTACGGCGCACTTTGTCTGACCAATAATCATAATGGGCGATACGGCGCAGCGAGCCTTCAATCCCGCCCAAAATAATGGGCACATCAGGATAGGCTTCACGGCAGCGCTGGCTATATACCACAGCCGCACGGTCGGGGCGTTTGTCGGGGGCATTGTCTGGCGAGTAGGCATCGTCACTGCGAATGCGTCTATCGGCAGTGTAGCGGTTAATCATGCTATCCATATTGCCTGCGGTGACGCCCCACGCGATGGTTGGTTTGCCAAGTGTCATAAAAGCGTCTTTGCTCGTCCAGTCAGGCTGGGCGATGATACCGACGCGAAAGCCTTGCGACTCTAACAGTCTGCCGATGATTGCCATACCAAAGCTTGGGTGATCGACGTAGGCATCGCCTGAGACGATAATGACATCACAGGCATCCCAACCAAGGGCATCCATTTCGGCTCGGCTCATCGGCAAAAATGGCGCAGTCTCAAAGCAGCTTGCCCAGTGTTTGTCATAGTCAAATAGGGCTTTGGTGCCTTGTTTAAAGGCTTTGTTGGCAATAGTTTCGGCGGACATAGGCTTGGATATTAAATAAAATGAATATGGCTCATTTTATCATGAATCAATTTTGCGATGGGGGTTTATAGGGCGAAATAACAAAAAAACCTGATTAAATTAGTCGGGTTTAATTAAAGGGCAAGGCGATTCCATATTTTGTAAAAATTAACGGGCAAAATGACTATTAAATGGCTAGATGGTGATTAAAATGGAGGGTAATGGAAGGTATTGAATATCGCCCTACTATTTAAACCAAAATAAACCAATCGCAGCTTTTTAAGTAGGTAGAATTTTTTTAAATAACGGGTAGTTTTCAACTTTTTGTTCATTTTCACTCAGCTTTTTAATCAACCTTTTAATCAATAAAGCAATACTGATTCGCCCTGATTTTATGCTAGTTTAATGCTAAAATGAGATATCAAGGTTGTTAAAATGATGCTATGACCGATACTTTTGCTGATGCCCTAGAAGCGCTTGATCCGCTAACACCTGAGCCTACTAAGCTTTCGCCCCCGACAGAGCCGAAGCCTAGACGGCGGTTGCCGTATATGGCGTATGAACACCAGCAGCAAATCACCCGTCTGTGTGTGCGCTGTGGGCTGCTACTCATGCAATATGGGGCGGAATCGGCAACGGTAACAGATTTGTGCCGCCGATTGGGATTAGCGTTGGGGTTGGCTAGCGTGGAGTGTGGGATTGCCTATAATGGCTTGACCATCACCACAATTTATAATAACCGCTGTATTACCACCTTGCGCGCGTCAACCACCCATGCCATCAATGTCAATATCATTGTACAAATTCAGCGAATCGTACTGGATTTGGAAAGTATGCCGGTGACGAGTACCCTAGAGCATGCGACTTATCGATTTGATGAGATTGATCGGGGCACTTATCCTGCCAAGATGGTCGCGACGATGGTCGGTGTGGCGTGTGCCTGCTTTGCGTATTTGGCAGGGGGCGATGTACTGGTGTGTTTGGTGACGTTTATTGCTAGTATGATGGGGTATTCGCTGCGGCTATGGCTGAGTAACCGCAACTTTAACCCCTTTATATCCGCGCTTATAGCGGCGTGTTTTGGCTCCATCTTCGCCAGTACTGCGCTGTTATTGGGGATTGGTAACGACCCGCATATTGCCATGGCATCAAGTGTGCTTTGGTTGGTTCCCAGTTTTCCTTTGATAAATTCGTTGTCGGATATGCTCAAAGGTTATATGAACATCGGTATCGGGCGCTTTATGTTTGTGATTATCTTGACACTGTCAAGCTGTATCGGCATCGTGCTGTCATTGCTATTACTAAATATCAGTCATTGGGGCGTGGGTTGATGAAAGCGTTTGATAAAATTTTATTGCCAATATTGGGTCGGGTGAAAAATGGCGATTGATGCGATTGCCTTGATACGCGCAGCAACTTTTGCTTGCTTGATGACGCTTGGCTGGACACTGCTTGTCAATGTGCCGCGCCGCTATATTTGGCAATGCTTATTGTTGACGGTGCTGGGTTACGGACTTAGAGAGCTATTAAAACAACTGTCAGTCAATTTGATACTAGCGACGTTTGTAGCAGCGGGTATTTCATCCTTTGTGGCAATTTATTTGGCAAAAAAATATTTACTTACCCCAAAGATGATTTTGGTGCCTGCCATGCTGTGTATGATGCCGGGGATTACCGCGTACAAAGCCATGATTAGCTTTGTACAGCTAGGCTACTATGGCTATAATCCACAAGTATTTACCCAAATGATGGATTTTAGCTTCAATGCGATATTTGTGACCGCTGCGTTGGTGTTTGGCATTTCGTTGCCGACGTCATTTTGGTATCGCACTAAGCCTATTGTTTGAGCCCATTGTTTGAGCCCATTATTTGAACCCATTATCTGATGGCGCAGTAATCTAACTAATCTAACTGGATTTTAGTGCCTACTTTGGAAAAATTCATCACAAATTGACTCTTAAAGCGTCGGACATTGTTTTCATAAGTTAAATTATCACGGGTAAAACGGTGATATTGGGCCATATTTTTGGCATGTACCAATAGCAAAAAGTCATAATCCCCTGAGATTTCATAACAACTCATCACGTTAGGCAATCGGTTCATCAAACGCTCAAAGCCATGCTGCAGCGCGGTATTTTGTTTTTCCATTTCAATCAGCACAAACGCGCTTAAATCAAAGCCCAATTCAGTGGGGTTGACAATCACCACTTGGCGAGTAATCACCCCGGTCTCTGTCATCATTTGGATACGGCGCTGACAGGTCGCTACCGATGCATGCACTTTTTCGGCAATGTTTTTAAGCGGTAGCGTCGCATCTTCTTGCAACAAGTTTAAAATACGTTTATCGATATCATCGATTTCATGAATCATAGCCATGTCCTTCTAAAAATACACAATAAAATAAATTGAGAAAAATATAGCAAATTTATCTTATATTAATATTAAATTATCATAAATAAAGGTATTTTGAAATAATTTACCAAAAATAATTGTTATACTTTTTGGTAATTTAACCGCAAAAGCAAAAATATAACAAGGTCAATTATGTCAGTCTCCAGCGTTTTATCACCATCGTCTATCGTTGTCCCCCCCAAGGCAACAACGCCACAGCCTGCCACCGCTGGCAAAAAGTTACGTTTTGGGGTGGTGTTGGCATTGATTTCTAATGTGTTGTTTGGCGTGCTGTATCTGTATAGTCACTGGCTTGCGCCGTTGTCAGGCACGCAAGTTTTTTTGTGGCGCATGGTGGCGATGTGGTTTGGGTTGGTGGGGTTATTGGCTGTGACGCAAAATTTTGGGCAACTCAAAGCATTTTTGATGGGCTTAAACAAACAACAATGGGTTTTATTGCTGTTGCCGACACCGATTTTGGCAAGCCAGCTGTGGCTATTTATGTGGGCGCCTATCAATGGACAGGCGGTCAATACCGCAATGGGGTATTTTTTGCTTCCCTTGATGATGGTACTGATGGGTTGTGTGGTGTTTAAAGAAATCTTAAATCGATTGCAGTGGGCGGCGATTATCGCTGCGTCAGCAGGGGTGGGATTGCAATTTTGGCTCGCGGGGAGTGTATCGTGGGTCACTGCATGGGTGTGTTTGACGTATCCGATTTATTATGGACTGCGCCGCTGGCAAGGGGTGCCGGCACTGATGGGGCTGTTCGTTGATTTGTCAGTGATTGCCCCGATTGCCTTGGGTTTTTTATTATGGCAAAACACGAGTGTATCGATAGTGACAGGGTCAATGACAATGGGGCTGTTATTGATTGGACTGGGTATGATTAGTGCGCTTGCCATGCAGACCAATCTCAAAGCCAGTCAGGTGTTGCCGATGAACACCTTTGGTATGCTCAGTTATCTTGAACCTGCGCTGATGTTTTTATTGTCCATTTTTGTGCTGCATGAAGCTGTCAATGGTACCATGATTGCCAGTTTTGCTTTAATTTGGGTAGGGGTATTGCTGATGATCGTAAATGCAATACGAGTGTCCAAAAAAAGCCACTCAACCGCTATTTGTGACTAGGTAAGCTAATATTCTTGATTTAATGGATGGCTAAGTATGTAATAAATTGTTAAAATTGCGCTGAACAAAAATTGTAAAACCATAAAGACTGAGGTGCTGCTTGGGGCAAATTCATTATCTAACTTATGTGAGCCGGATGACGTTGAAAGCTGGCATAACCCCTAGAACGCTGTCTGATATCATGACGGTGGCACAGCGTGAGAACTCTGCCCATCAAATTACCGGTTTTTTGTGCTTTGGTAATGGCTATTTTTTTCAGTACATTGAAGGCGAAAAATCAGCGATTGAGCAATTATTTGGTAACATTCAGCGTGATGGGTGCAACCGCGATGTCACGCTCAAGTCTAAAGGGGTCATCGAACAACGGCTGTTTCAAGATTGGCAAATGTTGATGGTAAATATCAATAACCCAGAAACGCATGAAGAGGTTATCAATGCGTTTTTACCTGTATTGTCAGCTGGGTCAAAAGCGGCAGCGGCTGATAAGTTTGTTGAGGTCATGCGCTCACAATATCATCGCCGTAGCTTGGTGGATTTTCAAAGCTATTCTCTTAAAAATGTCAGTCATTATGGGGTCAGTCTGCGCGGACTGCTCAAAGTGCATCAGCATTTTTTATTGGTTCAGAGCATTTTACTGGTATTGATTTTGATTAGTTTTAGCCTATTTTGGGGGCTTTAGCATCGAGAAATCTGTGGCATCGAGAAATAGGTTATCCGCTATTGACTATTGAACCGGCTTATCGAAAATCACACGCCGCTACATGGTCATTCACCATACCGACTGCTTGCATAAACGCATAGCAAATCGTCGAGCCCACAAATTTAAATCCGTCTTTTTTAAGCGCCTTTGACATGTTATCTGAATATTGCGTGTTGGTGGGAATATCAGCAAATATTTTTGGGTGGTTATCCTGTGGTATTTTTGCCAAGCCGCTGGGCGACAAGTTCCAAAGATAATCGCTAAAAGCTTGCGTTTCGGTAATTTTTAGATAGCATTTGGCATTGTTAATGATGGCTTTGATTTTACCGCGGTGGCGAATAATGCCCGCATCGGTCATGAGGCTATCCACCATGTCATCATCAAACTGCGCGATCATTGCAGGGTCAAAATCAGCAAATACTTGGTAATAACGCTCGCGTTTTTTGAGGATGGTAATCCAGCTGAGTCCCGCTTGCATGCCTTCTAAACACAGCATGGCAAATAGATGACGGTCATCATAACTGGGCTTTCCCCATTCATTGTCGTGGTAAGCTTGATAAAGTGGGTCTGTGCCGCACCATTCACAGCGGTTATAGGCTTTCATCCTAGGTCTCATGGTATTGAAAGGTTTATTATAACCGCCTTGGGCAAAAAAACGCCAGCATTTGCCAGCGTTTTTGAGGTATCAGTTTTTAGTCTATCCTTTAATCTATCTTTTAATCCATCAAATCGATATTTTTGGTTTCTTTAATTGAGAATAACGCGATGAGAGAAATCAAACCGTTAATCACAATATATATAGCCACACCTTTCATGCCATATTGCTCATTGATTTTGATGGCATAAATCGCAGGAATCGATGCACCCACAATCGCCGCTAGATTGTAAGCCAGTGACGCACCTGAATACCGTACTTCGGTGGGGAACAGCTCTGGTAATAGCGCTGCCATTGGACCAAATGACATACCCATACATGCCATGCCCAAAATGAGGAAAATAAATACCGTGGTTGGCGTGCCATTGCTGAGCAGTGTTGGCATAAAGCAGGCAAACACCATACATAATATAGTCACGCCAATCAGCCATTTTTTACGACCGATTTTGTCCGCGCCAATCCCTGAGATACTGGTAAAAATACCAAACACAATCGCAGCCACCAATAAAAAGCCAGTAAAGGTATTTGGGGCAATACCTAACCCTGTTGGGAAGCCAAAAGAAGATATTTTTGCCGGGCTTTTTGAATAGGCTTGTACGAAGGCAGTCATGATATAAAAAATCACATAAGTCATTGACATCAAAAATGTGCCTTGCACCAGCGGACGCCAATATTGGGTAATGACTTTTGACACAGGGGCATTAACTTTTTTGCCTTCGGCTTCAGCGGTAAGAAATACATGGCTTTCATGCAGGCTTAAACGTACCCAAAGACCTACACCCACCAGCACGATTGAAATAAGAAACGGGATGCGCCATGCCCACTCGACCAAGGCATCTTTTCCTAAAAAATAACTGAGTAAAAAGAACACTAAATTAGCTAAAAATAACCCAATCGGCGCGCCTAACTGCGGGAAAGTACCATACCAAGCACGTTTGCCTGCTGGCGCATTTTCGGTGGCGACCAAGGCAGCACCGCCCCATTCACCGCCAAGCCCAATCCCTTGACCCACACGAAGTAAACATAACAACAATGGGGCAATGACGCCTACTTGTGCATAAGTCGGTAGCAAACCAATCGCTACGGTTGATAAACCCATGGTGAGCAGAGAGGCCACTAAGGTTTTTTTACGACCGAGTTTATCACCAAAGTGACCAAATAACGCTGAACCGAAAGGGCGGGCAATAAATGCCAATGCCAACGTCGAAAGCGAGTAAAGCATCGCTGCTTTTTCATCGGTTTTATCAAAAAACTGGGTATTAAAAATCAATACCGCCGCAGCGGCATAAATATAATAATCATAAAACTCAATAGCCGTACCAATCATGGATGCCACGGCGACCTTTTTTGGGTCATTGCGTAGCGCGATATTGTGATGATCAGGGTGCACGGTTGAAGCGGTTGTCATGATGTCTGCCCTCCTTAGATAATAAAAGTTTAAGTGAAAATTAAGATACATAAAATATTGGAATGAATTGTAAATCATAATTTGTCATCAACTTGATAAAAATAGTTAAGATAATGCAAAAATTTGGTTATTAATCGCTGATTTGATAAATTTCGTCAGCTTATCCATAATAAGCCACCACAAAATACACGTTAAAATTTAAGAGGTAACAAAGGTAACCATGATTCGTGAGCCAGCAAAAAATATTATCTATACGGGCGTAGCAGGGACAGGCAAGACCCACCGACTGCAACAAATCGCCAAACGCTATACCGAGCTATTGCCAGTCGCCAATGCCGATGATTTGCTACAAGCTTTGCTTAAGCCACTAAGCTGGCGAGATGTAATTTGTTTGATATTCCTAAATAATTATCAACAAGGTAGAAAACTGCTTAAAGTGCCAGAAATAATCGATCATCAATTTTTTAGGATGAAGGCGCAATTAAATGACCGTAAAGAAAATTTGAATCAAACGGCTTGGGGCACATTGATGATGTACAGTGATAAGAACTCAGTCCGTGTCAAATATCATCGAAGGGCTAGCCAATCGTATTTTGATAAAGACGATAGCAGTAATTGGTTTTTATTAGCAGACAGTTTGCCGTTATTAGCAGATTTGCAAAACAAACTCGATGATTACCAAGCGGCGATGCACAGCCAGTTTCAGCCCAACTATTTGCAGCCAAAGCTAGAACGATTTAGTTTTGTCAGTTTTCATCAAGCGTATGGGTATGAAGAATTTGTCGAAGGGATTCGTCCCCACATCGCGGACAATGGACAGATGAGCTATCGCATTGAGTCAGGGGCATTTCTTAGACTGTGTCAACAAGCCAAACATGACCCTAGTCACCGTTATGCCATGTTGATTGATGAAATCAACCGCGCCAATGTCGCCCGCGTGTTTGGGGAATTGATGAGTTTGATTGAACCGAGTAAACGCGCAGGACAGACAGATAGCCTGTCGGTAAATTTGGCGTATTCGCGTCAGCCGTTTAGTGTGCCTAGCAATGTCGATATCTACGCCACCATGAACAGCCAAGATCATTCATTGGCGCCGCTCGATATGGCATTTCGCCGCCGTTTTGAATTTATTGAATGTCGACCACAGCCACAGTTATTGGGTAAAGTCATGGCAAATGGGATTGAGATTGATTTAGCCAAATTGTTGACCGTATTGAATGAAAGAATCTCGCAGAATTTGGCAAAAGACAGCCAGTTAGGGCATAGTTTTTTGTGGGGTATTGATTCGCTGCAAGCGTTAAGCGCTGCGTTTAGCCAATCCATCATCCCACAAGTGGCACAAGCCTGCCAGCACCATGGACAAATCTTGCAAGCAATCTTTGGGCAACGCTTTATTAGGCTGGTTGATAACAGAAAAGCAACTGGATTTATGGCGCAGAAAGCGGGTTTTGACATCCATACCCAGGCGCTTGATGAGCCAAATAGCTATCTTGCAATCTATCAAAGCACCCAATGAAAGCCATCATCACGTTTGAACATAGTTACCTGACAGCGGCAGATTTTGACGATGGGCAAGATTTTGACTGGCTTATCGAGCAAAATTTTGACGTGTTTCGCATTGAGCGTAAACAGCAGCGGTGGCAACTCAAAGTGCGCCACTATATCGGTGTGATTGGGTTGCCCAGTGGCGGGCAGGTTGAGATTTTGCCAAAACTTGCACAAGCCCAAATCACCCATGCCCATGAAGTTACCCAAACCCGTCAATGGGTGCAACAGATGCTGACAGCAGTGTGGCAAGCCTTATTGCCCAAGTCGTTACCTAATCTAACCAATCAACGACTCATTAATCCTCTAGCCCCCAATCCTCCACCAATCAATCATTCACTATCGCTTAGCGAGTGGCTGCAAGCGTATTTTTGGCAGGGATTTGCGCAGTATGTGCCCAATCAGCAATATCAGCAATTTGAGCAAAATCAGCCCTATCTGCAGGGTAAATTACTCATCAAAGAGCAATTGCAGCATAACTGCCACCAGCCACATAAGTTTTATCATCAGAGTGAAAATTTTGTGATGGATACCGCTGGCAATCGCTTGGTGAAAACCACCATCGAGCGGGTGATAGGCAGCATGGCTAGCAGCCCATTGTCGAGCCCATTACCGCCGCAGTGGCAGGCAGTGGGTAGCGTTGCCAAAGACTTATACGACACCTTATTTTCTCAAGCGCTGCAAGAATTGACCGCGTTGCCCAGTCTGCTTGCCCAGCGTAATTATACTTTTATCAGCTTTTGTTATGCGCTGCTGACGCTACAACAAGCGAGTAGCCAAGGGCAGTTTTTGACCCCAACTTGGCTGGTGAATATGCCATTTGCCTTTGAAAAATGGGTGGGCAGGAAAATCCAACAACAATTTGCCGCGCAGAATTTTGAGCTAGTTGAGCAAAAAAGACAGCCATTGACCGTGCAGCAAGGGTTAACCATCAAACCGGATATTTGGCTAAAGTCTGCCGATAAACTCATTATCGCCGATGTAAAATGGAAAAAAACTGCTAGTTCCAACGACATAAGCTTGGCAGACATGTACCAACTACTTACCTACGCCAGTGAGTTTGATGCCGACGAAGCTTGGCTGGTTGTCCCAACACTAAGCGCGCAATTGATGGCACAGCAGATTGAATTTTGCCAACCCAAAAAAACCCGATTTTATCTGATACCTTTTGCGGTGACGCAAGGGTGTTTAAACCTTTTTCTTTAGAATTATTCAAAGAAAAAGATAATTTGTTTTATTTTATCAATGAGAAAGGTGAGAATTAACAACTTTTCTTGCTACCAAAACTTGGTAAAATAACCACATATAACTTTGAAAATGACCAAAAAACAGGAAGAATTATGAGCAAACATTATGATTATATCGCGATTGGTGGTGGGTCAGGGGGGATTGCATCCATCAACCGTGCTGCCAGCTATGGTAAAAAATGTGCCTTGATTGAAGCCAAACAGCTAGGCGGTACTTGCGTCAATGTTGGCTGTGTGCCCAAAAAAGTGATGTGGTATGGCGCCAATATTGCAGCGGCGATCCATCATTATGCGCCTGACTATGGCTTTGAATTGGAGGTTAAACAATTTGACTTTGCCAAATTGGTACAAAGTCGCCAAGCTTACATCAGCCGTATTCATCAGTCGTACAACAATGGTCTCAAAAATAACCAAGTCGATGTGATTCATGGTTTTGCCAAATTTGCCGATAAACATACCGTTGAGGTGTATAAAAATGACGGCACAATAGAGACCATTACCGCTGACCATATTTTACTAGCGATGGGGGGGCGACCTGTTCGCCCAGCGATTGAAGGGGTAGAGTTGGGTATTGACTCGGATGGTTTTTTTGACTTGACCGAATTACCACAGCGGGTAGCGATTGTGGGGTCAGGTTATATCGGTGTCGAGATTGCAGGCGTGATGAATGCATTGGGCTCAAAGACCCATCTGATTGTGCGTAGCAAGCGGGTGCTTAAAAACTTCGATGCCGACATTGTCACCACGCTCACCCATATCATGCACGATGATGGCATTGAATTTCATTATGGACTGTTGCCACAACAAATACGCAAAAACCAGGATGGCTCATTGAGCATTGAATTGTCAAACAATGAGACCTTGACGGTGGATTGTTTGATTTGGGCAACGGGTCGCGAACCTGCAACCGATACCATCAATCTTGATAAAGCAGGCGTTGAAGTCAATGAGCAAGGCTTTGTTAAAGTCGATGCCTATCAAAATACCAATGTCGAAGGGATTTATGCGGTGGGCGACATCATCGAACATGGTATTCAATTGACCCCAGTGGCTGTGGCAGCAGGTCGCAGACTATCTGAGCGCTTGTTTAACAACAAACCCAATGAGCATTTGGACTATAATCTAGTGCCGAGCGTGATTTTTAGCCACCCACCGATTGGTACTATAGGGCTGAGTGAAGAAGAGGCGGTCAAAGGCTATGGCATCAATGCGGTTAAAGTCTATAAATCCAGTTTTACCCCGATGTATAGTGCAGTGACCAAGCACCGTGAGCCGTGCCACATGAAGCTGATTTGTGTGGGTGAGGAGGAAAAAGTGGTGGGCTTGCATGGCGTAGGTTTTGGCGTCGATGAGATGATTCAAGGTTTTGCTGTTGCTATCAAAATGGGCGCAACCAAACGTGACTTTGATGACACGGTGGCGATTCATCCGACTGGCTCAGAAGAGTTTGTCACCATGCGCTAAGCGAATTTTTAGGATAAAAAAGCGGACTTAATCATAAGCCCGCTTTTTTTATAGTTTTTTAATGACCGCTTATTGAAAAATCACATATCCACTTTGAGCCTATCCCAATACTGCTGATATAGCGCCATTATCTCATCGCCTACGTCTTCACGGAACATGGCATGTTTTAGCAAATCAGCTGGCGGATACACAATCGGATTATTGGCAAGCTCAGGCGGCATTTCTTTTTTCGCCGCCTCATTGGGCGAGCCGTAGCCGATTTCTTCGCTAATCATGGCAGCGTATTTGGGTCGCAAGATAAAATCGATAAACTTATGGGCGTTGTCGTTGTTTTTGGCATTTTTGGGGATGACCATGTTATCCATCCACATAATAGCGCCTTCTTTTGGATACACAAAGTCCAGCTCTGGCATCCCTTGGTCTTGCGCCATGATGACTTCACCGTTCCAAGCCAAGCCCAAGTAAGTTTCCCCTTCCATAAACGGCATGCGTGGTGCATCTGAATTAAAGGTACGCACATTGGGCATCAGCTTGGTGAGTTTTTCATACGCTTGTTTGATGGCTTCAGGGTTTTTGGTGCTGCCGTTATAGCCAAGGGTCAATAGACTCATGGTGAACACGTCACGGATGTCATTCATTAGCATGACGCGCCCCTTGTACTCTGGCTTCCATAAGTCATTCCAGCTGCTCAAGCTTGCTTTAGCAATGCGTTTGGTATTGACGGCAATGCCTGATGAGCCCCACAGATAGGGGATACTAAACTTGTTTTCAGGGTCAAAAGGGGCATTGATAAAGGTTTTGCCCAGGTTGCCAAAATTGGTTAATTTGGTATGGTCGAGCAGCTCAAGCATCCCTTCTTTACGCATTTTGTCGACAAAATCCGTACCCGGAAATGCCACATCATACTCACCACTGCCATTCATCAGTTTGAGCTTGGCATACATGGCTTCGTTAGAATCAAAGGTGCTATAAATAACGTCGATACCTGTCTCTGCGGTAAAATCTTTAAGCACTTGGTCAGAGATATATTCCGTCCAGTTATAGACATTGACGACCTTGCTACCTTGATTGGCAGTAGGCGCGGCAGCGCTAGTGGCGGTTTCGCTCGCTTTTTGACAACCCGTTAAATTACTTGCCAGCCCCCCCGTTAAAACGGCACCGCCAACACCTAAACCATATAAACCATATCCTAAAAAACGTCTTCTATTGAGCATCCGAGATATCATATAAGTCTCCTTAACGTTTTTAGGTCGATGGTAGATTTATCGACTTTTTGGCAAGTAATAACTGCGAGATAATCAGACCCAGCAGCGAGATTACGAGCAAGATTGTGCCAACGGCGTTGACTTCAGGTTTTACCCCAACACGCACCATCGAGTAAATCTGTAAGGGTAAAATCTCAAACTCAGGTCCTGTATTGAACGTCGATACCACCACATCATCAAGTGATAGGGTAAAGGCAAGCACCCAGCCCGCCAAAATCGCAGGCAAAATAATCGGTACAAGCACGGTACGAATCATGGTAAATTCATTGGCACCCAAATCACGCGCCGCTTCCAATACGCGGGTGTCGAGGCTAGATAGACGTGCAGTCACCGTAATCACCACAAAGGGCAGACAAAAGGTAATGTGCGCAATTAGCAACGTCACAAAACCCAGCTGTATCCCCACAATCAAAAATAACGCCAATAGCGAAATCGCCAAGACAATCTCAGGCGACATCATCAGCACAAATAGCAAGCTTTGTAGTATCGATTTACCTTTAAAGTCATAACGCTGTAACGCTAACGCCGTCAAACCGCCAATCGCAGTAGAAATCGTCGCAGCCACTACCGCCAATATGACCGAATTGATGGCAGCTTGTACCATCGCGTCATTACTAAATAACTCGCTGTACCAATGGGTACTAAAACCGCCCCATTGATAGCCGACTTTTGAGGCATTAAACGAGAAGATTACCATCACCGCAATCGGCGAGAACATCAGCAGATATACGATGGTCAAATACAGGCGAGACAGCCATTTCATAGTATTAGACATAGCGTCCCCCTTATGCCACTTCGTTGTAGTCAGTTTTGCCAATGCGTTTGCTACTGGCTCGATACGCGATAATCAGCAATGCCATGGCAAGCGTCAATAGTACGGACGCCGCGGCACCAAATGGCCAGTCACGGGCATCCAAAAACTGCGATTTGATGATATTACCCACCAACAAGTTGCGCGAACCGCCCAAGATATCCGCCACATAAAACATGCCCATGGCAGGCAACAGTACCAGCAATACCCCTGAAATAATCCCTGGCGTAGTGAGCGGCAAAATCACGTGCCAAAAGGTTTGTAGCTTGTTAGCGCCCAAATCTTTGGATGCCAAAATATAATCGTCACGCAAATCCACAAATACCGCATACAGGGGCAGTACCATAAACGGAAACAGCAAATACACCAAGCCGCCAATCACTGCTTTTTGGGTATATAAAATTTGCAGTGGCTCGTTGATAAGCCCAAGGTTAATCAGCATGGTGCTGAGTAGACCATTGGCCGCCATAATGAGTTTCACCGCATACAGCCGCACCAATGAGTTGGTCCAAAACGGAATCACTAGCATTAACATCAATAATGACTGCCATTTTTTATCGGCTTTACTGACCAGGTAGGCAAATGGATAACCGAGCAGCAAACAGATAATCGTTGTCATCCCTGCCATCGACAGCGAATGCAAAAATACTTTTAAATAAAGCGGATCAATCAATCGAATATAGTTGCCCATGGTGACCGGCAGTGTTAAAAACTTATCTTCATCACGTGTCAAAAAACTGGCGGCAATCACCAAGATATTGGGAATCAGGGCAAAAATAATCAACCATGCCCAAATCACAAACAGGGTCGCACGCTGAAAGCCGCGCCCGCCTTGTTTTGTCATAACAGGGGCAGGCGCGCTAGCAGCCGAAACGCTAGAGGTCGAAGGTGAAGTAGTATTATTCATCTGGCAAAATCCACTCCCAACCATCGACCCAGTCAATACGCACTTCTTGACCCAGCTTATAGTTAAAATTTGGATCGTCTTCGTTAAAATACTCGGACGTTTTGACGATATTACCGTTTTTTAATCGAATCACAGAATCTAGGGTACTGCCTTTATAAGCACTGTCTATCACGTTGCCGATTAAGCCTTCATGACCTTCATGGGTGTAGTACACGCGGATATCTTCAGGGCGCAGCAGTAAGTTGACATTTTGACCGACTTGCACGTCAAATTTTGGACGGGGCAATTCGCGAATCGGATGAAAGCTGTCATTTTGCTCGACCACTTCCACTTTGATGCTGGCTGGGTTGACCTCTAGTACTTTACCTTTAAACAAATTGGTCTCGCCAATAAAGCTTGCGGTAAATAAATTGGCAGGCGATTCATAGATACCAATGGGCGTATCAATTTGCTGGAATACGCCGTTTTTCATGACGGCAATCCGGTCAGACATCGACAAGGCTTCTTGTTGGTCGTGGGTCACGAACACAAAGGTAATACCCAGTTCACGCTGCAAGCGTTTGAGTTCTGATTGCATTTGCTCACGTAGTTTGGCATCGAGCGCTGATAGAGGTTCATCAAGTAGCAGCATTTTTGGGCGATTGACCACAGCACGGGCGATAGCGATACGCTGCTGCTGACCTCCCGACAAATCTTGCGGACGACGATTGATGGTATGGTCAAGTTGTACCATTGCCAGCGCTTCACGCACGCGCTGGTCGATTTCGGTTTTGGGCACGCCTTTAAGTTTTAGTCCATAGGCGATATTGTCGTACACGTTCATGTGCGGAAACAGGGCATACTGCTGAAACACCGTATTAATCGGACGTTTTTCCGCAGGTAAGCCTGCAATATCAACCCCTTCTAACTGCAAACTACCGGCATTGGGCAGCTCAAACCCGCCAATCAAGCGTAGTAGGGTAGTTTTGCCACAGCCAGAAGGACCCAGCAGCGTCAAAAACTCCCCGTCATAAATATCTAGATTGATATTTTGCAAAATTTGGGTGTCGCCATAAGATTTGGATAAATGACGGATTTGTAGTAGTACAGGTTTTTGGTTGGTCGGCTGGGCGCTATCAGGCATAGCTGATGGTGCGTTTAGGGTGGTTTGTGGCGTTGATGCGGACGTTGATGCAGACATAGGCACAATCTCACGGCAAGGCTAAAATAGCGGGCTAAAATGGCATATTTATGATAGGGTCAAAGCGCAATCAGCATGACAACATAAATACAGAGTTTTTCGATAGTTTCACCTGTGAAAATACAGTTAAAAGTTGCGTTCAGTATAACGGCTAAAATTAAAAAATGTTACTGAAAATTCACCTGCTATTCATAAAATTTTAGTGGCTAATTTTAGTCGATAATAAGGGGTTGATTTGGCACAAATAAGCAACGTAACTTTTTACCAAAGTCATTAAAATAGCAAGCTTGAACGACTTTTATGTGATGATAATTTAGCCAGTGACCGATTGAACATTTAAGAGACAATATATGCCTAGCAGAAAAAAGCCTCAAGACCCAACGACTCAAACAGCCACTCAAACAACAAATGCCCAAACAACAACCACTCAAACAGGCGCAAACAATACGGCTTCTCAAACCACGGCTAACAAAATACCCGCAAAAAAACCAGCCGCTAAAGAAACAGCCACCAAAAAAACAGCAACACACGCAACAGCCGCGCTGCCCATCGCTATTGCTTTACCAAAATCCTTACAGCATGCTCAGTGTGTGGATTTGACGCGCCATCGCTACCAAGGCAAACTACTAACCCAAGCAGATAGTATTGCACTTGGCAAACAGCAGCGTAAGGCGTACCCATTAAAAACCTTGGCTGCCATCAGCCAACGTCCGACTGCCATCGACGCGCTCAGTCTTTATCATTGGTCGAATCAAGGTCGGTTGGCAGCGTTATTACCCATACGAGCCAAGCGTATGAGTGTATCACCGTTTACTTTTTTTCGTGGCATGCCCGCTTTGATGCTATTTGACCAAGCATGGCAGGGGCAACATTCTGGGTTATTTCAGCAGATTTGCGGCGATTGTCATGTCAGTAATTTTGGTGGTTATGCCAGTCCTGAACGCAATTTATTATTTGGCATCAATGATTTTGATGAAACCATCGTTGCACCATTTGAATGGGATTTGCAGCGACTGGTCGCCAGTATTTTAATCGCCAGTCAAAGTTTTAAGTATGTAGAATCGGTGGGCTATAAGGCGATAGAAAAACTGCTGACCAGTTACCTTGATGGATTAGAAGCGCATTGTAGCTTGTCACCGCTACAAGTGTGGTATGAAAAAATCGACGCCCATAAAATATTGGCAAATACCGAAGACGTGACTGTTCGTAAACGCCGTCATGCCGATTTTGAAAAAGCCAAAAAAAATGATGCGGTAAAAATGCTGCCAAAATTGACTGAGCGTGATACTGTCACAGGGTTACGCGCGTTTAAAACGGATGGTGAGTTGCAACGGCCACCACGCCGAGGACAGCCATTTTTTGGCGGTAGTCACGCTTTTTTTGACGCTTATCGAGATACCCTAAAGTCAGATAGACAGGTGTTGTTTGACCGGTACGATTTTACCGATGTGGCGCTCAAAGTAGTTGGGGTGGGGAGTGTCGGTACCGTGTGTGCGGTGGCATTATTCCAAGATGCCGACCATGAGCCGCTGATATTGCAAATGAAGCAAGCCAAAGCGTCTATCTTGACACCCTTACTGGCAAAACAATTTAGCCATCAAGGTAAACGCGTGGTTGAGGGGCAACAATTGATGCAGGCATCGAGTGATATTTTCTTGGGCTATGCATCGCTCGATAACTTTGAGATGGATTTTTATGTCAGGCAGCTGCGGGACATGAAGTATTCCGCGTCCCTTGAGAGCATGACGGCTGCCCATTTTTACGAATATATCGAAAGCTGTGGTCATGCCTTGGCGCATGCGCATACCAAAGCGGGCAATGCCGATACGCTTATGGGTTATCTGGGCAATGGTAGTGAAATCATCTCTGTCATGCAAGGGTATGCCGAGCAAACTGCGGCTCGCAATGCCCAAGATTATGCGCAATTTATGAACCAAATAGCCGATGGGCATATTGCTGTGGCAGGCGATGAGGTATTATAGTAGCTATAGAACCATCTTAAAAAAATTTTGCGTTTTAAAAAGTTTAAAATGATAAAAAATATCGCGTTTTATATCATCATACAGTTCGTTATTGTATCTGAGTGAAAGGAGAAAACCAAATGCCAAACAGTCACTTACCGCGTCCAGAAACTGCCGAGCAAGCGCTCGAGATGCTCAAACAAGGCAACGCACGATTCGTAGAGAATTTGCAAAACCCCCAATCAACCTTGCTAGCGTCTAATGCGCTCACCCATGTGCATGAACCTTTTGCGATTATTTTGGGTTGTTCTGATGCGCGCGTCCCTGCTGAGATTGTCTTTGATCAAGGGTTGGGCGATTTATTCGTTATTCGTGTAGCAGGCAACGTAGTCGCGCCCTCTCAGATTGGCTCGGTTGAGTTTGCCGCTGAAAAATTCGGTACCAAGTTAGTCGTGGTGTTGGGTCATTCACATTGCGGCGCGGTGACGGCTTGTGTGGAGACACTGATCAATCCTGATCAGCAGTTTTCGCCCAATTTACGTTCGATTGTTGACCGGATTCGTCCCAGTGTTTACAACTTGCATGAAATTTATACTGCCAATGGACAAGACATTGACGCGCAAGAGTTGATTAATCGAGGTATTAAAGCCAACGTGCGTATGTCAGTCACCCAGCTCAAACACGGCTCTCGTATTCTTGAAGATGCGGTTAATAATAGTAGCTTAATTATTGTTGGGGCGGTGTATGATTTGGACACGGGTAAAGTGACATTTATTGAGTAGCGATTATTGAATAGCGAATAGTAAATAGTAAATAGCGAATTGAGCAACTTACCTAAGTGCAATGTTATGAGCCATTATGTTATTAGCAATGAGGGCTATATTTTTACCCAAAAGTTAAGTAAAATTAAACAGTATTGAATTTTTGGCAAACTGTCGCTATTAATGAAGTTTAGTTAACGTCTTTCTTTTAAGGTTTTTTCTTTTAGAGGCATATTACAATAAGGATTACTATGACAAACTTGTCCGCTACCAATGGGTTTATCTTTAATCACACCATGCTTAGGGTAAAAGACCCGCAAGTGTCTTTGGCTTTTTATCAAGATGTATTAGGCATGACGCTATTACAAACCAAACGCTATCCACAAGCGGAATTTGATTTGTATTTTTTGGCAAAGCTCACCGATGAACAGGTGGCAAATTTGCCGACCGATACTGCCGCTTTAGCCGCATTTACCTTTAGTCAGCCAGGGGTGCTAGAATTGACCCATAATTATGGCACTGAGTCTGATGCAGAGTTTCATTATCACAGTGGCAACAGCGAACCACAAGGATTCGGGCATATTTGTTTTGCCGTGCCAAATCTGCAAGAAGCGGTTGCTTGGTTTGAGCAACATCAAGTCACCTTTAAAAAACGCCCTGAAGAAGGCGCGATGAAAGATATCGCCTTCATCTTGGATCCAGATGGCTACTGGATAGAAATCGTACAACCAAACTTAATGGGTTAATCGCCCATTAAAAAAAGGGCAATTGTGATTGCCCTTTTTTATTGTATTTTATTAAGATTGTGTTTTGTTAAGCCTTGAGATTTAGCCAATCTCTGGGTTTTAGATAAAACTCCGTGAGTTCAAATTCAGGCGTTCCTGCGAGAGGCTCATAACGATATTCCCAGCCGGTGAGCGGCGGCAGACTGACCAAAATCGACTCAATGCGCCCGTTTGATTGCAAGCCAAACAAAGTACCGCGGTCATACACCAGATTGTATTCGACATAGCGACCGCGACGATACAACTGAAAATTACGTTGCGACTCGCTATAGCGCGTGTGCTTGCGTTTCTCAAAAATTGGGATAATACCTTCAAGATAGCCATTGCCTACCGCCTGCATAAAGGCAAAGCATTTATCAAAATCCCAACCCATGCTAAGCGTATTCAAATCATCATAAAACAAGCCGCCGATGCCACGTTGTTCGTTACGATGCTTTAAATAAAAATACTCATCGCACCAAGTCTTAAACTTGGGATAAACGTCTGCCCCAAACGGCGCGCACAAATCATGACACACTTGGTGCCAATGCACACAGTCTTCCATCACAGGATAAAACGGCGTCAAATCAAAGCCACCACCAAACCACCAAATCGGCTCGTAGCCTTCTTTTTCCGCGATAAACATCCGCACGTTGGCATGACTGGTTGGCACGTTGGGATTGGTCGGATGAATCACCAGCGAGACACCGAGTGCTTGTGCTTGGCGACCGGCAAGTTCAGGGTGGCGAGCGGTGGCGGTGGCTGGTAGATGGTTGATAACAATGTGGCTAAACATCACCCCGCCTTTTTCAATCACTTTGCCACCTTGGAGTACATTGGAGCGACCACCGCCCAAATTTTGATGGGTGCCTTGCTCAGTGGGTCTTTCCCAAACATCGGCGACAAATTTGGCATTACTGGCACCTTCAGCATATAGATTAAAGCCGCCAGTGGCTTCTTGGTGTTCTAGCGCTTGGCAAATACGGTCTTGTAAATCAAGTAAATAAGCGCGAACGGCTTGAACATTGGGTGAGGAGAGCAGCATAGACATAGCAATAGTTCTTTTAAAAATTTTTAGCGATTAAATTTTAGTGGTTAATTTTTAATGGTTGATTTTTAATAATCATTGTAACACACAATGGCGCGGGTAAAATTTAGCGTATTGACTGATGATACGCATAAATATTTACATAAAACCCTTAAAAAAATCGTCACAGCCGCTATCCAAACGGTCAGAAAACTCATAAAATGCCATGACGTCTTGATAAAATTAAGTTGAGATTTTATAAACTGATTAGCCGAGTGATACTGATTGATTTAGTGATATAGTTATTGGGATCATATAGTTATCGGACTATCAAGTTATCAGATGGATGATTACATTAACCGTTTTTGGAGAAAACTATGAATAAATTATTAATCGCATTAGTGACGGTCATCAGCCTTGTGGGCTGTGGTAAAAAAGAAGAAGCCAAAACTGAAACCACCACCACGACGACAACGACCACCACAACAGCGTCTGCACCCGATAATACAGCAACTGCAACGGCAAATACAGCGACTGCTACTGCGTCACCGGCAAAATAATAGTGGCGAAAACATGATTGATAAAACCGCTAATCCACTTAGCGGTTTTTTTATGCTTTTTTTATGCTATGGCAGATTTATCAGCTTAAGGGTTTAGTAAGTTTAGCCTGATTTCTGTGTTCCAATTCAGCATAGATCAAGTCAGCATAGATTTAATGAATAATCGCTAAAATTTTGCTAAAATAAGCGCCTTTTTTTGATACCTACACTCTAGCAACATGCGGTTAAAACAGCTCAAACTGGCAGGCTTTAAATCCTTTGCCAACCCTACAACGTTTCATTTCCCCAAAACCATCACCGCGATTGTCGGGCCCAATGGCTGCGGCAAATCCAATGTGATTGATGCCATCCGCTGGGTGCTGGGCGAATCCTCCGCCAAGCAGCTCCGCGGCGGCGCGATGAGTGATGTCATTTTTGCAGGCACGCAAGACAAGTCCGCCAAAAGTTTGGCAAGCGTAGAATTGGTGTTTGAACATACCCGCGGCGAAGATGGTAGCAGCGGCATCCACCACGCGCTAAATCTGTATCAAGAATTATCGGTACGTCGGCAAATCAATAAAGAAGGCAAATCCGATTACTTTATCAATGGCACCAAAGTACGCCGCCGCGATGTGGTCGATATTTTTTTGGGTACAGGCCTTGGTGCGCGCTCGTATGCGGTGATTGAGCAGGGTATGATAGGGCGCATCATTGATGCCAATGCGTTGCAGCTACGAGAGTTTATTGAAGAGGCGTCGGGCGTGTCGCGCTACCAAAGCCGGCGTGATGACACCCAAAAACAGCTCGATACCGCAAGCGATAATTTAGCGCGCCTGCATGATATGGTCAGCGAACTAACCAGCCAACAAAAACGCCTAGAAAAACAAGCCAAAACGGCACAACAAGCCCAGCAATGGCAACAAGCGCAGCAAGCGATCAGTGAGCAACTACTCATTGATGACTATGGGCGGGCATGGCAAAAACAGCAAACACTCGCGGCAGATTTTCAAGCGATGCGTGAGCGCGTGGATGCTCAGCAAGTATTCATTGAAGGATTAATCGAGCAGCAGCAACTTGCCCAGCGGGCTCTGACTGAGCAACAGTACACTTTACAAAACCAGCAAAATCTTGCTAAGGATTATTGGCAGCAGCAGCATGAAACGCAAAGTCTACTGAAGCAAGCTGAGCAAGCCCTTGCCAATGACCAACAACGCCTGAATGTCCTCAATGTTGAGCTGGGGCGTTTTGCTAAGTATCAACAAGAGTTGCAAGCACAAAAACAGCAAGCACAAATGCGTATTGAAGGCTTACCTGCAAAGCTTGAACAGCTTACCGCACAATTGCGCCAATTGCGTGATGAACAAGATGATTGCAAACAGCAGCGTGAGCAAATTGCAAAAAATTTAGTGGCATTAAATAAGCAAAAGCAAGACGTAGAAAAAAATCTTGCCGTCAGTGAAAATGCCCTCAAACACCATGCCAGCCAACAACAGCGCCAACAACAACGCCAAAGCGAACATGACAAAGCCATATTGGCATGGCAGACTGCTAAGGCCGCATTTGATCAGCAATTTGCAGCGTTTGAGAATAACGAACTAGACATGCAAATGACGAAACTCAGTGATGAGATTGAACGTCTTGAAGTCAATATCATCGCCCGTCAAGAGTCTATCGCTGACCAAGCCGATGAAGTTGACAGCTTAACCTGTCAGCATCGCCAAGCTGAGCAGCAGTACCAAGCGTGGCAAACCGAGCACGCGACACTACAAAATTTTCTAGCACAACAAGAAACTGCCCTTGCCCAAGTTATCCACCAGTCACCCAATCAAGAACATACTAGCAGTTTGCCAAAACTTATCAGTCAACTGCAATTGACCGAAACAGGTAAGGGGTATGCCAATGTTTTTGATACCCTAGTTACGGTATTTGCCAAATGGTCTATCGCGGCTGACCAAGATTTTGCCCAAATCATCCATGACCATGCGGTGTTTATTGATAATAAACCAACTTTACATCACACCTCGAAAAATCACACAGCGAACAGCCATCTAATAGAAGGTTGTCTGCCACTGTCTGCTTTGATTGCGGCGCCCAATCTGGCTATTTTTCAGCAGGTTTGGATCAGTGCTACGCCACTTGACTGGGCAGATGTGCAGGATAAAGGGCTGCTCGATAACTTACCAACGGGCGATTGGTTGCTGGTGCAGACATCAGCGCAACAGCTGATACTCTGTAATAATCAGCTGCTGATTAACCTAAGCCATTTGTTGCAAGCTGAGGGTCAGCAGGTTATCAGTTTTAGCCAGCAGTTGATGAATGAAGCCCGTATTGAAGAGCTCGATGAATACTTGGCGCAGCAACAACCGCAACTACAGCGTCTAGCCGATCGCTTGCAACAAGCGAAGGTTAGTCTGCAAGAATGGCAAGCGCAAGACCGAACCGCGCGTAATCAACTGCTAAGCCTAACCCAGCAACAACAGCAATGCCAGCAACGAAAACTACAACAGCAGTATCACTATCAATCCGCACTCGATAAACTTAATCAAGATAAAAAACGTCTAGACAGTGACAGCGAGCGTCTACAACAAGAGGGGCAAGATTTTGCTGACAAATTGCACCAAGAACAACAGCGGGTTTATGAGCTAAGCAACACGCTTTCGCATTTACAACCGCAATTACAGCAGCAAATCAGCGAGCGCCAGTCACTCGATGAACGCTTAAACCAGTTTGCCAGTCAGCAGCGCGAGCTAGAACAACAACAAAATCGCATCACCCAAACACTGGCAACCGGACAATTGCAAATCACCGCAAGTGAGCAGCAACTTGCCAAAGCTGAGCAAGACCAAGCAAGATTCACCAGTGAGCAGCAGCTGCTGAGTCATAAAATTAGCGAGCAGCAGGCACGCTTGCCACAGCTACAACAGCAACTCACGGTGGACTCGACGCAACTGCAAACCGCCAATGACAGCGTTACCCAATTGACAATGACCTTGAAAATCATGGAAACCGAGGTGCATCAAGCGCAATTGGCTGTGCAAGAGTCTCAGCAGCAGTTGAGCCAACTACAACAGCAATACCACACCACCGACACCGCATTGGCACTAGCAAAACAAAACGTCGCATTAATTGGTGAGCAATTGACTAGTCGCAAAATCGCCGTGCCAAAAACTGACAATATTGAGTTAATGGGTAGCAACAAACGCGAGCAACTACAGCGACAACTCGACCAGTTAGCATCACAGGTGGTTAATCTTGGGGCAGTCAATCATGCCGCGGTGGCTGAGCTCGGTGAAGTGAACAGCCGCTTGGCGCCCCTTGCTGAGCAAATCTCGGATTTGACCGCAAGCATTGAAAAATTACAACTTGCTATCCAGCAGATTGACAGTCAGACCAAACAGCTTTTTATGGATATGTTGACCCAAGTCAATATCGAGCTTAACAAGCTATTTACCCAAGTGTTTGGCGGCGGGCAAGCGCAGCTGGTGTTATCAGACTATACCAATGACAAAGATAACAGCGGCAAAGGCTGGCAGTCAGGGTTAGAGCTTATGGCACAGCCAAAAGGCAAAAAGAACAGCCGGCTAGCGCTGTTATCGGGCGGTGAGAAAACCTTGACGGCGCTAAGTTTAATCTTTGCTATTTTTAAACAGCAGCCTGCGCCATTTTGTGTGCTCGATGAAGTCGATGCGCCGCTCGATGATGCCAATGTCGCGCGCTTTACCCGCTTAATTGAGCAGCTTGCCAAAGACGTACAGTTTGTTTTTATCAGTCATAACAAACTTGCCATGCAAATTGCTGATGAGCTCAAAGGTGTGACCATGCCAACGGCGGGGGTGTCCAAGCTGGTCAGTGTGGATATGGCGGAGGTGGAAGCTTATTTGGCATAAGCGATTTTCACCTGTCAAATACGCAAAAAGTCAAGCCTTGTCACGGTTTTTTCTAGCTGATTTTATGAAGTCATGATAGTATAACGGCAAAAATACCGATGTAAAAATTTTTACACTACAAACAGGGTCGTTATCGTCTTTCTCAAAGGTCGTTGTTTATGTCTATCACTCAGCTTATTCTTATCATTCTTGCGGTTGTTGCTATCGTTTGGGGTATTTACACGCTACTAAAATCCATTCGTCAAAAAAACCAAGATGTATTAGCGACTGACGCGATTGAACATGACAAAGATGGTCTACCTATTATTCCACGCCATCAGCGCCCTGAGCCCGAAGAAAGCCAGTTGTTTAAAGCAGAAATTACACCCGACAATCCTAAAGGCGAAGTAAAGCTAAGCGCGGACGATACCGAGTTACACCTAGACAACTATCCAGCCAATGACGGTTTTGCCAATGTCACTAAATCTGCCAATGACAAATTATTGGCAGAAACCCATACATTTGTGGAAAACGAAAACGACGCTTTTAGCATGCTCGCCAATGCCACAGAGACTATCAGCCCTGTTGTGCATACTTTCGATGAAAATCAGCTAAAAAATGACAGCTTTACCGATAACAGCCCAATTTTGGACACCCATATCCAAGCGCAAATTGACGAAGAACAAAACAGCCCACTCAACAACGCGATTCAAAATATCAACATCAGTATTTTTCCTAATCAGCAGTTTGTCGACATTAAAGGCGATTATCTGTTAGAGCTGATTGACAAGTATGGCTTGAAGTTTGGTGCGATGAATATGTTCCATCGCTACGAAAACAAAGACGGGACAGGCTTATTGTGGTTTAGTCTGATGATGATTGATAATGAAGGTATTTCACCTTTCGATCTCAATCGACTACCGACGCAAACCATGAAAGGCTTGGTATTATTTTTATCGCTACCACATCCACGCCCTGTTCAAGGCTTTGATAGCATGATGAGTATCGCAGGATTGCTTGCCAATGACCTAAATGCCACAGTATATGACGACACAGGCGAGCCGATTAACAAAGAAAACACCCAAGCCATGCGCGAGCTTGCCATTAATTTTGGTCGATAGATTTTACTAAAATGAAACAAGGTACTCCTCACGAGTGCCTTTTTTTATTTGCCAAAATGTTTATTGTTTTGACTGACCTGATGACTGAAAAAATTGACCAAGTAAACCATCACTTTGTTGTAAAATATCTGTTATCTTTTTTAAAGCATCATGATTATGAACACAGACGCTATTACTGCGCAAATGCGCAAACTCATTGCACAGCTAAAACAACATAACCACGCTTACTATGTCCTAGATAATCCGCTGTTAGAAGATAGCGAATACGACCAACTTCGCCAAGAACTGGTGGCACTAGAAACCGCGTATCCTGAATTGGTACAAAGCGATAGCCCTACCAACCAAGTAGGTGACAAGCCGTTGCCGTTTTTTACCCAAGTCACCCACCAAATACCCATGCTGTCACTGGGTAATTTATTTACTTTTGATGATTTACAGAACTTTATGCGACGGGTCAATGACCGTTTGGCAGACAATCAGCAAAACCCTGAATATGAAGTCGAGCTCAAACTTGACGGGCTTGCGGTTTCACTGTTGTACCAAAACGGACAATTTACCCAAGCGGTCACGCGCGGCGATGGTCAAACAGGCGAAGATATTACCCAAAACGTGCGTACTATTCGAAATCTACCCCTACAGCTAGCGATTGATATACCACGGCTAGAAGTGCGCGGCGAAGTACTCATGCCCAAAGCAGGGTTTGCCAAGCTCAATCGTGATGCACAGGCGAAAGGGGAGAAAACCTTTGCCAATCCGCGTAACGCCGCTGCGGGAAGTTTGCGCCAACTTGACCCAAATATCGCCAAAAGTCGTCCACTGGCGTTTTATGCCTATTCCGTCAATCAAGGCTTACCCGCTGAGATTACCACCCAATCCGATGCGCTTTTTTGGCTAAAAGCGTTGGGCTTTAGCATTAGCGATATCAAAATCGTGCAAACAGCCGCGCAGCTGCAAGCGTATTATCAAGCGGTGATTGAAAAACGCAGTCACTTACCCTTTGAAATTGATGGCACGGTGATTAAGGTCAATAGTTTAGCCTTGCAAGAGCAACTGGGCTTTTTAAGCCGTGAGCCACGCTGGGCAACCGCCTATAAATTCCCTGCCGAAACTGTGATGACGCGTCTAAATGCGATTGAGTGGCAAGTTGGGCGCACAGGTCAGTTGACGCCTGTGGGCAAACTTGAACCTGTCAATGTCGGTGGCGTCACTGTGAGCAATGTGACCCTGCATAATATCGGTGAAATTCAGCGTTTAGACATTCGAGCAGGGGACATGGTCAGCGTACACCGTGCCGGTGATGTCATACCCAAAGTTACGCGCGTTTGGACGGACGAGCGCCCCGCCAATGCCCAAGTGGTGAGCCTGCCGACGCATTGCCCGGTGTGTGATTCACCCGTTATCATGCCAGAAGGTGAAGCGCTGGCACGATGTACCGGCGGGTTATTTTGCCCAGCCCAGCAACAAGAAGCGCTGATTCACTTTGTCAGTCGTAAAGCGATGGATATCGACGGGCTTGGTGAGCGCTGGTTGATTAACTTTTTTGAGCAAGGTATTGTTAAAAATGTCGCAGATATTTATGCGCTGAGCAAGCACCGCGATGCGCTCATCAACCTTGAAAAATTAGGGGAAAAATCTGTCGAAAATATGCTAGCCGCCATTGAAAAAAGTAAAGATACGACCTTACCGCGGTTTATTTTTGCCTTGGGTATTGGTGGCGTAGGCGAGAGCACGGCGATGAATTTAGCCATGCAATTTGGCGACTTGCAGCCGCTCATGGCAGCGAGTATTGAAGCCTTACAAAAAACCCCCGATGTCGGTGAAAAAACCGCAGACTCGATTTTTGAGTTTTTTCGTGCCGAGCACAATATCGAAGTCATTAATCGACTATTACAAGCGGGTATTCATTGGCAGCCTGTCAGCCAAGTGCCTGAAGGTAATCAGCCGCTTAAAGGTCAAAGTTGGGTCATTACAGGCACCCTTGAAAGCATGGGACGTGACGAAGCCAAAGCCAAACTGCAAGCATTAGGGGCAAAAGTCTCAGGCAGCGTTTCTGCCAAGACCACCGCACTGCTCGCAGGCGAAAAAGCGGGCAGTAAACTTGCCAATGCTGAAAAACTGGGGGTGAAAGTGGTGACTGAAGCGCAATTCACCGATTTATTGAACACGTATCATGCCTAATATATGTGCGGTATTGTAGAAAAAGTTAACGCAACCTTGAGTAAGCTATTTGTTGCCCAAATTATAGCAAGGTTACTTACAAAACACGTATAAATCAGTCTTTATTTATAACAATAGGGTGAAAAATTTACGCTAATATATCTTCCGTAAGTTGCTAAAAGCACCTGACATTTTAGCAAATGGAAACCCTACTGGAGAAAACTATGAAATCACTTAAAACACTTGCGGTACTTGCGACACTTGTTGGTTCAACAGCATTGACAGCGTGTGCAACCACTGATGCCTATGGCAACCGCGTCACTACCCAAGGCTCTTCTCGCGCGGCGACGCAAGGCGCGGTAGCGGGTGCAGCATTAGGTGCACTGGCAAAATCAGATGGCAACCGTAACGACATCGGTAAAGCTGCGGCAATCGGTGCAGCAGCGGGCGGGGCAACAGGCTATGTATTAAGTACATCACCTAACTATCCATACCAAAAATAAGCTATACTAAAAGTCATAGCCTATCTCGACAGCATCCGACAGCGATGCTGTTAAAAGCCAAACCTTTAATGGTTTGGCTTTTTTCTTTGCTAAACGTTAGGCAAGCTATTTGATACAATCAAAGATAAGTTCAACTAGGTGATTTTTATTTTTCTAACCTAAACTGCTAGCCTAAATCATAGCGTTACAAAATCAAGGGTATAAAAAAAGCCCTTATCAATTCGATAAGGGCTTTGGATATGGTGGATCGTCCGCGACTCGAACGCGGGACCAATGGATTAAAAGTCCACTGCTCTACCAACTGAGCTAACGATCCTGAGAAGCGTTAAGAAAACGTCTGGGAGACGTTTTTAGCTTCGCAAGAGCAAATCTATGATTTGCTAAAGCATTAAAAAATTGCAAAGCAATATATGGTGGATCGTCCGCGACTCGAACGCGGGACCAATGGATTAAAAGTCCACTGCTCTACCAACTGAGCTAACGATCCAAAACTGTTAAGGCAATCAAAAACGATTTTTAACGTTTTTATTTTGGCTATTGCCGTTAAGTGAGTGCATATTATACGCATTAAATCTTGGTTTGCAAGCCTTTTTGCACAATTTTTTCAACCAAAGATTTGCATCAAGATAGCGGCTTAAATTCATCGACTTATCATACCTTTAACTTATCTAGCCTTGATTAAATAAATCTTGATTGGCTAGACGTGGATTAACTAGGTATTAATTAACTAGGTGATAAAACTTTTATTCACCACCTGATAAGGCATCGACAGGATTGAGTCTCGCGGCATTGCGCGCGGGAATAAACCCAAAAACCACACCAATGAGAGTGGAACACACCACAGCCGCTACAATGGAGGTGGTTGAATACACCACTTGGAAATTACCCCCTGCAAATTTGTTAATTAAAGCGCCGATACCAAACGCTAGGCTAATACCTAAAATCCCGCCCAAGATACATACCAAAATCGCTTCTATCAAAAACTGCTGCATGATATCAGATTGTCTTGCGCCCACTGCCATGCGCACACCAATTTCACTGGTACGTTCGGTAACTGAGACGAGCATGATATTCATGACGCCAATACCCCCCACGATCAAAGAAATAATGGCTATCGACGAAACCAGTAATGTCATCGTGCCTGTGGTGGATTCAATCGTCTGACGAATTGAATCAGAATTTTGAATACGAAAGTCATCGGTGCCGTGTCGCTGCTCTATCAAATCAGAAACAGCTTGCTCAGCGGCACTAGACGAGATAGTATTTTTTAGTAGCACAATAAAACTATCTACATGACTAGTACCAACCATTCTATGCATCACAGTGGTATAAGGCATATATAGGGTAGGGGTGTCTGAACTTGGACCAAAAGCTTGCTCAGACGGCTGCAATACACCGATGACGCGAGCGGGCACACTACCCACCAACATCACTTCACCAATGGGATCGCTGACATTGCCAAAAAAGGCGGTTTTTGCATTATTATCAATAATCACATCTTGGGTCATCGAGGTGATACTATTGTCATTAAAGGTTTGCCCAAGCGCGAGTTTTTCGCCTTTCACCGTTAGATAATCTTTGCCCACGCCACTGACATTCACAGAAGCTTCTGTTTCACGGTAACGGGCGGTGGCGGTATTGCTGCTGACTTGTGGACTGACGCTTTGCACATAAGGTTGTTCTGCGACAGCATTGGCATCGGCATCTGTTAAATTATTATCATGGTATTTACGGCGAGGGTCACCAAATTTATAGCCATCTCGTACGGTTAAAGTATTGGTGCCTAAGGAGCTGATATCATTGAGAATTTTTTGTTGAGAGCCTTGCCCTAGACCCACTACCGATACCACAGAGGCAATACCAATGATAATACCTAGCATGGTTAACAATGTCCGCATTTTATGGGCTTTCATCGCCAAAACAGACATCTTAAAGGCTTCAGATAAGCGGTCTAAAAACGCGGTAACACCAGACTTTTTGGCAAAATTTAGGTGTTGAACCGCTTTGGTTTTATCAAATCTATTGTCGGTATAATAATCTTTAAGAATCTGTCCGTCTTTGATTTCAATCACGCGTTCGGCTTGGGCAGCGATAGAAGGATCGTGGGTCACCATAATGATGGTATGACCTTGGCTATTTAGATTTCTCAAAATTGCCATCACGTCTTTGCCCGATTGGCTATCTAATGCCCCAGTCGGTTCATCAGCCAGGATAATGTCGCCACCATTCATTAAGGCACGAGCAATAGACACACGCTGTTGTTGACCACCGGAGAGTTGGCTTGGGCGATTTTGGGTTTTTGCCGCAAGCCCTAAGTCGTCTAACAATTGGGTGGCGCGCGCTTCACGTTGCCGCACCGGCATCCCTGCATACACAGCGGGGACGGCGACATTGTCTTGGGCATTGATGTCACCGAGTAAATGATAGCGCTGAAAAATAAACCCAAAATGCTCACGGCGAAGCTCGGCAAGTTCGTCTGCGCTGAGTTTGTCCACCGCTTTGCCATAGATGTGGTAACTGCCCGCAGTCGCCTGATCTAGACAGCCTAAGATATTCATTAAGGTGGATTTACCCGAGCCTGATTGACCGATAATTGCGACCATTTCACCTTCATAAATGGTCAAGTCAATCCCATGTAAAACCCGAATTTTTTCATCACCTGCAGGGAATTCGCGGATTAAATCCTTCACTTCCATAATAGGTTGTTTGGTATCTTGCGTTATCATCAGCCGTGTGTCTCAAAGTTAGCATGCGTCATAGGTTATAATCAACGTTTACAATCTAGGGTTATCATCTACCGATAATTACATCATCGGCGGGCCACCGTTATTTTTAGACGATGAACTTGATTTACTCACCGTTGCTTGACCCACAACCACCTTATCCCCTTGGTTGACGCCGCTAAGAATTTGGGTAGTAATACGATTGGTGACACCTGTTTTGACCGCTTGTTTTTTGGTAGTACCATCGGCTTGTACGACTTCAACATAACTGCCTATTTTTGGGTCGGTTTTAATTGCCGCAGCGGGTACGCTAAGCACATTACTGACTTTATTTTCAACAATATAGACTTGCGCTGTCATGTTGATACGTAGCGCGCCATCGGGATTGGGGACAGTAAAATAACCAATGTAATAAATCGCTGAATCCGTTGAGGTCGATGAATCACTGGCGGTAGTGCCATCGGGCGCAGGTCCAATGGTCGACAGTGTGGCTTGGTATTTCTTATCTGGGCGTCCAATGATATTGAAATAAACAGGCAACCCTACTTTGAGGTTAACGACATCGGCTTCTGATATTTTGGCTTTTACGCGCACACTGCTTAAATCTGCCAATGTCACAATGGTGGGGGCTGATTGATTGGCGTTTACTGTTTGCCCTTGTTTGGTGGTGATAGAAATCACCGTGCCTGACATTGGGGCAACAATTTGGCTATACCCAAGATTTTTTTCAGCCGTATTGACGTCCGTTTGCGATTTTTTTATGGTTTGTTGTGCACTGACAATATCGGCTTGTGATGAGGCAATATTTGCTTGGGCAGTCGCAATCGCTTCTTTGGCGCTGTCTACATTGGCTTGGGCTGTTTTGACAGCGGTATCCGCTTGCTCCAGCTCTTGTTTGGAGATGGCATTCATGGCAAGCAAGGATTTTAGGCGATTGTATTCTGTTTGCGATTGTTGCAAGGTTGCTATTTTACCTTTCAAGTCGGCTCGTGCTGTGGCAAGCGCGGCTTGTTTGGTCTGATAGGCGGATTTGGTACTTTCCAAATTCGCTTTACTTTGCTGTAAAGTAGCCTGCTGCGTGGTTAAGGTGTTTTGCAGGGTAACTGGGTCAATTTGAGCAATAACATCGCCTTTTTTGACGGTATCACCCACTTCAACATACAATTTTGTCACTTCCCCTGACACCTGAGCGCCAACATCCACTTGTTTAATGCCTTCAATTTTGCCCGTGGACATGACACTGTTTTCAATATCGCTACGCTCGACATTGGCGGTGATGTAATTGGGTTTTTGGGGTTTGGGTTTAAAGTACCAATAAGCTAACGCTGCCAGCGAAATAACGATCAAACTTAAGATTGCCCATTTGAGCCATTTTTTTTGGGTAGCGGTCATCGTGCCAAGCCTTATCAAAGGATAAAAAATTGAGAAAAATTAAATAAATGCAGATTTTTAACAGGGAGTATTAAAAGCTAAATGAGAATAAATTGCAATAAAAATAGGTAAGTCGCAAGGATTTTGAATTATAACCACATAATCTTACGGGATTATAAAATAAATGTTATGAGTAAGAAAAACGCATTAAAAATTTGGGGGTGGTGGATTGTATGTGTTTTGATGGGCGTGCTGTTTGAAAGGTTGCAAAGGCTGCGGAGCATTTTTAAAAGCAACTTTTAAAGTAGCTTTTAAAGCAACTAGTGAAATAACGGTTGACCCGCTAGACGAAAAGCGAGTTGGTAGAGCAGCTCCCAAGCCGGTTGTTGCACCAGACCTTTGATGGCTTGGTCGGCTTGGTACAGTGCATCCGACCAGTTTCGGGTAGCGTCATGGGAATGACGATGCAGGGCTTTACTGTACAGCTGTTGCTTGCTTTGCCAAATGCCGAGGCTTTGATAGCTTGCCCCTGATTGCAAGCTTAAAATATTGCGCATATCTTTGGCTATCATCCATAACACCAGACTCTCTGGTTCTTCACTGGCTTTGAGTTGCTGCAAGATTTTTGCAACCTGCGCGGTATCACCTGCCAACATGGCATCCGATAAATCAAAGGTGGTAAACATAGATTGACTCACCAACCCATCAAACAGCTGAGGCTCATCGATGGTCACAAAATGGGTAGGGGGATTCGCATCTGTTGTAGCATAAAGATAGGAGAGTCGCCACAGACTTTGGTAAGCCGCTAGCAAATTATGCTGAGTTTGTGCCATTAGCATTTGCCAAGCGGGTTTGGTGAGTTCGAGCCCAAAGTCTTGCGCGTGTTGCTGTAGCAATTGTTCGCGTTGCTGTTCTTGATAAAGATGACATTCGATGACCTGACCAAATTTATCGCAAAGCGAAAAAAACGCACTGCTTTGGCTTTTCTTATCGTATTTATCACTGATAATGACTAAGCAATTGCTTGGATTGCTCGTCGCAAATTGCGCTAATTCTGCTAACGCCTCTTTATCGGGTTTATGATTGCCGTGAACGATAATTGCTTTGTTGTCATCAAACAGTGACATACTGTTCAGCTCTGCCAAAACCGCTTGCCATGATTTGGCGCTGGTAATATCCATGCGCGAAATTGCCATATTATGCTGCCGCCAATTTGGCGACATTTTTTCTATCAGCCACTGTGACAGCAAATCTTCATCGCCATGCATTAGCCACAGGCCAGTGGCTGGGTCCTGCCTATTTTTGAGATGTTGAAAGGCATTTAAAAAATTGTACTGCATCAGCGTGTTATCAATTAGGTTGGGTAGGGTTAGGGGGTAGTTGTGGTCGGCACTTTGGTGATTTTTGGAAGGCTCAGTGCGACATATTGGTCAGCAATACGCTGCGCCAGGTTGTCATACAACCATACTTTAATTTGCTCGGCTTGGGGATTGTCGGTCGCTACCACGCCTTGGTCATACTGATAGCTGCGCTGTACTTGAATCGTATTGGTCAGCGTGCGGGGTTGACCATTTTCAATGGCGCGATAGCTTACCTCTGCGCTTAACACCATGCGAATTTCGGTCAAAATACCGCGTAGCTGGTAGTTTTGCAGGCGAATGTTTTTGACTTCAATACTGGCAGGCAAGGTAGTATTTGATTGGGTGGTTGCCTTGTTATCAGTCACCCTATCTTGAGTGTTAATGCTTAGTTGGTCGAGTTGTTTTTTTAACGCATTTTTAACCGCATAGGCTTCAGGCGTGTTGTTAAAAATCAGCTCAGTGGTTGGGATATTCTGTGACATAGGCGCATCATACCCGCGTAGATGAAAACCACAGGCAGGTAGCTGCGTCAGTAACACACTGCTTAGGAAGATACGAAGAAATGGCTGATTCATATAGTTACCTGTCTGTTAGTTACCCATCTATGATTGTCGGTATTGCTTGTGATAACACTTTATTATGAAGCTTCAAGTTATTATAAAGCTTCAGGGTAAAAAAGGGCTTAGGTTGCCAATAAGCCCTTGTAATCAATTAGGCTTTTACCACAATATTGACCAATTTATTGGGCACCACGATTTCTTTGACGATATCACCGGTGATAAATTTAGCGACGCTGTCGAGTTGTTTCGCTTCGGCTTTTAACCAATCGCTGTCACTGTTTGGCGCCACATCCATTTGACCCCGGATTTTGCCGTTGACTTGCACCACCATGGTAATAGTGTCTTGTACCAAGGCTGAAGTATCAACGGTTGGATAGGTTAGTGTCATCACATCAATCCCTAACTCCTCAAGTAAGACTTCTGCCATGTGCGGCGCGTACATGGTGAGCAAGGTCAATAATGTTATAAGTGCTTCATTGGCTACCGCCAAATCTCTGTCTGAATGAATGTCAAACGCGGTGAGTTCGTTCGACAATTCCATTAAAAATGACACAGGCGTATTGAGCGCCAAGTTTTTGCCAAACGCGTCATCTAATTTGCCGATAGTATCATGTGTTTTACGGCGTAGACTTTTAGCAGCTTTACTCAGCGACTGGGCGTCACTCACCGATAGCGTTGTTGCGGTTAAAGATTGTTGTGCCAAGGTTTCGGCATGCTCGATGGTATAACGCCAGACTTTTTTCAAAAAGTTATACGGACCTTTTAGTCCATCGTCAATCCATTCAAGCGTCTGGTCGACAGGCGCGGTAAACATGGTGTAAAGTCGAACCGTATCTGCGCCATATTGATCAATGGTCGCTTGGGGGTCGACACCATTATTTTTTGACTTCGACATTTTTTCGATTTTGCCAATTTTGACAGGCTGACCATCGGCTTTTAAGGTCGCTTCGATGGGCTGACCTTTGTCGTTGTAGCGGATATCAACTTCTTCTGGAAAGTAATAGGATTTGCTACCATCGGCATTTTCGCGAAGATAAGTACCCGCCAAGACCATGCCTTGGGTGAGTAAATTGGCAAAGGGTTCATCTCCCTGCACCAAGCCTTCATCACGCATAAGTTTGTGGAAAAAACGCGCATACAGTAAGTGTAACACAGCGTGCTCAACACCGCCTACATATTGATCTACAGGTAGCCATTTATCGGCCGCGACTTTATTAATCATCCCATCGGTATAATTGGGTGAGGCAAAACGCGCGTAATACCAGCTTGATTCTACAAAAGTATCAAAGGTATCGGTTTCACGTTTGGCAGGCTTACCACAACATGGGCAGTTGACATCAGTAAATGAAGCGAGATTGTTGAGGGGATTGCCGCGTCCATCGGGCACTACATCTAAAGGTAATACCACAGGCAGCTGATTTTCAGGGACAGGCACTGTAGCGCAGTCTGTACAGTTGATAACTGGAATTGGGCAACCCCAATAACGCTGACGAGATACCCCCCAATCGCGTAGCCGATAATTAATGGTTCTTTTACCCAAGCCTTTTGGCTCAAGTTGGGTTAAAATGTTGTCAAAGGCTTGTTTAAAATTTAAACCGTCTAACTCACCCGAGTTAATAGCCACGCCATTTTGCTTATCGCCATACCAGTCTTGCCAAGTCGTCGCATCAAACTGTTGACCTTGCTTATGGTTTTCGTCCAGGTCAATCACTTGCTTGATAGGTAACTGGTATTTATTGGCAAATTCAAAGTCGCGTTCATCATGCGCAGGGACTGCCATGACAGCGCCAGAACCGTAGCTCATTAAGACGTAGTTAGCGACCCAAACAGGCACTTGCTCACCGGTCAACGGATGGGTGACAGTCAGACCCGTATCCATACCCATTTTTTCAGCTTTGGCTAAGTCTGCTTCTGCAACTGAGCCTTTTTTGCAGGCTTCAATAAAGCTTTGTAGGGCAGGATTTGTCGCGGCAGCGTGTTTTGCCAGTGGATGCTCAGCTGCCACCGATACATAAGTCACGCCCATTAAGGTATCAGGACGGGTAGTGAATACATCTAAGGTTTTTTCTTCACCATTTAAGTTATAGGGGAAATGAATTTCCATGCCTTCAGAGCGACCAATCCAGTTGCGCTGCATGGTAATCACTTGCTGTGGCCAATGACCTTCTAGCTTATCCAAATCATTTAACAGCTCGTCTGCATAGGCGGTGATATTAAAGTAGTACATGGGGATTTCGCGTTTTTCAATTAGCGCACCTGAGCGCCAACCGCGACCATCCACCACTTGCTCATTGGCAAGGACGGTATTATCAACAGGGTCCCAATTCACTGTTGAGAGTTTTTTGTATACCAAGCCTTTTTTGAACAGTTGTACAAATAGCCATTGCTCCCACTTGTAGTATTCGGGCGTACAAGTGGCAAATTCACGTGACCAGTCAATCGATAGTCCTAATGATTTGAGCTGTGCGCGCATGTTATCAATATTTGAAAACGTCCACGCAGCAGGGGCAACAGCGTTGGCAATCGCTGCATTTTCTGCAGGCATACCAAACGCATCCCAGCCCATTGGCTGCAATACTTCATAACCTTTTAACCGATAGTAACGGCTCAACACATCACTAATCGTGTAGTTGCGCACGTGCCCCATATGCAGCTTGCCACTGGGGTAGGGAAACATAGATAGCAAATAACGTGATGGCTTATCTGATGCCGCGTTGTTTACTTGATAGCGATTTTGCTGTTCCCATTTTTGTTGTTGGGCGGGCTCAATCTCTTGGGGTTGGTATTGACTGGTTAAAGCTGAATTACTCATAATGGTCTGAATTTGCAGTATTTGAATGGGAAAATATATTAAGCCCCATAGCATAGCCTAAAACCGTAAAAATTGCGATAAAAAAAGGAGCCAATATGAGCATCACCATCTACGGTATCAAAAACTGTAGCACCATGAAAAAGGCGTTTGATAAATTAACTGCACTGGGTTTGGAGTATGAATTTTTTGACTACAAAAAACAGGCGATAAATAAATCGACATTAGCCAATTGGGTAAAGCGAGCAGGTATAGATAAGGTATTAAATACCAAAGGTACAACCTACCGCAACCTTAGCGATGCGCAAAAAGGCCAAATAAAGCAAGATGTGGATGCTGCGTTAGATATGATGGTGGCTAAGCCAAGTATGATTAAGCGCCCGATTGTCGTCTCAAACAATGAGTTAATCATTGGTTTTGATGAAACTGCCTTTGAAAAACTAGGCATGTAAAACTAGGCAAGTAAAGAGGGACAAGGAAAAGTCAATCCGCAATAAAAAAGCGAGTAACTAAAACTCGCTTTTTTAAGTGGCGGGTAAAAATTATTTTACCGCACTAGCAACCGCAGATTTTACCGCATTTGCAGTTTCAACTGGGGTAGAGGCTGCACCACGTTCTTTATTGACGATAGTTTGTGGCGTCATCACAGAAGCGTCTTGTTTGTGATCGCTTAATGAATAAACATACGCCGCCAATAACATAATACGCTCGTTACCCAGTTTGGTATCCCAATGTGGCATCACACCGGCACGGCCGTTACGTAACGTAGTACGAACCGTTTCACGGTCGCCACCATATAACCAAATGTCATCCGTAAGATTCACCGCACCGATATCATGGTTACCTTTGGCATCTTTACCGTGACATACCGCACAGTTGGTATCAAAAATAGCCTTACCTTGATTAACCAAAGTTTGGTTCAACTGACCATTTTCTTTTGAACCATGACCGGGTGATAGTGACAAAACGTATTCAGCTGCGGCGCGAACACCATCTTCGCCAATCTGCGCTTTCCAAGCTGGCATACCACCGACGCGACCATGATTAAGGGTTAACAAGATTTTATCGGGTGTACCGCCATAAATCCAGTCATTGTCCGTCAAGTTTGGATAACCGGGTGCACCATGCGCTTGTGAGCCATGACACACTGAACAGTTTTGTAAGAACAAACGCTGACCAATTTTAATCGCTTGCGGATCTTGAGAGAGTTTTAGAACGGCAGGTGCCAGTCCTACAATACCTTTATCAATTTGCGATTTTAATTCAGCATTGGGCTCTGCATTTTTAGCTTGCTGCGCTTGTAATTTAGCAAGGCTATCAATTTGCGCCGTTACCGCTTTGTCTTTTAAGATTTTATCATTGAACGTGCCAGTAAATACAGCATTATTGCGCTCAAGATCGGATGCTAATTCATTAGCACTGGTCCAAGGAACATCTTGACCATCTACTTTTACCGTAGTAATACCTTTCCATGAGCCTGGCATTACTGATGGGAACAATAGCATGTATAGTAGTGCCCAAGCTAATGAACCCCAAAAGATTACTAACCACCATTTTGGTAATGGACGGTCAAACTCTTGGATACCATCGTATTCATGGCCTGTAGTACCGTCATCCGACATTTTTGGGCGATAACCCAATACACCGACTAACCAGAACAAAATCCAAGCCCAACAAGCGATGGAAAATAGGGTTATCCAAAAACTCCAAAATCCACTCATTTTTTATCCTTATTGCGTTGTGATGCACCTGTTAGGTCTTCGTCATCTAACGCAAGTTTTGCATCTTCTTCAAATCGTTTGCGATTCTTTGGCGAGTAAGCCCACCAAACAATCGCAATAAAAGCGATAAACGCTGCGACCGTTGCGATACTGTGTAATGTGCCCAACATTAACGTTGACCTTTCATTGCAGTGCCCAGTTGTTGTAAATATGCAACAACAGCATCGAGCTCAGTTTTACCTTGTACCGCATCAGGTGCACCTGCAATATCAGCATCGCTATAAGGCACACCAAAATGGTCACGGAATAGACGCATTTTTGCTTGTACTTCTCCAGGGTTAACGTCATTTTTTGCTAACCAAGCAAATGATGGCATCACAGACTCAGGTACCAATGATTGTGGGTTAATCAAGTGTTCACGTTGCCAGTCATCAGAATAGCGTCCGCCCACACGCGCAAGATCAGGTCCAGTACGTTTAGAACCCCATAAGAAGGGATGATCCCAAGCGGATTCAGCTGCGCGCGAGTAAGGTCCATAGCGTTCCACTTCAGCCCGAAGAGGACGAACCATTTGGGTATGACAGACGTGACAGCCTTCACGAATATAAATATCACGACCTTCCATCTCAAGGGCAGTCCATGGCTTCATATTGGGCAAAGGTTGGTTAACTTCTTTGGTATAAATCAATGGCACGATTTCTACCAAAGTCGCAAAACTAATAGCTACAACGATTAGGATAAGTAGAAGACCCGTGTTTTTTTCAATAATTTCATGATTGAGTTGCATGAGTCTCTCCTTAAATCTGTTTTACGGTAGCAGTTTCTACTACAGGTGTAGTGGTATCCGCTACTTCAACAGTTTTAGTGCTTGGCATCGTGATAGTTTTGTAGACGTTGTAAGCCATGACTACCATACCTGTGACATACAATAAACCACCAAATGCACGACCAATGTAAGGATAGTGCGAGAACAAGACAGTATCAACGAAACTATATACCAGCGTTCCATCTGGATTTGTAGCACGCCACATCATACCTTGACCAATACCTGAAATCCAAAGCGATACGATGTAGAAAATAGTACCTGCCGTAGCCAGCCAAAAGTGCGTGGTGATTAAATCAGTTGAATACATTTTTTGTTTGTTCCAAATACGTGGAATCAATACATATAATGAACCAACGGTAATCATACCAACCCAGCCTAACGCACCAGAATGCACGTGACCAACGGTCCAGTCAGTATTGTGGGATAACGCATTGACAGTTTTGATTGACATCATCGGACCTTCAAACGTTGACATCGCATAGAAGGACAGTGCAACAATCAAGAAACGAATAATAGGGTCTGTGCGAAGTTTATCCCAGCTACCAGATAAGGTAAGTACACCATTAATCATACCGCCCCATGAAGGCGCAAATAAAATGATAGAAAATACCATCCCTAAAGACTGTGCCCAGTCAGGGAGTGCTGAATAATGAAGATGGTGACCACCCGCCCACATATAAGACGCAATTAACGCCCAAAAGTGGATAATAGATAAACGATAAGAGTAAATAGGACGACCGATTTGTACAGGCACAAAATAATACATCATACCTAAAAACGCGGCTGTTAAGTAAAAACCTACGGCGTTGTGACCATACCACCATTGCACCATAGCGTCAGTTGCACCGCCAAACAAGGAATACGACTTCCAGAAGCTCACAGGGATTGCCATACTATTGACAATATGCAGTAACGCAATGGTCAAAATAAATGCCGCAAAGAACCAGTTAGCAACGTAGATATGCGAGGTTTTGCGTTTCAATAACGTACCAAAAAACACAATAGCATAAGATATCCACACCACGGCAATTAAAATATCAATGGGCCATTCAAGCTCAGCATATTCTTTCGCTGAGGTTAAACCCAAGGGTAGGGTAATAATTGCGCCAACAATAACAAGATTCCACCCCCAAAAGGTGAACCAGGCTAGATAAGGTGCGAATAAACGCGTTTTACACGTTCTTTGAACGATATAATATGAAGTTGCGAATAACGCACAACCACCAAATGCAAAAATCACCGCGTTGGTGTGCAATGGACGCAAGTGGCTAAATGTTAGCCAAGGGATACCAAAATTGAGGGCAGGCCATGCCAATTGTGATGCAATGAACACCCCAATTGCCATACCGATAATACCATATACTACCGCCATGATTGAGAACAACTTAATGATGTCCACTTCATAATCATCGGTAATAGGTATTGCTGTGTTTTGTAAATTCATTCGATGATTTCCTTTACAGCCTATATTATCAACAAGTTTAAGCAGAAATCTCCTTTGTGCCTGTCAATAAAACTATCAGGTCAGATACGTTGGCGCTAGTTATTTTTTTATAAGATAGGCTAACTGTTTAGTGGCTAGTTTCACGATGAATTTTAAAGAAATTAGCGGCTAAATCTTGACGCAAAACAGTAAATTTACAAGCAGTAAAATAGGCTCAAACTCACGATTCTCACCAAGTATTGTAACTTAATCTTTGCTAAATATCATCTAATGTAACGTTCATAGCGCAAAAAAAAATTACACACCAACTATTATAATATGAAAAATAAAAAAAACCATGTAAATTGTGGGGATTTTTTTAACATGCCATACACTATCTAGTAACAATGCTAAAAATGGTTAACCGAGCGCCATTATCGTTGCTCTATAAATAGGTTTATTATGGGTTAGAGAATTGTCATTCATACAAAATCTCGGTAAGATGCACAAGTTTTAATACAACTAACGACAATGAGGATTTAAAATGGCTAAAATTTTAACACAAGAATGGTTTGACAAAGTTGACGAATTAACCAATAAAGCAGGTGACCTAAATCTACCACCCGCGATTAAAAATATGTCAATTAATTTACAAGTCACCGATAGCGACAATCAAGAAGTCAATGCAGCTTTTTATGATGGTACGATTCATCAAGGTTTAAAAGATGGCGCTTTAACCACCTTAAAACTTGATGCCGATACCTTAAAAGCAATCTTTTTAGATCGTGATATGAACCGTGCGATGGAAGCCTTTATGTCTGGCAAAATCCGCGTTGAAGGCGATATGGGACAGTTAATGTCTATCCAAACTGCAAGCCCAAGCGCTGAGCAAAAACAGCTTTTCAAAGACATCTTAGCCAATACACAAGTGTAATCGGGTTAATAGCATAATAGATGTTATTGCTAGCATCATCCGTGTGTTAAGCGAAATATCACTAACACCCCGAGCACAAAGAAAATCATCGATAATATTCGGTGATTTTTTTTATCGCGTGCTTGGGTGGGGTACAGTAGCAAACCTGTGGTATAAACCATCAGACCATTGACTGGGCTAGTTTGAGTGGCTAAGGTGGTTTGAGCAGATAGTGGGAGTGGGCTGTGATTTACCAATCCAGTCTGGGCTTGGATAGCGTCTGAAGTAGAAACTGCGGATTTAGTCGACTGATTTGGCATGGGTCATCTTCCCAAAATAACTGATAGAACACTCATAAACGTTAGCGGATGATGTTGGGTAGGCTGTTGAGCCGCTATAGGATTTATGGCTGAGCCGCTATAGAATTTATGACGTTGATGGATAAAAATTGATTAAAACCAAATTTAAAATAACGATAATATAAAATTATAGTCAATTCAATGAATTAAATAAAATAAAGGGCAAAATTTACATTTATTTACAAAATAACAAAGCCACTGTCATAGTGGGCAGTGGCTTCAAGAAAATTAATCAATAATCTTACAGGGGAAAGGCTTAAAACGCTCTATAATTGGTGGCTGCTTTTTTCTGGTTTTCCATAAAAATAGTCCCCTGTAGCCAAATATTGGCTTGAATATAATCGTTGACTTGAATGGTTGCATCGATGTTATCGGCATTGACCGCTAAACGAATCACAACAGGATTATCAAGGCTTTCACGTAATATCACCACATCAAGCAATACAAATTCAACCCCATTAAAGCTGGTAGTCTGTTTGCCAATAATTTGACCTTGGCACCACGCCTCATCTTGTTGCCCGATGGTTTCACCAAATAAATAAGCACACATATGACCGACATTGATTTCAATTGGCTCCAGCGGCAAGTCGTTTTCGCTAGGTTGCCAAGCGGCGATTTGGGCTTCAAGGTCTTTTGGGGCAACGTTATTATTTTTGGTCAAAATATCATTAAAAGCGCGGTGATAGCGAATCGCTTCAGGCTCATCAACCACAATAGTTTCTGAGCGGTTACTCAAGCTTACGGTGTAAGCAAATGCACTCAGATTGACTAAGTAGCGGTGATTTTTTTCATAGTTGTGCGCATTGATGGCATAATACTGGTCAAATACATACAACACGGTATTGTCATCAGTTTTTAAGCGCAAAATCGCTTCTATCTGATTGTCACATTTATAGACACCTTCAATAGTGACCCATTGCCCATACGGACTATTGACACAAGGAAACGCATTAATCAGACGTTTGGGTGAGCGATTACTATCAACTTCAATCACTTGATTGACATGAATCGGCTGATTACCCGATAGTAAAATATGCGAAGACGTGGCGTTGGTAGTCTTTAGTGGGGTAGGCATGGTGGCAGTATCGATATGCGATTGCAACCAATTTGGGACGTCATCGGGAATATTGTTGGTAAAACATGACCAGTGATCTGCATGACCAACCACTTGATCACAGTTTAGACTAATCGTATTGGGGGCATTTGAAGAAGGGGGTTGGTGGGTATTGGTCATAAGACGTCCTTTAAGTAACAACAGGTTTATCAGTAACAACAGGCTTATGTTGCAAACAAACTTAATAAACTAAACAGCTGTCACGATATTTATCAAAATTTTAATGATTACATTATCAGCTATCAATAGGCTAATATGAGCCTTCAAATCATCCCGATTAAATCAACGAGTATCAGCTATTAACCTATCTGTTATCAATGGATTAACCCTTGATTAAGCAGGGATGAAATTTAATTCTGCTATGTTAATGGGGACATGCAGAATTTTTTCACCTTATTTTGCTTAAAACATCCACAATTTATTGCGCGGATATGTTTGATTCTGCGAATTTTTAGCAAAATTGCAAAAAAACTTTTGCCAAAACGGTAAAAAAGTGTGTCAGACTAACACGCTTTTAGCAGGCTTGAATAATGGTTTTGAAATAAGTTATTTCTTTGCCTGCTGGTATCATCAAAATAGTGATAATTTTTAGGAATGCTATGTTTCGACCGTTGGCTTTGTTTTTAGGATTACGGTATACCCGTGCTGAGCGAAGTAACCGATTTATTTCTTTTATTTCTTTGATTTCAATGGTGGGTTTGACGCTTGGCGTCGCCGTGCTCATTACCGTGTTATCGGTGATGAATGGCTTTGACCGCGAACTTAAGAGTCGTATTTTGGGCATGGTGCCGCAAGCTACTGTCACTGCCAGTGAAATTATCCCAAACTGGCAAACACTGGCGCAAACGATTCAAAAAAACCCCAAAGTTGAAGCCGTCGCGCCTTTTATCCAATTACAGGGTATGCTCACCGCGAATGGACAAGTCGCAGGTATCATGGTGACAGGTATTGAGCCAAGCTATGAGAAAAAAGTCTCGATTATTCATCAGCATATGGAAAGTGGTAGTGTCGATAGTCTAAAAGCAGGTCAATTTGACATTGTGATTGGCAAGCAAATGGCGGATTCACTGGGGGTGAAACAAGGCGATATGGTCACCTTGGTGTTGCCAGAAGCTTCGCCATCGCCTGCTGGCGTGATTCCGCGCTTTAAGCGTTTTACCGTCACTGGGGTGTATGATATCAGCCCTGAAGTCAACAATATTATGGCATTCATCCCGATGAATGATGCGGCTACGTTATTGCGTCTGCCTGCGGGGGCGCAAGGTATTCGCATGAAACTAAAGGATTTGTTTGTCGCACCACAAGTGGCTCAGCAAGCAGCGAGCCTTGCACCCAATATGCTCATGCCTAGTGACTGGACATCGACGCATGGGAATTTATTTGGTGCCATCCAAATGGAAAAAGCCATGGTGGGGTTGTTGCTGTTTTTGATTATTTTGGTTGCTGCATTTAACATTGTCTCATCCTTGGTGATGCTGGTGACTGATAAAAAGGCGGACATTGCGATTTTAAAAACCTTTGGTGCGTCGCCTAAGCTCATAACCCAAGTATTTATGGTGCAAGGATTGTTTATCGGGGTGATTGGTACCGTCGCGGGAACTATTTTGGGCGTGATTTTAGCGTTGACCGTGAGCGATGTGGTAGGCGGTATCAATAATTTATTTGGGTTGCATTTATTTGATGCGTATTTTGTCAACTATTTACCTTCACAACTTGAATGGAAAGACGTAGCCATCATCGTGGCAGCCTCGCTGGTAATAAGTTTTGTGGCAACCATTTACCCAGCACGCCGAGCAGCTAGCATTCAACCGGCTCAAACATTGCGTTATGAATAGGAGTGAGCCATGACGGCGATTTTAACAGGAAATAATATCACCAAGACCTATCAAGATGGTAAAACCACCACGAATGTGCTCAATCATTTGGATATCAGTATTAACAGTGGCGAGCGAATCGCCATTGTTGGCACTAGCGGGTCGGGTAAAAGTACCTTGCTACATATCTTGGGTGGCTTAGATGTGCCGACCAGTGGGGAGGTTTGGCTACATGGGCAACGCATCAATGATCTGAATGAAACCCAGCGCGGTGAGCTTCGTAACCAGCATTTGGGCTTTATTTATCAGTTTCATCATTTGTTAGCGGAGTTTACTGCCATTGAAAATGTGGCAATGCCGCTATTGATGCGAAAAGCAGTGCCAATCGCAGTAGCGCGTCAACAGTCTATTGAATTACTGGAAAAAGTAGGATTGGGACATCGGTTGACGCATCGCCCAGGCGAGCTGTCTGGCGGTGAACGTCAACGGGTGGCGATTGCTAGGGCGCTGGTGACAAAGCCTTCATTAATACTGGCAGATGAGCCCACAGGGAACTTAGACTACGCCAATGCACAGGCGGTGTTTGAAATTCTGTCAGAGCTACAAAAAGATTTTAATACCGCGCTGTTGATGGTCACCCATGACCGGCAATTGGCACAGTTAGCGGATAAGCAATTGGCCTTACAAAATGGTACGTGGGTGGCTTAATACTCATCGAGTAGCCAACCGCTGATAAAAGCAAAGTATTCGCGAAACCACACATTTGGACGGATATACCAAGGGGTGTCAGACCCGACCACCTGTAAATTGGTATATCCTTGTCGTTTGCCAATAAGGCTTGCGCGCAAGGTGTGAAAATCACTGGTGACTGCGATTATCGGTTGATTTAAGGCAATCCCTTGCTGCGCTAAAATCTTTTTACTATGGACAAAGTTAAGCTCGGTACTGGTGCTTTGTTCTTCAAGCGCAATATGCGCCAAGCTGATGCCATAGGTGTCGTGTAAATAGTCCGCCATCGCTTTGGCTTCACTGACATCTTCTCCCGCATCAAAACCACCACTGGTTATCACGAGTGCGTTTGCAAAACGCTTGATGACTTCAGATGCTTTATCCAAACGCAGTTTTACCGCATCAGTCGGCTTATTATCTTTTGTTCCGCCACCTAAGACAATAATCGCTTGCGCTGCTTTAGGATGGTTATCGGTGTTAAAGTGCTGTTTTAAATAGCTGACAAAGATACAAAAACTTATCAACCAGACAAAAAATAATAGCCAAACTAGCTGCCATAATTTTTTTAGTGACGGCTGTGACGCCAAATAAAGTTGGATACGCTCCCAATATACCGCATGGCCTAAAAAAATTAGCCCGATGCCCAATGGCACTAGGGTGCCAATATGAAAAACACGATTGGCCAGCAATAGCCCGCAGTCAACAACCAGTATCAATCCTGCAATCCCTAGAGTGATTTGGATAGTTTTTTTCCTTACGGCTGAGGTTTTGTCATTGCCGCTACTAAATTGAGTCAACATCGATTAATAATTTCCAAAAGTTGCTATTTGTTTTACTATATCGTTCATTCGATAATTGTAAGGGAAGTAGCGAGCTATCGCTATCTTTATCAAGGATGAAACATGATTTGGCTCATCACGGTTGCCAGTTTGTTGGGGTTTTTAGTTGTCAATACGCTAGCAAATCAACCCTTGATGACAGGTTCTGCGCTAGCCAGTTATGATGCAAAAATTTGGTCTGTGCTATCAGTAGCCCTGTTGATAGCGCTGCTAATCAATGTAGGTTTATACCATGGCTGCAAGCGTAAACAGCTAAAAAGAGCGTCACCAAACCCTGCATTAGCCTACCGTTTTACCTTGCCGCTGTTAGCAAGTTTTATCTTTTTGCTGACGCTCATGTTGAGTGCCAGTTATGGTTTATATCATTACAAGCGGTATGAAAACGCGTTATTGCCCTCAGCGGTCACAGTGGATGCTATCGTTGAATCGCATCAAATCAGCGATACGGTGAGCCAAATGAGCCCATTATCAAATGATAATGCCTTAATTGGCAATGGTTTCATCAAACAAATCCTGCAAGTCCGCGTTGATAAGGGCGGTGATGCTGATTCATCGTCAGCAACCCCTCCACCACCGCTAACGGCACTGATTAGCGCTAACATTAAAGACAACCCTGATTGGGAAGCGACCTTGTCGCAGTTAAAACCTGGCATGCAGCTTAACGTAAAATTACAGCTTGAGCCCATTGCAAAGCCTAAGCCTACAAGTTTAGCCAATAATGCCAAACCGCTCATGCTAGGATTTGATGAAGCGCAATGGTTAAGGCAGCGTGGGGTGCAAGCAAAGGGAGTGATCATCGGTATTGAAAAATCGAGCCTACGGGAATTTAATCCATCCCATGTCAAAGACCTTATGGTTATTGCTATTGAACAATTGCGCTGGCAACTACGCCAAAAAATCCTCGATAATTTGCATACAACCCTGCTGAAACAATCCACGTCTATAGTCAATGCTAAAAACGATACTGCCCAACCCGCTTTTCAAACTTCCGGTCAAAGTTCAATTCAAAGCGCTATCCAAAGCCATGCAATCTTATTGGGACTGTTAACCGGTGATAAAAGTCTGATGGATAGCGACCTTAAGAACCGCTATCAAGTCACGGGGATTAGCCATTTATTGGCAATTTCAGGCCCGCATGTGCTGATGCTCGCCGCTATCGTATCCATTCTTGTATTATGGCTCGTTAAATGGCTTGCGCCCCAGTTGTTGGTCAAATTACCGAGTAGTTTATTGGTGCTTTGGGTGAGTGTGGTGATGGCAGGGTTTTATGCGCTGCTGGTGGGGTTTGAGATACCTGCCCAGCGGACATTTTGGATGCTGTTACTGCTCACGCTGTCGAAACAGTTATTGGTTAATTTTTCTGCTTATCGGCTGTTGGCGTGGGTTGCGCTAGGCATGATTTGGCTAGAACCGACCGCAGTCGGGCAAGCAGGGTTTTGGTTGTCCTTTGTAGCGGTGGTTTTACTGTTAAAATTTAGCGAGACAATAGGGACAGTTAGCGCCGCTGAAATTAACAATGTTAGTCAGTTACTAGCGCCTACTGCACGCGCCAACGTGCTGAGTAGTTTTGTTAAAACCATAAGCCATCAATTCAAGGCGTTATTAAAACTGCAAATTTGGCTGTTTGTTTGGATGCTGCCCATCGTGGTGTGGTTTTTTGGCAAAGTATCTGTCATTGGCATTTTGGTAAACTTGCTAGCCGTACCATTTTTAGGCTTAGTGGTTGTACCCTTGGATATGTTGGCAGGCGTTGTTAGTTGGCTACCTGTGGTGGGCGATTGGCTAAGTCAAATTATTTGGTCGATCCTGACAACCCTGCTCAATGTATTTCATCTTTTGCTTAACAAACTTATCGACACGGGTGTTGCCAAACAATCATTTTTCGCCTTGTCACAAACCCAGCTTGCCCTGTGTTTGTTAATTGCGCTACTGGGATTGTTAAAAGGCTTGTTGCCTAGAATGCTGATGTTGCCACTGGCTATCCTGTTGATATTGTTGCCACTGCAGCAGCGCAGCCTAAATGACAACCAGCCGACTTTGGCAGTTGGTGATAACCCTAAACTGGTAATCAGTTTATTAAAGAAAGGCGATGATAGCTGGCTTATTTTGTCGGACAATCAAATCAAAGCCGCGCAGGCGGATAAACCCAATTTTTTGAAAACCAAACAAGCTATCCGTAATGTTGCGGCTGATGAAGAAATCAGTTCGCTGTTGAACCGTGATATTTATCCGCTGTTGGCAAATCAGCAGGTTCACCGATTAACTGGCGTGATTAGTCAAACGCCCAGTGTCCGCGTCAATGAGCTGGTGCAGCAACTGGCAATCCATGTGCCTGTTCAAGCCTACTGGCTGGCAGGATATGATGTCGAACACAGCAGGCTTGATGTGACAGATAAGGGTGTATCTACAAGTTTTCGTGCGATTACACCCCGCAGTTGCCAAACCGCCCAACGTTGGCAACAAGATGGCTTGGAAATCACAGCGGTGTCGGGATGGCACTTGAATTTAGCCTTAACTGATGAGCAAAAGCTAGCGACCCAAACCTGTTATATTCGCATCCGTTTCAAGCCGCCAACCAGCAAACCCTACGATGTGCTGATGTTGGCAGGTAATAGCGATATTCCGATGCAAATGACTGAAAAATTATGCACGGTGTCGGCGACCCATTTACTCATTCAGCCCTATAATTTATCCATTAAACCATCGTGGCTAGCATTGACAAAACCTTCCTTGCTGCATGTGGTCACAGGCACATATAAGTCGCAAAAACTGGGAGAAGATAGCCAATTATCACTGGCTAGTTGGTCAGTGGATAAGCCTGCCGAACACTCGTTCGAAGTCCTGTATGCCGATCAAGTGGGCGCGGTAATTTACACGCTCGCCCCAGATGATACGGACTGATAATTGACGATTTGGCTACAAGGGAGTGATTGTAATTTTGACCGCTTCCCCCTATCATGGGCGGTAAATTACCTATTGCAAAGGAACTTTTATGTCAGATAATTGGCCACCCGATCCCAACCACCCCTCACAATCAAAGCCACCTGTTCAACCAAACCATGCACAAAACTTGCCACCCAATCCGCCATACGCAGGCCAAGAATGGCAATTGCTAGAAAAAACCCTCATGGCAAGCCTTGTGGAGCAGCGCCGTGCAAGACGCTGGGGTATTTTCTTTAAGCTCATCACCTTGGGCTATGTGCTACTATTTGGCGCGGCGGTAGCCAAAGGCTGTAGTGGTTCTGCCAAAAGTGGCATGAGTGATATCGATATGAGCAAACCGCATTTAGCCGTCGTCGATGTCAAAGGCGTTATCAGCAGCGACAATGAAGCCAATAGTCAAGCGGTGGGCGAGGCATTGACAGAAGCGTTTAACAACGACCAAGCGCAAGCGGTAGCATTACGCATCAACTCACCGGGTGGCTCGCCTGTACAATCCGATGAAATCTGGCAAACCATGACCGAATTGAGAAAAGCCCATCCTAACAAAAAACTGTATGCCGTTATCGAAGATATGGGGGCTTCAGGCGCGTATTATATCGCATCTGCAGCTGATGAAATTTGGGTCAATCCCTCAAGCTTGGTCGGCTCAATCGGCGTGATTATGCCAAGCTACAATGTCCAAGGTTTGATGGATAAACTAGGCGTTAAAGATGGCACCATGACAGCCGGTGCGCACAAAGATATTTTAAGCATGAGTCGCCCGCTCTCCGAGTTTGAGCGCCAACATGTACAAGGTGTGCTGGATAACACCCACGCCCATTTTATCAATGCTGTCAAACAAGGTCGCGGCAATCGCCTCAAAAACCCTGACGCCAATCAGCTTTTTTCTGGGTTATTCTGGAGTGGTGAGCAAGCGATTAATCTCGGTTTGGCGGATAAAAAAGGCGGCATCAGCACCCTTGAGTCTCAGCTAAAACTAGACAATGTCGTGGAATATAACCCAGAAGACCCGGTGAAAAAAGTGTTGGGTAAATTTGCCAGCCAAATCGGCTATGGGTTTGGCGAAACGGTCTCCAAAGGCTTTGCCAGCCAATTAACCCACGCGGCTGCAAATGACAAAGGGATGCAATAGCCATGTCATCTGAGATTAGCCAGCATCCATTAGCCCATCGTTTGCTGTCTGCGCATCTAGCGACAGGCATAGAAGTGGCAGGACAAAAACCGCTGATACACTTTGCGCATGCCAATGGGATTCCATCACGAACCTATCAATATCTGTTTGATTTGCTGAGTGATGAATTTGATATTGTCTATATTCCAGCGTTAGGCATTGACCCGCGTTATCCGGTTGACAATCATTGGCAAAAACTGACCCAACAAGTGATTGATAGCATCCAAGCGCACTTAAGCGCCCGCGGGCAAACCAAGGTCATCGGGCTAGGGCATTCGCTTGGTGCATTGTGTACGCTGCAAGCCAGCTATCAAGCGCCTGAGCTATTTAGCCAAGTGATTGCCTTAGACCCACCCCTCATTCATGGCTACTATTCGATGGCACTGCATTGGGCAAAACGCTTTAGCCCACGGTTAGTAGATAGGCTCACGCCTGCAGGTCTATCAAGCCATCGCCGTGATATATGGCCAAGTCGTGAAGTCGCCTACGAGCATCTGCGGCATAAAGCATTCTATCGACACTTTGATGAGCGCTGTTTTAATGATTTTATTGGTTATGGCTTGACTGATACCGCAGATGGGCAAGTGACGCTTACCATTCCAAAAGCGGTGGAAGTGGCGGTGTTTCGTACCAACCCCTCGCTATACTGGCAAAAACCTAACCATCCGCCGGCTGTCCCTGCCAAGCAAATAACTGGTAAAGATAGCCTGTTTCTCAAACGCGGGTTTCCTGCGCTGGTCAAACAGCGTATGGGCATTGATTTCGAAGTGCATGAAGGGGGGCACATGTTCCCGCTAGAGTACCCAGCCAGTACGGTTCAACGAATCAAAGCGCTTATTCACTCAGTCAATCATGATATCCAGTAACAACACAAACATCCATTAAAGGGTTTAATGTGCAAAATTTATCATTACAGCCTAGTACCCCCATCTACGATTTGCCAAAGACCATTGTGCTATCTATGGTGTTATTAGCGGTGTTTTTTGCCAGTCAATTGATTGGCGTGGTGTTATTTGCACCATGGGTGCTACAAGATGCCGCAAATTTGGATATCGCTGAAAAAGTGTTGCAGGGCAGTGAAAACGGCACCTTAATGAGTCTAGCGCTAGGCTTTACCTTAGCCATGGTGCTCGGCTGCGTTTATTTGTTTATCCGATTTAAAAACAGCCGTATCAAAGATTATCTTGCCCTTAAATCCTTTACTTGGTATCAGTTGTTACAATGTAGCGCGCTGCTGATTGTGCTAAATGTTATCATCAACCTAGTCACCGTCTGGCTGGGTCGCGAGCCCATGATGTTTATGGACAATCTTGCTGAGTCCGCACATCCACGGTGGCTGCTTGTGCTGGCGATGGTGGTATTTGCGCCGATTTATGAAGAAGTGATATTTCGCGGGTTTATGTGGACAGGGCTTGCCAGCTCAAAGCTCGGTATGTGGGGTGCCAGTGTGCTGACCAGTATTGTATTTGCGGTGATTCATATGCAATACGGGGTGGTCGAGTTGTTGGGGATTTTTTGTCTAGCGATGTTATTTAGCTATGGGCGTATCATGTCAGGGTCACTGTTATTGCCTGTGGTGTTGCATATGATGAATAATGGCTTGGCGATGGGACAGTATTTATACGGCTAGTCTTTTTTAGCTAACTTTTAACCCGCATTTAACGCCAAAACCGCTTCACCCGCTTCACGAACCTGGGCAACCGAGAGGGATTTTTGCCCGCTAAGTGCCTGACGCCATTTACGACTGCCTGTCAATCCTTGAAACAAGCCTAAATAATGGCGCATAATGACCGTCAATGGTGTGCCACGCGCGTCACTGGCTGCCAAAAAATCCAGTAATTGATAAAAAATATCCGCTCGGCTAGGTACTGGCTCGTCCCACAGCTGCATGGCTTCGGCTAGAATATAAGGGTTGTGATAAGCTTCACGCCCAATCATCACACCATCGACTTTCGTCAGATGGGTTTTGATTTCATCAATAGTGGTGATACCGCCATTGATTTCCACAAATACATCGGGAAAATCCTGCTTTAAGCGGTACACATCCTCATAGCGAAGGGGCGGAATTTCACGATTTTGTTTAGGGCTTAAGCCTTGTAGCCAAGCGGTGCGCGCATGGACGATGACATGCTGACAACCTGCTTTCACCACATGATCTACAAAATCCGCCATAAACTCATAACTATCAAAGTTATCAATGCCAATGCGATGCTTGACAGTGACGGGAATATCCACCGCATCACGCATCGCAGAGACGATATCTGCTACCAATTTGGGCTCTGCCATCAAGCACGCCCCGATTTTGTAATGTTGTACCCGATCGGACGGGCAGCCGACATTTAGGTTGATTTCATCGTAACCGTAGTCTTGCCCGATTTTAGCACAGCGCGCCAATTCGTCAGGATTTGAGCCGCCAAGCTGAAGCACCAAAGGATGTTCATTGGGATAAAATCGCAGCTGATAGTCTGTATCGCCCTGCAATATCGCCGAGGTACTGATCATTTCAGTATAAAGGTAAGTATAAGGATTGAATAATCGAGCAAAGTAACAATAATCGCGTGTACTCCAATCAATCATCGGTGCGGTGGACAATCGTTTATGCTGCATTGTGGTCATAGGCAGGGTTATAGGCAGTGTCATAGGCAAATATTCAAAAAAGTGGCTAATCTATAGCTAATCTATCAGCTAATCAATAAAAGCGGGCGCTAAAAAAAGCGATGGTAAAACAACTATCAGCGATAAAAAAGCTTAGGAATTCATCAGCCGCTTATCTTCCATGCGATACAAACCATGCAAATTGGTCAACAACATACCCATGATAATGCCAATCACACAGACAAACACCAGATACAAGGCGCTTGAAAGCATTAATTTATGTGAAAAATAAACCAATAGCACAGGCAATAATGCGCCTGCCAATGCATATGCTACGTTATAGCTAAAGCTAATACCACTTAGGCGTACCCCAACCGGAAACAGACGCACACAAATACTTGGGACTAGGCCAATCACGCCAGAGAAAAACCCTAAAATCGCATAATTAATCAGTAATAGCTCACTACTGTTTTTTAGTGAAACAAAGAAAATAACACTGGCAATGCTTAAAAATATACAGCCTAAAGTAAATACACGACCTGAGTTAAAACGATCGGCAAAATAACCATAGGTTAACGCCCCCAATCCACCAAAGATAATACCCACCCCATTGGATATCATCATCAAACTGGTATCGACATCAAAAAACTGGATGCCCAAAATCGGTAAAAGCAAATAAATCGTCAAATAAACACTGGCGGTAAACCAAGACAAACCCAGCGTCATCACTGTACCATAACGGTATTTGATAATAGCTCGGCGTATTGGCAGACGTTTAACCAAGCGCTTTTTAGACTTAGCCATCAGCCAAAGCGGGGTTTCTTCAAGCTTGGCTCGTAACAGCACCGCAAATAGCGTACCGATACTGGCGATGACAAAAGGAATACGCCAACCATACGATTGCATCTGGGTGGGGGTGAGCATATTTGATAACGTGGCGCTTAAAATATTGCCCATCAAAGTCGACAAAATCACTCCACTGATGAGGGCGCCACACACTGACCCTAATTGACGACGTGGCATATGCTCAGCAATATAGACCCATGAAGCGGGCACCTCAGCCCCATAGCCAAAGCCTTGAATTAAACGCAATAATAGCATGAGAACAATCGCTGCCACACCTATATGATGATAGCTAGGCAAACAGGCAATCACTAAACCAGACGCACCCACCAATAGCAAACTATACAGCAACACATGTTTTCTGCCATAGCGATCGCCGATATCACCCAATATCAAACCGCCTAGCGGTCTTGACATATAACCGGCTAAAATCAGCAGCAAAAAACAAATCGACTTTAATGACTCAGGTATATTTTCTGGGAAAAAAGCTTGATTGATACTATCATTAAAATAAAAATAAATTGTAAAATCAAAGGAAGCAAAAAAAGCCCCAAAAATCGTTAAATACACCACGTTTTTTTCGTAGCGATTTAAATCCCTAATTTCTTCGTTGGCATCATGAAAAAATGGCATAGTCGACAATATCACCTAGAAGCTGGCTAAAGGTCTGCAAGCTTTATAATCAATGGACAGATAGGTTATCTAACGCGCTAAAGAATTAAATTCGTCACTATTCACCTGATAAATTAAATCACTTGACAAATTGAACAGTAATTTATCAAAACTGTAATAAATTTAATTATTTAAATAAATATTACAAGCAAACGTCATGATTTAACAGTTGAGATATATTACTTTTTGAAACCGCATACTATAGTGATTTTGGTACTATTTTTACTATCAAAAATGTGTGTTTTTTGTAATATATCAGCTTACAATAAGCGCTTAAATGGCAAGGCAGAAAAAATCTTTAGCCAAAGTCCATTGACAAACGTCATATGCGGCTCTTTATCCAAGCTGATAAGCTTTTTATTGGTTTTATCATCATGGGTTTGCCACATCAGTTGTTCATTATCCTTAAGATGTACGCGGTAACTGATATTGAGCATAGAGTTATCAAACGTATTATGAAAGGATTTGGCAAGCGCTTTATCTTCAATCAGCACACCAAGCTCAGTATTGATGTTGGCAGAGCGCGGATCCACATTGTAAGAACCGATAAACGTATATTTGTCATCCACCGCAAAGGCTTTGGTATGCAAACTGGTGCTATACTTACTGCGATATAAGCTACGTTTTTTGCGGCGAAAGTCTGCATCGGCAGAGGATTTTAGCTCATACAGTCCAATTCCTGCTTTGAGCATCGGCACGCGTGCCACGTTATACCCGGAATGCACGATAGGCACATCGGTTGATTCATACGAGTTGGTAAAAATATTGATTTTTACCCCGTTTTCCATGAGTTTGCTTAGTTGCAGTACGCCCAAGTCAGTGGGCACAAAATACGATGAGACAATGGTCAATTGCTGTTTTGGGGTGCCAATACGGGCCCGAAGCTTGGATACCAATCGGCTATCTTTATCATCTTGATTAAGCAGTTTTTTGACATCATCTGCCAAAAACTGCATCGGTTGCCAACGAAATTGGATTTTTTTGTTATACAGTTGTTTATCGACTATGGCGCCATTTTGTACCCGATAAAGTTGCGAGCTTTTATGCAGATGGGACTGGCTGTTGACCGGTGCAATCGCCGTCAAAGTCCCCAAAAATGGCTCATCGCTTTTATTACGATCGGGATTTTTTGAGGGTTTGACCAAACGCTCGATATCATACGATAGAGGACTATCCCAATAATCTTCAAAACTATCATTGATTTGGTTGACCACTTTGCCGGCAAGCAAAACATCCAAATCAGCAAACTCAGCGATGCTATCTTTACGCAGATATTCATCGCCAATATTGCGCCCACCAATGATGGATAACTGGCGGTCGAAGGTCATGCTTTTATTGTGCATGCGGCGTTGGTAGCGGGGCAGTGCTACCACAAAATTGGCGGGGGTAAAGCTACGCACCAATTTGGGGTTAATCAATCGCACTTGGATATTAGCATGCGCCGCAAAGGCAAGTAGCTGTTGGTCAAGCTCAGGATTGGTATTTAAATCATCGAGTAACAATCGTACTTTGACACCCCGATTGGCGGCTTGGTATAAGTCTTTAAGCATCAATTGTCCTGCTGCATCGTTGTGCCAAATATAGTATTGGATATCGATGGTCTGCTGAGCCATTTCGGTCAAAATACTGCGTGAGGCGAACGCATCACTGCTATCAATCAGCGGATAATAACCGGAAAATTTGCTCGGTGAGGGGTTTTTGCTGGCACTGATACGACTGATTAAATAATGACCTTGTATACGCGATTTTTCGGAAAATTTTTGCGCACCTGGCAGCTGCGTTGATACAGTTGGCGTAGCGGCGATATGGGGATTGTTCGGCAGCATTTGACAAGCGGTCAGTGGCGTAAGTAGCAGCGTAAATAGCAATGGCAAGCAAAATGTCACAATTTTGGGCGTGAGTTTTTGCGATGCTAGTCTCACAAAGCCAACAGATACCGAATAAAATGCTGCTACCAAAGCCTGAATCCTTTTAAAAAAATCACTGATTAACGTGGCGCTCGCCTAAGAAAAGTTGGTTGTCACGGCGTTTTTGCATAAAATACTGACTTGAAATCCACCGTCAAATCCAACTTATGCTATCATAATTTATTTGATGCACAAAAGATGTAACATTATGACCCAATTAGACCCCAACTGGCAAAGTGATGCACTTGATTTAAGCCTAGACTATGCCGACCAAACCATTGCCGTGCGTGGCGGTTATCACCGTACCGATGAAGGCGAACATAACGAAGCGATTTTTACCACTAGCTCCTACGTATACAACAATGCCGCCGATGCCGCCGACCATTTTAATGGCAATAAAAAAGGCAATGTCTACTCGCGCCATACCAATCCGACCGTACGCGCTTTTGAGCGTAGATTGGCAGCGTTAGAGGAAGGCGAGCGCTGCGTGGCAACCGCATCAGGCATGGGCGCGATTTTGACCATGTGTTTGGCGTACTTGCAAGCCGGTGACCATCTGCTAGCAGCCAAGCAATTATTTGGTTCATCCGTCGCCCTGTTTGATACTTACTTTAAAGCGTTTGGCGTTGAGGTAAGTTATGTCGATTGCTTTGACAATGACGCTTGGCAACAGGCGATGCAGCCAAATACCAAGGTGCTGTACTGCGAAAGCCCCTCCAATCCTTTGGCGCAAATTGCCGATTTAAGCTTTTTATCAAGGCTCGCGCATAATCACGATGCACTATTAATCGTCGATAACTGCTTTGCTACCCCAGCCATTCAAAAACCTTTGATGTTGGGGGCGGATGTGGTATTGCATTCCGCCAGTAAATATATTGACGGTCAAGGCCGTGTGCTAGGCGGTGCATTGGTCGGCAACAATGACTTGATGGAAAAAGCCTTTGGGGTAGTGCGTACCGGCGGGATTAGTCTATCGCCATTTAATGCGTGGGTGTTGCTAAAGGGTCTAGAAACCTTGTCGCTACGTATGAAAGCCCACTGCGAAAATGCCAATCAAATCGCTAAATTTTTGCACAATCACCCAAAAGTCAGCAAAGTGCATTTTTCAGGGTTGCCCGATCACCCATCCCATGACATCGCTAAACGCCAACACACGGCACTCAAAAATGTGCAAGGCGGTGCGTTTGGCGCCATTATTGGCTTTGAGGTGGCTGACCAAGCAGCAGCGTGGCATGTTATTGATAGTACCAACATGATTTCGATTACCAATAACCTAGGCGATGCCAAAAGCACCATTACCCATCCTGCAACGACGACCCATTTTCGCATGACACCTGAAGCAAGAATCGAGGCAGGCGTGAACGAAGGCTTAATTCGCTTCTCGGTGGGGCTTGAAGATGTCGATGACATTATCGCTGATTTAAAACGCGGTTTGGATACACTCGCCTAATATAGAGTCAAAACCCATTAGCCAGAACCCAAAAGCCAGTAGCAAAATTTACTGGCTTTTTTATGGCGCTGTTTTATAGCGCTTTTTTATCTGGCTTTTTTATTTCATCGCATTAACCAACAACGGCAATATTTTCCCCGCGTTGTCGGGTAACACGATGTCAACCGCTGTGGTGTGGGTCGGATTGGGATTAATCTCGATGACGGTTGCGCCCTGTTGTTTTGCCAAATCAATCAAGCCCGCCGCAGGATAAACCACGCTTGATGTGCCAATACTCACCAATACATCACAATTGAGCGTTGCCGTTTCTGCCTTTTGCCAAGCCTCCTGTGGCAACATCTCGCCAAACCACACAATATCCGGGCGAATCAAACCGCCGCATTCACAATGCTTTAGCTCAGTGTCTGTGATAGCAATGGCTTTGTCATACGGTTTGCCGCAATCATGGCAGCGATTTTTGGCCAAATCCCCGTGCAGTTTTGCCACCGTGGCACCGCCTTGCTCATGCAGATTGTCGACATTTTGGCTAAACAGCGTCCAAGTTTTGCCTTGCTGCTTTGCCAATGCTTGCCATTCACCTAAGGCAAAATGGGCAGGATTGGGCTGTTTATCGGCGATTTGTCCACGCCACCATTGGTGCCATTGCCACACCAATGCAGGCTCCTTTTCAAACGCTTGAATGCTGACCAAATATTCGGCTTGGTATTGTTGCCACAGTCCGGTAAGTTTATCCCGAAAAGTCGAAATGCCACTTTCAGCCGAGACACCTGCCCCCGTCAGAATGGCAATATTTTGGGCGCATTTAATAACACTAGCGGATTTATAGAGAGCGACCTCTAGCGATGCGGGTGTAGTTGTTGTCATAGTCGTAGTTTCTTGCTGTTAATGGGTTTATGGTAGTGATGTTATCTTAGCATTTTTATGTGAATGATTTTAGATCAGCAGTTTTAGGTTAAAAATTTGGGCTAACGATTAGCAATAGACAGTTTGCGGTCAAATTCGCTACAATGAGCCACTAACATTAGAAACAAACAGGAACACTCATGAACTTACAAGCCCTCATGCAACAAGCGCAAATGATGCAAAAGCAAGTGGAAAAAAACGTTGAAAATGCCAAGAAAAAACTGGCAGAAAAAGAAGTACATGCCGAAGCGGGTAGTGGCTTGGTGAAAGTCACCATGAATGGTCGCCATGTGGTCAAACGTTTATCAATCGATCCTAGCCTACTGCAAGATGACCCTGATATGATTGAAGATTTGATTGCCGCTGCTATCAATGATGCCGTGCGTCAGGCCGATGAACTACACGAGACTGAAATGGCGAGTGCCACCAACGGCATGGGTTTACCACCAGGGATGAATGGTTTATTTTAAACCCACTAGGGCTATACTAGGCTTATAAAGTAGCGCTATAAAATAGTGGAAAATTGCCTTGCGATTAGACAGGCAAAACCCCATAAAAAGCTGATAATTGATTGTCAGCTTTTTTTATTTTTTATCATTTTTATAAGAATGCGCCTATGCTTACGCCAAAATTTGATGAACTTGTAAAACAACTCAAAGTACTACCTGGGGTCGGACCCAAATCTGCCCAGCGGATGGCACTGCACTTGCTTAGCTATAAGCGCCCGCAAGGTCAAGCATTGGGCGAAGCCTTGATTGTAGCGATGCATGATATCAAGCAATGCCAAGTATGCCGTGGTTTATCAGATGAAGATATTTGCCCGATATGTAGCGATCCGCGCCGCAATGAGCGCGTGCTTTGTATTGTAGAGACGGCAGCAGACATGATGGCAATCGAGCAAACCGCTGGGTTTAACGGTAAATACTTTGTGCTTGGCGGGCATTTATCACCCATTGATGGTATTGGTGTGGAGCAGCTCGGCATCAATCAGCTAATTGGGCTGTTAAAACAACACCAAGCCGCGCAAACCCCGGTGGAAGAAATTATTTTGGCAACCAGTACTACGGTAGAAGGGCAAACCACCGCGCATTTTATCAGTGAAGCGGTCAAGCCTTACGTTACCCATATCAGCCGGATTGCCCAAGGGATTCCGATGGGCGGCGAGCTTGAATATTTAGATAGTATGACACTGGGTCAAGCCCTGCAAAATCGTGGACGGTTATAAAATCTTTTCATCAGTTTGACAAGACAAAATCCTAGATTCATCATAAAATACGCTTAAATTATCCGTCCACAAGACCCAAGTTATGCTCATCCAAAACCCGTTAAGCCCAGCCCAATTACAACAACTTCATGACTTGCCAATCCATTGGGTGAAAACTCAGGACGCGCTTTTTGCCCTGCTCGATGACCTAGAGCAAGTCGATACCATTGCGTTAGACACTGAGTTTATCAAGCGCGACACCTTTTTTCCCATTCTTGCGCTGATTCAAATCAATACAGGCAAAGCGATTTATTTGATTGACGCGCCAAAGCTGTATTTAGAAGAATTTTGGGAAGTGTTAGCGGATATACCCACCGTGGTGTTACATGCGTGTGGCGAAGATTTGGGGATTTATTATTTACTCTCCAACTTGCCTGCGCTGCGCAATGTGTTTGATACCCAAATTGGTTTGGGTTTTTTGACTGGTGAAAACTCGCTTGGCTATCAAAAATCGCTGCAAGAAACGATTGCTGTGCATGTGGATAAAGGTGAAAGCCAATCAGATTGGTTGCAGCGCCCATTAACGCCTGAGCAAGAAAGCTATGCAGTAGACGATGTGCGTTATTTATTGCCGATGTTTGTTGCCATCAAAACACAGTTGACAGAACAAGGCTTATGGCAATACGCAGTTGAAGACTGTCAAAGCTATACGCAAGAAATTTTTGCCAACTTTACCACGCCTGATAACGCCTTGTACTTGAGTGTCGCTGATTACCGCGATAATCGCGAGCAACTGGCAATGCTGCAAACGCTGTGCGAATGGCGCGAACAACTTGCCAAATCAATCAATAGACCGCGCACTTTTATCCTGCGCCCGCAGGCGCTCCGTGAAATCATCGAAAAACCGCCTTTTAGCATGAAGCAGCTAAGTTTTACCAGTATCAAGCCCAATGTGATTCGCATGTATGGTCAAGAGATTTTGACGCTGATTGATAAGGTGCGAAAAGAAGATGACGCAGCTTATCCAGCCCTATTGCCCTTACCGTATCGCAGTCTGTCTAATAATGTGCAAAAACAACTGGAAAGAGCGATTAAGCAGCATGGGCAAACCCTGTCAATTGATGAGACAGTATTGATGCGAAAAAAATGGCTGTCAGAGCTGTATGCTTATGCTGTCGCAGCAGAAAAACCGGCATTAAGCCCTTGGCTGAGTGGGTGGCGCAAAGCGTGGATTATGGCAGAGATTTTACCCATTTTAGATACGGTGATTGCCAACAACCCGCCATCTATTGACCATGAAACGACCGCTGAATAAATAAAAAAATCCCACCGCTGAGTGGGATTTTTTACTACTAAATGGCTTAAAAATAAACAGGTTAAAACGAACCCAGCATGGTACCCAAAGCAATCACCACCGTCACCGCAATCAGCGGAATTGCCATCGTCACTATGGCGACATCTTTATAAGATTGCTTGTGGGTCAAATGGCAAATGGCAAATAACGTAATCACCGCACCACTATGCGGTAGCGTGTCTAAGCCACCTGCTGCCATCACTGCGACACGATGCAATAATTCAGGATTTATCCCATGCGCCACGGCCTGTGCCAAATATTCTTTGCCTAAAATGGGCAGCGCGATACTCAAGCCACCAGAAGAAGAACCGGTGATGCCCGCTAAGGTAGTCATAGCCACAGCTTCTGAGATTAATGGATTGCTAGGCGATAGATTTAACACGCTATCACGTAAAATTGCAAAACCCGCCAATGTTGCAATTACCGCACCATAACCGACTTCTGAGCCTGTATTAAAAATAGGCAACATGGAGCTATAAGTGCCTTTATTGAGACTGTGTTGCAAGTTCGTCCATTTGCCTAGGCGCAGCACAATCAAAGCAATAATCGCGGTGACTAAAGCGATAATGATTGACCAAAGTCCCAAAGCGCCCTTGATATCCAAGTCTTTAAACTGCGCTTGCAGTGCAGAGAAATCCATACTCGGAAAAACCGCATACGTTAACAAGGCATTTATGCCGATGACCAATACCAAAGGAATCATCGCCACCATAAAAGAGGTGTGATGGGGGTCTAGGTTATTAGCATGCAGCTCATCATCTTCATGAATACCATATCCCTCGCCAGCCGTTTTGGCGCTATGGGCGCGTCGTTGCAGCCACAGCATACCCAAGCCAAACATCACGAGCGAACCAATAATACCCAGTATGGGTGCGGCAAAGGCATTGGTACCGTAATAGGGAATGGGAATCGCGTTTTGAATGGCCGGTGTCCCGGGTAACGCCGTCATGGTAAAGGTAAATGACCCTAACGCAATCGCCCCTGGAATCAGCCTTTTTGGCACCCCTGCTGCCTTGAACAAATCTTTAGCAATCGGATAAATGGCAAAAGCCACCACAAACAGCGACACACCGCCATAGGTTAAAATCGCACAGACCAAAACCACAGCCAGTATGGCTTTATTCGCGCCTAATTTATTAACCACCGTTCTGGCAATCGCTGTGGCAGCCCCAGAATCTGCCATGAGCTGACCAAACACCGCCCCGAGCAAAAATATGGGAAAAAACTTCAATAAAAAGCCACTCAACGCTTTCATAAAAACGGTGGTGTAGATAGGCAGTGCGCTTAGAATATCACCTGACAGCGCAACCGCTAGGGTGGCCATCAAAGGCGCTAAAATTAATACAGAATAGCCGCGATAGGCAAAATACATTAATAGAAAGAGCGAAATAATAATCGCAATGGTACTAAACATAATGTCATCCTTGACTTATGATGGGTTTGAAGTAATGCGTAGTGATTACAAATTTTTTGAGTCCCTGCATCATAGCAGAATTCTTTTGACTCGCAATTGGCTTTATAGCAAAAAGCCACACATTTTTGCATGGCCTTTGTAAAAAATACGGTAAGTGTTGATTGAAGTTTACTCTGCGATTTCACCATTCTCATAGCTTGAGATATCGGGGCAAGAACAGATTAAGTTTTTGTCGCCATACACATCATCGATACGGCTCACCGATGGCCAAAACTTATTGTCACGTACATAGGCAAGTGGATAGGCGGCTTCTTCACGGCTGTATGGACGATCCCAGTCACCGGTTACCACTTGCGCGGTGTGTGGTGCGTTCACCAGTGGGTTGTTATCTGCTGGCCAGTCGCCGTTTTTAACTTTCATCGCCTCAGCTTTGATTTGAATTAAGGCTGAGATAAAGCGGTCTAGCTCTTCTTTGCTTTCTGACTCAGTGGGCTCAATCATCAAAGTACCTGCCACAGGGAAAGACATGGTAGGCGCATGAAATCCGTAATCCATTAAGCGTTTGGCGATATCAACTTCGGTGATACCTGTTTCGGCTTTTAGTGGGCGGATGTCAATGATACATTCATGGGCGACGCGACCATTTTCACCGCTATAAAGTACAGGGTAATGGTCTTTTAATTTCATAGCCGTGTAATTGGCATTTAATAGCGCAGCTTCTGTCGCTTGCACCAAGCCATCACGACCCATCATGGTGATATACATCCATGAGATAGGCAAGATGCTGGCTGAACCAAACGGGGCAGCCGATACCGCACTCATGCCATCTTGGGCATTGGGTACCGCAGATACGACGTGGTTGGCAATAAAAGGCGCCAAATGTGATTTCATACCGATAGGACCCATGCCAGGACCGCCACCGCCGTGTGGAATACAGAAAGTTTTGTGCAAATTCATGTGTAGGACGTCAGCACCGACATCCGCAGGTTGCATCATACTGACCTGCGCGTTCATGTTAGCGCCATCCATATACACTTGACCACCGTGTTGATGAATCAAGTCACAGATATCACGGATACCTTCCTCAAACACACCGTGCGTCGAAGGGTAAGTAATCATCAAGGCGCCCAAATTGTCGCTGTATTTTTCCGCTTTTTCAGTCAAGTCGGCAATATCAACGTTACCACGCTCATCGGTGGCTACCACGACGACTTCCATCCCCATCATTTGTGCTGTGGCAGGATTGGTGCCGTGAGCGGAGCGCGGAATTAGGCAGATATGACGGTTGGGTTGACCTAAGCTTTCATGATAACGACGAATCGCTAATAGTCCTGCGTACTCGCCTGACGCGCCTGAATTTGGCTGCATAGAGATAGCATCAAACCCTGTGATGGCTTTGAGTTGCTCTTGCAAGCCTTCAATCATTTCAATATAGCCGCCCACTTGTTCACGTGGCGCAAATGGGTGCACATTGGCAAATTCATTCCAAGTAATCGGTAGCATTTCGCTAGTGGCATTAAGTTTCATGGTACAGCTACCCAGCGAAATCATACTATGATTCATCGCCAAGTCTTTGTTTTCTAGCTTTTTCAAATAACGCAGCATTTCATGTTCGGTGTGATAACGATTAAAGACAGGATGAGTTAAAATCGCATCGGTACGTAGCAATGATGCTGGCAAAGACAAGCTGATATCATCGGATAATTGAGCCGCTACGCCTGTGAATAACTGCGTGAGCACACCAAAATCCGCTGCATCACTGGTTTCATTAAAGGCAATGGCAATATGGTTATCGTCTACTTTGCGCAGGTTATAGCCGATATTGAGGGCATTTTGATAGATTTGCTCAGTTTGACCTTGGGTGTTCACCAACACGGTATCAAAAAACTGCTCATGCACAATCGACATACCAGCTTGTTTGATGGCTTGGGCAAAAGCGCTTGCCAACGCATGAATGCGGGTGGCGATACGTTTGATGCCTTCAGGACCATGATACACCGCATACATCCCAGCCAAATTGGCCAGTAACACTTGCGATGTACAAATATTTGAGTTGGCTTTTTCGCGGCGGATATGTTGTTCACGGGTTTGTAGTGCCATACGCAAGGCTTGTTTACCTTGAGCATCCACCGATACGCCAATGATACGACCTGGGGCAGAGCGCTTGGCACTGTCTTTAAAGGCAAAATAAGCCGCGTGTGGACCACCAAAGCCCATCGGCACACCAAAACGCTGGGTGTTGCCCAGTGCCACATCCGCACCCATGCTACCCGGTGATTTAAGAAGTACCAGACTCATCACATCAGCAGCAACGATTGTCTGCGTGCCTTTGGCTTTGACCGCACTGATGATATCAGTTAAATCAACCACATCGCCTTGCGCGCCCACGTACTGGAAAATTGCGCCAAAGAAATCGCCATTCTTGGCAACGTCAAAATCACCAACCACTACCTCCCAACCAAAATACTTGGTACGGGTTTTGATGACATCTAAGGTTTGAGGGTAGATACGGCTATCAACAAAAAATTGGTTAGATTTACTTTTACCCACGCGTTTTGCCATCGCCATCGCTTCAGCCGCCGCAGTCGCTTCATCAAGCAAACTTGCGCCCGCCAATTCAAGACCTGATAAGTCAATACAAACTTGTTGGAAGTTAAGTAATGCCTCTAAACGACCTTGGGCAATCTCCGCTTGATAAGGGGTATAAGCCGTGTACCAGCCTGGGTTTTCAAGCACATTACGTTGAATCACCGCAGGTAGGCGAGTCGGATAATAGCCTAAGCCAATATAGCTTTTATTGACCTTGATTTTATCCGCCAACCCGCGCAACTTTGCCAAGGCATCATGCTCAGTCATACTGAGGGGTAAATCTAACTCTTTGCTAAGACGTACCGAAGCTGGCACCGTCTGTTCAATAAAGCTTGCCATGCTGTCAGCGCCGACGGCTTTTAGCATTGCTTCTTTTTCATCTTGGCTAAGGCCAACATGACGATGAATAAATTCTGATGATTGGAATAAATCAGCAAATGATTGAAAAGACGGTTGACTCATTCAAGTTTCCTTTAGCGTCTGATAAAACATTGAAAATAAAAATAGCAGGTTTTGTCATGGCTACCATGACAAACATCGGTTGAATGGATAAAAATTACACTTTAACGATATTACACCTTAACGATAAAGCGCTCACGCTCAAAACGGTATTGCTCACTATAGATACCACGCTCGTCGCGCTCACCGGCAGCAATCACCATACAAATATGCTGCTCTTCATTGAGGTCAAGCAATTTTTTGAGTTGTGGCTCATCAAATCCCCCCATCGGGCAACTATCAAAACCGTGGGCACGCAAGGCGAGCATCAAATTCTCGGCAGCCAGTGAGGTGCTAATGAGTGCCCAGTTTTTAAGGTCTTGCGCATCATAGATGGGGTCAACCATCGCACCTCTGACTTTGCGAGTGGCTTGCGTCAGCGCCCATTTGGCAGGGGTGAACACATTCATCACACCGCGCGTCATGGTCAGTGGAATAAGCTTGCCATAATAATCTTGCACAGGTTTTGGTACAGGTTTGACAGGAAAATACTTGATATTGTCTTTGGCGTGTTGACGCCACGTGTCAGTACGAGCGACCACGACAATCAGCTTATTGGCGGTTTTTGCTGCATTTTGGCTCATACAATAGGTCACAGTTTTTTGGCGCTTTTCTTCTGATTCAATCACAAAAAATTGCCAAGGCTGTAAATTACTTGAGCTAGGCGCTAACATCGCCATATCGAGACAGGCGTTCAGCACCTCATCACTGATGGGCGTTTTGGTAAAGCGTCGTACCGAACGGCGAGTGCTCACCACCTCATAAAAACTGGCTTGTTTTGGGTCAGCAAGCGGGGTAAGTGTTGACATATCAGCTCTCAAGTTAACAAAATAAAGGATGCGTTCAAAATAAAGGATGCGTTACAGTTAATTGATAGGACAACAGGCTAAGGTAATCAAGCGATTACCTTAGTGCTAGACTCTATAACGATTAGATAAAAGCGATGAGATAAAGATAATTAAATACTATCTTGGTACTCGTCTGCGTCCATCAAGCCTTGGTAATCATCGGCATTGTCTGGTTTGATTTTAAAGAACCAACCTTCGCCATAAGGGTCTTCATTAATGGTTTCTGGCGCATCTACCAATGCTTCATTGACTGCTAGAATTTCACCAGCGATGGGGGCGTAGACATCCGAGGCAGCTTTTACAGATTCGACCACGGCAATTTCAGCATCCACGTCAACGTGTTCACCCACTTCAGGCAATTCAACATATACGATGTCACCGAGCAAGTCTTGGGCGTGGTGAGTAATACCAACTGTGATAGTGCCGTCTTCTTCTTGGCGTAACCATTCATGACTAGCCACATATTTTAAATCTGCTGGAATATTGCTCATAACTATTTTCCTCAAAGCGAAAGTAGGGGTGAAAATAAAAGGCTGTTAGCCAAGCAGTCACACTTGGCGCCTGTTTACTAAACATGTTTAAAAGCCTAGTATTTAAAAGCTAAGTATTTAAAAGCCTAGTATTTAAAAGCTTAGTAATTTAACAAACATAAGTAACAAAAATTTGGTCGATACAATGTATATCGACCAACCTTAACAACCAACTTAGCGGTTTAACCCATTCAACAAGTAAATGGGATTAAATAGTATTACACACAAAGTTATAATCACGTCCTTGTGAGGTCACGGTTAACGCACCTTCTGCACCTTTAACGCCCCAATCATACATGGTAGTTTTGGTGGCATTCGACAAGGTATAGCGGTTACCCGAGCCTGATACATCTTGTTTTAATACCATCGCGGCTTGGTTTAGACCGAGCATTGGCGAGGTGATTTTTAAATTAGCGACATTGCTGCCGTTTTCTTGGCCATAGAATGCCACAACTTCAGTGTTATTGTCACATTTAAAGGTTTGTGAATTTGCTTGAATTGCCAACACTTGTGACGGACTAGGCTGTGCCACAGGAGTTGAGGTACAGGCCGCCAAACTTGCCAAAAACGGTACAACAAACAGTAACTTTTTCATGATTTTACCTTCTAAAGTAGGATGAATTTATTATGGGTTTTTCAAATTACGCTGACTAATTATTTGAATGTTGTTCATTAATAAGCGCTAAATCCATCATAACATGATAAAATCTTAGTTGAATTGTTTGTTGCCATTTCTAACAAACGGTAACGAAATGATACGTACTGGCGTCGGTGTGCCCCGCAAATCAACGGTGGCTGCTGTATCCGTCGTCTTTGGAATACGGGCAATCGCAATCGATTGTTTTAGGCTTGGGCTAAAAGTGCCGCTGGTGATTACGCCAGTTTTGCCATTGTCTAGCGTGACCGTCATGCCTTCACGCAGTACCCCACGTGACTCTAGCACTAAACCTACTTGCATGACGTCATTACCCTCAGCAATCGCTTGGTCTTGTTTGGCTTGCATAGCCTCACGACCCACAAAATCCCGATCATCTTTTACCGCTAACGTCCACGCCATACCGCATTCATACGGATTGATGGATTCATCCATCTCATGACCATACAAATTCATGCCCGCTTCAAGACGTAATGTATCACGGGCACCTAATCCTGCTGGGGCGATGCCATGGTCTTTGAGTAAGGTAAAAAATGCTGAGGCTTGTGCTTGTGGCAAAATGACTTCAACGCCGTCTTCACCCGTATAACCGGTACGCGCCACAAACCAATCTACGCCTTCAATGTCGGTCAAATCTTTGCCCACAAAGGGTTTTAAGGTAGTTAGGCTATCTGCCCAATTTGGTTTGGCTTGGCTCAGTTTCTGCAGAGCATTGGGGCCTTGTACCGCAAGCATAGCAAGTTCTGGGCGCTCGGTAATGGTGACAGCAAAGTCTTTGGCGATTTTGTCAAACTGTGCCAAATCTTTATCACGGGTGGCGGCATTTGATACAATACGATACTCGGTCTCTGCATCGTTCATCCGGTAAACGATTAAGTCATCAATCACACCGCCGTTTTCGTTTAGCATGGCAGAATAAAGCGCTTTACCGACAAATTTGAGTTTGGCGACATCATTGGCGAGCAGTTTTTGCAGCCAAGCTTTGGCATCTTTGCCGGTGATGTCAGTCACGACCATATGTGACACGTCAAACATGCCCGCATCCGTACGCACAACGTCATGTTCTTGAATCTGTGAGCCATAATGGATAGGCAATTCCCAACCAGAGAAGTCAACGATTTTGCCGTTGCTATCGATATGGGATTGATAAAAAGGGGTGCGGTTTAAAGGCTTGTCTGTGGCTGACATGGCAAATCCTTGAGTGGGTAAAATCAAATAACGGTTTGATGTTTGATTTGATGGTTTAATAGCGTGGGATAAAACGCTAAAGCCAAACATCGCACATCAATAGAGCACTAAAACTAATCCAACTTTATGTCGGTAGCTATCAGCCCTATCTGTCCTGTTACCTGAGATTTTCAATCGACTTGTCACTTCTTACTTCTTATACTATAAATAGACAAGTCAATCTTTTCCCCTTCGGTGGCATTGCAAAGCAATACACTCTCCAGATTTGTTATATTTTGATGCAGTGCATACGCCACTGCCAAAATTTACGATTCCAGTCCTTTTACCTGAGCGATTATAGGGTCTTTACGCCTTCGGTGATGGTTTTGGTATTTCATAATTTGATGAAAAACAAAACAACATTCTCTCCTGACATCTTCGATTATTATGCTGGGTTTTTAACTTTTTGACAAGCAAATTTGCACAGATTTTATGACCGGCTGATGTTTTAGCAAGACTGCATTATGAGGGTGATTGTGTTATAGCAAATAAAGCCAAAAGCAAGTATGATTAAAGCCATTGATGAACATGAAACTTTAAGTAGTTAAATAAAGTTAAAGTGTTTAACTAAAGTGCTTAAATAATTTTTGTGGTTTTGGGTTAAAATTTTGCGCGCTGACCCCATTAAAAGCAGAATAATTTAGCCTTTAACATTTTGAATATCTTTGAATATTAACCCCAAATACCAAAAATTTTTACCAAAATTTATTAAAAGTTACTATAAACGTCAATTCTAACCTCGCTGAGGGCAAATTGGCTGATTGAGAACTGGTAGATGAGTTGGGTTGTTACCTTATAAAGATGGCATGATAAAAGGAATAAAATAACGATGGACTTGATGAATATTTCGTTGATAGGCATTTTAACCAGTTTAGCAATGGGGGGTACGTTGCCCGATGATAGCAAAACCCAACAGCAAGTGGCGCAAGTGTCGACTCATATTTTGCCAAATATCGCAGGACAGTGGCAGCTGCAACTTGATAAAACCGACGCTGCGCAGTCAAGTTGCCAAGAGCGGTATAATTTTGGGCGCGATCAGCAGTTTATCGGTTCAAGCGGTCAGGAATTTACGTATGGCAAATATTTGTACGCCGACACAGGGGATGGCTTACCTGCACTAGCGATTCAGACCCAATATGATAACAATGCAACAGACTGTTCTGGCAATCGCGTTGACCAGACGGGCGATATTTTGGTCGCTTATGTGAAACAGCAAGGCGAGCAGATGCAGTGGTGCAAGGACAGTCAAGGCACCCGATGTGATATGACATTGCAGCGTGTATTGCCCTAAATTTTTTACTTTTTCTCTCTACATCCCATAGCACTGGCAAGATTTGCCAGTGCTATTATCCTCGTTAAAACTTGTAACTAGTGTCAAATACTTATGATTCCACCTTTTTCAAGTGCCAATTCTCAGCAACGTCTGATTAGTCCGATGGGGCGCTCAGAAGACCAGAATGACAATAATATCCGTCCAGCGTTACTCGCTGAATATATCGGTCAGCCTGTGGTCAAAGAACAAATGGGCGTGTTTATTAACGCGGCATTATCGAGAAAAGAAGCGCTCGACCATACCTTGATATTTGGACCGCCTGGACTGGGTAAAACCACACTCGCCAACATTATCGCCCGTGAGATGGGCGGCAATTTGCGCTCGACGTCTGGCCCTGTGCTTGAACGCGCGGGTGATTTGGCAGCAATGCTGACCAATCTAGAGCCTGGTGATGTGCTCTTTATTGATGAGATTCACCGTTTAAGCCCGATGATTGAAGAAATCTTGTATCCTGCGATGGAAGATTTTCAGCTTGATATTATGATTGGCGAAGGACCGGCTGCACGCTCCATAAAGCTTGATTTGCCGCCTTTTACTTTGGTGGCTGCGACCACGCGAGCAGGTTTGTTGACCTCGCCACTGCGCGATAGATTTGGTATTGTACAGCGATTGGAGTTTTATAATGTGGCGGACTTAACGACCATTGTCACAAGATCGGCTGGATTGCTTAACGTGCCTATGACCAAAGAAGGGGCAGTGGAAGTCGCTAGACGTTCGCGCGGTACACCGCGTATTGCCAATCGGTTGCTACGCCGCGTACGCGACTATGCCCAAGTTAAAGGCGATGGCACCGTCACCGCTGAAATTGCCCATAGCGCACTCGATATGCTGGCAGTTGATAAACGCGGGCTTGATAATCTTGATAGACGTTATCTTGAGATGCTAGAGGAGCGTTTTAATGGGGGACCTGCGGGGGTTGAGTCGATTGCGGCGGCTTTGGCAGAAGATAGAGGCACTCTTGAAGATGTGATTGAGCCGTATCTGATTCAGCAAGGCTATATCGTACGCACCGCACGGGGGCGGATGTTGACTTAGTTTTTTGAATTTTTGGAGTGACAAACAAAAACCCCTTACATTGTGTAAGGGGATTTTAACCAACTTTTTAATTTAGTTATTTCAGAGTAATTCGTGAGGTAGTAACTTTGGCATTTGGAGCGGTAACAGTAAGATTAACATAATCACTAGTATCGCAGTCTTTTAAGGCTAATTTATATCTTACATCTTTAGTTTTTTCAAAGAAATTACCAAATGAATTAACTGTATAAAGGTCCACAGCATTTGGTACAGTTAAATTACCAAATAGCTTATCTAGGGTACAAACTTTGCTATTATTTGGTGTATTATCTTCGACAGATGCACTTATAGTGGTAGCTGATGGCATCGAAACAGATTTTTCACTATTACCATACATATAAAATACTCCACCTGATTCTGAGATAGTACTGTTATTAAAACCATCAAAAGTAGGTGTTTCATCCGCAAGACCAAATATTTCTTGATGCCGTAATGTTGCTGCTAATCCTGTATCACAAGTATTATCAATATTGGGCTGAGCAATATATGATAAGAAGTTAGTCATATTTGACGTAAGTAGAGAGCGATTTAAAATATTACCTGGATCAGGTTGAATAAAATCAGTAGGCAGACTAATACCAATGAAAGAAGTGTTACCGCAACTGCCAGTCGCTCCCCGACGATAAATAAATTCGCCTATGGTTGAATTGTAAGAGTTATTTTCATTATCATCACGATAGGCATCACCAATATTTCTAGTCAGAGTGTCAACGCCTGCTGTATAAGCGTTATCACCATTCACATCATAATAATCTTTATCACCTTCTAAATAAGCAAGTACACTGACACGACCATCAATAGGACGAGGGTTTTGAGAGGTAAAAATAACTTTACACTCACCATTTGTATCGGTTGAACAGCTAGGGGTAATTCTACCGCCTTCTGCAATAAAGTTTACGACCGTACCAGCAGGTACATTAGTACCATTTCTATTTGTTAAACGCATAGTGATAGTTGTGCTATCAGCCGTATTGTTTAATAAAACATTTTTGTCAAAGGCTAGGGTCACACCATTTTGTGAAGCACGACTATTGACTACGGTTAAATTTTTTGATAAAGCATAAATTGACGAATTGCTTGCTAAAGTTGCTTTTAGCTCAACAGGTCCAGGCAGATTACCTGGATATACATTTAGAGTTATTTTACCGTCCGAATCACTCGTTAAAATAACATCAGACTGATTGTTTAATGTACCAAAACTAAAGTCAGTTGGAGCGTAGTTTTTGCTAATAATTACTTGTTTGTTTGCTGCAGGTGTGCCATTGGCGTATACAGTGAATTCAACCGTATCTGTAGTTGAAGAGCCGCTACCACGGGCAACTAATGAGACATTTTTATCCGTACTATAAATAATTGAGTTTGCTTGAATAGCTGCGATATTTAAAGCAATGGTTTTTGACACGGTACCAGTAGAATTGGTTGCTGTGATAGTTTGGGTGCCTTCACACAATTTACCATCGGTATTGATGGCTTTGTAGGTTGTCGTAATATTACCTTGATTAGAAGAAGTAACAGAATTGTTGGTAAAAGTTCCACAGGTTGCAGAGAAATTGACAACTATGTCGTTAAGTACTGTATTAGTATTAGCATCTAAAGTCACTAATGTAATATTTGTTGTTCCACCTGATGATAGTGAGGTATTTGAAGCTGCCAGAGAAGATAAAGAAATGTTAGCAGGCTGTAGTGAGAAGTTGGAGGCAGCGGTAGTAGCGGTTGTATCATTGTAAACTGCCGTGGCTGATATTGAATAAGCACCTGTATCCGTAGTATTGGTTGGTTTCACAGAAATTGATGCTTCGCCATTGGCATTGGTTAAGACGGCGCCATTGGAAGTACCAAATGTCACGCCACCTGTTGCAGTAAATGTCACCATAGCCCCACTAACGGCTTTGCCGCTAGCATCTGTTACCGTAAGTTTAGCATTAACCCCCGAACTATTAACCGTCATAGTGGTTTTACCATTAACATCTATCAGGGAAATCGCACTTATTTTAATTGCTGACGTGGATGTTGAACCAGTACCACCGCCTTTCACAGGCGGCGGCAATGTATCATTACCGCCACCACCGCCACAACCAGCGAGGGCAAGTGCGGTCGTCAATGCAGAGAGTTGAAAGGATTTGATTAGGTTGGTAGAGATAGCCATAAAGTTATCCTAAAGTGAGTAAGGCTGCTAAATAAATCGATAGAGATAAATAGAATCAGAAAAAATTACCAATTTTTCGATGAGCAGAAAATGTTACGTGATTGATGCTAAAATATAATTTTTGATGCTATCTACTTTACTAATTTTGCACAAAAGTTACAACAAATTCTAATCATAATTTGATGAATTTAATCGAATTGAAATTATAAAGTATCAACAAGATTTCTAAATTTAACGCTATTTTTTTAGAGGGCGTATAAAGAAGTTGCCCTACATCTACGATATTGCTAAAAACTCACTAACCACCCCAATGCCAAAAAATGTAAATTAAGTGACAAAAAATGCTGTCAAAAAATCCTTCAACACCTTGTAATATCATTGACCATATATCGTTATATCATTTTTGGGCAAACGCTCTGCCACCATTGCTACCGCTAGTCGCAGATGGGTCACACGTATCAATTTGTTATCTAAGAAAAGTCATGCCTGAGCTATTAAAAGTCGTGCTTTATCAGTTATCGGCAAAAATTCAGCAAAATCCGTCATTAGTCCATCAAACTTTGCCACAGGTAACAGATGAAAATCGTTTTATCCCCGAATTTTTCACTGCTTTAGTTACAAAAAATTTGACTGAAAACGGCATTAATTTTGTAACCCTAAAACAACTGTCTAAAAATAGCCCATCGATTTTTGAGCAGTTGTTTGATGATGAAACCCAAAAAACGATGATTGCCGGCGTGCTACAGGAAAAAACCCATCTGCCCTTAGATAACCTGTTAACTATTTGGCAGACTATCACTGCATTGGCGGTGATAAATTTGGCAGATACGATAAGTTCGCTACAAAATACCATAGACTCAGCGCAGATTACTGAGTGGCTTGCGATGCAGCCGGTTTTTTTTATGTCACCAGAAGATACAGGGCTGATGAATGCAGTGGGTTTTAGGCGCGCTGTCAGTTTTCAAGCAATGCAGCAACAGCAATTAACATGGTCAAAAATTCAAAATATTGCGGACTTGCCTGTCTATCAACAGCATATTGTCCAGCAAATGACTGTTTATAAAGCGTCCAATTTTTTTAACATTGCGCCAATAACCATCCCGCATGCTCACTTCAATCAACAGGTGATTTCAACCGGCAACCGCCAAATAAACAAAACCGTGACATCAAACACACAAACAGCCCTTTCGGCCAGCAGTATTTTTGCCAAACCGCAAATTCGCAAACCCGCTCATTGGATAGATAAGTTACAAAAAAATTGGATTGCGACCGCCACTGTATTATCTGTCGCCGTTTTTGGCGGAATAGGCGCGTTGGTGAGCGTCAAAGATAAGCCTGCCGCCACCCAACCCTCAGCAAAAATGTCAGTGGCACACCCAGTTTATCACGATGTGGCGATAGTAAAAGTCGCCTCGGTAGCGGATATGACTAATCCGATAACAATGAATGAGCGTGGCAAAAAAGCAGTTATCTCTGAATTACAAGAGAATAATAAACCGCAAGATAATCACAAATCACAAGATAATAAGCATTCAGTGCAAGCTAAAAAAGCGCAAGACACGAAAAAATCAGATAAAAAGCAGCCTAACAAAGAGCGCAAAAAAACCACCAGCCCGGATTTTGGCAATGACTCTAATGCTGACTCTAAAAAAGATGTTAAAAAAGCTAACTTAGCGACCAAAGGCGACAAGCAACCTTCTGAAAAAACCACTAGCGCTAGCAAAAAATCAGCAGCTAACGATAAAACTGTAAAACAAAAATCGCCACAAAAAGCGCAGAAAGCCTCATCGTCAACAACCGCCACTGACAAAAAATCGGTCAAAAAGCCCGACGATAAGGCTAATAATAAAACAGATAAAAAACCTAGCAATAAATTCAATACAAATTAAGTTGTTTAGCACAACGACATAAATTGACACATTGTTTATGAGTCTGACTAGCTCGAAAATATTTTCATGTCGTTTTTTGCCTAAAACTGCTATGATGCACAAGTTTTTCAACGCTTCAATTATCGGTTTTTGACGTTGTTTTTTTAAGGCACTCTCAAAGCTTTTCGAGGAAATCATGAGCGCAGCGACCGCACCTATCAATACTTTTACTATTACTGCCCCTGATGATTGGCATATTCATTTACGGGATGGGCAGGCGCTTGCCACGACGGTGCCCCATGCGGCTGCCAATTTTCGCCGCGCCATTTGTATGCCAAATTTGGTGCCACCCGTCAAAACCGCCGCTGATGCTATCGCTTATCGTGAGCGTATTTTAGCGCAAGTGCCCAATGACAGTATCTCCCAGCAATTTGAGCCATTAATGACGCTTTACTTAACGGAGTCACTGACGGCAGAAGACATCGAAGCCGCCGTTGATTCAGGTGTAGTAAAAGCAGTCAAGTTATATCCTGCAGGTGCGACCACCAATTCTGCGGATGGGGTGAGCCATATCAATCATTGCACCGATGTATTTGCCAAGATGGAAGCGTTGGGTTTGCCGCTGTTGGTTCATGGTGAAGTGACGCACCATCATATTGATATTTTTGACCGTGAAAAACGCTTTATTGATGAAGTAATGGTCAATCTCATTGATAAATTTCCAAAACTAAAAATCGTCTTTGAACACATCACCACCAGTGATGCCGCTGACTTTGTGTTGTCACAGGGCAAAAATGTCGCAGCGACGATTACCCCGCAGCATTTACTGTTTAATCGTAATCACCTGCTGGTGGGCGGCGTTAAACCACATTTTTATTGCTTGCCGATTCTAAAACGCCAAAGTCACCAAAAAGTATTACTAGATGTGGCAACCAGTGGCAATCCCAAATTCTTTATTGGTACTGACTCTGCGCCCCATGCGACGCATACCAAAGAAAATGCTTGCGGTTGTGCAGGCTGTTATAGCGCATCGATTGCGCTGCCCTTGTATGCCCAAGCCTTTGACAGCGTGGGCAAACTTGACAAGTTAGAAGGCTTTACCAGTATTCACGGGGCAAAATTTTATGGCTTACCTACCAATAGTGATAAAGTGACCTTGGTGCGTGAAGCATGGCAAGTCCCCGAGCATTATCCTTATCTTGACGGTAAAGATTTGACCCCGCTGATGGCTGGACAAACGCTGGACTGGAAAGTGATGCAATTTAATTTAGCCGTATGATTTTTCACCCTTTATTTTTTCTGTTTTTTTTCCGCAAGGTAACGTATGACCGCCACAACTGAACCCATGACTATTGCCAACCGTTTTCGCAATTACTTGCCCGTGGTGGTGGATGTAGAGACAGCAGGGTTCAATCCAAAAACCGATGCCTTGCTTGAGATTGCCTGTATTCCAATTTTGATGGATGATAGCGGACGTTTTTACCCAGGTGAAGCGGTCAATGCCCATATTGAGCCATTTGAAGGGGCAAATCTTGAAGCGCGTGCCCTGCAATTCACCGGCATTAATCCCCACAGCCCGATGCGAAAAGCCATTGCCGAAGATGAAAAAACCGCCATTCGCCGTATTTTTAAATATTTAAAAACGGTGCGTCAATCGACCCAATGTACCAAGTGCATTTTGGTAGGGCACAATGCGCATTTTGACCTCAGCTTTTTAAATGCTTTAATTGAGCGTACCAATAGCAAAAATCAAAGCCAATTTCACCAGTTCTCCGTGTTAGATACCGTCACCTTATCCGCGCTTGCGTTTGGTCAAACGGTATTGGCGAGAGCGTGCAAACTCGCTGGACTAGAATTTGATGGTAATGAAGCGCATTCTGCCTTATATGACACCCAAAAAACGGCTGAATTATTTTGTTATATCTTAAACAATTATCCGATGCTGACGCCAAACTTGGCGAGCGATGAGCCTAATGATGAGGAGCGTGATGAGCATAAGGATAGTGATGACGAGGGCGTACTATTGCCATCTGACGACCCTACTGATGGCTAAATTTTTTGGTAGTAATTTGCATGTTTAACCTTGTTTAATCCCAAATCACGTCATTCTTCCAAATCTTTAAACTTTAACTGCCACAAATATCAGTATCATGAACATAATCAGCGCCGCAGTCGCAAGCGCCATTTTTTTGCCATAGCTAGTATCTTCGCGTTGGGTTTGCTTTAGTAATGAAAGGGTAGCAATACCTTGTGAAATGCGTATGGCGTCAGGGTGACCATGTGCCGCAGCCAGCTCTAGCCAGTATTTGCCCATCTCGCTATCTTGCTCGACCCCATGTCCTGCATAGTAGAGTTTACTGAGTAATTTCTCCGCACGATTATCATGCTGCGAGGCTGCTTGTTGCAACAGTAGCAAGGCTTGTTGCGAATTTTGAGAAATCTTGAGTAAGTGATTGCCTTCAAATAGCCACAGCGCTTGGCGCAGCAATGCATCAGCAAGACCATTCTCGGCAAATTCATCAATTATTTGTACAGCTTTTGACAAATTATCTGCTGATAGAGTGTTTTCGACTACATTTTCTGCTGGTACATTGTCTTCAAGTACACTGTTTTCTAATACATTATTTTCTAATAAATTGCCACTTGATTGCGCTGTTTGAATCAGTGCAACCGCTTTTTCATACATTGCTCGGTTTTGCTGAGTAATGTCTGAATCAAGCCATTGAATGGTCTGCAAATCCTGTGCAAGCTCGCCAAAAATCGCATGTTTGTTGACCACTGCCTGTGATTCGGCAATGGATTTGCGCTGATTGAGCAGTCCTTCATGCAGTGTGGGATTGAGTAGCGCGGCTTCAACTTCTGCCTGATAGCGCGCGATTTCCTGTGCTTGGCGTTGCTGTTCTTCTTGTTGTTTTTGCTGTTCAATCTGTTTGGCTTGGGCTCTTGCTTGCGCAATGACTTGGCGATTTGAGCGTGTTTTTGATGGGATTTTACTGGTTAGCGATTGAGAAGTAAGAGGGTTTTTGAGCGAAGTGGGCGGCACCGATGACGCCGTTTGTTCAGCCATGTGCACAGATTTATCAGTAGCAGGGGTGACATTTTCCAATACCGCTTTATGTTCATTGGCTGTATCAATTACATTGGACTTATCCATCACCGGGGTGATTTGCATCACTGTTTGGCTAAAATCTGGCACCTCGGTAAAGTCAAACCGATAAATTTGCGGCAATGCCACGCCGTCATCGGCAGCCATCTCATTGGGATACTTACGATCAATCAGCGGATTATCTTCATCGGTGACAAATTTTGAATGAGAGAAGTGAGATGCAATCATGGTGTTGGATAAATGTTGATAGTGATGTCATTATAGAGGACAAATCACCGAAAGTAAAAAAGCCAAAACCATAAAAAAGGACAGCATCACTGTCCTTTTAATGGCAATTTAACGCTGACTTGTAACAGCGCTATCTTACAGTCGTTATCTTGCAGGTGTTATAGTGCAATTATTGGGCAATGGTTACGGGCGTTTTTGATTGTAATTCTTCAAACGTGACACCGTCTGCCAGCTCAACCAGTTTTAGACCGTTATCGGTCACATCCATGATGGCCAAATCAGAGATGATACGATTCACCACTTTTTTGCCTGTCAGGGGTAACGTACATTCAGCCAATACTTTTGGCTCACCATGTTTGTTGGTATGTTCCATCAATACAATGACGCGTTGAACGCCTGCGACCAAGTCCATCGCGCCGCCCATGCCTTTAACCATCTTGCCAGGAATCATCCAGTTGGCAAGATCGCCATTGTCTGAAACTTCCATCGCCCCTAAGATGGCAAGGTTGACTTTGCCGCCACGAATCATGGCAAATGATTGTGAGCTTGAAAAAAAGCTCGCACCGGTCGCTGTGGTGACGGTCTGTTTACCGGCATTGATTAAATCTGGGTCAACTTTATCGGGTGTTGGGAATTCATCAATCCCAAGCAGCCCATTTTCTGATTGTAGCCAAACGTTGACGCCTTCTGGAATATAGTTCGCCACTAAGGTCGGTAAACCGATGCCTAGATTGACATAAAAGCCGTCCTGTAGTTCTTTTGCGGCTCTTTGTGCCATTTGTTCACGAGTCCATGCCATGGTAATCTCCTTATATCCTAGTTTGTCTGTTCTTTGGTGGTCACTTTTTCGATGCGTTTTTCTGGGTTGGCATTGACTACGATGCGATGCACATAAATACCCGGCAAATGAATTTGGTCGGGATCTAGCTCGCCAGTTTCCACCAACTGCTCAACTTCAACAATGGTGACTTTGCCTGCCGTGGCGACATCTGGGTTAAAGTTACGCGCCGTTTTGTTAAACATCAAGTTGCCTGCTTTATCGGCTTTTTGGGCTTTGACCAGTGCCACATCAGCGACTAATGAGCGCTCAAGGATATATTGACGACCGTCGAATTCACGCTCTTCTTTACCTTCAGCAATTTGGGTGCCTACGCCAGTTGCGGTAAAAAACGCAGGGATACCCGCACCCCCGGCACGCAGTTTTTCTGCCAGTGTCCCTTGTGGGGTCAATTCCACTTCCAATTCACCCGATAAAAACTGACGTTCAAATTCTTTGTTTTCACCCACATACGACGCAATCATTTTTTTGACTTGGCGAGTCTCTAGCAATAATCCCAAACCAAAGCCATCGACACCAGCGTTATTGCTGATACAGGTCAAATCTTTAACGCCGCTATCTCGCAAGGCTTCAATCAAAGCTTCGGGGATACCACACAGACCAAAACCACCCACCGCAATCGTTTGTCCATCTTTGATGACGCCTTCAAGTGCCGCAGCTGCGCTGTCATATACTTTGCTGGTCATACATTCACTCCTTGTCGCTAACCAATGTTGTTAATATCATTTACCAAAAATAAAAATCACGCTCAAACCTAAAAATTCTAAAACGAAACAGATTGTATCATTATAGAATTTATATAACAAATTTTGTCTTAAGTAAATCACATTGCATGAATTTTTGCAAAAAGTAAACCCAGTTTTTCGCAAAAATAGGGCATAAAAAAAGGCATACTAGGGATGCCTTAAATTTATTAATGTTTAATAGTCAATTTTTTATCGATTGTCTAGTCATCATTGGCAGAGCGGGTGATGCGTTTGGCGTTCGAGTTGACCGTTTTGGCTTGTCCGTCAATGGTCGTGCCAAATTTACCGCCGTTGTTATTTTTGCTACCAAAGCCCCCGAACGGATTTTGTCCACCCATACCACCAAATGGATTTTGACCGCCAAACGGGTTTTGTCCACCCATGCCGCCAAGACCCCCTAAGCCACCCATTTTTGAGGGATCCATACCGCCCATTTTGCTTGCCATCATTTGCATCAATTTTTCTGGGTTTTTAGTGGCATAGTCTTTGGCAAAGGCTTTAAACTTATTTTGTACCGCGGGTAATAACACAATAAGTGCCGCAATATCACTTAAAATACCTGGCAGTACCAACAAGATACCTGCCACCGCAAAAGCAATCGCTTTAACCACGGAATTTTCATTGGGACGCATGGCAGGGTTAAGCATGGCAGCTTGCGCTTGTCCAGCCATCGGTTTTAAGGTGGCTATGCCTTTTTTAATGAGTGCGGCACCCACAAAGCCCGCTACGACAAACCACAAAAACACCCACCAGCCACTGACAAATTGTGCGATTAGATACCAAACTAGCATCTCAATAATCAACCAGACAATGGCAATCCCAACTATATTTCCCATGAAAATACGATTCCTAAATTGTGAATAAACTATAAAGAACAAACGATGAATCATTAACCAATGCAATAATGATGGGGGTAATGCATAAAACTATCAAATAGTTTTTTGAAATTCAGCAATTTTTTCGTTAAATTTTTGATAAATGCTATAATTTGACTTCGTTTTTAGCTTCGATATTTTTAGCTTTGACTGCATTTTTAGCAAAGTTGTTTTGTGGGTATCTTTTTTTACGAGCATGTTTTACGAGCATTTTTTATGAGTATCTTTATTGGTATTGACCCAGGCTCACGTCTGACAGGCTATGGCATCATTCGGTTGAGTGGAGATAAACTTGAACATTTGGATGCAGGCACGATTCATGCTTACAGCCAAGGGGAAACCATGCCAGAGCGGCTCAAGCGGATATTTGATGGGATTAGCCGTATCGTTGAGCATTATCAAAAATACACCAATGAACCCATGACCGCCGCCATCGAGCAAGTATTTATGGCATCAAACCCCGATACCGCGCTCAAGCTTGGGCAGGCGCGGGGTGCAGCGATTGCCGCCATGGTTGCCAAAGATTTGCAAGTAGCTGAATATACCGCACGGCAAATCAAACAAGCGGTATGTGGCTATGGCGCGGCAGACAAAGAGCAGATTCAGCTTATGGTCATGCGCTTGTTGAGCCTTGAGATACAGCCGCAAGCGGATGCGGCAGATGGGTTAGCGTGTGCGATTTGTCATGCCTATCATAGCCAGACACTGAATAAATTGCTCGGTGGGGCAGCGGTAATCGCTGGTCAAAGCGCAGGTGGACGCTCAAAGAAAAAAGGGCGCTGGCGCTTGACCGAAGTTGATTTGGGTAATTTAAGTTAAAAGGCAGGTTAAAAGATAGGTTAAAAGTTAGGTTAAAAGGCAGTGAGGTTCGCCAATCTCAAGAAAATTTTTATATCCCACAAGGCTTTTGATGGGTTTAGACTTCTTTGTCAGCATAAAAATCGCTACAATGGCATCTTTTGAAAATTGAACACAAGAAGTACCTCATGAGCCAACTAGCTACTGCAACTTTATTGATTAAATGCCAAGACCGCGCAGGCATTGTGCAAGCTGTATCCGAATTTTTTTATCGTTATGGCGCCAATATTATCAGCCTTGACCAATACTCGACTGAGCCCGAAGGCGGTCAGTATTTTATGCGCCTTGAAATGGCTATCAATGATTTAGACAATATCATCGATAATATGAAAGGCAGTTTTGAGCATACCGTCGCTCGCATCTATCAAATGGAATGGAAACTATTTGATAATAGTAAACGTAAAAAAGTGGCGATTTTGGTGTCCAAATACGACCATGCGCTACTTGATTTACTATGGCGCTGGCAACAAGGACAACTAGATTGTGAGATTACCTGTGTCGTCAGTAATCATCATGATTTGCGCCAAGCGGTAGAAAATTTTGGTGTGCCATTTCATCAAGTGACTGTGAGCAAAGACAACAAAGTAGAAGCAGAAGCCGAAATTCAAGCGCTGGTAAAAGACTGTGATTTGTTGGTGCTAGCGCGCTATATGCAGATTTTGTCCGCTGAATTTACCGCCGCTTGGCACATGAAAATTATCAATATTCACCACTCATTCTTGCCAGCCTTTGTCGGCGCTGATCCATACCGCCAAGCGTATGAAAAAGGGGTCAAACTGATTGGCGCCACCGCGCATTATGTCACAGCTGACCTTGACCAAGGACCGATTATTGAGCAAGACGTGCACCGTGTCAGCCATCGCCACCATGTGGCAGAATTGCGGGCGATTGGACAAGATGTCGAGCGTAGCGTGCTGACCCGTGCCGTGCGTTGGCATCTACAAAACCGTGTGATTGTCACAGGCAATAAAACGGTGGTATTTAACTAATTTTTCATCTGTTATTTGTTGTCATTGCAACTTATCTTGTTATTAGGGCGTAGGTTTTACGCCCTTCTCATTATAAAAATAATCTACCTGTGGTAGTCCTATGCCGTTATCAAAGTCGCCAGCGCCACGATCCAACACTCGTATGACCCACTATAAAACCTTGGGCTTACTGCTCACCTTATACTTGGCTCAAGGCTTGCCCGCAGGATTTATCACCCAAGCCTTGCCAGCGATTTTACGTGAATACAAAGTCTCACTGGTTGCCATTGGTTGGTCAGGGCTGATTTTGGTACCTTGGGGGCTTAAATTCCTTTGGGCTACTGTGGTGGACGGCTATTATTCAGAGAAAATCGGACGCGCCAAAAGCTGGATTTTGCCGATGCAAGGGCTGTCGATTGTCATACTGGTTGCGGTGGCGTTTTTTGAACCGCATAATTTGGCACAAACCAGTTCGGTGATGACGTTGTACGGGATGTTATTTACCTTAAGCCTCATTGGGGCGACACACGATGTGGCGACGGATGGGCTAGCAACCCGTTTGCTTAAAACGGCTATGGCGCCCAAAGAACCGCTGACCCATGATATGCCTGCACCTACTCTTGATTCGGTGAATCAAACGACCAATCACCATCATCGCCAAAGCCAAGGCAATGCGGTACAAGTCATCGGCTATCGGCTGGGGCTTATCGTCGGTGGCGGTGTTTTACTGATGCTGTTAGAACAATGGGGCTGGCGTAATAGTTTTCTTGCCATGGCGGCTTTGGTGGCAATGAATACCGTGCCCATTATATTTTTTAAAGAGCACGCCAATACCTCGGTTGAACCCCCAAAAAAACAAGTGCAGGCAGCAAAATCTGGCAGTTTTAAGGCGCTAAAAAATTACCTGAGCCACCATTATCAATATTTTTGGTCATCGCGTGAGATGCTGGCTTGGCTAGGGGTGTTATTGACCTATAAAATTGCTGATGGCATTTCAAGCGGTATGGTCAAACCGATGATGGTCGATGTTGGACTCAACTTGCAGCAAATTGGCTTTTGGGCAACTATTTTGGGCTCGGCGGCCTCAGTCGCTGGGGCAGGGGTCGCCACAATTTTGATGAAACGACTCACTCACTTTACGTCACTGCTATATTTTAATCTTGCCCAAGCGCTGACCACAGGGTTATATGGCTTGGTCGCTTATGGGTTTTATCATCAGTTACTGACGGATTTTTTGTGGCTCTATGTCGTCAATGCGCTGGAGCATTTTTGTGCATCGTTGGCGCTGATTGCGATGCTCACGACCATTATGCATTATTCACGCCCTGCCAATGCGGGGAGTGATTTTACTGTGCAGGTTTGTCTGTTGACGGTGTTGGGCGGCTCAGCGCATTTTGCCAGCGGCTATATGGCGCATTTTTTGGGCTATCAATGGCATTTTTGGGTGAGTATGTTGATTGGCTTTGTGTGCCTTGCACCAATAATTTACTGGCATAAATTACAAAATAATGAGAAATAATTTCATTTTTAATTGATTTTTGATATTTTTGACCATATTATCTGTTTATATGATAAATTAAGAAACATATACAGAGCGGAGGGGATATGGCAAAAACATTTTGGCTGAACCAAAAATTTAATATCAATTTACCCATTTGGACGTTATTGTCACCAAGTATTGCCGCTTTAGTGCTTGCGGTGCATTTGATTTGGCATCCCTCGGGTATCATCATGAATACCGTGACGGCGATTTTTTTGATGGGGTCAGTTTTTGCTGCCGTGCATCATGCTGAGGTGATTGCTCACAAAGTGGGTGAGCCTTTTGGTACGTTGGTTTTGGCATTGGCGGTCACTGTGATTGAAGTGGCACTTATTTTGGCACTCATGAGTAGTAGCACACCCACCGATGCGGCGGTGCTTGCCCGTGATACGGTATTTGCAGCAGTGATGCTGATTTGTAACGGGATTATTGGTATTTGCCTGTTAATTGGTGGTATCAAAAATTATGTACAGCGTTATAGTTTGCATGGCAGTAAAGCAGCAATTAGTGTGTTATTGGCGATTGCATTAATCGTATTTATTTTACCCAATTTTACCACCTCTGCCGCAGGCGGTTTTATGATTGGCGCTCAGCTAATGTTTGTAGCGATTTGCTGTTTGATTTTGTATGCCGCATTTATCTTTACCCAAACCATTCGTCACCGAGATTATTTTATTGCCGACGGTGTAGATGATCAGCATCACAGTGATAATGCGCTAACCACGGCGATGAGTGTGGGATTTTTGTTTTTCAGTTTGGTGACGGTGGTGGGTCTTGCTAAGATGTTGTCGCCTGCGATGGAAGCGGCGCTGCTGGCGATGGGTATGCCAAAAATCGTGTTAGGGATTATCATTGCTGCCTTGGTACTGTTGCCTGAATCTATTGCTGCGTTAAAAGCTGCCTACAACGACCAGCTGCAAAACAGTTTAAATTTGGCGTTAGGCTCGGCTTTAGCGTCTATTTCGTTGACAATTCCTGTTATCGCGCTTTATTCAATCTTCACCGCAACGCCCGTTATGTTTGGGTTGTCTGCCAAAGAAGGGCTAATGCTAGTCATTACGCTGATGATAACTATCAATACTTTAAGTACCGGGCGCACCACTTTTTTACATGGCATCATTCATTTGGTCATGTTAGCCACTTTTGTGTTTTTCTCCATTATCCCCTAAAGGAATAAATGGCATAGAAAATTGGCGTAATAAATGACGTAATAAATGAAAGGATACTTGCAATCAGTAACATTCCTTTACTAAATACTTATGCTCATCGATTTAAGTTTTTGCTAATCTAGAGGGCAACTAGAATAACGCCATCATTAACACGATTATCGTTGTAGTGATTAGAGGTCATTCTAGTCATTTGAGGTGTTGAAACGGTCATTTAAGAGTTTCAACAAACCAGACATTAAAAATCGTATATTAAAAAGCGTGAATTAAAATATTACAACATAAGGAAAAACAAATGGGACTATTTAGTTTTGCAAAAGACATCGGCGATAAAATTTTTCATCGTAACAAAGACGCTGCGCCAGCATCGACACCTGCATCAAATGTTGCACCAACCGCAGCGCCTGCCGCTTCTACTGAGCCATCTGCACAAGAGATTGCAAACTTATTGATTCAGCGCATCCAACAAAATGCCAAAATTGACAATCTATCAGTCAACTATGACGGTAACACTGACAAAGTAACTATTAATGGTTCTGCTGCTAACCAAGCAGAGCGCGAAAAAGCCATTCTAGCGGCAGGTAATGTACAGTATGTTGCACAAGTGGAAGACAACATCACGGTTGCGACGCAAGAGCCAGAATCTCGTATGTACACAGTGAAATCAGGCGATACGCTGTCAAAAATTTCAAAAGAAGTGTATGGCGATACCAACCAATACAATAAAATCTTTGAAGCCAACAAACCATTATTATCTGACCCAAATAAAATCTATCCAGGTCAAGTACTGCGTATCCCAGCTTAATTTTTACCAAAAGCCTTATAAAAAACCAGTGACCCCTGTCGCTGGTTTTTTTATAAAAAAATTTGCATATCGACAAATAAAGTTTTATAGTATGTCGCTGATTCATTAGTTTTGATAACATATCAAACTGTGAATGCAATCAAATTTTTATTTCCGCTCTGTTTTGGCATTCTGATGTTAGTACCATCGCCAAAACCGCCACCCTAGCAAAAGGGAAAAAGGAGACACATGATGTCCGTACTTACTCACAACGTAAAACGTCTAAACAACACTGTTGATGTGTCTGCCGTCTGTTTTAACTAATTAAAATTTGGTTTTTTAACAGCGTATATGCGATACGCCCTAGATTTACCGATTTTGATTTATCAAACCCAAAGTATCACCATCAATAGTAACTGTCTGAGAATAAAGCGAAGATTGGCTTTTGATTGTGTTTATTGTGATGGTAATAATTTGGGTTTTTTGTTGTCTAAAATTTCCCTATTTTTCCATGCCCCTATTTTTACATGTCACAGAAATCGTCGGATAGCTAAAACGCACCTTGCGACAAAAAACTTTTTCAGAGCATGTAGTTTTTCAAACGCATTTATGTGTGTCAGTCTTGTTTGCCAGTCGTGTTAAACGATTGGACGACGTTTTATTGTTTAAATTTACTTATCAAAGTTATTTCAAAAATTTTTAATTATCATTTATTGGTCTAAATTTGCTACGCTAAAAATTTTAAGGGTGTGAATTTAGCATTTAAACAGAAAAAATATATGAGTATTCAATTAGTATTAAATAAATCTGCGCAACATGGCGTACCTGTCAAAGTATTTACCAAAGATATTGAACGAGAAGCCATCCAGCAGTTACGTAATCTTGCCCAGCTTGAATTTGTCCATCACCATATTGCGGTAATGCCTGATGTGCATGTGGGCAAGGGTGCGACTGTGGGTAGTGTGATTCCGACTAAAGATGCGATTATTCCTGCGGCGGTGGGTGTGGATATCGGCTGCGGCATGAACGCGGTGCGACTGTCGCTCAAAGCCCACCAATTGCCCGATAATCTAGCTAAAATCCGTGCAGCGATTGAAGCCAAAGTTCCTGTCGGTTTTAACCAGCACCAAGCCATCACGGTGAAAATGACTACGCTTGACCCACTTGCCAAACGCTTAAAGCGCATCACCGATAAGCACAAGGGGCTGCTCAAAATGCTGCGCAACTTTGAGCGAACTTGGGCAAAGCAGCTCGGTACGCTGGGCGGTGGTAATCATTTTATTGAGCTATGTATCGATGAAAATGAGGATGTCTGGGTGATGCTGCATTCGGGCAGTCGCGGCATTGGCAACTGTATTGGCGAGTATTTTATTACCCTTGCCAAAAAGGAACAGCAAAGCCGCTTTGGGCATGTACCTGACCGTGATTTGGCGTATTTTGCCCAAGGCTCCCATAGTTTCAACGATTACCTTGAGGCGGTACAATGGGGGCAGGATTATGCGTTGGAGAATCGCCGTGAAATGATGCGGCTGATTATCAATGTGCTACAGCGTGAACTGCCACATTTTACCCTGACCAAAGAGGCGATTAATTGCCATCACAATTATGTCAGCCAAGAACATCACTACGGTGAGGACGTGTACGTCACCCGTAAAGGGGCAATTTCTGCTTTCGAGGGTGAGCTTGGTATTATACCTGGCTCGATGGGGGCAAAATCCTATATCGTCAAAGGCAAGGGCAATAGCGAGGCGTTGTGTTCGTGTTCACATGGGGCAGGGCGACGCATGAGCCGTGGCAAAGCGATTCGGCATTTTAACCTTGATGACCTAAAAGCACAGACGGCGGGCGTGGAGTGCCGTAGAGACAAGGGCGTGATGGATGAAATTCCAGAGGCGTATAAAGATATTGATGCAGTGATGGCGAATCAGTCGGAGCTTGTCGAAGTCGTCCATACGCTCAAACAAGTGATGTGTATTAAAGGATAAACCATGAAAAACCAAAAACAATTAATCAAATTGGGCGAGCAACTGGATAAAAATCCGTCAATCACTCAATCCAATTTGGCTGTTAAACCCCGTAATTACTTGGCGTTAAATCCGCTTTTGCAAAAAGGCGGACTGCATGAAAAAGACGATGTCGAAATCGCCCGTAAAAAACAACGCAGGCAGACCAAGCAGGATTTGCGAAAACAAGTTTGGCGACAGGAATCGTAATAACCAAACACCCCAGATTTTGGGGTGTTTATTTCAAGCCTATACAATATAAACTTATTCAAATACCACGTCCGCGCCATCGGCTATCGTGCCATACAGACTTAGCGCATCCCAATTGGTCAAACGCACACAACCGTGTGATTTTTGTGCGCTAATTAACTCAGGCTCAGGCGAGCCATGAATACCATAGCCCCGTTTTGACAACCCAATCCAAGCGCGCCCCACAGGATTGTTAGGTCCTGGTGGTAGCCACTTTTCTTTGGAAGAAAAATCAGTATTATAGGTGGGGTTTAATACCCGGTTTTTAACTTTTAAACTGCCAGACGGTGAGGGGGTGTAATTAGAGCCGACTGTTGTCGGGTAGCTTGCAACGAGCTCACCACTAGCAGCATAGGCGTACAAGATATTTTTCTTTTTATCGCTCACAACCTTGGTCACTTCCGTCATATTGGGCTGATAAGGATTGTACACGGTGATAACGTTACCTGCTTTGAGTGGCGTGGTGGGGTTTAATCGACTTACCAGTTTTTGGCTCATATGGAACTTTTCAGCTACTGCTTCACGCGCTGATTTGTATTGCATGTCTTTGGGCGCTTTGGTAATCACCAAATCATCGCGCGTTAGCTGATAATTGATAAAAATCGGCTGCTTATTTAAAGTCTCGTTGCTGGTTAACGCTGACCAAGTGGCTTCATCCATCGTGGTGGTTACGGGCAGATTGTGCTTTTGCTGAAAAATCTGCATCGCTTTGATGGTGTTTTTATTCATTATTCCTGTCAGTGCACCCACACTATGCCCATGCCAGTTAAGCAGTGCTTGGGTCTTAAATACCAGCAGTTCATCAGGCTTAATGAACACTTGTTTTGATGGTAACGTGTCTTTGTCAGCCACGGATGACGGATTGTCATTAGCCGATTGTTTGAGCGCAGAGTAGTCAATAGTTGATTGAAAACCTGGCGTAGATTGGGTCGCTGAAGCAGATGCGGTTGATGCGGCTTGTGACGCCACCACCGCAGAGGCAGGCATGGTTTTTAATTCAATAGCGCCTTTGGGTGACCAACTCACTTGGTTTACTTGCTGGGCAACCATTGGTAAATTATCAGTGGTATAGGCAATCTCTGGCAAGGCTTGTTTCAGTCGTTGCTGCACCAAGCTTGTGCCAATAAACTGTTGACTGACATTGGCTTTTAGTGTTGGGGCAGGCGAAGAGGCAGCGATACTTGCGGTTGTACTGGCTGCAGTACTAGCTGTAGTACTTGCTGTCGGAACTGTAGGTACATCCATCGCTTGATTGGGTGACTGTTGACAGGCAGATAAACTGATAGCAAGCACGATGCTTGTAAAGCAAGGTAAAATTTTATAATAAGAAGACATAGTCATTGAAATTTAAGAAAAATTTAGCAAAGAAGGATGGGATGAAAGGTCATCGAAGTTTTAGAGAAACGATAATGGCATACTATAGCAAAACTCGGTTGAAGATAAGCAGGATTTTACAAATTTTTCAAAAAAATGTTGGCAAAAATGGCATAAAAAAAGGCAGGTTAGACCAGCTAACACTACCTTTAACGCACGATAAAAATTAGGATAATCAAATATTATAAGTTAGCGATGACCGCATCACCCATGTCTGAGCAAGAAACCAGCGTGGTGCCTTGTTCAAAGATATCGCCTGTGCGTAACCCTTGCTGCAATACTTTTTGCACCGCTTGCTCAACTTGCGTGGCACGGGCTTCATCATTGAGGCTATAACGTAACAGCATCGCCAATGACAAAATGGTTGCCAATGGATTGGCTTTATTTTGACCGGCGATATCAGGGGCAGAACCATGCGATGGTTCATATAGCCCTTTACCTGTGTCATTTAAGCTCGCGGATGGTAGCATACCAATAGAGCCAGTCAGCATTGAGGCTTGATCTGACAAAATATCGCCAAAAATATTGCCTGTGGCAATCACATCAAACTGTTTTGGGGCTTTGACCAGCTGCATCGCTGCATTGTCGACATACATGTGAGTCAATTCAACATCTGGGTATTCGGCAGCGACTTCGGTGAAAATCTGCTTCCAAAACTCTGTGGTCTCAAGTACGTTGGCTTTATCAACTGAGCAGAGTTTTTTACCGCGTTTTTGTGCCGCTTCAAAAGCGACTTTGGCAATACGGCGAATTTCTGATTCGCTGTATTTCATGGTGTTATAGCCTTCTTTCTCACCGTTTTCAAGCGTGCGAATACCGCGTGGTTCACCAAAATAAATATCGCCGGTGAGCTCACGGACAATCAAAATATCTAACCCAGATACCACCTCAGGTTTTAAAGTTGAGGCATTGGCAAGCTCTGGATAAAGAATGGCTGGGCGAAGATTGGCAAATAGATTTAAGTCTTTACGAATCGCCAGTAATCCACGCTCTGGGCGCACTGAGCGTTCAAGGCTATCATACTGTGGGCCGCCGACAGCACCGAGCAATACCGCATCAGCCTTGCGGCACAGGGTTTGGGTAGCTTCTGGATAGGGTGAGCCATGCGCATCATACGCTGAGCCACCTAACAGCCCATACTCATAGCGAGCGTCTAAGCCTTGCTCGATTAATTTGTCCAATACTTTGACAGCTTGTCCAATGATTTCAGGACCAATACCATCACCTTGTAATACGGCGATCTGTTTTGTCATGTTACTTCCTTCACGTTAATCCACAACTTTTTGCTGACAACGCAGCTTTTAAAATTTTGTTAGTTTCTAAAAAATAATCGAATCAGGCATTATTGAATGACGCTTTTTTGCGTCACGCTTTAAGGCGCATCTATAAAGCAATCTTTATAAATTCATTCGATAAAGCGCCTTGCTGATTAGGTTTTTTACACCATTGATTGGTAAGTTTGGCATTTTCATACAAATCAATACACAGGGGCGTTGGGGCAGACTGCGCTAGCAAACTATAATCGGTCTTTTGAATTTGGCGGTAGGCTTTGAGCTCATAGCGTTTACCGCTTTCAAAACGATGGATAAAACTAAAACTTTCAACCGTCGTCAAATCCTCATCCAAATAAAAACGGGTGGCAACCACGTGCTGACCACTGGGAAAACTTACCAAGTAATTTGGTATAGTAGATTTGCTCTGCGGCTTACTCATCAAAGGTGTGACGGTCACTGGGCTGGTCTCTTGGCTATGGTTGCCAAGTGTAGCGCTCGGGGTGTGAGTCGATTGATTAATAACTGACAACGTGCCAATACGATTGATTTCACAGGCATAAATGCCGGTACATTTTAGGGTGCTTTTGCCTGCAGCAATCGGTTGCGGCGCTGTTACCACTGAGGGTTTGGCGCGTGCGCTTGGCTGCTTTGTCATTGATTGACAGCCAGATAGCGCCACTGCCGAACAAATCGCAATGGCTATACCTACAACAGGCAAACAGTCAGGGCGAAAAAAGCGCTTCGTAAACATCATGGTCGTTATTCCCTCAAATCAAAAAAGGCAACTAAAATATTGCAGTAACAGGGTGGCTGCCATAGTTAGACGATGATAATTATGGCGGATGATGCCATGATTTAAACACAGTCATAGGCACGCTAAAATGTGACTAACATAACCAATATGCCAACCTTTGTCAAAAAATGCCTTTGTCAAAAAATGCTTCTTTAGACACGGCTTATACGCAGGATGGGATACATGATGGATAAACTATCAATGATAAATCATCAATGATGAAACGCTACTAACAGTGGACATTTACCTAACCAAGCAGCATTTTAAGCCGCGCCTGTGCCAAATACCCAAGGGCGTGATTGTTTGGCGTTCTCTTCATACGCTTTGATGCTATCAGCTTGCTGTAAGGTAAGACCAATATCGTCTAAACCGTTGAGCAGACAGTGCTTACGAAATTCATCGACGTCAAACGCATAGCTTTTACCTGAGGGTGAAATCACTTGCTGTTTTTCTAAATCCACGGTTAATTGGTAGCCATCTTGGGCAAAACATTCGGCAAACAATTCACTGACCGCATCTTCGCTTAAAATCACTGGCAACATGCCATTTTTAAAGCAGTTATTGTAGAAAATATCGGCAAAACTTGGCGCAATCACCGTGCGAAAACCGTATTCTTCGAGCGCCCAAGGGGCATGCTCACGGCTTGAACCACAACCAAAGTTTTTACGCGCAAGCAAAATGTTAGCACCTTGATAACGGGGCTGATTCAAAATAAAATCAGGGTTAATGGGGCGTTTGCTATTGTCTTGACCAGGATAGCCTTCGTCCAAATAACGCCATTCATCAAATAGATTGGCACCAAACCCCGTGCGTTTGATAGATTTCAAAAACTGTTTTGGAATGATTTGGTCAGTGTCCACGTTTGAGCGATCTAGTGGGCAGACAATGCCCTGCTCAAGGGTATATTTTTTCATAATTCTACCTTAATAATTTCTCACGTCAACAAAATGACCGGCTAATGCGGCGGCAGCTGCCATGGCAGGGCTGACCAAATGGGTGCGTCCGCCATTGCCTTGACGCCCTTCAAAGTTACGATTGGAGGTACTGGCGCAATGTTCTTTTGGCTGCAATTTATCCGCATTCATGGCAAGGCACATCGAGCAGCCTGGCTCCCGCCATTCAAAACCCGCTGCGGTAAAGATTTTATCTAGCCCTTCGCTTTCTGCTTGTTGTTTAACCAACCCAGAACCAGCTACCACAATCGCTTCTTTGACGCTATCTGCGACTCTGCGACCTTTGATAACCGCCGCCGCTGCGCGAATATCTTCAATACGTGAGTTGGTACAAGAGCCGATAAACACCCGATCGACTTTGATGTCAGTGACCGGTTGACCCGCGGTCAAACCCATATACTCATAGGCGCGTGTCCAAGCCTCTTTTTGGACGTCATCTTTTGCGGCATCTAGGGTAGGGACGTGCGCGCTGATATCAACCACCATCTCAGGGGAGGTGCCCCAAGATACTTGGGGTGCGATGTCCGCGCCTGCCATTTCAATGACGGTATCGAACACGGCATCGCCATCTGAGTGTAGGGTTTGCCAGTAAGCCACGGCTTTATCCCACATTTCACCGGTAGGCGCATAGGGACGACCTTTGACGTATTCAATGGTGGTGTCATCAACTGCCACCATACCAACGCGTGCGCCGGCTTCAATCGCCATGTTACACACGGTCATACGTCCTTCCATGCTCATGTCACGGAACACATCGCCTGCAAATTCAATGGCGTAGCCTGTCCCGCCCGCGGTGCCGATTTTTGCAATAATCGCTAGTACCACGTCTTTGGGGGTGACACCTTCACCCAATTTACCATCGACTTTGATAAGCATATTTTTCATCTTGGTTTGCACAAGACACTGCGTTGCCAATACATGCTCAACTTCACTGGTACCGATGCCGTGGGCAAGACAGCCTAATGCACCATGGGTTGCGGTATGTGAGTCGCCACACACCACTGTCATCCCAGGTAATACCAAACCTTGTTCTGGGCCTACCACATGCACAATACCTTGGCGCACGTCATTGATGGTAAATTCAGTGATATTAAATTTGGCACAGTTTTCATCGAGTGTGGCTACTTGCAAGCGAGAGACGTCATCTTTAATACCTGCCACCCCTTCTTTACGTTCGCTTGCCACTGTTGGAACATTATGGTCAGGGGTGGCGACGTTTGCTGACAAACGCCAAGGGTCACGATTTGCCAATGACAAGCCTTCAAATGCTTGCGGGCTTGTGACTTCGTGTAATAAATGACGGTCGATATAGATAAGACTAGAACCGTCGTCTCGTTGATTGACTAAGTGGTCTTGCCAAAGTTTATCATAAAGCGTTTGCGCTGCCATGACACATATCCTATGGTTTTTTTATAAAGGGGCGTAGTAATCGGGTACACAATAACGCCATTATAACAAAGAAAAATGATAATTTTAATTGATGATTTTTATATTTTATGAAAATTTTAGGAATGTATTGGACGATTAAATAAATTGTATTTGTCCATACGTTATCTTATAATCTTATTTAATGTATTTTTTAAAGAATGAAACTTTTATTTATATCAAATGGTAGGATTTTATTGTTGGGGGAAAGATGAATACCACAAATTTAAATACTTTTTTAGCGGTTATGCAAACAGGTAGTATCTCGCAGGCGGCTGATAAATTATTTATTACACAGCCTGCAGTAAGTAAGCGTATCAAAAACTTAGAAGACGAATTTGATGTCACCCTTTTTGATACCGTGGGTCGTGGTATTATCCCAACCCAAGCGGCACATGACTTGATACCCCATGCCAAACGCTGGCTAGATGATTACGATAATCTAAAAATTAATCTTAAAAACCGCCAGCAAACGGTATCAGGCAAACTGATTATTGGTACCAGTCATCATATTGGCTTACATCATCTGCCAGCTGTCCTCAAACAATTTATCCAAAGCTATCCTGCAGTACAGCTGGAAGTGCATTTTGTCGATTCTGAGCAAGCGCATAAAGCAGTCCTTGATGGCGACTTGTCGTTGGCTTTTTTAACCCTACCCCCTGTGTATGATAAACGTCTAAATTATCATATGCTATGGTCAGATCCGCTGCATTTTGTGACCGGCATTTTATCGCCACTGGCGCATAAAATGAACGTGACGCTTGAGCAATTGGCCAACTATCCAGCGATTTTACCCGCCGCCAATACCTTTACCAGTCAAATCACTTTAGCCGAATTTGCCAAATATAACTTAAAACCGTATGCTACGATGAGCACCAATCCGCTAGAGTCGATTCGTATGTTGGTATCGGTTGGGCTAGGCTGGTCGGTGTTACCACAAACGTTAGTCAATCAAGATTTACAGCCGATTAATATGGATACACCTGTTGAGTTGCAACGCTATTTGGGATTGGTTACTAACCCCAATATCACGGTATCTGCAAGTATGGCAGCCTTGCTTGACATGTTAGGATTAGAGATGGATGGTAAACATCGTGATTAATGGATCGACATAAAAAAAGCCTATCAACGTGATAGGCTTTTTTTATGGGGCTTACTTCTTCTGATAAGTTAAACGCAGCCCATAAATCCAAGCATCGTTGTTTTGGAAATCACCCACTAAGTCGCCATTGGGGATTTTTGATTTGGTATCGCCAAACATCAAGTATTTCACGCCTGCCGACACGGCGACTTCGGGTGTAACATTGTACTTGGCGCCTAGACCCACATTCCAATGACCTTCGACAGGCCCTAAGGTGGTGGTGGGATCACCCGCGCCGCTGTCCCAACCCACTGAGCCTGATACCGCCCATTGATTACTTAATTTTTTACCCAAGTCCACTTCTGCTGCCCAGCCATCATCTGAGTAATCAATCAAGTTTAAACCATTGGGATATAGGGGTTTAAAATCCGCGCCGGTGGCTTTTTTGGTCGTTGCATTATACAAAGGCGGTTTGATTGAAAAATCACTCCAAGGTACCCAGCGCAGTTTTGCGGTCAATAGGGTGGTTGGATTGAGACCTGTTTGAAAGTCAACATTCACGGATTTTGGGGTAGTGATGGTCATGTCATAACTGCCTGATTTGCCAGTTGCAGGCATGGACTCATACGCTACGGTGTCATGATCAATGTCAGAGCGATAAGTCAACGCCGCTTTAAGCGCAATCTCAGGTTTGCTATAGGCTAAACCTGCCATCCAACCATAACCATTCGATTGGGCAAAGATGCCATCATAACCTTGGGTAGAATTGTAGGCTTTACCGCGTAAATGTACTTCACCTTCTAATTTTTGTAATACCGGCCCGCCATATACTTGCCAATTATTTTTTTCGCCAAATTTGACACCCACCAAACCCGTGAAGTTTTTACTATCAACGGAGGCATTGGTACCTTCGTTGGGATGCTGAGCGATATTGCTTGCTAGATTGTAGGCTGCCCCTGCTTGCTGTGCGGTTTTAACCGCGTTAGCTGCATTATAAGCGAGTGTTTGGTTGGTTGGATCTGCTTTTGCAGCGGCGGCGGCAGTTTTTGCAGCTGTGGCGGCTGCTAGCGCCGCTTGTCCTGCACCAATAACCTGCTGCGCGCTGACTGTACCATTAACAAAGTTATTATTGCCGGTGAACTCAACATCCGCGCCCCACGGCTGGTCAAAAAACACACCCACACTGACTTTATCGTTGACGTCTGCTTTTGCCCCATAATTGATAAAATCATAGTTTAGCGCCATGTTATTAATATCGCGACCTTCTTCATACGTAGTTGGCGAAGGGGTGGTGGCCGCATTGTCTTTGCCACTAATCGATGGGTCGATGGTGATTCGTTCGATGTACGCAAAAGTGCCATCTTGCGTAAACCCCCAACTTGGCTGAGTTGAGCGGTCAAGCCCCGCGGCTTGGGCAGCGCTAGCAAATGAAATGCTGGCAATAGCGAGTGTTAAGGATTGCAATCTTAATGACATGAAATACTCCCTTTTACATGGATATTGATAAAGTGCGAATTGGAGAGCTTGCTAAAGGTTGCTAACAGATATGAGAAACTTAGACAGGATAGTGAGGCCTTCCAATGGACCCACAAAGAATAGTTAAAAACTTACGCCTTGACAACTTATGGCTTACAAAAATAGCGCCAATTTCTGACCTGATAAGTCACTAATAGCGTATTTATAGTGACATAAACATAACAAAACACCGATTAATATAATCGGTGTTTGAGTCAAAGAATAACAAAGTATTAATTTACTCTAGTCAAATTCATTTCCATTTTTTTACCATCATTGTTTTGAACCACTTTGACAGGTAAATAATCAAGTTTTGGGGCTAACCAAAAACTGGTTTGACGGTCTTTATCATCATGCACGCGATCGATACGCACCACGTCAAAAGTGCCCGCTGGCACGGTAATGCGAGTCATGGCAGATTTCTTAAAGGGCACCGCTTCAACGGTATTGCGATCTGCCATGTAATAGTTACCACGGAATTTGCCTGCTTTTAAATCCTCGCGAATTTGAATTTCCAAACTCAAATCATCATAAGCAGGCTGAGGCAAAGCAATGACTTTGTTTTGACCTTTATAATTGGTAACCAGTTGTTTTTTTGCATTATTAAAGTTTAAGGTGGTAGTACGACCCGCCCCCAAAATTTTGTATTGGGTTAACGCGCTCACCGGTAAGATAGCGCCATTGGCATTGACAAAATTGGCGGTTTGCTTGGCACTGGCTAATTTACCGACACTTGCATTAACATTATAAAAATACTGATTGCCAGTTTGGGTCAATACACGGCTTGCGGTACCATTGTATTTGCCTTCAATATTAAAATTATAGGTTGCATTAAAAGGGGCAACTGCTGCATTCGCCATAGAGGTGATAGCCATCGCTGACACGAGTGAAATACCTACGGCTAGCTTTTTTACTAAAGAATTTTTCATGTTTCATCCATCAAATAACGTTCATAAGATAAGGTTAAATCTGTTTGGTATGCATACAGTAGTATTGACGGCAAGCAAATACAAGCCAGTTAACAAAAGATTGTAATTGTGCAATAAACGACAGTCTTTATGAAGTGTTTGGGCTAGGTAGTTAAAAAATTGACAACAAATTGCAAAATTTCGTAATTTTCTGCTTGAACAAATTGGCAGACATCCCCACTGTTAGACAGTGAATTGATAACATGTGATAAGCATAGGATTATTTATGTAAACAGATAGTTATCATCTTTTTGTGGTCGGCAAAATAGCGGTGGTCTTTTGAGCTAACCTCTGAGCTGATCACAGCTTTCAAAGCTAACTACGGCTTTCAAACAATAATTTAACAGTTAATTTATGGAGTAGATTATGGCAATTCGTCCTTTACATGATCGTATCGTCGTGCGTCGCAGCGAAGAAGAACAAAAAACGGCTGGCGGTTTATTACTAGCAGGCAGTGCCCAAGAAAAACCTTCTCAAGGTGAAGTCATTGCAGTAGGGAATGGTCAAATCCGTGAAAACGGCGATGTACGTGCGCTCGATGTCAAAGTTGGCGACAAAGTACTATTTGGTCAATACGCCGGCTCAACGGTTAAAGTAGATGGTGAAGAATTATTGATTATGAAAGAAAGTGATGTATTAGGTGTGATTGAAGGTTAATCAGTCATTGCTCTAAACAATCGTTTTTTATCTAAATGCTAATTTATCTAGTCTTAATTTACCTAGTCTTAATCTAACTGGTTAAGTACTTGGTAAAATAATTGATAGCAACCGTGGTAGCAATTTGGACTACCTTATACAAATAAAAATTTATAATTTGGAGAATTTAACATGGCTAAAGATGTAAAATTTGGTATTGATGCCCGTGCAAAAATGATTGACGGTGTCAACGTATTGGCAAATGCGGTTAAAGTAACATTGGGTCCTAAAGGTCGTAACGTGGTTATCGATAAATCTTTTGGCGCACCAACCATCACTAAAGATGGCGTATCAGTGGCTAAAGAAATCGAACTTGATGACAAATTTGAAAACATGGGTGCACAGCTAGTTCGTGAAGTTGCAAGCAAAACCAATGATGTTGCAGGTGACGGTACTACCACAGCGACTGTTTTAGCCCAAGCGATTTTGCAAGAAGGCATGAAATCAGTTGCCGCTGGCATGAACCCAATGGACTTAAAACGTGGTATCGATAAAGGTGTGCGTGCCGTTGTTGCACAAATCCACGCGTTTTCAACCCCAGCCAATGACACCAAAGCCATCGCGCAAGTTGGCTCTATCTCAGCTAACTCTGACCAAACTATCGGTGACTTAATCGCTCAGGCGATGGAAAAAGTGGGTAAAGAAGGCGTAATCACTGTTGAAGAAGGTTCAGGCTTTGAAGATACCCTTGAAGTCGTTGAAGGTATGCAGTTTGACCGTGGCTACATCAGCCCATACTTTGCCAATAAAGCAGATACATTGACCGCTGAACTAGAAAACCCATTAATCTTGTTAGTCGACAAAAAAATCAGCAACATCCGTGAATTGATTCCACTGCTTGAAAACGTGATGAAATCTGGTAAAGCCTTACTGATCATTGCTGAAGATGTTGAAAACGAAGCCTTGGCAACTTTAGTTGTGAATAACATGCGCGGCGGTTTAAAAGTTTGTGCTGTCAAAGCCCCTGGTTTTGGTGACCGTCGTAAAGCGATGCTTCAAGATATCGCTATCTTAACGGGTGGTACAGTTGTATCAGAAGAACTGGGCATGAGCTTAGAAACTGCGGATTTATCAGTATTAGGTACTGCCAAAAAAGTGACGGTTGGTAAAGAAAACACTGTGATTGTCGATGGTGCCGGTCAAAAAACTGAAATCGATGATCGTGTTGCCTCTATCCGTCGCCAAGTGGAAGAATCAACCTCTGATTATGACAAAGAAAAGCTACAAGAGCGTATTGCTAAACTCGCAGGCGGTGTGGCAGTTATCAAAGTCGGTGCGGCGACTGAAACTGAAATGAAAGAGAAAAAAGACCGTGTGGATGATGCCTTGCATGCAACTCGTGCTGCCGTCGAAGAAGGCGTTGTAGCAGGTGGTGGTGTGGCATTGGTTCGTGCTATCTCTGCGCTTGACAATGTCAATGGTGACAATGACGACCAAGCCGCGGGTATCAACATTTTACGCCGTGCGATGGAAGCCCCACTTCGTCAAATCGTGACCAACGCAGGTGATGAAGCATCTGTGGTGGTAAACCAAGTCAAAGGCGGTCAAGGTAACTACGGTTACAACGCAGCGACTGGTGAATATGGCGATATGCTTGAAATGGGTATCTTAGACCCAGCCAAAGTCACTCGCTCAGCGCTTGAAAACGCAGCATCTGTGGCAGGCTTGATGCTTACGACAGAAGCAATGATTACTGACCTGCCAAAAGACGACGCTGGCGCTGCTGCCATGGGTGGTATGGGCGGCATGGGTGGTATGGGCGGCATGATGTAATCTAAAGATTATATCCTACTCAAGCCATTTAGCTAAAATTAAAACCCTATTAAACTTCGGTTTAATAGGGTTTTTTAATTAGGGAAATTATCACAACCATGACGATGGAACTACCGACCGCTTCACTACCACAAGCCAACACCATCGGTGTATTCAATAAAAATGTGTTAAAAGATAGTATGAGTGTGGATTTATGGGCGAATATTTTGCGTTAAATGGCGGCGCAGTTAATCATTATCCCGTCTAAAAACATACTCAGTTGAGCTTGAAGCATTTTCAACAAACTGATAGCCTTCCAAGTTAAAGTCTTTTAACTGTTGCGCGGTTGTCAGCTGATTTTCAGCGGCAAAACGCACCATCAAGCCGCGTGCCTTTTTGGCATAGAAACTTACCACTTTATATTGACCATCTTTGCCGTCTTCAAAGCGAGGCGTGATAATATCAGCCGTAATTTTTTTGGGATTGACCGACTTGAAGTATTCGTTGGAAGCCAAGTTTACCAAAACTTTGTGTTTATTTTCTGCCATGCGTTGATTGATTAAATCAGTAATCGTATCGCCCCAAAATTGATACAAATTATCGCCTCTGGGATTTTTTAGCTTTGTGCCCATTTCCAGGCGATAAGGTAGCATCAAATCAAGCGGTTTTAACAAGCCGTACAACCCAGATAAAATACCTAATCGCTCATTTAAATAATGGACTTGCTGCTTAGTCATTTGCTGCGCTGCCAAACCTGTATAGACATCGCCATCAAATAAATACAACGCCGCTTTAGCAGGTATGTCAGCATGATCGGTGCTAAATGGCTGGGTAGTATCCCATCGCCAATTTTGGTTGCGCACGGCATTTAATTGCCCAAGTTTACCTGAGATACTCATCAACGCCGACAAATCGGTTGGCGCTAATGTTTTTAATTCGCCCATCAATTCGCAAGCGTGCGCCATCAGAGCAGGCTGGGTATAATGCTGACTAAAATCAAAAGGTAAATCATTTTTTTCATTCAAATTTTTGGCAGGCGAGAGCACAAAGTACATGGCTATGTTCCGTTTGCTTTATTTTATTGGTTAAGAATTCGAGCGGTTAATATAATGATAATGGCATAGCAGGGCGCAAAGATAACGCCCAGGCTCAATAGATTAGGCGAGTTTGATTTTATCGGTTAACAAAAATTCCATCAGCGCTTTTTGGGCATGCAGACGATTTTCGGCTTCATCCCATACCACAGCGCGCGGATCCTCAAGCAAATCATAGGAGATTTCTTCGCCGCGGTGGGCAGGCAGACAATGCATAAACAAGACGTCTGGATCGGCTTTATCCAGTAATGAACGGGTCACCATATACTGAGCAAATCGCCGCGCACGAGTATTTTGCTCGCTTTCTTGTCCCATACTTGCCCATACATCGGTGGCAACCAAATGCGAGCCTTTGACCGCCTCATTAACATCTTCGACCAGCTCGACACAGTGCGAATACTGTTTGATGAGGTCGGCATTAGGTTCAAACCCATAAGGGGCGGAAACCCGCAATTGAAAGCCAAATTGATGCGCGGCATGGATAAAAGAAGCGCACATATTATTGCCATCCCCAATCCAAGTCACCGTTTTGCCTTCGATGCTGCCACGGTGCTCCATAAAGGTTTGGATATCGGCTAGTAGCTGACAAGGATGCTGTTCGTCAGTAAGTGCATTGATAACAGGCACTTGCGAATACTGGGCGAATTTTTCAACAATACTGTGTTCAAAGGTGCGAATCATGACGATATCGACCATGCGTGAGATAACACGTGCCGAATCTTCAATCGGTTCGCCACGGCCGAGCTGGGTATCACGAGGTGATAAAAATATGGCATGACCGCCAAATTGTCCCATCCCTGTTTCAAACGAAATACGGGTACGGGTGCTCGATTTTTCGAAAATCATCCCCAAGGTACGACCGACAAAAGGCTGATAAATAACCCCTTCATGCTGCATCAAACGCAGTTCGCTACCGCGTTTAATCACTTGCATCAATTCTTCTTTGCTAAAATCCAATAACGTCAAAAAATGGCGGGTACTCATTGCCTGTCCTACATCCCAATTTTGTCAATAAACATTACAGTAAACTATCAGTATAGCGGATTTATCCAAACTGTCTAGCAAATTGACGCATTTGTGTCACTTTAACATCCGTCACATAGCTAACAGCTATTACTGATAAATCCACGTTGGACGTCGAGTGACCACGCTTAATAGCTCATAGCTAATGGTATCATTCCAGCTACCCACTTCATCAATGGTCGGTGCGTTCCCCCAAAGCTGGACAGGGCAGTCAAGGTTTACCTCGGTAGTATGGGTTAAATCAACCATCAACATATCCATCGCCACGCGACCGATGATAGGCGCCTGTTGACCTGCGACGACGACATACGCATTATCGCTAATCACCCTTGGATAACCATCGGCATAACCCACACTGACAATGCCGATGCGCGCTGGGGCTTGGGCAGTCCAGCGACTACCATAACCCACGCTATCGCCCGCTTTTAGCGTATGAATTGCCATGATACTGGCGTTAAAATGCATGACAGGTTGCAGATTTAGCTGTTTGGCAGTGGCATGATTTACAGGTGTTGCCCCATACAAGATAATGCCTGGGCGCACCCAATCATAATAGCGGTCTGACCAGTTCACAATCCCTGCTGAATTACACAATGAGCCTTTAATCGCCGGGTTTACTTGGTCACGTAGCATTTGTAGGGTGGAATCAAATAACTCAAACTGTTGTTGGTTATTGGGATGATCGATGACATCAGCGTTGGCAAAATGGGTGGTCAAAACAATTTCGTAACCTGCCTCAGTTAATTGCTGAGCAATTTCCTTGATTTCATCCGATGTAAAGCCAAGGCGGTTCATGCCAGTGTTTAGTTTTAGCCAGACGGTTGCGCCCGTTTTAGCAGGCTGCTGCAACGCCCAGTCTAATTGGCGTTGGTGATGTACCACGCATTCGATTTGATGCGTTATACAATATTGCCATTCTGCTAATGAAAACGCGCCTTCAATCACTACCATTAATTTTTGCCAGCCAGCCTGTTGCAGTTCTATCGCTTCTTGCAAACAAGCGACACCTAAGGCATCGGCTTGTGCTACGGCGGGTAAACAGTTGACGGCGCCATGCCCGTAGGCATTGGCTTTGACCATGGCTAACACCTTGGCGGTCGGGGCATAATCTTTGACGCGTTGTAAGTTATGGGTAAGCGCTGCTAAATCGATGGTGATGCTGGTTTGACGCACAATCTTGACCTTGTTGCAGTAAAATTTTTATTCATCAGGTTCGCTAAAGGAAGCGGTTTGGTAAAAATCAGGAGTTAAGTTACCAAAACGGGTAAATTGCCCTTCAAAGGACAGGCGCACTGTCCCAATAGGTCCATTACGCTGTTTACCAATAATGATCTCAGCTGTGCCTTTAGCATCGCTGTTTTCATTATAAACCTCATCACGATAAATGAACATAATCAAATCGGCATCCTGCTCAATGGCACCCGACTCCCGTAAGTCCGACATAATCGGGCGTTTGTTGGGGCGATTCTCCAAGCTCCGATTTAGCTGTGATAAAGCCACCACAGGGCAATTCATCTCACGGGCAAGCGCTTTTAAGCTTCGTGAAATCTCCGAAATCTCACCCACGCGGTTGTCGCCTAAGCCTGGGACTTTCATCAATTGTAAATAATCGACCATTACCATCCCAAGTTTGCCATCATTATCTTTGGCAATACGGCGACAGCGCGAACGAACCTCAGATGGCGGTAGCGCAGTACTGTCATCGATATACAGTTTTTTAGCATGCAGATGGGCGATGGCATTGGAGAGTTTACCCCATTCATCTTCATTCATTTGACCTGAGCGCAAATGGGTTTGGTTGATGGCCCCCCAAGAGGACAATAGACGCATCACAATTGACTCGGCAGGCATTTCCATTGAAAACACCACCACCGGTAAATCGGTATGAAATAAAATACTCTCTGCTAAATTCATCGCAAACGTGGTTTTACCCATCGAAGGACGTGCTGCCACGATAATGAGATCGCCTGCTTGCAGCCCTTGGGTTTTATTATTGAGTTCTTCAAACGGCGTCTTAAGCCCAATCATACCTTCAGGATGGTCTTTAAGTTCTCGGATATTATCGACAACATTGGTAATAACATCGCTCAGTTGGGTAGGACCCTTGTGTTTAGATTGGCGGCTATGGGTTTCATTGATGGCAAAAATTTCGCTTTCAACGGTGTCTAAAATATCACTGACACTTTGATTTTTTGGGTCAAAGGCAAGCTCTAGCATATGACTGCCGGCTTTGATGATTTGGCGTAAAGTCGAAAATTCCCTGACCCGCTGTGCATAAGCAGTCAAGTTAAACAGCGTCGCTGGGCTTTGTGATAGGATATCGCCTAGATAATCGCTACCCCCCGCAGGCTCAAGCAGTTTTTGCATATCGAGCCAGTCCATCACCATGGTGGCGTCATAGGGCTCATTGGCATTGGCAAGATGAGAGATGGCATCAAAAATATATTGATGGCGCTGTGCATAAAAATCATATTTGGTAATAATATCTGAGATGCGATCAAACGACTCTTCAAGGCTCATCAGCGACGCTAGGACGGACTTTTCTAAGTCCATACTGTGCGGTTGATGCTGCGTCAGCGAAGTATTCTTAAGATCGTTCTCTTTGGTTTTATCGTCTGCCATGATGACCTGTGATAAAGTTATTTTAAATAGTTTGAAAGGGCAAAAGTTTGCTAAAAGTTATCGTTTGCAAATTGTGAGTCTAACACACGCATCGAAATAGAACAGTCAATATACCGAAAAAACCATTCAAATTCTAATGAGAAAAATATAAAAAAACGGCAATTTTTTTGAATGAAATCAGCTTGAATTTTAGGCTTTTTTGTTGAATTTTTACGCCGTAAACAATAAAAAAAAGAGACAGCAAAGCCATCTCTTTTTTAAAGTAAACTATCAATTAAGCAGCTGAATCTTCTGCCAAGATAGTGACTTGAATGTTGGTCATTACATCGTGATGTAATTGGATATCAACATTATATTCGCCAATTTGACGTAATGCACCTTCAGGCAATTTAACTTCTGAACGGTCAACAGGTAAACCAGATTTGGTTAAGGCATCGGCGATATCGCGAGTACCGATAGAACCAAATAGTTTGCCTTCATCACCTGATTTTGCACGGATGATAACATTAACGTCTTGTAGCGCTTCAGCACGGGCATTAGCAGCGGCTAATTCATCGGCTTCTACTTTTTCAAGTTCTGCACGGCGTGCTTCAAATTTTTCGATGTTAAAAGCAGTGGCTGGTAATGCTTTACCTTGTGGTACAAGGAAGTTACGGCCGTAACCTGCTTTTACATTAACAGTATCGCCTAGTTTACCTAGGTTAGCGATACGTTGTAATAAAATAACTTGCATATATCACTCCTCGGTTTATTTTTGGCTGTCAGTGTAAGGAATCAACGCAAGATAACGTGCTTGTTTGATTGCTACAGCCAATTGGCGTTGATATTTGTTTGAAGTACCAGTGATACGGCTTGGTACGATTTTGCCACTTTCAGTGACATACTGTTTTAGGATTTCGATATCTTTATAATCGATATGGGTAATGCCTTCAGCAGTAAAACGGCAAAATTTACGGCGGCGATAAAAACGTGCCATGATTAGTCTCCTTAATTATTCGTCGTTGTTGTCTTCAGCATCAACTTCTGACTCATCATCATTTGATTGATAGTCATCTTGAGCTGTATCGTTACGGCGTGAAGCTTTACGAGCACGTTTTTCTTCAGCACTTTTTGCTAATGGTGATTCTTCAGTAATCGCTTCGTCACGACGGATAACTAAGCTACGGATGATAGCATCGTTATAACGGAATAATTCTTCAAGCTCATCAAGCGTTTGTTGACCCGCTTCAATGTTTAATAGCACATAGTGAGCTTTGTGAACTTTGTTGATTGGGTAAGCTAATTGACGACGACCCCAATCTTCTAGGCGATGGATAGCACCACCTTGTTCTTTTACTAAGTTGATATAGCGCTCAACCATGCCAACCACTTGGTCACTTTGGTCTGGGTGAACCAATAATACCAGTTCATAATGTCTCATAAAGACTCCTCACGGATTATACAGCCGTTGACCCCGTGTCAACAGCAAGGAGATTGAATGCACCTAAGTTAGAATCATCTAAATTGGTATAAACAAGGTGCGCTATTATATAGTAGCGCACACTCAGTAGCAAGTTAATATTTACTTAACAAATTCGCCCACGCATTGCTGCAAGGTATTAGATACGGCGCGCGCCACAATGACATTGCGCGCGGTCGGGTCAACTGCTGCTGTGGTCAAATCGACAATGGTGACGGACTGCGGGGCTTTTTCGCTGACGCAGCTACAGACATTGCTCGCTACCTCTGCTTGCTTGTCGGAAGTCATCAATACACTGCCCAAGCGCCAGTATTGGTTATTTTGTAATTGAGTTTGGCATTGTTGATTCACCGCGGCTTTAAATATCGCCATGCCGACATTGTTGGCAGTGCCGATGGTGCTATTAGCATCCATCACACCGCTACCTGTGGTAGAGGCGCAGCCGCCCAAGGCAAGGGCTGAGCCAATCACTGCAGCGGCACTTCCTATGCGTTTAGTAGCTTGGCGTTTAGTAGCTAGGCGTTTAGATGGCTTGATAGCGGCAAAAAAAGAAAATTGTTGATGCATGTTAAATACTTCTGTCCTTTACTGTGTTAAACAATTGATAAACACCGCTAACATAGCAGATTACAGAAAATTTTTTTACCCAAATTTTTTAACCAAGTCATGTTATTGGGTCATAGTTACTAAAAATAGTTACTAAAAAATGTGACATTAATCTTAAAAAATCGGGTGGGATTTTTTTTCATCAATGTTTATAAAGCCAATTAAATTCCTCGACCTCGGTGATATTAATCGGAAAAAAACGCGAGTTTTTTAGATTTCTCAATAAATTTGATTCAAATTAAACCTTACTAAAAATGTGGAATTGATAACCAATTGTTTTAGGTCGTGCATTTGTTTAATCTTTTTTTCCCTTGTATTGAGTGTGGGATTGGATTATAACTATACGTAACAAATACATCTATTTACACAATGATAAGGAGTTGTTATGAACTGGCAATTATTTAGCGCAATTTTTACAATCGCTTTTGGTGTGACTATCGGTGTTTTAATGACCATTGCGCTGGTAACTGGTTTTGACCAAATTCCACACATTATAGCCACAGCGATTGTCGGTTTAATCCTATCTATTCCAATTGCATGGATTGTCGCCAAAAAAATGCAAACACTGAATATTGCCAAAACCCCAGTAACCCCAGTTGCGCGATAACAAAGTACGCTCGATAAACAACTAAAATCACTAAAACCGCTTAACTAACAAAAGCTAAGCGGTTTTTTTATGGCTAATAAAGTTAAAAGTGTAGCACTCACGCTAGACTACGGTGCTAAACGCTGTAGCTCAACAGCTACTGTAAATCTACCTTGGTACCTGTATCAACATTGGCATACACTTCAAGCACATCCCAGTTGGTTAAGCGAACACAGCCGTGCGAGGCTTGACGGCTAATGCCTTCAGGAACGGGCGAGCCATGAATCCCGTATGAGGGTTTACTCAGTCCCATCCATACCACACCGACTGGACTTTTGGGTCCTGGCGGCAACATAAACACTTTTTTATCTTTGCCTTCACCGCTACTGGCGCGGTACCAAGGGTTTTTAACACGATTGACAATACTAAAGGTACCCGTAGGAGACGGTGTATCACTACTACCGACCGTGGTAGGATAAGTGGCAATTAATCTATCGCCATTATAAGCGTATAAGATATTGTCGGCTTTTTTGGCAACCAAACGGGTGATTTTCTCATTGAGCGGCGCGCCTGGGTTAAAGACGGTGATGGTTTCACCCACGGTGAATTTTTTATCGCTATTAAGCTTTTTAAGATAGCGAATATCCATGTGGAAACGTTCAGCCAACATTTCTTGGACGTCTTGATAGTATAGACCTTTCATTTTAGATTTGGCTTCACTACCACTCGGTGTTGGCTGATACGGACCTTTAATATCTTCTTGCGTCAAGGTATAACCGACCAACACAGGCTGATTGGCAGGGATTTTTTCATTTAACAGTTTCCAAACTTCCGCGCTCATACGACCATCTTGGGGTAGTCCATGCATGGCTTGGAAATTTTTGAGCGCTTTTTTGGCATTCATACCCCAGCCGCCATCAATCGGACCCGGTGAAGCATGATTCCAATCTAACAAGGCTTGAAGTTTTAAGGTCGTTGCTGAGTTAACATTTTGACCAGGTTTCCAGTCGGCGCTATTGACTAGCTGTGCGTAGTCAGACAAATTTAGGGTAGAAAAACTGGCAGGTGTCGTTGCTGTTTTATTGTTACCTACCGTCGTCGGGTCAAAAGTTGGCGCAGCCGTCGTAGTATTGTTGACTTCTTCAGAGCTCGCGCCTGCGACACCTGCACCCGAGGTATAGTCACTGTCGATACCTGTTTGGGTGGCGTCTTCTTTAATGCCTAATGCCGTGGTGGTGGCTGGGATTGCGGTCAAAGGGATATCGGTTGCTGCTGGCGTTGGTTTTGCTGCCGTCATTGCAGTAGCCGAGGCGACTTTCGGTGTAGCGGTAGATTGTGTGACGCTAGCTGCGGGCTTGGCTGTTTGCGGTTTTTTAGCAGTAGTGGTTGCGGCTTTGCTTTGCGATTTTTTAGCCGTTTTACTATCGGTAGTGGTTTTTATAGCAGTCGCGGCTGCGGTAGAGGCGCTAGCCGCTTTCGTGGTGGCAGTTTTAGTCGTGGTCGTTTTTTTGGTGGCGGTGGTGTCTGAGACCGTATTGGTGGCTGCAAATGCTTGATTGGCAATCAGACAAGCTAGGGTAGATAGTACAAATTTTTTCATAGATTGACTCAATAATCGGCAATAACAAATAAAAATAAGGGACAATATAAATAACGTACAATAAAAGCATAAATTGGCAGCAATTATACTATAAAAACCAACTTTTCGGGCAATGGCTCATTTGTTGGCAGCACGGCAATCTAAGTAGCGTTTGCCAAGGCGTTTAACAACCTTGCGCCGTAGTTAAACTGCTCTTTAGTTGAATTTCTATAGTCAAATTGTTCCATAGATAAATTTATCTATCCTAAGTTTAACATTAACAAATCGCGCGATAGATAATGGTAAAATTTTTTAACCAAGCTGTATTCTTATAGCAAAATAAAGCTAAAAAGTGTGTAAAATGTTTTGCACTATTGGCAATAGGCGTGCTTGCAATGTTTATAGGATAACTTAATAATTAAATATTCAAGGGTACAAATCTGCGAAGCTTTAAGTTGTGAAATGACTTTAGCTTGTTAAATAATTTGTAAAAAAATCAAAGTATATTATAATTTTAATTCAAAATTTTTTAGGTTAACCACTATGTCATCATCGCCATTTGCATCAGCCAATGTTTCTCACACGCCATCTTTTGACCAAAATCAAGATTCACAAAATTTTGACGATTTGCAAATCGATTTGCAAGCACTTGATATGGATGAAGAAACCGAGTCAGATGACATTTTTGACACCATGCAACAAGAGTTTGCTGAAGCCCACCAAACCCTAAAAACGATTCGCGATTTTATCCGTTTTGGGGTCAGTAAATTACGCGAGCATGATGTGGTAGTCGCGCAAGGTACTACAGATGAGTTTGCTGAGGCTTCGGCTATTGTGCTACAAACCTTGTCACTTGATTGGTCTGCCGATGAGCAAATTTTAGATTGTCGCCTGACCAATAGCGAAAAATCAGAAGTATTGACATTGCTGCAGCGCCGTATCGTAGAACGCAAACCTTTAAGTTATTTAATTAATTTATCTTATTTTTGCGATTTGCCATTTTATGTGGATGAACGGGTATTGATTCCACGTTCACCAATTGCTGAGCTGATTCGCCAGCAGTTTTATCCCTATTTTGAGCCGAATGATTTGGTTGAAAAAATCAGTGGCACTACTAATGACAAAAAATTTCATGACCACGGATTGTATGATAAGCAGTTAGCACAACCAGAGCGTATGCTGGACTTGTGTACAGGGTCAGGGTGTATTGCCATTGCCTTGGCAAGCCGTTTCCCTGATGCAATGGTCGATGCCAGTGATATCGATAAAAACGCGCTGGAAGTGGCAGCGGTCAATGTGGAACATCATCATATGAACCATCAAGTCAATTTGATTGAGTCAAACTTATTTGAAAAAGTACCTGCAGAAAATCAATATGATTTGATTGTGACCAACCCGCCGTATGTCGATGCGGCAACGATGGCAGATTTGCCACCCGAGTTCTTGCATGAGCCAGACCACGCGTTGGCAGCGGGACAGGATGGCTTGGATTTGGTGCATCATATTTTATACAACGCCCCAGATTATCTGACTCGTGACGGCTTGCTGGTGTGCGAGGTGGGGGATAGTGAATGGGCACTGCGTCAAGCCTATCCTGAAATTCAGTTTGATTGGTTAACCTTTGCGCATGGCGGGCATGGGATTTTTGCCATGGATTATGATGAATTGATGGAGAATCGGGAATATTTTGCTCAGTATGTTAATGGGTGATTTGATTTAGTAGGGGGAGTTATGATTTTAGAATTAAGCCAATTACCTATGGTCGTTCAACAGCAACTCACAGAAGCCAAAACCCCTGTTGAAATTGTTAGCAATGGCAAAGTTGTGGCAACGCTCAATCCTGCTTTTGAAACAATGGCTAAAAAGCAAGATTTTGAGATGCCACAGCAGTCTATAAAAAAGCCATCTTTATATGATATTTTTATATGATATTTTTGCCAATGCTGACCCTGCGGTTGCGGATATAGAGTTTGAATTACCCCTGCGCACAATTAGTAGTCGACCTATTCCTTTTGAAGATGATTAAAATTGAGATAATAACGTGAGTGTAAAAAAATTTACCTTTATTGATTTATTTGCCGGGATTGGGGGCTTTCATTTTGCCTTACAGCAATTAGGCGGCAAATGTGTATTTGCAAGTGAAATTGATGTGAATGCTCAGAAAACCTATTTTGTGAATCATGGGTTAATGCCATTTGGTGATATTACGTTAGCTGAAACGAAAGCGAAAATACCACAAAAATTTGATATTCTGTGTGCAGGTTTTCCTTGTCAAGCCTTTTCGATTGCAGGCTATCAAAAAGGCTTCTCTGATAGCCGTGGCACTTTGTTTTTTGATATTGAGCAAATCATTAAAAGTCATAGACCTAAAGTTGTTTTTTTGGAAAATGTTAAAAATTTGGTATCACATGATAAAGGTAATACCTTTAATGTTATTTTAGATAGATTAAATATTTATATGAGCTAAAAATGGAAAATAAAAGCAATAAACATGAACATTATGAGTTGCTAAATTTATTGGGCTATGGATTAGCAAAATTTAATAATGATTTTATTCAGCAATTTGGATGTAAAACAAAAGAACAGTTTTATCAATATTTCGTAGATTTTGAAATTGTCGAAACTAGAAGTGTCATTAAAAATCGTCAAGATTTATTTGACCCTTATTTTGATAATGGCAGACTAGGCTGGTGGCAGAAAAAAGAAGTTTATGAACATCGCAAACTACTAATTGATAGCTTATTTGGCTCTGAAAATGTGATTGATTTTGCTAATATTGTTAAGTTAATTTTGAGTAATGAATATAATATCTCAAGTTTTATAGCTGAACACAGTATAGCACCAATTACAAAAACTAAATTCAAGAGAATGCAAGAAACAGGACTAGAAGCCGAATTATATTTTATGAACAATTTTAAGTCGATTGAAATATTTCGTAGTGGGGTCTTACAGGATGCAAGATTATTTGGTGATGGCTATGATTTCCAAATTTCAACACGCTCAACCGAATATTTAGCTGAAGTTAAAGGTATTCGTCAAAATAAAGGAAAAGTTCGACTAACTGAAAACGAGTATATTAAGGCTCAAGAATTTAAGCACGATTATATTTTGACTCTGGTATTAAATTTAAATGAGATACCACGATTTTTAACTATTGAAAATCCTGTTAATGAGCTGAGATTTAAAGAAGTTATTTTACAGTCAAAGCTTATTAAAGAATATCATTTGGATTGTGAAATATGCTAGATTTTGAACATAAAAAACATATATTTTTCGAGTGTTTAAATAATAAAAATGGTTCTTACGCAGACAGTATTCGTGAAGAAATTGAGTTTTATTTTGATTGTTCAGACAATGAGATGAATTTTCTTGATAAGTTTTATACGAGAGAAGAGATTTATAGCTTTACAAATATGCTGGTGTCAAAAATTATTATGAATGAACATCAAGATGGATTTAATGACATTATAATGCACTATTGCCATTAAATTAAATAGTATCCTAATTACCCTAATTTCTTTCCATCAAGAGATACGCCATTTACATTAATTACGCCAGACAGAAAAGAGTTATCAGCAAAAGTTTGTCAAGACGGGGGCAAAGCGTTGATGACCAACCCAAATTCAGCTTTAGCTGACTGGCTTTTAAGAAAATCATTAAAAGTCAAAGAAGGCGAGTTATTAACAATGGAACGCTTAGAACTAATGGATTTTGATAGTGTTATTGTAAGTAAAATAGACGAGAGAACTTTCAAGATTGATAAAGCCCCTTTTGGTGCTTTTGAAAGTTTTATGAAAGATGAACCAATCACTACAGAAGAAGATTAAAAAATGGCAGGCAACACCATCGGGCAAGTTTTTACCGTCACCACCTGTGGCGAATCACATGGCGCAGGACTTATGGCAATCGTTGACGGTATGCCACCAGGGTTGCCTTTAACCGAAGCAGATCTGCAAATTGACCTGGATCGTCGTAAGCCGGGCACGTCAAAATTTGCGACCCAGCGCCGTGAAGACGATGCAGTTGAAATTATCTCTGGCGTGTTTGAGGGTAAAACGACAGGCACTTCTATTGGGCTTTTGATTCGCAATACCAACCAAAAATCCAAAGATTATAGCGATATTAAAGACACCTTTCGTCCCAACCATGCCGATTATACTTATAGCATGAAATATGGGTTTCGCGACTATCGTGGCGGTGGTCGCTCATCAGCGCGCGAAACGGCAATGCGAGTGGCAGCGGGCGCGATTGCTAAGAAATATTTGAAACAACGGCTGGGGGTAGAAGTCCGCGGTTATGTGACCCAGATTGGTGATGTGGTTGCCAAACAGATACCTGAAAATACGATTGATTGGGACTTTGTCAACAGCAACCCATTTTTTTGTGCGGATATAGACGCCTTGCCAAAGTTTGAGCAGCTGATTACCCAATGCCGTGAGCAAGGAACAAGCTGTGGCGCAAAGCTTACCATATTGGCATCGGGTGTACCTGTGGGATTGGGTGAGCCTGTGTTTGACAGGCTTGATGCGGATATAGCTCATGCGATGATGAGCATCAATGCAGTCAAAGGCGTTGAAATTGGCGATGGCATGGCAGTGGCGGGACAGTTTGGGCATGAGTCTCGCGACGAGTTAACCTTGGACGGCTTTAATGCCAACCATGCCGGGGGAATTTTAGGGGGGATTTCATCGGGTCAGACGATAGTAGTGAGTATTGCGCTAAAACCTACTGCCAGTATCACTACGCCGGGTCAAAGTATTGATATTCACGGCAATGCACTAGAGATGCTAACCAAAGGGCGGCATGATCCTTGTGTCGGTGTACGTGCTACGCCGATAGCAGAAGCCATGCTTGCCATTGTGCTGTTAGACCATTATCTGCGTCATCGTGGGCAAAATGCAGATGTCACTGTGCCGCTCACCCCGATTGTATAATTTTTTAATAGGGGTATTTGGTTGCTATAAGGTTGCTACAATGCGTTGCCCCATTCAACTTGAGTTAACATTGGTATGACTGTGCCTGACCTTACCCTTGATGAGCAGCAGTACCATGCCTGGCAAAGCGAAATACTGGCGCAGATGGGTATTACACGTTGGGTGCGCCAAGATTGCCCTGTCAAAACGTTTGCTAATCTAGAAGATTTTGAGGTTGTTTCTTCCTATCAAGCGGTTGAGACCCTTGCTGCCATGCCACAGCAGTTACCACCAGCTCAAACTGGGTTAACGAGCGAACTTGCGCCCATTGAAAAAACCCCAGACATCAATCATCCTGTTATTGCAGATGATGCCGTTGATAGCGCAGTAGAATTACCGCCAGCGAGTCTGGCAAATTTTCACCCCCATGATGTAGCTTTACCCAATCATTCATCTTTACTGCATGATTCATCTTTACCCCATGATTCACCTTTAAAAAGTGACCCTGCGCCAAATAATGATGGGTACAGTGATGCCGGGCACAGTGATGAACGGTTCAATAATGAACAGCTCAATGATGAATTACTCACTGCCAGTTTTGATGTGCAGGCGATAGTCGTGGGTGAGTGGACACTGGTGGTTGACAGTCATTTTTTGCAAACGGACAGCCGCCAACAGCAGTTATGGCAACAAATCATCAGTGGATTAAAAGCGTCAGTGCATTTTTTTAACTTTCCCTTGCTCACCGATAGCCAGCATTTACCCAAAGCCACGGTGCAATTAATGAGCAGCTACCCGATGGCAGTTGCAGGATTTTCGGGGTTTTTATACCGTATCAATCAAGGCAATCCCAAGGTGGGGGCATTGACACCATTGCCTGACTGTCTAGATGAACAACCGATACAGCGTCTGCCTTATCTGCTGGATATGCTCGATGATTATCGCCTAAAACGACAACTTTGGCAGTTGCTATCAAGGTAAACCCAATAAGCTGCCGATTAATGACGCATCTTTATGATTCATCGACTAGCCAGATTGTGGTAAAGTATTTTTTTATGTCATTTCACACGATAACATTTCACACGATAAAAAGGAACGTGCTATGAGTGTCAGCTTTGATCAACGTGTTGCTAACTTTTGTGCAGGCCCAGCGTCTATGCCGACTGCGGTGCTACAAAAAGCGCAAGCCGAATTGTTAAATTGGCATGGCTCAGGCATGTCGGTGATGGAGATGAGCCACCGTAGCAGTGAATTTGTGGGCATTGCCTCAAAAGCCGAGCAGGATTTGCGCAAGCTGATGAACATTCCTGACAATTATAAAGTGCTATTTTTGCAAGGTGGCGCAAGCTTGCAGTTTTCAGCCATTCCATTGAATTTACTCAAAGGGGAGGCTGATTATTTAGACACCGGCATTTGGTCTAAAAAAGCCATCAGCGAAGCCAAACGCTATGAGCAAGCGGGGCTAGGCAAAATCAATGTCGTCGCTTCTGCCAAAGACAGCAACTATACTATTGTCCCTCCACGTGATAGCTGGCAACTTAATGACAACGCCGATTATTTCCATTATTGCCCCAACGAGACCATTAATGGCTTGGCGATGTTTGATGTGCCAGCGGTCAATGTACCCATCGTGGCGGATATGTCATCTTGCATCCTATCTAGCCCAATAGATGTATCAAAATTTGGACTGATTTATGCAGGTGCACAAAAAAATATCGGTCCTGCGGGTTTGACGCTTGTGATTGTCCGTGATGATTTGATCGGTCATGCCAACTTAGTTTGCCCAAGTATCTTGGACTATAAAAACCAAGCCGATAATGATTCGATGGTCAATACCCCAGCAACTTTTTCTTGGTATTTGGCAGGTTTGGTGTTTGAGTGGTTACTTGAGCAAGGGGGTGTCGAGGCAATCTATCAACAAAATTTGTTAAAAGCGCAAAAGCTGTATGAATTTATCGACCAAAGCGATTTTTACCAAAACCCTGTCAACAAAGACAACCGCTCAATCATGAATGTACCCTTCACCTTGGCAGATAGTCAACTTGATAAAACCTTCTTAGCTAAAGCCGACGAAGCCGGATTGTTGAATCTTAAAGGGCACCGTACAGTGGGCGGCATGCGCGCCAGTATTTATAACGCGATTGATTTGGCGACCATTGAAAAGTTAATCAAATTTATGCAGCAGTTTGAACAAACTAGCGTATAAAAAGATTTAATAATCGTGCTACATTAAGACTTAACAGCTAAAATGCTTGTTAAGTCTTTTTTATAGTTAGTGGGTGTGGGGCATATGAGAGATAACAGCTAGCAATACCAAGGGTTTTTGAAAAATAGTTGAAGGGGTCAGGGGGGATGCAAGTGAAAAAAGACAGGGCGATAAAACCAGCCCACTGGATGAGGGCAATCACTCGCCAGACATTTGGCAAAAAATGCTGGGTGCTGGGCTTATTAGTGGTAGCCTCTGCTGCCAATACTGCTATCATCACTGGCACGTCTATCGCTCACAACAGCACCGCGCAATTTGCCCATGTCTCACATTTACCCTATGCTAATCACAACGCCCCCAAAGGCGGTGTGTTGAGCCTATCTGCCATCGGCACCTTTGACAGCATCAATAAATGGATTGATGTCGGTACACCTGTGACCGGCACCGATTATTTGTTTGAAAGTTTGATGACAGGCTCGCTTTCTGAAGCGTTTGTGCAGTACCCGCTACTGGCGGATAAAGTCACTTATGACCCAGATGACCCAAGCTGGGTTATCTATCACATCAACCCCAAAGCCTATTTTTGGGATGGCACGCCTGTGACGGCGCAAGATGTCAAAGCCAGTATGGATGCACTGCTCACAAAAGGCGTGATGAGTATGCGTAGCTATTTATCCGATGTCAAAGAAACCCAAGTGATAGATCGACAAACCGTCAAATTTATTTTTAAATCTAAAGACAATCAAGAAATCAAATTGACCGTCGCACAAATGCCGATTTGGTCAAAAAAATCGATTGATGGCTATTTTGATAAAGTCGGACTGACGCCACTGATGGGCAGTGGCGCGTATAAAGTCGGCTCAATCGATGCAGGACGTGCCATTACCTATGTGCGCGACCCCAATTATTGGGGCGCCAAACCTGACGCAGGCGTGGTGGTAAATGTCGGTCGTTATAATTTTGACCAAATTAAGTATGTGTATTATCAAAACCCCGAAGTGGCATTTGAAGGCTTTAAATCAGGCGAATATTTTTTCCGTGCCGAAAACAAAGCGCGGACATGGTCGACGGGTTATAACTTTTCTGCCGTCAAAGCAGGCATGATCACCAAAGCGCAAATCGCCAATAACAATCCCGTACCGATGCAAGCGATTGTGATGAATTTGCGCCGACCGATTTTTCAAGATATTCGGGTGCGCCAAGCGATGACACTGGCGTATGATTTTGAATGGCTCAATAAAACCATGTTTTATGGCCAATATGAACGCTTGCAAAGCTTTTTTCATGGGTCAGCGCTTGCCGCCACCGGCACGCCAACGCCTCAAGAACTGGCGGTTATCAATCCGCTATTATCTGACCTTGAGTCTATTCAAAGACAGGCTGTTTTAAGCGATTGGCAAGCCCCCAAATCAACTGGCGATGGATTTAATCGAGACAATTTATTAAAAGCGCGTGAATTGCTGCTACAAGCGGGTTTTAAATACCAAAATATGAAACTGTATCAGCCCAATGGTCAGCCCGCCAAACTGGAATTTTTATCCGCCGATGACAAGAATGCGCGCATTGTGTTGCCTTTTTTACGTAACCTGCAACGACTCGGGTTTGATGCCAGCTTTCGCCAAGCCGATGTCCCCCAGTACCTAGAGCGCACTCGCAGATACGACTACGACATGATTATCGATATGTTTGCCCAAAGTTTGTCACCTGGCGCTGAGCAAACCTATATGTGGGGCTCACAAGCCGCAGACGAAAAAGGCAACCAAAACTCAGCGGGTATCAAAAACAAAGCCATTGATGCGGTGATTGCCAAACTCATAGTGTCGAAAAATCGTGACGATATTGTGCTGTACAGCAAAGTATTAGACCGTCTGCTACGGGCGGGCTATTATGTCGTGCCGACTTATGGCAAGCATACTGACAATGTGGCGTATTGGAAATTTTATGAACATGGGCAGCTGCCAAGCAATGCCATCGGTATCGATTATTGGTGGGCGAACAAAGACAAACAAGCACAAGTCATGCAGTATTTAGGAAAATAATAAGGAATAAAACAATGCTAAAAATCCACCCAATCCCAGCCTTCACTGACAACTACATTTGGGCGATTATCAACGATGAAACACAAGAAGTGATTATTGTTGATGCTGGCGATGCTGAGCCTGTTTTAGAGTTTGTCAACCGTGAAAATCTAACTATTACCCAAATATGGGTAACCCATCATCACAGCGACCACATCGGCGGCGTAACAGCATTGGCAAATGCGTTTCCAAACGCACAGATTTTTGCACACGTCAATATTCACCCATTAATCAATGCCACGCATTTAATCCCCGTCGCTGAAGGGCGCGAATTAACCGCTTGGGGCAGTCCTGTGCAGGTGTGGCAGGTGGCAGGGCATACCGAAAATCACTTAGCGTATTTAGTGACGCTTGATAACCGTCTGCATATTTTTTGTGGCGATACGCTATTTCGCGCAGGTTGTGGCCGTGTTTTCACCGGCACGATTGAGACGTTGTTTGAAAGTTTTGACCGTTTTGCACAGTTACATGACGATGAAACGCTATTTTATCCTGCCCATGAGTATACTTTGTCAAATCTTAACTTTGCCCAGTTTATCGAGCCGAATAACCCAGCCATTGCACAGGCAATAGCGCATGACAGTGAGTTACGCCAGCAAAATACGCCAACTTTGCCAACCTCGTTAGCCGATGAAAAAGCCATCAATCCATTTATACGTGCAGTGATTGCACCCAGTGATGAGATGATAAAAACCGTACAAACGCAAACAGGAATTGAGGATGACAGTCCGTTTGAGATATTTAAAGCCTTACGCCAACTAAAAAATAACTTTTAAGGGCAACAATTAAAGGTAACCATTAAGGCTAATAATGAGGGATAACCATGGGCAAATATATTCTTAAACGGCTGTTGTTAATCATCCCCACCTTGTTTTTGATTCTGCTCACCAATTTTGCCATTGTCCAGTCGGCGCCGGGCGGTCCTGTCGAGCAAAAAATATCCCAAATTGAAGCAGAACAAAAACAGGGCGCCACCCAAACCCAGCTGTCAACGACCACTTATCAAGGCAGTCGCGGTTTATCGCCAGACATGGTCGAGGCTATCAAAAAACAATATGGCTTTGATAAACCCGCGCCCGAGCGGTTTTGGCTCATGCTGACAAGCTATGCCAAGGGCGATTTTGGTACCTCATTTTTTAAAGGCAAACCGGTGGGCGAGCTGATTTTGGATAAAATGCCCGTGTCGATTTCGCTAGGGCTTTGGAGTACGCTACTGATTTATCTAATCGCTGTGCCGCTTGGGATTGCCAAAGCCAGACGCCATAATTCACTGATGGATAAAACCACCGCGTTGCTGCTTGCGGTGAGTTATGCCGTGCCTGTGTTTGTGCTTGCGGTGGTGTTACTGGTGATGTTGGCAGGGGGAAGTTATTGGCAGATTTTTCCGCTACAAGGCTTGGTGAGTGAGAATTTTGATAAGCTGTCCACGTTTGGCAAAATCAAAGATTATTTTTGGCATTTGGCATTACCCATCACCGCAAGCACGATTGGCGGGTTTGCGGGACTCGCGTATTTGACCAAGTTTAGTTTTATGGAAGAATTGAACAAACAATACGTGCTGACTGCTCGCAGTAAAGGGTTAAGCGAAAAAAAAGTGCTATACGGTCATGTATTTCGCAATGCGATGATGATTATTATTGCAGGCTTGCCGTCGGCGATTGTGGGAATATTTTTTACCGGCAATTTTTTGATTGAAGTAATTTTTAATTTGGATGGTTTGGGACGACTGGGGTTTGAAGCGATTGGGCAACGCGATTATCCGGTGATTTTTGGCACGTTGTTTATTTTTACCTTGATGGGGCTGATTTTGCAGTTGATAAGTGATGTGACTTATCATCTCATTGATCCCCGTATTGATTTTGAGGGTCGCTAATGCTGATAAAACATCCTGTTTGGCAAGCCCGAATTCACCGCTTTCGGCGTAATCGGTTGGGATTTTTTTCGCTCATCATGTTTAGCCTGATTTTCCTTGCCTGTATGGGGGCAAACCTTATCGCCAATGACAAGCCGATACTGGTCAATTACCAAAATCACTGGTATTTTCCCATCGTCAAGTCTTACCCCGAAACCACCTTTGGCGGTGTGTTCGAAACCGAAACCAACTATCAAGACCCTGTGGTCAAAGACCTAATCAACCAGCATGGCTACATGATTGAGCCGGTGATACCGTTTGCCGACCAAACGCCTAGTGTGAGTCGTGATGTGCCGTTCCCTGCGCCGCCCAATGCCCAAAACTGGCTCGGTACCGACGACCAAGGTCGAGATGTGCTGGCAAGGGTATTGTATGGCTTGCGTGTCTCGCTATTATTTGGGTTGGCGTTGACGGTGGCAGGATCAATCATTGGCATTGCGGTGGGGGCGGTGCAAGGGTATTTTGGCGGCTGGACGGATTTGGTAGGTCAGCGGCTGATGGAAGTGTGGGGCGGTCTACCACAGCTGTTTATGATTATTATTTTGGTCAGTCTGTTTAGCCCAAGCGTGTTTGTGTTGTTTGGCTTAATGCTGCTCTTTGGCTGGATGGGGCTCGTTGGTCTGGTGCGTGCTGAGTTTTTGCGAGCAAGAAATTTTGATTATGTGCGGTCGGCAAAGGCGATGGGCGTGAGTGATGGCAAGATTATGTTTCGCCATATTTTGCCTAATGCCATGTCGTCGAGTCTGTCGCAGTTGCCGTTTATTTTGACGGCAAATATCACGGCACTCACCACGCTCGATTATTTGGGCTATGGCTTGCCGGCAGGGTCGCCGTCTTTGGGGGAGCTAATCTCACAGGGCAAGGATAATTTGGATGCCCCTTGGCTGGCTTTGGCTGGGTTTTTTAGTTTGACGATTGTGTTGTCGCTGCTGATTTTTATTGGGGAAGCGCTGCGAGATGCGTTTGACCCACGGCAGTCTTGAATTAACTAAAATTCAATGCAGAAATCAACCCAAAATGCTGAGTAAACGGAATAAAATCCCTATCGCAAAATAACAGGGGTAATTGATGTTCAACGCAAAAACTAGCAATCATCACATCATTGGCTTTACGAATGGTAATGCCTTGCTTGCGTAATTGGCGGTAATAATCAGCGTATTTAATCGCATTTTGTTGGTTTAAAATATCGTAACATAGTAAACTATCAAGGGCATTTTTGGCTTGATTGTAGTCGGTATCAAGGCGAAAACCTTGCAAGATTTCCATCAAAATCACATCAAAAATCGCCACATTACTTGCCTCAAGTTGCGTGTCCAAAAAATCGGTGTGAGGTGTTGAATGACCGTTAAAATAGTCTATCCAAACGCTAGTATCAGCGATGATAGGCAAGTTCACGCTTCAACACCTGTTTTACGCATCTCGGCTAAGTCGCCTTCCCAGTGCAGTTTGCCCCGTAAGTCACGGATTTTTTGTTGTTGGCTTTTTTGCAACAGTAGCTTTAGCCCTTGTTCGACGGCTTCTTTTTTAGTTTTAATGCCTGTGGCTTGTAGGGTCTGTTGCATTAGATTGTCATCTATTATGATGTTAGTTCGCATATCATTTCGCCTTTGTGTATGATTCTTTGATATTATACACATTTTAATAAATAGTTAAAAGGATAAGAATATGAGTTCAGGTTTTGTGGCGGGGACGCTCGTGCATACGGATAAAAGTTCGACCATTCAAGGAAATGATAAATGAGCGAGTTACTCAAAGTCAAAAACCTAACTATCAAATCCGCCAATCAGATTTTAGTGAACAATCTAACTTACACACTCCACACAGGCGAAACGCTCGCCATTGTCGGCGAATCTGGCTCTGGCAAATCCATCTCAAGCCTAGCCTTACTCGGACAGCTGCCAAATAGCCTAAGTATCACAGGACAAGCCAGTTTAACAGATAGCCAAACCGACCAAGCAATCAGTTTACCGATTGAAAAAAATAGCCTAAGCAATAAAAATAAACCTAAACAAACCGAAAATATTTTTCGCCAAATCCGTGGCAAACGCATCGGCATGATTTTTCAAGAACCGATGACCGCCTTAAACCCCTTGCACACGGTGGGCAAACAAATCGCCGAATCGTTAAGTCTGGCTGGCGTGGCAAAAAAACACTGGCGACAGCGTACCCTAGCGCTGCTTTCCCAAGTCAATATTACCAACCCTGAAAGCAAACTTGCGCGCTATCCGCACGAGCTCTCGGGTGGACAACGACAGCGTATCATGATAGCGATGGCACTGGCGCAAGACCCTGATATCATCATCGCTGACGAGCCGACTACCGCCTTAGATGTGACTTTACGCCATGAGATTTTGGGCTTGCTCAACCGCCTAAAAAATGAGCGGGGCATGGCGATGATTTTGATTAGCCATGATTTAAACCTTGTTAAACGCTACAGTGACAATCTCATCGTCATGCAGCAAGGCAAGGTCATGGAGCAGGGGGCAACCCAAGCGATTTTTGACCAGCCGCAGCAGGATTATACTCGCTCATTGATTTATCAAGATTTTGGAAAAAGTTTGCCCATCATTGCCAATTCACCCAGCGTTTTGGAAGTTAAACAGTTAACCATCGCTTTCCCCCAAAAAAACAATATATTGGGTCAAACCACCCAATGGTTTGAGGCGGTTAAAGGGTTAAATTTGACCCTTACGCAAGGTCAATCCTTGGGTATAGTGGGCGAGTCGGGTTCTGGCAAAACCACCACGGCTTTGGCACTCATCAAATTATTGGCGAATGCTGCCAAGGTGCAAGGTCAGATTTTGCTGTCAGCCAATGCTCACATGACGGACGTTTTAGCGTTGTCGAATAAAGCCTTTTTACCGTATCGCTCGGATATGCAAATGGTATTTCAAGACCCATATGCCAGTATCAATCCACGGTTTAGTGTGTTTGAGATAATTGAAGAAGGGCTAAGCATCCAAGGTATGGCAAAAACGGAGCGTGAAAAAGCGGTATTAGCGGCCTTAGACACGGTGCGGTTGCCACGAGATTTTGTCAGTCGTTATCCGCATGAGCTTTCAGGGGGTCAGCGTCAGCGGGTGGCACTTGCGCGGGCGTTGGTGATGAAACCCAAAATTTTGTTACTCGATGAGCCCACATCCGCGCTTGATAGCAGCACCCAAGTGGCAATAGTGAAGTTATTGCGAGATATTCAAGCAAAATTTGGCTTAAGCTATATTTTTATCAGCCATGATTTGCAGGTGGTTAAGGCATTGTGTCAAACGATACTGGTATTGAAAAATGGCGAGACACAAGCGTATGATACGACAGACAATATCTTCACCCAACCACAAAATCACTATGTGACTGCCCTAATTGCGCACAGCAGTGAAAACTAGCGGATTTGCTGTCAAAACATTAGAAAGTTAACAATTATTGTGAAACACGTTGTTACGTAAGTTTGCTTGCTTATAGCCAATTTATCCTAGTCATTTAACCCTAGTGATTTTATTACAAGCAATTATATAGCTACTTGATTACATGCACTTCACTACAGCCCCTTTAGCAATTGTTAAAAGTTAACCATGCCAAATTCCATTATTACCGAAGACAAAAAGCCACAGCATGACCTATTTGCTATAGCAGCCTTGACGCCCGCGCAAACCAAATATTTGCCAATCGTGGTGGCAATCGCTTTGTTTATGCAAATTTTAGACTCAACGGTGCTCAATACCGCTTTGCCTGCGATGGCGCATGATTTGAATCAGCCTGCGTTATCAATGCAGTGGACAGTGATTAGCTATGCGCTTACTTTGGCAATTTTTACCCCGATTAGTGGTTTTATTGCTGATAAATATGGCACTAAGACCACCTTTATGGTGGCAATTGGCGTGTTTACCGCAGGCTCGATGATGTGTGCGGTGTCACCAACGCTCAATAGCCTAATTTTTTCTCGCGTGGTGCAAGGATTGGGCGGTGCGATGCTGATGCCTGTGGGCAAGTTAACGCTGATTAAAAGCTATCCGCGAGAACGTATGCTGTCGGTGATGAATTATGCGGTGATGCCTGCGATGATTGCGCCAGTGATTGGGCCTTTGGTCGGGGGGTATTTGGTGGAGCTGGCAAGCTGGCATTGGATTTTTTTGATTAATATTCCCATGGGTGCGTTGGGGATGTGGGCAGGGTGGAAACTGATGCCCAACTATCTACAGCGCAATCCCAGCATGGATTTGCTTGGATTTTTGCTGTTTGGTGGCGCGATGGCAAGCTTTACCTTTGCACTCGAGTTTGCCAATAACATTCATGCCGATAATCTGGCTTCAGCGGTTTTTCCCGTGATGGTTGCTTTATTGGCGGTTATGCTGCTCATTGGCTATTATTATCACGCCAAATACTCAGAATCGCGTAATGGGCAACAACCGCTATTTGGCTTGGATTTATTTCAAGTGCGTACCTTTCGGGTGGGCATTGTTGGCAATTTGCTGACCCGTTTGGGGATGAGTGCGATTCCTTTTCTACTGCCGCTACTGCTGCAAGTGGTGCAGGGCTATTCGCCGTCACAAGCGGGCTGGATGTTGGCACCGATTGCGGTGGGCGCACTGTTGACCAAGCCGCTAGTCACGCGTATTGTGAAGCGATTTGGTTATCGTAGAACATTGGCGGGCAATACCTTGTTGATTGGGGTTAATATCATGCTGCTATCACAACTCAATCAAACCACGCCGATTTGGCTAAGTGTGCCATTTTTGACTTTTATGGGGGCGTGTAATTCGCTACAATTTAGCACGATGAACACCATCAGTATCGCACGGCTTCGCCCAAGTCAAACCAGCAGTGGCAATAGTTTATTGTCGGTCAACCAACAGTTGGCGATTAGTTTTGGGATTGGCTTTGGGGCGATGCTGTTACATTTACTGACGCCCGCTCGCGCCTCACTGGCACAGACGCAAACCGCATTTTCATACAGTTTTATCATTTTGGGTATCATGACGATTTTATCTGGGCTGTATTTTTTGCGGTTGCACCGATCTGATGGCAAAGGACTATACCAGTAGTCGGCCTTATATTTCACTCATTTTTATGATAATTTTAATCCTTTAACCCGATTGCCCTAGATTGTCGCTAATTGCTATGGGCGCAATCGTTTTGGAAAACCTATGCTCTCCAATGCTTTTTCAATGATAATTGATACCCGTTGGTGTCTTGATGAACTGCTAAAAGAGGGCATCATTGACCAACGTGATTATAATTTGGTGATGACCCATAACCGCAAAACCTTGCATCCCCTGCAAGTGATTGCAGGCTTTCATCTAGTCGATAAAACCACGCACATCGCGCTCAGTCTTGACCAGCTCAATCGCTGGTTGGCACAAAAAGCAGGCGTTGATTATGTACGTATTGACCCGCTGAAAACCGATGTGCCCTCAGTGACATCAATTATGTCATTTGAATATGCGCGCTCGCAGCACATTTTGCCAGTCGCCGTCACCCAAGATACGGTGGAAATCGGTACTGACCAGCCATTTTATCAAGATTGGCAGCTCAATATTCAGCATATCGTGTCGCCCAAAAAAATCAAAACCGTATTAATCAGTCCCGAGCAAATCAACCGCTATCGCCAAGAATTTTATCAAGTCACCAAAGCCATTGCCGGGGCAAACCATCAGCAAAAACGCGCGGATGCCGATATCACCAATGTCGAAGCATTATTACAACTGGGCAATGCCGCCAATATTGAAAATCCCGATGCCAATGACCAACACATCGTCAAAATTGTCGATTGGTTATTACAGTACGCCTTTGACCAGCGTGCCAGTGATATTCACTTAGAGCCGCGCCGAGATAAAAGCAACGTGCGTTTTCGTATCGATGGTATTTTGCATACCGTTTATCAAATGCCGACTGGAATTATGACCGCGGTAGTGGCTCGGATAAAAATTTTAGCAAGACTCAATGTCGCTGAAAAACGTAAACCGCAAGACGGACGGCTCAAAACCCGTACCCCCAAAGGTCAAGAAACCGAGCTGCGGTTATCGACACTCCCCACTGCGTTTGGCGAAAAATTGGTGATGCGGGTATTTGACCCCGAGGTACTGGTGCGCTCTTTTGAACAGTTGGGGCTCACAGGGCGAGATTTACAAAAATGGGATGACATGACGCGGAAAGCCAATGGCATTATTTTGGTTACAGGTCCGACAGGCTCGGGTAAAACCACGACGCTGTACAGTACCCTCAAAAAACTGGCGACAGAAGAAGTCAACGTCTGTACCATTGAAGACCCGATTGAAATGGTGGAGCCGTCGTTTAACCAAATGCAAATTCAAAACAATATTGATTTGACCTTTGCTGATGGTATTCGCTCATTGATGCGTCAAGACCCCGATATTATCATGATTGGCGAGATTCGCGATACCGAAACCGCAGAAATGGCGGTACAAGCCTCGCTGACTGGGCACTTGGTGTTATCGACTTTACATACCAATGATGCACCCAGTTCGTTAACAAGGCTGCATGATTTGGGCGTGGCGCCGTTTTTAACCTCAGCGACCATCTTGGGCATCATGGCACAGCGTTTGGTGCGTACCCTTTGCCCGCATTGTAAATCCAATAAACCCATGAATGACATTGAGCAGCAGACTTGGCAGGCGTTAGTCAGTCCTTGGAAAGCCGCAGCCCCAGATAGCATCAATCATGCCGTGGGCTGTGAACATTGCCGTAATACCGGGTATCTTGGGCGAGTGGGATTGTATGAAATCATGGTGCTCAGTAATACGCTTAAAAAATTGATTAGCGAAGGCGCTGACTTGTCGCAAATCGCGCAAAAAGCCTACCAAGATGGGTTGCAACCGTTAAGACTGGCAGGCGCGAAAAAGATTGCCGAAGGGGTGACGACGTTTGAAGAAGTGATGAGAGTGGTGCCGTTAAATTAGGCAGCTAACCATTATTTGAAAGACAAAAAGTAAAAGTTAAAAAATAACCGGCAACAAAAAAGCCTAAACATCAAAGTTTAGGCTTAATTAATGGTGCCCGGGGCCGGACTTGAACCGGCACGCTCGTAAGAGCGAGGGATTTTAAATCCCTTGTGTCTACCAATTTCACCACCCGGGCAGGGTAGTCACAGCACTGACGCTTGGCGTCGTGTGGTGTCTGTGTCAGAAGTGGGTGCTATTATAATCAGTTTTGTTAACTTTGCAAGCAATTTTTTACGATATTTTTTCGCGTTTATTGCTGACTCATAATAACAAAACACCCATAATAATAAAACAATAGTACCGCAAAATGAAAATGGAGGCTGAGGCCGGAATCGAACCGGCGTCCGCGGATTTGCAATCCGATGCATGGCCACTGTGCTACCCAGCCATTTCATTTAGGTTTGCTATGATAGCAAAAATTTTTAAAAGTGCAAGGACTTTTTTAGCCATTTGAGCGATGTAATGAAGGATGGTGAAGGGTATTTGAGCGCTAATTTAGCGGTTAAACATTTTCAATGGATGTTATCACGCCGCAAAATCGGTTAAAATAACGCAAATTTTTTGCTAACCGACTTTTTGTTGACCGATTCGTTATTGATTGAGGAACCACCATGACTGCGACAGTGTTAGATGGCAAAGCGTATGCCAAACAAATGGAAGCTGAACTTGCCGAGCGGGTTGCCAAGTTAAAACAAGACTCTGGACGCACGCCGATTTTGGCAACGATTTTGGTGGGTGATGATCCTGCCTCTGCAACTTATGTCAAAATGAAGGGCAATGCCTGTCAACGTGTGGGTATGGATTCTTTAAAAGTTGCCATGCCACAAGCCACCACCACCGAGCAACTATTGGCAAAAATTGCCGAGCTTAACAACAATCCAGACGTGCATGGGATTTTGCTACAACACCCTGTGCCCAGCCAAATTGATGAGCGTGCCTGTTTTGATGCCATTGCACTGGCAAAAGATGTGGATGGCGTGACTTGTTTAGGGTTTGGCAATATGGCGATGGGTGAGCCTGCGTATGGTTCTTGCACCCCGCAAGGTATTATGTATTTATTAGAGAAAAACGGCGTTGAGCTTGCTGGTAAGCATGCGGTGGTCGTAGGTCGTAGCGCGATTTTGGGTAAACCGATGGCGATGATGCTATTAAACGCCAACTGTACCGTGACCATTTGCCACTCACGTACCCAGAATTTGGCAGAATTGGTCAAACAAGCGGATATCGTGGTGGGTGCTGTGGGCAAACCAGAACTTATCAAAAAAGATTGGATTAAATCGGGCGCCGTGGTGGTGGATGCAGGGTTTCATCCGCGTACCCATGCGGATGGTACGAGCGGTGGCGTGGGTGATATTGAGCTGACAGGTATCGAAGCTATTGCCTCAAGCTATACCCCAGTGCCCGGTGGCGTAGGTCCAATGACCATCAATACACTCATCCGTCAAACGGTAGAAGCGGCAGAAAAAGCAGCAGCAAAATAATGGGTTTGAATTAAAAAAGGAAGTGTTTAAAGCTTCCTTTTTTTGTGCATTTTTTTTGTATTCATTTTTTCACTATGACTCATGACTGGAAATCTTTACGTGACTGATGCTGAAACTTCCGCTTATAAAAATTCAATGCCATCAAATGCTTCTGACGCGTCAATCGTTTTTCATCGACTGATTACCGCATTGCAGCAAGTGTTGCCTAGCGCTAATCTTGCCAAGACATATGTGCCGTTACTATCTAAGCCGAATCAACCTTTTTATTTATGGCTCATTGATGCAGATTTTTGTCATGAAGATTTGACGCCAACGGTGATAGAAAATCTGTGGAATAATTGTCCATATTGGGTGTTTGCATGGGCGTCAGGGCAAGTGTTGGCGCAGTATATTTTGCAGCAGCCACAGATGGTGCGCAATAAAGTGGTGATGGATTTTGGCGCAGGGTCGGGGATTGTCGGTATTGCCGCAAAAATGGCCGGTGCCAAACGAGTCATTTGCTGTGATATCGATAGCGTGAGCCTAACTAGCTGCCAAGCCAATGCGCAATTAAATGGGGTAACGGCTGAGCTGCTAGATAATTTATTCGAGTTAAAACAGCAATTTGGCATGGATAAAGTCGATGTGCTGTTGGTCGCGGATGTGCTGTATGACAAAGCCAATTTGCCATTATTAGATGTGTTCTTACAATACGCGCATGAGGTTTGGGTCGCTGATAGCCGCGTCAAAAACTTTGCTCACCCGCGCTACCACAAGGTAACGACGTTAGATAACACAACCACTTTGCCCGATATGGACGAAGCCAAGCAGTTTAACCAAGTAGTGCTTTATCGCAGCACCGATTGACCCAGACAGTAGCAGGGATACAGTAGTATGGAGTGTATGTTCGCAAAAAACCCTCGCCTTTGTTTTCTGTACCTTTAAGGCTATGAAATAATTTGTAACATAGTTATCGCATTATCGCTATTTTCAAGGCATAATAAGCCACACCCCTATTTTTAATCATCTGTTTGTTCAATACCATCCCCGATGGCATGCATCGCGGCATTATTATTGATAACAACAGCTAGATGATTACCTTGCCGTTTTACGTTTAGAAAAGGAATCCTAATATGAGTATTTGTATCACTGCCACAGGATTATACACCCCGCCTTACAGCATCAGTAACGAAGAGTTGGTCACTACTTTTAACCAATACGTTGACAACTATAATGCCAAAAATGCCGATGCCATCACCCGTGGTGAGAAGACGGCACTCGTGCATTCGACGGCTGAATTTATCGAAAAAGCCTCAGGTATCAAATCTCGCTATGTGATGGAAAAAGACGGAATTTTAAATCCAGATATCATGGCGCCTGTGATTCCTTATCGCAAGCTTGGCGAAGAGATGTCCATCATGGCAGAAATGGGTCTAGATGCACTCAAACAAGCACTGGACAATGCAGGTCTACAAGGTAAAGACTTAGACGGCATTATTGTTGCTTGTTCAAACTTTCAGCGCGTGTATCCTGCCATCGCCATCGAAATCCAACAATACATTGGTATGCAAGGCGGTTTTGGCTTTGATATGAACGTCGCCTGTAGCGCAGCAACCTTTGGTATCGCCCAAGCGGTCGGTCTGATTAAAGCTGGCACTGCCAAACGTGTCGCTATGGTCAATATCGAAATCACCTCAGCGCACCTCAACTGGCGCAACCGTGACAGCCACTTTATCTTTGGCGATGTGGCAACCGCGACGATTATCGAAGAGATTGACGAAAAAACAGCCACACCCAAAGGCTATGAAATTTTAGATAGTCATCTGTTTACCCAGTTTTCAACCAATATTAAAAATGAATACGGCTTTTTGGATCGCAGTGAATTCTTAGCCGCTGGCACACCGATGTATCCTGATATCGACGCACCTGTGACCGACAAATTGTTCTTGCAAGAAGGTCGCAAAGTATTTCGTGAAGTATGTCCTGCCGTGTCCAATTTAATCCTTGAACTGCTCCATAAAAACCACATTGAGCCCAAACAGCTCAAAAAAATGTGGCTGCACCAAGCCAATGCCAACATGATTGATTTGATTTTACGCACCGTATTGGGCAAAGAAGCGGATAAGTCGATTGCGCCTATGGTACTGGCGGAATATGCCAATACCAGCTCAGCCAGCCCTATGATTGTGTTTCACAAGCACCAAGAAAATATGCAATCGGGTGATTTGGGGGTGATTTGCTCGTTTGGCGCAGGTTACTCAATTGGAGGTGTGTTGGTCAAAAAAGTCTAAGCTTTTTATTGCCTCTCACGAAACTCATGCAAATCCCCCCAAAATGTGGCAAAATATCCGATTATTTTGCCATTTTTATTTTTAAGCTCTAAATTGAGCCAAAAATTTTAAGCCATTATTTTTAAGCCAATTATTATGAAAGAATCTTTACGTTTTCGCCTTGACCAAATGTCTGACCGTTTCGAAGAAGTCACCGCCATGCTGTCTGAGCCAGAAACTATGAATGACAACAAAAAATTCCGTGAATTATCGGTTGAGCACAGTGATTTATCCGCATTGGTCGATGTCTGGGGCAAATACCGCCAAGCGGAAGAAGATTTGGCAACCGCTGAAGAAATGCTGTCGGATGCAACGGGTGATGGCGACATGAAAGAAATGGCGCAAGAAGAAATCCAAGCCGCCAAAGACACCATCAATGAGCTTGAAGACGTGCTCAATGTGATGATGCTGCCTAAAGACCCGAATGATAAAGTGCCTGCCTTCTTAGAGATTCGAGCAGGGACGGGCGGCGATGAAGCGGCAATTTTTAGCGGCGATTTGTTCCGGATGTATGAGCGTTATGCGGCAACCCAAGGTTGGACAGTGGAAGTATTGTCCGAGAACGAAGGTGAGCATGGCGGCTATAAAGAAATCATCAGCCGCGTATCGGGTACGGGTGTGTATGGCCGCTTAAAATTTGAGTCGGGCGCACACCGGGTGCAACGGGTGCCAGAGACTGAAAGCCAGGGACGGGTGCATACTTCGGCTTGCACGGTCGCAGTGATGCCAGAGGTTGAAATTGACGATACCGTGGATATCAACCCTGCCGACTTGCGTATCGATACTTATCGTGCCAGTGGGGCAGGTGGTCAGCATATCAATAAAACCGACTCTGCGGTGCGTATTACCCATATTCCAACAGGTACGGTGGTCGAGTGTCAGCAAGAGCGTAGCCAACACGCCAACCGCGATAAAGCCATGAAAATGTTGGTATCCAAAATTCAGCAAGAAAAAGTACAAAAACAAATTGATGCGTCAAGTGATATGCGTCGCAATTTGGTCGGTAGTGGTGACCGCTCGGAGCGCATTCGCACTTATAATTTTCCCCAAGGGCGTATGACCGACCACCGTATTAATTTAACCTTGTACAAACTCGATGCCATTATGCAGGGTGACTTAGATGAGTTACTTGACAGCCTACTGCGTGAGCACCAAGCCGATTTGATGGCTTCGGTAAGTGGGGAAGAATAACGAGTATGTTGGATTAATAGGATAAAACTTTATTTTTACCATTTGGCATAAAAATTTTAACTTTTGATAGTGTAACTAAAATTGTGGGAAAACATCATGTCACAGCAAAACCAAACTGAAAATGCAGCAACCGAAGCGCATGTGGAAGACAGCCAAGACGTCAACGAACTTATCAAACAACGTCACAGCAAACTTGATTTAATCAAACAAGCAGGTAAAAACCCTTACCCAAACCAATTCAAACGCAAAGAATACGCCCAAGACTTGCAGCAGCAATTTGCCGATAAAGACAAAGAAACATTGGCAAACAGCGATAAAGTCATGGTGACTGTCGCCGGTCGTATCATGCTCAAACGGGTGATGGGTAAAGCCAGCTTTGTCACCATTGCCGACATGACAGGGCGTATCCAAGCCTATGTCAGCAAAAACGACTTGGGCGAAGAGATTTATAATGACTTTAAAACATGGGATATCGGTGACATTATTGGTGTGACAGGTTATGTATTTCGTACCAACACCGGTGAATTATCTGTGCATGCCACCGAAGTACAGTTATTGACCAAATCACTACGCCCACTGCCAGACAAATTCCATGGGTTAAGCGATACTGAGGCTCGCTATCGTAGCCGTCATCTTGACCTGATGACCAATGAAGACAGCCGTAACGCCTTTATTATCCGTAGTAAAGTCATTGCTGGTATTCGTGAGTATATGCTAAATGAGCGTTATATGGAAGTCGAAACCCCGATGATGCACGTTATTCCAGGCGGTGCGGTGGCTCGTCCATTTGTCACCCATCACAACGCGCTTGATATGCCGCTTTTTTTACGCATTGCGCCAGAACTGTACTTAAAACGTCTAGTCGTGGGTGGTTTTGAGCGTGTGTTTGAGATTAACCGTAATTTTCGTAACGAAGGGGTATCGGCGCGTCACAACCCAGAATTTACCATGATTGAGTTTTATCAAGCCTATGCCGATTACGAAGATTTGATGAAACTGACTGAAAATATGTTTGAAAAACTGGCAAACGATATTTTAGGTACTACGGAGATTGATTATCAAGGTGAAGCAATTAGCCTCAAAGCACCTTTTGAACGCTTGCCAATGACCAAAGCGATTGAAAAATACGCGGATAATTTTGACATGAGCAAAATTGCAGACCGTGATTATCTAGCGGATTATGCCAAAAACGTACTCAAACAAGACGTTAAAGATATCTTTGGGATTGGCAAACTGCAAACCATCATCTTTGAAGAAACCGCAGAAACCAAACTGCGTCAACCAACCTTCGTCACAGAATATCCTGCCGAAACCTCACCGCTAGCACGCCGTAACGATGAAAACCCAGATATCACAGACCGTTTTGAGTTGTTTATCGGTGGCCGTGAGATTGCCAATGGCTTTAGCGAGTTGAATGACCCGATTGACCAAGCAGAGCGTTTTAAACAACAAGTGGCTGAGAAAGACGCAGGCGATGACGAAGCGATGCATTATGATGCAGAGTTTATCGAAGCATTGTCCTATGGCTTGCCACCCACTGCAGGCGAGGGCATCGGTATTGACCGTTTAGTGATGTTATTTACCAATGCACCAAGTATTCGTGATGTGATTTTGTTTCCGCATATGCGTCGCAAAGACGTTTAAAAATGCCAATACAGCGTTAATATAGCGATAGCTTTCAAAACCGCAGTCACAATAATGACGGCGGTTTTTTATGATAATCCAGTCCGCATCGAAGCCAGCCATCATTGAAGCCAGTAATATCAAAGATATCTTTTGAAACAAAACTAATAAAAAATCGGCTCAACTCACCAAATAATCAGTGTTAGACTAAACTGTATTTTTCGCTCAAACCCGTCTATTTTCTGACCTATCGTTGAGAAACGTTGACTATGACAGACCCCCGTTCAGACAAGCCTTTGGAAACCCCACCCGTTTTGCCGCCTACGTATCGTAAACCTAGCAAATTTACTCTAATACTACCCTGGATTTTGTTACTGCTAGTGCTGTTGGCGGGTTTGTGGATGATGACCAAGCCACAGCTGCCTTGGCAAAAAAATCAAGCAGTGGTAGCCAGTCAGCCCGGTTGGCAGCCGCCGAAATCTGAGCCTGTCGATACCAAAAAACTCGGTGAAAATCCAAATGCTGCGGTGGCATCTTATCACAATGCTGTCGCTGTCGCTGCCCAGTCAGTCGTCAATATCTATACCACGCAAAAAATCGAGGAGCATCCCTATATGAATGACCCGATGATGCGCCGCTATTTTGAATATCACGGTATCCCCAATGGCGAGAGCGATAATACCAATTTAGGCTCGGGTGTCATTATTTCGCAAGATGGCTATATCGTCACCAACTCGCATGTGATTTCTAAAGCCGATAACATTATCGTGATGCTCAATGATGGTCGCAAGGCAACGGCAAAAGTCATCGGCAACGATGTAGAAAGTGATTTGGCGGTGATTAAGGTTGATTTGACAGGGCTGAAACCCTTAGGATTTCGTGAACAGTCGACCCAAGTGGGCGATGTGGTGTTGGCAATTGGCAACCCATTTGGGGTCGGTCAAACCGTCACCCAAGGTATTATTTCGGCAACGGGGCGCACGGGACTGGGTATCAACACAGTGGAAGATTTTATCCAAACCGATGCCGCTATCAATCCCGGTAACTCAGGGGGTGCGCTGGTCGATGCTTATGGTCAGCTGGTTGGTATCAATACCGCGATTTTTTCACGCTCAGGTGGCTCGATGGGTATTGGATTTGCCATTCCTACCGAGATTGTTAAGCTTGTGATGAATGGCATTATTAAAGATGGTAAAGTGCACCGCGGCTGGCTTGGGATTGAATTACAAAGTTCGATGAAAGACCCAACCAAACTCAGCGATGACACCCAGGGCGTTGAAGTGATGAACGTGATGCGTGATGGTCCTGCCGCCAAAGCGGGCTTGCAAAAAGGGGATATCATCACCGCAATGGATAATAAACCTGTTAATGATGCCAACACGCTGATTCAAATGGTCGCACGTAAAGCACCCAACAGTGTGGTTAATCTACAAGTGATGCGTAATAAAGCGCAAAGTAGCGTCAATGTGACCCTAGGCGAAAGACAACCCCAAGAGACTTTGACCGAGCTACCCACGTCACAAAACTTTGACCAAAATAATGACAGCGCTAATCAAAATGGCACCACCAATGAGGATGACATTCGAGCAGAGTTAATGGAATTACTGAAAAAACATCATTAAACGTTATTCAAAACTTCAAAAGTTTGCTGCGTTGCGGTTAGTCAGGTGCTTTACTTGCTCTGGCTGCCTGCTGTTATTACCTGCTTTCATTGCCAGCTAAGGTCAAACCACGCCCGCCATCCACTGCAATAATCTGCCCTGTGATATACGGGGCAGCTGCCAAAAATACCGCCACTTGCGCGATATCTTGCGGTGTGCCAATTCTTTTTAACGGTACGGCGCGGCAGATTTTGTCAATCGTTTCAGCGGTGAGCGCTTGCTCAGAGCCCTCTATGGGTAAAATGTTAATACCCGGCGCGATACCATTGACGCGGATATCGGGCGCTAGTTCGATTGCTAGCGACTGCACCATCATTTGGTGCGCGGCTTTTGCCATGTTATAGACCGTATAACCCCCAAATGGCTTGCCATTGGCGTGAATGTCCAAAATGCTGATAATGCAGCCTTGCGATTTTTTTAGATAAGGGTATAAATATTGGCTGATAAATAACGGGGTTTGCGCATTGGTCAAAAATAAATTTTGCCAGTCTTGCTCAGAGATTTGACCAAAGGGCGTCGGGTAAAACCGTGAGGCATTATGAACCAAACAATCCAATCGACCAAAACTGTTGATTATTTGCCAAGTCAATTGTGGCAGCGTTTCAAAATCCTCTAAATCCCCTTGCACGCTTTTTGCTGACTGTGGGCGAATGGCATTACAGTAATTAACAAGTTCAATGGCTTCTGATTCACTGGTATGGTAATGGATAATGATATTATAATTGGCTTGGTGCAGTGCCAGCACAAGCGCCCGACCAATTCGTTTGGCGCCACCTGTGACACACGCCACACGGCACGGATTGGATAATTCGCTTATCGCGGCTGGATTCAACATCATTTGCTACCTATGTTTATTTGATTAAGCGTTTTGTCGTTTTAATCATTTATGCTTTAATCCCTATGAGCCCAATGGGTTGGGATTGGAAAACCCCATGATTATCACACACCTTGAACGAGCGACACAACTTTATCAAGCGCTGCAGGATTATCAGCAAAGCACCCATGCCTTTAGCCAAAGCATCACCAAATGGCGCACCAAGTCCTAACAATTTACCTTAAATTTACATAAAAAAAGAGCAGGGCTTATCCTGCTCTTAATTTTTTACACTTAAAAATTAGTTAGCTTTAAAATAGTTAACTTTAAAAAAAATTAGTTACCTTGCTCAAGCGTTTGTTGATAGGCTTGGTCAAAATTGACTGGCGCAAGTAACAATTGTGGGAAGCTACCACGGGTCACAATGTCACTGACCACTTCACGGGCATAAGGGAACAATACGTTTGGACAATACGCACCTAAAATTGCTCCCAATTGTTCTTCAGGGATATTTTGCAACATAAAGATGCCCGCTTGGTGTACTTCTGCGATAAACGCGGTTTCACCACCGTTATTAGCAGTCACATTAACCGTCAATATCACTTGGTAGTGGTCATCATCCAACTTTTCAGCGGCACTTGATAGGTTGATATCAAGCTCTGGTTGCCATTCACGGGTAAATACCTCTGCACCCGGTACTTCTAATGACATATCTTTAACATAGATACGTTCTAGCGCCAGTTGTGGTAAGTTTTGTTCGTCTGCCATGATAGTGTCCTCAATTAACTGTTTTTACGGGAATTATAACAATATGACAGCTTTAAATTTTTCTAAAAACTAGTCTAAAAACTATCAACTGTATTTATAATGTGGGTGATTTATCTAGTAAATTTTTTTAATCTGCGAACGATTAATCCGCTAATAAACCATCAAGTTTGCCTTGACGCTCAAGACCAGCGAGTTGGTCATAACCACCAATGAAATTATCGCCAATAAAAATTTGCGGTACTGTGCGATAATTATTGGTTTTTTGCGCCAATGCCTGACGTTCTTCTGTGGTCACATCATACATGTTAACTTCTTCAAATGCTTGGCCTTTGTTTTTTAATAGCATTTTAGCTTGCATACAGTAGGGGCAAGTCGGTGTGGTATAAATTTTCACCATAGCCATAACAATCTCCTTATTTCTAGATTTTTTAAAATGGGTTAAAAGCTTATTATCAGATACCGATGAGATAATAAAGCGTTATTGATGGTTATGGGGCTTGGCGATTCAAATTTCAAATTGTGAACAGCCAACCAGTCTTATTTGGTTTTGCCGGACACGGTTTTTTCTACCACTAAAGGTAAACCTGCGGCTTGCCAATTGGTAATACCACCATCGAGACGATAAACGTTGTCGTTACCAATCATTGCCACTGCGGTACCCGCGGTCATACCCATTTGGCAAACGATGATAATAGGATGGTCAGCACTACGAAGTGCGTCAACGTGATCTTTTAGCTCAGTAAACGGGATATTGCGGCTGCCTTTGATATAGCCTTTTTCAAAATCTTTTCGTGGGCGGATATCAATCAGCTGAGCGTTTTGGTTGTTGACCATTAAGCCCACTGCATTTGGATTGATTTTTTTGCCGCCGCGTTTGTTCTCAAGCATAAAAAATAGCACAATTAGCACAAACATGGTGCCAAATAAAAATGGGTGATGACCCATAAACTCAAACCAACGTTCCAAGATATCCTCCACAGGGGCATTGCTTCAAAATTATCGTTTGATTGCCCATAAAAAATTGACTGTATTATAACGGTAGTTGTCAATTTTAAGAAACTTTTATTTAGTCTAATATTTAGTCTAAAATCGCAAGCTTAAAAATCCTGCGAAGCCGCTTCTTGTTGCAGGAGTACCAAATTCTCCACCCGCCTTGCTAGCACCTGTCCGTCTGCTACTGCCTGCCACATCGCACAATTGGGCGTGGACTCGGTATGTTTGCAATCGCGAAAACGGCAGTAGGGGGCAAGCGGCGCAAGCTCGATAAAGCCTTGCAAAATATCATCAGGGGTCAAATGCCAAAGCCCATATTCGCGAATACCGGGCGTATCAATAATGGCACCTTTGCTGAGCGCCATCGGGTCAAACGCTAAAAATCGGCTGGTAGTGGTGGTATGTTGACCCAACTGTGAAATGGTTGAAATTTCATTGACTGATTGTCCCGCGGCAGGCAATAACTGATTGACCAAGCTGCTTTTACCAACCCCTGATTGACCAGCAAAAATCACATTCTTGCCGGCAACGGTGTTTTTTAGGTGGGTTAAGTCACCACTCGATTGGGTCACCAAGGTGGCGTAGCCAAGCTGTTGATAGGCTGACAGTAGCTCTGTCACCTCGCTATGACTACCATCTGCCAACAAATCGGCTTTATTTAAAATTAGCAATGGGGTGATGTCTGAGTGATGGCAAGCCACCAAATACCTATCAATCAGCTGGGCAGACGGTAGCGGCAGCGGCGCAAATACGACTGCTAAAATATCAACATTGGCGGCGATGGGCTTGAGCTTGTGGTAACGGTCGGGGCGGTTGATGATACTTTGTCTATCATAAATCGCTTCAATGCGCCCAAGTCCTGTATTTGGGTCAGCGACAAAGCGGACTTTATCCCCAGTGGCAATCAGTGGCAAGTTAGTACGGGTGTGACAACGCCAAACACTGTGCAGAGTGATGGGTTGCCAAAAAGGTTCTGGCTCGTCAGCGGCGACAATCGGTTTTTCAGGCAGGGTTTGCGGTAGGCTAGTGGCTTGGACTTCGAGCTGCTTGCCGAAGTTTGCGACGACAATGCCATCCATCAGCTGGGCATCGTCCAGCACTTGCTGGGATTTTTGTTGTTTTTGGATACGGCGGGTTTGCTGGTCAGTGAGTTTACGTTTACGGATTAACGCCATACGCTATCTACTACACCAGCCACTAGGGGATTTTTTACCATACTAACACCTTATAAAATTTTGCAATATCTTTAGACTCGCTACATGAGCACGCATGAGCAATCGCCAACAAAACCGATATTTTACCTGTAAAATCTGCTAAGATGGCGGATTATTTGTTAAAGAGTATGAAAAGGCAACAGTATGGCGGTTGATAAAAAACATCTGATTTGGATTGACCTTGAGATGACAGGTCTAGATACCCTCAACGATACCATCATCGAGATAGCGACGATAGTGACTGACAGTGAACTCAATATCTTAGCCGAAGGTCCTGTGTTTGCCATCCATACGCCTGACATTGTGCTCAACAGCATGGATGATTGGAACACGCGCCAACATGGGCAATCAGGACTGATTGACCGTATTCGCCGTAGTAACGTGACGATGGCGCAAGCCGAAGCCGAAACCATTGCGTTTTTGAGTAAATATGTGGAAGCAGGACGCTCACCGATGTGTGGCAATTCGATTTGCCAAGACAGACGGTTTTTGGCACGTCAAATGCCAACGCTTGAGCGGTTTTTTCATTACCGCAATTTAGATGTGTCAACGGTCAAAGAGCTGGCTTATCGCTGGCGCCCCGATATTTTGTCAAGCTTTGAGAAAAAAGGCAATCATTTGGCACTGGATGATATCCGTGATTCGATTCGTGAACTGCGCCACTATAAAGAGCATTTTTTTAAATTTATTGGTTAATAGTAAAATTTTTAAAACGATACAATTCATATCATAATACTTGAAATTATCCAAAATTTTAGGCATTATAAGCTGACAAAAGGAATTTGTTAGCTTGACTTGGTACAAGTAAATCGAGATACAAATAAATCAGCGCGAGTGTAAATCAGCGATAGTTGCGAGCCCATCGTAAAAAAAACTGGTTGTATCAATTCAAATTTATTTCAAGCCAGATTTATTTCAAATCAGCGCTATTTCAAGTCAGCGTTATTTTAAGCCAGTGGGTGACCGTTGACACTGGCATTTATTCCTATCTCATGGACGACATTAGGAGCCTGTCATGGACAATATTGACACCCAAACCCCGCAATCTGTTTATTTCTTTGGGGGTGAAAAAAGGCGATCGGGTATCAACCATGCTGCCCCGTACACCGACAGCCATAACCGTGAAAAATTTAATCACATAAACCCACTGCTTTTAACACCAACAAAAATAACAGGTTAACGGAAAAACAATGCAAGTACAAAATAATACATTTTTGGTCACAGGCGGCGCGTCAGGTCTAGGTGAGGCGACAACCCGTTATTTGGTGGCGCATGGCGCAAATGTTATCATCGCCGATCTGAACCAAGAAGCCGGTGAGAAATTAGTGGCTGAATTGGGCGACAACGTGATTTTTGCAAAATGTGACATCACCAGCGAAGCGGATGTCAAAAATGCGATTGAGGCGGGTGTGAACAAATTTGGTAAATTATCAGGGTCAATCAACTGTGCCGGTATCGTGGTGGTGCAAAAATTACTGGACAAGGAAGGCAACCCAGCCGATTTAACCACCTTTACCCGTGGTATCCAGATTAACCTCATCGGCACTTTCAATGTGGCGCGACTGGCAGCGGCTGCGATGGCAAAGAATACTGCAGACAGTAACGAAGATAAAGGTGTGATTATCAACACCGCTTCAATTGCCGCATTCGATGGTCAGGTCGGGCAGGGCAGTTACTCGTCATCCAAAGCAGGTGTGGTGGGCTTAACCTTACCACTCGCGCGTGAGCTGCAGCGTCATCAAATACGTATCATGACCATCGCCCCAGGGGTGTTCGGCACACCGATGATGGCAAGCCTGCCAGAAGCTGCCCGTACCAGTCTTGAGCAAGCCGTGCCTTTTCCCAAACGTTTAGGCAACCCAGAAGAATTTGCTAAATTGGTGGCACACATCATCGAAAATAGCTATCTTAATGGCGACGTTATTCGTTTGGACGGGGCTATTCGCATGGGTTAATTCAGGTGATTGTTAACGGTAACTATCAACTTAGCCCTCTAAAAAAGTCAATCTGAGAAAGATTGGCTTTTTTTATTAACAATTTCACCGAGATTATTTGGTGAGTCACTATTTGGTGAGTATTAGGCGGTTATTACGGGTCAATCGAAGACGGTATTCTTCGCCGTCATGCTGAATGCGAATCTCTTTGGTCAGCGCAAATAAATGATTGGAATATAGCGTTGGCAAGGAACTTTGTTGGATGAGATTGGCGCGATTTAATAAGTGTAGCATGGGATACTCCTTTTCTCTGAAGATGAGGCGAATAGTGTTTTTAATTGATAATGATTATCATTTATATTCAGCTAGTCGTCAAGTGACTTTTTTCACTTTTTCATCAAATTTAATGCTTTATAATGGGTGAAAATCAATAGTTTGAGAAAAATATGTCAAAAGTCGTTAATGTGGCAGTCGCGGTGATACATTTTAACAATCAATATCTACTCGGATTTCGCCATGCCAGTCAACACCAAGGCAATCGCTATGAATTTGTCGGGGGAAAAATTGAGCCAGCTGAAACCCCAACACAAGGGTTAATCCGTGAAGTCCATGAAGAGATTGGTTTGGATATCGCGCAAAATATCGCAGTCAAAATGGGGGTGATACGCCATGATTATGCTGATAAAAGCGTGGCATTGCACGTTTTTAAAATTCCAGTGAGTCAAGCGCAGTTTGAGGGGTTACAACAGGGTAAAGGCAAGGAGGGTCAAGCCGTCACATGGGTTCATCAGTCAGACTTGGTTGCTAATCAGTACCCGCTGCCCGATGCCAATGCCCGCATTTTAGAGTGGTTGAGATTGCCTATTACGATTTATATCACGCAGCCCTTAGATCACTTCATTGGTGTGGATAAGTGGGTTGATTTTTATAGCCAAAAACTGCCCCAAGGTGCCCATTTTTATCTTCGCCCGCAAACCAGTGGTGAAAATGCCACCGCTATGATTGATGGCTTACTAACGATGAGGGCGGATATCACCCCGATTATTCAATATGCAACACTTGAGTGCTTATTTGAGTGCTTGCCTGAGCGCTTATTTCAGCATTTAGATGCGTCGTTAAAAAACGGCATGGTGCATTTGAATCACCAACAACTCATGACGCTTGATTTCTCAAGCTTATCAAAAAATTATCGCTATTTTGCCAGTTGTCATGACCAGCATAGCCTAAGCAGATTAAATACCTTGGCAACCTCGCATACTGTAATGGGCTGTTTTTTATCCCCGGTGAAAGCCACTCCGACACACCCAGAAACCTTTCAAAGTGGGGGCATGGGCTGGCAAACCTTGAGTGAATTGGCAAAAATCTGTGATGTACCGGTATTTGCGCTGGGCGGGGTGGGGCAGGCAGATTTAGCCACCGCCTATGAGCATGGGGCAATGGGAATTGCGGGTATTCGGTTATTGGTCGACAAGGTATAAAAAGTAGCCAACAGGTTGACAATAGCATATTAGCTGTAACAACTGGCTGACAAAAAATGCCCCAATAGTCACCGTTTGAGCGTTTATTTTAGGCTAAAATGAGTACTGTAATGACTAATAAAACCACCAATCTAGAATCACCAATCACAATGACCAACTAAGGTGACATACACAATGAAAATAATGAGTAAAAAAACGCTAGCAGCGGCAGGTATTGCAGGTACATTAATTGCGATGAGTGCTTGTTCCACTACACCGACAACCGAAACCACCGCCAAGTCCACAGGCGTTGGTAAAGCTCAGGCAGTGCAAAGCGTTGATTTAAATCGTTATGCGGGCAAATGGTACGAAATTGCCCGTTTGCCGATGTTTTTTCAGCGTAACTGTGCCAGTGATGTCACCGCCACTTACACCCTACAACCGACAGGCAAGGTGGAAGTCAATAACCAATGTATGGGCAAAGATGGCAAACCCATGCAAAGCATTGGTGAGGCCACCAAAAATGGCGACAGTGGCAGTAAACTTAAAGTTACTTTCTTGCCTCAAGGATTGCGTTGGTTGCCTGTGGGTAAAGCCGATTATTGGGTGCTTGCTTTAGACCCCAATTATAGCCATGCGTTGGTGGGTACGCCAAATCAAAAATACTTGTGGATTTTGTCACGCACACCCACGATGGATGAAGACACTTATCAAACAATGGTCGCTACCGCAAAATCTCAAGGCTACGATGTCAGTAAATTGCAAAAAACCGTACAAAATAGCCGATAATCTAGGTAGTTGAAACACCCTGCTTTAAAATTGCTAAAACGCCTAAATTCCGTTACAATTTAGGCGTTTATTTCTTGCTGCATTTTCCACAGATTTTATTTTTCCTTCACAAAAAAAGGTCATACTATGTCTGCCAATCTCTACCAAGACCACCTCACTAATCGCAAAAATCAAGAAGCCCAAGCGGTTCAATTATTAGTTGAACTAAATACCCTAGCCAATAAAGGCGTCAATGTGTTGTTTTTTGGCAACCGCATTGCACTAAACCTTGTTGATATCATCGCCCATCATGACAAAAACGCCCTTAACATCGCTGATACACTCGCTTTCGCCACCGCGTTAAACGACCAAAATCTAAGCCATACCACGGTGGACTTGGGTCAAGCGCTCAAATCAGGCAAACAAGCCGACAGCTTTACTAGCGGTGACGAAGTGCCTGCGACTGATGTCGTGTTGTATGGTTTTGGTCGTATCGGACGTATCTTGGCTCGTTTGCTGATGAGCCGTCCTGCCTCAGACAAAGGCTTACAATTAAAAGCCATCGTCGTCCGTCCAGCCGGTGAAGCAGATTTGGAAAAACGTGCAAGCTTGCTTGAGCGTGACTCGGTACATGGCTGGTTTGATGGCTCAGTGGTGGTTGATAAAGCAAACAGCGGTATCATCGCCAACGGTCGTTTTATCAAAGTCATTTATGCTTCTGACCCAAGCGAAATCGACTACACGTCTTATGGTATCGACAATGCCTTAATCATCGACAACACCGGTAAATGGAAAGATGAAGCAGGTCTTGGCAAGCATTTACAGTCAAAAGGTGCCAAAAAAGTGCTATTGACTGCCCCAGCGTCGGGTGATATCAAAAACATCGTCTATAATGTCAATGATGATACCATCGGCAGTGATACCATCGTGTCAGCGGCAAGCTGTACCACCAATGCGATTACCCCTACGCTTAAACTCTTAAACGATAAATACGGCATTGAAAACGGTCACATGGAAACCATCCATGCGTTCACCAATGACCAAAACTTGGTCGATAACCACCATAAAGCCGAGCGTCGTGGTCGTGCTGCAACCTTAAATATGGTGATGACTAGCACAGGTGCTGCCAAAGCGGTCAGTAAAGCGATTCCAGAATTAAAAGGCAAATTGTCAGGTAGCTCAGTACGTGTACCAACGCCAAACGTGAGCCTGGCGATTTTGAATTTGAATTTCAAAAACCCGGTCAATTCAAGCGATGAACTCAATGCCTTTATCAAAGAAGCCAGTCAGAGCGAACAATGGCAAGCGCAAATTGCTTACTCAGATTCTGATGAAGCCGTTTCTACCGACTTTGTTGGCTGTGAAAAAGTGGCGATTTGGGATGCCAAATCTACGCTTGCGCAAGACAACCGTGCAGTGATGTACCTATGGTATGACAACGAAATGGGCTATAGCACTCAAGTATTGCGAGTTGCTGAAACCATGGCAAAAAATGCCTAAGTGTTCCTAATCGTTAAGAACGATTACAAGACCGCTCAAGTTTGGGCGGTTTTTTATTGAATAAAATTTCAAACATCGATTGAGTTCAAATTTTTCTTGCTAAAATTCATGCTATAATATTTGGTTATTCAAGAATTTAAGGAAAGTCTTCAATGCGTTTTATCGATGAAGCAATCGTAACAGTCAAAGCAGGCGATGGCGGCAATGGTATCGTCAGTTTTCGCCGAGAAAAATACGTCCCCAAAGGCGGTCCCGATGGCGGTGATGGCGGCAAAGGCGGTGATGTGTACGTGGTGTGCGACGACAACACCAACACCCTCGTCGATTACCGGTTTACGCGTCGCTATGATGCCAAGCGCGGCGAAAATGGTGGTGCCAAAAACTGTTCAGGTCGTGGCGCGGATGATATCTATCTATCTGTGCCCATCGGTACCACCGTGGTTGATACCGAAACAGGTGAGGTTTTAGCGGACTTGACCAAAAAAGGGCAAACGGCGAGGATTGCCAAAGGCGGTGACGGCGGGCAAGGTAATACCCATTTTAAAACCTCCACCAATCAAGCACCACGACGTGCCACCCCAGGTTTTGCAGGTGAATTAAAAGTCTTGAAGTTTGAGCTAAAAGTGGTAGCGGACGTAGGTCTTATCGGTCTGCCAAACGCGGGTAAATCCACCTTTATTCGTCAAGTCTCTGCTGCCAAACCCAAAGTTGCCAATTATCCGTTTACCACTTTGGTACCGAATCTAGGTGTCGTGGATGTGGGTAAGCACCGCTCATTTGTTATGGCAGATATCCCAGGTCTGATTGAAGGCGCCTCTGAAGGGGCTGGACTGGGCATTCGCTTTTTAAAACACGTCGCTCGTACCCGTCGATTATTGCATCTTGTCGATGTACAGCCCATTGATGGTAGTGACCCTGTGGCAAACGCCCAAGTGATTTTTAATGAGTTAGAAAAATTCTCGCCAGAGCTGTCAAAACTGCCACAGATTTTGATTTTAAATAAAATCGACCAAGTGCCCGAAGAGTCATTAAACCAACTTTGCACTCATATCGTGGCAGAGCTTGGTTGGACAGGGATGGTTTTTCGTACCTCCACGCTCACCGGGGAAGGGGTTGATGCCGTGGTTTGGCATTTGATGAACGAAATCGAGCAAGAGCGCGAGATGGAAGAAACTGATCCCGACTTTGCTGAAAGTCAGCGGTTGCGTTTTGAACGACTGGAAGCGGAAGTGCGCGCCAATACGGAAGAGCAAAAAGAAGCGTATCGTGCCAAACGTAAAGCTGAGCGTGAAGGTCGCGCATTGGATGAAGATGATTTTGATGACGACGACTACGATGACGATGATGGCGTGGAAGTAGTATACGCACCTTAGCGGTGATGGAAATAGCTTTAAAAAGGTTAGCACAGGCTAACCTTTTTTATTAGATAAATTTAGATAAGGACAGGTCATTTTTTTAATGCTTTGACAATGTGGGGTAATTCACCATAAAACACCCCAATGCCTGTTCCCATCAAGCCGTGATTGGCGAGCGAAATGGTCGACACGCGAATAACAGGTAAATCATGCCAACCAAAATGGGTCGCCAATAAATATTTAAGATACTCGGTGCTTTCATGATGCCCCGTATCTGTCAAATAGATAAACGCGGGTTGATTTGCGGCAAATTTTTCGATGGTTTTTCCCATGGTGATCAGGGTTTTTTCAAGCTTGCGCACTTTTTCCACCGCGATAATCTCGCCAATTTGATTAATTTGCATAATCGGTTTGATATCAAATAAGTTGGCAACAAATGCGGCAGGGGCGGACAATTTTTTGTTGCGAATAATATAGTCCAAGTCACTGAGGGTAAATAAAAATTCACTGCGACGTCGCAAATCGTCAAGTTTTTTTGCCACGTTTTCAAACGATTCACCTTGTTCAATCAACACTTTTGCCTCGTACGCCAGCGCCCCTTCAGCAATATTGAGTGTTTTGGTGTCATACACAAAGATGTGCAGACGATTGGCATAATGTACTTTGAGTTCTTCTAGCATGGGTAAGGTTTGGCTAAATTTGGACGAGATACCGCAAACAAATACCTCAGTGACCCCGCGAGCAATCAAATCATTAAACAACAGATGCATCTCATGGATGGATGGCGGAAATGTCCTCGCTACCGATTTGAGGTTGGTTTTCATGATGGTTGCTAGACGTTCACTGGTGATATTTTTACCATCGATAAAATCAACGTTATTGATGTTTACGTGTAAGCGCAGAATGTCCATGCCTTGCGACAATCCAAGGGCTTCAAGACAAGATGAGGAAGTGGTGACAACAGCTCTTTTCATAAATTTGATAAACCCAGTAGCCCATGAAGATGAGCAAATTTATATAAAAGCAAAGTTGATAGCAAGTTATCCTCATCTAAATTGAGAAAACCTCAAGTCGATATTTTTTAGTTGACAATGTCAATTTGTTTTTTCAATGGTTGCTATTTAATTGGGATAAAAATGCGTATGACAAAAACGTGTGATATTTAACGGCTACCGGCATCGATTAGCATTTATAAAGCCAGTAAAAATTGTTACAATGCTCTGCCAAGCCATTATGGCATTTAATTTGATTAAAAAATTGCACTTGACTGATTATGACTGCCAACTTATGACTGCCACCGCCTCACCTAGCTCAACTAAAAAAGTCCTTAAGTCCAACACCATTGTGGTAAAAATTGGTTCATCGCTACTGACCAATAATGGTAAAGGCTTGGATCGTACCGCAATTTATGAATGGGCGAAGCAAATTGCCAAGCTGCATAATGAAGGTTATGAAGTATTGCTAGTGTCCTCAGGGGCAGTGGCAGAAGGGGTGGTGCGGATGAATTTGGAAGAACGCCCCAAAAAATTGCAAGCCTTGCAAGCCTGCGCCGCCATTGGGCAGATGGGCTTGATTGAAACTTGGTGGTCGGCGTTGATTCAGTATGGTGTACAAAGCGCACAATTGCTGCTGACACATGACGATCTTGCCAATCGAAATCGTTATCTCAATACCGCCAGTACGTTAAATCAGCTACTTGAATGGCGCGTGCTACCGGTCATTAACGAAAATGACACCGTCAGTGTCGATGAAATCAAATTTGGTGATAATGACAGTCTAGGTGCGATGGTGGCAGCCATGGTCAAAGCTGATTTATACATTATATTGACCGACCAGCAAGGCGTATTCACCGATAACCCTCGCACCAACCCGGATGCCAAGCTGATTAAGACTGAGCGGGCAATGGCAGATTATTTGTTTGACGTGGCGGGAGATGGCGGCAAATTGGGTCGTGGCGGCATGATTACCAAAATTCGTGCGGCAAGGCTTGCGGCAATGGGTGGTTGTCCCACCGTGATTGTCAGCGGCAGCATCGATAACGTGATTAATCGCGTGGTCAAAGGGGAATCCTTAGGTACGATGCTCACCACCAATGACGATGATAAACGCATTGCCAAAAAACAATGGCTAGCCGCGCATCTGCGTATGGCAGGTCGCTTGGTGATTGACGATGGCGCAGTGGATGCCATCATTAAAAATAACAAAAGCTTATTGCCTGTCGGGGTGATTGAAGTGCAAGGTGATTTTGATGAGGGCGATGTAGTGGAGTGCGTTGATAAAACAGGGGTACGTATCGCGGTCGGTCAGGTGGATTTCTCATCAAATGAAGCTAAGCGCATCGCTCGCAAACGCAATAGCGACATCGAAGCGATTTTGGGTAAAAATGAGGAACGGCACGTGATGGTACATCGTGATAATATGGCGATTATCGTATAATTTTCGACAATTCTTGATTGAAATTTAACTACTTTTAGACTGATACAATATTAATTTTACCCAATAGTATTTTTATCCAAGATTATTTTTAAAGGCAATGACATGACCCATAATTTTCCGACGTTAAAAAATGACCGCATTTTAAGAGCCATGCGTTTTGAACCTGTGGATGTGACCCCTGTGTGGATGATGCGACAAGCCGGTCGGTATTTGCCTGAGTATAAACAAACCCGTGCCCAAGCCGGCGACTTTCTATCGCTTTGTAAAAATACCGATTTGGCGACGGAAGTCACCATTCAGCCATTTCGCCGTTTTGAGTTGGATGCGGCGATTTTGTTTAGTGATATTTTAACCATTCCTGATGCGCTCGGTTTGGGTCTGTATTTTGAGGCAGGGGAAGGTCCAAAATTTCACAAAACTGTCAGAAGCATGGCAGAGGTTGAAGCATTGCCAAACGTCGTGATGGCAGATGCACTCGACTATGTGATGAAAGCGGTGACCAGTATTCGTCATGCGCTGGCAGGTCGTGCGCCATTATTTGGCTTCTCAGGTAGTCCGTGGACGCTGGCGACCTATATGATTGAAGGCGGTAGTTCTAAAGAATACCGCTATGCCAAAGCCATGTTGTATGGCGAACCTGACACCTTGCATGCGCTGCTCGCTAAAATCACCGATGCCGTGATTGATTATTTGCTAGCGCAAATAGCAGCAGGCGCGCAGTTAGTACAAATTTTTGATAGTTGGGGCGGGGCATTGGCGCATCGCCAATTTGTTGAATTCTCACACCATTACAACACTAAAATTGTCGCGGCAATCAAAGCAAAATACCCAGAGGTACCTGTGGTACTATTTACCAAAGGTGGCGGATTGTGGTTAGATACCCAATGCCACAGTGGCGCGGATGCGCTAGGACTTGATTGGACGATGCCCTTGGATAGAGCGCGCAGCATCGTCTTTGAACAGCAAAAAGAATTGACCAAATTGCATAAAAAGCTGCATACAGGCATTGCGCTACAAGGTAATCTTGACCCAGCGACATTATTTGCATCGCCTGAGCATATTCGCCAGCAGACGCATTTGATGTTACAAGACGCCTATAGCCTCGGTGACAAAACAGGTTATATAGCAAACTTAGGTCATGGCATTAACCAATGGGTTAATCCTGACCATGCCAAAGCTTTTATTGATGCGGTGCATGAATATAAACTTTAATACCAACATCAGGAGACGACCATGATCAAAGTAGGTATTGTCGGTGGCACAGGCTACACTGGCGTAGAGCTAATTCGACTATTGAGTCGTCATCCACAGGCACAAGTGACGATGCTGACATCGCGCTCAGAAGCGGGCAGGCGCGTCGATGATATGTTTCCAAGTTTGCGGGGCGTGACCAATTTAACGTTTTCGGATTTGGATGAAAAAAAATTAGCCGCATGTGATGTGGTATTTTTTGCTACTCCCCACGGCGTCGCGATGAAGCATGCCAGATTTTTAACCGAAAATGGCACTAAAGTCATCGATTTGGCGGCAGATTTTCGTTTGCAGTCGCTACAAGATTTTGAAGCTTGGTATAAACTTGAACATGCTTGCCCCGATATTTTAAAAGACGCTGTGTATGGGTTACCTGAAGTCAATCGTGATGCCATTGCCAAAGCCAAGGTCATTGGTAACCCAGGTTGTTATCCCACCACGGCGATTTTGGGATTAAAACCACTAATCGACGCCCAAAACAGCCAACAGCAGGCATTGATTGAGCCTTGGATTATTATTGATGCCAAATCAGGCGTCTCAGGTGCGGGTCGCCAAGCCAAAATGAATTTGTTATTTAGCGAGACATCGGATAGTTTTAGCGCCTATGGCGTAGCGGGTCACCGTCACGGTCCAGAGATTACCCAAGGGATTGACCAAATATTGGGTCAAAGCAAACGCTTTCAGTCGCATGATATCCGCTTTGTACCCCATTTAGTACCCATGATTCGCGGTATGTTTACCACGATTCATGTTCGCTTGACGGCGGCGGGTCAAGCGTTAGATTTACAATCTTTATATGAAACCAGCTATCAAAACGAATATTTTGTAGACGTCATGCCAAAAGGGATGTACCCAGATACCCGTAGTGTACGGGGTAGCAACTATTTAAGAATTGCGGTGCAAACACTAGAAAATAGCCCGATGGCGACGATTTTGGTGGTACAAGATAATTTGGTCAAAGGTGCGGCAGGACAAGCCGTGCAAAATATGAACGTGATGTTTGGGCTTGCAGAGCAAACAGGGTTGGCGTTAGTTGCCGTCGTGCCTTAAGTTATTTCTTTAATAAGTGGTTTTCTTAAGCTATTTATGGTCAGCCTATTTAAAAATGTTAATGCCATAACAAGCATTGCTTTATTTTTTTTAGCCAAAAAAATATGACGCTATGATGAAATGGGCTAACTTTATTATTTTTTCAGTCAATAAATTTAGCTGAATTCATCATAATTTTTGTTTATAATGGGGTTCGCTTTAATGGATGTCATATTCATCAACCCTTTTTGAGCTATCATCAGTACTGTGATTATCCATGTTTTGATCGTTTTTCAATTTGAGTATCTCTATGGATTTGCCCGAAGATAATAACTCTTCTCAATCTTTGCCAGAAGCACAACGCAATTATATTGCCCAACCCAACAAGGTGTCGGGGTGGCTGATTGCGTTTGGGGTTAGTTTGTTGTTAGTTGCCATCATTGCACTGGTGTTAGGTCAACGCATTGGTTATCATCGCGGCTTGAGCTTTGCTGCTGAAGAAGCGAAAAAAACCGCCGCAGGTCTTGAAATCTCAGCAGAAAACATTAAATCATTAAAGCTAAAATCTGATACGTTACAAAGCCAATTAACCACTGCGCAGCAAGAGCGTGATATCAGCTTGGCGAACCTATCAGCGCTGCGTACCGATATTCAAGATCTAAAAGTCACCAACTTACAGCTTGAACAAGGTCAGCAATTCTTAACCACGTCGCTTGCCAAAAAAGGCGGTATGAGTTTACAAGTCATCGGGGCAAAAATCGCACCATTGCCAGAAAATGCCTATGAATACCGCTTTGATGTCGGTATGGTCGATCCATCAAATCAGCCAAAAAATCTGATACCAAAATTGACCTTGCTCGATGAAGTTAATATGGTCGAAGTACCATTGCAACCCAATAGTTATTCGATTCATGGGATTGCAAGAATTCGCGGGCGTTTTTTGATGCCCAAAAACTTTGTACCCAAACAAGTGAAACTTGAATTAACCGCCGGCAACCAAAAAACTGAACAAGTGTATGATTGGCAACTCGGTCAACCGATTGATAACATGCCCTATACGCTTGAAGAAACGCCTGAAGCGGATAAACGACCTGTGAGTTCGACCGATAGCACGCCAGTGGCAAGCACAGCCAATACGCAAAAACCTGCCACAACCACTGCTGCAAAGTAGTATAATCAATGTTTAATCTAATCTTAGGTAAATGTTCAATTAATGATGCTTCAAACGCTTAACTTTTCTCGTCAATCAGTTGTGTCACAGCCAACCACCACGAATATGGATTGGCATCTACCGGCATGGTTGCCAACACAACTCCCTAAACAGTCCCCTAAACAGCCACCTAGCCAATCACCAAATTCATTGCCAGCCCGTTTGACCGACATAGAAGGCGAGCCAAATACCGACCCCGTCGAAGATGTGCTATTGGCTGACCCTGAACTGAAAAAACCACAGATGTATGCGGTGGTCATGTATAACGATGACTATACACCGATGGAATTTGTGGTGGATGTTTTACAAAATCATTTTAAACATTCGCTAGATTCAGCTATCAGTATTATGCTTGCCATTCATCAACAAGGCAAAGGCATTGCCGGTATATACCCTAAAGACATCGCAGAAACCAAAGCCCAAACGGTCAACCGTGAAGCGCGTCAGGCAGGCTATCCGTTATTGAGTCAAATTGAGCCGCAAGGTTAGTGGCATTTTGCTATTTAACCTTTTGTTTAAGCTTTTAACCTTGTCGCTCAGCCTAATTTCTTAATTTTGTTTATCAATGTTTCTTGACCCATTATCTTAACCTTCTTCTACTGTATTTTTAATGGTACCGTCTTTGTATTCTTTATTTACCATTGAATTTTTTATTTACCATTAAAGTTTTTTGCCATTTTAAAACCCGCCATTAACTACGTTTTATCACTTGAATTTATTAGCAATGTCATTATATTAAACGTAATGATTTTGATTTTTCCCATTTTGTCATCTTTCATTTTTACTTCCTTTTAACCGAACTTAGCATGATTAGCCAGATATCCATAAGATATTTGGTGCTGAGGTGACGGCAAATGAAACTTGAGAAAACATCAACGCAAATAACCATCAACACCTATAACGACATCAAACCAATCAATTAGATAACGCATGATTTTTCAAGTAGGGCAAAATCAAAAACCGTCGGTGACAAGTATTAAGGACATCTTATGTTAAGTTTAGAATTACAAAGCACGTTGCGGTTGGTAGTGACACTCGCAAAACAGCGTGCACACGAATATTTAACGGTCGAGCATCTGCTATTGGCACTGTTAGAGAATGAAAATGCGGTAGAAGCCTTGGTGGCTTGTGCAGTCAATGTGGATCAGCTTGGCAAAGATTTGACCCAGTATATTGATGAACATACCCCAACGGTCGATATCAACGAAGATTACTCGCCACAACCAACGCGCAGTTTTGACCGTATCTTGCAGCGTGCGATTTTTCATGTGCAATCGGTTGCCAGCAGCCGTTTGGTAGAAGGCTCAGATTTACTAGTGTCTATGTTCTCAGAGCATGATACCTACGCGGTGTACCTGCTTAAAAAACAAGGAGTTACGCGACTTGAGTTGACCCAGTACCTATCGCATGGTCAAGACAAAAAAGTACGCGACAAATTAACCAGTGTTGAAACTGAAGAAGCGGGTGAAAAAGCCAATAAAGACCCATTGACTGAATTTACCATTAATCTCAATCAAAAAGCCTCTACAGGTGGCACCGATCCGTTAATTGGCCGCCAAGCAGAAATCGAGCGTACCGCGCAGATTTTATGCCGTCGCCGCAAAAATAATCCACTACTGGTGGGTGACCCAGGGGTGGGTAAAACGTCAATTGCTGAGGGCTTGGCATGGCTAATTGTCAATGACAAAGCACCGAAACCATTATCAGGCTGTGTGGTTTATAGTTTAGATATTGGTGCGCTGATTGCCGGTACAAAATACCGCGGCGATTTTGAAAAACGGATGAAAGCGCTATTAGATGCCTTAAAAGCCAAGCCCAATGCGATTTTATTTATTGATGAAATTCATATGATTATTGGCGCAGGCTCATCGATGAGCAGCAATATGGATGTGTCAAATTTAATCAAACCTGCGTTGGCATCAGGTGAGCTGCGTTGTATCGGCTCAACCACCTTTGCCGAATACCGCCAAGTGTTTGAAAAAGACCATGCCTTAAGTCGTCGTTTCCAAAAAATTGATGTCAACGAACCATCCATTAATGAAACGATTGATATTCTACGCGGTCTGAAAAAACAATATGAGAAATTCCATAACGTGAGCTATACCGACCAGGCGCTACAAAGTGCGGTGCATCTGGCGGTGAAACACATTCACGAACGCTTTTTGCCTGACAAAGCGATTGATGTGATTGATGAAGCGGGTGCATTTGTTCGCTTGCAAAAACAAGCCGAAAATCAGGTTGAATCTGGTGTGGACAGCAATCAATCCACTGATAATGTCGCAAATGACAAGCTATCAAATCAGCCTGTGGTGGATGAAGACGCACTTGTCGATGATTTGGATGCTAGCCATGCAGCGGATGGTGTTGTCGAACCTGAAGCTATGTTAAGCGAAGCCGATAATAAAGTGATTGACGCGGCACAACAAGATGGCGAGGTGGTGATTGATGTCCCACAAATTGAATATATTATCTCAAAAATTGCGCGCATCCCACCAAAATCAGTCTCAACGGATGACAAATCGGTGCTACAAAATCTTGAAAGCAACCTAAAACATTTGGTGTTTGGTCAAGATGAAGCCATCAAAAACTTGGCAGATGCCATCAAGTTGTCACGTGCAGGCTTAAAACCAGATGATAAACCGATTGGTTCGTTTATGTTCGCCGGTCCTACCGGTGTCGGTAAAACTGAAGTCAGTCGTCAGTTAGCGAATTTATTAGGCATTGAGCTGGTTCGTTTTGATATGTCTGAGTATATGGAAGCACATACGGCTTCACGATTGATTGGGGCACCGCCAGGCTATGTGGGATTTGATCAGGGTGGTTTATTGACCGAAAAAATCAATCAATTTCCGCATTGTGTGCTATTGCTAGATGAGATTGAAAAAGCCCATCCTGATGTATTTAACTTGCTACTCCAAGTGATGGATCATGGCTCGCTCACCGACAATAACGGCCGCACATCAAGCTTTAAACAAGTGATACTGATCATGACCACCAATGTCGGCGCTGATAGCATCAGTCGCAACAGCATGGGCTTTACCAAACAAGACCATAGCCGCGACAATAGTGAAGCGATGAAACGGATGTTTACCCCAGAGTTTCGCAATCGTTTGGATGCCATCATTCAATTTAACCCATTGGATCAAAATGTCATTGTATCTGTGGTTGATAAGTTCTTGGTTGAGCTGCAAGCCCAGCTTGATGACAAGAAAGTGGTGCTTGAAATTGATGATGAGGTGAGAAATTATCTGGCAGAAAAAGGTTACGATCGTCTCATGGGTGCACGCCCAATGAACCGCTTGATTCAAGATGAAATCAAAAAACCATTGGCAGAACAAATATTATTTGGTGATTTGGTCAATGGCGGTACGGTTTCGATTCGTATGAATGCCGATAAAACAGCGATTGAGCTTGTGCCCATTGATGAAAAGCAAATCGATAATGTTTAGTAATATCTAGTATAAAAAAAGGAGCCACTGAGCTCCTTTTTTTTATGCCTACTGATGATACTTAACGACTATACTTAATAAATGCGCTTAATAATTACACAAAACCAAATTTGGGTTTTTCTGCTTGTTTCTCTCGATAGGACAGATGATCCATGTTGGTTAGCTCTGCCAATGAGTGCGGTTTATTGACGGTGATAGCTTTATCAATCGATGCCAAAAACGCGTTGGATTTTTCAACGGACAATTCTTTGAATTTATACTCAGCTATCAATCGACCTTTACGCAGCAGCGCGGGGTCAATTTTTGAGATATCGGAGTTAAAGGTACAAATAAACTGACACTCCAACACATCCGACAGCATACCATCAGCAATGTTCAAAATCGCCGATACCACATCGGTATTGGCGTTATCAATGCTACGTTCGGCAATGTAGTTTTCACAGTCTTCAAGCACTAATACCGAGTTTTTGTTATCCACCAATAGTGACATAAATTCAGGGTTGGTCAAATACCCAATCATGGTAGTGGGCACAAAGATGAATTTTTTATTAGGCACTTGGCTGGTTAGCCATTTGATATAGTTAGTTTTACCTGAGCCCGCCACGCCATGCAGCAGTACCACGCCTTTACCATCATGATTGAGTGACTCTTTGATATGCTGATGCACGGGCAGAAAATCCTCGTGATACATGGTATCTAAATTGATGGGAAATGGCTTTATGCGATGGGTTTTAAACACAAAACCATGGACTTCTTTGAGTAAAATCGATACTTTAGCCTCTTGCGATACATACTTTTGCAAGTATTCATCAAACACGTTTTTGACACTCGCCGCCGAATGCGGATTGGTCGAAATATAGTAAATACTGACGACTTTTAACAGACCTGATTCAAAGATGTATTCGTCATAGTCATTGGACAAATCTTCATTGGTGAGCATAAACACTTCATATTTGGGATGAAAATAACAAGCTTCACGCTCATACAAGGTATTATTTTTATGCGAATAGGCAACGGTGGTAAAATCGGTGCAACGCTCAAAATCTTTGAGCTGCTCTTTGCGAATTACCATATCATGGTTGCCAACATGCACCCCAGGGAAAATATCATCGAGTAGCGACTCAAAAGGGTTATATTTGCTAGCGTATTGGAGGTTGTCTTCAATGAGTTGAACGGTATAGGGCGGCTCAGAGGAGGCGCTGAGCAGCTTTCGGGGTTGATAATAGGGCGATTGTAAAATTTTCATAGGAATATAGGCTTATAAAAGGCAGTAGAAAAATTAACGTAGTTAGCAATAAACAAGCTAACTATAGAGATGGGGCAGTTAATATTAGATGCAAGTTAAAAAGTAGCTAGTTGGCAATCAGTTAAAAATTTTTTAGCAACACAGTGAGCAACATACTGGCTAAAAGTAAGCAATGCTGAGATAAGATAGACAGGAATTTTGGGCATAAAAAAACCTGCGAGAGGCAGGTTAATTTAACTAATACCGATTTGAGTGGTGGGGCTGAAGAGACTCGAACTCTTACACCTCGCGGCGCTGGAACCTAAATCCAGTGCGTCTACCAATTTCGCCACAGCCCCATGAGTTGCCTCAAAGTGTTGACTCAATATTTGTATCAGTGTCTTTGTGGTTGGCTATTATATAGAAAAATTTCGCTTTGGCAAGGGGTTTTTTAAAAAAATCGCATTTTTTTATTGGTTAAGTAAAATTTTTAGCGCATTGATAATATTCGATAAGTCATTAATACGGTTTTCCACGCGTTTTGCCAGCAGCTTGTCGATAAAAGGCTGGCAAGCTTGGCAAGCAAATTCTGATAGCTGATGATTTGGGCATAAAAAAGGCACGGGCTGTTGGCAATGCGCGATTGCCCAACCCGGATAATCAGCTGCCATAAAAGGCAGATATCCCATCAATAATTCGTACCATATCACCCCCAAACTATAGTAGTCGCTAAACTTGTCAACAGGCTGTCCTGTGAATTGCTCAGGACTCATATAGGCGGGTGTACCAGCGGTGTAAGTTTTGCAGTTGAGTGAGTCATTCTTTGCCCTAGAATCGCTAACACCAATATCACTAAAATCAAAATCACTCAGACCAAAATCAATTAACACCACTTCAAGATTGGGTTTTACAATAAAGTTGGCGGGTTTGAGATCCAAATGCATCAGCCCAAATTGATGTAAACGGTTGACCACTTGGCAACTATGTAAAAAAATGGTCATTTTTTGCTGAAGACTGAGTAGTGGCAATTTAGCATGCGCATATATCAAGGATTTTAACGTCTCGCCTGGATGATACGACATGATTAGACACGGACTAACAGATTGCTGCGGCTGCTGTTGGTCAAAGATGAGGGTATCAGGTAGAAGGTTTGAAGCATACAGCGTGGGAATGCCGCTTGTCGCATGGGTGCTGTAAATCGCTAGACTTTGGCAATGATGAAGGGCGTTAATTTCCTGCTCAAAATGGGCGAGATTGGTTGCATTAAAGTGAGGTAGTAATTGTTTAACGACAACGGCAGTAGGCGGGGAGTGAGTTGAATGCCATACCCCATACCAAAGCTCGGTATGGTTGAGTGGATTTGAAGCTGATAGTGGCTGTAAGTCAGTAACGAGCGACTGACAGCCATTTTTTATGATAACCAGTGCTGGGTGAGTTGACCTTGTCTCAATCATGATGGCTTAACGGGTCTGCCTTCAATCAACTGCTGGTATTTTCGGGTCACAGTATTGCGCCCCCAACCCAGTAGGTCAGCCGCTTGTCCTTTATGTTGAGCAGTATGGGCGAGTGCCACTTCAAGCAAACATTTCTCAAACATCGGATAAGCGGTTTGCAATATGTCATACTGTCCTTCAGCCAATGCTTGTTGTGCCCAAATTTGCAGTGGCGTGATCCAATCTGCGGTTGCGCCAGTTTGTGGTGCGTGCAAGGTCGGTATGACCGTCGTAGCGGATAAAGGCGTTGGCAGCTCACTCGAATGGACATTCAGATTAGCACTAGCACTGGGGCTGTTACTCGGAGCTGGCAAAGATGACGGATGTTCGCTAGCAGGTGCCTCAAACTGAGTGTCAGGCTGATAGTTATGTGTCGTATGTGTATTGGGCTCACGCGTAGTTACAGGCTTGCTATCTTGTAATTCAAACGCTTGTAAAATCTCGGGTGGCAAATCACTCGGCTGAATGGTTTGCCCTGTTGTCATCACACTGAGCCAGCGGCAGGTATTTTCAAGTTGACGCACGTTACCTTGCCAAGGATAGCTTTGCAAAATATGCATCGCAGACGGCGTGATGGTTTTGGTCGAGGTATGCATGCTTTTGGCGATATTTTGCATAAAAAAATCGATTAACAGCGGAATGTCTTCGCGGCGCTCACGTAGGGAAGGTAGCGCCAGTCGAATGACATTGAGCCGATAAAACAAATCTTCACGAAACTTGCCTTGCTGCACCAGAGTTTCTAGGTTTTGATGGGTCGCTGCGATGATACGTACGTCGACTTTAATGGGTTTGAGCCCACCGACACGGTAAAACTCACCATTTGCTAAGACGCGCAGCAAACGCGTTTGGGTCGGTAAAGGCATATCGCCGATTTCATCCAAAAATAAAGTGCCGCCATGCGCCTGCTCAAAACGCCCTTGGCGCGTGGTAGTCGCACCTGTAAACGCGCCTTTTTCATGACCAAATAGTTCAGCTTCAATCAAATCATGCGGAATCGCCGCCATATTGAGCGCGATAAACGGTTTGGATTTGCGTGGCGAATGTTCGTGTAAGGCACTGGCAATCAGCTCTTTACCCGTCCCTGATTCGCCGGTGATGAGGACTGTCATCGGCATATGCGACAAGCGACCAATCGCACGAAATACTTTTTGCATGGCAATCGATTGCCCGATGATGCCTGATGGGTTGGTGGGGGCTTTTTCTGGCTCGGCTGTCACGGGTTCAGTTGGTGGCTGCTGTGCATCACGGATCAGAGAGTCGTTGTAGTTCTCAGACTTACTGCGCTTTTGTGTTTGGTTTGACTGGCTTTGCAGGCAAGCTTTTTTCACCATGGCAATGGCATCATCTAACTCAAACGGCTTGGGTAAGTAATCAAATGCGCCTGACTGATAGCTATCCACCGCAGACTGCACATCAGCATGCGCGGTCATGATGATGACAGGAATTTGTGCAAAGGCTTGTTTGATTTTACTGCTAAAGTCCAAGCCGTTCATCATCGGCATTCGAATATCGGTGACGATAACACTTGGTAAGGAGGCACTATTGCCACTCTTCGCTTGGCTGTCTTGCCCACTATCTTGTAGTAGCCGCCACGCCGATTGCGCATTGCCAAAGGTTTGCACTTGAAATCCACTATCTGTCAGCGTATCTTCCAAAATCATACGTAACGCTTGGTCGTCATCGATGACCCAAACAATAGGTTCGGTGGTTGGCGTTTTATTATTGGTATAAGTCATATAAAAACCCTATATGGGAAACTGTAGTATTTAAAAATTCATAGCCGATCAGTCATGATGCTGTGGTGTATCACGCTTAAACTATCATTTGGTTATTTGCCGAATTTGCCAAGGTAAAAAAATCGTAAATAGGGTTTCACCTGGCTGAGAGGTCACGCTGATTTGTCCTTGATGGCGCTGAATAATGTCATGAGCAAGTGCCAGCCCCAAACCCGTACCATTGGCGCGTCCTGTCACTAAAGGATAAAAAATTTGCGGTAACAACTCACTATCAATGCCCAAGCCATTATCAATAAAATCAACCCGCAATACGCTTTTATGTCGTATATCGCCAATGGTTTGTTGGTGCTGAATACGGGTCTTTACCGTGATGCTAGGCGACACAATGTCATTTTCATTGAGCGCTTGTATCGCATTATTGACGATATTCATAAATACTTGTACCAGCTGGTCTTTATCAGCGGTGATTTCTGGTAACGATAAATCAAAGTCTCTGACTAGACTAATATTGGGGTTTTGTATCTCTGCCAACGTTAGCACATGCTGCAGTGGCTCATGCACGTTGATTACTTGCCAGTTGGGCAAATTTGGCGCGCCCAGCAATTGGGTCACCAAATTGTTGAGTCGTCTGGTCTCATCCATAATGATACTGAGATAATTGGCGACCTTTTGCGCCTGGGTGTCGTTAATATAGCGGACAATCCCATCAGATTTCATGATTTGATTAAAATTCTTCTCAAGCAGTTGGCTTGCCCCAAGGATGCCGGCTAAAGGGTTTTTGACTTCGTGTGCCATACTGCGAATCATTTGGCGGGTTATTAAATGTTGGTGATTTTGATATTGTTCTTGCTGAATACGACTTTCGCGATCTTTTGCCCAAATTTCAATCAAATAGAAAAAACCCGCCTCGGTTTCTAACGGGGAAACCCCATAATCGACCAATAATGGTGCACCAATCCCTTGAGCGCTTAGCCCCAAAATGGTGCAATCATGATGGATGAATGCTTGGTACATTTTTTTGGTATGTTCAAATTGGTTTTGCAGCGCCAATTTGACCTGTGCTTTGGTTTTTTTATGGGTTATCGGGTCATCATCCGTATGCGATTGCTCTGATGCTTGCGTTAGTAATTTTTCATAGTTTGCGGGGGTTAAAATATCGATAACATTTTTATGAAGTAAATGGTGCTGGCTGACTGACAAAATCTGCTCAGCCGTCGCGTTGATATAGACGCACTCATAGTTGCTGTCAGCGACAATTAACCCCGATAGTAGGTTATTGAACATGTCCTCAAACAGGTTCTGGTTGGATTCGAGACTATGTAAAAAAGTAGGATGGGTCATTGGATAACTACCACAAATTTGAGCAATGGTTAAAGTGCAATTTAAATGCCAATAAACTATTGGATAATTTTTGGATTATTGTCATAACAGATAAATAATTAGAGTGATGGGCAGCAAATCAGTCATTTGATATTAAAAAATCACTCATTTATAGCAACGTGCTAATCGTAGTATGATATATTTTGAACCAAAATAGTGCAAAAGTTAAAGCCTAATTGCTAAAAAAAGACATATAAAAAAAGGGCATAAAATCTATGCCCTTTGATGTACTGTAGCTATAAAAATTTAGAACCATTGGTAGGTTAGTGAGACGAATGAATTAATGCCTTTTTGGCGGTAGCCATAAACGGTCTCATAATCTTTATCTGTGAGATTATTAAGACGACTGCTAATGGTTAGGTTGGGACTGACATAATAATTCCCAGTCAGGTTCAACAAGGTGTAGCTGTCTAGAGTTTGTGAATTGTTGGCATCACGATAACGCTCTCCGACGTATTGTACCTCCGTTCGAATGTCATATTTTGGCTGTTGATAGCCTAGGTAAACAATACCTTTGTTTTTGGGTTGATAAATTAATTCTTTGCCCGTTTTTTTATCTTCAGTATCTAGATAATCATAACCTAGACCAAATAAAGTATTATTTAACTGCCAGTCACTGGTTAACGAAATACCGTTAATATCCGCTTTATCTATATTTTGCATTTGACCTGCATAAGTAAGTGGGTCGGTGGTTACCCAAGCTAATTTATCGGTAAATTTAGATTGGTAGGCTGTTACGCGTGTGTGTTGATGATGATTGCTGTTTTCAATAAAGATTTCTGCATTTTTGCTGGTTTCAGGTTTTAAGTTGGGATTTTCTGAGCCTGGCCAATACAAATCGTTGAATGTGGGGGCACGAAAATTGGTTGCGTATGATGCACCAATGCGAGTGTTGGGGCTAAGACGATACGCACCGCCCACATTGTAGGTGGTCTTGCTATCAAATTGTGAGTTATCATCGTGACGCACATTTAATTGCACATCATATTTATCTTGAGCGAGCTGATATCCCAAAAACTCACTGTTGATAGTGCGGTGAGTCACGTCATAATCATTAGAGCTATCAACTTCTTGTTTTAAATTCTCATAACCACCGATAAGCTTACCGAGTGGCAACTGATAGCCAAGCTGTATGGTTACTTGTTTCTGAGTCGTATTGATTACATCGTCTAGGCGACCTGTTTGCCAATCTGCACCATCATACGTGGTAGATTTATCATAACTTTGACCATATTTAATATTTGCAGACAGTTTATCTTGTTGATAATCGGCAAAAGCTGAGACAGCCGCGTTTTTTTGGTCAGCATACGCGTTTGGCACTTCTGAACCACTATCAATATCTGTAGTGGATTTTGCAAATAATCCTGTTGCTCCAATTTCAACATTGTCATTGACTTTATGCTTGGCGACCAAACTTGCGTTTTTGGACTCAAAACCGTCTTTGTCAGCATGATGTATGCCGAACTGAGCGTAAGGTTTCGTCGCGTCAATGCCATTGGTCTTTTCATAACCCGTAGAAAGGCTTAAAGTCGTTGCAGAATTAACCAGTTGTCCTGTAATTTGCCCTTTATAGCTGTTTTCTGTGCCGCCGCCAACAGTCAATGCGACATTAGACTGTTGGGCGTTTTGACCTTTAGTAAAGACTTGAATCACGCCGCCCATCGCATCTGAGCCATAAAGACTTGAGCCAGAAGCACCATAAACTATTTCTATTCTATCGATTTGGTCGACTGGTAACAGCGATAATGCTGCTCCACCTGCGGTTGCAGAGCTGTAACGAATCCCATCGATTAATACTAAGACTTGACTATTGGAGTAACCACGCAATCTGACACCACTGCTCGCACCATCCCCACCATTTTGAGTAACATATATGCCACCTTGTCCACGAAGTACATCTATCACGCTTTGACCGCGATAACGTTGCAATTGTTCTTCATCAATCACAGTGGTTTGGGCGATGGTATTCTTGACAAGCGTCGGCGTTTTGGTTGCCGTGGTGGTAAAAGTAAGGCTCGGCAAAGTCGTTTCAGCTTCGCCAATAGCAGCTTCGCTAGTCGCTGCATGAGCGCTAACACCAGTCATGGACATGCCAATAATCACCAAGACGCTTTGCGTGATTGGATGGATATTAAAAAATGGCCTTTTGATAAAACGTAGTGATGTCTGACAGGTATGACGCATAACTTGACCCAAAAAAATAGTTTAAAGACACATTGTAGAAAAATATCGTTACATAAGCTATTACTTTCGCTTGGTCATTGCTCATTAAAGCTTGAGAATTTTTCAATAAAAAACCCCTTTAGTAACTAAAGGGGTTTTAATACAAGCCTTTATATCAACAATTAGCTTGCTTGCTGCTGTAATTTTTTAGCTTTTTGGTAGCATTCATTGATGTGATTTTCAGCAATTTTTTTAAACATCAAATAACCGATGGTACCCGCCACTAATTGACCACCAAACGGTACAAATTTGGTGACTTGCTTGGCGATAATACGGCTACCAAAGCCTTGGAAAGTTTTTTTGGCAATACTGCGTGTCACCACTAGTCCTGCAAAATCCACCGCTTTATCTTTTAGTTGGTTGATTTGCGCGCCGTTGTTCAAATCTACCGCTGCTTGGGCGGGTTCAATTAAACCAAATTTAGCGGAGATTTCAGGTAGCAATTTTGATAATAGACCTGCGTCAACCGCAACGTCTAGCAACGGCACTGGGACAACTGCTGCCACAGCAGACATTTTAGCTTTACTTTTAATCATCGCCTCGCATTCGCGTTTGATTTTTTCTAAGTCAAGTTTTGGGTCAATGGTTTTGGTCAAATTTTCTGCTGACATAATTTTTCCTTCTAAAAAATTTCAATTATCAATAGTAAAGGTAGTATTGCAAAACGCTTGCAACAAGAGATGATTATTCATTAATGGTCATTGATACTGTTTCATTAATGGTAAGTGAGGACTCTTTGGTTTGATTATAACTGAGTGTAAACGTATCAATAAGCATCTTTTTGCAAAAAAATGCTAATGGTTTGTAGTGGCATTATTACGATATGCAAAACGCACAAATAGCTACGGAAGCTGATGAGATGTTTTTCACCGTTTCGCTGTTGTAATTTTGCCTATTCACTATCATTATGCTAGTTTGTTCTCTCTACTTTATTTGACAACCATGATAAATTTATGTTGACTGTGACTCCCCGTTTTAGTGCGACCCATATTGACGAGATTCCCCGCGATTTACAGCCCTTGGCGCAGACATCGATGACATTAGCACGTATTTTGGCTGGGCGAGGCGTGCAAGATGTGGCTAATTTAGACACTTCCTTTAATAAGATGTTACCTGCAAATTCGCTTACAGGCATTACCAAGGCAGTAGCGCTGCTTGACAAGGCGATTGATACGCAGCAAAAAATACTGATTGTGGGTGATTTTGACTGCGATGGCGCGACCAGCACTGCACTGATGGTAAGGGTGCTCCGTGAAATGGGCGCGCAGGTTGAGTTTTTGGTGCCCGATCGTTTTAAGTACGGTTATGGACTGACGCCAGAAATTGTTGCGCTAGGTATTGAAACCTATGATCCTGATGTGATTGTCACGGTTGATAATGGTATCTCTAGCCATGCGGGGGTCGAACTTGCCAAAGCCAAAGGGCTAACGGTGATTATTACCGATCATCACCTGACGACGCAGGCGACACCAAACGCGGATGCCGTGGTTAATCCCAATCAGCTGGGCTGTGATTTTGCTAGTAAATCATTGGTAGGGGTTGGGGTGGCATTTTATGTGCTAGGCAATCTTGCCAAAGTCAGACGCCAAGCCAACAAATCCACCACCCAAGTGAGTCGCTATATTGATTTGGTGGCACTTGGTACGGTGGCGGATGTGGGCGTATTAGACCAAAATAATCGCATCTTGGTGCACCAAGGTATCCAAGCCATTAAGCAAGGTCGTTGCTGTGTGGGTATTTTGGCATTGTTGGAACAGGCGAGTCGGCAGGCAGCCGACATCACGGCTCAAGATTTTGGTTTTATTTTAGGACCCCGCATCAACGCCGCAGGTCGTATGGATAGTATGCGGATAGGCATTGACTGCTTACTGACCGATGATTGGGGGGAGGCACAGCGGCTTGCGCATCAGCTCGATAAACTCAATCAAGAGCGCCGCCAAGTCGAGCAGGGCATGCGACAACAAGCCGATAGTGTATTAACGACGCTTGAGAATCCATCGGAGCAAAATGCTGTAAATCAAGTAACGCAGCGCAAACGCAGTATTATTTTGTATCAAGATGAGTGGCACCAAGGTGTGATTGGTATCGTCGCAGGCAGGCTAAAAGAAAGCTACCATGTGCCCGCTATCGTGTTTGCCCCTGCTGATACGGCGTTGATTGAAGATGACAATCCTATCAAAGGCTCCGCACGCTCCATTGAAGGCATTCATATCCGTGATGCCATTGAATCAGTCGCGCAAACCTACCCCGAACTCATTAGCCACTTTGGTGGGCATGCGATGGCGGCAGGCCTGACCATCAAACGGAAAAACTTTGAGCCATTTTGTAAAGCGTTTGATGAGGTAATTGCAGCGGTGGCGGATGAGGTATTTGCAGAGACGTTATATAGCGATGGCGAGTTGGCAGCCGGTGAATTCACGGTCGATTTTGTAGATAGCTTGCAGACGTTGGCTATTTGGGGACATGGGTTTGTGCCACCGATATTTGATGGGGTGTTTGTGGTGCAAGATTATCGGGTGCTAAAAGAGCGCCATTTAAAATTATGGTTATCGTATCCCGATGTGCCTTTTACGATTGAAGCGATTTGGTTTAATGCTGACTTCGACGCGATAGCTTTGTCTGCTATCAATCGCAGTGTGTCAAAAGTGCATTTACTCTATGAGCTTGAGAAAAATTTATTTAATGGACAAACCAAATTACAGTTAAGGGTAAAAAAGGGTGTACTCCTCTAGACAAGCGTTTTTGCTGATTCATACACAATCTGATAACCATAACACCTAATAAAGATGATAAACGACATAAAATGACATGTTAATATAATTTATCACCTATACCGCGCTAAATTTTGATAAATTATGCAGGTATCAAGGTGTTAATTTGTGGCGTTAATTTTTTAAATTTTGAATAAAGCTTTGGCGCTTAGCTAGATATTATTTATTATTTAAGCGTTTGTCTTTTAACTGGATATCTTTTAACTGGCTGTTTTTTAATTATATGTCTTTTACCTGCGTATGGAGAATTGCCATGAGTAAATCGCTTGCCAACAATGCAACCGCAACGACGGCTCGGCAATGGCAAATCCTCTCACAGCTGGATCGTAAACGTTGGCTCGGTACCACCCATATCAAAGAACAGCTTGATTTGATGGGTTTTGATATCAGTTTGCGCACCATTCAGCGAGATTTAAACGCCTTGGCAACGCGTTTTCCGATTGAAAAAAACAACACCAATCCACAAGGTTGGCGTTGGCGTGAAGATGCACCGATGCAAAGCTTGCCGCACATGAATTTGTCGCAAGCAGTGGCGTTTAGTATGATGCGCCATAATTTGACCCAGCTATTACCGCCGGCTATTTTGGATGAATTGATTCCGTGGTTTGACCTAGCGAATCGGCAACTTAAAGAAAGCAAAGTGGCAAACACTTGGCTTGATAGAGTGCGTATCCTGTCAGCCAATCAACCGCTCATCCCGCCATCGGTCAATCCAGCCGCCAAAGACGCCGTCTATGACGCGTTGTTTCAAAATAAAAAACTCATCGCCTGTTATAAAGCGCGTGGGCGAGAGGAAGCGCAAAAATACACCTTAAATCCGCTAGCCATTGTGCAGCGTGGTGTGGTGATTTACTTGATTGCCTCGCGAACTGACAGAGCGTCTGACGATGTGCGCCAATTTGCTTTGCACCGTTTTGAAAGTGCGGAAGTGAGCGCAAGCGACGCGCAAACCCCAAAAGATTTTAATTTAGACAATTACATCAACACAGGCGCGATGGGGTTTAATTACCCGTTGTTCCAAAAACTCGTGCCTGACAGCGAAAAAAACAACCACGAGCCGCCCACGCAGCAAGTCCAGTTACTGTTTCATCCGTTATCGGGGGCAAGTTTGCTTGAAAGCCCATTATCAACCGATCAGCAAAGCTGGGAAGATGACGAAGGATTGCATATCACAGCCACAGTAAACATGACCTCTCAGCTAGTATGGTGGCTACGTGGTTTTGGTAAAGGACTGCGAAAAATCGAGCCTGAGATTTTATCAATCGCCGTCTTTGAAACCCAAACGCCAAACCAACAAGCGCCTAATCAACAACCCACCATCCAAACAATAAACGAATAATTAACAAACGCCCAAGTAAACTAACTACTTTGTCCGATTTTTCGAGAATCTTATGAAACATACTGATAATAACACCCTTGAATCCACTAGTGCCGACACCAGTTCACAGCAGCCTAGCAACCCAAAAACCACGATTTTATACAGTGATTTGACGGACGATTCGCCGATTGTTAACGCTGTCAAATCGCCTGATAATCTGACACCCAGCACTACCACAGAAACGTACCAGATTATTTCGACGCAGTTTGCTGACCCAACGCCAGCGCCAACGGTTGAAATAATAGCGCCCGTCAACTCACCCAATTTGACCGATAAAAACACCAATGAGGGAGTAGTATCAAGCACCTCGCTGCCACACCATTCGCTACAGAAAACGCCAAAAATCAACTCAATGACTGATGACAAGATTTTGCAAAAAAGTCATCAGCTAGCAATCACCCAAGACGATCAACTTGAAGATGATAAAACAGCGACAGGTACAGCTGTCGAGCATATGGATGTGGTACTCAAGCAGTGGTATTTTACCGTGCAATGGCAGCACACGCAGATGCCAAAAGCAGGGCTTTACAATAAATTTAAAAAACGCACGCAAGCCATGGATCTAGACTTATCCTGCTTACTTTGTAACCGATATGGCGAGGTAATCGAAACCATTTGGTTCAAAAATGTCCGTGATAAAGCGCAATCAGTGCGTCATCAAGGCGATGAATTATTGGGCAAAAAACCATTAGGCGCTATCGATGACCGCAAAGAAGACCCTGACAACAATCAAAGCACCAAGGTCAATGATGTCAACCTCAATCAAGAAAGTATGGTGCTTTTTTTAAGTAAGCTCCCCCCGCAAGTATTTCATGTGGTGATGATCGTGTCATCTTATCATGGCTATGCGCTTAGCAAAGCGAAACAAGCGTCTTGTCAGCTCAGTGATGATGAAGGTAATGTGATTAGTGAGTTGGCTTTTACTAAACTGCCAGCTGAGACTAAGGCATTATGGTTTGCCAGTCTGACCCGTTCTGCCGATAGTTGGCGCTATAATACCGAGCATCAACCTTTAGATAATAACAAGATGGCGCTAATGGAAAAAGAAGTGAGTGAAAAATTGGTACGTACGGCCAGATGACAGGGCGTGTAGCGTAAGCTTATTGTTTCTCAGGGGTAAAATAACGAAGCAATTTTAAAGCCAAAAATTTATACATTTGACGACGTTGCCATAGCGTCTGTCAGTGATTGGATATATTCGACACTGTGATACTGTGGTACACTATGAGCAACAAAAGGGATTGTCTTAATCGATAGGGATACATCGTATCTGCATTATTTTTCTCCTAAATATAGGTATTCCTAGATACATTATTGACTCATTATGCGGTAACCGTATACTTTGCGTTTAAAATGGTCAATCACATTTTATCCCATAATTAGTAATGCTTACTGTGAAATTTCTCACGCTGCTAGATGCATCATCTAGTGTCTCAATTAACATTCATATAAAAGAGGTTCTCTATGGCTAGTGGAAAGTCAAATATTATCTATACCTTAACTGACGAAGCACCGCTACTGGCGACTTATTCACTACTTCCTATTATTGAAATATTTACCAAACCTGCTGGCGTTGAAATCACCAAAACCGATATTTCCGTTGCCGCGCGTGTATTGGCAGAGTTCTCCGACTACCTGACCCCAGAACAACAAGTGACCGACAATCTTGCTGAGCTTGGTCGGTTAACCCAAGACCCAGACACCAATATCATCAAATTGCCTAATATCAGTGCCTCAGTGGCTCAGCTACAAGAATGTATCGAAGAGTTACAAGCCAAAGGCTACAACATTCCTAATTACCCAGAAAACCCAACCACAGACGAAGAAAAAGCCATCAAAGCTCGTTATGGTAAATGTTTAGGATCTGCGGTGAACCCCGTATTACGTGAAGGTAACTCAGATCGCCGTGCCCCCGCTGCCGTAAAAAACTATGCCAAAAAACACCCGCATTCAATGGGTGAATGGAAACAATGGTCAAAAACCCACGTCTCTCATATGGAAGAAGGGGACTTCTACCATGGCGAAAAATCAATGACCCTTGATAAAGCGCGCAAAGTCAAAATGGAGCTCATCACCCATAGTGGCAAAGCTTTGGTGCTAAAACCAGAAGTTGCCCTACAAGACGGTGAAGTGATTGACTCGATGTTTATGAGCAAAAAAGCCTTAATCGAGTTTTATGAAAAAGAGCTAGAAGACTGCCGCGAAGGTAAAATCCTGTTCTCTTTACACGTCAAAGCCACGATGATGAAGGTATCTCATCCTATCGTATTTGGTCACTGCGTGAGAGTGTACTACAAAGATGCATTCGAAAAATGGAACAAAACCTTTGACGAACTAGGTATTAATGTTAACAACGGTATGGCAGGACTATACGAAAAAATCGAAACCTTACCGACTACTATCCGTGAAGAAATCGTCCGTGACCTGCATGCCTGTCAAGAGCATCGCCCCGCATTGGCGATGGTTGACTCAGCGAAGGGAATTGATAACTTCTATTCGCCAAATGATGTCATTGTAGACGCCTCAATGCCAGCGATGATTCGTAATGGTGGTAAAATGTGGGCAGCGGATGGCAAGCCTTACGACTGTAAAGCAGTGATGCCAGAATCAACCTTTGCCCGTATTTACCAAGAAGTCATCAACTTCTGTAAATGGCATGGCAACTTTGACCCAGCGACCATGGGTACCGTACCAAACGTAGGTTTGATGGCACAAAAAGCGGAAGAATACGGTTCTCACGACAAAACTTTTGAAATCCCAGAGGCAGGCGTTGCCAATATCACTGATATTGAGACAGGCGAAGTATTGATGTCGCAAAATGTTGAAGAAGGCGATATTTGGCGTATGTGTCAAGTTAAAGATGCGCCAATTCGCGACTGGGTAAAACTGGCAGTGACGCGTGCACGTAACTCAGGCATGCCAGCTATCTTCTGGCTTGACCCATACCGCCCACATGAAAATGAACTTATCAAGAAAGTGAAAAAATACTTACAAGAGCATGATACCACAGGGCTAGATATCCAAATCATGTCTCAAGTTCGTGCGATGCGTTATACCCTTGAGCGTGTGGCGCGTGGTTTGGACACCATCTCAGTCACAGGTAACATCTTGCGTGACTACTTAACTGACTTGTTCCCAATCCTAGAATTAGGCACGTCAGCCAAAATGCTATCAATCGTCCCATTGATGGAAGGCGGTGGTCTCTATGAGACAGGGGCAGGTGGTTCAGCCCCAAAACATGTCGAGCAGTTAGTTGAAGAAAACCACTTGCGCTGGGATTCACTCGGTGAGATGCTTGCGCTTGCGGTATCTTTAGAAGACTTAGGGATTAAAGAAAACAACCCACGCATAAAATTACTGGCAAAAACCCTAGACTTGGCAACGGGTAAATTGTTGGATAACGACAAATCACCATCGCGTCGTACCGGTGAGCTCGACAACCGTGGTAGCCATTATTATCTAGCCAAATACTGGGCAGAAGAATTGGCGAACCAAGACCAAGATAGCGAGCTTAAAACCAAGTTTGCACCACTGGCTCAAGCGTTGTCAGAAAATGAAGACAAAATCGTGGCGGAATTAAATGAGGTTCAAGGTCAAGGTGCAGATATTGGCGGTTACTATAAACCAGACCAACAAAAACTAAACCAAGTGATGCGCCCGAGTGCGACATTTAACCAAGCATTGGCTTCGTTTGATGCCTAGTTCAATAGTATAAAAAAAGCCGAAGCTGAATGCTTCGGCTTTTTTAGTGTCTGGCTTTTTTAGTATCTGTAAATGGTTGAACATAGCTAAGCTAAGAGTATAGCTGAGCTAAAAAATGGGTCAGCCAAAACCGTCAACATCATTGTTTGTGCTTTTCTTCAACAAGCGCCAATGCAGATTTTAGTTGGTTAGTAATATCATTTTTATCATAATTACGAATATCATGAAAATTTAAATGCAAATTAAACCCAGGTAAACTAAAGTCCACCCAATCGGTTTGCTCTATAGATTCGCTGTTGGGTTCGAGCAATTCCCACACATTCATGGCATCTTGAAAGCCTTTAAATTTAAATTGCCCCACGGCTTGGCAATGATGGACATGACCAATTAAATTAAACGTACTTTCACTGATCAAAATTTGATTGTTTTGCGCGGCAGATTCAAGGCGAGAGGCAAAATTCGCTTCTTTTCCAACCACGGTATAAGTCATACGATTGCGACTGCCAAAATTACCGACATAACAATACCCTGTATTGATACCCATACGTACGTGCAGCCCTTCAAAACCGAGTAATCGCCACTGGTGGCGCAGCACTTCCATCTCACGGCGCATCTCAATGGCCATACTGGCACAAGCAATCGCGTTATCACGGTCATTACCACCCATATCACCAAAATAGCACAATAAGCCATCTCCCAAAAATTTATCGAGGGTCGCCCCATATTTTTGGCTCACTTGGGTCATACGGTCAAGGTAAGTATTTAAAATATTGGCTAAATGGTCGGAGCTAATATGATCCGACAAATCGGTAAAGCCAACAATGTCCGAAAACAAAATAGTTAGCTTGCGACGTTGATTAATGACTTCAACCTTGGTGTTATTTTTGACAATGGGCTGCCAAATCTGGGGAGGCAAAAAACGGGTTAATTTATTGGTTACCTTGACTAAGGTATCAATCCGTGCCTGCTGCTGCGCAAGCATTTGATTTTTTTGGCGTAAGCGAACTACCATGGACCAAATATGATAACCAACAATCAAGATATCGGTAAATACAATGGCGAAATTTAAAATATCTTCTTGCTTGGCTGTCAAACTAATGGCAGGTAATAAAAAATGCGCGAATATCAGACTAAGTAGACCTACTGCTACGGTTAATAATACCAACGAAACGGTATGTTTGGTATCTGAAAAAATCAGGCGAATTAAAATCAACAACCATAACGCAAGGCTTGGGATATAGTTAAACTGCAACATACCCGTTGCCAACGCCATCAGGGTTAATACACTGGCCGAAGTAATGTAGTGATGGGGACGGATAACACTCAACGTAGTGACAATAACGCCCGCTACCAACAGCAAAATACTGAGCGTATGATAAATAGGCGGTACATCAAGAGAGGTTAAGGTAAGCAATAAAATAAAAAATGCCGCCAGTTCAATGAATTTCGGACTTTTTAGATTGGTCGAAAGACCTTGAATGGATTCACGCAATTTAGTTTGTCTACCTCGTGCCTCGTGGTGAAAATTTTTTTAGACGTTTATTTGCCAATCAAATGGCATATCACGATGACCCCGCAGTGCCATCATCAGTGTCTGCTGCATATGGCTGAGCACTTCAGGGGTATAAGGGATGGCTGGGTTACCCCATACTGGATTGGGCCAAGCAATGTCATTTTGGTAGCGCACGATATGATGAAAATGCAATTGCGGCACTTGGTTGCCAAGCGCGGCGATGTTCATTTTGTCGGCTTGAAAAGTTTTGGCAAGCTGGCTTGATAGCCAGCTGGATTCACGTAAAAACTGGGCTTGGTCACTGGCGGATAGTTCGTATAATTCTTTGATACCGGGTACACGCGGAATTAAAATCAACCAAGGAAATTGACAGTCGTTCATCAAGCGGCAAGTAGATAACGGAAATTCGCCCACCAAAAAAGTATCTTTTGCTAGTTGTGGATGTAAATTAAACATAATAACTCAATGCATTTAAAAGTGTTTTTGGAATTTAAAACTGATAAAATCAAATAATTCGCGTATTTTAGCAGTTATACCTACAAGACGAAATACTTTATTCAGAATAAGCGCATTGCAATTTAAGATTTCTTAAAGCATAAAGCAAGGCCGTTATCATCTAGCCTAACTATTAGCCTAAGTATTAGTCTAAGTATTAGCCTAACTATGTCTGAGCGTTTTACAAATTTTGGGAAGTTTATGCAGTTGTCAAAGTCTCTTAACCAATGTCAGCATCATGCTGATGCAGCATCTTTATACCGCCGTTGTTTTATGATGGCATTGTTTGCCTTACTCATGGTTATCACCAGTGTCAAACCTACCGCTGTATGGGCGGCTGATAGCAGCAAATCAGCCAGTAGCGCCAGCGGCACGGCAACCCCACAAGACACCTTTGGGCGTGACACCCCCCGCGGCAGCATGCAAGGCTTTATTGAAGCTTTAGCAAAAAGTGATTGGATGCTCGCCAGCCGTTATGTGGATTTAAGTTCTACCAAAAACCCCAGTGGCACGCTCGAATCTTTAAAATCAGCACTCGATAGCGGCGGACGTATCAACGAGCAGCTACAAATTAGCAATGACCCTACCGGCAATCTCGATGACAAACTAGCGCCCAATCTCGATAAGGTCGGGGAGATCAACAATCCCTCCGCTGACAAAAAGAGTATCGACATCTTAATGCAGCGTGTCAAACAATCTAACGGCACCAATATTTGGCTGATTTCACAACAAACCTTGCAAGAAGTTGCGTCGTTATCACTCGTTACCCAGCCGACACTGGTAGAAAAGTACATTCCAAAACAATGGATTGAGAAAGATATTAAAGGCTATAGTCTTGGGCACATCGGGGCAGTGATTGCGCTCATGATAGCGATTTATCTCGCCTGTCTATTGATTAGCCAAATCTTATATATGATTATCACGCGGATTTATCTAGCGACTCACCCAGATAAAGAAAAGCAATTTCCGATTGATGGGCGCGTGGTCGTACCAGCGGCAATGGTAATGACAGCGCTGATTATCAAAGAAGCCATGATTTTGGTGGGTATTAATTTGGTTGTGCGTAATATGGCGTCCAACCTTGCCGATATTTTATCTTGGGTATCCATGGTATGGTTGATTTTACGTATTTTGGATTTGATTTTTAAACGTGCAGAAAACTATGCCAGCAATAACCATCATCCAGAGCGGCTATCTGTCCTAAATCTGCTGCGAAAAGTCGTAAAATTGATTTTGATTGCGATTGCGACCATTGTGATTTTGGGTAATTTAGGCTACGACTTAACCACAGGTATTGCCGCATTGGGGATTGGTGGTGTGGCGTTGGCCTTGGGTGCACAAAAAACGGTTGAAAACTTGGTGGGCAGCGTATCGGTTGTTGCTGACCAGCCTGTGAATGTGGGCGACTACTGCCGCTTTGGCACGCAAGAAGGTACGGTTGAAGACATCGGTATCCGCTCCACCCGTCTGCGTACCACCGATCGCACGGTGGTAACGATTCCCAATGGTAACTTCTCATCGATGAGCATTGAAAATGTCTCGCAGCGCGATATGTTTCATTTTTCGCAAGTGTTCTATATCTCGCGTGATAGCGACATCGATAAATTACGTGAATTTATGGAGCAAACACAAATTTATATCACCAATCATCCTGATACCAACAGCGTGTGGAATCAAGTGCGTATCTCTGGCACTCAGCAAGACGCGTATCTTGTTGAAGTGCGATGCTATCTCAATGTAAAAGGCGCGATGGATTTTAATCAAAAACAAACCGATATGATTTTAAAAATCGCGGAGATGATGAAAGAAGTGGGACTCAAAAATGCGTTACCGACCAGCCGTGTGATGATGGGCAAACCGATTGATATTACCTATTCAAATTTTGCCAATACTGTACCTGTAAAAGATAAAGTAGCGGCGTCAGAAAAACTGGCACAATCGGATAAGCCTGATACCAAGCCTTAGTGACTCATAGTTTTGACATTGGCTTTTGAATTTGAATTGGACAGGGTGGTGGCAGGTGTGGCATCACCCAAGTCAACATAGACAGGAATCGGACTGTCGTATGTTTGCGGCATTAGTGAACAGCCTGCTAATGTGGTGATGCTATAAAAGCAATTAAAGATCAGTAGTAATTTACGCTTCAAAAGTAATATATATCCTAATTAGACAAATTATAAATTCTGATCTCTAATTTGGGAGATGAAAAACATCCACTCATAATTAAGAGTTTAACAATTTTTGTGTAATCATTTGTGGGGTAATTACACCCATCTTCATAAATCCTGAGATTAATTTTTTAACAGCCTCTTTATCTTCTTTAATACCGTTAAATATTTTTAACAAATTATTATCTCTAATATTGGAATGTGCTGTCACACCGTCTATCAAATTATTAAATAAAATATCAGAATCAATTATTGCACTAATTACCTGATTCAAGCCTTCTTCCTGCATTTTTATTATTTCATTTTCTTCACCATATTGTGGAAAATTGAATTTACTGTTTTTAGCATGGAGTAAAACGTGATTATCTGGTTGATTTTTATTTCTATCAAACCAATTAAATTTTTCTTTCAACTGAGTTATTAGCTCGTTTAATCCTTCAGTAGTGTTCTCATATTCAATATATCTTTCATGAGAAATATCGAAAGGAGCAGAAACATTCACATTTTTATCTTTTATCAGTATAGTTCCATTTCGACTACAATGTCTAATTCCTAACTCATAATATACGTTTGGGTTAGGATATGTAATATCTACTATAACAAAATCAGAAAATAATAATCTAGTTAAAATATCATTGGTAATTGTACCTTGTTCATTTACTTCATCTGCTCTTATGACTTCTATTGCTGGGTAAGCATCTTTTATTGCCTTCTTAATAAGATTGTCATAGAGCTTCCTTAAATCATTAGATGATACTTCCCTATCATTATGTTTCTGGTTGCTAATAGCCATTACTACAAAACAAGACTTACTCATATTTTTGAACTCATTTTCAAATTATTAAAATTACAGCGTACAAGCACCGCCAGCACAGCCATTTTCAAGGTCGTCTTGGGCATCATTGGCGCCATCACGGGTATTATGATAATACAGCGTCTTAACGCCCAATTTATACGCCATCAACAAGTCTTGAATCATCACCTTCATCGGGACACGGCTATCTTCAAACTTGGTTGGATCGTAGTTGGTATTGGTTGAAATACTTTGGTCAATAAATTTTTGCATAATCGCCACTAGGCTCAAGTAACCTTTGTTATTTGGCATTTGCCATAATAGCTCGTATTGATCTTTGAGCTTATCAATCTCAGGCACCACTTGTTTTAAAATACCGTCTTTTGATGCTTTGACAGATACCAGACCACGCGGTGGCTCAATGCCATTAGTTGCGTTAGCAATCTGGCTAGAGGTTTCTGATGGCATCAAGGCGGTCAAGGTTGAGTTGCGAAGACCGTGGGTTTTGATATCGTGACGTAGTGCTTCCCAGTCGAGTTGCAGCGGCTCATTACAAATCGCATCAATATCTGCTTTATAGGTATCAATCGGTAAAATACCTTGTGAATACGTGGTATCGCCAAATGCAGGACACGCGCCTTGCTCTTTAGCCAGTTTATTGGACGCCACCAACAAATAATATTGTAAGGCTTCAAAAGTGCGATGGGTTAAACCGAGCGCCGTAGGATCTGAATATTTGGTACCATTTTTGGCAAGATAATAGGCGTAGTTAATGACACCAATACCTAGCGTGCGGCGTTTCATAGAGCCATTTTTAGCAGCGATAACCGGGTAGTCTTGGTAGTCAAGCAACGCATCTAGCGCGCGCACGATCAGTTCCGCCGGCTCTTTGATGTCTTCTAATTGGTTGATTTCACCCAAGTTAATGCCTGATAACGTACAAAGGGCGATTTCACCGCTTTCATCATTGATGTTGTCAAGCGGTTGGGTCGGTAGCGCAATTTCCATACATAGGTTGGATTGGCGAATTGGCGCAACACTTGGGTCAAACGGACTGTGGGTGTTACAATGGTCAACGTTTTGCACATAGATACGACCCGTGCTAGCACGCTCTTGCATCATCAAGCTAAACAACTCTTGCGCCGGCACACTGCGTTTGCGAATGGATGCATCTTGCTCATATTGCTCATACAAACGTTCAAACTTGGCTTGATCGGCAAAAAAAGCATCGTACAAACCTGGCACATCCGATGGTGAAAACAGGGTCACATTTTGATTTTTAATCAAACGTTGATAGATGGTTTTATTGATTTGTACGCCATAATCCATGTGGCGAACACGGTTGTCTTCTACACCGCGGTTGTTTTTGAGCACCAGCAGATTTTCCACTTCCAAATGCCAAATCGGGTAGAACAAGGTCGCTGCACCACCGCGCACACCGCCTTGTGAGCAGCATTTAACGGCAGTTTGGAATAGTTTGTAAAAAGGAATACAGCCGGTGTGCTGCGCTTCACCGCCACGAATTGGGCTACCTAATGCGCGAATACGACCCGCATTGACACCAATACCGGCACGCTGTGACACGTAACGCACGATGGCACTGGTGGTGGCATTGATACTATCTAAGCTATCATCACATTCAATAAGTACGCATGAGCTAAACTGACGCGATGGTGTACGCACGCCCGACATGATTGGCGTTGGCAGTGAGATTTTAAAAGTAGACGTGGTGTCATAAAAGCGCTTGATATAATCTAATCGCGAAGCCTTGTCATATTGCTTGTCGTAACTGGCAAACAGACACATACCAACGAGCATATACAAAAATTGTGGGCTTTCAAAGACTTGTTTGGTGACGCGGTCTTGCACCAAGTATTTGCCTTCCATTTGTTTGACGGCGGCATACGCAAAGCTCAAATCACGGTTGTGGTCAATATAGTCATTGAGTATGTCAAATTCTTCTTTGCTAAAGTCTTGCAAAATATGCGCATCGTAACGACCTTCTTGGGTCAGTTTGGTGACATGGTCAAACAAATGCGGCGGCTCAAACTGACCAAATGCGATTTTGCGTAAATGAAAAATTGCCAATCGCGCTGCCAAATACTGATAATCAGGCGTTGCTGCAGAAATCAAATCCGCGGCTGATTTAATGATGGTTTCATGGATGCTTTTGGTGGTGATTTTGTCATAAAACTGGATATGTGAGCTGATTTCTACTTGCGAAACAGACACATTATCGAGCCCTTCTGCTGCCCACTCGATGACTCGGTGAATCTTATCCAAATCAATTTTTTCCAAACGCCCATCGCGTTTTTGCACGAGGATATCTTCAGTACGAGTCATAATACGTTCCTTTTTTTACCTGTTTATCAACGTCATATGTGTATATATTAAAAAGGCGCTGAGTGAGAGGTGGTGAGATAAAAATGCCAAGTAAAACAGCTAACCGAAAGTATAGTGAGTGTGTATGCCGCTTTTAACGACGGCTTTTGAGCCGAGGCCACGTCACTTATGTAACATTGCAAAGTCATTGCCGTATTATTGCAAGATTTTGCAAAAAACTACTATATCTAGGGGTTGTTTTATTATTTCGCACAATATAGCGTAAAAAAATTTGTAATTCTAGCTTGTATTTTTTTCAATTTTTTGCCTATTTTTCTGCAAAAATGCTAGACGCTTGATTTTATTAGCAGTTCATCAAGTCAAGCAAAAAGATAAAAAATTTGTAATTATTAAAATCAGATGGGTTGATGAATGCGTAGTCATTGTCATAAAAAATTGAAAAATTTATGCTATAGTCGAACTATAGTCAAACCATCAAAACGATTTTGTAATCGTGGTTTTTATAAAATTAATCAACAAAAACAAAAGGACGGACAATGACAATTTTTAGTAATTTTACCTATGAGGAATTAACTATCGGGCAAACTGCCAGCATGACCCGCCAAGTGACCGCAGATGATGTCAAAGCATTTGCGCTTGTTACCCATGACTACAACCCTGCGCATCTCGATAATGAGTATGCCGAGCAGAGCCAGTTTAAAGGCGTGATTGCGCATGGTATGTGGACAGCCGGTCTATTATCAGCCTTGATTGGTACCAAATTTCCAGGCTTGGGGACAATTTATCTGAACCAAAGCTTGTCGTTTCGTCGTCCTGTGCATATCGATGATACTTTAACCGCGACCTTGACCGTGAAAAGTAAAGACGATAGCAAAAAATGGGTGGTGTTAGATTGCCAAGTGACTAATCAAGACGGTAAAGCGGTAGTGACAGGCGAAGCGCAAGTAATTCCCCCCACTGAAAAAACCAGCCGTGAAGCGGTCAAATTAGACGATTTTACCCTACGTCAAACCTTCACAGAATAATCAGCCGGTATAGAGTAGACAACATAGAAGTGTTGCAGTTATTGATGACAATTATTTGCTACAATAAAGCCAAGAAATTCTTTGGCTTTTTTTATAATTTTTTGATAGCAGATAAACCATGAAAACATTAACGCCTGAACAACAACAAATTTTAGCCAATGTCAAAATGCCGGACGATTGGAAGCACGCCTTGGCGACAGAACTAACCAGCAGCAATATGGATAAGATTCGCCAGTTTTTGCGAGATCAATATCATGCGCAAAAAGTGATTTATCCCTCGGGTAGTCAAATGTTCAATGCGTTTAATTTGACGCCTTTGTCGCAGGTTAAAGTAGTGATTTTGGGGCAAGACCCGTACCATGGCGCGGGACAAGCGATGGGGTTATCCTTTTCCGTGCCCAAAGCCATCCCCAAACCCCCAAGTCTACAAAATATTTTACGAGAGCTTGCCGCCGATTTGGGTATCGCGCCGTCAAAACATGGCGATTTAACCCATTGGGCAACCCAAGGGGTGCTGCTGCTTAACAGTATGTTATCCGTAGAAGCAGGGCAGGCCGGCAGTCATCAGCGTATTGGCTGGGAAACGTTCACTGATGCGGTGATTGAGGCTGTCAATCAGCACTGCGAGCACTGTGTCTTTATCCTATGGGGGAGTTACGCACAGAAAAAAGGCCGTTTTATCGATACATCTAAGCATTTAATCATTACAGGCACGCATCCATCACCGCTTGGTGCCAATCGGGGTGGTTTTTTTGGCACGCGCCCTTTTTCCAAAGCCAATGATTATCTGATGGCGCACGGCAAAAGCCCGATAGATTGGCAGTTGCCACAGTAGTTTGGGTGGTATCATAATGAGTGCAAGTGAGCATGACTATTATAAAAGCGGCTTTTGTGACAGCGACTTTTGTGACACCGATTATGCCTTTATGCAAGCGGCGCTTGACGTTGCAGCCGAGGGCGGACAGCTGGGGGAAGTGCCAGTGGGTGCCGTGATTGTGCATCAAGGCACCATCATCGCCAAAGGCTACAATCAACCGATTTTAAGTCATGATGCCACTGCCCACGCCGAAATAGTGGCAATAAGGCGAGCATGTCAATATTTTGATAATTACCGTCTGCCAGCGGATTGTGAACTGTTTGTCACGCTTGAGCCTTGCACCATGTGTCTAGGAGCGATTATTCATGCCAGAGTATCGCGCTTGGTGTTTGCAGCGACAGAGCCGAAAGCAGGCATGATTGTCAGCCAGCAGGATTTTAGCCAAGTGACGTTCTATAATCATTTTTTGACCGTAGAACAGGGGCTAATGGCAGAGCAAAGTCGCGCGTTGTTGCAGGATTTTTTTCGCCATCGTCGTGAGCAAAAAAAACAACTGCGCGAGCAGTTAAGGGCAAACCAATAACCAATGAGTCTCTCAAAACCATTCTTTAAAATAAAAAATATTGGATAAAAAAAGGCAACCCATCGGCTGCCTTGTTTGACGCAAAAAACAGTTAGATTTTTAGACTAAAGCATGTTAGAGAATGTCATGACGCTTTTGGTGTTAATGCTTTTGGCGTTAAACAGTTACGCTGCATCAAAAAGCCTTGCCAGCCAAAAAAGCTAAAGTTACGGATATTGGCATGGTTCGTACCTTTCGGCTCTGCTTTAACACTGTCATAGTGCTCAGCAAACAGTTTTAGCGTATCTTGTTGGGTCAAATGGTTGAGTAGGGCAAAGCCAAACACTTTCGCACTGCCTTCATTTTCACCCGCCGCATTGTGCACTTCGCCATTGTTAAACTCAGTTGGTCGATAGTCATAGTAACTATCGATGATAGCTAGCACGGAAGCAAAATCTAGCGATTTGTTTTCTAGTTTAGCTAATAGTTTTGATAGTTCTAGCTTATCAATAGCGCTCATAGTTACTCCAAAAGTCAAAATAAATAAGGTGATTAACGGTTAAAATAATCGTCCTCAAACGGATCAAAAGCTGGGTTAAAATTATTGTTGGTCTGACCAAAACCGCGGTTTTCCACACGGTTTTCTAAATGACGCATTTGCTGACCGCTGTTACGCGGTTGAGAGGGTTTACTGCGCTCTTGGGGAAAGGCCTCATGACTGGCTGCCCCAAAACCACTGCGGTCTTGACCTATTCTATCATGGGCGGCAAAATCAACTGGGTGAGTATCATAACCCATGCGTTCATGCCCAGTTCGTTCATGCCCAGTTCGTTCATGTAGAATTCTTTGATAAATCTCTTCACGGTGTACGGCAATGTCTTTTGGCGCATTGACGCCCAATCTGACTTGGTTACCTTTTACACCCAGTACGGTGACACTCACTTCGTCACCTATCATTAACGTTTCGCCAACGCGGCGAGTCAAAATTAACATGCGTCACACTCCTTATGTCGCAACAGGTACCATCAATGTCCTATGATGATTCAACGATAAATTAGCTAAATTCGTCAAATATATTATCATGTATCATTGCCCAATGATACGTTAAAGACAGACTGCAAGGGCATAATTTAAGCCAACTCATCATGCTTGGCGGCTATTTGCCAACAGTCAAAATAGGCATTGAGGGGTCAGTTGCGTTTGTGCCCAATAAACGAGATGCCATTATAAACGAAATGCTGAAATAAAAAAAAGGTTAACACCCGCAAAACGCGGATATTAACCTTGTTTTTGTGGAGAATTACAAATTTCTTATAATCCAGCAACCTTGCTTTCACCGTCTTCACGGTCAAGACCAAAAGCGGTATGTAGCGCTTTAACCGCTTTTTCCAGTTGTTCTTCTTGAATCAGTACCGAGATTTTGATTTCGCTGGTAGAAATCATTTGGATATTGATGTTGTTTTCTGCCAGTGTTTCAAACATTTTGCTTGCCACGCCTGCATGTGAGCGCATCCCAACACCTACCAGTGATACTTTAACCACATTGTTGTTGCTCACGATTTCTTTGCCGCCAATCTCAGCAAGATTGTCACCCAAAATCGCTAGGGTTTTATCAAAATCCCCACGATTAACGGTAAAGGTAAAGTCGGTCAATCCGTTTTCTGCGATGTTTTGGATAATCATATCGATTTCGATATTGGCAGCACTGATCGGGCTTAAAATCGATGACGCAATACCAGGGCGATCAGGCACTGCTAAGATAGATACTTTAGCTTCGTCACGGTTAAAGGCGATGCCCGAAATAATTGGTTGTTCCATGCTGTCTCCCTCATCGGTGGTAATTAATGTACCTACGTTATTTTTAAAATCATCATCGAATTTACCATCGGCGTTTTCATCAAAACTGGATAAAACACGCAGTGGTACTTGGTATTTGCCGGCAAATTCAACCGAGCGAATTTGCAACACTTTTGAGCCAAGGCTTGCCATTTCTAGCATTTCTTCAAAGGTAATTTTTGATAATTTTTTGGCTTTTGGTGTCACCCGTGGGTCGGTAGTATACACGCCGTCGACATCGGTATAGATTTGACATTCATCGGCAGATAGGGCAGCAGCCAGTGCAACCCCTGTAGTATCTGAGCCACCACGACCTAAGGTGTTGATGTCACCTTTTTCATCCACGCCTTGAAAACCCGCCACCACAACGACCATACCAGCATCGAGTGCGGCGCGAATCTGACTATCATCGATATGTTGGATACGAGCTTTGGTATGACTATCATCGGTACGAATCGCCACTTGTCCGCCCGTCATTGACTTGGCGCTCACACCAATTTCGTTGAGTGCCATAGCAAGTAAAGAAATCGATACTTGCTCGCCGGTTGACACCATTTGGTCGTATTCACGAGCGTTTGGTTCTTTACTGATTTGACGTGCCAAATCAATCAAGCGATTGGTCTCACCACTCATGGCAGAGACGACAACCACCACTTGATGACCATTGTCGTGCCAACGTTTGACGCGCTGTGCCACATTTTTGATACGTTCGATACTACCCATCGACGTACCACCGTATTTTTGTACGATTAAAGCCATTGTCAATACACCCTATAATATCGCGCACATTGTTTGCCATCGCTATCCAAGACTTGCCATACCAAGTCCTAATGGATTGCTTAGCAGATTGTTTACAATGTCACGAAACGTAAATTAAACGGTACTTTATACCATATTTCCCAATTTTGGGGCAAGGCAAAATTGCCAAAAACCCCCAAATGACTGGCTGAAAATTGGATGGGTATTATGAACCAAAAGTTATCAGTTTAGGCAATCGGTTGTAGAGGTAGGGTTATAGCGCGTTGCACGGCAGGACGGTCATGCAGGTTTTTTGCCCAGCGTTGCAGGTGGGTGTAGTTTTGTACTTGTAAAAACTCAGCAGCGTTATACAATTTGTCCAGTGCCAACTGACCATACCATGCCCAAATCGCGATATCCGCGATACTGTAGTCATTACCTACCATAAACGTGTGAGTCGCTAAATGTTGGTCGAGTAAATCCAATTGGCGTTTGGTTTCCATGGTAAAGCGATTGATGGCATATTCAAACTTCTCTGGCGCATACGCATAAAAATGCCCAAAGCCGCCACCGACATACGGCGCAGCGCCCATTTGCCAAAACAACCATGACAAACATTCGGCACGTTTGGCGGTGTCTGCTGGGATAAACTGCCCAAACTTTTCGGCAAGGTATAGCAAGATAGCCCCTGATTCAAACAGTTTAATCGGTGGATGAACGCTGTTATCCACCAGTGCAGGGATTTTAGAATTGGGATTGATGGCAACAAAATCTGAGCCAAATTGGTCGCCATTCATGATGTCAATTTTGTAGGCGTCATACTGTGCGCCTTCAATACCGAGCTCTGCCAATTCTTCAAGTAAGATATTGATTTTGATGCCGTTTGGGGTGTTTAAAGTGTAAAGCTGCAAAGGGTTTTTACCAATCGGTAAATGTTGCTCGTGGGTCGCTCCTGCGGTGGGGCGGTTGGTACTGGCAAATTTGCCACCGTTTTGGCTATCATTTGTCCAAATTTTGGGGGGCTGGTAATGATTATCCATGATGTTTCCTTATTGATTATGAGTATTTTAAAGCTATAAGCATGATTTAAAGCTTCGTTGGTTGATAAGATGTTAGATGTGATTATGGACACGACTATAAATGCGATTATAGAGACGATTATACACAATGTGCTTTAGGCTTTATAATACCGAATGTTTGGCTAAAGTAAATAACGCTTTGATTAAGCCTAATTAAACGCATACCTTATATAGCCGCATAAATATAGCCGCATAAAAAAAGCCGAATAAGTCATTCGGCGTTTTTTTAGGTGTAGTTTTAATTAGGCAAGTCGCTCAGCCAACCAATTTGGTAGCGCATCTAATACAGTTGGCAATCCTGCCACATCAGTTGCGCCGCCTTGGGCAAAGTCAGGTTTACCGCCCCCTTTACCGCCAAGTTGCTCGCTTAAGTGTTTGATGATATCGCCCGCTTTGATTTTGCTGGTTAAGTCTTTGCCGACACTGGCAGTCAGCGCAATTTTATCGTCAGCCACGCCCGCGAGCACCACGATGCCATCATGCAATTTTGACTTCATGTCATCGGCAATCGTGCGTAATGCTTTACCATCCATGCCTTGTAAACTTGCAATCAGCACTTTTTGTCCATTGATATCTTGCACGTTGTTGATTAAGTCTTTGGCTTGGCTGCTGGCCAATTTTTGCTGCAAACGCTCAAGCTGTTTTTCAAGGTCGCGTGTTTTGTCGGTCATTTGATTGACACGGTCGGCGATTTCGTCGCGCTTCGCTTTGAGTTGACTGGCAAGTTGATTGAGCTGTTTTTCACCTTGCTGCACATAGTTGACTGCACCCATGCCTGTCACCGCTTCGATACGGCGAATGCCTGCCGCGATACCTTGCTCACTGACGATTTTGAATAAGCCGATATCACCCGTGCGCTGTACATGCAGACCACCACATAGTTCGATGGAGAAAGGCTTGCCGTCTTTATCTATCGTACCCATCGACAATACGCGAACCGTGTCACCATATTTTTCACCAAACAGTGCCATCGCGCCTTTGTCTTGCGCTTGCGTCATGCTGAGCATTTCTACAGTGGCAGGTTGGTTGGCAAGGATTTGTTGGTTAACGATGTTTTCAATGGTGATGATGTCTTGCTCAGTCAAGGCTTTGTCATACGAGAAGTCAAAACGCAACACCTCACTATTGACCAATGACCCTTTTTGGGTGACGCCTGTACCAAGATACTCACGAAGGGCAGCGTGCAGTAGGTGAGTGGCGGAGTGGTTTTTGGCACTCATGGCGCGTACTTGGCTTGCGACGCGTGCTTCGCTTGATTGACCCTGGCGGATACTGCCCATTTTGACCACGCCATGATGGATGATGGCTTGACCAGATTTTTTGGTGTCTTGGACTTCAAATACGCCGGTTTCGGTTTGGATGTCACCCAATTCACCCGCTTGACCACCGCCTTCCGCATAAAAAGGCGTTGCCGATAATACGATGACCCCTTCATCACCTTCCTGCAATTGTTCAGCAGATTTGCCCTCAAGGTATAAATGGGTGATAGTGCTGTTGTGTTCTGCTTTGTCATACCCCAAAAATTCAGTGGCACTGTCGACTTGAATCAATTGGTTGTAATCAACGCCAAATTTACCCGCTTCACGGGCGCGGGCGCGTTGCTGCGCCATGCCTTGCTCAAAACCGGCTTCATCAATGCTGATGTCGCGTTCGCGCACGATGTCGGCAGTCAAATCGGCAGGGAAACCGTAAGTGTCATACAGTTTAAACACCGTTGCACCCGATAAAGTATCGCCAGATTTTAAGCTATCTAATTCTTGGGATAGCAGTTTAAGACCTTGTGATAAGGTTTTGGCAAATTGTTCTTCTTCTTTTAAGATGGCTTGCTCAATGTTGGCTTGCTGTTCCCGAAGCTGTGGGTAGGCATCGCCCATGATTTGGGCAAGCGGCGCGACGAGCTTATAAAAGAAGTTGTCATTAGCGCCTAATTTGTTGCCATGACGAACCGCGCGGCGGATGATACGACGCAGCACATAACCACGGCCCTCATTGCTTGGCAATACGCCATCTGCAATTAAGAAGGAAACCGAGCGGATATGGTCGGCAAGCACTTTGAGTGATGGCTCAGACTGTAAGTCGATATCGTTTGGCAAGCCAATCACTTGCGCCGCGTGCTGCATGAGATGGGTAAACATATCGATTTCATAGTTGCTGTGCACGCCTTGCATGATAGCGCTGATACGCTCAAGCCCCATGCCCGTATCGACACTTGGCGCAGGCAGTTTTTCAAGTGTGCCGTCTTTTTGGCGGTTAAACTGCATAAAGACGTTGTTCCAAATCTCGACAAAACGGTCGCCGTCTTCTTCAGGCGTACCTGGCAGACCGCCCCAAATATGCTCGCCGTGGTCATAAAATACTTCGGTACAAGGACCACAAGGACCTGTGTCACCCATTGCCCAAAAGTTATCCGATTGGTATTGACCGCCTTTATTATCACCAATACGGATGATGCGTTCGGCAGGCAAGCCCACCACGTTATGCCAAATATCAAAGGCTTCATCATCGGTGTGATACACGGTGACATACAGCTTGTCTTTTGGCAGACCAAGCCACTGATCCGATGTCAAAAACTCCCAACAAAATGGGATGGCTTGTTGTTTAAAATAATCGCCAAACGAAAAATTACCGAGCATCTCAAAAAACGTATGGTGACGCGCGGTATAACCGACATTATCAAGGTCATTGTGTTTACCGCCTGCGCGTACACATTTTTGCGACGATACTGCACGTTTATAATCGCGTTTGTCTATCCCTAAGAACACATCTTTAAATTGGTTCATACCGGCATTGGTGAATAGCAGGGTAGGGTCATTGTGTGGGACTAGGCTCGATGATGCCACTGGGGTATGACCATTTTCGGCAAAATAATTGATAAAAGCTTGACGTATATCGGCTGAAGAAAACGGACGGCTCACAGCGGCTCCTTAAGATATTTCAAAATTAAATTTGGCATATATTATCAAAAAAATGTAAACATTGTATTTTAGCAGAATTCATTCGATGTGGATAATGCTTTTATAGATAGCACCTTTTATAAACCGCACATGGCATCTAAAACAGTGGGTGTCAAGTATGAGGTTTGCAACGTTTTTCATGGGGCTAAAAAAAAGACCGATAAGTACCATCGATCTTTTTTGACAATTTTTTTATAGCAATGTAGGTGGGAGTAAAAATTACCGCTCTACTTGACTGACATCACGTACCGCGCCGGTATCTGCGCTAGTAGTCATCGCTGCATACGCCCGCAAGGCAGCTGACACTTGGCGCTCACGATTGACAGGTTTCCAAGCTTGGTTGCCACGGCTCACCATCGCTTCTCGACGTTTTTCCAGTTCGGCAAAATCAACTGCCAAATGAATCGAGCGATTAGGGATATCAATCTCGATGGTATCGCCTTCATTGACCAAACCGATGGTACCGCCTTCAGCGGCTTCTGGGCTGACGTGACCGATGGATAAACCCGACGTACCCCCTGAAAAACGACCATCAGTAAGTAGCGCACAGGCTTTACCCAGACCTTTTGATTTTAGGTAAGAGGTGGGATACAACATCTCTTGCATACCAGGGCCGCCTTTTGGACCTTCATAGCGAATCACCACGATGTCACCTGCGACAATTTGGTCTGCCAAAATGGCAGCCACGGCATCGTCTTGACTTTCAAACACACGGGCACGACCGGTAAATTTTAGGATGCTGTCATCCACGCCCGCTGTTTTGACGACACAGCCACGTTCAGCGATATTACCAAACAATACTGCCAAACCGCCGTCTTGTGAGTAGGCAAATTCTTTGCTGCGGATACAGCCAGATTCGCGGTTGACATCAAGATTTGACCACGCATTGTTTTGGCTAAAGGCTTGCGTGGTGCGTACCCCACCTGGGGCTGCAATATAACGCTCACGTGCCTCGGTATTATCAGGATTCATGATATCCCATTGGCTAAGCGCTGCTTTGAGTGAAGTACTATGAACGGTGGGCACATCGGTTTGCAGTAGGTTTGCGCGATCAAGCTCGGCTAAAATTGCCATCACACCCCCAGCACGGTGCACGTCTTCCATATGATATTTTTGCGTCGCAGGGGCAACTTTCGATAGACAAGGCACACGGCGACTTAGACGGTCAATATCCGCCATTTTAAAATCCACTTGGGCTTCATGGGCAGCGGCAAGCAAATGTAGAATTGTGTTGGTTGAGCCGCCCATGGCGATATCAAGGCTCATGGCGTTTTCAAATGCCGCTTTGGTCGCAATTGAGCGTGGCAATACGCTGGCGTCATCTTGCTCATAATAACGTTTGGCAAGTGCCACGATACGACGACCTGCTTCTAAGAATAAATCTTTACGTTTGGCGTGAGTGGCAAGTAACGAGCCATTACCAGGCAGAGATAAGCCTAAGGCTTCGGTCAAACAGTTCATTGAGTTGGCGGTGAACATGCCTGAGCATGAGCCACAAGTTGGGCAAGCAGAGCGCTCAGTTTGTGCCACATCTTCGTCACTAATCAAGTCATCTGCCGCATCAATCATGGCGTCGACTAGGTCAAGTTTGCGAATTTTTTCACCCAATTCATTCATCACGGTTTCATGGGTGGTATGTCCATCGCCCAACGTGGATGCCAATACTTTGCCCGCTTCCATTGGACCGCCCGACACAAAAATCGTTGGGATATTGAGACGCATCGCTGCCATGAGCATACCAGGGGTGATTTTATCACAGTTGGAGATACAAACCAGCGCATCGGCGCAGTGGGCATTGACCATATACTCCACGCTATCAGCAATTAAATCACGGCTTGGCAAGCTATAGAGCATACCCAAGTGACCCATGGCGATACCATCATCCACCGCAATGGTGTTAAATTCTTTGGCAACACCACCTGCCGCTTCAATCTCGCGGGCAACCAACTGACCCAAGTCTTTTAGGTGTACGTGACCGGGTACAAACTGGGTAAACGAGTTGGCAATCGCGATAATCGGTTTGTTAAAATCCTCATCCGTCATACCTGTTGCACGCCAAAGTGCGCGTGCACCCGCCATGTTGCGGCCAGACGTGGAGGTTTTTGAGCGATATTGTGGCATGGTTGTTCCTTATTTCTAACAGTCAATACAAGTGATAAATTTAGCACTTAGTGTACTCTGTCTCGACCAAAAGGGCTAGTCATGGCTCATGATAGATAGTTATAATTGGTTTTAAAGAATGGCATATTAGCCACCCTTATTATTGCTATATCACAGCTATCACTCAGCCGTATCTATCAACAGTATCTAATAAAAACTCATCAAAAGGATTTTATTTTGACCAATCCCACCTTAAGCATTACGGATGTCGTCCGACAAAGTCTGGCATTTTTAAGTAAAGATAGTTTAAGCAAACATGATTTGAGCAAAGATAAAAATACCGCATCAGCAAATCAACAGCTCACTGGGCTGATTATTGGTAATGACACGCAGTCGGTTTTTAGCCAAATTCAAGCCATTGATGAAGCTATTGATCAAGCCGTGAGTTGGGAAGCGTTTGATTATCAAGCGTTTATCGCGCATCGGTTTGCCAAACGCTATGACTTGGCAGTGATAATATTATCAAACGATAGCGCTATCGATACCCAAATCATTCAGCGCTGTCGCGACTTGTTTGCCAAGCATTGTTTGGTGGTGCAAGACTTATCCGAGCCGGCAACAGGTGTGGATGTAGCGAGCTTTGGCTTTAGCCGATTACATGAGCAGCCGATTGTGGAGAATGACCCAGCTCACCAAACAACAAACTACCAAGTATGGCAATTTAATCTGTTTGACTATAAACATTTGCCAGATTGGTTTAATAGCAAGTTTTGGGCAAACCCTGAATTATGGAATAAGTTTCGCTGGTAGCGGTTTTAGATATCACTGTTTTAGACAGTTTTTGTTGTTATCACTTATCTTATAAGCGGTAAATTTTTTTGAGCACCTTGTTTAATCCAAAAATTAAACTGCTTTGAAAACTTTGAGAAAAAGTTGGCTAAATTTACAGTAACACTGTTTACAAAAAGCGCGAGATTGATTTACTCTATCGAAAAGTAACAAAATAGGTAAACGCGTTAAATAATAATTTTTGAGGAAAGACTATGAAATTAACGATGCTAAAAGTAGTAAGCGCTGCTGCGATGATGGCAACCATCGGCTTAACAGGGTGTTCTGCCAAACGTACTGGCACGTCTGAAGTGGTGGTTGCGCCGATGGGCGTACCCGGTGGCGTAGGCTACTATAACGGTGGCGCTGTGGTAACAAACTCGACGTCAGTCATCACTGCCGCGGGTGCTAACCCAAATACCGTGTATTTCGGCTTTGATAGCAGTGAAATCGACGCTCAAGGTCAAGCCGTGTTAAATCAACAAGCGCAATTCTTACAAGCCAACCCAAGTGCCCGTGTCGCTATTGCGGGTCACACCGATGAGCGTGGTAGCCGTGAATACAATCTGGCATTGGGTGAGCGCCGTGCCCAAGCCGCCCAAGCCTACTTAGCTACGTCAGGGGTATCAGCTTCACGTATGGAAGCCATCAGCTACGGTGAAGACCAACCTGCCGATCCCGGTCATGACGAATCAGCATGGGCAAAAAACCGCCGTGCAGAAATTTCTTACTAAGTATTGCTTAGTGAGTAAAAGACAAACAAAAAAACCTGTTAATTCAACAGGTTTTTTTGTGGTTAAAATCGGTTTATTTGACCAGTTGAACGGTACCATTGGCAGTGACCGTAATGGTGCTATCGCCCGCTTGGAAGTTTTGGTCAGCGACTTTAGCACTGGCGGCTTCTAGCATCATTACGCTGCCATACGCGCGCGGTGCACGATAATCGCCCCCTTGACTAAACTCCAACGAAACTAACTGATAGCCTTTTGCACCCCAAACAGGCAGCAGCGTTTGCGCTTGGCGCTGGAAGTTTTTGGAAGCTTCCATCATCAATTCTTGCTCGGTGGCTTTGCGCGCGGCATCAGACACGCTAAAGTCTAATCCATCAACCGTCATAAAACTTTGCAATTCGGCAATCAATTTGCTAGCGGCGACTGTGTCAGTGCTTTTTAAATTCAAGCTTGCACTCCCCGTCCAACCAATGATTTTTTGGTTTTTATCATATTGCGGATAGGTGGTTTGGTTGCCCGTACTGACCTGCACTTGTGGGTATTTTTTGGCAATGGCAACCGCTTGGTTCAACGTGGTAGCGATTTGATTAGCCACCTCACTGCTTGATTTGTTTTGCACAGTTTTGCTGAGGGTCGCATTGATTTGGTCATTGCTGACTTTTTTACTCGCTGAGGCAGCAAAATTAAGCAAGCCGTAGTTTAAAGTATTGGTCATTGATGGGTTCGCAGGGGATGGGTTCACAGGGTAGGTAGCGGCTGAAACACTGGTAAAAGGTAATAGTGTCGCCATAGCAAGCAAGCTGGCTGCAATACCTTTGGTCATTGTATGATTGGGATGATTGTTAGTCGTGGTGCTTAAATGTGTCATAGTGTTTCCTATTGTTTTTTTCCTAGTTTTTTCTAGTGGTTCTTTATATGGGTTGGCATGAATCTGTTGCTGATTAAACTGCTATTTAGCTCATTCAATATGTTGTTAAATGGGCATTATAAAATATTTTGTAACATTTGCAGCGAAAGAATTGTAGAAAAAGGGTAAGAAGGTGGACAAAAATTTACCCAAATGTTGCTTGGTAATGGTTTAGCGTGTGTAAAAGTGAAATAAATACAAAAATTTGGTGTATATGATAAAAATAGTTTGCATTTAGCTGCCAAATTCTCTAGAATACCGCTTCGGTAACCCCATTGGTAGCTTCGCAACTAGCTGCTGTGAACCCCGCCAGGACCGGAAGGTAGCAACGGTAGCAGCCAGCCAGTGTGCCGAAGATGTGCTAGTGGGGTTATCACTTTTTTAAGTAGGTGTTTTTGATGCCTATTTCACTTGGTAAGTTTTTTAATTGCGAAAGAAAACTGACCAATAATGACTCATATACGCTACCTAAACGCTAAGAGCAACGTCAATTTTCCAATTAATCTAGCTTATCCATCTGCCTATATATCAAGCGCGCTATTGTAAGCGCTGATAATCTTCCGATGATAACCTAATATTTAGCATTGTATTTTTTTAAGCATTCTTATGAATGCCGCGATACGAACTTTTTGATGGTTTTACTGTTTCAAAAGTTTTGATAAGTCTGACAGTAGGTTTTGTCGCTATTTTTATAGCGAAAATAAGTCTTCCAGACACGATTACAATGCTTTAAAGCGATTAACACGATATTTGTGATTAATGATAGCTGATAATTTTGCCTATTCATTTTGCTTATCCATTTTGAAAGTGCAGTCAGCTTGAGGGCTTTTGCTTGTTGCGTGTTTTCAATCAAGGTTACCACCGACACTTTGATTAACTTATTTTTTAAGGACTTACATGACTGATTTTAATTCAACCACAGATTTTGCTGATAGCTCAATCGATAATTTTTTTAGCCATACTCATAGCAATAGCCAAGCCAATAGCAATCAGCCTACTGACAACACCCCAGTTGATGACACAGAAGCAACTGCGACAACGAATGTTGTAGCGACTGATACTGTAGCAACAGATGCGCCAACGACTGACGATGCTAACCCTAGCGAAAATGGTTTTACCGCACTGGGTATTTCAGGTTCATTACTAAAAAGTATTGTCGCAACGGGTTATACCATACCAACGCCTATCCAAGCGCGCGCGATTCCTGCTGCATTAGCGGGCCGTGATTTGCTATTATCAGCACAAACAGGTAGTGGTAAAACTGCTGCGTTTGTATTACCAATTTTGCATCAATTAAGTGAACTACAAGCCAAAGAAAAAGCGGCAGAAAAAACCGCAAGTGGCAAACGTGGTCGCCAACAGCCAAAAGTCGTACAAGCGTTGATTTTGACACCAACGCGTGAGCTGGCTAACCAAGTACAAGACAGCATCCGCAAATATGGCTCAGCCATGAAAGATTTATACAGTGTGCCACTTGTGGGTGGTGCGGCATACAGTGGTCAAATCCGTGCGCTGAAAAAAGGCGTACAAATCATCGTGGCGACGCCGGGTCGTTTGCTAGATCATATCAATGCGCAGCGTGTGAACCTATCTGATTTGACTATGTTGGTACTTGATGAAGCAGACCGTATGCTAGACATGGGTTTTGCCGATGATATCAATGCGATTTTGGAAGCCACACCCCCGCATCGCCAAACCATCATGTCATCTGCGACATGGGATGGTCCAGTCGGTAAAATCGCTGAAAGCTTTACCAAAGACCCAGAGCGTATCAACATCAAAGTTGAAACCGCACACATCGATGAAAAAGTGTACTTCTGTGACAACTTTGACCACAAAAATAAATTATTAGAGCAGCTGATCTGTGACCCAGAGCGTGGTCAAGCGATTATCTTTACCGCGACCAAACGCAGCAGTGAAGAAGTCGCTGAGCGCTTACAACAATGGGAACACAAAGCCTGTTATCTGCATGGTGACTTACCACAAAGCAAGCGTAATCGTATCGTCTCAGATCTACGCAGTGGCAAATTTGACATCGTGGTAGCAACAGACGTGGCAGCACGTGGTCTTGATTTACCCAACATTACCCATGTATTCAACTATGATTTACCGCGCCAAGTAGAAGATTATGTGCATCGTATCGGTCGCTCAGGTCGTGCCGGTCGTACTGGTATTGCTATCAACCTATGTAGTCGCGATGACCGTCGTCAATTTGGCAATATTGCCCGTTACCTAAAACGTGATATCAATGAAGCGCAAGTTGAAGGCTTAGAACCGCGTTTTGTGGAAAAATTTGAAGGTCGTGGTAAGCCTAATGGTCGTGACGGTCGCGGTCGTGGTCGCAGCGGCAGTGATAGCCGTGGCGGTCGTGATGACCGCGGCAGTCGCTCACAACGTTTTGGTGGTTCAAGCGACAGACCTTCAAGCGAGCGTCGTTTTGCGGACAAGCCACGTTTTGACAACCAAGAACGCTATGGTAAATCAGCGAGCAACGATAGTTCGGCACGTTTTGAAAAACGCGAGCGTTTTGACAAAGGTCACCAAGGCAACAGCGATAGTCGTTTTGGGCGTGATGATGCGAGTGCGCCGCGTCGTCACGGCGATTCAGATAACCGTCATGGCAATAATCAGGGCGATTTTCACCGCGCCGCTAAATCATCGGACAAACCAAATTTTGACCGTGATTCACGCCAAGGCAATCGTGAGCCTCGCCAAGGTGAGTATGCAGATCGTCGCCGCGATGATAACCGTAGCTTTAACAAAGATGGCTTTAAAGGCTATCAAGGTGATAAACCACGTTACAACACTGACCGTAACAGCAGTGAGCGTCATGGCGAGCGTCCTAACCGCTTTGAAAAAAATGACCGTTTTGGTGACAAACCTTTTGCCAAAAAGACCGACCGCTCTAGCGAGTTCCGTGGCGATGACCGCGCTCGCAAGCCACGTCCAATCGTAGAAGAAACCTTTGGTCAACCGCTTAAAAAACGTAGCGACAGACCGTATCCGGCAAAAGAGGGTCAACGTGCTGGCGATTCACGCTCAAACGGGTTTAAATCTGAGGGTTTCAAAAAATCAGATAAACCATTTGCTGGTAAATCGTCAAGATCGGAAGGATTTAAGTCATCGTCTGACCGTTACGCCTCATCAAGCAAGCCATCAGCTAAACCTGCTGGCAAACAAGATGGTTGGGATGCCCCAAAACGTAGCCGTCGCAATAGCACAGGCAAACCGCTATAAGCTATGATCAGTAAAAAAAAGCACCGAATTGGGTGCTTTTTTTTGGGTAGCTTATTTTGGCTTGTCATCAGACTGGGCAAATTTTATCCGGCTGTGTAGTTTTTGTGGGGCGTTGTGTTATTGGCAAAATTCGCCAACGGTTTGATACAGTTGTTTGCATTGCTCAGGGCACAGATTTTCCATATTCAAAAACGCGTGCGGCATATCTGCAAAATGGACGAGTTGGGATGGCGCGCCTGCGGCTTGTAACACGTCATGATAGCCGATATCTTCATCACGCAGCGGACAATAACCAGCCGTTAGGTGCAGTGTCTTTGGGGCTTGATACGGCGAATGATGCAGTAGGGTAGCCACATCGGTCCAAAACGGTGAGCTCAGCTCACGGTCATCATATGCTGAAAAATAATTGTCAAAATACCAGCGGATTTTGCTGGATTCCAGTAAATAACCCGTGCTATTTTCCTTAATCGAGGGCTGTGACATGGTGTAGTCTAGACTGGCATAAATCAAAATTTGATGGGTGATAGCTAAGTCTGTGCTCACACGGTTGGCAAGCCAATCTTGCACCAAGGTGGCAGTAATTGCCCCGCCACCACTATCACCTGCTATGATAAGCTTGCCGTTACAGGCATAACCGACTTGCTGTAGGGTCGCTGTTAAATAGGTTAAAATCGCGTGGGCGTCATCAATCGCCGCAGGGTAGCGGTTTTCTGGCGCAAGGCGATATTCGGGCGCTACCACCACACAGCCTGTCGCTTCAGCCAATTTTTTATAGAGTTTATCATACACAGTGACACTGCCTGTCATGCCACCACCACCATGAAAATACACCATTACCGGCACGTCAGCCGCTGCTTGTTCATTTGGCAGGGGGCAGTTGCTCGGTACAAATAGCCTAAGTGATACGTTATAACCACGAAAATTGCTTGGCGTCACCAGCACCGTATCGATGATTTTTGCCATGTTGGGTGCGTCAGTGACAAATGCGGTTGTCAAATTGGCTAACGCCTCACGTGCGTTGATGGCATTGGGCGTAACCCCTTGCGCTAACAGATACGGAACAATCACTTGATGCAGCTGTGTCAAATACGCTTGCATGGCAGCGGGCATTGGCTGTTTTAAATTCTCCGGCATAATTCAATCCTATTGATTTTAAGGTTAACTTCCACAATGTGCTAAATATTACTGCAGTTTTGTCATGGCTGGATAGTCATGTTTTGAAAAATACTGATGTTTTGACAAATAGTCATCTTTTAAAAATATTACACTCTAGGACGCCAAATTTGGCATTGAAGGCCTTTAAATACCTTTAATTAACGTGAAGGGCTTGCAAAGTACGGCTTAGGGTTAAACTTCTTTTAACAATAAATACCGCGCTTTAGTGCTAGTATAGGCATTTTTATGACAGGCAATACTTTGTAAAAAGGTCACCTATGACTTCTCAACCACAACATGCCACTGGGCATTTAGATTCTTCCAATCATTTCACTGACACCGATACTAATACTCACACACTAACATCCATTAACTTAACTAGCCGCAATCCACCCCATAGCCAACCGCAAAATCAACCGCCTTCTCAACAACCGCCCTCTCAACAACCGAATGCCAAACCACCGACAATGCCACCCTCATTGATAGTCAAAATCATGATTGGCATGATTGGCGCGTTTGCATTTTTGCAGGTTTATTCGATTCAAGCGATTTTGCCGATTATGATGCAAGCGTTCTCAGCGACCGAAACGCAAGTGGGCATGACAGTTGGGGCGACGGTGATTGCCATTGCCATGATGTCACCGTTTATGGGGATGTTGTCTGATGCCGTGGGTCGTAAAAATATCATTGTGGCATCCATTGCCTTTATGGCAATACCCACGATGATGATTGGGCTGTCTGACTCACTCTCTAGCATCGTTATTTGGCGATTTATGCAAGGGTTGGCGGTACCTGGCATTACAGTGGTGACGATTGCCTATGTCGGGGAAGAGTACGCCGGCAAAGAGATGGCAAAAATGATGTCCTATTATGTCTCAGGTACAGTATTTGGGGGATTTTTAGGGCGCTTTATCTTGGGGCATTTAGAAGAGCTTATCGGCTGGGAAAAAGGCTTTTTGTTCATGGGCGTGTTAACGGTGTTAGGCGCTGGCTTGGTGGCTTGGTTATTACCGCGCTCACGTCATTTTCATGCCAACCCAAATTTTACATCGGCGCTGCACATGCTAAGTAAACATCTGCGCAACCGTTATGTGGTGACCGCAGGACTGCTTGGCGCATGCGTGTTGTTTTCATTAGTGGGCTGTTTTACCTATGTTAATTTGCACTTGGCAGACGCACCCTACAATCTATCAAGTGCAGGGCTTGCTAACATTTTTGCGGTGTATTTGATTGGTGTGGTGGTCACACCGATTGCGAGTAGTTTAATTGCCAAATACGGCGCTGCCCGTATGGTGCGCGTGGCCGTGATGATTTCGATGATGGGCGTGCTGATGACACTGGCTGCGCCTATTTCTTTGGTTATTGTGGCGCTTGCGGTAATGTCAACTGGGGTATTTATTACCCAATCGGCGACCATTACTTATATCGCGGTGAATGTCAAAGAAGGGCGGTCACTGGCATCAGGTTTATATTATATGGCGTACTACATCGGTGGTAGTATCGGTGCGTGGGCGTGTGGTCTGGCATATGCACAAGGCAAATGGCTATATACAGTCTATACGCTGCTGGCTGTACAAGTCATCGCCTTACTGATTGCGTTTTTTGGATTAATTAAAATCCCAATCAAAAGATAATCATTCATCACAAAAATAAACCCCAATCAATGGGGCTTATTTTTTTTAACGGTTATTAAGTGAAAGCATTAAAGCAGTCACATATTAAAATTAGGGTACAAAGCGATCATGGTTGGGATGTTCACCAAATTCTTTACGATATTTGGCTGAAATTTCATCCCAAATAGGCGCATTTTGTACGCCATTGGCGCGCGCATCATAGATTGGATCTTTGCCTTGTTTGACCTGTGCTTCATAATCACGCAGTGCGGCAAACGCAGGTTTTTGCAAGAATAAGATACCAATGATGTTTAGCCATGCCATCAAACCAACGCCCAAGTCGCCTAGTGCCCACGCCAAGTCGGCGGTTTTTAAGCAGCTATAAATTACCACGAATAAAATCACTACTTTGAGTAAAGGGATGGCCCAATTTAGCTTCACGCTACGAGTGAGATAACGGATATTGGTTTCTGCAATATAGTAGTACGCCATGATGGTGGTGAAGGCAAAGAAGAATAAAGCAATCGCTACAAACACTGAGCCAAAGCCTGGCATGATGTTTTCCATCGCAGTTTGCACATAACCTGGACCTGCCGAAACGCCTTTAACACCTTGATACAAGAAGGCTTCTTTATTGGCTGGGTCTTGTACGTTATACATACCGGTAATGATTAGCATGAAACCTGTCGCCGAACAAACAAATAGCGTATCGACATATACTGAAAACGCCTGTACTAACCCTTGTTTGGCTGGGTGTGACACATCAGCGGCTGCCGATGGGTGAGGACCTGTACCTTGACCGGCTTCATTTGAGTAAACGCCACGTTTCACCCCCCATTGAACGGCAAGACCCAACACAGCACCAAATGTAGAATCCATACCAAACGCAGAGCGGAAAATCAACGCTAGCACATCAGGTAATTGACCGATATGCATGATGATAATAACAATCGCCACGATGATGTAAGCAAGTGCCATAAAAGGTACAATCAACTCAGCCGAGGAGGCAATACGCTTGACGCCACCAAAGATAATAAAGCCAAGTAGTGCCGCAATTACCGCGGCTGAAATGCTAGGTTCGATACCTAGGGAATTTTTCATTGCTTCAGCAATCGAATTGGCCTGTACGCCTGGTAACAATAAACCACAAGCCGCGATTGCCGATATCGCAAATAACACCGCGTACCATTTTTGACCCAGCGCTTTTTCAAAATAATAGGCTGGACCACCGATAAAAAAGCCTTTATCATCACGCTCTTTATAAATCTGCGCAAGCGTTGACTCAACGAATGCGGTACTGGCGCCCAAGAAGGCTACCATCCACATCCAAAACAATGCACCAGGACCACCAAAAGTAATCGCCGTTGCCACACCGGCAATATTGCCTGTACCCACACGACCTGCGAGTGACATAGCGAGTGCTTGAAATGAAGACACCCCCTGATCGCTGCTTTTGCCGTCCATCAGCAATCGAATCATGCGACCAAAATGACGCAATTGCAAGAAACGACTACGAATCGAAAAATATAAACCAACCAACAAACATAAATAGATTAATGCGGGACTCCATACCCAATCATTAATCGCATTGACAAAATCTTGCATAACGTTATCTCCCACTACCGTAGAAAGCTAAAACCCCATAGGATTTTTCGCTATTTGCCAACTGTTTAATTTATAGAAACGCTACTCTACCACCCAATAAAAGTTTCTATAAACTTGCTGAATTATTACAGTTTTCTTATCTTATAAGAAAAAATTGGTTTTGCAAATGGTAATGATAAAAATTGGCGATAAATAATGCGAGAAAAAGTGATTGACTAACCTGTTTTTACCCCAAACATTTCACCGATAAGGTTAGTAGTAACCAACGCGATAACGCCCCAAATGACCACCCGCACAATGGCAGGGAAAATTTTGGCACCGCCCAAATACGCCGATAACCAGCCCAAAAATGCTAATCCTATCAAGGTCACTGTGCCCAAACCGCCGACCAAATATTGTTTTGGTAACAGCCAAATACACAGCACCGGTAGCAGCGCCCCTGTGATGAAAGATAAAGCCGATGCCACGGCTGCCTGTAGGGGATTGGCGGACGCGGTATCGGTAAGTCCAATTTCATCGCGTGCATGCGCTTCTAGGGCATTGTGAGCAGTGAGTGCTACCGCAACATCATATGCCATAACAGGCGTTAAGCCGCGCTGAACATAAATATGCGTCAGTTCTTTTAGCTCGCGGTCTGAATTGTGCTCAATTTCATAGGCTTCTTTTGCCAAGTCGGCTTTTTCGGTGTCCGCTTGCGAAGAGACGGAGACATATTCGCCCGCTGCCATACTAATTGCGCCAGCAATCAGCGAGGCTACCCCGGTCAACAGCAAGGTATGACTGTCCACTTGCGCTGCCGCCACCCCCATCAATAGACTGGCGGTGGAAATCAAACCATCGTTGGCGCCGAGCACGGTCGCGCGAAGCCAGTTGTTGCGATTACTAAAATGCGGTTCATGATGTGCTGGATACACGGTATTGCCCTCAAAAACAAAAAATTGACATAGATTAAAATATTAAAAAGTAAAAATAACAAAATTAGCTTAATAAATTCTTATGATGGGCTTAACAAATAATACGCTTAACAAGGCTAGATAATTTTCAGCCAAATTTTTTATCATGCTTGTAGGTTGATAAGTCAGCGTCTTAGTTGGCGTGATAGTTGCCAAGCTGCCTCATCGCGCAGCGCATGCGACTGTTTGGCAGACACAGTGGCTTGCCGGCCTGTGTTGAGCGATGACCATTCGGGCTTACCCCGCGCTTTTTTGAGCAAACTTGGCAATCTATCAACTGACCAAGGCGCGAGCGATTGGTTCGCCATGATGCTATCAGTCGCCGCATGACCACGATGGCGTAGCGCAGTCAGCAAATCCATCGCTCGAGTCGCCAGTAAGGTCAGGGTAGCAGGGTCTATGTGTAGCCGTTTGACACCGCTGATTTTGTCGGCAATCGTGCTGGTGTTTGACAGTAAGCCACCTGCCAAACCACCGAGCGCCGTACCTAGCCCCAGTGATGTGCCAAGGGTGGCGACATCAATACCCAGTCCAATCAACGCGCCTGCCGCTGCACCCCCTGTGGTACGAATCCCATAACTGGCTAGTACCTCTTTATCAAACGGATCGCGGCGATATTCAGTCAGCTCAAGCGGTGTGGTGGTGACGGTATTGTCATAAAATTTATAAAGGTTTAGCAGTTCATCTTGCATACTGCGTTCAGCTTGGCGTACTTTTTCTTGCATTTTTTGTAAGGTAGGCAGCGGGTCATCCTCCTCGTGAATGGTTTCAACAAAGGCGGCAACGTTTAATAAAAAATGCGCAATGATAATATTGGCATCATCGTACAAATCATCCCAATCGGCTTTACGACGCTCGATCAGCTGTTTGATAATTTCAGGTTGTATCAGCATGGTTTCTAAGTTTTGCCACAGTTTGATTTCATCATCAAATTCAAACGCCACTGAGTCAAACCGCGTAGATACATGTAAGTTGCGGCGCGCGAGCATCTGCTGCCATTCATTGATATTGCTATCTTGACCCTTGGTAAAGTTAAATACGGGCATGACGGGGATGGCTGACCATGACAGCACCGTCAACTCATCTTTATATTTGCCGAGCACAGGCTCACGCGCATCAATCACATAGACCGCCATGTCACTGGCAATCAGCTGACGAATGACCTTGGCTTCTTGGCTAAACTCATCTTGCGCAGGCACACTTGCCAAAAATTGCTGTAACCGCTCCACACCGTCACGGCGGGCAGCGGTGTTGTCTTCTAACCAATCAAGTAGCCCTGACGCATCTTCTAGACCGGGCGTGTCATACAGTGCCACCAAGCCTTGCCCCGTTTGGCTGTCATTGATCATGGCTTTTTCCACATGGCGGGTAGTGGCAGGCGCATTTTTGACTTCGCCAAAGTACATATCACGCAATAGGGTGCGTAGTAGCGAAGTTTTACCGGTATTGGTATGCCCCACCACCGCCAATTTTAACGCTTCATTTTCGCCAATGCTGATTTTGCGGCTGCGATAGGGGTTTTGTTCAGCTTGGGCTAATGGATGGTTAGGCGATTGCGTAGCAATGTCACCGCTTGGGTGGGTCGCGCTTTCAGCCACCGCCACTGGCAAGGTGGTATTTGCTGGCAAATAATCTTTGGTTAAATCAATTGTCAATTTTTCTTGGGTGGTTATGTCTTTGTTATCCATTATTTGTTAACCTTTATATATTCAGCGCGAGCTATTTTTGGCAAGTTCTTTTGGCAAATTCTAGGGCATGGGTGACATGATTGAAAGCAGTTTGGGTCAGTGGATGTGCCAGCCAATCATCAAAACTATGGGCAACATCGTCGGTGTTTTCGCTACTATCTTCTGCCAGTTGGTCGTAATAATCCAAATAGCCTTCCGCAGTTAAAATCACCCAACCATCACTTACTTCGGATTTTTCTTCCATGGCTGTTAAAGATAGATAAAACCCCAGCATATCAAGCATCAGCAAAATCGCATCACTGGTGCTGTGTGGATAGCTATCGCCAGTAAACATGATGTCATCGAGCGCATTTAGCGCCTGTTCGATGCTAGCGGTTTGCCAAGTTTGCCTGTTTATGATGTCAAACAGGGCTTGATAGTGGAGTTTTTCACTGTCGAGTTCATTGTCAAGCCAGTCGGCTGGTAAATTTTGCACAAATTGACGCAGTAGATTTTGCACAAAAGCGCTTTGCGCTGCAAGCGTAAGCTGTGCAGCAGTTTGGGCAATGCTATTAATCACATCGGCATAGCTGATTGTGGCATTCATGGTTAATTTTCTCTTACTAGGGCAATCTGGCGTTCTGCCAGCGCGGTTTCCCATTGTAGTTGACGGGCTTTGATGGTTTCAATTTCGCTCGGACTCGGCAGGTAGCCTTGATTGGCATCGAGCAGTTGTACAATCATACCGCCTTTTGCCGCGCTTGCGATATTATCGAGTTTTCGCAGGGTGCCACGGTCGGGGAGTGCGAGATTGGAGATACCGACGAGCACTTGAACAGGGTTGATTTGAAGGTAGGCAATCAGTTTTTCCAAGTCATCACGATCATCGATACGACCAAAGTTTTGCGCAGCCATGCCGACGGTTTTGGCATACCATTGCGGGTTGGCTTGCGGGTACTCGAGTAACACGGCAAGTTTATTGGCTAGGCTGATTTGGGCAGTGGGCGCGATAGGTTTTTGCTCAGCAGGGCTGTCATCGGGGTCAATCACTTTGCGCTGCCAAAAATCGATAATTTTTTGATAGTACGGCTGTTTGATATCAAGTTTCATACGACTTGAGCGCACCATCACCAGACAACATAGCCATGCGAGCAAACGTGGCACGATACCGTACATCAGTAGGCTACCGATTAATAACATCGCCCAGCGAAACGAAATCATCTGTGGCGTGGTTTCAGGATTCATCTGCGCGGTGATAATATCTTGTGCCGTTGGGGTAGGAAAGCCTACCCAATGCGGGAGCCAAGACATCAGCTTGACCACTTCTACCACGTTGCTGTCTTGTAGTAGGGTTGATTCCCACACAAAATTATAATTTTTGACCAATAACAATAGAATTAATGACACCAACATTCCCGATAGGCTGGCTAACCAAAACTGGTGGCTGATACGACTGACGTACCATTTGGTGCCAGCGTGATTAAGCTGGTCTTGATACAGTTCAACCGCCGTTTGGGTGACAATATCTTTGCCACGCACTAGGGTTGCCGGGGTAAAAAAAGTACCAAAAAAACTGGGTTTATTGCGCGGTGAGAACAGCATCCAACCGAGCCAAACCAGCAAGATAATGGTATTAAACCCTAATAAACTGGCTAGCACATAAAAAAAGTTCACCACCTGCGCTTGCATCAACCCAAATAACGCGACAAAGCCCAAAATAAACCACAGCACAGTCAATCCCCAAATCATGCCATTGACGCGGGTGTCAATGGTGTTGAGTAGATGCGCAAGTTTGCCATCATTATCAATGCGTGTGGCACGGCGGCGCAATTTGCTCAGCGGTTCGCCCGACTCATGTTGCAGTTTTTCCGTGATAAGGATCGGGTCAGCGGCAAAAATATGCTGTTTTTCTTCCAGCCTGCGCACCAGTTCGGTCAGTTGGTCTTGAGATGTGTACATGTTAATTTTCCAACCCTTTCATCCCAATAAAATACCGACTAAACTGATAAGCCACGCGCCCAGAGCGTCCGCCGCGTTCACTGGCAAAGCGTAAGGCAGCTGCTTTTGCTGCCTCATCAAAGGGCAAACTTGCTTGCGTCAAATAATGCGCACAAATATCTAAATACACAGGTTGGGTCATCGGATGAAATGATAGCCACAGCCCAAAGCGGTCAGACAACGACACGGTTTCATCAATCGTCTCATACGGATTGACTTCATCGGTTTGCCCATTATAAATGCTCACATTGTCTTTCATCAGTTGCGGTAATAGATGACGGCGGTTACTGGTCGCATAGACCAGTATCTTGTCTTGCTCGCTGTCTAGCGCGCCATCGAGCACGCTTTTGAGCGTGCGATAATTCTCATCTTGCCCATTGAACGCTAAGTCATCACAGTACACCACATAATGACAGCCATGATTGGGCTGGGTTGTATGAAGGTCTCGTACCGCTTGGCGAATCGGCTCTAACATCACCAAATCATCTCGTGACACTTCGATAATACGAAGACCATCCGCTTTATATTGATTGAGCAATGCCCGAATGAGCGACGATTTTCCTGCGCCACGTGTGCCTGTCATGAGTACATGATTGGCAGGTAAGCCTGCTAAATACTGGCGCGTGTTTTGAACCAGTTTATTTTTTTGCCCATCAATGCCAAGCAAATCATCCAATGTCAATCGCAAATCCACGGTTAAAGGCAGCAGTTCACCGCTGCCCGTGCGGCTATTGGATTGCCAGCGGTAGGCAAGCACGCTTGGGTCAAGTTGTATGGGCTTGGGCAGCTGCGCCTGTAAAAATTGGGTGAGTAAGTGTTCTAAATTAGCGGGTAAACTAAGATTAGCGGGTAGAGTGAGTTGCGACATACAAGGGTTCTTCTGAGTGGTTTTTAAGTGACTAGTTTTAAGTGATTAGTTTTTAAATGAGTAGTTTTTAAGCGTTTTTGCGGTATTTAATCCGTATGATAGCAAAACTCCGTTAGATTACCCATTATCTTTGTAAACACGGCAGCGTAACACTGGCTATTTATTTACAAAAAAAATCAATTCAGTTATAAAGATAGGCTCTATAATAAAATTTGTTAAGGAAGATCAATGAATGCGCAACAAGCCATCACCTTTTGTATCAAGCCTCTCACTTTTGCCATCGTCATGCTGGGGATTCATGGCTGTGCCACACAGCCTAGCGCGAGTCAACCGCTGTCTCAACGTGTGTTGCAAGCCAACCAAAATTTGCTCAGTCGCCAAAGCTATGCTTATGACTATCGAGTCAATGTGGTGCGCCCGCCCTTACGTAGCGCACAAGCGTTAGCTGCAAGCCCTAATCGTTTGAAACTTATCGGGCAGCTGAGCAAAGCACAGCACCTTGATGCTCGCCAACAAGCCTTGGTCACAGAGGGGGTCAATCACCAAACCCGTGAACAAAGCGAAGTGGGGCAAGTGATGGATATTTTAACCAAGCGCTTTGAGTTTGCCTCCACAGGTGTGGTAGATCTTCGCCGAGGGCAAATGTCAATCGTACCAGAATTTCGCTACGTGCAGAACAATGCAGGGGCGTTTATTAAAGTGCCGCTTGCGGCTGATTTTGCGCGCTCCAAAGTATATGCTGACTTGTCGGGACTCTCTGAGTTTGCCACCGACCCGCAATATGATGGACGGTACATTGAGTATGACTATAGCAAACTGCTAAAAGATAAAAAGATAGATAAAAGAGCCTTATTCAAGGTATTTGAACAGATGTCACTGCTAAATGCCACCCTTGCCAAAGAAAGCGACTATCAGTCATTGGCTTTGACTACTGAAGATAAAGCCAAAGGTGTGAGCCAGCGCATTGGCTACCGCATTGGCTACAATCAAATGCTAGCGGAGTATTTGTTGTTCTTCCACGTCAATAAGCGCTACCTAAAATCATTCATCAATCCAGCCGATTTTGTCAAAGATGATGAGCTAAAGCAGCTTGGCAGCCTTGCCGTTAGCCCACGGTATCTGATGAAAAAAGCCTTTGACAGCCATGAGTTGGCAAGCGTTGAGGAAAAAGCGTATGAATCTGCCATGCGCCTGTATGAAGCTATTGATAAAATGCGCGCGCAATCAGATGACAGCGCTGCTGACCCAGCCAGTGCCGATGCTGCAGAGGCAATGGACAGTTTAGAGACTCAAACAGCCACCGACGAGTCAACCACTGATGAGCCAACCACAGACGAATCAATCAGTGAAGAATTGGGTCAAACTGCAAAAGCCTTAGCAGCCTTTGACAAATACCAATCAGACAAATTGGTCAGTGCTGCCGCACTGGCAAAAATCATCGACACCAATCCGCAAGCCTTTAAAGCGCTGCAAGCTGAGATAAGCAAAGAGGCAGATAGCAGCTTTATCTCAATGGATGACGACATCCGTATCAGCTATGGACTCAACCGCCAAAATCAACTACTCAATATGGTGGCAATGAGTGATTTGCCATCATTTGAAAAAACCACGCCGACAACCGATCAGCCCAAGACCCAAATGCGCACAGTGGTTAACTTTTATGATTATGGCAAAGCCCGCGTCAATCCTGATATCTTCAACAAGGCAATCACTTGGCACCAAGCATCAAAAGATAACAATCTATGGGCGGCGACAAAACAATCCAAAACCTTTGACAGTGATAAAAATTTAGAAGCCTTGTCCTATAGCTTGCTCAAACAAAACAAAGGGTTTGTCGAGACCTTTGTCACCCTTTATACCTACCAGTTTGTGTTGCAAAAAGATGAAGCAAGCCTCAATGAAATAGATATGGCGGCGCTAAACGCCGCTGCAACCAAACTTGCAAAAATACAGGCCGATAATTATGCGGTCATGAATACTGATAGCCGTCAGCAAAAGGCGGTTACAGACGTTGATGCGTATGTCGATGAGGAACTTGCTGAACATATCGCAGGGATTGTTGATAAAACCTATCGCAATCAACAATACTTGCAACAGATTGCTAGACTTAAAGCGCAAGGCAAATCTGACGCCCAGATATTTAGCCAGTTGTATCAAACTATCAGTGACAAACCCAGCGATGTGGAAAGCGCAGATGCAGTGGCGGCGGAAGCTGCAGTAGACGTTGTTGAGGAAAGCGAAGAACAACAAGCTTGTTCGCTATTGTTGGACACAGATAAACTTGATAAAACATCACGCACCCGCCTTGCTAAAATCTGTGAAAAAATCGACACAGCCACCGCCCAGGAACAGGCAGCGAGCCAGCAATCTAGCTACGCTGATACTGCACCCGTCCGCATGACGGCTGCCGATATTGCCAAGCAAAAGCAGGCGCGCGATAAGTTTAATCAATTACTCGGCGAAATCGCTATCGAAGACATGCAGACCCAAGCCAAGCATATCAGCCTATCTGATGAAGATGATGAGTTAATTGAAAAACTCAAACCTCATTTTGAGGCGAGCTATGATTTTAATTATGATGCCTACAAAGCTGCCTATCAGTTGTTACTTTTGAGCCAATAAGCGGACAAACGAAGCATCAACTGCTGATGACCCATATAAAACAGATAAAAAAAGCGGAATAACTGATGTATCCCGCTTTTTGTACGTCAATCACTCGTGCCATTTTTAACCATGACAGGTTTATAATACAGTACGAATACTTGCCGCTTCATCGAGCATTTTATACAAGCTATTGACTTGCTCGGCTTCTGTCAAATATACATTAGCGCGTACGGAGTGGAAACGGCCGGTACGCGATGGATTGATAGTCAAACTTGCTAAATCAAATTCAGGAAATAAACTACCCAAAATTAATTTTACTTCATCGAGTAGCGTGTCTTTGTGACCCTCATGACCGATGATGCTAAGCGGATAATCCATAGGAAAATTCCACAATTCTGGGTGCTGGATATCCGTAGGTTTCGCCGCTCGCGTACTACATGCAGCGGCTTCCAAGTTATTGAGTGTAATTGTTTTATCGTTCATAGCATCACCTAAGGTTGTATAAATTTCTTTAGGGTCTAAATGAGGGTAAAACCGATAATTTCAAGACATTAGAGTTTGGCGTTGAAAAAAGCGCCATTCATAAATCTATTCATAACCCCATTCATAACCCAATTCATAAAAAGCCACATTTATAGAAAAACCACATTCACAAACTCGCCCATAAAAAAACCGAGAACATTGTCTCGGCTTTTTTGGATGGATATAACATTAATCATTCTCTAGGAATGAACGTAAATGTTCAGAGCGAGAAGGGTGGCGCAGTTTACGCAGCGCTTTGGCTTCAATCTGACGAATACGCTCACGGGTGACATCAAATTGTTTACCCACTTCTTCTAAGGTATGGTCGGTAGACATATCAATACCAAAGCGCATTTTAAGCACTTTGGCTTCACGTTCGGTGAGGTTGGCTAACACTTCACGGGTAGCTTCTTTTAACCCTTGTGCCGTTGCTTCATCCACTGGGCTTGAGATGCTCGAGTCCTCAATAAAATCACCCAAGTGACTGTCTTCATCGTCCCCAATTGGGGTTTCCATTGAGATGGGCTCTTTGGCGATTTTGAGTACTTTACGGACTTTGACTTCGTCCATCTCTAAGCGTTCGCCCAATTCCTCAGGGGTAGGCTCACGTCCCATTTCTTGTAATAGCTGGCGCGATACACGATTGATTTTATTGATGGTTTCAATCATGTGCACAGGGATACGGATGGTACGGGCTTGGTCAGCAATCGAACGGGTGATGGCTTGACGAATCCACCATGTGGCATAGGTCGAGAATTTATAACCACGGCGATATTCAAATTTATCTACCGCTTTCATCAAGCCAATGTTGCCTTCTTGAATCAAATCAAGGAATTGCAAACCGCGGTTGGTGTATTTTTTAGCAATCGAGATGACCAGACGTAAGTTCGCCTCAACCATTTCTTTTTTGGCGCGGCGGGCTTTGGCTTCACCCACAGACATGTTACGTGCGACCACTTTCATTTGGTCGATGCTCATGCCAAGATTTTGCTCATGCTGCTGGATACGCCCTTGATACTGTAATACTTCATCAAGTACCCGCTCTAACGTGTCGGCAAAGGCAGGTTTGCCTGCGATACGGTTAGGGAGCCAGTCAAGGTTGGTTTCATTATGCGGAAAGGTTTTGCGAAACTCATCTTTTGGCATTTTACCGCGGCGAATCACCAGTTTCATGATATGACGTTCGTTTTTACGCACGTCTTCATACACCTCACGCATCATATCCATGATATTGTCAGAGACGCGGCTATTGAGCTTAAATAGCATAAAGCAGTTGGCAAGCTCGTTCATCGCCGCTTTGACCACGTCGCTATCACGATCATGGGTGGCTAACAAATCTTTGACCTTGGTGAACAATTGCTCTAATTCTTCAAAGCGCAGACGTACTTCTTCAGGGTCGAGACCGCTCGCTTCTTCAGTATCGGCATCTTCACTGACTTCGCCATCGGCTTCTTCGATTTCATCGGCGTTTTCGGCTTCATCATCGAGTTCATCCTCGGCTTTGTCGTCTTTGACTTTGGGTTTGATAATCGGTAACGCGATTTCCACTTCTTCGTCATCGGCAAGCGGGATGACATCAGCGGCTTCAGGGTCAAGAAAACCGGTAATAATATCCGAGACTTTCTTTTCACCTTCAAAGGTTTGGTGGTATTCATTAATGAGCATGGCCACCGTACCTGGCCAAAAGGTCATAGCATGTTGTACATCTCGAATACCATCTTCGATACGCTTAGCAATCGCAATCTCGCCTTCACGGGTGAGTAGGTCAACCGTACCCATCTCACGCATATACATACGCACAGGGTCGGTGGTGCGACCTGGCTCAGATTCTACTGAAGCAAGTACCGCGGCGGCTTCATCGACAGCAATTTCGTCATCATCCGCATCATCGCTAAGCATAATGTCGTCTTCATCAGGCGCGGTCTCAAAAATCTTGATGCCAACGTCTGTGAGCATTTGAATAATATCATCAATTTGGTCACTTTCAGTTACCGATTCGGGGAGTTGGTCATTAATCTCAGCATAGGTGAGATAACCTTGCTCTTTACCTAATTGAATCAGCGTGGCTAATTGAGAAGTTGAATGTTCGCTCATGAGGGCTCGCTTTGATATTGGTTAAAAAAATAAATAATGTAATAGCACGACAAATAAGCTAATGACTGTATTTCTTCATTTTTATCAAGGGATACACCCTGCAAATGACAGTCGAGGACTAAATAAAGATTTAGTATGATTAAAAAGCGGTAGTCAACCTATTATTATAGCGATTTATGAGGTTCGCGGGGAGAAAATTAAAGGCAAAGCGGGTAAGTTTTCGCTTTATGCGGCATTTCGCGCAGTTTTTGGCGGGTTATTTTGTTAAATCAATCGATATCAAGCTCGATTGCCCCTCTGACTTGACAACAGCAGGGTAGGATTTCGTCATCATCTAACATCACCAGTGGCTCATTGATGTATTCGATACGGGTGTCATGGTGGCGACGGCGGTATTTGAGCTTACAAGTACCGCAATAACCTTCAAGGCATTGGTGATTGGCAGGGATTTTTGAGCGAAGCATACCTTGTAGCAACGTCTCGGCGTCATGCAGATAAAACTGCGTGTTGTTGGTAAAAATCCATGCCATAATCGATTATATTGCCTAAATAAAATAAGCGTATGACGAATTACAATTCAAAATCATCAAACGCATCATCACTCAGCTCTGCGTCAATTTGACCGACTAAGTAAGAGGTAATTTCTGACTCTTGGGGCGCGACTTGCACGTTGTCTGAGGACAGCCAAGCATTGATCCAAGGAATTGGGTTGTTTTTAATCGCTCCAAAAATCGGCGGTAAGCCAATCGCATCCATACGTAGGTTAGTAATGTACTCGACGTATTGCACCAAGATATTTTCATTCAAGCCAATCATTGAGCCATCTTTAAACAAGTATTTTGCCCATGCCTTTTCTTGTTCAGCCGCGTCTTTGAAAATTTCAATGGCTTGCTGTTGGCAATCTTGGGCGATTTCTACCATGTCAGGGTCATCTTTGCCCGATTGCATCAAATTAATCATATGCTGGGTGCCGTTTAGATGAAGCGCTTCGTCACGGGCAATCATTTTGATGATTTTGGCATTACCTTCCATCAGTTTGCGCTCAGCAAAGGCAAATGAACAAGCAAACGACACATAAAAACGAATCGCTTCTAGCACATTGATAGCCACCAAACATAGATACAATTTGGTTTTAAGCAGGCGTAAATTAACCTCGACGGGCTTGCCATCGATGACATGACGACCTTCACCGTATAGGTTATATAGCTGAGATAGTTGATACAGCTCGTCATAGAACTTGGCAATCCCTGTCGCACGTTCTAGGATAAAAGGATTGTCAACGATATCGTCGAATACTTTGCTTGGGTCATTGACCACGTTACGAATAATGTGGGTATAGCTGCGAGAATGGATGGTCTCAGAAAATGACCATGTTTCAATCCAGGTTTCTAACTCAGGAATCGACACCAGCGGCAGTAGCACGGCATTAGGGCTACGACCTTGAATCGAATCAAGCAAGGTTTGGTACTTTAGGTTGCTTAAGAAGATATGCTGTTCATGCACTGACAAGTTGCTAAAATCCAAGCGGTCTTTGGAGACGTCAATTTCTTCTGGACGCCAAAAAAACGACAATTGCTTTTCAATCAACTGCTCAAAAACAGGGAATTTTTGTTGGTCGTAACGTGCCACATTGACAGGCTGACCAAAAAACATCGGCTCAAGCAATGGGTCATTTTTGGTTTGGCAAAAGATGGAATATGACATAGCGGTGAATCTTCTTCAATCAAAGTTCAAGACAAGTGGCGTAGCAGTATCAGCTAACAAATGCTATCAGCTAACAAGTGCATTAACTGGCTAGTATGCTTGGCTATTATAGATAACAACATATAGAAATTGCAATCCACCCAAGGATTTGATTTTTAAGGATAAAATTCATAAGATATTGAAATATATAACTATTTTTATATCAAAAAATTAGTAATTAAATTCATTGACATTTGAAAATCTATATATTGTGTTTTTATTTTACCACGCAATAAAAAAGACGACTGTCAAAGCCGTCTTTTTGGTCAGATGGGACGATTAGCCAAGATAGGCATTGTACATCCACACCAATTTTTCTTGTTCTTGCACATAGGCAGTCAATTGGTCGGCAGTGCCTTGATCGTCATCTTCATCCGCTAGGTCAATAATTTCGCGTTCTTTAGCGATGGTCATAGTCAGACCTGTTAAAATACCTTTCACACATGCCACACCGTCAGAGACGTTTTTGTCTTCTTTGATGCTTGAGATTTTCAAGAAATCGCTATAAGCATGTAGTGGTGTACCTTGTAAGGTCAAAATGCGTTCAGCAATTTCATCAATCTGGACTTGCAGCGCAGTATATAACTCTTCAAACTTCACATGGAGGGTAAAGAAATCTGAGCCACGCACGTTCCAGTGATAGCCACGAACATTGGTATAGAATATATGATAATTGGCTAATAAGGTATTTAATTGCTCAACAATGGCGCTCATGTCTGCAGCGGCTAAGCTGATATCGCGTGTTTTACTTGAGGCAGATTTGGAAGCGGTAGATTTGGAGGTAGTCACTTTTTCACCTGATTTATCGGTATTGTCTAATTGTTCTGAGTCTTGTTTGGTTGCTGATTGCTTTGTTGTGGCTTGTTTTGCCATGTTGTTATCTCCTAAAATGATGATTTTTATTTGTTTAGGACTTAATTGTAAGCCTAAACAATCTGTTATTAAAATTAATCGTTTTTATCAGTACGTTTAATTTTATCAATTAAAATGTACGGTATTACCCTAAAAATAATATCAAACATTTGGCGCAGCTGTGTGCAAATTTGGTAAATAGTTTTGCTTGCTGCCATAAAAAAACTGCAGTTTCTTGGCTGCAGTTTTTGTGGTCATCAATAATTAGTTTTTTCTTAATCGTTGTCTTAGTCTTAATTGTTTTCCGGGAAATATTTATCAGTCGGTTTGTCGGTTAAATCAAAACCTGGTTGTCCGATGTTTTGCTGTAAATGATGACGTAGGGTATCAATCGGGAATTTTTGGTTGGCAAGGCGTTTGGGGACGATTTGGCTACCTTGTTGGCTTTCACCCGTTTTTGGATTTTTGACATCAAACATCATAAAGATATAGTCAGGCGTTTCTTGCCAGTTGGTGACACTATCCCATTTGATAACCGCTTGCTGCATACCGCTGCTACGTACCAAAGGCTGATTGTAGCCGCGTGGCATGGCGGGCATGTTGGGGGCAGGCATGGACATCACTACCCCGTGCTGCTGTACGCCAAGCTTGATTTGTTGCATCTCTGGGGGCATACTTTGGCTTGCCATTTGTTTTTCAAATTCTCGTTTGACATACCATTTAAGACCGTAAGTACGCGCCAGCAAATAAATTACCACACCCACGAGCATCAACCAAAAAATAATGGTGGAATAACCGTGCACAAAAATCAGACCTAAAATCGCTAGCACCACAATGACTGCCAAAATTGCCCAAGTTTTTGGGGTGATTTTGGTCAAAGTTTGGTTGTTGGCATCAAACAGCTGTAGCTGTGCTTGACGAAACTCGTCCTCGGTCAGATTCAAATCCACAGGTTGTAGGGTGTAAGGGTACAGCGCCATAAACAATTCACTCACTATCAAACGATAGTTACAAAACGATAAAAGAAGGCTTATCTTACCCAACCTTGACCCAAAAATAAACCTAACAACGCACTTTTTGATAAATTTTTGTTTTACCGCAAGTGTAGCGAAGGCCTAACGCCGATAAGCGCATACCGGTAAATTGTCAATTTGCCGTGTATTTCTAGTCGCTACCGTGAAAAATCGCTGCAATCTTGGTATCATACACGCTGATATCAACAGCCATTTTGCTGCTTTAACTCAAGTTTGAACAATTTAAGGAACTTATCGCCATGATCGACCCAAAATTACTGCGTACAGAACTAGACACGGTCGCCGAAAAACTTGCCAAACGCGGCTATGAGCTTGATAAAGCATTTTGGCAGCAAGTCGAAGAACAGCGTAAATCCATCCAAGTCAAAACCGAAGAATTACAAGCCAAAAAAAATGCGGGCGCCAAACAAGTCGGCTTGATGAAACGCAATGGCGAAAATACTGACGCCTTGATGGCAGAAATGGCAACCATCAGTAGCGACATGAAACAAGCGGAAGACGCGCTCAAAGCCTTGCAAGATAAAATTCTAGCGGCAGCTTTAACCATCCCAAACTTGCCTGATGACAGCGTGCCGGCAGGTAAAGATGAAAACGACAATGTCGAAATGCGTCGATGGGGTGAACCACGCCAATTTGATTTTGAGGTCAAAGACCATAGCGACTTGGGCGAAGATTTGGGGTTACTTGATTTTGAAATGGCGGCCAAACTGACTGGCTCAAGGTTTAGCGTGCTAAAAGGTCAACTCGCCAAACTCAACCGCGCCTTGATTGCCTTTATGCTTACTACCCATACCGACAAATACGGCTATACTGAAATGTATGTGCCGTATATGGTCAATGCCGACAGCCTACTTGGTACAGGACAGCTACCAAAGTTTGAAGAAGATTTGTTCAAATTGCGCGGTGAAAAAGAGTATTACTTAATTCCTACTTCAGAAGTGCCACTTACCAACAGTGTGCGTGACAAAATCCTAGACCCTGAAGCTCTGCCCATCAAAGTGACTGCCCATACGCCCTGTTTTCGCAGTGAAGCGGGCAGTGCCGGGCGAGATACCCGTGGCTTGATTCGTCAGCACCAGTTTGAAAAGGTCGAAATGGTGCAAATCGTCCATCCTGAGACTTCAATGCAAGCCTTAGAAGACATGACAGGACAAGCGGAATATATCTTGCAGCAGCTTGGTTTGCCGTATCGGGTGATTGTGCTGTGTGGTGGTGATATGGGCTTTGGCGCGGTGAAAACCTATGACATCGAAGTGTGGCTACCTTCTCAGACTACCTACCGTGAAATCTCTAGCTGCTCAAACTGTGGTGACTTCCAAGCGCGCCGTATGCAAGCGCGTGTTAAAGACGGCAAAAAAACCGAGCTGGTGCATACGTTAAATGGCTCAGGTCTTGCGGTGGGTCGTACTCTGCTGGCCATCATGGAAAATTACCAAAATGCGAATGGTACTATCACGGTGCCTGAAGTGCTGCGTCCGTATATGGGCGTTGATGTGATTGGTTAGTGGTAACAGTGAAAAAATAGCCAGTTGCTTGACTGGCTGTTTTTTTTGTATTTGTAAACATTAAAAGTAAATCTCTCATTTAATATCAAAACTTTCTTTAAGTTTAGCTACTGCATCTTTGTGATTTTCTTGCAAATCATCTAGTTGCCAAGTGCTTTTTGACATTATGAAAGCTGAACGCCCTAGGTTAACATTCCCTTTAAAATATTTTTGCTTTTTCTTCTCATAATCCAAATTACTTTGAGAAGAGTTTTTTCTACGAGAAAGAATAATTAAATTCCCCAGTTTATTAGTCCATAATTCCCTTGCTTCGTCATCAAAGTCGGCTTTCCATTGACTATCTGCTTTTGGATTCTGTGGCAAGATATGCTCTATACTAATGGTTTCTGGCAGAGAAAGTACCGTATCAACATCTCTATAGAGGTAATTTAATCTCAATAAGAGATAGCGAGTAGGGCGTTTGCCATAAACATTACCTTCAATAAATGCAGTTAACGCTTCTTTGTTAATGTTTAGAGCAGTATCCTGTAATATTTCTTCTGAATTGTTAGCATTATCAATCTTATTGACAATCTCATTCATATTTTTGATTCTTTCAGTAGGGGTTAGTTGGCTAATCCAATCACTGGCAAATTTGTTATTAAGTTTTTCGACAAATTTAACTAAATTTTCTTCCTTGAATTTATCGTAATATTTGAGTAATGGGGCAATCCAAATATCACTTTCAAAACCTACTTGCATCAGTATTAATAAACTTTTTAGTTGTTTATCTTGAGTAGTATCAAAAAGATATTCATAATTTTCTTTATATCTATTAATGAAATTGAAGAAATCATCGCCTTTGTTGAGTCTTTCTGCTAAAAAAATATTTTTTTCAAATTCATCTAGTAGACTTAGACGTGCTTTTTCTTTAACTAAAACACTTTGCAAGTGCGATAAAAATTTATCGAAATCTTCACCGAAGTAACTTTCAATGTCTTCCCATTGTTTTGCATAGCCATCTTGTAGATTTTCTGGAACATTGCTTAGATTATCCGCTTTTAGAATATCTGCATTTCTTAATTTTACGCCACGATTATTTAACACTGTGAATAATTTAAATGCATCATCAAGGTTCTCAGTTGATACATAGATTAAAACAACGTTATTACATAAGAACGCAAACAAACTATCAAAATCTTTATTCTTTAAATAGTTGTGAGCAAAAATAATTGTATTCGCCATGTTCTTAATGGAAATATTATTGGTGTATTTGACGATTTTTCTTAATTCATCGAGTTTAAGTGTACCCCCTTTAGGCTTTACAAATTCATTTATAAATTTCTTAACGTTGTCACGGATATCAAAGACTATGCGTAAACTTTCAGGAATATTTTTAAATTTGTTTTCCTTTTGATAAATAAACCCGCTTGCCGTTGTTTCACAATCTTCATCATCTGTCAAATCCCGAATCACGGCACTGATTAAAAACAAAGTTGTTAAACGCTGTTGACCGTCTAATACGTCATGCTCAATATAAGATTTATTACTATCCTTGTTTTCCCGTAATACTAAAGAGCCTAAAAAATATTGACTATCGGCATTTCTCTCATAAGCGCTACTGATATCATCTAACAAATCTATAACTTGGTCTTTTTCCCAAACGTAGGAACGTTGATAGTTGGGAATACAAAACCATTTTTCAAAAACTTCATTAATGGAAAGCATACCTGAATGGATAGTATTTGACATATTATTACCCTAATAAAAAACCTTTTTAGAAAAAAAACCGAGCATTTATCATACTCGGCTTTTAAAAGTTAAACAATTGAAAAGTAAAAACTACGCCACTTCACCTTTTAAGAAGTCTTGCGCGAATTTCTGCAACACGCCCCCAGCGTTGTAAGTATCCACTTCCGCTTGGGTATCAAGACGGCAGGTCACAGGCACTTCAAGCGGCTGCGAGCCTTCTTTATTAATCACCAGCGTCAAATCACAACGTGGCGAGATGTCACCAATCACATCATAGGTCTCAGTCCCATCTAGCCCTAGCGTGATACGCGTCGTCCCAGCTTTAAATTCAAGCGGCAGCACACCCATACCGATAAGGTTGGTACGGTGAATCCGCTCAAAGCCTTCCGCCACAATCGCTTCCACCCCTGCCAGACGCACGCCTTTGGCAGCCCAGTCACGACTAGAGCCTTGACCATAATCCGCTCCGGCGATGATAATCAGCGGCTGCTTACGGTTCATATAAGTCTCAATCGCTTCCCACATCCGCATCACTTGACCTTCAGGCTCAACGCGAGCCAGTGAGCCTTGTTTGGTACTGCCATCGTCATTTTTCACCATTTCATTGAACAGTTTTGGATTGGCAAAGGTGGCTCGTTGCGCGGTTAAATGGTCGCCGCGGTGAGTGGCATAGCTGTTAAAGTCTTCTTCGGGTAAGCCCATTTTTGCCAAGTATTCGCCTGCCGCCGAGCTTGCCAAAATCGCATTGGACGGTGACAAGTGGTCGGTGGTGATATTGTCAGGCAGGATGGCGAGTGGACGCATACCTTTGAGGGTGCGTTCGCCCGCTAGCGCGCCTTCCCAGTAGGGTGGACGGCGGATATAGGTTGACATGGGTCGCCAGTTGTAGAGTGGGCTGTCGGCTTTTTCGCTGCGGTCAAGGTTGAACATTGGGATATAGATTTGACGGAATTGTTCAGGTTTGACGTGTTTTGCCACAATCGCGTCAATCTCTTCATCCGATGGCCAAATATCAATCAGGCGAATCTCTTTCCCATTGACCACGCCAAGCACGTCTTTTTCGATGTCAAAACGAATCGTCCCTGCAATCGCATAAGCCACCACCAGCGGCGGGCTTGCCAAGAAGGCTTGTTTGGCATACGGGTGGATACGTCCATCAAAGTTACGGTTGCCTGAGAGCACCGCCGTGGCATACAGGTCACGGTCGATGATTTCTTGCTGAATCGCAGGATCTAACGCACCCGACATACCGTTACAAGTGGTACAGGCAAATGCCACGATACCAAAGCCGAGTTTTTCTAGTTCTGGCAATAGGTTAGCGTCTTGCAAATACAGTTCAGCCACTTTTGAGCCCGGGGCGAAGGATGATTTCACCCAAGGTTTACGGGTCAAGCCAAGTTCGTTGGCTTTTTTGGCAAGTAATGCCGCTGCCACCACGTTACGAGGGTTTGAGGTATTGGTACACGAGGTGATAGCCGCGATAATCACCGCACCATCAGGCATTAAGCCATTCTCCGATTCAGGCACGGCTTCACCTTCGGCATGGGCAATGCCTTTGGCAGAGAGCTCAGAAGTCGATACACGCGCATGAGGATTTGAAGGACCTGCCATGTTACGGGTGACGAGTGACAAATCAAACTCAAGCACACGCTCGTAGTCGGCATTGACCAGGTCAGATGACCAAAGCCCTGCGGTTTTGGCATAGTTTTCGACCAGTTCAACTTGTTTGTCTTCACGACCTGTGAGGCGTAGATAGTCGATGGTTTGCCCATCAATATAAAATAACCCTGCGGTTGCGCCATATTCTGGGGTCATGTTGGCGATGGTGGCACGGTCACCGATGGATAGGCTGTCTGCGCCTTCACCGAAGAATTCCACATAGGCACCGACCACGCGCTCTTTACGCAAAAACTCAGTCAATGCCAACACAATATCGGTGGCGGTGATGCCTGCTTGGCGTTTGCCTTTTAGGTGTACGCCAACGATATCAGGCAGGCGCATCATTGATGGATGACCAAGCATAACGGTTTCTGCTTCCAGTCCACCGACACCCACCGAAATCACGCCCAGCGCATCCACGTGTGGCGTGTGGCTGTCTGTGCCCACACAAGTATCTGGGTAAGCAACACCGTTTTGCACTTGAACAACAGGTGACATTTTTTCCAAGTTGATTTGGTGCATGATGCCGTTACCGGCTGGTATCACGTCGACGTTTTCAAAGGCAGTCTTTGTCCAGTTGATAAAGTGAAAACGGTCTTCGTTGCGGCGGTCTTCGATGGCGCGGTTTTTTTCAAACGCATCTGGGTCATAACCACCACATTCCACAGCAAGCGAGTGGTCAACAATCAGCTGAGTTTGTACCACAGGGTTTACCTTGCTTGGGTCGCCGCCTTGCTCAGCGATGGCATCACGCAAGCCTGCCAAGTCCACAAGGGCAGTTTGACCCAAGATATCATGACACACCACACGCGCAGGGTACCAAGGAAAGTCTAACGTACGCTCACGGTTGATGAGCTGTTTGAGCGCAGCGGTCAGTTCATTCGGGTCGCTGACTTTACGCACTAATTGTTCAGCTAAAATACGCGAGGTGTAGGGAAGTTTGTCATACGCGTCTGGGGTGATATCATTCACCGCTTGGCGGGTGTCGTAGTATTCCAAATCAGAATTGGGTAAGGGTTTGCGGTATTGGCTTGTCATTTGGCTTAACCTTAAAATTAATAATCTATTAGAAAAAAAGCCCTTCAAATCAATGGGTAGGCTGACCTGAAAGGCTTTATATACGATTAAAATGCTAATTATTGACGCTCATCCAGCGGTACAAATTTTTGGTCATCAGGGCCTGTGTAGTTGGCACTTGGACGGATGATTTTGCCATCGGCACGTTGCTCAAGCACGTGCGCTGACCAGCCAGCAGTACGCGCAATCACAAATAATGGGGTAAACATGGCAGTGGGTACGCCCATTTTGTGGTAACTGACCGCTGAAAACCAGTCGAGATTTGGAAACATTTTTTTGTTGTCCCACATCACGCTTTCTAGGCGTTCTGCCACATCAAATAGGGTCATGTCGCCAGTTTCTTTGGATAAGTTACGTGCCACTTCTTTGATGACCACGTTGCGTGGGTCGCTCACGGTGTACACAGGGTGACCAAAGCCAATGATAACTTCTTTTTTCTCAAGACGTTCAAGGATGTCTTTTTCTGCGTCGTCGGCATTGCGGTAGCGTTTTTGGATGTCATACGCCACTTCATTGGCGCCGCCATGTTTTGGACCTTTTAACGCACCGATTGCGCCTGAGATGGCGGAGTACATATCCGAGCCAGTGCCCGTAATCACGCGGCTGGTAAAGGTTGACGCATTGAACTCATGCTCAGCATATAGAATAAGCGAGATGTGCATGGCTTTGATATGCGATTCACTGGGGGCTTCACCTTGTAGTAGCTCAAGGAAGTGACCACCAATGCTGTCTTGGTCACTCTCAAGGCTGATGACTTTGCCATTGTGGCTGTAGTGGTACCAGTACAGTAGCATTGAGCCTAATGAGGCGATAAGCTTGTCGGCGATATCACGGGCTTCTGAGGTAGGTTGGCTTTCACGCTCGGGCAAGGTGCAGCCCAGTGCCGATACGCCGGTACGCATCACATCCATCGGATGGGCGTGGGCAGGCAAGGCTTCAAGCACCGCCAGTACATTGACCGGCAAGTTACGGAGGGTTTTGAGTTTTTTCTTGTACGCCGCTAGCTCATGACGGTTTGGCAAATGACCATGAATCAGTAGGTGCGCCACTTCTTCAAACTCGCTGTCTTTTGCCAAATCCAAAATATCATAGCCACGATAGCTTAAGTCATTGCCTGTACGACCTACGGTACATAGGGCAGTGTTACCGGCGGGTACGCCTGATAGGGCAACGCTCTTTTTGGGTTTTGGCTTGTTGTCAGTCGCGTCTGTCACTGGGGTGTCTTTTGACATGGTAAAACTCCTTTTTAGCTTTATTAAGTGTTTGGCATTCAGTGTTTAGCCTTAAGTGTTTGGCATTAAGTGTTGAGCATAGTTCGCCAATTATTTTTTTGATTTAAATAATGCGTCCAATTTTTGCTCATATGAGTGGTAATTTAAGAAATCATACAATTCCATACGGGTTTGCATGGTGTCGACCACGGAGGTTTGTACGCCTTCATCTTTTAAGGCTTGGTAGACATTGAGGGCGGCTTTGTTCATCGCACGAAACGCAGATAATGGATAAAGTACCATGTCAACGCCGACATCAAACAGCTCTTTGGTGCTATAAAGGTCGGTTTGCCCAAACTCAGTCATATTGGCAAGCACAGGAATGTCTAACACGTCGGTAAATTTGCGGTACATGGCGATATCGGTCAATGCTTCAGCAAAAATCATGTCTGCGCCTGCTTCTCGAAACGCCACCGCACGTTCAACCGCAGCATCCAAACCTTCCACTGACAGCGCATCGGTTCGTGCCATCACCACAAAATCTGGGTCAACTTTGGCATCCAGCGCAGCTTTTAGGCGGTCAACCATCTCGCTGGTTGAGACGATTTCTTTGTTGGGGCGATGACCACAGCGTTTTTGCGCCACTTGGTCTTCGATATGGACCGCGGCAACACCTGCTTTTTCCATTTGTTTGATGGTTTGGGCGATGTTAAATGCGCCGCCCCAACCCGTGTCGATGTCAACCAATAATGGCGTGTCAACCGCATTGGTGATACGGGTGGCATCGGTTAATACATCGTTAAGGCTCGTCATACCGAGGTCAGGCAAACCAAATGAGGCGTTAGCAACACCGCCACCTGAGAGATAAATCGCTTTATGACCGACTTGGCTTGCCATCATGGCAGTGTAGGCATTGATAGTGCCAACGATTTGAAGGGGACGACCTTCGGCTTTTTCAGACTCGATGGCGTCACGGAATTTGCGACCTGCAGAGATAGGTGCCATGTTGCTTCCTTTTTACATGATTGAAGGGGAAATAGCAAAGTTAGGGTTAATCAGCCCTGCTTTAGGTGTAGGGCAGGTTATTTGCTGCTTTGCCTTAGTATATCCATAAGTATACGCACAAAAAAACTAACCGTCAGTACGCCATTTTTAAAAATTAAGTTAAGTAAAAATAACAGTATGCGAAAATTGAATAGTAAACTTCTATTTTTACATAATTAGTCGCTCTAACTTTTAAAACATGAATATTTTGCGCAAAGTATGAAGCGTTTATTTACATTTATTTACAATAAACAGGCGCCCGTTGCTACATTCTTCTAAAATAAGTTTAACAAACTAGGCATGATATACAGGTTAAAATTTGAGGAATTACTTATGGCACAATCAATGCTACCGAGTCATATCAAACAACTGGTCGATAAAAAAAACTACGTCATCGCCATCAAAACCCACGCCCAAGAGCAGGGGATTAGCCTAGATGAGGCAAAACAACAAATTGATGCGTATGAAAATCAAGTGTTAGCGGCAAACAGTCAAACGCCGCCTACTGCCCATCGTGCGCCATCAGTAGAGACTAAAGAACAAGGCTTTAGCACATTGACACAAGGATTAGATAATCATCTTGAGCAAGAAAATATCACCCTACCGTTATTGCCAAGATGGGTGAAACGCGTGAGTGTGATTATCTTGGTCATCCTGATAATAGGTTGGTTGTTTTATCGATTGTTTAAATAATTAATTGCTCAAATAATTGTGGGTTTAGATGATAAGCGCTGCAATAAAAAAAGCGTATGACGATTCAATACGCTTTTTTAATGAAATGCTTGTGTTGTTGGACTACAATCAATTACCAATTTGCATATATTTTTGGAAGTTTTCGGCATAATCATCGATATTATCCGACAGCATACGCTCAAAATTCTTAGTGAAATGTTCGATAATATCTTGCTTTTCTTTGGCATAATCAGCGCCTTTGACAAAGCCCGTTGCCGCTGTCCATGCGCTAAAACGCGCGACCGCATACAGCATGGAGGCATTGATTTTACCTGCGTGTATATCATCGGTGCGAAGGGTATTGGCAAGCTGAATAAACTCATCAGCGCGCTCATAAAACGCATTCATTTCTTCGGTGATTTGGTTGGTGTTTTCGCTCATAATTTTTCTCTACAATTTTCTACCATCAATAAAACGTTAAAAAGGTGCGTAAAACGCACCCTACAAATCTTGTACTACGTCAATAAAATTATAAACCTGCGTCTGCTCTAAGTAGTGCTGCACGGTCAGTACGCTCCCAAGTAAAAGCGGTTTCAGTGCCTTGGCGACCAAAGTGACCATAGCTCGCCGTTTGCTCATACATGGGCTGGAGTAGGTTAAGCATACGCGTGATGCCATACGGACGTAAATCAAAATGCTGGCGAATAAAATCGACAATCTTGTCATCGCTGATTTTGCCCGTGCCAAAAGTGTTGACAGAAATAGAGGTTGGCTCTGCTACACCGATGGCATAACTTACTTGAATTTCACAGCGCTCCGCCAGTCCTGCCGCTACGATATTTTTGGCAACATAACGCCCTGCATAAGCTGCACTGCGGTCAACTTTTGATGGATCTTTACCTGAGAACGCACCGCCGCCGTGACGCGCCATGCCGCCATACGTGTCTACGATGATTTTACGACCCGTCAAACCTGCATCGCCCACAGGACCACCAATCACAAATAACCCTGTTGGGTTGATATGATACTTCGTGTCCTTATGCAGCATCGCGGCTGGGATGACAGGCTTAATGATTTCTTCCATAACCGCTTCATGCAAGTCTTTTTGCGAGATACTGGGATCGTGTTGGGTTGATAGTACCAGCGCATCAATAAACGCAGGTTTATCGCCATCATAGCGTACAGTGACTTGCGCTTTGGCATCGGGACGCAGCCAAGCTAATGTGCCGTCTTTACGCAATTGAGCTTGCTTTTCCATCAAACGATGGGAAAACTGAATAGGGGCAGGCATCAACACATCCGTTTCATGGGTGGCATAACCAAACATCAAACCTTGGTCACCGGCACCTTGCTCTTCAGGGCGCGAGCGGTCAACGCCTTGGGCGATTTCTGGGGATTGTTTGCCAAGCATATTGATAACCGCACAGGTGGCGCCATCAAAGCCCAATTCTGAGCTATTGTAGCCAACGCGCAGGACGGTATCACGCACGATTTTTTCAAAATCAACATTGGCGGTGGTAGAGATTTCGCCCGCCAGCACTACGCCGCCTGTTTTGGTCAAGGTTTCGCACGCCACACGCGCATGGATGTCTTGCTCAAGGATGGCGTCAAGGATAGCATCAGAGATTTGGTCAGCGAGTTTGTCTGGGTGACCTTCACTGACAGATTCAGAGGTAAATAGTTGATATTCACGCATTTAATTTTCTCATTACATCAAGGGTGATAGAAAATTAATCGCTTTGCAAACCTATCTCTATTTTACATTTTAAAACGAGAACAAAGCAAAAATAGAAAGTCACGGACTGCGATACAGCACGAGCAAGTTTGCAAAATGATTAACGAAAAAATGATTAATATGACTAATAGCAAAATGACTCATACAAGTCACTGCCGCTAAAGTGGAAAAAGTCAGGGGATATTATAAGGGATTTTGCCAAATTAACCTAATGCTTTTAAATGCCTAACTGGAATAGGCTAATGGGGTAATTTTAACAAGTTTGATGATAGGTGGTTTGTTAATGGGTGGTCTTTTTTGATAAACCCAATCACTGATACAATATTTCGCGTTATTTTGCTTTAACTTCTCACCCATCAACCCCATTATTTACCCATCTGTGACTACGATAAAGACAATAAAATGCGACCACCTCAATCTTCCCGCTCCGAACGTGAACTTAGCCAACTTGCCCGCCAAATCCAAGATGACGCCCAAATTACCGGTGTCAATGCCAGTGGCACCCAAATCTCAAGTAAACCCTTTGAGATGGTGACCGAATTTGAACCCTCAGGCGACCAACCGCAAGCGATTGCCAAATTGGTTGATGGCATTGAGCGCGGCATGCACGGTCAGCTGCTTTTGGGGGTGACAGGCTCAGGTAAAACCTACACCATGGCAAAAGTGATTTCCCAATGCCAGCGTCCCACCATTATCATGGCACACAACAAAACCCTTGCCGCTCAGCTATATGGCGAGTTTAAGGCGTTCTTTCCGCACAATGCTGTGGAGTATTTTGTCAGTTATTACGACTATTATCAGCCTGAAGCGTATGTACCTGCTAGCGATACCTTTATCGAAAAGGACAGCGCCATCAACGACCATATCGACCAAATGCGACTGTCCGCCACGCGTGCGCTACTCGAACGTCGTGATGCCATTATCATTGCATCAGTGTCTTGTATCTATGGTTTGGGTGACCCAGAAAGTTACCTAAAAATGCTCCTCCACATCGTGGTGGGCGACAAAATCGACCGCACTGCCATGCTCAAACGCTTGGTGGAGCTGCAATATACCCGTAACGAGCTTGACTTTGGGCGAGGTACTTACCGTTTGCGTGGTGAAGTGCTTGATGTTTACCCGGCTGAGTCTGAACAGCTTGCGGTGCGTATCAGTATGTTTGATGATGAAGTGGAAAAAATCACTTGGTTTGACCCGTTGACAGGCAAGAACGTGCGCAGTGTGCCACGCATTACCATCTATCCAAAATCACACTACGTCACCCCACGAGACAAGTTAGAAAGAGCCAGTGGCACTATTAAAGCCGAGCTTGAACAACGCCTTGAGTATTTTCGAGCGCATGACAAACTGATTGAAGCCCAGCGTATCAAAGAACGCACCACTTATGATTTGGAAATGATTCAACAGCTTGGCTACTGTAACGGCATTGAGAACTATTCGCGCCATTTATCGGGACGTCCTGCGGGTGAAGCACCGCCGACGTTGTTTGACTATATTCCGCCCGACGCCTTGCTATTTATTGATGAAAGCCATGTAACCGTGCCACAAGTCGGCGCGATGTACAAAGGCGATAGAAGTCGTAAAGAAACCTTGGTCAATTATGGCTTTCGCCTGCCATCTGCAATGGATAACCGCCCGCTGATGTTTGAAGAATGGGAGCGTATTACCCCTGCGACCATTTTTGTGTCAGCCACCCCTGCCCAATACGAGCTTGAGCATAGCGAGCAGGTCGTTGAGCAAGTGGTACGTCCGACAGGTCTAGTTGATCCACAGCTTGAGATTCGTCCTGTCTTGACCCAAGTTGATGATGTGCTATCGGAAATCAACATTCGTAAAGCCAAAGATGAGCGAGTGCTGATTACCACGCTCACCAAACGCATGGCAGAAGATTTGACCGGTTATCTAAAAGAGTACAACATCAAAGTCGCTTATTTGCACTCGGATATCGACACGGTGGAGCGGATGAAAATCATCCATGAACTGCGTACAGGCGTGCATGATGTGCTGGTTGGTATCAACCTGTTGCGTGAAGGTTTGGATATGCCTGAGGTGAGCCTGGTGGCGATTTTTGATGCGGATAAAGAAGGCTTTTTACGTTCGGAGCGTTCGCTCATTCAGACCATCGGTCGTGCCGCGCGTCATGTCAATGGTAAGGCGATTTTGTACGCTGACAGCATTACCCCAAGTATGCAAAAGGCGATGGAAGAAACCGAGCGTCGCCGTGCCAAACAGATGGCGTATAACGAAGAACATGGCATCACGCCGACATCCGCTCGCCGTCAGATTACCGATAAAATCGACACCGGCGAGGCAGAAGCCCCGAATGATAACCAAGCGATTGCGGTCACCCATGCGTTCCCCGATGTGGATATTTCGATTTTGCGTTCGCCTGATTTGCTGGCCAAAGAGATTGCACGGTTAGAAAAAGAGATGAAAGCCTTGTCGCGTGATTTGAAGTTTGAGGAAGCGGCAAAAGTGCGCGATAAAGTAGTAAGTTTACGGGAGTTTGTGTTGCAATGATGATGGACAATGGGTGCTAAATTAGCGGTTCTACCCCAAGAAAAGTATCAGCTTTTCTTGGGGCAAGTTTAAGCTGTCATCCAACTTTTTACATTAAACATCATCATTTTCCTTACTAAGTTTTTGTTTTAACGGACTAACGAAATAAAAAATCCCTACCATAAACACACTAATCAATACCGCAATCTCTAGCCGCCCCATCGCCACTGCCACGCCCACACAGCCTGCCGCCCAAATCGCTGCCGCCGTTGAGGTGCCTTCAATACGGTCATCTTTTTGTAAAATCGCGCCGCCTCCCACAAAACCAATGCCAGTAATAATTCCGCCTAGCACTTCCCCCATTAGACTATCATCATCGCCATTTAATTCAAAACCCAACAAGGTAAAACAGCAACTTGCCAAACTCACCAAAGGAAAAGTGCGTAGCCCGATACTTTGTCGGCTGCTCTCACGGTTAAACCCAACCGGCAATACCAACCCAAACGCAAGCGCCATTTGAACGGTATGCGCTAACATGACGTCCCAATCAAAATCAAATAAACTCTCTAACATCCCTATCATGACACCACCAAATTTAACGATCGTAACAAAACATTATCACAATTAGCAGACAGTTTCGTTGCGCAAGGGTTATCAGAATCTATCCACTTGTGCTAAATAGACTGCAATTTTAGCAAGTTAGCACAGATTTTAAAATCCGCTGTTGAACTATGGCATAATAACCGCACATTGATACATTATGAGTAAAAAAAAGAGTTCACCATGACCAACGTCACCGAAACCAACCAAACCGAAAACCCACAGTTATTAAACACCGAAATGCCCGATGTACCCATCAATATACCCACGCCAGACCCCAGTTTAAATAGTCACCAATTAAATAATAATCAACCGCAAAAAATCTATCTAAAAGACTACACGCCGCCGGTCTTTAGCGTCAATCACATTGACCTTAACATTGAGTTGTTTGATAGCGCTGATAAAAAGCAGGCAACCGTCACCGCCAATCTTGACATGACAAGAAACACGGCAGGCGATTTGGTACTCTTTGGACGAGAATTACAACTTGAATCAGTTACCTTAAACGGCAAAACTTTAAGCGAAAGCGACTACCAACTAGACCAAGAAAGCCTAACGATTGTTAACGCGCCAGACACCTGTCAGATTACCACCGTCGTCACCATCGTGCCGCAAACCAATACCAGTCTAGAAGGCTTATACCAAGCAGGGGAAGGGGCGGACAAAATGTTCTGTACCCAGTGTGAGCCAGAAGGGTTTCGTAAAATCACCTTTTATCCAGACCGTCCCGATGTGCTTGCTACCTTCACCACACGCATTGAAGCAGATAAAACTTACCCAACGCTGCTTGCCAATGGTAATTTAATCGACCAAGGGGAGCTTGCGGGCGACCGTCATTTTGCGGTGTGGCAAGACCCCACCAAAAAACCGAGTTATCTATTCGCTTGCGTGATGGCAGATTTGGACGTATTGACCGACCATTACACCACTAGCGAAGGGCGTGAGGTGCTGCTTGAATTATACGCCAAGCATGAAAACATCGAGCAGTGCCATGTCGGCATGCAAGCGTTAAAAGACTCAATGAAATGGGACGAAGACAACTACGGACGGGCGTATGACCTTGACCGCTATATGATTGTGGCGGTGAGCCAGTTTAATATGGGCGCGATGGAAAACAAGGGATTAAATATCTTTAATACCGCTTGCGTACTATCTAGCCCAGAGACCACCACCGATCGCCGTAACTTTAATGTCAAAGCGGTAATTGCCCATGAATACTTCCATAACTGGACGGGCAACCGCATTACCTGCCGTGACTGGTTTCAGCTGTGCCTAAAAGAAGGCTTTACCGTGTTTCGTGACCAGTCTTTTTCCGAAAGTCTGCATTCCCCTGCGGTACAGCGGATTGATGATGTGGCAACATTGCGAGCGGCGCAGTTTCCTGAAGACGCTAGCCCATTGGCGCACCCGCCACGCCCTGACCATTTTGTCGAGATTAATAATTTCTACACTGCCACAGTGTACGAGAAAGGCGCAGAAATCGTGCGCATGATTGCCAATACGCTTGGCAAAGAAAAATTCCGCCAAGGCACGGACGAATATTTTCGCCGTTATGACGGGCAAGCGGTAACGGTAGAAGATTTGTTATCTGCACTGAGCATTGCAGACCCAAGTATTGAAACATTTATTGATTGGTACACCCAGCCAGGTACACCGACGTTATCAGGGCATTTTGAAAAAACAGCTGACAAGCTTATCTTGACGCTAAGCCAACACACGCGCCAAGTGGCAGGCTATCCTGCACCAAAACCTTTGCCGATTCCTATCAAAATGGCGATTTTTAACCGTGCCACTGGACAACTGGTAAAAGAAGATTTGGTGTTACTGCGCGATGACAGTCAGACCTTTAACTTTGATGGTTTGTTTACCACAGCGGATTTTGACCCTGTGGTGTCATTGCTTCGTGATTTTTCCGCGCCTGTTCAGCTCAATTTTGAGTATAGCAATGATGATTTGGCGTTTTTGATGCAATATGAGACCAATGGCTTTAACCGTTGGCAAGCGGCACAGTTGTTGGTCAATCGTATTTTATTGCAAAATGCCGATACCGATGCCTATATCACGGCATTAAAAGCCAGTCTGCCAGCGCTATCAGAAACCGATCCCATGCTAGCGGCGCGGTTACTAGATATGCCAAGCGAGCGAGAGCTGGGCAGTGCGATTCAAACCGACTATGACCCTAGCCAAGTTCGTGCCCGTCATCAAGCGGTCAAAAAAGCTGTGGCGGTAGAGCTTAAAGACATTTGGCAAAGTGCGTATGCCAAACTGCCGATTACCACGTATGAAGATACAGCCGAAGCCATGGGCGTGCGGGCATGGCGAAATGTGGTGCTGGATATGGCGTTATTGGCAGGCGTGAGTGATGCCAAACACTGGGCGATGACCCAATACCAACAAGCGTCTTGTATGACTGAGTGTTTAGGCGCGTTAAATGCGGCGGTGGCGCATGGCTTGCCCCAAAAAGCCGAATGGCTTGCCGATTTTTACCAACGCTTTCATCATGATGCATTGGTGATGGATTTATGGTTTGGCGTCCAAGCCAATGACAGTCAGGCGAGCGTTGCCGATATTTTTGCGTTAACCTCACACCAAGACTTTGATATCAATACCCCAAACCGGGTGCGTGCGGTGCTCGGCGGATTGCTTGCGCAGCCTACCAAAATTTGGACACAGCAGGGCGTTGAGCAGTATTTGAGCATGATGCAAGATTTGGATAAACGTAACCCACTATTGGCGTCACGTTTGATTCAAGGTTTATCAAATTGGAATGCCTTGGTAGCAGACAAAAAGTCAATAGTTAAACAGGCTTTGATATTAAGCCAAGCTAATATGTCGTCCAAAAATGTGAAGGAAACCTTGCAAAGTATGCTCAATAATCTTTAAAATGCAAGCTTAAACGCTGAAAGCCGTGTCAATAAAATCAAGGGGTAACGCAAAATGTCACAATCTGACCGACAACAGATTATATTTTGCTTTATCCTAGCGAGTACCGCGCTTGCGGTAGCAATGGGAATCGGACGATTTGCCTTTACACCGATTTTGCCTTTGATGATACAAGAAGGCACGGTGCATCTTGCGCAAACGGCGTGGTTATCAAGTAGCAACTATATTGGCTATTTGGTCGGGGCACTGTCACTGCTTAAAAGTAAGCGACATCCGCTTTTTGTCGTCTTAGGTCTTACCTTAGTGACGCTCACCACTTGGCTGGCTTCGCTAAGCAGCTTTGACTGGTTACTGGTGTTACGCTTTTTGGCGGGTGTGGCAAGCGCTTGGGTGCTGGTATCTATCAGTGCGTTTGCAATCAATTGGTTAAAATCAAGACAGGTAGCCAGCAGTGGCTTGATTTATACGGGTGTGGGTATTGGTATCACCCTCACAGGATTGATTTGTAGCTATTTTATTTTTCAATCAGCGACGGTGACTATCGCGGCTCAGTCATCATTGAGTCCATTATCGAGTCGATTATGGCAGTATCTAGGCGTGATTGCACTGCTCGCCACTCTGCTTGTCACCTTTCTGCTGGCGAAAATCAACTCGCAGTTTGCCTCAACAGCTGCTGCCAAAGCCAACCCTACCGAAGCCACCCCTACCAAAGCCACAAATACCAATCCTACCTCTTCTAGCATACCCCCACCTGCCAAGCTAAAATTAGCGAATGTATTAACCGCCTACGGCTTATTTGGGTTTGGCTATATTTTACCTGCGACTTTTTTGCCACAAATCGCCAAGCAATGGTTATCGGGTCAAAGTTATTTGCTGATTTGGCCGTTTTTTGGGTTGGCGGCGGCTTTGTCGGTAGTATTGTCGCAGGGGTTACAACACCGTTATAACAATTTTTCTTTGCTCGGCGTTTGGCGAGTGTCGCAAATTATCATGGCGGTTGGTACGTTATTGCCTGCGGTTTGGCAGTCGTTGGCAGGTTTGATGTTGTCAGCGCTGATGGTGGGCGGCACTTTTATGGTGGTGACGATGGCAGGGCTACAAGTGGCAGCAAGCCAAGTCACGCACTACCCTAAATACAATTTAAGTGCGCTGATGACCGCAAGTTTTGCCTTTGGGCAGCTTATCGGACCCTTAACCGCGCTAGTTGCAACAGGCAACAATATTTGGCTGGCGTTGTTACCCGTCTCAGCTATTGTTTTGCTTATTGGGGTGGCGCTACTTTGGCGACCGTATCAACATCAACAATCCTCAAGTCATGTTTAAATCACTTTTAACGGGGCAACCATGAGTAATCAAACTGTGAGTAATCAAACCATTGAGCTTTTACAAAATCATCGGGTGTATCGAGAATTTGACAGTAGCGCGAGTGTGCCAGATTCGCAATTAAATGACATCATCAAATGCGCCCAGCAAGCGCCAAGTTGGCAAAACGGACAGCACTACAGCATTATCAACATCAGTGATAAAGCGTTACGTCAAAAAATCGTCGATTTGCAACCGCGTAACCCACAAATAGCCCAATGTAGTGTGTTTTTGGTATTTGTGATGGATGGCTATCGCTCCTATTTGAGCAGTCAAGCATATGACGGCAGCTTTGAGGGTTTTAAGGATAGTGATACATTGATTACGCTGGCTACCGATACGGCATTGGCGGCACAAAATGCCACGGTGGCGGCAGAGAGTTTGGGTTATGCCACTTGTCCGATTGGCGGTTTGCGTATGATTGCCAATGACTTAATCGAACTGCTTCAGCTACCAAAATATACCTATCCCATTTTTGGCTTATGTATCGGTAAACCTAGCGTGGAAATGCGCCTAAAACCGCGTTTGCCAAAATCTGCGGTGTATTTTGAAAACCAATACAATACTGAAAACTTGCCACAAATGCTCGCCGATTACGAGCAAACCATTTTGGCGTTTAATGAAGCGCGTGAGCGTAAGCCATACCGTCAAAAATTTGCCGATTACTATAGTCAACCGTATGTCGCTGCTGCAGAAGATTGGCTCAAAGCGCAGGGTTTTTTGACAAAACAAAAATAACGTGTAAAATTCGCGCAGTTGACAGATGAGAGCAAAATTATGGCAAATTCGCAAAGACGACCCACCCATCAAAATACCGGCAATGATAGCGGCTGGTTCCCAAAATGGCAGCCTTACGATGGGCATTTAGATCATCATCCTGTCCGTATCCACGAGTATTTACCTGCTGATAAAAGTGTGCTACTTGGGCTGCAACATGCGTTTGCGATGTTTGGGGCAACGGTGCTTGCGCCGTTATTGATGGGATTTGATGCTAACCTTGCGATTTTGATGGCGGGGCTCAGTACGGTGCTGTTTTTCTTTTTGACGGGTGGGCGAGTACCCAGTTATTTAGGGTCAAGTTTTGCGTTTATCGCGCCCGTGATTACCGCGACGGCTTATACAGGCTCAGGCTTTAATGGTAATTTATCCGTGGCGCTCGGTGGTATTTTTGTCTGTGGTATTTTTTATGCCATGGTCGGATTACTGGTGATGAAAACAGGGGTTAGCTGGATTGAGAAACTCATGCCGCCTGTGGTAACCGGTGCGATTGTGATGATTATCGGGCTAAATTTGGCGCCAGTGACTATCAAAGGCGTATCGGGAAATCAGTTTGATAGTTGGGTTGCGTTGATGACGGTGCTGTGTATCAGTGCGGTCGCTGTGTTTAGCCGCGGTATGCTACGTCGTTTGTTGCTACTGATTGGATTGCTATTGGCGTATATGGCATATTTTGTGCTCACCAATGTGCTTGGGTATGGCAAGCCGATTGATTTTACCCCAGTTGCCCAAGCAGCTTGGGTTGGATTACCGAATTTTTATCATCCGACATTTGATATCAACGCAATAATTTTGATTGCCCCGGTTGCCTTTATTTTAATCGCCGAAAATTTAGGACATATCAAAGCGGTAGAAGCCATGACAGGACAAGCGGTATCGCCCTATATGGGACGGGCGTTTTTCGCTGATGGTCTATGTACGGCGATGTCATCGAGTATGGGCGGTACGGGCGTGACAACCTATGCGGAAAATATCGGCGTGATGGCAGTGACCAAAGTGTATTCGACTACGGTTTTTGTGGTGGCAGGCTTGATTGCTGTGCTACTGGGGCTGTCACCAAAATTTGGCGCGCTTATTCATACCATCCCAGCGCCGTTACTGGGCGGTGCTTCGATCGTGGTGTTTGGGCTTATCACGGTAGCAGGGGTCAAAATTTGGCTGGATAATCACATTGATTTTAGCAAAAATGCTAATTTAATCATTGCTGCGGTGACCGTCATTATGGGGGCTGGCGATTTTAGCTTACATATTGGACAATTTAATTTGGGTGGTATCGGTACGGCGACAGTGGTCGCCATCGTGTTAAATTTACTGTTTAGCCGCAGTGAAAAAGCCAAATTGACGGTTTTAAAATAAGCTAAAAAACGCGCTACTTTGGATAGGGCGTTGTTGCTTGATAAGCTGTTTGATAAGCTGTTTAAGTTGTTTGCCAAAAAGAATATGTCACCAAAAATGGACGAAAAAGGATGTCGCATGAGCGAAAACAATGTAGCAAAACCCAAAGGATTGAGTGCAACCAGTTATTTGTTTGTACCCGCCATCAATATTGAGCGGGTGGAAAAAGCCTTTGCCCGTGGCGCAGATACGGTGATAATTGACTTAGAAGATGCGGTCAGTGATAGTGTCAAAAGGCAGTCGCGTGACAATGTGGTCAATTATCTAAGCGGTGCCGATGCCCAGCCTGTTTGGGTGCGTATCAATGCCGCAAGTAGTAACCACCAAGCGGGCGATATTGATTTGCTCAAATCTTTGCCAGCGTCTGCAATGAACAACGTGATTGGGGTAGTGCTACCCAAAGTCGAGCACGCCCTAGAGATTGACCGCGTCCGTCATGCGCTCGCCAAACCCATGATTGCCTTGATTGAGACACCCAAAGGCATGGCAAATATACCCGACATCGCCGCTGCGGCAGGCTTGACTGCGCTCAGTTTTGGTTTTTTGGATATCTGTGAAAAATTGGGCGTGCGCGCAGACAGCGAGGCTGGGCAGATGGTTGCCAACCAAATCCGTTATCAGCTAAGCTTGCATAGTGCTATCAATGCGCTCACCCCACCGATTGAATGCGTGTACCCGCCTTTTAATGACGATGACGGTTTGACCCAGCGGGTCAACGGGTGGCGCGATTTGGGTTTTTCAGGGATGCTATGTATTCATCCAAACCAAGTCGCTATTGTCAATGCACTGGCTAGACCCAGCCAAGCACAGCTTGCCTTTGCCAAAAAAGTGGTGGATCATTATGCACAGACAGGACTTGCTGCATTTGCCATGGATGGACAGATGGTGGATACTCCGGTAATTGTGCAAGCGCAAAAGCTGATTGAAAAATACCAACCCTAAGGCTAATCAAACCCTAACCCAACTTATAACAACATAAACCATAACAAGGAAAATCATGACAACACTTAGTGAGCATAGTAATAGTAAACCCATCCTAGAGACGATACTCAATCATCGCTCGATTCGCAAATTCACCAACCAGCCAATAGATGCAGCAACGTTTGAGCAGCTCATCGAAGCGGGGATGGCAGGCTCATCATCGGGATTTTTGCAGTCAGCAAGCATCATTCGAGTCACAGATGCAAAGCGGCGCTATGACATCCGCCGTATTTGCGCCGATGCCCAGCAAGCCAAAGACGGGGAAAAATACGGTCATCCCTATGTAGAGCAGTGTGCCGAGCTACTAATTTTTTGTATGGACAACCACCGCCATCAAACCCTTGTACCCAATGCGCAAATTGATTGGACTGAAGTCACCATTGTGGGTGCGGTTGACGCAGCCATTATGGCGCAAAATCTGCTACTAGCGGCTGAGAGCATAGGATTGGGTGGTGTGTATTTGGGCAGTATCCGCAATGACATCAGACGGATGGGCGACATACTCAAACTGCCACAAGGCGTGGTGCCGCTATTTGGCATGGCATTGGGTTATCCTGACCAAAACCCTGCCATGCGTCCACGTTTGCCAAAGGCATTGGTAGTTTCCACCAACCAATATGAACCCGCTGACAAATCCGCATTAGACCAGTATAACCAAACCGTTGCAGATTATTATGCGGCGCGTGGGCAAGCAGGGTCAGATTGGGTGCAAACCATTGAAAGTTATTTGGACAAACCCGTCCGTCCCGAGGTGCTGCCTTATCTTAACCAACAAGGCTATGCCAAAAAATAACCCAAAGTTTAATCAACAAACTCACCTAAAAAAAATTCTGTAAAAAACTCGATTTAAAAAAAAATCACGTAAAAAAAGGACGCCTAAGCGTCCTTTTTGATGAGCGAAAAAGTCTTATTTTAATAAATTTTTTAAGTTTTTGGCTTGCTGTGCTGCATTACCTGTATAAGTGGCAGGGGTCAAATCAGCCAAACGTTGACGCTCAGTTTCTGGTACCGCTGCCAGTTCATCACCATTGACGAAGTTGACCATCATCTCACGAGTCATGGCTTGACCGCGGGTCAAGGCTTTTAGTTTCTCATAAGGTTTTTCAACATTGTAGCGACGCATCACGGTTTGGATTGGCTCAGCCAATACTTCTTGTGCAAGTTCTAGGTCTTCATTGAGACGACTAGCGTTAAGCTCTAATTTGCCAATACCTTTTAAGCAGGCGTCAAAGGCAATCAAACTTTGAGCAAAACCTACCCCCATATTGCGAAGGACTGTCGAGTCGGTCAAGTCGCGCTGCATACGAGAAATCGGCAGTTTTTCACCCAAATGCGCGAGCATGGCATTAGCAATACCTAGATTACCTTCTGAGTTTTCAAAGTCGATTGGGTTGACTTTGTGTGGCATGGTGGATGAGCCCACTTCGCCATCTTTGAGTTTTTGTTTGAAATAACCCAAGGAGATATAGGTCCATACATCGCGGTTAAAATCAATCAAAATGGTATTGTAACGGCGCAGCGCGTCAAACAATTCGGCGATATAGTCGTGTGGCTCAATTTGGGTGGTATACGGATTAAAGGTCAACCCAAGGCTAGTGACAAAGTGCTCGGCATTTTTTGCCCAGTCAATCTGTGGATAGGCTGACAGGTGGGCGTTGTAGTTACCCACTGCACCATTGATTTTACCTAGCAATTCTACGTTATTAAATTGCTTGAGTTGGCGATGCAGGCGGTACGCCACGTTTGCCATTTCTTTACCCAAAGTCGTTGGGCTCGCGGTTTGCCCATGCGTGCGTGAGAGCATGGGTTGGTCGGCATGGGTTTCGGCGAGTGCGGCAATCTCATCAATGATTTTTTGCATCGATTGCGCCAGTACGTCACGACCAGATTTTAACATCAATGCGTGTGATAAGTTATTGATATCTTCAGAGGTACAGGCAAAATGGATAAATTCACCCGCGTCTTTTAGCGCATCGATGTCGGCAATTTTTTCTTTTAAAAAGTATTCAACGGCTTTGACATCATGGTTGGTGGTGCGTTCGATGTCTTTGATACGCATCGCGTCTGCTTCGCTAAAATTGGCTACAATCGCGTCTAAGCGCTCATTGGTCGCTGCCGAAAAAGGCTGAATTTCATGAATATCTGCATGATTGGCAAGGGTCTGCAACCAGCGCACTTCCACCGTCACACGGGCATGAATCAAGCCAAATTCTGACAGGTAAGGACGTAAACTATCCACTTTACTGGCATAGCGACCATCAATAGGTGAAAGAGCGGTCAAAGTATTCATCAAATAATCCTAATTGGTTAAATAAAGGGTTAATGTAAAAGTGCCTGCATTATAGCAAACTATGACAACGTGGACTACCGCTAGCGTTGCTTGGCAAACAGTACAAGCCCAATAATCACCAACGCAATCCCCACAAAACTTAAGCCTGATGGCATGGGCGTGTGCAGCAGCAACATACCGCCTAACAACGCAAAAATAATTTCACTGCCTTGTGTGGCATCGACGGCGGCCAGTTGTTGTGGCTGTTTGGCAAGACTACGGGCATGTAAAAAAGTGGTCGTACCTAGCACACCTGCCATCAAGGCAACCAAAAAACTAATGGTCATTTGTGAGACACTGGGCGCGGGCGGTTGTACCATGATGCCTAATACCAACCATATTGGCAATGACCCTAGCGACATCAGCCAGACTTTATGCAAGGGATTTGATAGCAGCGGGGAAGTCACTTGCGGTACTTTTTGTAGCAATTTGCTCGTTTCATTGTTCGCTGCCTTGCTTATTGCATCGGTAGGATGGGTAGAGTGCCCTTTGGGTTGTGCTGCTTGCCAAATCAATTGATTACCTAAGGGAAAACAAAAACTGGCAATAAAGGCAGGCAGCGCACCAAATAGCAACAAAGCATGCCAATCAGTGCCTTGGCTCGTGCTATGCCTTAACCCTTCACCCACATTGGCAAGTACCACACCGATAAATACAATCACCGAATACACAATGACTTTTTTTTGAAATGATTGCCCAAAAAAACTCAGCACCACCAAGCTTGCCACCACAGTGAATAAATAGGTTGCGGCAATCACCCACGCTTGCGCATAATCTGCCGCAAACGCCAGCAGTCCATATGTGCCAAGCCCAATACCGCCCGTCACACACCAAAACTGCCAATGACTGGCAAATAGTTTACATAGCGCTATCAGCTTGGACGGATTCAATTTGTTTTGCAGCAAAATAAAAACCGATAACAACAGCCACATAAAAAAACAGCGAAAACTTGCTGACCAAAACCAATGTCCGCCTTGTACACTCATCAATTGATACAGTACAAACGACGTGCTAAAAAAAGCCGACGCAATCAGCCCCCAAACAATCATTTTTCCCATTGGCTTGATATTTCCCTAAGTTGTATTCTAACGATTTGACAGCGGCTATTTGGCAGTGGCTATTTGGCAGCGGCTATTTGCCTTTGGCATCTGCCCAAATGATTTTATGCAGTTGCAGTTGAAAACGCACTGGCAGCGCATCGGCAAGTATCCATTCTGCCAAGTCAGTGGCAAGGGTAGGTATATTGGTTTGACGTTCTTCCACATTAAACATCGGAGAAAACCATACCGTCGCGACTTTTTTATCCAGTTGGTAGTCTGCGAGGATTTGTTTTGACCAGTCATAATCGTCGCGATTCATAATGACAAATTTGATTTGGTCATGGGCAGTTAAGTAGGGGAGGTTTTGCCACAGATTTTTATCGGCTTCTTGAGAGCTTGGGGTTTTGATATCCATGACCTTAGAGACTGCCGTTGGCACCTCTGCCACGGACAGCGCGCCCGAAGTTTCAAGCGAAATCTCGTAGCCATGCGCCAGTAGCAAGTTCATCAAAGCGATTGCATTGGGCTGGGCTAAAGGTTCGCCACCTGTCAAACAAATACGCTGGCACGGAAAACTCTGACACACTGCCAAAATCCCTGCCAAACTCATGCGCTCGCCGCCGACAAAGGCATATTCGGTATCACAATACACGCAGCGCAGCGGGCAGCCAGTCAAGCGAATAAAAATCGTCGGTAATCCTGCGGTCAAGGCTTCACCTTGCAGCGAGTAAAAAATCTCAGTGACTTTAAGTCCTGCTTCGGGGTCAGTGGTGGGAATGGCGGTATTGCGGATGGGTAGCGTTGAATTTGGCATAAATGTGATTAACTAATAAAAATTAGCGTTTATTTTATCAAATTTATGCCAATAAATCTTTGTGTTCAGCGGTTAAAGCAATTTCATTTCGGTTAACACGTCCACTGCAGCACGATAGGCTTCTTGAGCCGCTGGTGCACCGCAATAAGGTAGACTATGCAGTAGCACTTCTTGAATTTCTGCTACACTTGCGCCGTTATTAATCGCCCCGCGAATATGCCCTTTTAGTTCTGTTGGGGATTTTTGCGCGATTAAAAAGGCGAGGGTGACTAGTGAGCGGGTTTTGCGGTCTATTCCTTTGCCATCAGTGCCGTCGCGTTGCCATGTTGAGCCCCACGCGTGTTCATTAATCCAGTCTTGTAGTGGTGCAGTAAATTCGGTGACTTGTGACATGGCACGCTCCACATGCGCTTCGCCCATGACTTGTTTGCGTACCGCAATGCCGTTGTCATACGCGGTGTTTTGTTGTGATGACATACTGTTTCCTTTAATAAAGGCTATAAAGATAAGCGTTATAAAATTTGCTGAAGGCTATAAAAAAAGCAAACCATGGCTGATTTGCTTTAAATAATTTACGGTTATCTTGACTAAAAATCTAGTCCATTCTGAGCAAATCGTTGATGGAGGTTTTAGAGCGGGTTTGCGCGTCCACTTTTTTCACGATTACCGCACAGTACAAGCTATGCGAGCCATCTTTGCTTGGCAAACTGCCCGACACGACCACCGACCCTGCAGGAATACGGCCGTAACTGATTTTGCCCGTTTCGCGGTCTAGGATTTTGGTTGATTGACCGATATACACGCCCATCGAAATCACCGAGCCTTCCTCAACAATCACACCTTCAACGATTTCTGAGCGCGCACCGATAAAGCAGTTGTCTTCAATGATGGTGGGGTTGGCTTGTAGTGGCTCAAGGACGCCGCCAATGCCGACACCGCCTGATAGATGAACGTTTTTACCGATTTGGGCGCATGAACCCACCGTTGCCCACGTATCGACCATTGTGCCTTCATCGACATAGGCGCCGATATTGACGTAAGATGGCATTAAGATAGCGCCTTTGGCAATGTATGAGCCTTTACGCGCGACGGCAGGTGGCACCACGCGCACACCCGCTTTGGCAAATTGTTCATCGCCCCAATCTGAAAATTTGGTTTCGACTTTATCAAAGAATTGCAGGTCACGACCGCCATTCATGATGCGGTTGTCATTCAGACGAAAGGATAATAATACCGCTTTTTTCACCCATTGGTTGACGATCCATTCACCGTCTTTTTTCTCTGCCACACGCAAGGTACCTGCATCGAGCTGGGCGAGCACTTCATTGACGGCGGCACGCACATCGTCGGTGGCGTCATTGGGGTTGAAGTTGGCACGGTTTTCAAACGCATCTTCAATAATCTGTTGTAATGACATAATTTTTTCCTACAATCCAAAAAAAGGTAGGTCATTGTCGCTAATTTTATTTTGTTTGGCAAATATTAATACGTCATTTTGGCAAGTTTTCATAAGTAGACAGCTTTGAGGTATTGTAAAATCACAGCACGTATTAAAAAGCATGGGTTAAATAGCCGTCATTAAATGAATCAGCGCAGGGCCAAAAAACACCATAAACAACCCTGCCAATACCATCGTCAAACTGGCAATCACGCCTTCGCTTTCATGGCGCTGACTGGCTCTTGCGGTACCAAAACCATGTGATGCATTACCAAATGCCACGCCGTGGGCAAGATGAAAACGAATTTTTGACCATGCCAGTACCATATCGCCAATCACCATGCCGACCACCCCAGTAATTAAAGTAAATAGCGACACGAGCGCCGCTGAACCATGAATCTGCTGCGCCAAATCAATCGCAAATGGGGTAGAAATTGACCGTGCCATCAAACTGTAGGTGAGGGTGGCATCAAATTTAAACACGCTAGCAAACACCATGATGCTAGCAATACCCACCAACATGCCCACCACAATCGACACCGCAAGCACGACAGCATAGCGGTAAATCAATTGACGATACTGATAAATCGGTATGGCAAATGCCACGGTGGCAGGGCCTAACAACTCAACAATCCAAGCAGTATCGGCAAAATAGGTTTGGTAAGAAATCCCAAGCACAATCATCAAAATAATCGTTACCGTCGCCACTGTGATGGCAGGATTGAGCCAAAATTTTGGGAAACGGGCATAGACCCGCTTTGCTAAAACATACGCCAAGATAGTCCAGATTAAACAGCCGATAGAGATAATATTCATAGTAAATTACGATTGGTATGATTAATGATTAATGATTAATGATTAATGATGTGTATGGTGTGTACGGCGATACCACGCGCGCTTAACACGATTGCCTAGCATAAAAGTGATGGCAGAGCTCAGCATCACCAGTGCCGTACTCACGACAATGGTAATCATCAGCTGCCAACCTTTAGCAAAAAATAACTGCTGATATTGGGTAATCGACATCATCAGCGGAATAAATAACAGCACCAACTCGCCCAAGATAAACTTCGCGCCGATATTGACCCAGTTGGGTTTAATTACCCCAGTTAATAGCAATCCCAGCATCAAAAACAGCCCTACAATGCCAGATGACATAGGGAGGTTGAATAACTTTTTGAGGATGTCAGCTGAGCCCCATACCACACCAATGAGGGTGATTTGCAGTAAAATTTTGACCAGAGGCTGTTGTAACATAGGGTCTATTCTATGTGATAGCAGTTTATGGGGCACCAGTTTATGGGGGAAAATCTGCTGAAAAGTTGAAAGATTCATAGCGCGTTTCATGGTAAAAAAGTCATCAATAATTAAGGTATCTAGTATAAAAAACCCATTAACAAAAAATATGAATAATAGTTTTAAAATTATGCGTAAAATCTATAAAGCTACAAAACTATAAAATTATAAAGCTAAAAAACAAAGCTATAACACTATAAAGCTATTTTGGGCAGTGCAAACACATGATGACCTTAAAACAACTTCAATGCTTTATCACTGTGGTGAAGACCGGCGGATTTTCTCATGCTGCCGAGACATTGAGTTTGACGCAGCCGACAGTCACCAAAGCCATTTCTAATTTGGAAGATACGCTGGGCGTGGCGCTCTTTGATAAGCAACTGATGAGCCGCAAGCGGGATATTGCGCTGACCGAAATTGGTGCATTGGTATATGAGCAGGCGCAGACTGTGCTGCAACATGTCGGCTACCTTGAGCAGACGGTGACGCAATATCAGCACATGGATCGCGGGCAGCTGCGGCTAGGGTTGTCACCGCTCGGGGGTGAGTTGTTGAGCGATGCGATTTTTGAGTTTTATCAAACCTATCGCCATATTGAGCTGTCGTTGCTAGAAGATGGCGCAGAGTCGTTAAAACAAGCCTTGCTCGATGATACGCTTGATGTGTGTACCTTGATGCAACCGATTGAAGAGGACTTTGATTATATCCCGGTATGCGATTATCCCATTATGATGGTGGCACACCGGCAGCATATGGGCAATACCATCAAACAAGTGACTTTAAAATCTTTAAAAAATGCGTCGTTGATGTTGTTTGCGTCCCATTCGTCATTTACCTCAATGATTGTCGAAGAATGCCAAAAACTTGGCTTTGAACCCAATATCATTTGCCACACCAACCAATGGCAACTACTGACGACATTGTTGAAAAAAAACATGGGGGTGACGCTACTGCCCAAATATTATACCGATAAACTCGATGACAAACAGCTTGTTTGCCTGCCGCTCGTCCAGCCCAATTTGACTTGGCAAATGGTGATGGCATGGCGAAAACACCGACCGCTGACCCCAGCGATGCAAGCTTGGCTAAACATAGTACAGCGCCAAGCTAATAATAAAATTTAATGGGAAAGTTTAATAGGAAAGATTAATCGACAGGTTATAAACATTTGATAGACCTGCTTAGAGTCTCGTGTTACGGCTTTGTGTTACAGCCTTGTGTTATAGCCCCGTGCGTTAATGCTTTTTGATATATGGAATTTACCAAATGGCGTTAGACACCGCAAGATCACTGCCGTAAAATCATTCAACAATATCTCAAAAAAAGGGAATACCTATGCTACAACAACCTGATGATCACTACACCGCACCCGCCAACCTTGGCACAGCGGTATATGCCAACAATGCCGATGCGATTGGTAACACGCCGCTGGTCCGTCTTAACCATATCATGCCACAGGGGGTGACCGTGCTTGCCAAAATCGAAAGCCGTAACCCGGCGTTTTCGGTCAAATGCCGAATTGGTGCGGGCATGGTGCAAGCCGCCGAGCAAGCAGGGTTATTAAAGCCAGGTATGCAAATCATCGAGCCGACCAGTGGCAACACGGGGATTGCGTTGGCGTTTGTGGCAGCAGCCAAAGGGTATAAAATCACGCTGACCATGCCAGCTTCAATGAGTATGGAGCGCCGTAAAGTGCTGGCTGCGTTGGGCGCACACTTGGTGCTCACTGAGCCTTCGCTAGGTATGAAAGGTGCAGTGGAAGCTGCGCAAGAAATCCATGACAACCATCCTGGCGAATACTTTTTGCCGCAACAGTTTGATAACCCTGCCAACCAAGACACCCATGTCAAAACCACCGCACCTGAGATTTTTAATGCCACAGCGGGCAAGGTCGATGCGCTAGTCGCAGGCGTGGGTACAGGCGGGACGATTTCGGGTATCGCTCGTTATTTTAAACAAATCAAACATCAGCCGCTTTATACCGTCGCGGTTGAGCCTGCGGAATCACCGATTATTACCCAGACACGTGAAGGCAAACCTATTACCCCAGGTCCCCATAAAATCCAAGGGATTGGCGCCAACTTTATCCCAAAAAATCTTGCGCTTGATTTGCTTGATGAAGTCATCACAGTAACTGGCGATGATGCGATTGCATGGGCAAGAAGGGCGATGACCCAAGAAGGTATTTTATGTGGTATCTCTTGCGGTGCAGCGCTGCAGGCGACGTATCAACTAGCAAGCCGCCCTGAGATGCAAGGCAAAACCATTGTGGTTATTTTGCCAGACAGTGGTGAGCGTTATTTAACCAGTGTGCTATTTGATGGTATCTTCACTGGCGAAAACTTTAATTAACAAGCTTTCATGAACGATAAAAAAGGGCGTTAGTTAGCCCTTTTTTACTTTATTTTTAATTTAAAATATCTATAAAATCATCGGTTGAATAACCCAAATATTGTCATCAACCCATGACCCATAACGAATAACCCACAATTAATAGCCTAAGCGAATTTGCTAATCATTGCCACTCATTTTTTTCAAGTCATTTTTATTACCGACTTATTTTTATTGCCAAGCCATTTTTAAGCGTTTTTGCTGACGTAATAAACGCGTTCCTAACAGCACTGACGCCAATCCCAGCGCTGCAACCAGCGCGATCCAAAATCCTTTAGCACCCATATCGGTATGGCGCACCAAATAGGTACCCAGCGGAATCGCCACTACCCAATAGCAAAACAAGGTGATAAACATCGGCACTGTGGTATCTTGCATACCGCGCAAAATCCCCGCAAAATTGACCTGCCAGGCATCAAACAACTGATACACGGTGGCAAACCATAACAACAGCGCGGCTTGCTGAATCACTTGGGGATTTTCACTAAAGAAAGTTGGCAGCGTTTGCCGAAAAATGGCAGTTAACAACATGCTAATCACCGCAAATGACGTGGCTACGGCAATGCCAATGAGCTTGATACGTTTAAGCGCTCGGTAATCTTTGGCGCCATAGCGATTAGACACCATGATGGTGAGCGCCATCGCGACTGAAAACGGGAACATGAATAACTGCGATGAAATCGTCAACGCTACCTGATGGCTTGCCACCGCGATTTCACCCAGTGGGCTGATGATAATGGAAGCTAGACTAAACGCGCTCACTTCAAAAAAAATCGACATACCAATGGGAATACCGATCGATAATTGCTGACGCAACTGAGCAACATCCATGCCAGCAAAATTGGCAAAAAAGCGTTGGTTGGCAAAATCTGGCTGGGGGCTCAAAGTCAAATAGCTTACCAACATCAATAAATTTATCCATAACGCAATCCCAGAGGCAAAACCACAGCCTGCGCCGCCCATAGCAGGAATTAGCACAGTTTCACCGAGGGTGACGCCATGAATAAACGCATAGCTAAGCGGCACATTTAAAATCAAACCAATGAGGCTAATCACCATGACCACGGTGGGATGTTTTAAGCTTTCGGTGTAGCAGCGCAGCGAGGTGTATAGACAGACTGCAGGAAACCCAAAAGAGATACCAAACAAGAATTTTTGCGCGATGTGCTGAATATCCTTCGGTACCTTCATCCAATCAAACAAATAATGCAGCTGATTGACCAGCACAAACCCTATCATACCGATGATAAGCGCCAGCCACAGCGATTGTTGGGTAATAAACGGCACTTTTTGTAGTTGCTGCTGACCAATCGCTTCCCCAATCAATGGCGTGGTGGCAAGCAAAATACCAACTGCTAGCAAAAACGTGGGCATCCAAATACCCGCGCCGATTGCCACGCCCGATAAATCTAGCGCGGAGACTTGCCCAGCGAGTAAGGTGTCGACCAAGGCGAGCCCTGACTGGCAAATCTGGGTGATTAAAATAGGTAAGGTCAAGACAAATAATTGTTTTAAGTCTTGACGAGCAATAGCTGACAGCATGTAATGACCAAATATTCGTTGAAAATTCAATAAAGGCGGCAGTTTAACAGATTTTGTGGCATGATTTTTTATTGTTTAATTTATTGTTTAACAGGTCAGCAAATTAACAGGTCAAAAAAGTTAGCGTTTGATTGTAATAGCATCAACATAAAAAAGCCTTTATCAAATGTCGCTACAATTTGATAAAGGCTTTCTTCAACAGTAGCTTTTAAAGCGCTTTAATCATGGCTTGATAGCCTGTCAGTTTATTAGTCGCATCAAAGGTTTGTACCACAAACGCATAATTGGCTTTGGTGGCATCCACAAACGGTGTAAAAGTAGTGCCGTAGGTTAATTGGTTAGTGCGTACAAAACCCATACCGCGGTCAGTGGCTTTATCCAAGTTGATTTGGGTGACAAGCGTGCGAGCCGTATTAGCAGGCGCAGTCCAATTGAGGTTTAGGGTACTACCTGTCCCCGTAATGTTAACGCCTAAATTGCCGACAGTAGCAGTGAGTGGCAATACTTTAAAATCGCCATCGCCGCCTAAGGTATAGTTGACATCACAGCCGTCTTTATTGTCAGATAATTCTCTGCCAAAATCGACACCGACCTGATAACTATATTGACCATCCCAATAATCGCGATTGCTATCATAATCGCCATTAAATGGCATGCCCGCCACAGAGGTTTTTAATTCGTCAAACTGTAAAAATTTAAGAACCGTATTATCAAATTTTGCTGCTGGGTCGAGTGTGCCAGACAGCACACCACCCATCGCTTCGTCAGTTTTAATAGCGTTTTTTTCTGTGGTTAAGGTGTTTGGGTCTTGGCAAGTTTTTTGTTGATAGCTCATTTGACCATACACTGAGGCGGCATAATCATTGCCAATATCAAAATACACCACACCCAGGTCGCTATCATTGGGCTCGTTGTCGTTGTCTTCTACAAAATAGCCAACATACAACCCTCCTTTACCGCCTTCTGGGGTGATTTTGTCCAAAAAATTATCTAAGCTGTCTTCGGGCAAAAAGATACTTTGTAAAATCTCTGCCATGCTTTTTTCTTTATTGGTTAATTTATCCTCGACTTTTTTATAGGCATCGCGGACATCCGTTGCAATGTTTTTATAACTATCGTTGGCATCGTTTAGGGCATTGTCGACAGTCTCACTACCTGAGCCGCCACACGCAGATAGGGCGATGGTGAGCGCAGTTAGCATGCCTATTTTATAAGACGCTTTTTTACAAGGTGCTTTTTTATAAGGCACTTGGGTATATGACATGATGACAATCCTCGAGAATAAATAAAATAGCAATAACAAATAGCGATAAATTATTAAATAAAATCAAAATAAAAGTTTGGGGCTATGCTACCATTGTTATTTTTTAAAGTATAGCCAAATAGTAACGATTATCATCAAAAAATTATTGGCTATAGCGTGTTAAATTATCAATCAAATGAATTAGTTACTGATTAATGCCAAATCCAAACCTTATCCCTTTATCGCTTTATATCCATATTCCTTGGTGTGTTAAAAAATGCCCGTATTGTGATTTTAACTCACATGAAAGCCGTACACCGATTGATTTTGAAGGCTATGTCGATGCCTTATTAGAGGATTTAAAAACCCAGCTAAGCTTTGTACAAGGGCGCAAGATTGCCACCATTTTTATTGGGGGCGGCACGCCATCGCTACTGCCGATTGCGCAATATCAGCAGCTTTTTGCGGGTATCAATGCTCAGTTAACACTGACTCACGATTGTGAAATCACCATGGAAGCCAATCCTGCCACCGTGGAGCATGCGCCATTTCATGAGTATTTAGCGGTCGGTATCAATCGGTTGTCGCTTGGCGTACAAAGTTTCCAAACCCAAAAACTTGCTACCTTGGGGCGGATTCATAACCCGCAGCAAGCGCTTTTAGCCATTGCCAATGCCCAGCAAGCAGGGTTTAAAAAGTTAAATGTCGACTTAATGCATGGCTTGCCCAATCAGACATTGGCAGATGCCCTGAGCGATTTGCAGCAAGCGATTGATTTGGGCGTTTCGCATATTTCGTGGTATCAGCTCACCATTGAGCCCAATACCGTGTTTTATCGCAATACACCGATTTTGCCCGATGACGAGATATTGGTGGACATTTTTGAGCAAGGCGCTCAGCTTTTGAAGGCCAATGGATTTGTGCAATATGAAGTGTCCGCATGGTCAAGGCAGGCGGATTTTCAGCCCAGTCAGCATAATCTCAACTATTGGCAGTTTGGCGATTATCTGGCGATTGGGGCAGGCGCGCATGGTAAAGTTACGCGGCCTGATGGCATTTACCGGTTTAGCAAATCCCGCTTACCAAAAGATTATAGGGTTAATCAGTCGGCGATAGGTTGGCAAGCCATCGAGCCGTCTGATTTACCGTTTGAATTTATGATGAATGGGCTGCGGCTAAAAAATGGCGTACCCAAAAAGTTTTGGATAGAGAGAACAGGCTTGGCATGGTCAGTCATTGAGCCGCAATTGATAAAACTACACAATCGTGGTTTGGTTGAGTTAAACGGTGACCATATCCACTGCACAGCGCAAGGGTTTTTATTTTTAAACCAAGTGCTGCAAGAATTTTTACCGGATGACTAACGCTTTGACGGTGCATTTGATTGAATTTATGCACCGCAGCCTTATTTAAGCGTCAATCAATTAAAAAAAGAGAGTAATATGTTTACCGATACCCATGCGCATCTAAACCGTTTGGATTTAGAAAAATATCAAGGTGATATCCGTCAAGTCTTACAAGCCGCCAAGAATGCCAATGTGCAGCGGATTATGGCGATTATGTGTGAGCTGGATGAATACGATGCTATTTATGAGATTATCAATACGAAAATTGACGGGCTAACGTTGGGGATGAGTGTGGGCGTGCATCCGTGCGAAGACATTGCCATGCTAAAAAGTGCAACGGTTGAAACACTTGTTGAAATGGCAAATCAGCCGCATGTTTGGGCAATTGGCGAGACAGGGCTTGATTATTATTGGTCAACAGAAAACAGCATAGAGCAAAAAGCGAGCTTTGCCCGCCATATTCATGCGAGCCAGCACCTAAAAAAACCCATTATCGTCCATACCCGTGAGGCCAAGCACGATACATTGGATTTATTAAAAGCAGAAAAAGCCGAGCATGGCATTATTCATTGCTTCACAGAAGATTATGACACTGCCAAAAAAGCCTTGGATTTGGGCTTTTATATTTCTTTATCAGGGATTGTGACCTTTAAAAACGCCACTGAACTACAAGCAGTAGCGAAAAAACTGCCTAAAGATCGCATTTTGATTGAAACGGATAGCCCTTACCTTGCGCCAGTGCCCAAACGCGGTAAATCTAACGAGCCTGCTTTTGTGCCCTATGTGGCCGATTTTCTCGCCAAGCATTATGATATGCCAATGGATGAGTTCGCGCACTTAACTCACCAAAATTTTGACACATTATTACATCAATATGCTTAAAAATAGTTAACGAAATCTTTATACTTTGTTAAGTAGGTAATAAAATTTATGTGATAAAACATTTGGCAATGACTCATCAGTCATGTATCATACGTAGCAACCTTGCTCTTATGTTGCTAAGCGAGATTAGTAAGCAAAGTTACTATGCAAGGTTATTAAGCGAGCATTTTTTTATCATTTAACAGTTGTGCGTAGATGGGTTGATGTAACGGGTCTCGTCAACAATAGGGGCTACTAGAACAGACTGATGGAGTAATCAATGAGTCGTCAACAACAATTCAAAAATCGTGAAGCAGTCATATTAGCAGTTGCCGAGCAGTTGCTATTAGAGTCTGGGGAAGGTGATATCACGCTAGATAGTTTAGCCGAGCAGCTAGACTTAGCCAAAGGTACGCTCTACAAGCATTTTACCAGCAAAGATGAATTGTTTTTACGCATCATTATCCGTCATGAGCAACAACTACTTGCGCTGAGCGAAGTCGGGGATTGTCCTGCCGCAGGCGTGGCACGTCTTACGCTGTTTCAACTGATCAATCCGCAAAAAGCCATATTACTCAACCAAATCGAAGAACGCTTAGCCAATTCTGCCGTAGGGCTTAATAAGCTTTTTTCGCAGTTGTATGAAATTCGCCGTGAACGCATGAAGCGATTAATCAATACCACGGCTGAATACCTGCAATCGCTACACAGCACCATGAGTACCCGAGACTATCTGTCAACCATTTGGGCGATGGGTCAAGGCGGTGCAGGACTGCTGAATTCTAGTTTTTATCAACGCTATCTCGGTCGCCGCGATACTTTACGTTTTGCCTTGGTTCAGCATATTTTAGACATTCCCAAGCAATACCCTGCTGCGGTACAATCAGTCGATGCGCCTACTGGGGCAAACCCACCTAGCGTCGCTACTCATACAGCAAATTCACAGACTGAGTCAAGCCTAACGCCGCGCAATGTCAAATAATAGTAAATGTCAAATAGTAGATGTCAAAGAATACTAGTTAACTATCATCACCCCCGGTTAAGCTTTATAAACTATCCCTATTTTGTCTGAGTGCATGACGATGCGATTGCTGTTTGGTCGGTCTTGTAAAACTTTCACTCCCGCACCCAGTGCGATGGGTGGGCAACAAGGTTTTACCTTAATAGAAATTATGGTAGTCATCGTCATTTTATCTATTTTTGCTGGGATGATGAGCTTATCGGTAGGGGGTAGTGAAAATCGTAGAAACACGGCGTTTTATGAGCGTCTGACCAGTAATCTTAATTATGTACGCTTGTTATCAACGGAACGCATGCAGCCCTATGGGTTGGCAATAAAACTGCCGCAAAATGACGCGCCCAATCAGCTGGTGGTGGTTAAATTAGAAAACGCTTTTACTAATGCTCAAAGTGCTGTTCGCAATGCCAATGCCGCAACAACCTCGCAACCTGCGCCCCCACAATGGGTGATAGAAAAACAAATCGCACCGCTAGATGTGCCAGACAACCTTGACGTCAAAATCCGCCCACTGGATAATCCATTTAACACCACCGCCGCCCAAAATACCCAACCTGCCGCCAACTGGTTAAGCGGCAGCGAAGCACCGCCTGTGATGTGGTTTGGGACAGGTGAGGCGACACCGGTGCAAATCAGCATCCAAAAAACCAATGCCGACAAACAAACTTTTGTGGTTGGCAATCCCATCATCGTCAACCAAGCTGGGGCAATCGAGGTGGCAAAATGACTGTGGCTACCTCAAATAGACTGGCTATCAGACAGCATCAGCAAGGATTTACGTTACTTGAAGTCATGGTGGCGTTAGCGATTTTGGCGGTGGTTGCGATATCAGCCAGCCAAGCTAGTCGCAGTTATGTGCAATCTGTGGATAACATGAAAACACGAACCTTTGGCTATTATGTGGCGCAAAACACGCTGGCAGAATTACGAGTACAAAAAACTTGGCTCACCGCATCCGATACTCGGCAAATCACCTCGCAAGGCCGTCAATGGCAAGTGGTTATCTCACCGCAAACCATACAAACCAGTCAAGGCTTTGCCCAACCCATTCATATTCGCGTAGCACCTATTGTCGATGGCAGCGCAAAAAAAGACGTGGTGGATATTGATGCGGTGCTGGTAAAGGATATGGGGACAACGCTGTGAGCCCTTTTTTTATTTCTTCCTCTGCTGCAATAGCACCGCATAAAACATCTCAGCAAGGCTTTACCTTAATTGAACTGATGATTGCATTGGTGATTTTTGCGATGCTGGCATTGGCGGGATGGCAGATTATGGATAGTCTGACCAAAAGTCGCGAGCGCGGCTACCAACATCAAAAATCATTATCACAGCTCGATTATGCTTATTTACAGCTGTCGCAAGATTTGGCACAAACCAGTAATTATGTGGCAGTGCCAATCCTGTCAGCGACTGACAATAATACGGCATCGACCAATAGTGACGCTATGACGCCAACTTTCGTATTAAATGCGTCACAAATGAGTTTTATCCGTTTTGCCGCGCCCGATCCGCGTTATCAGCCGTCACCTATGCTAGCAAAAATACAATATTCGGTGGCGGGGGAAACACTGACAAAACGGCGTTTTTACCAGTTAGACGACAACAACGAAAACCCTGCAACCAGTGTATTATTGACAGGTATCAAGGATGCCAGTTGGCGAGCATTGACGCCTGACGCGGTGAGTGTTTTTCCAGATGAAGCTACCCTGCAAAAAGTTCAGCAAATACAAGCGAAAAAAAACACCCATCAAACGGCGAATGCTGCAACCAATCCGATTCCTAACACGCTTAATAATGTAACAGATCAAAATGGCAATTTGCAAAACAGTATAGATTTAACGCCTTATCAGCAGTTACCACGCGGCATCGAGCTTAGTTTTAGTTACCAAGGCGAGCCGATTACTTGGCGATTTGCGTTACCCAGTACACCGCCAAACGCGCCCAACCCATAATGCAATCAAATTTTAGCAAATACACCATGCCAACAAACCGCCCTCTGTCTAAAATTTTTGCAAATGTTACTATAGCAAACCCGCCATATCGGCATGGGCAACAAGGGATGGCGCTACTGACTATTTTGTTGTTGGTGGTGGCGATTACCATCGTGGCAGGCAGTATGCTTGCCAATCAAAAAGTGATGATTCGAGAATTTGAGCTAACCAAAGGTCAAGGGCAGCTTAGAGAATATGCCTTGGCAGGCGAAGCTATGGCGACCAATTTGATCGCGCAAGACAGCCAAGTCAACCAAGTCGATAGTTTGACAGACGCTTGGGCAAAACCCATAGCTGAGCAAACCATCAATCAAGCCAAAGTCAACATTAAAATCGACGATGATGCCAGCCGTTTTAATATTAATAACCTGTATCACGATGGCAACGTGGACGATACGGCACTGGCTTTTTTTCAAGCGCTGTTACAAGCCAATGGCTTATCGCCCAACATTGCGATGGCGGTGCTCGATTGGCAAGACCCAGACAGTGACACCCGTGCCGATGGTGGCGCAGAAGCAGCGTATTATCAAAGTACGGGCAAAAAAATGGCGATGGGTATTGCCAACCAGCCTTTTACCTCAATCAATGAATTGCAACATGTGCGCGGTATGGATAGCGAAGGATTGCAAAAATTAGCGCCTTACCTGACCGCAGTGCCATACTATCTGCCCATGAATATCAACACAGTGAAGCCCGAACTATTAAGCATACTGGTGAATTTACCTACCGAAGCCAGCGGCAACTATCCGCAAGGCTCAAACCGTTCGGACAGCGATGGCAACTCACAATCTGGGCAAGACACTAGCGCAGCTTCAAATGTGGCAGCTACCCACCAAATCGACGATACGGCAATTATCAATTGGGCAAATGCCCGAGAAAACAACCTACCGGTGCAAAACTTGAGTCAACTGTGGGCCCTGCCAAGTTTTGCCCAGATTGACGAGCGTAACAAAGCACGCATCGCCAAGCTGTTATCCACCCAAAGTCAAAGTTTTCACGTCGTTGTCAGCGTCAAAAGTGACGACAAGCAGCTTTTTTTGCATAGCCAAATTGCTAAGATTTTACCCAAAGCTGACAATGACCCAGCGCCTGCTTCTGGTGTGTCAGCGACAACCATGCCAGCACCACCTAACATGCAAAATGGCACGCAAAATAACACGCCACCACAACTCATCACTTACAACCGCCAATTTTTACCCTTTGCCCAATAATGCTGCAGCGCAATAAATTGGCTTCAAAATTCTTAGTTATTTTATGTTTATTTTAATCAGTTATTTGTTGCTGGCGTATTCTAGGGTAAAATAAGGGGTTTTTCTTGGGTGTTGTTGAATGACGATGGGGCAGAAAATGGGCACAAAAGCGTTGTCAACACAACGGATACACATGCAACCTAGATGTAACCTAGACGCATAAATTGGATGAATAAATTGGGTGAATATAGATGAATGTAATCGAGCGCTATTTTGGCATAGATGGCCGCAATACAACGATAAAAACTGAAATTCTGGCAGGTCTGACAACCTTTTTGACCATGGCTTATATTATTTTTGTCAATCCCGACATGCTGGCAAAAGCTGGGATGGATAAAGGGGCGGTATTTGTGGCGACGTGTCTAGCCTCAGCGCTGGGCTGTTTTTTGATGGGATTGATTGCGCGTTTGCCCGTGGCATTGGCACCTGGCATGGGTCTAAATGCGTTTTTTACCTTTACCGTGGTCTTGGGGATGGGTAAAAGCTGGCAAGTGGCGTTGGGGGCGGTATTTATTTCAGGCTTGCTCTTTGTGCTGATTAGTGCCTTTAAACTGCGTGAATGGATTATCAATGCGATTCCCTATACCCTTAAACAAGGTATCGTGGCAGGGATTGGGGCGTTTTTAGCATTTATTGCGCTTAAAAGCTCGGGCATCATTGTGGCGAGTCCCGCTACGTTTGTGACCATGGGCAAACTCACCGATTTTGGTCCTGCGATGGCGATTTTGAGTTTTTTTCTGATTGTCGTATTTGTGCAGCGTAAAGTCCCTGCGGCAGTGATGTTGTCAATTTTGATTGTGACGGTGATTAGCTTGTTGGCAGGGGAAACCCATTACTCAGGGATTGTATCAATGCCGCCATCGATTGCACCGACGTTTATGCAGTTAGACATTGCAGGTGCGCTTGATGTGAGTATGGTTAGCGTGATTTTTGCCTTTTTATTTGTGGTGTTATTTGATACATCAGGCACATTAATCGGCGTGACCAAAAAAGCCGGGTTAATGTCTACCGACGGTCAAATCCCGAATCTAGGTAAAGCTTTGTTTGCTGATTCAACGGCGGCTGTAGCAGGGTCATTGCTAGGTACTTCATCGGTAACGAGTTATGTAGAAAGCACAGCCGGCGTGGCAGCAGGTGGACGCACCGGTTTGACCGCGATTGTAGTAGGTGTGTTATTTTTATTGGCGTTATTTTTTGCGCCATTGGCTGGGATGATTCCTGCGTATGCGACGGCAGGGGCGATTTTTTATGTCGCGGTATTGATGTTATTTACGCTGCGTGAGATTGATTGGGATGACTTGACCGAAGCGTCACCTGTCGCGGTAGTGCTGCTGTTGACGCCGCTTACTTTCTCAATCGCGGATGGGATTGCGTTAGGTTTTATTACCTATACCATTGCCAAATTGGTGAGTGGGCGTTATAAAGAAGTTAGCCCTGCGGTTTGGGTGTTAACGGTGATTTTATTGGCAAAATTGATTTTTTTGAGTTAATCAATGGCTGAGCAAAAAAAACCATCTAGCCGAATTGGGTTAGATGGTTTTTTATTTAATTTTGGTCCAGAGTACCGCTGTCTATGTGAACCCATGAACTGTAACGTTCAGGGTGGGTATGGCAACCACTCTTAAGGCTTCCTGAATCATCGCAGCGTAGCTGGATGCAGGCTTGCACAACAAGTGAAAAGAACGCATACCCTTATATAAATTATCAGCTCAGGTAAAACCATAAACTGGCGAATACCCCAGATGCACGCATTGTAGCAGATTACCTAAGATGATGCAAAAGCTCGCTCGTTAATTCAATGATTGATTAAATTAATCAAAGTTGACGGTCAAAATACCATTGAAATCGTCAACACACATCACAAGGTTTTTGCTCTCATCATATCGCTTAGCAGTTAACAGTTAACAGGCTTAGCATTTAACAGGCTTTGCAGTTAACAGAATGACGCAAAATCTGGGTTAAAGAGATGGAGCGAGCTATGCTATAATTTTCAAAATTTTTTTAATACCAGTTTTGTATTTTCCTTATTTTAGCTTTTCTAGAGGCAACAATGAATCAAGCGTCTAACTCGGTTACCCATCAATCGACGGTTAAAAAAATCCCCCATGTGTTGATGATTTTAGATGGTTTTGGACATCGCGAAGATCAGCGTGATAATGCGATTGCCGCGGCGCACACCCCAAACCTTGATTATTTGTATCAGCATTATCCCCATGGGTTGATTTCAGGATCAGGTGAAGACGTGGGTTTACCCGCAGGGCAATTTGGTAACTCTGAAGTCGGGCATATGAATTTGGGTGCAGGTCGTATTTTGTATCAAGACTCTACTCGTATTCATAAAGAAATCCGCGAACAACAATTTTTTAGCAACCCTGCATTAACCGAAGCAGTGCAGCTTGCCAATGACCGACAAGCCAATGTGCATATCATGGGATTGTTATCCGACGGGGGAGTTCATTCGCATCAAGATCATATTGTCGCGATGGTGGAGCTGGCATTGCAGCAGGGTGCAAAGCAGGTCTTTATCCATACATTTTTGGACGGCCGTGATACGCCACCTAAAAGTGCGGACAATTATGTTGCACAATTACAACAAGCGCTTGCCACGCTTAACGAGCAATATGAGGGCACGGCTTATTTGGTCAGTCTTATTGGTCGCTATTTTGCAATGGATCGGGATAAACGTTGGGATCGGGTACAGCAAGCGTATGATTTGCTGACCCAAGCCAAAGCAGAACGGGTGGTGCAGTCAGGCGCTGAGGCGATTAGCGTAGCGTATGGCGCAGGTGAAAGTGACGAGTTCGTCAAACCGACTTGGGTGCGTTATGCTAACCAAAACGCTGACTTTGGTACTATCCAAGACAATGACAGTGTGATTTTTATGAATTTTCGTGCCGACCGCGCCCGCGAAATTAGCCAAGCACTGGTTTCAGCTGATTTCGATGGCTTTACGCGTGAAAAACTGCCAACGCTGTCAAAATTTGTGATGCTGACCAAATACTCCGATGAATTACAAAACAATGACGTGACCAGTATCGCCTTTGAACCGACATCGCTAACCAACACATTGGGCGAGTATTTGCAATCGCAAGGTAAAACCCAACTGCGCATTGCTGAAACCGAAAAATACGCGCACGTGACTTTCTTTTTTAGTGGTGGGCGCGAAGCAGAGTTTGAAGGGGAGCAGCGTATTTTGGTCAACTCGCCTGCGGTTGCTACGTATGATTTACAACCGGAAATGAGTGCGCCAGAAGTCACTGAAAAATTGACCCATGCCATCAATTCGGGCGCGTATGATGTACTGATTGTGAATTATGCCAATGGCGATATGGTAGGGCACACCGGCGTGTTCGATGCCGCTGTCAAAGCTGTCGAAACGTTAGATAACTGTGTGAAAACCATTGCCGATTGTGTGATTGCCAATCAGGGGCATTTGCTGATCACCGCTGACCATGGCAATGTCGAGCAAATGCAGGATTATGATAGCGGACAGGTGCACACCCAGCATACCACAGAGCTAGTGCCATTTATTTATGTCAATGAGCAAGCACCTGACACCGTGCACATTCGCACGGGTGGTAAGCTATCGGATGTCGCGCCAACACTATTGGACTTAATGCACCTTGCCAAACCTGCCGAAATGACAGGTGAAAGCTTAGTCGTAGCAAACTAACAGTTAATGGGTACAACTATCCTATGGTAACGCAGCGTCTCAAACCACTATCCAACCTTACGTTCAAAAGACACGTTATCGTGCTGGCATTGTGGGGGATAGGTTCATTGAGTTATGCTGCTAGCCGACCGACTGTCAGTGCGCCTGTCAAACCAACTGTTACTTCTGCCGCCTCAGTTGCGGCAAAAAACAATAAAACGGCATTAAAACCTGCAATCACTCAGGCGATTGCAGGTGTCAATCCTACTGCCGTGCCCGTTAGTGTGGTGAATGCACATGATGGTATACCCGATGGCGCTGATGACGACAATTTGACGGATGACGGCGCTGACGATGGCGGGGAAGTGGATATTACGTCAACCACGCCTATGGTGACTAATCCCGCCACTCAGCCAAATCCAGCGACTCAGCCCATCGCGCCAGCCTCTGGGCAAATCCAGCAAGTGGCGTTGGGGGCGGTATCACCCGTCACGGTCGAAAAATTTGTCAAAATGATTGATATCATCCGTCAAAACTATGTGACGAATGTCGATGATGAATCCCTGTTTGCCAACGCGATGGCAGGCACTTTAGCTGCGCTCGATCCTTATTCTGAATATCTGGATGCAAACGCGTTTGAAAACTTAAGGTTGTTTACCGAAGGCGATATTGGCAGTATTGGCGTGAGTGTGAGTTTTCATGCCGATGTAGATAGCTGGGTGTTTGATGACGTCCTCCCCAACTCGCCTGCTGCAAAAGCGGGTATTCAGCTTGGCAATTATTTACATCAAATCAATGATAATAAGCTAGACAGCACCCGAACCTCGCAAGATGTCGATCAGCTGCTGACAGGCATCGCAGGGACGACGGCTCGGTTGTTGGTATCGGATAAAGGTCGTCGTAAACATCTGGTGGTGGTGCAAAGAACCTTGGTCCAACAACAAGCCATGAGTGCCAACATCATTAATGGTATTGCGGTGGTGCAAATCCCTGTATTTCAAAACAATACTCAGCAGCAATTTTTAATGGCACTTACCAAATTAAATCAGCCGTTTAACGTGCTGGTACTCGATTTGCGCAATAACCCAGGTGGCGTGTTGTCAGCTGCCAATGATATCGCAAGCTTATTTATGAACGATAAAGTGGTGGTGGAGATTAAAAATCGTCAGGGCATACAAGAGGTGATGCGCACGCACGGCAAAGCCCAATTTGCCGACTTACCGCTGGTCGTGTTGCAAAATCGTTATTCTGCTTCGGCGGCTGAAGTATTAGCCAGTGCGCTACAAAACAACCAACGTGCCAAGGTGTATGGCGAAACTAGCTATGGTAAAGGCTCTATCCAAAGCATTGTACCCATTAATGACAACGAAGCGGTAAAGCTAACGGTCGCTCATTATTACTCAAGTAAAGGCGAGAAAATTGATGGCGTAGGCGTCAAACCCGATGTGACTTTGACGGGTGCAGAAACGGGTTGGCTAGATCAGGTATTAGCGGATTTGCAAACCACCAAACGAAGCAATCAATTTTTACTTAAACCTACGCCAACGCCCCAGTCTTTCTAAGCTAATCACCTAAGCAGTCACCTAATAACCTCTCATATTTATCATCGGGTGGAATTTATTTTACAATTCATCTTCCATAAAAAATTGCGGATCGACGGCATCCAAATCACGCACATCAAGTTTGGTATAGTGTTTTTTGCAGAAATTTGGATCCAATTTGCACATCGCACTTTGCAATTCATCAAGGCGTGCTTCAGACTGGCGAATGTGCTCGAGCATTTTGATAAAAGTCATTGCCACAGGGTCTTGGGTATTGGGGTCAATCCCATATTGATGAAAAACGCCCGCTTGCTCTAACTTAATTTTATTGCAATCATCCTCATTGGTAGCGGAAGTATTAATATAGGTTTGTTCAACCGCTTTCATCTGCTCAGCATCGGTTGTTTTTTCGATGACGGTTTTTTCGATATAGTCGTCAGCTGGGGTTACCCCATTATTTGCCAAGCTATCAAGCCCCATTTGCTCTGCTTTGGCTTTATCATGAATCAAACGCGCGGCACCGCCTACCATGGTCGCACCGGCAGGCACTTCTTTGACAACGACAGCATTGGAGCCGATTTTGGCATATTTACCCACGGTAAATCCGCCTAATACTTTGGCACCTGCACCGACAACCACGCCATCTTCCAGTGTGGGATGGCGTTTGCCTTCATTTAATGATACCCCACCGAGCGTGACGCCATGATACAAGGTAACATCATCACCTATTTCAGCGGTTTCACCAATGACCACCCCCATGCCATGGTCAATAAAGAATCGACGCCCAATTTTTGCTGCAGGGTGAATCTCAATCCCGGTCAAAAATCGATTGCCAAAGGATACAAACCGTGCCAAGCCTTTGTTATTGTGTTGCCACATACTGTGGGCGACACGGTGAATCAATAGCGCATGGACGCCAGGATAAGTCAACAGCACTTCAAGGGTGTTACGTGCCGCAGGGTCACGGTCAAATACCGCTTGGATGTCCTCTTGTAACTCTGCTTTGATGGTCTGGGTCTTTTTGGATAAATTTTGGATGACGGACAACATACTGACTACCGATTTTAAAAATTTTAAGTGATTATGATATCACGAACTCATCAATTGCTTGAAAATTTTAAACAAGCTTAGGATTTAAGTAATTTTGCGATGGTGGCTTGCAGTAACTGATATTCTTTGATATCAAGCTGTAATCTACTAAGCAGTCGATTAATACGCTGAGGCATCACTTTAGATTGGGCAGGGTTGTAGATATCTAAATTCTCCAGCAATGCCAACAGCCTATTTTCTAGCTGTAAACGCTGCTCATTTGAGATAGGCGGCTCATCCCACTGCTGGCGAAAAGTCAAATCAATGGATTTTTCAGCCGTTGTTTTTGCTGTCAATGCCAATTCGGCAGTTTCGTAAAAAACGCTGGCAATCACTTGAACCGCAGCTGCCACATTTAACACCCCATACTGCGCATTGGCAGGAATTTGAATATGGTAGTCGGCCAATTGCAGCTCTTCATTGGTCAAACCGCGATCTTCACGACCAAACACAATAGCAAGTTGCCAATTGCGATGCGCAGAGTCTGTCATTAAATCGCCAAGGTTTTGAAAATTAGTGACCATCAATTCAGCCGCTTGTCGGGGCGATAATACGGGTCTTGGAATATGGCGTTGGCGACTACTGGTAGCAATCACCCAGTGGCAATCTTGCAAGGCTTGCTCAAGGGTGTCACAAATAGTCACAGTATCTAAAATTGCTTTGGCACCTGCGGCATGGGCATAGGCATCTTCATCAATCGGTAGTTTGGGCGCCACTACCGTGAGCTGCGTCAGACCCATGGTGTGCATGGCGCGCGCGGCAGAGCCGATATTGGCAGGCAAGGTGGTATTTACCATCACAATGCGAATACCAGCTAAAAATGCTGCAAGGGTTGAGAAGGGTTGCTGGGGAGCGTTAGTGTCAGTCGTTACCATGGGTCGTCAAATTTTAGCCAGTCGTTACGCAATAAGTGATTGTATTTGGTCATTCACTGCATGGCATTCCGCTTTGATTTCTTCAATCAATTGTTGGTGTTGATTGATATGACCCGTGCGGCAGATTTCTTGCAGTTTATAACAAAGTTCGGTCAGCTCGGTAGCGCCAAGGTTAGAGCTAGCGCCTTTTAAGCCGTGCGCTGCATTATACCCCAAACGGTTGTCTAAGTTAGCATACGCTGTCTCCATTTCCGATAAACGTTGTAAGCTATCTTGCATATAAGTATGAATCAAATCGACAAAATCTTCGTCAAGTAACGCTCTTAATTCTTCAAACTGGGGTAAGCTGATATGGGATGGCTGAGTCATATGAGTTTCCTGTTGATGGGACATTAAATAAAACATCATTGATTAAATTTGATTGGCTTATTTTAGCCCATATCTCATTGAATTTTATCAAAACTTTGATGAAAGTCAGTTTAAAGGATACAAACGTTTATCGCATGATGGTTTTATCGGCCAAATTCACCAAAATCAGACGCTAACTAAAATGTAAATGCAAATCTTCTTCATTGACCAAGCTTTTGAGTTTGCCAAAATTCTCTTCTGTCGGCACAATTTGCCAATGCGTTGGCATATTAAGATGGGCAATCGCATAGTCGTTATACACACATAGATTAATCGGTACCCCTAATTGCGCCGATGCATTGGCGGGCTGATTGTCCACAAATTGGGCATTGTCGGCAGGGTGATTCAACTGATGCGATAAGTAATGAATTGTTGAGTTATTGGCGGTCGCTAACAATTGCTGTATCTGTTCAAACAGTGCCATATCATGACCTGCAATTTTGATGCTGATTTTTTTGAGCCAGCGTTTGCGCGCATCGGTTAAAGTCATTACCTCTTGTAGGCTGGCATAAAACGTGCCATCGCGTTCACGAATAGAGCCGTCGATAATCACCACGGTTTCGACTTTAAGCTTATCTTTGACGCGGGCAAAACGCTCGGCATAACAACTCACTTCGATACGACCTGTACCGTCATCTAAGGTAATCACTGAGCGATTACCAAAGTTTGCCACATCGAGTATCAAGCCTGCAAAAAATACGGTTTCGCCATAGCTGGTTTCGCTTAAATCGCCCAATGTCTTTGGCGTATAGCGTTTTAACTCATCGCGATAACTATCAATCGGGTGACCAGTGAGATAAAGTCCTAGCGTGTCTTTTTCGCCTTTTAAGCGTTCAGCATCTGTCCAAACAGGCTCACGGGGCAATGGGGGCGGCGCAGTGACTTCTTGTATATCGCTAAACAAATCAATCATCCCTAGGCTGTCATTGCTGCGCTGTTGCTCGGCTGCCTGTACCGCTTTTGGTAATTCGGCAAGTAACGCGCCACGGATGTGATAAGCTTCATCCGCAGGCAAATCAGGTCGTAATTTTGGCGCAAAACTATCAAAACAGCCTGCTTTAACCAATGCTTCAAGGGTGCGTTTATTGACTTTTCGTGTGTCAACACGGCGGCAAAAATCATACAAATCAGTAAACTCACCGCCCGCGTTTCGCGCTTCCACAATAGACTCTACGGCACCTTCACCGACACCTTTAATACCGCCTAACCCATACACAATGGTCGTCGGGTTGATCGGCACAAACGCCCAATTGGAGTGGTTAACACTGGGGTTTTCTACTTTTAAACCAAAATTTTCGCGGCAATCATTGATAAAAAACACCACGCCATCAGTATTATTCATATCCGAGGTGATGACCGCCGCCATAAATTCGGCAGGGTAGTAGTGTTTTAAATAGGCGGTTTGATAGGCTAACACACCATATGCCGCTGAGTGTGACTTGTTAAACCCGTAGCCGGCAAATTTTTCCATCAAATCAAACACGCCACCTGCAAGTTTATCATCGATGCCCTGATCAATTGCCCCTTCCACAAAAATACTGCGCTGTTTTGCCATTTCTTCAGGTTTTTTCTTACCCATCGCGCGGCGTAGCATATCGGCACCGCCTAGACTATAGCCTGCCATCGCTTGTGAGATTTGCATTACCTGTTCTTGATAGACAATCACCCCATAGGTATTTTCCAGTATCGGCTCAAGTCGGTCATGGTCATAGATGACCTCTTCGCGGCCGTGTTTACGGTCAATGTACATATCGACCATCCCGGCATCGAGTGGACCCGGGCGGTACAGCGCACACATGGCGATAACGTCTTCAATATTGGTCGGTTTAAGCTTGGCCAAATATTTTTTCATGCCGGTACTTTCAAGCTGGAATACAGCCGTGGTATGGGCATCTTGTAGCAGCGTATAGGTGGGTTTATCGTCTAAGGGTAAAGTCTCAAGATCAAGCGGCGGCTGTTGCTCTCTAGCGCGGCGTGCATTGATATTTTTAACCGCCGCATTAATCACCGTTAAATTGCGCAGACCCAAAAAGTCAAATTTTACCAAGCCAACTGCTTCCACATCGTCTTTATCAAACTGACTGACGGGATGACCCTCTTCATCACAATAGATGGCGCTATAATCGGTAATTTTGGTCGGCGCGATAAGTACGCCCCCTGCATGTTTACCAACGCCCCGGGTAATCCCTTCGAGCCGTACCGCCATTTCCCAAATCTCATTGGCATCTTCATAATCCATGTTGTCAGGATTGTTAAGCAAATCTTTGAGCTGCGGTTCAGCTTCAACCGCTTCAGCCAGCGAAATACCTGGGGTTTTGGGGATAAGTTTGGAGATTTTATCAGCAAGACCATACGATTTACCTTGAACGCGCGCGACATCACGCACCACCGCTTTTGCCGCCATCGTACCAAAGGTGATGATTTGGGATACTGCTTCTCGTCCGTATTTTTGCGCCACATAATCAATGACGCGGTCGCGCCCTTCGATACAAAAATCGACGTCAAAGTCTGGCATGGATACCCGCTCAGGGTTTAAAAACCGTTCAAACAGTAGGTCATATTCTAGCGGGTCTAAGTCGGTGATATTGAGCGAATACGCCACTAATGACCCCGCGCCTGAGCCACGACCAGGACCTACAGGCACATCATTGGCTTTTGACCAGCGGATAAAGTCCATCACGATTAAGAAATAACCGGGGAAACCCATATTCAAAATCGTCGTGAGTTCAAACTCCAAACGCGCATCATACGGCTTGCGTTTTTCTGCCCAACTGTCGTCGCGTTTTTCGATGGGGTAGAGTTTCTCAAGGCGTTTTTCTAGACCTTCTTGGGCGGTGCGCCGAAAGAAAGTTTCAATGGTATCGCCTTCGGGAATGGGGAATTCGGGTAAATCGTGATGACCCATAGGAATAATGACGTTACAGCGTTTTGCCAAATCCAAGGTGTTATCAATCACCGCTGGCATGTCACTAAACAGGGCAGTCATCTCATCTTGGGTTTTTAAATACTGCTCAGAGGAATAATCACGTGGGCGATTGGGGTCGGCAAGCACTTGCGAATTGGCGATACACACCCGTGCTTCATGCGCTTCAAAATCATCTTCTGTTAAAAAACGCACGTCATTATGGGCAATGATAGGCACATCAAAGGTATTGGACATGCGAATGGCTTGCTCGATAAAACGGTCTTCGTTGGCGCGTTGGGTGCGTTTAATGGCAAAATAGACACGATCGGCAAATATGGTTTGCCATTGTTGTAGTAGGCTATCGGCTTTTTCTGGGTGACCTGATAACATGGCTTGACCGACGTCTGATTTTTCGGTGAACAGCACAATCACCCCTTCACTGCGCTCAAAAATCCAGTCACGCTGAATAATCGGTTTGCCCATTACTTGACCATCGACAAAGCCCTTTGACACGATATTGGTCAAATTCTTGTAGCCGATTTGGTTGCTGGCAAGTAGCGTTACTGTCGTACTATCATTTTCAAGCAAAACCTCTGAGCCAATAATTGGCTTAATGCCGGCATCCAAGCAAGCTTTATAAAATTTGACTGTGGCATACAGGTTGGATAAATCGCTAATGGCAAGCGCCAGTTGGTTATCGGCTTTGGCAGCTTTGACCAGCGCTTTGATGCGTACAATCGAGTCAGTGATAGAAAATTCGGTGTGAATACCAAAGTGTACAAATGCCATGGATTGCCTTTATCGCGGTTCGTCTTTAGCCCACTATTATACTATGAATTGCCAAACTGCGAACCTACAAAATCAGCAACAAAATGCCTAAAAAGTATCAGCGGATGCTAAGCATTTACGATTTAATATGCTAAAATAGCAGACCTTTACGCCTATAGCTTAACTGGATAGAGCAGTTGCCTCCTAAGCGACCGACGTGGGTTCAAGTCCCGCTGGGCGTACCAGTTTTTTTGACATCAAAACCTATAAAAATAAAAAAACCCAATAAAAAATTATTGGGTTTGGTTGAAAAAAGTAAAACTTAACTTAAACGTTTGGCATTGGCTGCCACGCGGCTATAAATAGGGTGCATCCCTTTTTCCAATACATGCAGGGCTTCTTGGTTGACAGCATAAAAGAAGTTTTCCAATGAAATCGGTTGACCCAAGCTTAATTTCATGCAATTTGAAAACATTAATTGCCCAATATTTTGCTGGGCAACGAGCGCTTGCCAAGCCATTTGCGTCCAAGATTCAAAAAATGCGATGGGTTTTTCAGTCACCATACGTTCCATTTCTTTCATTTCTTTGGCATTGTTGAGGGGGTTTTGTTTTGCCATCATATAGATGCGGCGCTGCATGACTTGTGGTACGTGAACTGAAAAATCTCCAGATTGCTGACACATTTTTTCAACTTTTTGGTTAATATGTTTGTAGGTAGCCATAAGGACTCCATTGATAACAACAGTAAAATACAGGATTGACAGTAAAGTGTAGTGCTATTATACACTGATTTAAATTAAGTTAATAATAGCAAACTCATTGGGTATACAATACTTACTTAACATTACCCAAATAATTAGATTTCATTTAATCAAACCATTGGTAATCGCTAACAATCATCCGCTTAATTAGGGTTTTAGTTGAACTCATTAACATGAGACTATTTTATCAACTTAACCATAAGCCCCATCCTTGGTAATAAATTCATAAAATATTAACTGATAGCTTTATCAGTGTTTATCAAAAGGTATAAAAATGACCATTCAAAGTCTTCCCTTAGTAATTACTTCGGGCGAACCTGCGGGCATCGGCATGGATATCATATTGATGCTTGCCGACAAACAGCAATTAAATTTGCCCAATCGCGCTGTCATTGTGTTGGCAGATATCAACGCGCTACAAGAAAGGTATAGTGAGCTCAAACAAAAAGGCGCTGTAAAACAGGGGTTGGTGATTCAACAGTTAGCGATGGATGAGTTACATGAGTTAAAAGATTTAGCGCAAATTGCTCAACCGTCAGCGCATGACACTATTTTGGTGGTGGATGTGCCGACAGCAGAACCTGTGGTAGCAGGGCAGCTAAATCCGCATAACGCGCGAATGGTCATCGCACAGCTGCAACTGGCGCATAAGCTCGCCATCAGCAAACAAGTCGCTGCAATTGTCACCGCGCCACTACAAAAATCGGTGATTATGACTGTGTTGCCAGATTTTATGGGGCATACCGAATTTTTTATGCAGCAGTCGGGGCTGGATAAAGTGGTGATGATGCTCGCCAATAACCTGATGAAAGTGGCGTTAGTCACCACCCATTTGCCCCTGCGAGCGGTCGCCGATGCGATTTCCCACGAAGAAGTGGCAAAAACCGTTGATATTGTCATCCATGATTGTCAGCAAAAATTTGGTCGTACTCACCCAAAAATATTGGTCTGTGGACTCAATCCTCATGCTGGGGAAAGCGGCTATCTAGGCAGAGAAGAAATTGACATCATCAATCCTGTGTTACAGCACTATCGCGATCAAGGTATCGATATTAGTTTGGCGATGCCAGCCGATACCTTGTTTACCCAAAAGCATATCGCCACTGCCGATGCTATTATCGCCATGTATCATGATCAAGGACTGGCGCCGCTCAAATCACATGGGTTTGGCGAAACGGTGAATATCACTTTAGGGTTGCCTTATATTCGCACCTCAGTCGATCATGGCACGGCGCTGGATTTGGCAGGGACAGGCAAAGCGAGTGCCGATAGTCTGTATCATGCGATTGGCTATGCCAATAACATGGCGACCGCGATTGCCCTTTAATCATTCTCACCGATAATTATCCTCACCGATAATTAGGCTCACAAAAAAAGCCAATCGTCATGGATTGGCTTTTTTATTGCGATATTTTAAATAGATTTTTAACTATTTTAAGCAGCTATTTAATTATTTTAAATAACTGGCAGGATTGACTGGCGTGCCACGATAACGAATTTGGAACTCAACAGCAGGTTGATTCAAATTATTGTCCGTCCCAACGGTACCGATGGTTTGACCCGCTTGCACCGTTTGGCGCTCTTGTACAGCAAAATTTCCCAAATGCGCGTAGGCACTAATGTAGTCGCTGTTGTGCTGAATCAGTATCAATTTGCCATATTCTGGCAAATCACTACCGACATACAGCACCGTACCTGGCTGGCTGGCGACAACATTTGCGCCGGCTTGTCCGCCAAACCACATACCCAGCGTACCTGTTTGCTGGTTAAACGGTCGCAATAGATTGCCAGTGGTAGGACGTAACCAACCTTGTGACAAGCTGCTGGTTGGCACGATGACTTGGTTTGGCATCGGTAACGGGGTTGATGAATTATTGGCTTGTCTAGGCGGGTAATAAGTCGGGTTAGACGGGCGGGATGATTGATTGACCGTCACCGGGCGAATGGTTGTTGGGCGATAAGAAGTGGGATTGCTTGCTGAGGTTAAAATCAAGCGTTGCCCTGGATAAATGGTATAGTTGCTATCGAGCCCATTGAGCGCGCCAACCCGACGATAATCTAGTCCATAAGTGGTGGCGATTTTGCTTAAAGTATCGCCGTTTCTGACAATATAATAGTTGGGGACACCCCGTACATACACAGGGCGCTTATCCACGGTCGTGATCTTCTGTGAAGCACAAGCGGTCATCAACACCGCCGTACAGGCTATCGCACTGAGTTTTACCAGTTTGGGCGTGCACAGGGTTTTATAAGTGGCAAGCATAACAGTCATTCCTAGCAAGTGATACAAAAAAAATTACAACAAGTCAGGGTATAGTAACTAACTTTTAACCACTTACAAAGTAACTGAAGTTAACAACAACGTTTCTTTGCCAAACGATAACAAATAGCAACATTTTGGACTCAAATGAAAAAATGGCGCAAAACCCCTTATTTATCCATTGCTTGCCATTCATCCATTGCCTAGCATTGCTAGCTATTTATACTGACTATTTAACGGGGCGATTAAATAGGGCGATAGAGTGTTATTCATGAATCATAAAGGGCTTGGCAGGGCTATATTTTTTTAGTTTTAAAAATAGCCAAATGCCCATGATCAAATTTATCACACCGACAATCGCAAATAGCATCGGCAGGCTCACGTTAACTAGCGTCAAACAAACAATCGAAAAAATCGCCGAACCCACCATAAATACGGCATTTAAAATATTGTTGGCACCGATAATGCGAGCACGGCTTGTTTCAGGTGAATAAGCTTGCATATAAGCGTATAAAGGTACAATATAAATACCGCCTGAAAAACCCAATAAAAACAAATCGACAAACACACGCATAGCACCCTGCGTGGCAAAAATCATACCGATACTATAGTGTGCGTTGTTGGCGAGTGGCGGCAAATGCATCGCTGAAAGCGTGAAATACAAGTCAATCGCAAAAATCGTCAATCCTGCAATCCCAAAGGGCAACAGCTTTAAACTCACTTGGTTTTTGGTCAGCGTTTTACATAACAGTGAGCCGAGCGCCGTACCGACAGAAAACAGCGTCAATAAAAATATCACGACGCTTTCATCGCCTAGCAAAATAGACTTACTAAATTCAGGTACTTGGGTCAAAAACGTGGCACCATAAAACCAAAACCAACTATTACCCAAAATGGTAAACCACATAATCGGCAAACGATATAGATTGGCGATGGTTTGCCAGCTAGTACGAAAGATATTCCAGTCGATGGTCAAATCAGGCTGTGGCGCAGTCATGACGGGAATAAACCGAGAAGCCAAGTAGCCCATAATCGCCACAAAAACCGTCACCCCAGATATCCAAAACAGCGGACTGTCTAATTTCATCAATACGCCAGCCAGCATCATCCCTGTCAAAATAGCCAGTGACGTGCCCATTTGGAACAGCCCATTGGCTCCTACCAACTCATCGGTAGTCATGGCTTGGGGTAGATAAGCATATTTGATAGGACCAAAAAACGTCGAATGGGTGCCCATCAAAAATAACGCAACAAATAATAGCGGATAAATCTCAAACACAAACCCAAATGCGGCAACTACCATGATGACGATTTCAAGGATTTTAATCAGCCTTGTCAGCCAAGATTTTTCATATTTATCAGCAATTTGACCCGCCAAGGCGGAAAACAAAAAAAACGGCAATACAAATAGCATCGCCGCCAGATTGTTGAGCAAACTGACACGCATCCCCAATTTTGCCGCTGCCATAAAGGTCAGTACTAGAATCAAACCTTGCTTAAATACATTGTCATTAAATGCCCCTAAAAACTGGGTAGCAAACATGGCGCTAAAGCGTTTGTATTTAAAAAGCGCAAATTGGGTACTCATGAGCAATCCTAGAAATGTCTGATGATGACTATCTTAACAAATATTTTACAAAGGGTTGCGAAAATGTTTGGTTAGTAAAATGTTTATGCTAAAATCGCCTAGTGCTCGCTCAAGGATTTGATTTTTATCATGAAACCAATAAATTTGCTACCCTATCGTCCGTCAACCCCATGGACCGATAACCCGTTTAGTTTTTTTTATGCCAGCTCTCCACTATCGTCCAATCCTTGTCCGTCAAATCCTTGCCAGAGCCCCGCCCATTCTAGCGTATCAAATCATTCGCTGTTTCGCTTGACCCCCATACGTTTGGCAATTACCTTGGTTAGTGTGGGTGTAGTGCCTGCTTGGGGGGCACAAACGCCAATAATGTCAGCTACTATTAATAGTTTAGCTAATACTTCAGCTCACAGCACAGTTAATACTTTAGCTAATAGCTCAGCGACGAATAGCACGCTAACCACTAGCAGCGCAGCGCAGACCACCGCCAATGACAGCAAGGGTAGCACGGCGCAAAATGCCATCCCTGCGGCAACTGCGCAAGACAGCATCACAACCGATGCCAACACCGCCCAGCCTTATCTGTATCAACTCAATCAGCAGCGTGTTGAAGATAAAATTGGTCAACAGCTCGATAATCAGACCTTGGCAGACTTTAATAATTTTAACCAACCTGTGGCGACGTTGAAACAAAATCAACCTAGTGTCGGCTACAGTAAAGCATTAGACCAAGCAACACCGCAGTCGGTTGCCAATCAAATCAACAATAGCAAGCCTGCACCCGTAAATACCCAATCCCAAGCGCAAGTCACTGAGCAGCTGACCGCCGAAAAACAGAATTTCGACGCGATTAATCAAAAGGTGAGCGAGCAAACCAATTTATCTAATCAAAATATCGCTAACCAAAATGTTGCTAATCAGAATGTTAGTAATCAAGGCGTTGCCAATGATGCCAGCAATATCAAATCCACCGACACCATCAATCCCAATGATTACTTGCCCGCCTATCAACAGCAAACAACGGCATTGACCACCCCACAAGCCAACTCAACCGTGACCGCAGAGTCGCAAGGCATCGTGGCGCGTTTGAAGAACAAAATCATTGGTCGCGGCGAAGGGCTAAACTATATTGATATCAGCTTTGCCAATGCAGATGCCAAACTTGAGCCTGCGCGCAATATCAAGGCAGCATTGGAAAAAGTGACCGTCGAATCGGTGTCGGATTTTAATGCCAGTGTGAACAAATTACGCCAAATTGCCAAAGATGCGGCAGAGGCGGTGGGTTTTTATGACACTAAAATTGCTTTTAAACATCTAGGCAAAGACAATATCCAAGTCAGCTTAGAGGTCGGCAAACCCGTCATCGTGCAAAATCGCATCATTGATATCCGTGGTGAAGGTGGGGAAGGCGATAACGCCCTGCCGGTGTATCCTGTGATAGAAAAAGAAATCCCGCCCAAAGAAGGGGATGTGTTCAGTCATGGTATCTATAAAGCCGCAAAGGCCACGATTGAAGGTGTCGCGCAAACCAATGGTTACTTCGATGCCAAATGGCTCAATAGTTCGGTGGATATTATTTTGCCGGACAATACCGCGGATGTTGACCTAATTTATGACACAAAGACTCGCTATCACTTTGATGATATAAAAATATATAGCATTGATAAGCAAGGCAATTTGACCGATGACCCAGATAAACTGCCTTTAAAGCCAAAGCTAATGAAAGCCTTAATGACGTACCAAAAAGGCGATGCCTACTATCAACCCTTTGTCAGCGAATTTACCAACAACTTGACTGCCACCCGTTATTTTAATGGGGTGGATGTGGATGTCATCATGCCATCGGACGAAGCAGCAAGTGATATCGCATTTGAACAATCGGGCTCGGCGACACTCAGCGATGCCAACAGCAGCAATACCACAGCCGACAATACCGCTGACACTTCTGATACAGCCGCCGGTATTTCACCCGCCAATTCAACCGATCAAAGTCTCGCATCTCAAAGCAACTCAGCTCAAAGTAACTCATCTCAAAATCAGTCATCGGAACTTCAATCCGCAGGTACTGTCGATAGCACGACACAAAAAACCGTCAATCAGGTGCAAGACCCCAATGACATTGCGCCGATTCAATTTGAAGTCGATGACTCGACCGAACAACGTCTCAATGCCATCAGCCGAAAAGCCAAAAACTTATTGGCCGCACCCGAAGATATGGAGTTATCACCCGAGGCTGAAAATAAAAGTAAAAATCCGCTGGTGGTCATCGCCAATGCGGTCAGTAAAACGGCAAAAAAACTGGATAAAGACAAAGACTTACCTATCAAACCACGAGAAGACCAAGTCATACCAAAGCTCACGCCACAACAAGTGTATGAAACAAAGCAAATCCCAACCTATGTGGTACTCAATGCCACCAAGCCGCATGAGGCACAGTTGGGTTTGGGTTATGAAACGGATGTGGGCGTGCGCTTGACTGGTAAATATCAAAACAACTTGGTTAACCGAAGTGGCTTGCAGACTGGGGCATCAGTAGCATTATCTAAAGTCGATCAAGCGGTGGAATTTAATGCCAGTTTACCCTATAAGCATCCCCTCAACGATAAACTAACAGGCACAGTCGGCTATCAACACAAAGAAGTTGATGACCTAGTCAACACCTTTGAAGCGGACACGGTCTATGCCAGTATCGCCCGCAATATTTATCATGATAGTGGTTGGAATCGCACCTATTCGCTGCGCTACCGCGGCGATAAACTCACAGTCGATCCTGAAAAATATAGCACCGATAGCTTGCCTTATCCTTTTAACAACTACGCATCGGATTATACCCAACAAGCCTTGTTAGCGGGTTATGCAATTAATAAAACGGTAGCAGACAATATGCTGACGCCAATGTGGGGTTATAGCCAACGTTATTCGCTTGAAGTCGGTGCTAAAGGGGCACTGAGTGACACCAATATGGCCATTCTACGTGCAGGTGGCACGGGGATGTATACTTTTGGCAAAGATAACAAACAACAAGTGATTGGGCGACTGGATTTGGGCTATCTATATAGCGGTGATTTTTATGATGTGCCTTATCGTTCACGCTTTTTTGCAGGCGGTGATTCTAGTATCCGCGGCTACAACACCGATAGTTTAGCACCGACCTATGGCGGCGAAAATTTCTTAGTCGGCGGTGATGCCTTAGCGGTAGGCTCAGCAGAGTATAACTATGAGTTTAGACCGAGCTTTCGTGGCGCTGTGTTTACTGACTTTGGTAATGCGTATGATACAACTGGCGAATATGATAACGCAACGGCGGTCAGTATCGGTACAGGTATCCGCTGGCAATCACCGATAGGCTTGGTACGGCTCGATGTGGCAAAAGGTCTGACAGGCGATAACAACGATGTCCGTTTACACTTCTTTATCGGTTCACCGCTATAACAGTTTGGCTAAAAATCACGGCATTATTTTGTGCAAGGTTTTTAGTCAAGATTTTTGGATAAAACTTTGCTAGTATGGAAGGTTTATCCAATATACCGCCCATATACAGCGCATAGAACCTGTGTTTTTGTAGTTAGCCAACGATTGATTTGCGATATTAATGAAAGACGACAACAACAACGAACCGTTACCCGAAGATGGCACAGATACAGATGTCACTAAGCCTGACGATAAATCGTTGGTAGATAACAATCCAGCAGCTAAAAATCTGGCAGCAAAAGATTTAGACATAAAAAACTCGGATACGGCAATCAGTGATGATTTAGACCCTGCAAAAAAAGAGGCGGGTTGGCTTCGGCACTGGTATCGACAGGGTTTTATCAGCAAAATTGTGATGGTGTTAGCCGTTATTTTGATTGCAATTTTGTTAGGGGCTTATTATGCCGTCGGCACCCCGTGGGGTACACGGTTACTTATCAATGCCATCGTTCAAGAAACAGGTATCAGCCTAACATACGGCAAAGGCAATCTTCGTGATGGTATCTGGGTGTATGATGTTAAAATCCCTGACAATCCCCCCAAAAATTATGTCGAAGTCACCGTTGATAAAGCCTATGTCAAAATTGGCTGGCGCGCCCTTATCAATAAACAAGTGCATCTGCGTGAAGCCAACATCAATCGCATGGTCATCACCTATAAAAAAACCCCTTCCAATAAACCCTTTGATTACCCACGCATTGCACTGCCTGTTAACTTAACCTTAGATGATGTAAAAGCAAATTTAGTGCGCTATCAGCAAGTGACTCGCGACCCCATCGATTTTAAACAAGCGCATATCCAAAAGTTTACTTGGTATGATACCCAAATCACGGTTGGCGAAGGCAAATTGGCGTATAACAATTTATTAAGCGTTGATAAAATCAAAGGCAAAATTGACCTGCAGCAGGATTATCCGCTGGATGTAACAGGACTGGTCATCGTCAATTCATTGTCAAAAGTGTATGTCGATGCGCTTGATACCCATGCCACAGGCAGTTTGAAATTTTTGACCGCGGATATAAATAGTAAATACAATCAATCGGATGTTACTGGGCATGTAACAGCGCAGCCGATGGATAAAAACGCGCCATTTAATGCCAAACTTGAATGGAAAGATGTGTTATTACCCTATGCCACCAGTCAAAACATCCACCTAAAAAATGGACTAGCGACCGCGACAGGGGTGACCAATAATATCCAGCTGCGTATCAATGCTGATTTGACTGCCAAAGATATCCCCGATGGGCATTACCAAGGTCGCGGCGTGATCGCCAATCAAAAACTCAGTATCGAATACCTCACGGCTAAAGTCGCGCAAGGCACATTAACGAGTCAAGGCACGATTGATTGGCATGACCGCACCCGTATTGCCCTGATGAATACAGGTAATGGCTTTAACATTCGTCAGTTGTTGCCAAAAGACATCGCCCCCTATGCGCCAGAGACTTTAACAGGCAAATTAGGCATCGTCTATGATGTGGCAACCGATAAATTGCCGATGCAAGTACGGGCAAATCTGCGCCAAAATGATGGTGAAATTATCAATGCCGATATCCGACAAGCCAAAGGCAACCGTAAACCTTATACAATCGATGCCAATTGGCAACAGCTAATACGTCACAATCTACCGAGTATTGGTGAGCTTAACAGTCCCAATGGCAAAGCGCACGTGATTTTTCAGCCGGCAGACGGCAAGCGAGCCAGCAGTGTACAAGCCCAAGTCAATGCCAATATACTAAAGCTCAATCAAGCCCCAAGCGGTAATTATCAAGTCAATGTCAACAAAACAGGTCAGCTGGTTGATATCACTCAATTGCTGTATCAAGGCGTGGCAGGTAATTTGGCAGGCAATGGTAAAATTAAACTAGCGAGCGGCAATCAGCCGTTAGCTTGGCAAATCAATGCCAAAACCAATCATTTAAACGCACACGGCATTTTAAATAGCATCCCGCTGCAAGACTTAACGGGCAATGTGGTTGCCAGCGGCACCCTGCAACAGATCCGCCAAGCCAATCGAGCGGTGTTGAACCGTCATGATGTCACTATCAACCAAATTGACATGACAGGGGATTTATTGGGCGCCAACAATAGCAAAAAACACTTAGCGTTAAAAGGCGCAGGCAAAGTACGTGCCGATGTACTCGGCAATAAGTTATCTTATATCGCCGCCAAATTTGATGGTAGCCTCAATGCGCCAAACGTACCCGCAGGCTCGTTTAAATTTGATATTGCAGGCACGCCACAACAGCTTAAAATTAATCAATTTAGCCATCAAGGTAAAGAAGGCTATATCAATGCCAACGGTAGCATTGATATGACCAATGGTATCGGCTGGCATATCAATGCCGACATGAAAAATTTTGATGCCAGCTATTTTGTGCCAAGTCTGCCAAGCCAAATCACCGGCACCATCAATACCGATGGCTATTGGCGGGCAGGCGCTCAGTACATTCATATCGCCAATATGAACCTCAAAGGCAGACTAAAAAATCAACCATTATTGGCAACGGGTCAATTGACCGCAAAACTGAATTTGCCAAAAGACCTCAGCACGCTGCGCCAAGTCATTGAAAATAGCGCCAATAATCAAAAATACGGACAAATCCGCCGTCTTGTTGAAAGTCTGCAAGCCAATAATCTGCTGGTACAATGGGGTAGCAATCGCATCACCGCCAATGGCAACCAAAACCAACTGGTGACCAGTGTCGATATCAGCACACTCAATCAGCTCATGCCGCAGCTAAAAGGTATCGTTAAAGGCGGTATTGTCTTAACCCAAGATAACAACCAAGCCCTGCCTAACATCTATGTGGATTTAGTCGGGCGTAACATTTCACTGCCAAACTTTGTGGTACTCGATGCCAAAGTCACCGGTAAATTGGTCAATCTTGCCAAATCACCCAGTCAGTTGCAATTGACTGCAACGGGTATCAACATCGCCAATCAACCGCTGCGCTCTGTGCAACTGTATTTTAACGGTACCCAAGACAATCACACCTTGGATGTCAAAGCAGATAGTACCAAAGGACAAGTGCAAGCGACGCTCAAAGGTCGTATCGATCTTGCCAAAAAACAGTGGTCGGGTCTGCTCGGTAATGGACAAATTGGTACCAAATATGCCAAGCTGCAACAGCTACAACCCGCACAAATGCTATTGGGCTGGCAAAACCTGAATGTGCAAATGGCGGCACACTGCTGGCAAATGGTTGGGCAAAACGGCAGCCTTTGTCTAAAAAACAACCTCGTTGTGAGTAATGAGCAAGGCAATGTCGATGTCAGCGTGCAACAAATTGATAGCCAAATTTTCTCTGTGGTGATGCCGCGTGATATCGCTTGGTCAGGAAAACTCAACGGCACCGCACTCGTTCATTGGCAGAAGAACCAACGACCCAGTATCAATGCCAGCTTCTTTACCGATAACGGCGTATTTGGTACGGCAGCACAAACCCCTGAAGAAAATCCAACGACCATTGCCTATGAGCGTATCAGTGTCATTGCGCGTTCAACCGCAGACGGGCTAAAACTTCGTGCAGATATCAAAACAGCCAATGGCGCGGGCAATGGTTATTTGGACGCCACCGTCAATCCCTACATACAGTCAAAACCGATTTCAGGCACCGTTGTTTTTCAAGATATTGACTTGGCGGTATTTAAACCTTTCTTCCCATCGTTTGAACGTTTGACAGGTAACGGTCTAGTGGCAGGTAAAATCAGTGGTTCATTAATGCAGCCCAAATTTGTTGGCGATATTGAGCTACAAGATGCCGGTCTTAGCATCACAGGCGTGCCGATGCGCTTTGATAAGATTAATGTGTTATCGCACGTGGCAGGCAATCAAGCCTCTATTGACGGGTCTTTTGCCAGTGCAGGCGATGGTCAAGGCACCATTACCGGTACAGTTGACTGGACACGTGAGCTGCAAGCCAAGCTGAAGCTGCAAGGTAAAGACTTGCAAGTGAGTCAGCCGCCTGCGATTACTGCCATTATTAATCCAATTTTTGATGTGATTGTCAAACCTAGCCAGCGCTACGTGAATATCGTCGGCGTGATTGATGTGCCTCGCGCCACCATTCGCCCCCCTGAGGCCACAGGCAATGTGGTGAGCAAATCCCCAGATGTTAACGTGATTGATAGACGCTTGATGGGTCAGATTGATGACGTACTAAAAGTCACCCAACCTTGGAATATCAACGCGGATGTGGGTGTCGATCTCGGCGAGCGCATAAGTTTCCAAGGTTTTGGGGCACGCTTACCATTGGCGGGTGCGCTGCATATCACCCAGCGCGGTCAAGGCACCATGAAAGCAGAAGGGGTGGTGCAAGTATCACGCCGCTCAAAAGTCGAAGTGTTTGGGCAAAGCTTGAATCTAAACTTTGCGCAAGTTCGGTTCAATGGTGAAGTGATGAAACCACTGCTAAACGTAGAGGCAGTTAAAGATGTGCAAGGTGTACAAGTGGGCGTCAAAGTCAAAGGTAGTGCCAGCACGCCAAGTATCACCGTGTTTAATAATGGCGGACTCAGTGAACAGCAGGCGATGAATGCGTTGGTGACGGGTAGCCTAAATAACAATTCAGGTCAAACTACCAACGAACAAGACTTTAGAAACCGCGTCAACAATACCATTGCCGCAGCAGGGTTAAGTTATGGCTTAAGCGGAACGCGCAAATTTACCAACCAAATTGGTCAGGCATTTGGGTTGCAGCGTTTAACGTTAGACGCCAATGGCTCGGGCAATGATACTTTGGTCAGTCTAACAGGGTATATCACGCCAGACTTGTTTATACGCTATGGGGTAGGCGTGTTCACCTCGCGACCTGAGCTTAGTATGCGTTATCAATTAACAAGACGCTTGTATATTGAGTCTAAATCTGCCATCAATAACTCTGTCGATTTGATTTATAACTGGCGCTATTAATGGGTTGATAAACAGTAAAAAGGCTGAGTTAATGCTCAGCCTTTTTTGGTTTCACTGTTTGTTGGTTTCACGGTTTGTTGGTTTTACTGTTTTTTAGCTTAAGTTTTGGTTAAGGACACCAATTACGGACGCCATAAAACAGCACTTGCGCCTGTTTGATACAGCGATTGAGATAATCTTGTTTACCTTGTACCTCTGTGGGGTCAAATTTGAGCCATTGATACACCCAAGAAAAATACATATTCACGCCCATATCTGCAATCAACAAGCGTACTTCTTGATTTAAATGTCCAAAGGCAGGTTGCATCGCCAAATCATCGGTCATGATTTGCGCAAACAAGCTGATTTGCTCATCAAGTGCATTTTGCACAGCTTGGTTGCCACCATAGCGCTCAGAGACAATAAAGTGCCAGTGCAATGACGCGTGCTCCACACTTTCTAAAAAGAAACCCACGCTTGAGGCAATTTGACCTTCATGCGTTCGGGTGCGACCCAGCTGCAAATGATCGCGCAGACTTTGCAGCGTGTGACCGAGTTCTTCATTGACTAAGCAGGTGCCAAGCTCATCGATATCCTGAAAATGTCGATAAAAAGCCGTTGGCACTACGCCCACTTCGCGGCTAATCTGGCGAAGTGAAATCGACGAAAACGCATGCCCTGACCTCGATAACTGAAGCACCGATTGAAAAAAGGCTTGACGGGTTTGGCGTTTTTGCAAGTCACGGCTAGTCATTAGGTATCCAATCAGCGGGTTAAATAAGGAAAAATATTCTAAGCCGAAAACGCCAAATATACAATCGTTGACGATTGACGATTGATGATTGAAGCTCAGCGATGAGGTTTAAATATTCACCGACCAATTGCCCTTTAATGCTTGCGCGAGCCGATAGGCTTCATGATCATTCATGCCAGTCAGCATGTCTAAAATACACAACATATTTTGATAAACATCATCCCCTAACTGCCGACTAACATTGCTTAAATGGGCATTTAATAGATTAAGCAGTCGTAATTGCTCAAACTGAGAAATACTGTCTGTGGAATCACCCGTCAACGCCAGCGGCATAAACGCATCAAGTAGCGTATGTAAACAGCGGTTCGACATGATTTCAACCCGTACTTTGCTTGGATGTTGAAAAATACGGGTATGGGCTAGGCTTTTGGCTTCACTGATACTACTGCGTACGTTATTGGGGCAGTAGTCAAATAAGCTGCCCGTCAGCTCACCTGCCAATAAAGCAGCTTGGTTGGCAACAAACGCATCAGTGACTTTGTCTACCAATCGCCGCATTGCTCGCCCCCGTAGTGCGGCTAATTTTTGGCTGATAGGCGCATTAGTCGTGACTTCAGATGGTACCCCAAGCCGTTTACCGACGAGTTTGAGCAGCAGTGGCTCAACTTCATGATACGCTAACATACCCAGTAAAATCCCATCTTCCAAATCAATCAGCGCATAACAGATATCATCGGCGGCTTCTAGCAAATAAGCCAATGGATGCCGCGCATAACCTCTTAGGGTCTTGGGTAGTCGCAGCTGCTCCGCCAAATCATGCAAAAACGGCGCTTCACTTTCAAAACAGCCAAATTTCTTGAGCGTTAAGGGCGAGGGCAGTAAGTCACTGTCACTGACTGAATTGATAGGGGTGGAAAGATAAGGGTATTTCATAAAAGCGCCCAGCGTCGCCGCTGTCAAGCGCATGCCACCTTCATCGGGATGATGCTCGTTACGGGTCAGCAGTCGAAAACCTTGCGCATTGCCTTCATACGCTAATAAATCTATTTGCTGGCGTGGGGTAAGCCGCCTTAGATATTGGCGCTGCGCAGGCTGAAAAAACCAATCTCGAATCGCCTGCTCACCTGCATGCCCAAACGGGGGGTTACCGATGTCATGTGCCAAACAAGCTGCCTGCACAATGACTCCCATGTCCGAAATCGTAAAGCCGCTTGGCAAGTTATTACCGAGTTTCTCCGCGCTCATCATCCCTAGCGAGCGACCAATACAAGACACTTCAAGCGAATGGGTTAAGCGGGTATGAATACCCATCTCATGAGTTAACGGATGCACTTGGGTTTTTTGATTCAATTGGCGAAAAGATTGCGAAAAAACCAGCCTGTCATAGTCCTTATGAAATGCCGTCCTTGACATCTTGGATTGGGTAAACTGATTGCTATGATAGATAGGTTTGGCAGATAACAGCGCTTGCCACTGCTTGTGTGTATTTTTTTTCATTATTATTTTCAGTCTTACAGAAAAATGGGGTGGATGGGATTAACTAACTAGCTAATTGATTCTAGCTAGATAATTGATTATTAACCAGTTTGGATGAATATTTTTTCAAAGATTTGACGACACTATACCATTTATCGCAAAAAATGACCAAATAGGAACTTTTCTGATAAAACAATTGTGTAATTTTTTATTATTGTTATAATTTAGTAATAAATACATTGTAGAATGTAATCAATATAAGATAAATGTAATATTTGATTACCTTTGTAAATTGCTTTTATAGCCCTACCACGCATAGTTTTCGGTCTATGTCGTATATGGATAGTTGCTAAGTAACACGATGAAATTTAATCGGTTAAATTTCAAATTTTTTAGGACACAATTTATGATCCATCAAGCTAACAATACGAACGATAAAGATGCCGATGATAGTGTAGAAGTGACGCGCCATCAATCCAAAATCAACATTCATAGTGTTGTGCTGGTGATTATGTTAGCGCTCGTGGTGACATTTTTGATGGTGGTTGGGGTCAGTTATCTGTATGAAGCCAACAACTTAAAAGGACAGTCATCAAAATATTTATGTCCGTCAGCGTCTGCCGTACAAGTGGGTATATGCATTAAAAGCTAATAGTGGGTTTGCTATTAGGCGTGAATGGTTATTATATCTGCCGACTGGGTTAATCCAGTCGGTTTTTTAATGGCTAAGTTCAAGGGCTTTGAATTGAAATGCTTTAAATTAAAGCGCTTTTAGCTGATAAATGCCGGCAAAAATTTGCCCCATTTTTTTATATTTAAGTGGCTCAAGTGACGCGGTAAAAGATTCTAACAGGTGGCTATGATCTTGATCGCTTTCGATATACAGTAATGTCTGCGGATGAATTAACTGATGGTTGATTAACCCATGCAAAATTGTATCCCATAACGCTAGTTGATAAGGCGGGTCGATAAACACCACATCAAACGGCTCGGTGTTTGCCAGTTGTGTTAAGGCATGTTGTATCGTAGCTTCCATTGTCACAATTTTTGTATCAGCAATACCTAACAGGGATTGGGTGGCTTTAATTTGCCTACATTGCTCATGGATAGGCTCGATAGAAGTTAACTGCTTGGCACCCCGCGACAAGGCTTCAAAACCGAGAACCCCACTACCAGCACAGCAATCTAGTACCTTGGCATTGACTAAATCATCGGCAAGCCAGTTAAATATTGTCTCTCGGACACGGTCGGGGGTTGGTCGCAACCCATCGGCATCGATAAACGCTACCAAACGCCGACGATACTCGCCGCCGATAATACGCACGTGAGAAACTGGCGGGGATTTGGTCGCTTTATTGGGTCGTTTGCTAATTTTGGACATCATAGTTCGGACATCATAGTTTGGACAGCTGCATTACGTCAGTCAGCGCCACCCACTGCAGTGAGTTTGGCGGTATTGGGTTTTGCGATAATAGGTTTACCTGACAAAACTAACGCTTCACGTTGCAATTTGGCAGCTTGTTTTTCGGCATTGATTTTGACAAGTTCTTCAGGGGACGGTGGCACAATCGGTTTTTTGATTTTATCAATGAGCCAGTAATCCATCATTTTACGCACAATTGGCGCTACCCAGCCACCATGGCGCCCATTTTCTACGATAACGGCAATGGCAATTTGCGGGTTTTCTACTGGGGCAAAACCAACAAACCAGCCATGATCCCAGTGACGCGAGTCAAGCGCGGCTTCGTTATAGCGTTTACCTTGTGCGATAGATTTGACCTGCGCTGTGCCTGTTTTGCCAGCGATGCGATAAGTTGGCGTGTAAATATTATGCGCTGTGCCTTTTTTGACCACATCTTCCATCGCTAGGTGCATACGCTGCCAATCATTGGGGTTACCGTTGTATTGAATTTTACCATCGGGCTTTTCAATAGGGGTGACATGTTCGGCACCGGTGGATTTTTTAAGCAGATGGGGGGTTAAATGCTGTCCATCACCGGCTAGCATGGCGATACCATTGGCAATCTGTAAGGGTGTCGCCAAAAAATACCCTTGCCCAATACTCACAGAAATGGTTTCCCCAGGCAACCAGGCTTTTTTGTAAGTTTTCATTTTCCATTCAGTAGAAGGGTAGACGCCGGTTTTCTCTCCCGGCAAATCAATCCCTGTTTTACTACCAAAATTAAAACGCGTCATCCAATCATGAAGCCGGTCAATACCCAGTTGATAAGACAGCTTGTAGTAGTAGGTATCGACAGATTCGACCACGGATTTATGCAAATTGACGTTACCATGACCCGATTTTTTCCAGTCACGAAATTTATGGCTATCGCCAGGCAGACTAAAATAACCCGGATCATAAATACTACTGTCCCATCCCATTATGCCGTAATGAATCCCTGCCAAACCCTCAATCGGTTTGATAGAAGAACCCGGGGGGTATTGCCCTTGTAGCGCACGGTTGTACAGTGGCATGTCGGGGTCTTGTTGCAGTGCCTTGTATTCTCTGCTACTAATTCCAGTGATAAAGGGATTGGGGTCAAAACTTGGGTTGCTCACAAAGGCTAAAATCTCGCCAGTGTTGGGGTCAATAGCCACCGCTGCGCCGCGTTTACCATTTAACAAATCGCTGGTCAATTTTTGTAAGCCATAATCAAGGCTTAGATAAATATCATTGCCGGGAATGGGCGGTTTGGTATCGAGTTTTTTGATGATATCGCCATAGGCATTGGTTTCAATTGATTGATAACCGGGTTTGCCCAGTAGCAGCGACTCGTAATATTTTTCAATCCCTGTTTTACCAATCAAATCGGTGCCTGCATACAGCTTTTTATCCAGCTTTTTACTATCATTGTCGCTGATACGCCCAACATAGCCAATCACATGGGCAAATAAATCGCTGTAGGGATAGGTGCGCGTAAGTTTACTTTGAATTGTCACGCCTTTAAAAAACGGTTTACGTTCACTAAACTGGGCAACTTGCTGTTCGGTAAGTCCGATTTTAATGGTGACAGGTTCATTTTTACTTTTTTTAAGGGCTTTTGAAGCTTCACTGATTTCTTCAGGTGTCAACTGAAAAATCGGGGTGAGTAGTGCCAAGGTATTGTCAGGATTGTCAATTTCATCAGGACTGATAACAGCGGTAAAAACAGGCTGGTTATCTGCCAAAATTACGCCGTTCCGGTCATAAATGTAGCCGCGACTGGGCGGCGCAGAAACCAGTTTGATACGATTATTGTCAGACTGGGTGACGTACTGGTCGTGGGTATAAATTTGTAGATAAGCATAGCGTACAATCAAGCCAACCAAGCCCAAAAAAACAAACACTGATGCCAAAATTACCCGGCGGCGAAAGATAAGATTTTCACGTTGCATATCTGAAGAATGGGGTGGTTTCATAAGTGGGTAACAGCAATTAGAACGGTTTTAAAAAGGGTCGCGGTGCGATGAACGTTTAGCTTAATGCAAATATAGGGATATCACCCAGCTACTAAGCTCCTATATGGGTGGCTTAAGTATGGGTGGCTTAAGTCTGATGGCTAAAATCAAAATTTAAGAGCGATATACTAGCATAAAATGTGGCAAATTAGCATGCCCAAATCCTGTCAAAATCGCAAATAACTAACGGCTGCTGACAAAAAAATGTATCAAATTATGATAGCAGTATTGACGGCAATATGGATGGCAACATAGGGAATCAAAACCGCTAAAAATATAACTTCTTCAGGCAAAATATATCTTTCTGTGCTAAAATCTAGCGGTTTGAACGCACCCATATTAACGCACCCATACTACAGACGTTGTCAAGCAAACCTTGTAATGTCATCTCGGTTTTATGGTCCTTTGATTTTAGCTTTTTCACCATGTGAGCTTTTTTGATATGTTTGCAGAAATTTGGCACAAGCTTGCAACCCATCCGCAATTTTTCGCCATGCTGACCATTCCATTTGTGACAGCAATCGTGACTTGGGCGCATGTATGGATGGCGCTCAAGATGCTATTTTATCCCATTCATTTTTGGGGCATTAAGATTCAAGGTTTCCCAGGCGGCGGTATCGGCTGGCAGGGCATTGTGCCACGCAAAGCGGGTAAAATATCCGGGATTATCGTTGACCAAACTTTATCCAAGCTTGGCTCGCTCGATGAGTTTTTCCAAGCCATGCACCCTGAAGAAGTGGCGGATTTTATCAGCCAAACCATGAACCAAAACTTGGATTTGCTGATTGATGAAATCATGAATGAGCGCTCGGCAACGCTATGGGCGAATCTGCCTTTTGCTGTCAAACGCCGTATCTATGCCTATGGACACGAGCAATTGCCAGCCATCATGAAAAATCTGGTGCTCGACTTGACCTACAATGTCGAAAACTTGGTTGATATGCGCGAGATGATTGTCAACAAGATGGAAAGCGACCGTGCGCTGATGGTGCGGATGTTTTTGAAGGTAGGTCAAAAAGAGATTAATTTTATTTGGCATATCAGTGCGCTGATTGGGTTTGTATTTGGTATTTTGCAGATGGCGATTTTTTGGTTTGTGCCGCAGCATTGGACGGTGCCGTTTTTTGCCGCGATTTGGGGGCTGTTGACCAATTGGATTGCCATCTGGATGGTGTTTAATCCGATTGAGCCGCATTATTATCGCTATCCCAAATTTTTTAGTTTTAGCAAATCGCTGCCGTTTATCCGCTTTGAAAAACCGCATATGGGACAATTTAACTGGCAAGGTGGTTTTATGAAACGCCAGCCTGAGGTCTCTGAGGTGTTTGCTGAGATTGTGGTCAAAGATTTGGTCACGCTCAAAAACATCATGTATGAAATGATGTATGGCAGCCGTGCGATGCAAACGCGTGAGCTGATTAAAAAACACCTAAACCCAATGTTGGAATCACAGGTGATTCAAACAAGCTTGAAATTTGGTTTGGGTCGTAAAGAGTTTGGTCAGCTCAGACACGTGATTATTGATAAGTCAATTGCAGCGACTATGGTGCCGATGAGTAATCCTGAGCTAAACCTTAGCCGCGCAGAAAAAATCTTTGGGCTGTTTCGAGACCGTATTCGCGCATTGACGCCCAATGAATTTCAAAATCTGTTGCGTCCTGCCTTTCGTGAAGATGAATTAACACTGATTATTTTGGGCGGTGTGACAGGGTTTTTGGCGGGCTGGATACATTTGATATTAGTGTTTTATTAGTTTGACCCATTTTTTTGGTGAAAATTCTACAGTGTGATAACCACTACAGCGATAGGAGCAGTGGGTATGTTAATTACTGAATTGGGCTATTTTGCGCTTATTTCAGCCTTGGTGATTGCCATTTTACAGGTTATTTTGCCAGCAGTGGGGGTGTTTAAACACCAACCTGCTTGGCAACGACTGGCGGGAAGTTTTGCCATTGCGCAGTTTTTGGCAACCGGTACGTCATTTTTGTGCCTGATGTATGGGTTTTATGCCAATGATTTTACGTTGATTTATGTCGCCAATCAGTCAAATTCTCTGCTACCTTGGTACTATCGTCTATCCGCCACGTGGGGCGGGCATGAAGGCTCACTGTTACTGTGGGTCACCATTTTGGCGACTTGGGGCGCGGCGGTGGCCGTTTTTAGTCGAAGCTTGCCGCTTGCCATGCGCGCACGCGTGTTGGTGATTATAGCCTTTGTGCAAATGATGATGCTAAGCATGGTGATTTTTGTGTCGTCACCTTTTAATCGCAGTCTACCCAGCATCCCCGTGGATGGCAAAGATTTGAATCCACTACTGCAAGACCCCGGATTGATCTTTCATCCGCCGATGCTGTATATGGGCTATGTGGGCGCGGTAGTACCGTTTGCTTTTGCCATGGCAGCATTGTGGGCGGGTCGGTTAGATGCGGTGTGGACGCGTTGGTCGCGTCCTTGGACACTAGCGGCTTGGAGCTGTTTGACACTTGGCATCGTGTTTGGCTCAATGTGGGCATACAACGAGCTTGGCTGGGGCGGCTGGTGGTTTTGGGATCCTGTGGAAAACGCGTCTTTTATGCCTTGGCTCGGTGGGGTCGCATTATTACACTCATTGGCAGTTACTGAAAAGCGCGGCGTGTTCAAAGCTTGGACGATTATGTTGGCGATTTTCACTTTTGCCTTGAGTTTATTGGGCACTTTTTTGGTACGTTCGGGGGTCATTACCTCGGTTCACTCATTTGCCGCAGACCCTACCCGCGGTCTGTTTATCCTAGTGATTTTGGGCGTGGTAATCGGTGGCGGTCTGGCGATGTTTGCGTGGCGCGGTTGGCGTTTGACCCAAGAAAGCCATTATCAGCTTAAATCTCGTGAGACATTATTGGTCATCAATAACATTATAATATTAGTCGCAACCATCGTGGTGGTGATTGGCACACTTTATCCAATGTTAGCCGATGCGTTAAAACTGGGTCAAGTATCGGTCGGTGCGCCTTATTTTAATGCGTTATTTGTGCCGTTAACTTGGTTATTGTTGTTGTTTTTAGCCATTGGACCGGTCAGCCGTTGGAAAAAAGACACTCGTCCATTGTTGGGTATAGGCTTGGCGATTTTAGCCAGCTGTTTTGTGTTAGCCGGGGTTTTAAGCTATTTCTTGGTGAGTGGCATCAATATCAACATCTTTATGTCAGCGGCACTGTGTTTATGGGTGTTGGTATGGATGGTGATTGATATCAAAGACAAAACCCGTAACGCGCGCTCGCTGGGCGCTGGGCTGAAACGTCTGCACATGGGCTATTGGGGAATGCAGCTAGCGCATTTGGGTATTTTACTATCCGTGATGGGCATTGCCATTACCACAAGCCTAAGTATCGAAAAAGACATTGCCATGCAAAAAAACCAATCGGTTGAAGTACAGGGCTACCAGTTCACGATGGATGAGCTAAAAAAAATTCGCGGCGCCAACTTTGATGCCACCCAAGCGGTGGTCAGTGTTCGTAAAAATAACCAAATAGTCGCCACCCTTTATCCAGAAAAACGCCATTATGTGGTCAGTCAAATGCCCATGACCGAAGCTTCTATCCAGTACAACCCATTAAGAGATATCTACATGGCAATGGGTGAGCCGATTTTAGGGGTGAATCAAACGGAAGCGACTGCCGATAAATGGGCGGTGCGTATCTATATCAAACCTGGCGTACGCTGGGTGTGGTGGGGCGGTTTTGTGCTGGCGCTCGGTGCGATTTTAAGTATGTTTGATAAACGCTATCGTAAACTACCGAGACTTGCTGATATAAATGATGACAAGTCGGGGAATTTAGCAGCGATTAACACAGCAGCGGCAAACGCCCCCGTGTTAGTAAAAAATGACAGTGAGTTAGGTCAGGAGAGTGCTCATGGCAATGCGTAAAAGACAACTTTGGTTTTTGATTCCTTTGGTGCTTTTTTTGATTATCATTGCGCTGTTTTATACGCGGTTGGGCAAAGATACCACAGTAGTAACCAATACCTCGCTCAATCGCGCTTTGCCAAGTTTTAGCTTACCGTCTTTGGGTAACCCGTCACAAATGATTACCCAAGCACAGCTACCCAAACAGCCATTTTTACTCAATGTATGGGCGTCTTGGTGCGTGACTTGTAAAGTTGAACACCCGTTTTTACTGCAAATGTCAAAGACAGGCGTACCGATTGTTGGAGTCAATTATAAAGATGAAACCAAAGACGCGCTTGATTATCTCAACACCCATGAAGACCCATTTACCCTCAATGTGCAAGACAAAGAAGGGAATTTTGGCATTGATTTGGGTCTGACGGGTGTGCCAGAGTCGTTTGTGGTTGATGGCAAAGGCAATGTGCGCCAGCATATCTTGGGTGAAATCAACGAAGATCGCTACAACAAGCAAGTATTGCCTTGTATGACTGCGCTGCGTGAACAAGCCGCCGATGCTAAAATCCGTGAGGTGTGCCAATGAGTATCACATTTTCAAAAACTCTTCATTTGATAGTCAGGGCGATGGCTATGGTATTGTTAGTCGCAGGGTTATCCATATCGGCTTGGGCAAATATTGATACCTACCAATTTGACAACCCGCGCCAAGAAGCCCAGTATCGTGCGCTTATCGAAGAGTTTCGTTGTCCAAAATGTCAAAATCAAAACTTGGCAGGTTCCGATGCGCCAATTGCACAAGATTTAAAACAAAAGACTTATGACATGGTCAAAGACGGTCGTTCCGACGCCGAAATTCGCCAGTATATGAATGAGCGCTACGGTGACTTTATTAGCTACAAACCACCTGTGCGCCCATCCACCTGGATTTTATGGTTTTTTCCGCCTGTGTTGTTGGTGTTTGTGATGCTGGCTTGGTTTATTCGTAACCGTAATTCGTCAAAACGTGCCGCTGTCATCGCCAATCCCATAGAAGAGGGTTATGCGCCACTCTCAGCCGCCGAACAACAGCGATTACAAGATTTGTTAAACGCCAATGATAATGCTGCCAATGCTAAAACTAGTGAAATCAATCAAGCAGTCGGTAAGGAAAATTAATGTCAACGCTAATTATTTTTATCATTGTCGCACTTTTGTTTGCTATCACGCTTGCGGTATTTATTCTGTTACCTTGGTTGCAAACCCAAGACCATCATGCCATCGCCAATCGCGCTGATAATCAGTTACTAACGCTCAATATTGAAGTATTTAAACAACGGTTGGTAGAACTTGATGCCGATTTTGACGAGGGTCAAATCGATGAGGCGACTTATCAAACCCAAAAACTGGCGTTAGAGCGTCAATTACTAGACATCAGTGACAATCAAGATACCAGCCATTTTACCCCCAATTGGAAAAGCCGTCTGATAGTTATCATCTGGATTCCGCTATTATCTGTGATGGCTTATGTGATGATTGGCGATCGCACGCCCGTCTATCAATTATGGGATGCACAAAATCGCTTGGGACAAGTCGCGGATGATTTGCTGACCGCAAAAATCGATACCCCGCCAGAATGGGCAACCAAAGACAGTGTGGGACTGATTAGTGCCATGCAAACCAACGTGCATCATCATGCCACCGATCCGCTACGTTGGTTTCGTCTCTCTGAAGTGTTTGTAGCCTTGCAAGCACCCGAGCAAGCAATTGAAGCTTTGGCAAGGGCGTATCGTCTCAATCCTGATGATGAAAAAATCGCCATTACCTACGCGCAAACTAGCTTTTTTACCCAAGGCGGGGTAATGGATGACAAAACCCGTCAAGTGGTTGAGCATATTCTAGCCAAAAGTCCCAAACACCAAGGCGCACAGATGCTGATGGCAATGGGTGAAATGCGAGCGGGCAATTACGCGCAGTCTCGAAAATGGGTAGAACTGCTACGCACCGAAATCCAAGCGCGTCCTGGCGATCATACCCAAGCCTTAAGCAGCCTATCTGAACTTGAGCAGACTATCAATCAGCGTGAAGCCCAAGGCGAACAGGCGATTACAGTCAATGTCAAAGTCACCCCTGAGATATTAGGGCGGGTGAAAAAAGGCGAAAGCTTATTTGTTAATGTGCGCAAGATGGCAGGTGGTCCCCCTGTTGCTGCCAAAAAACTGTCAGCAGATAGCTTAACCATCAATGGTATGGCAATCAATATCAGCGATAACGATAGCATTATGCCAACGATGACCTTAAGCTCGGCGATTAGCACGAATGAGCCATTGGTGATTACTGCCCGTGTTAGTGCTTCAGGTGACGCCATGCCGCAAAGTGGCGACTTGACGAGTAACCCCGTACCGCTAGAGAAAACGGCTGACTCGACAACGGTATTGATTGATAAAATCGTGCCTTAAATGGTTATGAAAAATCTCTCGATTGAATAGGGGCTTAATTGATTAGGAAGTGAATTAAATCTTGCCACATTTTTATTTTTAATACCCCTATCAATTTAAATTATTTTGCAAAAATTGCTTGAGATTTTAGCGGTTAACGAGTATTGTTAACCCAGTATTTCAAAACTGTTAGTTATTCGAACACACCATTTGTGGGTCTTTTTTGCTATTGCAGTAATGAGATAGGGCGATTTTAATAATTTCGACTTAAGGAATAGGTTTATGAAGCGTATTATTCTTTTAGGGCCACCTGGCGCTGGTAAGGGTACCCAAGCACAAATCATCACCAAGGAATTTAATATTCCACAAATCTCAACAGGTGATATGCTACGTGCCGCTATCAAAGAAGGTACTGAGCTTGGCAAACAAGCCAAAAGTATCATGGATGCCGGCGGACTTGTCTCAGATGATTTAATTATCAACCTAGTTAAAGCCCGTATTGCGCAGCCAGATTGTGCCAACGGCTGTATTTTTGATGGCTTTCCGCGTACCATTCCACAAGCGCAAGCGTTAGCGGATGCAGGCGTACACATCGATAACGTGGTAGAAATTGCCGTACCTGATGAAGACATCGTGTCTCGTTTGTCAGGTCGTCGCTCTCATCCTGCTTCAGGTCGCGTGTACCATGTGGTCTATAATCCACCCAAAGTGGAAGGTAAAGATGACGAAACCGGTGAAGACTTGGTTCAGCGTGATGATGATAAAGAAGATACCATCCGCGATCGTTTAGCGACTTATCATAACCAAACAGAAGCTTTGGTTGGTTTTTATCAAGACTTGGCAAAATCAGGTCAAAATGCGCCGCGCTATGCTAAATTTGATGGTACACAAGCGATTGATAAAGTCAGTGAACAAGTCCTTGCCGAGTTAAAAGCATAATTAAAACCATGATTAAAAGCGTCAATGGGTTTTTAAGAAAATTAATATTAGGTAAGCTAAATAAAAAGCTGAAATTTTGATTTCAGCTTTTTTTTATAACTAAATCAATTTTATAGCTAAATCAGTCTCAATAAAAAAGCCAATTCAATATGAATTGGCTTTTTTAATGCAACAAACAATTAAGCAGTTTTAAGGGCTTTAATTGCTTTGTTTAAGCGGCTTTTATGACGTGCTGCTTTGTTTTTGTGAATCACGCCTTTGTCAGCAATACGGTCAATCACTGGAACTGCTTTTTTGTAAGCTTCAGTCGCTGCTTCGTAATTTTTATCTTCAACGGCTTTTACCACATGTTTGATGAAAGTACGAACCATAGAACGTTGTGATGCTTTTAATTGACGACGTTTAACGTTTTGACGAGCGCGTTTGCGAGCTTGTGCAGAATTTGCCACGTAAATCTCCTTGGATTTGCAATATAAATCGATCTGTTAGTAAGTGAGCAGCCATTCGCTTATTACAGACACGGGTAGTTAGGGTTGCTTGAATCCTTGAATCACTAGACACGGAAACACAATTAACGATATCAAGCGGATTTAAAGCCCGCTATTTTAGCAAACTCACGCTACAATGACAACTTATTCGGCAGATTATTCAGCGTATTTCGTCTGTTGACCAAAAAACCATCGCGCAATGCCCACCAACGCTGAAAAAAACGTATTTGTAGGTGAAAGTTTTGATTATCTGTGATTAAATAAAATGACATTAAAAACTCATAAAATATTCATACTGAGGTCATTGTTTTATGCAGCGCACAGCATTAATTATCGGTGCAACCGGGTTGGTAGGCAATTCATTACTCACTCAGCTTGGCAGTCTCTATCAAAAAGTCATTATCATTGCGCGCTCTCAGCCAAAAGGGTTGAGTGATTCGATGCATTTTTACCAGCTTAAAGATTTTAATCAAATGCATGAATTTGTGTCTGCGCTGTCGATTGGTAAAGACACCGATGCTTTTAGCTGTCTGGGTACCACCATTAAGGAAGCGGGTAGTGAAGCGGCTTTTCGACAAATCGACTTTACCTATAATGTCGAATTTGCCAAAGCTTGCAAACAAAAAGGCGTAGAGCGGTTTTTTTTGTTATCGGCAATGGGCGCCAATGCCGATAGTCGCTTTTTTTATAACCGTGTCAAAGGTGAGCTTGAGACGGCGATTGGCAATTTAGGCTTTCAAGAGTTGGCAATTTTTCGTCCCTCTTTGCTGCTTGGCAAACACGATGATCGTAAACTTGAAACCATCGCGCAGACGGCGTATAAACTCATCAAACCTATTGTGCCTAAAAAACTGCCTGTCCGTCCCATAGAAGCCGATAGGGTAGCGATGGCAATGGCGCTGGTGAGTAACAATTGGCACATCAAACATACCTATGAAAAATGTGCTAATCGCGTCGATACCGTCAAGAAAACCCAAGTTATCAGTAACTTTGAAATGCTAGCGATGACGCGGTTTAGAAACTAACCTTCCCAAAAAAACGATTGACTTAAGGAACGATGATGAGCAATATGACCTTAGAAAATTTTATTACCTGCGATTTATTAGATGATAATCCAGAATGTCAAGTTTGTGCACCCAACATGGAAGGCAAACGCTTTTTTAGTTATGGCGGTAACACAAAATTTGGCGGTGAAGTGGTAACCGTCAAATGCTTTGAAGACAATAGCCGGGTTAAAGAGCTGTTAGCCACGAATGGCAAAGATGAGAAAGGCAATGGCAAAGTTTTGGTGGTAGACGGTGGCGCATCAATGCGCTGCGCCTTGCTAGGCGATATGATTGCACAAAGCGCGGTTGATAATGGCTGGGCTGGCGTGATTGTGTATGGCTGTGTGCGAGATGTGGATGATATGGGCAAAATGCCAATCGGCGTACAAGCGCTCGGCGCCATTCCCCGCAAATCCAATCGCAAGGGTGTGGGCGATGTGGGTGTGACGCTCAATTTTGGCGGAATGACGATAAATAATGGCGATTTTGTGTATGCGGATAATAATGGCATGATTGTGAGTACGACATCGTTGCTTTAATGAGCTAAGTTAAGCTACTAAACTAAAAAGCAACCTAGGTTGGTTAAAAAACCGTATCAATTGTTGATATATTAACTGATTATATAGCTTGACTGCGGTAACATCAGCGCATGAAAGCGCGTACTTTTTCTGATTTTTTATTGTCATATCATTTTGGGAATTATTATGAAACTACATCAAACTCTGCTATCGCTTGCCATCGCCACCGTTATGTATCACGCTGCGCCCGCGCAAGCCGCGCCCGCGCTAACGTATGCTGGCGATAATCCTCATATCGTTAATCTTGCCAATACCAATGCTTGGCTTGAAATAGATACTGAGGCGTACGGGCATAATATTGAAGCGATGCGCGCGCATTTAGGCGGTAAATCCCAAATCTGTGCGATTTTAAAAGCCGATGCTTATGGCTTTGGCATTGATAATTTGATGCCTACCGTGATTGCACATCAAGTGCCTTGTATCGGCATTGCCAGTAACGAGGAAGCCCGTATCGCCCGCAAACACGGCTACAAAGGACGAGTGATGCGGGTGCGTACGGCGACCAACCAAGAAATTGAAGACGGCTTAAAATACAATGTCGAAGAGTTATTTGGTACCCTTAAACAAGCCCAAACTGCCAGTGATATCGCACGAGCAGCGGGCGTGGTCATTAATTTTCATATGGCACTCAACGACGGTGGCATGGACCGTAACGGCTTAGATTTGAGCATTGAGAAATCTAGACAAGACGCTTTGGCAATTACCAAGCTTAAAAATCTCCACATCGTCGGTATCATGACCCATTTTCCTGTTGAAGATAAAGCCGATGTACAAAAAGGGTTGGCTAGTTTTAAACAAAACACCGATTGGCTGATTAAAACCGCCAAACTCGACCGTAAAAAACTCACCATCCATGCGGCGAACTCATTTGTGTCACTGAACGTGCCAGAAGGTTGGTTTGATATGGTGCGTCCAGGAGGGATTTTGTTTGGCGAGCCTTACTATGAACGTCCAGATTTCAACTACATTATGTCGTTCAAAAGCCGTGTGGCTAGCGTCAATTTCTATCCTAAAGGCTCAACTGTTGGCTATGACCGTACTTATACCTTGACACGAGATAGCTATTTGGCAAACTTACCATTCGGTTATTCAGACGGCTACCGTCGCGCCTTTACCAACAAAGGTCATGTCTTAATTAATGGTCATAAAGTCCCTGCATTGGGCAAAATCTCGATGAATACCACTATGGTCGATGTCACCGATTACCCCGATGTCAAGGCAGGGGATGAGGTGGTTATCTTTGGTAAACAAGGCAATGTCGAAATCACCCAGTCGGAAATCGAAGATATTACAGGTACACTCTTTACCGAAATCTACGCCAACTGGGGTAACTCAAATCCCAAATTTGTTAAAGCCCAAATCACCAAATGGCTCAAAAAATAACGTCAACTTGACAAAAAAGCACCGTCAAATTGGCGGTGTTTTTTTGCATATCACTTTGGTAAAAGACGCTAGATTGCTGCATTGCAGGGATAAAGTGTTATTGCCAAAAAGTCTGCTAAAACACTGCTATTTTAGCTTTAATTTTGCAGCAAAAACCCCCACAATAACGTCATTCTTTTTTGCCTTTTTAATTCAAAAGACTTATAACCAAAAGACCGATAACAATGACGAATGCTACACACCCACTGTCTCATCTTTCCTTTCGCCTTAACCAATCGTTGTTTGACAATGCTAAGCATGACAAAAAATGGCTGGGCAACCTTCAAGGCATGACCCAAGCCTTATGGCTCACTAGCCTCACCAGCAGCGAAAGCGGTCAGCAGAACCGCCTAAAAGTGGTCGTGACCCGTGACCAAAATCAGCTCAATCAGCTTGAAACAGAGTTGGCATTTAGTGGGGTCGATGCCCATGTATTTCCCGATTGGGAAACGCTTACCTATGACGAGTTGTCACCGCACCATGACATTGTCTCTGAGCGGATTCATTTGCTTACCCATATGCCAACTGATGGTATTTTACTGATTTCGGTGCAGACTTTAATGCACCGCGTCGCCCCTGCATCATGGCTATTGGGGCAACACTTTGATTTGTCAGTGGGGGACACCTTTGATGTGGCAACCGAACGTCGAAAACTGGCAACCGCGGGCTATCATGCGGTAGATAATGTCTTTGAGCCTGGGGAATTTGCGGTGCGTGGCAGCGTGATTGATTTGTTTGCCATTGGTCAGCCATTCCCAGTGCGCATTGATTTATTTGATGATGAGATTGAGAGTATCCGTTTTTTTAACCCGCAAACCCAGCGTAGCTTGACCCAAGCGGATTTGGATGAGTTAAAAGACAGTGACCCCCATCAATATGTTAAGTTTATCAATAGTCAAAAAAAATCGGGTGAAACCATCGGTAAAATCACCAGTTTTCAGATTTTACCCGCGCGAGAATTTCCCCTGGATGAGGGTAAAGAAACGTTTCGCGCCAATTTTGCCAGCACCTTTGCTAACACATCCGCCCGCCGTTTTGAGCTGTTTAACGATGTGATGAACGGCATTGCACCCGCGGGGGTGGAGTATTATCAGCCGTTATTCTTTGAAGCGGATACTTGGCAAAATGGCTCGGATTTTTTTAGTTATTTGCCCAAAGATAGCTTGTTTATCGTCGATAATCAAATAGAGACGGCTTACCAAAATTTTTGGCAACAAATCCAAACTCGCTACAATGACCGCAGGCACGATATCGAAAAACCGATTGTGGCACCGCAAGATTTGTATCTGGCAGAACATATCTTTAACGAAAAAATTGCCCAATATCCTCGCATTATCACCAGCGAACAACCGATTGATGACACCAAAGCAGGGGCAATCAATGCATTGGTTGACACACCACCTGATTTAACCGTTGACCACAAACTTGCTCAGCCACTACAAAGACTGATTGCATTTCGCGAGCAGTTTGCTAAACCGATATTATTGGTTGCCGAAACTGCGGGTCGCCGTGAGATTTTATCGGAGCTGTTGCAAAAACGCTTTAATTTGCAAAGTGTTTCAGGATTGACCGATTTTCTTGCAAACATGGATGAGGCGCATAGTAATGCGATTGCCTTGACCATTGCACCGATTGAACGAGGTGCGTTACTCCCCGATAAGTTTGCGATTGTCTCAGAAACCCAGTTGTTTGGACGGCAGGTGTTACAGACTCGCCGCCGTCGCCAAAGCGATGTGTCTGATGAATTTTTGGTTAAATCGGTCAGTGAGCTTAACATCGGCGACCCTGTGGTGCATATTGATTTTGGCATTGGGCGTTATCAAGGCTTGATTACCCTTGAGATTGATAGGCAACTGCAAGAGTTCATTCATCTCACCTACGCAGATGATGCCAGTGTGTATGTGCCTGTGGCAAATCTGCAGCTTATCAGCCGTTATGCAGGTGGCGACTCGGCAACCGCACCGCTTCATACCATAGGTAGCGGTAAATGGGATAAAGCCAAAGCCAAAGCACTCAGCCAAATTCATGATGTGGCGGCGGAACTGCTCAACGTGCAAGCCCGCCGTGATGCCAAAGTGGGCATTAACTTCCCAATTGACCAAATCCAATATGACTTATTTGCCAGTCAATTTGCGTTTGAAGAAACGCCCGACCAAGCCAATGCCATTGAGGCGGTTAAGTTTGATATGAAGCAAAATAAGCCCATGGATAGGCTGGTGTGCGGTGATGTCGGTTTTGGTAAAACCGAAGTGGCGATGCGTGCCGCTTTTATTGCGGTGCAAGCAGGGTATCAAGTAGCAGTGCTAGTACCGACGACGCTGCTTGCTGGGCAACACGAAGACAACTTTTTGGATAGATTTGCCGATTGGCCCATTCGTATTGAGTCGCTTTCTCGCTTTGGCAGCAAAAAACAACACGACAAAATTTTAGCAGATTTGGCAAATGGGCAAGTGGATATCGTCATCGGTACCCACCGTATTTTGCAGGAAGATGTCAAGTTTGCCAACTTAGGTCTGATGATTGTCGATGAAGAACACCGTTTTGGCGTCCGAGATAAAGAGCGTATCAAAGCCATGCAATCGGATGTTGATGTATTATCAATGACCGCGACACCCATTCCGCGCACGCTGAACATGGCGTTATCGGGTATGCGCAACATGTCGATTATTGCCACGCCCCCGGCAAGGCGGTTGGCAATTAAAACCTTTGTCATGCAAAAGTCTGATAACTTACTCAAAGAAGCGATTTTGCGTGAATTATTGCGTGGCGGACAGGTGTTTTTACTGCATAACGATGTGGCAAGTATTGAGCGCATGGCAGAAACCGTGCGAGAGCTTGTGCCCGAATCTCGGGTGGCAGTGGCTCACGGTCAGATGAAAGAACGAGAGCTTGAGCAAATCATGCAATCGTTTTACCACAAAAGACACAATGTATTGGTGTGTACCACCATCATCGAAACAGGCATTGATATCCCCAATGCCAATACCATTATCATTAACCGTGCCGATAAATTCGGGCTAGCCCAGCTTCACCAACTGCGCGGCCGCGTTGGGCGTAGTCACCACCAAGCTTACTGTTATCTACTTGTGCCGTCTATTAAAGGCTTGACCAGCGACGCCCAAAAGCGCCTAGATGCCATTAGCCGTGCCAATACATTGGGGGCAGGCTTTATGCTTGCCAGTGAAGACCTTGAGATTCGTGGGGCGGGCGAGCTGCTGGGCAAAAACCAAAGCGGCAATATGCAAGCGGTTGGTTTTAACCTGTATATGGATATGCTAAACCGTGCCACCAAAGCCATCAAAGCAGGCAAACAACCTGATTTGAACACCCCATTATCGCTAACCAGTGATATTAATCTGCATTTGTCGGCACTCATTCCTGAAGATTATCTGGGTGATGTGCATCAGCGGCTATTGTTTTATAAGAAAATCGCCAATGCTGAAGACTATGACAGCCTAATTAGCATCCGCAGCGAAATGCTAGACCGTTTTGGCAGTTTGCCGGAGCCGACCAAAAATTTATTTGCCATTCACCAAATCCGCTTAATGGCTGAAGCGCTGGAGATAAGCAAGATTGATGGCAATGAGCGGCAAGTCACCTTTGAATTTTCACCAAGCACCCCTGTGGAAGCCATTACCATTATTGGGCTTATTCAGTCGAATCCGAAAAAATTTAAAATGAATGGAGCGACAGGGCTAAAAATGATGGACGACAAAGCCCTTGCTACAGCAGAAGGACGGATTGACGCGGTAAAAAATCTCATAGAGAAATTATCTTTAAAAGCGTGATGATGACCTGATAATAAATAATTATTGGCTCATCATAAGCGTGTTATAGCGAAAAAGAAGATTTAGAAAATGATGGAAAATCAATTACCTAATGGCGAACGCCTGATTGAAGAACCTACCTATCCCGAAGACTGGGAATGTTGCGACAACGGCTGCGAAGAACTATGCGTGTATGAAATTTACCGCGTTCAAAAACAAGCGTATGACGAACAGCAACAGCGACTCAAAAGCGTGCCTAAAACTACTTACGGCACCGACAAACCTGCTCAGTAGCTGGAGTATTCTTCAATAAAAGTAATTTTTTGTAAATTCGTATTCCTGTCACATGAATTTCATGCTACTGTCATCAAACTCACGTTAAATATCATGACGTTATGAAGTTGCATTGATAACGTAAAATAGATAGTAAGTAGTAAGTAAACAACTAAAAAATGGCAGAAGCCTTAAAATTAATAAAAAATCCATAATCATTGGATAAAGAAGGATAGGAGTAAACAATGTTAGATATGTTAAATGAAGCGTTTGAATATGAAACCGATATCATCTACCTTGACGAAGGCGATGACGCGGTAGAAATGTAAACTAAACTGCAAGTTAAGCGTAAAACGTAAAAATTCGCAACCGATAACCTCTTAATATACCGATTAAGAGGTTTGTTTTTTTTGGCAATATAAATGAATGATTAATGACTAGTGATTATGACTGGTACTGGCAGGCATCGCCACCTCATGGTGCTTATCGTTCATATCCTGCATATTGTGCATGTCGTGATTCATGTTATGGCTCATATTATGGTTCATATCATCACTCATATTATTATGGTTCATAGGCATACTAGTCGAAGCTGTCACAGAAGCAGGATGAGACGCAGAATAATTCATTGTCGACATATCGTGGTTCATACTCGTCTCATTCATGGCATGACTGTGTGAACTTTGATTATGTGAACCATGGTTATGGTTATGGTTATGGTGCATCATCATCGGAATAAAAATCACCGCAAGCCCAGACAACATCATAATCACCCCATTAATTTGGCGAAGGCGAAAATTTTTAATACTTGACTGTAGCATCCCCACAGTTTTTTGCGTGGCAATCAACATCGGCATCGTACCCAGCCCAAATACAAACATCAGAGCCGCCCCTGTAGCGATGTTGTTGCCAGCAATCGCCATCATGAGCGCACCATACACCAATCCACACGGCAAAAATCCCCAAAGCAAGCCAGCAAACAAAGCTTTACCAAAGCTATCAATCGGAAAAACTTTTTTGCGTAGCGGGGCAAGCGATTGCCAAAAGCGCATCCCGAACTTTTCTAACTCGTTAAACAGCGGTAACCCAAGCATCGCAAGCCCAATCAACACCAATACCGCACCCAGTACAATTCTTGGCGCACTATTACTCATAATGGACTGAAAGATTGCCACCCCAACAAGACTGGCAATCAATCCAAGCAAGGCATAACTGATGAGGCGTCCCAAATGATAAGTCAAAATCAAGCCATTTTTTTTGCTATCAGATACATGCTGCATCGACAGCCCAAATGCCGTCACAATGCCACCGCACATCCCCAGACAGTGCGGTGAGCCGAACAATCCCATGCTAAAGGCTGCCAAAAATAATGCCCAGGTCATAAAATGCTCCAAAAAAGTCTAAAAATTTTTCAAAAAAAGTAAATAAATCAATAGAAAGAAATCAGCAGGAAGAAAGATAAGACCAACGCGTTATTTTTGCTCGTCAGTAGGGTCTTGTATTTTTGGGGGATGAGAAGATGAAGGCTTGGCGGGATTTTGCCCCAATTGTTCGCGGCGAAATTGTCTGTCATCCAAAATGACCCGCTGAGATTCATTGTCCAAATCATCAAATTGGCGTGATTTGATGGCGTAATAAATCGCAAAAATACCCAATACAAATAGCACTAGACTAATAGGAATCAAAAAATACATGCTTTGCATCGGGCATCCCCATTACTTGGCGTAACAAACGAATTAAGTTAAAAAAACCATTATACGCTTATTTTGGCATAAATAAATGCGGCAAAATGTCGCAGCGTGGCCTGAGTAATTCATGAGTAATCAAAGAGTCATCCAATAGCCGAATGTATGCTTACAAAACAAACACATGGGTTGCAAATCAAAGCAACTCAGTGATTTGAGTGCGAACAATGAATGCTATAATCATAGTGGGTTAAACATTGAGGTTTAACTTGGTTTTAAAACTCAAAATTCTACAAGGAAATTATGATGTTGATGCCTAAAATCTTTAAGCTTTCAAAGAAACAGTTGCTTGCCTTAGGCGCGGCTGTTATGGTGGGCGCATTATTGATGCCAACAGCAAACGCGGCGACAGTAGTCATTGATGTGCGTACCCCAGAAGAATATTCTGTGAATCATCCCGCAGGTGCTATTAATATTCCACACAGTGAATTACTTGCCAAAATAACGGCGCAAGGGATTGCAAAATCAGATACCATTAAAGTGTATAGCCGTGGTGGCGGTCGTGCCCAACAAGCCAAATCTGCCTTGCAGTCAGCTGGCTACACCAATGTAGAGATTCAAAAATAAGTTATTTATTGGTCGGTTGGCAGTCGTATTGGGGTTTTACAAGATCGCGAGCGAATGCCAATAATTCATATAAGGCACGTCTTGAATGCTGCAGATTCTGATCAAAATGCTGCCAATCATTTGCCTTTGGTAATGGGGCGATACTTGGAATAGTAGACACTCCATTGATGGCAAACTGCCGTCTTGAACGGTTCATGTGATAAGCGTCTGTTACCAAAATCACCTGTTTGACATTGAACATTTCTGCGGTGTATTTTGCATTTTGACAGGTGTTAAAGCTGTTTTTTTCTGCCACTATCCACATAATGCCTTTTTTTTGCAGCCACTTTGCCATCCATGGCGCCTCCTTACCACTGATAATGATGGGTAAGCCAGTCTGCTGATACACTTGGCTTGCTTTAATCAATCGACTTTCGGTGAATTGGTTAATCACAATCTCATTTTGCTGGTTATTGGTTAATCCGCCACCTAACACTACAATCGCTGTTGCAGGATTGACGCTAACCGCCGATTCTGGCAGGCGATAGCAATCTAAGATAAACAACACAATGGTAGAAAACAGCGGTGTGAAAAAACTGAGCGTAACCAAACACCCCACCAATACAACAACGGTCAAAATCCGTTTGATGGTTGAAAAAAATCGCTCAAGATAACTAATGAGCTTGGCGAATGCTACCATCAGATTCAATCCAAACCGGTTCAGCTTCCAATTTTATCCCAAATTTCTCAAGCACTGTATTTTGTATAAATTGCATACTTTTGGCAACATCACGTTGCGTTGCAATTTTTGGCGCATGGTTAGTCAATACTAGGGCTTGTTTTACATGCGTTAAAATTGGGGCAATGCCTTTGCCTTTAAGCCCTGATTGGTCAATAAGCCAGCCAGCCGCAACTTTGCAGTAATCAGTCAAATTGCCTTGGGCATCTTTGACAGGATAATGCACCAGATTGGGGTAGCTCTGTAGTAGCTGGTCAACTTGAGATTTGGCGACGATGGGGTTTTTAAAAAAGCTGCCACAATTGGGTAAGTCGTTGATATCGGGCAGTTTGCTTTGACGAATGTCGATGATGGCATTCATGGTATCCACGGGTGTGACTTCATCGCGACCAGCTTGACTCGCATAGTGCTGTGCAACTTTTGCCACATCGCCGTACTGGGTATTGGGTTTAGCAGTTTTACTGAGGGTAAAAATGACGCTGGTAATGAGCCATTGCCCGGCTTGCTGTTTAAACAGGCTGTCACGGTAGCTAAATTGGCAATCAGCTTTGCTTAGATGATGCCACGTTAAACTCGGTATATGAAACGCTTTTACACTGTCTATCACATCTTCAGCTTGTACCCCGTATGCGCCGATGTTTTGCACGGGACTACCACCGACCCAGCTTGGGATTAACGCCAAATTCTCCAGTCCATACCAACCTTGATGGACCGTATCTACTACTAGCGTATGCCAATCCTCGCCAGCCATCACCTCAAGTGTTATGGTTTGGCTATCTTCAGACAGGATAGTTTTACCTTGAAGACTGGGCGACACAACAACCGCGTCCAACACTTCAGGCAAAATGATATTACTGCCATTAGATAGCACAACAAACGCTTGTTGATGGGCTGCCAGTTGTTTAAAAGTCGGCTCAATATCAGACAGATGAGTTAAACGGATAAATTGTTTGGCTTGACAGGCCAATGCCATGGTATTGTATGCGCTAATATCCACATAGCTAGCATTAGCCTGCACAGGGTTAGGTTCAAAAAAATTGGTCATAAAATATCGTTAATAATTGGCAGAGTTGCTCATCGCCAGTGCAATGACTAGTGCAATGATAAAGTGCTTATTATAACGAAATATGACAGGGAAAATCGGGATTTTTATGACCCCATGACAGCCAATTAAAAACCTTCTTCATCACTGCCAAAATGGTTAATATCCCTAAAACGGCTCAGCTGACGACGCTGTTTTTTATTTGGGCGATGATCAGGGCGGGCAAGATTGGCAAGTTTTTTCTGTTCGGTGAAAAATTCTCGTTGACTGATACTGGCATCGGTCTCTTGATAAAGCACACTGGCGGCTGTGGCATTGCCGCGCACTTCGGACAGCGCTAGCACCTTGACCGTCTTTTGGGTGTAATGATTGGCTGACCCTTGGCGAATCGTCAATTCATCGCCCACCGCTATTTCTTTACTAACCTTGACGCGATTGCCAAAATGGTGTACCCGTCCCGATTCAATCGCTTCCTTGGCTAGGGTACGGGTTTTATAAAACCTTGCTGCCCAGAGCCATTTATCTAAACGCACTTTAATTTTATCAGTTGTACTCAATGACATTTCCTATAGCTTAACTGCATGAATAACTTTAGATTAAATGGTTGTTTTTTCAAATCTTTCAATACGTCACATCGATATTTCTAACAAGCAACTGCGGTGTTAAAGCGAGGCTAATAGTCTATTCGTCATGACAGTTATAAAACGCTGCTTAAACACTGAACAGTCAGACTCATTAGTAAGGCTCAGGGGTTTTAAGCTAATTGATATGGTGAGTGAGCCAAGCCAAAATATCGTCATACACTTGTTGGTGATTAGGCTCTAGCAAGATTTCGTGGCGCATCGCTTCATATTGCTGCATGCTCACCGAGGAAAAATTATTTTTTTGCAAACGTTTGACAATACGCGGAATGCCTTTTCCCATCTGCCCAACAGGGTCATCTTTTCCGCTGACAAATAGCAGTGGTAACTGCCTGGGTACTTGTTGATACCAATGCTTATTGGTGCCTGTTTGCATCAACGACATGAGCGCAAAATAGCCATTGTTGGTAAACTGAAAGCCGCAAAGCTTGTCATCAAGGTAGGCTTTTACTTGCTTGGGATCTGAATTCAGCCAATTAAACCCTTGTAAATCGGGTTCTTTTCTAAAGGGTAGGTTATTAAATTGGTTTAAAATCTTATCCAATACCGGATTGGTGCGGCGCGTGGTAAAGTGATTAAGGTTTTTGGTTACAGGCACAAACAAATTTGCCAACGGATTAAAATCTGAGGTACCCATTATCACTGCGCCCGCAAATCGCTCACCATAGCGCTGCAAAATACAGCGATCGATAAATGACCCCATACTGTGACCCAAGATAAAATGGGGGATATCAGGGTATTTTTCAGCGATTAACTCTGCATGCGCCATCACATTGTCAATCATCAACTCAGCAGGATTGGGGTTACCCATATAGCCTAAGCAACCCTTGTCATAAGCTTGCTGTCCATGACCTAAATGGTCAAACGTCAACACCGCAATATCATGATTTGCTAAGAATTGCGCAAAGGGTTGGTACCGCCTTTGGTGTTCTGCCATGCCATGTACAATTAGTAACGTAGCAACAGGCGTCACCTTAGGCAAATAGAATGTGTAGTTATTATTCATCGCAGATTTCCTGTGAGTTATTTTATAATTAGGGTAGCATAAAAAAGCCGTCTAATGACGGCTTTAAATCAACGCACAAATTCACAAATCAATGCACATATCAACGCATAAATCAACAGCCTGATTTTTTCATGTCCGCTTCTGATAACGGATTGGCACCACGGGTAGGACGTGGGCAAGGCTCACCATAATATTGACGATCGGCAAAATAGCTTGAGCGCACCATCGGGCCTGCCCAAATATTCGCAAAGCCCAATTTTTTACCGTGTGCAGTATAACGGTCGAATTCATCAGGATGTACAAATCTATCAACTGGGGCGTGCGATTTGCTTGGCTGCAAATATTGACCGATGGTAATTAAATCGACATCATGCGCCTTTAAATCATCCAGTAAGGCGTAAACCTCTTCTTCAGTCTCGCCAAGACCCACCATAAAACCACATTTGGTGACGATATCCGGGCGACGCGCTTTGTAATCTTTTAACAGCTGTAATGAATGCTGATAATCCGACCCTGGGCGAAACGCTTTATACAAACGTGGCACGGTTTCGATATTATGGTTAAACACATCAGGCGCTGTGTTACTTAAGATATCAAGTGCCACTTGCTCACGACCCCGAAAGTCAGGGACTAAAATCTCAATCAAACAATTAGGGCTTAACTGACGAGATTGTTTAATGACATTGGCAAAATGTTCCGCGCCGCCGTCACGCAAATCATCTCGGTCAACCGAGGTAATCACCGCATATTTTAACCCTAAACCGGCAATGGTCTCAGCGGTGTGAATCGGCTCAAGCTCATCGAGCGCGTTGGGGCGACCATGCGCCACATCGCAAAATGGGCAGCGACGGGTACAAATATCTCCCATAATCATAAAGGTTGCAGTGCCATCACCAAAACATTGGGGGAGGTTGGGGCAGGCCGCTTCTTCACACACCGTATATAGCTTTTGTTCACGTAAGGTTGACTTAATGCGCGCCACTTCACTCGGCGATGACAGTTTGACGCGAATCCAGTCAGGTTTTTTTGGGGTTTCTACCGTTGGAATGATTTTAATCGGAATACGGGCAACTTTATCATGGCCACGTAGTTTTTCACCCACTTCGGGACGTTTGGGCTTGTCGCAATTTGATTTGTCACGAGCGATGGGTCTATCGGTGTGCGGCGTTGAAGGGGCAAAAGTTTGTACAGTGTCGGTCATTGCTATGATTAATCCTTGAATTCACTTAGCAGATTTTAGGGGGTTATTATAACAGAAATCTATGCTGACGAATTTAAACTATTTTGGGATAAGCTTTGTTGTTTAAAGTACAGAGCCAAAGTTATTTTCCATCCTAGTAAAAAAAGCGATAATCGGCTTAAACGCATTTATTAAAAATTATTGGGCTATTTTTTTAAAAAATAATGGCTATGTTAACAAAAACGTATTTTCTCATTAACATTTCATCACATTTCAAGTATATTAGAAGGGTTAAATTTTTTAGCCAAAGCCATGCTGGCTAGTAGCCATTTCAAAATTCAACTGTGTTGTGAAGAGGGCTTTCAGACGCATGGTTAACACAATAATCTTACATGACTATGAGGACGATTCATGCTAGAGAACTATCGTAAACACGTCGAAAACCGTGCGGCACAGGGTATTGTGCCACAGCCACTTAACGAACAGCAAACGGCTGATTTGGTTGAACTATTAAAAAATCCACCAGCGGGTGAAGAAGAAACACTTGTAGACTTATTAGAAAACCGTATTCCACCTGGGGTTGACCAAGCAGCGTATGTTAAAGCGGCATTTCTAGCAGCTATCGTTAAAGGCGAAACCACTTCTCCCCTGATTTCAAAACTAAAAGCGATTGAGTTACTGGGTCATATGCAAGGTGGTTACAACGTTGAACCATTAATTCAAGCATTAGATGATAAAGAATTGGCGAAAGCTGCGGGCGACGCGCTGAAAAAAACCTTATTGGTATTTGATGCCTTTAATGATGTCACTGAAAAAGCGGAAGCGGGTAATGAAGTGGCCAGAGAGGTATTACAATCTTGGGCAAACGCCGAATGGTTCACCAGCCGTCCAGAAGTACCAAAAAAAGCCACTTACAAAACCTTCAAAGTCACCGGTGAAACCAATACCGATGATTTGTCACCTGCCCAAGATGCATGGTCACGTCCAGACATCCCCCTTCACGCATTAGCCATGCTAAAAAATGCGCGTGAAGGCATTGTGCCAGACCAAGACGGCGTGATTGGCCCGATGAAACAAATCGAAGAGATGAAAAAAGACGGTATTCCATTGGCATATGTGGGTGATGTGGTCGGTACCGGTTCAAGCCGTAAATCAGCGACCAACTCAGTGTTATGGTTAATGGGTGACGACATCCAAGGCGTGCCAAACAAACGTGCCGGCGGTCTGGTATTGGGTGGTAAAATCGCACCGATTTTCTTCAACACCATGGAAGATGCGGGCTCATTACCTATCGAAGTGGATGTTAGCAAACTTAACATGGGTGATGTATTTGATATCTACCCACATGACGGCAAAATCACCAAACATGATTCTGATGAAGTGATTGCGACTTTTGAATTAAAATCACCAACGCTCCTCGATGAAGTGCGTGCCGGTGGTCGTATTCCATTGATTGTAGGTCGTGGCTTGACCAACAAAGCCCGTGAATATCTAGGTTTGGGTGCGTCTGACATTTTTGCAAAACCAGAACAACCTGCAGACACCGGTAAAGGCTATACTTTAGCGCAAAAAATGGTCGGTAAAGCCTGTGGCGTAGAAGGTATTCGTCCTGGTGCCTACTGTGAACCAAAAATGACCACCGTGGGTTCGCAAGATACCACAGGTCCTATGACCCGTGACGAATTAAAAGACTTGGCTTGTTTAGGCTTCTCTGCAGATTTGGTCATGCAATCATTCTGTCATACGGCAGCCTATCCAAAACCAATCGACGTAGAAACTCAGCACACACTCCCTGACTTCATCATGAACCGTGGCGGTGTATCATTACGTCCAGGTGATGGTATTATTCACTCATGGCTCAACCGTATGCTATTGCCTGATACCGTTGGTACAGGTGGTGACTCACATACCCGCTTCCCAATGGGTATTTCGTTCCCAGCAGGTTCAGGTCTAGTGGCGTTTGCTGCAGCAACCGGTGTAATGCCATTAGATATGCCAGAATCAGTTCGTGTACGTTTTGTCGGTGAAATGCAGCCTGGTATCACCTTGCGTGACTTGGTACATGCCATTCCTTACCAAGCCATCAAAGAAGGTTTACTGACCGTTGAGAAAGCCGGTAAGAAAAACGTATTTAACGGCCGTATCTTAGAAATCGAAGGTTTAGAAGACTTAACTGTTGAACAAGCATTCGAATTATCAGATGCCTCTGCCGAACGTTCAGCCGCAGGTTGTACTATCACCCTGTCTGAAGAATCAGTAAAAGAATACCTAACGTCAAACATCACCCTACTCAAATGGATGATTTCTGAAGGTTATGGCGATGCCCGTACCATTGCACGCCGTATCAAAGGTATGGAGGCATGGCTTGCCAACCCAACGTTATTACGTGCTGATGCAGATGCAGAATATGCCGCTGACATCACTATCGATATGAGCGCCATCAAAGAGCCGATTCTTTGCTGTCCAAATGACCCAGATGACGCCAAAACTTTGGCTGACGTTGCGGGCGACAAGATTGATGAAGTATTCATCGGTTCATGTATGACCAACATCGGTCACTTCCGTGCAGCGGGCGCGTTGTTAAAAGAAGTACCTGCGGGTAGCTTAAGCACACGTCTATGGATTGCACCACCCACAAAAATGGATGCACGTCAATTGATGGATGAAGGTCTATACAACGTCTATGCACAAGCGGGCGCACGTACTGAAATGCCGGGTTGTTCACTGTGTATGGGTAACCAAGCGCGTATCGCACCAAAATCAACCGCCGTATCAACTTCGACACGTAACTTCCCGAACCGTTTAGGTCAAGGTGCCAACGTGTACTTGGCTTCTGCAGAGTTGGCGTCGGTGGCTGCGGTACTTGGTAAACTACCTACCAACGAAGAATATCAACAATATGCTGGTAAGCTTAACAGCATGTCAGCTGATATCTACAAATACTTAAACTTCGACCGTATGAGCGAGTATACTGAAGAAGCAAATAAAATTAACGTAGCACAGCTTACCTAACCATCGTTAAGTTAAGTTAGGCTCATCTAATTTTAATTAAGTAGGATAACAATAAAGTAAGACCCTGCAACATAGCAGGGTTTTGCTGTAGTTAGGTTTTATATAAAATTTTTTGAACGTTTAGCTAAAAAATATCTTGGCAAAATTTGGCTTTTAGTGCCTTACAATAATGGCATCTGTGGCGAGGCTTCAGCTTGCAACAAATTTGAATAAGTCACCCCAACCAAACGTACGGGTAAAAGTTTTGGGGTATGGTCGTATAGCCATTGAATCCAATAATGGGCATCAGATTCTTGTTCAAAGTGGGAGGAAATACTATGAGAGCGGGTAATCACACTAAAATCGCTGTATTTGATTTTAATGGTGATGGTGCGAGCGTAACGCTGCTTTTTTTGTAAATCTTTAAACGCTTGGCTATTTTCACGATATAGGGCAGCCACAATGACTTTATCATCCATGGTATTGTGGACAAACGTTGTCTCGGAACCGACAGATTTATGTTTGCGCTCAGCTTTAACCTCTCGATTATCAATACCGTGGGCAATTTGGTAAAAGAAATCACCCCGTTTGCCAAAGCGTTGTTTTAATACGTCCGCTGGGGTATTGCGTAAATCCAATCCTGTAAATATACCCATGTCATGCAACATTTTGACGGTGGCTTTGCCAATCCCGTGAAATTTTTTTACTGGTAAATTGGCGATAAAGTCCAATCCTTGCTCAGGTGTGATAACCGCAATACCGTTGGGTTTATTCAAATCTGACGCGATTTTAGCAAGCATTTTGTTGTAAGACACGCCGGCTGAAGCGGTCAGCTGTGTTTGTTGCAAAATCTGTTGGCGAATGCGATTGGCGATTAGTGTCGCAGAATTTTTTTCATACGGGCTATCGGTGACATCTAGATACGCTTCATCGAGTGATAAAGGTTCGACCAGTGGCGTATATTGGTGCATGATGGCACGAATTTGCTCACTGACTTCACGATATACCTCAAAGCGTGGTTTGACAAAAATTGCTTGTGGACATAGCTGACGGGCTCTATAGCATGACATGGCAGAATGCACACCAAACTTGCGTATCTCATAACTTGCTGCTGCGACGACGCCGCGCCCATTGGGATCACCGCCAACCACCAATGGTTTACCTTGTAACTCAGGATTATCCCGTTGCTCAACACTGGCAAAGAACGCATCCATATCGATATGAATAATTTTACGCATGGGTGTTAGTTTATCATCCTAACTGTATGGGGAAAGTATTTAATTAATTGTCTAAACGCTAAATACGCTAGCTAACATAAACAATAAATTCAAAACTTACTGATTGATAAATTCAATTGATAAGTCATCGTTTATCTGCTACATTATCGCTATCAAGGGGAGTAACTTCTCACTTTAACAGTTTGTGATTTATCGTCATTACGTAAGTAGCCGCTTACCGGTAAATCAGCTATTTTTTAGCCATATATTGCGCTAATTATCAAATAGTAAGCCAGACCTTGACTTAACACAACCACATATTTGGTCGGTGTGAGTCAAGGTTTTTTTGTGCTTAGCGTTTTTCCAAAATCCTTTGACTTATTGCCAGCCATAGTTTGTAAATGCATACTAAGGAGCGATAATGTTACTTGCAGCAGTAAATCAAATGACAGAACCCATGAGCATTGGCAGTCCCATGCTGTATGCCGTGTTCTTTGCTATCGTAGCGATACTGTTATTGGTTGATTTTTTTACCTTTAAAACCCCAAAAAATGGTGAAGCGGTTTCGATGAAACAGGCGGGTATTTGGAGTGCCATTTGGGTGGGCGTGTCTGTGTTGTTTGCAGGCGGTCTATGGTGGTATCTATCACAGAATTTTGGCGGTGCTATCGCCACTCAAAAAGTAGGGGAGTTTTTTACAGGATATTTACTGGAAAAATCGCTCGCCATTGATAACGTCTTTGTATGGTTGATGATTTTTGCGGCGTTTGCGGTAAACCCAGTGATGCAGCGTAAAATCTTATTGTATGGCGTATTGGGTGCTATCATCATGCGTACGGTGATGATTTTTGCAGGTGCTTGGCTTGTCACAGAGTTTAGCTGGATTTTATATATTTTTGGTGCGTTCTTGCTCTACACCGGGGTGAAAATGTGGCAAAACCATGACGACCAAGCAGACCCGAAGCAGTCAGGGCTGTATAAGTTTTTGCAAAAATATCTGAGGGTCACTGATGATATGCACGGTGATAAATTCACCATCATCAAAAATGGCGTAAAATATTTTACCCCGTTAGCGGTGGTGCTTATCTTGGTTGAATTGTCAGATGTGATTTTTGCGGTGGATTCGATTCCTGCAATTTTTGCGGTCACTACCGACCCATTTATTGTTTTGACGGCAAACTTGCTGGCTATTTTGGGTCTACGAGCGATGTTCTTCTTGTTATCGGGTTTGGCGGATAAATTCCATTTATTGCCTTATGCGCTTAGTGTCATCTTGGTGTTTATTGGCGCTAAAATGCTGCTGCTTGATGTGTTCCATGTGCCGATGGCTATCTCGTTAGGCTTTATTGCCACCGTGCTAACAGTGACAGCAATTTTATCGGTAAAGTTTCCGAATTTGGGTAAAGTTGAACCATAAAAAATATTTTTGAATAAAAAAAGGGCTAACAATTTAGCCCTTTTTTGTGAATTAAAAACTGCCTATTTGGCATAAAATGCTTCTAAAGTAGGCACAAATTGTTTTTTTCGGCTGACCAAGTTACCCAAATCAAGCAATTTATCATTGAGTCTGGTATCAAATGCTTGCTCAATGATTTCATTTTGTGCATCGTTGCTACCAACCGCCCAAGATTGCTGTTTTAAAATATCAACAATAATAACTAGCATATAATCCAAGCCATCTCTTTGGCGGATTAGCTCACTGGCTTGTTGGATGCCCTCAATGCGCGACAACACCCCATCAGGTTTAACAGTTTCGATACTAGCGATTGCCCATTTTTTATTTGAGAAAATAAACTGTTTATAATCGGTAGTGACTAACGCATCATCCGTTAAGTCGCTGATATTGCTTTTTGCATCGAATAATTGATTGGCAAAGCTGTTTATATCGTGAATCCCTGCAAGGTGGATGACTGCTTGTAACGCTTGCTTGTCACTGTCTGTAGTGGTAGGACCTGTCAGATTAAGCGTATCAGATATGATTGCACCTGCCATCAATGTTGCCATTTGCTGAGAAATCAGCAAATTTCTTTCCTTTAACATTTGATATAAAATGGTGCTGGTAGAGCCGACAGGTTCAAATCGAATATAGGCAGGTTCGGCAGTGGTCAAATCACCAAGTTTATGATGGTCGACAAGGTAACAAATATGGGCGTCTGCTAGATTGGCAATCGATTGCTGGCTTTCGTTATGATCGACTAAAGCAGCGAGTTGGTCAGGTTCAAGATGGGTGAGTAATTCTGGTAATCGGACTTTAGCAAGTTCAATTAAAAATTTGGTTTCTTGATTGATATCATCTAAGCGGTAACTTTTGGCATCTATGCCTTGTTGATTGAGCCAATAGGTCATGACGATGGCGGATACGATAGCATCGGTATCTGGTTTTTTGTGCCCAAAAACAGCAATGGTTGTCATAAAATTACCCCAATATAAAACACAGCTATTATATCATCTTGTCAAAATCAAACGGTTGACTGGCAAGTTTGCGATGAAAAAGCCGATATTGACTAATCGGCTAACTTTACCATTAAGTGCAAAAAAACTACATGGCTGATTGGATAAGGTGAATAAGGCGCTCGCCGATTTGGGCGGTTTCATCGGCACTCATGTTGAGCGGTGGCAATAAACGAATGGCATTACCGCCTGCCACATTGATGATTAGATGATGATTGTCACGCGCTTTATCGACTAAAGTATCAAATGCAATGCCGCGGTCCTGTGGCATCACCACCCCTAGCATCATGCCTTTTCCGCGTACAGTAACCCCTTCGCTACCCAGCTCGCTGGTGATTTGCTCAATCAATGCTGCGCTATTGCTCAAGGTAGTTGCCATCATATTTTCATCATCAATGACATCAATCACTTCGCTAACCACACGGCAAGCAAGCGGTGTACCACCATACGTTGAGCCGTGTGAGCCATAACTAAAAATATCATTGGCTTTTGCGCTGGTCATGCACGCACCCACAGGAAAACCATTCCCCAACCCTTTTGCTGTGGTCAAAATATCAGGTTTGATAGATGAATGTTGATAAGCGAAATATCGCCCCGTACGACCATTGCCCGTTTGCACTTCATCTAAAATCATTAGTAAGTCATGGTCATCGCAAACTTTGCGAACTTGGGTTAAAAAATCAAAGCCATTGGTCGCAGTGTTGACGCCACTTTCACCTTGGATAGGCTCAAGCATCACAGCACAAACATTGTCGTTATCGGCAATCGCTTGGCTAATCGCTTCAATATCCCCAAAAGGCACACGAATAAAATCATCATCTAAGGTAAAAAATCCTGCTCTAGCCATTGGATTTGCGGTGGCGGATACGGTCAGTAGGGTACGTCCATGAAACGATTTTTCCATCACAATCACTTTGGCTTGGGTTTGCCCACGATTTGATGCAAACAGTCGCGCCATTTTTAATGCTGCTTCATTGGCCTCAGCACCGCTATTGGCAAAAAACACTTTATCCATGCCTGCGACTTGGCATAACTTTTCACCCGCGCGCTCTTGCCAATCAATACCAAAAAGATTGCTAGTATGCACAAGCGTTGCGGCTTGATCGGCAATCGCAGCAGTGACACGCGGATGACAATGCCCCAGTCCACAGACAGCAATCCCTGTTAACGCATCCAAATACGGTGTTCCGTCAGCGGTATAAAGGTAACTACCTTGACCTTTAACAAAGCTAATGGGCTGGCGTTTATAGGTGGGGAGTAAATAAGAGCTCATGGGGATTCCTTTAATCATAGTTAGCGAATCATAGTCAGCGAGTCATAGTTAGCAAATCATAGCTAGCGCAATCACTAACCAATCAAATCTACGTTATTTAAAAGCGTCTAATTCGTCACTAAACGGGGTGTCTTCTGCACCGACTTTATAGTCCTCATTCGCCCATGCGCCTAAGTCAATGAGCTTACAGCGGGCCCTGCAAAATGGCTTGGTGGGGTTATCTGCCCAAACGGTGGGTTTGCCGCAGCGCGGACAGGGGTAAGTTTTGACAGGTGCATTTGATGGGGTCGGCTCGGTTTTAGACATAAACAAAAGGTATTCTGAAAAATGGTGTATCGGATTATTTGCCATAGTATACTATAAATCCTTTTTTTTGGGCGAATCAAGCGACTGTTCATGCTAAGTCATCAATTTACCAGACCGTTTCAACCCGATCGTATCCGTCATCCCAGAGATTTTCAGCCACTTGCCGCAACATTTTGGCAGCAACCCGCCATTTTTCTTGAAATCGGTGCAGGGAAAGGCAAGCATGCCTTGAGTTTTGCCAGCCATAATGCCAATGCCCATCTTATCGCGATTGAACGTACCGCAGAAAAATATCAAGCCATGCAAAAAATGGCGAATCAAGCGAAGTTGTCTAATTTAACCACTATTCATGCTGATGCCATTGCTTGGGTCACCCATGCTGTACCCGCGCAAAGCTTGTCAGGGGTATTTATTCTTTATCCCAATCCAGAGCCGCATAACCCCAACCAACGCTGGCTTAACATGCCGTTTTTTGAGTGGTTACTGTCTCGGTTAAAACCAAATGGCGAGCTTATAATTGCCAGTAATATTGAAAGTTATATTGATGAAGCTGAGCATAAAGCACAGACGGTTTGGCAAGTACCGGTGGAGAAAACCCAAGTACCCAATCATAGTGAACGCACGCATTTTGAGGTGAAATACCTAGCGCGTGGCGAGGCGTGTTGGCAATTGACCATAAAAAAACCGCATGGTTATACCACACGGTTTGATGATTTTAATTTACTCTAATCAGGTTTTAACGCAAGGGGCGTGGTTTGGGTGTCATCGGCACGTACCACATAAGTTTTGGCGATTTTATCATGTAGGCTTAATCGCTCTTTGCTGGTGAGCATCATGACCAAATCAACAACTAACACAACCAAACCAAAAATCGATAAAGAGTAAGCCAATGTGGTAAATAACCAACGCATAATGATTAAGTTAAAAAATCCAGGAATGGCATTGGATTTGCGATCCAAAATACGGATGCCCATTATCATCTTACCGATGGTCTGACCACGGCGCATCAATAATAGGACCTGCGCAATGATTAAGCCCCATACTAAAATATTGGTTAGCAGCAATATATGCTCAGGTAACGCTGACATGAGTTCCATCTGCTGGGCAGACGTCAATCGGGTTTGTCCTGCTTCTGCCCATTTGAGTAATTTATCAAAATTTGGGCTGTTGTAAAGGGAAATGAACAGCGGCGACGACGCCAATACCATAAGTAGGGTATCTACCAATTTTGCGGCGATACGGCTACCGATGCTGGCAAGGTCTAGCTGTTTTTTGGCATGGGCAATGTCTTGCTTGGAGCCAAGTTTCTTGCTCAAAGTGACCTTGGTAGGGTTAGGGGATTTGTACGGGTTATTTGCTGAATACCGATCCCACACATTCTCAGCGTCTTCTGAAGGCGATATAGGATTAGGCGTGTTGTTAATAATATAATCTGCTTCATCAGAAGCGGGCTGCTCACGTTGGTGGGTATCGACTGGCAGGCTTTCATCTATCGTTGGACGGTAAAAAAATTGCCCATCCGTCATCGCATTGACTGTGTTCCAGTTATCCATCCCTTGATGCCACATCAAATCAGTGAGTAACACTTGCCCTGTCGCAAGCATTTGATTGAGTTGTTCAAGGGTATAAGGGCCGGCTTGCACATTATTGCGAGCTAGAAAAATATGCATGTAATAACTCTACTTCTACTGGGTGGTAAAATTTGAATGACTGTATCTTATTATATGATGTTTTGCAACATCGTGCTAAAAATCGCTTATTATGCAAAACAGGTTATACAAACATGCCATTCAAAAAATCGCAATAGCTTGATGAATTGAAGTCAACAGTATCTAAACCATTAGCTATGCTTGGCTGGTAATGATTGGTAGGTGGTAATTATCTGTCATGGGGTTAACCAAAAGTATGCTAATATTTTTCGTTCAGCCTACGATTATTTTTCTTATTCTTATTCTTATATTATCAGATTGTATTTATGTCAGCGACTCATCCCACCAACGCCATCATTGATTTTGATAAACCTTGGTATCACTATTTGACTTATTTTCCGAATTTTCCCAAGCTTGACGCAAAACCCAGCCATGCAACATGCAGTCATTCAACACATAGTCATGCCCCTGCTATCAATGCTATCAATATTGTTGAAAATTTGAATGCTTGTTTGGATAGATTTGAGGATGTAAACGCCAGCCGTATAGCCAATTTTGAAAACTTACCGATTCGCTTTGTTGACCAAGCGTGTCTGCCTGAGGATGAGGCTTATGAGAGTTTTATTGCCAACACAGGGAAAATTCCAACCCGTGACAATCACCATGATTTGCTGAACGGTTTAATTTGGCTGAATTTTCCGCAGGCTAAAGCGGTATTTAACGAACTTCATGCCAAAGATATTTTGCGACATGGTATTCATAACGCCAGAACAGCCCTGCGTAATGCGTTAACCGTATTTGATGAAAATGGCGGCATTGTGGTGAGTTCAGATAAACTATTGCTTGAACAGTTACAAGCATTTAAATGGCACGCAGCTTTGGTCACTCATAGAACAAATTGGTTGGGTCAACATCGTACCATTGCCTTTTTTCCATTTGGTCATGCCCTGCTTGAAAAATTGGTTAACCCAAGAAAAAATATCACCAGTCATACCTTGCTGATTTTAGTAGATGAGGGTTGGTTTGAGCAATCCATAGACAGTCAGAGAAACCAGCTTGATACCGCAATTGCTAAGCTATTTCGACAACTGGCAATGCCATATTTAGCGGATAATGCAGTTAAGCTATCATCCAAAAGCTTTCAGCCGTTACCTGTGATGGGTATCCCTGGCTATAGTGATGACAATGTGATACCAGAATTTTATCAAGATGAGGCTGTTTTCAGGCGTCCAAGAGCTTTTAGCGCGCCTATTTTTTCATTACATGACTGATAAGTGACCAGAAAATTTATAACCGTGGCTAGAGTGGTTGGGGGTGATTACCCAGTCTATGAATCTTGCTTGATAAAAGCCGGTTAATCCGTTAGCATTAAAGCAATTTCTAGTTCATCTAGCCGCATTTATTGATGAAACTCATAATGACTAATAAAAATATTGGAGTATCAGCATGACCACCAAAGTCGTCAAAATTGATAATAAAGTTCGTATGATTACAGGTAAATTAGCCCCCCATCTTGAAATTCAGTGGGAACACTATACCTTAGCAGAATTACAATCATTGCTTGAGACGGTGGTTCGTTTTGAAATTGAGCACAACTTTCGTCGTCACAAAGATTATAAAGATAGCAAAGGCGCTAATATCCAAGTGTTTAATGATGCCAACGAACTTAAAGTCACAAGTCTAAAAGATGAATTACTAATCATCCGCGATAGCCAAATCGATTCACAATAACTATAAATCCGCGAATCAATCAAAATCCAAGCCGAATAACTTGGATTTTTTTATGAGTTAGATTTTTTCGTCATGTCGTTGGTAATTATTAAAGCAAAGTATCACCCCAAATACTCAATGATTGGCATTGATAAAAAAATAATCGATAGCCGTTTAAGCATGGTATAATTGTCAGTTTTTATTGACAAGCGAATCATGGGTGACACAATGAAATACCCTAAAATCTACGACGTAATTGTGATTGGTGGCGGTCATGCTGGCACAGAAGCGGCGCTAGCGGCTGCGCGCATGGGTCAACAGACGCTTCTACTTACGCATAATATTGAAACCTTGGGACAGATGAGCTGTAATCCTGCGATTGGCGGGATTGGCAAGTCGCATTTGGTGCGTGAAGTCGATGCGTTGGGCGGCGCTATGGCGCTTGCAACCGACAAAGCAGGGATTCAGTTTCGTGTGTTAAATAGCCGTAAAGGTGCCGCTGTCCGTGCCACACGCGCGCAAGCGGACCGTATTTTATATAAAGCGGCGATTCGCCATACCTTAGAGAATCAGCCAAACTTGGATATTTTCCAACAAGCGGCGGATGATATCTTGGTTGAAAACGGCAAAGCGGTAGCCGTGGTTACCCAATCAGGGATTGAATTTGCTTGCGGGGCAGTGGTGTTGACCTCTGGCACTTTTTTAGGTGGTACTATTCATATTGGACTAGAAAACCACAAAGGTGGACGTGCAGGCGATCCGCCTTCTATCCGTTTGGCAGATAGATTGCGTGAACTCAAGCTGCCGGTTGGACGCCTCAAAACAGGCACGCCCCCACGCATTGATGCGCGCACGGTAGATTTTAGTGTCATGACCGTGCAGCCCGGGGATACACCACTGCCAGTCATGTCATATTTGGGCGATGTGTCCATGCATCCGCGCCAAATCAACTGCTATATCACCCATACCAATGAACGCACCCATGACATTATCCGCAGCGGGCTGGATCGCTCACCCATGTATTCAGGCGTAATTGAAGGCATTGGTCCCCGTTATTGCCCTTCGATTGAAGATAAAATTCATCGGTTTGCTGATAAAGACAGCCATCAGATTTTTATTGAGCCTGAAGGGTTGACCACCCATGAGCTTTATCCCAATGGGATTTCAACCAGTCTGCCATTTGATATTCAGTTGGCTTTAGTCCGATCCATGAAAGGGCTGGAAAATGCGCACATCTTGCGTCCTGGCTACGCGATTGAATACGATTATTTTGACCCACAAAATCTTAAACCAAGCCTTGAGACCAAATCGATTGATAACCTATTTTTTGCCGGTCAAATCAATGGAACGACAGGGTATGAAGAAGCCGCTGCGCAAGGTATCTTAGCTGGCTTAAATGCTGCACGTCGCACCCAAGGACTAGATGCTTGGACACCGCGCCGCGACCAAGCCTATATCGGTGTGTTGGTAGATGATCTCATCACTCATGGTACCAAAGAGCCGTACCGTATGTTTACCAGTCGTGCCGAATACCGTCTGCTGCTACGGGAAGACAATGCCGATCAACGCTTGACAGAAATTGGGCGTGACTTAGGACTGGTGGACGATGCGCGCTGGCAAGTGTATAGCGATAAAATGACAGCGATTGAGCAAGAAACCGCACGTTTACGCTCGCTTTGGGCAACGCCCACTAATACGCTTGGTCAATCATTTATCGATAAAACCGGCGAAGTATTGACCAAAGAGAATAACGCGCTTGATTTGTTAAAACGTCCAAACGTGTCATTTGATGATATTAGCGAATTGACCGAATCTCCCGTGTCTGCCGAAGTGGGCGAGCAAATTGAAATTGGTGTCAAATACGCCGGTTATATCGATCGTCAGCAAGTTGAAATCGGTCAGATGAAAAAACTTGAGCACACGCTGATTCCAGACGATTTTACTTATCATGATATCTCTGGGCTTTCCAATGAAATCGTGCAAAAACTTGAAAAAGTGCGCCCAACGACGCTTGCCCAAGCCAGTCGCATTAGCGGGGTCACGCCAGCTGCGGTACAGCTTTTGGCAATGATGATTAAAAAAAGCAAAAAAGCGCGTGAAGTGCTAAGCTCTTAACTTTAAGCCATGCTCATGCTCGATAAGTCCCATGGTATTGGTATGTGCCATACTTGGGACTTTTTTATCCTCTGTTGCCGTAAAACCACCGACTTTAGGCGGTGGATATAAGACAACTCATGCACTATAACGCTTGCATAAATTTTGCTAAAATAATCCTATGAAAACACTCAAGTTACGCATACGAGACAAACATAAAGACCAACTAAATCGCCTAAGCGGTTTGGTCAATTTCGTGTGGAATTATGTCAATGATTTGAGTTACAGACACCTACAAAAGACTGGTAAATTCTTTAGTGCTTATGACCTAAACGACTACACCAAAGGTAGCGGTGAGTTACTTGGTTTACATTCTCAAACTATTCAAGCCATTAACGAAACCCACGCCAAAGCTAGAAAACAATTCAAAAAAGCTAAGTTATCATGGCGAACCAACAACCCAAAATCAAAACGTAAAAGCTTGGGTTGGCTACCATTCAAACAATCCGCCATCAAACACATTACCACGCACCAAACTGGTAAAAAAGGCTTAAAATCCACCTTACAACTATCTTTAGCCAAAGGGCAGAAACTAATCATCGACCTATGGGACAGCTACAACCTTAGCCTATATCAAATTAACACTTGCGAGTTGGTGCAAGACAGCCGTAACCGTTGGTATGCCTGTATCACTGTCAAAGACTACCCTAAAACACAATGCGGTACAGGTAGCATTGGCGTTGACTTAGGCTTAAAAGACAGTGCCACCGCCTCAAATGGCGACAAACTACAAATCAAGCAAACGCTCAAATATGCCAAAGCGTTAGCCACCGCCCAACGTGCCAAAAACAAACAGCGTGTCAAGGCAATCCATGCCAAAATCAAAAACACACGCCAAGACCTAATCCACAAATTCACCACCCAATTAGTCAAAGACAATGCCCTAATCGTGGTAGGTGATGTTAGAACTACCCAATTTAACAGTAAAAAAGGCAAACTCGCCAAATCGGTTTACGATGCAGGCTGGTTTGAACTGAAACGACAATTGACCTATAAATGCGAGAACGCAGGTTGTCGTTTTGAAATCGTATCAGAGCGATACACTACCCAAACTTGCTCGTGTTGCGGTCAAATTGACCGCAATAGTCCGAAAGGTAGAGCAGGCTTGCGAATAAGAGAATGGACTTGTGCAATGTGTGGCACATGGCATGATAGAGATATTAATGCCAGTAAGAACATTCTTGCGGTCGGGCTTGACCGTCTTGCAGAAGGAATCCCCGAACGATAGGGAGGGGGAGGAAGTCAAGTGATGGCTCGCAGCATGGGGGGCAATGAAATATTAGCCGCCAATATTTTAGGATTTACTACCGTGTTTTCCATGTTTAGTCTAGCCATCGGCATGGCATTGTTGCGCCATTTTGGCTTGGCATAGCATAAAATTGGCTAGGCGTAGATTATTCAAAATAGATTATTCAAAATAGTGTAGCCATTTTAGCGCAACCTCATCAACGTTATCGATAATGTCGGACTTCGGCAACCATTCACGGCTAGCGGTGACCCGAATCGCATTGGTTTGATTAATATCATATTGGCTACCAATACTGAGTTTGGGCTGCCAGTAACTTTCATTATCGCTGTCGCCACTTAACCAAAACGGCAGTGTTAATTCCGATATCGCACGCCAATTTGGACGCAATTCTGCATTGCACCCAATATTGACGCCAAGCCCAGCACGATAACCATGATATAAGCCCTTACCAAACTGCGCTGCAATAGTACCCAAGCCATAGCAAATATTGGCGGGCATATCGCCTGTATTTGGGGCAGCGCTACCGATTGCCACGCTTTTACCAAATTCACCGCTAATATTTGCGACCAAATGATTGTCTGTAGCGCTGTGGTCATCTTTGTTGCTACTGCTAGTACCCTTGATACCGTCAAAGACTCGCTGTAGGCCAATATTGCCACCCCAAGAATTGCCTTTTTTTGCGCTATTAATCGGATGCAATGAACGCACATCAAATAATCCTAGCTGCTCAAGTTGCACGGTATCTTGGTGGTCAGCGTTGTCATGGATGCTAAGACCGATATTTAATGCCGTCAATTGTGAGCCTATGGGATAGCCATCAATTTTATCCAACGCATCGCGGTACACCATGCGGTAATTTAACGTGATAGCCTGGTTACTATCTAATTTAGGTCGTCCACTGACCCTATCAAACGAATGCTGGCTAACCCCGATATCAAATCGACTTAAAGGATTAGCCAGTACAGGATTGTCGCGGCTAGGCAATATCTGAGGACTTGACGCTATATCTTGATGGGGATTGTTAAAAGCCTTGGGATGATTTGCCGCGTTACGGGCGTTTAATTGCGCTTGCACAATAGTCGGTGTTGAAGGACTAAAATTGGTAGAGCGAATCAAATTTTCGCGATTTAACATGCGTACCACTTGGGCAGGGGAAATCATTGGGGAGTGATTCACTAAAAAATTTTTATCAGGAAAAATAGAATTTAGTAACACCAAAATTTCAGAGGCGCAGTTATCGGATAACAGATAATAGGGCAGGTTTTGGTCTTTAATTTCCCAAGTTCGATAGGCAAGTTGTTTAACCTGTTTATCAGTAAGATTGAGCTGATATTGCCATACATTGCGCCCATTATCTTGCAAATATTCTTTAATACCTTGCTGATAATTGGTCATGGTAAATTCGCCCGCATTGCCACCGATACTGGATTTGTAAGCAAATTTTAAAAAATGCTCACCGTCGCTGACTTTCGGGGTGAAGTTCAAATAGTATTGATTGCTAAGGTCGGCATTATCAAATCGCAAAAAACTATGGGCAAATGCAGACGGTGGGCTATCTAAATACTCACTGGCAAAAATTAATGAGACAGATTGGGGATTGATTTTTTGTAGCCATGAATCGAGTGCATCGCAATGTTGATTAGGGATGGTTGAGGTATCGATGGTTAAGTTTTCAATGAGCCACTGTGTACGAGCGGGAAAGCGACATTGGACAGAGGCATTATTTTTTTTGGTAGGGTGAAATAACTGTGTGAGGATTTCATCAAGCTCTGCTTGTGGATTTTTGGCGCCTTGCGCGCTGGCAAAAAATTGTCGTTGGCTCGCTTGTGAGTTAAAACGATTGTTGACCCGACTCTCAAAGAGCTGTTTTGTGGTGATGTTTTCAGGATAATACAACAACCGCAGCCACGCTTTTTGCGCAGCTAAGTTTTGCTTATGGGCTGATGTCAATGCCGTTTGCAGTGCTTGGGTGGCGGCAGTAGGCGTCGGCGTAGATAGGGCTGTATGTGACGAGAATTGCTGAGCGGGCGCAGGCGATACATGTGACACAGGCGCTGCTAACGCATAATGTTGAGCGGATATTAGGCTCAATACAAAGACTGCTTTAGCCAACTGCTTTTGATTAAAAGCTGTTTTTTTTTGATTAAAAACACGGGTTACAGCGTGTTGATGATAGCTGTATTTGAGAAAGTTCATGGCGGTGCTCTATTTTATAAGGTAAATTTTTATAAGCTAAGTTTTCACAACTTTTGATAAGCAAAGCATATAATATCTGTGTGCAAATTAACATTGCCCAATTTGTAATCACATCATTGTAGGCAGCTAGCTGGCTATAAGATAACTTGCCAAATAGATTTTATCCGCTTAATTTGCTATAATTTTTTAATTATTTAGCAAAATTTTTTTAAACTATTGTGATTTATTGAAGGGTATAAGGACAATTGGGTCATGGATAAACAAGCGATTTTATCAGCGTTAACGCCTGAAATTGTTGAAAAATTTCGTCAAGCGATTTCGCTTGGCAAATGGGAAGATGGTCGAAAGTTGACGCAAGAACAGCGTCAAACTTGTATGCAAGCGGTGATGGTGTGGGAGCATGAATTTTTGGGCGTCGAAGAGCGCACTGGCTATATTCATCGACCCAAAAAAGCGGCAGAAGACTGTGATATCGGTCATGATCATCACTACCCAAATAAACCGCAGGACGAGGACGGTGAAAAACCGATTAAATTTAGTTAGGCGATAAAAAAAGGCGAGTGCATTATCTCGCCTTTTTTACACTATTTTTTTAAGTACTTATTTATCAATTATTTGAATACTTAAGTACTTAGGTATAAGTACTTAAGTATAAGTACTTGGTATTAGCTAGTTGATTATTTTTCTAAAATGGCGACCACACCTTGTCCGCCCGCAGCACAGATAGAAATCAGCGCACGACCCGATCCTTTTTGATCCAGTAGTTTAGCGGCGCTAGCAAGAATGCGACCACCCGTTGCGGCAAACGGATGCCCTGCAGCAAGTGATGAGCCATTTACGTTAAGTTTACTGCGGTCAATCGCGCCGAGTGGCTTATCAAGACCTAAGCGTTCTTTGCAAAAACTTTCGTCTTCCCACGCAGCAAGCGTAGACAATACTTGTGAGGCAAATGCTTCATGAATTTCATAATAATCAAAGTCTTGCAGCGTCAATCCGGCACGTTCCAACATACGTGGCACAGCATATGCAGGTGCCATCAAGAGGCCTTCTTTAACACCTTTTTTACCGGTAAAATCAACCGCAGCGGTTTCTTGGTAGGTGAGATAAGCAAGCGGTTTTAATCCATTCGCTGCAGCCCACTCATCTGTGCCTAATAACACACAAGACGCGCCATCGGTCAGCGGTGTTGAGTTGCCCGCCGTCATGGTCGGGTTGGCATTTTTCTTACCAAATACAGGTTTTAATGACGCCAATTTTTCTAACGAAATATCAGGACGTAGATTATTGTCGCGTGTTAAACCCTTAAATGGCGTGATTAAATCATCAAAAAAACCCTCATCGTACGCACGTGCCAAGTTTTTATGGCTATTAAAGGTCAACTCATCTTGTGCTTCACGAGTGATCGCCCATTCAAGTGCGGTGATGGCTTGGTGCTCACCCATCGATAATTTGGTGCGAGGTTCACCATTTTGCGGTGCATCAATCAAGTCTTTTGGGTTAATGCTTAATAACGCTTGCAAGCGCTCTTTATTGGTTTTGGCATTATTAAGTTTTAACAGCGCTTTACGCAGCCCATCACCAATGCCCAAAGGGGCATCAGAAGTGGTGTCCACACCGCCTGCAATCCCCGAATCAATCAGCCCTAAGGCGATTTTATTGCTCACCGCGAAAGCCGCTTGTAGTCCCGTAGCACACGCCTGTGATATATCATAAGCAGGCGTTTGCGGACTTAACGCCGTGCTTAACACACATTCACGGGTGAGATTGATATCACGGCTTAATTTAATGACCGCGCCTGCCACCACTTCACCCAAGCGTTTATCTTGTAAGTTATAGCGTTCCACCAAGCCATTAAGCGCAGCTGTCAACATTTCAGAGTTGCTGACATTGGTATATTGACCATTTGAGCGAGCGAATGGAATACGGTTGCCACCTAAAATAGCGACCTTTTTTCCAGCAGGCTGTTGAGTTGGGTGTTGAAAATTGTCCATAGAAAAGTCCTTTTGAGCAATCAATTAAAAAAATTGGCTAAGCTTAAAGCAAATAACTTTTTAAAAATAACGAAATCTTTTAAAAATAACTAAACTTTTTAAGTTGCAGTGATGTTACCATAAAACGTAGACAAAAATATCGCCTAAAAGTATATATATAACGATAATTTATATAAATCAATAAAACCAATAAAATTTTATTTGATATGACTGTTCAAGGTTGCTTGATTGGTATAAAATTTACACAGTATTTATGTTTAGTAGCTCTGTTAAATTTAGTCTCATCTAATAGCCTAAGCAAAACAAATTATACAAAGGAGTCCTTATGTCAGACCATTATTCCGAATTTGTGCAAAATCCATTGGGACGTAAGATTGCCCAAAACTTGGGTCTACCAATGCCAATTAGTCTTGAACGTTATAAAGACGAGCAAGCACCTGTGACAGGCAGTGTCATCTTTGGGGTCAGTGAAAACGCTGTCCTGGCAAATGACATCGCCAAAGTATTGGCCAATGTGCAAGCGGATGTCTATCTAGACCCCAATGAGTCAGCGCGTGATGCTTTAAAAAATGCTCAGATTGACGCTGAGCAGTTTGGCGCGAATCAGTATTTTAAAGTGGCTATTTTCGATGCTTCAGGTATCAAGACAACCCATGAGCTGAAACAAGTTTACAACTTCTTCCATCCGATTGCGCGTTCGATTGACCGCTCAGGTCGCGTTATCGTCATTGGCTTGCCACCTGAAAAATGCACCAGCATCGCACAGGCAGCAGCCCAGCGTGCTTTAGAAGGATTTGTCAAATCCGTCGGTAAAGAATTTAAACGCGGTATCACAAGCCAGCTTATCTATGTAGACCCAAATGCGGCGCAAAACCTTGAATCTACGCTTCGTTTCTTTGCCTCACCGCGTTCTGCGTATGTGTCAGGACAAGTGGTGAGAGTGGGTGAAGGCAACCCAGTCACGGTTGATTGGCAAAAGCCTTTAAAAGGTAAAACACTGGTGGTGACTGGTGCGAGCCGAGGTATTGGTGAAGCCATCGCGAAAGTATTGTCGCGTGATGGCGCACATGTCATCTGTGTCGATGTGGCTGCACAGCAATCGGACTTGCAAAAAGTGGCAGGTGAGATAGGCGGCTCTACCTTAACATTAGATATCACAGCCGACGATGCCGGTGAAAAAATAGCCGCAGCGGCAGCCAAACGTGGCGGCTTAGATGGTATTGTCCACAATGCCGGCATAACCCGTGACAAGACATTGGCAAAAATGGATGATAACATGTGGGATGCCGTCATGAACGTCAATCTCAATGCGGAAGAAAAAATTGATGATTATTTACTCAGTCATGACAGTTTCAATGAAAACGCGAGAATTGTATGTGTATCATCCATTAGTGGTATTGCCGGCAATTTGGGACAGACCAATTATGCCATGAGCAAAGCTGGCGTGATTGGCGCGGTACAAGCGACTGCGCCTACGTTGAAGAACGGTATTACCATCAACGCGGTAGCCCCAGGATTTATCGAAACCCAAATGACCGCTGCCATACCTTTTGCGATTCGAGAAGCAGGTCGCAGGATGAACTCAATGAGCCAAGGCGGTTTGCCGATTGATGTGGCTGAGACCATTGCTTGGCTGGCTTGCCCTGCATCGGGCGGCGTCAATGGCAACATTGTCCGCGTCTGTGGTCAAAGTGTGTTGGGTGCGTAATTATTGAAGGGCTGAAAAAATCAGTATCGAAAATATCGCTACTGATTTTTTTTCATCATTTTTTCTAAGTCAAACTTAAACTAAGCTTTATGCAAAAAATCAACAATTAGATTGTGACATTCGATTATAATAAGTTAAGTTCTCAGATTTTGAGATCTGACGGTAATGAAAAGTAATGGAATATACCCCGAATACTATCTAATCAAATAGCCATTTTTTGGCTCAAGCTTAAAAAGTAAAAAAGTAAGGACAGTCTGTATGTCAGACCAAAATTTTAGTCGTTTGCCAAAGCCGCACACCACCTATGCCAATATTATCAAAAGTTTTTTACCCATTGGCGACCAAGAAAAATCAGCTAATGCGGTGTTGCCCAATGCTACTTATAGCGTCAATACGCTTGAAATCGACCATGATAATTTAGCCGATTACCGCAGGATTTGTGGTTTTGAAAATAATAGCTACGTGCCGCCGACGTATTTTGCGGTGCTGTCGCAGTCGTTACAGATGAACATGATGGTCAAAGAGCCATTTCCCTTTGCGATGCTCGGCTTGATTCATGTGCAAAACAGTGTTACCCAATATCGGCGCATTAAAGATAGCGCAATTTTTAAAATGGCGGTGAGCTTTGCTAACCTGCGCGACCATGATCGTGGTAAGCAATTTGATTTTGTGACTAAAGTTTTTGAAAAAGATGAGCTGGTTTGGGAAGGGACTTCAACGTATTTATCACGCCAAAAACGTCAAAAAACGACTCAAAAATCATCGACGACGCAAGTAGAAGCCAAGCCCACACTGGATGATAATGATATGCATGAATTTTGGGAAATTCCTGAAGATATTGGGCGTCGCTATGCGTTTATTTCTGGGGACTTTAATCTAATTCATTTGCATCCTTTATCTGCCAAGGCATTTGGTTTTCCAAAAGCGATTGCCCATGGCATGTGGACAAAAGCCAAATGTTTGGGAGCGTTGGGCGATTTGCCAGAGAGCTTTACCTGTGATGTAACGTTTAAATTGCCGATTTTTTTGCCCTCTGAAGTGGAGTTTATCGCAAAGTTTGATAATCGTGACGAGCAGGTGGATTTTGGTGTGTATGATCCTACTACACCAAAAGCCAATTTGATTGGGAAAATAACCCAAGCGCAGGCTAAATAATAGCGACAGAAAAATTTCAATAAAGGTTCAATGTTAAGCGGCTATTTTTTAGCAAAGTGTTTTTTAGCACAGGATTTTTTAGGATGCTATTGAAGCAATGAAAGATTTAATGGATTATCAAGCGCTCAATCAAAACCTAGCACAACTGTTATCACAATTTGATCTTAATCAAAAGGTAGGTGGCTGCAGTCTGGTCATTCTTCATCAAGGTAAAGCGGTCACTCAATTGGCTCACGGTATCGCAAATATTGATAAAACTAACCAGCAAATTACCCCTTGGCAACCATCCACCCTGTCGCTGAATTTTTCGACAGGCAAGGGGATACTGGTTACGTTGATTCATATTTTAGTGAGTCAAAATCTTTTAGCGTATGACAAAACTCTGGCTAGCTATTGGCCAGCGTTTGCCCAAAATGGCAAAGATAGCGTCACTTTGCGTGATATGCTAACCCACGAGTCGGGATTATTTAATATTGTCAGTATTACCGAACATGCCAAAGATATGCTAGATTGGCAATTGATGCTCAGTAATGTTGAGCAAATGGCATTAAATAGTCCAACTATTACGCATAGTTCAGCTAATATTTCAGCTAATAAAGAATCTGTCAATCAGTCAACTCAATCTAACGTGGCTTCCCATGCGGATTCTAGCGCGGCTTATAGTGCCTTGGTATCCGGCTGGGTATTGGGTGGGCTGATTGAAAAAGTAACCCAATTGCCCCTGCAGCAAGCCCTAGAATATTATTTATTGGAACCGCTCGATTTGATCGGTCAAGCTTACTTTGGGGTACCCAAAGACAAAGTTGAACAGGTGGCAGGTCAAATACGTGCCAAAGAGACTCAAGCTAAACCTTTACTCACTCAAGATGCTGACTCAACGCTACAATTTTATCAATCCTTGCCTTTTTACCCCGAGTGGTTAACATTGTCTCAATCGGGCTCTCCTTTGACAACGCAGGCCATTAACGCGCTGTATTTTCAACCTGCTAATATCAATATCGAAGACTATAAATCTGCGCTGGTACCCATCGGTAGCAGACAATTTAATTATTATCACCCTGTCACCCTGCAGGCGAAAATTCCTGCCGCAAATGGAGTAGCCAGCGCGATAGCGTTGGCAACAGTCTACGCTATGCTTGCAAATCGCGGCGTTTGGCAAGGTAAAACGTTAATCAGTTCTGCTGTTTTTAAGGCGCTTTCAACCATTCATAATCAGCAATTTGACAAAATCATGCCAGCGGTAATGGCGTGGCGACTCGGTTATCATCGTGTGTTTAGTCTGTTCCATGATGTGTCTGATGCATTTGGACATATGGGGTATAATGGGTCTATGGCCTGGTGTGATCCCAGTCGCGCATTAGCAGTGAGCTTTGTACATAATTATGATGTCACTATGCTGGGTGATGATCGACAATTTATCTTGAATGAAACCATATTAGATTTTTTTGTTTAGCCTAATTGCTGAGGATTATTTCTTAGCCTCGTTTTTTAGCCGCATTTAAACAATAAAAGGAATATAATCAATGCAGTATGACAATCAAAATATTTTTGCCAAAATTCTTCGTGGTGAGATTCCTAGCCATAAAGTTTATGAAGATGATAAAACGCTTGCCTTCATGGATATCATGCCGATGGCAGAAGGGCATGTTTTAGTGATTCCAAAATGTGAGGCCGTTGAATTGTCGGATATGCCAACCGATTATATAGCGGCAGTTTTCAGCACCGCGCAAAAAGTCATGGCAGCGCAGCGCAAGGTATTTAATCGCCAAGGTATTGTGCAGATGCAGTTAAATAATGCTGAGGCAGGACAATCGGTATTTCATTACCACGTTCATTTGATTCCAAGCAGTATTTATCATCTTGGATTGCATGAAGATCGTCAAGGCGATCATGAGCGTCTAGCAGCGCTGGCTAATCAATTAAAATCAGCGATTGCAAATTAATTCGCGACTTGCAAGTAGCGGATAATTAACACCCAACCCCCTATTTGCAAGCAGGTAAGATAGTTGTCGAGGTACAAATCGGTAAAAACCCCGCATCGGTTAAAACATCTTGTGCTTTTACCGACTTTAGATAATCCACAAAGATTTGACTGGTGTTAGGGTGATTCAAAATGATGCCATCTTGCAGAATTGGCGGATAACTATTTTTAGGCAGTATCAAATAGTTATTGCTTAGTGTATTGACATTTTGCAGGGCAATGTTATTGGGTTTATTCAATACTTGCGAGAGGCTTACAAATCCAAAATCTGCTTTCCTACTATCCGTTAACGCAAAAGTTTCATCTAGGGTATTGGTATATACAATCTTAGGCTTGATATTATTATAAAGGTTTTGATTGACCAACCAGGCTTCTGCTGCCACGCCATAAGCTAAATTCTCTGGATTGGCTATCGCTAAACTAAAGGGTTTATTGTCGAGCATCAATTGATCAAGCGTGGTTGTAGGGCTAATGTCCATGGGGTATTTATGACTATAAAGCACTAGCTGACCCCGGGTATAAGTGAAAGGCGCTGCTTTAACACCCTTAACACTGGCAAGCATTTGCTTTGGATAACTCTGATTACCCGCTAAATAAATATCAAAGCTTTGAGGATTGGCATTGACCTTATCATACAGCGCAGCATTGGGCTCAAAGGTAATTTGAATCTTTATATTCGGATAATTGTGGTTAAAATCTGATACCAAGATAGGCAATACCATGCGAAGATTAGAAAAAGCGGCTATATGTAGATTTTCAATCGCTTTGGGTGAAGAGGCAACAGGTGCATTGTTTGAAATAGTTTTGGCAGATTCTTTGCTAGCTTGGTTATTGGCCGCAGTAGAATTCTGATTGTTATTTGAAGAATTACAACCTGCTATGAATGCTGTAATAATACATAGCATTGTGTTAAAACAGATCGTGGCAGGTTGATTAAAAGTCATAAATTAAAAAATTTAACCCGAGTTTTTAGCGATATTATGATTAAGTGGCGGGCAAGAATACTATACAAAGTGGTAAGTGAGTGTGTAAAAAACGTATCGATTTTATTGAAAAATTATTTTTTAGGTATTTTTTGTTTTTAGGCAGAAATAATTTAAAAAGTTGTTGCAAAAAAAAATAAAGTTGCTAAAATACCACCCCACATAGCCGATTACAGATAAACTAACAAGCTATAGCCATCTATGCCAGTGTGGTGAAATTGGTAGACACGACGGATTCAAAATCCGTTGCCTTTGAAAGCGTGTCGGTTCGAGTCCGACCACTGGTACCAAATTAAAGCTCCTAATTACAGGGGCTTTTTTTTTGAGTTAAAATTGCTATATAAATGATTAAGATGTTATGTTTAACTGTTTATCAAGCAAATCTATAATGCTATAATGGATTAAATATTATTGAAAATAAGAGTTAATGCTTTTTTCAATAGTTAACATGATAAAGTGATAGGTCATGATAGCTATGTCGCTTACTTAAATTTACAAAATTTACAAGTGTGTATCATTAAACTTTTATTACAATTACGCACCATATTGGTTAATACTGTTAGATTTTGCTTTTTATTCTACGAGTTTTTATTCTACGAGATTGTCACATGTTAGCAAAGCTTATAAAATTATCTCCTATCATTTTTGCACTTTCATTTGCTGGATGTAGCTCTAAGACAGCAATTACTAGCGGTATGAATGTTGGTAAATTGCCTGAATCGACAGTACCCGACCAACCCGTGTCATTTGTAGCAGATAATGGCATGCGGTTTAATGTGACCGAACTGTCGGCAAATAATATTCCTATGCCTAACCTATTAGGGCCGAGAACACTCTCATTTCCGCCTGTCTCAAAATCCGCTGCAACCTATAGTACAATTGCAAAAGGTGATGTGGTTCAAATATTCTTACCAGCATATCCTGAAATCACACCTGTCGTTCAATCGACAGGGAATAATATTTATGCCAATGGCTACCTGGTCGACCAGAGTGGTTTTTTGCAGTTTCCAATGATAGGACGAGTGAAAGCTGAAGGGTTAACAGTTTCACAGCTCACCAACCAAATAGCTAGCCGTTTATCTCGCTATCTTAAACACCCAGATCCTCAGGTGAAAGTTCTTTCCTATCGTGGGCATAAGTTCTATGTCGATGGCCAGGTAAAATCGCCTGGACAATATGACATTGCAGATCAGCCCGTCAATCTTTATACCGCCATCAGTATGGCAGGCGGTACAATCAACACCTCAGATACCGACAATATTCAGCTGATACGCGATGGTAGAAGCTATAACTTTGGTTTTAAATCACTACAAAATGCCGGATACTCCCCAAACTCGCTATATTTGAGAAATGGTGATACTATCAAAGTCGGTGATATTACCAATCATAAAGTCACGGTAATGGGTGAGTTTACCAAACCTAGTACGATCCAAATTCCTGAAAATGGATTAAGTTTGATTAGTGCCATTGGGGAAGCCAATGGTATGGTGCCTACCTCTGCAAATGCCAAAAAGGTATACGTACTAAGAGAAAACAGCTACCAAAACGAGTCAAATATTTATCATATTGATTTAACTTCTATTACAAATTTTTCGGTTGCAAATCGATTCAAAATGCAGCCGGGTGATGTCGTGTATGTAGACCCAACAGGCCTAACGCGTTGGAACCGTGTAATCAGTCAAATCTTACCATTAACTTCAATTACAAGTGTAGCTAGCAGTTTTTAACGAGTGGAAATTAACGATGTCATTTAAAAAAATTTTAGTGGTATGCGTCGGTAATATCTGCCGTAGCCCCATCGGTGAAGCGCTATTACAGAAACAGCACCCTAATCTAATCGTTAAATCAGCGGGATTAAGCGCGTTAGTGGGCGAAGGGGCCGATGAAAAAGCCATTCAAGTGATGGATGAATGGAATGTTGATATGCGTAGTCATCGCGCCCAGCAGCTTACTCAAGAATTGATGCAAACCTTTGATTTAGTACTTTGTATGTCCAAAGATCAAGAGAATTGGCTAAAACAAAATTACTCAAGCCAACGTGGAAAAGTATATCGGATTGGTCACTGGATAAATGAAAATGTAGCCGATCCTTACAAACTACCCATTGAAAAATTTTATGAAAGTCGAGCAGTGCTTAGTAGAGCCATAGAAAGCTGGAAGGATAAATTAGCGTAAATTCTGACGCTAGCAAATTTTGCGAAATTATCAGCAAAATTTATTTATTCTGTAACAATTAAAATGTATTTATCGTAGTTTAGCATCAAGTGAGTAAGCATGGATCAGAAAGTAAATGATGATGAAATTGATTTAAGAGCGTTAATCGCGGTCTTATTAAATCATTGGAAATTAATTTTATCAATGCTGTTACTTGGTTTATTAGGCGGTATTTACTATGCCCAATCGGCAACGCCAATTTATAAAACCAACTCATTGATTCAAGTCGACAAAAAATCCTCAGGCGTTTCTGCGTTAGGCGAGGATGTTGCCGGTCTTCTAAACGCTCAAGATGGTTCTGCACAGACGGAAGTAGAAATCATCAATTCTCGCATGATTCTGTGGCCTGTGATTAACCAATTGCATTTGGATTTAACGGTCAATCAACTTAAAGACAGTTTTTTAGACAAATTAATTACCAAGAAAAGTGTTCTAGTTAGTCATACAGACAATGGTGTGGGTAACTTAAAGGTGGGGCTTTGGATAGCTGAATTTAATGTACCATTAGCTTATCAAAACAAGAATTTCGTGTTGACAGCAATTGACAGCCAAAATTTTAAACTGATCTCTCCGGATGGCGTAGAGTTTACGGGTAAAGTTGCAACCGCATCGCGTTTTAAAACGAGTGCGGGTAATATTGATATTCAAGTGACCTCATTAGCCCCGGGTTATTCTTATAACTTGAGTAAACTTACACCGGCTAAGGCGATAGATAGCCTTAGAGCAAATCTTGCGGTGGCTGAAAAAGGTAAACAAACGGGCATTCTAGACGCTTCACTTACAGGCGCTAATCAAGATGAAATCACCCATACCTTAACGCGCATCGTTAAAATGTATGAAACGCAAAATCTTGATAAAAGTAGCGCGGAAACGACTAAAACTCTTGCGTTTATGCAAGAGCAGCTGCCTAAACTCAAATCGAAACTCGCGGAAGCTGAAGCAAAATTTAATAATTTTCGTGAGCAAAATGCGACAGTTGATATCGATAAAGAAGCCGAATTAGCTATCAAAGTAAGATCTGAGATTGAAACCAACCTTCGTGAACTTGAGCTGAAACGAGCCGAATTATCCGAGCGCTATACGGATGAATATCCGGTATTAAAGCAATTAAATATGCAAATACAAGAGCTAAAAGACAAAGAAGATGCTCTTAAACAAAATATTACGCGTATTCCAGAGGTTCAACGTCAGTTTTTAGAATTATCGAGTGATGTTAAGATTAGCAATGAAATTTATTTAAATATGCTCAAAAATTACGAGCAATTACAAATTGTCAAATCTGGACAATTGGGTAATGTACGCATCATAGATTTACCTATTAACACCTATGAACCTATCGCACCAAAAAAAGCACAAATTGTCCTAATTGCGACACTTTTAGGCTTGATGTTAGGTATCGGACTGGCCTTCTTAAAATCATTGCTTTTTGCGGGTGTGAAAAATCTAGAAGAATTAGAGAACAATACAGATATTCCGGTGATTGGTGTCATTCCTCATTCGCCTCGATTAACGCGGTTGTTAAAAAGTAAATCAACTAAAATTCCGTTGGTTGAGCAAATTGAACCTGAAGGGGTTGTCAGTGAAGGCTTTAAGTCTATTCGCACTCATTTATTGTTTAATGCAACAAAAACTGATGGCAATACGTTGTTAGTGACTAGTGCAGGACCTGGTATTGGTAAGTCATTTATTGCTGCCAATCTTGCCGTGGCAATGGCGATAACAGGCAAACGTGTCCTGTTAATTGACGCGGATGCTAGGTTAGGTCATCTGCAAGATCGATTTAATTTGCCAAATATCAATGGATTGGTTGATTATTTGGTTGATGATACGATTGATGCGGCTAATAGCAGCTATATGATTCAAACCACGCTATATGAAAATCTGCATTTTGTACCTAGGGGCAAAGGCCACAGCCACGCTTCAGAATTATTATTAAATGGAAAAATGAAAGCGCTTCTAGATTTTTATCGTCAGTTTTATGATTATATCATTATCGACACTTCACCAGTCATGGGCACATCAGATGCGCTATCGATAGGGCAGTTGGTGGATTCAGTCTTATTTGTGGTACGATATGACGTTTCAAACGTAAAACAAGTGAATTATGCAGTCGAAAAACTACAACGTGCGAATGTAAAAGTAGAAGGGATTATTTTCAATGATGCTAAGCAGTCTTTAATTGGCGCCTATAATTATCACTATGGTTATGAATACAAATCAAAAAATTAACGATATAAAGATGAACCATAGCCATATCATCTACTAGGTTTTATATGAGCAATACAACTAACGCTGCTAAAGCGCCTTTAGCTTTTACCGTATTATCCAGTGCGATTGAGCAGCCTCGCTGGCTAAAAGTAGTGAGTCTGTTTGTCATAGATTATATTGCATCTATTATTACTTTGATATTAGCGATTGCTCTGAGGTATGCAAAATTTGATTTTCATACCAATATCTTGTCAATTATGCTACTTGCCGCTTTACCTGTTATCTTTTTAGCGGTTACTAAGTTTTACTCGCATGTTATCCGCGTTTTTCAAGATGAGAGTATGCGCTGGGCGCTCGTAGTTTTGTTAGGTTATCTACTAATTAGTCAAATACTGATTTTTTTAGAGGTAACGCCTGATATCCCTAGAGCAGCGACCGCTATCCATGTTTTTTTGCTTTATATATGGATATGGAATAGCCGAATTGTTTTGCAATTTATTATTTCAAGAACCTTACATCCTGAATTTTATACACAAAAAAAAGAAAATGTATTAATTTACGGTGTGGGTCATATCACCAAAGATTTGATGCATGTGCTGCATCAAACGCACCAATTTAAAATAGTTGGGATTATCGATGTCAATGATAATTTCATTGGTGCTAGGGTATTAGGGGTTAAAGTCTATCCTAAAGATAACCTTGAGTCTTTAATTACAGAATTAGAAGTTAATCATGTATTTTTTGTATTACCTAGCCATCAGCGTCATATCCAAGAGCGTATTATCAAGCAATTAGAAAACGTACCAGTTAGAATTAGTGAAATTCCAAGTTTGGAAGAAATCACCAGTGGCCGAATTAAATTATCAGATATTAAACCGGTTGATGTGCTAGATGTGCTACAACGCAATACGGTTAAACCAGACACATCGCTGCTTGCCAAAAACATCAAAGATAAAGTTGTGATGGTGACAGGAGCAGGCGGTTCAATCGGCAGTGAGTTATGTCGCCAAATTTTAAAGCAGCAACCAAGAGCCTTGGTATTATTTGAACTGTCGGAGTATGCGCTTTACGCCATACATGGTGAACTACAAAAACTTGCCAAACATATTCAGCAGGAAAAACAACTACCAACTGTAACGCCGCTCTATGTTCATCTAGGCAGTGTTACCAATCAAAAAATTATTGAACTGTTGTGTAACCAGTACGACGTTCAAACCATCTACCATGCAGCCGCTTATAAACATGTCCCTATCGTCGAAAGTAACGAATACGAGGGTGTAATCAATAATTTTGTTGGTACGTTTAATACGCTACAAGGCGCAGTGAGTGCGGGCGTAGAGACTTTTGTGGCCATCTCCACTGACAAAGCCGTCCGACCAACCAATGTCATGGGCGCGACCAAACGCATGGCAGAGTTAGCCTGCCAAGCGATGGCTGCAGACCAATCACAAACCACTATCAGTATGGTCAGATTTGGTAATGTATTAGGGTCATCGGGTTCTGTCGTACCACTGTTTAATAAACAAATTGCAGCTGGCGGGCCTATCACCCTGACACATCCAGACGTGACAAGGTATTTCATGACTATTCCTGAGGCTGCTCAGCTCGTTATCCAAGCAGGTGCGATGGCAAATGGTGGCGAGGTATTCGTGCTGGATATGGGTGAGCCTGTTAAAATAATGGATCTCGCTAAACGCATGATTACGTTGAGTGGACTTAAAGTTAAAGACCAAAATAATCCGAATGGCGATATTGAAATTGTCATTGCAGGGTTACGACCTGGTGAAAAACTGTATGAAGAGCTGATTATTGATGGGGATAATATAGAGAAGACCCAGCATCCTTTAATTATGAAAGCCAAAGAACATTTTTATAGCTTTGATGAAATAACAAACGTAATAAATGATGTACAAACCCAAAATAATACTACCAAAAATACGCAGTGGCTTAGAGCGCAGTTCTTTAAATATGTAGAAGGGTATAAGCCTAAGCAATAATAATTTATGATGGATTTAATTTATGACAAATAAAAATATTTTAGTTACTGGCGGTGCAGGTTTTATTGGGTCTGCAGTGGTACGATATCTTATCAATAATACAGATAATCGAGTATTAAATGTTGATAAATTGACCTACGCGGGCAATTTAGAATCATTAGCATCAGTCAATGATAATCCGCGCTATCAGTTTTTACATGCTGACATCTGTGATAAAGTGGCAATGACAAAGGCGTTTGATGACTTTGAACCCGGTATTGTGATGCATTTAGCAGCTGAATCGCACGTTGACCGCTCGATCGATGGGCCGATGGACTTTATTCAGACCAATATTATCGGGACTTATACTCTTTTAGAAGTTGCCCGAAATTATTGGCAAAATTTAGCAGAAGATAAGAAATCGCGTTTCAAGTTCCATCATATCTCCACTGATGAAGTCTATGGCGATTTGGAAGGTACGGAAGATTTATTTACCGAAGCGACATCATATAGTCCAAGCTCGCCTTATTCAGCCAGCAAAGCCAGTTCCGACCATCTTGTACGCGCTTGGCATCGCACTTATGGTTTACCGATTGTGATAACCAATTGTTCCAATAATTATGGTCCCTATCACTTTCCTGAAAAATTGATTCCCTTGGTGATTTTAAATGCCTTAGATGGCAAGCCGTTACCTGTATATGGTGATGGCAAGCAAATTCGTGATTGGCTGTATGTTGAAGATCATGCCCGAGCCTTGTATTTAGTAGCTACTACTGCCAAAGTAGGTGAAACTTATAATATCGGTGGCCATAATGAAAAACAAAATATTGACGTAGTAAAAACGATTTGTACAATTTTGGATAACATTAAACCTAGAACGGATGGGCAATCCTATACACAGCAAATCACCTTTGTCAAAGACCGACCAGGACATGACTTACGATACGCCATTGATGCTTCAAAAATAAATAAGGAACTTGGCTGGCAACCGCAAGAAACCTTTGAATCAGGTATCCAAAAAACCGTTGAGTGGTATTTATCAAACCAAGCCTGGGTTAATCATGTAAAATCTGGTGAGTATCAACACTGGGTCGAAAAACAATACCAATAGTAAGATTAAATTCGATATAAAGGAAAATGAAGATGAAAATCTTATTATTGGGTAAAAATGGTCAGGTTGGTTGGGAGCTACAGCGTGCTTTACAGCCATTGGGTGAGATGATTGCATTAGACCGTCATATCAATAACCAAGGTGATTGTGGCGATGTCAGTAATTTTGAGCAAATCAATCAAACAATTGCCCGCATACAGCCCAATATTGTTATCAATGCTACGGCTTATACCGCTGTTGATAAAGCGGAAAGTGAGCAACTGCAAAATGACTTAATCAATCATTTAGCCGTTAAAAATTTGGCAGAGCAGTGCCAACAGATAGATGCCTTACTAGTGCATTATTCCACGGATTATGTATTTGATGGCTCAGGTGATGTACCGTGGCAAGAAGATAATAGCACGGCACCAGTCAATAGTTATGGTCGAGCCAAACGTGATGGCGAAATTGCCATTGAAAAAACCGGTGTGAAATTTTTAAATTTTCGTACCTCATGGGTTTATGCCAGTCGCGGCAAGAACTTTATCAAAACTATGCTTGGTTTAGCCGCAACCAAAGAGCATCTAACAATCATCAATGACCAGCATGGTGTGCCTACTTCTGCTGAACTTATTGCTGATGTAACTGCACAAGCGCTTCGCTATTATCTATTAAAAGATGAATCAGTCAAGGCAAGCTTATGGGGTCATTACCATCTTGTGCCGACAGGGGTAACGACTTGGTATGACTATGCCAAATTGATTTTTAACTTGGCAGATCAGCAAGGCGAAAAACTGACGATTCAACATGTAGAACCCATTTTAACCAGTAATTATCCCACGCCTGCCAAACGTCCTTTAAATTCAAGACTCAATAATGAAAAAATCCAGGCACGTTTTGAGCTACAATTACCAGATTGGAAGCAGGGCGTAGCATATACCGTTACAGAATTATTAAATAAGGAATAGCACATGACCCAAAAAAATCGAAAAGGCATTATTTTGGCAGGGGGTTCAGGTACTCGTCTTTACCCGATAACTATGGGTACGTCAAAGCAATTATTGCCAATCTATGACAAACCGATGATTTATTATCCATTATCTGTGTTAATGCTTGCAGGTATTAAGGATATCTTAATTATTTCAACACCCGAAGATTTACCAAATTTTGAAAAATTACTGGGTGATGGTAAAGAAATTGGGGTCAAATTATCTTACAAAGTACAACCTTCACCTGATGGATTGGCACAAGCCTTTATCTTAGGTGAAGAATTTATCGGCAATGATGATGTTTGTTTGATTTTGGGTGATAATATCTATTACGGTCAAGGTTTTAGTGAAAAATTAAAACGTGCCAGTGGGCAACAAGCAGGCGCAACGGTTTTTGGTTATTACGTTAATGACCCAGAGCGCTTTGGCGTGGTGGAATTTGATAACTCAGGTAAAGCATTAAGCATTGAAGAAAAACCTGCAAAGCCTAAGTCCAGTTATGCAGTAACAGGACTTTACTTCTATGATAACCAAGTAGTTGAGATCGCCAAAAATATCAAACCTTCGCACCGTGGTGAGTTAGAAATCACCGATGTTAATAATGTGTATTTGGAACAAGGTGGGCTTAATGTTGAGCTGTTAGGTCGCGGCTTTGCTTGGCTCGATACAGGGACACATGACTCTTTGATTGAAGCGAGTCAGTTTGTGCAAACCATTGAACATCGCCAAGGTCTTAAGGTGGCTTGTCTTGAAGAAATCGCCTTTAATAATGGTTGGATTACTGTAGATGAGCTAAAAGAGCGTGGTGAGTTTTTCAAAAAAACGGGATACGGGCAATATTTGCTAAAGCTGTATCAAGAAAAATCTACGAAAAATTAGAGATAGCAATGAATATTATCGAAACCAAAATCCATGGCTTATTGATCATCGAACCGAAAGCATTCAGCGATGAACGTGGCTGGTTTATGGAAAGTTTTAATGAGCAAAAATTTGCCGAAGCTTTGACAGAGCGTGGGTTACCCGTGCCAAAATTTGTACAAGATAATCACTCAATGTCAAAAAAAGGCGTGTTACGTGGGCTGCACTTCCAAATCCCACCCCATGCACAAGGCAAACTTGTACGCGTGGTTCAAGGTAAAGCATGGGATGTTGCCGTAGATATTCGTAAAGGCTCACCGACCTATGGACAGTGGGTAGGGGTGGAACTTAGTGGTGACAACCATAAACAATTTTGGATACCGGAAGGGTTTGCTCATGGGTTTGTGGCACTAGAAGATAATACCCAGTTTTTGTATAAAACCACAGATTATTATGCCAAAGACTGTGAAGATGCCATTTTATGGAATGATGAAAGTTTAGCGATTGATTGGCAATTTGCTAACATTGATGAGTTATTAATTAACGAGAAAGATAAAACAGCAGGGACTTTTAAAGATTTTTAAGTGTGCTATAAAATTGATAAAGGTAAAAAAAATGATAATTAATAAAATTCAACCAGTTATATTGGCAGGCGGTTCAGGCACAAGATTATGGCCATTATCGAGAAAAATGTATCCGAAGCAATTTTTGGCATTAGATGGCTCGGCTAATTCATTGCTGCAAAATACGGTGAAGAGAATTGATTCGCTTGATAAACTGCCACCCATTGTGATTTGTAATGAAGAGCATCGTTTTATTGTTGCTGAACAGCTTAGGCAGATTGGTTGTGGTAATGCAAAGATTATTTTAGAGCCTGTGGGTAAAAACACTGCACCAGCAATCGCCTTAGCTTCTTTGCTTGCAAATCAACTTTATGCTGAAGACGATATCACATTACTAATTTTATCAGCTGATCATGTTATTAAAAATCAAGAAGCATTTGAACAAAGTATAAATAAAGCTCAAGCCTTGGCTATCGACGATAAGCTGGTAACTTTTGGCATTGTACCTACAAAAGCAGAAACTGGTTATGGTTATATTCAAAAAGGTAAATCGCTTGCTAATGGATTTGAAGTTGCGAGATTTGTTGAAAAACCTGATATAGCAACTGCAGAAGAGTATTTGGCATCTCATAACTATCTTTGGAATAGTGGGATGTTTATGTTTAAGCCTTCCTGTTATTTAGAAGCTCTAAAAAATTATTCTTCAAATATTTATGAATATTGCGCTAAAAGTGTAGCGTCAGTAGAAAATGATATGGACTTTATTAGAGTTGATAAGCAAATTTTTCAAGATTGTCCAAATGATTCAATTGATTATGCTGTTATGGAAAAAGCAGACAATGTAGCTATGGTTGAGCTGGACGCTGGTTGGTCTGATATTGGTTCTTGGGATGCAGTTTGGGAAAATTTAGCTAAAGACGATGCTAATAATGTATTAATCGGTGATGTCATTAATCACGATAGTCATAATTCTTATGTTTATAGTGATGAGAAGTTAGTTTCAATTGTGGGCGTGGATAATTTGGTTGTTATTGACACTAAAGACGCATTGTTAGTTGCCAATAAAAATAATTCACAAGCTATCAAAACTGTGGTAGAAACTTTGCAAAAAAGCAGTAGGTCGGAATACTTAAATCATCGAGTGGTACAGCGTCCTTGGGGTTGTTATGATAGTATCGATAATGGTGAGCGTTATCAAGTAAAGCGAATTACTGTAAAGCCTGGTGCTAAGCTATCTGTCCAAATGCATTATCACAGAGCTGAACACTGGATTGTTGTAAGTGGCACAGCCTTGATTACTAACGGTGATAAAAGTTTTATGTTGTCAGAAAATCAGTCTACTTATATTCCTGCTGGTGTTGTCCATGCACTTGAGAATCCAGGCAAGATACCTTTGGAGATTATAGAGGTACAGTCAGGAGCATACTTAGGTGAGGATGATATTGTGAGATTTGAAGATAAATACGGGCGTTTATAAGGCTTGTTTTAGTTATTATTGAGTCCTGTAGGTGTTATGTGAAAAAAATTAAAGAAGTTTTAACAAATAATAAAAAAGTAATTGAAAACTACTTTTTTATGACAGCCCTTCAGCTTCTGAACTCCTTTTTTTATCTTTTAATTTATCCCTATGTTATTAGAAAAGTAGAAATGGATGCATGGGGAATTTTTATATTTGCATCTTCATTTGCTGCCTATTTTATATTCATAATTAACTTTGGTTTCGATTTACCTGCAACAAAGAAAGTAGCAGAGAGCACACATAAAAATAATAATTTGAATAAAATTTTTGTCCAAATTTTATATGCAAAAAACTTACTTTTTTTAATTACTACAGTCCTATTTATAATTTTCTTAATTACAGTACCATTCTTTCGCACAAATAAATTACTTTTTACTTTATCTTATTTGCAGATTTATTCTTATATTTTGGTGCCACAATGGTTTTTTCAAGGTATACAAAATATGAAGCGGGTCACCTTAATTCAATTTGTTACCAAAATGTTGTCTCTACCATTTATTTTTTTATTAGTAAAAGAGCCATCTGATATTTATGTATATAGTTTTATTATAACTTCAACTAGTTTAATAGGTGCTGTATATATTTTTATTAGCACAATAAAAGAGTATAAGTTTGAATTTTGTACAATTTGTGCATCAGAAATTAAATTATTGTTGTTAGAGGCTCAACCTTTTTTCTTTAGTTCTTTTGCTGGTACAATAAAAGAATATAGTATTCCTATTATAATTGGTTCATACTTGGGGATGAGAGATGTAGCAATCTATGATTTGGCAAACAAAATTATTATAGTTCCAAGAGTTATTTTTTCTAGTATTAATGCAGCGATTTTTCCTAAGTTAATAACTAACATTAATGATTATGTTGTCAAAAAAATCCTTAAGTATGAGTATATATTGTCAACTATAGCTATTGTTTTAATAGTAGTATTTGGAAAACATGCGGTAAAGCTTTTAGGGGGAGAAGAAATGAGCGAGGCTTATTTTCTTTCGCTTTTCTTGAGTGTTACCATTATGTCATGGTTGGTAGTTGGAGCATATATCAATTTCGTATTTTTACCAAATAATTTACAGAAAGAAATTGTAAAGAATCAAACAATAGCAATGCTTTCGTTTTTTCTTATCTGCTTTGCTGGTATGTTATTTGCTAATAAAAATATATTCATTGTAGGATTTGCCATTGCTATCTCAGGCATATTAGAAATTCTGTATTGTGTTTATGTTACTAAAAAAAGTCTTTTATTAAATTCTAAACAGATTATTATAAAAAATAAGCTTCATTTTTAATGGAAAGGTTATAATTCATGCAATTATCTATCATAATACCAACCTTAGGAAGAAAAACAGAGTTAGATATGCTTCTTAATTCTATATTAGTGGCAAATCTAGATTTTGATTATGAAATTATCATAGTAGATCAAAATCCAGAGTCTTTTCTAACTGATATAATCGATAAATATAAAATTATATTACCTATTTTTCAAGAAAACGTATCTTTTAAAGGGCTTTCAAAGGCGAAAAATTATGGGGTCTGCTTGGCTAAAGGGAAATATATAAGCTTTCCTGATGACGATTGTAAGATTTTTAAGGATACATACGAAAAAGCATTGGATTTATTAAATGAAAAAAGATGTGATATGGTCTTTGGTAAATGTATTGATGAAAAAGATGAAGATAGTGTATTAAAATTCAGAAAAAGTGAGTATCAGCTTGATCGTTCTAATATGTTAGGTGGATTCGTTGAGGCAACAGTTGTTTGTAAAAGGGAAATATTTAATGATTATCTTTTTGATGAAAATATGGGGGTAGGAGAGTTTTTCGGTGCTGAGGAAGGTTTTGATTGGCTTTACAGGATTCTTACAACTTCTAATTATACAGCCTTTTATTCACCTGACATAAAGTTTTATCATCCACAGGTTATTTTGTCTAAAGGTGATATATCAGCATTAAACAGAGTTTTCAAGTATAGATGTGGTACTGCCTATTTATGCCATAAGCATGAATTTGACGCCAAATATTACAAACGTTTATATATGAGTAAGATTGCGTCAATTATCTACAACTTTACAGATAAAACAAAGTCGGATTATTATGAGCTAGAATATTTGTCTCTCAAGATAGGCAAATTGTTTGCTAAGAGAAGTTTAAAGAGAACTTAGTTTATGTTTAAATTGAGAGAGTTATTTCATCGTATAGGGTTATTACAATTTTTTGTTTTGTCAATAATTATTATAGTTTTATTTTATAATAAAAATGATTCTTTCCTCATAGTCACTTATATATATTTATTGTTTTTGGCTTTCTCAGTTATCAAAAATAAGAATACGTCGTTATTAGCAAATAATACGTCAATTTTATTACTGTTATTCATTTTCTTATACGGTTTGTTTAACTCTTTAATTGAAATAATTATAGATAAATCAATTTCTGAAGGAACTTATTTTGCCACTTTGGCCTATGGACTAGCTATAAATGGATTAACAGTCGGTATAATTACTAAGAGAATTAAGAACGAATATAGGAAGTCATATCTAAACAATTTAAATTGTGACAAGCAATCTAATATATATGTGACATTTTTAATAAGTGTGTTGATTGTATTGATTCTATACAAAACCATATTTTTTTATAAACTTGGAATTTTGTTTAGTTTTAATAATAATGGTGTTGAAAACAGACTTGAAATGTTTGATAGTTTAAGTCAAGTGGACGTTGTAGTAGGGTTATTAATAATTGGCATATTTAATTATTTTGTATATTACCATAAAAAAATTAGTAAGCTAATTGTGGTTACGACTAGTTTATTACTTATATATTATATTATTATGCAGTTAAGTGTAGGGAATAGACGAGATTTTGTACCTATTATCCTAGGGGTATTTTGGGTCTTCGTTAACCTTAAGAACATTAATTTTGGTTTATCATCATTTATTATAGTTATCACTATAATATTTGGTTTTAATTACCTTGGCACACTGCGCGCCAATACAGGTGTTAAAATTTCTTTTAATGAGAATGTGACTAATACTTTATTGAATAACGAGTTTGTTTATCCATTTTTTACAACAAAATATGAAATTGAAGAGTATAGAAGGAATGTTTACATATATAATTTTAATTATGGGGGTACTTATATTGTTAATTCTATCACAATCTTTATTCCAAGAAGTATATTTCCTAGTAAACCTGAGTCTCTTGCAAATCAAACTTTGAAAAAGATGTTTGGAAATAATACTACAATTGGTTTAGCTTATAGTCCAGTAACAGAGGCTTTTATTAATTTTGGGTTTATTGGATGTTATGGTGTTTTTGTTTTAATTGGAAGGTTTCTTATAAAGCTGCAAAACAATAAAAATCAAATTTTAAATTTTATATTCTTTACATTGGTAATTGATTTTTGTAGAGGTGAAATGGCTACGTTTCTGTATACTTTTATATTTATTTCTCTATTTTTTCTATTACACAGGCTGAGATTAAAATGAAACTAGTATTTGACAATATAATTTTTTCTTTACAGAGGTCTGGTGGCGGTTCTGTCTATTGGACAGAATTACTTAAAAGGTTTAGTGTACTGAATAATGACAATATCTTTTTTGACCAAAAAGAACCAACTGATAATATCTTTAGGAAAACATTACAGCTTAACCCTGTGAAGCAAGAGTCAAAGTTTAGTTTAAAGATAAGAAGATATCTTCCTTTTACTGAGAAAATTAAAGAAAAACATATTTTTCATTCAAGCTACTTTAGATTTTCAAATTCAGAAAAAGCTATAAACGTTACAACAATACATGACTTTACTACTGAGAAGTTTAGAAAAGGTTTAGCTAGAGAAGTAAATTTGCTTCAGAAGCGAATCGCTGTTAGCAAATCTAAAGGTGTCATTTGTATCTCGGAAAATACTAAGAAGGACTTGTTACATTTCTGCCCCAATCTAGATTTAGAAAAAGTTAAGATAAAAGTGATATATAATGGAGTAAGTAACGATTTTTATCATATTGATAAAGCATTTGATATATCAAAAGTTAATCCAAGATTCGAAGCATTGGCTAACCGAAAATATTTGCTATATATAGGTCATCGTACGAATTACAAAAATTTTGACTTCGCCATTGAAGCAGCTAGTAAATTTTTAGACTCGCTCAAATTAGTCATTGTAGGTGAAGCATTGAGTGTGGCTGAAAAAAAAGCGGTTGAAGCAAAGTTGGGCGATAATTATCTGCAATTAAGCAAACTGGGTAATGAAGAGCTAAACTATTTATATAATCAAGCGTTTGCACTCGTTTATCCTTCTTCTTATGAGGGATTTGGCATACCCATTGTTGAAGCAATGAAAACCAAATGTCCAGTGATTGCCTTTAATAATTCTTCTATCCCAGAAGTGGCTGGGGATTATGAGCTGATATATAATATTGAGCATCCAGACTCAATCATTGACGCAATTAATAAACTGCAAGATAATGCTTTCAGAGAACGTTTGACTGAGAAGGGTTTTGTTCAATCTAAAAAATTTGATTGGGATAATACTGCCAAACAATATTTAGAATTTTATAAAGAGCTTTATGATGAGAAAAATTGATCAATATGGTATCTTGGGTTTACTAAAATTGTCTAAAAATTTGGTTTTAACCAAAATGTCATTTAGTAAAGCACGTCTTATTCGTTTCCCAATCGATATCCGAAATAAAAAAAATATTGATTTTGGCAAAAATTTGACGACAGGTATTGGCTGTAGGATAGAGTGCTTTCCAATTGATGATACAGGTGAAATGGTCTTAAAATTTGGTGAAAATGTTCAAATGAATGATTACGTACACATTACCGCAGCCAAATCTGTAGAAATTGGTGATAATGTGCTAATGGCGAGTAAAATTTATATTTCTGATTGCTCGCATGGTAGTTACTTAGGGGACTCAAATGACAGTAATCCTTTGACCAGCCCCATTGGTAGACCGCTATCAGTCAAACCCGTTAAAATTGAAAATAATGTTTGGCTGGGAGAGTTTGTATCAGTGTTGCCAGGTGTAACCATTGGTCAAGGTACAATTGTAGGAGCTAATTCAGTAGTGTCTAAATCATTACCGCCAAATGTTATTGCTGTCGGTTCGCCAGCCAAGCCAATAAAAAAATTCAACTTTGAAACCAATCAATGGGAAAGAATATGACTATTAAAAATATATTGATTACCGGGGGTGCAGGATTTATTGGATCTAATCTTGCGTTAAAACTAATCGCTAAAGGCTACCAAGTGACCGTATTAGACAATTTATCGCCCCAAATTCATGGCAGCAATCCAGAAAATACATCACCACTATATCTGAGTATCAAAGACAAAGTGAATTTTATATTCGGCTCAGTCACTAATAAATCAGACTGGGAAAAAGCACTACAGAACCAAGATGCGATTGTGCACTTTGCCGCCGAAACTGGCACGGGACAATCCATGTATGAAGTCCAAAAATACGTTGATGTTAATATCAACGGTACAGCTTTGATGCTTGATTTATTGGTCAATGGTGATTATCCCATAAAAAAAGTTGTTGTAGCATCATCACGCTCAATCTATGGCGAAGGAAAATATATTAGTCCAGAACTTGGTGCGGTTTATCCGACACAGCGTGAAGCCATTGACATGGATAAAGGGGATTTTGAAGTAAAATATCCTAACTCATCTGCTTTGACGTTAGTGGGTACGGATGAAGATTCGAAAATTCATCCATCTTCTGTGTATGGCATTACCAAACAAAATCAAGAACAAATGGTAATGACAGTTTGTCCTACAATTGGCATCGCAGGTGTGGCATTCCGTTATCAAAACGTTTATGGTCCAGGACAATCGCTAAAAAATCCTTATACAGGTATTTTGTCAATTTTCTCTACTCAAATTAAAAATGGCAATGGTATAAATATTTTTGAAGATGGCAAAGAAAGCCGAGATTTTGTATTTATTGATGATGTTGTTGATGCTACTATCTTAGGTATTGAAAAAGAAGAAGCGAACAATCAAGTGTTTAACGTCGGTACAGGGGTCGCAACAGATGTTGTTACCGTCGCCAATGAACTTGCCAAAAATTATCAAATTGACGTGCCGATTAAAGTGTCGGGGAACTATCGATTGGGTGATATTCGACATAATTATGCCGATTTAAGCAAAATAAATCAGCTTTTAGGATTTATCCCAAGAGTTAGCTTTGTGGAAGGCTTACAAAAATTTGCCCAATGGGTGAATACCCAAGAAGTCGAGAAAGATAACTATCAACAATCAATTGATGAGATGAAAGCCAAGGGATTATATAAATAGTATGATGGATGTTTCTAAAAGAGATTTAAATAATAAAGAAATTTTATTTATGTCTATTAAATTTTTTAACTATGAAAATTTAATAAAAGAATCTTTAGAGAATTTGGGTGCAAAAGTTGATTGGTATGATGAGAGACCACATAATAATTTTTATACTAAAGCAGCGATAAGATTAAAAAAATCACTGATTCAATATAGTATTACACAGTATTTTATGGGGCTTATAGAAAAATTAGGCAAGAAAAAATATGATTACTTTTTTTTAATAAAGGGAGAAACCACACCCAAGTTTTTCATAGAATTTCTTAAGAAAAATAACCCAAATATTCAATTGATTTTTTATACCTGGGACTCATTTGATAATAATTCCGCAGGACTAGATATTCTTCCTTTGTTCGATAAGAAGTATAGTTTTGATCGTGAAGATGCAAAAAAATATAATATTTCTTTTCGCCCCTTATTCTTTGCTAGTGATTATGAAGAAGTTGGTAAGAAAAATAGAAATGAGTTTGAATATGATTTATGTTTCATAGGAACAGCTCATTCAGATCGATACAATGTGGCTGAAAAAGTAAATATGGAATGTAGCAAAAGCGGATTAAAAATGTTTACATTCTATTACTCTCCTAGTAGAGCCTTATTTGAACTTAAAAAACATTTCAACAATGACTTTAAGATTTTCGATAGAGATAAAATTTCTTTCAAGTCATTATCCCACGATGAAATTATTCGCTTGTTTGAAAAGTCAAAGGCTATTTTGGATATTAATCATCCTAATCAAAAGGGACTAACAATGAGAACTTTTGAAGCATTAGGAGCGAATTGTAAATTGGTTACTACTAATGTAGACATTAAAAAATATCCATTTTATAAACCTGAAAATATTTTAGTAATTGATAGAAATAATCCAAAAATTAATAAAGATTTTTTTTGCATACCATTTTCGCCTATATCCTCAGAAATGCTCCAAGCTATGTCACTAAAAGGTTGGTGCTTAGAGATATTCGATATTAGTACACAAACTAACTGGTAATTAGTTTTATAAAGAAGCAATTAATACTTTACATTATCAAAGAAGTAATCTTATGAGTGTTTTAGTAACAGGTGCTACAGGTTTTGTCGGGCGATATCTCGTTAATGACCTATCCAAAACCGATGAAGTCATTGCGTGTGTCAGAGAAAAAAGTAACCTTCTGCCATCATCGGTTCAACAGATTGTTAGCAATAACTTTTTTGATATTGCTATACCCAAAGATACTGATGTTATCGTTCATCTTGCAGGGATTGCTCACAACAAAAATAATAGTGTTGACGAATTTAAAAAAATTAATGTGGATGGCACACTAGAATTGGCTCGTAAAGCCTTACAGACTAATGTAAAGCGATTTATTTTTATGAGTTCAATTGGGGTAAATGGGAATAGTACCCATGGTAAGGCTTTTACCGAGCAAGATACGCCCAATCCTATTAATGACTATACGATTTCTAAGTATCAAGCGGAAGTTGCTTTAGAAGAGCTTTTTAAAGATACGAAGACCGATTTAGTCATTATTAGACCGCCACTTATCTATGCGCACGATGCGCCTGGTAATTTTTCAAAATTGTTGATGCTAATCAAGTTGGGACAGTTTTTACCGTTTGGTTGTACTCACAATCAGCGTTCATTTATTTCGATAGAAAATCTGGTTAGTTTTATCACTGCCTGTATTTATCATGATACTAAAATTAATGAAACTTTTTTAATCGCTGACGATGAAGTGATTTCCACTAAACAATTAATACAGTGCTTGAGCTCAGGTATGGGTAAATCCATGATACTATTACCTGTGCCAACCAAATTGCTAAGTACTTTGGCAGATGCAACTGGTAAGGTCGGCATATTTGAGCAGCTGTACGGAAACTTAGAGATAGATAATCGTAAAGCAAAAAAATTCTTTAATTGGCATCCACCCAAAAATAGTTTGAATGCCCTGAAAGAAGTTGGGAATTTATATCGGGATAATAAAAAATGATTAGATTGTTAGATATTTTGCTCGCTCTCATCGGATTGATAGTCACTTTGCCGATTATGATTATTGTGGTGGTGATTGGCTATTTTGATACAGGTTCTCCCTTATTTATTCAAGAAAGAGTGGGTAAAAATAAGAAAGCGTTCAAGCTTATCAAGTTTCGTACCATGAAGTTGGCAACCCAATCCGTTGCGAGTCATTTGGTTGACAGTGCTGCTATTACGCCACTTGGAAAATTGTTGCGCAAAACCAAATTGGACGAGTTGCCACAACTCATCAATGTGCTCAAAGGTGAAATGAGTTTTGTCGGACCAAGACCTAACTTATTTAATCAACAAGAGTTGATTGAAGAGCGAGATAAACTCGGTGTATATGATGTTTTACCTGGCATCACGGGTTTAGCACAAATTAATAATATTGATATGTCAACGCCAAAATTACTAGCCGAAACAGATAAAGAGATGATTGACAGCTTGTCACTAAAAAAATATTTTGGCTATATTATGAAAACAGCTTTGGGTAAAGGAAGTGGTGATGCAGTTAAACAATATAAAATTTCTTAAGTTGCCTTTAGCAATTAGTGTGGGGTTATTGTGTGGTTTTTCTGCACATGCAGGTCAATTGGTTCAAATTGATAGTGAGCTACGTCAAACACTTGAGATTTTAAAACTCAATGGTGTTCTAAATGTTGATATGTCAACATGGCCGATTAGTTCAGAAGCCATACAGACAGCCTTGAGTCAAGCGCAGCCCAAATCAGACAATGACAAACTGTTAATTAGTCAAGTTAAACAAAAGCTTGCAGCCAACGACGTATCCAAGCTACAAATAGTGAGCAACGTCAATGGTGACGAGCGCGCGGTGTTTAGCGGATTTAATACAGAAGGCAATACGGTAACGCCTTTGGGTGTTAGTATTTCTTATAGTCATGCAGGTGAGAACATTGATTATAAAATTCAAGGCACCTTAAATGTCGATGATGATGAGCCTAGCAAGTCGTCTAATCTTGATGGCAGCTACATCGGTACAAAATTAGGTAATCATCGCCTTGCCTTTGGTAGTATTCCGGTATGGTGGGGCAACGGGGTGGATGGCAGTTTAATTCGCAGTGATGCGGCTAGACCTGTCACGGGCTTTTTAATGCAGCGTGCCAATAATAGCCCTATTAATTTTCCTGTATTATCAAAACTGGGTAATTTTAATTATCAAATTACTGCCGGTCAATTACAAGATTATCAGGCAGTGCCTGATACAAAGCTCATCGGTATGCGGGCAAGTTTTCAACCGCATGAAGCCTTTCAAATCGGTGCATCTAGAACATTGCTTTGGGGCGGTGACGGAAGGGATGAGTCGTTAAAATCGCTTGGAAAGGCGTTAACGGGTCGTTACGATAATACCTATAATACACCCACAGATATATCTGATCAAATTGCAGGCATCGATGCACAGCTAAATTTAAAACCGTTGGTGAATGTGCCGGTGAGTGTCTATGGTGAATTTATTGGGGAAGATGAAGCAGGGGGTTTGCCTACTAAAAAGGCGTATTTGGCAGGGTTAAAAGGTACGATTCCGCTGTTTCAACGGCCTTGGCTCTGGCATGCAGAATGGGCGAATACTTACTATGACCTTGATAAAACCAATACTATTTACACCCATAGCATTTATAAAGATGGTTATTATCAAAAGGGCTTGCCGCTAGGTCATCCGATTGGTGGGGATGGTAAAATCATTAGTGTGGGGCTATCAGGTAATATTAACGCTAATAACCAGCTCGGGTTAAAATACGCCAACGCCAAAGTGAATCAGTCTAATCAAGTGATTAATTCAGCTTTTCCATCCAAGCAAGATTTGGATATTGTCGAAGCCGATTGGAAACATAGATACAATGACAAAACCTCGGTTAAACTGGGTGTTTGGGGTAAAAAAGACAGCATCAGCGATGATAAAGATGCGGGTGGTAATTTGGTGTTAGAGTATAGCTACTAATTTTGAGTTATAAAAAAAGCCCAAGTAGGGCTTTTTTTATGATTTTACGGTTTAACTTTTACTGTTCAACTTTTATTGCTCGACAAAGGCACGTTCAACCACATAATCACCCGTACCACCCATACGAGGTGATGGTTTAAGACCAAATTCATCGAGTAGTGACGCCACGTCTTTATTCATAGATGGGCTACCGCAAATCATCGCGCGGTCATCGCTTGGATTGATGGGTGGTAATCCAATATCTTGGAACAACTTGCCTGATTTCATTAAATCAGTCATACGCCCTTCATTGCGAAACGGCTCACGCGTGACCGTGGGGTAATAGATGAGTTTATCTTTAACGTATTCACCTAGCAGCTCATCTTCAAACAAGTCTTTTTCAAACATCTCACGGTAGCCTAGCTCACTCACATAGCGTACGCCATGCACCACGATAACTTTCTCAAAACGCTCATACACTTCTGGGTCACGGGCAAGTGACAAAAATGGTGCCAAGCCTGTACCCGTTGCTAACATATACAAATGCTTGCCAGGGTTTAGGTCATCAAGCACGAGGGTGCCAGTGGGTTTTTTGCTCACCAATAATTTATCACCCACTTTGATATGCTGTAAAATCGACGTCAAAGGACCATCTTGGACTTTGATAGAATAAAATTCGAGCTCTTCATCATAGTTGGTGCTGGCAATTGAATAGGCACGCATCAAAGGTTTTCCATTGACTTCCAGACCAATCATGGCAAATTCACCATTCCTAAAACGTAAACCTGCATTACGGGTAGTTTTTAGGGTAAATAATGTGTCATTCCAATGATGCACATAGGTAACGGTTTCTTCATAAAATTTTGACATAGCGCCCAACCTTGTATTGGTCATAAATAAAAATAAAACTGGATAAAGGATAAAAAAAGCGGGTTAATATTGACATTCTGGGGCGATATGATAGCAAATTTTTGATGATTTAGTCGAATTTGGGCGTAAAAAAATGGCATAATCATAGTTTAAAATATCATATTTTAACGACCTATTATGTTACCACAACAAATTACCCTGCCGATTATCGGCATTGTGAACTCCCCACTTAAGCAAAAGTTTGGCACACCTCGCCAGCCTAATCTTGTCGATATCAACGCTACTATCAGCATGTTGCCGCCCTACAATGTGCTCAGTGCTTTTGAAGGCATTGCCCAATTTAGTCATCTTTGGATTATTTGGCAATTTCATCAAAATCGAATCAATCCCAATCAGTCAAATTTTCAGCCAACGGTTCGTCCACCTAGACTTGGTGGCAACCAAAAGATAGGGGTCTTTGCCAGTCGAAGTATGTATCGACCGGCAAATATTGGATTGTCAGTGGTCAAATTTTCGCATATTGAAAACAGTGAGGCGGGTTTGAGGCTGCATATCATCGGCGGCGATATGATAGATGGCACGCCAGTCATTGATATCAAACCGTATTTGCCTTATAGCGATAGTATCGATGACGCGATTGCTGGGTATGCCAGCCAAAAACCCATCATCAAGTCGGTGCATTGGCATCCAGATTTATTGCCTGATTTATCCAATATTGCAGTAAAAAGTCAGCTAAATCAAACAGATTGGCAAAACATCGAGCAACTCATTGCGCAAGACCCTAGACCTGCGTATCGACAGCAAGCGCTTAATACTACATTTGTTATGCGTTATCAGAATGTCGATGTTCATTTTAGCCAGATAGCAGAGCGTGTTTTGCAAATTCAAGCGATTGAGCTATTAAACTAGACCGTGTAAACTAGGCCGTAACATGGATGATGCCGAAGTTTTTACCTAGCCGTATATTGCTAAACTGTTTCAAAAATTTTTACTTGTTCACAAAATACTGACTATATAGCGTGATTATTCGCTATATTTTTTTTGATTATTTAGTATGATATGGGCTGTATTTTACTTAGATAACGTTAGGACACCGTATGATTAAACTGGGCAAAATCAGTCAAGCTATGATAGGCATGCTGTTAATGGGCGTCACCGTGAGTGGTATCGCTGAAGATAAAAATAACGATACCATCGCAATCGATATGTCAGAATTATCGACCACCAAAGAAGAAGTGGCAGTATTACAAGTGTTGTCAGAAATCTGCCCACCCATGCTTAATAAATCACAACAAACAGGGTTTAACACCGCTTATAATGTCGAGCTGAAAAAATTAATGCCGACCATCAGCGATCCTCGTTTAGCGGTGCAGTACTTATCCTCTCAGCAAGATTACAAGCAAATTTTGAATGAAACTCGCCAATGGACACTCAGTTATCCAAAAGCGGAGAATCTTGAACTGTGCAAAGACCTTGCCAACAGTAACTAATAATTTAAGTCAACCTAGGCTATCCACCCCCTAACTGATTTAGGGGGTTTTATTTGTGATAAATCGTTGATTTTTAGACCGAATACAGTGTTGAATCATGATTTTTTTTGCTAATATAGGCAATTTGTTTTACCAAGCGTCCAAGCAAACAGGTCGCATTTGATTTGAGCCAAGAGTGAGTGAGATGAAAGCAATCGTAATACCGCAATATACCCAACGTCTGATGGTCGGCACTTTTGTCGCCGCCAGTTTTTTTGCCACAACTGTACAGGCAAATGCCGCCATACAACAGCCTGAACTAGACAATTCTGCTTTTATCCTAATTGATTATGATACGGGTACGGTATTGGCTCAAAAAAATGCCGCGCAGCCATTCCCACCCGCATCATTGACCAAGATGATGACCAGTTATATCATTGAGCAGCGGCTGCTATCAGGGGCATTAAAAGAAAACGAACCCATCCTCATGACTCCTGAAGCGTGGTGTAAAGGCTCAAGTGAAGAGTCTTGTATGTATGTTCCTGTTAACACAACCGCCCCTGTGATTGATATGTTAAAAGGTATCATTATCCAATCGGGTAATGATGCGTCAAAAGCGATGGCACAGCACATTGGCGGTAGCGAAACCACGTTTGCAGATTTGATGAATGAAGAAGCCAAAAAAATTGGCATGACCCATACCCATTTTATGAATGCGACCGGTATGCCACAAGAAGGCCATCAAGCATCTGCCGAAGATTTGGCGAAACTCGCTCAAGCCATTATTAAAAACAGCAAAAAGTATTATCCCATCTATAGCCAAAAACAATTTACTTATAACGGCATCACCCAGGGCAACCGCAATGCGCTGTTGTTCACTGATCCAACGGTAGACGGCCTAAAAACAGGACATACCGACGAAGCAGGTTACTGCCTAGTAGCATCGAGTAAACGCGGTGATATGCGTCTGATTTCAGTGATTATGGGTACTAAAAGCGCTCAAGAGCGCGCAGACCAATCGCGCAACTTACTCAACTGGGGATTTAGTAACTTTGCTACTAAAATTGCCGCCCCTGCCCAAAAAAGCTACGGCAGCGTGCCAGTCAACTTCGGTGCTGTCGATAAAGTCAACGTCGTCAGCAAAGGCAATTTACAAGTACTAGTGCCAAAATTGGATCAAGAAAAAATCAGCACCGTGGTCAATTTGCCAGCCGATGTCAAAGCGCCGTTAGCGCAGGGGCAAGAAGTGGGTAAACTGGTGGCTATGCTCAATGGCAAACCTGTGGCGTCTGTCCCATTGGTCGCGGAAACCCAAGTTCAAGAAGCTGGAATTTTTAAACGTATGTGGCAACACATCGTACTGTTCTTTAAAGGTTTATTCTAAATTACAAAGAAAAAACCCTTCACATGAAACGAAGGGTTTTTTTAACTCAAAATTTAACTCAATATATTGGACAACTCTTTGATATATTGATCGAGTCGCTCGTCTATGACTTCTTTTTTCACAAAATAATCCACCCCAGCTATTTTTAGTAATTCAATGGTATGCGGATTTAACGCTTTGCTGTCATAAACACAAATAATGGTGACCCTGGCTTTATTTTCACGCTCACGAAATTTGCTGACAAAGTCTAATATCGCTTGATAATGAATATTTCGCGAGATAAACAGCGCATCCACCGTATGAGAGGACAAATAATCTTCAAGAAGTTCGCTACTGGTAAACGTCTCAACTTTAGCACCGGCATTTTCCATGCGTTTGGCTTTTTCGAATAAATCTTCATAGTGATACCAAACGACAATATGTTTATTTAGCAATAAATTGCGTTCATAGTTGTGTTTCCAATCTTTTAGCAGTAACGATACCTGAAAATTCGTACCCACATCAGGTTCGCTGGTAACTGTAATACCGCCTTTCATGAGTTCTAGTAGTTTTTTCACTAGAAATAATCCCGCAGAATTATTTGAGGAGGTATGTTTTATTTCAGGATTAATTTGGAAAAAAGGTTCAAAAATTAGCTCTAAATGTTCCTTGGCAATGCCTATGCCGGTGTCTTCAATCTGCAGCGTCCACCGTACTTGCGTTTGTAAATGTTGCAACTGCGAGGTGATTATTATGCTGCCTTTATCGGTAAATTTAATCGCATTTTCTACCAATGAGCTAATAATCAAAGTGATTTTTTGAATATCGCCTTCTAGGACATAGTCGGCATGATAGGGCTTTGCTTTTAACGTGATATTTTTCTCGGCAGCCAAAGGCTGGTAATCATTGACAATTTGTGTGATTAACCCCGTTGGACTAAATTGGTAGGCGCCGACGCCTGTTTGACCTTTATCGATACGGTTAATTTGGATGATTTGATCCAGCTTAGCATTCAAATCATCTTTACCCAAACTAATAATTTCAACGGCATCTTTTTGCTCAGCGCTGATATATTGATTGTGTAATAGCTGTAGACCCGATTCGATACGACTCACGGAGGATTTAAACTCATGAATCAAAATATTTTCAAATTTTGAGCTATGCTCAAGCTGCTTAATTTGGGTTTCTTCAAGGTCATATTTTTCTTGGCGCAGGGTGTTGATTTGGGTAATTTGCGCCTTGCGCTTGTTGAGCAAATACACCAAGGCTTTTTCAAATACCCAAGCCTCATTACTTTTTGGCAGCTTATACGCCTCTGCCTGTGAAAACTCATCTTGCAAAATTTGATGGCTTAAATTTTCAAGTTTCGGCAAACGATTGGTTAAATTTTGCACCTTCTGCACCACAAACCACAAATTTAGCAGCGCAATAAATGATAGCACAAGCATTAACGGTAAATGTTGCCAAAACCATTGCTGGCGAATGGTTTGTAGGTCAAGGGTAAGATTACTATAGCCAATTAGCTGGTCTACTTTAGTATTTTTTTGATTGGGCGTTAATTTTAACAAATTGATTTTAACAGGTTCGCTCAATCCGTAATAGCGCTCAAAAAGCACTTCAGTAACTTTAATTGGACGGGTGGTCGGATGCTGCTGCTGATCAAATGGAAAAAACACAATGCTTTCGTACTGCGGCATTTCGCTTAATAGTGTGTCAATGCTAGCGGTTGTCACACTGTTAGGACTGCTGGCAATAGACTGGGCAAGTAGATAATTTATCTTACTCGCCTGTTTGATTTCAGATTGCACGGTTTGGGTCAAGTCGACTAAGGTATAAATCGCAAGGCAAATAAATAAAACCAATAAAAAGGGTATTGCAACGATACGCTTTACCCCAATTTGATAACCTAAAGTCTTCTGTACCATTCACTCATCCCTTAAAACGCCAACTAACATCGCCTTAACGTTTTTTGCCGCGCTTTTTGAATTTTTGTACCTCTCGACGTTTACGTTCTTTTTGCGCATCCGTCATGGTATTAGTGCGACCTGCGTAAGGGTTGGCGTTTTGTTTAAACTCAACCCGAATCGGGGTGCCTTCAAGTTTGAATACCTTGCGAAATTCGTTTTCTAGATAGCGACGATAACTGTTTGGCACTTGGCTGGTCTGATTGCCATGAATCACAATAATCGGTGGATTATGACCGCCCAAATGCGCAAAGCGAAGTTTAATACGTCGCCCGCCTACCATAGGGGGCTGGTGTGCAGTAACCGCATCTTGCAGAATTTGGGTTAATCGACTGGTGGAAATATCAAACATCGCAGCATCATAGGCACGGTGAATCGATGGGTAAAGATTGCCAACGCCCGTCCCATGAAGCGCCGAGATTAAATGAACCTTTACATAAGGGATAAAGTTAAAACGTCGATCCATTTCAATTTTGACAAAATTCTTTTGGTCTTGGTCAAGCCCGTCCCATTTATTGATGGCAAGTACCATCGCGCGACCCGCTTCTAAGGCGTAGCCCAACAAGTTCAAATCCTGATCGGTAATACCTTCTTGCGCATCAATGACCACGATGACTACATTGGCATCTTTGATGGCTTGCAAGGTTTTGACCACAGAAAATTTTTCAACTTTTTCATCAATACGTCCACGGCGACGCACGCCTGCGGTATCAATCAACACATAATGTCTGTTGTCACGCTCATAAGGGATATAAATACTATCGCGCGTGGTACCTGGCATATCGAAAACCACCACGCGTTCTTCACCGAGCAAGCGATTGACAAGCGTAGATTTGCCGACGTTGGGTCTACCAATGATGGCGATACGTAAGCCATCAGGTGCTTGTTCTTCTTGGTCATCGGTAGGCATATTGGCAGTGACGGCTTCTAATAAATTGCCCACCCCACGTCCGTGACTGGCTGCCATAGAAAATGGCTCACCAAAACCTAACGCATAAAATTCATGAATCGCCGCTTCATGGACGCCATCCATTTTATTGGCGGCTAAAAACACCGGCTTGCCAAGGGTATGAAGTTGTTTGGCAATGACTTCATCGGCGCCTGTGATACCTGCGCGGCTATCCACCACAAATACAATGATATCGGCTTCATGGATAGCGGTATGCGATTGGTGCGACATATAGTCATCAATGGTGCCGTCACCTTCATCCACTTCGCCAATACCACCGGTATCGATGACGATAAAGGATTTTTCTTCAAAGGTTGCATCGCCATATTGACGGTCGCGGGTAAGACCTGCCAAATCAGCAACCAAGGCTTGACGACTGCGGGTCAACTGATTAAATAGGGTGGACTTGCCAACGTTCGGACGGCCAATCAAGGCAACAACTGGTTTCATAAATTTAATTTCCAAAATTTTTAAAAAGCAAGATTTTCAACAAGCAAGATTTTAAACATGCTTGAAAAATTCATTATTTCTATAACTTAACAAACCCAACATCGCGCTGCAATGCTGGGTTGTCATTTAAACTCACACTTTTATCAGTATGGGCTGCTCATCCACTCGCCAAAACTGCTAAATGCCTGAACAGTTTAACAATTAACGATTTACTTGCCAAACACTAAATGCGCCATTTGCGCTTTGGGCAATCAAACGGTTATTGATAAACTGTAATACCGCAACGTCGGATTTGGCTTGTTTTCTGTCAACCAATGCCCCTGAAGCGCGGTCATATACATGCAAATAACCCATGGCATCACCAACTACCACATAGTTGCCGATACTCACCGCGTTACTTAAGCCACGATAAGACAAGTTATCGGTTTGCCAATTAACCGTGCCTGTCATTTTGTCCATCGCCACCAACTCGCCATCAAGCGAAGTGGCGTAAACTTGGCTAGCATCTGTGCCGACTGATTTTAGGCTCGCCAACTCTTTAACAAAACTAAGCTGCTGAGAAGCCATATCAGCAGCGACTAACTGACCGCTATAAGACACAACGTACAGCATATTGCCATCGAGCACGGGGGTGGCATCAATATCAGAAATTTTTTCGATATCACTACTGCCTTTGCTGATACCAAAACGTTTTGACCAAATGGGTACGCCATTATCGATGTTTAACGCATGGATACGACCATCGGCTGTCGAAACCAGCACCATATTGCTATTGAACAAAATCGGCGTGGCACTACCGCGAACGCTTAAATTTGGATTTTGGGTGTTAAAATTCCAAATAGGCGCGCCAGATTCTAGCGACAGCGCACTAATTTTACCATCATTGCCAAGGGTAATGACACGGTTTTGGCTGATGAGGGCAGGGGATAGGGTAGCGGTGTCTAAAGGCGTTTTCCAAATAACTTTGCCAGTCATTCTATCTAACGCAATGATGACCCCTTTGCTGTCACTAACCACGGCTACACGAGATTGTTCATCTAGCGCCACCCCTGACATTAGGCCTTGTTTGAGCTTAATGCTCCACAGCGCTTTGCCTTGCCCATCAAACGCTTGCACGCTACCGTCTGCTAACGCATTCACATAGCCATTGTTGTCATACGCCACGCGAAAGGCGGTAGGTTGCTGGCTGATGGTGTTTTTATTGCGCAAACTGCCAAAGCGTTTGCTAACTTTTGTATTACTGCCTTGACTAAACAGTGGAGAAATCACATTTTGACTGCTAGCGAGTTTCACAAGTGCGGCAGGTTTATGGACATTGTCAGATTTTTTAAACTTGTCACAACCTGTCAGGGTCATCGCTACCACCAAGGCGGTTGCAAATACGGCAGGTTTCATTAAGTTTGTCGATAAGGGTGTCGATTTTGTTGTTGTTATGGTCGTCATTGTTTATCTCGTAACGTACGGTGAAATTTAAATATTGCCATTTAAGAGTTTTGTCAGGTTAAGATTTTTTGCCTATTTTTTAGCTATGTGTGCCTATTTTGTGCTTGACGCAACTGCGGGCGCAGATGCGATTGCTGCAGCAGGGGCAGTTTTTTCAGCTTGGGTAGGCTTAGCGAGTACGCCGCCTGTTAAATCAGGTTGTTTGACGCTTAAGCCTAGGCTTTCCATTTTGATACGTAGCAATGCACGGTCTTGGGGGTTTGGGTTGTTTTGATTACGTTGTTCAATCAATTGCCAAGCCTTTTGGTAATGAGTAGCCGCCGCTTTTTTATCACCTTGTTGGTTGGCAATGTCCCCCAAAATCTCAAGTTTACTGGCTTCAAAGGCAGCAGGTAAGGGGCTTTGTAAGCGTTTTTGTGCCGCATCCGCTTGATTGTCTGACAATAGCACTTGTGCTTGGCGCAAAATGGCAATGGCTTTTAGCCCATCATCCTTCAGCGTTAACTGAGATGCTTTTTGTAGCGTTGCCGCCGCCGCTTTTAGATCATTTTTATCGGTTTGCTGTTTGGCTTGCAGCATCAAGGCTTGCCATGTATAAACCGAATTATCATGTTTAGCCACAAATTCGCTCAAATCTTTGTCCAAATTGGTTTGCGCCGTAGTCAGTTGCGCTTGTGCTTTGGTATCGGTGGCAGCTTGGGTGGTTAGGGTCTCAATGTTGTTTTGGTCGCTTTGAATTTTGGCAAAATCGTTCGCCGCTGCGCTATCTATATTGCCGCCATGCTTTTGCCAGTAACTCCAGCCAAAATAGCCCGCTAATACCAACATAATGGCGGATACAATATAGCCACCATATTGTTTAAGCGCGCCTAAGGATTGCTGTTCATCATTCACTAGCTTAGGTTGTACGTCTTTAACCATTACATAAAGCCTTTCAAAAAATTACTGATATAAGTTAACCATCAAATTTGGCTCAATCAGATAGATTAGATAAAATCTGGATTTTCGCTAAAGAGTGTGTCACTCGCGACCGTAATTTGGTCACCGGTTGCCATTTTTTTGATGGTAATTTGCTGGTTAGCGACTTCATCTTGCGCGATAATCACTGACAAGTGCGCACCTGATTTGTCGGCTTTTTTCATTTGCGCTTTTAAACTCGTGGCACTTGCCATTTTCACGCGAAGATTTGAGCGTCGTGTACGTAGCTCATGGGCAAATTTGATGGCATCGGTGTAAACATCAGGATGGGCGACCACAAATACATCACAGGCAGGTGTTGCCTCAAACGGATGCACCTTTTGCATGAGTAACAACAAACGCTCAAGCCCCATGGCAAAACCTACTGCCGGCTCGGAAGCGGCTGGTTTATCACTGCCAATGGCTTTGATTTGTCCAATAAGCCCATCATAACGCCCCCCAGCACATACCGTGGCTTGGCTACCTAGCTGGTCAGTCGTCCATTCAAATACGGTTTTATTGTAATAATCTAAACCGCGTACCAGTTTTGGATTAATCACAAAATTGATGCCGACTGCTTTAAGATACTGTTGCAAGGCTTCAAAATGCTGCTGGCTTGCTGCCCCCAAAAAGTCAGCAAGCTTTGGGGCGTTCTCTAAAATTTGTTGGGTATTTTTATCTTTACTATCTAAAATGCGTAGTGGGTTGGTGGTTAAGCGGCGCTGACTATCTTCATCCAATTGAGATTTTTTATCGGTTAAAAAGTCCACCAAGGCTTGGCGATACGCCAGTCGTTCGTCTATCTCACCCAAGCTATTAATCTCAAGTTGAACCACATCTAAAATACCCAATTTTTGCCACATTTGGTAGGTCATGATAATGAGCTCGGCATCAGCATCCGCTAATTCACTGCCAAAACTCTCAACCCCTAATTGGTGAAACTGACGATAACGACCTTTTTGCGGTTGTTCATAGCGAAACATAGGCCCGATGTACCAAAGTTTTGGATTGTCACCCCGCAATAAGTTATGCTCCACCACGGCACGTACCGCGCCTGCCGTGCCTTCAGGGCGTAGCGTCAATGCCGTGGGTGGGTTGGATTTGTCATAAAAACTATACATTTCCTTTTCGACAATGTCAGTGGCATCGCCAATCGCACGGGCAAATAGCTGGGTTTCTTCAACGATTGGGAGGCGAATTTGCTCAAAGCCAAATTGATTGAGCACATCGATAAGGCTGCTTTCAAGTTGGCGCCACTCACTCGATGGGCGCGTAGATTCTGTCTCAATATGTAAGATATCATTAAAACCTTTAATGGATTTTAACATGGTCAATTTCCCAAAAATGCAAACTAAAAAATAAACGATACAAAAATTATTTAACCCGTAAAATCTCATTGGCGCGCTGCGCTTCACGTTCAGCCACTTTCTGACGGACCATGGCTTCAATCTCGTCAGCAAGCTTGGTGGTATCAATCAAATGTGATTTTTCCCCATTTTTATATACTAGGCTATTTGGACTAGCACCCACCACGCCGATATCCGATTCTTTGGCTTCCCCTGGACCATTGACTTTACAGCCAATCACCGATACATCCATTGGCTCACGGATATCTTCTAGGCGTTTTTCTAAGTCCATCATCACCCGAATCACATCAAACTCTTGGCGTGAGCAGCTGGGGCAGGCGATAAAATTCACCCCATTACTACGGATACTGAGTGATTTTAAGATATCAAAACCGATTTTAATTTCTTCTTCTGGCTCAGCGGCTAGCGAAATACGCATGGTATCGCCAATACCTTCTAGCAGTAGTCCGCCTAACGCAATCGCAGACTTAACGGTACCTGTGCGATATACCCCCGCTTCTGTCACACCTAAATGCAGGGGATTGTCAACTTGTGCAGAAATCAACCGATACGCATCCATGGTCAAAAACACATTACTGGCTTTGACTGAGATTTTGAATTGATCAAAGTTATTACGATCTAAAATATCAATATGGCGCATCGCCGATTCAAGCATGGCTTCACCCGTGGGTTCACCATATTTTTTTTGGATGTCTTTTTCTAGTGACCCCGCGTTTACGCCAATGCGCATACTGATGCCATGATGCTTAGCGGCGGCAATCACTTCGCGCACCTTTTGTTCATTGCCGATATTACCTGGGTTGATACGTAAACAGTCTGCACCTGCATCAGCCACCGCCAGTGCAATTTTATAATCAAAATGAACGTCTGCCACCAGGGGCACAGAAACTTGTCTTTTGATTTCGGCAAAGGCGGCAACGGATTCCATGGTAGGGGTGGAGACGCGCATCAGATCAGCACCGGCATCGACACAGCGCTGAATCTGTGCCACAGTGGCATCGACATCACAGGTATCAGTATTGGTCATACTTTGCACACTAATGGGGGCGTCACCGCCTACTGCGACATTACCGACGTAGATTTTTTTGGTGAGTTTACGTTTGATGGGGTTATGCGCTGACATAGGCGTTCCTATTATTATAACTATTATAACGAATGATTTAGCGTATTTTTAAAGTGATAAGCCGTTAAGGTTTTAACGTAAAATTGGCTTTATCGTTTTGGGCATAATTGCTTAATTTAATCGGTTGTTTGTTCAAATCCAAGCTCACGTTGCTGGCTTTGTCGATATTGACTTGAAACGGCGCTTGACCTGTCAATTGGTAACTACCGCGTGCTTGCTCGCCATCTAAAATCGTATTGCCTGTCGCATCCACAATGGTGATTTTGGTGGTGTCTTTCACAAAAATGTCAATCGAAGCTTTGGCACCAGCTTGCCCTGTCGCTGCTGTACCACTGGCGTTATCAGCACTCACCGCGACACCAGTAATGGCAGATCCGGTTGCGGGTAACCCACTGGCAGTCACCGTGTTTGTCACAATCGCTGAGCCTGCATTGTTAAGCGACGCACCGCTGATTTGGTCTTGGGTTGGCATACTGGCAACAGCACTAGCGGGCGCTTGTTCAACCGAGTCATTATGTGCTTTGCTAACTTTATTAAAAATAAAAATCGCAAGCCCCAATACCAATAAAATCCCACCAATGACAAAAGGGTTAATACGCACACTGGGACGCGCTTCACGATTAAGCGTGCCCATCGGCTGCATCGGGGCATTGATGACCGTGGCATATTTTTGTTTGAGGGTAGCGGGGTACTGGGCATCAAAACTTTGCGCGACCAGATTTTTATCCAAACCCAAAAAACGCCCATAGGTAGTGGCAAAACCGCGCGCAAAGGTAGGCTGTGGCAAGGCGTCAAAATCATTGGCTTCAAGCGCCCGAAGATGACTTTTTAAAATGAAAGTTTTGGCAGCCACATCGTCAATCGATAAGCCTTTTTTCTCACGGGCTTGTTTAAAACGCTGACCCAACAGTTGGGTTGTGTCATGAACAGGGGTAGAGTTTTGTTGATTGTCGGTGTTATTGCTGTTTTCCATCTTATTTCCAAGTTGACGTTGGGGTTAAAAGTCCAGAACGAATCTGCTTTGCTTCATCGCTTAGTGGATAGCGGTCTAAAAGCTGCTGCGCTAATTTTTGTGTTTCCATAGGATTGTTCGCAAGTTTGGCAAGCCTAATCCCTTGCGATAAAGTGCGCGGGTCAAGGTTGGCTTGACCAATAATTTTAACCAAATCATTATACAGTGCCTGCGCCTCCAAAAATTTGCCATCGGCCAATAAAATATCAATAAGCTCTGTACGGGCGACGATGCTTTGGCGGTTGGCATCGAGCGCTTTGATAAATGATTGTATCGCCAGTGGTTTGTTTTTTACCTTTAATGCCGTACGCCCTAAATTCTCTAACGCACTGGCACGACCGTCATACCCTAAGGCAGAACCCGCAATTTGAAACTGGGCAATCGCTTCTTGGTTACGACTGAGTTGGGCGAGATAGACGCCATAATTGTTGTTTGCTTGACTAAAGTCAGGATTGAGGGCGATGGCGTTTTTAAAATAAGCTTCGGCTTTTTGCATATTGCGCGGGCTGCCTTCTTGCTGCAATAACACGCCCATCATATCATTGGCTTCTGCTGACTTTGGATAAGACTTTAATGCACTCTCTAACTGTCGTTTGGCATCGTCTAATTTACCACCACGAATATATTCAGCGGCAATCGCGGTGCGAATTCTGGCGATTTCTTCTGGATTTTTTTCCCAACGACTGGGGTCACTGGCAGTAACTGTCTGCGTGGTGACTTGTCGGGTAGTGGTACAACCGGTTAGGCAAAGGCTGAAGCTTGAAAGGCCAATCATACCTACCGCAAAAACCTTCGATAAAAAATTTGATTTGCCCGGCATTTTATCGTCATCTATATCGTTGTCGTGTAATTGACACAAAATAGCAGGTTGACTGTGGTATAAATGAGTTTGACGTGAGTGACATGGTGGCATAACAAACTTACTCATAATCAAATGAACTAAATTGAATAATTAAAAATTTTGACAGTCGATAACCAATTTTAATCGTCGATAAAACCCAATAGCAAAACAAGCCTAGCATTAAAAATGGAAAAATGGCTATTACTATAGCAAAAAAACCATGATAACACCAACCGATAAGGCTAACTTGCGCCTTTATCACGCCAAACTATTATAATGATAAAAGATTTAATAAGACGCTTTAGATTGTAAAGTTTTGGACACTTTTTCTTGCCATTGTTTTGCTCGGCGGGTTTTATCGGTGACTTGCCCGACCAGTTGTCCACATGCCGCATCAATGTCATCGCCACGGGTTTGGCGAATGGTACAGACAAAGCCTGCTTGGTTCAAGATATTGCTAAACGCATGGATACGATTGTTACTAGAGCGTCCGTAAGGCGCATGCGGGAACGGATTAAACGGAATCAAATTAATTTTGCAGGGCAAATCTTTGAGTAGATTGACCAGCTGGCGGGCGTGTTCATCAGTGTCATTAACGTCTTTTAACATCACATATTCGATGGTGACGTGCTTTTTATGACGGGGGTTTTCGTCATATACATAAGATTTGGCGGCGGCTATCAGCTCTTTAAGTGGATATTTTTTATTGATGGGTACCAGTTCGTTACGCAGTTCGTCATTGGGTGCATGTAGGCTGATGGCAAGTGCCACATCAATGTCTTTGGCGAGCTCATACATCTTTGGCACGATGCCCGATGTTGATAAGGTGACGCGGCGTTTGGACAAGCCAAAACCAAAATCATCGAGCATCAATGACATACTGGCTACTACAGGCTCATAATTTAACAGCGGTTCACCCATGCCCATCATCACCACATTAGTAACCCGATTTTCACGTTCAGTGACAGGCACATTTTCCATATAAGACTGGTTGGCCACCCACAGCTGTCCGATAATTTCGCTAGGGGATAAGTCTCGCTCAAAGCCTTGTTTGCCGGTGCTGCAAAACGAGCAGTCAAGCGCACAGCCGACTTGTGATGAAATACACAAGGTTTTACGTCCAAACTGTTTATTATCGTCAGCAGGAATGAGTACAGTTTCGACCAGCGAGCCACCTGCTACTTCAAATACCCATTTACGGGTGCCATCTTCGCTAAATTTTTTAAACTTGACAGTAGGTGGGGTGACAGTTGCCACTTCGTCCAATGTTTCTTGTAGTTTTTTGGACAAATTCGTCATTTGATAAAAATCGGTCACGCCAAACTGATAAATCCACTTCATCACTTGGGTGGCGCGAAACGGTTTTTCGCCTAGATTGGCAAAAAATTGTCCAAGCTCAGCCTTACTCATGCCAAGTAGATTGGTTTTTGCGGTAAGGTCTTGGGGATTGACCATTTCTGGGTTTTGAATGACAGGAATTTGGGTCATAGCGGTCGTATAAGCGTGTCAAATAAACAAGATAGTATACTAAAATCTCAACTATTTGTCATGGTAAAACATAGTGACTTGTCAGCGGCTTTATATACAATATCTTTACCTCTCATATATTGCCCAAATTGGCATCGCTAAATGGGTAAAATATCGACAAATCAAATAGCGACGAATCAAATAGCGATAATAAGAATTATCATGATTAGGCATAAAAATGCCAATAACCACTTCCATTAAAAGTTATAATGTTCCCCCATTTTTGAGCCCATCATTGGTTTTTTTATGTCCAACCATCCATTGCTCACTCCCCTCAATATCGGCGACCAGACCATCGCCAACCGCATCATCGTTGCCCCGATGGCAGGCGTCACTGATAAGCCTTTTCGCATGCTGGCTAAGTCCTTTGGCGCAGGGCATGCTGTGTCAGAGATGATGACCTCTGATGCCACGCTATTTGCCCATCACAAAACGCTGTATCGTGCCAATTTTGAGGGTGAAATCGCGCCTATTTCTGCGCAAATCGCTGGGTCTGACCCAGAAAAAATCGCCGAAGCGGCTCGCTATCAAGTTGCCAATGGGGCGCAAATTGTCGATATCAATATGGGTTGTCCGGCAAAAAAAGTTTGCAAAAAGCTTGCTGGTTCAGCGCTACTCAAAGATGAAGACTTGGTCAAGCGACTATTGGATGCCACGGTCAATGCAGTGGATGTGCCAGTCACGCTAAAAACCCGTCTAGGCTATGCCAATGGCGAAGAAAATATTTTGCGTGTCGCACAAATGGCAGAAGAGGCAGGTATCGCCATGATTGTGATACATGGACGCACCCGGGAAGATAAATATTTGGGCAGCGCTCGCTATGAGTTAATTAAAGAGGTCAAAAATCTTCTCACCATTCCTGTTATTGTCAATGGGGATATCGACAGCCCGCAAAAAGCCAAACAAGTATATGAACAAACAGGCGCTGATGGCATTATGATTGGGCGAGCAGGGCAAGGACAGCCTTGGATTTTTCGCGACATTGCGCATTATTTAAAGACCGGTGAAGTCTTGCCCAGTCCAACAATGGATGAGTTAAAAGAGATTGTATTAAGCCATTTGCAAGAGATTTATGCGTTTTATGGTGAATACTCGGGGTGTCGTATCGCTCGTAAACATATTGCTTGGTATACCTCAGGCATTGCCAATTCCAATGCGTTTCGCCAAGCCATGTATGAAGAAGATACCACCACTGGGCAGTTTAACGTGGTTGCGCGGTTTTTAAAGACCGCGAAATTTGATTAAAACCTCCACTATAAAACAGTCAATCGTAGCGCGCTTATGACTTTTTAGAAACAAAGATTCGCAAAAAGTCATTATTGATGAATTTAAAATCTGTTAAAATTTTGCTGAGTCTCTGTGATAGACCGATATCAAACAATAACCACATATTATTAATCAAATCAGATCAAATCAAATCATAAGGAGTCAGCGATGGCACAATTACGAATTGGCGACACGGCACCAAATTTTGACGCACAAACCACCGAAGGCAATATCAATTTTTACGATTGGCAAGGTGATAACTGGGTGGTTTTATTCTCACATCCGGCAGACTTTACCCCAGTTTGTACCACGGAGTTAGGACGCACGGCATCATTGGGTGATGAATTCAAAAAGCGCCATGTCAAACCGATCGCATTATCAGTCGATAGCGTCGAAGATCACAAAGCTTGGGCAGGCGATATCTCAGAAACCCAAGGCTGCGAGGTGAATTTCCCCATCATTGCAGACGCCGATAAAAAAGTATCGGAAGCTTACGACATGATTCACCCAAACGCGTCAACCACGCACACGGTTCGTAGTGTATTCATTATCGATCCACAGCATAAACTGCGGTTAACTTTCACTTACCCAGCCGCCGTAGGTCGTAACTTCAATGAAATTTTACGGGTGATTGATGCCTTGCAATTGTCAGATAATTATGGCATTGCAACCCCAGTTGAGTGGCAAGACGGGGACGATGTGATTATCCCGCCGAGCGTCAAAAATGAAGAAATCGCGGCGAAATTCCCAAAAGGTCATAAAGAAATCAAGCCTTATCTGCGCACCACGCCACAACCGAATAAATAACTGTTTATGTTAAGACTGTTTATGTTAAGTTTAAAATCAAAAACCTAGTCGCTTGACTGGGTTTTTTTATGCCAACTCTCCCATTAAAGATACTCAACTAAACTTAAAGGTACTGAACTAAATTTACAGAACGGATGCTGAGTAACCATAAATATTTGGCTAAACTTCGATTAATGGTCTAATAATGGATATAAACAATGATAAACAATCAAGTTAAAGGCGGCTTTAAAACCAGCGCATTGCTAATGCTTGCCCTGACGGGTTGCCAAACGGTGAATACTAACCTATCAGCACCTATTGAAAGAGTGCCGTACGTGCAGCTGCCCATCTTTATCGGCTCTACCCCCACCACTAATTCTTTACAGAGTTATGATTGGCAGCTTAACAATATCAATAGCACAGATCCGATTACGTGGAATGGTTCATACTTGCAAACACAGAATGGCAAAGTCACGCTAAACTTTAACCAAAATCACATAACCTATAATGTAGGCTGTAACCAATTATCAAATCAATATAGCCTAAGCAAAAATACCATGCAACCCATCGGTATAGGTATTAGTACTTTAATGGGTTGTGGTGAATTGCAAGCACCGGAACAATGGCTTGCTAAACAGATGCAAAGCCCAAGTGAGCTACAAATAATGGAAACTCAAGTAGATGCAGTATTGTGGCAAACCACGGCTGATGGTAGCTGGCTTCAGTGGGTAGGTAAATTAAAGCCTGAAGTAAAATACGGCAAAGGGGAAACCGTATTTTTGGAGGTCAAGCCCAAATGGCAGTATTGCGATAAGGTAACGGATAGAAAATGCCTAGAAGTGCGTGACATCAATTATGACGCTCAGGGATTAAAGACAGCGGTGGGTCAATGGTATCTTCTCGATGCGCCTATCATGGGTTATCGTCATGACGAAAGCGCACAGCGGGTTTTACGCTTGACTCGCTATCGCACACCGCCCACCGATACCAAAGGCTATGGCAACCTTTATCAGCTTGATAGTGTGATTGAAACCAAGACTCTGGCAAAATAACCGAACTCATCAAAAAAAGCGATGGCTAATACGAGTCATCGCTTTTTTATTGGCAAATTATTTGTGGCGAATCGCCCATGACTGGTGAATAGGGCGTTTACTATCAAAATCAAAGCCGATGGTTTGGTTGGTCATTTCTTCAACGTGATAACGGTTGTTGATTTCGTCATCTAGCACAAATTTGGTAAAGTTATTGGAAAAATACAACACGCCATCAGAGGATAGGCGATTCATGGCACGGTTGATGAGCGGTACGTGGTCGCGCTGCACATCAAACGTACCTTGAAATTTCTTGGAATTAGAAAAAGTCGGCGGATCGATAAAAATCACATCGTACTGCTCAGTATTGCTTTTAATCCATTCAAAAATATCTTGGGCAATAAACTGGTAGCTTGGCAAATCTGGCAAGCCGTTTAGGGCAAAATTTTTGCGTCCCCAATCCAGATAGTTTTGTGATAAATCCACCGATGTCACCGCTTTTGCCCCGCCCAATGCCGCATGAACGCTGGCAGTACAAGTATAAGCAAACAGATTAAGCACCGTTTTACCGCGTGCGTTTTCTGCGATAATTTTTCGGAGGCTGCGATGGTCAAGGAACAACCCCGTATCCAAATAATCGCTAAAGTTCACCAAAAAATACGCCCGTTGGTTGTTGGCGGTTGGCTCGCTGACCACATGGAATTTACCCGAATTGGCTTTTTTCTCATACTGCTCATTGCCCGATTGGCGGGCGCGGGTTTTGATAAACACTTGCTCACGGTTCACTTGTAAGGCTTCACGCACGCCATGCAGCGCTAGATTAAAGCGTTTTTTGGCGGTTTCTAACGGGATTGATTTGGGGGCAGCATATTCTTGCACATGCACAAATTCGCCATATACATCCACTGCTACTTTAAAGTCGGGCAAATCGGCATCATACACCCGCAGATTGGTCACGGCTTGTTTGTGAGCCAGCTTACGCAGATTGGCAAGATTTTTTTGTAGTCGATTGATAAAATCTTGACCTTCTTCTACAGCGATTTCACGCTTTTCAAAACGCGTAATCAACGGTGTATCTTTGCTCTTTAACAGCTCACCATAACGAAAATAAACGGTGATAGCACCGTTATGACAGCGTAGGGTTTTTGGCTCGGCAAGGGGTAGTACGTCGGCTTGTTCAACTTTGGCAGCGAGGACACCCAAAGTCACTTTGGCAGGGCTGTCTGCAAACAGGGCTTGTAATTTTTTTCCCAAGCCTTGATACAAGGGTTTAATCAATTCTTCTTCACCCAGACGCTCACCATAGGGTGGATTGGTGATAAACAGGGGATTGACCCAGCCATTGACTTGTTTTTCTAGTGCCAAATTAAGGGTCGCCAGTGAGCGCTGCTGCAAGGTAATACGGTTGATGATAGGCGTCAAACCTGCGGCGATTAAATTTTTATGCGTGGCTCGAACCGCGCCTGAGTCCATATCAAAAGCAAATACCGCGGGCATCTCGCCATTTGCCATGGCATTTAGGCGATGATGAAAACGGGTTTGCGCGTCTTGCACCATAGCCTCCCAAAGGGCAGTATCATGATGTTGCCATGCATAAAACCCAAATTGGCTATCGGCTTTATCCAGTCCTACGGCATAATCTGCGCTCATCAGCAAGGCTTCAATAATCAGCGTGCCTGAGCCGCACATCGGGTCGACAATACTGTCAAATTGGGTGGTGTGAAAATTCACGCTATAGAGTAGGGCAGCCGCCAAGTTTTCTTTGAGTGGCGCTTCAGTCATCGCAGCACGATAACCACGGCGGTGCAAACTGGTACCTGATAAGTCTAAATACAATTCAGCTTGTTTGTCACCCACCGTAGCGACAATGCCAAAATCGGGGTTTTTATCGACATTGGGGCGACGACCGAACTGCTCATTAAATTGGTCAGCAATCGCATCTTTAACGCGCAGCATGGTGAATTGCTGGTTGGCTTGTACGCGCTTATCTAGGGTCAAACGAATCGCAAAGGTCTGCTCCAAATCAAATAACTGGGTCCATTTGACAGTTTTGGCAAAGGTATAGAGCTGTTCTGCAATATCGTACTCGGGATTGATGTTCTTTTTGCCCAGTGGTAACAATACCCGCGATGCCACACGAGACCATAGACAAACTTGATAAATCTGCGCTAGCGTCAATGTCGCCATCAGCCGACCCGTGCGCTCAATTTGTGTATCTATACCAAAGCTTGCCAGCTCAGTTTGCAGGGGAATCTCTAGCCCATCGGCACAAGTGATGACAATGTGAAAAGTTTGCCCAACGGGCGTTGTATTGCTGTCTGTCATAAATACTGCCAAAAAAAGTCAAAGTTGATTAATGGCGTATTTTAGCATGATTAGCAAAGGACAAATGACAGAATGTCTGAAATTATGGGCAAGTTTTTACCGATGGGGCTGCTTCGCTTGGCATTGCGCTTGGCATTAAAAGCTGCATATGAGGGTAAGGTGTGGCAATGCCGGCATCATCGAGTGCTACTTTGATTTGTTCGCGTAGATTTTCTTTGATAAATGGCATTCGAGATACGTGTGGCGGATTGACCCAAAACCGCACGATAAAAAACACCCCAAAATCGCCAATTTTATCCACTGTCGCCGTGGGCGCAGGACGCTCTAATACCTCTTTGGTGTTGGCTAAAATATCGAGAATGATAGCGCGAGCAGTTTCGATATCCGCTTCCAACGCGATACGCACTTCAATATCAAAACGAATCAGATTTTTGGCAGTTAAATTAATGACTTCGGCTGAAGCAACGGTTGAATTGGGGAAAATCACGGTGATATTGTCACGGGTCAAAATTTGGGTAGTGCGCAGGGCGATTTGCACCACTTTGCCTTCTTTTTCATTGATGCTGACCCAATCACCGACTTGAAATGACTGCTCAATCAAAATGGTGATACCGGCAATAAAGTTGGCAAGTGTGGCTTGTGCCGCAAAACCCACTGCGATACCTGCAATTCCAAGACCTGCGACCACAGACACAATATCAAAACCAAACTGCGACATCACCGAGGCAATCCATAATACGATGATGAGCATGGACAACAAATTGTGCAGTAGTTGTTCAATCGACGCGTTTAGCCCATAATTTTTGAGCATTTTTTGCATCAAATAGCCGAGGTTGTACCACGCCATATAAAAAATCACTGACCAAATACCGGCTTTGGCAGTGGCTTTGACTGTCTCAGGTTCAAAATTAAGCTGACTCATCACCGCAAGCAAACTTGAAAACAACCACATCAACCGTGCGATGAGCCTTAGCGATTGGCTGTATTTACTGTCTTTGGCGATAAAACGGGCAGAATTGATGAGCAATAAACTTAACCGATAGACCACGCCCAAAATTGCCAACAGCACCATAATTTTGATGCCTGTGCTGGCAAGTTTGGAGAGATACAGCGGCCAATTAACCGCTTCGTCTTCGAGCGAACCACCGACTGCTTTATAGACGTCATAATACAAGTCGTGATAGATATTTTTAAAAAATTGGTTCACGGACATACAATGAGTGATCTCGAGTCAAAAAATCAAAATAAAATAAGGCGTTTGGGTTAATTTAGGTTAGTTTGGGTTAAAGGGTGGGCAATATCGCAAGTAATTTATCCATATGCCCCTTGGCGCGGACATTGCGCATCTCATGAACCAGTTTGCCTGCGTTATCGAAAATTAACGTTGAACGCACCACGCCAAGGCTGACTTTACCGTACAATTTTTTTTCAGCAATGATGCCAAAATATTGGCAAAGCTGTTCATCGGTATCACTCACCAGTGCAAAATTAATCTGTTGGTTGGCGATAAATTTTTCATGGCTTTTGACACTATCTCTTGATACGCCAATCACTTGGTAGCCAAGCTGCTGCAATTGGGTCAAATGCTGGCTAAAATCTTGCGCTTGCCCACTACAGCCTGAGGTGTTGTCTTTTGGATAAAAATACACAATCAAACCTTTATCTGACTGCTTTGCGTAGTCTTGCAGGTTGATTTGACGCTGGATAAATTGCGGCTTATTTGTAGAATGACCGCTGGTATCCGCTTCAACCGTGGTGACCAAAAAATTGGGTAGTTGAGTCATGGGCATTTCCCAAGCAAAAATTGAATTAACAATATCAGAAAGCCAGATTGAGTACAAACTTCTTCATGCGACAAAACAAAAAAAGACCAGTAAACAACTGGTCTGGTGGCGCGGCTCTATCGATTATGGACTTGATTGTAGCCGATTAGGGACGGGCTTTATTAAATTTAACGCCGTTGCCACACGCTTTCATACGCGCACTGATAGTTTGGAAAGTTTTGTTTTGGCGAACATCTTTGCCACTTTTTACCCAGGTATCAAGCTCATTTTTTTGCGCTTGGGTGATTTTTGCTTGTTCATCTACCACACAAGTACATACTTTTTTTGCAGAAGCGGCATCAGTGATGTGTTTATCGGTCATTTGGGTGGCGCAAGCATTGACGTATTGTGGGTTGGCGGCATGTGCGGCAAACGGCAAAACCATGCTAGCAAATAGGGTCACGATGGCTGAATGTTTCATAGTTTATCCTCATAAGAGACAGCAGTATAGAACAGCAGGTGTTCAATCGTACAATGGCTAGCTTTACCGTTGACGCAATAAAGCTGGCAGGATTTGATGATGATAGATTACTGATAAATCGTTGAGTCATCTATTTCAGCTTGTAAAAAACCTTGCTGACGTAGATAACAGCTATCGCAGTGTCCGCAGGCGCGTCCTTCGCTATCTGCGCGGTAGCATGAGACGGTCAATGCATAATCCACCCCCAGCGATACCCCGAGCTTAATGATTTCTGCTTTACTTAAATGCAACAATGGCGTTGCAATGTGGAGAGGATTGCCCATCACACCAGCTTTGGTAGCGAGATTTGCCATCTTTTCAAAGGCTGCAATATATTCAGGACGACAGTCAGGATAGCCTGAGTAATCGACTGCATTGACGCCAATCACAATGGCATTAGACTGTGTCACCTCTGCCAATGCCAGCGCATATGACAAAAAGATGGTATTACGCGCGGGTACATAGGTAATTGGAATGCTGTCATTATGCTGATTATCGCTAAAATCTGTTTGTTTGGCATCGGGTACCACCAGCGAAGCATCGGTCAACGCTGAGCCACCTAATTGTGCCAAATCAATATCGATAATACGATGGTTGACTTGGGCAGTCACAGCGATTTTTTTGGCGGCATTAAGTTCGCTATTGTGGCGCTGACCGTAGTTAAAGCTTACCGCTGTGACGTTGGCATAATTGGCTTTTGCCCAGTAAAGGCAAGTCACGGAATCTAGCCCGCCCGAGAGTAAGACGACGGCGTTTTGTGGTGTGGTTGATGTACTCATAGAGAATTTACTAACGACAAAAGGTGTATTTTATCAGAACTGAAGCAATTGTTGATGGGAAAATATTGGGATAAAAGTAGTCAACGCAATATTAGCCAAAAAACATTTCAAAAAACTGCTATCACTGCCAGTAAATATTTGCGTATTCCACTAAAAAAACTTATAAAATAACCAAGAAGTTTTAAACCGAGCTTTAAACTACGTTATCTGACACTTTAGCCCAAACCATACCATTGTCGTCATTGCATCATTTTTTATTTTTTCTTTGTTTAAGGTCACTCATGATAGTTCAAACCCATTTTGTTAGCCATACTGCCATCTTATCAGCCATAAGCGTTGGCTTGCTGTATTTGACAGGTTGTAGTGTTGCGCCCTCAACCGCCAAGCCCGATAGCAATACTATTAATACCCCTGCCACTATTCCTAACACCCAAGCGAACCCAGATACCCAAGCACTCACCACGCGTTCGCTAGACAAGGCGCTACAAAAATGCGCCAGCGAGTTTTTGGAGAAAACCCAGCCGACAATTACTGCTAAGCTATCGCAAAAAACCTACCCCCTGTGCTTTAATGGCTTCGCGGTGATGTATTCGGGTGTCACCAAAACCCCGATTTGGGTCGCTGAGCATTTAACACGACAACGAATAACGGCTGCCAAAACCTTGGTCAGAGAGGATAACTTTCATGAAGAAACTCGCCTGCCAACCGAGGTGCGTAGCTTATTGAGCGATTATACCCGTACCGGATTTGACAGAGGGCATTTAGCGCCCAATGCTGATATGGCAAACACGGACTCACAATTTGATAGCTTTAGTTTAGCCAATATTGCCCCACAAACACCTGACAACAACCGTAAAACTTGGGTAAAAATTGAAACACAAACTCGCAACCTGACCAACCAATACGGCTCAGCTTATGTGGTGACAGGGGTGGCATTTCTAACACCGGAAGTCAAACGGCTAAAAAATCGTGTGCTGGTGCCATCGCATTTTTTTAAAGCGGTATATTTGCCATCACAACATCAAGCGATGGCATTTTTTAGCCCGAATGATGATAGCGGAACCGTTGAAAAAATTAGCCTAAGCACCCTTAAAAAACGCACCGGGGTCAATGCATTTCCCAGTTTGCCAAGCAATGTAGCGACTATTGCACCATAACCACAAGCAGTAATTAGCAAGTCAAAAACTAGCAAATCAGCAACTAAACAGGGGAAAAAGATGAGTGCTTTTAAACCATTTCAAAATGATAGCCAAAGCGTCGGATTGGGCGAATTTACCCTTGAGAATCAAGGAGAGCAAGTCAATCTCTATGGCAGTGCGACCTTTACGTTGGATAAACAAAGTTTAGCCACGGCAAGACAATTGCAAGATGTGTTGAGCCAAATCATTGCATATTTAGAAGCCCATCAAGCGCAAACGCTAGAAAAATCTGCCACGCAACAGCAGCAAGCATCGCACGTGGACGAAGTGAATAACCCTTTCTTATAAAGAAAAAAAGCGCAAATCAAACAATTTGCGCTTTTTATGGGCAGCTATTTATGGGTAAGCTAGGCATTAAAACTGATAGTTAAAGCCAATTTTAGTTTTGCTATCGACACGATTATCAACCAGTGGGCTGTCTTTTTGCTCATCGCTCAAATACTCTAAATGCTGACTGATAAACGCACTCCAACGTGGCGAAATGGCGTAACTGGCACTGACATTGACATAGGGGGTAACGCTACTATCAGCGTTATAAGCTTTTATCCCTGTTATTCCTGTGCGTAGCGATTCTTGCTCAGAAACACCAAAGTAATAATTATTGTACTTGTCATTGTACCACTGCAGTCCTAACTCAGGGTAAATGGTGATTTTATCGTCCATTGCTTTAAATCTGCTCAAGTGCGCCACTTTTGCGCTAGTACCATCACTGCGACCTAATGCATCAGTTTCCACTTGCGCTTTAAAGCCACCATACGGGGTGATGCGCATATAGCTTGTACCTACCATAGCAGACCATTTACGCTCATCAAGTCCTTTTAAAGCCGCTGTGCTCGCATCGTCTGGATCAAATGAACGGCTATCGTAGCTTGCGGTTAATCGCCATTCGTTTTGTGCGTCTTTGTAGGGATAATAACCTGCTTCACTGCCTTCAATGTAGAGTCGATTGTTGTCATAAAATGCCTGTGGCATTATCGTAACATCATTGTCCTTGTCGTACGCGTAATTGTTGATTGACGCGTTTAACCCTAGTTTAAAGCGGGCATTGGTATCCAATGGCATGGAGGCTGCGTAGGCAAATGTTGTGCCCAATATACTGGCAAGTACCAGACAAGGCGCGAAAAATAGTTTCATAAAAACATCCTGTGAGAGTGGGTCATACAAAAAGTGCTGACAGGCGTAAAGCGTAGAAAATAACAACCGATTTGCCTGTGAACCATACAGCAATGTGATGAATTTATTATGGCTTGACTTCCTCCCCTCCCTAAAGTGAGGGGATTCCTTCTACAAGACGGTTAAGCCCAACCGCAAGAATGTTCTTACTGGCGTTAATATCTCTATCATGCCGTGTGCCACACGTTGCACAAGTCCATTCTCTTATTCGCAAACCTGCTCTACCTTTCGGACTGTTGCTGTCTATTTGACCGCAACACGAACAAGTTTGGGTAGTGTATCGCTCTGATACGATTTCAAAACGACAACCTGCGTTCTCGCATTTGTAATTCAGTTGCCTTTTGAGTTCAAACCAACCTGCATCGTAAACCGATTTGGCTAGTTTGCCTTTTTTACTGTTAAATTGGGTGGTTTTAACGTCACCTACCACGATTAGGGCGTTATTTTTGACTAATTGGGTGGTGAATTTGTGGATTAGGTCTTGCCGTGTATGTTTGATTTTGGCATGGATCGCTTTGACACGCTGTTTGTTTTTGGCACGTTGGGCGGTGGCTAACGCTTTGGCATATTTGAGCGTTTGCTTGATTTGTAGTTTATCGCCATTTGAGGCGGTGGCACTGTCTTTTAAGCCTAAATCAATCCCAACGCTACCCATTCCGCAAGTAGTTTTAGGGTATTGTTTGACGGTAATACACGCATACCAACGGTTACGGCTGTCTTGGACAATTTCCAGCGTGTTGATTTGATATAGGCTAAGGTTGTAGCTGTCCCATAGATCAATGACTAGCTTTTGCCCTTTGGCTAAAGATAGTTGTAAGGTAGATTTTAAGCCCTTTTTACCAGTTTGGTGTGTGGCAATGTGCTTAATGGCGGATTGTTTGAATGGTAGCCAACCTAAGTTTTTACGCTTTGATTTTGGGTTGTTGGTTCGCCATGACAATTTAGCTTTTTTGGATTGGCGACGCGATTTGGCGTGGGTTTCATTGATGGCTTGAATAGTTTGAGAATGTAAACCAAGTAACTCACCGCTACCTTTGGTGTAGTCGTTTAGGTCATAAGCACTAAAGAATTTGCCAGTTTTTTGTAGGTGTCTATAACTCAAATCATTGACATAATTCCACACGAAATTAACCGAACCGCTTAGGCGGTTAAGCTTTGCTGTGTGTTTATCTCGTATGCGTAGCTTGAGTGTTTTCATGGGTTCAAGTATAATTAGATTTTTATATTCTATAGTTGGTCTAAATATATGTCAAACGATTTAAGAATTGGTAGGCACGTTGTTTACAATCTTCATGTGCATTTGGTCTTTGTGGCTAAATACCGCAAAAAAGTATTCACTAAAGAGATTTTAGACGACATGCAGGTTATCTTTGAGAAAGTTTGTTCAAAGTTTGAGGCGCAACTAGTAGAGTTTGACGGTGAAAGTGACCATGTGCATTTACTGGTGATTTATCCGCCTAAAGTGGCTATTTCTAGTTTAGTGAATAGCTTGAAAGGCGTGTCTAGTCGGTTATTGCGTAAGAAAGAATATCCGTCTATCAAAGAACAGTTATGGGGCGATGCGTTGTGGTCGCCTAGTTATTTTGCAGGTAGTTGTGGTGGTCCTCCAGTTGAGATTATCCGCCAGTACATTGAACAGCAAAATACACCGCACTAAATACCATCTGTGTGTAAGCATGATTGCGGAGTTGCCTTATATCCACCGCCTGAAGTCGGTGGTTTTACGGCAACAGAGGATAAAAAGGTCAGCGCAAATAGTTGAATTTAAAGGTGCGATAGATGAAATCCAAGCCAGCATAAATTATTGAGCTACCTTGAGAACACTATTAAAATGTTATAATATAACATTTTTAATCTTCTCAATACTTGATTGGGCGACCCAGCATGATAAACGCATTGATTAACAAATATGCTTTTTTTAGCCGACCTTTACTACTAAGGCTACTAAAAACCCCCACGATTGCAGGGGTGACATTGACGATGAGCCTATTAGGAGGATTAACAGGCTGCCAAAAGCAAATTGATAATCAATCCCCTTCAACGCAATCAGCCTCAAATCAATCCGCATCAAATAGCTCAGCTACAACAGTCTCATCAAACCCCGTTATTGATACCCAATTACCCACGGTGTATGCCACCACCAATGTGTGGGGTTCGGTGGCTAAAGCGGTCGGGGGAGATAAAGTTAACGTGATTGTGGGGGTCGATGATTTATCACAAGATCCGCATGATTATCAAGCCACAGCGACCGACAAGCTTAATATCACTAAATCCGCTGTCATGCTGGTCAATGGTGGCGGTTATGATGATTGGGGTATGAGCTTAGCTGAGTCGGTAAGTCACAAACCTGTAGTGATTAATGCCGTCGCACTTTCAGGACTCTCGCCTAACACGGACAATGCGGCAGATGAGCCTGCCAGCGACCAACACCAACACGATACTCAACAAGAAATAAAGACCGCTGATCCGCAACCATCTGATCATCCTCACGTGCTCAGTGAGGGGCCCAGTGAAGTGCACAGCGAAGTACATAGTCACTCGCACGGTGACTTCAATGAGCACGTGTTTTTCTCCCTTGATACAGCAAAAAAAGTGGCTGAAGCGGTCAACAAGCAATTGGCGGCAACATCACCTGCCAATCAAGCAATTTATGCAAAAAATACCCAACACTTTATCCAGCAAATTGATGTGCTTAAAGTCAAAGCCAAACAAATCGGACAGCAAAAAGCCATCACTGCCTTTGCTACTGAGCCTGTCACTGGGTATTTGCTAGCCGATATGGGCATCAAGGATATGACGCCAAAAGCTTATGTCGTGCAATCAGAGACGGATGCAGGGGTATCGGTCAAAGTGCTCAATGACAGCAAAAGCCTGCTGAGCAATAAACAAGTCGGCCTGTTGGTGGTCAATGCCCAGACCGAAGATGCCACCTCAAAGCAACTCATCACATTGGCGAAGGCATCAACAGTCCCAGTTGTGGCGGTCTATGAAACGCTGCCCGATGGCGTGACAAGCTATACGCAATTTATTGAAAAAACCCTGGATGATTTTGCAGCAGCGACGCGCTAATTTTAACTAGCCTAAAAATAGTAGCCTAAAACTTTTAGGCTGCCTATAAATGCGTTTGGGGAAAAATTTGTGTTAATGGGTATAGTGTTGGCGGGTTATCGCTTATAATGCTTAATTTTTAGCCCAGATTTTTTGCAATGTGATATTGCCAATCAACCATCCTCGCCTTTAGGATCTTGTCGTTAATCTTGCCGTTAGGATGAAGAAGTAGCCACCATGCCCATGTCAACCACCAAAATACCCAGTAGCGAGCGGCAGTTTGCGCAGGCTATTCATTGCCAATCGTTTGTCAAACTGCCACAGTCACAGCAAATCATTTTGCAAGTCAAAGATGCCAGTATGCACTTTGGGCAACGTCTGCTCTGGCAGGATGTCAATTTTTCGATTTTATCCGGTGAATTTGTGGCATTGCTCGGCGCCAACGGTACAGGCAAGACGACATTGCTGCGAAGTTTACTCAAACTTGTGCCACTATCAAGTGGTTCAATCACGCTTGGCAAAGATATTCGAGTGGGCTATGTGCCTCAGCTCAAAGACTTTGCGCCAAAACTACCGATTCGGGGTAGGGACTTGGTGCAGCTAGGGCTAGATGGGGAAAATTATTTGTTTGGTCTATTTAGCCCGAAAAAAACCTTGGGCGGTTTTTGGCAGACAGCAAAACAAAAAAAATACTTGGTGGATAAAGCCATTGCGGAAGTCGGCGGTGAGTCATTTTGTGATGCACCACTTACCATGCTGTCGGGTGGTGAGCAGCAGCGCATGCGTATCGCCCAAGCCTTGGTCGCTGAGCCTGATGTTTTGTTGATGGATGAGCCGCTGCTGAGCCTTGATGTGGCAAGCCAGTATGTGGTGAGTGATATTTTAGCCCATCGCAAACAAGCACATCATACCGCAATTTTGATGATTAGCCATGAACTCGAGCCGATTATACCTTTGGTAGATAAAGTGGTGTATCTTGAAAATGCGACTGCCAAGCTCGGTGGTGTCGACTTAATCAATCGATTTCGCTAATTTATTTGCTTCAATCAAAAACAAGCCATCACATTCGATGGTTTTTTAACTTTTGGAATTTACATGCTGCTCACAACTTGGCTACATACCATCATCAATTTTGATAACTTTGCTGAGCTGTTGCCCTTGGTGTCGACGTCCATCGTGGCCGCGGTATTGTTGGGTGTGATGGCGGGATTCATGGGACCGATGGTTCAGGCACGGGACATGGCGTTTGCCGTGCATGGGACAGCAGAGCTGTCGTTTGCAGGGGCGGCGTGTGCCTTATGGTTAGGGTCTTCAGTGACGCTAGGTGCCGTCATTGGGGCGGTGACGGCTGGCATGGTGCTAGGGGTCATGGGGATTGATGGCAAAAACCGCAACTCAGTGGTGGGTATTTTGTTGCCATTCGGGCTTGGGCTGGGGGTGTTGTTTTTATCCTTGTATCAAGGGCGCTCCTCCAATAAATTTGGCTTATTAACCGGGCAAATTGTTGCAATCACGCCCGCTGAATTGCAGTCGATGTTAGTGGTTGCGGTGATTGTACTGTCAATCATTGCCATATTTGGTCAGCGCATGTTATTTGCCGCAGTTGACCCGCAAGTTGCCCAAGCGCAGCATCTGAATTTAACATTTTTATCTTTGCTGTTTATGTTTGCGCTGAGTCTTGTGGTGGCGGTAAGTGTGCAGTTTGTCGGTGCATTGCTGCTATTATCGTTACTCATCACACCTGCGGCCGCGGCAAGTCAAGTGACGGCTAGACCCATCTATGTCTATTTGTTGTCCATGCTGTTTGCCATCATCGCTGGGGTCGGCGGGATATTACTATCGTTAGGACCTGGACTGCCGATTTCACCTTATATTACCACCATTTCGTTTGTGATTTATTTAAGCTGCTGGGGAATTGGCTACCTACGAAAAAAAGCAGGGTGGAATAAACGCTTAGCCGCAAAAAACTTTTCTTAATCAACAGGGTATAAAAAAAGCGCAAATGGTATCAATTTGCGCTGTTTGTATCTTACTGTGTATTAAACTTTAAACTTTAAACTTCAGCTAGGCTAGTAGGGGCATCGATGGTTTGAATAACGCCACCGCCTAAACAGATGTCATCTCGATAAAACACACAAGACTGACCGGGTGTCACCGCGCGCTGTGGCTCGTCAAACACCACTTTTATGGTGTCACCCGTTTCATCAAGGGCAAAAACTGTACAGGCTTGATCGGGCTGACGATAGCGCGTTTTGGCGGTACAGCGATAGCCTTGGGCAGTAAACAGTTGGGCGGGTGCATCAACCACCCAGTCAAGCTTATAGGCAGTCAATTCGGTGGATTGTAACATCGGATGGTCATGCCCTTGACCAACAATCAGGCGATTATTATCCAAGTCTTTGTGCAACACAAACCAAGGCGCCTCATCTCTATCTTTGACCCCACCAATACCAATACCCCCACGTTGACCGAGTGTGTAATACATTAAGCCATCGTGGGTGCCGATTTTTTTGCCATCATCGGTATAGATATCGCCTTTTTGAGCGGGCAAATACTGCTGTAAAAAGTCTTTAAAGCGTCGCTCGCCGATAAAGCAAATACCCGTAGAGTCTTTTTTCTTCGCAGTCGCTAAATCATACTGCTCAGCAATACGGCGTACTTCAGATTTTTCTAACTCACCCACAGGGAACAAGGTTTTGGCGATTTTATCGCCTGCCACCGCGTGCAGAAAATAGCTTTGGTCTTTATTGTTATCAAGTCCGCGCAGTAGTGGCGCTTTGCCATTTTCATCACTAAAACCGCGGCGCGCATAGTGACCGGTGGCAATATAATCCGCCCCCAAAGTTAGCGCATAATCCAAAAAGGCTTTAAACTTGACTTCTTTGTTGCATAAAATATCAGGATTTGGGGTGCGACCGGCGCTATATTCCGCCAAAAAATGCTCAAATACGCGATCCCAATATTCCATGGCAAAGTTGGCGGTATGTAGCTTAATGCCGATTTTATCGGCGACCGATTGCGCGTCGGCAAGGTCAGTCATAGCGGTACAATACTCGGTACCGTCATCTTCTTCCCAGTTTTTCATAAACAAGCCTTCAACGTCAAAGCCTGCTTGTTTGAGCAAAACGGCGGTGACAGAAGAATCAACGCCCCCTGACATCCCCACAATCACGCGGGTTTTGGCAGGGCTCGCCATATCAGATAAATTAACAGCAGTTGAATAAGTCATAATTTTTAAAAGTGCCAAAAGCGTTATTATAGCAAATTTATTGCTTGTTAAAAATTAATAAACCTGCCACAATACCGTTATCGGATGAGCCGATATCGAAAAAACCCAACTTATTCTCGTAAGTTGGGTTTTTTAATGCGCAAATTATATTAATTGATTTTTTCAAATTCACTGATTGGCTTTAATAGATAAAGCGACATTGTAAATTCACAAACATTCTTTATATAACCTTTACTTATGATAAAAAATTTGGGGCTGGTATGCGTTGGATATTTCTGACCGTCATTGTATTGTTGTTTGAATTGTTTACTTATGGCGCGGGGCGGGGGCTGCAGTGGTGGGCAGGGTCTTGGTTATCCGATCGCTCTTCTCGCTATTTGATGATTAGTCTATTTGTGATAAGTAATGCGTTATTGGTATTTGGCATCGCACGATTGACGAGCTTTGGGCTTAAGCTGTCTATGACTTGGCTGACTATTTTGTGGTTTGTCATCATGTCGATGGTGGCGGTGGGCATTATCAATTTGGTGTTGATGAAAGTTGCCCCGCAATTTTTTAATGCCGTGAGTTATCAAATTTACGGGGAACGCATTTTGTTGCCGCTGGTGTTTTTTGGCATGGTGTTGATGGGTATTTATAATGCTTATACACCCACCATTCGTCATATCACCTTGACTGCCAATCAGCCACTTGCTAAACCTATTCGGATTGGGATGGTTTCAGACCTGCATTTGGGTCTAATGGTCGGTGAGCGGCAAATTAACCGATTAACCGATATGGTAAAAGCACAGAACGTGCAACTGCTGCTCATGCCTGGCGATATCATGGATGATAATGTTGATTATTATACCTCGCAAAATATGCAGCCCGCGCTGCAACAACTAGCAAGAGCAGTGCCAATGGGCGCGTATGCCACACTAGGTAATCATGACATGTATGGGCATGAAGGCGAGATTCGCGATGCGATCCAAAAAGCCAATATTACCTTATTGGCAGATGACAAAGTGTTGGTTGATAATCAGTTTTGGTTGGTAGGACGACTGGATAATCATGCCAGTTATCGTAAAGCGACCAAGGACTTAATACCGTCAAATACGGATAAGCCGATAATTTTACTTGACCATGAGCCCAATGAGATTGAACAAAACGTACAATTACCGATTGATTTGCAAGTGTCTGGACATACCCATAATGGGCAAATATTTCCTGCCAATTTCATTGTCAAATTCTTAAATCGTTTGGGTTACGGCTATGAACGTATCAACAATACCGATGTGATTGTAAGCTCGGGGTATGGTTTTTGGGGAGTACCGTTTCGGCTAGGCTCGCAAGCGGAGCTTTGGGTGATTGATTTAGTCGGTAAAAAATCCTAAAGAGGACTTTAGCGCTTAAAACTGGCTGCTAATGAGCGTATCGAGGTTATTGCAGATTATGATGATGAGAGATTACTGTATAGACACTGTCTGCATCATCAGTTGTATGTTGCTACGAATATCCTCGAGTGATATGTGGTGGTCTTGCTGCAGACAGTAACTTAAATTATTTAATATAATCCCTGCATACGTATGCCCTTGAAACTCCAAGTCGCCTGGGCGTCCATGACGCTTAGCATGCTCAATATAATTTTGTTTGATTAACGCATACATATCATCATATAAATGGATATTTGGGGTTTTGATTTGCCAAAAAGCCAGTATGCGTTGTTTTTGCGCGTGAATAAACGCCCAAAATTGTTCCAAACACATCAGTAAATTTTCTTGACTGGCGACACTAAAGCGTTCAGTTAAAAACTTCTCATACACTTGGCGAAAATTACTCACCATTTTCTCCGCCAGCGCCTCTTTACTGGCATAATGACGATAAAAGGTTGAGCGATTAATCGCTGCAGTATCTAAAATATCTTGGACCGTGATGGCGCGGTAACGTTTCTGCTGCAGTAATGCCAGAAAAGCTTGCTCGATATGTTGTTCAGTCTTAATGACCCGTAAATCATTTTCGTTCATCGCTTTTTGGTATCCTTACGCTCTTTATCATACGCTTTATGTCTTAGCCTTTAAATTTTAGCAATCGCACGAATTGCGCAAAATTTTTACAATAAACAACATTATCTACCTAACTGTATTCTTATGCAACATTTATGTTTTATTTGATGCTTGATGGCTGTTTAGGATAGTTTTATATTGCCACCCATTAAGCATATTAAATTACATAATCGAGCTATTTTCTAGGATAAATCCGTCTGTCAACCGTCGGATTTTTTAGATTTTGCCACTCAAGTTTAGCGATAAGGACGAAAAAATGGCTGAAACCATGCCGACTGGGGTTGATGATAGCCCCGAACCAGTACCGACACTAGAACCTACGCATAACACAACCCAACGCCCCGCCAAATCCAAACGTAAAAAAAACCTATTGTTATTTACCTTGATTGTTTTAGCGATTGCTGCGGTGACGTTATGGTTATACGTTAACCAATGGCGCTATCAAGTCAGTACCGAAGACGCCTATGTGAGCGGCAACCAAGTACAAATCAACGCGCAAATATCGGGGACGGTGACGGCGATTGGGGTCAATGACACGGATATGGTCAAAGCCGGGCAAACCTTGGTAGCATTAGACCAAGCGGATAATGGCTTAGCCCTTGAAACCGCCAAAGCACAATTGCGCACAGCAATCAGACAGTATAAAACCCAAACCGCAACCATCCAACAAGCTGATGTCAATATCTCGCAAGCACAAACTGCGATGAATGAAGTGCAATCACAAATTGAATCTGCCAAGATTGCGCTGCTTGCCGCACAATCTGACTATCAACGCCGCGCCGCTTTGATGGCAAGTCAAGCAGTATCGCAAGAAGAAGTCCAGCATGCTGCCGACACTGTCAAAAAAGCCCAAGCCCAGCTCAATGCGGCAGTTGCCAAGCAAGCCACCGCTCGCTCTGCCGTTGTGACTGCCGAAGCGCAGCGCAATGTGACAATCGCCAATTTAGGTAAAAATGATGTGCTATCACAACCTGCGGTACAAACCGCGATAGCAAATATCCAAACCGCTTGGCTCAATCTCAACCGTACCCAGATTGTAGCACCCATCGATGGGCAAATTGCCAAACGCGGTGTGCAATTAGGTCAAAAAATCAGCGCAGGCACGCCTTTGATGGTGATTGTGCCGTTACATGATTTGTGGGTTGATGCCAATTTTAAAGAAAGCCAAATTAAAGACATTCACCTAGGTCAAGCGGTGAATTTAACATCAGATATATATGGTAAAGAGATTATTTATCATGGCAAAGTGATTGGCTTATCAGCAGGAACAGGCAGTGCGTTCTCGGTTTTGCCTGCCCAAAACGCCACCGGTAACTGGATTAAAGTCACCCAGCTTCTACCTGTACGAATTGCACTCGATAGCAAAGAATTACAACAGCATCCGCTACGCGTGGGGCTAAGTATGCATGCCGAGCTTGATAGCCGAGACCAACAAGGCAAACCGCAGGTGGCTACCGCGACCGCTAGCAACAAACCTGTTGCCCAGCTGCAGCCGCAAGTCGATATGTCAGGCGCGACCAAAATTATCCAACAAATTATCCAGCAAAACCAATCGTGAGGTGAAAAATGGCGGAAGCAATTTCACCCAATATCGATACAGAGCAGCCAGCGACTGATAGTCCAGCCCGTAGTCAGCTAAATCAACCCCCGCCTTTATCAGGGATGCCGCTTGCGATTGTGACTTTTGCGCTATCGATGGCGGTGTTTATGATGGTGCTTGATTCGACCATTGCCAATGTGGCATTACCGACCATCGCAGGGGATTTGGGTGCGGCGACCTCACAAGGTACATGGGTGATTACCATGTTTGCCGTGTCCAACGCGATATCTATTCCCCTCACAGGGTGGTTGGCTCGTCAGTATGGCTCGGTCAAAGTGTTTTTGGTGTCGGCAAGTTTATTTGTATTTTGTTCATGGCTATGCGGGGTGTCCCATAGTTTGACGATGCTGATTATTGCCAGGGTGGCGCAAGGTGCAGTAGCAGGTCCGATGATTCCACTGGCACAAAGCCTATTATTACAGTCTTTTGCGCTTGAAAAACGGGCAATGGCGCTTGGATTATTTGCTATGGTGGTCGTCACCGCACCGATATTAGGTCCGATTTTGGGCGGTTATATCTGCGACAATTATCACTGGGGCTGGATATTTTTTATCAATATTCCGATTGGCATTGTCGCCATCATTTTGGCATGGCAACAACTTAAAGACCGCGAAACGCCTGTCATCAAGACCGATATTGATAAAGTAGGCCTTGTTTTGATGATTGTTGGGGTGGGTGCACTGCAGTTTTTCTTGGATCGTGGGCGTGAGCTCGATTGGTTTGCTTCCCCTGAAATCATTGCTTTAGCCGTCATTAGCGTTTTATGTTTGAGTTATTTGATAATTTGGGAGCGCGGTGAGGAACATCCGATTATTGATTTGTCGATTTTTCAAGACCGCAATTTTACCATTGGCACATCGGTGATTAGCTTGGCATTTTTGCTATATATGGGCGCCATTGTGCTATTGCCCGTCATGCTGCAGCAGACCATGGGCTATACCGCGGTTTGGGCAGGGTTGGCAGCGGCTCCGATTGGTATTTTCCCGGTGTTGTTGACGCCCTTAATCGGTAAATACGCGCGAAACATTGATATGCGCATCTTGGTGACGTTAAGTTTTTTAATCTATTGTGCCACCTTTGTATGGCGAAGTGATTTTAATCCGCAGATGACGTTTTGGGATGTGTTTTGGCCGCAGTTTATCCAAGGACTGGGTACTGCCATGTTTTTTATGCCCTTAACTACCATTGCACTCTCCAACATTTCGCATCATAAAATGGCGGCAGCGACAGGGATTTTCACCTTTGTGAGAACCTTGGCGGGCGGGATTGGCGCTTCAATGGTGATGACTGTTTGGGAAAGACGCAGCAATCATGCCCATACTTATTTGACCGAAAGTATCACCCAAAATTCCAATTTTGATGCGTGGTCAAAAAGCCTGCAAGCGTCTGGTATGAGTTATGAACAAACGCTGGCGCTCATCAACCAAAATATTAACCAACAGGCGCTGATTATTGGCTCAAATGAGGTTTTTTATGTGTTTGGCTTGGTGTTCTTATTATTGATTGGTATGATTTGGCTTGCCAAACCGCCATTTCACCATTAAAAATAAGGGGTTAAGCTACTGTGCTCAAATTGACGCTAATAAAATGTTACTATCGTCAAGTACATAGATAACTTTGGTTACAAAATATAATTTAACCGCAATTTTATAATTGGACTTATAATAATCCATCTTATCAAATTGCGTCGTTAATTTATGAGTAAAGCACATGCTAAAACCTCGGTTCCTGCACTGACGTTAGGGGCAATCGGGGTCGTTTATGGCGATATCGGTACCAGTGTACTGTATTCAGTAAAAGAAGTTTTTAATTCTGGTCATGTCGCCTTTAATGTTGCCAATATCTATGGGGTGCTGTCGTTATTTGTGTGGACTATCACCATTATCGTCAGTCTTAAGTACATCTCGTTGGTGCTACGCGCCGACAATAAAGGGGAAGGCGGTCTGATTGCGATGCTCGCTTTGGCATCAAGCGCGGTGAAACATCGCCCAAAATTGCACGCAATCATCATGACCATGGGGATATTTGGTACTTGCTTGTTTTATGGTGATGGGGTGATTACCCCATCCATCTCGGTGCTATCGGCAGTAGAAGGTTTGACGGTGGTATCGCCAAGGCTGCATAGTGTGGTAATTCCTGCGACGCTGACCATTTTGTTCATATTGTTTTTTGTGCAAAAATTTGGTACCAAAGGTATTGGCAAGCTGTTTGGACCTGTGATGGTGCTATGGTTTTTGTTGATTGCGGGTATTGGGGTTTATCATATCCAGCACAATGTCGAAATATTACAAGCCATCAATCCCATCTATGCTTATCAGTTTGTGATGACCAATCCGACACTCGCCTTTATCATCTTGGGGGCAGTTGTGTTGTGTGTGACAGGCGGTGAAGCCTTGTATGCCGATATGGGGCATTTTGGCAAAAAACCGATTCGTATCGCGTGGTTTTCCATTGTCATGCCCGCCTTGCTGCTCAATTATTTTGGTCAAGGCGCATTTTTACTCGCCAATCCCGATGGCAAATCCAATCCCTTCTTTTTGATGATTCCAGATGCCATGCGTATGCCGATGGTGGTGATGGCAACTTTAGCGACAGTGATTGCGTCACAAGCGCTGATTTCTGGGGTGTTTAGTATCACCAAACAAGCGGTGCAACTGGGCTTTTTACCGCGTATGCGTATTGTGTATACCAATGTCAAAGAAGTGGGTCAGGTGTATATTCCAGCGATTAACTGGGGCTTATTTATCGCCATTGCGTTTGCTGTGGTGATGTTTAAATCGTCCGGTGCGTTAGCGGCCGCTTATGGTATTGCGGTTTGTACGGATATGCTGATTACCACGATATTGACCTTCTTTGTGATTCGCTATGCGTGGAAATACCCATTGCTACTGTGTATCGCCGCGACCTCATTGTTCTTTGTGGTGGATTTCTTGTTTTGGGCGTCAAATCTGCTCAAACTACTCAAGGGCGGCTGGTTCCCATTGTTGTTAGGGGGCGTCATGTTTGTGCTCATGATGACTTGGCGAGATGGGCGTAACTTGGTGAGAATTGCCCATACCACAAGGCAAATTAACTTAAAAAATTTCTTGGATGACTTGTTTGGTAGTTTTACCAATAAACGCTTACAAATAGCCCTGGAGTCGACGCAAGGCAAATTAGAAAAGCTGACCCAAGATATTGAAAACGCGCCACTTGAGAATATCCAAGAGCTGCAAAATCAGCAAGCGTTACTGCAAGAGAAAATCTTAATCAATCAGCGTTGCCAAGTGCTCTTTGAAAATATCAAAAAAATCAAAGGCATTGCCGTATTTATGGTCTCTGAAGTCGATATCGTGCCCGTGGCGTTGAAACAAAACTTAAAGCACAATAAATGCTTGCATGAGTACAATATCTTTGTCACCGTTAATACCTTAGAAACCCCTTGGGTGGGTCTTAGTAAACGTAGTGAAGTGACCTATTTGGGACACAATTGCTGGAAGGTGGTACTCAATTTTGGCTTTAAAAATGACCCTGATGTGCCAGATTCGCTCAAACACATTCAGCAATTTAACTTTGATTTCGATCCTGCCAAGGTAAGTTATTTCTTATCCCATGAGGCAGTGGTGGCATCTGAGAGCATCAAAGGTATGGCATTATGGCGTGAAAAATTGTTTGCCCATATGCACCGTAATGCCGGCACCGCGGCTGAATTTCTAAAACTTCCTAGTAACAATGTGGTAGAAATGGGCGCCAAAGTAGAAATTTAAATGCCCAACATAAAAAAGCCATTCCTTCGATAGTGGCTTTTTTTTCTGCTTTTCTGCTTGATTGAAACTTAGTCTGTTTCAAATGCTTGATTAAGCGAGGCTTCGACGGCATCAATTCGCGCTTGGCATACTTTATAGGCGTCAATGGACTGCGCTACAATGGTCATCAGCGCGTCAATATTGGGCTCTTGGCTATTTTGCAACAGCTGTGCATTTGTTTTTAACACCTCATAGGCGCTTTTAAAATCAGTTGGCTCGGTCATGGTTGTTCCTGTTGATAGATAGGTCAGTTTTTAGGGTGTTTGACATTGACAGTGGCTTGTAGATAGCCATCATGTAGCTCAATGGTTATGGTTGAATTGGGTTCAGCTTGGGCAATCGAAGTCATCACCGTATTTGATGCTGAATCTTTTGAGGCAGGATGGGAGGTTCTGATAATCGCATAGCCACGGGTTAATACGGTTGACGGGTGCTGTAACAATGTCATCTCACGCAGTCGATCGGTCGATTGACGAGCCGTGGTGATTTGCTGATAGGCAAGTTGGCGAATCTGTACAAATTGGTTGTCCATGGCAAGTTTAGCGGCAGATAATTGTCGCTGCGCTGCCGATTGTATCTTAGTAAGTTGTTGTTCGCTATCACGGCGTGCCTGCAAGATGCTGGATTTAGCAATTTGCTCGATGGTCAAAAAATGTTGTTTGGCGCTCTGGGTAATAGTGAGTAAATGATTGCGAATGCCTGCGATAACCTTGGATGGGGTATCAAAACTTTGATGTGCTACTTCATCTAGCATGACGCGGTCGCGCTCATGACCAATGCCGACCCAGACCGGTATCGGCTGCTCCGCTACCAGCGCGGCAAGTTCGTAATCATTGAGATACGCCAAATCGCCCACCGCGCCACCACCTCGGATAATCACTATTAAATCTGCGGTAATATGCTGCTTGCTCAGATTTTTCATGCCTTTAATGAGGGCTTGGCGGATATCTTCAGGGGCGTGATTGCCTTGAAAGGTGGCGTGCTCATAATGAAAAATACAGGCCCCTGTGCTGGCAAGTCTATCGGCATCCGCGCGAAAATCGCCCAACCCTGCGGCTTTTTCAGGCGCGATGACGAGCACATGCTCAATATCAAACGGCATCGGGAGCGATTGATTGAGATCGAGCAGCCCTTCTTCATGCAGTCTGGTTAAAATCATTTGGTATTGCTTTGCCAAATCGCCCAGTGTGTAAGTGGGGTCGATATCGACGATGTTTAAAGAAAAGCCATATTGGGCATGGAACGTGGCTGAGACTTTGAGCAATACATTCAAGCCTCGCTCAAGGCTCATGCCAGTGTTTTTTTCAAACTTTGACAGTACTTTGGCTGCTTGACCGCGCCATAGCGTGCCGCGGCAGCTGGCGGTGACTTTGCCCTCCATATCTTTATCCGCCAATTCAAAATAATAGTGACCGCCTTTGGCTGACAGACTACGGATTTCAGCTTTCACCCAAACGGTATGGGCAAACGTTTCACTAATCACCAACTGCACAGCGGATAGATAATCACTTAGTGACAATATAGTATCGCTTAATGCCTGTTGCAGTTGGCTATCGCGGTCTTGAATGGCTAATTGTTCGCTAAAGTCATAATCGCTTAAGTTATCAACACTGCCACGCTTTGCAGTTGCTTTATGATCAGGCTCACTATCGTCAAGCAGCGCCAAAAATACGTCATCAGCCTGGTTTAATGAGGTGGTTTGCAAATCCAGTCGTGCGAGCTGATCTTCAATTGATTTGATAACGGTTTTGGAAGCTTTTGCCATGGAGAATTCTTGTTAACTAAAAATAAAATTGTAGGGGAAAATGATAACGCTGACAACGTGACATTTGTGATTCAGGTTTGATAGAGCCTGTTAAGCTGTTAATTTTAAATATTACATTATATTTTATGATGTAATATTCAGAAGTGGAATATGAATAAAGAATAATATTGTTTTTTTTGTCGACGCTTTTTTTGTAAAATAGTATGAATTTAACATTATATATTGATTTTTATACATTGAGATGAGGGGTGACCATGATGACTGTTAATTTTCAAAAAAAAACTAAGGTCCAACACAAAACCGTAGCTGTGCTATCAAGTCTGGCGTTATTAGGCGTGAGCCTAGCGGGCTGTTCACGTGCGCCCACCCAGCAAGACCAACAAGCCGCTTCAGGTCAAGCCGCCACGCAATCAAATGCAGGTGCAAGCGATAAAGGTGGTATTAAACTGCTCAATGTCTCTTATGACGTCGCGCGTGACTTTTATAAAAGCTACAATCCCCTGTTTATCAAAGACTACGAAGCCAAAAATAGCGGCAAAACCGTTGATATCCAGCAATCGCATGGCGGCTCTAGTAAACAAGCGCTCGCAGTTGCCAATGGTCTGCAAGCAGACGTGGTCAGTATGAATCAAGGCTCAGATGTAGAGCTGTTAGTGAAAAAAGGCTTGGTGGCACAAGATTGGCAAAGCCAATTCCCAAACAAAGCAGTACCCTATACCAGTGCCATCGTGTTTTTGGTGCGTAAAGACAACCCAAAACAAATCAAAGACTGGTCTGATTTGGCAAAACCAGGCGTACAAATCGTACTTGCCAATCCAAAAACCACGGGTAATGGGCGTTATGCTTTCTTAGGTGCGTATGGCTACGGCTTACATAGTTTTAATAAAGATGAAAGTAAAACCAAAAACTTTGTCAAAGAGTTGCTCAAAAACGTACCTGTGTATGAAAATGGTGGGCGTGCGGCGACTACCACGTTCTTACAACGTCAAATTGGCGATGTGTTAGTCACCTTTGAAAACGAAGCCAACCTAGCGGTTAAACAGTTTGGTAAAGGCGATGTGCAAATTGTTTATCCAAGCTACACCATATCAGCAGAAAACCCCGTGGCGATTGTCAAATCAGTGACCGATAAAAAAGGCACCAACGACGCAGCGAAAGCGTATCTTGATTATTTATGGAGCGAGCCTGCCCAGCAATTGGCGGCAGATTTATACCTGCGCCCAAGCGACACTGCGGTACTGGCTAAAAATCAAGATAAATTACCCGCGCTTACCAGCTTTAGTCCTAATGCCGAATTTGGCAGCTGGACGGATATCATGACCAAATACTTCAAAGATGGGGGTGTCTTTGATCAGCTAGCCAGCCCAACGAGCACCATAGCATCGGCACCTGCTGCAAAATAGTTCGCTGTGTTAAGCTCACAAAACCAGAGTTCGGCTCTGGTTTTTTATTCTAGCTAAGAATATTTAAAGCGCATAAATATAGTTTGGAAAATCAAAGTGAGATGGTACTATAGCCGTGCTTAAGATTTTGGGTACAGAGCTTTTTGTATCTTTATTTTTGAATTTTTATTTTTGTATGTTTATTAGTTTAAATTCTGACGTTGCCTACCGATTATTAGTAAAGGAAGCCCTGCATGGCAAGCATCAATGCTAACCATCAAGCCGATTTAACATCAAACAATCAGCCTAAAACACCCAATTCACCCTTAAAACGCAATAAAAAGCGCCATATCATGCCGTTTTTTAATTTGAGTTTGGGCATCAGTGTGTTGGCGTTGTCGATTATTGTGCTATTGCCATTTGTGGCAATGGTAATGACGGCCGCCGATATTGGCGTGGCAGGATTTATCAAAACCATTACCGAGCCGCGCGTCAAGGCAGCGATTGAACTGTCGCTAAAAATGTCATTGCTAGCGACATTGACCAATTTGGTGTTTGGTACGCTGATTGCATGGGTATTGGTGCGCTACGAGTTTTGGGGAAAGTCGATTTTAAATGCGCTGGTGGATTTGCCCTTTGCCTTGCCAACGGCGGTGATGGGTATTTCGCTAGCAACGTTGTATGCACCCAATGGTTTAATCGGGCAGTTTTTTGCGCCATTCGGCATTAAAATTGCTTTTACTCCTATCGGTATTTGGTTGGCGCTGATTGTGGTGAGTTTGCCGTTTATTGTGCGTGCGGTGCAACCTGTGCTTGCGGAGCTGTCGCCAGAATATGAAGAGGCGGCATCGGTGCTGGGCGCTGGTAGATTGACAACTTTTAGACGGGTCATATTACCAGAGTTGTATCCTGCCTTGCTGATGGGCTCAGGCATGATGTTTGCGCGAGCGACGGGGGAGTATGGCTCGGTGATTTTTATTGCGGGTAATTTGCCGATGAAATCTGAGATTTTGCCGTTAATCATTATTGGTAAGCTTGAAAGCTTTGATGTACAGGGGGCTGCTGCGGTTGCTTTGTTTATGTTGATGATTTCGTTTGTGATTTTATTTGCCATTAATGCCTTGCAGTGGCTATTTACCAAACGTATGGGCGGGGCAAGTGTATGATAGATAGCAGCCAATATCCTTACCAAACCCAAGCCGCAACCCGTGAGCCAAAATGGCTACGTTATACCTTAATTGGCATTGCGGTGGCGTTTATGACGCTGATGCTAGTGATTCCGCTGATATCGGTATTTTATGAAGCCTTAAAATCTGGCTGGCAGTTGTATGTGGCTGCCTTGACCGATCATGAGGCATTATCGGCCATCAAGCTTACCTTGATTACGGCGCTGATTGTGGTGCCGATTAATACCGTGATTGGGATTGCATTAGCTTGGCTATTGACCCGATTTGATTTTAAAGGTAAACAATTCCTCACCACGCTGCTAGATTTGCCATTTTCGGTGTCGCCTGTGGTTGCAGGCTTGATGTTTGTGGCACTACTGGGCGCCAATACTTGGCTTGGCGGCTGGCTAGAATACTTTGGTTTTCAAGTGATTTTTGCCATTCCCGGTATCGTGCTTGCCACCATGTTTGTGACTTTTCCATTCGTGGCACGTGAAGTGATTCCGCTGATGCAGTCGCAGGGCAGCAGTGAAGAGCAAGCGGCATTAACACTCGGTGCCTCAGGCTGGCAAATGTTTTGGCGGGTGACGCTACCTAATATCAAATGGGCATTGCTATACGGTATTATTCTGACCAATGCCCGTGCGATGGGTGAGTTTGGCGCGGTGAGTGTGGTCTCAGGTCATATTCGCGGTGAAACCAATACCATGCCGCTATTGGTTGAGATTGCTTACAATGAATACAACATGACGGCAGCGTTTGCGTTGTCGAGTTTGTTGGCGTTGTTGGCGCTCGTTACCTTAATCGTGCAGCAGGCGTTGACTAAACGTCAGTCTGGCAATGATGAATAACATTGCTGCAATTTAAAAAGTAAAAAAGTTAAGAGAATACCATGAGTATTGAAATCCGTGATATCACCAAACAGTTTGGTCGCTTTACTGCACTACAACCGATCAATTTAACCGTACCGACGGGCAAACTAACCTCGCTCTTGGGACCTTCAGGCTGCGGTAAGACAACCTTACTGCGCATCATCGCAGGGCTTGAGCTTGCCGATACGGGGCGTATTTTGTTTGATGGTGAAGATGTGACCGATGTCCCTGTGCAGCAGCGTCATATCGGCTTTATGTTTCAGCATTACGCGTTATTTCGCCATATGACCGTGTTTGATAACGTGGCGTTTGGCTTGACCGTCATGCCAAAAAACAAACGCTTAAGCAACGCGGAAATCAGCAAAAAGGTCAATTATCTGCTGGAGCTCGTCCAACTATCCCAAACCGCAAAAAAATACCCGCATCAACTCTCAGGCGGTCAGCGTCAGCGTATCGCATTGGCGCGTGCGTTAGCGGTAGAGCCAAAGCTGTTGTTACTCGATGAGCCATTTGGCGCACTCGATGCCAAGGTGCGTAAAGAATTACGCGCTTGGCTGCGCTCAATTCATCATGAGCTCGGTGTCACCAGTATTTTAGTGACCCATGACCAAGAAGAAGCGGCAGAATTATCCGATGAAATTGTGGTCATGAACCAAGGTCAAATCGTGCAAATTGGGGATTACGAGACGCTGGTCAATCATCCCTCGAATCATTTTGTTGCCAATTTTCTGCAAGATTCGCACGTCGAATATGTGATTTAGCCTAGTTAAATTTAGCCTTAATTGAATTTAGCTTAGTTAAGCAATGTTAAGCAATAAAAAAAGAAGCCGCGTGCTTCTTTTTTTATTGCTAATTTTTTTGCTAAAGGTTAGATAAAAAAATGGGTATTATGACATACCCTTTTTATCGATTGATAAATGAAACCCCACAATAATTATTTTGCAGAGTGACCTGTTAACTCAACTTTATGTTTTTGATGATCTTCTAAGCCTTCATAGTAGTTACGAAGTACCGCTAACACTTCTGGACGGCTAAAGTTATCAGGCACGTCTTCCCCTTCAGATAGGGCTTTACGCAATTTGGTACCTGAGACTTTGACGTGATGGCTGGCATCGTGTGGGCAAGTTTTGGTCGATGCCATCGAGTCACAAGCATCACACCAGAATGTCCAGTCAATTTTTAACGGTTGGGTGATTAAATCATTCGGTTTGAGCGTATCAAAAATATGCTGCGCATCAAATGCGCCATAGTAATCACCCACGCCCGCATGGTCACGCCCGACGATCAAATGGCTACAGCCATAGTTTTGACGGAATAAGGCATGTAATAATGCTTCACGCGGACCTGCATAGCGCATATCCAGTGGATAGCCTGCTTGGATGACGGTGTCTTTACGGAAGTAATGGTCGATTAATGTACCAATGGCTTCCTGGCGTACATCTGCAGGAATATCCCCAGGTTTTAATGCGCCAAGCAATGAATGAATGAGTACGCCATCACAGATTTCAATGGCGATTTTGGCAAGGTACTCATGTGAGCGGTGCATCGGGTTACGGGTTTGGAAGGCAGCGACGGTTTTCCAGCCATTTTGAGTAAAGATGTCTCGGGTTTGTGCCGGGGTGAGGTAGATATCACCATATTTGCTCGGGAATTCACCTTCACTTAACACCACCACATCGCCCGCTAGGTTGACATCACCTTGCGCCATCACCATGGCAACGCCTGGATGCTCAAGTTCTGTGGTGCCAAAGACGGTTTGGCACTCGTGCGCTTTATCAATGCGGTATTTTTCGCTTAAGGTCAAAATCCCCATGATTTCGCCTTGGTATTCTAGCGCAATGTCATCGCCTGGGTTTAGCGTATCGGCAGTGGCAGCATCGGTCGATAGGGTAATAGGAATAGGCCAAAATACGCCCGCATTGTCGCCAGTGGTTAAATGCATATTATCACATACGCTTTGCCAGTCTGCTTGGTTCATAAAACCATCTAGCGGGGTAAAGCCGCCAATACCGAGCATAATCAAATCACCGGCTTCACGGGAGCTGATTTGGATTTTTGGGAGATTTTTGGCTTTTTGCTGGGCAGCGGTTAGCGCATCGCCTTTAAGTAATTTTTCTTTTAATGTGTCACTACCGTGTGGTGGGACCAGTTGGCTTAGAGAATGGAGAGTTGAAGTGGCGCTTTGGCTCATCGGATTTCCTATATTAGCGTGTCAAAATTAACGTGTCAAAAAAACAGACGGTTCAAAAAAATTAAGGTAGCGTATAATAGAATATTGCAGTTCGCAATAATAAATGCAGTAATTCGATATATTTATGTAAAAATGGAATTTACTAAAAACCCCTTGGGCATTTATGATAGGCAGGTTAAAATTTCACCCAGTTGAAATAGCTGCAAAAGCTAAAATTTAAATTTAATTGGTAATTAGAATTTGTAATTACAATTTGTATTAGTGACATAGGAATCCGCATGTATAAATACAACGCAATTGACCAACAATTGGTAGACGATCGGGTCGAGCAGTTTCGCGACCAAACCCGACGTTTTTTGGCTGGCGAGCTCAGTGAAGAAGCGTACTTGCCATTACGCCTGATGAACGGTCTATATATTCAGCGTCATGCGCCGATGCTTCGCGTGGCGATTCCTTATGGTCTGCTTGCGACGTATCAACTGCGTAAACTTGCCGACATCAGCGAAAAATACGACCGTGGCTATGGTCATATCACCACCCGTACCAATATGCAATTTAACTGGCCAAAATTAGAAGAGGTCCCCGATATTTTGGCAGAGCTGGCATCGGTACAGATGCATGCGATTCAAACCTCGGGCAACTGTATTCGCAATACCACCACTGACCAGTTTGCCGGTGTGACGGCTGATGAAATTGCCGATCCGCGCCCGTATTGTGAAATCATTCGCCAATGGTCAACGTTTCACCCAGAATTTACCTATTTACCGCGTAAATTTAAAATTGCAGTCATCGGTACTTGCTCAGACCGTGCAGCGACCCAGCTTCATGACATTGGCCTGCATGTGGTCAAAAATGACGCAGGTGACATTGGCTTTGAAGTGATTGTGGGCGGTGGTCTAGGGCGCACGCCTGTGATTGGCAAAGTGATTCGTCCGTTTTTACCTGAACGCCATTTACTCTCTTATTTAGATGCCATCTTACGTGTCTACAACCAATACGGTCGCCGTGACAATAAATACAAAGCGCGTATCAAGATTTTAGTTGAAAGTATGGGCGCCGAAGCGTTTTCACGAATCGTGGAAGAAGATTGGGAAAAACACAATAAAGACGGTGCATTAACACTGACAGCTGAACAAATTGAACACGCTAAAACCTTCTTTCCACAGCCGGCGTACCAAACATTCAGCCAACAACAATTACAAGCTAGCCAAGACAAACTGGCTACCCAGTTTGAAGATAGCGAGTTTGTGCGTTGGTTTAACCAAAATACCCGCGAGCATAAAGTCAAAGGCTATCACGTGGTGATTATCTCACTCAAACATTTTATGCAAGATACCGGCGATATCACCGCTACCCAAATGCGCGTGGTGGCTGATTTGGCGGATAAATACAGCTTTGGTGAAGTGCGCGGCACCCATCATCAAAACTTGGTGCTCACGGACGTCAAACTTGAAGATGTATATGACGTCTATCAGGTGCTCAAACAATACCACCTTGCCCGCCCAAATATTGGCTTATTGACGGATATTATCTCATGCCCAGGCTTTGACTATTGTTCATTGGCCAATGCCAGCACCTTAAATATCGTTAACCAAGTGAATCAATATTTCCAAGACGCAGACTTTGTCCATGATATTGGTGAAATTCGCCTAAACATGTCAGGCTGTATGAATGCCTGTGCGCATCACCATGTTGCAGATATCGGTATTTTGGGCGTGGACAAAAAAGGCGAGCATTGGTACCAAATTTCGCTCGGTGGTAGATCGGGTCAAAACGCCAAATTAGGCGATATTTTGGGTAAATCCGTGCCTGTCGATGCAGTTGCGGCGACAGTGGATGATATCCTGCAAGTCTATCTTAAATACCGCCAAGCGGCGGACACCGACTTTGGTAGCGAAACATTTGCCGAAGTGGTTGATCGTATCGGCATTGAGCCATTTAAAGAGTATGTATATCGTGACAAATCAGAACAGCCGGTGGAGGGATAAGCCATGGCACTCATTAACCAAAGCCAAGTGATTGATAATGTCAAGTCAGTGAGCGTGAGTATTCATGAGCAAAAAATCGAGCACATTGACCCATCCCAGTATGCCACAGATATCACCGAAATTTTGGTGGACTATCGCCCTGTCGAATTTAGCGAGAAAAATCCGCCAAAACCGCAGTTAGAAGCGGATGATTTGGTAGCATTGTCCCATCGGTTGGGCGATAAAAAACTGGGTATTATTTTATCGGGTGCTAGTGATTATCAGTTTTTGCACCAGGACTTTGTCAAAGTGATGCCGCTATTGTCGGTGATTGTGATTGATTTTCATGGTTTTCGTGATGGACGCGGTTATAGTTTGGCGCAAAAGATTCAGCAACACCCTAGTTATAACTCCGCTATTGTGTTGCGCGCTAGCGGTGATATCTTGCCAGATACGTTGCAGCTGCTCACCGAAGTAGGGTTTAGTGAGTTTGATATTGATGACAGCGATTTTAACCCCAGTTGGTTTGATTATTTTGTCGATATCAAACACCGTTATACAGGTCGCAGTGTGACGCAATTGCCGATTTTTGCTAATTAATTGTTGAATCATGCTAAGATTGAGCGAATCTAAGGGTTCGCTTTTTTAATGTTAGCCCGTTGCTACCTTGTCGTTTCTAACTTCTGGTTTCTGCATTTCCAGTCAATTTGTTAATTCTAAATTTTCATAATAATATCATTAAAAATCATTTTTTAAACATCGCATAATTGATTAGCATAGCGTATCCCAATTTTTCACCATAAAACATTAGGAAATCCAATGAGCAATAAACTAAATATCGACCTAGACAAAGCCAACGCAGAATTGAACGGCAAAACCGCAGAGGAAATCATTGCTTGGGCACTGGCACAAGGTAGTAATCCTATCATCACTACTAACTTTCGCCCTTACGAAGTGGTATTATTAGACATGGTTGCCAAACAACGTCCTGATATCAAAGTATTGTTTGTGGATTCTGGCTATAACACTGAAGCGACTTATCGCCATGCCCAAGATTTGATTAAACGTCTAAACTTAAACGTGATTACCTATTTGCCACAACAAACCGCAGCTTGGCGTGATGTTGAGTTCAATGGTATACCTAGTGTCAACAACCCAGCGCACGAAAAATTCACTGAGCAAGTGAAACTTGAGCCATTTGGACGTGCGTTAAAAGAAATTGCCCCTGACGTGTGGATTAATGCGATTCGTAAAGACCAAACGGAATTTCGCCAATCGCTTGACGTGTTGTCAGAAAGTAAAGACGGCGTATTAAAAGTAGCGCCATTGTTCCATTGGTCAGAAGATGACCTAGAAGCTTACTTAAAAGAGCATGATTTGCCAAATGAACATGACTACTTTGACCCTACTAAAGTAGAAGAGAACCGTGAATGTGGTCTACACACACAATTATAATTTTTGATCGGCAGTATGTATGAAAATGTTAAGCTGAACTTCGGTTCAGCTTAATTGTTCTTGTCACTATTGTTCTTGTCACTATCTAATGTTGAGAATGTCTATGAATACCTTACCGCTATTTTTTAAATTAGAAAATCGCCCTGTACTCGTGGTTGGCGGTGGGGAAGTGGCACTGCGTAAAGCGGATTTGCTCGATAAGGCTGGGGCAACTATCACTTTTGTCGCACCTAGCTATGAGCCAAGGCTCACCGCGCAATTTAGCGATTCTCGTCATCAATTGATTAACGATGTTTATCAGCAAAAATATTTGGATAAACAAACCATCGTCATTGCTTGTACCGATGATGAAATGGTGAATGCGCAGATTTTTCATGACTGTGAAGCCCGTTTTATCCCAGTCAATGTCGTCGATAATCCACCGCTATGTACCTTTATCTTTCCTGCCATCGTTGACCGCAATCCGATTACCATTGCGGTATCCAGTGCAGGCAAAGCCCCTGTGCTGGCAAGACTGCTGCGCGCCAAAATCGAAACAGTCGTGCCACCGCAATATGGTGAATTGGCAGGATTGGCCGGTAAATTTCGCGATAAAGTGAAAGCTGCATTGCCCAATGTGACGGCTAGACGTAAGTTTTGGGAACAAGCCTTTGAAGGGCAAGTGGCGGAATCGGTATTCGAAGGCAATGAAAATAGCCTAAGCAAAGCTGAAAGCCAACTTGAAACTTTGCTACAGCAGCACGCCAACAACCAGCCGACAGATAAAGCCCAGCTTGGTAAGGTGTACATTGTGGGTGCAGGGGCAGGCGATCCTGATTTGCTAACTTTTAAAGCGCTACGATTGATGCAACAAGCGGATGTGGTATTTTATGATAATTTGGTTTCAGCGCAGATTCTCGATCTGTGCAGGCGTGATGCCACCAAAATCTACGTGGGTAAAAAAGCCAGTGATCATGCGGTAAGGCAAGAAAAAATCAATGAGCTACTCGTGGAACAGGCGCAGCAAGGAAAACGCGTGTTACGTCTCAAAGGCGGCGACCCGTATGTATTTGGGCGGGGCGGCGAAGAAGCCGAGCAATTGGTTGCAGCTGGGATTGCGTTTGAAGTCGTGCCCGGCATCACTGCAGCCACCGCGGCGGCAAGCTGTGCCGGTATTCCATTGACTCACCGTGCGTATGCGCACTCTGTCAAGTTCGTTACCGCCTCTCTTAAGACGGATACCATCAATGAAGACTTTGCCAGCTGGCTCGATGATAACCAAACCGTGGTTTTTTATATGGGATTAAAACAGCTTGATAAATTGACGAGTGGCTTGATTGACGCAGGAAAAAATCCCAGTACACCGATTGCGATTGTGTCAAATGCCAGCTTGCCGCATCAGCAAGTTTTGACAGGCACGCTTGAGACCATCGTGGCAAAACAAGCCGAGGCGAACTTACCCGCCCCAGCGATTTTAATTATGGGCAATGTGGTTAAGCTACATCACAGACTTAATAAACTATCTTAATAAACTATAGCAATCTTTAATTGAAGGGCTATGGCAGTTAAAAAAGCTTACAGATTGTGGTAAATACTTATAACTTAAATATCCGTTAGAAAAATTAACGAATTGGTCAGATAACAGAAATATTTTTGTCACAATTTAATATGACGTTTTTTGTGAAAGGATTTATGTATATTGTAGTGATACATATTATTTGTATCTGCTACAACATCAACTATTACTTTAGAAGGATAGGGACATGCGACTAAAACCTAAACTGATTTTAACCAATCTGTCATTGGCTTTAATGTTGGTGATATCACCCATTGCCCAAAGCAAACTATTACCAAAACCCGCCACCAATGCTAGCCAGTTAGCTGCAAATCGCTACGATAGCAGTAATGCTATCTTTCATCCCGTGTATGGTAAAAATGGTATGGTGGCTTCCGAGCAAGGGTTAGCAACCCAAGTTGGTTTGGATATATTAAAACAAGGCGGGAATGCTATCGATGCGGCAGTCGCGGTTGGATTTGCCTTAGCAGTCGTCTTGCCAAATGCAGGCAACATTGGTGGTGGTGGTTTTATGGTGTTGCATGATGATAAAACTGGCAAAGATGTTGCCATTGATTTTCGCGAAATTGCGCCAGCCAAAGCCAGCCGTGATATGTACCTTGATAATCAAGGTAATGTTATTGATGGAAAATCATTGTTCACGCATGACGCTTCAGGTGTGCCTGGTACAGTAGCTGGGATGGAATACGCGCTAAAAAAATGGGGTACAATGCCATTATCTAAAGTGCTTGAGCCTGCCATTAAGCTTGCAGACAAAGGGTTTATTGTCAGTGATGTATTGGCACAGACGTTAAAAGAAGAAAAATCAACACTGGGTAAATGGTCATCTAGCAAAGCGATTTTTTTCAACAACGGTGAACCGCTGAAATCTGGTGATTTGTTGGTACAAAAAGACTTGGCGAAATCATTGCGTTTGATTGCCAAACAAGGGGCGAAAGCATTTTATCAAGGTGAAATCGCCACAAAAATTGCGAAAGAAATGCAATCACATGGCGGCACAATGGCACTTGAAGATTTAAAAGCCTATAAAGTTGTTGAGCGCCAGCCAATTATTGGTGATTATCGAGGCTATAAAGTTGTTACCATGCCACCCCCAAGTTCGGGTGGTGTACACTTGATTGAGATATTAAATATGCTTGAGCATTACCCTATCAAAGAAGATGGGGTAAATAGTGCCAAAAATATTCACCACATGGCAGAGAGTATGAAATTAGCCTATGCTGACCGCTCAGAATATTTGGGCGACCCGGATTTTGTCAAAATCCCTGTCACAGGTTTAACATCGAAAGCATATGCTAATGAACGGGTCAAAACGATTGATGATAATAAAGCAAGACTTTCATCAGACATTAAACCTGGTAAACCACAACCTTATGAAAGTGACCAGACTACGCATTTTTCCGTCATGGATAAAGCGGGCAATGCCGTTGCTGTCACCTATACATTAAATCTTAACTTTGGTAGTGGCATTGTTGTAGAAGGCACAGGGATTTTACTCAATAATGAAATGGATGACTTCTCAGTGAAACCCGGTGTGCCAAATGCGTTTGGTCTAGTGGGTGGTACTGCCAATGCGATTGAAGCAAAAAAACGTCCACTTTCTTCAATGACACCAACGATTGTCATGAAGAATAATAAACCTTGGCTGGTGACAGGTAGTCCAGGTGGGGCTCGTATCATCACGACTGTATTGCAAAGTGTGGTTAATACGATTGACCATGAAATGAATCCAGCAGAAGCGATAATTACACCACGCGTTCATCACCAATGGCTACCCGATGAGCTTAGAGTTGAAGCAGGCATTAGTCCTGATACGATAAAATTGTTGCAAGACAAAGGTCATAAAGTTGTTACTAAAGCACCAATGGGACGTATTCAAATTATTCAAGCTGATGATTCTGGGTTTTATGGCTACTCTGACCCAAGAAATCCTGATGGTAAAACATTAGGTTTCTAAACTGTTCATTAAAAAAAACGTGAGTGCTGCGACTCACGTTTTTTTACTAACAAAATATATCAAGATTATTTTTTGCAATTAGTGGCCAAGTAAATCTTGAATAATTTTATCTGCTGTACCACTTTTCGCCAATCTCGCATTTTGCCCTGCCCACAGTGAGCTAAACTCATCACTTCCCATACTTTCGGCTTTGGCTTTAATGGGGTTGCTGACGAACGATGCATGGGGAAATGGCGGTGCAGACTCGCTAATATACCCCGTTTCTTGCATAAAGCGATTGACAATCCCGCGTGCTAAGCCGCCACTAAATAGATTGGTTAAAGCCGTGTGTTCGGCTCGCTCACTTTGCAGTGCCTTGCGGTGAAAGTCTTTGGTATCACACTCATCTGCCAGCAAAAATGCAGTACCTACTTGTACTGCGCTGGCTCCGATAGCAAACGCTGCTTGTGCGGTAGCGTTGTCGCTGATGCCGCCTGCCGCAATCACCGGCAAACTGACAGAGCGGATGATATTGGGTAATAGGCTAAAAGTGCCCGCTTGCAGCGTTACATCTTGGCTTAAAAACATACCCCGATGCCCACCTGCTTCCAACCCCTGTGCGATAATCATATCCGCCCCATTGGCTTGCAACCAGCGTGCTTCTGCAGGCGTGGTGGCGGAGGATACCACAATCGCCCCAGATTTTTTGACGACATTTAACAAAGCTTTGTCCGGTAGCCCAAAATGAAAACTCACCACAGGGACTTTTAAATCCGCCACTAGCGCTGCTTGTTCATGGGTAAATGGCTGACGTCCACCAGTCGTGGCTATCTCATCTTGCGTCAAACCAAATTCGTGATAATAAGGTTGTAGGGCATTAAACCATTTTTCTTGCATTGCTTGGGTATAGTCAGGTTGTTGATGCGCAAAAAAATTGACATTAAAGGGGGCGTCAGTCGCAGCACGAATAGCCTTAATTTCGCTTTCAATTTTTTGTAGGCTGAGCAGGGCGCCAGGCAGTGAGCCAAGTCCGCCTGCTTGGCTCACGGCGATAGCAAGTTTGCTGTCTTGGACACCTGCCATCGGCGCTTGGATGATGGGCAATTGAACTTTAACGTAGTCAAGAAAGCTGTTAATCGCCTTGGTATGATGGATCATTTTATGTTCCTTGTTATTGTTTTAATGTGTTTGTCTCAATGTTATGGTTTTACAGGGCAAAAATCGAAAACCATTTTAGTGTATCGCCAATAGATGATATTGAAAAGCACTATATGGAAAAGCGCTATATGTCCGTTATAAATCGGCTGAATATAAATAAGCCCCAGTAACATCAATGGGGCTTTTTTGACTAGTTAACTTAGGTTGACTGTTTGGGCGCTAAGTTTAGGTACCAAGTCTAGATATTAGGTGCTTGGGATCGCCATTAACAGCGCTTGTCTTGCCTCGGTATTGTGTTTGAATTCGCCCAGGAGTGACATACTGCGGGTATCGGATTTTTGTTTCATCACCCCGCGCATCATCATGCACATATGCGCGGCATCCATCACCACCGCCGCGCCTTTTGCCCCTGTCATATCCATCACCGCTTGGGCGATTTGGCGGGTTAGGTTTTCTTGAATTTGCAAACGTCGAGCGTACATATCCACGATACGTGCCATTTTTGACAGTCCAATCACTTTGCCATCGGGCAGATACGCCACATGGGCAACGCCATAAAAAGGCAACATATGATGCTCACACATCGAATAAAATTCGATATTTTTTACCATGACCAGTTCATTATTGTCAGTTGGAAAAATCGCGTTATTGGTAATTTCGACCAAATCTTGATGGTAGCCTTGGGTCAAAAAACTAAAGGCTTTAGCGGCACGTTCTGGGGTATTAAGTAGTCCTTCACGTGCTAAGTCTTCCCCTGTTGATGCAATAAGGGTGCGGTAGGCATCACTGTTTTGTTGGATAATCTCGTCAAAATTTGCAGGCATAGTCATGATAACATTTAAGTTTAAAAAAAATAGGCATAGCTTAACGCTTTACCACTATTTGTAAAGTGATTTTTGTCACAAACGCCATGAAAATCACTAAATTTGCTTTGTTTGGGTTTTTTGCTAGAATTAACCCCTAATTTTGAGCTATTATAGTGCATATTCGTTCACTGAAACATAAGGAAAAATCATGCTATTAACAGGGAAGCGTTTCGTTGTTACCGGTATCGCCAGTAAATTATCGATTGCTTGGGGTATCGCAGAAGCGTTACATCGTGAAGGCGCGAGTTTAATTTTGACCTATCCGAATGAAAAAATGAAAAAACGCGTGGATATGGCAGCCGAAACTTTTGGTGCAGAGAAGGTATTGGCGTGTGATGTGGCGTTAGATAGCGAAATCGAAGCGTGTTTTGCCCAAGTTGCTGCACACTGGCCAGAGGGCATTGATGGGGTCGTACATGCCATTGGTTTTGCCCCTGCCGATCAGCTAGATGGTGATTTTACTCAAGTGACCACCCGTGAGGGCTTTGCTATTGCCCATGATATTAGTAGCTACAGTTTTGTGGCGCTTGCTAAAGCCAGCCGTGAGTTACTGGCAAAACGCCAAGGCTCGCTGTTAACCTTGACGTATGAAGGCAGTATCCATGTGTTGCCAAACTACAATGTCATGGGTCTAGCCAAAGCCAGTCTGGAAGCGAGCATTCGCTACCTTGCCAGCTCAATGGGTAGCGAAGGTATCCGTGTCAATGGGATTTCTGCCGGTCCAATTCGTACCTTGGCGGCAAGCGGTATCAAATCATTTCGTAAAATGCTCGACACCAATGCCAAAATGTCACCGCTACAGCGCAATGTCAATATCGAAGAAGTGGGTAATGCCGCGATGTTCTTGTTATCGCCTTGGGCGTCTGGTATCACCGGCGAGATTTTATTTGTCGATGCAGGTTTTAATACCGTGGCGCTCTCTGAACAAGTGATGATGCAGGTAGAGGACTGATTTTTAGGCGAGTAGTTGATAAAAGAGCGACCATGGTTGCTCTTTTTTTTGCTTGCTGTTTTTTGCTTACTTTTTTTGATGGATGTTTGGATAGGGATTGCAAAGCCGTCTGGTTAAGCTTACCATTTTTCGTCAGGCTTAACATGTTTGGCAAGTCAGCTAAAGACTGATAGATGGCGGTATCTAATGATTAATAAATTACCTAAGTGGATTTTATGGGGTGGCTGCGTGCTGGCGTTCAATGCAGGGTGTATCAATAGCACCGCGTTAGTCGGCTTCACGCACTTATCTGCTTCGCATGTAACGGGCAATGTGACGCTATTTGCTACAGCATTGGCGGAACAGCATTACCAGCAGATGGCAATGGTTTGTATCGTGCTGTTATCGTTTTTATCTGGGGCAGTTATCAGTGGCTTTGTGGTGGGTAGTACGGCATTAAAAGAAGGTAAGCGCTATGGCAACGCTTTGTTAATTGAAGCAAGTTTATTAATCATCAGTTTGATTTTATTTAGCTACCAGTCATTTTGGGGGCAGGTGTTTGCCGCCATGGCTTGCGGCTTGCAAAATTCGATGGTCGCGACCTATAGCGGTGCCGTGATTCGCACCACCCATTTGACAGGATTGACCTCAGATATGGGCTCAGCCTTGGGTAATTGGCTGGCGGGCAGACCGATTGATAAGAAAATGTTCGTGTTTCAAGCGATGATATGGTATAGCTTTTGCGGGGGCGGGGTATTGGGTGCTTTGGGCTATATCCACTATAAATACATGACGCTGATGTTACCCATTGTGATTGTATTATCGTCAGCGCTGGCTTATCAAGTATATTTATTAACCCGTAAAAAAACGGCTAAGTAGCGACCTTAACCGTTTGATTTTATCTTATTCTTCATCTTCATCTTCATCTTCATCTTCGAATTTTTTCGCCTCATGTAGCATATCAAGTAGCGATTCATCAGAGCCCTTAGAGGTAGGAGTGCTCGCATTATCTTGGTTGATGTCGGTACGATTGATGCCTTCCATCGCTTCATTGGCAACATCAGATTGGGCGTTGTCTAATTGAGATTTGTCGGTAGGGTTAGCGTTAGTATTGTCAGTCACGGTCGTCTCCTTGTTGTCGTCTTTTATACGGTTGTTTTCTTTTATACGTTAGACCTAATAAGCTTAATATTATAAGTAAACCAAATGGCTTACAACACTTAAAGATGAAACGTAACCAAAAACATACTCATGAGTGATGTAGGGATAAGTTTATCACTTTGTTGCGGTGTATTGCATGCTTTGGATTGTATAACTGTTAAGTAAGTTAGGGGGATTGACAAAATGCTAGCGACACTGGGTGTCGTGACTGTGGCACTTCGGGCGATTTTTTCATTGAGCGGTGATGGTGAGGTGTTTTTTTTGCTGTATAATTTTTTGAGCGACTCACTTACTATCTATAAAAATTCTTGAGTATTTACTGCATGCTAACGATTATACAAAGCAATAAAGTCGATAAGCTATTTGACCATTTGTTAAAGGCCTACAAAAATCCCAGTTATCAAAGCTCAATTTTTGAGCCATTTCAGGTGATTGTGCCATCTAAAGTCATGGGGGAGTGGTTAAAAAAACAAGTCGCAGATAAGGCAGGCATCAGCACCTTAGTAACCACCGAATTTTGGGGTCGCTATTTTTTGGGACTGATGCAGCGGGTGTTAAGAACCTATGCGCGCATCTCGGACGACGACGATATATTAGACGTGCCAGAAGTGGCAATGCTGTCCAAAAACGTCATGCAGTGGCAAATCTTTGGCTATTTAACCCAGTACAGACAAGCCATTGTGGAGCAGCCGCAACATCCGCTTTATCCATTTTTATCGCCGCTAGTTGAAGACAAAGAAGCGCATAGCCCAAATACGACTGGTTTTGCACCTGATACACCCGCCACCATTGACAGTTTGAGCTGGGCGAATAACCAATCGCTACTGTCTAATGACGTGATTAGCCAATCTGCTGAATTGCAAACCCAAGATCAACGCATCTGGCAGCTAGCCAGTGATATGGCAAATATGCTCAATCGCTACATGACTTATCGCCCGCAGTGGCTCAGTAATTGGGGGCAAGACAAGCCTGTCGCGGTGAGTGACATGATTGCCAAAAAAGATGCGCTGCATAACCGCTTAAACGGGCGGGATGCGTCCAACGCCATTGAGACGCCTGACTGGCTCGTTGAGCACTACGAACAACTAGAAGCGGCGCAGCGATTTTTATGGCGGCAGCTGTTTGATGATGATTACCGGTTTCGCGAGCAGCTCCATCAGCAGTTTTGGCAGGCATTAAACCATTCAGACACCCGTATCCGCAACATCAGTCGTAGCAAGTTACCAAAGCACGTGTTTTTATTTACTTTGCAGCAGTTACCGCCGACAGAGTTACTGGACTTACAACGCTTAGGGGTATTAACCGACGTCACGATTTTACACTTTAACCCATCAGAGCAATTTTGGGCAGATATCGTCGATAAAAACTGGCTCATGCAGATGCAAATGGAAGACGATGCCAGCAAGCATGACGCTTGGTATCTAAAAGATTATGGCCATACTTTGTTGTCACGGTTTGGCAAACAATCGCGTGAAGTGTTTGCCATGCTGGCAAGCTTATCGGGTAATGAATATGAACATGTACTATGGCAAGATGATTTTGATAACACACCGCCCAATACGTTACTTGAATTTATCCAACATGACATCTTAATGCTAGAAGAAGTCGCAACCACCGCCAAAATCAATGACATGCTTAAACTGGTGAAAGGCGAGGAAACAAAAGCAGCAAAAGCAGCGAGTGAAGATGGCCGCCAAAATCTCGCGCAGCAAACCCAGCTTTTACAGCAGCAGCTTGCCAATATTCAAAGTAATGGTCTGAAAGATATCGAATCCACACTTGGTCTATACAAAGCCATCAAAGACAGACTCAAGCAAGAATCCAACAAGCAACTTGATAACGTGGAAAAATGGCGACCCAAACCACTTGATACCAGTATCGCCATTCATGTCTGTCATAGCATGGTGCGCCAGCTTGAAGTGCTACGCAGTATGATTATCGGGTGGCTAAATTATAGCGATATGCAAGCCACACCCGCGCAGATTCCCACCGATCCTTGGGATAGACGTGCGTTATCAGATATTTTGGTATTATTGCCCGATATCGAAACCCACCAAAACATCATCGAAGCCACGTTCCCCAAACATGTGGGCGGCGATGGCTATCAGTTGCCAGCCAAAGTGACAGGCGTGGTGGCAAAAGATATCAACCTGCTTTGGCAAGCGATTACAGGGTACTACACGCTGCTCAATCGGGCAGGCGCTCGGTTTCAGCGTAGTGAAGTATTTGATTGGTTGATGCTAGCGCCACTATATGAAAGCTTTGGGCTTAATTTGGAGCAGATGACCCGTGCTTGTGATTTGCTGACTCAGGCGGGATTTATTCGCGGGTTTGACGAGCTGCATTTGCAGCAAACCTTAAGTGCTGCCGATGATGACTATCGATACACCTTTGCTTACGCGCTTGAGCGCTTGGTCGCTGGCGTGATGATGCCCAAAGCCACGGTGGTCAGTTTTGGCGAGTATACCAATAGCTTTGGCGTGGTAGAGAAGTTTGTACCACTGACAAACTTGACCATGGCAGATGCCGACATCGTCGCTGTGCTGTGTGATATTTATCAAACGTTGGATGACAATCGTCACCTAGGTACTGACGTTAAAACCTTGCCTGACTGGCTAAGCCAAATAGAAAAGCTCATTCAACAAAAATTTAGCCTATTTAATCAAACCAATGCGTGGCGCGCGATTTTTGCCGCACAAAATGACCTAAAAGAAAATATCGAAGCCAATAGCAAATACCTCGCTACGGTGAAAATCAAAACCGCAAAAAACCCCAACCCAGCTACCGAGCCAGTGCAGCAAATTGACACCGAGAATTTGCCACTTAAACTCACTTTTGTACTCGAAAACATCGCCCAATCGATTATCAATCAGCAAGTAAGTGCCGAGCCCTCTGGCGTAATTACCTTTGCCCGTATCGGTTCAGTGCGCAGCCTGCCGTATAAGTTGGTGGTGATGCTCAATTTAAATTTATCTGAGTTTCCAAAGCAAGAGCAGCAAAACCGTTATAACTTAATGCAGGCAGGATTGCCGATTCGCGGTGACAGATTTCGTGAAGATGACGATTTAGGTGCGTTTTTGGATGCGCTGCTGTGCGCCAAGCAAGCGTGCTGGATATTTTATAATGGTAAAAGTACCACAGATACCCACGAGCATTTACCTGCCAGTCCCGTACAGGAATTACTCGACTTTTTGCAAAACCGAATGGCGAGTGATGACGTAATCATTGACCCCAATAACGACCAAAATAGCCTAAGCAACAATTCTCAAAATCCCCCAAATCCCCAGTCAACCAACTTTGAACAATGGGTAAAAGCGTATTTGGTCACCCATCATGCCGCCTTGCCATTTGATAAAAGTTATTTTGAATTGCCGCAAACTGAGCATAAAGATAAAGGTATTCAAAGTCATGAGCAAATTAATGACGATGGGGTATCCGCTGATTTACACCAAACCACAGCCAGCTTAGACCAGCAAATCAAGCTGTCAAAAACTGCCCTGTACCCACCTGCCAAAATTTGGCACAATCTTTATACGGCGCTGCAAGATAAAAACGCTACGTCCACTCAGCCAATCGTGCAAGTTTGGGATACAAAGCAACTAACTGACTGGCTATCACAGTGGCAACAACTGAAAAAGCGTTTGTCCGACCTGCCTGAACAGTCGCAGCAGCATTATGTCAACTTGAGTAAAATCGTTGGCAACCTAGCCGATCCTGCCAAAGCCTTTGTGAAAGCACAAAACATTGCTATTTCTGTCCAAGGTGACAATGATAGCGGTGATAACGAGTTTGAATCGTTAACCTTGGATGCGTTAGATGGTTGGTTGTTGCGTAAATCTTTGTTAGATGCTTTTTTTGCACAAGCCTTGTCCGATAAAAGCGATAATACCCATAATACTCATAGCAACGAGATGAAACTGGCAGCAAACGCGCAAACATCAGTTGCTCAAGAATCGATGGCTCAACAATCAATCAACATCGCTATCAATGAGTTATTACCAGCCGGGGTGAATCGCTACCAATCGTTGCAGCAAAATCAGCAACAACTCAAAAAAGATTTGCAGGATTTTGTTCATCACTTAAAAACCATCAGCCAACAGCTCGAGGCTACTGAGGCAAAGTTGTTAGGGAATTTTTATTCAGATAAATTTGGGGCATTAGATATACAAAACACCGATGAAGTCATCCAATGGGTGGCAACGGCGTTAACCCCCTGTGAAGAGCAGCGAATCGCTATTAGCGCCTTGGCGCTGGATAAACAAGCGGGACTGATGAACAGTAAAGAAAGCTGGGTCATCACTGCCAACCTGCCACTATATAAACCGTATCAATCAATTGAAGATAAGGTTGCAGCAGCTGCCAATCCAAGCTATTGGTTAAATTATTTGCCAACGTCTGGCAAAGAAAAATACCTGTTGCAATTTTGGCTGCATCATTTATGTTGGCAAGTGCTGCGCCGCACCACGGCTCAACAAGCAAAGCTAAATGATGGCTTTTCGCTATGGCAGTTTAGCAATAAAAAAACCGTATATTTACCTGCCATCCCTTGTGAGCAAGCTTGTGGTTATTTGCAGGATATTGTGATGGTGTATCAACTCATTGATAGCGTCGTAACCATTGTACCGCCCGCTTTTTGCCTGTCATTTTTACAAAAACAACAAAAGCAGCCAGAGGCACCAGCCAGCCAGCATCTAGGTGATTGGCTAAAAGACAGTAATTTTAATTTTGTGGATGTGAATCAGTTTGACTACCCGATTTGGCAGCATTTAATCGGCGATTATAAACCATCGGTGATTATTGGGTTTGCCCAGACGTTGGGCGCGCTGATTTATGAGCCTATGTTATCCATGGTCAAAGAATTGCACCAACTCATTGAAGCATGACGCGCATTTTTATCAAAGAAATCTTATGAAACACGATATTCATACCCCAAGCATAAAAGTAAGTAGTGAAACAAATATCGAGGCAAACATCAAAACAAATATCAAAACAAACACTCAAACAAACATCGACGAAGCACGCATTAAAGAAGACGCTGAGTCTTTACTCCCGCCTGCAGTCACTTTGCCATTGACGGGGCGTCATTTGATTGAAGCCTCAGCAGGCACAGGCAAAACATGGACGTTGACGGGCGTGATGTTGCGACTAATCGTGCAAGCCGGGCAGCCGTGTGAAAAAATTATCGCCACGACCTTTACGCGAAGTGCCGCCGCCGAAATGCGCCAGCGGATTCGTGAGCGTTTGCAAGATTTTTATCAATTGCTGCAAATGATTAATCATTCTACATTTACACCGTTAAACGACAGTGAGTTGGATAGCAGCAAAGCTATCGCTGTGCAAAAATATGCAAATTTTATTGCGCAGGTGCAAGCGCTTGCGGCACAAAAAAATTTACTGGGTAAGTACCAAGACCCTATCAATAGACACTTAATCGACTGGGTCGCCAAACAAGTCTTTGGTTTGCCGGTAGATGTAACCGCTTTAGCAGGCCCAGAAGTTAGCCCGAAAGAAAGCCTAAATACCCCAAAGCCAACCGCTGATGATAGTGAAAACAGTACCCATAAACCTGCCAAAAACACCGTCAATTTTCGTATCGCACTGCAGCGCACCACATTGGCACTCAACCAGCTTGATCGCTTATTTGTTAGTACCCTCGATAGTTTGTGTCAAAAGTGGCTAAGAGAATATAGTAGCGAAACGGGGTTTTCTGCAGAGGTGCAAATCAGTAATGATGTCAGCGGCATCATCAAGGGTATGATTCACGACCAACTTAGGGCATTTATGGCGCAGGTCAATGTCAATATGCCTGAATTATATCCGATGATGTTTGACAATAACGTGTTTTTACCGGTTGATGACTACTACGAGGCGGTCAATCGCGCGCTGAATTTTTATACCGCTGATATCGATACGGTAACATTGACAACGTTTGATACTACTGCTATCAAGGCGCTGATACAGTCGATTGCAGATGATAATGATAGTGGGTTTGAGGCATATTTTGATAGTGACTTTCGTAAAGCGCAAGGGTTTAGTGCTGGCAATAAACTTCATAAACACTTTAACGAAATTAAAAATCTGCAAAATTTACTCAGCACGGGTGACATTACCAATGTTTTTGCTATGTACAAAGTTGGCAATATAGCTAAGGTACTAGATGGCATTGAAGATTTATACGCCAACGATAAAGGCTTTAATAGCAAAAAAGAACAGCAAAGCGCTACATTCAAATCCTTTGATATCGTGGACAACATTTGGCAGCTTATCCAACAAACGCAAGCCTTGCAAGACTACTTTAAACAAGTAAATTTTTACTTTATCCAGTTTATCAGCCGTTATGTGCGTACCCACCTACCAAAACGCCTTGAATCACAGCGGCTAACTACCTTTGCCTTACAATTGGCGCGCTTAAACGATGCGTTATCCGGCAAAAAAGGTCAGTCGTTAGCGCGTTATATTCGCCATCAGTATCCCATCGCCTTAATTGATGAATCGCAGGATATCAACACCGAACAAGCGTTACTGATTCAAAGGGTTTATTTACAAGATTTCGAGCCAGAGACAGCAGATAAAGCAGAAAAATCAAAGGCTAGAAAATATCACACACCTTCGCAGTTTTTGCTGTTGGTAGGGGATCCTAAACAGGCAATCTATGGATTTCGCGGCGGGGACGTCCAAAACTACACCACGCTAAAAAAATTATTTCCGGAACAGCCCAAGTCACTCAACCAAAACCATCGCTCATCGGCAGCACTGATTGATAGCCTCAATCACTGGTATGGCGTTGGCGAGCAAGATATTGACCCAAATCAAGCCGACCAGCTGCCCAATGTTAACCAACAGCCATATTTTATGGGGCGTGAAATTTATTATCGCAAAATCTCTGCCACGCGCCAAACCACTGAGCTAGTTGTCGGCAATGCGGCGGAAAATGAAGCTGTAAGCTTACCTGCGTTCAATCATATTGCTATCGAATATAAAGCGCCCTATAGTCAGCAAATGGTGGCAGTAGCCGAGAATGACGGCATATCAAATGATACTGACTCCTCGAATGACATCATCTCATCAACTGATGAAAAAACGGTGGATTATGCCGATGCGATTGCCGCGCAAATTTTTGATTTATTTGATGATAGTAAAGCATTAAGCTACCAAAATCGTGGCTTGACGCTGAGTGATATTTGTGTGTTGGCAGTCAAAAACAGTGAACTTCATACCATCGAAAAACGCTTACATCATCATGGGATTGCGACGGTCAGAGGCGGTAGTCAAAGTGTCTTTGGCGATAGCATGAGTGTTGATTTGATGACCTTGCAAAGCGTGCTGTTGACGCCATTTAGCGAATCAAAATTAAAATCCTTGATGTTGTCTAGTTTTTTTCAGCTGACCCTTGAACAAATCAACCAGTTGTATGATGCGCTTAATCAAACTAACGCCCAAGCGGCGCAAGGACAAGCTCACTCTGATCCTCAAGCTCATCAAGCGTCAACAAACACCAGTTTGGCTGAGATTCAGCAATTGGTATTGACCGCCAGCGAATTGTGGCAGAAACACAGTTTTTTGGTGGCTATAGAGTGGCTGCTCAATCAACCGCTTACTTTACCCAGCCAAATCACACTCAATTTTTGGCAGCGCCTCGCCAAACATCCAAATGGCGAGCGATTGCTCATCGATCTGCGCCAGTTGTTAGATATTATCAGCGATCAGTTCAATGGACAGGTAGGCAAGCATCAACTGTTTGAGTGGTTCTGCGCCCAAGTGCAACAGCAGCCTAAAGAAGATTGGTCAACGCAGCAGCGCTTGCCATCTGATGAAGGGGTGCAACTGATGACGGTTCACGCCTCTAAAGGCTTGGAGTTTCCGATAGTATTTGTGGTTGGGTTTACCGGGGAGAGTAAAGCCAAGTTTTATGGTGCGCCGTTATATCTGTATGGTATACAAACCACCCATCAAGCAGCGCCCCAATTCACTCAAAAATTGACGCAAAACAATGATAACCCGCTATTAAGCCGCCGATTAACCGCGTTGCCCAGCCAAATAGCCGATAACAATCCAATCAATTCAATCAATTATGTCGCTATTGAAGACCAATCTGCCTACGAGGAACGATTGCGATTATTGTACGTTGCCCTTACCCGTGCAAAAGAACAAGTGTATCTTGTGACTGTCGCCAAAAAATCTGCAGTGAAAAATTCTGCTTTGGCGCCTTTTATGGACGATTTGGCAAAATTTGCTGTCAAAGAAACGTTGACTAAAACGACCCATATCATAGATTCAAATAGCCTAAGTAAATACTATGACTCAAAGCTAAAATTTACACCCAAAACAAATAGGCAAAATGAGCAAAACGCTACGGTCGCTAAGATTGATTACGATGAAATCATCAAAGTCATCACCATCGATACCTTTAAGGGATGGGCGAATACCAGTTTTACCGCATTGTCTCGTTATATTGACCATGCCAGCGTTGACACAGTGGTCAATGCCGAAGACAGGCAAGATGATGATATTTTGTCAGCGGCGCAAACTAACGTATTGACTATCGCCAATAACAGGCTATCGGGGGAGCCAAGTAACGAGGTCAACTCAATTAGATTTAACTTTGAAAAAGGCACAAACCCAGGGACTTTTTTACATAGTATCTTAGAAGACATCGCCAATAACTACAATGAAACCCCTGAGTTGGCGGTGCCACAACAGCAAGATGCCAGAGCAGACAAGTTAAAACGCTGGTCAGTCATGGTGGATCGCACGTTAAGACGCTACCAAATGCCGAGCAATTATTTTTCTACAAAAGAGAGTAGTGCAGGGCAGTATGGCAACTGGCATGATATCAACATTGATGATTTGCAGCCTGATTATATCGCGTTGGTGGATTGGCTAGATGACATCATCCATACGCCGTTAGCCGCTTCGGCAGTGCCGCTGGTCAATATAAAATATAACCAAAAAGTTGCTGAATTAGGGTTTAATTTACGCTTAAATCAGCATTTGTCATTTAGCGACTTGAACACGTTGTTTCATCAATTTGATATCCCACTGCAATTGCAGAGCCAAGAAGTCAATACCATGGTTTGGCAGTATCTTAAAGGAGAGATTGACTTGGTGTATCAGCACGGCACACAGTTTTTTATCGTCGATTATAAAAGCAATTATCTTGGCAGTGATTTCGACAGTTATAACCAAGCAGCATTATATGACGCGATGACCACGCATAGTTATTGGTTACAAGCGAGCATCTACCAAGTGGCGCTGCATCGCTATTTAAAGTTACGACTACCCAATTATGACATCAATACCCATTTGGGTGCGGTCGAATATGCTTTTTTACGCGGTATGTCACCCAAGCATGACACCCGTGGAAAGCTAGTAAAACAGTTTGATAGTGACTTTATCTTGGCATTAGATGATATGTTCGGCTATCCCAATGACAATTAAAATTAACCATTACGCATAAAGAATTTATTATGAAAACAAACACGACTGAGCCAACCGCTGCACTTGAAGAAACTGCCAAATTAACCCAATTAGCCAATTTTATTCAATACCGCAAGCAGCAAAAATCACAGTTAAATAAAACAGAAACCAATAAAAATAGCCTAAGCAAAGAAAATCAAAATAAAAGTACAAAAACAAAAGAAAAACCAAAAATCTTGCAAATTTTTGACCAAATCAATGAACAACTGTCAGAAGGACATACTGTGTATGAAATGACGGTCAACAATGAAGATGAAAAATCACTCATTGCAGAGTTGACGGACGATAACTGGGCAAGCGTAATAGGGGTAGGTGATGAATTACGCAACCATGACACCAATACACCTATCATTCTTCAAAAACTCGCCCAATCAGTTGATGGAGTTGGTGAAACGCAAGTTAGCTACATTGTTTGGCTGCATCGGCAATGGTACGCAGAGCAATCGTTAGCCAAGCAGTTGATGAAAATTGCCCATAGAAAAGTGGCGGCATTCAATGGTATATCTTCATCAAGAGAAGTCGATAACGGTTTGGCGCCCAATACGATGCAGCAGCTCGCCATAGAAAAATCAAGCCAACACGCACTGAGTATCATTATCGGTGGACCTGGCACGGGCAAAACTTTTACCGTGGCGAAGTTGGTAACCACGCTGCAAAAGGAGCACGAGCATAAAAGAAAACAGGACCCTAATTTACCACCTTTATCTATCACCTTGACTGCACCTACAGGGAAGGCAGCGCAGCGTATGCAAGAGTCATTACGAATAAGCTTGCAAAAAAGTTTGCAAGATGAAGAAATCACTTTGGACAATGCAAAAACCTTACATCGACTGTTGGGTATTGGTAGTGATGGCACACCACGCTATCACGCCAAAAATCCATTACCCGATGATTTGATTATCGTAGATGAAGCGTCCATGCTAGGGCTTGAGCTTGCCAGTCAGTTGGTTGATGCTATCAAACCCACGGGTCGGCTGATTTTGTTGGGTGATGCCAATCAGCTGGCTGCGGTAGATGCAGGGTCGGTTCTATCAGATTTGTGCGCGGTGACGCGTTTGCAGCCTTATATCACGGAATTGACCGAATCAAAACGCTTTGATTCAAATTCAGTTGTCGGTCAGTTTGCTCTCGCCATTCAGCAAAATTTGCCTGCCGCTAAAAAAATAAAGCTCATCCAGCGATTATTACAACCCATTGATTTGCAAGCAATTAAGCCGTCTCAAAGTGAAAATCCAACCGACTTGGCTGGTAAAAAACAGCAAACAGCCAATATTCCTTTTTACCCAATTGATGCGTCTTCGAGTTTGCCTGCTGTTTTCAGCCAATTAGCGAAACCTTATCATCCATTTTTTGCGCTTATGCAGCAATGGTACAGCCAGCCCGTCAATATTTTTGAAGCGAATAATCGAAAAGGGCTGTTTGAGGTATTTGATAGTTACCGCATTCTGTGTGCAGGTCATCAAGGACAATTGGGCACCCAATCAATCAACCAAAAGATGAGCCTGGCTTTTACCGAGTTTTCCAAAATTACGCGAACCAAAGCTTACTTTTATCACGGTTTACCGATTATCATTCAAAACAATGATTATCAGTTGGGGTTATTCAATGGCGATATTGCGATTTGTCTGTTGTACCAAGGGCAGTTGTACGCGTGTTTTGCAGAAAAAGTGATACCTATTCAGCGATTAAGCCGGGAAAGTTGCGACTATGCCTATGCGATGACCATTCATAAGTCACAAGGCTCAGAATTTCTAACGGTCGCCATTTGTATTGATAAAGCCCATACAAGGCTACTAAGCCAAGCGCTGATTTATACAGCGGTGACGCGTAGTAAATCCGCCTTATCCATATATAGCGCTAAAGAGAATTTTGAGTTAGCTGTGACGCAAAAAGCGGTGCGACAAACTGGCTTACAACTACAATTTGATCATCTCAACAACACGCCATAAAAGATAGGTCATAAAAACAGACATCATAAAAGGTATATTCTAAAAAAATACGCCATAAAAAAGGTATCCAATGATACCTTTTTATTTATGACAAGCAGCTTTACACATTTTTTAACGCATAAATCCCTGGCATATGGCGTAGATACCCGTGATAGTCCATACCGCAGCCATACACATAGCGATCTGCCACATCGAGACCCACAAAATCGACTTTAAACTCTTGTACTTTTCGGTCATGGAGTTTATTGAGTAGCACACAGGTGCGGATAGATTTTGGATTTTCTTTTGCCAGCTCGTCCACCACCGCTTTTAGGGTAATGCCTTCATCAAAAATATCATCAATCAATAAAATATCTTCGCCCGCCAAATCAATTTCAGGTTTGAATTTCCATTCAAGTTCATTGGTGCCTTGGTTGTTGCGATAGCGGGTAGCATGGATATAGTACATACGATGATAAAAAGTAAACTGGGTAAGCAGTTGACCTGCTGGAATCAACCCGCCATTCATCACCACCATCACAATGGGATTTTGACCTGCATAGTGCAGGTTGACACTGGCTGCCAAACGCTCGTAAGCACTACTCACTTCAAAGCTACTGATAAGACATTCAGAATTGCGTAGCGCTTCTTCGATTTGCTGATTGCTAAGTTGATTCATGCTGGACCTATTAATTTAAAAAAATAAGTGGGCTATTGTAACGCAGTTTTAGCCAATTGAATAATAACGGTTAGCAATACCTAATTGTTAAATATTAACGCTTGGTAATGTTTAGTAAAACGCTCCAGCGATTCTTGTGGCATTTGTGGGATTAAACGGCGTAGCGCGATATCAATGACTTTGACGATGATGCCATCGGTCACTGGAATTGCTGCGCGTTTGAGCATGTTTAAATTGAGCGTTTTGGTAAAATCGACCAAAAAATGCTGCAAACAGGCTTTGGTTAGCTCGCCAAATAAGCGAATCAAATTTTGCTGCTCTTCAAGCCCGTTACCTGCTTGGACATTTTCTATGCTAGTCAGTAAACTCTTTGCCAGCTCGTCAGTGAGTGGTACTGAGATGCGACGCTCACCCGATTGGGTATTTTTTAACACTTTTTGGTCAAAAAAATCGAAGCTAGGTAACACATCTTCATTTTTTGTAGGGCTTAATAGTGTGTTAATGAGTTTATCGCTAGTTGCTTCAATGGTTGCTGCGGTTTTAATCAAATGCGCTTTTCGTTCTGAATCATCCGGTAGCGATTCGATTAATTTAATCAGTAGCGCATCCATCAGCTCTTTACTGGTCAACTGGGTGATTTTATCGCGATAAACGTCATAACGTTCGCTACTTTTGCTAGTAATCAGCTCATACGCCTTATCAATGGTAGCGCTCAATTCTACGGAAGGGGTAAACCCAAAATAATAGCTCATAATATTTTTTCGTTATCCAATGATTTCTTCAAGGTAATCAATCACTACCCAGCCATTTTCTATCCAATCACAAATTATATCAGTTTCGACATCAGCTGCTTGCAAAATTTGCTCATCGACGGATTCGCCATTGGCGAGCCGAATGAGGAGTGTTTGCGCGTTAGCGGGCATATCGTCTGCATCGATGGCACAGCCATTGACATAAATTTTTGCTTGAGTTTGTGAATCCGCTTGGGTTTGGGTAAAGATAATGCGGCTAGACATATCTTGCCTGATGACCGCACCCGCTGCCAAGGCGCTTTGTATCTCATCAATATCGGCATACGTGTCAGGGAGCATCAGCTCATATTGCCGTTTGCTTACCGTTTCGCTAATCGCTTGAGTGATTATTTCATCGCCAAGTTCAGAGTTTAGTAGCGCTATCAGCTGCGCTTTGATATCTTGAATACTGGCTATAGACAGCTCGCCTGCAACTGCGGGGGGTTGGTTGATTTTGAGGGGAATGGCTAAATCATCAAAATGGGTAGCGACATCCGCCAAACTATCGAGCAGCTGTAATGGAGTAGGGCGCCTAAAGCCAAAGGAAAAAGTCAAACAATCCTCAACGGCGACCCCGTAATGGGAGAGATTGGTCGGCACATATAGCACATCGCCTGGCTCAAGCACCTCATCAAATATCAGCTCGCCCATCTCATTCATCAAACGAATCGGTTGACCTGCTTCAAATTGGGTGGTTTGGTCACAATACTTGCCCAATTGCCAATGACGTTTGCCGTACCCTTGTGCCAAAAAGACATCGTAATTGTCATAATGCTTGCCAACGCTGCCACCTGAGGGCGCATACGACACCATGATATCATCACGTTGCCACTGCGCAATAAAATCAAACGCATGCCATAGGTTGCCAAGCGCTGGCGACCATTGTTCCATATTTTGCACCAGCACCGTCCAATGTTTTGGCAGTTTTTGAAAATCTTTGGCGGTAAGAGGGCTGGTTTTAAGTGACCATTGCTGGTTATTTTCGCTGATGAGTCGGGCAGTGGCGTCTTCATCTTGGGCAAGCCCGATGATATCGTCTGGCTCAAACATACCCACCAATTGCGGCAAGCCCTGTTTGATTAGCAGTGGTTTTTTTTGCCAGTACTCGCTCAAAAATTGTTCGGGGCTGATATCGCTAGGCAAACAAAAATGCTGGGTCATATTTTTTCGTTCAGTGGGATAGGTAACGCGCATTATAGCAAAGGCAGTATACCAAAATCCTATAATAAAATTTTTTTCACCAAAGTGTAAAAAAAGCGTAAAAATATGAAACATATTGAACTGGAAAGTTTCATATTTTTGGTTGTATTGGTTATAACGCTCGTATATAGTCAATACTCACAAGGAAGTACTCACAGGAAAGTTAGACGAGCAATATTTGATTGACTCGTTGTTTATACAACAACAGTTATACCACAACAAAGGAATGTTCTATGACAGCTATTTTAAATCAGCACGAAAACTACCTACAAGCCGACCAAGCTTATGGTTTTCCCTTGCTTATCAAAAATTTATTGTCTCGCGCCAAAGTGGTCTCTGGCGACAAAAAAATCCATTACGCTGACAAAACCAGTTACACCTATCATGAGTTTTTCAAACGTGTCAATCGCTTAGCCAATGTCTTAAAAGGCTTAAACCTACAAAAAGGCGATGTGGTTGCAGTCATGGATTGGGATACACACCGTTATTTGGAATGTTATTTTGCCATTCCGATGTGTGGCTATATCTTGCAAACCGTCAATGTGCGTTTGTCAGAAGACAAAGTGCTATATACCATCAATCATGCCAAGCCAAAAGCGCTACTGTTAAATTCAGAATTTTCACCGATGATCAAAAGCCATACCCAAGATGCGCCATCGGTCGAGCATGTGATTTGGTTGGATGATAACAACACGCCAATGCCCCCATACGCCCAAGGCGAATATGAAGCCATGCTAGCACAAGCCAGCGATGAGTACGAGTTTGAAGATTTTGATGAAAACACCATTGCCACAACCTTCTATACCAGCGGTACAACAGGCAATCCCAAAGGCGTATTTTTTAGCCATCGTCAAATCGTCATGCATACGCTCGTCGTCGCAATTGCCAATGCACTTAATATCGAAGGTCAAGGGCTGCGCTACTCGGATGTCTATATGCCAATGACGCCTATGTTCCATGTCCATGCTTGGGGGTTTCCTTTTGTCGCAACCATGCTAGGACTGGAGCAAATCTATCCGGGTCGCTATGTGCCTTCCACCATGGTTGACTTGGTAAAAAAACACAATGTTACCACCACCCATGGGGTGCCAACGATTTTGCAAATGCTACTGGGTGAAATCAACAAACGCCAAGAAAAATTCAACGGCTTAAAAATGGTCGTCGGTGGCTCTAAACTCAATCAAGGGCTTGCCAAAATGGCTGTAGCCAGCGGCATCGAAGTGTCTACGGGTTATGGCATGTCAGAGACTTGTCCTATTATCAGCATTGTCAAATTTGATGAAACATTCCAACACATGAGTGAAGAACAACAAATTGAGCATCGCTGCTTGTCTGGCTCACCAGTGCCATTGGTCGATTTGCAAATCTGGCATAATGGCAAACGTATGCCAAACGATGGCACATCCACAGGCGAAATCGTGGTGCGTTCACCTTGGTTGACGCAGAGTTATTACAAAAACCAAGACGCAGGCAACGAGCTGTGGGAAGGTGGTTATCTGCATACCCAAGACATCGGTTGGATGGACGCAAAAGGCAACGTCAAAATCACCGACCGTCTAAAAGATGTCATCAAATCGGGGGGCGAATGGATCTCTTCACTTGAAGTAGAAACCATCATGTCATTACACCCAAGCGTTGCCGACATTGCTGTAATTGCGATTCCTGATGAGCGCTGGGGTGAGCGTCCGATGGCATTGATTGTGCTCAAACCCGATCATCAAGACACCAAAGCTGAAGACATCATCGCGATTGCGCAACAAGCGTATGAGCGCGGTCATTTGCCAAAATACGGTATTCCGCAGGATGTGAAATTTATCACGGAATTGCCGAAAACCAGCGTGGGTAAAATTGACAAAAAAGTCATCCGCGATCAATATGCGCAAGGGTTATTTGCTTAGAATGTTACTTAATCATAATAAATTAAAAAGCAAAGTAAAAAAGGTAGAATTTTTTCTACCTTTTTTATCAAGCCAGCAATCCATCAAACCATTAACCGTTGATTGACTTTTGCCATCGGTAACGGGTAATGTCGGGCTTTGGCAATATCGCGTGCGACTATATTGACCTCATTGACATCAATTTTGTGCCAGTTGGGACGCTTGCAAGCAGATTTTTCTATTAAATTAGCGTCAACTAGCGCATCCATGACTTTATCCGCCACATCTAGGGTAGAATTGGCTTTCACATTTTCTGCCACCGCATAACGCAGCTTGGCAAACACCTGCAAATCTGCGACGCGCACGGTAATATCATCACTCGGTACTTGCTGCCCACCATATAACGCATTATTTCCCGCTTGTGCAGTTCGAAAACTTGGCACAAATTCACTGACATAATCTATGGCGTTTTGGGTGCGCTGTTTTAGGGCGTTTGGCTCCCAGCCGTTTTCAATATAACTTAGGTATTGTGGATTAATGGGCGGTTGGCTGCTTTCTTGTGTGGCTTTGGTCAACCCATCATTAAATAAAGTGATGTTTTCAGTCATGCCATGTAACTGAAAAAACCCATCAGGATAAGGGGTGAACTGCGCCATGCCATTGGGCGTACCACGCTCACCATGAAAAATAATCTCAGGCAAACGCCCCTTATAATCATGCCATTCACTGATATAAGAAGCTTTAAATTCTACCATGCGTTTGATATGCACGCCTGCTTTGTCATCAATAATACCAGTTCTAAACCCGCAAGCATTGACCACAAAATCGGCATAGATACGCTGAAGCTCACCATTTTCATCGGTAAATGACACTTGCCAGCCATCCATATGACGTTTTAAATCATCAACTTGGGCATTTAGATGTACCTGAGCGCGCTGTAGGCGCTGCAATTGTAAAAAAGCACTGGCAGAAAGTCTAAAGATATTCCAGCCAAATTCTTGCACCGCAATGATGGGGTATTGCAGTTTTTCCAAATCCATTACTTTAAGAGCCGCCACAACCCACTCATCCATGGTGCTCGGAATGTCTTTAGCTTCTAATTGAATCAGCTGTTGAATTTGCTGCTTGTCATACACTCGGTAATAATCTTGGACTTTGCCCAACACTTGGTTGCTAGGGTCAGCATCTACCAATGATTGATAGTAAGCCGTTAACATATCAAGACGTGGCAGTAAGTCAGTGGCGGTGCTGTTATCGCGTTTTGGCACCGTGATGAGAGTGGGGCGCACATCGATACTCTCTGGATATAACTTGGCAATATCAATGCATTGGCGCATCAACATACGGCAATCTTCATCACTGATTTCGCGGTACAAATTGCCACCTGCATGCAGATGACACATGGGTGGGGCGTTGATAAGGCTGGCATTTTTTTCAATCAGATGCACATGGATGCCCGCCATTGCTAGCCGTATAGCAATCGTAGAACCTGCTGAACCACCGCCAATCACTGCTACGGTCGGTGATTGCATACTTGAATTAACGTACATAATTTTGCCCTTATGCGTTGCCCAAAATGAAGAAATAAATTGTAGCGGAAAATAATCTAGTTACTGTGACATTTATGCAGTCATTGTCGCTTTTGTTGTTAATGAATTTTACCCAATAGTATATATTAAAATAAGTAGTATTTTTTATACTTTTTAGTATAAAAACATATTGAAAATTCTAATATTATCAGTTAAAGTTAATTTAGCTTAAAAAGCTGACCTGTATTTTATCCAACAATCATAATTAAGTAAGGAAAATAAGTATGTTAAAACAAGCCTTCCTAGCAGCAGCGATTTCTACTACGTTATTAGCCGGTTGTGCCACGACGCCAACCCATACCGCTCATGCACCGATGCACGCAGCTAACATTGTTGATGTAGCAAAATCAAATCCAGATTTTTCAATATTAGTTGAAGCGGTGGTAGCCGCAGGTTTAGCCGATACCGTCGCGACTACTAAAAACATCACGGTATTTGCGCCTACCAATGCTGCGTTTGCCAATCTACTTGCTGAGCTCGGTATGACCAAAGCGCAATTGTTTGCAAACAAACCGTTATTGCAATCTGTGTTAACTTATCATGTGCTGCCAGCCACAGTGATGGCAAAAGATGTCAAGCCAGGTATGGTTAAAACCTTACAAGGTCAAAACGTCATGGTGACTTCAAATGGTAAATTACAAGACGCCAATGGACGTGTTGCCAACATTGTCACCACAGATATCAAAGCGAGCAATGGTGTGGTACATGTGATTGACCGTGTCATATTGCCAAAAAGATAAGTTATCATAGATAAAGTTATCGGCCATAAATTGTTGTCTTGATCCATAGTTATCTTTAGTTATAGTAGCCAACAATTTATTGGTCTGATGGCATAGCGGTGATACGAGTCATCGCTATTTTTTTAACTTTCAAAAATCGTATAGAGCGGGTAAAACTATGAAACGGATTGCCATTATCGGTGCAGGATTGGCAGGGTTAACTTGTGGTAAAGCGTTACAACAAGCAGGGCACGACGTAGTGATTTTTGAAAAATCCCGTGGCATCGGTGGGCGACTGGCAACGCGTCGTGCCGAACCATTTTATTTTGATCATGGTGTTGCCGCGTTTACTGCCAGTGACGACGATTTTCAAGGTTTTGTCAATCAATTACTCACTGAAGGGGTGATTGCAGTATGGGCAGTTGACCAAGCTACCCCCGATAATTCCTTTGTATCTACTGTATCTACCAAACCACACTCCGTGCCCAGAGTGTCTGACTGTTATTCTGACTACTATGTGGGCATACCCGCCATGAATGCCATTGGTAAACATCTCGCCCGTGGCTTAACTGTGCAGCGTAATACTAGGGTAGCCTCTATCATTGACCATCATCCGATTTTTAATAGTTGGGAGTTGTTAAGTGACAAGGGTGAAACATTGGGTCAATTTGATTGGATTATTTCGGCGATGCCTGTGGAACAAGCAAAAAGCTTTGCTCAGACATCGCTACATACCAAAGTGTTGAATAAATATGCGCTTATGCCCTGTAGTGTGCTGATGCTGGGATTTGATACACCGCTGGCTTTAGACTATGAATATGCCAAAATCGAGGGTGAGGATATCGATAAAATTATCGTCAATAGTGCAAAACCCCATCGAAAAGGCGGTTATAGCCTTGTGATTCATAGTACCCCAGCATGGACCAATAGACATATTGAGGAAGATAAAACTGCCTGTATCAACCATTTGACACAAGCGGCGAGTCAAATATTGGGTATCGATTTATCGACTGCAGCACACAAAGACATACACCATTGGCGCTATGCCACAGGCGAAGAGGTTAACCCCCAATCAGGTGACCACCAGTTAGGCTATCTACTAGATAACGACCAAAACATCGGTGTCTGTGGGGACTGGCTACTTAAGGGTGATGTCGAGTCTGCTTACTTAAGTGGTCAAAAACTGGCAAAAGCGATAATTAAATTACTAAAAAGCGAGTAGCTTATGCAACATATCGCCATATTTGGTGCTTCTGGCGCGATTGGAAAGGCATTTTGTAATTGTTTAGCTATCGCCTATCCAAATGCCACCATTCATGCCATTGCCAGAAAACCCCCGGCATTTAGCCACCCTCATATCGTCCCTCATCAGATTGATTTTGATGATGAGCTGGCTATCGCCGCGCTTATCAAAGCGATAAGTAGCACCCAAGCGTTGGACAGTGTCATTGTGGCGATTGGATTATTACATGACTCTAAAATCGACACTCAACCTATCGCGCCTGAAAAATCGCTGCGTGATATCACAGCCGATCAGCTGCATCAATATTTCCATGTCAATGCGGTATTACCAATGATGATTGCCAAATACGCCTTGCCCGCTTTAAACAAATCCTCACAGTCGCTATTTGCCGTATTGTCGGCACGGGTAGGGAGTATTTCAGATAATCGCTTGGGCGGGTGGTATGGTTACCGGATGGCAAAAGCAAGTTTACATATGGGCATTAAAAATTTAAGCATCGAACTGCAACGAAAAAACCCCAACGCGATTATTGTTGCTTTGCACCCCGGCACGGTAGACAGTGAGTTATCCAAACCATTTCAAAAAAATGTAGCAGAAGGCAAGTTATTTACCGCAGCGTTTTCCGCACAAAGTTTACTTAAGGTTTTGCATCAGCTCACGCCCAAAGATTCGGGCAAAATTTGGGCTTGGGACGGCAAAGAAATTTTGCCTTAAATCAGCCTTAAAATTTTCCTTTGAAGTTGTACCTTAGCCTTGTATTAGGGCTGTAGTTGCGTACCTAGCTTAAGGCTAATCCACCAACCAGTTTTTGTAGATGAAGGCCACAATTACGCAAGTTAATCCTGTGACCAAGCCGCCCCAAATGAAATCAACCAGTGCCGCAGTTTTATCATAACCTTTAAGTAATGCTAAGCTTGTGAAATCATATGTCCCATATGCCATCAGCCCAATGACCACCCCATATCCTGCCAATACCGTTAATGACGCGTTAGCTTTTAGCTGCGGGTAGATGACCACCACGCAAAGCGCAAAAACATAAAATAGATAGAACACGCCTGCTGCGGTCATGTTGGGTGATTCACTGAGTAAATGTCCAATGCGCGGGGCATAAAAGCGTTGAGTCATGGTTTTAAGCCATACGGCATCAATGCCCAAAAATACCACGACGGCGATCAGATATACCCACAGATAGTTTAATGGTGCCATTGCTAAATCCTTGTGTCCTGTTATTAATTGTCCTGAACCCATTGTCCTGAACCCTTTGCCGCGCAAATTGGGTTAACGGTATTGGGCTTTTTCAAGGCGTACTTGCACCACGCCAATGGTTTTTTCCAAAAATCCGGCTTCACAGTACGCAAAATAAAAATGCCACAAACGTATAAACGCATCGTCATAGCCGAGCGCCTTGAGCTGCGGTAGCGCCTGCATAAAGTTATAGCGCCAATCAATCAAGGTACGGGCATAGTCATAGCCATAATCAACCAATGACGTTACTTGCATATCGGTATGGTCACGCGCTTGGCTAAGAATTTCACTGTTAGACAATAAACACCCGCCGGGGAAAACATGGGTTTGGATAAAATCCACCGCGAGCAAATATTTTTGATAACCCCGATCATTAAAGGTAATCGCTTGTAATACCATCAGCCCATTATCTTTGAGCAGTCGATTACACTGGGCAAAAAAATCTGGCAAATATTCATGACCCACCGCTTCAATCATTTCAATACTGACCAGCTTGTCATACTTGCCGGTAAGCTCACGATAATCTTGTTTTAGCAGGGTGATTTTGTCGGTTAGATTGGCAGCGGCAATGCGGCGTTTGGCTTCTTCATACTGCGCGTCTGAGATAGTTGTGGTGGTGACACGGCAGCCATATTGGGTGGCGGCATAAATAGCAAACCCACCCCAGCCCGTGCCGATTTCAATGACATGGTCGTCAGCTGTTAACTCAGCTAATTCACAAATTTTTGCCAACTTGTGGGTTTGTGCTGCCGCCAAGCTTGATGAGGGTGTCGGATAAATTGCCGATGAATACATCATGCGCTCATCCAAAAATAATGCATACATCGCATTGCCAATATCATAATGGGCTAAAATATTGGATTTGGCATTGTTTTTATCATTATGCCGATTGCGGTGTTGGCGGTGTTCCCAGCGTTTGGTCACATTGGCAAATTTGGCTTCGATGGTATTGATGAGGGTCAAATTGCGGGCAATCAAGCGTAAAAATGCTGTTAAATCATCGGCTTGCCACAAACCATCAATATAATCATCAGCAAAAGCAATCGAACCGCCTGTTAATAGGTGTTGATACACCTGCGGTGAATGAATGGTGAGTGTCACTGCCAAAGGATGATTGCCAATTTGTTCCCCTAGCGTTCGTTGTGTATCGCTCACTGGCGACTGTGTTACAGGCTCAGTATTCATTACCCTAACACCGAAGGTTTTATGAGTCGCTGCCTTAGTCGCTGCCTTAGTTGCTATATCGTCAGACTGATGGAAGGTTTCAATCACGGTTAGATGACCCCGTTTGAGCTTTGATAGCAATAAAAATATTATTTGCCGCGCTGCTTTTGCCGCACTTTGTTGAACGGGCGTGAACAGATGGTCAACAATTGGGTTGGGTAGGTAATCCGTAAGGGAGCGCCGCTTGGCTAAATCAGATTGACGGCGTTTCACCAAAGTCTCCTTACCTTTTGATAGGTGATTTGACGGGTGAGAAGTTGCAGTGTTTTTAGCCTCTAAAGAAGACGGTGTCATAGTCAATTCCCATAAAAAATTTCAGTTAACTATTGGGGTAAACGTTGGTTATAAGCTTGATAAGGCACACGTTTTAGCACGTATAATTTAAAAGCCTGCCAGTAAATTCGCAGTAGCGATGTGGCACTCATCCAGGGTCGGCGCTTAATCGCCGTTACCACCGAAGCCTCGTCTAATTGAACGCCTGTTAGACTCACGCCTGCATTAAACACTTTTCCGCGGCTATCTGTCAGTCCAATATCAATCACAACATCAAAGCCATTTTGCTCGGGATTGTCATTTGCCGATGCATAGCGTTTAGGGTGAATCTCAACACGCCAATGATATTGCTGATTGATGGGATTAAAAGGCGATACATGAAAACCTTTGTCATGTTGGTACAAGGTCTTTTCACCTGCGAGTAAAAAACCATAGTAATGGCGTTTGTTCCAAGGGGTGTTAGAGACTTCTGCCAAAAAATGGCTTGGCTGGTGGTTCTCATCAAAGCCAATATAAAAATTAACTGGGCTAAAATACCAACCCATATTACGTAACACGACCAAAGCCACCACCTCGCCAGTCGGCTGACTGCCAGTCAATTGCTGCCAAGTTTGTTGGGCTTTGACCAATAAACTAGCCGATGGCGCAGGTTGTCCTACTGAAGCGGTTAGACAGTTGTCCAAAGAGGGGTCTAATCGATTGATAGCAAAATAATCTGCTTGATGGAATTGATAAAGCGCCCAATGGTGCTGCGATAGCAGAGGGAGAGTCAATGATTGTTGCAGCGATTTTTTCAGCAATTTTTTCAGCCATTGGGGCAACCATTTTGGCACATCACTAGCGCCCATATTGACCTTAGGTAATGGATTGTCCGCTAGCTGGGTTAAATTGACTGCCCAAAACCGATAGGGGTAATGAAATTCATGACGGGTAGGGATTTGTCTGGCATGCCAAGTCACACCTTGCAGGATTTGATGGGCAAATGTCATGATGATTTACCTTTGAGGGGTGTTGCACACACCATCATGCGCTAGATTTTGGCAAAACGCATGGTTGGTCGTGGCGGTTACTTGCCGTCGCTGCGGCACCGAGCGTTTTTTATCAGCGTGGCTCGGTAACTTTGATACGGTAAATTTTGCCGACGGTTTGCTGGGCTTAGATAGCCGTTTGATTTGTGCAGCGGTTGAGGCAGCTGTGATATTGGTAGTGACTAAAATGTCGATATCCACCCCCAAACTTTGGCATACCCGCAAGCCACTTTTTACTCCATCTTCATGAAACCCATTAAACCAATAAGCACCACAAAAATGGGTATGCCGCTTCGCTGAAATTTCATGCCAGCGTTTTTGGGCATCGGTCATTTTGTTGTCATACACAGGGTGGCGATAATCCACACGTTTGATAACATGCGCCTCATTAATCGGCGTATTAAGCGTCACCAAATAGTTATGTTTTGCCGTCAATCGTTCAAGGATATTCATGTGATACGTCAATATAGGTTTTTGGTCAGCCACGCGCGCGGTGGGTTTATCTATCGCGTAATTCCAACTTGCCCAAGCCAGCGGTTTTTTGGGTAGAACTTGGGTGTCAGTATGCAAAACCGCTTCGTTATCTGTATACTCAAAAGCCCCTAAAATAGCCGATTCTGTCTCAGTGATATCAGCTAGTAGACGTCTTGCTACATCGGCATGGCAAGCAAATACAACGTCATCAAACACTTGGGTTTGACGCTTACCTTGATGAATAAATTCAATGCTAACGCCATCCTTGCCACGCGTGACCGATTGCACTGGGGTATTGATATACAGGGTTGTACCTGCTGCAACAAGCCGAGTGATTAAGGCATTGACGTATTGCTTTGAGCCGCCCACTAAGGTAAACCACTGCGGCCGATTGACCACATCTAGCAGACCATGATTATCAAAAAACTGGGCAAAAAAGAGTAGGGGAAAACGCTTGGCATCATCCATTCCCATCGACCATATCGCAGATACCATCGGCACCAAGTAGTTGGTTTTAAACAACTCGCCATAGTCATGACTGTCTAAATAATCCCCGAGTGTTTGCTGGCTTAAAGCCGCTTGCTGCATTTTATCGGCTTGGCGAAAATTCGCTAATAGTGATTTGGTCTCGCGATTAAAGCGTAAAATCTGCTGAACAAATTGCCAAAATCGAGGGCTTAGCACATGGCGACGCTGAGAAAAAAGACTGTTTAAAGTGTGACCATTGTATTCAAAATTAATATAAGTATTTTTAACCGAAAAACTCATCTCAGCTTTTTGAAATGGCACGTTGAGTTCATCAAGCAAGCGAATAAAATTGGGGTAAGTACGCTCATTAAATACAATAAACCCTGTATCGATAGCGACTTTTTCGGTTGATGGTTTAAACGGATTTTTAAAAGCTGAGCGCTCGGTAACGGTGACATCCAACGTATTGACATGCCCGCCTAAATAATCATTGCTTTCAAACATCGTCACTGCATGACTGTCTTTGAGATAATACGCACATGTTAGCCCTGATACACCACTGCCAATAATGGCAATCTTTGGTGTGGTAATATTTGGCTTAGTAGGCTTGGCTACTATAGGATTAGCCACTACAGGTTTGGGGACTGTGTAATTAGAGTGCGGGGATTTTTTTGTAAACACTGCCATGTGCGGATATACCTTTAAAGCCAAGTCAAATGATTAACAAGTCAAATGATTAAGTTGTATGAGAAAGTTTTGAGCCCACAAAATGCCATACTGCATCAGGTAACTGCGACAACAGCTTTAAGGGCTGTACCAATATCTGCGGAAATTCAATGACATTATCATCATTGGCAATCCCTTGTTGAATGGCTTGGCTGGCTTGCTGTACGGTTTGCAAAAAAGGCATTGGAAAGTCGTTCTGTAGCGTCATCGGCGTTTTGACAAAGCCCGGTACTACCAAAGCCACTTTGACACCATAAGGTTGCAGGCTCATTTGCAAGGTTTTGCTCAGATAATGGATTGCCGCTTTTGAGCTACCATACCCCTCTGCACGCACAAAGGGCACCAAAGCAGAAGCAGAGCCGACGGTGACAATTTTACCTTTAGTTGCCTTGAGGGCGGGTAGTAGCGCTTCGATGGCATGCACTAACGAGCCATAATTTGCGTTCATCACCCTCATGATAGACCGCGAATCAAAGTTTGGCATGTCGATATATTCGCAAACACCCGCCGCCGCGATGAATAAATCTAGCGTTTTAATGTCGCTAAAAGCTTGCATCACGGCATCATACTCGGTTAAGTCAAGCTGAATCGTTTTTGCTCCCATCGTTGCCAACGTGTGCAAAACATCGCTGTTTCGCCCCACCGTATACACATCATGCCCTTGGCTTAGATAATCCATCGCCAACTGTAAACCGATGCCTGAGGTTGCACCTGTGATGACGATGGATAAAGGCTTTGAGGGATTGGAGGTTGACATCATAGCGACTCAATATAACAACTCAATACAAAATTTTGAAAACGACTTACCGCATACTATAAAAGAGTAGCGGATAGTTAGCAATAGGTTTTATACTATTTAGTATAAAAATATAATTATTGGTATATAATCAAATAATAAGTATCATAAAAACATTTGTAGTATAATATTAGCTAATTTTTAACCTCATAAATATTAGAAACCTGAAAAACATTAGAAACTTGTGATGAAAAAGTTAACGTTTAAACAGCGAATGATGCTAGAGCGTGAGTCGCTGATTATTGAAACAGTCAACCATTTGTTAGCCACCAAAGGCTATGACGCGATGACCGTCGATGAGATTGCTGATACGGTGGGCATTGCCAAGGCGTCATTGTATCGACATTTTCCCAGTAAAGAAGCGCTAGGCATGGCGGCGCTGGTTGATATCATGCACAAAGCGCTTGAGGTCATCAATCAGCTAAACGCGACCGACCAAACCGCCATCGATAAGCTTAAAGCGCTGACACAGTGGGCGATGCGACTAAAACTAGCGCAAAAAATGCCGAATCTGCCGAGTGAAAACTCCCAGCTGCGCGAGCTGCTAATTGCCAATGATGATTACACCAACAACTTGGTCATGTTGTCAGATAGCATCGGTGAATGGATTGAGCAAGCGCAAGCAGAGGGCAATTTGCAAAGCAACATACCAGGACTGGCAATTTTATATACCTTATATGCCAGAGCTTGTGACCCTGTACTCGGGTTTTTACGCTCATCGCAGCTGTATAACGATGATGAGATTATTGCTATCGTGACCCGTACGTGTTTTGAAGGGCTAACCTAAATTCAGCTAACCCAGACCACTAAAAATAGACAGCTAAAAATCCAAGACAGCGTAGAAAAAAAGTAGAAAAGTATGAGTAATTTTGTGATTCATCGTGAGCATGGCATTAGTAAAGCGCAAGCCTTTGAGATAACCGAAGACTGGATTGTCTCAGCAGAAAAAGACTATAAAATGCATTGCGATGTAGTGCGCAGTGATGAGCAAATACGCGTCAACTTTTCTCGTGCCGGTGTGACAGGTACATTAACAGTGGATGATAAAGTATTTGATATGCAAGCAAAGCTTGGGTTTTTATTCAAAAGTTTTTTGCCGCTGATAGAAAAGACGGTGAATCAAAATCTTGATAATGCATTGCAAGCTGTAAAAGACCGTTAGCAGATACAGTGAGGTTTGAGTGGCAGTTAGAGTTTAGCTTGAATTATTTTATTTAACATAATATACATTATGCGAAATAAGAGCTATCGGCGTCAAAAACGAGATGTATGGCACAGTGATTAATTTAATGCTGAAATGACAATTAGCAGCAAAACCATTTGCATTTATCAATCAATAATGAGTAGTATGCTCACTCAATTATTTATTTATTTATTTATTTATGGTTTGTTTGTTTATCATTAAAATCGCCAAGGATTTATCATGATTGGATTTATTGCCCGTCACAGTACGATTTTTATGCCATTGTTTGGCGTGATTGGATTTATATTTCCTGACTTGTCGCATTTTGTCCTTGGGCTTCTGCCGCAGATTTTATTTTTCTTGATGTTTTTTACCTTGTTGGGCATTGACCAAACTCAGCTAATTAGACGCATGACGACGCAATATGTTTGGGGGTTTGCCATCTTCCAAAGTGCGCTGATGAGCTTGGCGATGACCTTGATTGCTTATTTACTGGGTGTCCGTGGTGATTTGTTGTTGGCTATCGCGGGTCTGTCAGCCACCGCACCGCTATTTGGTACGGGCGCTATTGTGAATGCAGTGGGTTTTGATGCACTATTAGCCATGGCAAAAACCATCACAGCCACGTTGGTGATGCCTGTTAGCTTACTGGTGATATTGTGGTTGCTTGGCAGCAAGGACGCCCATTTAGACTTTGTACTGTATATTAAGCGGTTATTAATTTACATTATCGCCCCCATGATTTTGGCGGTCGCGGCACGCCAATATATTCCCCGTGACAAGCTCAATACTTATTATCCAAAAATTGCCAAGTTTAACATTATTCTACTGATGATGTTTCCGCTTGGATTGATGTCGGGCTTTAGACATACCTTTGACACCAATCCCATGCAGGCGTTAAGCTTATTTGGTTTGGGCACTGCCTTGTCGTTAGTATTTTACTTTTCTGCCTATTTTTTATACCGCCGCTTTGGCTATGAAAACGCCATTATCTCTGCGCTGGCTTGCGGTGGCCGCAATGTGTTTTTGGCGTATACCATCACCACGCCGTTTATGGGTGCGATGTTTTTACCGCTGATTGGGGCATACCAATTGCCTTCGTTTTGCTTGCCGTTATTGGGTAAAAAAATGGTCAAATGGCATACTATCGACAGCCAAGCCAGCCTGAAATAATACTGATGTTCAATATGATATTGGAAGTCAAACATGATGCATAACCGTGCTGATTATCGGCTATATTTGGTCACAGATCGCAATTGCCTGCAACAGCAAACGCTTGAACAAGCCGTTGAACAAGCGATATTGGGCGGCGTGACATTGGTGCAGCTTCGAGAAAAAGCGATTGCTAGCAAAGCGTTCTATGAGCGCGCGCTGCGTATCAAAGCGATTTGCCACCACTATAACGTGCCATTACTGATTAATGACCGTGTCGATATCGCCCTCGCAGTTGAGGCCGATGGGGTGCATATCGGTCAAAGTGATTTGCCGTGTGGCGTGGTTCGGCAAATTTTAGGCAAAGATAAAATCATTGGGGTTTCCGCGCGCACCGCCAAGCAAGCCATCCAAGCGCAAGCAGACGGCGCAGACTATCTGGGCGTTGGCGCGATGTTTGCCACCAGCACCAAACAAGACGCCAAAACAGTCAGCGTTGAAACCTTAAATGATATTCGACAATCGGTAAGTATTCCGATTGTCGCCATTGGTGGCATCAATCACACCACCCTGCCCGCCTTACAACAAGCGCTGCAAGCTGCCGAAACGTCTATTGAGCATCTGATTGACGGCGTGGCGGTCGTTTCTGCAATTTTGGGGCAAAAAGATGTCAAACTCGCCAGTGAACAGCTTAAAGAAATGATAAAAATCAAATAAATCAATCACTTAGATTTTTATCAGCCGTAGCTGACTATCAAAACGCCTTGCTTGCTGGGTGATAGGGTCAATAAACGCGATGGATTTTGCCAACAGTTGCAAAGGCTTCGTAAAATCGCTACTGCCTTGGGTCTTGACAGTGGGATAAAAATTGTCATTTAACAGCGGCATACCTAAACTTGCCATATGCACCCGCAATTGGTGTTTTTTGCCCGTCACCGGGGTTAATCGGTATAAACTAAACGCCCCGTTATTTTCAATCAATTCAATCATAGTGTGCGCATTGGGCTCACCTTGCGCCGTCTTGGTCAAAAAAAATGGCTCGCCACGCTCAAGTCTGGAATGGATGTGAAAGGGATAACTTAAATCGCTGCGAGTCGGTGCTATGGCGTGGTAAGTTTTGTGTATGTGTCTATCGGCAAACAGCGCATGATAGCAAGCTCGGCTACTTGGATTAACCGATAGTAACATCACGCCTGCCGTGTCTTTGTCCAACCGATGCAAGGGTGAAATATCATTCACGGCTAACTGCTGTAAATCTGGATGATTTCTTAATTTGGCTAGTAGGGTTTGGCTGACATAGCGACCTGACGGTGTAACGGGTAAAAAATGCGGTTTATCGACCACCAGTAAATGTTCATCCAAATGAAGAATATGGGGCTCAAATGGAATGATAGGCTCATTCTCAACCTGCCTATAGTACAAGATGGTTTGCCCTGCCAAATAGGGCGAATCGTGTTTGAGCGGCTCACCACGCTCAAGACTAATTAAACCGCTGTCAAATCGTCGTTGCCAGCTTGCCAAACTAATATGAGAAAAATGCGCTGCCAAATAATCGATAAGCCGCCCACCCATAAACGACTTATCATGGGGTAAATATAACTTACTGGGTTTCATGCCACGCTGTATCATATTAAATCTATCATCTTAAAAAATCACTTTATCGCTTCTGTTTTAATTTACGCCCATTTATTGGGCTAACAACAACTGCACAGTTATCGTATGATTAATGCTTAGCACATCATTGGGCAGCAAAACATCATGTCGGTTGATGGTTTGACCGTTTCGGGTAATGCTGATGTTGGGGTCAATCTCATCAATCAGCAGCTGTCCTTGAGATTCGACAATTGCAAAATACACGCCGCTAGCAAGCTTTAGGTCATTGGCGGCAAATAGACGTAAGGCATGCGCGATTTGTGCCTCGCGACTGGCAAACACAATCGGAAACTCGCGTACTTTTTGTTGGTGCTCCCCTAGCCCATCCACAGATTTTATGGTCAAAACAATCTGCTGTAGATTTTGGTTCAACTGTGGCAGTTTGCTTTGCGCTTGGCGTGGCGCAGTACTAGCAGCACTAAAAGCCGGCGGGCTTGCTGCGATATGATGATTTGAGTTTGGCTGTGCCTGAGTCAGGAATTTAACACCCAGTTTAATCTCATTGCTAAATACCTCACCTTTTTGCAAGCGTGCGATATCAGTTGGCTTGGCTTGCACTTTGGCTTTTAACCCAAATTGCGCTTCGTCGGACAAAGTCACCCCAATTGTGGCAAGCTTGGGTTTTAATACTTCATAACCGTAAGATACCAAATCAATGGCATCATGCGGGGTATTAGTGGGTTCATGGGCATGATTAAAACTGCTAAATAACTGCTCCACCATCGCGGTTGTCAGTCCATCATTAGATTTTAAGGTGATTTGAGTGATCACTTGGGATTTATCCACCAATTGTTTCGCCGCTGCCATAATCGCATCGGTCAATAAATCTTGATACGGCTTGGCGGATGTTTGGATGTTTGGCAACACAGTGACCATCGGCTTGGGCGCAGCTGTTGGCGTTTGAATTGGCGCTTGCACCCTCGTAGGTTGTGGCTTATGTGGTGCAGGCTCAGTATTCACCATCGGCGGCTGCATCGGCGCAACTGCGGGTACTGGGTTGGGGTTTGAAGGCGGTATGGCTGATTGCTGGTTCGGCATGGTAACCTGTTGCACAGGCGTTTGATACGCTTGAGCAGGCTGCGGTTGTGGCGAAACAGGTTGGGTTGGATGCTGCGGCGCTACCGGTATCGGGGCTGAAGGCGCTGGTTGCCCGATAGGCTCAGGCAAGGTGATGGGGGCACGTTCAGGGTAGAATCCCACCTCGGATTTTTCTTCAGCAAAACGTGGAATCAGTCGCCCTAACACACTTCTATATAGACTGGGGTTTTCGTCTTCGTCATCTAGCGCATAGCCGTCAAGCCGTTGAATCAGCAAAATGACCGAATTATCTGCTTGGCTGGCTATGTCGTCGTCATCCGCTGTTTGGGGGGTATGGGTTTTAATCGGCAAAATATGAATATCAGGCATGGTGTATTTGAGCGATTGGGTAAAGTGTCGGTAGCTTTCTGCCATTTTCTTATTGGCAGTGATATCAAAACTCGTCGGCACGGACAGCTGAACGCTCACCCGTTGTAAGTCATCAATGGCGGTGGTGTATAGGCTAAAGAAATTTTCCATTTCATCAAACACATCGCTTGGGTGTTTGTCGTCAATGATAAAACGGTGATTGGTGGTGATGTAAGCCATAATTTACTCTTAATGGTGAAATTTTTTATTGATGGGTTTGCGTTTTTTTAACAGCTTGCGTAGTATCAGTCACTGGACTAGCCACTGAATCAGCCAGTGGCTTGGCGCTGGCAGGACGGCTAATCGCTGAGCTTTGATACATCTGTTTGGCTAATATCATGCCTGCCTGTACCGCTCGGTTAATGCCATCACGAGGGTCATCGACCAAGCCGTTTTTAGTCCAGTTACGTTCGACCAATACCGCTACCGCTTTATCCCATTTGCCATTTTTATCTTTTAGTCCATAGACAAACCATTTATACGGACGAGCATAACACGCCACCGATGGCTGAGTTTTGCCTGCGCGAATGTCCGCATTGTTACACAGATTTGCCACCATACTGACGGTGACATTGGGGGTATAAAAGCTGCGACCGTTTTGTGTGGTTGGATAGTTAAAGCCGGGTGTGCCTGTTTTGCCCACCATCACGCCCTGTGTCCATGCACAGCTGCCAATCGCTTGGTTACAGGCAGTGAAACCTGTGCCATTGCCGCCGCCCAGCCCTGTGCCTGCTAGCAACGTACCTGATAATAAATTGAGCGCACCGCGGGCCTCAGATTGATTGATGCCCAGTGGCATGGCGCCGAGTTGGCTGGTAGCTGTGGTCAATGTCTCCTGACTTTGGGCATCGCCTCGCCAGGCTTTAGGACGCAGTGGAATTTGATTGACGCCCCACAAATCCTCAATCAAATGCACGCCACGACGCTGGGTCGCGCCATTATCGGCAATCAGCAGATTGGTAAACATATCCGACACACCCAGTACCGAGGTTTTGGCATTACCTGCGCCAAACACTTGGTTCATGCTGGCATTGAGCATATCGCCCCCTTGACGACACGCCCCGTTCATACGTCCACCATTGGCTTTGACACAGCTTGCCACTTGGCTTTCGGTAAATTGTAATTGTTTGGTGGTATAATCTTGCTTGCCATCGGTGAGCAGTACACCTGAAAAATAGCGGCTTTGTAGCATCGGGTCGCTATTATAGGCTTTACCAAACAATAAATCTTTAAATCCGCAATTCACTCCCCCTTTATCGGCACAATTCACACTCCAGCCCATGTCATCACTGGCTTTTTTAAAGGCGGGCATACCCGGGCAAACGCCTTGTCGGTCACGTTGCAATGACATCGCACTGGTCGTGCGTTGACAATATAAAAAGTTCGCCACTTTTTCGGTAGATGAGCTTGCTATCACTTGTTTGAGATATTGCGCTTCAGAGGTTTGCATATTTTTAAACCGTGGATTGGCGCGTACCAGTGCCAATGCTTGTACGGTTTTAACGGTCGAACCTGGGTATACGGTTTGGTATAACGCATGGTTCATGAGATTTTGCTTGCTCCAGTCTTTTTTCCACAGTATCGGGCAACCTGTGGGCTTAATCGTGGTATCGCCATTATCGGCACGGTAGCAGTTGGAGTCAGCGCTGGCAAGGGCAAGCACGCCTTGGGTTTTGACGTCAATCACCGCGATACCGATACTGCGTACCAAGGCGTTCTCATACATGCCATTGGCGACGTTTTGCAACGCAGGCGATAGCACGTTATTACAGTCCGCGCCATTGGGGTTATTGGTGACACAATCCGCTACTTGTTGGGCGGTTGTTTGTACAGCGGGATCCAAGGTTAACGCCATGTTGTAGCCGATTTTGATATCCGAGCCATCGATATTGATACTATTGATTGGCGGTGCCGTGAGTTTTTGCCACCAGCTGCGTTGATCATTTTTTTGTTGGTAGCTTTGATAAGCGTCCAGTAACTGACGGTCAAAATGGCTGGCGTGAATGTTGGACAGTTCGCTATACATCAACCCTAGATTGGTCGGTAAAGCAACCTCGGCTTTGCTGGTGGAGGCAATCCGTTTTTTCGGGTCTTGCGTGGGTTTATCTTGTAGGGTTTGCAGCACGCCATTGGCTTGGTTTTGAATATCGTTTTTGGTTTTAGTAAAAGCATTATTTGGGTCAGATGCTGGTGCATTGGGTAAATTCACCGCCCCTGTCAATGATTTCGCCAACAATGCTTTGACCGACACCGGAATCAATCTAGGGTTATTACAAAGCTGGGTTAATGGGTCAACGTCACCTGTGTCAGTCATGGTATTGCCACGATTATCGACGTACAGGTAGCCTGTTTGATTGTCCGCCGTTTTGGCGGTTTTGATGTACACACAGCCCGGTAGCCCATACCAAGGGTTGGTTTGGGTGAGCCAATTGATTGGCATATGGGCGACATTGGGGTCGTTTTGATTGCGGCGATTGGGCTGTTGTTCTCGCCATTGTAGCTGCAACAATCGCTCAGGACTGGCAAGCGTTTTTAGCGCAAAGGCTAACGCATCTTCGTTGATATGTTGCTCACAGGCTTGTTGCCAAAGGCTGGCAGTTTGCAATTGGTATTGGTTGGCCAGACGTTTTTGCTGATACAAGCTGAGCAGACTTTGATTGACTCGGTTGATACTGTCGGTAAAACGGGCCTGATTTTTGGGCTGAGTTAAATCGCACGTTTTGGCAGGCGTGGCGTTGACCGAAGTTGATATATTAGCGTTTGCACTTTGGGTATTAATATTTTGGCTGTTGGCTTGGTTGACCACGTCTGCCATCCCCAGATTATCGACGACAAGTGACACGGCGTTTTCATTCGCCTCTGCATTGTACGTGGTATTTGAGGCGGTTAAGGGCGAGAGATACCACGCCAGCCAACCGATGAGACCGACAACAAACACCACCAAAATCACTTGTAAGTTGGTCAAAATGGTTTTGTAAAGCGCTTGAGAAACCCGAAAACTAGCAACTTTACCGTCGTTTTTGATTTTTTTGTTAGTATTTTTTGTTTCAGTTGCTTGCGTATTGTCGGAGGCATTGGCAGGCGTGGTTATTTGTTCAACATCTACTGAATCAGCGACATTTTCGTCCTGTGACAGCGTGTCAGAACCTGTGTTGTTGACAGTTTCTAACTTGCCACTGTTCATAGTTTCTTGACTGTTTTCGTCTTTCGGGGTTTGGTTTTCGGTCATTTTGAACCTTTAATTTTTGCAAGCCTTACTAAAATTTGACGTTTCTACGATTGGATAAGTTATTGAGCATAAGGTTTACGGTTTATTGCCGTCCAACATCAACTTTGGCTGAAACAGCGCCAAACTGAGCATAATACTATTGAGCCATAAATTACTGGTGCCATAACTTAAAAACGGCAACGTCACTCCCGTGAGCGGTAAAATTCCTAAATTCCCTGAAATAGTGACAAGTGCCTGAAACACCGTAATCACCACCCACAGCAAAATCACCCACGCCAGCAAAAAATAACCACCCGATAACAGCCGTGATTTCATCTGCTCACTGGCGAACGCCATCTGCTGACGGGCAATGAGCGCAAGCCACGCAAAATACACCATCATCAGCACCACACTGGCCCCGATACCCACCACTGCCATCACCGAGGTAATCGTATAGTCGCTTTGCATCTGTAGCGGCACGCCCTGACAGCCCGATAAATGGCTGTTTGTTAAGTGATAACCACACCACGGAATATCGCCAAATCCATAGCCAATCATCGGCACACTATCGCGAAACCAATGCAAAATCGCCATCTGATCGTTGCTCGCCACAAACGGATTGACCCACGCATTGACCCGCTCGGCAGTACGCGCATCAAATCCGCTTAAATTCACCAACACCATCATCAGCAAAAGCAAAATCGCGGTACTCGACAACACGCCCAAAATGTAACCCCGTCCGCCCATTTGGAAAATTTTGTTGGATAGCGCCACGCCCACCAAAAAGGTAAACAAAAACAAAAATACCAGCATGGTGCCTTTTTCATTGGCAATACCCAGTGCGATAAACGGCAACACCACCGAAAAAGCAAGCAGCAGGGTCATTTTTTTGGAGCGGAAAAACAAATGATTAATCAAGCCGCGTTGGTTAATCGCCAAAAACACGCCCAAAAACACCATCAGCCAAATTTTTGACAGTTCAGCGACTTTCGCACTGTCACTGTGAATCAACACTGCCAAGCCCAAATAGCCCACCGCAAAGGCAAGTAGCCACACACGCGCTTTAGTCATCGCCGATTTAACATTGCCCCAACTGCTGTGTAGTAAGTTATTGGCAACGAGGATTTTAAGCCCCCAACTCAGCAAACTGCTAATCGGGCGAGCCAGGCTAATAAACACAAAACACCAAAACAAATCTTTGAAATGATTGAGGAAAATATAACGTAGTGACAAATAACTACGGGTGCTTAAATCAAATAAAATCATCAAGCCAAAGGTGGCAAAGCCTACAAACAACGGATAAATCCACATAGATGACAGCATGGCACGGTTGTCGGGGAATTTTTCCATCAACCGACGTATGGGCGAAAAAATCGTCAATACACTCAGTAGCACGCCGACGCAAAACAGCACGCCCCCCACCATCATCGGCAATATCACCGTATGGCTAACACCCGCAATGACCAATCCCCACACAGTGATGGCTATTGGCAGCACTTCCAGCCAATGCTTACGCCGCGACAGCCATAGCAAGCCCCATGTCACCCATGACCAAATAAACACTTGAGCGAGCATTCCCCAATGGGTGGGCGTGCCAATTAACGGCAGTAAATTGTTCGCTTGCAGGGCTTTTTGTTGGTTGTTATTAGCGTCATAGATACTGGCAACATCATTTGCTGATTGATTTAACAGTTTGGCAATAGCAGGCTGATTGCTAAACAAGCGATTGTAGGCAAAACGTCGATTGCCATCGGCGACCGCAAGCATTGACACGGCAAAATTAGCTTGGTCGGCAGGGGATAATTTATCGGTTTTTACCGCCATTAGGTTGTTTAAACTATCGAGTTGCCCACTAGCGTTAAGGTGTAGCCAATCTTGGCGATTGCTGAGTTTATCGCCACCCAAATTCACTTCGGTTTCATTTTCAACCAGCTCGGTTTGGCGTTGCTGTTTGCCTTGGGCTTGCCATGCGGCCGCTAAGGCTTGTTGGGTTTTGGTAAAATGTTGCTTTGCCTCACTCATTAATTGTGCGGGCTGACTGGCTTGGGCACAGGCTTGAGTCATGCCATAATTGGGGTCATTACGGTTGTCATACAGATTAGTAATGACATTGTCGCCACAATATTTGCTGAGCAGTTGCGGTTTGGCGATGCCTTCAGTATAGCTGGTGAGTTCGAGTTGATAACGCTGCAGTTTGGGTGAATGGGCGTAATCTGCCAGTAAAAATGCGCCAATTAACAGGAGCCATACCACCGCTAAAATTATGATTTCGCTCAACGTTTGCGCTTTGGCGTTAGGTTTTTTGCTGGCTTTTGTACGACTCACTATGTTTAGCATGGGGTTTTCCAAATTGATTAACTTTTTTTATTGCTATCCCTGTTTAAAAATTAATTGGGGTCATACAACACCACCGTACGCGCGATTAAATCATGCAGCGTTTGTTTACGGGCGGTAAACCACATCAAAAAACCAAATGGCAATAAGATAAGCTTTAAGGTTTCGCGGATTAACGCATGGAAAAAATTAACCCGTTGTCCCTGCATACCAAACACCCACATACCCATAATCACCTTGCCCACCGTTGCTTGTCGTCCCAAACAGGTCAATAACGTCATATAAAATAAATAAAATCCATACGCTATCAAGGCAAGCGTTTGATCGGTAAACCCACGAATGCCAAGCTGGGGTAAAATCTGTGGCAACAATAATTGATAAGCCAATCCCAATAATAAACTGACTAACGCTAAATCAAATAGATAAGCCAATGCGCGGCGCACAAAACCTGCATACAGCATGGTATAAGCAGGCTTGCGAGTCTGTAGCGCGGTTGAAGGCAGCTGACTGACAGCTGGCGTTGGGTATTGGCTAGGTTGCTGTGGCTGTACTGCGGGAGCGACATAATGTTCGGGCTGGGTCACCTGAGAGGGCTGAGGCGCGTTATAGGCACTGTCATAGGCATTATAGCCACTTGACTGTACAAACGAATTCGCTTGCTGCGGCTGAGTATGATTATCAGATTGTTGCGCAAACTGACGACTGCCACAATTTGGGCACATAACCGCAGTTTTTGGTAATTTTTGACCACATTGTTGGCAGACAATAATCATAGATGTTTACTACCCCATTTTCATATTTTCAATTTGATAAACTAATTTGACGATCCAACGACCCAGTTATATGGCGGCAAACACTCAGCGGGCACAGGATTGGCGCCGCTGCTGTTTTGCTGGTCGATAATGGCTAACACTTTCTCGGCGATGGGTACTAGTTCTGGATAGGTTTGCGGATAATTTAACATGTTTTGGCAACGTTTTTGTTGATCGTCCGTGGTATAAAACTGTGCCAATAACGACCCCACCGCGCCTTTGTCATCACTCGCTTGCAGTGCCATTGCCGCTGCCAATTCAATCATATAAGTATTGGGGTATTTGCTGCTATCACGCGGCGTTTGTAGCGCATATAGCAAAAAAGATTTGCTATAAGGATAGCTATTTTTAAATAAATAATAAGCGAAATTGGCGACATATTCGCCTTGGTTAGGATTGTATTTCACTGCTTGCGCTTGAAGATAAGCGGCGGCTTTTGGGTCTTTTTTGCGCCAGTAATAGCTTTTTGCCGCTTCATTGAGTTGTTTGGCGAGCGTTTTATTCGTGGGCTGCTGTTTAAAATAGCCCATATCCGCGTTGCGAAAAGCTTCAAGCGAGTATTGCTTTGTCGCATTGATATCTTGGCTGTAACCCAGCTCTTGCAGCTGTTTGAGCGATGGCTCGGCAAACTCACCCACCTTGACTACGTTATCAAAAAACTCAGGGCTAATACCGAGCGTGTCTTGATACAGCTTGGCTACGCTAGTTTGCGACGAGGAAGAAAAAAAGCCATTTTGCGCTTTAAGCGCTTGCGTCATAGTGGTTTTTGCAGTCGGCAGCGATTTGATGATGGTGCTGTAACTATTTTGGCTTTTTGGTTTTTTTTGTGAATTATCATCGGTACTTGCCGCTTGGGCATTATTGGACTGATTGTTAGTGGCGGATTGTGATGTTGTTGGTGTTGAGGCGGATTTTAACCTTGATACGCCATAGCCACCGATTGCCACTAGGCCAGCAATTAGGGCAGCAATCATCGCTATCAGCCACCCTTTAGAGGGCTTTTTGACAGATACCTCACCGGTGGCAGTGGTATGCGGTGGCGAAGTGGGTGCTGTCATCGTATCTGCCATTGTGTCTGGCATCGCCATTGAATGAGTCGCCGTTGTTTGGGTCGCGTCATCGACTGCATTGACTACATTGATGGGCTGGCTCGGTGTGACCCTGTGACTGCTTGCCTGAGTATTGAGCGATTGCTCAAGCCGACGATTAGTTGCCAATGTTTCATCATCCATCAAACCGGTCAAAGCCGCGCTTGGCTGATGATTTGGGTGATTTTCGGCAGTGGACGCTACAGAAGCACGGGTGGGCGTGGTTTGCCAGACGCTGGTTGTCGCTGCAGCGCTGATGGCGGGTACAGGCGTGACGGGCGTGGTTAACGGGTTATTGGGTACGGTTAAAAAAAGACAGCGATGACAGGGTTTACCGACAAAATGAATGTGGCTGGCATCATTGGGATAATTTTCACACACTTTAAACTGTCGGTGTTGAACCAATCCGCGTAGATGGTTTTCCCACTCGGCGGCGCTTGGACGATCAGTTGCATGGGTGGATAAAAACGCTTTATCAAACAGCGCACGGGTTTGGTCATCCCAACACACATGAATACTGTTTTTTAGCGGTGCAATTTCTGGCTGTGGCTGCAAGCCGTAAGCATATAGCCGCTCTTTGATAAATTGGTCGGTGTTGCGATGGGCGGCATTTTTTAATCGGTCTGAGACAGGGATAAAATAAAACGGATGAATACCATTGTTTAAAATTTTAAACAGCTCAATCGCCAGTACAAAACGGTCGTGTTTTTCATCCAATAAACCAATATCTTTGTGTTCATGATATTCAGGACTGGTCATTTCAGGTGAGATGACAGGGCTTGGATAAACGCTGCCATCACTGGCAGTAATACGGTAGCTATCACAGTCGATAAACCCAACGATAAAGCCTTTATAATCATCATCCATGCCCGTGCTTGGCTCTGGCATCAGACGTATATTGGCTTCTTTAAAATCAATAAAGGCATGCCCATGACCATGTAAGTCGGCCATCAAGGCGCTAATATTGGCACACAGCTGTACACGATAATTGAGACTCTGCTGATACGCGGTCAGTTTTGCTGCCTCTCGGGGGTACATAAAAGGATTGAGCGATAACGACCTATCAAAATCCAGCTCTGGCATGGCGTAGCCAATGAGCTCATCATGCTCGCCGACAATCAGATGTCTCACCCAAGCAAACTGGGTATACCCTACCCCATTAATCACTTCATAAATATGCTCAGGCGGGCGCGCCATCATGGCTTGTAGTTTGGCAAGGCTGGGGTTTTTGGGGTCGATGGGATTTTTAAAGATTTTTGCCACCAAATTGCCCGTGCCTAACACATTACCAAGACGGTAGACAATGCCCATACCGCCAGAGCCGATCTCATGAGAGATAGGCAAATCAATGGTGATACGCTGATTGTTTGCAATTAAATACGGCATGAACTATCTCTTAAGATTGGCAGATGAGGTGGGTAAAGCGGCTAACTCAGTGCTAGCAGTGGCACTCATATGATTTATTGTGTCAGTAATACCCAAATAGTATAGCTGTATTTGCTGATTGCCGCTAGAATCGCTGACCGTGCTAGCAGGCAAACCCGTAGAGGCGGTAGCTGCTGTATGGCTGGTAGAGCTAGTTAAAATTTCTGATAACCCGTTATCAAGCGTCAGACTATCCAAGATTTCCGTCTTTTTGCTTAACCCAGCTATTTGGCTCGTTATCGATTTGATAGGCAAGCTAATTTGGCAGTTGTAGTAATGCATCGTGGGCTGGATGGTGACCCCTAAACTTGTCAAATCATGGGTATCGGTAACTGGCAAGCAGCTTGCTTTAGCCGCAAGTTTGACAGCATGATTGTTAAATTGTGAGTCGGTCAAAGTAGCCGCCAAAGTAGCCTCAGTCTCGGTATGTTGGTTTTGCAAAGCTGTACTCGCTGCACCACTGGCAACCGTTGGGTTTTTATTAGCGACCACCGTGGTCACAGTGGCGGATAATAAGGGCTGATTCGCATTATTTTTGTTTTCGTTTTTATTGTCGTTTTTAGTTTTAGCGCTACTTGTTTGTTTAGATTTTTGCTCGATGACATCGATAGACTGACCTTGCGGGCTAGCTATTATTACCTTAAAGATGGGATCATCGCTCGGATTGCCACTTTCGGTAACCGTTGCGGCTTCGGTCAAGTTAATGGCATAGGAATCACCCAGTGCGTGCGCGATCAGTGGGGTCGTTATAGCCGAGGTGGGCGTTGTACTCGCCACCGATGCTGCAGTATTGGCATTGTTGACAGTTTGCGTGGGCAGCAAGCGATCTTTATTTATCCAGCCCAATATACCTGTACCAATGAGCATCACTGCGCCAGCCATCATAGCAGTATTACGCCGCTGTTTAGTTGCGTCACTGACGGACTGCGAAGGGGGCAACACCTGTGACGTTGTGGCAGCTGGCGTTGCAGGAGCACTCTGTACAACACTGGCGTGCGGCTTTGGGTTAGGCGCTATGTTATTGATGTTATGAGAGCTTATGTCATTAAATGCTACGTCATGAGGTGTGCTAGTGGCGCGGGTATTTTTATGATTGACAGCATCGGTATGCCAGACCGTGGGGTTGTTTGGTGCGGTCGCTATGATTTCAGTCACTATAGTGTCATTCTCTAGGGTTTCATTTTGCCCCTCAACCATCGGTTCAAGGCTTTGATAATGCGGTTGATTTTTTAATAACACCACCAAGGATTTATCATCACCGGTTAATCGATAGGTGGCAGGGTTGCCAAGCGCCTGTTCAATAATCGCGCTGCCCTGCTGTGAGCATTGACTTTGGGTTAAATTAAACAGCAAGTTGCCAAAAAAAGGGCGGTAAATTTTGGGCGTAACACTTGCGCCTTCAAATACCAAGTCCGCACAGCCATCCGACATCAGTGCAAGGCAATCCACTTGCGATAAATCAATGGACTCAACCCGTAAGAAGGATTGCCAATTGTCTTGGGTGATAAAATGCGTCTCATTGACGTATTCATTCTTGCTATCATCCCCGTACACTTGCAAGTTGGTAAAATAATCAATGTGAGGATGGCGGACAACAAATTGGCTAGTGATGAGGGGACTATCACCGATTTGCACCAATAGTGCTTGATGATTTGAATGAATGAGTAGCCCAGTAAAGGTGGTGTGATAATCTCTTAGGCTCGATTCAGCGGTCAGCTGTGACTGCAGGTCGAGGCGTATTTGTGATAATTGCTCGATAATTTGCTGTTTGACTTGCACCAAATCAAACGCAATGCCGCTGATACTGACACTGTGACTAACACTGAGACCCACACCGAGACTGAGCAGCATTTTTCCAATTGATTGACTAAAAAACGCTGCCCCCGCTTGGCTAAATTTTGCCGAGCCCGCCCCATCACATACCACAGCCGCTATACCGTCTTGGGTTTTTTGCAAATAGATACTGTCTTGATTGGGCAGGTTGCTGTCGATATGGGATTTACCAATACTGGATGCGCCATACATTTGCCAAGATGATTGGACTGATAATTGCGATGTTGGCGCGAACAAATCCGTGGTTTGGTTCATCATTATCCCCAGTTTTTTTAGGTTTTTTTATTATCATGAGCGTTGCAGGTGATTGTCTTTACTATCAACTTTGAATGGTCGCCCACGGTGAGATGCTCCCTAATTGCACGGTTTCCCCAGGCGCAGATTGTGAGACGGTCTTAAGACTCGCGGACAACCACACAAAAAATTCGACAAACTTAACGGAGTTGAGATGCACAGGGGGGGTTAAAATCGACAGTTGCTTAAGCATCTTAACTTCTTGCACGCCTGCGTCAATGGCAATCGGATAAATAATACATTGATTATTTTGCTCCGCTTGGTGACATTGATTGATAGCCGCCTGCCACACATCTTGGCTGTCGGTGGGCAGACCATCTGTCATGGCAATAACCCAAGGACGGGTATAATTGATACCGTTGTCGCGTAGATTGATACGCTCTTGCTCAATCAAATTGAGCGCAAGTAACATACCTTGTCCGAGCGGCGTCATGCCATTTTCACGAAATTTAATCGGAAAAAAATCAATCGCATCCGTCCAGTCCATCATCAGCTCTGCAGTGTCATTGACCCCGCCTACGATGACAATGGCTAAACGCACACGGTTACGTGCTGTTTCATCTTTCATCAAATCATGATAAAACGCTTCAATCCCTTCATTGAGCATATCGATACGGCGTTTGTCACCATTGCCTGAGCGTATCGCCATTGAGCCTGACAAATCTAACACCAGAACGCACAGGGTACGCTGGGCAACGTTATTGCCGTAGTCGATTTCTCGAAACTGGGGGGTGAGGGCTTGCGGGATGGATGGTGGCGTAGACTCAGTTGCGGTTTGAAAATTGGGTATGGGGTTGTGGGCGACCATAAAAGATATCCTATTTTTATAAAAATTATTGTAATCGGTATCTCAGCAAAAGCCGATACGAAAAGCAAGGTTTTTTGTGGGGATTTAATTAACAACCCTCAAAAATATTTCTACAATCTTACCAAAAGGGCTTAAATACTCCCCCGAACCGTTAATCATAAGTCATAAACCATCACTTATAAATTGTAAGTTATAAAAAACCCCTAACACGCGGTTAAGGGTTTTGATTATTTAAGCTATCTTAGTTTTTTAACAAGCTTATTTAATAAGCGCCTTCAACAGGTTTATCTAATAAGCTTAGTCTTTTAACACTTCTGCCATGGCATTGGCTACATAATCGATATTGCTAGCGTTTAGACCGGCAACCGAGATACGCCCATTAGCGACCATATAGATACCAAAATCTTTGATAATGCGCGCTACTTGTTCAGGGGTGAGACCGGTATAGCTAAACATACCGTTTTGCTTGGTGATATATTCAAAACTGCGACCCGGTAATTTGGCTTCTAAACTGTCACGCAGTTTTTGGCGCATGTCTTTGATACGATCGCGCATCACATACACTTCTTGTACCCATTCATTGAATAACGCTTCGTCATTCATCACGATATCAACCACGTGACCGCCGTGCGAAGGTGGGCTTGAGTAAATGCGGCGGATATTGAACTGCAATTGACCTTGTACCGCTTTGGCTTGTGCTTCGTCTTTACACACCACAGATAAACCGCCAACGCGTTCACCATACAGTGATAGATTTTTTGAGAATGAGTTACTGACAAAGAACAACAAACCCATGTCTACTGCTTTGCGAATCGCATAGACATCTGCATCCATGTCTTCACCAAAGCCTTGATAAGCAATATCCATAAAGGCAAGCAAGTTTTTCGCTTTTACCACTTCAAGCACTTGATCCCATTGCGCTTGGGTCAAGTCAACGCCCGTTGGGTTATGACAACAGGGATGCAGCAACACCACATCATGGGCTTGCAAGGTGTTTAAGAAAGCAATGAGTTCATCAAATTTGATGCCATTGGTCGCTGCATCATAATAGGGATATTTGCCCACCGCAAAACCAGACCCTTCAAAGATACCAATATGGTTTGCCCACGTTGGGTCAGACACATAGCATTTGGCTTGTGGAAACCAAGCATGAATAAAATCAGCCCCGACTTTGAGCGCACCTGAACCACCGATGGTCGCTGTGGTTGCCACACGCTTGTCTTTTAATACTTGTGCGTCTTTACCAAACAATAGGTTTTGGCAAGCAGCGCGATAACCTGGCAGACCGTCCATTGGCAGATAGGGACGTGGTTTTGGTGGATTAGCGATTTGTGCTTCAGCTTTTTGCACACAGTTGAGGACGGGTAATTTACCGTCATTATCAAAATATACACCCACACCCAAATTAACTTTGTCGGCACGTGGGTCTTGTTTATGCTTGTCCATCAACCCCAAAATCGGGTCACCCGCATACGGTTCTACATGTGAAAACATGAATAGCTCCTACATTTAATTGATAAGTTTGACTGCTAAAAAATTTACGCTAACGTGGCATTGCCCAAATATTCAATGTCAACGGATAAGGATAAACCTTGTAACCCAATAAAACAACCGTCACGCCTATTTTTTTGCTGGTCTAAGCGCTTTAATTAGCAAAAATTCAGCCCTGTTAAAGTGTCCTGTTCAATGGGTTAACCTACCCATGCAGTTACATTTTTTCACAGCAGTTATCGCATAAATTGCAAATTTTCTGTGTTATTTACATTTATAACTTATATTTCTATCAACAATATGCGCATAATAATTTTATCAATTCCGTGTATATTTTTGAGGAAACACAACATGATGATGACCGCTATAAAAAAATCCCAAATCGTTGCCGCGACAGTTGCGGTGATTGCTATGAGTGCCGTGGCAACCTCGAGTCATGCGCGCACCGTTAAAGCCGCCGCCAAAAAAACGACAACGGTAACCACGACACGCGTCGCACCAAAAACCACAACAATTGTCAATCAACATATAGATGGCACGAGCGATACGGTAATGGTTCGCCCTAATGGATTTACCATCGTTGACGGTATGCCATTTTACCCGACACAAATTGTCACGACGCCGACTTATCGCACTATCTCTACATCTACCTCTACGCCTGTCGTCACTACCACAGCCCCTGTGGTAACAACAGCGCCTATTACAACACTGCCTAGCACGACTGTAGTGTCAACATCGAATGTCAATACCACCACCCCAGTGACGGTACAAACAGGCTCAGGCGCGACAGTAACCGTGTCAAAACCTGCTACGGTTGTTTCTACTACTACGACAACTCCCGTATTGCTACCGGCATCAACGCCTGCGATAGCGACAATGACCACCGTGCCTGTCACGCCCGCACCGGCTATTATCGTGAATCCGTAATTCGTAATTTGTGGTCACTAATTAATTAATCTATCAAAAGCAAGACGTCACACGTTGTCGTCTTGCTTTTTTTTAACCATATTTTTAGCCGCTGATAAGGTAAAATACTCATCTTAAGTTTAATTTTGCAACCTATTTTTTATGTTTTTATCCGCTGATATATGAGATATGCAAGGTTTACGCGATGAATTATGAAAGATTGCAAGACAAATTATCCATCTTAGCCGATGCTGCCAAATATGATGTTTCCTGTTCATCAAGTGGCAGCAAACGTGATAATCATAACAAAGGACTCGGCACGGCTAACTCGGGTATTTGTCATAGCTATACCGAAGATGGCCGCTGTGTTTCCTTATTAAAAATATTGTTTACCAATCATTGTATCTACGATTGCGCGTATTGTACCTCAAGGCGCAGTCACGATACGCCGCGCGCAGCATTTACTGTCGAAGAAGTGGTTGATTTGACCATGCAGTTTTATCGGCGCAACTATATTGAAGGCTTGTTTTTAAGCTCAGGGATTTTTAAATCACCCGACTATACCATGGAGCGATTGGTTCGTGTCGCCAAAACCTTGCGCCTTGCGCACAAATTCAATGGCTATATTCATCTAAAAACCATTCCCGGTGCGTCTGCTGAGCTGATGCAGGAAGCAGGGTTGTATGCCGATCGCTTAAGCGTTAATATGGAAATCCCCACCAAATCTGGCTTGGCATTGCTCGCCCCTGAAAAAAACCATGACGATATGAAAGCCCCAATGAAAGTGGTGCAAGAACAAATCGTGGTGTTTAAAGACAGTAAAAAACAACACAAACATACCCCAAAATTTACCCCAGCGGGTCAAAGTACCCAGCTGATTGTGGGCGCAGCGCAAGAGACCGACTTACAAATCATCCGTTTATCGAGCCATTTTTATCAAGAATATAACCTAAAACGGGTGTACTATTCAGGGTATGTGCCTATGCTCAGTGACAATCGCTTGCCCGCCTTGGGTACCCCTGTGCCGATGGTGCGAGAAAATCGCTTGTATCAAGCGGATTGGTTAATGCGTTTTTATGGATTTGAAGCAGAAGAAATTCTACCCGATGACCATCCGTTTTTGGATTTGGACTGTGACCCCAAATTGGCTTGGGCGATTCGTAATAAGTCACATTTCCCCGTCAATATCCAAACCGCGCCCTACAAAATGATTGTGCGTATTCCTGGTATTGGTACCCGAACCGCCAAAAAAATTGTTCAGGCACGAAAATTTTCGACCTTGACGCTCGAACATCTCAAGCAAATGGGCGCTGCCGTAAACCGTGCCAAATACTTTATCGCACTCAAAGGTCGCAATGAGCATTTAAGTCATTTAACCCAGGATAACTTTCGCGATTATGTACTGGCGCAGACCCAAACCAAATTCAAAGCCGAACGGCATGGTCAATTGGCGTTGTTTTAGCATTATTATTTTAGAATTAATTTTTTAAAATCAATCTTTTAAAATTAAGGTTTTAAAGTCCACTGTGCAAAAGGTCAATCTTTTATGGATTTAGTGACGGCTGAGACCCCCATTTTAATCTTTGATGGCAGCTTTGAAGGCTGGCTCACGTGTGTGTTCACCATTTATGAGAATGGTTGGCAGCACACCCCGATTGTGACCATTCAAGCCGAGCATGAAGTGGTGCCCAATTTTTGGCAAGACACTGTCACCGTCGCGACCGATGAAGCCAAAACTTTACGGGTGAGTGATAAATTAGCGCACGTCTTTGGCAAAAACGGTATGCGGCAACTGCTGTGGGGCTTTTTATCAGAATCGCCTACCGTGTATAGTCATCTGTTTGGGGTGGTACGGTTTCAATTGTCCAATCCCAACCTTGATGTGTGGGAGAATTATACCCATGCGGATGTGATGGCAGTGAGCAAGCTTATCAAAATGGTCGGGCGTGAGCGCCACCGTATGCAGGCGTTTGTGCGATTTGAACAAATGCAAATGCCAGATATCGACAAATCGGTATATTTTGCGCGCGTTGAACCCGATTTTAATGTATTACCCATTTTGCATCAGCATTTTAAAGAACGCTATGCCGATCAGACTTGGGCGATTTATGATATCAAACGCGGGTTTGGTATTTATTACGCTCATGATGATCCCAGCGAACAAGTCCATATCATCTTTGATGTAGATGATGAAGCGCTACTGCATCCGCAGCAATTTTATAGCAAGGCAGAACAACAATACCAAACGCTTTGGCAAAAATATTTTACCCACGTGACCATCAAAGAGCGGTTAAATCGCAAGCTGCATATTCAGTATTTACCAAAACGCTATTGGAAATATTTGACGGAAAAAATGGGTTAATAGCGGGGCGTACCCTAATTGCCCGCTAACACGCCTCAATAACGCCTCAGTCATTTAATCAAAGTCGTATAACGGTAAAAAGTTATGGCTTTGTTAGGGCTTTAGGGTGTCGAGTAATTTTTGCATGTCTTCGGGCAGGCGTGCTTGCACTTTAATAGGCTCGCCTGTTTTTGGGTGGATAAAGCCAAGCTCATAAGCATGTAGTGCCTGACGCTGGAACTGTTGCACGATGTGTTTTTGGTCGTCATGCAAAGTTTTTAACAATATCGCATTTTTACGAGCTGCACCATAGAGCGGATCTCCGAGCAACGGAAAACCCAAGTTTGATAAGTGTACACGGATTTGGTGGGTACGCCCTGTTTCAAGGCGGACGCTGACCAATGAGACAGCGTCGCTTATCGCTGTGATTTTCTCAAGATGGGTGACAGCGGGTTTGCCACTACCCACCACCGCCATTTTAGTGCGCTGGGTCGGATGGCGACCAATGGGGGCGTCAATGGTGCGATGGCGGGCAAGCTCAGCCGCGGACGCTAACACAATCGCTTGATAAAGCCGGTACACGGATTTGTCTTTAAGCTGATTAATTAGATGCAGCTGGCTTTGACTGTCTTTAGCAATCACCATTAAACCCGATGTTTCTTTATCGATGCGATGTACCAATCCTGCTCTAGGTAGCGTGCGGCTGTCAGGATAATGAAAAAGCAGCGCGTTGACTAGCGTACCCGACCCATTGCCTGCGCCAGGATGGACGACCAAACCTACTGGCTTATTGATGACTAGCACCGCCTCATCTTCATACAAGATATCAAGTGGGATATTCTCGGGCAAATCTTGCTGTTGAGCGGTCAAACTCGCTTTAAGCATTAGCACATCGCTGGGCTTAAGACGATATTTGGGTTTTTGCGCTGCGCCATTTACGGTTAGTTCGCCTGACTCAAGCCAGTTTTTGATTTGCTCACGCGAATAATCGCTAAACATCAAGGCAGCAATTTTATCAATGCGCTCCCCTATTTGCTCAGAGTTGACTATATAATTTTGGACAATTTGATGACTGCCAGCGTCGTGGGTCTGCAAGTTTTGAGTGCTTGGCTGTGGTTGTGACAGGTTTTCCCATTCTTCTTCGAGTTGATTGGTGTTGTTTTGAGTCATAGATTCAGTTATAGGTTCAATGTTTGATTCGATTGGATTTGCTCGGATGTGAGGCGATTGGCGTGGTCATAAACAGTTCAGAGTTAGGGTATAGGGATTTGCAAAATTAATATGCGCGGATAGGTCACAAAGTATAACGTTTCGTGATAGACTTAGTGAAATTTTTAATACAATATTTTGCATTCAGTTTTGAATAATAAGTATTATGATGGGCAAATATTTTTGCAATAGATTTGAGGTTCGTATGCATCATCTTTCCAAAGTTGTGGGTGTCACCGCAATTACTCTGGCTTTGACCACTTTATCTGGCTGTCAAACGCTAAAAAATTCAAAATTGTTTGGTGGCAAAGACGAAGTCGTCGCGACCAAAGCTGAAAAAAGCGAGCAAGGCTACTACCAAGCGGCGTCTGACAATATCAAAAAAGGCAACCTTGCTAAAGCGATTAGCCAGTTAAACGATTTACGGACTTTCTATCCTGTGGGTGATTACAGCGAGCAAGCGTTACTTGACTTGATGTATGCGCAGTACCAACATGGTGATTATTTGGATGCGATTGCCAGTGCTGATCGTTTTATCCAGTCTTACCCATCCAACCCGCAAGTTGACTATGCGTACTATGTTCGCGGCATCTCAAATATGCAGGCAGCCTCAGGCGGCGTAATGAAATACACCAAACTTAATCCTGCACACCGTGATATGGGCTATTCGCGCATTGCCTTTAATAACTTTCAGCAACTGATTAATCGCTTTCCCAATAGTGCCTATGCCCCAGACGCTGCGCTACGTATGCGTTATATTTATAACCAATTGTCAGAAAGTGAGATGGATGTAGCGCGCTGGTATATTAAACGCAAAGCCTATGTGGCAGCTGCCAACCGTGCTAAATGGGTGTTTCAGTACTATCCACAAAGCGAAGCGATTCCAGAGTCTATTGCAACTATCGCCTATAGCTATGACAAACTGGGAATGACAGATACCGCCAATCAATATAAACAACTACTTCGTATCAACTATCCTGGTCTGATTGATGCGCGTGGCAACGTCAAGCTTGATAATACTCGTACCGGTTCAAACTGGTTAAATAAAGCCACATTGGGCGTGCTGGGTCAAAGTTCAAAAAATGCTGCTGTTCAAGGGCTAGCCCAGCAGTCGGGGCAATACTCAGGCAATACCAAGCCACAAGTGATTCAGACTTCAACTCAGCAAGCTGCGGCAATGCGCTTGCCGAGTCCGGCTACCACGGCAAATGATGAAACTCCGACAAGACCACGTGAGACCACAATTGGTTTGGGTCTGCCACCTGACAATACCAGTCAAGTCAAATAATCTATAAACCCCGTTAACATTAGCTAGGTTTATCCTAGCTATTTTTTTTCAATCAGCTAATTTTTAACTGGAAATGCGCTTTTTACCATGAGTAACAATGCCATCATTGATCAAATCATTGCCAATGCCGATATCGTCAAGATTATTGGCAAGCATGTGGAGCTCAAACGTTCGGGCAATGAATTCAAAGGCTGTTGCCCTTTTCATGGAGAAAAAACCCCCTCATTTTTTGTCAATCCGCAAAAAGGGTTATATAACTGTTTTGGCTGTGGTGTCGCCGGCAATGCGCTCACCTTTTTGAAAGAGTACGAAAACCTCACTGCGGGCGAAGCACTCAAAGAACTGTCCCGTCAAACGGGGATTGAGCTGCCCAAAGAACCTGTCAACAAATCGCATACCTATAAAAAAACACCCATTCAACCCAAACCTGCTGTATCGCAAGCAAGGGCATCCTCTCATCAAAATCTGGCTCAAAGTTCCACTCAAACCCTCTCTGACTCAGATGTTGCCGAGCGTCCGGCTATTACCAATACAGAGGCTTTGTGGATAGACGCTTTTGATGATTTTCAAACATCTGATAACTTAGATGCCAGCTTTATCCCTTTTGGTGAGTATGATGATGCAAGCGTTGGCGGGTTTTCACCCTTTGATGACTTGGGTAATAGCAGTCCGCAGGATAGTTCATCGAGTTTATACGACTTACTGACCCAAATCTGCCAGTTTTATCAACATCAATTACAGCAAAATAGCTTTGCCCAACATTATTTGCTCAAACGTGGTCTGACGCCGCACACTATCGACGAATTTGCCTTGGGTTTTGCCCCAAATGGTTGGCAACATCTTGAAGAAGCCTTCCCTCAAGACATTGAAGGTTTAAAAATCTTAGGATTGGTGCGCACTTCGCAAAATGGGCGTGATTTTGATTTGCTGCGCAATCGGGTGATTTTTCCCATTCGCGACCAACAAGGACGGGTGATCGGCTTTGCCGGTCGCACCATGTCGGATGATGAGCAGCCCAAGTATATCAATTCTTCAGATTCACCTGTATTTCATAAACAAGCCGTGTTGTATGGTCTTTTTGAAGGGCGCAAGGCCAAAGCCAAAGACTGGCTGGTGGTTGAAGGTTATATGGATGTCATAAGCCTTCATCAAGCGGGCGTGTATGGCGCAGTTGCCTCCATGGGAACAGCGCTGGCGCAATCACAAATCGAAAGATTGCTGCAATTTAATCCCATACTTACTTTAAGTTTTGATGGCGATAGTGCAGGACAAAAAGCCGCGTGGCGCGCCATGGAGGTGGGTTTGCCTGCGCTCACTGATGGCAAGGAATTACACTTTTTGACACTGCCAGATAATCATGACCCTGATAGTTATGTCAAAGCGCATGGTATGTTAGCGATGCAGCAACAAATCGCCCAAGCCGTTCCCCTATCAGCGTATTTGTACTCAAGTCTGACGCGTCAATATCCTACCAATACCCCTGAAAATCGCAGCAAGATTTTGCAGCAGCTCTCTGCGCTGACCCAAAAACTGCCAAAAGGCAGTTATGGCTGGTTGCTGCGTGAAGACATCAAGAACAAAATGGGATTGGGGCGAAAAAACCAAGCACGGCAAGCGCAAGATGCCCTGCTCAATTTTGATAGCGAATTGACGGTACAACTGCATCTGCAGCTGTGTTTTTTGTTTCAGCCAGAGCTGTTAGGCAGTCTGGAAAATAACCGCATTAGCCAATCTGTCATCCGTGATATTTATCAGCGCAGCGAAGCGGCTAATGTTTTTAAGCCGAAACACCCATCTACCAAAGCAACAGCCCCGATTCGATTGGACGAAAATTTAACGGGTGACACTGAGGGTATCACTCATGCCATGGATACGCCCTGCAAAAACTATGATGAAAGTTGCTGCCTAACTTGGCAAGCCATTGCCGATGAAGAACTATTGAAGTTGATTACTTGGATTCAAACCATTCAATCAAGATTGCAGGATTTTGATAACCCAAAATGGTCAACTTACGAGCGAATCAATGCCAAAGCACATTTTATACTGGCGGGCTTGACATCAGAGCAGCAAAATAAACTTATCAAACATTGGGCGCGGTTTTTTAAAGAACTTAGTCAGCGCAATATTGATGATATCTCAGACCTGGTGACAGAGTTGGTGGTTCAACTGATGTTAGAAACTCTACAGCGCGAACAAAAAACCCTAAAAGCAGACTTAAAGGCGCTGAGCCTATGTATCAAACACCACCAAGCGATTTCAACTTGGCTTAGAACATGGCTACAGCGCAAAGAGGATTAATTCATGGCGTGTTTATGCCATTTTAATCCGCGCATCATGAAACATATCCATTTCAGGGGCAAGTACTTTCATAAAACGGTCAAAATATAACAGTTGCTTGGTCAGTAGCGCAAAATCTCTTGGGAAGTGAATGCCATGGCGTTTACCGACTTCCACCATTTCAAGCAACATTTGATTGATTTCATCAGTATGATCTTTTAATCGGTTTGGCATGGTTTGGTCAATGGTTTTGCCCATAAACAAACTATCTTCCGCCAAGATTTTTTTCATCACTGATTCAAGATCTTGGGCAAGGACATCGACATTGACTTGCTCTCGCGCATGGGTCATATCCATTTCAACCATATAATGCGCCATGCCGCGATAGTCTTCTTTAGCAAAACTATCCATCATGCCCATACTGGCTTGCCAGGCTTTGGGTTCAAGTTTACCGACAATCCCAAAATCAATAAAGCCAATACGACCATCAGTCAACAACATCAAATTACCTGCGTGCAAATCAGCATGAAAACTATTGCACAGCATCAAGCTAGAAAACCACGTATTTAAAGTATCTGTCATCACCTGTGCTGGGTATTTGCAGTATTGACGCATGGCAGCATCATCAATCATCGACACCCCAAAAAACTGTGTCATGACAAGTACTTTTTTGGTACTGATATCATGATAAACATCGGGCGCGACTACTTTATGATTGTCGGTTTTTTTCAAAAAATCTTGGAAATCATCAATGTTTTTGGCTTCTTGTAAGAAGTCCGTTTCTGCTGCCATGCGCAAACGGATTTCATCAATAATGGGTGAAATACTGGCAAATTTTAGCGATGGTGCGATACTATCAATCAGTTTAGTCAACCCAACCATCATGCCTAAATCGGTTTGAATGATGGTATCTACTTCAGGTTTTTGCACTTTTAACACCACATTATCGCCATTTTTTAAAATAGCACTGTGAACTTGGGCGATGGATGCAGACGCTAGCGGTTTGACCTCAATACTTTGAAAAATATCTTCTAATGTCTGCCCGTCTTTTTCCAGCTCCTCTCTTAAGACGCCTTCAATATAGCTATAAGGCATGGGCGTGGTTTGATCCAGACAGCCTTGAAATACTGTCACATATTCGCGGGGAAAGATGGACGGGGTACTGGCAATAAACTGACCGATTTTGATATAGGTAGTACCCAACTCTTCAAAGCTTTGGCGCAGCAACGTTGGGGTCATTTTTTCACCTTGGGCGATACGCAGCCCTGCTTTGCCAGCAACGGTTGCCGTTTTTCCGACCCGCTGAATGACATTTAAGGATTTTTTAAAAAAGTGATTTTTTTGCATGATTAACTCTAGTTTAAATTACGTCTGTGATAGCGGATGGGTGGCTACAAATCTCGCAGTTAGCGTCTTTACGATAGTGAAGTTTTTTAAGATTCATGGTTTTGCCGTTCCATAGCAATAACGTTTGCGCTATAGGATTGATGCCCAGTCCCAAAAAACTTAAAGCCGCTTGGGCTTGAAGGTTGCCGATGATTTGGGTGGTACTGGCAAGCACACCGCTAGTAGCACACGTTTGCTCATCATCCCCTGCCCCTTGAAATAAGCAATGATAGCAACCTTGCTGCGGCGCAAATAATGCCAGTTGCCCGGTTTGCGCAATGGCGGAGGCTGATAATAATGACAAATTTGACTTGACAGCGATGGTATTAATGAGGTCTCGTGCTTTGAAGTTATCTGTGCAATCACAGATTAATTTGCTTAGGCTATTTATTTTCGCTTGTTCAACCATTTGTTGATAATTATCGGCTGTTAAACGTGCTTGTATGGCGATAACCTCACAAAATGCATTGATTTCATGTAATTTAGCTTTGGCTACCAGCGCTTTAGATTGACCGATATCGTTAGGGGTAAACAACGACTGCCGCTGCAGATTGCTCTCATCAATCGTATCATCGTCAATAATCAGTAGTTTGCCAATACCAGCACGGCACAAGGTTTCTGCAAGTGGGCAGCCTAGCCCGCCCATGCCAATAATAATCGCACAGCTATTTTTTAGCCGCGTTTGTGCTTCTATATCCCATCCTTCTAGCAATATTTGGCGGGCATAGCGTAGCATTTCTGCATCGGTTAATTCTGTTTGTTTTGACATAGTAGTTAAATTTCACATATTTACTTAGGCTATTTTAGCCCCATTAATTTAGTACACTAATTAGTACACCTAGCGTTACCCGTTCATTGTCCCCATAGTCTTTGACGGTGATTACCTCGCCAAAGCCATTTGACAAAAACACGCCCCTAACCTGTTCGCCCTGGTCATACCCATGTTCAATCGCTAATAAGCCATGAGGCTGTAAAAATTGTGGGGCAGTTTTGACAATATGACAGATATCCGCCATGCCCTTATTATCCGCGATTAACGCGCTAACGGGTTCATCGGTTAAGCCTGCCAAGTGAGGATCGTTAGGATCGATATAAGGAGGATTAGATACGATGATATCAAATTTGTTGTTTTCATCTGCATTGGTTGTCATAAAGGGTTCATACCAACTGCCTTCAAAAAACGCGATATTATTAACCCCTAGTCTTTTAGCATTTTGTGCTGCAACGCTCAGTGCCTGAGGTGATTTGTCTACTGCACTAACGGATGAATTTTTAAATTCCTCTGCCAGCGTGATGGCAATACAACCTGACCCCGTGCCTAAATCTAAAACATTCATTGGTTTGCTTAGGCTATTTCTATGATGGTTAAGCACCGCCTCTATCAACCGCTCGGTATCAGGACGCGGTATTAAAGTATGCTGATTGACTAAAAACTCATGCTGCCAAAAACTTTGTTTACCTAGCACATAAGCGAATGGTTTGCCGGCTATCAACTCCTCTAGCGCAGCAAAATATTGAGTGGCTATTGTTGCAGTCACCATTTCGCCATCATGGGTAATAAGATAAGTTTGTCCTACATGAAGATACTCACCCAGCAACTGTTTGCGGATATGTTTTTCAACCGTGCTTGGTACAGCCAACAATGATTGAATAGTGTAAGATGACATTGAGTTATTCATGGGTGATGTTATCGCTTCTTGTCGCATCTTGGCTCATCACATGCTTATCTACCATATAAATCAACAACAGCACAGGAATGCCAATCAGTGCAGTAAAGGTGAAGAAAGCAGGATACCCCATGGTTTCTACCATCGCACCTGAGTAGCCACCTAAAATCTTTGGTGTTAACGTCATCAATGAACTAAGCAGTGCATACTGTACCATGCTAAAGCGAATATTGGTCAATACCGATAAAAAGGCGACGAAGATAGCACTTGCTAGACCTGATGCGAGATTATCAAACATCACTGCTGAGTACATGTAAAAAAAATCATGTCCCTTGCCCGCCAAAATCACAAACAATAAATTACTGGCTGAAGCTAAAATAGCACCAATCAACATAGCGTTCATGATTTTAAAACGCTCGGCAAGCAAGCCGCCTAGAATACCACCTACAATTGACATCCCCATCCCAAAGGTTTTGACCGCCAAGGCGATATCGGTTTTGCTAAAGCCTAAATTGACATAAAACAAGTTTGACGTCGTACCTGCCACAATATCTGAAATACGATACAAGCCTATCAATAAAATCAGCCATACGGCTTTTTTCCCATACCGAATGAAAAAGTCTTGAATCGGTGCGACCCACATGTCAACCGCGACTTGCTTTTTGATGATTTTGGCTTTTAATAACACTAAAGCGGTGCTAATGGCGATAACAACAGCGCCAATAAATTTAATACTCTCATAAACAAAGCCCAAAAATTTTGACTCAGTCTCTGGAAGCACATGACCGATGACAATAAAACTGGCAATCAACGCAATCACTGAAATTAAAAATAGTAAAAACAGTTGAAAATAATCCGACATCGGGCGTTCATGCTGCACCCGGGTGACGGTGGGTTCTTTAATCAAAAGGGTGGTGACAACCCCTATTAGCATCAAAGATGCCATAATATAATAGGTTTGCTGCCAAGCAGCGTAGTTGTAAGTGGCTTTGGTCGAGCCAAAATATTCTGCCAAGAACAGCGCTCCCGCCCCTGCGACAATCAGACCGATTCGGTAGCCTGCCATAAACATACCAGAGAGTACGGGCTGCATAGATTTTTCAGCAATTTCAATGCGATAAGCATCAATCACAATGTCTTGTGTCGCCGCTGAAAAACCTAACAACACGGCAAAAAATGCCATGTAATCAAGTACAACATCACTGGTGGGATTGAAACTACCAAGCATAAAAATTGCAAAGGCAACCACAATTTGTGCCACAACTAGCCAACTACGGCGTTGGCCTAGCATTTTGGTTAACAGTGGAATCGGCACGGCATTGACGAGGGGCGACCAAACAAACTTAAACGAGTACCCCAGCATCGCCCAACTAAACATGGTGATAATTTTGATATCAAACCCTGCTTCTTTGAGCCAAATTGACAAACTAGAAAATATCAATAGATAAGGCAACCCTGAAGAAAAACCCAATAGCAACATCACCCAAGCGCGCTTGTCCATATAGGCTTTGATGGCTTCGCCCCAAGACTTTTTTGTGCCTGTTGAGCTTTCGCTGGGTAGCGCCGCTTGGTCGTTTGACACAGGTTGTTTTGATATTTGCATGTTACCTCTCACTGATCACGCACGATTTACCACAAAACTTCATTAAAATCTTGCTATTGTAGCGGTTTTCTAGGTGTAGACAAACTAAAATTATTATAGATGTCTGAAACGTTGATATCTGAAACAAGGTGGCAATACAACTGAATCAATAACTGAGTCAATGTCTGTATACTTGTCACATTAATCAATTCCTTAAATTTTAGGCCTATTAAATAGGCCTGACTTAAGCAGCTAGGTTTTGAACCTGCTATTTTATGGTAATATGCTATACTTGACACCCTGCGATGACTTTCAACCTTTTTGTCAGTTGTTAGCTGTTAACGGCTTTGGGGCAAATTATGCAATACCCGATTGCTATCTATCAGCAAAATAATGCCTATCATGTCACGGTACCTGATATTGAAAGCATATCTGTAGTCGATAGTAGCATGGCAGGCGCAGTGTCTAATACACGTATGGCGGTGATGAGCCATTTATATCACCTAATTGAAGAAGATTTACCGATTCCTGAGCCCTCGTCTGTCACCGAGCATTTGATAAAACCTAAATACGCAGGCTATACTTGGGCCATCGTGAGTGTTGAGTTATCACGAATTATGGGAAAAACCGTCGAAGTCACTTTACAGTTACCCAGCCAGCTTATTTCTCAAGCCACTGAGCAATTTGCTGACGAGTCACTTGATAAAATCGTGTTAATGGCATTAAAAAGCTATGTAAAAAATCAGTCTAATGGCTAATTTTGTTAATATTTAAGTTCAACCAAGCTCATAAAGCGAGCATTTTTATTTCGTTTTTTTATTAAGGTCATTTTATGGCAATCAATGTTGTCATCAATCAACGTTATTTACAAATCCAACTCAAACAACTTGAAACCGTTTGGCAGACTGTGATTAATAATTACAATCTAAGCCAAGCTGCCAAAGTATTACACACCAGTCAATCCAGTCTTAGTAAGCATATTGCCGCGCTCGAAAGTCAGCTTCGAGCAGAAGTTTTTGTGCGGCAGGGTAAGCGATTGGTGGGTCTCTCTCCTATCGGGGAGCTGCTACTGCCGCATATTGAGAAAATCTTTGTGGAAGTAAGGTCGATTGAAAATTTAACTTTAGATTTTCAAAATCCCCATCAGGGTGAGTTGTCAATTGCCACGACCCATACCCAAGCACGTTATGTGTTGCCTTGGGTGGTACAGCGCTTTAAACAACAATTTCCCAATGTCCATCTGATTTTACATCAAGCTGACCCCGAGTCGATTGCCAATATGGTGGCACAAGGTCAAGCCGATATTGGCATCGCAACTGAATCGCTGCTTGCGCACGATAATCTACACTGTATTCGCTATTATGATTGGTATCATCATGTTATTGTGCCAGTGGGACATGAGCTTGAGAGTCGCACTGAGATTGATATCCAAACCTTAGCGAAATATCCGATTATCACTTATCACGGCGGTTTTACGGGCCGTGGTGCGATTGATAGAGCCTTTAGCGCGGCACAGCTGACGCCTAATATTGTACTTACTGCTTTGGATGCCGATGTGATTAGTACCTATGTCGGTATTGGTATGGGCGTGGGCACGATCGCTGAAATGGCATTTGAAGGTCAGCATTATCGCAATCTTGTCAAAATTCCAACGAAAATTTTTGGAAAACATGTGACGTGGATAGCCACCCGTGTCGATGGGGATATCCGTAATTTTGGCAAAGCTTTCATTGATATTTGTCAGCAACAATTTGGGTGATTGATTTTTTTGGATTCGCCATTATAAAGGGACTACTATTCTTTTTATGATGACTACAATGATGACAAAGATGACCAAACAAATCCCTATTTCATTTTTAGACCTTGTTCCTGTACCTGAAGGCAGTGACGCTAAAAACGCGCTTAAGCAAGCGGTGACTGTTGCCCAAACTGCCGAACAAGTAGGTTTTAACCGCTATTGGCTGGCTGAGCACCACAACATGCGTGGCATTGCCAGTACCGCAACCAGTGTGTTGCTAGCTCATATTGGCGCTCACACCTCAACAATACGAATTGGCTCAGGCGGTATCATGCTGCCTAACCATGCGCCCTTAGTGGTCGCAGAACAGTTTGGTACGTTAGCTACTTTGTATGGCGAACGTATCGATCTTGGCGTGGGCCGTGCCCCTGGTACGGATGGGGCAACCTTCCGTGCCTTGCGCCGCACCACGAATGATGCCGAAAACTTCCCGCAAGATGTGCAAGAGCTGATGCATTATTTTGACCCGCTCGATGGTCAGACAGTGACTGCCATGCCGGCTAATGGCTTAAATGTTCCTGTTTGGATTTTAGGGTCGTCTTTATTTGGCGCCAGTCTCGCTGCTGCATTAGGTTTGCCTTATGTATTTGCGTCTCATTTTGCGCCGCAGATGTTATCCCAAGCGGTGACATTGTACCGTGAGAATTTCAAGCCGTCTCGCTACTTGCAACAACCTTATGTGATGGTAGCAAGTAACTTGCTATTGGCCGACACCGATGAGGAAGCCGCTTACCAATTCACCTCAGCGCAGCAAAGTTTTGTCCATTTGCGCCGTGGTAAACCCTCACAAATGCCAAAACCAATTGAGAATATTGATGCTTTTTGGACATCTGCAGAAAAATACATGGTTGAATCGTCGTTGGCAATTTCGTTTGTCGGCACACCTGACAGTGTCAAACCAAAACTTGACCATTTTCTTGAGACTATCCGCCCTGATGAATTGATTGTCACTTGTAATATTTATGACCAACAAGCCCGCCTCAACTCCTTATCTTTGGTGAAATCGCTTGATTTATTTAGCTTAAACAGCTAATCAAAACCATAAAAACGCAAACCACAAAAAAGCCCAAGATTAACTTGGGCTTTTTTATTATTTCAATAATTCTGATAAAGCCAACTCATTGAGCCGATCCAAATCCTCTTGCGTGTCTACACCGGGCGGCAACAATTCTGAAGCGATATCAATGGCGATACGCATGCCTTGCTCCAAAATACGCAATTGCTCCAATGATTCAAGCTGCTCTAGCTCGCCTTGCTGCCAAACACTAAATTGCTGTAACAAACTGACCCGATAAGCATAAATGCCTAGGTGTCGGTAAGCGTTTTTTGGCGCGCTATTTTCATCATTGTTTGTCTGGTCGGTCAACAATGCTGTATGGCGATCGCAAGGAATCGGTGCTCGGCTAAAATACAAGGCTTCCTTGTGGGCATTTTTGACGACTTTGACTACCGATGGCCGTAAAAACTCTTCAACGCTTTGGATGGGTTCAGCCAAAGTCGCCATCACGCAATCTTTTTTTTGTAGCAGGAGCTCAGTCACTTGTTTGATAAGTCCTGCAGGCACGAGTGGTTCGTCGCCTTGCATATTAATCACGATATCTTCAGTTGACCACTGCTGAAGCCTAGCTACTTCAGCAAGCCTATCAGTGCCAGACGCATGATTGGGGTCAGTCATGATGACAGCTGCCCCATAGTCTTGACACAGTTTAGCGATGTTATCGTCATCGGTTGCCACAAAAATATCATCGGCAATTCCCGCCGATTTCACCGCATTGGCACGATCAATCACCCATAGAATCATCGGTTTGCCATGAATTTCTAACAGCGGTTTGTTGGGTAGTCGGGTACTTTTTAGACGGGCCGGTATGACCAAATGTTTTAACATATTGTATTTCCTACAAGTTTTTTAATTGTCAGCATTGTCAGCTAGGGCAACCAATTTACCGATTTGTCGGTCGATTAACGCATAAAAGGCGGCTGATAATTCGGCTTCTACCGGTAACACCCAGATGTTTGTTGCAATGTCATTTTTTTCATGACCTTGGGCGAACAAAACACGCAATTTGACTGCATCCTTATCGGTGACGATAATCGGTAACTTTGGCAAGTTGGCAAAATCTTGCAAACTATAAGTGTGATGGTCATTTAGTGGCATCGGTATGATGTCAAATCCTAATTGGCTTAGGCTATTAAAAAAACGCTGCGGCAATCCAATCCCCGTCATGGCAATCACTTGTTGGGCAGGTAAACTATCTTGCGCAGGCGTTTTAAATAAAGGTGTTTTAAATAAAGGTTCTAGCGGTTTTTGTAGCAAACGCATACGAATATCGGGTGATATGCTATGACTATTTTTGCTTAGGCTATTTGAAAAATGGGTTAAAGCCTGAGTATCCTGCCAATCACTTTGATGAAATATGACGGTGGTATTGGGCTGATACAGGCGTTTAATCGGTTCGCGCAGAAAGCCTGTGGGCAATAGCTGGCGGTTACCAAAGCCGCGATCGGCATCGACGACAATCCAGTTTTCATCCCTATCCAAGGCAAAATGTTGCAGTCCATCATCCGCCAAAATAAGTTGAATGCTTGGGAATTGCTCAAGCAATAACTCAATTGCTTGAGCCCGGTTTGGACAGACTGCCATTGGCACGCCTGTACGCTGCACAATCAGACACGGCTCATCACCAACCTCACTGGGCTTTGAATTTGCTGTCACGATACAAGGCATCAGCTTGGCTTGTCCACCATAGCCACGACTGATGACGCCGACTGTCAGCCCTTTTTGCTGCAGGTAAGTTACCACCGCAATGATTAGCGGCGTCTTACCACTACCGCCAACCGTGATATTGCCCACTACAATGACGGGCACCTTGGGATAATAAACGGGTTTTAGCCCTAGTCGATAAATAGTTTTATTGAGCCAAAAAACCAACCCATACAACCAAGACACGGGCAATAACAACCATAGCCACAGAGATTTGTTGCGCCACGCCTGTAGTAGTGTCTGTTGCATTAGCTTGACAATATGTCCTCTTCAAAATGACGCTCATACAACTTGGCATACGTACCTTGCGCGGCTAGCAAACTGTCGTGGGTACCGACTTCGATGATTTCACCGTTATCCATGACCACGATTTTATCGGCATTTTGGATGGTCGTTAATCGATGCGCGATAACGATGGTGGTTCTGCCATGCATGACGCGCTCCAGCGCTTTTTGGATATAAAATTCTGATTCGTTATCTAGCGCGCTCGTGGCTTCATCCAAAATCAAGATAGGCGCATCCTTTAGCAGGGCGCGTGCAATGGATAAGCGTTGGCGTTGTCCGCCAGATAACTGCAGACCCTGTGAGCCAATCTTTGATTGGTAACCCTGCGGCAACTGCATGATAAAATCGTGCGCAAAGGCTGATTTTGCAGCATCAATCACTTGCTCCGAGGTTCGATTAGATAATTCGCCATAGGCGATATTGTTGTGGATAGAGGTATCAAACAGTACCACTTGTTGGTTGACGCTGGCAATCTGACTACGCAGCGAATGTAATGTCAAATCTTCGATAGCGACATCGTCAAGATAAATATTGCCCTTTGTGGGTTCTAGCGCGCGCATCAGACAGTTGACTAGGGTAGTTTTACCGGCGCCACTGCGACCGATTAACGCCACGGTTTCACCGGGATTGACCACCAAATTTACGTTGTTGAGCGCTTGTTTGCCATCCTCAAAAGTGACGCTTAGGTTGTTAAGTACTATTTTACCGGTTAGGGTTTTTTCAACCTTGCCTGTGTCTTTTTCTTCGGCTTCATCGAGCATCTCAAATATAGAATCCGCCGCCGCCAAACCTTTTTGTAAGCCTTGATTAATATCGGTCAACGAGCGCACGGGTTTACTCAGTAGCCCTGCGGCACTGATATAAGCGATAAACTCGCCTGCGGTGGTATCGCCTAATACGTTTGGTCTTAATGCAATCCATACCACCACAGCCATCGCGCACGCCATCAATAATTGAATTAATGGCGTATTGATGCTATTGGTTACCACCACCTTTAGCCCTTGTTTAAGATTGGTTAAAGAGGCGTTATTAAACCTTGTCAGCTCGTTTTGCTGACCGCCATAATTTTTGACCACTTGGTAGCCTGTGATGACTTCATTGGTAATATGACTGACTTCACCCATGGACTTTTGAATACCGCGCGACAGCTTGCGAAAGCGTTTACTGGCTTTACCGACTAACAATAAAATCGGCGGCAATACCACAAACAACGACAGGCTTAATTTCCAATTACTGTAAAGCAAAAACGCCAACAATCCAATCACGGTCAAACCATCGCGTAACAAGGTTTTGAGCGTATCGGTACCCGCCGCAGTGACTTGCTCGACATCAAAGATTAATTTTGCAGAAATCTGACCGGCATTGTGGCTCAAATAAAATTGGCTGGGTAATCTGAGCAATTTTGAAAACACTTGCATACGCAGCTGATAGACGACATTGCGTGAAATCACTGCACTAAAGTAATTACCCAAAAATGAGCTAAGTCCGCGCAGTACAAACAACAATACGATTAAAGCTGGAAAAAGATTGATATGCGCTTGATCACGATCATTAATCGCATCAATAATGAATTTGACCAGCTTGGCAATGCCCACTTCGGTGCCTGCATTTAAGGTAAAGCCAATGACGACTAGCGTCATCGCCCACCAATACGGCTTGAGATAACCTAGCAATCTTCGATAGGTCTGCCAACGTGGGTGAGCATTGGAAGGTTTTGAAACGGTCATGGCATCTCAATATATAAAAGAACGACTTAACAGCTATTGTATCAGTAAATTGAACCATAAAAATTATTTGACATCTGGCGCTGGGGCAATATTACTATCGAGCGAAGTGACAGGTATCACAGTACTGATATTTAAATTCATAAAGCCCATTTTACCCGCTATATCCATCACTTTAACCACCGATTGGTGACTGGTATCGGCATCGGCGGAGATAACAAATAGCTGCTTTCGGTCTTCACCCGCTTCTTGACGGATCATTGCCGTCAACTCAGCTTCGCCATTGCCAGATAAAGCAATGCCATTGACCAAATAGCTACCATCTTTTTGCACCGCGATTTCAATGCGTTTGCTTTTCTCAGTAATCGGTACGCCTTCTGCTTGCGGCAAAATGATATTGAGTTTGCTAAAATGGTTGAAAGTGGTCGACAGCAGTAGAAAAACAATCAAAAACAGCAAGCAATCAATCATCGGGGTAAGATTGATTTCTAAAGGTTCGACCGTGGGTTTACGAAATCGCATGGGTTGACTCTTTTACACAGCTACACGCCATTAACGAGGCGTGATTAGACCATTGTCCAGTAATTCTTGCATCATCAAACCCGCTTCTTGTTCAAACGCCGCATTGATATCAATGATACGGCGCTGAAAAATACGGTACGCCATCACCGCAGGAATCGCAACCAGCATACCCCCTGCTGTGGTAATCAGCGCTTGTGATACGCCAGCTGCCAGCAAGGTCGGATCTTGCATTGCGCCTTCGGTAATGGCTAAGAAGGATGAAATAATCCCCAGTACCGTACCTAAAAGACCCAATAATGGGGCGATAGCACCGATGGTACCCAGCATATTAATATGTTTTTCTAATTGGTGGATGGTGATACTGGCGCGGTTTTCCATATGCATGGTCATTGAATCAATACCATGCTGGCGATTCATGAGTCCTGCAGCAAGGATATCACCCAAAGGCGAATTGAGTTTGACATTCTCAAGCGATTCACGATCAATATCGCCCTGCTCAATCAAATGCTGCATCAATTGTTCACGCAGATGAGCGGGTGTCACTGTACTGACTTTAAGTTTTATCGCGCGCTCAATGATGATAATCAACATCAAAATCGAACATAGGACAATGGGCCACATCAACCAACCGCCTGCTTTAACTAATTCCCACATTCGTTATACTGCCTTTGCCTGTCAATGACTAATCAATTGAGAAAACTAATCTAATGCGCAAGTTGCGACTGGAACTGCATAATCAAAGCTTGTAATTCCTCTTCGTTGTGAAAAAATATCTCAATACTCCCCTTGCCTTTTGAGGAGCCTTTGATTTTTACCACGGCACCGAGTTGCTCAGAGAGGTGTTGGTTTAGTCGCAGCCTATCATAATCAATTTCTTGGCTTTGTGTCGGCGCTTTTGGATTTAAAATGTCTTTGACTAACGCTTCAGTCTGACGAACGGTCAATTGACCCTGTATAATTTTTTTGGCAATAACCGGCTGCTGTTTGGATGACAGCGCCAATAATGCCCTGGCATGCCCCATATCCATCTGCCCTTCATTTAGCGCTTGTTTGACATCGTCATGTAATTGGTTCAAACGCAACAAATTAGAAACCGTTGTTCTCGCCTTACCGACCACATCCGCAATTTGCGAATGACTCATGCCAAATTCATCATGAAAACGCTGCAATGCGGCAGCCTGTTCCATGACGCTCAAATCTTCCCGTTGTATGTTTTCAATCAATGCCAAAGCGATTGCCAAGTCATCTGACATTGGGCGCATGATGGCGGGTATATGGGTTAGACCTGCAATTTGCGCCGCACGCCAGCGACGTTCACCCGCGATAATTTCATGGGTAATCGGGGAATTGGGCAATACTTTGGCTAAGGGTCGAATCACAATGGGCTGCATCACGCCATGCTGCTTGATAGACGTTGCCAGCTCTTGCAAGGCATCTTCGTCCAAATCAATGCGCGGCTGATACTTGCCACGCTGCAAATACGCGACGTTGATATGCATCAAATTTAACCCAGCCACATTACTACTATTATTGGCATCGTTATTTATGGGTGTGTTATCGGTATTTGACGTTACTGTTTTGGCGGGTTTTGCGGTGAATGGTTTGGGGGTTACCGCCGATGTAGGCGATTTTTTGGCTACAGCTATAGTGTCGCTAGCTTCGGCTGATTCATCATCCGAGACATTTTGCCCATCATCGGTTGACTTGGCATTTAGTTTTTCAGCGCTTTTCGCGTCATCGACAGCGGCTCGAACACTCGCATCGATTAGATTACCGGTAATCAATTTTTCTGTTTTGATTGAGCCGAGTAACGCATCAAGTCCTCGATTTGATGCCAATCCACGCTTTTTAACCATGTCGAAATTCCCAATGCCATTAAATAGTTAAAAATGACTGATAAAAAATTAAACCAATGCCGCCATTTTTGAACTGGCTATTTTAGCAGATTCGCCATAGCTTGAAAAATATTTTCATTGCTTTTGCCAGTGCGCACTTGCCAACAAGTTAACAAAAAAAGTGCCTAAACAGCTTAAGCTAGGCAAGTTGGAATTGGCGACTTTGCTTGATAATTTCATTGGCAAGGCGAATATACGCTTGTGAGCCTTTTGAATTCATCTCATAATCAAGCGCAGGGATGCCGTGCGCCGGTGCTTCTGCTAGACGAATATTACGGGGAATGATGGTATTAAATAAAATCGGACCAAAATGCTCAATCAATTCCATAGAAACATCATTTGCCAAGGTGTTACGCGGGTCAAACATGGTTCTTAACACACCGCGGATATGCAGTTTTGGGTTTAGCGACTTCAAACGCTCAATGGTTTGCGATAAATCCGCCAATCCTTCCAATGCAAAATATTCACATTGCATCGGGATAATCACCCCTGATGTGGCACACATTGCATTGATGGTAAGTAAACTTAAACTCGGGGCGCAGTCAATCACGATAAAATCATACGGCTTAGTCGCGCGGCCGTTTTTGGCAGGCATATCAGCGAGCTGCTGCATGGCTTTTGACAAAATTGCATGGTTTTCAGGCTTTTGACTTAAATGCAAATCACTGCCTGACAATTCATTGTTGGCACCGACAATATCAAACCCATTTGCGGTTTTGACAATCGCCTCATGGATTGGCAAATCATCTAACAGCACATCAGCAATACTGTACTCTAACTCGCGTTTATCCAGTCCTGATGCCGTGGTCGCATTGCCTTGGGCATCCAAATCAATCAGTAAAACTTTTTTGCGGCGATGTGCCAGTGCACTTGCCAAATTAACCGCGGTGGTGGTTTTGCCCACCCCACCTTTTTGATTAGCAATGGCTAAAATATCCATGAACTGTCTCGCAATGTGTTGATAAAAAGGTTGAAAATTGTAGTCAAAAACAGCCAGTTTTTCAAACCCTAATACCGGTAAAACTGGCTGAAATGGGGTGTTTATCTTTGCAAATAAATCAAGTGGCGTGATTCATAGAGCTTTGGCACGGTTAACACTTGGGTGTTAATTTGCCACTCATTTTGAAGCGCTTGAATCTCATCAATGGGTTCAACCCCCTTCATGGCACAAATGATACCATTGTCTGCCAATTTGCTTTGACTATGGGTGACAAAATCCACCAGCGACGCAAACGCCCTTGAGGTAATTACTTGATAAGTGCCTTCATGTGCTTCGATACGACTGGCAACCGGTGTCAGATTTTTTAACCCCAATTCACTGGCGACTTGTTTGATAAAGCGAATTTTCTTTTGGTTGCTATCGAGTGCTGTCACCGCACGTTGTGGCTGACAAATAGCAACTATCACCGCTGGCAAACCCGCACCCGTCCCAATATCTAGCAAATCACCGGCTGGCAAAAATGGCACAATCGACAAACTATCAAAGATATGTTTGATTAATGCCTGTTGGTCATCTTTGATAGCGGTCAAATTATACGCTTTATTCCAAAACAACAGCTGCTGTAGATAGTACAGTAGCTGTAATTGCTGCTCATCCGATAGTGGCAACTTTAACTCAGAGAGTGCTTGTTGCAACTGCGGTTGTAATTTTACGTACTGGGGTTGTAGCTTTACATTAATTTGCGCCATCAAAACACCCGATTAAGACCATTGAGTGCAGCAACGCGATAGGCTTCTGCCATCGTTGGGTAGTTAAAGGTAGTATTGACAAAGTATTCTAGCGTATTGCCGCCTTTACTTTCCATCACGGCTTGTCCGATATGAATAATTTCAGAGGCGTGATTGCCATAACAATGGATACCTAAAATCTCTAAGGTTTCACGGTGAAACAGTATTTTTAACACCCCACTACGCTCACCGATGATTTGTGCGCGGGCAAGGTGTTTAAAGAAAGCTTGACCGACTTCATACGGCACTTTTTCGGCGGTTAATTCTTGTTCGTTTTTACCAATACTTGAAATTTCAGGAATGGTATAAATACCCGTTGGCACACTGCGAACAGGTTGTGCATTTTCATCGCCTACCATATAAGCAGCAGCGCAGCGCCCTTGGTCATAAGCTGCCGATGCCAGCGATGGCCAGCCAATGACATCCCCTGCTGCATAAATATTTGGGATATCGGTTTGGTAATGCTCGTTGACTTTGAGTTGACCACGGCTGTTTGCGGTGAGTCCGATGGCGGCAAGGTTGAGACTGTCGGTATTACCTGAGCGACCGTTTGACCATAAAATAGCATCTGATTTGATGCGTTTACCACTTTTTAGGTATAAAATTACGCAGTCATCATAAGTTTCTAGCCGTTCGATTTCTTCTTTGTTGCGAATCAATACGCCAAATTGTCTAAAGTCATGCGACAATGCGTCAGAAATCTCATCATCCAGATAGCTAAGCAACTGCTCTTGGGTATTAATCAAATCTACTTTATAGCCAAGACCGGTAAAAATAGACGCATACTCACAGCCAATCACGCCCGCACCATAAATAATAATGCGCTGTACCACATAATCCATTTGCAGGATTTTATCAGAATCAAACACGCGAGGATGGCTAAAATCTAACAAATCAGGGCGATAAGGACGGCTACCCACGGTAATAATGGCTTGTTCAAAGGTAATGTCTTGCTCGGTACCATCACTCATATCAACATGAATGGTATGGGTATCTTTAAAACTTGCCCAACCATTGATTAAGTCAATTTGGTTGCGCTCATAAAAACGGGTATGGGTTTCTACCTGATTACGCACCACTTCGCGCGCTTTGGTTAATACTTTATTGAGTGGGATTTGATGATAGTCAATGCCTTGGTTTAAGATAGGATCGCGGCGATTACCGATAATATTAAACACCGACTGACGCAATGCTTTACTCGGAATCGTGCCTACGTGCGTACAGTTGCCCCCCACTTGTTTGCGTGGATCAATCACGGCAACTTTTTGTCCAGATTTGGCGATTTTCATCGCTGCTGCTTCACCCGCGGGTCCTGCCCCAATCACAATAGCATCATAATCATAGGCATGGCTAACGGCATCTTGACGCTTGTAACGCTTTAAATTGATACGGGTGTTATCCAGCGGGCTAATTAAATCAAAATGCACCGATGCATCATCAAAATGTTTTACCTTATCATCGTCTTCACTGATACTGACGGTATTGGCTTTTTTATCAGAGTCCGAAATTTCAGTTTTGGTTGGTTTTGCCAAAATTTCGGTAATATTTTCTTGAGGCTCAATAATTGACTGTGTGTTGGAATCACAGATGTTTTCGTTTTCATTGTTTGTAGGGGGAATTTGAGTGACTTTGTCATTAATCCGTTTTTTTGGCATATTAGCTCCCATATTTTAAGCCTTGATAATGAATAAAAAAGATAATGAATAAAAAATTTTTAAATTGAATATAAAATACGATAAATCAACCGTATGTTAAGAAATCAAACTAACCAATTCGGCGTTTTAACCCCGTCATCTGTAAAATACGCGTCGCGATTTCTTCAATCGACATCGTTGATACATCAATATTTGGAATCCCTTGAGAAATATAAATACCTTGAATGGCGCGCAATTCCTGCTGGCATTGCTGGTAACTTGCATAGCGGCTACCTGCACGGCGCTCGTTACGAATTTTTACCAGTCGATCGGTGTCAATCACCAAACCAAATAGTTTGTCACGGTAAGGCTTTAACGCTTTGGGCAACGAATTTTCATATAAATCATCTTCAGTCAACGGATAATTCGCCGCACGAATACCAAATTGCAACGCTAGGTATAAAGAGGTAGGCGTTTTGCCCGAACGTGACACCCCAATCAAAATAATATCTGCCGCATCATAATGGGTGGTACGCGCGCCATCATCATTATCTAAAGCAAAATGCACCGCATCAATACGTGATTTATAGTTCTCAGAATCGACATCCCCATGCGCATGACCGGTATGCGGTGCAGGTTGTACTTTGATTTCATCGGCAATTTTACTAATTAAGCCTTCATAAATATCCAAGTTAAAGGCATCTGCACCGTTGATTCGCTCACGAATCACAGGGTCAACGATTGTATCAAAGACTAGCGGCTTTACCCCATCACGTTGGTGGGCAAGATTGATTTGATTGACCGCTTCATCGGCGCGATCAAGGGTATCAACATAAGGAATAACCCGGGTCTCAAATGGTACCGTGGGAAATTGGCTTAAAATAGAACGACCTAGGGTTTCAGACGTAATCGCGGTACCATCGGAGATAAAAAACACACTTCGCAACGACTGCGAATTTGCAAAATTTAAGGCGTCTTTATTTTGAATCGTGGCTTTGATTTGCTCAATGGTCATGAAAAATTATCCAAAAAATGACAAGAAGCGTCCATACTAATTTAAATTAATACTGGTTTAAACTGACACTACTGACACTGGGGGTTAACCTCACTCATTAACTGCATCTTTTGCAGTGAATGTCATCTATTAATGTCGTTATCAGTGCAGACACTATCGTTTGTCTCACAGGTCGAGAGTTTGTTATTATACGTGACTTGTAGGCTTTAATCTAACAAATCGATGCTTAATTTGCCTTAATTAGCCATCAGTTATTGTCATTGAAGGCTTATCTACGTTTTTTATCCCCTTAAACTCAAAGATATCCAAGCAAAATTTTAGTTGAATTGTTGATCGCTGACAGTTTTTTTAAAATTATAAATTTTTTGCTAGAAAATCATTTTTTAAGATGAATTTTCTACGAAATACCGTTATAATCTTTTCAAAATAATCTTTATTTCACGGAGTTATCACCTTGAACGCACAAGTTATCTCACTCGACAAGTTAGGCAAAAACGACATTGACAAAGTAGGCGGTAAAAACGCTTCATTAGGTGAAATGATTAGTCACCTAACGGATTTAGGGGTAAGCGTACCAGGTGGCTTTGCAACAACGTCTGAAGCTTTTAACAAATTCTTAATCGGTACAGGTCTTCAAGACAAAATCAAAGACGCGCTCCAAGGTCTGGATGTGGATGATGTTGCGGCATTGACTGCCACGGGTAAAAAAATCCGCGACATGATTATTGAGCAAGAGTTGCCTAAAGATCTTGAACAAGAAATCCGTGATGCCTTTGCCGAGATGAGCCAAGGCGAGGACATCGCTGTTGCGGTTCGTTCATCAGCGACTGCTGAGGATTTACCAGACGCCTCATTTGCTGGTCAACAAGAAACTTTCCTCAATATCCGTGGTATTGACAATATTTTGATTGCTATTAAAGAAGTCTTTGCTTCTTTATACAATGACCGCGCCATCGCTTACCGCGTTCACAAAGGTTTTGAGCACGCAGGTGTTGCTTTATCAGCTGGTGTACAACGCATGGTACGTTCAGAGACAGGCACCTCAGGTGTGATGTTCACCATTGATACCGAAAGCGGTTTTAATGACGTGGTATTTATCACCGCAAGCTATGGCTTGGGTGAAATGGTCGTGCAAGGTGCGGTGAACCCTGACGAATTCTACATTTCAAAAGCGTTATTAAATGCCGGCAAACCTGCGGTAATCCGTCGCAACCTCGGCAGTAAACAACAAAAAATGGTTTATGCGGACGAGCACTCAGCTGGCAAATCAGTCAAAATAGTCCCAGTGGACAAAGCAGAACGCAACCAATTTTCACTGAGCAATGAAGAATTGGTTGAACTTGCCAAACAAGCATTAATCATCGAAAAACATTATGGTCATGCGATGGATATCGAATGGGCAAAAGATGGTGACAGTGGCAAATTATTCATTGTGCAAGCACGCCCAGAGACAGTAAAAAGCCGTGAAAGCCAAAATGTCATGGAGCGTTACATCCTTAAAGAAAAAGGCGATGTCATCTGTGAAGGTCGTTCAATTGGTCAACGTATCGGCGCAGGTACTGTACGCGTGGTCAACTCAATCCATGAAATGGATAAAGTACAAGAAGGTGACGTCCTTGTTTCTGATATGACTGACCCAGACTGGGAACCGGTCATGAAACGTGCCGCTGCTATCATCACTAACCGTGGTGGTCGTACCTGTCACGCGGCAATTATCGCGCGTGAATTGGGCGTCCCTGCCATCGTGGGTTGTGGTAACGCCACTGACCTATTGACCGATGGTCAAGCCGTCACTGTATCTTGTGCAGAAGGTGATACTGGTTATATCTACGAAGGTCAATTGGACTTTGAAATCCAAAACAACTCAATTGAGTCAATGCCAGACTTGGCATTTAAAATTATGATGAACGTCGGTAACCCTGACCGCGCCTTTGGATTTGCCCAAATCCCTAATGAAGGGGTGGGTCTAGCACGGTTAGAATTCATCATCAACCGTATGATTGGCGTGCATCCAAAGGCACTGCTTAACATGAACACCCTACCACGCGAAATCGTACAAGCGATTCAAGAGCGTATGGCAGGCTATGCTTCACCGGTTGACTTCTACGTTGATAAATTGGTTGAAGGTATTTCAACCCTAGCTGTCGCATTTAAAGATAAGAAAGTTATCGTACGTATGTCTGACTTTAAATCGAATGAATATGCAAACTTAATCGGCGGTAAACTCTATGAGCCCTCTGAAGAAAACCCAATGCTCGGTTTCCGTGGTGCCAGCCGTTATGTGTCAGAAAATTTCCGTGACTGCTTTGAATTAGAATGTCGTGCATTAAAACGTGTTCGTGATGAAATGGGCTTAACCAACGTTGAGATTATGATTCCATTCGTACGTACGACAGAAGAAGCACGTAAAGTACTAGAACTGCTTGAGAAAAATGGTCTTAAACGTGGTGAAAACGGTTTACGCGTCATCATGATGTGTGAGTTGCCAACCAATGCCTTGTTAGCAGAAGAGTTTTTACAATACTTCGATGGTTTCTCAATCGGCTCAAACGATTTAACCCAGTTAACGCTTGGTCTTGACCGTGATTCGGGTATCGTATCTCAATCATTTGATGAACGTGACCCAGCGGTTAAAAAACTACTGAAAATGGCTATCGATGCCTGTAACGCACAAGGCAAGTATATCGGTATCTGTGGACAAGGCCCTTCTGACCATCCAGACCTAGCGATGTGGTTAATGGAACAAGGTATTACTTCTGTTTCATTGAATCCGGATTCGGTGTTAGACACTTGGTTCTTCTTAGCAAAAACCGAAAAATAAGCTTGTTGGCATTCATAAAGCCCTTAGTTTTGACTAAGGGCTTTTTTTGGGCATTAAAAAACCCAGCATGCACATGACACGCTAGGTTTTTTTGCGCTGCAATTTATAACAACACGCGGCGTGGATCTGCTAGTAATTTTGCAATATATCGGGTAAATACCGCAGCGTCCGCACCATTAATCACACGGTGGTCATACGATAATGACAACGGTAGCATTAAACGTGGCTCAAACTCGCCTTTGGTCTCATTCCAACGTGGCTGAATACTAGATTCACTGATGCCTAAAATCGCAACTTGTGGCCAATTAACCAGCGGCGTAAAATAAGTACCGCCAAGATTGCCTTGACTTGAAATCGTAAATGACGCGCCGGTTAACTCTTTGGCAGATAGTTTTTTATCACGCGCTTTTTTGGCAAGCTCGCCGATTTCAATCGCTAGTTGCTTGATGCCTTTTTGCTCTACATGTTGAATGACAGGTACTGTTAAACCATCGTCGGTTGCTACGGCAAAGCCTAAATTCACAGATTTACGGATGATAATTTGGGTATTGTCATCGCTTAAATGGCTGTTAAATTTTGGATGTTGCATGAGCGCGTAAGCGGTTACTTTCATGATGAAAGCCAGAATAGTTAAACTCACGCCTTCTTTTTTCATCTCATCTTTTAAGTCGCCACGCAATTTTTCTACATCGGTAATATCTGCTAAATCAAACTGGGTCACTTGTGGCAAATAGGTATTGTAATTAAGCTGTGGAATTGAGACTTTTTGTAGACGGGTCAAATCTTGGCGCTCAATTTCTCCCCAAATTTCCGTTTTACTCATATCGGGTAAATTAGGTAATCCTGAGCGAGCCGCTGATGGCGCAGAGATATTATTTGCTGCTGTAGGTGTGCTAACTGCTTTTATCATATTCTTGACATAAGCAAACACATCTTCTTTGACAATACGCCCATTAGCGCCCGTACCAGTCACCTCACTGACATCAACACCCAATTGGCGGGTAAGTTTGCGCACCGCAGGACCGGCATAAACCGCAGCGTTTTTGGCATTAATTTGCGCTTCAGACAGTTTTGACTGTGAACTTGACTGGCTAGCTGTCGTGGTAGCGCTATTAGTTGAAGTCGACGCGGTATTTTGCGTTTTAACGACTGCTTGCTGAGTAGTATGGGTGGTCGCTTGCGGCTGTGAAGCTGAACTTGATGCGGATTGCACTGATCCCGCCGCTTCAATCACAACAAAGTCTTGACCATTGGTGACGGTATCACCAGGGTTAACCAGTAATTCAACCACTTTACCGGCGACTGGCGAAGGAACTTCAACCGATGCTTTATCAGATTCTACTAATACTAGCGGTTGTTCGGCTGTAACTTCATCGCCTACTTTGACCATCCACTCACTAATCTGTGCTGACTCTACCCCTAAATCGGGCAAACCGAATGTTTGTTTACCAGCGGGTGTGGATGATTGAGGGGCAGATACTGTTTGAACGGGTGGCTGATTTTGGTTTGCAGCTAAAGTGGCTTGACTGGCAGCTTGTTCTGATGGGTCACTGGCTAATGATGACTGTTGCGTAGCTGATTGGGAGGCCATCACGATAAAGTCCTGACCATTGGTGACCGTATCCCCTGCATTGACTAAGAATTTGACAATTTTTCCGCTAACAGGTGCTGGTACTTCGACCGATGCTTTATCGGATTCAACCAATACTAGCGGTTGTTCAGCAGTGACAGTATCGCCTTCTTTGACCAACCACTCACTAATTTCTGCGCTATCGACACCCAAATCTGGCAATGTATAAGTTGCTTCAGCTGATGTAGATGTGGGCTGTGATTGGTTTGACGCAGCCATAGACGGCGCTTGCGATGAAGTCGCATTAGCCTCTTTAGTCTCTTTAGCTTCTTTAGTTTCTTTAGCTTCGTTAGATTGGGCTACTTGTTGGTCTGTCTGTTGCGCAGGTTGCTCTACGGGTGCAGTGTTGGATTGGCTATTGCCTGCACTATCGATGGTGAGAATCACATCACCTTCTTTGACCTTATCGCCGATTTGAAGACTAATTGCTGTGATAGTCCCTGCTGATGTCGCAGGTACTTCTACAGAGGCTTTGTCAGACTCTAATAAGACAATGTTATCGTCCACATTGATGACATCGCCGACTTTGACCATAATTTCGCTGACTTCAGCGCTATCAACGCCTAAGTCGGGAACTTTGATTTCCATGGGTTTATCCTTAAATTTTTATTTTTACTGAGTGGGCAATTAGCCGCTAATACGTGGCTGATTACCTACTATTGATTTCTATTATTCAGGTTTGTCGTTAAGCATTGGCGCATCGGCTTTATCTTCTGCTTTGCCGTCTGCTGAAATGGCTTCATCATCCTCTTCAACCAAGGTTGGTACAGGGTTTGGATGCGCGCCTAAAATCGCTGGGGCATCTGGGGAGTGGTCGATTTGTACTTGAGGATACCAAGCCGGTGAGGCATCGGCATCAATACCCAAGCTACTAATCGCATCTTTGACCAAACGCGCATCAACCTCACCTTCATCTGCCAATAGTTTGAGCGTTGCTACCACAATATGGGCAGCATCCACTTTAAAGTAACTACGTAATTGGCGGCGACTATCCGAACGACCGAAACCATCGGTACCTAAGGTGGCATACGGACGACTGTCTGGTAGATAGGCGCGGATTTGTTCAGAGAAAATGCGCATATAGTCGGTGGCAGCGACCACAATACCTTCATGCTGTGCAAGTTGTTCAGTAACCCAAGGCGTACGCTGTTCATCTAGTGGGTGCAAACGATTGTACTCATCACATGCCATGCCTTCACGGGTGAGTTCATTAAAGCTTGTGACACTCCACACGTTGGCATTGATATTGAATTCTTCAGCGAGAATTTGCGCGGCTTTTTCAACCTCACGTAAAATCACGCCTGAACCTAGCAATTGCACTTGTTTTGAACCATTATCTTTGAGCAAGTACATGCCTTTTTTGATGCCTTCTTCTACCCCTGTTGGCATGGCTGGTTGCTCGTAGTTTTCATTCATTAAGGTGATATAATAGAAAACCCGTTCGCCTTCACCATACATACGGCGCAGACCATCTTGTACGACCACCGCTAGCTCATAACCATAACATGGGTCATAAGTGACACAGTTTGGCACCGTGTTAAATAGAATCAACTGATGACCATCTTGGTGCTGTAAGCCTTCGCCATTAAGTGTGGTACGACCTGCGGTACCGCCAAGCAAGAACCCTTGCGCCTGCATATCGCCTGCCGCCCAAACTAAATCACCGACGCGTTGGAAACCAAACATCGAATAATAGATATAAAAAGGAATCATCGGCAACGCATTGGTTGAATAACTGGTCGCTAACGCAATCCACGCACTCATCGCACCCGCTTCATTAATGCCTTCTTCAAGCATGTGACCGTCTTTGGCTTCTTTATAACCCATCAAGGCTTCATGGTCTTCAGGGGTATAATTTTGACCCGATGCCGAGTAGATACCCAATTGGCGGAACATACCTTCAAGACCAAAAGTACGGGCTTCATCAGGAACAATCGGCACCACACGCTCTTGCAGCGCTTTATTTTTTAGCAGTGCGGCTAGCAAGCGTACAAATACCATGGTGGTAGATTGTTCTTTGCCTGCACTACCTTGTAGTAATTTGTCAAAAATCTCCAATCCTGGGACATCGAGTGGAATATGACCACTACGGCGATTGGGCAAATGTCCGCCCAGTGCTTGACGGCGACCTTTAAGGTATTGGATTTCAGCAGAATTTTCATCAGGACGATAAAACGGCAATTCTTCAAGCTGCGAGTCAGTAAATGGCAAATCAAAACGGTCACGGAAGTATTTTAATGAATCAATTTCGAGTTTCTTGATTTGGTGGGTTTTGTTGACCGCTTGGCTTTGGTTAGATAAGCCATAACCTTTGACGGTTTTAACCAAAATCACCGTCGGCTGACCTTTGGCTTTCATGGCTTCGCTAAATGCGGCATACACTTTCATCGGGTCGTGACCACCACGGTCTAAATTTTGGATTTCCTGGTCAGTCCAATCTTTGACCATTTCGGCAAGTTCTGGGTATTTACCAAAGAAATAGTCACGGACAAATTTACCATCACGCGCTTTATACACTTGGTATTCACCATCGAGGGTCTCAAGCATACGATGTTTGAGCGCGCCCGTATGGTCTTTGTCTAGTAGCGTATCCCATTTACCGCCCCAAATGACTTTAATCACCCGCCAGCCTGCGCCGCGAAACACAGATTCAAGCTCTTGGATGATTTTACCGTTACCACGCACCGGACCATCCAGGCGCTGTAAGTTACAGTTAATCACCCAAATCAGATTTTCTAGATTCTCGCGACCGGCTAGTGAGATAGCACCTAAGCTCTCTGGCTCATCGGTTTCACCATCGCCCAAGAATGCCCAAATCTTGCGACCTTCTTTTGGAATCAAGCCGCGATTTTCAAGATATTGGTGCACATGCGCGTGATAAATCGACATAATGGGGCCTAAACCCATCGACACGGTTGGGAACTGCCAATAGTCAGGCATCAAATAAGGGTGTGGGTAGCTAGATAGCCCTTTGCCGCCTACTTCACGGCGAAAATTTGTCAGCTGCTCTTCAGTCAATCGACCTTCTAAAAATGAGCGAGCATACATCCCTGGCGAACCGTGACCTTGATAATAAATCATATCACCGCCAAAGCTTTCACTCGCTGCGCGCCAAAAATGGTTAAAACCTGTTTCGTATAACGTTGCGCTAGAGGCAAACGTCGCTAAGTGACCGCCTAAGTCGTCGTCATTTTTGTTGGCACGCATCACCATCGCCACCGCATTGTAACGAATGATAGCGCGAATTTTACGCTCTAGGGTTAAATCACCGGGATAAGAGGGTTGATCTTCTACAGGAATAGTGTTGATGTAAGCGGTGTCAAGACGGTTAACGCGTAATCCTTCTTGTACCGCCTTATCATAGATGGCTTTTAGTAAAAAAGTGGCACGTTTTTTTCCCACTGACTTGATCACCGAATCAAAGGCGTCAAGCCATTCTTGGGTTTCTTGACTATCAGGGTCTTTAAAATACTGATATTGCATTTTTCGTTCCTTCTGGCAATGGCATCCATCCATGGAAATAACCTAGAATGGAGCTAGGTTGTAAACGACTCAAAGTATTCAACTATTAGACACAAAACATTGTTATAAATAGCGATAGCAATATTTTACATGAAAAAAATATTTATGTATTTTCCCTAATTTTTAATAGGTATTTAGCTATGAAATAAAGGTGAAAAAACAACTGTTTTTTCTGACCGTATAGTAAATTTATCAACAAAGTAAAGCAATAAAAGCATTAAATCGCTTGACAGTCAACCATCAACACTTATCAACCGCTTTTTGATAAGCTGGGCGAGCTTGGCATTTTTTTAACCAATTGTGAATATTGGCGTATTTTGCCTCTAAACTATGGGTTTCTTGCATGGCGTTTATGCCAAATTCAAGCTGTATATCAGCGCCGCTAAATTGGTTGCCAGCAAGCCATTCATTACTCCCCAAATGCTTATCTAGCATTTTGAGCTGCTCGGTTAATGAATGATTCAGATAAGATTTGTCTATCCCCGATTTGAGTAATTTTGCCACTTGTTTGATACCTATCGGTGATTTTTCTATCATGGTAGCAAATAGCAGTCGGATAATAAGCAAGGGCATCAACGAGCTTTCGGTAAAATGCAGCCAATATCGATACTGTTCATACGCCTCACTGCCATAATCTGGGCGAAATTTTTTATTCAGCACCCGTTGTGAGATTGGCTGTGCATCTTGCGGGTCGCTTAACTTATCATAGTTATCAATCAAATACTCAATGATATTGGCCGATTCAATCAGCGTTTTTCCATTATCTTGCAGGATAGGTGCCTTACCCATCGGGTGAATTTTTTGCAAAGACTTGGGCGCCAAACCATGATGGCGTTCGTACTTGGTTAACTGATAAGGCAGCTCTAATTCTTCTAATAGCCAAAGAATTCGAAATGAACGGGATTTTTCAAGGTGGTGTAGATGCAGTTTTGACATGGGTATACTCGTCTTTTAATGTAATAGGATTGTTGGAACAAGATAATTTTAAATTTTATAAGGCTTTAAACTTGCTGGCTGTTGCGAAATTGTAGAATTCAGCGAAAAAAAACCAGCTTATTGATTGATAAGCTGGTTTGATAAAGCGAGGTTATAAATAGCAAGGCTACAAATTAGTTATCTAGCTGTTGTGCATCGGCTTCTAATAAACCATCTTGCTGCAAGGCTTCAGACAACTCGATGTTTTGTAAATCAGCGCTGTGCAAATCCGCACTGTCTGGTAAATCAGCGCTGTCTTGCGCGATATTGTCAGCCAATTCTGCCTCTAAGCTATCTTCGTCCAGCTCATCTTCACTACCGCCTTCAACCAAAGCGATGGAAACCAATGATTCATCTTGTGAAATACGAATCAGGGTGACCCCTTGCGCATTACGACCTGTTTGCGCGATTTGCCCGACAGGTGTACGCACCAGCGTGCCTGCATCAGAAATCAGCACAATATCATCGGCATCGGTTACCGCTAATGCCTGCACCAGCTCGCCATTACGCGCCGTGGTTTTGATGGCAATAATGCCTTTACCGCCACGACCTTTGACAGGGAAATCAGAGACAGGTGTGCGTTTGCCAAAGCCCCGCTCACAAGCACATAAAATCTCGCCTTGTTGTGGGGCAACAACCAACGATACCACACGGCTAACCGCAACAACACTGTCATTGTCTTGGTCATCTTGGCTATCGTCTTCAAGCTCGGTGTCCTCGTCTTCGATACCTTGATTGGCAAGTAGCGTCACCCGCATACCGCGTACCCCTTTTGCGGTACGACCCATCGCACGGATTTTACTTTCATTAAAGCGAATGGCTTTACCTTCGTTGGAAAATAACATGATGTCTTGCTCGCCATCGGTAATGGCAACGCCAATCAAGTTATCGCCGTCGTTGAGTTCAACAGCGCGAAGTCCGTTGGCACGAAGGTTTTTAAATTGTGACAATTGGACGCGTTTTACCATGCCCGATGCGGTTGCAAAGAACACATAGCTATTGTCATTCTGCTTGTCGTCTTCGGTCACGGGTAAGATGGCGGTGACTTTTTCATCGGCATCGAGCGCAATCAAATTGACCATCGGACGGCCACGTGAACCACGGCTAGCAATAGGCACTTCAAACACTTGTAACCCAAACACACGGCCCCGATCGGTAAAAATCATCACGTTGTTGTGCGTCGATGTGACCACCATATGGTCAATGACGTCATCTGCTTTCATGGCAGTGGCTGACTTGCCTTTACCACCGCGTTTTTGGGCGATATAGTCGCTGATAGGCTGGGTTTTGGCATAACCTGTACGTGAAACAGTCAACACAACGGTTTGTTCAGAAATCAAATCTGCACGGCTAAAGTCACTGCGGCTATCGACGATTTGGGTTTTGCGCGCATCGCCAAAATCCTCACGAATTTGGATTAATTCGTCTTTGATGACTTGCATTAATTGGTCAAAGTTATCCAAAATGCTTTGTAATTGCGCAATGAGTGCCAAGATTTCTTTGAATTCTTGCTGTAGCTTGTCTTGCTCTAGCCCTGTTAAACGGTGCAGCTGCATATCCAAAATAGCATTGACTTGGTCAGGCGATAGACGATAATGTTGGTTGTCATCAATCAGGCCATATGGGGCGTTTAGGTCTTCGCCTTCAATCACATCAGGGCGAATCGAATGACTGCCTGCTGCCTCTAACATGGCAATCACGCCACCTGACTGCCAAGTATTGGTTAGTAAGTTATCGCGGGCTTCTTGGCGGTTTGCCGATGCCTTGATAGTGTCAATAATACCATCAATGTTGGCAAGGGCAATGGTTAGTCCTTCGAGTAAATGACCACGCGCCTGTGCTTTTTTGAGCTCATAAATAGTACGGCGAGTCACAACTTCTTGGCGGTGACGTATAAAGGCGGCAATTAAATCACGCAACGTCATGATTTTGGGTTGTCCTTCATCTAAGGCAACCATGTTAATACTAAAACTTGATTCTAAAGGCGTTTGGATAAATAGATTGTTAACGATGACTTCCGCGTTTTCACCACGTCTTAAGTCAATGGCAATACGCATCCCATCTTTATCTGACTCATCGCGAATCTCGCTAATGCCTTCAAGTTTTTTATCGCGTACCAATTCTGCGATTTTTTCAATCAGTTTTGCTTTATTGGTTTGATACGGAATCTCGGTAAATACAATACGTTCACGCTCTTTATTGGCGCCCGTTTCACTCATCGGTTCGATGTGATATTTGCCGCGCAAATGCAAGCGACCTTTACCGGTGCGATAAGCATCGACAATGCCTGAGCGGCCATAAATGATACCGCCTGTTGGGAAATCAGGACCGGTGATGTACTGCATAAGCATTTCACCCGAGATGTGCGGATCATCGGCATACGCTAAACACGCATTAATCACTTCCGTCAGATTGTGTGGCGCCATATTGGTCGCCATACCCACCGCAATGCCTGTGGCACCATTAACAAGCAAATTTGGAATACGGGCTGGCATGACGCTTGGCATTTGCTCTGAACCATCATAGTTTGGCTCCCAATCCACAGTGTCTTTATCCAAATCACCCAGCATTTGGTGAGTAAGTTTTTGCATGCGCACTTCGGTATAACGCATCGCTGCGGCAGGGTCATCATCCACTGAGCCAAAATTACCTTGACCATCGATGAGCATATAGCGCATTGAGAACGGCTGCGCCAAACGCACAATCGCGTCATACACTGCAGTATCGCCATGTGGGTGGTATTTACCGATAACATCACCGACCACACGCGCCGATTTTTTGTAAGGTTTGTTAAAGTCGTTTGATAATTCATGCATCGCGTATAACACACGGCGATGAACAGGTTTGAGCCCATCACGCACATCAGGTAAAGCACGGGAGACAATTACGCTCATGGCATAGTCGAGATAAGATTGTTTTAATTCATCGACGATGCCAATGGGGCTCACGGAATCGGTGGACATGCACGCTCCTTTTATCAAGCTACTTAAATATACGAGTCATCTTATTTATTTTACTTTTCAAGGCGATAGCTAAGTTAACAACCATGCGTTTAAAAGCAATGTGCAATTTTGACCAAAAGCTGCAAAAAACCCCAATCAAAACCTTTAAAAAAGTAACACAGATGACGTTATATTTTAGGATAGTAAAAAGGAATAATTATAGCATAAAACGCATGATTTAGCAGTTAACTCACCGCCAAATGCCGACGGTAATATCAAAATATCATGCTTTGATGGGTGTTATTTTACCCCCATGGTAAACTGCCCAAACTTTACTAGCTATCTTAATCAACTATTGTAATAATCTATAAAATAAACTGTTTAATGACAAAGCCTGTTGATAAACAGGCTTTGTTAAATGGGTATCAGTTAAGTGCGTGTTGGTTAATTGGCTATAGTTTCAGGCTATCGCCAATTTAGAACTGGCTAAACTTAGAACTGGCTAAACAATGTCTGTGCCACACCCATACAATACGGCGTGACTAAATCATGATATTGCATAGCGACGGCTTGTGATGGATTGCCCCCGTTGGCAGCCGCAATCGCTGCAATATTTTGCACTTTGCTAGCAAATCCTGCTTGCATTTTTTCTGATTGAGACTGGATGCTATTATTGTTGACGGTATCAAAACCTAACGTTTGATAAACCGGTTTTTGACGCGTGGCGCGATTGGTGATATCAATATCAATAATTCCCAACTTGGTCGTGCTAGTTTTATTAGTATCTGTGTCCCATAGCGTTTTCATCAAGCTACTATTGACGTCAAAGAACACCACCGGATCTTGGTTGCCACCACACATAATAACAGGCATTGTGGGTAAATAGCCACGCAAATCATTGGCTTTTAACGCTTTACGTAGTGGATGTTCAGGTGCTGTGGCAGGCACTGGGCTATAGTTGGTATAACCTTGTAAATAAGGCACTGCCCAATCGACATTTTTTTGGGCATCCGCCAAGTACCCTAATCGGTAGTCATTTTTGACTAAATAATGCGTCGTGTCAAAACCAAAGCTAAATGCTGGGTCAGACGGTGATAACGTATCGAGCGTTGAATTGCCCGTTGGGGCTTTTTGAAACATCGCTGAGGCAGGCAATTTGCCACTTGAAATTAGCTGCTCAGTCGTACTGGCGCTAGGCAGTAGCGAGGGGATTTCATCGGCATTGGCTGGCGCAAACATGTCACTGGGTTTGGCATAAATATTGCCATACTGCTCTTGATAGTTGCGAGCCATCAGCGGATTAAAAAACGTCGCACCGAGCATGACTTTGCCACCAAATACCACATCACCAAATGCTTCCATGGCATAGGGTCCAGAAATTGGCAGCGCCGCTGTCACAGGTTCTTTGAGCGTTTCAAGATAGCGCGTGGTTGCCATGGTGACGTAGCCACCTTGGGAATAACCTGTGATAAACAATTTGCCATTGTCAGCGACATTGGTTGCACTGCCCGTGCGGCGTACCACTTCCCTGCCTGCTTTTAACGCATCTGCCATCTCGTGTGACTGCTGCTGGGCATTGAGGTACGGGTGATAAGCTAGGCTTGATTTGTCATAACCTGCATAATTGGGTGAGATAACCACATAGCCCTGCCCTGCAAACAAAGCCGCTAACAATGTCGCGTCTGGTCCTGCTTCATTGTTGGCATTACCCACTTCTGCAAAATTATAGGCTTTGGTCGTTGCCGTACCATGGGCATAGAGTACAATTGGCCGATTGCCATTACAGTCTGCATCCGTGCCTGTCGGAATAAACACAGCACCCGTCGCATCGGTCTTATTACCTTTGACATCGACGGTATCATATTGCATGTATTCTACACGCACACCGCACTTGGGCGTGGCTGCAACTTGGCTAAAATCGGGATCTGTGGTATTAAATAACTGGGTTAAGGCGCTGGCGGTGAGATTTTTGGTCGTTAATGGATCTTTGATTAAATTACCTGTGGGCAGTGAAGCAACGCCTGTTTTGGCAGGTGGCGTTGTAGCGGAATCATTGTCGCTACCACAAGCGGCTAAAGTTGAGGCCAACCACACCGAGATAAAAATTTTGGTTAGGTTAAAAGCAGGGTGGATTAAATCAGACTGACGGTGCATCTCATACTCCTTATGAGGAAATTAATGGTTTATATCCTTGAACAACGCATCATGTTACCCAAAAAAACGGGCATGAAAACGATACGCTCATTATGCCAGTTTTTGTACTATTTGAACATCCGTTTCTAAAAAAAATTGCTACTGAAACAAAAACCTAAAGTAGCCCTAAACAGGTTTGCGTTTAAGCTTGCTCCAAACCGCAGTTACTGGGCCCGATAAGGCGTAAATCACGCTAATCGCGAGCAATCCTGCAGGAATATTATACAGCACGATACCGAGCGCAAACACAATCAAGATGAGTGCCACAAAGGGGACACGCTTTTTATCAAACTCTTTAAAGCTATAGTATTTTAAATTACTCACCATCAAGAAGCCGGCAATCACCACCCAAACGGCTGCCAAGATTTGAAAAGCGGGACTGGTCGCCGGCAATTCAACTTGCCAATCCATATGCACCATCACAAACGTCGTGACTAAAATAGCGGCTAACGGACTTGCTACCCCGACAAAGTATTTTTTATCAACAACACCAATTTGTACATTAAAACGCGCCAGTCTCAGCGCGGCACAGGCAGCATACACAAAGGCGCAAGCGATACCAATACGCCCCAACGGCTCTAACGCATAATGATAAATCAATAACGCAGGCGCAAGTCCAAACGCGATGCAGTCAGCTAGCGAGTCTAGCTGCTCGCCAAAGGGACTTTGTGCATTGAACAGCCTTGCCGCCCGACCATCTAACCCATCTAGCAATGCCGAGATAAAAATCGCCACACAGGCACGCATATAATGCCCTTCCCCCAACGCGCTTTGGGTAATCGAATAAAATGCCGCAAGCAGCGACAATAGCGTAAATGAATTGGGAATTAAATAAACGCCTTTTTGCGCAATCGTTTTATCAGCGACACGCGCATTTTCAATGACTTCAAAGGTGAGCCCATCGTAGTCATCGGTTTCTGCCAATTCACGGTTACGCTGATGCTCAAGCTGAATTGGATTAATATCCTTAATGTGCTGTTGCGGCTGTTGCGGCTGTTGTAATGCGTCGATGGGCGTCTTGATAAGGGTTGGTTGGTTATTATTATCGTTATTCATTGATTATCCTTGCAGGTTGTCTCTTGCAGGTCGTCTATAATAAATCATCTGTCGCTAGGTGCATCGAGCTCGGTAACAAATTGCGAAATTTGGCGGGTTTTGTGACCAGTTAACCCGCCAAGCGTGAAATCATTCGCCAACCAACCATTGTACTTTGGTGCGCTGTTCTACGCTCATTTGTGGGCTTTCAGGATGCTGCAAAATTGGCTGTAGATATTGCAAAATCTCTTCGGCTTTAGCATCAAATTGCCAAGGTGGGTTAATCACCAACATACCCGTCCCATTTAAACCCATCGGCAAATCAGGAGGAAAAATATTCAGCTCAAGCACCAGCTGACGGCGGATTTCGGTGCGTTTCATTTTTTTATAAAACAGCTCAACCGCATCGTTGTTTTTGATGGGGTACCAAAGTGCCAATACCCCGGTTGACCATTTTTTATGCGCTTTGACCAACAAATCTACCAATGCGCTAAAATCACGGTGTTCCTGTTCAAAGGGGGGATCGATTAAAATCAACCCGCGTTTTTCTTGCGGTGGTAGCACCGCCAAAATCCCTTCATAGGCATTGCGATGTTGCACGCCAATGGGCAATTGGTGCAGTTGGTAGTTGAGCGCATCAAATTCGCTTGCTTTCCATTCAAACGCTTCGGCGCGATTGTTAATCTCTGGGTGAGCGTCTTGTTGTTTTTCGATGTGATGGGCAATAAACCAAGGTGAACCTGGATACACATGCTTATCGTAGAATTTTTTGGCGTAGCCAATATCTTGTAGATAAGTTTGCACCGCCTGTGGTGCTTGGCTGTTATCTTGCGCTAGCAGTTTGGTAATACCATGGATGGCTTCACCCGTTTTTTTGGCTTCATCACTGGCCAGTGAATACAAACCGCGACCACCATACGCATCCAAAATATAATAAGGTTTTGGCTTGGCGCTCATCATCTCAAGTAATTGGAGTAATAAAACGTGTTTTACCACATCAGCGAAGTTGCCCGCGTGGTAGCTGTGTTGATAATTCATAATAAATTTTTCGTAAACAAATTAGCAGGTATGGTAGCATAGCTATCAAAAATTGGCGAAGTTTTTGCTACAAGTTTTTGCTACAAGTTTTTGCTAAAAATTGCCCAGTTAAATGTTTAAACAATAGTGGAGGAAACACAGCGCACATGCAAGAGTTGAATTTTATCCTGCCCAATTGGTTTGAAAAAATAAATGACGCACAGCTTGACGGTTTGGTTAATGACGGGTTTATCGTGCTAGATGACTGTTTTGACGTCAAATTTTTTCAGGCGTTACAAAAAGAGAGTGGCTTGATGGATTACCAAGCCGCCAATTTGACGCAGGGTGAGCGAATCACTAGCATTCGCGGGGATAGCACGCGCTGGATTGATGAGCACTGTCCGATTGGTATGCAGTATCTACAAGCGATTAATGAGCTCGCGCAATTTTTTAATCAAACCTTATACACCGGCATTCGCCGTAGTGAAGCCCATTATGCCCGCTACCCTGCAGGGTTTGGTTATCAGTGGCATTCAGACAACCCGCAAGGTCGTGATGAACGTGTGTTATCAGCGGTTTTTTATCTCAATGAGGGTTGGGGCGCGCACGATGGCGGTGAAATTGTCGTCATCGACCAACATGATACACAGCAACAATTACAGCCCCAAGGTAACAGATTGGTGATTTTTAACAGTAACTTAGTCCATCAAGTCGCAATCACCCATCGTGAACGCTTCTCCATTGCCACTTGGATGAGAAAAGATGGGTTAATTAGCCAGTAATAAACTTGCCGCAATCCCCCACATCACAACCCCGATGAGGATATCAAGAATTTTCCAAGACAGTGGTTTGGCAAATAGCGGCTGCAGCACACGCGCACCATAACCCAAACTAAAAAAGAAGATAAACGATGATAAAATTGCACCCAACGCAAACGCCAATTTATCGGTAACCTGTGACGCAATCGTCCCAAGCAAAATCACCGTATCTAAATACACATGGGGATTGAGCCAAGTAAACGCCAAGCACAGGGCAATCACCTGTTTTAAATTACCAACGTCTTCACCCTGCGCCACGAGCGATTGGTCTGATTGATAAGCGGCAATAAAACTTCGGGCACCATACACAATTAAAAACAACGCCCCTGCGTACTTGGCAATGGTGATAATCAGCGGAAATTGTGAAATCAGCTTGCCAAAACCAAACACGCCACCGGTAATCAACACCGCATCAGATAATGCGCAAATCAAACACACGATAAACACAAATTGTTGTTTTAGCCCTTGTTTAAGCACAAATGCATTCTGCGCCCCAATCGCCAAAATTAACGAAAAGCACACGCTCATGCCCATTAAAAAAGTAGAGATATTCATTGGTACCACATGTCCCCAGTAACATTCGCAAAAAACACAAAAAAGCCCAGTAAGAAAAAAAGCGCAGTGAGAAAAAAAGCGTATTGTAGCCAAAATGCTGAGCGATTGCGAACAATGCAACCCGCTAAGGCGCTAATTTATGCTAATATGCAGCGCAAATAAGCGAGCTTTTTGAGAGATTTTAAGGAAACGACAATGACTGATTACGCCAGTAACGCCACTGATTTAGACCACCTTCAAGCGCAGACCTTAGCACTAAGTTTACAGCTGATGCGCGAGCCATCAGTGACGCCGACTGACTTTGACTGTCAAAATATACTGGCTGAGCGGCTTAACCACCTTGGCTTTGATTGTGAGTTTTTATACTTTGGTGAAAAAGGCGCGACAGGACGCGAAGCAGAAGTCAAAAACTTATGGGCAATCCGTCAAGGTCGTGGGCAGGCGCAGGCGCCTGTATTATGTTTTGCAGGACATACCGATGTCGTGCCCACGGGCGATGTCAGCCAATGGACCTATCCGCCATTTGAGCCTACTATCAAAGATGGCATACTGTATGGGCGTGGTGCTGCAGACATGAAAACAGCGATTGCGGCATTTACTGTCGCTGTTGAAAATTTTGTCGCCAAGCACCCCAATCATCACGGTTCAATTGCTTTCTTAATTACCGCTGATGAAGAAGGTCCTTCGGTCAACGGTACAGTCAAAGTGGTGGAAACATTGCAATCGCGCAACCAACCCATCACCTATTGCTTGATTGGCGAACCCTCTAGTACTCACACTTTGGGTGATATCATCAAAAATGGTCGCCGTGGCTCGCTTGGCGCCGTTGTGACGGTGACCGGCAAACAAGGCCATGTTGCCTACCCGCATTTGGCAGTTAACCCCATTCATTATGCTTTGCCAGCACTATCCGAGCTTTGTAGCCAAACTTGGGACAATGGCAATGCGTATTTTCCTGCCACCACCCTGCAAATCTCCAACCTTCATGCAGGCACTGGGGCTAACAATGTGATTCCTGCAACTTTAAGCGCCGAGTTTAATTTTCGTTTTTCCACTGAGACCAACGATGAGAAACTTAAAGCAACTACCCATGCGATTTTTGACAAGCATTTTCAAGACGGTGCAGCCAGTTATCACATCAATTGGAAACTATCGGGCAACCCATTTTTGACGCCACAAGGCAACCTCGTGGGCGCCTGTCAATCCGCGATTAAAGCCGTGACAGGGACAGATACAGAGCTTTCAACCACAGGCGGCACCTCAGATGGTCGTTTTATCGCAACCTTGAACGTTGACAATAGGTCGCCTGAAGTGGTTGAGCTTGGCGTGCGTAATGCAACCATTCACCAGATTGATGAGTGTGTAGAGGTTGAAGATTTGGGTAAACTTGCCGCAATTTATGAGCAAATATTACAAAACTTGCTGTTAGACTAAATACTGTTAACCCAAATACTGCATGCTAACAACCCAGTGATACGGCTAATTTTGCTGAAATGGCAATCTTCGTGGGCGTGGCAACTGATTATTTACCCAAGCCAAATGATTATTCACCCAAGTCAAATGACATCAAAGACCGTTACTTTTTGGCTGACGCATTAAGCAAGTGCGGGTCATTTTTCATGGGTAAATTAATTTAGCTACTGCTCATTAACAATCTAGTATGAAGAAGAATCTAGCATTCAGCTTAATCTAGTTCGTCTAGCCAAGCCATTTGAATCGCTTCTAGTTGTTTTTCGGTCGATTTGGTTGGGTCATCGCCAAATTCTTCCAACTGCGTCACATACCGATGCAAATCGGTAAAACGAATATATTGCACGTCTTCATCAGGGTATTTTTCAGAAAGTTGAATGGCAATTTCTAACGTGTCGTTCCATTTGAGGGACATATTTTTTCTCCAGTTATTTGATGGGGGTGAGTTTTTTGATTTCGTTAAGATTGTCTTGCCAAGTTTTGATGACAGGATGAGCTTGTTCATCTTGCTGTACAATGACGCTGGTCGGTTGCACTTGCCCATCCAACATCAATACAATTTTGGTCAGTGCCACCACATTTAAGTCATTTTTCACCCAAAACTCGTGGCGAAAATACAGGTATTTTTTATCCCAAGCCAATAATTGACTGCGAAGCGCCAATTTATCAAACAAAAAGCTTTCTTTGATATAAGTTAATTGTTGCGATGCAATCACCCAACCTAGCTTGTCCGTTGGACGTTGCTGCATCAGCCACTGCTGGATATTGAGCTCAATAAAGCTTAAGTAGCGATAATTAGGCACATGGTGACGAAACCCCATATCATGTGGCAAAATCCGATAGTAGCGGATGATCGCATCGCTATAGCTTGGTTTGGATGACTTTGCTTTATCGGATTTTAGCATCAAACATAAGATAAGGTAACGAAGTAATAAATTCATGAATTTTCCTTGTGATATCCGCCTGATTATAGCAAATAAAAAACCCTGACTAAACTGGTTAGTCAGGGTTGATTGAAGTTACAAAAACTTAGTGACCTGTACCATTGATATGGCGAATCATGTCTTCTACTACTTTTTTGGCATCGCCAAAGATCATCATGGTTTTGTCCATGTAGAACAAGCTATTATCAAGACCTGCGTAGCCGGCACTCATTGAGCGTTTGATGACCATCACGGTTTGCGCTTTGTTTGCTTCAAGAATTGGCATACCAAAGATAGGTGAGTTTGGATCGTCTTTTGCCGCTGGGTTGACAACGTCATTGGCACCGATAATCAGCACAACGTCTGTACCGGCAAAGTCGGAGTTGATTTCATCCATTTCTAAGATGTCTTCATACGGTACATCTGCTTCAGCCAATAGTACGTTCATATGACCTGGCATACGACCTGCCACGGGGTGAATCGCAAAACGCACGTCCACGCCTTCTTCTTTAAGCATTTCATAAAGCTCTTTTACCGCATTTTGGGCGCGGCCTTGCGCCATACCATAACCTGGCACAATGACGACACTGCTAGAGTTTTCCATCATAAAGGCGGCATCTTCAGGTGAGCCTGTACGGTAAGTTTTGGGTCCCGTATCTTCTTCTGTCGCAGCGGCTGAGCTGCTTGACATACCGCCAAACAATACGTTGAGCAGTGAACGGTTCATGGCTTTACACATAATGTAGGACAAAATCGCCCCAGATGAACCGACCAATGACCCTGCGATAATCAGCATTGAGTTGCCTAGGGTAAAACCGATACCGGCTGCTGCCCATCCAGAAAATGAGTTTAGTAGCGATACCACCACAGGCATATCACCGCCGCCAATCGGCGCAATCCACATCCAGCCAAAAATAATAGCCAAAATGGTCATGGCATAAAACGCTGGCATAGATTGGGTGGTAAAATACATAATACCAAACGCTAACATCGCGATGAACAATAGCGCTTGGACAGGTTTTACCCAAGTGCCTTTAAGCGTCTTTGCCCAGCTTTTTGCCGCCAATTTACCAAAAGCAAACAGGGATGCTGAGAAGGTAATCGCACCAATAAAACAGCCCACAAACAACTCAAAACGACCGACTGTGTCATGTTGAGCTCCGGTATGCAACACGCTCGCTAGTGCGATGGCAACTGCCGATAGACCGACTAAAGAGTGCATCAAAGCCACGGTTTCTGGCATTTGCGTCATGGCGACAGTGCGTGCTTTCCAAGTACCGACCACCGCGCCTAGTACCATCGCGCCAACAATTAATACAAATACCGGACTGGGTGCCAAGAAAAAGGTGGTGATAATGGCAATCGCCATACCTATCATACCGAATCGGTTACCGCGGATGGCGGTTTTTGGGCTTGATAAACCCCGTAAGGTTAAAATAAATAGCACCGCACCAATCAAATAAAACCAATCCGCATGTTGGGCGACCCAATTCAAATTCTCATTCATCAAGCATTTCCTTCTTTATTTGGCTCAGCTTTGGCTTTTTTATCTTTTGATTTAAACATCGCAAGCATACGTTCCGTTACCGAAAAACCACCAAAAATATTGATGCTGGCTAAAAACACCGCAAACGCCCCCAAAAGACTTGTTGGGGTAAACATATTGCCATCAATGCTGACGGTCTGCAGCATGGCACCGACGATGACAATACTGGATAAGGCATTGGTCACCGCCATGAGCGGGGTATGCAGTGCAGGTGTTACTCCCCAAACCACGTAATAACCCACAAAAATAGCCAAAACAAAGATACTAAAGATTGCCACAAATGGGGTGGCAGATGTCGCAGACGCTAATAGGGTCAATAACATAAAACCTCCTAACCTCGATAGGTAAAATTAAATGAAAATTAGGTTAGCGACTGGCTAACAATACTTGACCTTGGCTAGTAACCAGCAAGGCTTTTTGGATTTCATCTTCTGGATTGAGCGCAAACACTTTATTGTCATCCATCAAGGTTGCAAAAAAGTTATATAAATTATTGGCATACAATGCCGATGACTGCGCCGCCAAGGTCGATGGAATATTGGGTACACCCATGATGGTGACACCGTTTGGGGTGATGATATTTTGTCCGACCACTGAGCCTTCCACGTTACCGCCTGTTTCCACTGCCATATCGAGTAGAATTGAGCCAGATTTCATTTTATCGATGGTAGCTTGGTGTATCAAACGCGGGGCATTGCGACCCGGAATTTGAGCCGTGGTAATCACGATATCTGCTTGGCTGACCGCTTTATCGACAACCGCAGCTTGGTCTTTGATATACTGCTCAGACGGTGTCCAGGCATAGCCGCCTGTGTCTTTGGCTTTAACTTTTTCTTCATCGCTCATGGGGACATCGAGCCATTTACCACCGACTGACTCCACTTGATCGCGCACGGTGGGACGTAAGTCACTGGCTTCTACAACGGCACCCAAACGACGCGCGGTTGCAATTGCTTGCAGACCCGCGACGCCCACGCCTAGGATAACAATACGCGCAGGTTTCACTGTCCCTGCCGATGTCATAAACATGGGGAAAGGACGACCAAACTGGTTGGCAGCCAAAATCACCGCTTTATAACCTGCCAAGTTGGCTTGGGATGACAGCACGTCCATGTTTTGTGCCCGCGACAAAGTTCGGGGCAATAGCTCCATGGCATATACTTTGGCGTGGCGATTGGCATAGTCCTGCAAATTGGCATTACGATACGGATTCATCATGCCGATGACAATCGCTTCTTGTTTTAGCTGGTTGATTTGTTCAATCGGCAAGCTATTGACCGTGAGCACCACATCACTTGTTGAGATCGCATCCTCAACAATTTGCGCCCCTGCTTGTTGCAACGCATCATTGGTAATAAACGAACCTTTACCCGCATCGCGTTCGACCACAATACTGTGACCCAACTTGATGAACTTTTTGATGGTATCGGGGGTAATCGCAATCCGATTTTCATACAATGCAGTTTCTTTTGGTACACCAATTTGCATACACTCTCCTCAAGCGGTTCGGTTGGCTTCTCAATCCACAACTGACCATTAGCTAAGACAGTTATAAATTAAAAAAATGATAATTAAATTACCATAAATATAATTAATTATGCAAAACAATTCTAGGCGGGATAACAAGTAAATTTGACTGATGCGTATAAAAAAAAGTTATCAATGAAAATTTTTATAAAATTTTCTTTTAACAAGATAGCTTTCTGAGGATTAGTTTATTTGCGTATTGCGTTTTTTAACGTTGCCATTGTCGATTTCAAATTCATCAAAATCTTGGGCAAGCCAAAAGTTACCTTGATAACTGGCAGCAACTTCTGCTCGAATATCTGACATATTCAAAGTTTTGCTGCTAGGTTTATCAAAAGGTTGAAAACGCGCGCTAAAATGGGTCAAAATTAGGTTTTTTAATTGTGATAGCTGCGCAAATTCGGCAACTTGCTTGGCGGTTGAATGCATGGGGTCAAAATAGTTAGGGGCTACTTTTCGTTTATCAGCGATTGCTTGGGTATAAGTCGCCTCGTGTACTAGCACATCGGTATTTGATATAGCATCGGCTAATAGCTCAGGTGAGTCATTGTCGCCTGCGACTATTAGCACGGTTTTATGCAGCGTGGTGGTGACAAAATCCGCGGATTTTAGCAAGGTGTTATCATCTAGATTGACGTCAATACCGTATTTAAGTTTGCCCCATAGCCGTTTATCTAGCACGTTAAGCTTGGTGAGTTTTTGGGTTAATAAGGTTTTTTTGGACAGGCGCTGGGTGAATTTAAAGGCATGGCTAGGGATACGGTGGGATAGCGCAATCACGTCAACTTGTAGCTGATGGTCGTCTGTCAAATCCAGCGTGACAGGTTGGTAACTATCCCCCTGCACTCTATTTTCAGTTGCGATAAAATGAATGTCAAAACTTATCATCAGCGCTGTCGTGGCTTGCACGGCGGCAAGATAATCAGCAATGGCTTGTGGGGCGATAAGGGTTAATGGGTGCTTGCGTCCACTCATCGCCATACTTGCCAGTAACCCTGGCAAGCCATAACAGTGGTCGCCATGCACATGGGTGATGCAAATTAACGCTAGTTGCATCACGGACAACGGGGTTTTGAGTAATTGATGCTGGGTGGCTTCCCCACAGTCCACCAATATCCAAGGCACATTTTTTGCTTTGCTATAAGGATTGATGAGTGATACAGCAAGCGCGGTGACGTTGCGGTGTTTGGTGGGTATCCCTGCTGATGTGCCCAAAAAAGTGAGTGTTAACATGATTACCTCTTGATCAAACGAGTGTTACATCGTTATAGTGAATGTTTATCAATTTAACTATAAAATAAAATGCGCTAACAAATTTCACAACAACTTTTGACTGGGCTATGGCAATGACTTCAAAGCTTTCTTTTAACCCCTAGCCTTTAACCATTAGCCTTTAGCTTTTGTCTTTTATCCTTTATCCCTTATATCGTGTCTGGCGAATTGGACAATTCTGCTTTAAGCCTCGGCCTTATACTTGTTGATAGGCGGATTTGGGGCGTGCTTTATTACGGGCGCAACGGCTGTCATCGCGCTTCACCCGTTTACGTTTTAAAGATTTGGTAACAGATAATAGCAATAATAATTTGGCAAGCGGGTTATTATTGCGGATGATTTCACTGAGTTTTGGTATACTCAATGATGCTTATATCATCTCTTGTATCACTTACGGAACAAAATAAGGAATGCTATGTTCAAGTTTTTTACCCCATTATGCTTCTCATTAAGTTTATTTGGCTGCCAAGCTGTTAGCTCAGATCAGCAAAACCCCCAACCTATGCCTCAGCCCATCAAGAAACCTGAGATGATGTGCACCATGCAATATGATCCTGTCTGCGTCAAAACTATCAATAATGGCATCGTCCGCTATCAAACCTATGGCAACGCTTGTATGGCAAATAATGGCGTCAATGCTATGGACAAGACTATGAGCGTCACCAAAGGTGCTTGTGAGGCAGAGACTAGCAAGTGAATGAGTTAGTAAGCGACTGAGCTAGCAAATAGCTGGGCTATCATAAGTTAGCCCACCATAACGTCTGCACTAGCTTGTTTTGCCATAGCTGACTGACGATAAAACAAGCGAAGAGCTATAATCCCTCTAATTACTTTGTGTTAAAGGTTTTGCATCTGTATGTCATTAGCATTGATTATTGATGATGAAGTAGATTTGTGTCGCTTGATGCAGATGACACTCAAAAAAATGGGCATAGAATCCAAAGTCGCCTATGACTATGCCACCGGCATCAGCCATCTTCAAGCGTATAATTTTGATTTTTGCTTAACCGATCTTAAACTTCCTGATGGCACAGGACTAGATATCGTTAAATTTATCAGTAAAAATTATGCCAAAACCCCCGTGGCAGTGATTACCGCCCACGGTAGCATGGATTTGGCGATTGAAGCGTTAAAATTGGGCGCCTTTGATTTTGTCAACAAGCCACTTGAGCTATCACGGCTACGCCAACTGGTCGAAAACGCCTTAAAAGTAGCAGAAAATACCCATAAACTTAATTGTAAAGAAGTCTATGATCCTTTTAGCAATCGCTTAATCGGACAATCTAACGCCATTACCCAGCTCAAAACCACCATCCAAAAATTGGCGCGTAGCCAAGCGCCCGTATTCCTGTGGGGGGAATCGGGCACGGGTAAAGAAGTCGTTGCCAAGCTCATTCATGATTTAAGCCCACGCTGCTCTGCCAATTTTGTGCCTGTTAACTGCGGCGCCATCCCATCAGAGTTGATGGAAAGCGAGTTTTTTGGGCACAAAAAAGGCAGCTTTACGGGCGCTACCGCAGACAAAGAAGGGTTATTCCAACAAGCAAATGGCGGTACGCTATTTTTGGATGAAGTAGCGGATTTGCCGATTTCCATGCAAGTCAAATTATTACGCGCGATACAAGAAAAGAAAATCCGCCCCATTGGGAGCACCCAAGAGATTGCCGTGGATGTGCGCCTTTTATCCGCTACCCATAAAAATTTGGCTAAGCTTGTCGAAACGGGTGAATTTAGACAAGATTTATATTATCGCATCAACGTGATTGAAGTAAAATTACCCAGTCTCAATGAACGGCGTGATGATATTTTACTGTTAGCCAATCATTTTATTTCTTTGATTGCAGACGATTGGGGACTAGCGCAGCCACTGACATTATCGAATGAAGCCGCGGTTCAATTGACAAACCATCGCTTTGCCGGCAACGTACGTGAATTAAGAAATATCTTAGAACGCGCGATTACCCTAGCTGATGATAATGTGATTGAAGCCCATCATTTAAATTTGCCATTATCAGCCGCCAACGTACCGGCTGACACTCCTAGAATCCATGAAACCCAAAAAACTCATGAAATCACAGAAAACTCCAATCACCCCGTCTTATCAATACCGAGTCAACCTAGCGCGCCAAAAGTTGAGCCCTTAGCCGAGCCTAAATCCGCTTCCAACAGCCCCATCAATACTTCCTATAGCAGCAACTTGTTTGCAAGTGGTTACAAAGTCAAACCCAATATTCAACTTGCGCCCACACCCACCCAATCCAACCATGAAGCGTTAACCCATGAAGCGTTAACCTTAAACGCGCCTATAGGGGGTATCAATGCGCCTAATTTAGCCCAGCCCGCCGCTGAAGAAGGTCAATTGCCTGCCGAAGGGCTTGAAGAATATTTGATGAATCAAGAACGCAAAGTCATTATCGCAGCACTCAACTGCAGTGGTTGGAATCGCACCCAAGCCGCCAAATTATTAAATACAACGTTTCGCTCACTGCGCTACCGTATGAAAAAATTGGGCATTGATAGTGGCAGTGATATTCATAGTGATAGCGATGAGGATTAAAAACTTCGGATAAAGGACAAATCGATATTTTTTGATAAATCCAATATCCCTACGTGGTCATAACAAGCTAGTGGAAAACGCCGGCGGATGCCTAACCACTGGTTTTCGGATTGGGCGAATAGCATGAATCGATTGCCTTTTTCATCGAGGCTTTGGTCGATATTGTCAATTTGATGCAGGCATTTTACCGCAATGATATCGATGTCTAACGTAACAGCGGGTTTTTGGTACAGAAGTCTGTCTTGTTGCTGTTCAAACTGCTTGGTGAGTTGTAGCCATTGCCAATAATCGATTGGCTGCGCAAAGTCTAAATAAGCCACTTGGTTAAAATAAACCGGTGTATTGGATGTTTGCTTGTTTACATCGTCGTGTAAATTGTTATCACTACAAGTATCTTCATTACTATGAATCGCACTGAGAGTCAAAGTGCCAAAGTTTTGCAGCCAGTCTTTGGCTTTTTGTAAATAATAAGGTTGTTTGACATTACTGGCTAATGACAAAACACAGGCTTCGATGACTATGACATCACGCGGTGGTACACTCATACTCAAATGCTCAAATAAACATATTTTTTGCTTAGGCTAATTAATTTTGCTGAAAACGGGTAATTTTAACCCCGACACTATCGGCTTGTTTGATGGCGGTGGGTTTGTGAATCGTCACTGTGACTTTTTCTGGGGCAAATTCTGCCAAAATCATCTCAGCGACCAATTGCGCTAACCGCTCTAACAGCGCGACTTTATTGGCAATGCTCACTTCAGCCACGCGCTCACTGACACTTTTATAATTGATGGCATCTTGAATATTATCAGTCTGCGACGCTTGGTATTGACAGCCCACCATTTCAATATCAAAAATCAACGGTTGGGTTATTTGCTGCTCCCACTCATACACGCCAATCACAGCATCGACCTTGAGACCCTTGACAAATACCGTGTCCGTTGAATTACCGGTCAGTTTGATTGGCTGATTGTTGGACTTTTCGTTTGCAATCGCGTGCAAGGCATCCGCCGCTGAATATAGTGATTCATGCATGGTTTTTTGTGTGGGTGCTTGCGTGCTAGTATGGGGCGTTTCAAGGTTAGTTTGTTGGGTGGTTTCTGGTGTAGTCATTTTTACTCTCGTTAGGTATTTCGTTGTTTGATTAAATCATAACTAAAAAATACCAACCCTGTCCAAATAAAGGCAAAGGTAATCAATTTATAAATGTTAAAAGGCTCATGATACAAGAATATCGCCAATAAAAAAATCATGGACGGGGTCAAATAATTTAAAAAGCTCAATAAGCTAAAATTAACCATTTTGGTGGCTTTATTAAACATGAGCAAAGGTATCAAGGTCACAGGCCCTGCAATCATCAATAAAAAAATTGATGGCGACAGCCAAAAATCTAACTGACTACTAGCAACATTATGCATAGCAAACCAGCCAATAAAGACCGGCACCAATAATGCCGTTTCAATAAACATCGCAGACAGTGCGTCAAGCGGGGTATGGCGATGCATCAAACCATACACAGAAAAGCTACTCGCTAACACTAACGATACCCACGGCAATTTACCCAGCACGACTAACTGAATCGCCACACCTATCGCTGCCAAAATCACTGCCATCCATTGCAAAGGACGCAGTTTTTCTTTGATGACCACAAGGGATAGTAAAATACCCATCAACGGACCAATATAATAGCCCAAACTGGCTTCCAAAATCTGATCATGATTGACCGCCCACACGTACACCAACCAATTGACTGAGATAATCGCACCCGAAACGGCAGTATAAAGTAGCCATTTTGGGTTGGCTTGAATCACTTTTACCCAGTGCCAGTTTTTGGTCACTGTCATGATCAGTAAAATCGTGACAAACGTCCAAATAATTCGATGCCCAATGATTTCAATCGCATCATACTCTTTGAGTAGCTTAAAATACAGGGGGAAAAAACCCCAAATCAAAAAAGCAGCCAGTGCGGTCAATACGCCTTTGGGGGTGGTCACTACGGTTGGTTTTTCATGGTCAGTAATATCAACGGCACGGGTCGGAATGTCACTATTGATGATATCAATGGTTTGACTTTGGGGGATTTGACTTTTAAGGATTTGATGTTCGGGGATTTGATTTTTCATTAATACAACGATAAATTTTATTTTTTATAAAAAAGTAAAAACTAAGAAAGTCATAGTCTATCTTAGTTTTCATGTCATCCATGTAAAGACTTGCGACAGTGATACAAATTTAGCTCACCTAGGGTTTAGTCAGTCACTACTTTAACTTGCAATCCTGCACTATTGACCAGTTCAGCAAAGTTAGGGAAGCTAGTATTGACCGTTTCGGTACCATGAATGGTAATCGTATCGCTTGCGCGCAAACTTGCCACAGTAAAACTCATGGCAATGCGATGGTCATGGTGACATTCAATCTCACCACCGCCAAATACCTGTGCCACATCACCGCGACCTTCAATTTCAATGCCATCATCGAGTACGGTACAGGCAATTCCTAAGGTTTTTAACCCATCTGCCATGACTTGAATACGGTCAGATTCTTTAACGCGTAGTTCAGCTGCGCCATGTAGCACCGTTTTCCCCGTGGCACAACTTGCTGCCACAAACAACACAGGGAATTCATCAATGGCGAGTGGCACCAAGTGCTCAGGAATCTCAATACCTTGCAACTTTGAAGATTTCACCACAATATCGGCAACTGGCTCACCGCCAACGGTGGTTTCATTGGTCAATGTCAAATCAGCGCCCATCAGCTTTAAGATATCAATCACGCCGGTGCGCGTGGGATTGATGCCCACTTTTTTGATGGTCACATTGCCTTGTTGGGCGATGGCGCCTGCGACCATAAAAAATGCCGCAGATGAAATATCAGCAGGCACTGCGATATCACATGCCGTTAATTCGCCGCCCCCTGTCACACTGATTTGATTGCCATTGTGCACTTTTGACACTGTCACAGGATAACCAAATGCCGTCAGCATGCGCTCGGTATGATCGCGCGTCACTTCTGGCTCAATCACCGTGGTAGTACCTTGTGCCCATAGCCCTGCTAACAGCAAACACGATTTCACCTGCGCTGATGCCATCGGCATTTCATAGCCGATACCTGTCAAAGTTTGATTGCCGGTGATGCTAATCGGCGGCGTGCCTTTTTCGCCCGTGGTTTGGATTTTGGCACCCATCTCCCGCAGAGGCTTGGCGACCCGTTCCATTGGACGTTTGGATAAACTCGGGTCGCCCGTCATCACCGAATCAAATTTTTGTGCTGATAAAATACCTGATAACAAGCGCATACTGGTGCCTGAATTACCCATGTATAGCGGATCATGCGAGGGTTTTAACCCATGTAATCCAACCCCATGAATCACTACTCTGCCTTGGTTTGGACCTTCAATCACTACGCCCATATCGCGAAAGGCCTGCAAAGTAGCGAGTGCGTCTTCACCTTCCAAAAACCCTGTCACCGTCGTGGTGCCTTTGGCTAACGAACCAAACATAATCGAACGGTGAGAAATAGACTTGTCACCTGCGACGGTGTGACTGCCTTCAAATTGTTGCGCTGGGGCGATAACGTAAGTTTGCTTCATGGCTTGTTTTTCCAAATAAGGCGTTTTATTTAACATATGTCCAAAATGTTGTCGAGCGGCTTGGGCTTGGGTCAATATACCCAGCATCCGCTCAGAATCATTGGTTTCAATAATTGCTTTCAACTGGCTTAATTGCTCACTAAATTCATCAATGGCATCGAGTAACGCGGTTTTATTGGCATAAAAAATATCATGCCACATGGTTGGGTCGCTGGCGGCGATACGGGTAAAATCCCGAAAGCCACCCGCCGCGAAACGAAAAATATCCATATTGTCGTTGTGCTTGGCTAGTTGAGCAACTAGATTGTAGGCTAGCAAGTGGGGTAAATGACTGGTACGCGCGAGCACCTTATCATGATAATCCGCTGACATGGTCACCACTTCTGCGCCAGTCTGTGCCCATAGCGCAATCACTTTTTTAACCGCTTGTTTGCTCGTGGTATCGAGGGGCGTTAAGATGATTTTGTGGTTATCAAATAGTTTGGCATTACGCGCATCAATCCCTGATTTTTCTGCGCCGGCAATCGGATGGGCGGGCACAAAACCTTTGGGCATATCGTCACCAAACACCGCGCTGGCGTCTGCAATGATATTGCCTTTGGTACTGCCCACATCCATGATGATGGTTTTATCGGTAATAAAGGGTTTGATTTGTTCAAAAATTTTTTTGACCGCCTTTACCGGCGTGGCTATCACCACCAAGTCTGACCCTTGCACCGCAAGGGCAGCATCATCAAATCCTGCATCAAGCAGTCCGTAGTTGATACCTTTATCAATGGTTGATTGTGAACGGCTGACCGCCACAATTGATTTGACCAATTTTTTATCACGCATGGCTTGTGCCAAACTTGCGCCGATGAGCCCTAGCCCAATAAAACACACTTTTTCAAACATTTAACTTACCGATTTTTTATAATTTGCTAAAAAGACTGCCAACGCAATCAAAATCCCACCCAAGATAGTGCTGATAGTTATTGTTTCACCCAATAAAACCACGCCCAACAATACCGCAATGAACGGAATAAAATAAATATACAGCGAGGTTTTCACCACGCCCAAATGCTTATTGGCATTGGTCCATAACACAAAACACAAAGCAGAAGCGATACCACCTAAAAACAGCAAATTTGCCAGATTAATGGGTGTAAACGCATGAAGATTGATAAAGGCTTCACCTGTCACAAGCATATACAGCGACGCGGTGATTATGCCATACAAAAACACTTTACGCATGCGTACCATCGGGTTCAGTTCATCTTTGATGGCACTGTTAGCAAACCCAAAAAATGACCATGCCAACCCACTTAATAGCGCCAAAATATTACCTAGCATGCCATTGGTTAAACTCATCGGCTGATTCGCCAGTACCAACGCTACGCCAACCAACGCCATCACACAGGCAATCAACAGCAACTTGCTAAAGGCATGCGTTTTAATGATAAAACTGGCAATCAGCACCGTAAACAAAGGTGATGCTGTGACTAACAGCGCCGCGTTACTGCTATAGGTATATAGTAATGCGGTATTTTCTAGCAAAAAATACAAGGTGATACCGCACAGCCCCGACAAGAAATACAACACTTCGTTTTTTGCACTGCTAAAGGTTTGCAGTCTAGGTGACATGGCAAACAATAACCCATAGGCAAATACCGACCGATACAGCAAAATCTGAATGGGTGACATATCCGCCAGCAGCACCTTGGTGCTTGCTAATGTTGTTCCCCAAACGATGACCACAAATAACGCTAAAAAATGCCAAAATACTTCACGATTTTTTTCTAACTTTTTTTCTAACATTGGCCTAGCTCAATACCTGCGCCAACGTATCTAAAAAACGATTAATTTCTTCAGGCAAACCCACACTCACACGTATCCAGGCTGGCAGACCGTAGCCAACCATCGGCCGCACTACCACACCTTGCTCAATCAATGTTTGGTAGATGTCCATGCCATCACCGACATTGACCATCACAAAGTTGGTCGCTGATTTGACATAGACGACACCTAAGCTATCCAAGCCATCATACAAGGCTTGTTTTTGCTCATGGTTAAACGCCAAATATTGGTTAATAAAATGTTGGTCTTTAATCGCTGCTGTGGCGGCGGCATGCGCCAATGTACTGGTATTAAACGACTGGCGCGTATAATTTAAAATCTCAGCAATGCTTGCGCTGCTTACTGCATAACCAATGCGCAGGGCTGCCAGTCCATAAGCTTTGGAAAAGCTACGTAGCACAATGACATTGTCATATTCTTGGGTCAAATCTACACAGCTGAGTGTTGGCACAAATTCGATGTAAGCTTCATCAATCACCACCATCACCTCCGATGGCACTTTTTTGATAAATTTAATCAGATCATCTTTAGCGAGCACGGTGCCTGTGGGGTTGTTGGGATTGGTGATGATCACCATTTTACAATTGGCGGTTTGATTGACCGTCTCAAGCATCGCAGGCAAATCATGAGCAAAATTTTTGGCAGCGACTTGTTGGGTTCGCTCATTGATACCCAAAGACGCCAATTCGTAATCCGAAAACGCGTATTGAGAATACACAATCACATCATCGCCATCGGCAAAGCTTGCAGTAATGTTATTGAGTAACTCATTAGAGCCATTACCCAACACAATTTGTTTTGTTTCACAGCCCAAAAAATCGGCTAACGCTTGTTTAAGCCCCTGCCCTGCGCCATCAGGATAACGCGATAATTCGCCCAGTTTTGACGTGATTGCCAAGGTCACGTGTGGCGAGCAGCCCGTGGGGTTTTCATTGCTCGCCAATTTAACGATGTCACCCAAGCCATACTCACGGGTCAGCTCTTCATTGGATTTATCCATTTCATAAGCTTTTAACTGCTCAATACTGTGATTGACCGATTGGATCGTCATATCAAAACCTTTAGTTGATGATTGATACTGATAAAAATTTATTGCCAAAAACGGTTAAATCACCGCTTTTGGATAAGCGCCTAATACCCGTAAATCTTTGACTTGCGGGCGAATCTCAGCGAGCGCTGCTTGCATATTGGCATCGTCAATATGACCGAGCATATCAATAAAGAACACATACGCCCATTTGTTTGGACGCTCTGGGCGGGTTTCGATACTGGTCATCGATACCCCATGTTTTGCTAGTGGCTGCAGTATTTGAATCAGCGCACCCGCCTGATCTTTGGCTGCCACTAAAATCGAGGTTTTATCTTGACCTGACGGCGCTACTGCTTCGCGGCCAATGATTAAGAAACGGGTGGTATTGGACGGGGTATCTTCGATATTTTCAAATAGTTTGTGCAAATTATATTCGCTTGCTGCCACTTCCCCTGCAATGGCGGCTGAGTGCCACTCATTTTTGATACGGCGCGCCGCTTCACCATTGCTAGAGACCGCCACACGCTCGACATTGGGATAATGGGTATCTAACCATTGGCGGCATTGGGCAAGCGCTTGGCTGTGGGCATAAATTTTTGAAATTGCGCCCACTTTGGTATGCTCACCCACCAAAAATTGATGATGCACCGGTAATTCTACCTCACCAATGATTTTTAGATCGGAGGATAAAAAACCATCAAGCGTATGGTTGACCACCCCTTCTGACGAATTTTCCACAGGGACGACGCCATACATGGCAGAGCCGGCTTCCACTTCACGAAACACATCAGCAATCGTCGATAGCGGCACTGTCGTGGCAGCTTTACCAAAATGCTTCAGCGCTGCCATGTGGGTAAAGGTGCCTGCAGGACCCAGATAAGCAATTTTTTGTGGCGCTTCTAAGTCTAAACACACTGACATAATTTCGCGGAATAAACGTGCCATTTTATCGGCAGGGAGTGGACCCTCATTACGCGCCATCACTTTTTTTAGCACCTGTGCTTCCCGCTCTGGGCGATAAAAAATCGGATTGTCCTCTTGCGTCTTTTTGGCTTTGGCTACTTGCACCGCATAGCCTGCTCGCTCGTTGATTAATCGCTGGATTTTTTCATCCACTTCATCGATTTTTTGGCGAAGTCCCATTAATTCATCATTGCTCATCGTTTGTTCATTCATAAAATTACAACTCAACAGTCAACACTGACCTGCGCGATAGGATTGAGGGTCATAAATCACAGGCAGCCTAGCTTGAAATATACCTTGAAATATATAAAGTTACCAAATGGCTTTATAGCAGAAATTGCCTAATACTAGCACAAATCACGCCTGTTAATCGAGTTTCGCTCGGCGCTTTTTCATCACAATTATTGATATAGACACAATATTTTTGGCATACCCTAAAAAAAATTGGATTTTTCTGCTTGACGCTCAACAAATACTGGCAAAATAGAAAAAAAACTAGCGATTGTCACAATGTTTGTGATAGCTTTTGACATAGGTTAAACAATATTGAATGAAACCATACTATTTTGTCGGTGATAGGTTATCAGTGACATGCAGCAATTTGACATTTAGGAAAGTACATGACGAGCAGCTTAAACCAACTAAAAATGATGACAACCATTGTGGCAGATACTGGGGATTTGCAAGCGATTGCCCGCTTAAAACCAGTCGATGCGACCACTAACCCAAGCTTGATTACCAAGGCACTGTCAGCGCCACAAATGCAGCCTATTTTAATTGAGACATTAAAAAAATACCCCAATGATATCGACGCGGTGATTGATGAGCTCACCATTTATATCGGCACCGAAATTTTAAAACTGATTGATGGTCGTGTTTCCACTGAAGTTGACGCAAGGTTGTCTTATGATACCGATGGCACAATTGTCAAAGCGCAGCAATTTATCAAAGCGTATGAAGCCGCTGGGATTGATAAAAAACGCGTACTCATCAAAATCGCTGGCACGTGGGAAGGCATTCAAGCCGCCAAAGCGTTAGAGCAACAAGGTATCCATTGTAATGTGACGCTGCTATTTGGCTTGCACCAAGCCAAAGCCTGTGCCGATGCCGATGTTACCTTAATCTCGCCATTTGTCGGACGGATTTTGGATTGGCAGAAAAAAGACGAAGGACTCGATAGCATCGAAATCAGCCGTGATAAAGGCGTGAGCTCAGTCAAAACTATCTATCATTACTTCAAACAGCATGGCTACACCACCCAAATCATGGGCGCGAGTTTTCGTAGCATTGAGCAAATATTAGCTTTGGCAGGTTGTGACTTATTAACGATTGCGCCTGATTTGCTAGACCAACTTGCCACGATGGACGTCAAAGTCGAGCGTCAGCTATTCCCAGACATGAAATTTATTGACCTCAAAAAACAAACCCTCGATGAGACACAATTTGCCGAACAACATGCGCTTGATCCTATCAGCCAAGAATTATTATCTGCTGGTATTGAAGGCTTTATCCAAGCTCGAGAAGCGTTAGAGCAAACCTTGAGAGGCTTGATTAACTAAGCTTTGTTAATTAAAGCTTTATTCATTAAAACTTTGATGAATGAAGCTTAGTTCATTAAATTTTTGTTAGCGGCTAATCATGTTCTTTAATCATGATTAGCCCTATGCCACCCCATTAGCCTTTAGCTTGCAACACGGTATAAAGTGGCATATCTAGCGGTTGATGCAAATTCACCAAATCAAGCAGTACAAGTGCGCCTAACACCTGATGCCCTGCGGCTTCACAAAGCCCCACCGCGGCGCTCAAAGTACCGCCTGTCGCCAATATATCGTCCACCAACAACACATTCGCCGGCGCAAGTCCCGCCTGCATCTCTAAAGTATCACTACCATACTCTAGGGCATAGCTTTTATTCGCCACAGGCGGTGGCAGCTTGCCTTCCTTGCGTACCAATACCATGCCTTTGCCTGTTCGACCCGCCAACAGACTAGCAAAAATAAACCCCCGCGCTTCAATGGCGCCAAAGCAATCAACCGCCTCAAATACTGGCTGTGGTATCGCTGCCAGTAACGCATCGATTACCGCATTGACGTGAGCGCGCAATAATGGCGTGATATCATAAAACGCAATGCCTTGTTTGGGAAAATCAGGTACCACTCTGATGATTTGCCAAAATGGGTGTGTTGAATCAGGGGTGATAGTCGATTGCATAGGATTGACCCAGTTAAGTAAAAAATTAAGTAAAATTAAGTATTAAGTAAAAATTAAATAAAAATTGCTCAAGCGTGCCTCATTCTAGCAATTTTTTCCTGCTGAGCCAATCAAGGTCATGGATGGCATTAAGTATTTACTTTAACCATATTAATAGGCTAGGCTTGGGCAAACTGATTTAAAGATTTACGATATGGGATTGAATGTTGTCTGTCATTGGCTTGCTTGTTTCAGTGCATACTTGTAAACTATCGCAAGTTAAATTTTAGATGATTGCGTGAGTTTTGCATGGTTAACATACTGCTCGGCATTGTAATTGCAATTTTTATCCTTATCTTCAATAGCAAAAGTTACCACTAATATAGGGAAAGTTATCAATGAAAAAATATCAATGTATCGTGTGTGGTTGGGTGTATGATGAGGCATTGGGCTGCCCAGAAGAAGGCATCCTTCCGGGCACACGCTGGGAAGATATTCCCGAAGATTGGACTTGCCCTGAATGTGGGGTTAGCAAAGTGGACTTTGAAATGATTGAACTATAATAAATAAATAGGGTTTTATCATGCAATCAACTAACAATGTCGATAGTGCGAGTGTCGATAGTGCCAGTGACAATAGTATAAGCTTAGACAGTATCAGTTCAAATGACGCGCCTATTGCGCAACTATCAAATACACAACCACAACCTGTAATTATTATTGGTTCAGGCATGGCGGGCTATACGCTAGCGCGTGAGCTCAGAAAGCTAACGACTAGCTTGCCTATCGTCATGGTGTGTCAAGACAGTGGTGATAGCTACGCCAAGCCAACCTTGTCAAATGCCTATGCGCAAAACAAACTTGCCGACACCATCGCCAATGCGAGCGCGGCAAAAATGGCAGAAACGTTAAACTTGACCCTATTAAATTTTCATCAAGTCACTGATATTAATACCGATGAACAAGTCATTGTGGTTCGCTCGTTAGTCAATGAAGCGTCTCAAACAACGCTTGCTTATCGAGATTTGGTATTGGCGACAGGCGCGCATTCTAGACTGTTACCCAATCTAGCGGTCAATCATCAAACCATTTTTGCCGTCAATCATTTAGATGAATATAAAAGCTTTCAGCAGCGTCTAAACACCCTAAAATCTCAAAAATCAGCGCCCATTAAGGTAGCGATTATTGGTGCAGGGTTGATTGGTTGTGAATTTGCCAATGATTTGATTGGTCAAAATCCAGCTAACCCGACCGCTGACATCACAGTGGCAGTGTTTGATAAAGCGGCACGCCCACTGGCTCAGCAACTCCCTAGCCAAGCAAGTATCATGCTACAAGACGCTTTGACTCAGTCAGGGGTGACATTTTATTTAGGCACTGATATCACCAGTATCACGACAAACGTTAATACAAATATTGACACAAGCGATAATGCAACCGTGACCATCTCATTTGACAGGGATAAGCAATCACAAACTTTTGAAGCGGATATTGTTTTGATAGCGATTGGTTTGGTGGCTAATACTGACCTTGCCGCATCAGCGAACATTGCCATAGCATCGTCACAGCACATCAATCCTACAATAACCCATTTGCCAAGAACCGTGCAGCAAGGCATCAAGGTCGATGCGTACCTAGCCACATCAGCCAAGCATATTTATGCCATTGGCGATTGTGCCAACGTGATGGGCAGCTATATGCCCTATGTCATGCCATTGATGAACCAAGCCAAAGCGTTGGCAAAAACCCTGGCTGAACCCCACATGGCACCGACTAAAGTGGCGTATCCTGCCATGCCAGTGGCTATCAAAACACCTAGTTTACCTTTGGTGGTATTACCTGTATCGGGGCAGTACAGTGATGATCAACTGTATTGGCAAACGACCCAAACCACTGATGGAATGGTCATGACCGCCCACCCAAAAGATGACTCTAATAGCATTTTAGGATTTGTATTAGCCGGTAAAGAAGCAGCAAAACAGCGCTTAACGTTAACCAAGCAAGTGGCGGATTGGCTGTCTTAGTAACTATATTAGTTGCCACGCTCGTGCAACGAGTCATCTAATGCGGCAAGTTCATTCAACATCCCACTAGCAGATTGATATTTTTGGAATAAATTATGGATTTAGCCAAATTTAATTTTGAACCCTCAGTGATTACGGACTTTATGCAAAGTGCCATAATTGATATCGGTGATGAATTACAACTGTGTGTTGAAGTTGGTGGCAATCCTGATCATCCGCCCTTGCTACTGATTATGGGCTTAGGCTCGCAGTTGGTGTTTTGGCCAGATAGTTTTGTCAAAGGCTTGATTGACGCAGGCTTTTTTGTGATTCGTTTTGACAATCGTGATATCGGGCTATCCTCAAAAATCGCCCGACCCTTCCCCCGTTTTCCCGTCAACAATGTCAAAATGATGCTGCGTATGCAAGTGGGTTTGACGAACCGTCATTTTCCTGTGGCGTATAACTTATTTGACATGGTCGAAGATACCCGCCGCTTGCTTGATAAGTTAGCGTTGAACAATGTGTATGTGGTGGGGGCATCTATGGGCGGGATGATTGCGCAAATTTTGGCTGCCAAATACCCAAAACGCGTGTCGACACTGGGTCTCATGTTTACCAGTAACAACAAGCCATTTTTACCACCCACCAAGCCAAAGCAGTTGCAAACCCTACTGTCACATCCCAAAACCACCCAAATTGATGACGTGGTCGCATACGGCGTGTGGTGTATGCAGCGTATCGGCTCGCCCAATCATGTGGATGAAGAGGAAGTAGAACGGCTCATTCGCTTGCGGTTTGAACGTAGTTATCATCCCCGTGGCGCGCTTCAGCAGCTGCAAGCAATATTAGCCACTGGCTCTATTGTTAAATTCGACCAAAAAATCAAACAGCCGACCATTATCATTCATGGGGAAAAAGATGGGCTGGTGCCATCGGCGCATGGTCGGGCGATTGCCAAAGCGATTGCGCACAGTGAGTTTCATTTGATTAAAGACATGGGACATGATTTGGCAAAACCCTTTATCCCTACGATTGTCAAACTGCTAGCCGATCATTATATGAAGCATGCTTAAGTCGCTAATTTAATAACCGCCATAATACAAACACCACTGCAATCACATAAAAAATTGGCGCAAGCCAGCTACTCACCTGCCAAACGGCATGACTGGCGATCATTTGCGCGATGAATAAAGCACCCACAAACCCAAGCACCGCAAGCCAATCCTGCTGACGACTTTTGAGCATATCTGAGCGAATTTGCTGTATTTCACGCAGCTGCTGATCTTGGTGCCCCCCCAGATTTGATAGACTTTGCAAACTATTATCTAGCAATTGTGGCATGTCATTGAGACTCAGTAACAGTTCAGGTAATTGCTTGCGTAGCTCGCCAATTTTTTGCATCGGGTCAAATTGCTGCTTCACCCAGCCTGTCAAAATCGGTTTGGCGAGCGACCAGATATCAAGCTCAGGGTATAAATCCCGTCCTAGACCTTCCACATGCACTAACGTTTTAAGCAGCAGCATCAACTGCGGCGGTATATCCAAATGATAGCGACGCGCAATATCAAGCACCGACATGAGCACACCTGCAAAATCAATGTCGTTGATTGGCTTACTAATCATCGGTGACACGGTGCGGCGCATATCGCGCATGAGGGCGTACTTATCGGTATTGGGTGGAATCCAGCCTGCCCGAGCAATGATATCCACTAGACCGGTAAAGTTATTGTTCATTACCGATAATAAAAGCCTTGCCACAATCATTTGGTCAGCTTTAGATAGCTCGCCCACGATTGAGCAATCAAGGGCAATATAGCGGGGATTGGGACTTGGGGTATCGGCTGGCAGCGTTTCAACAAACACATTGCCAGGGTGCATATCGGCATGAAAGAAATTATCTCGAAACACTTGGGTGAAAAAAATCGTTAATCCTTTTGCCGCAAGTGCCGCCCTATCATATCCAAGCGCATCAAATACTTGGGTTTGCGAAATCGGCACCCCAACAATGCGCTCCATCACCATGATGTTTTTGCTGGCTTGATACACTTCAGGCACATACATCATCGATGAACCCAAAAAGTTGTTGCGCATTTGGGTGGTATTGGCAGCTTCAAGGGTTAAATCAAGCTCATTGAGCAAGACTTGCCGATAATCTTCAACGATATCGATAATATGTACGGCACGCGCCGCTTCAATCCGTGCTGACGCCCACCCTGCCAAATCTCGCAATAATTCAAAATCTTCAATAATCTGTTCACGGATGGTTGGGCGAACGACTTTGACCACCACTTCACGCCCATCATGCAGGCGTGCGGTGTGTACTTGGGCGATAGATGCCGCCGCTAACGGTGTGCCATCAAATCTAGCAAATAGCTGATTGATAGGTTGCCCCAAACCGCCTTTTTTTGTCGATTGTTCAATTTGCTCGATAACCGTATCGACACTAAAGGGTTTCACCCTGTCTTGCAAATGCACCAACTGCTCAATAATTTCAGGGGTGACCAAATCACGACGCGTGGAAAGCAGCTGCCCTAATTTTAAAAACAGCGTGCCCATCTCTTCAAGCGCCAGCCTTACCCCGTCTGGATGAGGTTTTTGAAAATAGCTGGCAGGGTGCATACGGATAAGTTTGGCAATGGGCTCAAGCTGCGGCGTCTCTTCAATAGGTAGATGGGTATCAACACGATAATGAGCGGCAATGCGCCACAGTTGTAAAAGACGTTTGCGATGATTTAGTAACACGTTGGCAACTCGTTAGAAAGCTTATCAATGGTGGGAATTCTAGCATGATATAAGCAATTTTTTAATGGTTAAAAAAAAGACGGGGATTTAACCCGTCATTTTGATTGTGCAAAAGCGAATTTTGCAATAAATTTACTTTTGCAATCTACTTTTCCAATAAAGCCGCTTGCTGTTGCTTGATGGCATCGAGTCTGGCTTGTTCACGTTCAATATCCGCCCGCAGTTTTAGTAGCTGTTGTTTTAACTCATGGATTACATTGGCATCAATACTTGCATCGTTGATTTTCCAGTCTCTGATATTGGCAATATCGGCAAACATCTCTTTGGCAGGTGTAGCGATTGTGCCTTTTAGATTGGCTAACAGATTAGACAGTTGACTTGCCATCGGCAGACCAATCAGCGGTTGCAGTTTACCAATGATATCAGGGTCAAACCCGGCGACTAACTGTTTGACTTGCATCAGCACTTTATAATCGCCCTCAATCGGCAGATTGCCTTGTGGGTCACCCATCAAACTGAGCAAATGCACAGGGTTGTCTACTTTGACAACACAATCAGGTTTGCTTACCACAGCGCTACCTTTAGGTTCAAAAACATCAACCGTCACAGGTTCAAAGCGAATGTGGTCATCATTAAAAATCGTATCAAATTCAATGGCTGGCTCTGCCATCACTAGGCGCAAAACTTTACCCGATAACGGTTGTAACCCTGTTTGGGTGATGGGGTCAGTGGCAATCGCTAGATTAACCACTTTTTCAATGCCTGCGAGTAGTAATACAATAAACATCTGATTCTCTTTTAGTATATAAATTTCAGTGAGCTATTATATTCTTCGTCATCAGTTACTTTTTAAACCCACGATGTACCGCCACGATACCGCCTGTTAGGTTGTTATAGTCACAATTGACAAACCCTGCGTCTTCCATCATGCCTTTTAAAGTGCGTTGGTCTGGGTGCATACGGATAGACTCTGCCAAATACTGATAGCTTTCGCTGTCATTCGCCACCAATTTACCCATGAGTGGCAATGCGGTAAATGAATACAAATCATACACTTTACCAAATGGCTCAAACACAGGTTTTGAAAATTCTAAAATCAGCAGACGTCCGCCTTTTTTGAGCACCCGATACATTGAGCGCAGTGCCGCGTCTTTGTCAGTGACGTTGCGTAGCCCAAAGCTAATTGTCACCAAATCAAAACTTTCATCATCAAATGGTGCCAGCGTCTCAGCGTTGGCAAGTACAAAGTCGACGTTACTACAGCCTGCATTGAGCAGACGCTCACGACCGACCTCTAGCATCGCTTCATTGATATCGGCCAATACCACATGACCTGTGCGACCGACCTCTTTACTAAAGGCTTTCGCCAAGTCACCTGTACCGCCTGCGATATCTAGCACCCGTTGACCTGCACGCACACCCGTTAGGCTGATGGCATAGCGCTTCCACAGACGATGAATACCCAGTGACATTAAATCATTCATGATGTCGTATTTTTTGGCAACAGAGGTAAACACTTCTGCTACTTTTTGTTGTTTTTCAGCTTTTTTGACGGTTTTGTAGCCAAAATGGGTTTCTTCATTACCATCAGTGGCTTCGGTATGCGGATTGTCGATAGCTGATTTATCAAAACCGCTAGTTGATTGCGCTGACGACTCATTGGGGATAGCATCATTTGGGGTAGCGGTTGCAGGGCGAGTGAGCTGCTGACCTTGCGGCACAGATTCTGGCAAATCAGCTGTGCCAGTAAATTGACGGTTGATGGTGGTGTCAGCTGTCAGTGACTGTTGTACTTGGCTATTGAGCTTGTCATTGGCTTGGAGGCTGTCTTTTACCAAGCTGTCTTGGATTGAATTATGGTTATTGTCGTTCATGTGGTTTCCTAGTGAGGTCATCGCCAATCAAAAATTGGCAAAGTTAAAAGCGCAAAGGTACTGCAAAATTTTTTTCTATTTTATCACTAAACATCAAAAGGATGTTCTTTGCCAGCATGCACATTGGTAATGATTTGCAACTCTTTTTCACAAAATGGCTCAATAAATGCACCAATACTTTTAATTGGTTTAATGGCAGCAAAACCTTCGGCGATAAAGTCATATAATGGCTGAAAGCCTTTTTTGTACGCTGTGCCTTTGGCAAGTGAAAATGCTTTTTGTAAGATAAATGATTTAAGATATTTATCGGTGCGATAGCACATTTGTTTGAGGTCAGCAATCTGCTGGCGTCTTGCCGACTCTGCATTCACGGACTGATAGGCTTTAATCATGGATGGCTCATCCACGGATAAATGATTTTCTTGTAAATACTGAGCAAGCTGTAAATCAAGCTTAATGGCGTTAATCGCTTCGATGATACCGGCTGCCCCTGTGCTCACGGCATTGGCAGGGATAAATTTTTCTAATTTTTCAGCCTTTTGCACCATGCGCTCTAGCTGTTCAGCGAGCACATTGAATTTTTCGCCCCCATATAGTTGGTCAATTAAAAATTCCCCCATGGCTTGGTTGTTGGCGCTGGCAAATAACGCTTGGTGGGTTTTATGAATACGACCGCGTTGCCAGGCTTGTACTTCACTGAGTTTTTGCGCTAACTGGGTATCGCTGTGGTATGGAAGGGCGCGAAATTGTTTTAAATCTTGTTCTAATTGGCTTAAGCTGCTCATAGGGCCTCGATTTTTTTGCAAAATTTTTAAATTCAAAACAGAGAAACTGCAGTTTATCCATTGTATAAACCCACAGTAAAATGAAGTTTTGTGACGCATTACCTTAATGTAAATCCAGCAAAAATACAAATCGTAAATTGTTCACCGGTAGGATAACTGCTATCTTTTAAAAAAATGAAGCGGTCATTAGCAAAATTTCGGGTATTTCCCTAAGAAGGTCGTATGCCAACGCAAAATAGCAACAGTTTAGATAATAGCTTAGATAACAACTTGAATAATAATACAGCCGCGTCTGCACCCACTAATAACACTGCCAAATCTGCCAAAACCGATAACGCTCACAAAACGCCACCTGCGACGCTTGAGGCACAATTAAGTTTTGACTTAATTACCGAGCAAACCACCCTACGCGAGCAACGCGCTGGCAAAAACTCGCGCGGGTTACTAATCTTGGTGAATGGTATGGAAAATTCGGGCAAAGGCGAAGCGGTCAAAGCGCTAACCGAATGGATGGACGCACGCTATATCAAGGTTCACGCCACTATGGGACAGCATCCCAGCCGCTACCAACCGATTTGGCAGCGTCACACATGGCAACTGCCTAGAAAGGGTGAAATTGCCGTGTATTTTGGCAACTGGTACGCTGACTTGATTCGTTATGTGTTTGACTGTGGTGATGATATAGATGAACAGCGCTTACAGCAAATGATTGAAGACATTGAAGCGTTTGAACAAGATTTGGTCAATAACAACACCGATATCGTCAAATGCTGGTTTTGGGTCGATAACAAAACCCTAAAAAAACGCTTGAGCGATGAAGAGCCTGACCCTGAGCAGTTGTACCATTTAGATTGGTTTCGAAAAAAAGACGTGAAACGTTTTAAACGCTTTAGCAGCAAGCTTATGGGGTTACAATCAAGCTGGCACCACATAGATGGACAAGATATCGATGCCTCAAACATCCAATTTGCGAATGTTGTATTAGCAGCGCTGCAAGCCATGAACCAACTATCTGCAGCCGATGATGCCCAAGACAACCACCAAAAAGCCGACAAATCAGCTAACCCTAAAAAGGATGAAAATCCTGTTAAACCCACCTCACTGCCTTTTAAACCAACCCATCTGATTGATGAGTTGGTTAACGTCGATAACCAAGCATTAGAAAAAGCAGATTATAAAAAACAACTGCATAGCAAACAACATATACTCGCTGAACTGATTCGTGAGCGAGGTCAGCGCCATATCCTCTTTGTCTTCGAAGGCATGGATGCGGCAGGCAAAGGCGGCGCGATACGCCGCATCATTGCACCACTCGACCCGCGTGAATTTACCATCCACGCTATCTCTGCACCAACCGAAGACGAATTAAAACACGCCTATCTGTGGCGTTTTTGGACGCGCCTGCCCCATGATGAAATGGCAGATGTGGATATAGCGTATTTATCGCAAAAATTTAAACGCAATAAATGCGTCGCCTTACTCAAACAACGCCTGCATAATAGCCGAGTGACCATTTTTGACCGTAGTTGGTATGGTCGGGTACTCGTTGAGCGTATTGAAGGCTTTGCAAAAGAGGCAGACTGGCAACGTGCTTATGGCGAAATCAATCGCTTTGAAAACGACTTGGTACAGAGCAATGCCATTGTGGTCAAATTTTGGCTCGCTATCAGTGAGGAAGAAGAACTTAAACGCTTTAAAGCGCGTGAAGAGACACCAAATAAGCAGTTTAAAATTACCGATGACGATTGGCGTAACCGCGCCAAATGGCATGAGTACGTGCAAGCCGCTTCCGACATGATTCATTTAACCCACCATAAAAAGCGCCCGTGGTATGTGATTGCCACCGATGATAAATATACCGCAAGACTCAAAATCCTTGACGCTATTATTTCGGAACTATCTAAGAATTTATAAAGCGTTATCTAAAAATTTATAAACTGTTCACAGTCTGCCTTTTTACTATTTTGCTATATCTTAAAACTGTCTACCCAACTTGATGAAAGATAATGATTTTGGTGGACAGTTCCCCTATAATATCGTGTTTGATTTGATTATTTAGCCTGATTAGTTATCCTTAATAAATCCATCTAAACTGCAAGTGAGCAATATGGAATCTTTACGCAATTTTTTAAAAGGTTGGATGGGCAAAGCCTTGCTCGTTCTTTTTTTACTTCCTTTAGCCATCACGGGGTTTGAGTCAATTGTCCGTAGCGGAGATGACCCCAATGCTGTCGCCAAAGTTGCAGAGTTAAATGTCGATAATGCTACCTTGCAAACCATGATTAACAATCGCCGCGAAACGTTGCTTGAGCAAGTGAATGGCGATGCAAGCCTACTTAATAGCGATAAATTACGTGAGCAAATGCTGCACAATTTGATTGACCGTTATTTGATTATCAACCAAGCCAACCAGCTTGGTTTTACTGTGTCAGATGCCACCATCACCCAAATGTTGATGGCTGAAAAAACCTTTCAAGACGCTAGCGGAAAATTTTCTAATGAATTGTTTGCTAGCTATTTAACCAGTCGCGGCATGACCAAAGAACAATTATTTGATTCGGTTCGTCAAGACTTGTTAGTGACTGCCTTTAGCCGCGGTATTATTAATACAGGGATTTTTGCGCAAGGGAGTATTGATAAACTTATGTCAATGCAGTCTGAGTCTCGCCCTGTGCAAGTGCTGCGTTTGGACTGGCACAGCTTTGCGCCGCAGGTACAAGTAACGCCGCAAGAGATTGCAAGTTATTATCAAAAAAACCAAGCGACACTTAAATCTAGTGATATGGTGGATTTAACTTATTTAGAACTCAATAAAAATACCCTGCCTGTTGCTGCCCCAACGGCTCAGGAATTGCAGCAACAGTATCAAAGCTATTTGAAAAATAGCAACAACCAGACCGAATACGAATTGGCAATGATTTTGATGAATGGCGCTCAAGCACAAGCCACCTTAACCTCATTAAAAAGTAAACTTGATGCCAATCAAGCGGATTTTGCAGCGCTTGCCAAACAGTACTCGCAAGATGAAGGCAGTAAAAACGATGGCGGCAATATCGGTCCGATTACCCAGTCGATGTTCCCCAATGATTATGACACCATCATGACCCAAATCAAGACCCTAAAAGTCGGTCAAGTCACGAGCCCCATCAAAACCAACTATGGCTATCATTTATTCAAATTGGTAAAAATCAATGGTCAAACCCCACCAACCATTGAAAGCTTGGCACCTGTGTTAACCGAACAAATTATGGCGCAAAAGCGTGAAGCCGCCTATCAAGATTTGATTGGTAAAATCAATAATGACGCAGTTGCTGGCGCTACTATCACTGAGCTTGCCAATCGCTATAAATTAACCGCCAAATCGATTAAAAACTACCCTAAAACCAATAACTCGTCTGCTCTCAATCAACCTGCCATTGTAGCGGCGGCATTTGAGCCACTCGCGCTGCAAGAAGGCAGTGTATCAGTCGGTATTGATGTCTCTGATAAAGTGGTATGGCTGCAATCAACCAATCACCGCACTAGCAAACTCATGACACAAGCAGAAGCCGAGCCGGTTATTAAAGCCAAACTTATTGAAGAGAAAGCAAAAAGTTTAGCCGTGGCAGAGGCCAATGCCATCGCTGCCAAAGTCAAACAAGCCAATTCAATTGCGGCGGCGGGTACCCCATTCCAAGATTTGGGGATTGTGACTCGACAAGACAGCAAACTCAGCGATGACGAGCGTGGTGTGGCATTTAGTCAACCTGCTGTGAACAATCAACTAGCGGTCATGACGCGGCCTACTGTATCGGGTGCGAGCGTGATTGTTGGTGGGGTTATTAGCAATGACAACGCGCAAATCACACCCGAAGTCAAACAACAAACTGCCCAAATCGTGCGCGAAAATATCGGTCAGTCTCAGTTTGAGGATTATTTAGCATACTTAAAATCCATCACTAAAGTCACGGTTAAACCGCAGACTGCTGCGCCATAATATGCTATGAATAAATATGCGCTGAATGAGTCAGCGCCTTGTTCTAGCAATAAAGAGTGTTTAGCGATACGTAGCGCCATCAAAAAAGGCTTACTAACCATGATTAGTAAGCCTTTTTTTATCGGTTGGTATTAATGATTTTCAGAGGCGTGATTGATGGTATATTTTGGAATTTCAATCGTCAAATCTTGATCTTCAATGATGACTTGGCAAGACAGTCTTGAATCTGGCTCTAGCCCCCAAGCACGATCTAGCAAATCAGCTTCGATATCGTCCATTTCCTCCAAGCTATTAAACCCTTTTCGCACGATAACATGGCAAGTAGTACAAGCTTTTGACATATCACAAGCATGCTCAATTTTCACGCCTTTTTCTAGCAAACCACGGCATAGATTATCGCCTTCATTGAGTTCAATCTCTGCGCCAGTAGGGCAAATTTGGTGATGCGGTAATACAGTAATTTTTGGCATAGCAATCTCTTAACGATTAATAGTCTTATGTATTCAAAATTAATTTGACCAATCCGCGGTTGAAGTGCCTTTCATGGTTTCATTGACCGCTTGGTTCATGATAAGTGCAGCAAAATCATCACTATGAACTTTTAGCTGCGCGCTCGCTGTTTCTAACTGGGCTTGTTCAGCACCATCAATCGCCTGTTGAACATCAGCCATCGAGGTTTGCAGCGTATTTTTCTGCTCATCGCTTAACAAAAAGCCAAATTCTGCAAGCGCAGATGCTAGCGCCAACAATTCTCGTTTTGCTTCTACTTGACTTTCAATCAAGCTACGTTGCAGTCGATCTTGCATGGCAAAATCAAAGCCTGCTTTGAGCATTTTTTCCTGCTCATCTTCTGACAACCCATAAGACGGCTTGACTTGAATTTGGCTTGCTTTTCCCGTTGTCAACTCTTTAGCCCAGACGGTTAACTGACCATTAGCATCAATTTGAAAAGTGACTTCGATACGCGCCAACCCTGCTTTCATCGCTGGAATGTCAGTCAGTTTAAACTGCCCTAACGAGCGATTGTCAGCCACCGTATCGCGTTCACCTTGTACCACATGGATAATCATACCATTTTGGTTATCTTGATAGGTTGTAAATACCTGTTTACGCGTCACAGGAATGGGCGTGTTACGCGGAATAATCACTTCAGTGAGACCGCCCATGGTCTCAAGCCCTAAAGATAAAGGCGTGACATCAAGCAGCAATACCGTATTTTGCTGTTGTCCGATTAATTGGTCGGCATATTTGGCTGCGCCTAACGCGACGACTTCATCGGGATTGATGCGTGACAGTGGCGATTGGTTAAACGTTTCTGCCACGATTTGCTGAATCAATGGCATTCGTGTGGAACCACCTACCAATACCACTTCATCAAGCTGAGACGTCTCAAGTCCAGCATCACGTAACACTCGCGCACACACCGCTAATGTACGGTCAGTCACTGGCTGGATGATTTGACGAAGATTGCTTTGGTTTAACACAATGTCAAAAGTTTGACCGTTCAGTGAAACTTCGGCAGTCACTTGGTCTGCTTTTGACAACTGCTCTTTAAGCGTGCGAGCCTGTACGTTTAGCAGTTGTTTTTGATGGTTATCAATGCTTGAAGGATACAGGCCTGTTTGTTGAATGAGCCAATTAGCGATCAAGCGGTCAATATCATCGCCACCCAGTGCGCTATTACCGCCCGTTGCCAGCACTTCATATACACCATGATTGAGCTTTAACACCGATACATCAAACGTGCCGCCGCCCAAATCATAAATGAGATGATACGCTTCGTCTTGTGCTTGGTTCAGCCCATACGCCATCGCGGCAGCCGTCGGCTCGTTTAATAATCGAATCACATGAATGCCTGCCAATTTAGCCGCATCTTTGGTGGCTTGGCGCTGTGCTTCATCAAAATAAGCCGGCACCGTAATCACCGCACCCACAATACTATTGTCAGGTAACGCCAATTTTGCCCGATCATACAGATGTTTTAACAGGATACTTGATACTTCAACAGGATTTTTGGCACCTTGTGGGGTTTGGATACTTGGCATGACATCCACATCACCGACTAATTCATAGGGATGATTGAACTTAATATCCTTGATGCTTCGACCCATAAACCGTTTGACCGAGCGTACAGTATGATTTGGTGCTTGTTCTGCCATTGCTTCAGCATGACTACCTACCAAAGTTTCTGGATTACCATTGTCATCTAAGCCAAAATACACCACCGAGGGTAAAAGCTTTTGGCAATCGATACCTTTTACCTGATTAGCAATTTGACTGTCGTCATTGGCGTTATTGTCACTAGATTGACACTCACTAACTTTATCGCCAATCACTTGTGGCTCGCCTGAACGGACTACCGCTACCAGTGAGCGCGTGGTTCCTAAATCAATTCCTAAAGCAAAACGATGCGCATGGGGCTTGGCACTTTGATTGGGTTCAGCGATTTGTAATAACGACATAAATTGGACCAATTAAAAATAGAAAAAATAATTTGAAAATAAAACCAGCCTAGGTTATATCTTTAGCTTAGGTTGTATCTTTATTGAAAGTCAAAACGGATGGTATTATAAATTAAAAATATGATAAACCAAATAAATTAACCAATGCTAGGACGGCTTACCCTTTAATCATGAATTACACATACAAATCGTCATCATTATCAAAATTTTGCTTGGCTAATTCATCGGTGGTTTTTGCCACATCTGCTTGCAGTTTAACCAAAAACTGCAGTTTTTGAATGATATCTATCGCTTGCTTGGTTAAGGCATCATCATTGGCCTCAGCTGCATCTGAGTTATCAATTTTTTGATAAACTTCGTCAAAAGCAAGTTGATAATTATTTAGCCATTCGGTAAGTTTTTTGCTAAGCAAGGTAATACTTTGGCCATCAGCATCGTCTAAATCGATGCGAAATGACATGGCATCGTCTAGAAAGTCCAAATCACGAATCGGCTGATTAATAGATTGTGAAATGCCTTTGAGTGCCAATAAATGTGACGCGCGAGAATCGGGGTTTTTAAGCGTATTGTAGGCTTCATTAATAATAGCAGACGCTTGCTCAGGCTTTAGTGCGGATAATTTGGCGATTGATTCACGCAAAAAACCATCCGTATTAGCAGATAGCGAAAGGTTTTGCTCAGATACAGACGCATCAAGATTGTTATCGGGATGGAACTTAGATTGAAGTTGGCGAAGGGTCTGCTGAAGTTTGGCTATATCAATTTGATATTGTTGGGGTACATTCATCAACTCAAAATAATTAACCATTTTCAACTTCCCCTACCGAGCCATCACTATACTGACAAAAAATATTAAAAACTAAACGGTGAAAGATTCACCACAGCCACACTCACCTTTTTGGTTTGGATTACTAAATTTAAAGCCTTCATTGAGACCTTCTTTGACAAAATCCATTTTCAAACCATTAAGATAAACTAAGCTTTTTGGATCGACAAATACACTAACCCCATTACTTTCAAAACGTTGATCGTTAGGGTCTGGCTCATCAACAAATTCCAGTACATACGCTAAGCCGGAACAACCTGCGGTACGGATACCCACACGGATACCTTCGCCATGACCACGGTTTTGTAAAAAATCGCGTACATGTTGAGCTGCATCGTTTGATAATTCAATCACTTTACTACCCCATCTACTAATTTCAATCTTTAAGCGACTCACTTTAAGTAACTGAGCCAAAGTCTTATTGAGGATGAGTCAATAAGACTTTTAGAATCGCACAATCAATCAAGCATTGGCTTTAGATTTATAATCTTCAATCGCTGCTTTAATGGCGTCTTCTGCCAGCACTGAGCAGTGCACTTTAACCGGTGGCAAGGCTAGCTCCTCTGCGATATCTTTGTTTTTAATTGCGCTAGCTTCATCCAGGGTTTTGCCTTTAAGCCATTCTGTGACCAATGAGCTTGAGGCAATAGCTGAACCACAGCCATAGGTTTTAAAGCGCGCATCTTCAATGATACCGTTATCACCCACTTGTATTTGCAGGCGCATCACATCACCACACGCTGGCGCGCCTACCATACCGGTACCGACATTTTTGGCATCTTTATCTAAGTTTCCCACATTGCGTGGATTTTCATAATGGTCAAGCACTTTATCACTGTAGGCCATTTCATTTTCCTTTTGGCTGGTTACGTCAAACGTAACTGACTAATCTTTAATTATTAATTAAATTGAATGAATTTTTAATACAAATTAATGTTCGTTCCATTCCACACTATTTAAATCAACGCCTTCTTTATACATGTCCCAAAGCGGTGATAAAGCACGTAATTTTTCAACCGCAGTTCGCATCTCAGCAATCGCATGGTCAACATCTTCTTCGGTGGTATAGCGACCCAAACTAAAACGAATTGAACTGTGAGCAAGCTCATCTGACAATCCAAGCGCGCGTAATACGTACGAAGGCTCAAGCGTCGCTGACGTACAAGCAGAACCCGATGACACGGCAAAATCTTTCAATGACATCATCAACGATTCGCCTTCTACAAAGTTAAAGCTGATGTTGACGATGTTTGGAATGCTGTGATTGATGTCACCATTAAGATAAACCTCATCAAGCTCTTTTAACCCGTCCCACAGACGTTGACGCAGTTTTGTCAATCTGGCTTCATCTTCTGCCATACGTTTGCCCGCAATGGCAAAGGCCTCACCCATCCCCACAATCTGATGCGTTGCCAAAGTACCTGAACGCATACCACGCTCATGACCACCACCTTGCATTTGAGATTTTAGACGCACACGTGGTTTGCGGCGAACATATAAAGCACCAATACCTTTAGGGCCATAAATTTTATGGGCAGAAAAACTCATCAAATCAACTTTTAATTCCTCTAAATCAATCGGAGTTTTACCAGCTGCCTGCGCCGCATCGACATGAAAAATAATACCTTTTTCACGTGTGATTTCACCAATCGCCGCAACATCTGTTAGGGTGCCAAGTTCGTTGTTAACCATCATTAGGGTCACTAAAATAGTATCTTCACGAATAGCCTCTTTCACTTGGTCAACCGTGATCAGACCTGTCTTTGGCTGTGGGTCTAAATAAGTAATTTCAAAACCTTCTGTTTCTAATTCACGGCAGACGTCTAGCACAGCTTTATGTTCAATTTTACTGGTAATGATATGTTTACCTTTACCACTATAAAATTGCGCCGCCCCTTTAATCGCCAAATTGTCTGACTCAGTAGCCCCTGAAGTAAATACAATTTCACGTGGATCGGCGTTGATTAATTCTGCGATTTGCTCACGGGCAGTTTCAACCGCTTCCTCAGCTTGCCAACCAAACCCGTGCGAACGCGAGGCAGGATTACCAAACACGCCATCAAAGGTCATGTATTTCATCATCTTTTGGGCGACTTGCTCATCAATTGGTGTGGTCGCGGCATAATCTAAATAGACTAATTTATTCATGCTAACAAATTCTCCCCAGAATTTTGTTGTAAGGTTTTGCTGTTGTTACTAACTTTATTGCTGATTTTCTTTGATCGTTGCGATACGGGTGCCTCTGTCATCGGCTTTACCGCAGACTGATTTTTATCCTGCATGTCTTCAACCATCAAAATTTGACGCTCAGAAATCTCACGGATAATTTGACGATTAATAAGCGTATCTAATGTCACGGTGGACAGATAATTTTCAATTTGCTCTGACAAGCCATTCCATAAATCATGGGTTAAACACATAGCGCCATCTTGGCAGTTACCTTTACCTTCGCAAGCTCTGGCATCAACCGACTCATCAACTGCTGAAATAATACTCATAATTGAGATTTCATTGATGGGTTTGGCAATATGGTAACCACCTGATGCCCCACGAGTGCTTACCACCAAACCTTTTTTACGCAGCTTAGAAAACAACTGCTCAAGATAAGAAATAGAAATCTCTTGACGTTTTGCGATATCAGACAATGACACAGCCAATTCATGTTTTTGCTCTTGCAATGCCAAATCTAGCAGCGCTGTCACTGCATAGCGTCCTCGGGTTGTCAATCGCATAATAGCCCCACTTAAGTTAAAAATTTAAATCTGTTCAAGCATCGTAAATTGTGAAAACGCGTTTTATGGTTGGTAGGACTATTATATGAAAATCCGAGTCTTTTAGTCAAGATTAATTCTTACTAAAACGCTCGGATTTATTTATTTCTCAGATTTATTTGTTTAATGATAAGCGACTTTAATCAAAGCAATGCAGGCAATAGTTGTTATTTTACCGCCCAGCCAATCGCGCAAATAACGAATAATACAAAAAATGCGATTGCCGCGCGTTTCATCCATTGATTTTTACTTTTTAATTCTACAATTTGTGCTTCAAGCGCTGTTATTTGTAGATTTGCGGCGTTGACTTGGCTATTGAGTGTCTCAACTTGTTGTTTGTAGTCAGCATCGGTTTTGATAGGCTTTTTGGTTTTTTGCTTGTCTTTATCGCCTTTGACTGCCTTTGTGATGACTTGTAATAGCTGATTGATACCAATTTGATGTAAAAAAGCCTTCACCTCTGCCATCTTTTGTGCTTCGCCGCGAATTTGTAGCTGCTCGATGGCTTTAGGCTGGTTGGTAAATAAATTCTGTGCAATTTGCCAAGTAAAGCCATTGATGGTCACATCGACCTGCTGAGAAGGCTGTAATTGGCTGTCTAGCAAAATACCATTAACCGTAAAGGTCATATAAAAAGTGACGCTTGGGACATAAGCATGAATACGGACGACGGTATTGGTAGTGGCTAAAGGATAGACAACCTTACGAAGATCTGCGTCAAAACGTAGCAACAGGGTCAGCAAGGTTTCAATAATCACTAATACCACATTGAGCGCTGTCGTGGCTATATTGCTTGGGGCATTGGTCGAAGTTTGAAAATTATCGTTCATTAAATTTCCACAAAATTAATCAAATATGGGTTTTGTAATTTGTCGATAGTGTAACTTCAAAAGGTTGTTAATAACATTAATTATTGTAAGTCTGGTATAAAACAATGCTAGTCGTTCAATATTCATATTGGCTGCTAATAAAAGCATAATGGCTAGATTGATTTTAGCCATATGGTTTTATATAACAAGTTTTAGCGATTTTTGTTGAAAAAAAATGTTATCGTTTGGTGTGCTAACCACTATATTTTGCAAAAACACGTTAATCAATGCTTAATTCCACAGAAATTATGCTTAAACTGCTTGTGAAGCCGTTGGAGTTTACTTATAATCGAATCATAATTACTTATGCAGCACTTGATACTTAAGGCTTTGAGCCTAATTAATTGCCAAGCGTGTGCTTTGTATATATAACGTTTATTTTCATCCCTAAAAATTTGAAGGATATTCTTATGAATAAGTCAGAATTAGTTGATAGCATTGCTAAAAAAAGTGGCCTTTCTAAAGCCCAATCAACTGAAGCATTAAATGCCTTTATCGCAACGATTGGCGAAGCGATGAAAGCTAATGATACTGTATCGCTCGTTGGCTTTGGTACGTTTAGTGTCAAAGAACGCCAAGCACGTACTGGCCGTAACCCACAAACTAAAGAAGAAATCCAAATCCCAGCAAGCAAAGTCCCAAGCTTTAAAGCAGGTAAAAGTTTAAAAGATATGGTTAACTAATTAACCCTTATCTCTTTATAAGCTAAAAAAGCGTATTTTTAATTAAATACGCTTTTTTATTGCCTTATAATTTCCTTACTAAGTATAAAAAATGAGTAAAAACTTAAGTAAAAAACCACTATTTTTACATAGTGGTTTTCTTATTTTATAAACTATAGTTAACCTATTTTGGCACCGTAATGATTTGACCCACTTTTAGCGAGGCCGTTGGTGACAAGTTATTTAAGCTAGCCAGTTCTTTAGGGCTGATGCCAAAGCGTCCTGCCAAAGAAATTAAGCCTTCGCCTGCTTTGACTTTATAGGTTGTTGTGGTTTTCGGGATTTTGATGTTTTGACCAATCAATAACGACTCATTACCTTTTAAGTTATTTAAAGCGGCAAGTTCGCTTTTGGAAACGCCATATTTTGCACTCAAGTTTGTCAGGCTATCACCAGATTTTACTTGGTAGCTTTGCGTATCACCACGGCTATATTTGCTTACTGGTTTTGACGCTGGCTTGTTATCATCCTCTGATTGGGTATCTTTGGCTGTTTTGGTCTCTTTTTTTGTTTCTTTTTTGCTCTCTGGTTTTGCAGAGTCCTGCTTGCTCATCGGTTCGCGGGTCGCTGTCACGCTAGCCACCGTACCCAATCCTGCTTGAGGAATAACCAGTTTTTGCCCCTGAATTAAATTTGCCGTCGGTTTTAGATAATTGGCTTTGGCCAAGTCTGCTACCGTTAAATCAAAGTTATTGGCGACGCTACCTAAGCTATCACCTGGACGTACCGTGTAGTTAATCGATTTGCCAGCTAGCGCATATTTGACCTTTTCAACTGTGACAGGCACGATGATGACTTGTCCTTTTTGCACACGATAATTGGTGTTAAAACCGTTGACATCGGCAATGTCTTTGGGCGATACGGACAGTCGATCAGCGATACCCGATAAGGTATCACCCGTCTGAACCGTATAACGACTTGATACCGGTTGCACTTCAGCTCTAGCAGGGGCAGGCTTTTGCGCTGCGGGCTGTGCCACTGGCGGCTCTGGCATTTTGTCTGGAATTAACCACAAGTTTTGGTTGGTACGCACTTGATAAGTGACTGGTAAATTATTGAATTTTGCTAACTCACTGACATTTAGATCAAACTTGTCGGCGATGCCTGTCAAGGTATCCCCCGCTTGCACGATATAGCTATTGGCTTTACGTTTTGGCGATTCTGCTACTTTGGGTTCGATAGGCTTGGCGTTGTATAAGTAAAGTGTTGAACCTGCTAGCAAGGCAGCATTTGGGTCAATTTGGTTCCATTCAGCGATATCTCGCCAATTTACACCCATGCGACTGGCGATATTTGCCAAGGTGTCGCCAGCTTTGACTTGATAGGTGCTGCGTGTGCCACTTGGACGTTTTTTGGCAGCTTGCTTGCTAACTGTGACAGCTTTGCTTTCACTGGTGGTATTGGATTTGCTCGTGGTCGCTTGCGCCGTGTTTGGGGCTTTGCCATTTAAGCTCGACGCTTGGGTAATTTTGACCTCTTTTGGCAACACCACTGGCGGTTCTTCGTAACTGAGTTTTTTGGTTTCGCCTTTGGCTTCTAGCACAGATTGCTGAGTCTGAATAGCATTGAGCTTGATATTACCATCGGTAGGGTTAATCGCTTGCTCTACTTGTGGTGCGGTTTTTTCAATTTCTTTAGCAATCAAGTTACGCTCTTGATTGGATAAAGGCGGCTCTTGCACCACGGTGTTGTTGGCAGTAACAACGGCTGAAGTGGTTGGTAATGTATTGGTAGATTGCATTTCAGCGGTCACTATTTTTTGCTCAGTGGCGGTAATCGGTGGTTCTTTGATTACTGTATTGCGGCTTTGGATGCTTGGTGTACTAGGAATGGGGGCGATATAAGTCGTGGTTTGGTTTTTAACCATACTAGTTGCCATCGCCGCCAAATCGCTGCTAGAGGATGGCAAGTTAACTGTTTCTTTTTTACTATAGGCTTGTTTGGCAGCACTCAGTGAATCACCCTGACTTGTGGTTGTATTTCGGGTTTGATTGCCAAAATTTGTGGTCGGTGTGTTATAAGTCGGTGTAACAGTTTTAGGCGTGACATAGCTATTGTTTGCCAAATAACCTTGTTGACTCATATAACCATTACCGCGTAATTGGGTGATTTTACGGTCAACTGACTCATTGAGATCATTGGGAATCAAAATACGGCTTGGGCCCGACATATCTACCGTACCTGCAATCAACGCAGGATTTAGGGCGCGCAGTTCATCGTAGCTTACGCCTGTCAGGCTGCTAATTTCGTGCAAGCTCACGCCAACATTGGCAGGGACACTTCTAAAATGCTGACGGTTCGCAATTGCGGGTAAATACACATTGTAGGTGCTCGGATTTTTGACGATTTGCGCCACAGCCAAAAACCGAGGGACATAGTTCATCGTTTCAGTAGGTAACTTAAGCGACCAATAATCCGTTGGTAGACCACGTGCTGCATTATAATTAATCGCGGATTGGACACGGCCTGGACCGGCATTGTAGGATGCCAATGCCAACTCCCAACTCCCAAACTGGTTATACAAAGCCGTCAAAAAGTCATAAGCGGCACGGGTTGACTCAATCACATCGCGTCGACCATCAAAGGTGCTGGTTTGATTCAACCCATAAATACGGCCTGTACTTGGAATAAACTGCCATAACCCTGCAGCAGACGCGTTACTATTGGCATTGGGGTCATAAGAGCTTTCAATCACAGGCAATAATGCCAGTTCTGTTGGGATATTGCGACGTTCAGCTTCGCGCACTGTGTAGTATAAATAGCGGCTAGCACGCGCTGTTAATCGGTTTAGATAGTCTTGGCGGCTAATAAACCAACTTTTTTGCGCTTCAATACGCGGATCGTACACATTCGAGTTCATACGAAAATTGACGCGCAGTCTATCCCACAAATTACCATAGCGCTGAACCAACAAAGCGTTATTCTCTACCATGCTCATGTCGGTGGCTTCAAGCAGGCCTTCCAGTTCATCCAAACTATCCATATCCAGTAGCGCCGCATTTTCTTGCGCGCTACGCACCGTGCTTTTGCTGTGACTGGATGATCCAATCATAGGTTTACCGGCTGGACTGGTGGTGCTGGTGGTTGGCGCACTGCTACAGGCTGCCAAAATAATAGAGGAAATAGCTAAACTTAACGGTTTGATAGTTTTTTTTGATGAATGGCTTATCGAAAGCAACATGATGATTCCTAGCTCTTTTTTGCAATTTAGATGTAGGACATATACCCATCTCATAGCGTAACACTATGAAAGAATATAAGCTAAAATTTGACATTATAAATAAAAAAACGGCTGTGATTTCAAGCCAGTGAAATTAAATATTGGCTGAAATTATACTAGAATCCATAAAAAAAGTGGCACAAAACTTTTGCACCACCCTGTTTAACACCACTTTTAATACCACTAACTTAGTGCTTTTCAATTACAAGCTGGCTAATCGCCCTAGACAATAACACCGAATTACCGCTTTCAGCAAAGGTAATACGTGAAGTTGTTACTAAACGTGTCGTCACGTTATTTTCGACGATGACTTCTGTTGTTATCGCATCTGCTTTGGCACGGTTACCGCTAATTACCACATTGTTTAATTGGATATCATAGCCATATTGCGTTGCTTTTGACCAGTTGTTTTGCAGCAGGTTTAGATAATTGCTTTTATTTAAAGTGGTGGTTTTTCCTTTACGCGACACGGATATCAAGGCATCATCTGCCACTAGGCTTGCAACGCGCGAAATACTTTTAGCATTTGCTGCAGCCGCCATTGCAGTACCGTAATTGTCGATATCACGCTGGGTGATTTCAGCGTTTGCCAGCGTTGGGACGGTTAACGAAGTCGCCATGACTAACCCTAACCATAATTTTGACTTTACTTGCTTTCGGATTTTATCAATCGGTTGAAAATTTAACGTGATAGTCATGAGATTTTCCTTCAATTGGTAACACCCAATTGTTTGACCCTAAAAGAAATAATTTGTTACAACTAAGCATAGCATAACCATTAACTTTATTGTTACTTGATTGTTAATAATCAAGCATAAAATAGTGAATAATACTGATAAAATCCTGTGACCATATTATCCAAAATTATCCAAAATCGCTAGATTGCCGAATCAATCGTCGTTTTTACGGCGGTGAATTATTTCAGCAAACAAGGGTTAATCATTTATTAATTTGGCTAAATCGGTTATCATTACAGGTTGTTTTTATCACCATTTTATGACTAAATTTCAATTTAAAGGTATTTCAACTATGCTACTTACCGCTATTTTAGCATTTATCCAATCTGCCCATGCGGAAGGTGCGGCGGCAGCGCCTACTGGAACGGGTGCTTCCACCATCATGCAAATGCTATTGCCATTGGCTTTTTTTGCTATTTTTTACCTCATCATTATCCGACCCCAAAGCCGTCGTAACAAAGAGCATCGTCAAATGATTGATGCCATTAAAGAAGGCAATGAAGTGGTATTTGCCGGTGGCTTGATGGGGAAAATCAAAAAGCTTCAAGGTGAATATGCGGTTGTGGCATTAAACACTACCCAAGAGGTGATGGTGCAACGTGCCTCAATCATTTCGGTATTGCCTGTGGGCACCATTGATAGTCTTAAATAATTGCTGATGCAGCTCACCTGTCAGGTTGGCGACCTAGCATTCTGTTAAGTTGCCAACTGGCTATTATAATATTGTACTGCCTTGTTGATCGCGGTTAATAGACCTTGTAGAACAACTAGTTACCTAAAAAAATCAAGTTTAAGAAGTCAAGATTATGCACTACCCTGCTTGGAAATACTTTTTAATCGGCATTGTGCTGCTACTAAGCACCCTGTATGCCCTACCAAACCTTTACCCAGACAAGCCCGCCGTTCAAATCACGGGGGCTTCCGCTAGTACCACATTGACCAATGATGTGTTAAAACAAGCGGAAACCATCCTAAATGCCGCCAATATTCCAACCAAAAACAACAGTTTTGATGGTAAATCAGCCTTGTTAAAAATTGGTGATGAGTCGACTGAAACGCAGCTTAAAGCGCAACAAGTGCTAAAAGAAAAGCTTGGCGACAATTACGTGGTGGCACTAAACTTGGCACAAACCACGCCAGCATGGCTACGTAATATTGGCGGTAAGCCTATTAAATTAGGCTTGGACTTGCGGGGTGGTGTACGGTTTGTACTAGAAGTCGATATGAGCAAAACCGTCTCTCAGCGTTTGGAAAACTTAACTCGAGATATTCGTACAGAGCTACGCAACCAAAAAATTGCCGTGACCAATTTACAAGCAGGGCAAAATAATCTGACTTTAAACTTTGTCGATAATGCCGCGCGTGATCAAGCCATTAATGTGTTACGTAGTCGCTTTGGGACAAATTACGAATTACAACCGCTCATCAATGCGGGGGGTCCAGCGATTAACATGACCTTGACCCAGTCGACGATTTCACAAATATCTCAAGATGCGGTCACCCAAAACTTGACGACTTTACGAAACCGTATTAATGAGCTAGGCGTGGCTGAAGCCGTGGTGCAATCCCAAGGTGCCAACCGTATTGTGGTGGAATTACCCGGGGTACAAGATACCGCAGAAGCCAAACGGGTCATTGGTCGTACTGCCAATCTAGAATTTCGTATGGTGTCTGACCAAAACAATACTTTCCAAGCCAATCCATCTGGGGTATTGCCTGCAGGCACTGAAGCCTATTCATTTGGTGAAGTCGATAGCCCACAAAAAACCTTATTGGAACGTCAAGCTGTGGTCACCGGTCGAAATGTACAAGACGCCCAAGCAGGGATGGATCAAAATGGTCGCCCCCAAGTGAATATCACGCTGGATAACGCGGGTGGTCGTTTGATGCAAAACACCACAGCAAAATCAGTGGGCAAACAAATGGCGGTGCTGTTTATTGAAAATAAGCAGCGTGTCACCTTCCAGCCAGACCCAGTGACGGGTCAAAATAAAGAAGTAAGAACACCTTACGCAGAAAGCCATATTATCAATCAAGCGACCATTCAAGGCGTCTTTGGCTCAACTTTCCAAATCACGGGCTTAGATAGTAATGCAGAAGCCTCAGAGCTGGCTTTGTTACTTCGTGCAGGTGCGCTAGCGGCGCCCATGTATTTTGTTGAAGAACGTACTATTGGTCCATCATTGGGGCAAGATAACATCCAAAAAGGTATGTTCTCTACCCAAGTCGGCTACTTACTCGTGTTCTTATTTATGATTATCTTTTATCGTTTATTTGGTTTGATTGCCAATATCGCGTTGATTTTTAACTTAATGATGATTTTAGCCATCATGTCATTGATTGGTTCTGCCCTGACATTGCCGGGTATCGCAGGTATCGTGTTAACCATCGGGATGGCGGTGGATGCCAACGTGCTGATATTTGAACGCATCCGCGAAGAGCTTGCCAACGGCGCCAGACCTAAATCTGCGATTGTGGCGGGTTTTAACCGCGCATTTACCAGTATTTTTGATGCGCAGCTAACTACCTTGATTGTCGCATTTATTTTATTTGCGATTGGTACAGGTCCGATTAAAGGTTTTGCTGTCACCTTAGCCATTGGTATTGCCAGCTCTATCTTCACCTCAGTGACCGTCACGCGTGCACTGGTACAGTTAGCTTATGGCTACCGCAAAACTGTCAAACGCCTAAGTATTGGTTAAGGAGCGAATAAATAATGAATGATGACAAGTTAGAGGATCTAGACGGTTTAGACGGTTTAGACGGCTCAGAACCCATCAACCCCGAGCAAAAACTCTCAGAGCTCGGCGTACGTCGTAGTGATGAAATGGCATCAAATAAACAGCACCGCAAAACGCCGCGCCGTAATGGTAAAGGGGTGAATAAAAATTTAGTCAAGCAGCCTGCTCAACCTACCGACACTGCAACCCAAACCGCTGGGTTGGCGGTGGCTAACGCTACCAGCGCTGAATTTTCGGCAGAGGATTTTGGCGGTGAAAAATTCTTTGCCGGTCGGCGTATTATTGATTTTTTAAAGGTATCTAAACCTTTTGCCATATTATCCGCCATCTTAACGATTCTGGGTTTGGTCGCTATTTTAACCAAAGGTTTAAATCTAGGCTTGGATTTTACTGGCGGTGTGTCAGCCACGGTTGTTTATGAGCAACCGGTGCAACAAGCCCAAGTTCAGTCAGCCTTATCAAGCCATAAAATCAATGACAGTGTGGTGCAATATTTGGGCAGTAACAAAGAAATTTTGGTACGCCTGCCACCGCAAAAACAAATCGAAGGGTTATCAAACTCGCTCGATACTGCGTTAGATTTACCCAACAACAATGCCACCATCAAGAACATTGACGTGGTTGGCAGTCAAGTAGGTAATGAGATTTATATCAGCTCCTTGGGGGCAACGGCACTGGCATTACTGTGTATGTTTATTTACGTGATGGTGCGCTTCCAAGCCAAATTAGCCTTAGGCGCGGTGTTGGCGTTATTTCATGATAGTATTATCACCGTGGGTATTTTCGCATTTTTTGGCTGGCCATTTGATTTGACCGTGCTTGCCGCCGTGTTATCATTGATTGGTTACTCGATTAACGATACCATCGTCGTCTTTGACCGTATCCGTGAGAATTTTCGCCGTGTTCGTGGTGCTAGCCCAGCGCAAATTGTCAATTTATCGCTCACTGAAACGCTACGTCGTACTATTATGACCATTTCAACAGTGTTGCTGGTGGTGGTCGCGATGCTGCTGCTTGGCGGCGAAAGCTTACATTGGTTCTCAGTAGCATTGCTCATTGGCTTGATTTTAGGTACTTTCTCATCGGTGTATATCGCCAGTGCGATTCCACTGTGGCTCGGTATGTCGCGCAAAGACTTTATTGTCGAAGTCAAACCAGAATTTGTTGAGGACGAAGTGGTTTTTGAAGACCGCAATGCGCCTATGTATGACAACAAAGTATTAGATAATCAATAAATGATTTGAGCGGCAAAAATACCCTACTTGCTAGGGTATTTTTATGGCTAGAATTTAAACAAGAATAGCAATGATGAAAAATGAATTGATGAAAAATGGGTTATGGCAACAGGCGTTTAAAGTAAGTTTTCCTGTGGCAATGGGCTATATCCCTGCAGGGATTGCCTTTGGCGTGTTGTTTGTGGCAGCAAAACTTCCTATATGGGCGGCGATTTTATCTAGTGTGGTGTTATACGCGGGTGCGGCGCAATATGCTTCTATTACGCTGTTAGCGGGCGGGGTTGGAATCTCAACCCTCGCCAGCAATACCTTAGCGATAAATTTGCGCCATGCTTTTTATGCCATTCCTTTGTTAAAACAATTACCAACCAATCCTATCAGTCGATTTTATTGCTTGTTTGCGTTAACCGATGAAACTTTTTCCGTATTAACCACCCTTGATGAAAATGAACGCCAAAGACTCATACTACCTGTGAGTTTGCTCAATCAGTGTTATTGGGTTATCGGTACCATATTAGGCATTATGCTGGGTGCAGGGCTCAATGATTGGGTGCCCCATTTGGATTTTGCGTTAGTGTGCTTGTTTGCTATTTTAGCCTACGAGCAGTTTAAAGCAGTCAAGGCTTACTATCCCATCTTCATCGCCATCATTGCGTTCACAGCGGCGTTTTATTTTATATCCGATTGGCTTTTACTATCAGCGATTTGCGTGAGTTTGGGACTCATTATCATCCACTTTTTTATGAGCAATAAATCTGCTCATGAGCAAGCTCTCTGACAGTTCAAACTATCTGACAGCTCAACCGCCAAAAAATTTATCCATTAATCGTTAGAATATTATGAACACACCACCTGATAACTTTTATTTAGTCGCCGCTACTTTTGCCATGGCGTTGGTGACTTTTCTCACCCGCATCACCCCAATAATTTTGCCAAAGCGATTATTGGATGCGCCCTTGTTGCTCGCGGTGAATAAAGCATTGCCATTATCCGTGATGACGCTGTTGATTTTAACTTCATTGCATTGGCAGCAGCCTAAGCCTATGAGTATGAGTCTGGGCTTATCGCCATTACTTGTGGCAGAGATATTGGCGCTTTTAGTGGTGTTGCTCAGCTATCATTGGAAAAAGCAATTACTGCTAAGTATGCTGGTGGGGATTGCTAGCCTTAATGGGTTTTTATGGGGATTGAATCTGATAGGTTTTCAATCCCCATAAAAAAAAGCCCTACTTGGGCTTTTTTTATGAAGGATAACTTATACCTCGGTTTGCACCCCGACGATATCCACAGGCGTATCAGCCACGTCTTGTATACCAGATTTTTTCTGTTTGGCTTTATCACTGCGTTTACGCTGCAATTCATCCAAATAATCTTCATCAATACCACCGGCGATGTATTTGCCATCAAATACCGAACAATCAAATTTTTTGGCATCGCTGTGTTTGTCTTGTACCGCTTCAATCAAATCATCCAAATCTTGGAATATCAAACGATCCGCGCCGATGATTTTACAAACGTCTTCCACACTATGACCTGAGGCAATCAGCTCATTGCGCGCTGGCATGTCAATACCATACACATTGGGATATTTGACCGGTGGCGCGGCACTGGCAAAATACACATTATTGGCGCCTGCGTCACGTGCCATTTGGATAATCTCGTGGCAAGTCGTGCCACGTACAATTGAATCATCGACCAACAATACGTTTTTATTTCTAAATTCAAAAGGCACCGCGCTTAATTTTTGACGTACCGATTTTTTGCGCTGCTGTTGACCTGGCATAATAAAGGTGCGACCGATATAACGGTTTTTCATAAAGCCTTCACGGTATTTTACGCCTAGATGCTGAGCCAGTTCCATCGCAGAAGTACGTGAGGTATCGGGAATAGGAATAACCACATCAATACCGTGATCTTCACCCCATTCTTTGATGATTTTCTGCGCTAACGACTCGCCCATACGCATACGGGCTTTATAAACAGAAATATTATCAATAATCGAATCTGGGCGGGCAAAATAGACGTATTCAAAAATACAAGGTCTAAACTCTTTGGCTTCGACACATTGGCGACTAAAGAAGTTATTGTTTTCATCAATAAAAATCGCTTCACCGGGCTTCACATCTCGAACGATATCAAAACCCAATGCAGTTAACGCAACTGACTCAGATGCCACCACATATTCAAAACCGCCATTTTCCGCTAATCGTTGACCAAAAATCAGCGGACGAATGCCATTGGGGTCACGAAATGCCAAAATACCATAGCCCGTAATCATAGCGACTACCGCATACGCGCCTTCGATACGTTTGTAGACGGATGTCATCGCTTCAAAAATATCATCGGGGCTTGGATGCTGGATACCGAGTTTTTGCATCTCATGCGCTAGCACATTGAGCAAGACTTCTGAATCAGAATCGGTATTAATATGGCGCATATCTTCCATAAACAGTTCTTTGGCAATCTCTTCTGCGTTGGTCAAATTACCATTATGCGCCAAGGTAATACCATACGGCGAATTGACATAAAAAGGCTGAGCTTCCGCACTGCTAGACGTACCAGCTGTTGGGTAACGTACATGCCCGATGCCTTGATTACCGACAAGACGCATCATATGACGTGTCATGAACACATCGCGCACCATGCCATTTTCTTTACGCAAAAACAGACGGCCATCTTGACATGTCACAATACCCGCGGCATCTTGCCCACGATGCTGCAGCATAGTCAGCGCATCGTATAGCATTTGATTAACTTCACTGTGAGCGGCTATACCGACAACTCCACACATATTTTACCCCTTTAATTTTTCACCGATGGCTATGAGACCTGATGAAAAGAGACCTGATGAAAATTGAATGAAACTAGCTTTTTTGCCGGCTGACAATTACAATACTTTAGCCGTCAGTCAAACTTACCAATGCTATTGCCCATTTGCCCTATTCCTTCGAAAGCGGTTTTCCCCAGATTGGCAGCAAGCTGTTGGGTGATTTGTGTGGCAAAAGGTGCCATTGGCAGTAGCGCATTGGCAAACTTAGACTGCTGCCAAAAGTCACGTTGACTGACAAAAGGCGCCAATAAACTGAGCAGCATCAACACAATGACCAAATTTTTGACCAAGCCAAACCCTGCGCCCGCCAATTTATCTAGGATACTCAGTCTAAGCCCCTGCAAGGTTTTACTCATCACCCATAATACGATTTGCAGTCCCACGATGACAAATAAGCCAATTGCCAAAAATGCGGCAATGATACTAAGGCCAGTTGAGCCAGTCAGCGAAACAAAAAACGGTGCTAAAGGTTTTGCCAAATAACTGGCTAGCAGCAGTGCCAATAGCCAACCAAACATGCCCACCAGTGAGCGCATCAAGCCATTATTAAATCCCTGCCACAACCCCATAAACAATACAAACAACACTAGCATATCTAACAAAGTCATCAGGTTAAGCTCGTATCATGGGATTTACAAAGTAGAAGGTGAATGTTGGCTTAAACGATAACCGTCAATGGCTTCCACACAGGTTTGAATGAGCTCAGGTCCTTCATAAATCAAACCACTATAGAGCTGAATCAAATCCGCACCTGCTTCAATCTTTTTAACCGCACGTTGACCATTGTCAATACCGCCTACGCCAATAAGCGCCACTGAGCTCGGTAAGCGTTCAGCAAACTGCTCAAGAACTTGGGTGCTACGGTGACTGAGTGGTCGACCTGATAGCCCGCCTGCTTCTTGACTGGTTTTGTAGTCTTCTACCCCATTACGGCTTAGGGTGGTATTGGTGGTAATCAGCCCATCAATATCAAAACGCACCAATTCTTTGGCAATATAATCAATTTGGTCTTCTTCCAAATCTGGGGCAACTTTCAGCACTAATGGCACATAATACTGATGTTGGCTAGCGAGTTGGCTGTGGCGTGATTTGATACCATCAAGCAGCGCCGTGAGCGCATCACCACTTTGCAGGTCACGCAGGTTTTTGGTATTGGGAGAGGAAATATTCACCGTAATATAAGACGCGTAAGGATACACGCGCTCAAGACAATAAATATAATCATCTAGGGCATTTTCAACTGGCGTGCTGGCATTTTTGCCAATGTTAATACCCAAAATACCTTGATATTTTGCACGCTTGACTTGCTCAATGAGATAATCGACGCCTTTATTGTTAAATCCCATGCGATTGATAATAGCATGGGCTTCTTTGATACGAAACAGACGGGGTTTGTCATTGCCAGGCTGTGGTTTTGGGGTAATCGTACCAATTTCGATATAGCCAAAACCCAATGCCGCTAACGCATCGATATATTCGCCGTTTTTATCAAGCCCGGCTGCCAAACCAACCGGATTGGTAAAGGTTAACCCCATACATTCTGTCGTCAATTCTTGCTTACCGTACAAAAACCCGAGCATCCCAAATTTTTGCGATTTTTCGAGTAATGATAACGTGATTTCGTGGGCTTTTTCAGGATCGGTGTTAAATAAGAACGGACGAAGAAAGGCATACATAGTTGAATAAGCACTCACATTGCATGGGTGAATCTAATTGACTCTGCCCTTTATACAAGCAGAACTAACCTATTTAGCTTGAGAGATAGCACCCGTTGACGTGCTGTCTAGACTATCTCGTCAAAATCAGAAAAGCTATTATATCAGTGTTGACGCTAAATAAACACCTGCAATTTTCTTTGCTTCACCGCTATATTAACTACCATATCAGCTATCAACCCAGAGTATTTAGAATATAGATTGCAGGATTTAGCTTTTAACGTCCTATAATCAAAGACTAAGGCACAGCTCGACCATTTGACAAGGCAATCCAACCACGAATAATGCGATACAGATGCCATAAGACTGTGGCGACGATTATCAGGCCGCCTAAAGCACCGACAATAAAACTACCACCCATCGTATGATTACTATCAACGGCGGCGCCAAAAAATAGCCCGCCAGTCGCAAAAATCACCATGACAAAACCAATCACCCAAAAAAATATACTGTACCAAAACGTTTTGATTTGCCAATCAAAGTGACTATAAAGCCACGTGTTTCTAGCCTCATCGCGCTTTAAGTAATTCATCACAATCGGAATAATCCAAGTCAGTCCCGCAGTAAAATAACTAAACAGCGCCAACGCATAAGTAATGTGGTTATAACTGATTTGGCTTTGGGTCACCGGTAAGTTTTGACTAAGCTGCGTGTATTGCGGTAACGCTGATGGATAACCATTCGCCCCACTACCAAATTGTGGATTGGCTGGGTCAGGTGTGTGAGCATCTGTTGGTTTTTCTAGGTTCATTATAATTTTCCATTAATGATTATTACTTTTTTTATCGGGTCATACACTAGAATTTCAATTGATTGTTATGGACTTTAGGGTGTTACCCAAATCGGCTCTCGAATGGTAAATGGTTGGTGGTTGCTATCGGCAAACTCGATTGTCCAGCTAGCAGGCGACTGCTGCAATCTCAATGACTCAAAAGTCGGTACTGGGATGATTTTTATGCGGTTTTTTGCCGAATACAACAAATAGTTGCCATCGGGCGAAAAGTTGGCAGGTTCAGCCAATCCTTCATTATTGATAGCGATGCTTTTTTTAGTTGCCATATCTGCAAGCCTGCCTTGGCTATTATCGCTGACATAAGTGATTAAACGCCCCGAGGGACTAATCCGAGCTATGGCATTGGTTTTACCAGGCAAGTTTAAAGGCAAAAATTGTTGTTTTGCAAAATAGTATTGATAAAGTTGCGGTTGTAAAAATTTGGCTTTATCCGACGTAAATATAAAGGATTGACCATCTGGCAACCACACAGGGGCTAAATCAATTGCTGGTTGATGCGTCAGTTGTTGTTTTACATTGCCGCTGCTATCGGTCAAAAAAATCTCTGGATTGCCCATTTGGCTATTTGCTAGTAACAATTGGCGCCCATCAGGGGAGATTGCGCCACTAAAATTATGGGTGCGTCTGCCAGAAACTGCAGAAATCTCAGTGACTTGCAAAGTCGCTCTATCAAGGATAACGACTTGAGGATAACTGTTGCCTGCTTGAACCGTAAAAATCAGGCGGTCGCCTAAGCGACTGGCGGATAAGCTCATTATCGTCCCATTGACCTTATACAAAGTCTTTGGGTCGCTGCCATCGATTTGGGTTTCAATCAGCTGCGCTTGGCGATTTTCCCCAAATCCGGTTAAATAAATAAAAATTAACTTGCCTGACAGCTGGCTAGCATCCATGTGCGGCAAATTGGTTGGCGCAGTCGCTATGACTTTGGGCAGTGAGGTCGAACTTTGCAAGGAGGTGCTAGATATGTTTGTTGATGGCGAATGCATGGTCTGACACCCTGTCATCGCCAAGCTAATTGCCATGACAATTGCCATAACAGCGGCGCACCATAAACGGGGTAAGAGATAAACATGCTTCATGTTATTTGAAGTTTCGTTAAGGTAAAACATTATTGGCGTCTGGATTGAGCCAAAGTGGTCCATAAATCAAGCCATTGGGTACGCCATTTTGGGATGGGCTAATGCTGATGGATTTGCCATTGGATACAATGGTAATGACATTTTTATTGGAGTAAATATAGTGTTGTCCATTGGGTGAGACACCTGGGGCTTCACTTAACCCAACGTTATTTACAGCGGTTACCGAGCGCGAACCTAGATCCATCACCACGCCTTGATTGGCACCCGACAAATAGGACATTTTTTTACCATCATTGCTAATGCGCCCCATACTGCTCAGTCCGCCGCCTGTCAAACGCTGCTCACTACCGGTTGCCAAATTGTATAGATAAATTTGACCTTTATTACCGCCTTTTTTGCCACCGGCTCTATCTGAAGTGTAGACAAATGATTGCCCATCAGGCGCCCAACTAGGATAAATAGCCCCCACAGGGTCATTGGTCAAGCGACGAGAATTGCCACCTTGCGCCAAATAAATCTGCGGTATGCCATTCTCAAAACTGCTACTAAATATCACGCGACCATCTTTACTCACGGATGCGCCATAGTTCATGGCTTTAAAATTCGTCAAATTGCTGACTGCCCCACTGACAATATTGGCAGACATGACCTGCGGATAGCCTAGCGTGTCGGGCTGAACTTGGAAAGTAAAGGTTTGATTGTCAGCAGAGGTATTTAGGGTTTTAATGGTACCGTTAAACTCATAAATCACTTTTGGGTTAAACCCATCCACATCAGAAATGACCAAACGTGACACACGGTTTTTGGGCTTGCCTGTTTCAACCACATACGCAATGCGCCCAGAAAAATCGCCTTTGATGCCTGTCAATATCTCATAGATACGGTCAGCAACCTTATGCCCTGCCATACGCAAACTTTGTGAGTTATTTTTGCTGGTGACGGTTTGCAGACCTTGCATCACCTCGCCTGTCGCCACATTAATCACTTCAAAATTGATTTCAACATTGCCACGATTGCTGCGCGTATTGCCAACCACCAAATAAGGCACGGCGTTATGCTGCCAGACAGGCAAAGTGACTTCACTACTGCTATGAGGCCGCTCTGGTAAATTACTATCTAAAGTAAATTGCCCCAAATTGGTCAAATCATTGGTGATGATGCCCGAGATACTCTCTGCCCCTGCAAACGGCACAATGGCGACTTGCAAGTTAGAGCGTGGTGCCTGCTTGACTAGAGTAAAGTCAACATTATCGGCAGCGTTCGCTAGAGGTGGCATCGCAGTGGTAGCCAAGGCAATGACTGCCGCTTTCAAAAAAGTCTTGTTCATAATTAGCCTGCAACATTTATAATTATTAAAAAAGTGGTTTTAAAATAATAGCATTGTTTTAATCGCCAAAAAAGATTGGGCAAGGCTAGGCGCTACAACACTGTTTAGCTTTACTATTTGACTTTACTATTTGGCTTTAAAATTGCCCGTCATGGTTCTTGCCCCATTTGGCGGGGGCGGCAGCGGACTTGATTGGTTGATTGCTTGTTGTAAGCTTGCTTTAAAAGCGGCATCACTACTGCCGCGAATAGTGATATTACTGATTGTACCATCCGCAGCAATGCTAAATGACGCCGTTAATGAATTGCCATTACTATTGGTTGGTACATTCCAATTTGCATCAATCATCGCCATGACTTGGCTGACATAGCCTGCCGAACTCCCACCCGATGCACCACCACGTCTGTTAGAACCTTGACCGCCAGATGATTGTGATTGCGCTGCACCTGTAGATTGACCATCTTTACCCAAATCCAGTGATTTTATATTATTGTCACTTTGCCGCTCGCTATTGGCATTGAGATTTTTATTGTAGGCGGCATTGTTGGCGCGTATTTCGTTTTTTACCTCATCAATATTGCTTTCGGCAATTTTATAATCTTGCAAATTTCGCTGCTGGGTTTCATTGCGCTGGTTTAATTCATCAATCACGCTCTGTCTTTCAGCTGCTACTTCTCGGTCTAGCTTTTCAGCAAATAGCGCCTGCTCTTTTTCCCATTGCGCCTGCTTGGCGGCTAACGTATTTTTAACCGTTTCAATTTGATTGGTTGATGTCGAATGGGGCGTATTCATTGGCACAGTTGATAGGGTTTGCGAATTTAAAGACGGTGTGTGAGCGTCAGCCATCTCGCCAGCCGTGGCTTGGTTTTGCGCAAGCTCATTTTGTTGGTTGGCTTTGATTTGCTGTTGCATTGCCGACAACTGCTCAGGGGTAATCAACGAGGTTTCCATGGGCGCTGGCGGGGTGTTATGATAAAAGAAAAACAATAACCCAACCACCAACGCATGGGCAATGGCACTGAGAACAATCGCCCATACCGGGTAATCGGGTGTTTTGACGGGTACATAGACTGAGGTCACTTCAGCATACATCGTCTCAGTATTTCCTTATTCTAGCAAAAATGTTCAATCAAAAATTAAAAGGTCATCGTATTAGAAAGCTACTTGATTAAAAAGCTACTTCATTAAAAAGCCATTTGATTAAAAGGCTATTTGCTGGCTGGTTTTGGCGGTGCCGTTAACAAGCCAACCTTTTGGATGCCCGCTTGCTGCAAGTTTGCCATCAATTGGATAATATCACCATATTGGTTATTTTGATCGGCATTAATCATCACATTGACATTGGGCTTACCATCGAACTGGTATTGAGGCTGAGATTGCAAATTATTCAAAGTCGCAATTAACGCCGCTTCGCTCATTGGCTCATCGGTTTTGTCTTGGGTACTTAAATATAGCTGCCCATCAGATTTTAGCGACACAATCACCGGTAACTGCGTGCCTTGCTGTAGTGATTTGGTTTGCGCTTTTGGCAAATCAATATCCACTCCCGTCGTTAGCATGGGCGCGGTCACCATAAATATGACCAGCAGCACCAACATAACATCAATATAAGGCACCACATTCATACCTGCATTGAGTTTTTGTGGACGGCTACGGCTGTAAGGGTTTGCTTTCATAGTGTCAAGTTGTTCAATAAAATTTATCTAACATTTATTTAGCATTTAGCGTTTATCTAGCGAGCGAGCGGTGGCATCATAGCAGGTGAATTCAGCCCTGTCGGTAAATTGGTAGCCGTATCCACAGTTTGTCGCAACAACATGCCTGTCATCTCATCACAGAACAGGCTACGACTTTGATAAACTTTATCGTTTTTTGCGGTAAAGTGGTTGAAAGCCAGTGCCGCTGGAATCGCAGCAAACAACCCGAGCGCCGTGGCAATCAAGGCTTCGGCAATACCAGGGGCAACCGCAGCCAGTGTGGCTTGCGCAGAAGTCGATAAGCCCATAAAAGCCGTCATAATCCCCCAGACCGTGCCAAGCAGACCGATATAAGGCGAGACCGAAGCAATACTGGCTAGTAACGGCAATCCTTGCTCAAGCTCAAGTTGTTGACGCCCTAAGCCAACGCGAAGTTTGCGCTCGACGCCTTCAATGACGTCGCTACGTGCTTGGGTGTTTTTGAGCAGTTTTAAAAATTCACTAAAGCCAATAAAAAAGATTTGCTCAAGTCCACTTCTATCTGGGTTACCTTGAACGCCTTTGTATAGGGTTGGCAATTCAACCCCGGACCAAAAGGTTTTTTCAAAATAATTATCGGCGCGCGTGGCAACTGCCAAACGACTGCTTAAACGAAAAATAGTGACCCAACACAACAAAGAAGCAAATAATAAAATGCCCATGATAATTTTGACGAAAATACTGGCATGCGTCACCAAACTAACGAGATCAATCGAGCCTTCCATAAAGTTATGCTTCCCCAACCATCTAAATAATTAAATATAAATAACTAAATATAAATCACTACATATTTTGATGCCAGCTTGTCAACAGCCTGCCAGCCATACCCGATTAAAACCAAAAACTAGTGCAATTATAAGGTCGAGCACTAGAATTAACATAAGCATATTGTAACCAATAACATTGGCTAATCGTATAAAAACTTTTGGTAGATTTTATCAAGCAGCTTGACGGTCAAAGTATTAGAAATTCCCGCAGGTGACAAGGCTGCCATCAGTTGATTTTGGCGCGGGCTTCAGCCTTATAGGTGTCGCTGTGTTCTACTCTTTTCTTACTCATGGTAAACTCTGGTTTAGGATGCAAGTTTAGTAAATATTTTTCTTCCGTTTTTTTTAAGCATACCTCAAAAATTTTAAAATATTTTTTGTATAAAGCGTTAAGCTAAAGAATAGAGCTTTGACTTTATACAGATAATTGTTTAATTTAAGGGAGGAAAACACCCTCAGAAAAATTTTAGCTAATTCAATATTATAATATAGGAGATACAAATGGCTATTTCACTTAATAAAGGCGGTAACTTATCCCTGTCAAAAACAGATCCTACCCTAACACGGTTATTAATTGGTCTAGGTTGGGATGAGCGTGCCACATCAGGGGCAGAGTTTGACTTAGATGCCAGCGTATTTTTGCTTAATAATACAGGCAAAGTACGCGGTGACCATGACTTTATTTTTTACAACCAACTAAAATCTGACAACGGTGCAGTTGAACATACCGGGGACAACCGCTCAGGGGCAGGTGACGGTGATGACGAAGTGATTAAAGTCAACCTGTCACAAGTACCAGCCGATATTGAAAAAATTGCTGTTACTGTGACCATCCACGATGCCCAAGCTCGTAATCAAAACTTTGGTCAAGTATCCAATGCCTTCATTCGTGTGGTCAATGAAGAAACAGGGGCAGAGGTAGTACGGTTTGACTTAGCAGAAGACTATTCAATCGAAACTGCCATGGTATTTGGCGAAGTCTATAAACACAATGGCGAATGGAAATTTCGTGCGGTGGGTCAAGGCTATGCAGGTGGCTTAGCAGCTATGTGCCAACAATATGGCGTAAATATCGGCTGAATCGGATTTTAAGCTGCAATTTACCATTAAAATAATGATAAAAACTCATTAAATAAAGGATATGAAGATGGCGGTTAGTTTACAAAAAGGGCAAAAAATCTCTCTCGATAAAGAAGCAGGCACGGCACTGACTCGTATCAAAATGGGTCTAGGGTGGGATGTTGCATCCACCCCAAAATCCGGTGGCTTTTTGGGCAGTCTATTCGGTGGCGGCGGTAGTAATGATAGTATCGATTTGGATGCATCTTGCATTATGTTTGACGCGAGCAAACAGCCCATCGATGCAATCTGGTTTGGTCAACTGCAGTCAAAGGACGGTAGTATCGTTCATACAGGCGATAACCGCACAGGCGCAGGGGATGGCGATGATGAAGTCATCAATGTCGATTTATCTCGTGTCCCTGCTCATGTACAGTCACTGGTATTTACCGTCAATAGCTTTACGGGTCAAACGTTTGAAAAAGTTGCCAATGCGTTTTGTCGTATCGTTAATGCCGGCAATAATAGCGAAGTGGCTCGCTATAACTTATCAGCCCAAGGCAGTCATACCGCGCTGATTTTAGCAAAGATTTATCGCCACAATGGTGAATGGAAAATGCATGCCATTGGTGAAATTGCCAGTGGTCGTACCTTTCATGATTTGATGCCTGCCATTACACCACATGCCTAAATTTAAATTGTAGATAACAATACCCTATTTGCTGTCAATGGGGTATTTTTTTATTCGGATAATAAAAAAAATAATAAGGAAACACGATGCCAACTTTGGTACTTGGGGCAAATACGCCTATCCCCCACACGCCTTGCCAAGTGACAGTAACTAGCCAAAATGCCAATCGTTTTGGGATTGAGATGGGCTGCGTTTGGATAGCGATGGACGCGAGTCGCCGAGCAACTACCAGCCCTGCTTATCTGCATGAAAGCAAAGATTGGGCAGCGCTGACAGTCGAGAGTGAGAAAAGCCATGTTTGGACATTAGACTTAGCCCATGTGTTTTCACAAAATCAAACCCAGTATCTGCAACTGATCGTGTATGCTTACCAAGACGCGAGTGTGATTGCCCCAGCCGTGGAAGTCAATGATCTGGGTATCAAAGTCGGTAGTGATATTGACTATGCGTTTCATACCCCAGAGCGCCATATCAAAGCCAGTATTGTACTGGAGATCTACCAGCGTAATGGGCAATATAAATGCCGAGCACTCGCGGAAACATCTAGTCAAAGTCTAGCCAATTTTGCCGAACGTTTACAAATCAGCCTTGACGCCCGTTACCCTAATAACATGACGACAGGCAACGTTTTGCACGCCCTACCAGACAACAGACGTCCTCGCCCTCAGCCAGGTGACACTTGGACTGGGACAGCTTTTGCGATTGACCCCTATCATTTACTCACTTGTGAGCATGTGGTGGACGGGGCAACGCAAATCGCACTGCGTCAACAAGGTTATCCCGACATGGAATGCCAAGTGGTGCTAGCAGATGAAGGTAGTGATACAGCGTTACTTAAAGTCAATCAGCCTTTACCAAGTTATCTGCCTCTGCGAGAACGTGGCTATGATTTGCTGGGTGAGCAGATTACCACGCTTGGTTTTCCGCTAACAGGTCTTGGTAGTCAATTACAAGTCACCCAAGGCAATATCGCAGGGCTACAAGGCATTGGCAATGATATTCGTTTTATGCAGTTTACTGCGCCAATTCAGCCTGGCTCAAGTGGCAGTCCGCTCCTGCTTCCCACAGGCGAGGTCGTCGGTATGGTTACCCATACCATTGCCAATACTCAGAACATGAATTATGCAGTCAAATATCAATTATTATCTGCGCTTTTAACCAGTTGCGGTGTTAATGTGAGCGAGCTTACCCACACTATTAGCCAAACACCGCTACCGCTATCCACGCCTCAGATTACCAAACAGAGTAAATCTGCTTTGTGGTTAGTTGGCTGTGGGGCGTGACAGCTTTTTATCAGACTGAACTTATCGGAGTCAGCAGAGAAGATATACAATCAAAAAAGTTAACACTCTAGACGCATAAAGATTAAAAAATCACTTAGTCAAGCGCTAAAGCTGCAGCAGATGACTAAATGTGTCTAGATTTTTGGTGGCTATTCACGGGTCGGCAATAAAATGCTGTGTTTGGGCATAAGATTGCGCTTCTGATTTAATTAGCGCCAACCATTCATTGGCAATGACGGGATGCGACTGAAAATATGCCATCATCCAATTGGCTAACGGCTTAGGCACAGGCACAAATTGGGTGGAAGGCAAAATGGATTGGACGCCATTGCCATTGGTGTCATCGCTGTCATACACAAGCTCAACCTGTGGATTTTTTTGAATAATTTCCACCCCCGTAATCTGCCAATTGGTAAAAGCATTATCAATCGCATAGGGCAACGATTCTGCTTGAGATAATTTTGATTGTAGATAGATGGGCTCAAATGTTTTGATGGTATTCACCCAATGCAAGCGTAATGCAATGTCAGGGTGTTGATAAAACACCACCAATTTGCCAGCAAACTTTATTTGCCAAGGATTAACAACTTGGTGGAGATGAATGCCAAGCATTTGCGCAAATTGCTCTCGCGTCAGCAATCGATCAAAGCTTGCTAGCAATTGACCATTTAGCGGATGTTGCAGTTTGAGTAGGTCGGATAAATACTCATAATGGTAAATAAACTTCATAGGCCGGTGCTGTGAGATAAGCACGTCCGTCACTTGACACCGATGCACTTTCCACTGCGGCATGGTATCAGTGATAAGCGCAAGCAAATCTATGATTGTGTTATTGTTTGTACTCTTGGCTATAGTTTGTGTATTAACATCCGTTTGAGTGACTGGCAAGGGATTTCCTTTTAAATGATTTGTCTATCTAAATGGTTTGTTTATCTAAATGATTTTTTTCATCATAATAGCTTTATTATAAAACTTTTTTCATTTATTTGAGCCAAAAAAAATCATTACATGGTGAAATGTAATGATTACTCAAAAAAACTGTGGTAGTTAAAAGTTACAGTTAATAATAAGCAGCGTTTAGCAATAAGGCGACCGCTAAAAAGAACCAAATCATAAAGACGGTACTAAGCCATTTACGATGATAGCGCCAAGACTCATCATCGATTTTATTATCGGTTGCCCAATCATCCACTAAATCATCTTTGGCTGATTTTTTTGGTAGCTTTTTTGGTAGCTTTGCAGACTTTTTAACGCTATCTTTAAACCGCAAGTCTTTGGTTAATTGATTGTCCTCATCTTGCATAGTAAAGAAATTAGACGGGCAATCTGCCAAATATGTTTGCTGACTATCGTAGCGCGGTAATAGGGATTTAATAGTTGCCTGACTATAATCACTCTCACCCACGTCACCAAAAACTAATTGAGACGCCAAACTTTGAGATGCTAAGCCACTCCTTATATTGTCATATGTTTTGTTAATCTTCATGTTAAATACCCCTTCTTGATAAGTAACATTATAGGGATATCGCGGCGTTATTTAATCATAGGTTTGATTGTGGTTTTGTTATACTCAGCTAACTTGTATTAGCAAATGTGCAGATTTGAAACCGTTTGTAAACCACTAATAATTAAACTCATTGACAGTTAATTTATATTTTGGTCATGATTAAACCATTTATTTAACCTTTACTTTAAACAACTTATCTTCTATCGATGAATATTTGTTGTTCAGAGGCTTTGACAAAGTCTTCATAAGAAACCACCCCTTGACTGCCCATGGCATTCGTTGTTGGATTACTGCCCGTCTGCGCGCGCTCATTTGAACCTTGATTTAGGTTATTGGAATTTGAGCTATTAGGATTTAGGGTATTGGGATTAGCGGTGTCAGTTGGCGCCTCAGGCATCTGATTAGTCCTACTTGGCGTATTGGCAAGTGTATCTGTTGACACTTGATTGGTGGTCATAGCGGGATTGACATTCGCTGGCGCGGTGGGTTGTGGGGTGGAAGCCACGCCGTTCCCTAATTGCTCACCGGTAATTACCACCGCTTCTGTTCTTAAATTCTCTGGTTGAGTGGTCGAAGCGGCAACAGCGGAAGCAGTTGCAGGCAATGCCTGTGACGATTGACTAGGTTTTGCTGCCGTCACAATGACATTGTTTTGAGTGTCTCTATTATTTTTCATCGCTTGGTAACTGTGATAACTCTGATAACTGGGCACGACAACTTGGGTTAACAAACCGATGAGTGACATGACTAACAGCGGAATCAATAGCATCAGTACCGTTTTTAACTGGCTAGCAGGTCTAGCAGGTAAGCCATAATAATTGGCGCCTTCACTGCCTTTGACTGCTAGCAAGTAAAGGTAAACTAAGACATTTACCCCAGGGACTAGCATCAATAGCGCAAGCCACCCTGTTTTGTTAAGATCATTGAAGCGGCGTTTGCTAACGGCAAGCTGTAGATAAAACAAAACCGCCACACCAATACTACTTGCACCAAGCAAACTCATCGGCAACTGCTCACTACTGGCATTTACCATGCCTTGAAAGCCACCAATCATCACAAATAGCAAAGCGACCAGCATTAATGCTATCAACGCATTGAAGGTGGAATACGCTAAAAACTGAACACGGCTAACCCGACCGTGCCAATCAAAAAACCGACGATTATTAAAGCCTTCATGCAGCTCGGTTAACGTGACAAAAGACGTACCAACTTCAGTTTCAATTATTTCATCAACTTGATGCACATTATCGAAACTGGGTTCAATCGGGGGTAAAGACTGGGCTTTTTTTGGCTTGGGTAGACGGATGGCCATAATGAGCAACTTAATCTAGAGGTTTAAACTTTTTTTAGCGTAAGGTTTTTAGCATAATATTTTTAACGTAGTATTGCCCAAATTTTATAATATATTGGTTAGAATATCTTGAAATGGCGACATAAATTTGACATTTTTTGTAACATTGATTTAGTGACATTGATTTAATGGTTTGGCTTGATAGCAAATTTATTGAATGAGTAAACAGCTTTTAACCCCGATAACACAACGCTGTAATTATCATTGAGTATTGATATGGATATTTCACAACTCACTTATTTTGTGGTAGTGGCAAAAGCAGGCAGTTTTAGCCAAGCTGCCAAAACCTTGGCTATATCGCAGCCATCGTTAAGCCGCCATGTCCAGCAACTTGAAAGCGAGCTGGGTGTCGAGCTGCTGGATCGCTATCACCGCCCAATGACCTTAACTGCAGCAGGGCATTTTTTTTTGGCACAGATTGAGCCAATATTGTTGCAACTTGAGCAAGCCAGTGAGTTGACTCAGCGCTTTGCCCAACCGCATCGAACCAATCATCTCACGATTGGATTTGTCGCCTCAGTGCTATATGGTTTGTTGCCTGAGATTATTTCTACAGTCAAACAGCGACATCCCAATTTGGATATCAAGCTGGTCGAAATCAATTCAGAGCAGCAAATGTCAGCGCTAAAGTCGGGAGACATCGATGTAGGGTTTGGAAGATTTCGGCACAGTGACAACTTTGTGCAACAGATATTTTTACGCCATGAGCGCTTTGTGGTGGCGCTGCCGATGGCGCACCCCTTGGCAACACGCCCCGATGATATCGGCATCGCATTCAAAGAGTTGCTAGAAGATACCCTCATTTTGTATCATCGCACGCCCTTGCCAATGCTGCAAAATCCGCTATTTAATGGCGAAACTGACCAACTCATGTATTTGTTTGCCCGCTATCAGTTGTCACCTCATTTGACCACCAAAGTGCGCGATATCCAAATTGCTTTGGGCTTGGTGGCGGCAGGTGAAGGTATCACCTTAGTGCCTGATAGTTTAAAAACCGTCCGTACCGAGCAAATTCATTATCATCGTCTACGTCACGAAGATGCGACAACCCCGATTTTTATGAATGTACTGGCACACCAATCTAATCCGTATATTGATGATTTACTGCAGGCGACTTACCAAGTGTATGAAGCTAAAGGCATTACCTACTCTAATCAATCGTTAAATTAAAGACATTTATATTAAAGGCTCTTATATTTAAGCCTTTAGTAAAATTTTATTTGCTTAGGCTAAATTGACGCTCTTGGTTGACACGGCTGATAAATTGATGGGTAAATGCTTGATAATCCACGTCCGCAAAATCTTCTAGACGCAACATGGTCATGCCGGCATAGCCACAAGGGTTAATCATTTGAAATGGGGTCAAATCATTTTGTACATTGATGGCGATGCCATGATAACTAAAGCCGTGTTTTATCTTAAATCCCAGTGAGGCAATTTTACCAAGTTCTAAATCGTCTTGGTTATACACATACACCCCTGGCGCATCTGCACGCGCTTTGGCATAAAAATCTGGCGGCAAATAAGGCGTGATGACATCAATGATGATGTTTTCAGCTTTGCTGACCAAATCGCGCACGCCCCACCCCAAGGCATTTAAATCAAATAAAAAATACACCACCAACTGCCCATGACCGTGCCAAGTGACTTGACCGCCACGATCGGTGTGGATTATGGGGGTATTATCTCTTTGCAAAATATGTTCAGGTTTGCCAGCTTGACCCAGTGTAAACACATTATCATGATCTACAATCCATAACTCATCAGCGCTAAGCTGCGCCTGCTCGCTGCTGGCAGATTTTTTTTGCTCGATACGTGATAACACGCGCGCCAGCATCGCCGCATGGGTGGGTTCATATTGAGCGTTTTGCAAATATTTAATTTCTAATGGTAACATCGCATTTCCTTGCAGTATCTTTTTGTGTTTGTGTGACAAACCGCTTATTTGTCGTTTGTAGCAGTAAGATTGACTTTGCCCAGTTGTAAAAGAGATTTTTCTAGCACTGGCTGATAATCAGTCATATCACGCTGCGCGACTGAGCCAAAATTTGTTAATTGACTGGTTAATTGACTGACTGGCATCAGCATCGCAGGGTTGGCGATACCGCTTTTTGCAAAACCGATGGCTAAACTGGCATTATCGCCGCCCAAATAAAAATCTTTGATGGTAAGTTGATCGTCAGTCGGCGTATGGTTGTTCTCGTTGTTATTGGGCGAACTAGTTGCAAAATCCAGCGTTAAGTCCTGCTTTTCTTGAGTGACCAAGCTGAGCTCGTCATAGGCTCTATCCGCAAGATAAAGCGTATCTTTGCCACCGCCCGCATTGATGATGGTATCATGACCAAATCCTTTGGTGAAATAATATAAATCATTGCCCGTGCCACCCACTAGCACATCATCACCGGCATTGCCGATGAGCACGTCATCATCAGCACCGCCTAGCAGCCTATCTTGACCGCTATTACCCACTAGCACATCGTCCCCCTGACTACCCCATAATAAATCCCCCACGCCCTGCTGTCCAAGTATAGAACCGTCAATATGGTGATTGATGATGACGTCATTAGCTAAGGTGCCAAAATGCTGGTTAGCTTTATTGGCAAGGGATTTGGCTTCATAACTGTTCCAATCCAGTGGCTTGCCAAATGCTTGCTGATAATCTTGCGATATACGCGAAATAGCAAAACGGTTATTCAAGAACACCAAGGTATTGTATTCATCATACGTATAAAGTGGCGCGTGAAGCTGCCCACTGGGCAACATGCTCTGATTGAGCACTGCCAATTGGGTTATTTTATCGTTTTCACTGATTGCTTGGCGCATGATTTCATCGACTTCAGTAAACACATCTTTATCTTGCGGTTTTGCCGCGTTATCGAGCCACAAGGGTTTGACAAACCGTTGATACCCCAATTCTTTTGCCACCAAAAACTCATAATAAGTTGCCTCACCCTCCGCTTTGGCGCGTGCCATGCCATAGGCTTGTGGCGTATCAAATTGATACAAATTGTCTTTATCACTATTGATTTGTTGGTATTGACCGGTTGCGTGCCCTAGCTCATGGGCGATGTTCAAAAAATTTTTATAACTTTTAGCAATATGAATGGTATTGCCGTAGGCTTTTGCGCCGACACCAACGGTGGTATCTTGCTCATCAATGAGTAAGTTACCTTGAAATCGATTGAGCAAATTGACCAAGGTAGGCGATTTTTCGATATCTTGGACATTAAATCCCGATTGAACCAGATAAACATTGTTGGGATTGTTCAGATCTAACGCAGGCATGACCTTCCTTTACGTAAGTGGCTTTTTAGGTAGTTTTTTAACTGCTTTTTTTAAGCGGATCTTCTAACAAGTAACACTTAATGACAGCAAAAAGTGAGTTTTACAGCGGTAATGATTCATGCACAGTTATTGCACAGACCCTATCGTCGGATAAAGGTATAGTAAGCAATATAAATTTTAAAAAACGTCAGCAAGCTTAATCAAATTTTCAGCCGGCTGTTAACGCGCTATTATAGCGCAATTAATGACTTAAAACGCCCTAAACAGGGGCATTTAACCTCCAGATTAGTCATGCCTATAAAAATGGAAAAATTATGAAAATCGAAAACTCGTATGCCTCGCTCGATCCAAGGCTTTATCATAAACAACCCCCCAAACCGCTCACCAACCCGCAAGCAGGGCATTTCAACCCGCAAGTCGCCCACCAAATTGGCTGGGCTGATGATGAATTTTTAAGGCAGCATTGGGTCGAAATCTTGGGCGGCGACATCGTTCCCGACGGCTTTGAACCATTAGCCATGGCGTATGCTGGACACCAATTTGGGCAATGGGCAGGGCAATTAGGTGATGGTCGTGGTCTATTACTCGTGCAGGTAATCGATAAAGACGGACAATTAACGGATTTACATCTGAAAGGGGCAGGATTAACCCCCTACTCGCGCATGGGGGATGGTCGTGCGGTGATTCGAAGCGTCGTGCGAGAGTATTTGGCAGGTCATGCGCTTAATTGCTTGGGTATTCGGTCTAGCAACGCGCTGGGCTTTGTGGTTTCAGATACCCCTGTCAACCGTGAGACACGTGAACGCGGCGCTGCGCTACTACGTACCGCAGATTGTCATATTCGCTTTGGGCATTTTGAATGGGTGGCAAATTATGCGCCTGATTTATTGCTGTATTTTACCCGTTATGTCATCAAAACCTATTTCGCCGACTGTTTTGACACTGACACGCCCATTCAAGATTTTTTAAGACAAGTGGTTGATAAAACTGCCAAAACTCTTGCTGATTGGCAGCTGATTGGCTTTGCCCATGGGGTGATGAATACCGACAATTTATCTATCACCGGTGCGACCATTGATTTTGGTCCTTATGGCTTTATGGAGCGCTTTAATCCGATTTGGATCAACAACCATTCTGATTACAACGGGCGTTATGTTTATCAAAACCAGCCTTCCATTGGACTTTGGAATTTGTCACGTCTGATTACCTTATTTTTACGCCTTAATGGCGAAAAACTGACCGCCAATCATCCGCCAGAAACCTTGTCGCGCGAGCAGTTAACCGACATTTTAGACAGTTTTGGTGAGATTTTTTATCAGTATTATCAGCAAGGTCTCTGCCAAAAATTTGGCTTAGCCATCAGTGAAGAAAACTGTGACTTTGCTTTGCAGTACTTGGAGATCATGCAGCAAAACAAACTCGACTTTACCAATAGCTTGCGAGCGCTAGTAGCAATCGTTGCTGACGCCAAACCTAATGATAAATTAAACCTATTACATGAATTTAATTTACTTAATCAGTTGAAAATTTCAATTAGCAGCGGTAACGGTCAAGCCAATGCCACCTTAGCGGATTGGATTGCTACCTACCATACCAAATTACAGCAGGATTCTTTGCCGTTGGTAATGAGCCACAATCCCGTGTATGTCCTAAGAAACAGCATGGCACAGCAAGCCATTGAATTGGCTGAACAAAATGACATGAGCGAGGTAAATAGACTGTATCAGCTACTGGCTAATCCTTACCAAGTTAGTGCATTAGCCAAGCCAAGTGACACCGAGCCACCGTTGGCAGATGCGCCTGAAATATGCGTCAGCTGCTCATCTTGAGGTGAGAGGCAAGGTCGTTAGCGCGATTTTTTACCTAACTAGTTTTATTTTTTGCCGGTACTCAACTAGTCATCAATCTGTCAATAGTGCTAGAATAGCGAACACTACGATTCGAAAACGACTGTCGCAACGAAGGATATTATGGATAAATTATCGCCGACCAACAATGGCTTATCAGACAAAGAATTATTTGAACAAGCCGCCTTGCATTATCATGCCAATCCACGCCCAGGTAAAATTTCTGTTACCCCCATCAAGGCACTTGCCAACCAACGGGATTTGGCACTTGCCTATTCGCCTGGCGTTGCCATACCTTGTCTAGAAATTGAAAAAGACCCCAAAAAAGCCGCGCTTTATACCGCTCGTAGCAACTTAGTCGGCGTGGTGACCAATGGTACCGCTGTTCTAGGACTGGGTAATATCGGTCCTTTGGCATCAAAACCTGTGATGGAAGGTAAAGGCGTGCTGTTCAAAAAATTTGCCGGCATTGATGTGTTTGATATTGAAGTGGCACAAAACGATCCGGATAAATTCATCGAAGCGATTGCCTCTTTAGAACCTACCTTCGGCGGTATCAATCTTGAAGATATCAAAGCACCTGAGTGTTTTTATATCGAAAAAGAACTGCGTAAACGCATGAATATCCCTGTGTTCCATGATGACCAACATGGCACCGCGATTATTGCGTCTGCGGCGTTATTAAACGCGCTACAAATTACCGGCAAAAAAATCGAAGATATTAAAATTGTGGTCTCTGGTGCAGGTGCCGCAGCAATTTCTTGTTTAGATTTGATTTGTGCGTTGGGCGCAAAAAAAGAACACATCTTTGTAGGCGATTCAAAAGGCATCATCACCAGCAACCGAGCAAACCTCGATGAGTCAAAACAGCGTTATGCCCGCGATACCGAAGCCAAAACCCTATCGGATGTGATTGAAGGCGCGGATATGTTCTTAGGTCTATCTGCCGCTGGCATGCTGACCCAAGATATGGTAAAACGCATGGCGCAAGATCCCATTATCTTTGCCCTAGCCAATCCAAACCCAGAAATTCTACCTGAAGATGCCAAAGCGGTGCGTCCCGATGCGATTATTGCCACAGGTCGCTCTGACTATCCAAACCAAGTAAACAACGCACTGTGTTTCCCGTATATCTTCCGTGGCGCGCTTGACGTCGGTGCCACGACCGTCAACGAAGAAATGAAAATTGCCTGCGTGCGAGCCATTGCTGCCATGGCACATGTGGAAGCCACCCCACAAAAAGGTCAAAAAACGGTGGATGAAACCCAACGTTTTGGTCGCGAATATTTAATCCCGGGACCGCTAGAGCCAAATTTGATTTTGGAAATTGCACCAGCGGTTGCCAAAGCGGCAATGGATTCTGGCGTTGCCACGTTACCCATCGAAAACATGCGTGCTTATCGCGATAAACTCTCAGAGTTCGTTTATAACTCTGCATTCTTGATGAAACCTATTTTCACCCGTGCCAAACAAGAGCCAAAACGTATTGTTTACTGTGAAGGTGAGGATGAAAACGTATTGCGGGCAGTGCAAGTGGTGGTGGATGAAGGCTTGGCAAAACCTATCTTGGTCGGTCGTCCAACCATTATTGCCAACCAAATCCAGCGGTTGGGCTTACGTATGGTGGCAGGTGAAAACTATGAACTAGTCAACATCGAAAGCGATCCACGTTACAAAGACTACTGGCAGTTTTATTATGAGATGAACAAACGCAATGGTGTGACGGTTGAATTGGCACGTCGTGATGTTCGCCGTAAAACTTCTTTGATTGGCGCGCTAATGGTTGAACGTGGCGATGCTGACGGTATGATTTGTGGTACGTTTGGTTCATACCACTTGCACCTAAACTACGTGCAAAATGTGATCAAAAAACAAGCAGATGCTAAAGATTTTTATGCGTTAAATGCCTTATTGATTCAAGGTCGTAACTTGTTCATCGCTGACACTTATGTGCATGAAGACCCAACTGCTGAACAACTAGCGGAAATGACGGTATTAGCAGCGCAAGAAGTCCGCCGCTTTGGTCTTGAACCGCGTGTGGCATTGTTATCACATTCAAACTTTGGTTCATCTGACTTTGAAAGCGCCAAAAAAATGCGTCAAGTCTATGATTTACTGACCGATATGAATGTTGATTTTGAGTTTGACGGCGAAATGCATGGTGATACCGCGCTTGATGACCGTATCCGCCATGCCTCATTCCCATTTAGTAAGCTTACGGGTTCAGCCAACCTACTCATCATGCCAGACTTAGATGCGGCTAACATCGCATTTAACTTGCTAAAAACCGCGACCAATAGTGTTACTGTCGGTCCATTGTTATTGGGAGCGCAACGACCTGTCCATATCTTGACATCTTCTGCGACAGCACGTCGTATCGTCAACATGACTGCTGTAGCGGTAACGCAAGCGCAAGAATTGGCAAAATAATTTTGTGTTGATTGATAAAACCAGTTTAGTGCTCTAAACTGGTTTTTTTATGGGTTTAATTTAGTTAAAACATCGGGGTAATCATGCAAGTTTATTTGGTCGGTGGTGCGGTACGCGATTATGTATTAGCGCGAGAGGTCACTGAACAAGATTATGTGGTAGTCGGCGCAACGCCTGAGCAGATGCTGGAACTGGGATTTTCGCAAGTAGGTGCCGATTTTCCGGTTTTTTTACATCCAAACACCCATGACGAATATGCACTGGCTCGCACAGAACGTAAAAGCGGTAACGGCTATCTTGGTTTTCACGTACACGCTGACGCTGCTGTCACCTTAGAAGAGGATTTAGTCAGGCGCGATCTCACCATCAATGCCATGGCCATAGAAGTCAACGGCTTGTTTGACAGTGGTTTTAAACAGGGCAAATTTGATGCCCTCGATATCATTGACCCGTATGGTGGCTTAGCAGATATTGAGCAAAAAAAATTACGCCATGTGTCAGCCGCTTTTACAGAAGATCCGGTACGTGTATTGCGCCTTGCCCGTTTTGCCAGTCGTTATGCCCCGCTCGGATTTACAGTCGATGAGTCAACCGCTAAACTTACCAGCCAAATGAAAGCCGCAGGTGAGCTGAGTCATCTTGTCGCTGAGCGGGTATGGTCAGAGACGTCAAAAGCGTTAACGCAAGCTTGGTCGGATATTTATTTTGAGACGCTTTATCAGCTTAATGTCCTTGATGTCATTATGCCAAAATTGTATCAAGCATCGAATGATAATCCTAAGCAATGGCAATTAATGTTATCTGCGCTGCGAATGGCGGGAGAGCAACAAGCGGACAACGTCATGAAGTTTGCTTTGGTTGCAACCTGCTTTAAGTCTGATCAGCAGCTTAATAACCGAACCACTGAGTATTTAGAATTTTGCCAAGGTTTAAAGGTACCAAAAAACACTGAGCGATTGGGGTTATTTATTATTGAGCATTTTGATGAATTAAAAAATTTCGATCACTTAACTGCGGAGCAATTATTTGAACTGTTAAGATTAACTAATAGCCTTAAAGACACCTCACTTTTAGAGCAAGCCTTACAAGTCGTTCATCTTTATCAACAGGTCAAACAAACCGCGCTGTTAGCCACCATCAAAACGCAATTAACGCAAATTTCTGCCAAAGATGTGGCAAGTGAGCTGACCGGCAAACAGATCGGTGAAGCCATTGACAAGTTAAGGCTGCAAAAACTTGAGGAAATTTTAAATCACCCACGATAAAGGAAGCATCATGACGACAACGACAGCAATAGCAACAAAGACCCAACTAACCCATGTGTTAGTATTAAATGGTCCCAATCTCAATTTGCTTGGCAAGCGAGAACCAGAAATCTACGGATTTCAAACCCTACAACATATTGAAGATGATATAAGACAATTAGCCAGCAAGCATCAAGTCAAACTCACCTGTTTTCAAACAAATCAAGAATCTGCCCTCATTGATAAAATCCATCATCACGGTTTATTGACCACAAATCCTCACGAGCTGATTGACGCGATTATCATCAATCCCGCTGCCTTTACTCACACATCGGTAGCAATTCGCGATGCCCTACTCGCCGTAAATAAACCTTTTATAGAAGTTCATCTTTCCAATATTCACACGCGTGAGCCATTTCGACAGCATTCTTATTTTAGTGACAAAGCTGAAGCCGTCATCTGTGGTATGGGCGCTTTTGGCTATACTGCAGCGTTTAATTATCTGGTTCAAAAATATCAGTAGCAATACAATTTAGCCTAAAATCAATAGCAACATGGCAGCAAATTTTAAGTGTACAAACGTACACAAATATACCCTGCTATATCTATTTATTTTAGAAAAATCTTGTTACAATACGGCAATCTATGAATTAGTAGTCTATAAAGCGTATAATTTTAAGGTAGTTAGGATATGGATATAAGTAAAATCAAGCAACTTATTGACTTAATGGAAGAGCGAACGTTAGCAGAATTAACCGTACAAGATGGCGATAAAAAGGTCTCTATTTCCCGCCATTTACCCCAAGCGAATGTTCAACCCGTCACAGCAACTACAACCACCACGACAACCGCTAATGCTGCCCCTGTAAAATCTGGCATGGTAGAAACATCACCGATGGTTGGGGTGTATTATGTTGCACCGAGTCCTAATGACGCTCCATTTATCAAGGTCGGTCAACAAGTACAAGCAGGCGATAGTTTAGGCATTATTGAAGCCATGAAAATCATGAACCCGCTTGAAGCCACCCAGAGCGGTATCATTGCAGAAATCTTGGTACAAAACGGCGATGTGGTGCAATTTGGTCAACCGATTGTCCGTTACGAGTCTTAATTTTTAACTTTTTTGTATATTTGAAGTTTGATTATCGATAAAAATTAGGGATAGCAATGATAAAAAAATTACTGATCGCCAATCGTGGTGAAATTGCGCTTCGCATTGTTCGCGCTTGTAAGCAGCTTGGCATCCAAACGGTGGGCGTCTACTCAACTGCAGATGACAACTTAATGCACCTTCGATTCGTTGATGAATCCATCTGTATTGGCAAGCCCAATGCCAGTCAAAGCTATCTCAATATCGATACTATCTTAACAGCCGCAGAAATCTCTGGCGCTGATGCCATTCACCCAGGTTATGGATTTTTATCTGAAAATGCCGAATTTGCCGAACGCGTGGAAGAGGCAGGGCTAACCTTTGTAGGTCCTGCGCCTGAGCACATTCGCTTAATGGGTAACAAAATATCCGCTATCAACGCCATGAAAAAAGCCGGTGTGCCTACCGTCCCTGGCTCAGTGGGTAGCGTCACTCTGGCTAACGCTGAAGAACAAGCTAAAGCCATTGGTTTTCCTCTGTTAATCAAAGCGGCAGCGGGTGGTGGTGGTCGTGGTATGCGCGTGGTTGAACGCCTTGAGCAGTTATTGTCTCAAGTGCAAGCCGCCAAACAAGAAGCCGAATTGTGGTTTGGAGATGATAGCGTCTATATGGAGCGCTTTTTAAAAAACCCACGCCATGTCGAAGTGCAAGTTTTAGGTGATGGCGAAGGCAATGCCATTCATTTATTTGATCGCGATTGCTCGCTACAACGTCGTCACCAAAAAGTGCTTGAAGAAGCCCCTGCCCCAGAGATTCCTGAGGATATCAAAGAACCCATTTTGCAAGCTTGCGTCCGCGCTTGTGAGCAAATTAACTATCGCGGTGCAGGGACGTTTGAATTTTTATATGAAGATGAGCAATTTTTCTTTATTGAGATGAATACCCGCGTACAGGTTGAACATCCTGTCACCGAGATGATTACCGGCATTGATGTGGTGGTTGAGCAGCTTAAAATCGCATCTGGCTATGGGTTATCGTATCGTCAAAACGAAATAGAAATTCGCGGTCATGCCATCGAGTGCCGTATCAATGCCGAAGACCCTGTGACTTTCATGCCCTCACCCGGTACGGTGACCCACTTTTTTATGCCAAATGGTAGCGGTGTACGTTTTGACTCGCACCTTTATCCCAACTATGCCATTCCTACCTTTTATGACTCATTGATTGGCAAATTAATCTGTCATGGGCAAACCCGCGAGCAAGCGATTGCCAAGCTTCGCCATGCCCTTGATGAGCTGATTATTACAGGCATCAAAACCAATATGCCATTGCATCGCGATGTGATTTTGCAAGACAAGGCATTTTGTAAACAAGCGCAAAACATTCATTATCTAGAAAAAAACTTATTATCTCAGCCAGATGCGTCAAAAACCGAAAAAGAATAAAGTTAATGGTGAAAAAAAGAGGGTCATTTGCGCCTCTTTTTTTTATGCAATTTTAATTCATCGCCAAATTCTTAAGAGACGCTTTAAGCAGATTTTGGATGGTTAACGGTGAATCAATGGCAGATTTTGCCAGTTTTATCGCAGCTTGCGCTTCTTTATCGCGATATCCTAGTGCAATCAACCCCGCTTCGACTTCAGCAATAATAATGCCTTCATTGCCACTATCGGTCTCTAATGGCAATGAAGGGGCAAAACCTGACGTATCACCTAAATGCTTGATTTTGTCTTTTAATTCAACAATCAATCGCTGTGCGGTTTTTTTGCCAACCCCTGGGATACGCGTCAATGCGAGCTCATCATTGTTCATCACAAACTGGTGCAACTCCTGCACCGTTACGGTTGACATCATTGCCAACGCCATCTTTGCCCCCACCCCATTGACTTTAAGCAACAGTCTAAACACTTCCCTATCGCTATGGCTTAAAAACCCAAATAACAACTGAGCATCCTCTCGTACCAAAAAATGTGTCCACAAGGTGACGGACTGATTTAATTGTACTTGGCAAAATGCATTGAGCGGCATCTCAATTTCATACCCAACACCGGCTGTGGTCATCAGCACTACCGTAGGTGCCATTAGATGATGCACTTGCCCTTGAATTAATCCTATCATTGATGACTCACTACAAATAATTTAATCCAATAAAAAAGTGGGCAACCTCAGTCAACCCACTTGAATGTCATGCTTTTTAGTCATTGGCTAAAACTTAGCTCTAGTGTTTAGTTATAGAAACTAACCATTTTTTCTAGACTAATTGGGCGAATTTTATCCGCATTACCCGCCGTACCAAATGCGGTATAGCGATCGATACAAACCGCTTTCATCGCATCGATAGTCTTGGCAAAATATTTGCGTGGGTCAAACTCTGCTGGGTTTTCAGCGAGGAATTTGCGAATCGCACCGGTTGATGCCAGACGTAAATCGGTGTCGATATTAACTTTACGTACACCATGTTTGATGGCTTCTACAATTTGCTCAACTGGCACACCATAAGTCTCACCGATATTGCCGCCATTTTCATTAATCACTTTAAGCCATTCTTGTGGCACACTTGAAGAGCCGTGCATCACGAGGTGAGTATTAGGAATGCGGGCATGAATTTCTTTGATACGTGCAATCGATAAGATATCATCGGTAGGTGGTCGGGTAAATTTATACGCCCCGTGGCTAGTACCGACTGCAATCGCTAGTGCGTCGACGTGGGTATCGTTAACAAATTGCTCAGCTTCATCCGCACTGGTTAATAGCTGTGAGTGGTCAAGTTTACCTTCTGCCCCTACGCCATCTTCTTCGCCAGCCATACCCGTTTCGAGACTACCTAAAACGCCAATTTCACCTTCTACCGATACGCCACAAGCATGAGAGAGTTTTACCACTTCACGCGTCACTGCCACATTATAATCATAGTCTGCAGGGGTTTTACCATCACTCTTTAATGAGCCATCCATCATCACTGATGAAAAACCCAATTGGATTGAACGCTGGCAAACCTCTGGGCTAGTTCCATGGTCTTGGTGCATAACGACTGGAATATGTGGCCACTCTTCAATGGCAGACAAAATAAGATGGCGTAAAAATGGGGCACCTGCGTATTTGCGTGCGCCTGCCGATGCTTGCACAATCACAGGTGAGTTGGTTTCATCGGCTGCCATCATAATGGCACGCATTTGCTCTAAGTTATTGACGTTAAATGCAGGAACACCATAGTTGTTTTCTGCTGCATGGTCTAAAAGCTGACGCAAAGAAATCAAAGCCATATTACTTTCTCTTAGTAAAGTTAATAATCAATTGAAAATTTTAGAAAAATTGGGTTTTGCCATGTTGGACAAGGCTTGAGTATAACAGAAGTGCACTACAATTTAAATTCAAAAAAATAACTTTGAAATGATTGATATTATGAAAAAATAGTTAACTCAATAAAATAAAAAGCCCCAAAATGATTTTGGGGCTTTTTTAGGCTGAATGCTAAATTTAGTATTTTTGTTTTTCTGGCACGGTTGTTTGAATATCAGTATTGCTATTTGCTGCATCGTTTTTAACCGCTTCTGCACCTTGGGCTACATTGGCTGCACCAGTCGCTACAGCAGAGGCTACGTTTTCGGTGGCTTGCGCGGCGCCATTGGCAACAGCTTCAGTCGCGTTGATTGCTGCGCCTTGGGCAACCGCGGCACCCGTGGTAGCAGCACTGGCAACTGCGTCACCTGCATTTGCTGTTGCACTGGCGGCACTTGCAGTCGCGTCTTTAATGTCTTGACCCGCTGCGCTTGCTGCGGCTTCAGGTTGACCGTTAGCTGCAGCTTCTTCCGTTTTTTTACTACATGCCGTGATTGATAAAGTGGCTAATAAAGTTGCCAATACTAAATTACGTTTTAACATATTAATTCCTTAAACGCCAAACATATGGGTATACATACTTGCATAATATCTTATCGACAATATATTTTTGGTGCAATTAATTACAATGTTTACCATACAAATATTAACTTAACATTACATTAATTCAGCCATGATAAATTTAAATCGCTGAATTAATGACAATGATTATTAGCGTTTAGGCACGTTGGCTCAGTGCGTGCACGGCAGGTAGCGTTTTACCTTCCACAAATTCTAAGAACGCCCCACCCCCGGTTGATGTGTAGCTTACTTTATCGGCGACCTTGTATTTATCAATCGCAGCGAGCGTATCACCACCGCCTGCAATGCTAAAGCCTTCACTTGCTGCGACTGCTTCACTGACGATTTTGGTACCTTCCCCAAATTTATCAACTTCAAATACGCCTACAGGACCATTCCATAAGATAGTTTTGGCATTTTTAATCGCATCGGCAAGTTTCGCCGCACTGCTTGCACTAATATCTAGAATCATTTCATCATCTGCAATGATATCGACCGATTTGGTTACGGCATCGGCAGATTCTAGCGAGCCCAAAAAATCATCAAAATCAATTTGTGATTTTTTGGCGACGACCACTTCGTCAGGTAGTAATACATGGGTCTCTTGCATAATGCTTTTGGCAGTTTCCACCATGTCGGCTTCATATAGGGATGCACCAACATTGGCACCTTTGGCTGCCAAGAATGTATTGGCAATACCACCACCTACAATGATTTGGTCACAGATTTTTGCCAATGATTTAAGCACATCTAACTTCGTAGAAACTTTCGAGCCACCAACAATCGCAAGCATGGGCTTGGCTGGGTTATCTAAAGCTTTGGCTAATGCATCAAGTTCTGCCGCTAACAATGGACCTGCACAAGCAGTCTTTGCTTTGGCAATAATGCCTTCTGTTGACGCTTCGGCACGGTGAGCCGTACCAAAAGCATCCATCACAAATACATCACATAAAGCGGCATAGCGTTCAGATAAAGCGGCATCGTTTTTCTTCTCACCCGCATTAAAACGTACATTTTCCAGTAGCACAACTTCACCTGGGGCTACTGTCACATTATTTTGGGCGTAATCGGTCACTAATTTGACAGGTTTGCCCAAAGCATCGCCCAAATAATCTGCCACTGGCTGCAACGAATATTTGGCTTCAGGGTTTGATGGGTCTGGGCGACCTAGATGCGAACACACGATAACCGCTGCACCTTTATCTAAAGCCAACTGAATAGTGGGTAAGCTTGCTTTTAAGCGGGCATCATTGGCAATTTTGCCATCTTTTAACGGTACATTCAAATCTTCGCGGATTAAAACTGTTTTGTCAGAAACATCAATATCGTTTAAACGAGCAAATTGCATGGATTAACCTCTAAGTTAACAACAGGATGGTGACCCGTAGGGGTCGATAAAACGTTGTCACATGACAACAAAAATTGAATGAAAAAATAAGCGTAGATTAGCATATTTTGAGTATTTTTAACATTATTGGTGCTATCAACTAACGCCACGCAAGGTGATAACACGGTATTACTACTATATTACTACTTTATTAAGAAGGGTCTTGATGATAAGCTTATAAGAACAAAAACATGAATGCAGCACTGCGTTCAATATTTTATTATCAAATTGGAGGCCGTATGGTTGACCTTGACAAAGCAAAACAACGATTACTTGACCTAAAACAAGAATACCAAACTCGCGTGTATAAAATCCAAAATGATATGCAAAATCCTGATACGGATATGACCCAAGATTGGGATGACCAAGCGGTGATTAATGAGCAAAACGATGTACGTAAAAACTTGCTAGTCGAAGCCAAGCAAAACCTTGAATTGGTGAATAATGCCTTACTTCGTATCGAAAATGGGACTTATGGTATTTGTACCGTCAGCGGTGAAGAAATCGAGCCCGCGCGCCTGGAAGCAGTACCCTTTGCAACCACCTGTATGAAACACGCTAAATAGCTTATAAAACACACCAAATAGCTGGTTTTGGTAGTTTTGCACCCATAAAAAAAGCAAGGACAGTTATCCTTGCTTTTTTATCAAAAAATCAGTCAGTAAATTGCGAATTGATTAGGTAAATCGGCGCATGCTTAAATTAGCAATAATGTTTTCTGCATCGTTCCAACGGGTTTTTGAGTCATTGGCGCCCAATAACACTACGATGGCTGGACGATTACCGACATTGGTTTCAAACAAAACACAGTTACCCGCTTCACGAATATAACCTGTTTTTGATAGGCCAATATTGTATAAACCATCGCGCACCATGTAATTGGTACTGCGCGCTGCAACCGTGCGATAACCTGAATTGATATTATTTACCCCAAATTGGCGGCTAGGCGTAGTACTAAACTGGCTAATTAAATTATGCTTATAAGCATAGCGCGCCAAAATTGCCAAATCACGCGGTGATGCCACATTCCGAGAATCCAAACCCGATGGGTCATAATAACGGGTTTGCGTCATCCCCAATTCACGCGCTTTTTGGTTCATACGGCTGATAAAATTATCATAGCCCATAGGGTCAGTACGTGCTAATGCTTTAGCCGCGGGATTTTCCGATTTCATCATCATCATCAACAGCATTTCAGCACGATTAAGCTGATCGCCAACTTTTAGACGGTCACTACCCGATTGTTTTGGGGTTTTGAAATCTAATGAACTAATCGTCAATGTTTCGCTCATGTTAGCGCCTGATTCCGCCACCACCACAGCTGTCATCAATTTACTAATTGAGGCAATCGGACGGGCGATATCAGCATTTTTTTCATAAATGGTATTGCCCGTTAACGCATCCACTACCAAAGCGCCTTTGGAATTGGCAAAATAGCTACCCGAAGCCCGTGTGCTATCTTGAGACCACGCTGGATTGTAGCTATCATCCTCACTGTATGCATTATTATAGTTATTGTAATTACCACTATTAAAATTTGTCGTCTGTGGCGTGCTGTTATACATGATGGCACGGGCTTTGTCTAAACTACCCTGCCCACCCCAACTAACTTTAGCTTGGCTACCTGTCTGCATATTTAATTCAGCATTACTTTGTACGCCAACCAGTGCAATGACAGCACCTAACAACGTTTTCTTTAACAATGTTTTCATTTCAACACTCTCAATCAAATCATGGTTAACTTGCTGTTGGATAAAGCATACAGTTACCAAAACTACCAATATATTTACGAAAAACAGATGAACAACGATACCTTAAGCCTAATAGCCATTAAAATCAAGCCATTAAAAGTTACAAAATCTAACAAGAATAACGGATTGATTACGCAAGACTGATTTAAATTTACGATGAGTAGTTTAGCACAGTACATATGTTACGCATGTAAAAAAACAAAAAAAGCGTTTAGCTAATACAATAATAAAACCATAAGTAACAATAGGTTAAGATATCTTTTAATAAAAAAGCTGACATATTACTATGCCAGCTAATTTATAATTTAACGATGATTTATGGTTTGAAACTGTCTTTTAAGGTCACAATACGGTTAAACACCAAATGCTCTGGTGAATAATCTTTACTATCTGCCACAAAAAACCCTTCGCGTTCAAATTGGAACCGCTCGCCTGGATTGACTTGTGATAAAGAAGGCTCGACAATGGCATCTACTTCACGTAGTGAATTGGGATTAATCTCTGCGGCTAAATTATTGATGTCAATTTTGGCGGGGTCTTCTTGGTTAAACAGCTGCTCATACAGACGTACCTTCGCAGGTACACCTAGACTGGCTGACACCCAATGTATCACACCTTTAACCTTACGACCTTCTGGATTGTTGCCCAACGTTTTTGGGTCAATAGTCGCTGTTAAGCCTACCACTTCGCCATTGTCGTCAGTGATGTTTTCCTCAATCTTTAACACATAACTATTGCGTAAGCGGATTTCTGGGTTTTGCGGTGATAAACGTTTATAGCCTTCAGGCGGCGTGATTTCAAAATCCCCTTTATCAATATAAATTTCTTTGGTAAAAGGAATGTCACGCATACCTTGGCTGTCATCATGGCTATTTTTAGGCTGGGTCAACCATAAAACACCATTGTCGAGTTTAGTTTTTACACTGTCTTTTTTGAGTGTTTCAACATTGGCAACCGCTTCATCAAAATTGGTAATCGTCACTTTTAGCGGGTTTAGCACTGCCATTGCACGATTCACATGCTCTAATGAGTTACGGATACTAAACTCGAGTAAGCCAAAATCCACCACACCGTCTGACTTGCTCACGCCTACACGGTCACAAAAATCCCGCAAGCCTTCAGGGGTATAACCACGGCGGCGCATACCGGCAATTGTCGGCATACGAGGATCATCCCAATCGCTCACCAAGTCATCTTCAACCAGTTTTTTGAGTTTGCGTTTACTGGTCAAAATGTGGTTTACGTTTAGGCGTGCAAATTCATATTGGTGTGGTTCTTTGGCAAAGCCCACTTTATCTACCACCCAGTCATAAAATGGACGGTGGTCCTCAAATTCTAGGGTACAAATCGAATGCGTAATACCTTCGATTGCATCTGACAACGGGTGAGCATAATCGTACATGGGATAAATGCACCAATCATCGCCTGTTTGGTGATGCGCTTGGTGCATGACACGATACAAAATTGGATCGCGCATATTCATATTGGGGCTTGCCATGTCGATTTTGGCACGAAGCACCGCTTCACCGTTGCCATATTTGCCAAGTTTCATATCGTCAAAGCGTTGCAAATTCTCTTCAACACTGGCATCACGGTATGGTGAGTTTTTACCTACTTGACCAAAATTGCCGCGGTTTTCACGAATCTCCTCAGGACTTTGCAAATCAACATAGGCATCGCCTTGTTTGATTAATTTCACCGCCCAATCATACAATTGAGCAAAATAACTGGACGCATAGCGCGCTTCGCCTGCCCAGTCAAAACCAAGCCATTTGACATCATCTTTGATATTATCTACAAACTCCTGATCTTCAGCATCAGGATTGGTGTCGTCAAACCGTAGGTTACATAGCCCTGCAAACTCCTTGGCAAGCCCAAAGTTGAGACAAATAGATTTGACATGACCCAAATGTAAGTAGCCATTGGGCTCGGGTGGAAAACGGGTCACAATCTGGCTATATTTTTGCGAAGCAAGGTCATCGCGTACAATCGCACGGATAAAGTCATTTTTTTCACCATTGGTTGCTGTATCGTCGGTTTTTGTATTTTTGTCGGTCGTCGCCGTCATTTGGTTGCCCCTTACCTATTACAAAAATGTTGAACTAATCTGCCATTCTAGCAGTTTTTTGACATCGAAAAAACTTAAATGAATTTAATTGAAACATTTAATTTTGCCAACTTTGCAAACTAAATACTGACTTTTTGATTGAAAATCGCTAGGATAGCCACAACAATTGCAAGATACGTTTTTTTAACCATAAAAACCATTAGGAGCTCACAATGGATATGCCATACGTAGAATTAGAAACCACCATGGGTAACATCGTTATCGAACTCAATCAAGAAAAAGCCCCCAACACGGTGGCAAACTTCTTAGAATACGTTAAATCAGGTCATTATGATGGCACGATTTTTCACCGCGTCATTGACGGTTTTATGATTCAAGGTGGTGGTATGGACGCCAACATGACAGAAAAATCTACCAATGCCCCAATCCAAAACGAAGCAGATAATGGCTTAAAAAATGAATTCGGCACGATTGCAATGGCACGTACTTCTGATCCACATTCAGCGACTGCGCAATTTTTTATCAATGTAAAAGACAATAGTTTCCTAAACTTCTCAGGCAAAAACCCACAAGGCTGGGGCTATGCGGTGTTTGGTAAAGTGATTGAAGGCATGGACATTGTCAATAAAATCAAAGGTGTACCGACTGGTAAATACGGTTTCCACGCTGATGTACCAACCACGCCTGTGGTGATTACCCATGCAAAAGTAATTGAAAAATAATTTTTTTGTATGCAACATTTTGCAGATTTGGTCACCGATAATCCCTCCGCCATTACGCAGGTTATTATCAGTGACTTACATTTGAGCATAAATGAGCCTGCCACTAATCCTTTAGGGCAGGCTTTTTTAGATTTTTTAGATAAATTGGCTTTATTGCCCAACCTAAAACAGTTTTTTATCCTCGGTGATTGGTTTGAAGCTTGGCTAGGGGATGATGTTGCCGATACAGACACCTTAACAGGTGCGCTTCAGCCGATTATAGCAAAGCTCAAAGCATTATCTGATAAAAATTGCCAGATTTTTATCATGCATGGTAATCGGGATTTTCTGCTTGGGCAACAATTTTGCGACAAGTTTGGCGGGCAATTGATTTTTGAGCCGTTTTATTTGACATTCAATGGCAGAAAAGTTCGCCTAGAACATGGCGATGCGCTGTGCACCGATGATAAAGGTTACCAACGCTTTCGCAAAATCATCCAACATCCTATCACTAAAAAAATTTTGCTCGCGCTACCCATCAAAAAACGCCAACAAATCGCGCAAGATTTACGCCAAAAAAGCAAAACTGATAATGCCAAAAAATCCCTGCAAATCATGGATGTCAATGAACAAGCCGTGAGACAAGCCTTGCAAAAAGCCGATATACTGATTCATGGGCATACTCACCGCCCTGCTGTTCATCAAATTGGCGATAAGAAACGGTTGGTGCTCGGCGATTGGCGGATTAGAGATAATCAGGTACTTGCTGAAATTTGTCTTATTGATGAAACCTCGATTATCTTATTACCACTTTAGTCATCTTTAAAATTTTTTGACTATTAATAGAGGCTCTTTTGAAGTCCTGCTTCAATGAGTCTATTTCTGATTTCGTCAAGTGATTTTGGTTTTTTGAAATGCCCGAGTTCACCGCTTGTGAGGTATTCGAGAGGAAAGTGAAATTCATTTTGCCACCATTGAGCTAAATCAGGATGTTTAAGCTGAATTAATTGTATCATTTTTTGGGTTGGAACAATATCAAAAAAAGGTAATTGATAGCCAGTTAATACAACTGCTTGAATTACCTTACCGCCCATTGTTTCTATATAGCCTTTAAGTCCTGCTAATGTCCCACCCATCGCCACTGTATCATCAACGATTAAGTATTCTCGACCACGTTCAACTTCGCCAGTAAAAATAGCTTGTCTGACGATTCGCTCATAAGCACTAGCCTTAGTATGGTTCGCTTTTACAGCTTGTACGATATCAAAGGTGATGGGCAGATTTAACTCATTGGCAAGAATTTGACCAAATACCATTGGAAGTCTATTATTTCCCAAAAATTCTATCGCTAATACAGGAGCGATAATAGGAGATTTTCCTTGTAAGCAATGCTTGATACTTGCTATATCCTTTTGTGTCATCAATTGAGTTAAAAGTTTAATAGCGGATAATTCATTACCCGATTTGGCTTGTATATACAGATCTTCATCGAGGTTTTTCAATGTATTTAAAGCATATAACACCAAAATGGGTGGAAAATCCACCCAAGTTGTTCTTTTAGCATATATACTATCCATGATATTGCTTAAACAACCGCTTTTACAGCTCGAATCACCGCATCAGTGGTGATGTTAAAGTATGGGAACAAGTCTTTGGCAGGGGCAGACTCACCAAAGGTGGTCATACCCACGACTTTACCATCAAGCCCTACAAACTTGTACCAATAATCGATATGGCTGGCTTCAACCGCCACACGCGCACGCACTTGGGGTGGTAACACGCTGTCACGGTAGTTGATTTCTTGTTTGGCAAACACTTCAGCACACGGCATTGATACAACACGCACGCCCAAACCTTCGGCAGTCAACTCAGTATAAGCATTCATTGCAAGCTCAATCTCTGAACCTGTGGCGATGATGACGGCACGTAGCTCGCCTTGTTCTTTGGCTAGTACATAGCCACCTTTGGCAATATTGGCTACTTGCTCGATATCTCGCGCTTGGTGCGGTAGGTTTTGACGGCTAAAAATCAGCGCGGATGGGGTTGATTTTGCCTTCAAGGCTTCTACCCATGCCACGGCTGACTCGACCGTATCACACGGGCGCCAAGTATGCAGGTTTGGGGTGGCACGCAGACTTGACAACTGCTCTACAGGTTGGTGAGTAGGTCCATCTTCACCCAGACCGATTGAGTCGTGAGTATAGACACTAATGACGCGTTGTTTCATTAAGGCTGACATACGCACCGCATTGCGCGCATATTCCATAAACATCAAGAACGTTGCCACATACGGAATAAACCCGCCATATAAGGCTATACCATTGGCAATCGCCGTCATACCAAATTCACGCACACCGTAGTGAATATAGTTACCTGCCGCATCATCTTCGAGCGCCTTGGCATTTTTAAACCAAGTCAGATTTGACCCTGCCAAATCAGCAGAACCGCCCAGCAGCTCTGGCAATAATGGCTGTAAGGCATTGATTGAATTTTGGCTGGCTTTACGCGTTGCAATGTTTTCTGGGTTATTTTGACACGCCTTGATAAATTCCTGGGCTTGTGTCTCAAAATTTGCTGGCAAGTCACCATTCACACGGCGAAGTAACTCACTGGCAAGCTCTGGGTAAGCGTCTTTATAAGCATCAAACTCACTTTCCCATGATTGCTGTAGCGCTTGACCTTTAACTGTGCAGTCCCACCCTTCATAAATATCGTCTGGAAGTTCAAAGGCTTCGTGATCCCACTTGAGTGCTTGACGGGTGAGCAAGATTTCATCCGCGCCAAGGGGTGCGCCATGTGAGGCCTCCAAGCCTTGCTTGTTGGGTGAACCTGCGCCAATCACGGTTTTACAGATAATGAGTGAGGGTTTATTTTTTTCAGCTATGGCATTTTGGGTCGCTTGGGTAATGGCATCGGTATCATGACCGTCAACTTTTTGCACTTGCCAACCATAAGCTTCGAAACGTTTTTGGGTGTCATCTGAGAACCAGCCTTCGACGTCACCATCAATCGAAATACCATTGTCATCATAGTATACAACCAATTTGCCCAGTTGCAGCGTACCGGCTAATGAGCAAACTTCATGGCTAATACCCTCCATCAAACAACCATCACCTAAAAAGCAATAGGTTTGGTGGTCGATGACTTGGTGACCATCTCGGTTAAATTGCGCGGCTAGGGTTTTTTCTGCAATCGCAAAACCTACGGCATTGGCAATCCCTTGACCCAAGGGACCTGTGGTAGTTTCCACACCTGCGGTATAGCCATATTCAGGGTGACCGGGTGTTTTAGAGTGCAATTGGCGGAAATTTTTGATATCCTCAATGCTAACGTCATATCCCGTCAAGTGTAGCAAAGCGTACTGCAACATTGAGCCATGACCATTTGAAAGCACAAAACGGTCGCGATTTAGCCAATTTGGGTCGGTTGGATTGTGCTTTAAAAACTTACGCCATAACACTTCAGCGATATCTGCCATGCCCATCGGCGCGCCTGGATGTCCAGAATTGGCTTTTTGCACCGCTTCAAAGGCTAGGGTACGGATGGCGTTGGCAAGACGACGTTCAGAAATTGGGGTTGTCATTGGCTTTCCTATATCACAGAATTAAGTACAGAATTAAATTTTGTCGTATGTAACATGCTAAAAATAAAACTGTGACAAATTTTATCACAGTTTTGGGTCATTTTTTTAGCTTTAACCGTTTAGTTTGCTCGGCTTTCAAATAAAAGCAAAATGGCAAAAGATGAAATTTTCTGTCAAATTACTTGTTAGCCGACAATTTTTGGTTCAAATTTTCTAAGCGCTCAAGCGTGCCTACATCGACCCATGCATCGCTCAGCAAATCCCCCATCACCAAACCGGCTTGCATGGCTTGTTTAAGTAGTGGCGCAAGCGGCGCAGTCTCCCCTGCCTTGACCGTATCCAATAATCTTGGTGACATTACGCTAATCCCTGCAAAAGTATATTTTGGCGCACCTTCTGCCTTGACCATGCCATTTTCTAAGGCGAAATCGCCTGTTGGGTTGTGCGTCGCTTGGTCGGTGAGTAGCAAATAAGCCTGCGAATCGTTTAGATTAAGCTGGCTTAGCTGGGCAAAATTAAAAGGCGTCCACACATCCCCATTGACCAAAATAAATGGCTGGTCTTTTAATTTACCAGTAGCCAAAGCCAGCTTGATACCGCCTGCTGTCTCAAGCGGTTCTTCTGGTTCAATCGACCAATGAATGGTGACACCGTATTGACTGCCATCCCCGATTGCATTTAGCAGTTTGTCAGCAAGCCATGACACATTGATGGTGATATCGGTGATACCCGCTTGTTTGAGCGCTTTGATATGCCATACGATAAGCGGCTGCCCGCCGACTTCGACAAGCGGTTTTGGCGTGGTCAAGGTTAAAGGGCGCAGCCGAGTGCCTTTACCCGCGGATAAAATCATGGCTTGGGTGATGGTGGTTGACATGGGGTTTTATCCTTGGATTTTTTGATGAAAAGCAGGTTCAACAACGGCGGTCATCCAATCAGCAAACTTATCAAAAGTAGGACGCTCATCCCATTGGGTGATAGCTTTTAGACAAGTTAATAAATCATTGAAAACTTTGGGCAGGTTGACCAAATAACGGTCTTTGCCATCTCGCTCGAACAAACGTACAAAGATTCCCAATACCTTGAGATGACGCTGCATACTCATGATATTAAAATCCACAGTAAACTCTGCCAAGCTTTTGTCAATTTGCGCCAACTGGTGATAATGAGCCAGATGCGTATTGACCCATGTTTCATCATAATTGATATAGGCATCTCGCAATAAAGACGCCAAATCATAGGTGTAGGCACCGATGACAGCATCTTGAAAATCAATCACGCCCAACTCATCGCTGTGATTTAATACCATCAAATTACGGCTGTGAAAATCACGGTGCACCACCACTTGAGGCTGCGCGATGACTTGCTGGATAATATCAGACTGCAAATCTTGCCACAGCGTCTCTAAGTCTGGGGTCATCGTCACGCCGATATAGGGTAAAAACCACTCGCTAAACAAGCCCATTTCTCGGCGCAGCAGAGCATCGTCGTAACTTGGTATAACAGTTTTGGCATCATTGATATCAATTTTTTGAATCGCCAAAATTGCCTGCATTGCCTGCTGATAATAGCGCGCAGTTTTTGCCAGCTCGCCTGCATCCGTTAAATCCTTGGCAATGACATCAGCAAAATCCGTGTTTCCCAAATCCTCAAGGACGATAAAACCTTGCTGTTCATCCGTGGCAATCATTTTTGGCACATGCACATGACCTGCCATTAAATTGTCCACGGCGATAAATTCTTTCACCGATTCTTTTTCTGGTGGCGCATCCATCACGATATAGTGTTGATTGCCGACAGTTAAGCGATGATAGCTGCGAAAGCTGGCATCACCAGGTATTTTTTCATGCTGCAATGACTGATTTTGAAAAACTTGGGTCAACCAAGTGTGCAGCTGTTGTTCACGTGACTGTTGTTTAAGTGGCTGTTGCTTAAGTGATTGTTGTTCAAGTGGCTGTTGTTCACATGGCTCGGTATTTGATGGCGAAGCTGCGCTATCGCAAGGGTCTTGGTTGGCAAGTTGTGCGGCAGGATGGTTCATAAGATGGGCTTACTCAATAAAAATAAGTTATGCTACCGAAAATCTGCGTATCTCTCAAGTAGCGTCTAACATGTTTGCAATTTTAAACATCTTTTGCAATAGTATATTGATGACGCTAGTGATATGATGTGAAGGTTTTTATATTGCGTCTTTGGTAAATGTCTAATGAAAAAATCTGTGAAATTGTCGCCTATTTCGTCAACTTCTAATCGTTTAACTTCACATTCGTCTTTGCCAACCCAGCCTACATGCCTGCATCAATCATTACACCAAATTTATCGACATACCAATGTTTTAGCGATGACACTTGGCGCGATGTTTACTACTTTGTATTCAACCTCAGCACTTGCGGTGTTGCCGACAGCCGCCGTTACGGAATCGACTGATACAGCGGCAGCACAAAGCACAGAAGCTCAAAACATTGAGTCACAAACCACTGAATCACAGAGTATTGAAAAACAAAACCTTGATACCTCAGCTGCAAAGCCCGATACCGATAGTAGTATCGCCACCACAGCAGACAGCACCACTACTGTCGATGTAACCACCAATCAAGGTATCACACCGATTAGCGCGCCTGACATCAAACCAAACTCTGCGCGTACTCGTCCCAACTTTACCCCAAATCAACAGCAGCAAGCCAGTCTAGATAAGCTCAAAACCTTTTATCAACCTAAAACCCCGCAAACCACGGACGATACTAACGCCACGGTTGCTAATCCAACTTCTAATCCAAATTTGCTGAACCCGCTCGCGCCTGATAGTCAACAGTCAGGTGCTCAAGCAAATACGCAATCAAAAGCAGTCACCCGAAAAGACGCCATGTGTCATGGCAACTGGGTATATCCCACTTCGACCATCTATCAACAACAGGCATTAGCGGCAGCTGCTACCGACCAACCCAATAGCAGCTTCCCAATTTATGCCTCGGCTGACTATGGGTATTATGACAATGAAAATTACGCTGAATTGTCAGGCGATGTGCAAATCAATCAAGGTCGTCAGCAAATCTCTGCCGATAAAGTGGTCGTTAACGTGCAAGATGGCATTGCGGCCGCTCAAGGTAATGTTTTGTTGGTGGATGCCGCGCAAAGTACCCAATCGACAAACGGTAACCCACGTGTAAGCCTTAAAGATAGCCCAAAAGGGGGACTGATTACCGTTGCCGATGAACTGGCGTACCAAACGGATAGCACCAAAGCAACCGCCAAAGACGTGGCGTTTGCCAGCGTACCGCTACAAGCGTATGGTTATGCCAAACGGCTTAATAAAGTCGATGAAAGCCGCGTTGAAATTGACGATGTCATGTTTACCACCTGCGCGCCTGACAATCCAACTTGGCAGATTAATGCCAAAAACATCGATATCAATACCGACACGGGCCGCGGTGAAGCCTATAATGCCACGTTAAAAGTCAAAAACACCCCGGTATTGTACCTGCCGTATTTCAACTTTCCGATTGACGATCGCCGCACCAGTGGTTTTTTGTTACCACGCGGCGGCTTTAGTACGGAAGGGAGTTTTAATGTACAGTTACCTTATTACTTTAATCTAGCGCCAAATTACGATGCCACTGTCACGCCAACCATTTTTACTGACCGCAATCCGATGTTGACAGGTGAGTTTCGCTATCTGACAGAAAAATTTGGTTATGGTAGCTTGACAGGCTCTTATCTGCCAAACGACAAACAGTACAATGATGAAGACCGTAAGCGCTTTTATTATAATCATCATTGGCAGTCAAAAGATATCCCTAACCTGTCCATTGATGCGCTATATCAGTATGTCTCAGATCCTAAATTCTTAAACGATTTTGAGACCTTGGGTGATGAAACCGTTCAATTAAATTTACCGCGCCGCATTCAAGCCAATTATTACAATGACTATTTGACTGCGCTTGCCAAGATTGAAACCTTTCAAACACTGGATCGTAATTTAACCAATTCAGAAAAAATCTTGGACAAAGACAAACCGTATGACCGTCTGCCGCAGTTATCGGTCAAATATCGTGTGCCTTGGGTGACCCAATTTGATTTGACGGGTATCAGCGATTTTGCCTATTTTAAACGCCCAATCGATGATGGCTCTGCGCCTGAGCAAAGTGGTGGCAGACTGTATAACAAACTCACTGCCGCCTACCCAATGATGCGGACTTGGGGATATGTGACCCCGTCAGTAAGTTTACAGCACCTTTATACCCAATTTGACCAAGAATCAGCCGACGCCAATGGACTGGATAAAAATAGCAAAAGCCAATCTATTTTTGTACCGCAGTTTAGTATTGACAGTGGCTTAAATTTTTTTAAAGCAGGCACTCCGTTTGGTAAATTTGATGACTCCTTAGGCGGCTATCAGTTATTAAGCCCGCGCCTAAAATATGTGTACTCGCCCTATAAAGACCAGACTGACGTACCCAACTTTAATACCCGTTTGGCATCGCTCAATTTTTCGCAATTGTATGAAGATTCATGGTTTTTGGGATATGATCGCCTGCCCGACAACAATCATCTAACCCCATCATTAAATTATCGCTATATTGATGGCAATGGTTTGACTCGCTTGGATGCTAGCGTGGGTAAACAAATTTATTTGAGTGATATTCGGGTACATCTTGACAATACCGATGATGGGTTAAAAATTGACAATACCGGTACCGTTTTTCAGGTAAGCACCCAACCGCGTCAAGATTTTTGGGTGGATTTAGATGGCTCGGTTGATGACAACGCTGATTTAAACTATATCAACACCCAATTTCGTTATGCGCCAACTTACAATAGCCTTTATAACTTAGGGTATATCAAACGCAATGAGAGTAGATTTGGACAAAAAGCCCTCTCTGCTTTCACAGGCTCTGCTGTTTTGCCTATTAATGATAATTGGCAGTTTTTAGGGGCTGTCCAATACGACAATGAGAAAAGTCGTTTTAGTGATGTGTTAGCGGGCTTTACTTATGATAGCTGTTGTTATGGCTTATCGATTTATGCTCGCCGTTATTACGATGAATTAAGTGATAAAGACAGTGCTGACCACGCTATCATGGCAGAAATTAGCTTAAATGGGTTATCCAACAAAGGTGACGGTCGACTGGCTAGCTTGATGCGTAATCGGGTATTGGGTTATGACCCTAAATACTAAACGCCTTTTACGCAAAAAACTGCCTAAAACTTGAGGTTTTTTAGGATTTATTATCATACAGACATACGCCAGCAAATATTATTGTATAAAATGACCCAAACTTTATAACATCACTTAGCAATATTATTTAGCAACATCTAAGCCACTCGGTCAAAGACCCGTCATTTAAGCTAAATGGTTTTGCTACGATTTTGAGTGATCAAATTTACTTTTTTATTTTTTGGTTTTTATTTTTTTTAAGGATACATGCCATGAACCATGCTGTCATGCATAATTTACCCAATTTTCCCCGTAACACCCTATCTGCTCTCACTAGCGCTTTGATATATGGCGCTCTATTGGTCATGCCAACATTGAACGCGCAAGCCGTGACTGCAGCAGCGGTAACCGCTAAAACCAACACAACCAGCAGCAAAACGACGGTGGAATCTAGTAAAAAATCTAGCACCAAATCTGCAGCGCAAACCACAAGCAAATCAACCAAAGCTGTGACAGCAAACAAAACCACCAACGCTGCCAAATCAGTTGAAGCTAACACCAAAACCAGCGGCTCAAAACCTACCACTCAAAAAACTGCACCGGCTGTCTCTCAACCTGCGCCCGTAGCACCAGAGGTCGCCAGCTCATTGGTTGAGGCAACGCCTGTCGTCACTAGCAACTCGCAAGATCAGGTCATTGATGGCGTGATTGCTATTGTCAACGACACCCCTATTTTACGCAGCCAGTTGGATCGCGCGGTTGCTCAAGCTTCTGCACAGCTTCAAGCGCAAAATAAAACTGTACCGCCGGCGCAGCAACTTTATCCGCAAGTATTGGATCAGCTAATTACTAAGCAAATTCAGCTTGATATCATCAAACACCAAGGACTGCAGGCTGAAGAGAATGCAGTGAATGCTGCGTTGACCAATTTGGCGCAACAAAACGGGGTCGCAAGCCTTGCCGAATTCCAGCAAAAACTTGATGCCCAGCGCGCAGGTAGTTACCAAGCATTGCGTCAAAAAGTCAGTGAAGACTTGGCAATACAAACTTTGCAGCAGCAGCAACTTGCCAGCCGTATCAAAATCTCAGACCAAGATGTCGATAACTTCTTAAAATCACCAGAGAGCAACGCTTTAGAAAAATCACAATATCGCACCTTACATATTCGCGTGCCTTTTGTAGCCGATGCCGCAGGTAAAACCAGCGACAAACAAAAAAAACAAGCGCTGACCGTAGCCACCCAAATTGCCAAAAACTTGCAAGCTGAGAATGCCAATATTGAGCAAATCATGACTGACGCGCAAACCAACTATAACGCGCAAATTCAAGGAGGCGATATGGGCTACCACGTCGCGGCAGAGTTACCGACAGAACTGTCAAAAAACATCACCGCCCTTGAAGTCGGGCAAGTTACCAACCCGATTGCCACGGCAGAAGGTTATAACGTGATTAAATTGGTCGATAAACGCGGCGGTCAACAAAAAATCATCGATCAATGGCATACCCGCCATATTTTAATCAGCCCATCGACTGCCCTGCCCGCTGACATGGCAAAACAGCAGATCGACACTATCTATGAAAAACTGCGTCAAGGTGAGGACTTTGCTACCTTAGCGAGCACCTATTCAAAAGACCCGGGAAGCGCCAGTAACGGCGGCGATTTGGGCTGGGTCAGTGAAGGTGATATGGTACCAAGCTTTGAAGCAATGATGAAAAAAACGTCGGTAAATGACTATTCTGTGCCATTTCAATCACAATTTGGCTGGCATATTGTTAAAGTCGATGAAAAACGCCAAAAAGATGTGAGTGATGTCTATCGTAAAAACATGGCGCGCGAAATCCTATACCAACGTATGGCACCGCAAGCGCTAGACGATTGGATGCAGGATTTAAGAGCGCAGGCTTACGTTAAAATCATGCAATAATTTAGCTTTCACGAAAAAGGCAGTAGGATTAACATACTGCCTTTTTTTATAATTAAATTAGTCCATAAAAATCAGCGTTGCCATTCTACCTGTCGCAGGCAATTGATGCTGGGTTTGACGACGATACGAATAAAATCGTGCATCACCATGGCTGTCCAAACCACTTTTATGCACCTGATGAATACCACAAGCCTTGAGCTGTAATTCTGCTATTGCAGGCAAATCGGCAAAATAATGACCGACCTTATCAGCATTTGGCTGAAACAACTGGTTAGCGACAGCTTCAGATACGTTTAACACTGATAACACGGCATCTTTGACACGACTGTCCACTTCATAGCTCGATTGTGCGATGCTAGCGCCTATCCAAGCATGCCACCCACGAGTGACTTTCTGTATTTCGGCAGTCGCATTGTCCCCCGCGGCAAAGTCAAACTGGTGTACCATTTTTTGTACGGTCTTTGCAATGATATCCTTGCTAAGACCTTGCCAGCCAGCGTGAATCGCCGCAATCAGCTTATTATCATCTGCCGCATCGGTGGCTATCATGACGGGTACACAATCTGCTGTCATAATCGCTAAGGCAACATTAGGCAAACGAGTAATATGCGCATCAGCAGATATCGCTGCTGTGCCAATTTTATCAGTAACCTGATAAACGTCATTACCATGAATTTGATTAAGCCAATGAACGGTCTTTAATGTGGGATGATATTGTTGCAAGGATTGCAGCAAGTGCGCACGATTTTGATGCACCTGCATGCTATCATCCCCTACATGCAAGCCTAGATTGAATTGACCATACATAGCATTCAAACTAGACTGCCCCACTGAATCATTGCTTGACCTGCTTGAATTACTTGACTTGCTTGGCAGGGACTCACAGCCAGATAGGGTTTGAACCACGGTTACCCCTTGGCTCGGTGCTTGCGTTAGTTCAATCCAGTGTGAGTGCTTATCTGTCATTATTGGGCTCTTAGGTATTGGGGACTTAGGTATTAGGCTATAAGTTGGCTTCTGAATGATTTATCGATTAAAACGCATCGCCAGGCACATACACCTCACCCACCATCAGACGTCGCGCTGAACGGCTCATAGACACTTTTTTTGCTTGCCATTTGCCATCCACTTGCGAGGACTCACCCCCGACCAGTAGCGTGCCTGATGGGTGACCAAAGCGTACTTCAGACAACGCTTTGCCACCGGCCGCTTGGTTGACCAGCGTACCCTTAATGGTCGCTGCGGTGCCAATCGCAACCGAGGCTGTACCCATCATGGCATGGTGCAGTTGACCCATGCTCATCGCGCGGGCAAGCAAATCAATATCGCCTGCATTGACTGCTTTGCCACTAGAGGCGGTATAATCAGCGGGCGGTGCAACCCAAGCAATTTTTGGGGTATGCTGACGGGTTTGGGCTTCTGTTAACTCTGCAATCAGTCCCATTTTAACTGCGCCATGGGCACGGATTTTTTCAAGCTTAGCCAAAATTTCTTGGTTACTGTTGATGTCTTTTTGCAGCTCAGCGCCCGTAAAACCTAAGTCTTTGGCATTTAAAAAAATCGTTGGGATACCTGCATTGATCATCGTAACGTCAAATTCACCGATTTCAGGTACCTCCAGTTTGTCAACCAAGTTGCCCGTCGGGAACATATCGCCATCGCTGTCCACAGGGTCGATAAATTCAATTTTGACTTCGGCTGCTGGGAAAGTCACACCATCTAGCTCAAAATCGCCCGTTTCTTGCACTTGACCATCAGTCATGGGCACATGCGCGATGATGGTTTTGCTGATATTTTGCTGCCAAATACGCACTTCACAAATGCCATTTTGGGGCACTTTACTGGCATCCACCAACCCATTGGCAATCGCAAATGAACCGACTGCCGCGGTTAAGTTTCCACAGTTACCTGACCAATCAATCATCGCTTTATCAATGGCGACCTGACCGAATAAATAATTCACATCATGATCGGCAACATCTGTTTTTGACAAAATCACCACTTTGGAGGTTGATGATGAGCCATTCCCCAAACCGTCAATTTGCTTACCATACGGATCTGGACTACCCACCACCCGCAGTAAAAAATTATCTCGGGCTTGCCCTGGGGTTTGGCAGCGTTCAGGTAGGTCATCAAGCTTGAAAAAAGTACCTTTTGATGTACCACCGCGCATATAGGTAGCTTTAACGGCGATTTGTGGGGCAAAATGGGCCATGTTCATATCCTTATGGTGGCAGGCAGAGAATTGACGCATCAATTTGTTTTATGTTTAGTCACACTACTACACCAAAAACATGCTAAAACAAATTGATGACTGGGTGACATACGTTAAACACGTCATCTCATAGTAGATAACGGCTTAGTATTGCTCATTTTTTTCTTCAATGGTTAATTTTACATTGGTGTCGGTTGGGACTTTTTCATGCGATACTGGCTTGGTCGATTTTTCTGTACTTGTGCTAGCCGCGGACTTAGTAGCGGTTGATTTGCTATCAGCATTTGCGGTGGTGGCCTCAGATTTTTTTACCGATTTTTTATCCGCGCTATCTGATGCTGTGTTTTTCTTGTCTGATGTGGTGGTCACGTCAGTCTTGGTTTTTTCGCTGTCGTTTTTTTCACTGTCTGTTTTTGGTTCTTCTGTGGTTTGTTTCTTGACAGGTTTGGTCGTTGAATTTTGGCTGTTGTTGGCAGCGACACTGGGTTTGCTAGTCACTGTTGGTACAACGGGTATGGCGCCTGCCGAAGAACCGGCTAAGGGCGTATTAGATGGCTGGGTCAGCGTTTGCGCTAATGCCGAATTTGCCATAATCTCACCGACTAGCCCAATCACATCGTCGCCTGTGGTGCTATTGACTTGGTAATTGGCGCCACTGGCTGATAGACCAAACCCAACATTGTTTGCCACCAACGTGCTATTTTGTAGTTGATAACCACGCGACGCGATTTGCTCGGCGGCGACGGGCATTTTTAGACGGGTATAAATTTTATCCGCGTTATCGAGCTGCGCTTGAGGCATATTAAACGACACCGTCGCTTGGCATTTACCATTGCTACCATTCACGCTCTCTAGATTGATTGCGACTTGCGACAAGCCATTTTGCAAGATAGTCATATCAACCATCGTCCCTGCTTGCTGCTGGATGATGTCAGACTGTTTTTTGGCTTGTTGGTCGATGCGATTGACCAGATAACTGTGAATGGCACTAGTTGCCTTCTCATTGTTACAGGCAATATCAGACGTTTCAATTGTTTTTTGCTCACTGCTTGCAGCACTGCCAGTTTGCTCGTCTTTTTGCTCATTGCGACTACATCCCACGACGGCTAAGGCAAAACACGCCAACAATAACGGCGTACGCATTTTTTTTGACAACGTATTTTGTGGGAAAATCATAGACATAAGGCACCTTCACGCAGAATTTATTACCATGCCATTATAAAGCAAAGTTTTGCAAATTGGCTAGTTGTTCACTATTATTTATAATAAAATTTAGTTGTAATAATTTTTAGTAGTCATAAAATTTTATTGTCTATTGCGAGCCATCGTATGCGCCATCCAAATCAAACGTATTATTTACTTGGTCATCGTGCTGCTCGGGCTGAACGGCTAGAGAACTGTCAAGACGGATTTGCCTACGTGCAGCAATTGCAAAAACAGGGTAAGCAGCTTGATGGGGTTGAATTTGACGTTCAAATGACCGCCGATGGCAAATTTGTGGTGGTACATGATGAAACCTTAAATCGGCTTGCAAGACAACAATCGTGGATTGCTGATAAAACATGGGCTGAATTAGGCGCCATTGTGCAATCGGACTATGGGCGGTTTTCCCAACGTTTTGAAGCCGGGTTTTTAAAACATCACGTATTGTTGCTAGACGATTTACCACCCTATCTGCAACACTTTTGCCATATTGAACTGGAAATCAAAACCCATGCCAAAACTCATCCAGCCTTGTTGGTTAAAAATCTGCTTAGGCTATTATCACAAGAAATATGGCAAGCTTTACCCATCACTTTGACCAGTTTTGATACCGATATTTTGTACCAAATTCAAAACCAACAGCAATTTTTAAATTTTCACTTTCCGACAGGCTTATTACTTGAACCCAAAACACTTGAGCCTAAAACACTCGAGCCTAAAACACTTGAACCCGAAACCATGATGGCAAGCCAAATTGCTTTTTTGCCGACGCCTGATGCAGCGGGTAAAAACTTAATATTGCAAACCTTTAATCGCGCTTGTGCGTTAGGCTGTAGCCAAGTGGGCATTTATTATCCGCTTATCACCCCAACCCTGTTGGAAATTGCCAAAATATATGGCTTAACAGTCACTGCTTGGACGGTAAATGAGGTTGATGTGGCAAAACACTTGATTGAGATGGGCGTGGATTGTGTGATTACAGATTATCCTACCCAATTTTTAACCCAATTATATGATTTTAACGTTTAAATTGACCCACTAAATTGACCAATCAGGAGATAACCATGAAACTTGCAGAAGCTTTGTTACGACGTGCCGATATGCAAAAAAAGCTCGCCAGCTTGAAATCGCGCATTGCTGAAAACGTCAAAGTCCAAGACGGCGATACCCCAAGTGAAAACCCGAATGAACTGCTGCTACAAGCCAATCAAGTCATGAGCGAGCTGTATGCGTTAATAGACCATATCCATCGCACCAATGCCATCGCTGTCATGCCCGACGGTTCAACCATGCTCAGCACTTTAGTCAAGCGTGATGAACTTGCCGAACGCCATCGCCTGCTGCAAACTGCGATTGATAATGCTAAGACGGAAGGCGATCGCTATAGCTATCGAGAAATTAAATGGCAAAAAGTGATTGAACCGGTCAGACTGCAAAAACAAGCAGATGACATAGCGGTCAAACTCAGAAACTTAAATATCCAATTGCAAGCCGCTAATTGGCAGATTGATTTAGTATAAGCTAGTTTGAAAAAAGCCTACAATTTGCTATGATGGATTTGAACATACAGGGCGACTATCAGACCTTGTTTGGCGCGCTGTCCACCGAGAGGTTGAAAACAAATCGGGCACAGCTTGCAGGTCTGCGAGCAAGACCATCTTTTTACTCGTCATGCTCAGCACACTTTACTAGTTAAACTCGCCCAAAAGGCGACTTTAGACCTGCACTCATTACTACCGGATATTGACTGTATGTTCACCTTTTTTGTCTAAAATCCTCTGTTTGATGGGGGCAAAACTTTTGCGGTGCATGGGCAAAATGCCGTAATGTTGTATCGCTTGGATATGGGCGGCGGTGGGATAGCCTTTATGCTGCTCAATGCCATAATCAGGATATAACTTTGACAACGCCACCATGTCTCGGTCACGCGTCACTTTGGCAATCACACTGGCGCCACTGATACACGCATGTTTGCCGTCCCCTTTCACAATCGCTTGCTCATGGGTAATTTGCTGATAATTGGGCAAATCAAACAACACGGGCAGTTTATTGCCATCCACCATGACACTAAAGGTCGCCGTTGGGTATTGCGCTAACATTTGCGCCATCACGCCTGCCACCGCTTGTTTCATGCCTAGTAATGTCGCTTGTAAGATGTTGAGCTGGTCTATTAAGCTGGCAGAAATTTTGACAACCTGATGCGCACTCGCCGTTTGTTCAATCAAGGAAAATAATGCTTCTCGTTTTTTTTCTGACAGTTTTTTGGAGTCAGTTAGCGCACTTAGCGGATGATTGTGGCTAATACCTACACTATCAGCCGTGTGTAAATCAGTGCTTAGGCTATCTTCTTTGATAGATAAAATCGCCTTATCGAAGATGAGCGCACAAACCACCACATCCCCCAATAACGGACCTCGCCCGACCTCATCTACGCCAATAATAAAATGCTTTGTCATTTAATTTAGATCCCAAAATTTGTTACAATGCCTACGATACAGCTATTTTACATTTTTAAGGAAACAATATGAATATTTTAGTAATTGGCACAGGTGGACGTGAACACGCATTGGCATGGCAATGCGCCAAAGATAGCAAAGTTAGCACAGTTTTTGTTGCCAATGGCAATGCAGGCACAGCGCTTGAACACAAATTACAAAATGTCGATTTAAACGTCAAAGACCATGCGGCAGTGATTCAATTTTGCCAAGACAATGATATTGCCTTTGTGTTGGTTGGTCCTGAAGCGCCACTTGTGGCAGGTATGGTCGATGACTTAACAAAAGCAGGTATCAAAGCTTGGGGACCCACGGCGTATTGCGCGCAGCTTGAAGGGTCAAAAGCATTTGCCAAAGATTTTATGATAAAACACCATATCCCTACCGCCAAATACCAAACTTTTAGCGATGCCGAGCAAGCGATTGCTTATGTGAAAGCCGAAGGCGCGCCGATTGTCATCAAAGCCGATGGTTTAGCCGCAGGTAAAGGCGTGATTGTGGCGATGAGCGAACAAGAAGCCGTTGACGCTATCAATGATATGTTATCGGGCAACAAATTTGGTGATGCGGGCAGCCGTGTGGTGATTGAGCAGTTCTTGCAAGGCGAAGAAGCCAGCTTCATTTGTATGATAGATGGCAACAATATCTTGCCGATGGCAACCAGCCAAGACCACAAACGTATTGGCGAAGGTGATACCGGTCTTAATACAGGCGGGATGGGTGCTTACTCACCTGCCCCCGTGGTGACGCAGCAAGTACATGACAAGGTGATTGCCCGTGTGATTCAGCCAGTGGTCGATGCCATGAATGCCAATGGCACACCTTATACAGGATTTTTGTATGCAGGCTTGATGATTGATGACCATAATGACCCCTATGTGATTGAGTTTAACTGCCGTTTTGGCGACCCAGAAACACAGCCCATTATGATGCGCCTAAAAGGCTCAATGGTCGATTTGATAGCATTAGGGTTGGATGGCAATCTCCCCAAACAAACCGAGTGGGATGAGCGTCCTGCCTTGGGTGTGGTACTGGCTAGCAAAGGTTATCCAGAAAGCGCAAGTAGCGGCGATGTCATCCATGGGTTACCAACGCTTGACTCACAATATGGGCAAACGGATATGGATGTCAAAGTTTTCCACGCAGGCACCAAAGCGTTTGATAATGGTGAAATTATCACCAATGGCGGCCGTGTGGTTTGCGTGACGGCGCTCGGTGACGATATTTTGGATGCGCAAACCAGAGCCTTAGCAGTTTGTGGTGCTATTAGCTTTGATGGTATGCAATATCGCCGTGATATCGGTTGGCGCGCTATTCAATCTAGCGCCGAATAACCAACAACCAATAAGATGGCATTTAGACCTCTAGCCACTGTGTTAAATCAAGTGGTTACGCCAAGTGGTTACGCTAAGTGTTTATCCACTTTATTAAAAATCGGTAACAACAATCAAAGCAAATCATGTGTTAAAATGATTTGCTTTTTATTTGGCTTTTTCTTTCAAAAACATTAGGCACCCTGTATGGCAAATCCGCAAAATTACGATAACCAACCGCTTGAACAGCTCAAAACCTCGGCGCTTGACCGTCGGTTATCGATTGCCAAAGCATCGCTCAATATCGGCAGACGATGGGCGACCAATAGTGCCTTTGGATTATTCAAATCAAAGGAAGAAAAAGCGGTACAAAAACAAGCTTTTATGCGTGAGCAAGCCCAGTATTTGGTGGATGAGCTGGGTAAACTCAAAGGCTCGGTGGTCAAAATTGGTCAAATGTTAGCCCTTTACGGTGAGCATTTTTTACCACCTGAAATCACAGAAGCCTTACAGACATTGAACAGCCAGACGACTGCTTTTTCATGGTCAATTATCGAATCAGCGCTACAAACCGAATTGGGCGATACCATCCATGAGTTTGATATCGACCATACCCCAATTGGCACCGCCTCACTTTCGCAAGTGCATCGAGCGGTTCATAAAGCCACGGGCGAACAAGTGGTGTTTAAGGTGCAGTATCCCAATATCGCTGATGCCGTGGACAGTGATTTGGATTTGTTCCGCCAACTGCTTAAAGTCACCAATGTTGTCCCACAAACCCGCCAACTCGATGATTGGTTTGAAGAAATTCGTGACCTGCTACATCATGAAGTCAACTACCTCCTAGAAGCAGACACCACTGAGTTATTTTTTCAACGTTTTGTTGGCGATAGTCGCTATGTGGTGCCGCGCATCCTCAAAGCTTATAGCACCGATCGGCTGCTATGTATGACCTATGAAGATGGCGTGTCGATTTTGGATGAGCAAGTATTTGCACTGCCCCAAGAAAGACGCAATGCGATTGGGCAGGCGTCGATTGAAATTATGCTGCGTGAGATTTTTGAATGGGGGGATATGCAGACCGACCCCAATTTTGGCAACTATCTGATTCGCCTTGCACAAAAGCCTAATACACAGCAGCCTGATACACAGCTTGACCAATTGGTGTTATTGGACTTTGGCGCGATTCGTCAGTTTGATGACAATCTGCTACTCATCGCCCGTAATTTGCTGTTGGCAGGGGTTTTCCACGACCGTGGCAAAATGCGCCAAGCGATTGATCAAGCAGGCGAGCATTTTGAATTCTTTGCTAATCTTAGCGATTCGGTGAAAAATGATATGGTAGAGCTATGTTTACTTGCCAGTGAACCCTTTAGTTTGCCAAGTCGTAATCCGACAATTCCACCCCATGCACTGGATGTACATGGCAATTATATTTGGGCGCAAAGTGATTTACATAACCGTGTCATTAAGCTTGCCAGCAAATCAGCGACCTCAAAATCCTTTAGCGTGCCGCCTAAAGAGCTGATGTTTATTAGCCGTAAATTCATTGGCGCTTATACCTTTATGACGGTGCTTGATGCCAGAACCAAAGCCCATGATTTGATAGCAACCTTCACATCAGAAGATTAGGTGTAAGTTTACCATCAATATCACCGTGCCCAAATTGATAAAACGTCAAATTTTGCCTGAGTTTTGCCTGAGATTTTTACTGTTTTTTCCACGTCAGCCAATTATCAATCACCGCATTGGCGGGATTGATGTTGCTTTGCTCACGCAGCCACTCTGATGTTTGCCGCAAATCTCGCAGCTGCTCGTTATAGTTTTTGACTTTTAATGATTGCTGTACCACACGGCAAATATTGTCTGGGTTGGCGTCTTCTTGTAGCAATTCTGGTACGATTTCTCGACCTGCCAAAATATTAGGCAGTGCCACATACGGCACTTTGACTAGGCGTTTTGCCAGCCAAAAGGTCATTTTATTGAGTGAATATACCACTACCATCGGTTTACCCAGTAGCATGGCTTCAAGCGTGGCGGTACCCGATGCCAGCAGCACCAAGTCTGACGCCGCCATCACCCGTTGGCTAAAATCCGCTTGTGTTTCATCACAGCTCACTGTCACATGATGGCGCACCTGCGCTGATTGGGCTTCTAGATATTGCTCTACGATAGTCAGTAGATGCTCGTTGACCGTTGGTACGATAAAGCATAGCTTATCATCCATAATCAACAGTTGATGAATGGCTTTGAGCATTTTTGGAAAAATCGCATCGATTTCACTGCGTCTTGAGCCTGGCATCACTGCAATGAGATGACTCATTTCAAGCTCGCCCATTTTGACAAAAAACTGATGATAGGTGGGATTATCCCAAATCAACTCACGGCGAAGCTCGTCCATGGGCGTTGTAAGTAAATTGTCATCCATGGTTTTGAGGAGTGAATGCCCGACACACACGGCGGGATGATCATGTTTTTGGTACACAGACAACTCAAAAGGAAACAAACACAGCACCAAATTGGTCGCGCGTTTGATTTTCTCAATTCGCCCTTCCCGCCATGCCCATATCGATGGGCTGACATATTGCACACAATAAATACCCGCTGATTTTAACCGTTCACCCAATCGTAAATTAAAATCAGGCGCATCAATGCCGACAAAAATATCGATTGAATTTTGTTTAAACGCTGCCAAAATCTCATCGCGTGCTTTAAACAAATCTGGCAAATGCTTGACCACTTCCACCAAGCCCATCACCGACAAACGAGACATGTCAATCACTGAGTTAAGCCCCTGCGCTTGCATCTGTGCGCCACCCACCCCCACCCACACAATGTCATCACGCAAATTATTCATCTGGCGCATGAAGTCTGCACCCAGCGCATCGCCTGAGACCTCGCCTGCTACGATACCAATGACAATCGGCTGAAACTTGCTTTTAGCAACGTTTTGCGGCAAATTCTGTTCACTGAGGTTAGAAAAGCTCGCTTCGCTGAGGTTAGAAAAGCTGGCTGCGCTTGGGTTAGCAATATCGGTTGCGAGTGCGGCGTTTGCAGCAAGGTCTGAAATGGTTTGTGCAGGGGCGTTAGCGTACATGAGATTAAACAGCCTTGTTTGGTTATCATTTTGAAAAAATATTTTAGGGGTAAACAGATGAAAAGTAAAATCATCAAAAAATTTAAATGACAGTTATTTGTTATTTTGTACTATTATACTGATACAATAATTGTTATACTATTGCTATAGGATATGCAGCTTACCCAAACATCCAAAAAAACTTTGACCAAACAGATTTTGAACATTGACAAAATATTTTATCAACTGCCAAACTAAAAGTAGGCTTTCCTACTGACTCAAGTAATGACATTATAAATTTTTTGGTTTATAGTGATTTTTTAAATTTTTGCCAACAGCCTGTGAGAATTATGACAACTTTTGCCAAAACTGATATCGCTGATGTAGATAATGTGAATATTGAAGCAATTTTACCGCTAGTGACGCCTGCGGAATTAAAAAACGAACTACCATTGAGCCCCAAAGCTATCGAGACGGTGACCAAAGGTCGTGAAACCGTGCGTAATATTTTAGACGGTAAAGACAAACGTTTATTGATGGTGATTGGTCCCTGCTCGATTCATGACGTCAACGCTGCCCATGAATACGCCGATAAACTGTTGGCTTTATCCAAAGAAATTGAAGACAGTATTTATGTGGTGATGCGTGTATACTTTGAAAAACCTCGTACCACGGTGGGCTGGAAAGGCTTAATCAATGACCCAGACATGAATGATAGCTTTGATATCAATAAGGGCTTGCGTGTTGCGCGCAAACTGCTGCTTGATTTGAATGAAAAAGGCTTACCTTGTGCAACCGAAGCGCTTGATCCCAATACACCGCAGTATATCCAAGATTTAATCAGCTGGTCAGCGATTGGCGCACGTACCACTGAGAGTCAGACTCACCGCGAGATGTCTTCAGGTCTGTCTTGTCCAGTCGGCTTTAAGAACGGTACAGATGGCGGTATGACAGTGGCTGTCAATGCCATGCAAGCGGTGAAATCTGGTCATAGCTTTTTGGGTCTATCTGCCGATGGTCTGGTGTCTATCATTCAATCAAAAGGTAATCCATACGGTCATGTGGTGCTTCGTGGCGGTAATGGCAAACCCAATTATGATGCCACTGCCGTTGCCCAAGCGGAAAATGAACTTGCTAAAGGTAAAGTCTCAGGCAAAATCATGATTGACTCAAGCCATGCCAATTCAAATAAAGACCCTTACCTGCAACCGATGGTCATTCAAAATATCGCTGAGCAAATCAAACACGGTAATCGCTCGATTATTGGGATGATGGTTGAAAGTCATCTTAAAGGCGGTCGTCAAGATTTGACCGCGGATTTGAGCCAGCTTGAATATGGCAAGTCTATTACCGATGGCTGTATCGATTGGGATACCACAGTCAAAGCGATGCATGATTTACGTGACGCCATTAAGGATGTATTACCCACTCGCCAGTTGAATGATTAAGCCTTTAGCATTTGAATAAATTTAATTAACCGCTATAATGAATTTGTAGCGGTTTTTTTGTTGATGAAATTAGGGTCTAAACATGAGCGAAAAATTGGAAAAATATGGCGTCAAAATCGTAGAACGTCCTGCCATTAAGCCCACTAAAAAACTTGATTTGTCAGGTATTTATGGTATGCAAATTATCAAATCGGAAACCAAACTAGTTCTACGCACTCATAACAAAACCTTTAAACGCCTAGCAGATATGTAATGGAGTTAATATTTTTCCCATTTGAGCGGGTTATTGAAATAAATGCCTATATCCTTTCAACAGAAAAAGGTATGAAGGGGCAAGCAGACATTGGCAAATTACAAGGTGCTTTAGCGAGAATTGATAATGCCATTGTATATGGTGAACTTAATGATATTTTTGAGATTGCAGCGAAGTATGCAACAAGTATCGCTGTAGCTCATGCATTATCTGACGCCAATAAACGAACAGGTCTTGCGGTTGCTTTAGAATATTTGTCATTAAATGATTTTGAAATCACGATTGACCACATTTTGTTAGCCGATGCGATGCGAGATTTAGTTATCGGGGAAGTGACTGAATCCGAGTTCGCCGATATCCTTTATTCTCAATATGCATCGAGCAGTAGACTAGGTTAATAATGCGGCGGTTTATCGCTCAACAAATCAAACGGCTGAATTTGTGAGCCTTGCGTTTGAGTTTCCAATTTTTGATAAAGTAGCTGTAATTGCCGTTGTTGGTCAGCAATCAACTGGCTTTGCTCGGTGACGATATTATCAAGTTTATCCAATGTATCTTCCATAAACAGCACTTGCGTTTGTAAATCAATCAACGCTTGGGTTAATTTTTCCACCATGGTAACCCACCCATTTTCATCGCTTGCCTGTTTTTGGTGATCTTTTTCGCTCATTTAGAATGCCTCATAAGTTTCCCTACAATTTTTTGCCATAAAGTCTGCTACAATAGCCGCATTTTCCTATTATACAAACATTTTTACTAAACTTTGAGAAAGTTATGGCACTGATTCATTTACGAGATATTCATTTGGCATTTGGTATTGCACCGATTTTGGACGGTATTGATTTTAATATCGAACAAGGCGAACGCGTTTGTTTGATTGGGCGCAATGGTGAAGGCAAATCAACTTTATTTAAGGTCATTAGCGGTCAAGTCAAGGCTGACAGTGGCGAATTCCAAATCAGTGGCAATCTGAAAATTGCCATGCTCGAGCAAGACATTCCAGAAACGTCGGGCAAAGTCAGCGACATCGTTATGGCAGGTGCTGGTGACGTGGCAACATGGCTGACGGCCTACGAGCAAGCCAGCGACAAATGCGCTAGCGGTGACATGAAATCCTGCGAATTAATGTCAGATTTGCAGCATAAAATTGATGATGCCCATGGGTGGGACTTGACCCGCGAAGTACAGACCATGCTGTCCATGATGAACTTGGACGGCGATGCCGATATTAGTGAATTATCGGGCGGTCGCAAACGCCGTGTGCTGCTTGCCCGTGCGCTGATTACCAAACCTGATGTGCTACTACTTGACGAGCCGACCAACCATTTGGATGTCGAAAGTATCGAATGGCTTGAGCAATTTTTACAAAACGCGCAAGGATTAACCCTGCTGTTTATCTCGCATGACCGCTCGTTTATTGACAAAATCGCCACCCGCATTGTCGAACTTGACCGCGGCATTCTACGCAGTTATGACGTCACTAAGCAAGCAGGCAATGTCAATAAAGGCTATGCCCGCTACCAAGAACTTAAAGAACAACAACTGAGCGCCGAAGAAAAAGCCAATGCCAATTTTGATAAAAAACTGGCTGAAGAGGAAGTGTGGATTCGTCAAGGTATCAAAGCGCGCCGCACCCGCAATGAAGGTCGCGTGCGCGCGTTAAAGGCGCTGCGTGAAGAACGTAAATCCCGCCGTGAGCAAATCGGACAAGTTAATATCAGCATGAACGATGGCGACAATAGCGGCAAATTGGTTGCCAATGTCAAACACCTCAATCTAGGTTATGGTGATAAAACCTTGGTAAAAGATTTTAACACCAGCATCATGCGTGGTGACCGTATTGGTATTATCGGTAAAAACGGTGTTGGCAAATCCACGCTCATTCATGCGATTTTGGATATTCCACAGCCTGATATCACCAAATCTGGCTCAGTAAAATTAGGCACCAATCTACAAATTGCCTTTCTTGACCAACTGCGTGACCAACTTGATCTAGAAGCGACCGTGGTACAAAACGTCGCAGAAGGTTCTGATTTTGTAGAAGTGGCGGGTAAAAAGAAACATATCATCGGCTATTTGCAAGATTTCTTATTTGCCCCAGAACGCGCCAGAACACCGGTCAAAGCCTTGTCAGGCGGCGAGCGCAACCGCGTTTTGCTAGCCAAACAACTACTAAAACCTGCAAATATCTTGGTACTTGATGAGCCGACCAACGACTTAGATATGGCAACCCTAGAGCTGTTAGAAGAAGCCGTCGATAGCTTTAATGGCACCATCTTACTGATTAGCCATGACCGTACCTTTATGGACAATGTCGTAACATCAACTTGGGTTTTTGATGAAGATAGCGATGGCAATGGCATTGTCAAAGAATATGTGGGCGGCTATCAAGACTATTTGACGCAAAAATCCCGTGAACAAGCGATTAAACCCAAAGCGGACAAATCAGAAAAGACAACAGTAAAGCCTAAAGAAGCCATTAACACTGATGCACCAAAAACTGATACCGTGAAGAAGAAACTGAGCTACAAAGAGCAGCGTGAATTGGATAGTCTCCCCGATGAAATCGCGCTACTGGAGCAAGAGCAAGCTGAAATTCAAGACAAATTAGCCGATGGCAGCTGGTTTGTGAGTGATATGGCAGCCGCTACCCAAGCCAGTGAACGTCTCAACGAGATTGATGATTTGTTACTTGAAAAAATGGCACGATGGTCAGAACTTGATGATTAAAATCATTAAATAATTTATGAAGGCAATGTTAGCAATTAACTTTGCCTTTTTTTATCTTTTATTTTAGTTAATATTTACAATCAACAATACTATGTAATTTATACTTGAAAATAGCCTTTTTGCTCCTATATTATAGCTATCAATAAGGAGAAAAATCATGGCCATGCAAAATAGCAAGCAAAATAGCAATAAAACTTACCGACAAGTCGACAAAATCCATGCCGCCCCGCGCCCCCATTGGGTGGGTGATGGTTTTCATGTCAACCCGATGTTCAATCACATGGTGGGTGATAAACGCACCGATCCTTTTTTAATGCTCGACTATGCGGCAACACAGTATTTCGAACCCAATACTCAAGCCCCTCGCGGTGTCGGACAACATCCGCACAAAGGCTTTGAAACGGTAACTATCGCCTATGCAGGTGAAGTCTCCCACCGTGATTCTAGTGGCGGTGGCGGTACTATTAAGACAGGTGACGTGCAATGGATGACGGCGGGCAATGGCGTGATTCATGAGGAATTTCACTCCCCTGAATTTAGCCAAGCAGGCGGTGATTTTAGCATGGTACAGCTTTGGGTCAATCTACCTGCCAAAGATAAAACCACGCCTGCCAAATACCAACATCTTGGCAATGATGATATGCCTGTGGTCAGTCTACATGATGATGAAGGACTACATGCAGGACAAATTAAGGTAATTGCTGGGGAGTTTACCCCTACTGTCAATACCCAAGCTCCTCAGCAGGGTGACAATAAGGCACGCGGCATTGGCACGACTTTTACCCCTATTAACTTGTGGGATATTAGCATTGAACCCAATCGCTCGATAGAAGTCGCGATTTCTCGCACTCACAATTTGTTGTTATTGTCGATGCAAGGCGATGTGATCATCAACGCCGATCACGACCAGCAAGCACACGCCAATCAATTAATCACTTTTGAGATTGAAAGTGGCGAAACGGGCGAAGATTTTGTACGCTTAACGGCGGGCAAAGCGGGAGCGAAAATCTTGCTGATGAGTGGTGAGCCGATTAATGAGCCTGTGGTGGGTTATGGGCCTTTTGTGATGAATAGCCAAGCCGAAATCCGTCAAGCTATCTTAGATTTTAATGCGGGAAAATTCGGCGGTATTCAATAAATTTTTGGTTAAAAAAAGCGATATCATGGATTTGATATCGCTTTTTTATTACTTACTTTATCTTGATTATTTATCTTGGTAAGTGCAAAGATAAGCCGTTTCTTCGTCAATTTTTACCTTGAATTTTTGGTTGGCATCGACGGTAAAGGTTTCATTGGCTTTAAAAGTTTGCCAGTCAGTTTGGTCTGGCAACAATGCCGAGATAGCCCCGCTAATGACGGTCATGGTTTCAAATTGACTCGTGCCAAACTCGTATTCGCCTACTTTCATCACGCCCACGGTCGCAGGTAAGGTGGCTGTTTGAAAACCGATTGATGCCACATTCCCATCAAAATATTGATTTACTTTTAGCATAGTTATTCCTCAAAATTAGCTGCTATAAACCGATTATCATAAACTTTTTTGCCCAATTATCAATCCTATTTTCCAAAAACACTGGCAAAACTGCCAAAATTTGGCAAATACTTTTACCACAATTTTTGTAGTATTTTTATATCAATTATTCCTTAACAATTAAAATTTCCTATTTTTGTGCTATATTCAATTTTTTTACCACAGTTGTTATGTTTGTACGCATTTGGCTTGTATTAATTGAGGTTATTGCTCTATGTATGTTAAATATCCGTCGTCTATCGTCGCTTTATCGCTCTGTTTGTCGCATCGTTTGGGTGGTCAAAAACTGGCATTACCTGTCAGCTTAGCGGCATTGTTGGCAGCTTGTTCATCAGCACCTATTCAGACCCAACCCCAAAAACTACCAGGTACGTTACCGACTGCCCCTGTGGTCATTACCGTACCACCTAAAGTCACGCCCGTGCCACCTGTGACTGTTCCAACCAATCAATACAGCAGCTTCTATCAGTGGAAATCGGATTTTATTGAACGCGCCGTGCAAAAAGGTTACCCCCGTGCTGATGTTGAACGCTTGCTTTCCAGTGCTAACTACAGCGAGCAAGTGGTATCACTGGATAAAGGACAGCCTGAATTTGCCAAAATGCCTTGGGAATATATCGATGGTGCCGCGTCGAGTGGTCGAGTCAGTGGGGGTCAGCGCAATTTTGCCAGCCAAAGCGCGCTACTTGATCGCATTGAAAATCAGTATGGTGTGCCGGCCTCTATTGTGACTGCCATTTGGGGCATGGAATCTTCATATGGTCAAGGCACAGGCAACTCATCACTGGTCAATAGTTTGGCGACATTGGCATATGATGGTCGTCGCCGCAGTTTTGCAGAGGATCAGCTACTAGCGCTGTTGTCGCTGCTTGAGCGTGGTGATATTGATTGGTCGCAACTGCGCGGCTCTTGGGCAGGTGGGATGGGACATACCCAATTTATTCCCAAAACTTGGTTAGATGAAGCAGTAGATGGCAATGGTGATGGTCATCGTAACCCTTGGCATACCGCTGATGCGTTAGCCTCTACCGCAAGCTATCTTAAAAATGCCGGCTGGCAGCGTGGCATGGGCTCGTACTATGAGGTACGATTACCAAATGGTTTTGATTATCGCCAGGTCAGTACCAAAAAAACCATGGCGGACTGGCAAAATTTAGGTGTTCAATTTATCACCCCAAATGCGCCGATGGATGCGATGGCAGAATTGTGGCTCCCTGCAGGTAAAGAGGGTCCTGCGATTTTATTAACCAAAAATTTTGATGCCATTAAGGTATACAATAATTCCTCCAATTATGCTATGGGAGTGAGCTTACTTGCCAAAGCTATTATCGGGCAGCCAGGCTTGCAGCAATCTTGGCCACGCTATGAGCAGCCACTTGCTACTTATGAAGTACGCCAACTGCAACAGCGTTTGACGGCAATGGGCTATGATACCAAAGGGTCAGATGGCGTCGTAGGCACCAATACCAAATTGGCATTTCAGCGCTGGCAAGCCGACCATAACCAAATCCCAGATGGATTCATCTCAAAACGCTCGGCAAGTGGGCTGATTAATTAAGGTATTTTGTCATAAAAAAGCCACCTGAATCATTCGGTGGCTTTTTTATTTAATTATCCATACTAAATTCTTCAGCGTAGCTATTCCAGCCGAGTTTGGTACGGCAAGCTTCAAAAAAATCCACCCCAGGTGGGTGTAATAGTGTAAGTTTGTTCGGATGCTTGTGAATCACTAAACGCTGGTTTTGGTTAAGCGGCACCGATGGTTTCCCATCTGCACTCACCATCGGCTGGGTGCGGTTATCTTTATGGATGCGGATTTTGATTTCGCTGTTGCCGCTGACCACAATCGGGCGGCTTGATAAGGTATGTGGATGCATGGGCACCAGACAAATGGCATCCATACTAGGATGAATAATCGGCCCGCCACCTGATAGCGCATAAGCGGTGGAACCCGTCGGTGTGGAGGCAATCAGACCATCACTGTGCTGACGATAGACATTAAGCCCATCAATTTTTAAATGAAAATCTAGCATATGCACTGACTTGCCTGCATGCAGCACAATGTCATTTAGCGCCATATCTTCATAAATCACATGTGCACCTTGACGGATTTCCATCTTTAGCAAGAATCGATCTTCAAGCTGATAATGACCTTGTAAAATACTGGTCAATTTTACGTTTAAATCATCAGGATAAATGTCAGTTAAAAACCCTAAACGTCCGCGGTTCACCCCCACTACTGGCACTTTGTGTTTGACGAGTACTTGCGCCGCATGTAGCAGCGAGCCATCACCACCGACCACAATGACCAAATCACAAGCACCGCCGAGCAAACTGCGCTCAATAGTAGCAATGTCACCCAAACGTGCAAAACTCAATGCCGGCAACCGTGCCGTCTGATGGTCAATTAATAAAGGCAACCCTTGCTCATGAAAAAAGTCACAAATTTGGTAGATACTTTGAATGACACTTGGCTTGTTGGCACGACCCATAATGCCGATACGCCCAAAGGCAGGATTGGGAATAAGTGTGGACGTCATAGCAGAAAATTAACTGATAAAGATTAAGCTATTTTATCACAGCTTACTGGCTCACGTTATGCCCAATCAGTATTTTATATTACAAAATTGCTAATCTTCGTTGTGCAGTTAATGTATACAAACTCATTGCTATTTGCTAATTTAAGGCGATCGATATATAACTAACTTTTGAAAGTTTTTAACTCTTGGGAGCAAATTTTTATGGCAAATCCGATTATATCTCGTGCTGAACTTGCGGTTAGTACGACACCGATGACGGTCAAAGGGGTCATTCGAAAAACCTCTTTTCTGCTAGGTCTGACGACGTTATCGGGTGTTGGATTTTTTGGCTATTGCCTAGCTAGTGGCGTCACTTCAGGTTTTGTTAGTGTAGCGGCTTTAGCCAGTATCTTGGTGGCTTTTGTATTGAGTATGGTAATTATCTCAAAACCCCACATAGCTAAAACACTGGCGATTCCCTATGCCATTTTAGAGGGCATCGTGATTGGCGCGATTTCTCTCTTTGCTAGTATTAAGTTTCCCACAGTTGCGCCGACGGCGTTGGTCGCAACTTTTGTAACCGCTGCAGTGATGCTGGCGCTTTATCGCAGTGGCGTGATTAAAGTGACCCAAAAATTTCGTTCTGTGATGATGTCTGCTGTGATTGCTATTATGCTGGTGTATCTGGTACAAATCGGGTTTAGCCTATTTGGTAGCTCACTGCCGTATTTGTTTAGCGGTGGCGTGGTGGGTATTGGTTTTAGCTTGCTGGTGATTGTGATTGCATCACTGAGCTTGTTATTAGATTTTGATAGCGTTGAGCGAGCTTATGCTGCAGGGGTGGATGAAAGCTATGAATGGGTACTAAGCGTTGGTATCTTATCAACACTGGTGTGGATGTATATTGAATTTGTGCGTTTACTGCGTTCACTGCAAAACTAAGTTTTATCAAATAAAAAACACGGTTTAAAGTACCGTGTTTTTTATGGCTTGTAGTTTAAGGTAATAAGCGTTCCATCACCCATTGCTCGTCAGCTAGCGAATAAACAATGCGGTCGTGCATACGATTGGCTCTACCCTGCCAAAATTCAATTTTTTCTACCGTCAGCAGATAGCCTCCCCAAAATTCTGGTAAAGGAATTGGGTTGTCTCCATACTGCACAGTTAATTGAGCAAATTTGTCTTCCATTACCTCGCGGCTAGCAACCACGCTGCTTTGTGGCTCGCTGACCCAAGCGGCTAGTTGGCTGTCGCGGGGGCGGCTATGAAAATACTGCGCGGATTGTTCACGGCTAACCTTTTGCACAGCGCCGGTAAGACGGATTTGTCTTTCTAGGCTTGGCCAAAAAAATAATGCTTCAGCATTGGGGTTGGTCGCCAAATCACAGCCTTTGGCACTGTCATAATTGGTATAAAACACGAGGCCAATGCCCGCGTTTTCCAATTGGATAATTTCACGCATCAGTAAAGTGCGCACACTTGGCTGCCTATCACGGCCACAAGTCGCCAGTGAAAACGCATACGCTTCCCCTTGCTTGGCATCAATTGCTTGTTGCACCCAAGTTTGTAGTAAGCTAAACGGCTGCTCCGGCAAGTGTGATTCGATAAGCTCGCCTTGCTCATACGATAATCGTTGACTGGTAAAATCAATACTCATGTTTTATCCTTATAAAATGTCAACTTTACGCCATCACTTGGCGTACTTTTTCAGCAAGTTCATTGGCTAGCATATCACACTCAATCTCATCATCGCTTTCGACCATTACCCGAATCAATGGCTCTGTACCTGATTGACGAATCAGTAAACGACCCCGTCCTGTCAATTTTTCTTCGGCATCTTTAAACGCATTTGCCAATTCTGGGAAGGTGTAGGGATCTTGTTTTTGCGCCAATCTGACATTGACCAATTTTTGTGGTAGCTGCGTATAACCCTTCATCAGCTCTGATAATGATTGTTTGCTCTGCGCCATCACCGCAAGCACTTGTAGACCTGCTACAATGGCATCGCCCGTACTGGCTTTATCTAGGGTTAAAATATGACCTGATGACTCACCGCCCAGTACCCAGCCATTTTTTTCAAGCCCTTGCATGACATAGCGGTCGCCGACTTTGGCGCGTTCAAAGGCAATGCCCGCTTTGTCAAACGCTAATTGCAGACCCATGTTGGTCATCAAGGTACCTACCACGCCATCGACTTGTTGCTCTGCTTGGGTGGCTAAAATATATAAAATGCCGTCACCATCAACCAACTCGCCTTTTTCATTGACCATGATGATACGGTCGCCATCGCCATCTAACGCAATACCCACTTGGGCCTCATGGTCAAGCACCGCTTGTTGCAAGTTTGCCGGATGGGTAGAGCCGACATTGTCGTTGATATTAATGCCATCGGGTTTATCGCCAATGGCAATGACGGTCGCACCTAACTCACGTAATACACGGGGTGCGACGCTGTATCCTGCCCCATTGGCACAGTCAACGACGATTTTTAGGGCATTTAAATTTAGATTGTAGGGGAAAGTGCCCTTACAAAACTCGATATACCGGCCTTTGGCATCTTCCACACGATAACTTTTGCCAAGCGCTTCTGGGGTATCAATAACAACATTAATATCTTTGATTTCATCGATTTTTTCATTGATGGCTTGTTGAATTTCATCTGACAGCTTTTTGCCTTCATTAGAGAAAAATTTGATACCGTTGTCATAAAACGGATTGTGGGATGCGGATATCACCACGCCTGCATCAGCGTGAAAACTTCGGGTCAAATGCGCGATGGCAGGGGTTGGAATGGTGCCTAGCATATGCACATCTACCCCTGCGGCGTTAAATCCTGCTTGCAGACAGGCTTCAATAACATAGCCAGAAAGCCGTGTATCTTTACCAATGACGACATTGGGACGATGATTTTCGTTTGGAGCTGCTTGGTTAGCTAGCAGCACTTTACCCGTGGCATAGCCTAATTTGATTAAAAACTGCGGATGTATCGGAAATTCCCCAAACTTACCACGAATACCATCAGTACCAAAATAACTCATTTAATTCTCCTTTGTCGCCCGTTGTTGTTATCACAATATAAAATTTTAGCATAGCAAAATTTCACGCATGTTGCGATATCTGTTTGTTTTTATGGGTGATGGCGCAACACGTTACTTTAAGCTATAAAAACTTTGGGCGATAAATTGGGCCATAAAAAAAAACTGGGTAGTTAACCCAGTTTTAGTGCAATCAACGTATCACTTAGTTTACACGGTAATTCGGTGCTTCTTTGGTGATTTGCACGTCATGTACGTGAGATTCTTTCATACCGGCCGAAGTCACACGCACAAATTGTGGTTTGCTACGCATTTCTTCAATATTGGCACAGCCTGTATAACCCATTGACGAACGTAAGCCACCGGCTAATTGGTTGATGATACCGTTCATTGGACCTTTGTAAGGGACGCGACCTTCGATACCTTCGGGTACCAATTTTTCTACCCCTTCTTTGGCGTCTTGGAAATAACGATCGGATGAGCCGTTTTGTCCTGACATCGCACCTAGCGAACCCATACCGCGGTAGGCTTTGTAGTAGCGACCTTGGAATAGCTCCACTTCCCCTGGCGCTTCTTCGGTACCTGCAAGTAGAGAACCCACCATGATACAAGAGGCACCCGCTGCTAACGCTTTTGCCATATCGCCTGAAAAACGGATGCCACCATCGGCTATCAGTGGAATGTCATTTTTTAGCGCATCAGCCACGTTGCTAATCGCTGAAATTTGCGGCACGCCAATACCTGCGATAATACGCGTGGTACAGATAGAGCCCGGACCGATACCCACTTTGACAGCATCGGCACCCGCGTCACGCAAAGCGAGTGCCGCATCAGCGGTGGCGATATTACCGCCAATCACTTGGATGTTTGGATGGTTCTTTTTCACCCAAGCCACGCGATCAATGACGCCTTTTGAATGACCATGTGCGGTATCTACGACAATCACGTCCACATCGGCAGCGATGAGCGCTTCAACGCGGGTTTCGGTATCTGCCCCCGTACCCACTGCAGCGCCAACACGTAAGCGACCTTTGCTATCGCGGCAAGCATTTGGGTTGTTTTCAGCTTTGGTGAAGTCATTGACAGTAATCAAGCCTTTTAATTGAAAATTGTCATCCACAACAATCACTTTTTCGATGCGGTGTTCGTGTAGCAAACGTTTGATATTCTCTGTGGGCTCGCCTTCTTTGACTGTCACCAATTTTTCTTTTGGGGTCATGATATTGCGAACAGGCTGGCTTAGGTTATTTTCAAAACGGATATCACGGTGGGTGACGATACCGACCACTTGATTACCTTCTACCACAGGCACACCGCTGATTTTGTTTTCTTTGGTGATACGAAGCAATTCGCCCACACTGGTATCAGGTGATACGCTGATAGGATCAACAACCGTACCGGCTTCAAATTTTTTCACCCGGCGTACTTGCATGGCTTGTAAATCAATGTCCATGTTTTTGTGCAAAATACCCATACCGCCAAGCTGGGCAATGGTAATCGCCATTTGCGATTCAGTCACAGTATCCATCGCGGCAGATACGATGGGTAAATTTAGCTCAATACCGCGTGTCAAACGGGTTTTTAAATCTACCATTTTAGGCAAGACTTCAGAATAAGCAGGTAGTAGCAGCACATCATCAAAGGTAAGTGCTTCATCAACGATTCGTAACATAAAGACCTCGGAGCAGTTAAGAGTAGTTAAATAGTAATTTAAATTTTGTCGTGGTGAAAAATTTGACAGCCAAAAAACCGCAAAAGGCTGAACAGTTCCCTGCCCAGCCTTTGGATTTAGCGTGTTGTCATTGGTATATTCAATTGACACCATCGTTTAGTTTTTGATTAACCGTCTATTCTAGCTAAAATTGGTTATTTTATCAAGCGATTTAAATGGTGACGGGTTAAAATCAGCTTAAACACGGCGCCAAGTCGTGCCATTTTTACCGTCTTCTAGCTCAACGCCTTGCGCCTTCAAATCATTACGAATTTGGTCAGCTTTGGCAAAGTCTTTATCCGCTTTGGCTTGCTTGCGCGCTTCGATGAATGCTTCAATCTCGCTATCACTTAACCCGGTCGTTTCGCCCACTTTCGCTTGTAAAAAATCGGTTGGATTAAGCTGTAAAATATTGAGCGGTTGTGCCAAATCTTTTAGCAATGTTGCTAACGCCAGCGCTTGGGCATTGCCTTCAACGGTTTCGAGATTGACCGCTTTGTTGATTTCACGCGCTAGACTAAATAATACGCTCACCGCCCCTGCACTGTTAAAATCATCGCACATCGCTTGATTAAAAGGGGTTTCAAATGGGGTTTCGTCAATCTCGCCGGCTGGTTCGGTGAGGCTTTCTACAGATTTTAAGGCTTGATACAGACGCGTGAGGCTGGTTTGGGCTTCTTTAAGCGCGCTATCTGAGAAATTCACTGGACTGCGATAATGACTCGATAAAATAAAGAAGCGAATGGTCTCTGGGTGAAACTGCCCCATCACATCGCGAATGGTAAAGAAATTACCCAGTGATTTTGACATTTTCTCGCCGTCAACATTGATAAAGCCCACATGCATCCAGTTGTTGGCATAGGTTTTACCGGTTGCGCCTTCAGATTGGGCAATTTCGTTCTCGTGGTGCGGAAACTGTAAATCATGTCCGCCGCCGTGGATGTCGAAGGTGTCGCCCAAGCAGCAAGTACTCATTGCCGAGCATTCGATATGCCAACCTGGGCGACCCACCCCCCAAGGCGACTGCCATTTGGTCTCAGATGGCTCTGTTTGTTTGGCAGATTTCCACAATACAAAGTCAAACGGATTTTTTTTGTCTGTCTCAACATTCACCCGCTCGCTAGCACCCGCTTGCATATCGGCTAGGCGACGTTTTGAGAGTTTGCCATACTCAGCAAAATTTTCGACCGCATAATAGACGTCGCCCGTTGCGCCTTGATAGGCTAAATTTTTGCTTTCCAGCGTTTGAATTAGATGCTGCATCTGTGGGATAAAATCCGTGGCTTTTGGCTCACTGTTAGGACGCTCACAGCCCAGATTATCAGCATCTTCATGCATGGCTTTGATAAAGCGGTCTGTCAACTGATAGATACTTTCGCCATTGTCCTTAGCGCGGTTAATAATTTTGTCATCAATATCGGTAATATTACGCACATAATTGACATCATAGCCAATATGACGCAGCCAGCGCACGACCACATCAAAGCCGACCATGACCCGTGCATGACCAATGTGGCAATAATCATACACCGTCATCCCACAGACATACATGCCAACTTTGCCTGCTTCTAAGGGCGTGAATGGGCGTTTTTGTCCACTCATCGAGTCATATATGGTAATCGGCATGGGCTGTGTCAGCTGTGTCATGGGATAGTCACCTTTGCAAGTTGGGTAAAAAAGACAATCGGTTATCATACCGAAATTTTGTTAAAAGTGCTATGATTTGGCATATTTCACACTTTAAGGTCTCTATAATGGGCAATCGATTATCAAAGATTTACACCCGAACGGGCGATGACGGCACCACTGGCATGGCGAATGGTTCACGGGTGTCTAAGGCAGACTTACGCTTTGACGCCATGGGCAAAATTGACTTATTAAACTCCCAAATCGGTTTATTGCGGGGCTATCTTAGTCAAGATAACCATACTCAAAATAGCCAAAACCAACCTAACCATTCCCAATTTGATGCTAAGCTAAGCCGCTTGCAGCACCAGCTTTTCAATCTAGGGGGTGAACTTGCTATGCCCGAATACCGCGGGATTTTGATAGACTATGTGATAGAACTTGAAAATCAAATTGATGAGTGGAACACCCATTTACCACCCCTCAAAGATTTTATCTTGCCTGCAGGTACCATTGTGACCAGCCAAGTGCATATCGCTCGCTGTTATTGCCGAGACGCTGAGCGCCTACTCGTGGCATTAAACTCGCGGGATGCTAATGTCTCACCACTCAGTCTACAGTTTATCAATCGTCTGTCCGATTGGCTGTTTGTATTGGCGCGTGTCGTTGCTCGGTTGGATGCCGGTCAAGAAGTGCTTTGGGATAAAACCACCCTGTCATAACTCTATCACGATACTTTAAAACGCTATACATTAAAAAAACTATACTTCAAAAAGCCATGCTGCAATTTAGCCAACTGTCTTACCAAATCGACAATCGAACACTCGTCAATCATGTTTCAGGTGAAATCCATGACCATAACTTTATTATCATCACCGGGCAGTCTGGCAGTGGCAAATCGTTACTGCTAAAGCTACTAGCAAGCCTATTACCTATGTCAGCAGGTCACATTACATTAAACGGCAAAAATTTGACCGACTTGACACCAGCTACTTGGCGCTCACAGGTGGCCTATATTGCGCAACTAAGTGAGATGATTGAGGGCAGCGTCTTAGATAACTTGACCCTGCCCTTTAGCTTTGCACTGTATAAAGACAAAAAACTCGATGTATCTTGGCATGAACAGCACCTAGTTAACCTTGGCAAATCACCCCAGTTTTTACAGCAAGATAGCCGCAGCTTATCGGGTGGCGAAAAACAGCTTGTCAACTTATTACGCACGCTACAGTTGCACCCGACCATTTTATTACTCGATGAGCCTACTGCTTCCCTTGATACCACTACCACCCACCAAGTCGAAACATTGATTAACCACTGGTATCAATCCACCCCCAATGCTAGCGTGGTGTGGATCAGCCATGAGCCGACCCAAATTCAGCGCTTATTGGCGATTGGCACTAGCCACTGGACGATGGCTAATGGTCAATTGAGCAATGACGAGTTAACAATCGATAGCAAAATACGCGCATCCATAGTACAAGGCAATCAGCCATGATGATATTAGCAATCACCATGCCCGCTATCTCCTACCTACAAGTGGCGCTAGCAAGTCTGGCATTATTACTGGTGATGGCAATCAGTGTTTGGTTGAAATTGGGTATCGTCAAATCCCTGCTTATTGCAAGTTTTCGCACGGTGGTTCAACTAAGCTTAATTGGACTGGTACTTGCGTGGATTTTTGCCAGAGAGCAATGGTATGAAGTGTTGGCGATTTTGACTTTTATGTCGATTGTCGCCACTATCGCTGCCAAAAATCGGGTTAACAAACCCTATAAAGGGTTATTTTGGGATACGGCGGTGGCGGTGTTTGTCAGTAGTTGGGTGGTGGCTATATTTGGTGGTGGGTGGATATTGTCAGACAACGCGGCTAGCTGGTTTCGTCCGCAAGTCATGATACCGTTATTGGGGCTGATTTTAGGTAATTCATTGACCGCTGTCTCACTCTCTATGAACCAACTTGTCAGCAGTTTTCATCGCGAACAAAGTATGATTAATACCTATTTGGCATTGTCCGCCACGCCTTGGGAAACTGCAAAACCCTATGTCATTGCTGCCATTCAAAATGGTATCACACCGACGATTAATAGCATGATGGTGGTGGGGTTAGTGAGCTTGCCGGGTATGATGACAGGACAAATTTTGGCAGGCGCAGACCCGCACCAAGCCGTGCTTTATCAAATTATTACCCTGTTTTTAATTGCCACCAGCAGTACATTAGGGTGTACAATAGCGACTTTGCTGATTTTTCGACGGTTTTTTAACCCGGAGTGGCAGTTTGTCATTCCACCCTCTGCCAACACTTCTCATTAACCGTTAATTGGCTATCTTTCATTTATTTACTAAAAATTCTAATGACCCTGCAAAATTTCTTATTTTTTTTAATCAGTACTTGCCTTATCTCGGCAGCGCCTGGCTCTAATATGCTATTAGCGTTCCAATTTGGTGTCAATTATGGCATCAAAAAAACCCTGTGGACGTTGGCAGGGCTGAGCATGGGTTTATTTATTTTATTGACAACGTCACTGTTAGGGCTAGGGCTTATCAGTACCAACGCGCCTGTTTTACTGACCATTATCAAAGTCGTGGGCGCGCTGTATTTAGCCTATCTTGGGATAAAATCTTGGCGCCAAGCTGACAGCGAATTGCACAGTGACCAGTTACAGGTGATACCGACCCCCGCGCAACTGTTTAAAACAGGGATTTGGGTGTCGTTGTCCAACCCCAAGGCGATTTTGTTTTTTGCCGCATTTTTCCCCAAATTTATCAACTTTTCCGCGCCTTTACTGCCGCAATACCTCATGCTCACGGTGGGTTTTTTTATGATTGAGATAACGTGGCAACTGGTTTATACCATGAGCGGCAAAAAACTGTCGGATTGGCTGCAATTGGGCAATCGCTTGATGTGGCTTAATCGCTTATGTGGCTTGATATTTATTATCATCGCCATCGCGCTTATTACTGAGATTTTTTGGCATTAGGTTCAAAAAAAATAGTGACGGGCGATATCGACAATCAATTTGAGCGCTATGAGGGTGAGTAGATACGGCAGGATTTTTTCTAGCCAGTCTAAACGGATTTTATGGCGCAGTCGGGTACCAAGCCATGAGCCTACAGTTGCCATGATGACCATCATCACTAGCAATTGCCAATAATCGGCAAACACAAATCCCATCGCCACATAAACTATCAATTTAGCGGTATGCACCACCGTCATCATCAAGGCGCCCGTAGTAACGACGACATTGTTATCATCATAGTACTTATTGAGCATGGCGATATTGAGCGGACCCGGTGTGCCAACAAACACGCCCAAGCCCGTTTGTGCAAATCCGACCAAAAAGAAACTTTCAAAACGGCGAATCACGCGGTTAAAAGTGCTTGACCAAGTTATTAGTAAGATATAAATGCCGATAAATAACGGAATAAGCTCTAAATGGATAAAGCGTACTAACACGCCAAATACCAACAGTCCCGTCAATGAGCCCGCCAAAAATTGCCAAAAATAGGTGAAGTCTAAGGCATCCCGACCAAACCAAGCGCGCGTGGCATTACTAACGAGCTGGGTCACGCCATGCACTGGCACAATCGCTGCTGCAGGCACAAAAAATGGCATCAGTCCAATGAGTATCATGCCGCCGCCCACGCCTGTGATAGCGGTTAGAGCAGAGGTTAATAAATTGGCTAAGGCGAGTAAGCTATCATTCAGCATTTTTTACCCTAAAATAAAAAACCCGACATCACATCGGGTTTTTTGATGAATAAGGGTTAGGCATCGTACGGGTCGCGTAGCACGATGGTTTCGGCACGGTCAGGACCTGTTGAGATAATGTCAACGGGACACTCGATAAGCTGCTCAATGCGCTTGATATAAGCTTTGGCATTTTCAGGTAGCTTGTCATACTCTGTCACGCCCACGGTGCTCGTTTTCCAGCCTGGCAAAGTTTCATAGATAGGTTTCACGTTCTCGTAAAACTCCGCATCGCTAGAGCCGCAAACTTCCCCACTTGGCAACTCATAACCTGTGCAGATATTGAGCTGTTCAAGGTCATCTAACACATCAAGCTTGGTCAAGCAGATACCAGATAGGGAGTTTAGTACCACAGCACGGCGTAGAATCGCTGCATCAAACCAACCACAACGACGGGCGCGGCCCGTGGTAGCACCAAATTCTTGACCCACAGTACCGATGTGCTCACCGATATCATCAAATAGCTCAGTTGGGAAGGGACCCGCCCCCACGCGTGTGGTGTAAGCTTTGGTGATCCCCAATACATAGTCAAAGTACAAGGGTCCAAGACCGGTACCTGTCGCCACGCCGCCAGCGGTGGTGTTTGAGCTGGTAACGAAGGGATAAGTGCCGTGGTCAACGTCAAGCAAGGTACCTTGTGCGCCTTCAAACATTAAGTTTTTGCCTTCTTTGCATAGCTTGTCAAGCTCGCCCGTCACATCAGCCACCAAGTCTTTTAGCGCATCACGCCATTCCTCTGCCAGCTTTAAGGTCGCATCAAAATCGACTGCGTCCACCCCATAGTATTGGGTCAAGGCAAAGTTATGGAACTCAAGGTTAGTTTTTAGTTTATCGGCAAAGTCAGCTCGCAACAAATCAGCAAAACGCAACGCGCGGCGCGCTACTTTATCTTCGTAGGCAGGGCCGATACCACGCCCGGTCGTGCCAATTTTGTTGTTACCACGTTTGACTTCACGGGCTTGGTCAAGCGCTACATGTTGTGGCATGATCAGTGGGCAGTTGGGCGAAATACGTAGTCGCTCACGCACAGGCACGCCTGCTTCAACCAGTGACTGCATTTCTTTTAATAGCGCATCTGGGGCTAGCACCACGCCATTACCGATATAGCAAGTAACCCCTTCACGTAGTATACCCGATGGAATCAAATGTAATACGGTTTTTTTACCGCCAACGACTAAAGTATGACCGGCATTATGACCGCCTTGATAGCGCGCCACCGCACTGGCTTTTTCAGTCAATAAGTCAACGATTTTGCCTTTACCCTCATCGCCCCACTGGCTACCAAGGACAACGACGTTTTTTCCCGTATGTTTCATGATAAGTCACCTTTTATCAAAGTAATTGCTAAAAACAAGTTTATGACAGCTTAAAAATTAATTTTCTGCCAAATGCTCTAAGTACCAAACCCCATTCGCTACTTGCAAGCGATGGGTGGTTTGCTCAGGTTCATCGGTTTCATCCAGCGCAATCATCACCCGATGCCCCTCTTGGCGTAGTGAGTCAATCGCTTGTTTGAGCGCTGGCGCATCAGGATGATTGGGTACATGTAAAATAGTTTGTACATGGCTATAAGGTACCACGGTAAAAGGCTGCTCATGTACCTGGATATGATTTTGCCAACGGTTTAGCTCGCAGCTAAAGCCAACGCCGGAACGCACGGCATCGGTATTATCAACTTCATGATGAAAATGATTGCTAAAACGACCGCCACGAATCAGTGGCAATGACTCATCTGCCACGTACACATTAAAGACAACGCCTGTATGATAGTGATATCCCAATCCTGTGACATCGACACTGACATTGGCATCCCAGTGCTCTTCAAGATAGCTCACCAAATAAGTCAAATCAGACAAAGCTTTGGCAATGATAGCATCGTGTTTGGCTTGACTTGAGAGTCGTTCGCTCAGTTTTTGCAAGTCATTACCTGCCTCGCCAAGCACATAAAAATCGTTGGCAAATTCGCCAAACTGGCGCATTTTGCTGGTCAAAAGTTTCAGCTCGGGTAATGCTTTATTAGCATAGAGCTCAATTAGTTTTTCTTGCAGATGCGTAGGTACACTGCCAAGCTGGCAAAGCTGCTGAAAAATCGCCACATGACCAATATCAATATGCGAGCGTGCAATCACATCCGTACTATCTAACAAGGTAAATAGCACATCTAATAGCTCCACTTCACTGGCTAGTGAATCGGTACCAAAAATCTCAGCGCCCAACTGTAGCGGGGTGCGCGAACCAAATAAGCCCTTTGGCATGGTATAGATTACATGCCCTGCATAACAATAGCGGGAAATTGATTTTGATGGGTTACTAGTGTCTTGATTATTGTGAAGACGCGCATCAATCCGCGCAATTTGTGGGGTGATATCTGCGCGTACCCCCATGAGCCGACCGGTTAGCTGATCAATGATTTTAAAAGTTTGTAATTTAACATCTTCAGACGCATAGCCGAGCAAGCTTTCGGTATATTCAATCATAGGCGGGCTAATAAATTCATAGCCATGGCTGATTAAAATACGGGTCAATTGATAACGCAGGGTTTCTTGCTTTACCGCTTCGGTTGATAGTAAGTCGACAACCCCATCGGGTAATAGCCAAGTATTTTTTGTATTAAGATAAAAAGCAGACTGATTTGCCACATTGGTGGAATTTGATGCTAAATTTGACACAATAAATCCTAAGGATGATTAAATGATATATCACTAGACATGACAACAAGCGGCCATATGAAAACATAGACCATGAATTACCATGTAAAATCATAGAATAATCGATGAGAAGGGCACTTACAAAAATAAAATAAGCAAAGAATAAAATAAGGGCACTTTTCCTTTTCATTGTATCATAGCTTCACTGGGGTTAGGCATTTTTTTATTGCCCAATTTTTTATGCTAAACTCCTATAAAATTTTATTGAAACTTATTTATTGAAACTTATTTATTAAAACTTACAGCCATGCAATCATTATAGGGAAATCCAATTTACTCATGAAACTCTTTGTCTCAACCACTTCCCCTTTCGCCCGTCTTGTGATGGTCGCCTGTTTACGCCAGCAAATCGATGCCGAGCTTATATTTGTCATGCCTTGGGAAAACCCACAAGAATTATTAGCGGTCAACCCTTTTAGCCAAGTACCTGCCCTGCTCACCGATAATCAATTACTCGTCACCGAAAGCAGTGTGATTTTGGCGCACCTGATGCCACAAATTTTTGCTGATGAAAAATCTGCCGCTTTAACAAGCCTGAGCCTCGGCATTATCAACCAAACTGTTCGCGCCTTTGCCACCGAGCGCTTTCAGCCATCAATTGCTACCCCACATCCATTTATTGAGCGCTCGACCAGTCTATTGTCGAATTTACTCCCCAATGCACCACAGCTCGATGCACAAAGCGATGCGCTCGGCCAAATCTTTTTTGGCATTGCCTTAGGGTATTTAAAATTACGTTTGGCTGAGGTGTTTGACAAGGCAGTCACTGAGGCAAACAAAGCGGCACTGGAGCAATTTTACCAGCGAGATTTCATGCAAAAAACTCAGAGCACTGCTTTAGAAAAACTACCAACATCTATCTTTAAACTTTAGCCAATCTTCCATCTAAACCAATCAAAACATTAAAAGAGCTCATTATGTCCTATCATCCAAAAGCTGAATTAAACCAAACCAATGTACTGGGTACCGCACTAGCGAGTTGCTGTTTTGACCCATTAACAGGTTATTATCGAAATGGTTTTTGTCATACCGGCGCTGGTGACGTCGGCTTACACACGGTTTGCGCCAAAATGACCCGAGAATTCTTGGAATTTTCTGTTGCCAAGGGCAATGATTTGGTGACGCCTTTACCCGAATTTGGTTTTCCAGGGCTGCAGCCCAATGATTTTTGGTGCGTGTGTGCCCTGCGCTGGGTGGAAGCATTGGATGCGGGGGTTGCGCCGCCGCTAAAGCTTGCCGCATGTCATGAGAGTCTCTTAGAGTTAGTAAATATAGAGATACTGCAGCAGTACGCTATTTAAGGCGATAGTGAAAAAATGACCGTTGCTAAGTCCATGGTTAACTAGATTCAACTAGGTTTTAGGGGATTGACATGTATAATTATCTTGAGATTGTCATTTTTCACTGTTATCATTATCCATCTAATTTTAGCGGTACGATTGCATTGTCAATGCATGACTTCTTTTTTTATTCGTTTAAAAATAACTGAGAATTACAAAATAGCAAGAACAAACAGGCGAAGTGGCTTACTTTGATGTTTACTTGCTGTTTTGTGGTTGCTACCTTTTAGTACTTTGATAACGACTGGACACATTTATTCGATCTGATACAACTCTTTCAAATCGTGATAGCGAGGTTTTTGGTTATGACGCCACCCCACCAAAACAAAAATTTATCTGAACGCAGCGACGATTTATTAGAGCACCCCACTCAGACGACCCAGCGCGTAACGCCGCCTTTAGCCTCAACGCTTAATCCGCCACATGATATGTCTGCAGATGCTTTTACCCTCGCCAATGCGGATGTCATGTATGATGAAATCGCTGATGAAGAACTCGATTTGCATGGTGATGATAGTTATATCTATGGCGAAGATTATGACGATGATAGCACTGTCGAAGTCTATGCGCCTACCGATGTACCACCCCCTGAGTACAACCCTGAAGCTGAAATCACCGAAGATCGCTTTAAAGGGAAAAATGAGATTGCCAACTGCTTCGCCTACTCTCGTAAATCTGGGGAAAAGATCGGCGAGATTGAGCTTGATGATGTGCGCCGCGAACTATCCAACAACAACGTGTTTGTTTGGGTAGGACTACACGACCCAAGTATCGAAACCATTCGAGAAGTTCAAGAGGCATTTGACTTGCACGAACTTGCCATTGAAGATGCTTTCGCTGAGCATCAACGCGCCAAAGTTGAAAGCTATGGTAATGATAGCGTGTTCGTGGTGGTACGAACCGCCAAATTGACCGAAAATACCATTCGTTATGGCACTACGGCCATCTTTATGGGCAAGCAATATATCATCACTATTCGTCAAGGTGCCTCTCATAGCTACGAAAGTGTGCGAGATTTTTGCCATCGCCGACCAGAAAAATTGCGCCTTGGACCCATCTTTGTGCTGCATGCCATCCTAGACTTTATCGTCGATAACTACTTACCTATCACTGAAAAATTAGGGCGTTATTTGCGTGAGCAAGAACGGGAAATTTTCTCTGAAAACTTTAACAAGCATACACTGCGCAATTTGTATGAATTAAAATCACAGCTTGTACATATGCGTGCTGTCATCTTGCCCGTACAAGATATCTGTAATTTTTTTATCAATCATAAAAAGACTGATTTGATTCCAAGTTTCCCTAGCCAAGCCAAACCGTATTTTCGCGACGTCAATGACCATCTACTGCGTGCGCTCGATGCGGTCAATGGACTCAACGAAATGCTCAGTGTTGCTATGGATACTTACATGGCAGTGGTCAATATGGGTCAGAATGAGGTGGTACGAAAACTTGCCGCTTGGGCAGGTATCCTCGCGGTCCCGACTGCCGTAGCAGGGATTTATGGGATGAACTTTGACAATATGCCTGAACTAAAAATGCATTATGCCTACTATATTTTGTTGGCATTTATTTTGACCATTTGTTTCACGCTTTACTATCGCTTTAAAAAGGCAGGTTGGTTATAAATTTTATCTTTAATTATAAAAGCTTAACAGCATCATCTGTTAAGCTTTTTTTATTGCGCTATTAATTTGTCAATGACAAATAATTGTCTATACATCAATTAAATTAAACAGCTCATCAATTTCTTCTTTCAAATGGTACATTTCGGTGTCATTCCATTTTTTGGATAAATGGCTGATGGGCAAAATCACACAGTGTAAATCTCGATAAGTGATGGCATTAAAAGTATTTCTCACCAGAATTTTATTGGCTTCTCGCTCAAAATATTTAATTACATCAATATTTTGGGTAATGACTAAGACAGGTTTTAAAATGCTATATAGCCAATCAAATAGATGCGTGTGTTTATGCTGAGGGCTTAATAAAGTCTTTTTGGGGGTGATAACACTATAAAGGTAAGTTTCAATCACAGGATGATTTGAGATTTCATCAATCAAATTTTGCTGAAATATATGGTTGCGATTCCACTGTAAATCATCATTGTAGCTAGCGATGTCATAATGCTCAGCAAACGATTCACGATCAAACCCTATGTCATCATGCCAAATATCGGCATCAAACACGTCTAAATTAACTTCGCGAGCTGGATTGTAGCCGACCATCATGATTTTGCAATTAAGGGGTGACCCTGAACAGATAAAGGGACGTACTTTCACATTGTCTAGTTGCTGCTCGCTAAGCCGCTGCTGCATCTCTGTACGGAATTTTTTTAAATCCATTTTCACAATTTATTCCCAAAAAATTTGCTATCAATAAAATCCCATAATTTTTATTATATTACCTAGTCGCTATACAACAATCAATATACTTTTAGCGACAATTAAGTCAGTGATTAGTCAATAAATAGCAAATAAAAAAACCTCAAAAAGTATGAGGTTTTTTTATATTTATCGCCTATATATTTATCGCTTGGTAGCTTATGATAGCGGCAATTACAATTTGCTAGTTAGTTCTGGCAAGATTGTAAAAATATCACCTTCTAGGAAATAATCAGCCACTTGAGAGATAGGCGCTTCTGGGTCATTGTTGATGGCAACGATAACTTTTGAATCTTTCATACCTGCCAAATGCTGAATAGCACCTGAGATACCTGCGGCGATATATAGGTTTGGTGCGACAATTTTACCCGTTTGACCCACTTGTAGGTCGTTTGGCACATAACCTGCGTCAACTGCCGCACGTGATGCACCCATCGCAGCGCCTAGCTTATCAGCGAGTGGCTCAATATATTTGGTGAAGTTTTCACCGCTGGCTAATGCACGACCACCTGATACAACAATTTCTGCAGCAGTCAATTCTGGACGATCAGATTTTGCCAACTCTTCACCGACAAATTTTGATTTACCCGCATCGTCACCTGCGCTTACTTGTTCTATGCTAGCTGCGCCGCCTTCCGCTGCCGCTGCATCAAATGCGGTGGTACGAACTGTGATAACTTTTTTGCTTTCAGTATCTTTAACGGTTGCAATGGCGTTACCTGCGTAGATTGGACGCTCAAATGTCTCTGCATCAATTACAGCGGTTACATCAGTTAGCATATTGACGTCTAACAAAGCGGCAACGCGTGGTAAGAAGTTTTTACCTGTTGTTGTTGCTGGTGCAACGATATGGCTATAATCACCTGCAAGCGATACCACGAGTTTAGCAACGTTTTCAGCCAGTTGATGCTCAAAAGCAGCATTACTTGCGCAAAGCACCTTTGAAACACCCGCTACTTTAGCGGCTTGTTCTGCCACGGCTTCACAGCCAAGACCTGCAACTAATACAACGATATCGCCACCGATTTTGCTTGCTGCCGTTACGGTGTTGAGTGTTGCTTTTTTCAGCTCTTTATTATCATGTTCTGCATATACTAAAATTGCCATGAGATTTTCCTTAATATTTGATAATCGCTATCGTTAAATGACGAATTAAATTGAAGGTAGTTAAATGATTAGATAACTAATAATTAGATAACTTTAGCTTCATTTCTTAATTTATCGACTAACTCGTCAACCGATTTAACTTTAACACCCGCTTTACGTTCTGCAGGTGGCGTTACTTTTACGATTTGAATGTTACTAGCGGTAGAAACACCATAATCTTCTGGTTTTTTCTCTTCTAATGGTTTTTTCTTCGCTTTCATGATGTTAGGCAGTTTGGCATAACGTGGTTCATTTAAACGTAAATCAGTGGTGATAACCGCAGGCAATGATAACTGAACGGTTTGTAAGCCACCATCGATTTCACGTGTTACGTTGACGCTACCACCGTCGACTTTTACTTGGGATGCAAAGGTTGCTTGACCCACATCCATCAATGCCGCTAGCATTTGACCTGTTTGGTTGTTGTCATCATCAATCGCTTGTTTGCCCAGTAAAATGATGTCAGCGGCTTCTGCTTGTGCAATCGCTTTTAAAATTTTTGCCACTTGTAGGGGACGCACAGTGTCGGTCGTTTCAACTAAAATACCACGATCTGCACCCAGTGCCATTGCGCCGCGGATTTGTTCTTGTGCTTCTTTTGGACCGATAGATACAACAACAATTTCAGAGACCACGCCCGCTTCTTGTAGGCGTACAGCTTCTTCCACAGCAATCTCATCAAATGGGTTTACAGACATTTTAACATTGGTTAAGTCAACACCAGTGTTGTCCGCTTTTACACGAACTTTTACGTTATAGTCAACTACACGTTTAACAGCAACTAATGCTTTCATACGTTCCTCGTTTGTTATATGAATTAAAAAAGGAGGATAAATCCAAGTATCCCCAGTCATGATAAAATGAACATCCTATTCTTTTTAACTTAAACTAGCTTGGTGAGCTAACTTAGCAAGCTAAAAAGTATAGGTATACTGTGAATACTCACAATACCCATTATCTTCGTTAATAATATATGTTGCGATAACTTACCCAACAAATCAAGAAAATCCTATGAATTTTAAGTCATAAAAAAATGGTTTGAATACATCAAAAATTCTTGAATTTTTCGAATATATCATAACTAAAATAATTAGGGAAATTTTTTAACTAAATATTCAACATACAATGTCTTATGCTTGATATAAACATTGAACACAAAACAAACGCGCAAAAAAAAACAACCTATTGTCTGGTTGTTTTTCTTTATTGCAAGCTAATTAAGATAAGCAGTTAATAAACAAACAATTAAGCTTGTAGTTATTATTATTGTGCTTCGATTTGTTCGGCTTGTGGGCCTTTTTGACCTTGGCTCAATACGAAGCTCACACGTTGACCTTCTTTAAGTGTTTTAAAACCTGAACCTTGGATTGCACTGTAATGAGCAAAAACGTCTTGACCGCCATTGTCTTGAGCGATGAAGCCGAAACCTTTGCTCTCATTGAACCATTTTACAGTACCAGTAGCTTTATCTGACATAAAAAATCCTACATTAAAAATTAACTATGTTATCTATAACGCTTGCAATTACTTAGGTAAATACAGGGTGTTATAAATTGTCATCGCCAAAAATTTGTTAAGTGTATTTTAGCGAATAATCACAGTATAGCCTAGTTTTAGCGTTTCACCTACTATTTTTTGAACTTTTTACCACAAAGTTACAATTAAAAAGGGATTTTAAATTGACTTTATTAAGCTAGATTAAAGGCGATAACACCGTTCATCAACATATTGATAAATATCGCAATGCTGGTCACCGTAATCACCAGTGAAAATGATAGGCTATAGTCCATATATTTGATGGGCATACTCATGTCATCGACATCTTTAATATCACCCACCTGGTCTTTGAGTAGATAAAATCCATAAATCCAACCAAATATGCTATATAAAATATAGGCAAATGGCACGACTTTGGCGATGCTACTAAATCCGCCATAATATACGGCGACCACAGATACCATAAGCCACACAGTTTCTAATATGGAGCTCACGCTAAATAACGTTGATTGCGGCAATTTTCCTAAGTTTTTCTTCAAAACTATGGATTCATAGGCAATCAGTAGGGCGACAATTAACGTACCGACCAGATAAATTGCTTGCCAATTTAACGTATAGCTATCCCCCATCAGGTAATTCAAAGGATTTGCCAATGCAGGCAAAGCACTCATACCGCTAAAAGTGTGTAAAAAAGTTGCAGTCGACAACTGCCAAACAGACGCTATATTCAAAACAAATCTCATAAACTTTATATCGATACCCATTATTTTATACTAAAAAACCCTGTCTATGTAACTTTACACAGCGCAGGGTTATTGTCATTTTATTAGTTTTACCAATTGGGTATGATGCCATTGGTAAAACTAACTGGGTGCAAAACTAGTTTTTCTCTTTGTCGATGATTTTGCTTGAGGTAATCCAAGGCATCATACCGCGAAGTTTGGCACCTGTTTTTTCGATTTCATGCTCAGCGGTTTGACGACGGCGCGCTGTCATTGATGGATAACCTGACATACCTTCAGCGATAAACATTTTTGCATATTCGCCTGATTGGATACGTTTTAGGGCATTACGCATCGCTTCACGTGATTGATCGTTAATAACTTCTAAACCTGTCACGTATTCACCGTATTCTGCGTTGTTACTGATTGAGTAGTTCATATCAGCAATACCGCCTTGGTACATCAAGTCTACAATCAATTTTAATTCGTGTAGACATTCAAAGTAAGCCATTTCTGGGGCATAACCTGCTTCAACCAAGGTTTCAAAGCCCATTTTGACCAGCTCAACCGCACCACCACAAAGTACCGCTTGCTCACCAAATAGGTCCGTTTCAGTTTCGTCTTTGAACGTTGTTTCGATGATACCTGAACGACCACCGCCGACGCCCATCGCGTAAGATAACGCCACTTGTTTGGCTTGACCAGACGCATCTTGGTAAACGGCGATTAAATCAGGAATACCGCCGCCTGTGGCAAATTCGTTACGCACGGTATGACCCGGTGCTTTTGGCGCAATCATTATGACATCTAGGTCTTTGCGTGGTACCACTTGGTTGTAATGGATTGAGAAACCATGGGCAAATGCAAGCGTGGCGCCTTGTTTGATGTTTGGCTCAATCACGTCATTGTAAAGTTGTTTTTGGAATTCATCAGGAGTCAAAATCATGACTAAGTCAGCTTGCTTGACGGCTTCTTCTACTTCAGCCACTTTTAGGCCGGCATTTTCTGCTTTTTTCCAAGATGATGAATCTTTACGAAGACCTACGGTGACATCAACACCGCTGTCTTTTAGGTTTAATGCGTGCGCGTGACCTTGTGAGCCATAGCCGATAATCGCAACTTTTTTGCCTTGGATGATTGATAGATCACAATCTTTATCATAAAAAATGTTCATAACTATTTCCTTGTGTAAAAAACAACTACTATTAAAAGGTTGGTAAATTTAGACGCTGAGGATTTTTTCACCCCGAGCGATACCAATAACACCAGAACGTACTACCTCTAAAATGCGTTCACGTCCCATCAATTCGATAAAGCCGTCCAATTTTGCGGTGTCACCGACAATTTGAATGGTATAGACATTGGACGTGATATCAACAATACTTGCACGGAAGATATCCGCACAGCGCTTCACTTCTTCACGGTTGCTACCCGTGGCACGCACTTTGATCAGCATGAGTTCGCGCTCAATATGTACACTATCGGTCAGCGTGGTTACTTTAACGATTTCAATCAGCTTGTGCAACTGTTTGGTCACTTGCTCAATCTTATTTTGATCGGTATCTGTGGTCAAGGTCAAACGCGATAAAGTCGGGTCATCGGTTGGCGCGACGTTCAATGTCTCGATGTTGTAGCCACGTTGTGAAAATAAGCCAACCACACGAGACAGTGACCCTGATTCATTTTCCATTAAGACAGAAATTAAATGTTTCATTAGGTACGCTCCCCTTTGGCTAACCACATATCACGCATTGACTGACCTGCTAATTGCATTGGATAAACATGCTCGTTTTTATCGACTAGCACATCGATAAATACCAATCGATCTTTGAGGGATAAGGCATAAGCAAGTTGTTCATCAAGTTTGGCTGGGTCAGTGATTTGGATACCGACATGACCGTAAGCTTCTGCAAGTTTGACAAAATCTGGCAATGAATCCATATAAGAGTGCGAATGGCGACCTTCATAAATCATGTCTTGCCATTGTTTTACCATACCCAACTGGGCGTTGTTAAGATTTAAAATCTTTACGGGTAAGTTATATTGTAGGCAAGTTGATAGCTCTTGGATATTCATCTGAATTGAGCCTTCACCGGTGATACAGACCACATCACGCTCTGGGTTAGCAAGTTTGGCTGCCATTGCATAAGGTAATCCTACCCCCATGGTGCCTAACCCACCTGAGTTTAACCATTGACGGGGTTCGTCATATTTATAGTATAGGGCGGCAAACATTTGGTGCTGACCCACATCAGATGTGATGATAGCTTTACCATGCGTTAACTCATATAAGCGCTCAACAACGTGCTGTGGTTTCATGCCATGGCTGTCGTCTTTGTCATAGCGTAGACCATGACGTTTACGCCATTCATTGATTTGCGCCCACCAATCATTTAGCGCGGCTTGGTCAAGCTGTCCGTTATTTTCTGTTAATACGGCGAGCATATCGCTTAGCACATTTTTTACATCACCGACAATCGGGATATGTGCGTTGATGGTTTTTGAGATTGATGCAGGGTCGATATCAATATGGATAATTTTAGCGTTTGGACAGAATTTTTGCGTATTGTTGGTCACACGGTCATCAAAACGCGCACCCACTGCCAAAATCACATCTGAATTGTGCATGGTCATATTGGCTTCATACGTACCATGCATCCCAAGCATACCTAAAAACTGTTTATCCGACCCTGGATAAGCGCCCAATCCCATCAAAGTATTAGTCACAGGCAAATTAAGTAAACGGGCCAATGCGGTTAATTCTGCACTTGCGTTTGACGCAATCACGCCACCACCTGAATATAAAACAGGGCGTTTGGCTGCAATTAAGGTTTCGATGGCTTTACGAATTTGTCCTGAATGACCGCGAACCGATGGTTGGTAAGAACGCATACTGACCGACTCAGGGAAATGATAAGGGAATTTTTCGTTAGGCGCAGTTTTATCTTTAGGTACATCAATCACCACAGGACCTGGGCGACCAGAGCTTGCAATATAAAATGCTTTGCGAACGATTTCTGGGATTTCGCTGGCATGACGTACTTGAAAACTGTGTTTGACGACAGGACGTGACACACCAATCATATCAGTTTCTTGGAACGCATCATCACCGATGAGGCTTGAAGGCACCTGACCTGAGATGATAACCATCGGAATGGAATCCATAAACGCGGTTGCGATGGCAGTAACCGTATTGGTGGCGCCTGGACCTGATGTCGCTAATACCACCCCTGTTTGACCTGTGACACGGGAATAAGCATCTGCCATATGACCCGCTGCTTGTTCGTGACGCACGAGGATGTGCTCAATGCTATCTTGTTTGAACAAAGCATCATAAATATGCAACACGGCGCCGCCTGGATAGCCAAAAATGTATTCAACACCTTCGTCAATTAGCGCTTGCACCAGCATTTCTGCACCAGACATCATGACAGGTTCACCTGCTGAGGCTTTGGCGGTTTTTTTGTCAAAATTGGGTGCAGCGTGAGCCGTTTGGTTTTCTCCCGTCATATTGGGAGCTTGGGTAGTTTGAGTCACTGTCATCACCTTTTATGGTCGTCTTCAAAAATGATACTGGGAAGTTGTTTTAGATAAAAATTGCTAAATGATTAGCAAGAATCTTCAACACTGCCATAAGGTAACAGTGAACAAATCAGACGAGGGCAAAAAGCATGATAACCAAAAAAGAAAGCATCACGAAAATGACGTAATGTATAAATTGATGGCTACTTTTTGTCTTTGTTGACCGATAAGTCAGGGTTGTTAGATTCTTTTTTAGATTCATAAACAACAACAACGGTAAAAAATGCTCTCATCCAATTGTAGAGCCTAATCAGCGGATAGCGCCAATCAGCTTAGATTTTACCAATTAGTAACCAACGATAATTGTTACTAACGACCAGTAGAGGACTTATGATGTGAGTTTTTTTAACACTTGTCAATAAAAAAAAGCTACTAGAATTTATAACTTTTAGTTATAGGTAAATGAATCGTTTGAGGCTTGGTTTTAAGGATTGGTTTTAGGGCTTGGTTTTAAGGCTTGATAAACTTTAAAATCTCGGACTGATTGAGCCAACCGTTTTTAGAAAATCACATTTAAGAGATTAAACGATTATCTTGTCGAAATTTACTGCTAAAAGCTATCAAGCTGTGATAGGCTATCACATAATTTTCTCGTTTCTTGCACAGGAAAAACAATGTTAAAGCCACTGTTTTTGTTATCACTCATGTTATCACCATTCGTTATGGCAAGTTCAAATGCAGCCACTTATTACAAATGGACTGACAAAAATGGTGTGCCGCATTATAGCCAATATGCGCCGACCAATGGTGTTAATTTGCGACAAGTGCAAGTGGTTAATACCCGTGAACTTGGACCTAGTAGTCGCACACCTGCAACCGCTGGCAATAGCACAGGTTCTGCATCAGGTGTATCACCAACACTGACGCTGACAGCCGATCAAAAACGCGCTGCTGAACTTGAAGCACAAAATCAGCAACTCAAAAAACAGCAAGATGCGGAGCGCTGCAAATCCTTACAAAGTACCCTTGCCAACTTAAACCAAGGCGGGCGCGTCTATGAGATGGATAATAAAGGTGAACGTAAATATTTAGATGGTCGTGAAATTGAGCTACGCCGTCAGCAAGTCGCGCAAACAGTGAGCCAATACTGTAAATAACTTTGCATGCTATATGACTTTAGCATTCAATTAAAATTAAAGGTGTGTAAAGGTTAAAGGTGAGTGAATTCTCACCTTTTTTCTATTGAACGTTCTTAACCTGCCGTGATTTTAATCGTCCGTGATTTGATGGATGATGTCACCGATTGCCGATGCCATGTGATTGGCCTGCAAAGCATATTCACCCATTTTTTCTGCTAACATATCACCCGCTTTGGCATGTATGAGCACGGCGGTTAGCATGGGTGCGGCAATTGCTTGCGCCAATAAGCCCGCCATCAGACCTGCCAAGCAGTCGCCCATGCCAGCCGTTGCCATACCGGCATTACCCAAGCCGCAAATATCAATGCTGGCACGCTCAAGACTCGCACCTTCAAGCACAATCGTTTGTGCCCCTTTGATAAGCCAATTGCCGCCATATTGGTGAGCTAATGCCCGAATCGCGCTGATTTTGTCTCGATCGATGTCAGCATAGGGTTGATTGAGCAAACGTCCTGCTTCCGCTGAGTGCGGCGTTAGGTAAAACCGTTGGTTTGACTGTCCCAATCGTGGTTGACTTGGCGCATTTAAAGCGTCACTCGTGCCTGCCCAATCTGCCAAATGGTATAAACCATCAGCGTCAATAACACATAGCTTTTCTGATTGTTGGATGGCTATAAGATACTGGTTAAATAACTCTAACGTTGCTTTATCTCTACCCAAACCCATGCCGATGGCAACCACATCCACCGCGTTAATCAGCTCGATGACGCTAGCGATATTATTTAAATCCGCGGTCATGGCATTGGGCAAAGCGGTGACAATGGATGCATGAAAATCACCATGACAGGCAACAGTGACTTTGCCTGCACCACTGCTCAATGCTGCACTGGCGGCTAATATCGCCGCCCCTGCCATGCCATGCCCATCCTGTAGCCGATTGCCACCGATGATGAGTACATGACCATACGTACCTTTATGGCTCACCTGCTGACGTTGTGGCAAGTTAGGTAGCTTCGTGTGTAACAAGATGCCTGATTGCTCAATAGGGAGCAAAGACACATCGATAACGCTGCCAACATAATCTTTACTATCCCCGATATGCAGACCGACTTTTCGCCCGATTAAACAAAGTGTCTTGTCTGCTTTAATCGCAATGTCATCGTACACTTCGCCCGTAGCGGCATTAAGTCCGCTGGGTACATCGATGCTGATGACTTGACAAGCGTGAACTTGCTTGCGGTATTGATTAATCCAATTGATGATTGTTTGATAATCAGTGCTAGGCTTGCCATCAATTCCAATCCCCAACAACCCATCAATCACCACATCATACTGATAGCTTAAACCAAGCTCATAAAATGGCTGTAAAAATGCTGTCAACGTCAGATATTTTGCCGCATTTGCACAGTTTGACAGGTACATGTGCTTTGCTGTTTGGCTGTCGACGGTGCTAGGCGCTGCGACTTGTACTACGGTAATTGACCAATGTGGGCAAAGCTTGTTCACATAATGCGCCACTAACCAAGCATCGCCGCCATTATTACCCGCGCCTGCCACTACCAATACCGATTTTTGAGAGTGACTGCTTTTTTGAAGGTGATTGCTTTTTTGAGGGTGACTGCCTTTTTGATTGCTACTTTCCTGCTTGATGATGTGTGCAAGTTGCCATGCAGCTTGTTGCATTAAGGCAAAACTGTCATTTTTGCTAAACCAGCTTTTTTCAAGGTCATAAATTTGTTTGGGGCTATATAAGGCAATGGCGTTTTGCATCACAGTATTTTTATCCGTCCGTGCATTACTTTGCATAAGATGTTCCAATGATGTGGTAGGTGTTTATTTTGCTATAATAGCATTTTAATTTTACCTGGTTGTTGGCATGTTGGACACTACAAACGAACTCAATGCTCTCAAGGGCTGGATAAAGGCGCAAGCCAAGGCGTTGGGGTTTGCTGATTGTGGCTTTGTCCATCCCGCCAATCCCATCTTTGTAAAACAGCTTGATGCCTTGCAAACTTGGTTAGCACAAGGTAAACATGGGGATATGCTGTTTTTTGAAGACAATCATGATAAACGTGCTAACCCTGCCCTGTTAGTTGACAGGACGCAAAGTATCATTAGCGTGCGTTTAGATTATTTGGTCACGCCGCCGCCCAAACGCAGTGTGCCAGACAACGAGCGCCCCAACTCAGCGATTATTGCCCGCTATGCTCGAGGACGTGATTATCATAAAACCATGCGCGGGTTATTAAAAACCCTAGCCAGACTGATTCAAGACAAACTGACCACCGATTATCCGCAATATGCCAACGACTTTGTATTTCGCCCCTTTAGCGACTCCGCGCCTATATTTGAGCGCGCGTTGGCTGAGCAAGCAGGTTTGGGCTGGACAGGCAAACACACCTTGCTGATTCACCCACAAGCAGGGTCATTTTTTGTGTTGGGGGAATTATTCACCAGCTTGCCTTTGGCAGAGGATAAAAAGCAAATCGAAACCACATTATCGCATTGTGGCAGTTGCCGTGCTTGTATTCATGTGTGCCCTACCCATGCCATCCGCAGAACACCCACCGGGCATTATGATGTCGATGCACGGCTGTGTATTTCGTATTTAACCATTGAATTAGATGGCAAAATCCCTGTAGAACTTCGCCCCAAAATTGGCAATCGCATTTTTGGCTGTGATGATTGTCAGTTGATTTGTCCTTGGAATAAATTTGCCAGATTAGCGACGATTGAGGATTTTAATCCGCGTCACCGTTTAGATGATATGTCACTGCTTGAGTTATGGGCGTGGGATGCACAGGATTTTTTGACAAAAACTGAAGGCTCGCCGATTCGCCGCACGGGCTACGACAATTTTATGCGCAATGTGGCGGTAGCCTTGGGCAATGCACCATTTAGCCAAGCAATTATTGAAAAATTGCAACAAAAACGCCCCATGCTAAGCGAAAACACACAAGAACATATTGATTGGGCGATTAAGCAACAACTTAATAAAAGTTAAAATGACGAGTTGGGTTGTTGTAAAAAGGCGATTTCCTCCTCACTGGATTGTCTACCCAAAATCGCATTGCGGTGCGGATAACGCCCAAATCTCTCAATAATGGCTTGATGCTTATATTCAAACGCTAACGTATCGGCACTGGCGTATTTTTTAAACAGTGGCAACGCCTGCTGATGAATATTTGCCGATTCCGCATGCATAAAAGGCATTAAAGCAAAATTGCGTTCGTCTTGATTTAACTTGTCAAAATCTGGCTGTTTGACGATTTCTTGTGCCAATACTAACGCCATGCCATCTTGGGCAAAAGCTTGTGAAGAATCTCGAAAAATATTGCGCGAAAACTGGTCCAATACAATGATTTCTGCCAGTCGCCCTTTTGTACTGGCTCGCCAATCCCCTAACTCGCCTCGTTTGGCTTGCTCAAGTGTGGCTAAAAATTTAGCCGTTACCGTTTTATCAAAATCCTCATCTTTGGCAAACCAAAATGGCTTAGTATTTTGCTGCAACCAAAAATCTAATACCTTTTTAGCGTCTGATGATATTGGTTGTGCTGCTACCTGTGATTGATTGGTCATTTGCTTTCCTTGTGTAGAGTAATTATAGTGACTTGTCGGGTAATTATAGTGACAAATTTTGCTAAACAAGCGCGATTTCCCTATAATGTGGCACAAATTTAGATTGAGAACAACCATGTATCCTTTTTTACGACTGGGCACCCATGCCATCAAAAGCGCGATTAAACAAAAACAAGGTCATTCGCTTCAATTAACCGATACCAGCGAAATCACCTTGACCGCTAATATCAACGACATTGACAATTTTTTTGAAATGAACAACGGGCGTATTTTTACGCTGTTTGATTTGGGGCGAAACGATCTTGCCATTCGCTCAGGACTTGCCAAAAAATTATTCAAGCATCGCTGGGGGCTGGTAGTCGCTGGTAGTACCATCCAATATCGTAAGCGTGTTCGTTTATTTGATAAGGTCACCATCAAAACCCGACTTATAGCCGTTGATGAGCGCTGGTTTTATATCGAGCAAAGCATGTGGGTCAAAGGTCAGCCGACTTGCTCTGCGCTGCTGCGCACTGGTATCACCAACATCGTGACAGGCAAGGTTTTGCCAACTAAGCAAGTGCTCAGCGCATTGGATTATAAAGATATCAATATGCCACCTGATGACTGGGTCAAAGCTTGGTCGGACGCCGATAAAATCCGCCCATTTCCTAAAGCCAATGTCCACCTTACCAAAGATTCTGCTATCACCGAGTAACCCATAAATGCCTTTAACTTTAGATGATTTTGATTATCAACTGCCCGATGAACTCATTGCCCGCTATCCGTTAGCGGTGCGCTCTGCCTCTCGACTGCTGTATTTGCCTGCCCATGGTCAACCCAAAGACCAACAATTTGTGGATTTGCCCGAGCTATTAAATAGTGGTGACTTGGTGGTGTTTAATGACACCAAGGTCATGAAAGCAAGGCTGTTTGGGCAAAAAGCCAGTGGCGGCGCGGTCGAAGTATTGGTCGAGCGTATTTTGCCCGATGATGCTAGTAGCAACCAAAAGCACACCGCTTTGTGCCATGTACGCGCCAGCCGCAGCCCAAAAGAAGGGCAAACGTTGAGCCTTGCCGATGGTAACATTCATGCCACAGTAATGGGGCGTGAGGACAATTTATTTTTGCTAGCGTTTGACCAACCGATATTGCCTGTGCTTGAGCACTATGGCGAACTACCGATTCCGCCCTATTTTGAGCGCCATGCCGATGACAATGACGAAACCCGTTATCAAACGGTATTTCATGACCCAACCAAACTTGCCAGCGTAGCCGCACCGACCGCAAGCCTGCATTTTGATGATAACGTATTGGCTGCCTTCAAGTCCAAGGGCATCAATACCGCCTTTGTCACCTTGCATGTCGGTGCAGGCACATTTGCCCCTGTCAAGACAGAGGATATTTTGCGCCATAAAATGCACTCAGAATATGCCGAGTTGCCCCAAGCGACTGCCGATTTGATTAACCAAACCAAAGCCCGTGGCGGGCAAGTGATTGCGGTCGGTACCACTGTGACACGGGTATTAGAAACGGCGTTTCAAAAAACCGCCAGTTTTGAAAACCCGATGCTATCGGCTTGGTCAGGTGACACCGATATTTTTATTTATCCATCATTTAGGTTTGGGGTGATTGATAAGCTCATCACCAATTTTCATTTGCCAAAATCCACGCTGTTGATGCTTGTGTCAGCGTTTGCAGGCAGTGAGCCTATCAAACAGGCTTATCAGCACGCCATCGAGCAACGCTATCGTTTCTTTAGTTACGGTGATGCCATGTTGTTAGATAAAGTAGAATGATGTTAGTAATTTCTCAGCTTGTTAATAAAATGACTGCATTGTCTTTATACCTAATCGTTGGTTTGTGGTTAGCAGTTAGCATTGCTTTTTTTAGTACGCTTAAATCTGCAGTTATGATTTTAAACTATCCAATTCCTGCTAAAACTGAACTTTTTCACTCGCAAGGTACGGCTAAATTCACCCCTTATCAACAAATCAACAGCAAACTTATCTATTTGCCAAATATGGCGGTGGTATCAGAAAATACTTTACGATTTTATCAATGTCCATTCACACCTTATATTCAAGATTGTTTGCATAACTATTTACCTTTAGAAAATCAAACAGTTAGCCTTGATTGGGCATCATTACAAAAAACATCGCAAGTCGATGCCACACGTCTTTTATACGAACTTTCAATCGATGGCAAAGTAATTTATGATTATGCCGATGCAGTCAAGCATATTGAACACAGAAAAAAGCAATCGCTTTGGGTGGTGATTATTTATGCGGTTAGCACGCTTTGTGTTTTGTCTTACCTGTTATTTTTTATTACCATTGATATTAAAAAAACTAAAAATTAATAGCATTTTCAGCCACGTAAGTTAATGGTATAATACCGCCTTTTAGCAAAACTTACTAAAGCAAAATATGCAATTCACCTTACATAAAAACGCTACAGGCGAGAGCCGTGCTCGCCGTGGTACGGTTCATCTCGCTCATGGCGATGTGCAAACCCCTGCCTTTATGCCTGTCGGTACTTATGGCACCGTCAAAGGCATGCTGCCGCGGGATATCCACGAAATCGGCGCCGAAATCATCTTAGGCAATACCTTTCATTTGTGGCTGCGCCCAACGACCGATGTCATTGACAAATTTGGCGGCTTACATGACTTTATCGGTTGGAACAAGCCGATTTTAACTGATTCCGGCGGTTTTCAAGTCTTTAGCCTTGGCGCAATGCGTAAAATCAAAGAGGAAGGTGTGCATTTTCGCTCGCCGATTGATGGCGCAAAGGTGTTTTTATCCCCCGAAATATCGATGCAAATTCAATATTCACTCAACTCAGACATCGTCATGCAGTTTGATGAGTGTACGCCCTATCCTGCAACGCCTAGCGAAGCGGATACATCGCTTGAACTATCGCTGCGTTGGGGCGAGCGCTGTAAAAATGCGCATGAAAAACTGGGTAACAAGAATGCTTTGTTTGGTATTATCCAAGGCAGTATGTATCGCAACCTTCGCGAAAAGTCCCTAGAAGGGTTGCTCGCTATTGGCTTTGATGGCTATGCCATTGGCGGGCTGTCAGTCGGTGAGCCAAAAGAAGAAATGATGGCGGTGCTTGATTACTTACCCGATGATATGCCAGCCGACAAGCCCAGATACTTGATGGGTGTGGGTAAGCCTGAAGATATCGTGGAAGCGGTACGCCGCGGTGTTGATATGTTTGATTGCGTGATGCCAACCCGTAATGCGCGAAATGGTCATTATTTCACCACTTTTGGCGCCGTTAAAATTAAAAATGCGGTGCACCGTTTTGACCAAAGTCCGCTTGATAGCGAATGTGATTGTTATACTTGTCAGAATTTCAGCCGCGCCTATTTGCATCATTTGTTCAAGTGCAATGAAATGCTATCGGCACAGTTGGGTACTATACACAATTTGCGTTACTATCAGCGCTTGATGGCAGATATCCGTCAGTCCATTCAAGATGATAAGTTTGATGCGTTTGTCGATACTTTTTATCAGCAGCAAAACTTACCAAAACCTGATTTGCATTTGACCTAAAAACCACCTAAAAACACATAAAAAAAGAGCCGATTTGGCTCTTTTTTACTTTTCAGATGCTGCTGTTGATACGCTAAAATACGCTAAATAGCAACGCTATCCTTTCTTACAACCTTATCTTACCACGTTATCTGACTAAACCACGTTCACTATGAATCAGGGAATCCAATAGCAATTGTACCAAAGGTTCTTGGGGTAATAGCTGCTCGGTCACTGCTACAATGGCTTCTTCCTTGGTCAGTCCTGAACGAAAAATCACCCGATAAGCTTGGCGCAGATAATCGATGGTTTGCTTTGACCAACCTTTGCGGCGCATGCCTTCGATATTAAGACCATGGCTTTTGGCAGGGTTGCCCGATACCATGTTAAAAGCCGCAACATCTTTTAAAATCAAGCTTGCACCACCAATCAAACTATAATCATCAATTCTACAAAATTGGTGAATACCTGAATTACCACCGACAATCACATGGTTACCGATGCGGACATGCCCTGCAATCCCCACATTATTAGCCACAATGTTGTCGCTCCCAATCACGCAATCATGCGCAATATGGGTATTGACCATAAACAGATTACGGCTACCAACGCGTGTGATGCCTTTATCTTGTACCGTGCCGCGATGAATGCTACAGGCTTCGCGAATGCGATTGTCATCGCCAATTTCTAGCCACGTCTCCTCGCCTTGGTATTTGAGATCTTGGCAATCTTCGCCGATGCTAGCGAATTGAAAAATCTGGTTACGCTCACCGATACGGGTAAACTTGCTAATGACGACATGGGGGTGAAGCACGGTCTGTGCCCCAATTGTGACATGTTCACCAATAATACAATACGGCCCTATCTTGACCGACGGGTGTATCGTTGCAGTGGCATCAATAATCGCCGTTGGGTGAATCGTCATGAAAAATCCTTATACCAGCCTGCTATTCAAGAAGAACTAAATACATCAAAAATAACTAAATATATAGATTTAGCTGAACCCATAGGCAAAGCTAACTATAAACAGCAGGTTAAAATAAAAACGACATTATAGCATTTTTACTAAAGTATGCCATTTTTATCAAGGATTTTGCTTAACTTAAACAGATTTTATCGTTATAGCTTACTCAAAATGCGCCTTATTCAAGTCATGTAAAAATGATGTTAAAGTCATGTCTGGTGATATTGGGTACGCTGCTCTGCAATGGTGATTTCTGCACTGGCTGCCAACTCATTGCCCACGCAAGCTGTGCAACTAAATTTATAGATACTGTGACGCTCCATGGTTTTTTCGGCACGTAAAATGAGCTGATCACCGGGGATGACTTGACGTTTAAAACGCACTTTATCGACCCCAGCGAACAGATAAATATAGCCATCTCGTGGTTTGACATTTTTGCTGATAAAACCCAGTACACCCGCTACCTGCGCCATGGCTTCAATCATTAAGACGCCTGGCATGATAGGCTCTTCAGGGAAATGACCGTTAAAAAAAGGCTCGTTAATGGTGATGTTCTTAAGACCGGTAATCCACTCATTGGGTTTTACCGCAGTGACTCTGTCTAATAGCATAAAAGGATAACGGTGAGGCAGATAATCACGTAACACAACGGCATTGAGAGGTAATGTCACCCCAATCTGTGCAAGGCCAGCGATGTCTTCATCAATCAACTTATCAAAATCCATGGATATATCCTTTATACTTTTAAATCATCTTTATCAAAAAAATAGATTTGTGAGAAATAGCTATTGTAACGGTTTTAAGATTGAGTTTACAGTTGTTTTCTCAAATTATTTGATGGATAAAGGTAACGATTAACTTTTTGGTTTGCCAAGTTGCTTAAAATTAATATACGCTCTTTTCCATAAGCTATTGGGCATCACTGGCATGCCTGAAGAATATACACCCGGTTGGTGAATCGATTTGGTCACCATCGTCATGCCGGTAATCGTGACATCATCACAAATTTTGATATGACCTGCAAAACCTGATGCCCCGCCAATCATGCAGCGTTTACCAATTTCTGTACTGCCAGCAATCCCAACACACGCTGCAATCACCGTGCCAGCACCAATTTTTACATTATGGGCAATTTGCACCAAATTATCGATAATGACATGATTACCGATAACCGTATCATTCAGCGCACCACGATCGATACAGGTGTGGCTGCCTACGCTGACATGATCGCCCAGTATCACTCGTCCTAATTGGTGAATTTTTTGCCAACCTGCTTCATCTGTACTGCCTTTAGGCGCAAAGCCAAACCCGTCATTGCCAATGCTGGCATGACTATGCAAGCTGACATGTTTACCCAATACACAATCATGACCGATGTACACGTGCGGCGCGATTAAGCTACCTTCGCCAATCACGACATTGGGCTGAATATTGACTTGGGCATCAATCTTGACGCCATCACCAATGACGCAGTTATCACCAATTTGGCTATACGCCCCAATACGCACATTGTCGCCCAACTGCAGATTGTTACCCAAAATGGCAGTCGGGTGAATCAAACTATCCGATAAATTAGGGTTGACTGTCTGATGATACGCTTGCGTCGGTTCAAACAATGCGGTCAGTTTGGCATACGCGGCATAAGGTGATTTGACCACGATGGCAACGCTATGGCTTGGGCATTTTTCCTGCAAAGATGCGGGGACTAGCACGGCGCCCGCGCCCGTGGTTTGCAATTTTGATTCAAATAGAGAATTGGCAATAAACGTGATATCGGTATCGGTGGCATCGTCAAGGGCGGCGATTTTGGAAATTTGTTTCTGCAAATTTTGGCGGGTATTTGCATCCCCTTGGTCAATGACGTCACTAGCTAAAAAATCCAAAATTTGTGCGATGGTGAACGCCATTTGATTACTCCAATCGTTTGCTTAAAATTTGCCTTAATTTTACACACAAAATAAAAAACGCAATAGTCGAATATTGCGTTTTTGCTAAAACCTCTGAGCTTAAAAAATATTATTTTACTTGATCGTTAATCGCTTTGGTAAAATCTGCCGTTACATCCCATTCAGGTTTGACATAACTAACCGTTCTATCACGATTATCAATGAGCACATCAATATTTTTTTGACGCACAATATTTTCTTTAATGGCTTGGATTTTGGGGACAATTCGCTGCATCACTTCTGCCTCATTGGCATCAATGATGGACTGGATTTGACTGGCAACCTGTTCATAATTTTGTAGGTTGGTTTGAATTTGCTTACGCAAATCATCCTTTTGTGCTTGGGTCATCTGAGCGTTTTGCGTGGCATATTGTTTTTGCAAACGCTCAATGGTCGCTTTGTAGCTATCAAGCTGCTGCTGCTTTGGTTTGACCGCCGCTTGCACCACGCCAATTTTGGTTTTGGCGATGTTAGTATTGTTAATGGCAACTTGGGAATTCCAAACCGCAACGGTATTGGCAAACACTGGCATTGCCAATACACTTAAAATACTTGCTGTGGCTAACTGAGTGATTATTTTCATATACATAGACCTTTTAGAATGTACGTCCAATTTCGAACTGTACATTGTCGACTTTATCTTTATCTTTATCATTGAGCGGAACGGCATAGCTTAATGAGATTGGACCAATTGGGGTAATCCAAGTGAAGCCTGCACCCGCGCTAAAACGCATGTTATTGTCTTTTTCATTTAATAGCGATACGGTATTGCCACCCACTGTGATTTTTTGGTCATATTTATTGGTGGTGTCAAACACTTGTGCCCCTTCAACAAATAACACGGGACGGATTTGGTCTGCCCAATCGCCTTTAAACGGCATCGGCAAGATTAATTCAGTACCCACTTGCGCGAGTGCATTACCGCCAATCTCTTCTGGGTAATTATCGACCCCACTATAATTCTTCACTGGGTAATAACGATTACTGGTAGGACCTAAAGTGGCATTCTCATAACCACGCACTGAGCCATAACCCCCTGCGAAGAAATTTTTCCAGAAAGGTAAATCGTTACCATATCCTAACTTGGTATAACCGCGTAGTACGGTATTTTTTAGGAATGGGCGATAGTAGTTTCCTTGATAGACCAGTTTTTGGTAAGTGGCATCGCCAAAGGCCAGTTCTAAATTGACGTTATGGGACATACCGTTGGTTGGAAAACGCCCACGGTCAAGCGTGTTCATATTCCAGCCTAAATTTAGGCTCGCGGTATTAAATGGGTCTGATTCGAATGATTCATTGCCATCGGAGTCTGAACCTATTTCAAGATTGCCCTCGTCTTTTAAGTATTGATAGTTTGATACCGCTAACAAAGCGCCTGCTTTGATTTTGGTACTATCAAGTGTGAGACCAGCACTTAAACTCTTATTTTCATCAATCGGGTAGCTAAAACCTAAGGTGCCACCATACGAGTCTGTTACATAGTTTGAAATGTTTTTTCTGTCATATTTGGTTTTGCGTGTATAGATACTGGCACTTTGCGATATCCCATCTGGCGTAAAGTACGGGTTGGTATAGCCCAAATTATAACTATCTAACGTCTGAGAACGCGATAACGAAATATTGACCTGATTACCTGTACCCAAAAAGTTAGATTGACTTAAACCTGCTTGGAAGGTGATACCACCACTTTGTGAATAACCAGCCGCAATGGTACTGGTACCTGATGGCTGCTCCTCTACTGCGACATTGATATCTACCTGATCGGGGGTGTTGGGGACAGGTTTGACATCCATGTTGACAGTTTTGAAGAAGCCTGTACGCATCAAACGCGTGCGCGACAAATCGATTTTTTCATTGGCGGCCAATGCGCCTTCCATTTGGCGCATTTCTCGGCGCAATACTTCATCTGCGGTTTTATTATTGCCGGTAAAATTGATACGGCGCACATACACAGGACGCACAGGATCAATAAAGAAATCGACATCTACCGTGCGAGTGTCCTCATTGATACGGGGCACTGGGCGGATTTGGGCAAAATAGTAGCCATCGTTACCATACAGTGTGCCAAGATTTTGTAAAGTTGTCGTCATTTGACGTTGTGAATAACGCTCACCTGGCTTAAATGCTACTTGCTTACGAAGCTTGTCGGTGTCATAGTTGGGCGTACCCATAAAGTTGACATTGCCAAATTTATATTGCTCACCTTCAGTAAGATTGATCTCAATAAACACTTTGTCTTTTTCTGGACTTAAATTAATGGTGGCATCATTGATGGTGAATTTGACGAAGCCCGCATTTTGGTACATGGCGGTGACATTTTCTAAACTTGCCGCAAGCTTTTCTTTGGCATAGCGGTCAGATTTACTAATCACATTGACCCATGAGCTTTCTTTGATGCTCATCGCCTGTCTGATTTCTTTGTCGCTAAAATGTTTGTTACCAATCACCTTGATATCGACAACACGCGCCGCTTTACCTTCAACAAAATTAAATTTAAGCGCAACGCGGTTATTGTCTAAAGGCGTTTGGGTCACCGTAACTTCGCTATTATAATAACCTTGCTGATTGTATTGCTGTTTTAGCTCATTTTGGACTTGCTCAACTGTCGCCTGTTTTAACACATTGCCTTCTACGATGCCAATACGTTTTAGGCCTTCGGTCAATGCTTCTTTTGGAATCAGTTTATTACCATCATAAGTGACACTTGCGATAATTGGGCGCTCTACCACATCAAATACCAATTTATTGCCTGATTGGGATGCTTTAACGTCTGAGAAATTGCCAGTTTCATAGAGGGCTTTGATACTAGCTGCGATATTGGCATCGTTTGCTACTTCACCGGTATTGACAGCAAGCACGGGATAGAGGTTATCAGCGGATACCCGTGTCAATCCATTAAATTGAATATCGCTCACGGTAAAATTTGCCGCTTGTGCATACGAGGTAACGAGTGCTAACGGTGCAACCAAAAATAACGCTGAATTTCGCATATAACTTGTTTCCGAATTGACGACTGCCCAAAGATAATGCATGAAACCTGTCACTTTTAGGTATCCAAAATTAGTTATCCAAAGGTATTTATCTAGGTTTGTATCTAGGTTTGGTAATCTAAGTTTAGTTAGCTAAAAATGACAAATGCTATCAAAAAGGGTGACTTAATTAAACTTCTAGTAATAGTTTGTCTTTGATGTGTAGCTTGTATTATCAAAGTACAAGAGATCCGTAAATAAATTTTACTGGCATAAGGTAAGCTAAATTTTGCGTAAAGTCTAGCGAAAAAACAAAACTACAAATCAATATTTTAGTCAAATTTGGGTCGATTAAAACAAGCGTGAGATATCGTTACCAATCGCCAACAGCATGAAACCTGCAAGCAAAACTAAACCAATATTCATTCCCATCATTTGTACTTTTTCGGGCATGGGTTTACCAAAAATAGCCTCATAGGCATACATAACAATATGCCCGCCATCAAGCACAGGTACGGGTAATAAATTGAGCACAGCAAGGCTTAAACTGATAATCGCCATAAATGACAATACCGCTTCCCAACCGATGCTAAAGCTTTGATTGGCGACTTTGGCAATGGTAATGGGACCTGATAGGTTTTCAACCCCAATGGTGCCGGTCAACATTTTACCCATTGATTTGAGGGTCATGGCACTTAAATCGACAGTTTGATGCACGGATTTTTCCACCGCTTGGATGGGCGTATATTGAATGGTTTTAATATACTCAGGTGGCGGCGTAACCTTAGATGCCGCCGCCGCTGCGCCAATTTGTCCAAATCGATTGCCCATAGCATCTTTTTTTGCTTGTGGCATGACTTGTAAGGTAGTAATTTTGCCTTGGCGCTGTACTTCAAGGGTTAATAACTGCTCGGGGCTTGATTTGACAACTTGTGAAAACGCCAGCCAATCGCTCACCGGTTGACCGTTGACACGGGTGATGGTATCACCGACTTGCAGACCTTGACGCGCGGCAGCGCTATTTGGGACAATTTCACCGACCACCGCAGGAATTTTTGGTTGCCACGGAATCGCGCCTAGACTATCAATGGGGTTGGTTGCTTTACCCGCTTCTACTTTCATAAAGCGCTGTATCGGCACGGCAACATTGGTTGGACCTTGCGCGCCATTCACTGTTAAATTAACTTGTCCCGACTCGCCCATGCGATCGGCTAACGCATAGTTAATATCCTGCCAACTTTGAATGGGTTTATTATCGACCGCAACAATTTCGTCACCAACTGTGAGACTGGTTTGACTGACAGGTGAATTGGGCAAAATACTGCCGACTTTGGTAGCCAATACTTGGGTTGGTGTGATAAATAGCAGCCAATACAAAAAAATCGCAATTAGTAAGTTCATCACCGGACCTGCTGCGACGATGGCGATTTTTTTCCAAGGTTGTTGGGTATTAAAGGCTAAATGACGTTCGGCCGGGTTAACTTTGCCTTCTCGCTCATCGAGCATTTTGACATAGCCGCCAAGCGGAATCGCAGAGACAGCGTAATTAATCCCAGTTTTTTTACTTGTCCAGCTTAGCAGCTTTGGACCAAACCCAATTGAATAGGTCAATACCTTGACACCGCATAGCCGAGCAACAATGTAATGCCCCCACTCATGTAGCGCAACCAAAGGTCCTAGTACCACAATCGCAGCTAAAACGGTCAAGATGAAATTCATGGGTATCCTTTTGACAAAATCACAGGCTAAAAATAATTTAACTATCGGTATATTAATAAGTTATGTAGTCATTTTTAACGATTATCAACCAGTGTTGCCAACTATTTTTAAGCTTTTTTTAAGCATTATTTAAGCGTTTAAATCGGCAATACATTGGTGTGCTTGTTCACGGCTTAGTTTATCGACCGCCAAAATTGCTTGCAATGACCCAATCGGCTGTTTTTCGGCTTGCAATAGTACTTTTTCATTGATATCAGCAATATCGGTTAAACGGATGTCACCGTCCAAAAACGCTTGAACGGCTATCTCATTACTGGCATTCAAGGCGATACACGCATAGCTACCTTGTTGCATGGCTTGATAAGCCAACCCTAGGCATTTAAACTTTTCAAAATCAGGTCGGACAAAATTTAAATTACTTAACTTAAAAATATCTAATCGTTCCACCCCACTGCTGATACGATTGGGGTATGCCATAGCATGGGCAATGGGGGTACGCATATCAGGACTGCCTAGCTGCGCTAAAAAACTACCATCGTTGTATTCAACCATAGAGTGCACGATACTTTGCGGATGAATGACCACTTCAATGTCAGAGACGGGCATATCAAATAAAAAACTCGCTTCAATCAGCTCCAAGCCTTTATTCATCATGGTGGCACTATCTACTGATATTTTTTGCCCCATGGACCAGTTCGGGTGCTTGACGGCTTCTGCGACGCTGGCGCCTTTCATATCGTCAAGTGTTTTGTGTAAAAATGGCCCACCTGAGGCGGTTAACCAAAGCTTTTTAATACCATGGTTATCATCATGAATGGCATTGCGTTGTTGTTGTACTGCAGTAGGCAAACATTGAAAAATGGCATTGTGCTCACTATCAATTGGCAGCAATTTGGCATTTGACTGCTTGACGGCTTTAATCATCAGCTCACCTGCCATCACTAATGCTTCTTTATTGGCGAGCAAAATCGTTTTGCCCGCGTTAGCCGCTGCCAGTGTTGACGGCAAGCCTGCAGCGCCGACGATGGCCGCAACCACCATGTCCACTTCTGCTAGCGTGGCAAGCTCAACCAGACCTTGTTCACCAATCAAAATCTTGCAGTTTAGATGAGCCTCGCTGAGCATCTGCGCAAATGTTGCTTCCTTTTCTTTGGCAACACAAACATAAGTTGGCTTAAATTGCTGACAAATACTCAACAGTTTATCCAGCCGCGAAAACCCTGTCACCCCGACCACGTTATACAAATCAGGATGCTGACTGACGACCGATAGTGTACTATCGCCGATAGAGCCAGTTGTGCCCATAATAGCAATGTTTTTTTGCGGTATAGTGTGAGTTGAAGATAGCATTACAATGACCTAGTAAGTTGGGGCAGACGGCGGTTAAACCTAACATTTTACGTTTACAGCGGCAAATTGCCACTGTGATAAGCATATTAACACGCGAGAAGATTTTTAAGCATCAATCAACAAGCAGTTGCGCAAAAAAGATTGGATGAAACACAAGCTTGCATTGATTAGTGAATTAAACAAATTGATATTGGCTAGATTGGAATTGAACAAATTAATATTAAGCAGATGTGAAAATTTTTGAAAAATAAACGCAATGTAGCATTAAATTAAGCCGTAAAATTTCATCGCCCAAAACCCCAACGCAAAAATTGGCACGGCTGAAAGCTGCGAATCAATACGATCAAGAATGCCCCCATGTCCTGGCAACAATGCCCCGGCATCTTTGACGCCTGCATGGCGCTTTAGCATACTTTCAAATAAATCACCGAACACGGACATGATGATAGTGATCAGCGATAAGAGCAAAAACACGCCAATGGCCAGCATCGACCAATCGTTTAACAACCCAAAAGAGACGCCAATCACCACAAGCGTGCCTGTAGCAAGTCCACCTAATAAGCCTTCCACACTTTTATTGGGTGAGACGTGTGGGGACATCTTGCGTCTACCAATTTTTCGTCCGACAAAATAAGCGCCGCTATCCGCGCACCACACCAATACAAACACATATAGCAGCCACCAAGCTGAAAGTGACCACAGATAATACATCGCAGTAATGGCGGATGACAGTATAATCATACCGATGATGTACAAATGCTTACCATACCAAGCTTGCGTATTGTTGGGATAATGGCGAATCCAGCCAATCGCTACCGACCAAATCAGCGCCGCAACCATCCAAAAAAATACCCAAGAGGCTATGCTGCCAGTCAGCTTTGCCATCACCAGTAACAGACTGACAATCCCTAGCATCACAAGGGTATACATATAATCAATTGGTTTGGCAGGTTTGGTCGGCATTTGGGTGGTAGGCGGTACATAACTGTCGGGATTTCGTTCAAGTGACGGCATGAGCTTTGACCACTCAAAAGCCCCAAAACCTGCACCGACTAACAATAGCGGCAACATCAAAATAGGCTCGCGGGTAGCAAACATCGCAACGCCAACAATCACTAACAAAATAATGGCGGTTCTAATGCGTTCCCACATGACAATTCCTATTGATTAACTAAAAGCCCAAACCTAATAATTGCTCGCTGGTCTTACCAAATCGACGCTCACGACCCATGAAAACATCAATCATTTGGTCTAATTCAGCCGCCTTGAAATCTGGCCAAAGCGTTTCGGTAAAAAATAACTCAGCATACGCACATTGCCAAAGTAAAAAATTAGAAATGCGGTAATCACCCCCTGTACGGATTAACATATCAACGGCTGGTAAATCCGATAGTGACAGGTGGCGTGCAAAATCGTCTTGGGTAATGGCATCGGCAGTAAGCGCGCCTTGTTCCACTTGCTTGGCAACTTGGCGGCAGGCATTGACGATGTCCCATTGACCGCCGTAGCTGATGGCAATCACCAAACTCATCTTAGTGAAATGGGCAGTTTGCTCTTCTGCATCTTGCATAATCGCGCGTAAATGCGGCGTCAAGGCATCCCTATCGCCGATAAAGCGCAAAGAAATTTGATGACGCAGCATCCGCGGTAATTGGTCATGGACGGTTTGCTCAAGCAGCTTCATTAATAGCGCCACTTCATTGGCTGGGCGCTGCCAATTTTCGCTAGAAAAAGCAAATACCGTCAACGCACGTATACCAATATCCATGCAATGCTCAACCAAAGGGTCTAAATTATCTTTGCCGGCAATATGCCCGCCACCGGTTGGTAGCCCATGTGCTTTGGCATAACGGTTATTGCCATCCATAATGATGGCAATATGTTGTGGCATTGCTGCCTTTGACTCAACCATGACCTACTTCTTATGAATTGGTTCTTTTATTGGATAAATAACGATTAAACGGCCATTAACTCTGCTTCTTTGCTAGAGAGCATTTTATCAATGCTATCAATGTATTTATCGGTCATTTTTTGGATGTCGTCATTGGCGCGGCGTTCATCGTCTTCTGAGATTTGCTTGTCTTTTACCAAGGCTTTTAAGGCATTGTTGGCATCACGGCGGGCATTACGCACAGATACACGGCGCTCTTCGGCTTCATGACGTGCCAACTTTTGCATATCTTTACGGGTTTCTTCTGTCAATGCGGGTAGTGGTACCCGAATCACTTCTGCGCTCATTGGGTTGAGACCCAAATCTGATTCACGGATTGCTTTGTCCACTGCCTGCACCATGCTACGGTCAAAAGGCTGCACTAACAGGGTACGCGAGTCTTCAACGTTGATGCTCGCCACTTGATTAAGTGGCATCTCAGAGCCATAGTAAGACACCATCACACCCTGTAAAATACCAGGATGGGCGCGCCCTGTACGTAATTTACTAAAGGCATTTTCCAAGGCTTCAATCGCCTTTTTCATTTTGTCTTCACCTTGTTTTTTAATATCGTTAATCATGTTGCATCCTTTTAAAACTCTGTATGTCAAATTTAGAAATTAGTAATTGATAACTTTGGTGCCTTCTGCCTCGCCCATCACCACATGAAGCAGCGCGTTGGGTTTTGCCATATCAAATACTTGCAGCGGTACGTTATGCTCACGCAGCAACGCAATCGCAGTCAAATCCATCACCCCCAATTTTTGATCTAGCACTTGGTCAAAGGTGAGTTCGTCGTATTTGACGGCATCGTCATGGTTATTTGGATCTTTGTTATACACGCCATCGACTTTGGTGGCTTTTAGGATTAAATTGGCTTCAATCTCGATGCCACGTAAACATGCTGCGGTATCCGTGGTAAAAAACGGATTGCCGGTACCTGCGACAAACACACACACTTCATTGTTTTTTAAATAGCGAATGGCATTGCGGCTGCTGTAGTTTTCAGTCACTTCACCAATTGGCAAGGCTGACATCAAACGGCATTTGATATTACGGCGCTCTAGGGCGTCACGCATCGCCAAGCCATTCATCACGGTCGCAAGCATACCCATTTGGTCGCCTGTGACACGGCCCACCAAGCCTTGTTTTTGTAGCGCAGCGCCACGATACAAATTGCCACCACCGACCACGATACCCACTTGCACACCCAATCCTACCAAGTGGGCAATCGCAAGACTCATATTGTCTAATACGCCTGAATCAATCCCCATATCATTTTTGCCTGCCAGGGCCTCGCCAGAGAGTTTGAGCAAAATACGTTGGTAACGGGGAGCTTTATCAGACATGGTTGACCTCTTGTTGGCTGTTGGATAACAAATAATGCAAATGGCGAAATTTTAACAAAATTAACGGTTTTTAGATAGTGTAAAGATAATTTCAACAGTCATTTTAATTTTTACCTTATTCTAACCTTGAAAATTCAGTCAGCTTTAGCCATTAAACTGTTAAGGTACTATATTAGGGCGTGTCCCTATTTGGATAATGAGGCTAAAAATAGACTAAATCGCCAGCAAAACAAGGCAAATTGTGCAGATAATATTGGAATATTGTCAAACAATTTAACGCAGTTTTGCCAGATTTAGGCATTTTTAGGCCATTAAAAATACTTTGTTCCGAATTAGGGACACGCCCTAATGTGTGGATTATTAAAACGTGACTAATGCGTGGCTGAATGAGAAAACAGATTAATCACAATCACACCCAATACAATTAGGCTCATACCTGCGATGGCGGGTAAATCCAGTTTATTACCCAAAATAAAGTAACCAATGATAGCAGTTAACACAATACCCACCCCTGACCAAATGGCATAAGCAATCCCCAGTGGTATGGTTTTTATGACTTGTGAAAGAAGATAAAAAGCAATGCCAAAACAAATCATGGTGATAATAGTGGGCAAGGGTTTGCTAAACCCCTCTGATTTTGCCAAAAAAGTTGCACCAGTCACTTCACTGACAATCGCAATTGCTAAAAAACCATACGCTAACATTGTTTGAGACATGACAATTTTTATCCTTATAAGAGTTAAGCTGTGAAACTGGCAAAAAGGTCGTACTCGTTTGCTTCATCAATGGTGACGGTCAAAAATTCACCGACTTTAACTGATGCATCAATATTATCTACATACACGTGACCGTCAATTTCTGGCGCATCAGCATAGCTACGGCAAATGGCGATATTTTCTTCTTCATCAATCTCATCCACCAGCACTTTTAAGGTTTTACCGACTTTCTCAGCCAGTTTTTCGGCACTGATTTGTTGCTGTAGCGCCATCAGTCGTTCATAGCGTTGTTGTTTGATAGCTTCTGGCACAGGGTTTGGCAAATCGTTTGCCGCCGCGCCTTCTATTTCTGAATAGGTAAACGCCCCCACTCTGTCTAATCGCGCCTCTTTGAGCCAGTCAAGCAAATATTCAAAATCTTCCTCTGTCTCCCCAGGGAAACCCACCACGAAGGTAGAGCGAATGACAATATCGGGGCAAATCGAGCGCCAAGTTTTGATACGCGCCAGTACGTTTTCGCTATGCGCAGGGCGCTTCATGGCTTTGAGCACATTGGGGCTGGCATGTTGGAATGGGATATCAAGGTATGGCAGTAGCTTGTCTTCACTCATCAGTTTCACCACAGCATCGACATGCGGGTAAGGATAGATGTAATGCAAACGCACCCAAATCCCCAGTCGATTGAGTGCCTCGCACATATCGTAAAATTTGGATTTGATGGGCATGCCATTCCAAAAACTGGTTTTGTACTTTAGGTCAACGCCATAGGCTGAGGTATCTTGCGAGATGATTAAAAGCTCTTTGACGCCTGCGTTTTTGAGCGCAGCCGCTTCAGTCATGATACTGTCAATCGGGCGACTAACGAGGTCACCACGAAAGCTTGGGATGATACAAAATGTGCAACGGTGGTTACAGCCTTCGGATATTTTGACATAAGCATAATGTTTTGGCGTAAGCTTAATGCCCGCATCATTGATTAGGTCGATTTTTGGGTCGTAAGTTTTTGATGGTGCAGGTTTTGGCACATAATGCGACACGGCATTGACGACTTCTTCATAGGCATGTGCGCCAGTCACCGCAAGCACGGCTGGGTGCATGGTTTTGATTTTTTCGGCATCTTTGCCAAGGCAGCCGGTGACAATCACCTTGCCGTTTTTGGTAATCGCCTCACCAATGGCATCAAGCGATTCTTGCACCGCAGATTCGATAAAGCCGCAAGTATTGACCACCACCAAATCTGCGCCATCATAGTCACTGGCGACTTGGTAGCCATCACGGCTAAGCTCGGTGATAATGCGCTCGCTATCCACCAAGGCTTTGGGGCAGCCAAGCGACACAAAACCAATCTTAGGCGCTTTTGTCGTTGCGATATCTTGAGCCAGTTGGTGCGCCGTTTGGCTGGCGCTTTGACCTACAGTACGGTTTTCGTTGTGGTTGGCTTGATGATGGGTGGCAGGTTTATTGGTAGACTGGGGATTAAAAACTTGCGGTTGGCTTGGCATAGACGTCACTTTGAAAATAATTTAATCTGACTATTTTACTAGGTTTTGCTGTTTTTACCAAATCAACTTTTTAATTTTTCATCGGCTCAAATTAACTGTATAGGTAAAAATTTCAAATGCTAAAAAAATCAATCTATTGTTGATAACCTATTGTTTGTAAAAATCCCTACCAACTGCCGCACTCCCCATCATGACTATTCAATATAAGCCATACCCTGCAAAAAACACTATTGGTCATGATTTTAGTTCAAGCAAACTTTATGAAAATTATTTTAAATCAAAATTTTATAAAAAATCCGCCAAATTTTGACGGATTTTTTTGTTAACCATTCAACTCATCCCACAATTTTTCTAGGCGTTTATCTGAGACAGGCATGCGGGTTTTCATCGGCTGGGCAAACAGCTGAATCCGAAACTCCTCAACCAACCAACGATACGGCATAATTGTCTCATCATTACCCTTAACAGATAGCCTTTCCATGTGTTTATCAAGCTGATACACGGCATCAAGATCGGCATCCAAATTGTGCTCAAGCCTATCAAGTCGCACCAACAATGCCTGCAAATAACGCGGATATTGCTGCCAATCTTGATAACTCATGCGATACACAAAATCCGACAAACTCAAATCGTCGAGCTGGTCTTCGATATCTTCGATACTTTCTTCAAAAATATCACGGTCAAGTAGTAGCAGTTTTTGGCGAACTTGCTGCCACTGCTCATACACCGATTTTAGTTGGGCTAGTACACTTTGCCCAACGCTCAAGAAATTGGCAAGCACCACGGCTTTGGCTTGGTTAAATTCATCCAACGTCAAAGGCAACTGATTGATGGCAATCACCAACTCTTTATCATGAATCCCTGCCGTGAATTTTTCATGGTCAAACTCTGCAACAAATTTTTCAAAAGTGGCATCAAGCGTGGCATGAATCAGCAAATCTTTGAGTCTGTCAAGCTCACCGAGTGGGGCAAAGGCAAGTTTAAAGTTTTTATCAATTTGGTTGGTAAGCTGTCGGGCTTTTGCTCCGAGCTCATTGCCGATTAAAGCAAGCAAGCCTTGACGGTGTTTGTTGAGTGCCACACTGACATCGGTAAATTGCTGAATAGACACAGCCTTTTTATCGGTATAGCTTGGCTGTCCATCAGCAACCAGTGCCGAAAACTGCTTGATCATCACGCCTGCACTGTGGCGATTTTGCATAAAGTTAAAATGCTCGGGAAACTCGCTATGTACACCTTTACCACTGGCGACAGCTTGACTTGTGGTGACTTGATGACGCAGTTTTAATGCGTCAATATCTCGCCCTTTTTCAATCAGGCGGTTTTTGTCATCAACCAGCGCAATTTGTGGCTGCAAATAGGTTTCAACCTCGCTTGGGTTAAAGTCTTTTGGCTCTACAAATTGGTTGTTTGCGCCACGCACACCGCGCTGGTTTAAGGCTTGGCACAGTTGCCTTAGCAGTCCGCCATGGTGGTTTTTTTCAAGCGTATCAAAAATTTGTTTGGCGGTATCGGGCACGGGCACGATTTGCCGGCGAATATCTTTTGGCAACGTCTTTAATAGCTGCAAAACTAGCTGATAGCGCCACCCTGCAATACCCCATAATAATTCAACCGCATCAACCTGTGGTAAGGCAACGAGCGGGACTTTAATGGTCACGCCATCATCGTCGCTAGTCGGGTCAAAAATATACGACAGGGGTAGTTTCAGATTACCCAGTTGCCACGTTTCTGGGAAAGCTTGGGTAGCAGGTGCTTGTTCGTTGAGCACATCTTTATCACTAAAAAATAAAAACTGTGGCTCCGTCTTTTCTACCTCTTTTCGCCAATCTTCAAATACTTTGCGACTAGCGATATGCTCAGGCACTCGCTTGGCATAAAAGTCGTATAATTGCTCTTCATCAACCAGCAAGTCTCGACGTCGCAGCTTATCTTCAATCAAGGAGACATCAGCGACTTTATCTATATTATGCTGCAAAAATGGCGGCAATTTGCCCTTTTTACCATCGCCTGTGGACGGGGCATTTAAATTGCCCAAGACCAAGGCATCTCGCAAAAAGATTTCTCGAGACTCGGTAAGATTAACCCGCTCATAATTCATCAGTTGTTTGTGTACCACAATCAGACCAAACAAGCTGATTTGGGCGTATGCCTTGACATGCCCCGTTTTGGCTGACCAATGCGGCTCAAAATAATGGTATTTGAGCAAATCCCCTGCCATCGCCAAAATCCACTCTGGCTCGATTTTGGCAGCGGTACGCATAAACACCTGCGACGTCTCAACCACCTCAAATGCCATCACCCATAGCGGATTTTGTTTGAACAAAGTACTGGCAGGAAAAATCTTGGCTTTGTGCTGACGCGCGGTGACATACTCCCCGCGTTTGGCTTTGATTAGCTTGCCGCTTTTATCGACATCATTGACTTTTTGGGCAATAAACGACAGCAGACCCGTGAGCAATGCTCGGTGAATAGGCACATAACTGGCGGGCTCTTGGTTGATTGTTAATTTTAAGCCATCCACCATTTGCAATAACTGGCTATGAGTTTGTTGCCATTCACGTAAACGCGGCGAGCTCAAAAAATGTTTTTTGGCAAAGCTTTTACGTTGGCTGTTGGTTAATTTGTCGTTTTCATACGGGCTTTGCGCGATTGGCGCGGCTTCATCATCTAGCGTTCCATTTTTTTGATGGTCAAGACCACTGCTTTTAAATCCATCGCTTTTAAATCCACCGCTTTTAAATAAAGCCCCATGAATTGCCTGCCAAAGGCTGAGATAAAATAAAAAATCGCTGTCGGCTTGGCGAAATAATGCGTGTTTTTGGTCGGCTTGGGTTTGCTTATCGCTCGGGCGTTCTCGAGGGTCTTGCACTGACAAGCCCGATACAATCACCAATAGCTCTTTTAAACAACCGTATTGCTCACCTGCAATCAGCATACGTGCCAAACGAGGGTCTATGGGCATTTTTGCCATCATTTGACCGACTTTGGTGAGTTGATTTGGATGGCGTTTGGATTGACCTTTGCCTTTGTCATTGTCACTGTCATTGGCTATGCTTAGGCTATTTTCAGGTTTTTTAGTGGCAATCGCACCCAATTCTTCTAATAGTTTACGCCCATCATTGACCAGTCGATTGTCGGGTGGCTGGATAAAGTCAAAGTTTTCTACCTCACCCAGACCCAAGTTTGCCATTTGCAAAATCACCGACGCCAAATTGGTACGCAGAATTTCAGGCTCGGTAAACTCAGGACGGCTGGTAAAGTCTTCTTCTGAATATAAACGGATACACACGCCCGCCGCGACACGACCACAGCGACCTTTTCGTTGATTGGCGGCAGCTTGGCTAATCGCTTCAATCGGCAGGCGTTGTACCCGCGAGCGATAGTCATAGCGTGACATTCGAGCAAATCCCAAATCTATGACGTAGCGGATATTGGGCACGGTCAAGGCGGTTTCGGCAACGTTGGTGGCGATGATAATGCGGCGACCGCCTGTCGGGTGAAAAATCTGTTGCTGCTCGGCAAAACTTTGACGGGCAAATAACGGCAAAATCTGGGTATGACGGGGGGCATATTGGTTTAAAATATCTGCCAAATCATGAATTTGCGCTTCTGTTGCCGCAAAAATCAAAATATCCGCTTGGTCAGCATGTCCTTTGCTGGCAGCGTCTTGGTAGCACTCTTCCACCGCTGCGGTAATCGCTCGCGGCAAGTTTTCTTCGACATCATCAAAGCTATCATCATCCGAACCTGTGACAATCTCCTCCGTCAACGGACGGTAGCGCACTTCTACGGGATAACTGCGACCTTCAACCACAAACACAGGCGCGGGCGTCGCTTGTTTGGTTTTACTATCAATACTAGAAAAATACTGGCTAAACCTTGCTGTGTCGAGCGTTGCCGATGTGATAATTACCTTTAAATCGGGACGTTTTGGCAATAGACGCTTGAGATAACCCATGATAAAGTCAATGTTAAGACTGCGCTCGTGGGCTTCATCAATGATAATGGTATCATAGCGGCTCAAAAACTTGTCATGCGCCATTTCGGCAAGCAAGATACCGTCGGTCATCAGTTTGACAATAGAATCGGATGAGCCTTGCTCAGTAAAACGCACTTTAAAGCTCACTGTCTGTCCGAGCGTTTCCCCTAGTTCTTCAGCAATGCGATTTGCCACACTACGCGCCGCTAATCGTCTTGGCTGTGTGTGTCCGATTTGCCCTGTTACCCCTCGCCCTGCAAGCATGGCAATCTTAGGTAATTGGGTGGTTTTGCCTGAGCCTGTCTCCCCTGCCACGATGATGACTTGGTGGTCTTGGATGGCTTTGATGAGTCTATCGGCTTGTTGGCTGACAGGCAAGTCTTCGTTGAGATGTATCGTTGGCAGACTGGCAATACGGCTTTGCACCCTGTCTTGCGAGTGTTTGAGTTGTTTTTGATAGCGGTCAAATCTTGACGTATAGTCTTCGCTTTCTTTGTCTTTGATTTGTTTTAATTGTTGGGCAAGGCGTGACAGATAATAGCTGTCTTTTGCCATGACAGGTAATTTTACACCATGGTGCTTGTCTGTTTGGGGCTTGTCTAGTTGAGGATCATTTAATGGTACAGCAGTCGATATAAGTTCTTTCATTCACTTAGGCTATTCTTATGGTAAACATTGCCTAGATAATGTGGTATGAATAAGCTAAAATCAAGCGTTATCCCTATTTTTAAGCTATCGGCTAATTATTTTTATGACAATTAATTTTTATGACATTTGTGTTTCACATGAAAGGAGAATTTATGAGTTTATTAAAAACGGTTGAAGTCATTCACAACCCTAATAACTTGCCGATTGACAGAGCCGTGATTTGGCTACATGGACTGGGCGCAAATGGTCATGACTTTGAACCGGTCGTCCCTGACTTAGGACTCGATGGCAACCATGGCATACGGTTTGTGTTTCCGCATGCTCCCGCCATTCCTGTAACCATCAACCAAGGCTATGTGATGCCAGCGTGGTATGATATTTTAGAAATGTCACTGGACCGCAAAATCGACACCGCACAGATTGAACAATCCGCCCGCGCGATTGGAGAATTAATCGCGCGTGAAGCCGAGCGCGGTGTATCGCCTGAGCATATCGTGATTGCAGGATTTTCACAAGGTGGTGCGGTCGCCTATCAAACGGCGTTAAGCTATGACAAACCATTAGCCGGACTGTTAACCCTATCGACTTATTTAGCGACCAAAGACAGCCTAACTTTAAGTGATGCCAATAAAAATCTAAACATTGCCATTCATCATGGCACACAAGACCCTGTCGTCCCAGTACAGCTTGGGCAAGAAGCCAAAGCATGGCTTGAGTCAAAAGGTTATCAGCCGCAGTTTTACAGCTATCCGATGGCGCACCAAGTATGTATGCCGCAACTCAAAATTATCGGTAAATGGCTAAATGATGTGTTGGCCTAACGATGTTTTAGCATAATTTTTTAGCATAAAAAGAGCGTACGTGACTGGGTGACTTGGGTACGCTCTTTTGGCAATTAGCCATTCATTTTTGGCAGTCGTTTTAACAAAATAAATAACCAGTAATTGACCAAACCCAATAAAACAAAATCCACCAACCAGACAGCCATCAACCCCCAATGCGTTTGATAGCCGTATTTTAGTGCAACCATACCACTGCCGCCCAAATATACAAAAGTGAGCATACTTAGCAGCAATAGCGCGTATGGGCTTTTGCCTTTCACGATATAAGGCGTTGATAATAGCGCGGGTATCAACCACAAAGCTTGCCAAGCAATCCCGCCGACCATAGCAGGCTTTGCACTTGCCAACCAATGCGTCAATAACGGTACTGCCAGCAATCGAAACCCCAGCCAAACCCACCATACTATGGTTAAGCGTCGGTGGATGGGGTAAATGGGTTTGAGCGCAGATAGTGAGTGTGGGTCTTTTTTTCTCATAACGCTTGTAATGCCTTGGCAATTTTGGCTAGACGCTGACCTTGGGCGATGGCTAACGTTTTTTCATCCGCGCTCATGATGTGGTCATGCTTTGCGCCGCTGACATGGCTTGCACCATACGGGCTGCCACCTTGGCTCGTGGTATTGAGCGCAGGCTCACTATAGGGAATTCCCACAATCACCATGCCATGATGCAGTAGCGGCGTCATCATGCTAGTTAATGTCGTCTCCTGCCCACCGTGCATGGTACCCGTACTGGTAAATACAGATGCTGGTTTGTTTTGCAAATCCCCCGCGAGCCAAATTGTGACGCTATTATCCCAAAAATACTTCATTGATGCTGCCATATTGCCAAAATGGGTGGGGCTGCCGAGTGCCAATCCCACACAGTTTTTTAAGTCATCCATGCTGGCGTACAGGTCACCCTCATCAGGAATACTTGGCGCAACTTTTTCAGTCTCGCTACTGACCTTGGGTACCGTGCGAATCCGAGCGGCTATGCCTGTGCCACTATCTTCAATACCTTGTGCGACCAGATACGCCAAATCTTTGGTCGAGCCATTTTGGCTGTAATACAACACTAAAATATAAGGTTGACTCATGGTTTTTTCTCACATCAATTTTGATAATTGTTACGTCAAGCTAGTTTGAGTAAATAAATTTTGATAGCAAGGTCAAAACAATCTACTAGCCAGATTGCCAATTGCAAAACACCAAAACTGTTCACAGTAATTCAATAAACAATTTTTTTGAATATGATACCATACTGCCATACAATCACTGCCTTTTTCGCCGATTTGATGGTCAAACTTTGAAATTTTTTATCAATAAGAACTACTATGAATGAACTCATTGCCAAACTAAAAAAATTATCCATTTTTAAACATAAATGGGTGCAGTTTTTGATGTACCTTATCAAAAATTTTATCGATGATAATTGTAGCCAAAAAGCTGCGTTATTGACTTATACCACGCTGCTGTCTATTGTGCCGATTTTAACCTTGTTGGTGGTGATTCTCTCCACCATCCCGCAGTTAGCAGAAGCGCGTGAGCAGATTCAAAACTTGATTTTTAGCAATATTTTGCCCAGTACTGGATTACAGGTCACCAAGTATCTTAACCAATTTACCAGTAATTCCTCCAATTTAACCATTATCGGTGTGGGTATTTTGTTTTTTACCACCATTTCCACTTTGACGACGATTGAAGCCGCATTTAACCAAATTTGGCGTGTTGAAAAAAAAGAGACCAGCTGGCTCAATCTTGTACGTTACTGGGTGATTATTACCCTGTTGCCTATTGTGCTTGCCATCGTCATGATTATCTCAAGTACGGTGCAAAGTCTGAGTTTTTTAAATCAAAAAATTGGCGGTTACGGGATTGACTGGGCGATTTGGGTGCAAATCGGCTCCATTGCGATTGTACTAATGGGCTTGGTGGCGATGTATTGGTTTGTACCACGCTGCCAAGTACGTTTTAAACATGCACTGGTTGCTGGTGTTGTGGTTGGGATTATCTTTGAAATCTTAAAACTCACCTTTGGCGTAATTGTTGACAACTTTACCAGTTATAAAGCGGTGTATGGGGCGTTTGCGATTTTGCCGTTGTTCTTACTTTGGATTTATATTTCTTGGAATATTATCCTGCTTGGGGTGCAAATCAGCTACTGCTTGACCATTTTTGAGACCAAAGAAATCTTTCCCCGTCATGCCTTGTTTAGCTTGATGGATATGCTAAACGTGTTATACCGTGAGCATAAAAAAGGCAATGTCGTCACCGAAGCCGGTCTGCGTGATGTGCTAGGTCGCCAAGAGATGCCAAATTGGTACACTTATATTAGCTTTTTACAAGATAACAATCTCATCACCACCAGTGACAAAGATGAATATGTGCTTAAACGCTCGCTCGATGATTATAGTTTTTGGGATTTTTATCAAAATATGCCCTATCCTTTACCGCATGAAAAGGATTTGCGAAAACTTAAAAATAACGCGCCTTGGACTGTGCAGTGGATTAATACCTTAGCCCGTGGTGAAGCCATGCTCAAATATAATTTTGATGTATCGATGGCAAGTATTTTTGACAGTATCGCACCGCGTCAGACCCCAAATGCCGAAGACATCGAGCCAGATACAGGAAAAAAAGATAAAGGTAAAGGCAACAAACTAGCCGGTCAACGCGAAGGCTCAGGACTATCAGGGGGGCAAGTCAGTGACGTGGTCAATGAAGATAAACGCATCAAAGAAACTGACGCCGAGCAAGCGACTGGCTTTGATGGTACGCTTGATTTTAAAGGTCAGGGTAGCTTATCGAGTCAACCGCGTGATTTTAATGCCCTAAATAACGATGAGTTATCGGATGAATTATCACATGAATCATCAGTTGCTAAGCAAGGTCATGATAATCACACTCGCCTGTCAAATGATAATGGGTTAGATGACAAACATCCGCTAAAAACGCTTGAAGAAAGTAATAGTGAATACGACAGTCATAGCGAAAACAAAGCGACTCCCTCATCCCCACAAAATGGCAATGCCACAGACGAGCATAAATTTGCGATTGACAATTATTTGAATGCCAATAATTTTGACAATATGCGTTGGGATATCAGTAACCTAGATGACACGAGTTTTAGTAATGAAATTACCACCACCCAAACAGTCCAATCAAAAATCCTAGCGGATGATGACAAACCAAAAGGTGACAATACGGCAGTGATGGCTAAAATTCGTCAGATTGTTCCTGCTGCAGTGTTAGAAAGTCCCTACAATCCGTTTAATTTTATCGCTAAAAAGATTCAACAGCACTCTGAAAAAAAAGATCCAAGAATCATCACGGATGATGATAAACCCGGCAGCTAGTTTGGGAAGTAAAAACAGCTAGTTTGGCGAGTAAAAAAGGGCAGACTCTGCCCTTTTTTACTCGCTTTTTTTATCAATAGCTTAAGCCTGTGTCATCTTTTTACCCAATAACCCTTTGGCGCGCATATTGCGATAAACCACCACAACAATGACGATATTTACTAGCAGTATCAAAAAGTTAAGCCAATTAAACCGATGGCTAAATAACTCATAAACTTCAAGCGGTAAAAACACACCATAGCCCAAAACACTATACCAATACGCCCATATCTTATCTCGATAAAGACCATAGGCTTCCACAAAACGCAGCAGCGCATAGCCTACGACTATCCAAAAGGCTTTTTGCCAATTTTGGTTTGCAACCCAAGCATAGTGATTCAGCGCTTCTATTTGGTGGTGCAGTGCCATACCCATGATACGATGCAGCGCCTGTGAAACCACCCGCGCAATCCATTGCAATTTATCATGCCCTACAAAAATAATAGCCGCCACCCCTAACGCTACCAGTCCTTTTACCAACTCATAGATAGCGACCATGATGATAGCATTCTTGGCATGATGCCTATTTGGCACTGTCGGGGCTAACTGCTTAAATGCCTTTGGCATGATTCATTACCGTATCCAATCTTGAAACAAACTTAAAACAAGCTTCAAACAAGCCTAAAAATAGACTTGCTCGACTTTCCCTGTCAGTTCGCTATTGATAAATGGCGTATTTTTGCCTTGCGATATCATCGATTCTTTTGTCACGGTCCAAGTCAGATTGGGGTCAACTAGCACCGCCCCACCCGTTTGATGATAGCTAGCTTCAATGCCAGCGATTTTGGCAGGGTTGAGTGCAATTTTTTCTACTAGCTGCGCTGGGGTCAAAATACCCTCTTTGACCAATTGACAAGCGAGCCCCATAAAAGTATCAAAATTGCTAATACCGGGTTTACACTCCGCAAATGGCGCTTGTTTAGCGGTTTTTGCCAATGGCTCATGGTGGCTACAAATCGCATCGATAGTGCCATCTTGCAAGCCTTCTAGCAGCGCTTTTTTGTCTGTATTGGAACGCAGGGGCGGCAACACATACGCCAAAGCATTAAAACCAATCAAGGCATCATCGGTCAAATGTAACTGGTGCATCGCCACATCACAGGTCACGGGCAAGCCCCTTTGTTTCGCCCAGCGAATCAAATCAATCGAGGATTTGGTGGTCAGCTGACCAAAATGTGCCGATACGCCTGTTTCTTCGACAATCAACAGCTGCTTGGATAACGCCACCGTTTCAGCAATCCAAGGAATCCCTGCCAAGCCGTGATAAGATGCGATGTAGCCATCATGGGCGACGCCGTTTTTGGATAGACTGGGTTCATCAGGGTAAAAAAATACTTTGATGTCATAAGTCGCTGCATAATCAAGGGCTTGCAGTAGTACGTCATCATTGGCGAATTTGCGGCGAGCATTGCTGACCCCGATGATGCCACCTTGCTTCAGCCCAAGCATATTGGCGGGTTTTTCACCTTCAAGACCTGCGGTCATCGCCCCTAACACATGCAGATAGATGCCGCCATCTTGATAAGCCCGCTCCCGCAAGCCTGCCAGTAACGAGCCGTTCTCAAGCACAGGATTGGTATCAGGTGGTATAACGACATGCAAAAAACCGTTTTTCCGAGCCGCGGCGCCTTCTGATTTTAGTGTACCATGCGACTGGTGCCCAGGTTCACGCAGGCGCGCACATAAATCCACCAGCGGCGGTAATAGCCATTTGCCCTCGCTGTCGATAGGGTTAAGCTGCGTGGTATCAAATTGCCAGTTGGCAGGTAAAAGATTTTGAAGCGTCATTGTTTTGCCTACTTTGGTTTTGCCTACTTTGTCATTTTTTTCGCTAAATTTAAGATGCGCTGCGTGCGGCACGTTGCCCTTGCATAGCCAGTGCCAACACCGCCATACGTACCGCAATGCCGTTATTGACTTGTTTTAAAATCACCGATTGCTCACCATCGGCAACAGTTGATGAGATTTCAACACCGCGATTCATCGGTCCTGGATGCATCACAAGCGCGTCAGGTTTGGCAAGGGCAAGGCGTTCGGTAGTGATGCCATACGCTTTAAAATACTCGGATGTCGATGGCAACAAAGGCGAGCCAATACGCTCATTTTGAATACGTAGACCAATGATGACATCACAGTCAACTACCGCCGCGTCCAAATCGTTATAGACACCGACACCATAACGCTCAATGCCTTTTGGTAATAATGTCTTTGGCGCCACGACGCGAATTTCTTTGACCCCCAATGTTTTGAGTGCTGCAATGTCCGAACGGGCAACGCGGCTATGCTTGATATCGCCGATAATCGCTACCGTTAATTCTTCAAACGGTCTTGGCGCTTCACGATAAATCGTGAGCATATCGAGCATCGCTTGGGTCGGATGCGCGTGCCAGCCGTCACCACCGTTGATGATGGCAATGTTTGGGGTGACTTCGGTTGCCATAAAATGCGCAGCCCCACTCGATGAATGACGCACCACAAAGATATCCGCTGTCATGGCTTCAAGATTCCACAGCGTATCGCGTAAGCTTTCGCCTTTTTGGGTACTGGATTTGGCAATATCGATACTGATGACACTGGCGCCAAGACGTTTGGCAGCCACATCAAAGGTGGTGCGAGTACGGGTAGAATTCTCAAAGAACAAATTCATCACCGTACAGCCTTCAAGCTCATCACTGTTACGGATGCTATTGGGGCGACCGGCATTGTCGGTTAAGTAACCATTGGCTTTTTCGATGATGGCCATCAGCTGGGCTTTGGATAACCCTTCTACACCGATAAAATGCCGCAAATCGCCTGCTGCGGTCAGTTCTGGCTTTGCCATCGCTTGATCAAGCTTGCTCTGTAGCGCTTCGTTGGATAGGGTTTGGGTGTTTAAAATATTCATCAGCCACCTAGATTTGTTGTTATTTGTATAAATTTTGCCTATTTTACCGTAAATCGGCTGGAATAAATACGCCAATATTTTGCGATTATCGCTGATAAGACGGGTCAAAAAGTGCTACAATTTGCGGCAAATTGTCTATATTTTTTTTAATTCATCAGGTCTAAATTCACACTGCTTAATCGTATATGATTGGCTTAGGGTGTTAATTTATAATTTTATAATAAGGTCTACTTATGTCAAATCTTGAAACTTATCTTGCCGCGCAAAACGCCCAACCTGCCGTTGCCGACATCATTACCACCATTACCAAAGTCGGCATTCAAATCAGCGACTTGCTCAAACGCGGCGCTCTCGCAGATATTTTGGGCGAAGCGGGTAACCAAAACGTGCAGGGCGAAGAGCAAAAAAAGCTCGATGTCATTGCCAATGATTTGTTACTAGACGCTTTGAGCAGCAATCCACACTGCGCGGGTGTGGCCTCTGAAGAATTAGATAACGCCACCCCTGCCAATCAAGATGGCGACGTGTTAGTACTGTTTGACCCGCTTGATGGCTCATCCAATATCGATATTAATATGGCAGTCGGTACAATTTTCTCGATTTTACCCTACCACCGCCAAGGTCACCCTGCGACGGATGAGGACTTTTTGCAAAAAGGGACTGAGCAGTTGGCATCGGGTTATATTTTGTATGGCACCTCAACTGTGATGTCAATCACGCTTGGTAAGGGTGTCGCCATGTTTAGTCTTGACCCAGACACCAAAGCGTTTGTGCAAATCAAAGACCAAGTGCAAATTAGCGCAGACACCAAAGAGTATGCGATTAATGCCTCCAACTATCGCTATTGGTTGCCACCGATGCAGCGTTACATTGATGAGTTTACGGCAGGTAAAACTGGCGTGCGCGGTAAAGACTTTAATATGCGCTGGGTGGCGGCGATGGTGGGCGATATTCACCGTATTTTGTGCCGTGGGGGGATTTTTAGCTATCCGTTTGACACCAAACACCCTGATAAACCAGGTAAATTGCGTCTGATGTATGAAGCCAATCCGATGAGCTTGCTGATTGAGCAAGCGGGTGGTATGAGTACCGATGCTATCAACCGTATTTTGGATATCGAGCCGACCAGTATCCACCAGCGGGTGCCTGTGGTACTGGGGGCAAAAAACGAAGTTGAATATGTGAAAAAATTACATGAAGAAGTCAAATAATGCTCATCACTTCAAAAGACAACCCAACCATCAAAACTGCCCATGCGCTACTCACTGGGTCGCGCCAGCGTAAAAAACTGGGCAAAACCGTGATAGAAGGCACACATTTGCTTGAAGCGTATCTAAATACTGGTCTCACGCCTGACACCGTGATTGTCAGCGAAAGCGGTTTGCACAATGACGAAATTATTGGGCTATTAAATCGTCTTAACAATGTGAAAACGTTAACGATTAGCGATAATTTGTATAAAGAGATTCGCACGCTGGGCGAGAGCCTGCCCATCATGGCGATGATTGATATGCCGCATTTAGACTTTAATCAGCCCATTACCAGCGATTGCTTAATCATCAATGGCGTGCAGGATAATGGCAATTTGGGTACACTATTTCGCACCGCCTCAGCGGTGGGAATTAAAACCATTGTCTGTACGATGGGCACCGCATCGGCGTGGTCGCCCAAAACCTTGCGAGCGGGCATGGGGGCAAATTTTAGTTTAACGATTTATGAAGGCATCAGCGTAGATGAGATTTTGATGAAGGTCAAAGTGCCGATGTTTGCCACGAGCTCACATACCGATCATATTATTTATCAGACTGATTTGAGACAACCGCTAGCCTTGATTATGGGACATGAAGGACAAGGCGTCGATGAGAGGTTACTTAGTCAATCTGCCCCGATCGCCCTACCCCAGCCCAATGGTCAAGAAAGCCTAAACGTGGCGATAGCAGGGTCACTGTGTCTGTATGAAATGTTGCGGCAAAGACGCTACGCATGATTGCCATAAATAATTGCCATCAATGCCATCAGTGAATGAGTGTGACATACATCACTAGACAGCCTGTGTTTAGTCTTTTTTGTCGTCACTATCACCTGGTATCACCGCTTTAGCGACGGCTACCGTGCCTTTGACCACCCCTTTGGTGGTCTTATAGGCAACTTTGACAGGGACAGTGACAACTTTATGCACACACCCTTGTAAGATAACAGCGGTGGTCAGCACAAAAAGCAGGGTGGTTAGTTTTTTCATTCGTTACCTTTAATTGACTTTAAGAACGATAATCAGCATTGATTTTGACATACTCGTATGATAAATCACAGGTATATACGGTATCACTCGCCTGCCCGCGACCCAGTTCAATATGAATGGTAATTTCAGGACGCTTCATCACCTGGCTGCCACGCGCCTCGGTATAGTCGTGTGCCAAGCCGCCGCGCTCGCAGATACGCACCTCATCGAGTGATACCGCCACTTTTGACTGGTCGAGCATCACGCCCGCTTTACCTACCGCTGCCAAAATACGTCCCCAATTTGGGTCACTGGCAAAAAATGCGGTTTTTACCAGCGGTGAATGCGCCACTTCATACGCGATTTTGGCACATTCTTCAGAGGTTTCACCGCCTGTCACTTTGACCGTGATAAATTTGGTTGCCCCTTCACCATCGCGTACAATTAATTGAGCGATTCGAATCATCACATTGTTAATCGCCTGATAAATCGCTTGATAATGCGGGTGATTTTCGCTGTCAATCATCTCCCCAACTTGTCCTGTGGCAATCAACGTACAGCAGTCATTGGTTGAGGTGTCGCCATCCACCGTGATGCGGTTAAATGACTGATTCACCGTGTCGGTCAAGATATGTTGTAGCAATGTTTTCTCAATGTTGGCATCGGTTGCCACAAAGCCAAGCATGGTCGCCATATTGGGGTGAATCATGCCAGCCCCTTTTGAGATACCTGTCACGGTATAGGTGATGGCATCAATCGTGATTTGTTCGCTATGTCCTTTTGGTGTGGTATCGGTAGTCATGATGCTGTGGGCGGCGCCAAGCCAATTATCTTCGCTTAAATTGGCTAAGGCGCTGTCTAACCCTGCGATAATTTTATCCGCCGGCAAGATTTCCCCAATCACCCCGGTGGAGTAAGGCAATACTTGCTCGGCTGCGACACCGGTTTTTTCTGCCAGTGCCACACACGTTGTTTTGGCACGCTGTTTACCGTCTTCACCCGTGGCAGCGTTGGCGTTGCCCGTGTTGACAATCAAATAACGCGGACTGTCTTTGCCGATAAATTCTCGCAGCAACTGCACAGGCGCGGCACAAAATTGGTTTTGCGTGGTGACAACCGCGGTATTTGCGCCCGCTATGATGTCAAAAACCGTTAAGTCTTTGCGCCCTGCGTAGCGCACGTGGGCTTCGGTGATGCCAATTTTTACCCCTTTCACTGGGTTTAATTTTACAAGTTCGACATTGCCAACTGGCATGAGAGCGCTCCTTACTGTTGTTTAATTGATTAATCCAAAAAATCTGCCCAAATCGGGGCATGGTCGCTGGGTTTTTCCATGGCACGCAAATCATAGCTGACGCCTGCACCGTTGAGCTTATCCGCCAAATCAGGCGTCATCAAGATATGGTCAATGCGCAGCCCACGCTTTGGCTCATCGTCAAATCCCTTGCTGCGATAATCAAACCAGCTCAGCGCTTGACCGTCGGCATATAACGCCCGATAAGTATCATGCAAATCTGTCGCTAGCAGGGCTTGGTACCACTCTCGCTCCTCTGGCAAAAACGAGCACGTGCCATTTTTTAGCCAACGTTTGACACTATCCTCGCTAATGCCAATATCAAAATCAAGCGGCGCAATATTCATATCCCCCATCAAAATCATACTGCGATTTTCTGCTTTAAGCTGCAAGATATAGTCGGTTAAATCGGCATAGAATTTGCGCTTCATCGGAAATTTGGTTTCATGCTTGCGATTTTCACCTTGCGGGAAATAGCCATTAAGCACATCAATATATTTGCCATTAAAATCATAGCGCGCATGGATAAATCGTCGCTGCGCATCGTCGCTATCGGTTGGAAAGCCTTTTTGTACAAAAATAGGTTTTTGTCGTGATAATAACGCCACGCCATAATGAGATTTTTGCCCAAAAAATTCGACATGATAGCCCAATTGCTGCACGCTCTGCAGCGGAAATGCTTCATCATGTACTTTGGTTTCTTGTAGCCCGATGACATCGGGCGCGATAATATCGCGAATGGCTTCAAGCTGGTGTGGGCGCGCCCGCAATCCATTGATATTAAAACTGACAAAACGCGGCATGTGTTTTCCCCAAATTGATAAATATGTCTTGGTATTGATAAATATGGCTTGGTTAAGCGTTAAATGCCGACTATATTAGCGGATATTGCCCGCAAGCTCAATTTGAAAGCAAATTGGGTCTGCAACACTGAGGTTATGCATGATGAACCCGCAAATAGCAGGTGAAGTTTAAAAAAATTTTGGTATAATCAAAAAACCTTGCACTTTAATCACTGCTAACTTTGCAAAATATTTTTTTCAATTTTTTCTGGCGACGTGCTGACCCTAGACTTAAAAAGACAATATAATGGCTCGAGTTTCTTCTATTACCCGTGTTTTAAAAATCATCGAAGCCGTGTCTGCGGCACAGCGTCCTTTATCCCCGCTGGATTTGTCTGAGATTTTGGATATTCCAAAACCAACCATGCACCGGCTGATACAGCAGCTGCAAGAAGAAGGCTTTGTGCGGGTCGATATCAATGGTACGATTGTGCCTGCGTCGCGTACGCGGCATATGGCGATTCATCTTTGGCAAAGCCAGCAAGTGGCGATTCAGCGGTTTGCGATTTTGCAAAGACTGGTCGATAAAATCGGTGAAACCTGTGGCATGGCGGTACCCTATTACGTCAACATGGTATATACCGACCGCGTACCTTGTCCTTCTGCCTTACAAGTGTATATGCCCACTGATTCGCAAGCACCCATTTGGTGTACGGCGGCTGGTAAAATCTACCTCAGTACGCTCACAAAAGATGATAGGGTCACGCTACTAAAAAATTTATCGTTAACCGCTATCACCCCTGCCACAATTACCGATAGGGATGCGCTCAATCAAAGCCTTGAACAGGTAGCCAAGCAGCGCTATGCAATTTCTGATGAAGAATATATTGCCCAAGCGGTCTCAATTGCTGTGGCAATCAATGACACCCAAGGTCGTTACATCGGCTCACTGTACACAACCGCACCCAAAACACGCAAATCCCTCGAGGATTTGATTGGGTTTGTACCGGATATGCAAAAAGCTGCGGATGATATTCGAGATGCGTTTTTTGGGGAAATTTAAATGTTATCCTTGACAGTTTTGACAAGGCAAAGTTAAAACGCTCAAAGCGATTTTATTGATAGATTTTATATAACATGGCGGGGCTTAATCATTTGCTGCCTCATCAATGTGGCAACAAACCCAAATGTTGTAAGCCCTGATAGATGCCATCTTCCCACGCAGCTGGACATACATAGTCAGCCGCCGCTTTCACATCGGCATGGGCATTCCCCATCGCCACGCCAAAGCCGACTGTCTGTAACATTTCGATATCATTCACCCCATCGCCGAATGCCATCGCATCTTCAAAATCCAGCCCCAGTTTATTGAGCGCCTGCGCAATGCCGCGTGCCTTCGAGCCCGTAGCATCTAGAATATCGATACCGTTTTTATGCCAGCGCATGATTTTTAAAGTCGAGGGAAATTCAAAATTTACCTGCGTGTTGTCAGGATGAAATGCCACGACTTGATAAATAGGTATCGACAAATCAATGTCATCATGACGGGCAGTACGGTAAGCTATTTTAAGCGAATTCAAAGCTTCTGACAGCGCATCATCTTCCGCTAACGCGATAATTTCCGTATCGGTCATATAGGCATAGGATAAATTATTTGATTCAACATAATCGGTAATCAGTTTAATTTGCGCAGGGGTCATCGGATAATGCGCTAACAATTCCCCTTGGTGATGACTGCATTGACCGTTGATGGTGACCAGCACATCGATACCCACGGTTTCAATGAGCTCATACACCGCTTTGGGAAAAACCGCACGACCCCGACCGGTGGCGATAGCGACCATAACGCCTTGCTGCTTTAATTGTTTGAGTGCCTCAATCGCGGATTGTGGCACCCTTTCTTGCTGCTTGATGTACAACGTGTCATCAATATCAAAAAAGACAATTTTTGGTTTTTTGGGGCGTGCTGTTGGCTTAGACATAATAAAACTAATGCGATAAATTAGGATTGACGCTAATTCTACCCTATTTTTGGGTTAACTTTTGAATTAACGATCAGAAAAAAGCCAGAAAAAAATCCTAGCTTTTTGCTAAATGCCAAAACTTATTGCAGAACGTTCGCATCATAATGCGCCATAATGCTTGAGAAATCTTTATCCCCATGTTGCTCACTATGTTTGGTGTAAAGCGCCGTCGCTTGGTCTGCCATTGGCGTCACCACCTTGGTATCATTGGCTGTTTGTTTGGCAAGGTTCATGTCTTTGAGCATGAGTTTACTCATAAATCCACCGGTATAACCACGGCTTGATGGCATGGCGTCACCAACATCGGGATGCGGATTACACACTTCTAGCGCCCAGTTACGACCGGTGCTGGCTGACAAAATACTGGCTAAGACTTTTGGGTCTAAGCCGTTTTTGGCGCCCAAATTCATGGCTTCTGCTGTCCCTGTCATAATCACACCAAGCAGCATGTTATTACAGATTTTGGCGACTTGACCTGCACCGACCTCGCCCGCGTGAAAGATATTTTTTCCCATCGCCTCTAAAACGGGTTTGACCTGCTCAAATTGCTCAGCTTGCCCGCCCACGATAAAGCTAAGTGTCCCTGCTGCTGCCCCTGCCGTACCGCCTGATACGGGCGCATCCATAAAACCAATACCTTTTTCTGCCGCGACTTGCGCAACTTCACGCGCATCACTCGCTGCGATGGTACTACTATCGACCAGCAAGGTATTTTTACCCACCACATCGAGCAAGCCTAGATTACCGTCTTTACCCAGATACACCTCTTTGACATGTTGACCTGCAGGTAACATGGTGATGACCATATCCACCTCTTTGCTTGCGTCCACAGGTGAAGTCGCCACGTTTGCCCCTTGTTTGGCAAGGTCGTCTAGCACGGCGGTGTTTAGGTCAAATACGTTTAAGGCAAAGCCATTTTTGATGAGATTTTCTGCCATCGGTTTGCCCATATTACCAAGTCCGATAAAAGCAATTTTTTTAATGGCTGTTTGTTGATTATTTGGCATATACATTCCTTGTATGTTGTGGTGTTTGTAAACTTTATACAGCAAGTTTGGCTAATTTTGCTGAGAGCGAATCGCTACCCAACCAAGACTCAAAGGGATGTTCGCTATTGGGAAAAGCTGGCGCAAGATGTGACTGGATATAGCGGGCATCGCATTCATCAAGGGTTTTACGCCATTTTGGCGATTTGTCTTTATCAATCAGTAACGCGCGTACACCCTCACGAAAATCGGGGTAATTAACACAATGTAGCGACGCATTCATCTCTATATATAGCACTTGCTCAAGCGATAATTTGCTGGCATGTTTAAACATCTCAACCGTTAATGCCGCACTAACAGGGCACCCGTGCTGATAAGTCTCGACCGCTTTGGTGAGCCATTTATCCGCTTCGCCGTTGACTTTGGTAAAGTTGTCATCGCGCAACGCTGCATCTATATCATGCACTGAGCCTTTGTTTACTAGCGCTTGGATAGTATTAAAATGCTTCATCAAATGACTCTCTGCTAAATGCTCGGTATGATGAATTTTGGCTAAGGCTTGACTTGCGATATCATGTAAACTGTTGTCAGCTTGCCAATTGGCTTGTTTTAGCGCGTCAAGCACTTTGTCGTATTCGCTACTTGCCACCGCATACTCAGCAAGGCTAGAGAAAATCGCATCGTTGGCGTTGCAGTTCGCCCCTGTCAAGCCCAAAAACAGCCCAATTTTGGCAGGCATGCGCGCCAAAAACCACGAACCTGTGGCATCAGGGTATAAGCCGATGGTAATCTCTGGCATGGCAAAACGGGTAGTTTCGGTGACGATACGATGGCTACACATCGCCATCAAGCCCATGCCACCGCCCATGACAATACCATTACCCCACAAGACAATCGGTTTTGGGTAGAAGTGCATTTGCCGGTATAGACTGTATTCGTTTTCGAAGAATTCAACCCCGTACGGATTGGGCTGCTGCATAGGCACTTGGGGCGGGGTGTCAATCATGCTGTCATACAGTTTGCGGATATTACCCCCTGCACAGAACGCCTTGTCGCCACTTCCCTTTAGCAAAATAGCGACGATGTTGTCATCGGTTGCCCACTTGGCGAGCTGATTTGCCATCAGTTTGCACATATCGACACTTAGGGCGTTTAGGGCTTTCGGGTCGTTCAATGTCATTGTGCCGATGTGGTGACCACAGTGGGTGGCTATCGTTTCAAATATTACAGGTTGTTGATTTTCCTCGCTCATTTTTATTTTCCTATTATAGTCCGATATGTACTAAGCATTTATTTGGGTTATTTTCAACAATTTGACAAAACTCAACTAATTGATAAAGTTGCGTTAAAACAGTGGATTTATCAAAAGTTTGAGGTTGGTTAAAACGGTTTAAATCAAATGTTTGGTTTGCATTTTCAAAAAGTGCAATCCAAGCCAAAATTAACTTTTTAAAACTAGTAATTTGATTTGGATAAAGCGTATTCACACCTTCAAAATCTAATCCTTGATAAACTACGTCTTTCTCATCAACACTAAAATTAACCCATTCTAAACTATCGGCTAAATATCTAAGTAATTTATCATCAATATAAGTGTAATGATTTTTTATTAGTAATTTATTTTCCCATTCTTCATTTAATGGGTGCTCATATGCAAAAATTAAATTGGTAATATCGGTTATGAAGAATAGTTGAATTTCACTCATAAATAGTTTTTGTTTATTTCCACTGTGGCGAGCGTTTTTCTAAGAACGCATTGACGCCCTCTTGTTGGTTATCGCCATCAAACAGCTTAATAAATAACTCACGTTCCTTTATCCAGTTAAAACTTGGTGGCTGATAACGTGCCGACATAATCAAAGTCTTGCTTGACGCAATCGCATCAGGGGATTGCTTCGCCACTTGTTGAGCCAATTCTAAAGCCGTTTGTAACCCTTTGCCACTTTCCACGACTTCTTCCACCAAACCAATTTGCAGCGCCTTATCTGCCTTAATACGCTCACCGCATAAAATCATCCGTTTTGCCCAGCCTTCACCCACCAGCCACGGCAAGTTTTGCGTACCGCCTGCACACGGCAATAAGCCAACAGATAGCTCAGGGAGTGCCATTTGTGCATGGCTTTCAGCAATGCGGATATCACACGCCAACGCACATTCAAGACCGCCACCCATGGCATAGCCGTTGATACAGGCTATCGACACGCCACGGAAATCCGATAACGCTTCAAATGCTTCTCCAAATGCCATCGCCATCTCCGCGGCTTGACCTTTGTCACCACTGGCAAAACTGTTTAAATCCGCCCCTGCGGAAAAAAACTTTTCGCCATCGCCATGTACTACCAAAGCGGTAACTTGTTTGTTGGAGTTTAAATCATTTATCAGTTGTTTTAAACTGGCTAAACTCTCCTTGGTCCAAGTGTGGGCAGGCGGATTGTTGAGCGTCAAAACCGCAATGTGATTGTCGATTGTTAATTTTAAATTGGTATAATTTGACATGGTAAATTCCTTTTAAAATTCTTTTTAAAATGCCTTTAAATTCATTGCAATCTTGCCAACGCCCCATCTTCCATCATTTTGCGAGACACAATCATCCGCATCACTTCATTGGTGCCTTCAAGGATTTGATGAACGCGCAAATCGCGCACATGACGCTCTAGCGGATATTCTTGTAGATAACCATAGCCACCGTGTAGCTGCAGCGCTTGGTTGGCGATATCAAAACTCAAATCCGTGGCAAGGCGTTTTGCCATCGCACAATACGCCGTGGCATCGGGCGATTTACTATCCAAATGATACGCCGCCAATCGCACCATCTGCCGAGCCGACACCAAATGGGTGAGCATATCGGCAAGTTTAAACTGCACATTTTGGAATTGGTCAAGGGTTTTGCCAAACTGGCTACGCTCCTGCACATACTGCACGGCACGGTCAAGGGCAGCTTGAGCCGTACCCACCGCACACGTGGCGATATTGATACGCCCGCCATCCAAGCCTTTCATGGCAAAGGTAAAGCCCTGTCCTTCTTCACCCAGTAGATTTTCGGCAGGGACTTTAACATCGGTAAAATGCACTGCCGCGGTCGGTTGGTTTTTCCAGCCCATTTTATGCTCATTTTTGCCATAGCTGATGCCATCGCTGTTAGCATCGACGATAAAGGCAGACACGCCTTTTGCCCCATTGTCGGAGGTGCGCGCCATCACCACAAGCACATCGGTCGCCCCTGCCCCAGAGATAAACATTTTTTGCCCGGTAATGTGGTAATAGTCGCCTTGTTTGACCGCTTTGGTTTTTAATGAACCCGCATCTGAGCCAGCATTAGGCTCTGTCAAACAGTAACTACCCAATTTTTCGCCCGCTAATAGTTCAGGCAAGTATTTTTCGGCAACCTCGGGTTTGGCAAACTCGCCAATCATCCAAGCGACCATGTTGTGAATGGTCATGAATGCGGCGGTTGACGTATCGCCATACGCCAGTTTTTCAAAGATAATCGCCGCATCAAGGCGCGGCAAGCCCAGTCCGCCAAAATCAGGGTTGGTGTAAAGCCCCATAAAGCCCAGTTCACCGGCGGCTTTGAACACCTCTTTGGGAAAATAGCCTGTGGCATCCCATTCGGCAGCGTTGGGCGCAAGCGATTTAGCGGCAAATTGAGCAGCCAAATCAGCAAAAGCTTGTTGGTCTTCGGTGAGAGAAAAATTCATGGTAAATTCCTTTTTATGGCTAAATTACATCCATGCCATCAGTCGTTGCCAAGCGTTGCTTTAACTTAATGCAAAATCGCGACGCTTGGCTATATTGGCTATAACGTTTTTAACCTGATAGCTCAATTCAATCAGTCTTAATCACGAAATATTAATTGTTAACGTCTATTTATTTTAATGAAATGGTAGTGTTCACGCCTTTACTGGCTTCATCATCAAACCAACGCGCGGTGACGGTTTTGGTTTGGGTATAAAACTGCACCGCTTGTTTGCCATAAGGACCTAAGTCACCCAACTTACTGGCGCGAGAACCGGTGAATGAGAACATCGGTAGTGGCACCGGAATGGGTAAATTAATACCGACTTGACCCACATCAATATCTTGTTGAAATTTATGCGCTGCCGCACCTGATTGGGTAAAGATAGCCGTGCCATTACCGTTTGGATTGGCATTGATGATGGCAATCGCTTCATCTAGGCTATCGGCATACATGATATCAAGCACCGGTCCAAAGATTTCTTCTTTGTAGCAAGTCATATCGGTAGTGACGTTATCCAAAATAGTCGGTCCGACAAAATTACCGTTCTCAAACCCTTCCACCTTGATACCACGACCATCGAGCAGGACTTGTGCGCCTTCATCCGCGCCCGCTTGGATTAGACGTTCAACACGCGCTTTGGCCGCTTTTGAAATCACAGGCCCTAAGTCTTTGTCATCTTTACCGGCTGCCACCACCAATTTTTTGGCACGTTCCACGATGTCACCCACCCAGTTTTTGGCTTCACCGACTAGAATCACCACGGATAACGCCATACAGCGCTGACCTGCGGCTCCAAATGCGGCACCAGCTAGTTGGTTAAGACATTGTTCTTTATTGGCATCGGGTAGGATGACCGCATGGTTTTTAGCCCCCATCATACATTGCACGCGTTTGCCTGCTTGGCTGGCGCAGTTATAGACGTGTGTGCCGACGGCAGTAGAACCCACAAATGAGATGGCTTTGATATCGGGGTGGTCACAAATGGCATCAACAGTGTCTTTGCCGCCATGTACTACGTTTAACACGCCTTTTGGAATTCCCGCCTCTAACGCCAGCTCTACCAAGCGCATGGTGACCATCGGGTTTTGTTCTGATGGTTTTAATACGAAGGTGTTACCGGTGGCAATCGCCATTGGGAACATCCAAAGTGGAATCATGGCGGGGAAGTTAAACGGGGTGATACCCGCACATACGCCAAGTGGTTGCTGAATATTATACATATCCACGCCAGTCGCTACGTTTTCGATAAACGCGCCTTGTTGCAGATTGCCAATGCCTGAGGCGTGTTCGACGACTTCAAGACCACGGAACACATCGCCTTTGGCATCGGCTAGGGTTTTGCCTTGTTCTTCGGTGAGCATGGCGGCAAGCTCGTCCATATTGTCACGAATCAGTTGTTGGTATTTTAAGAAAATGCGCGAGCGCGTGTTGATTGGGGTTTTGCGCCAGGTTTTGAACGCTTCTGCCGCCGCCGCGACGGCTTGGTTGATTTCATCGGGGGTAGTTTGGGGTACTTTGGCAATCACTTGTTGGGCGGCTGGGTTGGTCAGGTCAATCCACTCACTAGTGGTTGATTCGACAAATTCGCCGTTGATGAGTTGTTTTACAGTTTGGGTAGTCATCGTAACAATCCTTGTTTTTACCGTGTTGGGTGTATAGCGTTTGATAGCGTTAAACGCGTTGCAAAACAGTGTGAATGAGTTGGGGGGTACTGTCAATAATACTTAATTACTTAAGTATTTTTTCTGGCGTAGTTTTGCTAGAGTGGTTTTGCTGGGCGGCTGCCATAGGGTTAATGACAATAATTTTTGAGGCTAGCTCACCTTTGCTGCGAGCGCCCAGTTTTTTCATTAAGTTGGCTTTATGCACTTCAATGGTTCTGGGGGATAAACCAAGTGACTTACCAATCTCTTTACAGGTATAGCCATTGACCACATATTGCGCAATTTGGGCTTCACGTGCGGTGAGCTGCGATTCGGACGATACTTGCGGTTTTTTTTCAAAATGCCAAATTGCCAGTTTGAATGGGTCATCTGGGGTTAAGGTGCGTCCGTGGGTAGTTGCCCAAAATATTTCCCCTGTTTTGTGACGCATAAAGCGCTCATCGCAGTAATGCATATTGGTCTGTAATCCCAAACCTGTTAATGCTTCTTTGCCAATTTTTTCAAAATCTTCGACACTGGGAAACAATTTTTGCATCGATTGATTGAGTAGCTCATCGTGCGCATAACCGAACAAATTGGCAAAGGCATCGTTGAGCGCTTTGATACGCCGATAGCTTAATACCACTATCGGCGTGGGCGCGTGCTTAAAAGCCAGTAAGGCATAATTTTCCATCACAATCACCCCTGATTTTTAAGCCCTGACAACTTATTGGTGGATAACTTATCGATTGCCATTAATAATCCGCCATCGCTTGTCTGACCGCCTCAATCGCGGTTGGGTCATCCAGCGTACTCATGTCGCCTGTTTCTTTGCCTTCCGCCAGTGCCTTGATAGAGCGGCGTAAGATTTTGCCTGAACGGGTTTTGGGTAAAGCTTTGGGAAAATAAATAGCCGCAGGTTTAGCAAGGGCGCCCAACTGTCTTGCGACTTCACCCACGATTTGCTGCTCAATGCGGAAACGGTTTTCGGTTTCTGCTACTAAGTCATGATTTTTTAGAATACAAAAGGCAATGGGTAACTCACCTTTAAGCTCGTCATGGATACCAACCACCGCTGATTCGGCGACTTCGGGGTGATGACCGATGGCTTCCTCGATTTCTTTGGTACCCAAACGGTGACCTGCCACATTGATGACATCATCGGTTCGCCCTAGAATATAGTAGTAGCCGTATTCATCCATCACCGCATAGTCTGATGTTGCGTATTGTTTGCCATCGAGTAGTGAAAAATAGCCATTGATAAAACGCTCGTCATTTCGCCAAACGGTGGCCAAACAACCGGGTGGTAAAGGTGCGGCTAACACCAGCATGCCTTTTTCATTGGCTTGGCAGGGTTCGCCTGTGGTTTCATTGATGACTTTGGCGTCAAATCCAAACATCGGATAGCCGGGTGTGCCTTGTTTGTGTGGCTTGTGGTCGGGATTGTCTGCAAATTTTGGGGCATGGCTTAGGATGGGCCAGCCCGACTCAGTTTGCCAATAGTGGTCAATGATTGGCACGCCCATGTGACCTGTTAGCCACTGGGCAGTTGGCTCATCGAGTGGCTCACCTGCCAAGAAGAATGATTTTAGGCTTGAGATATCGTGACGGCTCATCCACATTTCGTCTTGTTTACGCAGCATCCGTACGCCTGTCGGTGCGGTGAACAAAATATTGACTTTATTAGCTTCGACAATTCGCCACCAAATCCCTGGGTTTGGCGTGGTTGGCAAGCCTTCATAAATAATACTGGTCATGCCTGTCAGTAACGGGGCATAGATGCTAAACGAGTGACCCACTGCCCAACCGATATCCGAAATCGCCCAAAACGTCTCGCCCGCTTTACCGTTATAGACAAAATCCATCGCGGTGGCCAGGGCTACCGCATGGCCGCCTGTGTCACGCTGTACGCCTTTGGGTGTGCCTGTCGTGCCCGAGGTATATAATAGATACGATGGCGCATTGGACTCTAGCCAAACACAATCGACTATGGCATTGTTGTCGGCACTTATTGCCCGCTCAGTAGCATAGTCGATGTCCTGCGGCTCAGCTGTGTATGGCATAATGCCACGGTCAATCACCAGCACATTGGTTTTGACTTTGGCTTCTTCGACCGCTTTATTGACCAAGTTTTTATAATTAATGAGCTTGCCGCCGCGCAGCCCTGCATCGACCGTAATCACCATTTTGGCTTCGGCATCATCCATGCGTACAGCGAGGTTATGCGAGGCGAATCCGCCAAATACTACCGAATGAATCGCCCCGATACGCACACAAGCGAGCATGGCATACGCTGCTTCCAAAATCATCGGCATATAGATGACAACACGGTCGCCTTTGTCGATGCCATGACGTTTTAGCACATCGGCAAAATAGTTTACTTCTTTGTATAAATCGTTGTACGTTAAGCGGCGTTTGGCATAGTCGGTATACAGTTCAACAGGGTTGCCCAGTGCCTTAAAAGCTTTCTGAATATTGGGGTAATTATCAATCATTTCAGCATTGATTTCGGTAGACACCCATACAAAGGCATCTTGCTCTGCCCGGTTTTCAAGGTGGCGATCGACCATGTTGTAACACAAATTGGTTTCCCCACCGACAAACCATTTGGCAAAGGGCAGCTTACTATCATCTAAAATTTGGGTGGGTTGTTGATGCCAATAGATTCGTTTGGCTTGCTCGCCCCAAAAGGCTTGTTTGTCGTTGATGGATTGATTGTATAAGTCAGAGAAACTCATTGGCTGTCCTTAGCTAGAATCTTAACGGATGGTGAAAGTCGCTTGCAGGTTTGGTTTTCAGAGGTTGGCAAAATATCTTATTGCTTAGCAAAGCCTATCATTGCATTCATTCTTTGAATTCACTCCTTGAATTCATTTTATAAACTCAAATGATACGTTTTGTATCGTTTTGAATATAGCAAATAGACTTGCTAACGTCAAGCCTTGCCAAAATAATTTTAGCGCTGTTTATATTTCGGATTTTTAACGATTAGTATTTCTTATAGTGATAATAGTTTGTGCTAACATAATTGTCCTGTTACACTTTTTAGACTAAAGCAAATAAGGGAAAAGTCATGAGCCAGACCAACGCCAACCCAGCTGAAAATGAAAAAAGCCTTGCACCGCCTCACGTTTTAAGCTTAACCCCTTTAAACTCGCATCCGTCAAATACGGCACTTGTTGAGCTTATCGACAATGATAAAGACTCTCCTTTGCTAGCGGACACCCAGTTACTTAGCCGTGTGCTGATAACGGTCGTTGAGCAGCAAACCTCAGAACCGGTCAAACAAACCATTAATAAACTGTTAAATGGCGAAGACCCCCAGCAGACTATTCAAGCCATTTTGCCAACGCTCAACCATCAACAGCGCAAGAATCTCATTCGGGCTTGCGGCTTATTTGCGCAAGTGTTTAACATCGCCGAAGACATGCACCATGAGCGCCGCCGCCTTGCCCACGAACAAGACGAATCTGCCTCAAAAAGTAGTTTTGCCCATGTGGTTGATGAATTAAAAGCCCAAGGGATTGACAGCGATGAGTTGCAAGCACAGCTTGATGATACCTTTATCAGTGCGGTATTGACCGCGCATCCGACCGAAGTACAGCGTCAAACGATTTTATCACTGCGCCGTCAAATCCGTGCTTTACTTGAGGAATACCACACTGCGATTGGCTACCAACGTCATCGTATCGAGCAGCAACTAGAAGCCACGTTATTGTCGCAGTGGCAAACCAATGAAACCCGCCATTTTAAAATTACTGTCAAAGATGAAATCGACAATGGCATTGCCTATTTTGATTTAAGTTTTTTTGAAGCCTTGCCAAGTCTGTATCGTAAATTAGATTATCAGTTAAAAGAGCGTTTCCCCGACACTGACATGCCAAATTTACTTAATATCGGTGGTTGGATTGGTGGCGACCGTGACGGCAATCCGTTTGTATCAGCCGATACGCTTCGCTATGCGTTCAAACGCCAAGCGGCGACGGTGTTTTACTTTTATCGTGACCAACTGGGCAAGCTGTACCAAGAGTTGCCGCTATCTATCCGCCATGTGAAAGTGAGCGATGCGGTACTGGCACTCTCCGAGCAATCCAAAGAAGATAATATCTCTAGAGAAGAAGAGCCTTATCGCCGCGCCATCGGGTTTATCTCGTCACGTTTAGTCGCTACCTCGCATACGTTTGATTTGTCTTACGGTTGTCGCTTTGGACTTAGTGAGCCCTACGCTGATTGTGACGAGTTTTTAGATGATTTGTACGTTGTTTATCAGTCATTGGTGGATAATGGCAGTGAGTTACTGGCTAATGAACGACTCACCGATATCATCCGCGCCGTGGAAGTATTTGGGTTTTATCTGATGCCATTGGACTTGCGCCAATTCTCAGGGATTCATGCCGAAACCGTCCATGATTTGTTCAAACATGCCGATTTAGAAGATTATCTTTCTTTGTCTGAATCCGCGCGTCAACGTGTGCTGCTGCGTGAATTGGCAACTGCACGTCCTTTATATAACCCCTATATCACTTATGAGCCACAAACCCAGCGCGAGCTAGAGATTTTTCAAGCCGCAGCCGATATCAAAAATCGCTTTGGTGACAAAGCGATTACCCAAAGTATTATCTCCAATGCTGAACAAGTGAGTGATTTGTTGGCATTGGCGTTGTTATTGAAAGAATCAGGGCTATTATTGGTCAAAGATGGCGTACCCGTGAGCCGTATCAATATTGTGCCATTGTTTGAAACCATTGAGGCGCTGCAAAACAGTACCCGCATCATGAGTGAATTGCTGGATAAACCTTGGTACAAATCGGTGCTAGCCAGTCGTGACAATCTGCAAGAGATTATGCTCGGTTATTCAGACAGTAACAAAGATGGTGGTTATGTCACCAGTCAATGGTCGCTATACCAAGCCGAAATTCAGCTAGTCGAAATGGCAGAAAAATATGCCATTCAACTGCGTTTATTCCACGGTCGTGGCGGTAGCGTGGGTCGTGGTGGTGGTCCGTCATTTGAAGCGATTTTGGCACAACCAGAAGGCTCAGTGGATGGTCAAATCCGCATTACCGAGCAAGGGGAAGTTATTACCGCAAAATATGCCGATGCGGGCAACGCGGAACGCAACCTTGAGACGCTGATTGCTGCAACGCTAAAAGCGAGCCTATTGCCAAGCCATAGCGAAAGCCCTGATAGCGACCTAATGAATCAATTATCGCATGAAGCCTTTAATTGCTATCGCGCGCTTATCACTCAGCCGTATTTTATTGACTATTTCTTGCAGACAAGTTTGGTCAAAGAAATTGCCAGTTTAAATATTGGCTCACGTCCTGCTAGTCGCAAGTCTTTGGCGCGTATTCAAGATTTGCGCGCGATTCCTTGGGTATTTTCTTGGATGCAAAATCGCTTGATGCTGCCAGCGTGGTATGGCTTTGGCACCGCAGTCGAAAAACTGATTGCAGATAACCCAGAAAACTTAGCAAAACTGCAACACAACGCCCAACATAGCGCCTTTATGCAAGCCATGTTATCAAATATGGCACAGGTGATGGCAAAAACCGATATCGAAATCGCCCAAGCCTATGTTGAGCTTGCCAACGATGCCACTGAAGCCAACGCTATTTTTGCTCTCATTACTGCAGAATATCACCGCAGCCTTAAAGCCTTGCTGACACTGACCAATAAAGAAACACTACTGGATGACAACCGTACATTGGCACGCTCACTTGCGCTACGCCTGCCGTATTTGAATGCGTTGAACTGGTTGCAAGTCGCCTTACTAAAACAACTTCGCGAAGCGACTGCTGATGAAGCGACTACTGATGAAAGGTCTACCACTGAAACCACCAATGAAGCGACGAGCGATAATGAAACGTCTTATACCGCAGCGCTTAACTTGGTTCATTTAACTATCAATGGTATTGCCCAAGGCTTAAGAAATACTGGTTAGTAAGTGTTCAAAACAGCCTTAAATTACTTATTTTAAAAAATCGCTGGTTGAGTACTGGCGATTTTTTTATTGATGACAATTAACCCAAATAAACCTTATCAAAATCCAAATGGTGTACCCATTCTCGTAATAGCAATACCTTTGCATAAAACGCTAGGTCATTGGGCATAGCAGGCAAATCTTGCAGCGAGCGATAGCCCGCCAGCACTGCAAAAGCTTTTTCTAGTATCTCAGCCCGAATATAGCCGCCATTGTCATCTTGCTCAAACGCTAGCAAGCGTAAATCCTCTGCCCCTATCACCTTTAATAATTCATCTTTGGGCAAGCTAGGTTTTAGCGGTGAAAAAGCATCTTCTATGCGCATAATTGCCGTTTCCCATGCCAATTCGGTGGGTGGCAACACGTACAATGTCTCTGCAATTACTTTTAGCGTAAGCCCAATGTCCCATAGGTTATCTTGCAACCTTACACTGATATAGTCAGGATTTAGTGTTAACACTAACATAGCACGCCCTTTTGTGATTCTGATTCATTGTAACTGGATTGTGATTAAATAGCTTGATTGTCATTAAAATGCGCTCGTTTAACCGGTGGATTTGATTTTATAAAAAAAACCCTTATCTAATAACCATATAAATAAGGGGATAGCCATGTCAGAAATTCAATTTAATGCCAACTTAAAAAAAACCGAAAACGCTGAGCCACTGACTGAGCAGCAATTACAGGCACTGGCACAAAAACGCGCCTATTTGCAAGAGCAGGCTGAAGACATCATCGCTATTGCACAATTACAAGATAATTCTGCGCTTAACTGTTTACACAAAATCAATGTCTTAGGCGGTACCTCAGAAAAAGCTTATAGAGCCGTAAATACCCGTATCATAACCGACCAAGACCCACATGGCGCTTATCATGCGGTAGCAATGGCACAGTCAACTTCGGATTTGCCCTTTGACGTGCCTACCCTCGTAGATATTGTCATTGAGCAAGGTGAGCCAGCATTACAACTGCGGTTGTTAAAGCTATTTGATAGTCAGCCGATTGCTGCCGAGCCGATTCCAAAAATTCGTGACAGTATCAATCAGTTAGGCGATAAAGCGGTGATTGCACAGCTCAATCAGCATTTGTTAAATCGCCAATGATGCAACAACAATAAAGGTTAGGAACGCTCCTAACCTTTTTTTATTGATAGATGATTTGACTTTGACAATTAGGGGCATTTAAAGGTGATGGTATATTCGTAATCATCATCGCGGGCAAGGGTTTTTTTGCTACCAAACACGCTGCCAATCATGCCTATGGCTTGGTCAGCCGCGCGTCCCATGTTTTCATCCAACACGCCATTATACTGGTAGTTATCAGTCAACACGATGGGCGATTTTCCGCGGCACTGCTCGGTTGCGATATGTAACGCATTTACTTTGGCGATATTTTTGCTTTTGCCTAACCCAGTGGTTTCTAGGGTGTTGTTCGCGCGCTGTAGCACGGGTAAATTAGTTGGTGTACTTTGACAAGCAGATAAGCTCACTGCTGCAACCAGCGCGGCAGTTGTGATTTTTAATGGGGTGATTTTTAATGTGGTGATGTTTAATAAAGACGGTTTGAGAGATGATTTCATGATCTGCAGGCTGTCCCTTTTCAATAGCGGTGTTAAAGTTCTCATCAATTATCAATAATCCAGGCAAACTCACCATTTCAACAATAGAATCTGGTCGGTGGCTTGTATTAGTGTGTGGTAAAAATTAAGCCGCCGCAAGTGGTCTTACAAATCATAAAATCCGCGCAACAATTGGCTGGTTTGTTGATTTTCAAACTAGCTATTTTGGGTGAAATTGGTTAGCATGATGGGTGGTTTTTTTAAAGTTTTTTGCTGAGATTAGGACGATTATGCGCTCACCTGCCCATTCACAATTAACCCATTTGCAATTAATAGATGCCCCTTGCGGTAAGCTTGAAGTTGACGCGCTTTGGCAAGCTGACTCAACGGGTGTTGCTAACCCAAACGCCGCGTCGGTTGAGCGTGTTGCCATTCTTTGTCATCCAAACCCATTGCAAGAAGGCACGATGATGAATAAGGTGGTGACCACCATGTATCGTTTTGCCCGCGACCAAAACATGCACGTGGTACGCTTTAATTTTCGCGGTGTGGGTCAGTCAACGGGCGAGTATGGCAATGTGACAGGTGAAATCGAAGACGCGTTAACCGTACTGCAATGGATTCATAGCCAAACCGAGGCGCGCAAGCTATGGATTGGCGGATTTTCGTTTGGCGGATTTGTCGCCGCCAAGCTTGCTCAGCTTGTCAATGAACAAGGCGCATTTTTGGGAGTCGATGATTTTGACATCACGAATTTGGCACTCATCGCCCCTTCTATTGAAAAAAACGACACCTCAGATTTGCTACTGCCCACCGCGCAAACCTTTATGATTTATGGCGCGAATGATGAAGTGATTGCGCCAAGCTCGCTACAACAATTTGGGGAAAACTTTGGTATTCAAACGCACATCATTGACGATACAGGGCATTTTTTTCATGGTAAATTAGGGGAATTAAAACAGCTGCTTGAAGCGCTAAGTAGCAAATAACGCAGTTTTTATTTTATCCTAGTTCCTGATTTGTGTTTTTGATGGGTGTTTTTGATTCGGATTTTTGGTGTATTTGACATCGTGAGCTATTTGGCACCTTAATGCCGTCTATTTAATCGCATCTATTTATTTAATACCCCTACGTCAAAGCACGCTGAAATGGAATTTTGACAACTTTTTAATTTACGCTGAGAAATAACATGCCCAACTCAAATTTACGACCCTTACGACGCTATGAGCTTGCGCTAAAATCTGGTGAGTTTAGCGAAGACGCACAGCAGCGCGCTGCGATGACTTATTTGGACAATGTCTATGAACAAATCATGGACAACCGCGCCAAACAACGTGGGCTGTTTAGCTTTTTAAGACGTACTGAGCCGCCCAAAGGGCTATATATGTGGGGCGGCGTGGGTCGTGGTAAGACTTGGATGATGGATATGTTTTTTGAGTCGGTGCCCGCCGACAACAAAATGCGCCAACACTTTCATCACTTTATGAAACGGGTACACGCCGAGCTCAACAAGCTACAAGGTCAACAAGACCCGCTACAAAAAGTCGCCGATATCATCCATAATGAAGCGGATGTGATTTGTTTTGATGAATTTTTTGTCTCCAATGTCTCCGATGCGATGATTTTGGGTGATTTGTTTACCATGCTATTTAAAAAAGGCATCACCTTGGTTGCCACATCAAATATCGCACCAAATGGCTTATATAAAAATGGTATTCACCGTGACCGTTTTTTACCTGCCATTGCCGAAGTTGAAAAAAACTGTACGGTCATGAACATTGACAGTGGCATCGACTACCGTCTGCGCGTATTGCAGCAAGCCGAACTTTACGTGTCTCCGTTGACCAAAGAAAACATCCACTGGCTTGCCAACCGCTTTACCGCGCTAAGCAACAACCAACACATTATCCAAGACCCCATTCATATCAATGGTCGTGATATCGCCATCAAAGGTCGCACCGAAAACACCTTGTACATTGATTTTCGGGCGTTATGTATGCAGCCGCGCTCAGCCAGTGACTTTATTGAAATCGCCAATGAGTTTAGCACGGTGCTGGTGGACGATGTGCCTATACTCAACGATATTATCGCTGACCCGACAAGGCGCTTTATTTACCTCGTCGATGAGTTTTATGATCGCCGCGTCAAGCTTTTGGTACGTGCAGAACAGCCGATTTTGGAATTGTATCAAGGGCAAAAATTGGCGTTTGAGATTGAACGCACGCGCTCACGCTTACTTGAAATGCAATCGGAAGAGTATTTAAAAGCGGAACACCGATTGGATGATAGCAAAAAAGATATTGAAACTTGATCTTATTTTGAACAAGTCAGCACATTTTAAAGAGAGTTTTTATGAAAAGCGTTTTTGTATTTTTAATAGCAATGCTAACGACAAATTTGGTATTAGCAGATACTAATAATCTTAGCTACCAAGATATGCAAGATAAAAACAGTCCTGCATATCAACAATTTGCTCAAAGTGTAAGCGAAATTCAGCAATCTGACATGTTGGAAAAGATGGATAAAACTCAAGCTTATATTCGTCAAAAATATTCTAATTACGACCCTAATATGTGTCAAGAAAGTGTGGATCTTCAATTAGCAAACACTGCACCATCAACGCTTACCGCTAAACAAATTACCGAAGTTCAAAAAACGCCTAAATATAACCTATTACGTTCTACCGCCATCAAGTCATGCAGTGACTATATTTTAAAAAGTAACTTAGTGAATATTGTCAATCAGATAACTGAAGAATTAAATACCAAAAAATCACAAGATATTAACTTCTCAAAACTTGCTTTGACGGATTTTCCTTATGTAAAAAGTATTCAAAATGAAGATAACAAAATCATCATCTTATTCAATGATAAAGTCGCTGACTTTAAAGATAAAAAATTAGTTTTAACACCTAGATACAACAAGCGTTATCAAAACTACGAGTTATTGACTAAGAAAAGACAAACTTATGATTATTTAACACAATTAGAGTTTCAGTGATATAAGAATATAATTCTAATCTTTAAGAAACAAGGAAATCAAAATGCAAACGCAAGAAATTTTAGACTTTATCAAATCACGTCGTTCAATCGGCAACCTTGTCGCCCCTGCCCCCAACCGCGAGCAAGTCGAACAAGCGATTGAAGTCGCCCTATCTGCCCCCGATCACAAGGATTTAAACCCGTACCGTTTTATTGTACTTGAAAACCAAGCGCTCAACAACTTAGGCACGGCGTTAAAAAATGCGGCGATGGCACAAGGTGAAACCGACGAGAAAACCCTCAACAAAGCCGAAAACATGCCACTGCGTGCGCCGATGATTATCGCGTGTGTCACCGATTTTAAACCCCATGATAAAGTCCCCCATTGGGAACAAATAGCAGCAAGTAGTTGTGCGGTGCAAAATCTACTGCTCGCCTTGTCGGCACAAGGGTTTGCCACCGTATGGCGCACCGGTCCACTTGCCAATGCGCCTGCAATCAAACAACTGTTTAATGTAACCGCTGATAACCAAGTCATTGCTTTTGTCTATGTTGGCACAGCCGTGTCGACCATCCCGCCGCGTTCTAAGATAGACGTCACACCATTTATTGTTTATGATAATGGCACAAACTAACGGCTAAGCTAGCCGTTTTTATATTTTGCTCATGTAAAGGGTGCCCTGTTGTCAGTATTTGCAGGACAAGTGGATTCAAGGATTTTCAATGAAAAAACCCCAGTTAGCAACCAATCTAAGTGAAAATTTAGAAAAGCTGAATGTCAATCGTGAAAAAGCCAGTAAGCTGTTTGCCGACGTCATTGAAAAAGCGGTCAAAAAGTCTAAACCTGACACCACAGCGCTATTAGAGAAAGACTTAGACGTAGAGACAGACTTAGACAATCAGCTCGCCAACGAGCCTGCGCCCCTCAAAATTGCCGTGCTGGGCGGTGGTAGTTTTGGTACGGCAATGGCAAATCTATCGTCCAAAAATGGCTGCGACGTCACGCTTTGGGTACGCGATAAGCGCAGCGTCAAATCGATGCAAAAAACCCATATCAACAAAAAATATTTGCCCGACCATAAGCTCGATGAGCGCCTGCAATTTACCCATGATTTGCAAGCAGCCGTCAAAGGTAAAGATTTGATTTTTGTGGCAGTGCCTAGCGCTGCTTTTCGCGAAACCTTACAAAAAATTGCGCCTTTTATCAGCGCTCAAGCTATCGTGTCTTTAACCAAAGGTATGGAAAAAGATACCTTTGCGCTAATGAGTGATGTGATCGCAGATGAATTACCCAATGTGGCTTTTGGCGTGATGAGCGGTCCCAATCTCGCCAAAGAAATCATGAATAATATGCCGTCTGCCACCGTGATTGCCAGCCAATCTGCAGCGCTACGGCTTGCCGTGCAGACAGCGCTGCACAGTGCATTTTTTCGCGTGTTTGCCAGTGATGATTTAATTGGCGTGGAGCTTGGCGGCGCGCTTAAAAATATTTATGCCATTGCCATGGGCATGGCCGCTGCCTATGACATCGGGGAAAACACCAAAGCCATGATATTAACCCGCGCATTGGCGGAGATGAGCCGATTTGGTGTCCAAGCGGGGGCTAATCCGCTGACCTTTTTGGGGTTGTCGGGCGTGGGTGATTTGTATGCAACTTGCTCATCGACCTTAAGCCGTAACTACCAGATTGGTAATATGCTAGGGCGTGGCATGAGCCTTGACCAAGCCATCAAAAAACTGGGGCAAACCGCTGAAGGGATTAATACTATCCAGCAGGTGAATGAAAAAGCCATGAAAGCGGGTATTTATATGCCAATTACCCATGCCTTGCACGATATTATCTATGAAGACAAAGCGCCGCTTGGGGTTGCGTTAAACTTAATGGAAGCAGGATTTAGAAGTGATGTGGAATTTGTCATGCCGCATCAAGTGCAGCCAAAGCATAACTAACAAACATAACTTTAAATATTTTTAGGTAGATACATGCAATTAATTTTAGTTCGTCATGGCGATGCAGGCGCTTATACCCTGCCAGACCATGAAAGAAATTTATCAGCACTGGGTCAAGCCCAAGCTTCACAGACCGCAGCATGGCTTGCCGAAAACTTTGAGCCCGATCATTTTATCGTCAGTCCTTACAACCGCGCCCAGCAAACCCTTGCCAAAATCCAGCAATTTTTTCCCCATGTGCCTGTGACCACGTATGAGGGCATCACCCCTGATAACGATGCAGACATCGCAGTGGATGCGCTAGGCGAATTGGTTGGCGACTGCATGGTGGTGGTTTGTCATATGAATATCATTGCTAAAATTGCCCATATTCTCACGGATGAACCCCTAGAGGGTTTTGCGCTGGCTGAAGCGCGTGTGTATGATATGGGTATATTGGCACCCAGTCTTGCCGCTGAGATTAAACGCTTTGTTCCCACCTGTTAGGTGATTTAATTTGTCAATTTTGTGTAGGACACTTCTGTGATTCATATTTGGTTGCCAACTCAGCATGCTGCCTTACGTTTATGGCAACAAACCACCCAGACTTGGCAAACGGCTGACGATTGGCAAACGCTTGCGACCCTTGCTAATCTGCAAACCACGCAATCAGCCAAGCTACAAGCCTGTCTCTATTTTCCTAGTGTCAGTTTATTAACAATCCAGCCTACCCTTTCAGCAAGCCAGCTCAACGCTTTGGGCGACACCGGCAGACGCTATTTATTTGAAGATATCAGCATTGGGTCGGTAGACGATTTACAAGTCAAAATTCAGCCAACGGTCAGCAATAGCGAGTTACCCGCGTTGTTTGGGCTTCATGCTGCCGATATTCATTCATGGATCAATGCTGCCTCGTTGGCGGGTATTGAGATAGTCGCTTTATTGCCAGATTTTTTATTGCTACCGACCATAGATAATAGAATAGATACTAGTATGAATACTAGGGCTATACCTACCACAAGCGCGGTCTACTACCAAGATGCAGATACCCAGTTATTAAAACTACATACTTATCACGGCATGGCGGTTAGTTTTTTACCGCTGGTACTCACCAAATTACCCATGCTAGAAACGCTATATTTAACGGGTTTTCACGATGAAACCGTTGCCCAGCAGTTAGCCAGTATGCCTAATTTATCCATTGCATCGTCTGAGTTGTTGCCTACCCCAATCAAAGACCCGGTCAGACATTTTTTTAACTTTGCGACAATCAAAGGTAAAACGACGCTTGCGCCTTATGCCAAAGTCATCGCCCTAATCACAGTTTGTGCCCTGCTGACAGCCTTTGTGGTCGATGCACTTCGTTGGTATTATTACAACCAAGCGCAAAAACAAGCCGCAACTTTGCTAGCTCAGCAATATGCCCAGTGGTTCCCCAATGAGCCGCTTAGTAGCAAACTCACCCTACAACGACAGTTATCTGGCAAATTAACCACCCAGCAATCAGCCACGCCAAGCGTACTTGAGACATTATCGTCAATACAGCCGGTATTGCAGCAATACCAACTGACTGCTAAGCAGCTTAATTTTCAAAATAATCACTTACAACTGCAGCTGTTATCATCAAGCGCCGATTCATTAAACAAAGCCGTCAATGACATGGTAAACAAAGGCATAAAAGCCAAGCTAGGGTCTGTGGATGCCGCGATACCCGCTGCAATGTCTTCCAATACTGCCAGTGCGGTTTCCAGTGCAGTGGCGCCAACTTCTGCTGGCAGTACCCTTGCCATGATAGATATTGAATTGGCAGAATAAACCTACGACTGAGATGAATTTATGAAACTGCAAGCCTCACTGAGCCAATCCCTGCAAAAACTAACCACGCCTTTGGCTCATGCCTTTCAAAATTTATCACGTCGTGATCAGATTGCGCTGCTGATATTGGCAATGTTCTTGCTTTTTTTTGTGGTCGGTGTCGGTGGTTGGACGCTGCATAGCCAAGCCAACCAAGCACAAAAAAAATACGATGACACCATGGCAGATGTGTTTTGGCTACGCAGTCAAGCAGGTAACATCAATCCCAACCAAACCCAACAAGTCAGTCAAGCCGATGCTATCAAACAAATACTTAGCCAATCAGGTATTGTCAATGCGCAAGTGGTCGAGAATGGCAATACTATCCAAGTTGCTTTTAGTCACGCGCAGGCGAGCGTAATCACCAATATATTTAATCAGTTTGAACAACAAGGTATTCGCATCCAGCAACTACAAATCAACCAGCCAGCCCTCGATAAACTTGAAGTACAGTCTGTTTTATCTATTAACTAATGGTAAAAGCAAGTAATGTTAAATGACCATAAAAAACGATGCACTTGGCATCGTTTTTTTGGCGCATGGGGGCGCATGGGGTGATTATTTTTGCACCCACTGACGGATTTTATCACGCTCTGCTGGCGTTGCTCTTAACCATAACTGCATAAATTGATCGAGACTATCCGATGAACTGACCGTGGTCGCAACAGGTTGATTGCCAGATTGATTGATTGCGGGAATCGCGCCCCCTGATTGTCCTAAGGCATTGATGGTTTGTTGATTGGCTTCAACCGCTTTTGAGCTACCACCAAACACACCGCCTAACGCATTACCCAAGCCGCTAAAAATGCTTGAACTACTGCTGGATGTAGCTTGCTGACTTGCAATAACTTGCTTGCCTTGTAGCACCGCTAGTGTGGGTTGTTTGACATATTCTTTGGCGGCATTATAGTCTTCTGGTTGACCTAGCATATCCAACACATACGTTTGATTGTCGGCAAGCTCTACTGGAACGCTAATATTGCTTGAACGTAACACATCGTGATTGTCACCGCGCAGCTCGTACAACCGATTGTACTTGGCAGTAATTACATGTTTGCCTGGCTCAAGTTTGTAGGTTTTTTGCGGTTTTGAAAGCAAGCCGTTTTTGACTTCTTGACCATTAATGGCGGTCACCACGGTATTATCAGCAACATTCAAGGTGACTTGGGCAAATGTTTGTGTGGTTGCTAACACGCCCGCAGTCAACGCGGCAGCCGTCCATAAGTACTGTTTATTCATAGGATATCCTGTTGTTTTACATCAAACTGTTAATGGATTCTAACCCATTTATCACGCAATTCCTATGACAAACCCGGTCAAAAATCTAAAAAATTCTCATTTTCTGCAATTTCATCAAAGTCCGCCAATTCAAAATTGAGCGTTAAATTATCAATGATGTTCATCGCATCTTGAATTTTGGCTTTGGTCACTTTGTTTAATGGGGTGCGTTCCATGTTGGAAAACAATGGCTGCAATTCGTTTAACACTGCCAACATCGCACCGATGCGGTGTGGGCCTTCGTTGAGCAAATAGTCAATAATGCGCGGGTCAAAGTGCCAATGACGACGGCGTAATACCGATTCCAAAATCAGCTGTCTATCAAGCTTATCACTGCCCGTTGGCAACTGAAAAGTTGCGGCTCGCGCAAGCCTTGATAGCAAATCTCGCAGCTCAAAATTTAACGCCTTGACCGGCAACCGACTGGCAAAAATAATTTTATTACCGTATTCTTGCGATAAATTAATCAGATGAAAAACTGCTTCTTGCCACTCAGGATGACCTTGAATTTCATCCATATCATCAAGCGCAATCACTGTGGTATTCTCTAGCGATGACAACACCATGGCATCCATATTGGCGTTTATCAGTTCACGCAGCGATAGATAAATAACAGATTGGTCGATATCACGAAAGGATTCGCAGATAGCGTTGAGTAGATGGGTTTTACCTGTATCGCGCTCGCCGTATAGATATAGCTGCGTCAATAGCCCTACATGCATTTGGCGCACCACATCGATGATGGATACCCAGCCTGGACCACTAAAGTCACTGATACTCGCGGACTGCTTGATATTTAAGTTTAGACTTAATTGTTCCGACATTCATGCACTCGCAATCAGTAAGATATCGCTTTTTGAAAATAAATCATAAACCACTATACAAATAGTGCTGCCCAGTTAGCCGCTCTATGCTTAAAAGTTTAAAAGTTTAAAAGCAAAAAATTCAAGCGTCTAACTAAATTTTGACTATTATAACCTAAATTTATGAAATAGCTACTCACGCGCCTTTTGCCCCGTGTCGGGTTATTTCAAATTTACTTACCTTTCTTATTTACTTTTTAAAACACTCAAGGCAAAAACAGTCAATGCCATTATAGCGCTGAATGCGATGATATAACCAAAGATTGTACATGTCTTATCATTTTAGTAGTATATTTGATTATCTTTGTAATGGAGACTCTTATGTCTTTTGTGAACCAATGGCGTGATGTGAATTTTTTTAGACCATTACATATCACTTTGAGTACCTTGAGCGCTATGGGGCTAGGGTTGGGACTTACCGCCTGCCAACCCACCCCCGAGACAACTAACCAAGCCAGCGACACTGCCCCTTCACCGTCTAACGTACCTGAAGTCATCATTGCCCAAACCCCAGCCAGTATCCCACCTGCCACAGTCGGGTTAAAACGCATGGATTTTCCTTTGTACTTGGCAGGTGTGCCAAGCCTACTGCATCCGATTATTCCGTCAGTGCCCATCAATCGCAAATATGACAGCGATGCCAGTGATGCTAAAAAATCACCTGTCAGCTACTTTCAAGAAGTTGCACCCTATGATTTTCAAAGCAGTGTTTACAATATTGTGTTTGAAGAGTTAAAAACCGGGCAAGTACACCGGCTGTTTCCACAAGATAACTTTGTGATAAGAGCGGTGCACACGCCCTTGGTAGATTTAAGCCCAGATGACAAAACAGCGCAGAAAAAAGCTGCCATGACGCAAACTGCACCTACCCAACCGCAAGCTGCGAAAGAAGCAACCAGCCCATTGGCAGTCAAAGTCGGCAATACCTTACTCTTAGGCTATTTTATCTATGAAGTCAAAGAGATAGCTGATGATGATGACAATAAAACCAATCTCGATCAGCAGCTTACCTTGTATTTAAGCGATTTAAATGGCAAAAATTTATTGAAACTCACGCCCAATAATCAATATTTTAAACATTATAAATGGCTGCCTGAGAGCAAGCGTTTTTACTTCTCAACCCAAGCTGATACCAACGGCGATCGGGTGATTGATGAGAATGATAAATACTTCTATTATTTCATCGATTTTGCCAAAAACGCGCAAATAGTCACGGCGTATGATTTTAGTAAGCCAAAAGCATAAAGCTTTGTTAAATTGCGCCGTTAAGCGCGTTTGAGACGTAAGGCATTGAGCACCACAAACAGTGAGCTCAATGACATACCAATCGCAGCCAACCAAGGCGGCACATAGCCTAACGCAGCCGGTATCAGTACGATAAAGTTATACCCGAGCGCCCATTTGAAGTTTTGGGCAATAATGCGATCGGTCTTGAACGCCACTTCACGTGCTTTTGCCACGGCTTGGATTTCACCATTGAGTACCAAAGAGTCACTGGAGACTTGCGCCAAATCTGCCGCCCCTGCCATGGCGGTTGAGACATTGGCAGCGGCAAGTACCGGCGCATCATTGACCCCATCACCGACCATTTGCACGATATGTCCTTGCTGCTGCAGCGCTTTTAAATGTTGTACTTTATCATTTGGGGTAAGACCTTTATAAACCGTGTCAATACCAAGCTCGCGCGCTACCTCAAACGCCTGAGCACTAGGGTCACCGGTGAGCATCAGCACCTGCGCGCCTTGGTCTTTGAGATGTTTAATGGTAGCTAAGGCGCCTTCTCGGACTTTATCATGAAAATAAAAATGCGCCAGTGGTTGCCATTTTTTGCTTAGGCTATCTTGTCTTGATAAGGTCACACTGGTGCTGGCTTGGTGTTTGGTCAGATTTGGCAGCAACCCATCGTCTAATCCTGATTGAACTGCAAAACCATGATGACCTAGACGGTAACTTAGCCCATCAATCGTGGCCTGCAGACCGCCCCCCGGAATGTGTACCAAATCGCTGGTAGCGGGCAAATGCATTTGCCGAGTCATTGTCAATAACGCATGGGCAATAGGGTGACGACTACCCACTTCAAGGCTCGCTGCAATACTTAAAAAATGGTTTTTTATCTCGTCTTGGTTTTTGGTGTCATCTTCAGTAAAATCCACTGACGGATTTTGTTTAACACTATACGGTACATCCAGCGTTTCAATCGCCATCAAGTTGGGTTGACCGTACGTCAATGTACCGGTTTTATCAAACGCTACATGGGTGACTTCAGCGAGTGTGGTAATGGTATGCCCGCGCGTCGCCAAAAACCCCAGGCTTGCTAATCGATTGGTAGAAACGGTTAATGCGATGGGTGTGGCCAATGACAAGGCACAGGGGCAAGTAGCGACCAATACGGCAACCGTTGCCCAAATGGCATGACTCGGCTCAATAAAATACCATGCCAAAAACACCATACTGGCAATCACCAGTACCCGCGCAACAAACCAGCGCGCCAGTTTGTCTGCTTTTAAGGCGATTTGTGGCTTTTCACTGAGTGAGCGATTCACTAGCCTATCAATCACGCCCATTTGGCTGTCATTGGGTAATGTGGTGATTTGCATCACAAACGGCTGACTGTCATTTTGGCTACCGCCCACAATGCTATCGCCCAAGCGTTTGACGATTAAATCACTCTCCCCGGTCAATAAACTTTCGGACACCGTGGCACTATCTGACAGCAAAACACCATCACTGATGATACTGCTACCGGCATCAATGCGGACAATATCACCAACTTTTAGCGACTGGGCCGAAACCATTTGCTCATTATCACCCCTGTTGGCAGGGTCTACACTCAGTGACTGATAAAAAAGGTCTTTATATTGATTGGCATACAGCGTCACTTGTGAGACATCCATATTCTCTAGCGCTAACGGCGCTTCATGACCCAGCTTTGCCACCAACACAGGCTCGACGACTACCAAATCATTGGCTAAATTGGCAGCTTTTAGCCTGGCATTGTGCTCGACAAATTTACCCGCCAATAAGAAAAATATCAGCATACTAACCGAGTCATAATAAGTCTCGCCTGTGCTGGTCAATGTCGCATATAAACTTGCCAAAAAGGTAATGACAATGGCGATACTAATCGGCACATCCATATTGACTTGGCGGGCTTTAATCGCTGACCATGCCGATTGAAAAAATGGCAACCCTGCAATCAAAAACACAGGAATACTAACAAACAGCGATACCCAGCGTAAAAATTGCCGATCGTTGACGCCGATACCTGAATATTCCCCAAAATATAGCGCCACTGCAAACATCATCGCTTGCATGGCACCCAATGCCGCAATGCCCAGTTGAAACAACATACGGCGATTATCTCGCTTGAGCATCGCTTCATGGGTATCTTGCCGATAGGGTTTGGCATCATAGCCAATGGCTTGCACATTTGCCAAAATTTGGCTAATCGGCAGTTTTTTCTCATCCCACACCACGCGCATCCGTTGATTGGTGAGATTGACTTGGCAAGTATCCATGCCATCAAGGCGATACAACTGGGTTTCAATCAGCCAACTACAGGCAGCACAGCGCAGATTGCTGATTGACAGCTCAGCAACGCTTTGCCCTTGCTGATGGTAAATAAATTGCGATTTGATATCATCGTGGTCATACGCTTGCAGCTGATATAACGAATCAGGGAGACTGGCGGTACGATTGATTTCACTGCGGTCAAGATAGTATTGCTCAAGCCCCGCCTCGATGATACTTTGCGAAGCAAGCTGACAGCCCATACAGCACATCGCCCGATCTTCACCCAATACATGGGTAAAAAATGGCGGGCTTGGTAGCGGGTCGCCACAATGAAAACAATGCCCTTCTTCTGGCAACACCAGCTCCACATCTTGATATGTGGTAGTAAATTTGCTATCTACCTCAATAGGCGTACGGCTAGGCGCATCGGTCACAACCGACCGTTCATTATCCGATTGTTTTGCCCCAAATTGGCTATTGTTTGGCATCATCAAAACCCCTAGGGCAAAAACCCTAACTCACCCAAAAATGACTGTTATTGTACTCCAAAACCGTGTATTAAAGTTTAAAAATCCTGTATAAACGTGGCAAAATAGCACGATGTTGACATTGTATTTTGGCGTATTTTGGGTCATGATAAAGCACTTTTTTATACCCTTGATCGTGACGCATTTTTGTATGAATTCAACCGTTATCTCTGCCGCTAAAAATCGCCTAAACTCGCCTAAATTCCAGCATGGCTCAAACCAACAAGGGATGTTTATCCTGAGCTTTATCTTTGTGGTGGCAGTATTGGTCGGCTTGGTCTTGCTTGGGTTATATTTGGTGCGCCAAGATAATGTCATCACCCAAAAATTTGAGGGCAAACGCTGGAATATCCCTGCAAAAGTGTACTCGCAACCGTTAACGTTGACGGTGGGCAATCCCCTTAGCGATGATGAATTGGAAAATTGGTTAAATTTACTCACCTATGCCCCTGACAAAAACTATGACAATGCCGGGACTTATAGCAAAAAAAATGGCGAGTACTATATTCATACCCGCGAATTTAAATTTGCCGCCAACGATACTGAACCATCGCAAATTATTAAGGTCACGCTCAAAGATAACCAAATTGAAAAATTACAAAGTACCCGTCCCAATCCATCAGGTGTGGCGCGGGTTGAGCCCATTTTTATTGGCGGTATCTATCCAGACAACAATGAAGATCGCATCGTTTTAACCATCAATGATTATCCACAGCCATTAATTGATGCGCTGGTGGCAACAGAAGACCGCAGTTTTTATCAGCATCACGGCGTGTCTATCCGCGGGATAGGACGTGCCATTTATAGCAATTTTATGGGCGGTTCACGCCAAGGCGGCTCCACCATCACCCAGCAACTGGTTAAAAACTTCTATCTCAACTCAGACCGCACTATCAAACGTAAAGCCAATGAAGCGGTGATGGCGATTTTGCTGGAAATGCATTACACCAAAAGTGAGATTTTGCAAGCCTATATGAATGAGATTAACTTAGGTCAAAATGGCAATCACTCCATTAACGGGTTTGGGCTTGCCTCGCAGTTTTACTTTAACCGCCCGCTAAAAGAGCTTCGACTCGACCAAATGGCGATGCTCGTAGGGCTTGCCAAAGGTCCTACCCAGTACAATCCGCTACGCTACCCCGATGCTGCCCTAAAACGCCGTAACGTGGTGCTGAGTAATATGCTGATAACCGGTAAAATCAGCCAACAACAATATGATGAAGCGGTGCAACAGCCACTGAGCATTTCTTACAATCCTGTGATTGGTAAAACGCGTTTTCCTGATTATCTCGACGTGGTCAAACGAGAACTTACCCGTACCTATGATGCCAACGACCTCAAAAACGAAGGCTTAAGAATATTTACCAGTTTTGACCCCAATGTTCAAAAAACCGCTACCAGTGCGGTCATTCAAAGCGTCAATCAGTTAAAAAAAAGTAATCCAAAACAGCTCACTAATTTGCAAGCTGCCCTAGTCAGCGCCAATCCCAACAACGGTGAACTGCTCGCTGTGGTGGGAAGTAGTCGTGATTTTACCGGTTTTAATCGCGCCGTCGATGCCAAGCGCCAAGTTGGCTCTTTACTCAAACCGATTATTTACTTAACCGCATTTGAGCAGGGTCGTTACAATTTATCAAGCAGTGTCGATGACAGCCCAATTGTGCTAAAAATGACCGATGGTAAGACATGGACACCCAGCAATTACGGTGGCGGCAGTCACGGTATTATCCCCCTCACCAGTGCTTTAGCCAATTCCTATAACCAAGCCGCGGTGCGTGTGGGCATGGAAGTCGGTATTCCCAATTTTTTAAATCAATTATACCGTATGGGTATCAGTAGTCCATTGCCTAATTATCCATCTACCTTGCTTGGCGCGGTGAATCTATCACCCATGGATATGTTGGGGATTTATCAAGTGCTGGCAACAGGTGGCTTGCGTCATGAAATTCATACCATTCGCACGATTATTGATGATCAAGGACGAGTGGTTCAGGGCATGGAACAAAAAAATCAGCAAGTCATTAACCCCACGGCTGCCTATCTCACCAATTACGCCATGCAGCAGGTCATCAAGCAAGGTACCGCCAAAGCGGCGCTATCGCTCGGTGACAATCTCAATCTTGCAGGTAAAACAGGGACTACCAATGATTATCGCGATGCGTGGTTTGCAGGCTATAGTGGCAATGTGGTCAGCGTTGTTTGGGTCGGTTTAGATGACAATAAACCCACAGGTCTAAGTGGCGGTAATGGCGCTTTGCCGATGTGGATGAATTTTATGAAGCAGCAAAAGCTTACGCCAGTTAATCTCATCGCGCCAGGCAATATCGAATGGCTATGGATGGAAAACGGCAAATCACAATTATCCCATGAAAAATGTCCAAATGCCATCTATGTACCTGTTGATACTGACAATCTACCGCAAGATAGTAGTGAATGCGCGGTGCAAATTTATCAACGTGAGCAAGAAGCTAGATTTGCCGCACAGCAACAACAGGCAATGAGTGAGTTTGGACAAAGCCAACAACAGCGCTATGACAATATTGAGCGCAGACAAACCGAGGCAGACACCATTGGCAATAACCCACCTGCAGCCAATCCCTACCAAAATGAGGGTGGCTATACGGGGAATACCCAGACTAACCCTAATACCCCTAATAACGGCGGCGACCCGACCAATAACAACCAACCACTCAATGCGGCGCCGCGCTCGCAGTCTTGGTTAGAAAAATCGGTCAAAGAAATGTTTTAGAGACGATAACAGGCGAACCTTCTTATTTGTCCTTACCCTTACCGCTAGGTGTTTTGGCTTGGGTGCGCCAAGCAATAACATGGGCGTTTTCATTTTTGAGTCACATCGCATTTTTGGCTGAATGCGTTTATACTACCCAGCCATACCCTTTAGCTTTTTATTTTACTTTTTATTTTTAAGGACTGTTTATGCCTTGGCAGCAATTACATATTCAATGCGAAAAATCGCAAGCCGAACTGGCGGAAACCTTGATGCTAGAAGCCGATGCGCTCAGTATCAGTTTAGATGATGCAGGTGACCAACCGCTATTTGAACCATTGCCCGGTGAATCGCCATTGTGGGATGATGTGATTGTGACTGGGCTATTTGATGGCGACTGTAATCTGGAAACTTTGAGTCAAGATATCGCCAATGATGTGGTGGCAACACGCGTGTGGACCAGCCGAGTGGATGACAAAGATTGGGAACGTGAGTGGATGAAGAACTACCATCCCATTGAATGTGCCAATGGACTTTGGATTGTGCCCAAATGGATGTCACCGCCGAACCCCAATGCGATTAACATCATCATGGATCCAGGCTTGGCATTTGGCACAGGTTACCATGCAACCACCCGTCTTTGCATTGATTGGCTGACAGAACAACCTTTGCAAGGTAAAGTGGTGATTGACTATGGGTGCGGCTCAGGTATTTTGGGCATTGCGGCGCTTTTGCTAGGGGCAAAACAGGTGTATGCGGTCGATATTGACCCCCAAGCGGTATTAGCTACCCATCAAAATGCCGAGCGCAACCATGTGGCTGACAAACTACAAGCATTTTTACCTGAGCAATTTAGTGACTATTGTAAAGAGCAGGCTATTTTGCCCGTGGACTTGATAACCGCAAATATTTTAGCCAAACCACTAATGAGCCTTGCCCCTTATTTTGCGACATTATTGAAATCTCAAGGTAGCATTGTGTTAGCCGGTCTGATTGAAAACCAAGTGGAAGATGTAAAAGCTGCCTATCAGCCTTATTTTGAGATGAATAGCGAATTTACCTTTAGCGCGCAGGAAGATAGACATTGGCATCGCCTCTCGGGTTTTCGCCGCGAGTAGAACAAGTCGCGATTATTATAAAAAGCCTTACAAGGCGGTAAGGCTGTCAGGTTGCTCGTCAAAGCCTAGTAACAGCCTAACAACATAGCTAGTAACTTCCCTAGCAGCCTAGTGAACATAAATTCTAGGAAATTTGTTGACTTTATTTTTTATTCGTCATTAAATGATTTAACACACGACATTATTAACAATCAAAGACGCAAATTAAAAATGCTAAAAGGGAAGTGATGTTGCGATGAATTTGTACAATGCTAAATGCCCAAACTGTCAACACGCATTTAAAATCAATGATGAACAGTTAGCCGTTAAAAATGGGTACGTTCGTTGTTCCTATTGCAAAACCATTTTCTCAGCTACTGAACAGCTAGAACAAAAAAAATTTGCTAACAACAATCCGCTCTCAAGCCCAAACCCTCAGACGCCCTCAGCGCTCATCGATGATAAATCTGAGGAGATTTTATTTGACGATGAGTCAGGTCTTGATGAAGCCGGCAATCTCATTGTCGATGAACCCGTTAAACCCATCTCACCCTATCCCTTGTCACAATCTCATACAAAATCAGCCTATGCTAAATCAAACAGCACCATAGATGACTTAGAGATTATAGACAATTTTGACCAACTACCCATAGCCAAAAATAGCAATCCCAAGGTATTGATTGGCGATGAGGACGCCGTTGAAGCGATAGACCTCGCCCAAGATAACGAGACGTTAGGCGATGAGCAGGCTTGGCTGCTAAGCTTAATGGCACAAGCGGATGACAACGAAGCAGCGGACGACACAGCCGGCGCCAAGCGAAGCATGGATGGGGTGTTTAACACAGATATTTTTGACCAAATTCCGATTGATACTCGTAGTGAGCAACAAGCAGATTTGTTAGCCTATCAACAAAAGATTGATGAACGCTTGTCACAACAAGTTTCCTCGCAGCAATTGGCGAATGCAAAAATTTTTAATATGAGCATTATTTGGGGATTAGGTAGCTTATTATTAGTCTTTTTGTTAGCCGCGCAATATATTATTTTTAACATCGACACCCTAATCACTTCAAAAGCAAACGCGGCCGTGCTCTCAAATATTTGCCATAAAATCCCTGCCTGTCAATTGCCTATCGCTGATACGGGTCTTATTGATGTGCAGATGCTAGCGCTTGCCCCTTCATCAAAACAAGCGGGACAGACTGACGTGGTATTTACTCTGACCAATACCACGGATAATAATATTGTCTACCCAAGTGTTAAGGTTTCACTACGCAGTGGCAACACCATACTCGCGCAGACGCTACTTACCCCTACAGACTATCTAGAAGCGGGTAACAACTATTTGATGCCGCATCAAATAAAACCCGTCAAATTGCGTATTGACTTTCCAAAAACCAAAGTTCAAGCCGCTAATATTGAGCTGATTTATTAAATTTTTTTGGCTTCATTCAATTGATCTTCTTTTTAGCTTCATTCCAATATTGATACACCAAGCCTCTAGTATCTAGTATTTATCGCAGAATTTTACATATTGTAAACAACTTAAGCTTGCTATCAGTTTCATAATTGTTTTAGTATAAGTACTAATAACTTTATTATTCGTCTTGATATTTAAGTTTTATTTAATCTGTTAACTAACGAATTATTCAATAAATTTGTAATCAAATTTAGTTTGAGAATCTGTTATGCCCAATTCTGTTGCTTTACAAAATCGCGCCAAGTATTCCAATATGTCAGATAGCCCATCTAATCCCTACACTACCCATACCCCATCGCAAACTTCTCCTAGCGCAAGCCTAGCTCATCACATTGAGCTTGTGGTACGAGAGTACTTCGATAACTTAAAAGAACAACAACCGACCCAGCTTTATGAGCTTATGTTGTCACAATTTGAAAAACCGCTGATCAGTGTCGTCCTTGAACATACCCGCGGCAATCAAACCAAAACCGCCGAGATTTTGGGACTTAATCGCGGCACATTGCGTAAAAAACTCAAAACCCACCAATTATTATAATTGATAAAAATACCCGCTTTTTTATGATAAGATATCGCCATATTTTGGGATTAATAGAGTCGGGGTATGAAAGCCAATCAGTCAGTTCGCCACAACTGACTTTTTGTTTTTTCTGCACCCAGTGTTTTTTTGTCAACGAGTCGAGTCAATTATGAATCAAGCTTATGCATTGCTCTCTGTTTCTGATAAATCGGGTATTGTGGATTTTGCCAAAGGTCTAATCACCCACGGTTTTCGTCTACTATCCACGGGCGGCACCTACAAACTACTCAAACAACATGACTTAGCAGTGACTGAAGTCGCAGAATACACAGGTTTTGCAGAGATGATGGATGGTCGGGTAAAAACCCTGCATCCAAAAATTCATGGCGGTATTTTAGGTCGCCGCGGCACGGATGATGCTATTATGCAAGAACATGGCATCGACCGCATTGACATGGTGGTTGTCAATCTCTATCCATTTGCCCAAACCGTTGCCAACCCAAATGTCACCAAAGAAGACGCCATCGAAAACATTGATATTGGTGGCCCTACCATGGTGCGTGCCGCGGCAAAAAACCATGACCATGTCAGCATCGTGACTAGCCCCAACGATTATGCAGCAATCTTGGGTGAGCTGACAGCAAACGGTCACATCAGTGATACCACCCGTTTTGATTTAGCGGTAAAAGCATTTGAGCATACCGCACATTATGACGGTATGATTGCCAACTTTTTAGGCAATCGCCTGCAAAGCTTTGAATCGGCTGACCAATTCCCGCGTACCTTTAACGTACAAATGGATAAAGCGCAAGACTTACGCTATGGTGAAAACCCCCATCAACAAGCCGCTTTTTATGTCGAAAAAGCGCAGGTAAATGGTCAAAAAGAAGCCAGTATTGCCACCGCCAAACAATTACAAGGTAAAGAACTATCTTACAACAACATCGCAGATACCGATGCGGCGTTAGAATGCGTGAAATCGTTTGATATGCCTGCGTGTGTCATTGTTAAACACGCCAATCCTTGTGGTGTGGCCGTGGATGCCGATTTAACCCATGCTTATCAAAAAGCCTTTGCCACTGACCCAGAATCGGCGTTTGGCGGTATCATTGCCTTTAACCGTGAGCTGGATATCAAAACAGCAAAAGCGATTGTGGATCAGCAATTTGTTGAAGTCATTATCGCCCCAAGCATTGCCGATGGTGTACTCGATGTCACATCTGCCAAGAAAAATGTGCGCGTGTTAGTCTGCGGTGAATTACCAAACCCAAGTGAGCGCCAAGCCCAGTTTGATTTCAAACGCGTCACCGGTGGTTTATTGGTGCAAGCGCAAGATTTGGGCTTAATTACTTTAGATGATTTAAAAGTGGTGACAAAAGTACAGCCGACTCAGCAACAATTCGATGATTTGCTGTTTACTTGGCAAGTCGCCAAATATGTGAAATCCAATGCGATTGTGTATGCCAAAGATGGGCGTACCATTGGGGTAGGCGCAGGGCAAATGAGCCGTGTCAACTCAGCCCGTATTGCCGCGATTAAAGCTGAGCACGCTGGTCTATCGCCTGTGGGTGCGGTGATGGCATCAGATGCCTTCTTCCCGTTCCGTGATGGTATTGACAATGCCGCAGCGGTGGGGATTAAGGCGATTATCCAGCCAGGTGGATCCATGCGCGATGACGAAACCATCGCTGCAGCCGATGAACATGGCATTGCGATGGTGTTCACCGGTATGCGTCATTTTAGACATTAATTTTTGTTAGGCATAAAAAAGGCGAAACTGACTAGGTTTCGCCTTTTTTAATTGATAATTTTTTTCTTTTTATAGCTTCGTTAGTGTTTATAGCTGAGCTTAGGTTTAGAGTTTGGCTAAGGTTTGGCAAATATCGAGCATGCGATTGGCGTAGCCCCATTCATTATCATACCAAGCAAACACTTTAAATTGCCGCCCCACACTCATGGTCTGTAAGCTATCAATCACCAATGAATGCGCATCATGGATAAAGTCACTGGACACCAATGGCTCATCGCTGTAATCCATGATACCCAATAAATCTTGTTCACTGGCATGTTTTAACAGCTGATTGATAGCGGTGACATCCGTGGCTTTGTCAAAGGTAAATGTCACATCAATTGCCGCGACATCCATGGTCGGTACGCGAATGGAATACCCATTCACCTTGCCTGCCATATGCGGCATCACCCGATTGACCGCAGCGATACTACTTGATGTGGTTGGGATAATGTTATGCCCAGAAGCCCGTGCACGGCGCAAATCACGGTGGACTTGGTCAAGCACAGTTTGGTCAGCGGTCACCGCATGGATTTCGGTCATCATTGCTGATTCGATACCATAGGCATGATGCAATACATATAGTAAAGGTACGAGCGCTTGGGTGGTACACGACACACTGGATAAAATCTTTTTATCACGGCTAAGCTCATGGTCATTGACGCCCACTACGATACTGGCATCTACATGATCAAACGGAGCAGCCCCAATCATCACCTGCTTGGCGCCCGCCATAATATGCTGCGACGCCTGTTCATAGCTGCGAAAATGACCCGTGCTCTCAAGCACCATGTCGATACCCAGTTTTTGCCAAGGTAATTTGCTGGCAATGGGCTGCTGTATCAATACAATTTTTTGCCGAAATTCTCCTTGGCTTAATAGCAAGAAATGCTGTTGTTTTTCCCCCAAATCCACTGTTTTTAATTCAACATGGATATCACTGACCGCCGATAATCGACCATGGGTACTGTCATATTTGAGTAGATGTAGCAGGGTTGCTGGCTCAGCAATATCATTGATGGCGACGATATTTAACGGCTGTAATTGTAAAGGATTTTGACAAAACCGTTCGATATAAGCACGTAACACGTTGCGCCCAATACGACCAAAGCCATTAATAGCGATGTTAAAAGGTTTGATGGTAGAAGCATTCAATCAGGGATATTCCTTACTAGACAAGTGCTCAATTGCCATGCGGTTTTAAAAACAACAAGGCAAGTTTGACATCATTATAAGAATAGGCGTTTCTTAACTCTTCGACAATCGCACGAATTTTGATTTTGCCATCGTTATCTTTATCGCGTTTGTCATCACGTTTGGCTATTTTTTGATACGCCTTATCAATCGGCTGTAGCCATTTGTCCTCAGGTCGTAGATGCGCTATGTTAGCGCGGGGAAAATGCTCAGCAATTTTCTCGATATGTCCCATCACGGTTGATTGGGCTAGATTACGGGCTTGCGCAATTTCTGCAATGGTCAAACTTTCATCCAACAAGGCTTTAGTTTCCAGCACCGTGGGGGTGATAACGCCTGCCGCATCATCCGCCAAAGATTGCAGCTGCTGTACAGCATGGCGACGTTTTTCCATCAGTTTTTGCTGTTGTTTGGCGCGATTTTCATACGCAGCGATTTTTTCTTTATCCAGCGTACCCCGGCATTGAATGATAAATTCACGATGAAGGTCATTGAGCTGTTTTTTACTGCGCGTCAAAAATTCACATTCTTGCTCTGCACTGATCGCTTGAAATCGCTGGTCAGCCCCGCGCGCTAAGGGATCAAGCTGTAAGCTTAATTCATTGACGCCCAGTAATTGTAGTCCAGATAGCTGCTTTAACCGTGATAAAGCCACATAGCCCTGCCCTTTTTCAAAGGTTTTTGACAAATCCACTTCTGCCGCATCCAGCGTCATGCCTTGGCTTTTGTGAATGGTAATCGCCCACGCTAGCGTCAAGGGGATGTGGTAATAGGCAGCCAGTATTTCACCCTCTTCATCATCAATACGCCATGAATCATATTCAGCGATGACTTTGCGGCCGTCATTGAGTTCAACTAAGGGGTAAAGTAACTCGGACAGTTTGTCATCAGCCGTGCCTGTCGCGGCGGTATCATCCTCATCCCTCTCCTCATCCCTGGGGCGAGTTTGTTGTGATTGACCGCCATTGGCTTCATCCAGCAAGTCTGCCATATCGGCTTGTTGTTCTTGTTCGATGGCATCGAGCAAGGCACTTGCATCTGCTGCTAGCGCTTGTTCATCGAGCGGCTCAGATGGGTGATTGTTTGATGGGCTGTTTTTTACTGCGCTATCGTCTGTTTGTTTATTTGGTTGTTTAAGGGTGGTGGCAACAAAATCAACTACCTTGCCCATGGTGCCATTTGAAACATTAAGCTCGGTGTTGTTTTTGATAAACATCACTTTTGCGCCAAGTTTGAGCACGAGTTCTGGGGTATTGCGTACGGATTTTTTTAGCGTTTCTACGAGCTTTTCATCGCCTTCTCCCCAAGCGCGAAAAGTATGCGCCGCTGTGGTAAGTTTACCAAGTTCCTGCTCATTGATGGCTTGCACGTTGACATTATGGGTAAACAGTCGGGTACGGTTGTCGGCTAGCACATGCTCGGCCGTAGCGGTCAAAGCAGGCATGATATGGGGGGTAAACTGCTGGGTACGAATTTGATTTAAAATCGCATTTAAATCCAAACCATAATAGCTGTTGCCTGCCACCGCTGTTTTGTCAGTTTTTTGGCGGTGCTGCTCGGATAAATAGCAAATTTGAAAATCTGCATCCAGCCAAGCTTGCGCCATAAAGGCAAATTTATCGCGGTTGCTCTCATGGGGCTCACCAATCGGCGGCAACTGAAAAAAATCCCCGGCGACCAATAGCTGTATCCCACCAAACGGCAATGTGTTTTCTTTGATGGCTTGTAGCACTTGGTTAATGAGCTCAAATTGCTGTCGATGCAGCATTGAGATTTCATCAATCACCAATACTTTGGTGCGTTCAATGCGCTCCACAACCACCGTGCGTTTTTTGATGCGGGCGATGTCTTTGGCGGTTAACTCATTACTGATACCGATGCCTGCCCAGCTGTGAATGGTCATGCCGTTCATGTGGGTAGCAGCAATACCTGTGCTTGCCGTCACCGCCACCGCCACATCCCTTGCGCGCAAATAATGTAAATACTGATTGATGGTATAGGTCTTGCCCGCCCCTGCTGAGCCTGTTAAAAATACATTTTTACCAGTTTTAAGGATATCAAGGGCGGTGGCTTGTTTCATTGGTTATAAAGAGCTTTTGTAGATAAAAAGAAGGGGTTAAAAAAAGCGAGTTAAAAATGAGCCTACTATAAAGGCAAAGCTTATGAAAGGCAATGATTGACAGCACCAAAATACGCCATCAAACGCTTCACGGGTTAGTCAATCATGGTTTTGATTTGCTTGAGACTTAAATAACCAATATGTAGCGCATCGTCAGGTAACTGATTTTTTTCAGGCTCGGTTAATGGCTGAATGGTTAATGCCACGTCTTTTGGCAGTAAATCGGCCACACAGTGAATATCATCCAAGTCGAGTTGATACTTATCATCTACATGACTGGTTGCCACGCCGCTTTTGGCGGTATCCACATTATCAAATGTATAGTCTTGATAAAATGCCGTTTTTTTAACTTGCGCTGTTGCTTTACCTAGCGTCTCAGCTACCACAAGTGTTTTATAATGGAATTCTTCAAATTGACCCGGTAGATAACCGCCTAAATTGACAAAATAAAGTTGTTTGCCGTGACTATCTAATTTGTTATCTACCCTATCATCTGCAAATATGTTATCTGCAAGCGCGTTATCTTTTGACAATCCATCCTTTGACAAGCTATCTGTCGACAACAAAATTTGATAATCACCCACCCGCTTCACTTCTCGCCATGCGTCTAAGTGCCAGTTGTTTTTGACTGCCGGCCAGTGCTGATTGACACTCTCAATTGTTTCACTTAGGCTATTTGCAATCACAAACATCACATCATGCTGTTCAATGAGTCGTCCTGGGGGACGCGCCCCGATTTTTAACATAAATAGTTTCATAGTTATACGCCCAAATGTTTCGCCATTAAAAAGTTAAAAACCTGCCAAGCCTCATAGGTTTTCGTCACGGGTTTTTGTCACAGGTTTTATCACCACAGGTTTTTATTATTTTATCTTACGGTTATTTTTTAACCATCGGCATTTTAGCGCTTTCTAACTTTGCCAACGCATCTGGTAGTTTATCAATCGCCGTCGCTACCACCGCTTGTGCCGCTTGCGAGATGCCTAGCTTTTGCGCGATGGTCGGTTTTTGGCGAGATTGAATGGCATACAATTCGCTATTTGTCATTTTTTCTAAGATATAACTGTCCGATGTTTGCAGGGCATCGACCAAATTGCGCGTTATCGCATCTTCACCGTACCAATGCTCACCGGTTGCCACTTGTTCAACATCCAAATTTGGACGGTATTTACGCACAAAGTCTTTAAATAGTTTGTGCGTTTCTTCCAGTTCTTGCTGGAATTTTTGTTTGTCTTCTTCGGTATTTTCACCAAACACGGTTACCGTGCGTTTGTATTTACCTGCGGTAAATACTTCGACATCGATGTCATGTTTTTCTAATAAATCATGAAAATTAGGCACTTGTGCCACCACACCAATCGAGCCCACCACCGCAAATGGCGCCGCCAAAATTTTATCAGCCACACACGCCATCATATAGCCACCACTGGCGGCGACTTTATCAATACAAACCGTTAAGTGTAGCCCTGCTTCTTTGATACGTGCCAACTGGGCGGCAGCGAGGCCATACGCGTGTACCATGCCACCTGAGGATTCAAGGCGCACAATGACTTCATCTTCAGCTTGCGCGACCGTCAATAACGTGCTGATTTCTTCACGCAGTTGCTGTACTTCAGTGGCTTTGATATCGCCATGAAAATCTAGCACAAAACAATTTTTGTTGGCGGTTTTATTTTTAAACATACCAAATTTTGAGGGGGTTTTTTTGGTATTGTCTTTTTTCGTCAAGTCTGTCAATGCGCGGCTGATGAGTGATGTTAACCCTTTATCATCCACCATTTGCAATTGTAATTGTTGTTTGCGCTGGGCTTTGACTTTATTTAAATGGGTGACTTTCATTTCAAGCGGATGTTTGGCGTTTTGAAATAGCATAATAACTCTCTAATTAAGGGCTCTAATTAAGGAAAAAATTGACACAATGGGTTTTATATAGCGTTTATTTTGCTGTTTTCAATCGCTTATCCACACAATATTCGCGAAATGTCTGTGACAGGCATGGCTAGTAGAGATGCATGATAAACCGTGTTTCATATTGTGAAATTTGAGTAAACAAGGCATAATATTCGTTTATAAAAATTTTTGCTACTTCGTACATTACGAAAAATATTGGGATTGCTTCATTATGATGCGTACACACTATTGCGGGCTTGTCACCGAAAACTTAAACGACCAAACCATCACTATTTGCGGTTGGGTGCATCGTCGCCGTGACCACGGTGGGGTTATTTTCTTGGATATGCGTGACCGTGAAGGCCTACTGCAAGTGGTCATCGACCCAGATACCCCAGAAGCATTCGCTACAGCAGATAGCGCGCGTTCTGAATATGTGCTCAAAATTACCGGTCGTGTGCGTCAGCGTTATGCCGGTACTGAAAACAAAAACATGACCAGCGGTCAAGTGGAGTTATTGGCCAAAGATATCGAAACAATCGCCACTTCTGAGACGCCGCCATTTCCCCTCAATGATGAGTTTACCAACGTTTCTGAAGAACTGCGCCTAAAATATCGCTTTTTAGACATGCGCCGTCCAGAGATGCAAGAGCGTATGAAGTTTCGTGCCAAAGCGACATCAACCATTCGCCGTTACCTAGATGACCAAGGTTTCTTGGATGTAGAAACCCCTATCTTGACCCGTGCCACCCCAGAAGGCGCGCGTGATTATTTGGTACCTAGCCGCGTGTCAAATGGTGAGTTTTATGCCCTACCACAGTCGCCTCAGCTATTTAAACAGTTATTGATGGTGGCAGGTTTTGACCGTTATTATCAAATTGCTAAATGTTTTCGTGATGAAGACTTACGTGCTGACCGCCAGCCAGAATTTACCCAAATCGATATCGAAACCTCATTCTTAAGTGATGAAGATATCATGAACATTGCCGAAGGATTAACAAAAGACTTGTTCAAAACCATGATGAACATTGAATTTGATACCTTCCCGCGTATGACATACGCAGAAGCCATGCGTGATTATGCGTCTGACAAGCCAGACTTGCGTATTCCTATGAAGTTAATTGACGTAGCTGATATCATGCAGTCTGTGGAATTTAAAGTATTCTCAGGCCCTGCCCAAGACCCAAAAGGTCGTGTGGTGGCGCTTCGTGTGCCACAGGGTAGCGACCTTACCCGTAAACAAATTGACGAATATACTAAATTTGTCGGCATCTATGGCGCAAAAGGTTTGGCTTATATCAAAGTCAACGATGTGAGCAACATCAACAACGGTGTCGATAAAGAATCAGGCCTGCAATCACCGATTATCAAAAACATGACCGATGAAGTATTGGTCGAGCTGATTAAACGTACTGAGGCGCAAACCGGTGATATCATATTCTTTGGCGCGGATAAAGCCAAAGTCGTTAATGATGCCATGGGTGCGCTGCGTGTCAAATTGGGTCTGGACCTAAATATGCTAACCTGTGAGTGGGCGCCGCTTTGGGTGGTGGATTTCCCAATGTTTGAAGAAACCGACAGTGGTGATGGGCTGGGGGGTAAATGGACGTCGGTTCACCATCCCTTCACCAAGCCAAAAGGCACGGTTGAAGCGATGAAAAACAACCCAGAAACCGCGCTGTCTATCGCTTATGACATGGTATTAAACGGTACTGAAATCGGTGGTGGTTCACTGCGTATCAATACTTTGGATATGCAAAAAGCGGTATTTGAAGCCTTGGGTATTTCTGAAGCCGAAGCCGAAGAGAAATTCTCATTCTTACTTAACGCGCTAAAATACGGTGCGCCACCGCACGGTGGTTTGGCATTCGGTCTTGACCGGTTAATTATGCTAATGACAGGCTCACAATCGATTCGAGACGTCATCGCCTTCCCAAAAACCAAAACGGCTGAATGTCCGCTGACTGAAGCCCCTGCGCCTGTGGATGGCAAACAACTGCGTGAATTGGGTATCCGTATACGCGAAAAAGACAGTAAAGCGCCACAATCTTAATCAAGGTCACACCTTTAATTAGATGAATGCCTTTACTCTCCTCAAATATGTGCCAATGTGGATGCTATATCTATTGGCACATATCGCAAGCTTTATCATTTCACTTCGTTGTGACAAAAGTATCATGAAAACGGTAGATACTAACTTACGACTTGTCTATCCTGAACTCACCGAAACCCAGCGTGACCAGCTTGCCAGAGCCTGTATTGCCAATCAAAGCAAAAACATGGTGGAATCGGCTAAAAGCTGGGCAATGCCACCTACGTGGTCGGTTAAACAAATCCATACCGTACATCATCAACAAGTTTTAATGCACGGCTTACAAAATCCCAATGGCATGCTTGCAATTGTGCCGCATTTGGGAACATGGGAAATCATGAATGCGTGGCTCAACCAGTTTGGCGCACCCACCATCATGTATAAACCCGTCAAAGGTGAACAAGCCAATCAGTTTGTGCTGCAAGGGCGTCAGCGCCTAAACGCAACTTTGGTACCAACCGATGCGACTGGGGTCAAAGCGATTTTTAAAACCCTAAAAGCAGGCGGTTTTAGTATCATATTGCCTGACCATGTCCCTGACCCATCTGGCGGTGAAGTGGTGCCGTTTTTTGGCATTCCGACATTGACCAGTACCTTAGCTAGCAAATTAGCCAGTAAAACCAAATGTAGCTTGGTAGGTTTGACCTGTGTACGCCGTGACGATGGTCAAGGCTTTGATATTTATTGTGATGAGCTAACTGACCCCGCCTTGTATGATAAAAACATGGTGACAGCAACAACCGCGATGAACCACGCCATCGAGCGGATGATTGGCCGTTTCCCCAGTCAATACATGTGGGGCTATAAGCGCTTTAAACGTGTGCCAGGATTTCCCGTTATTTATAATGCCAAACCATCCATCGCATTAGCGGTTCGCCAGCGTTATCCAAAACTTAGCAATCATGATATTATCAATTCGCTTACTTAATATGATAATCATTTACTTATGACTTTACCAAATTACACTTCAGCGCCTGCTTTGCCTGATGAAAACCGTTACATTATTTGTATGAAATGGGGCACCAAATATGGTGCTGAGTATGTTAATCGCCTGTACAATATGGTTAACAGACATTTAACGTTGCCCTTTCAAATGGTATGTTTGACCGATGATAGCACAGGGATAGATGCTAACGTCAAATGCTACCCAATTCCTGAGCTCAATTTACCCAGTAATATTCCTGAACGTGGCTGGAAAAAACTGACCACCTTTAGCCCTGAATTATATGATTTAAAAGGCACGGCGTTATTTTTGGATATTGATATTGTGATTGTCGATAATATTGATTGCTTTTTTACTTATCAAGCGCAGCACGATGACAGTGTGGTGATTATCCGTGATTGGAAAAAACCGTGGCGCATGGTGGGTAATTCATCTGTGTATCGCTTTAAAGTCGGACAACATACTTACCCAAATCTGTTATCAAATTTTGAGCAAAATTTTGACAAGATTCGTAGCCAAGTACGCCATGAGCAAGCTTATCTATCCAATTATTTGCGTGAACATCATCACCTTGAATATTGGGATGCGTCTTGGTGCGTGAGCTTTAAATACCAATGTGTGCAGCCATTTCCCTTAAGTTTTGTCAAACCGCCGATTTTGCCTAAAGGGGCTAAAATGGTGATTTTTCATGGGGAAGTGAATCCACCTGATGCTATTATTGGCAAAAGCGGTAAGTGGTATCGCAAGGTATTACCCACTAACTGGATTAGGGATTATTGGTATTGATATCAGTAAAGTAACCCTTTTAATTGCTTAAGCAACTGTTTTCTACTTTATGTGCGAACACCATGATGCGTCAAAATAATAAATTATTGGGTGCAACACCAATACTAGCTGCTTATCACGCGCAGACTTTTGACTCGCTACAATCACAGTTCATTGGCTTTGATGAATTGTCTATCATCGCAAAGATTTATCATGATAATGCACATTTATGTGATGAAAGTGATACTGCCATTTTTAATGCTGTGCAATTACAACATTATGAACCGCAATGCTTTGATAATTTGTACCAGCATCTACGCCATTTACAACTTGAGTTTATCGGTCAATCTGAGTTGCTGTTTTATCATACTTTGCTGATTGTCCTTTTGCGACGGGGTTATCAGCCTGAACAGACATTTACACTATTTGAATTACTTTGGCAGACGCATAACGGCTTTTTTTTCGAAAAGCTGTCGTTAAGATGGCTGGTATCTGCAGCCGATACGTTTATTGATTTTAGCGAAAGTCCTTTGCGCCGAGCAATTTTGATGAATGTGGTCAGTGTTATTAATACCCTAAAAATTTATGAGACCCAGCTATTTTTATTAACCGATAATCAGGTACCAATTCCACCTAAAGTGAATGCATTATATGCTAAGCATCAAGTGCTATATGACGGCTTGACCTTTTTTCGCTTAGGGAGTGATGATACGCTTGAGCAGATGCGTAGGCGTTTTTTAAAATTTGAAAAAGTCGATGCATTTGCCACTCAATTTCTTTTAACTGTGTTATATCGATTACATGATACGCCCTCAGCCTTTTCGCTGATTAAACAGCTACATACCGAAGATTGGGGTTATCAGTGGTGATTAATTTAATATTAAGCAGCGAGTTTAAAAATAGATAAGAATGAAATCAGCCTAGTGACTATGTTTTTTGATATCGGTCGGGGTGATTGGTTTGGTGTATTTAAAAACTTCAGTAACCATTCAGGAACTGATGCTTAATATAATGATAGAATGTCTGGTTATTAGAATCGTTTGATTTCTTATGAAAACTTAATTTATGTAATGAACTCTTTTGAATGATATAGTCGTATCGCACTTTATCAAATGGCTTATTTAAATCAAATTGTAAAAGATGTGGGTAAGTATCATCTACCACAGGAAAATCAAATGCAACTGCATTTGTCTGTTTTAATTCATTGATTAAAATTTGAAAGAAGAAATAGTGTTCAATGCTATTTTGGGTTTGCCAGTAATAAATAAGTAGGTCTTGTAAAGTTTGACTCAACGCTGTTTTTGGTTTGCCAAAAACAATACTACTTAAAAATTTAACTTTAAAATTAGTGTCCCAATTAAAATACAAATGATCAGCTACTAGTCCCCAATCTTTGTTCTCTGAATGATCTTCCCTTGAATACATAAAAAAAGGCAATTGAATTAAATCTTCTGGTAACTGTGCTGTCATAAGAACCGAAGCATCTAGCCAAATGCCACCATAATTATTGATTAATGCCACTCTTAATAAATCTGAAAAAAAGACAGGTCTAAATTCACTATTTAAACGTTTCTCTGCAATAAACTCAGGAAAACCTAAATAATTAGCAATATCTTTGTCAGATAACCTAATTACCGTGTATTCGCCTTTAAAGCAATCAACTGAATGAAAGCAAATCTTAGCAAGCTCTGGCAAGTTATCCATTCCTTGAGCCCAATACTGCCAAATGATTTTTTTACCCGCTAATTCTGGTTTATGAATAGTCAAATTGTAGTGAGCTATCTCGCCCTTTTGGTATTTTGCAATAGCATCCTGCCAAAATTCAGCCACACGCATTTGTGTAGGAATTTCTGAATAACTGTAGTGCCATTTTTTACGGTAGGATTTTGGTACCAGTGCATTATATAAAGGCTTAAATGACTTATTTCTAAAATTCTCATAGACAAATCTCATTGATACCCCTCTATCAACTTATTGGCTTAAAATTTTTTCAGTTTGACGATGTTTAAAATCAAGCTTTTGATAGCGTATCCAACCAATCTGTCGACCGATACATCGTCGGATGTAATCAAAGTTTATATTAAAATGGTCTTTTAGGTAGTTAAGCATATCAAGTTGTTGATTGTCTTTTAGCTTTTTTACCAACCCTGCATAACGATTGTAAGTTTTATAATATAGATAGTTTTGAAAAAATAGGTCTTCATGCAGATCAGCTTTTAAATGATTAACGCGATAAAGAAACGCCCCAAGATAATCATCGACATATTTTTTATCAATTGTTTGAACAATAGAGCCTGTACGCTCACGATAATCAATTAGTGGATAGTCAATAAAAGCAAAATTTTTGATAACTTTTGACAAATCCGTCATATAGTAAATATCTTCAAACTTTTTACCCTCTTGAAAACCTATATCTTTAATCACTGAGCGTTTATAAATTTTGTTCCAAACATGATTGCTATTGTTTTCAACAATATTTTTAATAAATTGCAGACTGTCATTATTCATTATTTGATTAGCTGGACCGACAAAGGCTTTTTTTGGACGTTTGTTATCGCCGCGCCATGCCATGTAATTGCCACCTAGCATATCTACATCCATTGATGCTAATGCATTCACTACTTTAGTATATGCACCATCGTGCATCGCATCATCAGAATCTATAAACCAAACATATTGATTGGTTGCTAAAGGCAAGAGCGCATTACGCGTACCTGACAGACCACGGTTGTGAGGTGCTTGCACCAGTGTCACTTTTTGATTGGTTTGATAGGTTTGTAACATTTCCCAACTGTTATCAGTTGAAGCATCATTCATGACGATAATTTCGGCATTATCGTCAATTTGTGCCAATATAGAATTTAGGCATTCTTCAACATAGTCAGCAACGTTATAAACTGGTATTAGGATACTGATAGTGATAGGTTTGGATTGGCTTTGCATGTTATAACCTACTCATTTATCGATTCATAATTTCGGTAAAAACGTCATAATAGTCTTTGAGCATCCGCGATTTGGTATAGTAAGACAATACTTTTTGCCGTGCTTGAATAGTCATCGTTTCAAAGTTTAATGGATTGGTCAAAACACTTTCAAGCTGTTTTGCCAATGTTTGTGCATCGCCAATAGAAAAAACAAGCCCATCTTTTTTATGTTCGATAAGCTCATTGACGCCCACAGCATCACTGCCTATCACCAAGCAGCCTGCCGCCATCGCTTCAATAACTGACAAATTCAACCCTTCAAAACGACTAGACATGACAAACATTTTGTGTTTTTCCAATAGCTGCGGTATTTCATTACTATGATTTATCAATGTTACTTGCTGAGATAAGCCATATTTTTTGACTAATTTATCGGCTAAGTTTTGATAGCTTGTTTTACCACTACCCACAAGCGTCAGTGTTGGGGTGATGTTTTTTTGTTTTAGTAGGTTTAATGCTTCAATCAGCGTTGCATGGTCTTTACTTTTTGCAAAGCGGGCAACCATAATAATATCCTTGTTACGGCTACTAATTGGCATTGGCTCACTGTCAAATCGCTTTGGATCAATGCCATTAGCTATGGCGATGATAGGCGCTTTAAGCTGCTGTTTGTTAAGGACTTGTGCAACCCCTTTGGATACCGCAACGACGCTATCAGTAAATTGACTTAAGTGACGGGTTTGCCATAGTTTGATAAAGGTATAGCGTTCTTTAGAATTGTGCTCAACTTGTACCATGTGCGGTACGTTGGCTTTTTTTCCTGCAGCTCTACCTATGATATGCTCTGGAAAACCATGAGCCACCAAAATATCAGGCTGCCACTCTTTGATGATTTGTTGAAGCTGTTTGCTCGTTGCAAAGTGAGGACTATTGATAACTAATTGATAGTTAATGCTTTTTTTTTCAAGGCTGGCTAATTTTTCTGACGTAGTCGTCTTTTTTTGACGAAGCACCAATAAGCTTTCGATATCTGAGTAGGCTTGGTGGCCCGTTATAATATCCACCGCCACACTGGTTGCGCCCGAAAACCCCCCTGTTACAAAATGCAAAACTCTGATTTTCTTCATGACGCTTTTACTCGCGCCAAGCTTCTTCGACCCATTTACTCGGTAGAATAAAATAACGAAGATGGCGTAAGGGTTTTTTCTTGGCTTCAGGGGACGTTTTTAGCATATTAAGATAAGCTTTCATATCACTAGGATAATCTGGATGATATTTGCCTGCAATGGCTTCAGGCGGATTTAGCTCACCCCCAGCAAAAATCACTATTTTAGTACCTACGGGTTTTTTGGGAGGCAAGACATAATTTAATGGAAAATTACGGCGGCATTGATAGCGAAAATGTTTGACCCACCCTTTTGGGTAAAAAAATGCACCATTTGGCGCATTTTTTGTGACAAAACGCTGTTCATAACGGTACTTTTCAATGGTCGCCATTTGGTTAGTTGAAAACTGCTGTTGTAATGGATATAAACACCCTACCCGAAAGCGAAATAGTGAAGTTTGACCCAATTTCTCTAGTGGATTGGTAATATTGCGAGTCATCACTACTTCTTGTTCTGGTAGATAGTCAAAAAAGCCATCAATGTTGTCCACAATGACCAAATCCAAATCCATAAACAACACATTGTCCGTCAAATCACCTAGCTGCTTGCTCCAAAGGCGTGATTTACCCCACTGCCCTGACGTACCCACAGGTATAGTATAATTAATGATGGGTAGTGGTTGGCATTCAACTTCAGCTCTTATACCCTTTGAGTCATCGGTAAAGCAGACAAAGCGAAACGGCGGGGTGATATTACGGCTTACCATTCCATACAGCTTATTCACGTATTCTGCACCAAACTTTTTGCCCCATTTGATACAAATGACTTGTTTTGGTGTACTGGCTGCTTGCTGTGTCATGTTGTTGCCTTAATAGACTGGATTTTAGTCAAAATAAAAGGATAGCTATTTTAACATAACCATCCTTTAAATATCACCTATAAACAGTTTACTGAGTTATTCATCCACGTAGCTGAGCCAGTGCGCGTATTTATCATTTTTGCCTTGCACCACATCAAAAAATAGACTTTGCAGTTTTTCGGTGATTTCACCACGCGCGCCGCAGCCAATGACGTGGTCATCATATTCACGAATTGGGGTAATCTCGGCGGCAGTACCTGTCATAAAGATTTCGTCCGCGATATAAAACTCATCACGGGTGATTCTACGTTCATGCACTTTGATGCCCAAGTCCTGTGCAAACTGTATCACCGTACGACGGGTAATGCCGTCCAATGCACCCCCTGACAAATCTGGGGTATGCAGCTCACCGTCTTTGACCAAAAATAAGTTTTCCCCTGAGCCTTGACAAACATAGCCTTGGGTATCCATCAATACCGCCTCATCATAGCCATGACGGGTGACTTCTTGGTTTGACATGATAGATACTGGGTAGTTGCTGACGGCTTTGGCTTTACACATGGTGACGTTTGGATGGTGATGGGTAAAACTTGAGGTTTTTACACGGATACCTTTTGCCATACCTTCTTCCCCCAGATAAGCACCCCAAACCCAAGCGGCAACGATGGTGTGAATGCTATTATCTTTGGCAGCGATACCCAATTTTTCAGAACCGACCCAAATCAATGGGCGTAGGTATGCCGATTCAAGGTTATTTTCACGTACCACGGCTTTTTGTGCTTGTAATACTTCCTCATACGAATAGGGTACAGCAAGCTGGAAAATTTTAGCGGAATTTAGCAGGCGCTGGGTATGGTCTTCTAGACGAAAAATCGCCGTGCGTCCATCATGGGTTTTGTAGGCTCGAACCCCCTCAAATACGCCCATCCCGTAGTGCAGTGTATGGGTTAATACGTGGATTTTGGCATCACGCCAGTCTACCATGTTGCCGTCCATCCAGATAAAACCATCACGGTCTGCCATGCTGGGAATTGTTGCCATTGATTACTCCTAGTTTTTTGTTTGAGATAAAAAATTTTTTGTTTGAAATAAAAAGTGCTTTGTTTAAATAAAAATTGATGTTACATCTATTCTGGACGCTGCCCGATTAAGCGATGCCATTGCGCATCAACAAAACTGCGTAGTTCATGCCACTGGGCTTCATCTACCAGTATCGGCTGCTCCGCCAAAGCCAAGCGATGCGTCATACTGCGGATGCGAAGATAAGCGTGCGTTAGCTGTTGGCATATTTCGGTTTCGATAATACCTGTTTTGGCAAGCGCTTCAAAGATACGCACATTGTCACTCCAAACTGCCAACGCAGGATAACTATTGGCATACGCCAAGACAGCAAACTGGGCAATAAATTCAATATCAACCAATCCGCCTGCATCTTGTTTCAGATGAAATAATCCTTGCTGCTTGGTGTGCGGTTTGCTGCCCAAATGGTCTTGCATCTTATGCCGCATGGTGGATACTTCGATACGGACACTGTCTTTATCGCGCGGCAGACACAATACTTCTTTACGAATCTGGTCAAATCGCGTCATCACGCGGTTATCGCCACAAATCGCACGAGCGCGAACCAACGCTTGGTGTTCCCACGCCCAAGCTTTGTGCATTTGGTAAAGTTCAAACGCATGGGTAGAAACCACCATCATACCCGCTTGACCTGAAGGACGCAGGCGCATATCAATCTCATAGACACGGCCATCGCGCGTTTGGGTGGTCAAATAATTCATCAGTTTTTGGGCTAGGCGTGCGGCAAACTTCATACCGCTGATGGGTTTTTCACCGAGCGTCATCGCTTCTTCATCAATGTCATGAATAAACACAAGATCAAGATCTGAGCTATAACTCATCTCAAGTCCGCCAAGCTTACCATAACCGATAATCGCAAAGCCATTATGCGCTTCACTCACAGGCTCGCCTTGGGCATTAACAGGATACCCATGTTTTTTTACCAATTCACCAAATACCCGTTGCAACGCTTTTTCAAGAACCACTTCAGCGATAAAGGTGAGTGAATCAGAGACTTTCATCAACGGTCTATCCGCCAACACATCACTCGCCGCCACTGCCAAGACTTGGGTTTTTTTGAAAAAACGAAAGGCGTTGAGTAGCCCTTCTTCATCATTAGGCTCTACCCGTAACAACTGCTGACGCAAGATGTCACTAAGTTCTGCCTTATCAGGTAAATGACGGTATTTTTCACGGATAAATGAATCCAGCAAAACAGGATAACTGACCAATTCGCTCGCAATCCAAGGGCTTGCTGCCAACATGGGAATCAATTTGGCGGCTGCCGTTGGGTTTTCGACAAACATGACCAAATAAATTGACCGACGACTTACCGCCTCTAGCAGTGTCAACATTCTAGGCAACGCCACGTTGATTGCATCTTCGCTTAAATCAGAATGTAACAACCCATTGATTAGAATCGGATAGGCAGCATTTAAGCGAGTCTTGGCTTCTTCACTAAGCCCTGCGATGAGCTTACTTTGCCAAAACTGGTTTAATTTGTCTTTATTGTCAGCGCTTAATTTTTGCTCAAGCTCAGATAAATTGTGCTGATGATCCACTTGCAATTGTTCATCAGACTGCTGACGATCACTGACCAGCTCGTCAAAAGGTATTTTTACCATTTGGCGGTATTCATTGAGTTTGGCTAACAATGCCGCCCAATCAGCAAACCCCAACACTTGGGCAAGCTGATGTCGCTGCATGGCATCTTGTGGTAGTCGCTGGGTTTGTTCATCATTGATGGCTTGGATACCATGCTCCAATCTGCGTAAAAAACGATAGGCTTGTGCCAATTGCTCATGGGTCACAGCATCGATAAAGCCATGTTTTTCCAGTTGGCTCATCGCTTGTAGGCAGTTTTTTACTTTGATATCACTGACACGCCCGCCATAAATCAACTGAAACGACTGCACGATAAACTCAATATCACGGATACCACCTGCCCCAAGCTTGACATTGTCCGTATCTTGACGTTGTTCGACTTGGTTTTGAATCAGCGATTTCATCTCACGTAGGGCGGCAAAGGCACTATAATCGACATAATAACGAAATACAAACGGCTTGATAAGGGCTTTTAAGCTATCGCTAAAGGTGACAGGGTTGACGATTCTGGCTTTTAGCCAAGCAAATCGCTCCCACGCCCGTCCATGTTGGGCAAAATATTTTTCCAGTGCCGATAAATGAATTGCCAAATCACTGCCATCGCCCCAAGGACGCAGGCGCATATCAATGCGAAATACAAAACCATCTTGGGTGTTTTTATCAAGCAGATTGATGATGCCTTGACCCCATTTGGTAAAAAATTTCTTGTTATCGATGGATTTAGCAGCTTTTGACCCTTGTTGTTTTAACGGGTCAACCACCGTCTCACCTTGCCCTTGATGGACAAAAATCAAATCGATATCGCTGGATAAGTTGAGCTCTTCTGCCCCCATTTTACCCATGGCGATGATGGCTAAATCATCCTTGTGTGGTTTATTTTTTTCATCAAAAAAATACGGCTCGCCATAGCGACTGATTAAATCTTGATACACATAGTCTTTGGCAAAGATGAGACAATAATCGGCAAATTTTGATAGCTCCCATGTCAGCTGCTCTAGACTAATCAGATTTAATGCATCTTGCCAAATCCAGCGCACCATCAACAAATTGCGTAGATGACGCAGCCCCCGCATCACGCTTGCTTCATCCGCCAATTGGTAATCTTCATCCAGCGTATAATCGCGTATTAAATCTTTGATATGTTGAACATCGAGCGTTTGGGTAAGCGGATAGCTTTTTAAAAAGCTTTGTGCAACGTTTGTTTTAGTCTGCCAATACTGATAGCCAAAATTACTAGCTTGCTGTAATACAGCGATTTGTTCTATCGTCGGTAAGAGTTGCGGCATTCTAATTTCCGTATGGCAAATAAATAAACAGACTAAATAAACAGACCCACCTCATCGTGGTATATATAAGTACTAAGCATTCACGCTTGCGTGTTCATACACTCAATCTTGTACAATCAATCTTGTCCAATCAAGTTTGTAAAATTAAGCCAACTTTGTACCATCAAGCAAGAAATTTTGCAATTAGCCTTGATTAAGTGCAGTTGATACAGGGTATTTTGCTCAACCTTACATTGCTTAAAGTTATCCTTATAGCCTAGCACAAACCGCTATTGTTGCAAATTTTTTTAGCACATAAACCTATAAATACTCGTTTGCGCGTAGCAAAATGTTTGTAATAAAAATAAAAACGTAAAAAATATTGGTAGTTATCAAATCTTCATATATGATGAAAAAAACAAGGAAGTAAAAGTCAATAAATTTATGTGAATATTCGGTTTATATTTTTTTTTGACCCTGATATCAATCGCGTGTGACTGATTTTTTAGCCGCATGTTTAATTGTAAAAAAACCAACATATTTATCTTATAAGCTATCCTAATCATTGAATTTTTTATTACAACCAACAATCACAACAAACAAGGAGCGTACTGTGATGACAACGGACAACTCAACTGCAAATAAAAAAATTGCCCTCGTAACAGGTGCGCTAGGTGGTATTGGCACTGCTATTTGTCATGCGCTAATCCAAGCTGGCTATCACATCATTGCAACCTACACCCACAAAGCGGATAGCACGGTCAACCGCGGCGAAGCTTGGTTAAAAGAAGAAGGCATGAATGCCAGCGATTTCACCTTTGTTGAAACCAATCTCACCGACCATGAAGCAGCCACCAAAGCCATTGTTGATGCAATTGAAAAAGCAGGTCACATTGATGTGTTGGTAAATAACGCAGGTATCACCCGTGATACGACTTTCAAAAAAATGACTTATGAGCAATGGTCAGAGGTGATTGATACCAACTTAAAATCACTATTCACGGTCACCCAACCCGTATTTAACAAAATGCTTGAGCAAAAATCTGGGCGTATCGTGAGTATCAGCTCAATTAATGGCTTAAAAGGTCAGTTTGGTCAAACCAACTACTCAGCCACCAAGGCGGGTATCATCGGCTTTAGTAAAGCGTTGGCACAAGAAGGCGCTAAATCTGGGGTGACCGTTAACGTGGTGGCACCGGGTTATACGGGTACTAAAATGGTGATGGCGGTGCCGGAAAAAGTGATGGAAAGCATCAAAGCAGGCATCCCAATGGGTCGTATCGCCCAACCTGAAGAGATTGCCGCTGCAGTGTTGTATTTGGTAAGCGATAGCGCTGCTTATATTACAGGTGAGACCATCAACGTAAATGGTGGTCAATACATGCACTAATGAGCTTGCCATCAAGCTTGCCATTAGCGGTTATAAACTAAATTGGTTATGAACTAAAAAAGACCCGTCATCGTGACTTGGTCTTTTTTGTTGAATGACAACATTACTAACGACCGTTAACTTACTGGCAACTTACTTGGCTGTTAATTTTTTTACGCCCTCTGCCGTTGCCATCAGCAAGATATCAGCGTGCTGTGCAGTAAATAACCCATTACACACCACCCCAACGATATTGTTTAGCTTTGCTTCAAACGCTGCTACCTTTTCAATGTCCAAGCCGATATCTAAGCCATAAACATCCAAAATCAAATTGCCATAATCGGTGACAAATCCTTCACGGTAGACCGGCTCACCGCCAAGCTGCACCAACTCACGCGCTACATATGAGCGCGCTTGCGGCAACACTTCAATCGGTAGTGGAAAGCCAACGCCTAATTGCTGCACCCATTTGCTTTCATCCACCATGCAAATAAACTGCTTAGATGCGGCGGCAACAATTTTTTCACGGGTTAAAGCGCCGCCACCGCCTTTGACTAGCTGTAAGTGCTCGTTTACTTCATCGGCACCATCAATATATAAGTCTAACTCGCCCGTGAAATTTAAATCCATCACCTCAATACCGAGGGCTTTGAGCTTATTTTCGGTGACCTTTGAGCTTGCCACAGCGCCCTTTAGGTTAACTTTTGGCAATAATTCAATGAGGCAGTTGACGGTACTACCCGTCCCCACGCCCAAAATCATGCCTGATTCGATATATTTTAACGCGTCTGCTGCCACGGCTTGTTTTTGTTGTTGTTGCGTGCTTGCATTCATCGTACTCATAGACCCAGCCTTGTTAGGAATTTATCAAAAAAACAGATAGAAAACTTAATGCTATCAATTACCCAACTTATTTTACCGTAAAAGCACTTGCAAGCTAAACCCTAAAGTCCTAATCTAATCACTTATTTTTTACTTCTCTAACGATTTGCTGTGTTTTGGTTATAAAAGCACACAGAGCGTAAAAATAAATCTTCAAACGTATTTTTCAAACTTAGGTCATTATTATGTTATCAGATTGGGTACGCCTTATCCTTCAAGCGACCGTGTATGATGCTGCTATTCAAACGCCGCTTGAACCCGCCAAAAAACTCAGTGAACGGTTTAACAACGATATTCGTTTTAAACGTGAAGATTTTCAGCCAGTGTTTTCTTTTAAGCTGCGGGGTGCCTACAATCGAATTAGCCAGTTAAGCGAAGTAGACAAAGCCAAAGGCGTGATTTGTGCCTCTGCCGGCAACCACGCGCAAGGCGTTGCCTTCTCGGCTAGCCGCTTGGGACTCAATAACATTATCGTGATGCCGACTACCACTCCCGATATCAAAGTCAGTGCCGTCAAGTCCTTGGGCGGTAATGTGGTGCTATATGGCGATAGTTTTGATGAATCTAACCGCTATGCCATTGAACGCGCCCAAACCGATGGCTTGACCTTTATCCCGCCGTATGACGATGAACTGGTCATCGCAGGTCAAGGCACCATTGCCATGGAGCTAGTACAACAATGGCGTAAAATGGAATATGTGTTTGTTGCGGTTGGTGGCGGTGGCTTAATCTCAGGTGTGGCAGCGTTTTTGGGGGAAGTTGCACCGCATGTCAAAGTCGTGGCGGTCGAGCCAGAAGAAGCAGCCTGTTTAAAAATCGCGCTTGATACCGGTGAACGCAAGCGCTTACCCCAAGTGGGGTTGTTCGTCGATGGGGTGGCAGTCGCGCAGCTGGGTGAAATACCGTTTGACGTCTGCCGTATGCCAAAAAGCGATAACTCAGGTCCCGTGGTCGAGCCTGATGTGGTCACTTGTAGCAATGATGAAGTGTGTGCGGCGATTAAAGACGTGTATGATGAAACCCGCACCATCGTTGAGCCTGCAGGCGCGTTGGCAGTCGCGGGTATGAAAAAATACATCGAAGATCATAATTTGCAAGGCAAAAACTGTGTGGCGATTTTATGTGGTGCCAACATGAATTTTGACCGCTTACGCTATATCGCTGAACGTACCGAAATTGGTGAGAAAAAAGAAGCGATTTTTGGGGTGACCATTCCTGAGCGCACAGGCGCCTTCTTGGATTTTTGCCGCTCACTTAAAGGTCGCAACATCACCGAATTTAACTACCGCATCAACACCAACCCCAACTACGCCCATCACGCTGCCAATATTTTTGTCGGTATCGCCCTCAAAGAAGGGGAAAAAGAGCGCAAAGCAATCCACCAGTTACTCAATGAAGCCGATGATGCCGCGATTGATTTGACCGATGATGAAGTTGCCAAGACCCATATTCGCTATTTAATCGGCGGACACGCGGGATTAAAAGACGAGCAATTATTTCGCATCGAATTTCCCGAGCGTCCTGGCGCGCTGCTCAACTTCCTTGAAAAATTGGGCTCACAGTTTAACATTTCTTTATTCCACTATCGCAATCATGGGGCGGCTGAAGGGCGTATCTTAGCGGGCATTCAAATGGGTGAGCAAACCGCCGAGCAATTACTTGCTAAGCTGCAAGACATTGGCTATGAGTGCGAAAACCTCACCGATAACTTGGGCTATCGCTTATTTTTACAATAGTTTTTTAATGATTTGGATAAAAAGGGTGTCATCGTGGCACCTTTTTTTGTGCCAAGTTTTTTATGCCAAGCTATGCACAAAATTCACTAAATTTCAGCACAGTACATAGCAAAAATAGCCATTTTCTGCTAATCTCAATACTTAAAACTTTATAATTTACCTGATAAATTAATTAAAAAATTCTGCTATAAGACAATTACTATGTCATCAAAAAAACGTTTTTTAAAACTTGCGGGTATGACTGCCAGTATCGCAGGGAAAGCAGCCAAAAATTCTATTAAGTCTTTTGCAGGCTCTGAAGAAGATAAACTCACAGCCCGGAGCGAAATGCTGCAAACCGTAGGGCTGCAAATCGCCGACACCTTAGGCGAAATGAAAGGTGCGGTGATGAAAGTCGGTCAAATTGCCTCGCAGTATAAAGATGTGTTTCCGCCTGAAGTCTCAAAAGCGCTGGAGAAATTACAAAAAGACGCGCCGCCCATGCCGTTTGCCGTCATCAAACAGCAGGTGGAAAAAGAATTGGGGCAACCGATTGAGGCGTTGTTTGCCCAGTTTGAGCAATCACCTTTTGCGGCAGCCTCTATCGGTCAAGTCCATAAAGCGGTGTTGCCAACCGGTGAAGCGGTCGTAGTCAAAGTGCAATACCCCGATGTTGATACCAGCATCGACAGTGACTTAAAACACGTTCGCTTGGCGCTTAAGATAACGGGCGTGCTTAATATGGATAAAACCTTGCAAGATAAAATTTTTGCAGAAATCCGTGATAGCCTGTATGACGAGCTTGACTACAGCAAAGAAGCCCATAATTTAGCAATTTTTGGCAGTTTTCACAGTGAGGATGATGGGCTAATTATTCCCAAAGTTTTTCATAGCCATTCGACCAAACGGATTTTAACCCTATCACAAGAACTGGGTGAAAAGCTCGAAGTGGCTGCCACTTGGGACAATGACATCAAGCAAAAAATCGCCACTCGCTTATTTGATTTTAGTGCCGGTCAATTGTTCAAACTGTATCGTCTGCATTGTGATCCCCATCCAGGTAACTTTGCGTTTCGCCCCGATGGCTCGGTCATCGCCTATGACTTTGGTGGTATCAAATCTTACAGCCATGACGAAGTTGCGTTATTCAAACGCTTTGCCATCCACTGCCTGAGCGGTGATGTGACAGCGCTTGAGCAAGATTTGGTCAGCATTGGCATCAAAAAAGACAATGATGAACCACTGCCCACAGACTTTTATAACGATTGGTTGCAGATTGGTTTGACCCCGTATGGTTTTACGCAGTTGTTTGATTTATCCAAACACACGCCTTACGATTTTGCCACCAGCCAAACCCATTTTCAAGCAATTGCCAAAGCAAAAGAGTCGCTTAAATACTGGCAAAGCTTTCAACCCGCCCCACTTACCATGATGCTTGATCGAACCATTTCTGGACAGTACTGGAACTTGGTCAATTTAAAAGTAACCATTGATTTAAGTGAGTTGATACACCGCTATATTGATTTGCCGACATTGCCACGACCTGATGATTCGCCTCGCCCTTAGGTTTGATTTTAACTTTCAATAACATTTCCTGCGATGACATAAGCGCAACCCCCTATCAAAAATCGGGGTTGCTCGTTTATAATAGCGCACGCAAAATTTTGAAAATTAGATTGTTACGTTAGATAGTTAGATAAAGGATACACTCATGGCCGGACATTCCAAGTGGGCAAACATCAAACACCGTAAAGCCAAACAAGATGCGGCAAAAGGTAAAATCTTTACCAAAATCATTCGTGAGCTGGTCTCTGCTGCCAAACAAGGCGACCCAGACCCAGCAAGTAACCCGCGTTTGCGTGCGGCGGTGGAAAAAGCCAACTCAGTTAATATGACCAAAGACACTGTAAAACGAGCGATTGAACGTGGTGCAGGCGGCGGTGATAATGACAACATGCAAGAAATCACCTATGAAGGCTATGGCTTGGGCGGTGTTGCGGTGATTGTCGAGACCATGACGGATAACCTCAACCGTACCGTTGGCGAAGTGCGTCACGCTTTTAGCAAAAATGGTGGCAACTTGGGTACATCAGGCTCAGTGGCTTATATGTTTAGCAAACGCGGTGAAATTACCTTTGATGATGTGTCGCTAGAAGACACCATCATGGAAGTCGCGCTTGAAGCAGGGGCAATCGATATTGAAAATAACGGTGATAGTATCACCGTGGTCACTGAGCCAGAGAATTTCGGTGACGTGATGGATGCCTTAGAAAAAGCCGGTTTAAAATCCGACAACGCAGAAGTGACCATGTCCCCTTCAACCATGGCGGATGTTACTGATGTCGAAGACGCTAAAAAAATCATGAAAATGATTGATATGCTAGAAGATTTGGACGATGTACAAGAAGTCTATACCAACGTCAACTTTACTGATGATGTCATGGAACAACTCGATGATTAAATGAAATTTTTAAGCATAAAAAGGCTAAATGTAGATTTAGCCTTTTTTATTGAGCAATTTGTAGCAGTGTCGTGGTGGGATATAAGGTTAAAAATACTCGATTAAACTCACTACCGTGATGCAATACTTCACTTGTGTCAAAAGTTAATACGCCCTTTTCTTGCTGTTCATTGGTATGAATCAATAACCACACTTCATCCAACGCTCTTTTTTTGCGGTACGCTTGGACTTTATGCGCTTTTTTGCTCATCACCGCATCAATATCACTTTGATTGATGTAGGAATCAATCGGTAAATCTTCATTTTCATTGGCCATATCGGTAAAAAACGCACTGGGTAACCAACGCATGGTTTTGGCAATACCGTTTTGTAATTTACTACTGAGCGTAGGATGTGGCAAATCATTCGATGGCTCGATGAATTGCTGCGATATATTTGAAATATTACGATTATCAATCTTTTGCCAATTGACCCAATTAGCCCAATTGGCCCAATTGGCCCAATTAGCCTTGGCACCTACTATCTCGCCCTCACCATTAAACCGCGTTGGTGTCAATTTGGTTGACACCTGTAGTAGCGACTGCCAGTACCAACGTTTTAACATTAAATTGTCATTACCGAGTCTATCGCGTAGTCTTGGCAAAGTGGTTAATTCGATGCCAATTACATATTCACCTTTGTCACAATAAAAAATGCAGGTAAAATCTGGCTCATTACCATCATCCGTACCTGAGATGGTTTTGGCAGGATGTAAATGCAGCATGGCTAAAAAATGCGCCAAATACACCCACTCACGTTGGCGTTTAAGCTGATTTTGTGACATCCGCATGATGCTTGGCGAATTTTTTTTGTTCCCTGTCATCCATTAATCACCTGTAGCTTGTTCAATTTACCCAATCTATTGTTTTTTGAATAAAATTTTATCAAAATAATTTTAACCACTTTAACACGTTAACTTATCAGCTCAATACGTCAAACTCATGACAATAATTCGGATGATATTAGATTGCTATGTGTGTTTTTAGTAATTTACCTAATTATTATGACGTTTAGCCTTGTATTTTGAGCTACTAACCTTATATAATTCACAGTTCATTTGGGGATGTTCTGGCTTCGACGCTGGTAATGAAACTCAATGATGCATGTCGAGTGAGTATGTCCACTCGTAAATAAAATATACATTTTAAACTAGTCGCAAACGACGAAACTTACGCTCTAGCAGCCTAAGGGCTGCTTGGGACGGCACAGATTGCCATTGGTCTGGTTGCTCTCCTTGAAGCGAACGCACGATGGATAGCTTAAATTGTTGTCTCGCCAATTTGAGCAAAACTTAAGAGGCTCGTGGTTGGCATCCTGACTGTCGGTTCGCCAACCATTAAAGACATAGACAGAATCTAAACATGTAGAGTCATGGGCGTAGTGCTGGCGGACGCGGGTTCAACTCCCGCCATCTCCACCATATATAAAAAAGAGAATGCAATAACTTGCATTCTCTTTTTTTTGCATTTTTTATATCCGATTAGCTACTTAAGATATCATTTTTACACAAAATCAACAGGTTAGAAAAACTAGCTAATATAGTTACATAATTTATATGTTTAGCAAAATACATCCGATATTGAAGATTTTGTTTACAATAAAATCTTTGCAATAACATAACTTTGTAATTAGAATACACACCGCTTAAGTGATATTAAACAATATTACTTTGTTTTTAATATGTAAATCACGGGAAATGCCCCTTGATACCTTTAAGTAGTCAGATTATTGACCGCTTTAATTGATAAAAGGAACATCCGATGAAATATATCATTGCCAGTTTGTTTGTTACTACTTTAGTCACCCAGCAAGCCAATGCTGATGTTGTTTCATGGTATGGTGGTAAGCATCATGGTCGCACCACTGCATCTGGCGAGAAATTCAATCAAAATGCACTGACTGCCGCCAGCAATGTGCACAAATTAGGTAGCCGGCTCAAAGTTACCAACAAAGCCAACGGCAAAAGTGTAGTGGTACGCGTGACTGACACAGGGGGATTTGGCAAATATGGCCGTACCCTAGATTTGTCAAAAGGTGCTTTTAGTAGAATTGCTAATCTTTCAAACGGCCTTGCTAAAGTCGATATCGTTAGATTATAGCGTTATTTTTATTAATGTATTTTACCGTAAAAAAGGGCGCTATTGATTGATAGCGCCCTTCATGTTTTATCACTTAAAAAATTTAATCCTCTAAAAAACGCGTATCATTCGACCATTGCTGCATTTTGATACTTTCATCCAAGTATTGCTCGATAGCCGGCAAGTTAAACCCGTCGTTTTCACTGATAAAGCTAATACTCATGCCTTTATTGCCTGCCCTACCGGTGCGACCGATACGATGAACGTAATCATCAGGACTGTCTGGCAGCGTATAATTGACCACACAAGCCACATCATCCACATGAATACCTCGCCCTGCGACATCCGTAGCCACTAAAATATTGGCATCGCCTTGACGAAATTGTGCCAAATACTTCTCGCGTTTGGCTTGGATAACATCCCCTGACAATATCACTACTTTATATTGACGATTAAGTTTGTCATACAGGCGCTTGACTTGGTCTTTACGATTGGCAAAGACAATCATTTTCTTGGGGGAAATTTTTTCAATAATTTGCTGTAACGCCGCCAGTTTATCCGATTCCATCAGGGTAAAAAACAGCTGCTCGATGGTTTGACTGGTTTTTTGTTCGGGCGCAATTTCTACAAAAATCGGCTGATATAACCAGCGATAAGCTAAATTCATCACATCTTGGTTAAAGGTAGCGGAAAAAAGCAGGGTTTGCCGATGCGTATTGGCGGGCATCATACGAATCAAGCGTTTGATATCAGGTATAAACCCCATATCCAGCATTCTATCTGCTTCATCTAATACCAAAATTTCAAGACGATCGAGATACACATGGTGCTGAAAGCAAAAATCAATCAAACGACCTGGGGTGGCGATGATGATATCGACAAACTTTTGATGCAGCTGCTTTGACTGCGTCTCATAGTCTGTGCCACCGAGCAAACAAACGGTATGCAGTTCGGTAAACTTGGTGAGTTCAAGGCAATCTTGATAAATTTGTTGAGCCAATTCTCGAGTCGGCGCGAGCACCAGCGCACGGGTTTCACCCAAAAAACGATCGCCATCAGTCTCAGGGTTTATAGGATTATTCAGCAATTCATTGATGATGGTGAGTAAAAACGTTGCTGTCTTACCTGTACCTGTTTGTGCCTGCCCAATGGCGTCTTGCCCAGCGAGTGTATTGGGCAATATTTGCGCTTGGATAGGGGTTAGCGTTTGATAGCCTAATTGATCAATCGCTTGTTTAAGCGCTGGATGAAGGGGTAATTGTGAGAAAGTTTGAAACACAGAGAGTTAACCTATTTTGACCAATCAATCATTGGCTATGAGAAACAACAAAAACCAAGTTAATTACCTCAACTTGGTTTGCAAAAAGGTCAAAATAACACTTCAACCCCTTTTTGGCTCAACTTATTCGACTTTGGTAACTTCTTCAGCTTGAAGACCTTTTTGACCTTCAACCACGATGAATTCAACTTTTTGACCATCTTGAAGTGAACGGTAGCCGTCACCTTGAATCGCGCGGAAATGAACGAAAATATCTTCACCGCTATTACGCTGAATAAATCCAAAACCTTTTGAATCATTAAACCATTTTACAATGCCTTGTTCACGAACTGACATATTATAACTTCCTTTAACACTATTAATGGTAGGTTTTTAAAGTAGTTTTTTAACCAAGTACAGTTACGCCTAGTTAAGTTGAGCTACCTACTACCTACGCCTGCTAATTAATGTACTAGTTAAGCTTTTGTAATAGTTTGTTAAAACATTTCTCTACAATGTCGCTTACATAGTAAATTGTTCTTATAGCAATCATAGCATGGGTTTTTTACAAAAAAAAGTAATTTCGTAAGAATTGGTTATTTTTTTAAACAGCGATTTTTTAGCCTTGTTTAACGATTTACAATAATAAAACTGCAAGGTTTGCTACTAAAATTGCCAACTATTTTAGCGTCGGTTTGCACACATTGTATGGGCTTATCTTTAGCATTTATCTCATTGACGCCAATGAGTTGATTGATAACTTCCTCGCCCCATTCATCTAGCACATCATGCTTTAATTCTTTTATTAATTGCTTATCGGCATTTTGATGGGTTTTGATGGCACATTCTTTAAGTCGCCATAGTAGGTTTCGTAAAACTGCTTGATTGACTACAGGCTTTTGATTCAACCATTGATATTCATGGGGTGAAAAAAAGCGCGAAGCAACCTGATGACTAATTGCGCTATCTTCAACATCAATACCGATATTTGTATAGGGCGAAATCAACACTGCGGCATGTTGGCGGCTATGGCTAAAACTGACATACCAAGTGTAACCGTCAGCCGTTATAAAATGATAAGGAAAGTTTGTATCCATTAACTCGCCTGTCAGATTGAGCGCTTGCTGTAGGTTTTTTAGCAAGTGACGACAAGACATCGACCCTGTTTTATGGGTTGATGCTGCTTTATTGGTTAACCCTACTTTATTGCTTGACCCTGCTTTATGGGTTAATAGGGTAGCCTGTTCACCCAAATTATGATGAATATCAATAGCCACCCAGCTATGGTGTTTGATTGGATAAAGTTGCATTAGTTATGGTAGTGCCTTATGGTATAAGCAAATTTAACGATAGCTTAAAGTATTAAAGTATTTTTTTATACCAAGGTTGATTGGCTTTCTTCTTTTGTGCTTGCGCAATCGCTTTACGTTTTTTTTGATACAGTACATTATTACTGATGAGATTGATAGCGCGAGTGTCTTGCGCGATGACTTCCCCTAAGACGTTTTCAACGCTTACAGTAATGGTATAAGGGTTAGGATCGAGCGTGGTAGTAGCGATAGTATAGCTAGTTGCTTTTATAGTTGCTAAGGTTTGGTTATTGAGTTGATAGACGATTCTATCCCCTGTCTTTAAACTCGGTGTCAAGGCAACGTTAATCTCAATTGGTTGACTACCACGTCGCAGCGTTTGCCCTGCTTCAGGCGATACAATTTTTAATATATAATCCCCCTCCTGGCTTGCTGAGATGGATTGGGTGGATAAGCGCTCAGTTAAGCGAGCAGTTAAGCTATCACCTAAACTATTAGGCAAACGATTGTCAGCTGCCGTACTCGCTGCGTTATCAACTTGATTGTTCAAGCTATTAGATGTCGTTGCGGATTGATTGGTCGTCGCAGATACTTGTGATTGGGTGGGTAATTTATCTAATACGCTGATATTTTTGCTGTTTTTATTGTATTGATAAGCGGTATTGATATTATCGGTATATACCACTTGACCCTCTGAGGTTGTCGTCTTATACACTTCAGCATGACTTAACTGTGACAGCAATAACATTGAAGCCATAAGTGCAAAGTTATAATTATAGCGCAAACTACTATTATTATCGGTACTATATTTATTATCCGTACTATATTTTGTCAAAATCATATAAGCCCTCCCCTCAAAACCCATTATTGTGCATATTTTAGCAAGCTTGATAATCAATCCCTAAATAATTTTGCCTATTAGCCTAAAAATTTCACATAAAAAAACCCAACTTATTGTGAAGTTGGGCTTTTTGAAAAGCGAACTTATTAGCAGCTGTAGTACATATCAAATTCGATTGGATGAACTGATACGTTGTAACGCTCTACTTCTTCTTTTTTCAAGGCAATGTAAGCGTCAAGCATTTCTTTGGTAAATACGCCACCTTTGGTTAAGAATTCATGGTCGTCTTCTAACGCTTTAAGCGCAACTTCCAAGTTCTCTGCCACAGTTGGAATCAATGCTTCTTCTTCTGGTGGCAGGTCGTATAAGTTTTTGTCCGCGGCTTCACCTGGATGGATTTTGTTTTGGATACCATCAAGCGCTGCCATCAACAATGCGGCAAAGCAAAGGTAAGGGTTAGCTGCTGGGTCTGGGAAGCGTGCTTCGATACGCTTGCCTTTCGGGCTTGCCACGTATGGAATACGAATTGACGCTGAGCGGTTACGCGCTGAATAAGCCAGTTTAATAGGCGCTTCGTAATGCGGTACTAGGCGTTTGTAGCTGTTGGTTGAGGGGTTAGTGATGGCATTTAATGCACGAGCATGCTTGATGATACCACCGATTGCAAAAAGCGCCGTTTCTGATAACCCTGCGTATTCATCACCGGCAAAGGTGTTTTTGCCATCTTTTTGGATTGACAAGTGAACGTGCATACCTGAACCATTATCACCAACCATCGGTTTTGGCATAAAGGTCGCGGTCTTACCATATTCGTGGGCAACGTTGTGTACCGCATATTTGAACTGTTGTACTTCGTCCGCTTTACGAACTAGGGTGTTAAATGATACACCGATTTCTAGCTGGCAAGAGGCAACTTCATGGTGATGGACTTCAACACGACCTTCACCCATAATCGCTTCTACCGCGGCACACATATCAGCGCGCATATCTTGTGAGCTATCAACAGGTGGTACTGGGAAGTAACCGCCTTTGACGCGTGGGCGGTGCGCATAGTTACCGCCTTCCATTTCTTTATCGGTTGACCAAGCGGCTTCATCAGCTGAGATGGTGTGACGGGCACCTGACATGTCGATTGACCATTTTACATCATCAAATACGAAGAATTCTGGCTCTGGACCAAAGAATGCGGTATCACCGATACCCGTTGATTTTAGGTATTCTTCGGCACGTCGCGCGATTGAACGTGGGTCACGGTCATAACCTTGCATGGTTGATGGCTCGATAACGTCACAGGTCACAACAACGGTCGTTTCACGAAAGAAAGGATCGACGAATGCGGTATCAGCATCTGGCATCAAAATCATATCTGACGCTTCAATGCCTTTCCAACCAGCAATTGATGAACCATCAAACATTTTACCTTCTTCAAAAATGTCTTCGTCCATGCTGTCAGCTGGATAGCTTACATGTTGCTCTTTACCTTTAGTGTCGGTAAAGCGAAAATCTACCCACTTTGCTTCGCTAGATTTGATTAAATCTAAAAATTTATTCGACATTGCTCGTTTCCTTTTACTTACGCAAAAAATGATTAAAAAAACGTTACGCCACTTTATACTCTTTTCGGTGCTGTGACAAGAGATAAACAAAGTGGTGCTTGTTGAATTTAAACTTTCAAGTTATGTGCCAACTTTTGCGCTATCATGCCAAACATTAAATTTTTATATATAATTCAATTAGTTATTTAAGCAGTGATTGGATTATAAAGTTGCCTCACGTTACTATCCTTCTATCTAGCCGTCAAATGGCTATGCGGCTGCAAGAATTGCACTATTTTAATTAGAACTTCATTAATATTCACTTTTATGGTGCATAAAATATGTGTTTAACTATTTTAGTGAAAATCATTCACATTGCTTTCTGCGACTCTGTTTCACTTATTCGGTTTCAGTCACTTGTAGAATGGTTGTGATAAAATACTTGATTAAAATAATGGTGAAGTTTTTTCATCGGCTAACCATCGTCCAATAATTACATGATAGGGTTTCTGGATTGCTACTTTTTATTGATAACTACGACAGTTTTACCTACAATTTGGTGCAGTATTTTGAGCAATTGGGGCAACCCGTTGAAGTCTGGCGCAATGATGCTTGCAGCAGTGAAGATATCATTCGTTTAAATCCCGATTATTTGGTCATTGGCCCTGGACCTTGCACGCCAAGCGATGCAGGCAATACGTTGAGTTTTATCAAAGACTGTGCCGGCATTATTCCTATATTAGGCGTTTGCTTGGGTCATCAAGCGATTGGGCAAGCATTTGGCGCCCATATCATTCGATGCCCAACGATTATGCATGGGCGGGTGTCGCAAGTTTTTCATCACCATCAAGGGATTTTTGCCGGACTTCCCTCACCTTTTAACGCCACTCGCTATCATTCTTTAGCGATTGCCACAGACAGTTTACCTGCTTGCCTAGAGGTTACCGCATGGTGTGATGATATTCATCCACATAATTTGCTGCCATCCCCTACTGTGATGGGCATTCGGCATCAAACATTGCCGATTGAAGGGGTGCAGTTTCATCCAGAATCTATTTTGAGTGAGCATGGGTATACGATTTTGAAAAATTTTTTAGCTAACTATGAAAACCATGAAAACTATCAAAACGCTAACTATTAGACTGGGATAATTGAGTTTTGCGGGTTAAAGTTTGGCTTTAAAACTTGGCTTTCAAACCTGGCTTTGTTATAGTATACTAGTACAATGATATATAAAGTGTAAGCCATAAAACTCATACGAGACTGACATGACCCATACTGTAACGCCCTATCTTGGTGACATTACCACGGCTATTGAAAACAACCAACCATTAACCCCAGAGCAAACCCAACTACTACTTACCACCGCGCTGGATCGTGCCATCAATACCATTGACCTGACCTATGCAGAAATGCGCGGCGTTATGCTAGCCATCATGCAAGGTCAATGCCCCGATGCCATGATGGGCGCGCTGCTTACTGCGCTGCGTATGAAAGGTGAAAGCATCGAAGAAATTACCGCCGCCGCCCAAGTGATGCGGGAACTGGCGATTAAAGTGGATTTGTCGGATGTGCCCAACGTCGTCGATATTGTAGGTACAGGGGGCGATGGCGCGAATTTGTTTAATGTATCTACCGCCGCTACGATGGTCGCAGCAGTGGCTGGCTGTCATGTCGCCAAGCATGGTAATGGCGGCGTTTCCGGCAAATCGGGCAGTTCCGATTTGCTGCAGCAAGCGGGTATTAATTTGGCACTAAATACCGAGCAGATTACCCAGTCGATTAAAACCCATGGTATTGGTTTTTTGTTTGCGCCCAATCACCATGTCGCAATGAAACACGCGATGCCCATTCGCCGTACCCTAAAAACACGCACGGTGTTTAATATTTTGGGACCTTTGACCAACCCGGCGGGCGTCAAAAATGCCATGATTGGGGTATTTAATCCTTCGCTGTGCGAACCGCTTGCCAATGTGTTCAAAAACCTTGGCGCAGAGCATGTGCTAGTCGTCGGCTCAGTGGATAACCTTGATGAAATCTCACTGGCGACTTATACCCACGTGGCTGAACTTAAAGACGGCAAAGTCAGCGTGTATGATATCGAACCTGAAGATGTTGGTATCGAATCGCAAACACTTAAAGGCTTGATCATTGACAGTCCAGCACAGAGCCTAGCGCTCATCCGCGAAGCACTCGCTAACAATCCCAATAAAACCCCCATCGCCAAAAAAGCAGCGGATATGATTGCCTTGAACGCCGGTGCGACCATCTATGTAGCAGGTAAAGCAGATAGCATAAAACAAGGCGTAGCCATGGCACAAGATATCATCAGCAGTGGTAAAGCCTTGCAAAAAATGGCAGTATTAGCAAGCTTTACTCAGCAATTCACCTCTCATTAAATTTTTGGAAAAACCATGCCTCATCAAGCAGTCCCCTCGGTATTACAAAAAATTGTCGAAACCAAACGCCAAGAACTAACCAAAGCCAAGCAACAACAATCTTGGCACGACCTTGAGCAAATTGCCGCAACGAACCGCGATGACATCCGTGATTTTGCCGGCAGTTTGCGCAAAGCGGGTATCCGTGTCATTGCGGAAGTCAAAAAAGCCTCGCCATCCAAAGGCGTCATTGCCCCTAATTTCGATGCTGTCGCCACCGCAGTCGGCTATGAACAAGCGGGTGCCGCTTGTTTATCGGTATTGACGGATACGAATTATTTCCAAGGCTCGGATGAGTATTTATTGCAAGTACGCCAAGCGGTAAGCCTACCTGTGCTACGCAAAGATTTTATGATTGAGCCGTATCACATTTTGCAATCACGTGCGCTTGGGGCAGATTGTATTTTGCTAATTATGGCGTGTTTATCAGATGCGCAAGCCGCTGAGCTGCATGAATTGGCGTTAAAACTTGGCATGAGTGTACTCATTGAGTGTCATGATGAGCTAGAAATTGAACGTGCGTTACGCTTGCCCGCCCATCGTCAAAACGTGTATGGGGTTAATAATCGCAATCTACATAACTTTGATGTGAGTTTGGACACTACCCTACGCCTAAAAACACTGTTTCCACAAGATAGCTTATTGGTGACAGAAAGCGGGATTCATTCGGCAGAGGATGTAAAATTGATGCTGGGCCATGACATCCATGCGTTTTTGATTGGTGAGCAGTTTATGAAAACAGGCGATGCAGGTAGTGCTTTAGCAAAGTTATTGGCACAATCGCAACAAAATGCGTAAAATAGCCAAGTTAAATATTTGATGTTAGGGCATTTTATCGATAAACGCCCTATTTTTTATACCGATTGATAGAGTTATTGTATGGCAAATTTATTTTCTAAAGAAATGCAAGACCAGTTAAAGCAGCTTAAAACCGAACTGAGTAAAGGTCGCAGCCAAACCAAAGAGACCGATGAAAACGGCAAACCGACTGAAACCGTGGGTTTATTGAGCAAGCAACAAGTCGCCAAACAAGTTAAAAAATATAATAGCGAACATCTTGATGATGATAAATTGCTATTTATGCAAGCCATGTCAGGCGTGCAGCCAATCAAAGATAAAAACTTGGCGGATAAAAACAACGCTGGCAATAAGCTTGATGCCACAACGCTAGCCAAACGCGCGGCGGCAGTCGGCGGTGACGATGATAGCGGGCATGTATTGTCTGATATGCAAGCGCTGCTCAACCCGGTATCTGGCGATGCTTATTTAAGTTATAAAACCGCAACGCTACAAAACAAAGTGTTTAATGACCTCAAACAAGGCAAGATTCGCTGGTATGATGCCGTAGATTTACATGGTGCTACCATTGAAGAGTCGCGTGAAGCCATGAGTCAGTTGATTTTGCAGGCTCAAAAAAACAATGAAAATTGCGTAAAAATCATTCATGGCAAGGGCATTGATAGTATCTTAAAAACTTGCGTCAATGGCTGGTTGCGTCAGATTCCTGAAGTGCTTGCTTTTTGCTCAGCGCCTGCGGCACAAGGTGGCAATGGTGCAGTATTGGTGTTACTCAAAAAACGCGAAAAAGCCAATCGCGACCAATAACTATTGTGCTGCTATTTTGACTATAGATTAAATTTTACAAAATCATGCATAGAACAATCCATGCATGATTTTTTTAACGAGATTTTTTAATTGTTCATAGTTTATTCTTAGTTTTTGTTTATAATAGGCTCTTTTTTTTCATGGATTAAATGCGCTGCATTAATCTACTCTCAACTGGCTAAAAACAGCGCCCATTTGACTTTTGACAGCTGACTGTTTTTAACACCACTGGGTATAGGAGAAAGGTAACTTTGAACAATACCACCACTGCGACTAATTCGCCCGCTAAATTGCAACGCCAATTGGCACTCTGGCACATTATCATTATTGGTTTGGCGTATATTCAGCCCATGACCGTATTTGATACCTTTGGCTTGGTTTCTGAAGCCAGTCATCAGCACGTTCCAACATCTTATATTATTGCATTGATTGCTATTTTGCTTACCTCGCTAAGTTACGGTAGCATGATTCGTCGTTATCCTTCGGCAGGTTCGGCATATACCTATGCGCAAAAATCGATTCATCCCAATGTCGGGTTTATGGTGGGTTGGTCTTCTTGGTTGGATTATTTATTGTCACCTTTGGTGAATATTATCCTAGCGGTGATTTATCTTGAAGCGCTGTTCCCTGATGTCAACAAATGGATTTGGGTATTTATTCTGACGGGATTTATGACCTGGATTAACGTGCATGGCTCCAAAGTCGTGGCTTATTTTAATAGTTGGATTGTGTTTATTCAGCTATTGATTATTGGTGTATTTACGTGGTTGGTGTATAGCAAATTGATGGCAGGCACCAATGCGGACGGCACCATCAATGATGCAGCTTACCAATTATGGAGCTTAAAGCCGTTTTGGAGTGATATTGCCAACATGACGGCACTCATCAGTGGTGCAACCATTTTATGTTTCTCTTTCACAGGCTTTGACTCACTAAGCTCATTGGCAGAAGAAACCAAAGATGTGCAAAAAACCTTACCAAAAGCAATTTTCTTGACGGCATTGATTGCAGGTATTGTGTTTATCATTAGTACTTACTTTATGCAGATTTATTTCCCGCAAACCCCTGACAAATATTTCCCAGATGTGGCTGCTACCCAGCCAGATATTTTGATGTTGGTCGGTGGTTCTGCGTTTCAAGCCGCTGTACTGGGCTTTGCAATTGTCACGGTGATGGCGTCAGGTATTTCTGCGCATGCCGGTGTCTCTCGTTTGATGTATGTAATGGGGCGTGATGGGGTCATTAATAAACGTATTTTTGGTCATATTCATCCAAAATACTTGACCCCAACCTACAATATCTATATCGCGGGTGTGATTGCCTTAACCGCGGGTTTTATTGAGTTTGATGTCATCGCGCATTTGATTAGTTTTGGGGCGTTGACGGCCTTTAGTTTTGTTAACTTATCCGTGATTGCGACCTACATCATCCGTGAAAAACGCTACCACAGTGCCTATGATTTGTTTATGTATTTGATTGTGCCGCTGTTGGGCTTTATCAGTGTTGCGCTGATGTGGAAAGAAAGTGAGCCAATCGCTATCAAAATGGGTTTAAGCTGGGCAGTAATCGGTCTTATCTATTTGGCGTTTAAAACCGGTGGCTTTAAGCGTCATCCACCGATGCACAACGAACATGAATAATGGTTAACGTGGTGAAAAGGTCAGATACGATTCTGACCTTTTTTATGTCTGTGGCTTTTGGGAAAACGCTATGTTAGAAATTTTATATCAAGATGAACATTGTGTGGCAGTCAATAAGCCTGCGGGTATGCTCGTTCATCGAAGCTGGCTTGACCGTCATGAAACCGAGTTTGTGATGCAGACCCTACGCGATCAACTGGGTCAATATGTTTATCCGATTCATCGCTTAGACCGGCCGACATCGGGGGTGCTACTGTTTGCTTTATCAAGCGAATCAGCGCGTCAACTGTGTGAGCAATTTGAAAACAGGCAAGTGCAAAAATCTTACTTAGCCATCGTGCGCGGATATTTGACAGTGAATGCGCAGACATCCCAGCAGGCATCTGGGCTGATTGATTACCCGCTCACACAAATTTTGGATAAAATTGGTGATAAACCAAGTTTGCAGGCGCTGCAACAAAGAAAGCTTAGTTCGACAGAAATGTTTGATGAAGTCCTTAGCAGCCCTGCTGAATTAACCTTACTGCAACCTGCGCAAACGCACTGGCAATGCTTGGCAACAACTGAACAGCCGTTTCAAGCGCGCGCACGCTATCCCACTTCACGCTTTAGCCTGGCTAGATTGACGCCCATTACCGGACGAAAACACCAACTACGTCGCCATATGAAGCATGTGTTTCATCCAATTATTGGCGATACCAGTTATGGCGATCATCACCAAAATCGTGCTATCCGTCAACATATCGGCGTGCATCGCTTGATGTTACATGCCCATACCTTGGCTTTTCATAGACTGACCGACAATCGGCGTGTTGATATCACTGCACCTGTGGATACAGATTGGTTAACGATGTGTGCGCAGTTTGGCTTTCATTTGCCTTAATAGTTTGCGATATCATTATTTGGCGACATCATTTACGCAACCAAGTAATCACTCACTTTACTGCCGATGGTCGCAAATGTTGCACCAATGCCTGCCCCCACCAACACATCGGTGGGATAATGTAACCCAAGCACCAAGCGCGATAATGCCACCAGCATCGTAAATGGCAGCAACACCCATAACATCATCGGCACTTGATGACCTATCATGATGGTAAACAATACCGCTTGCAGCGTATGTCCCGATGGAAAACTAAATATATCTAAAGGCCGTTCACCTAAAGTAATGGTCTGGTGTACTTGGTAAGGGCGTGGACGCACTGTGTGCACTTTTAGATACTTATACAGCAAATAACCGCAAAAACTGCTGAGTAACACCGCACACACTTTAATAGCGACGATACTAGCGACCAGTCCTTGTGAGAATAACGCTACTAACATCACTACCGTCGATAGCGCCCAAAACCAACCATCGCCTAAGCGGCTGATGGTTTTGAAAAACTGCGCAAAAAACTTCAATTGCGACAGTAAATTTACCCGTAAACATAAGCGAGTATCCCATTGCAGCACGCGCTTTTGCAAATGATATAGTTTAGGTTTACTGTGCAAAAATTGATAATAATTGCGCATTAAATTGGGTAAGTTTTCGACAGAGCTAACAGAGGTACAGGTGAGTTCTGAATTGGCAAGTGACAGTTTGGATTGTTTTATGGGTTGATTCATGGATTGATTGATGGGGTGATTCATGGCGCCATCCTTTTTTTGCCTATTTGAACCTCACGTTTTGGAGAAAAACGCGGCAGATTCAGCGGGTCTTTGGGCTGGGTGACTATTTTGGTTTAAGTGACTATTTTGGGGTGAATGACTATATCGGGGGTGGTTTTTTGCCACGACAGTCGGGTGAACTGACTCAGGTATGAGGACGATTGTTGAATCCGCTAGCGGATGTTGAGCTGACGCTTGAGAAGAAAAAAGTGCTGATGTCACTGGGCTAGCGGTTAGAGTGTTCGTCTGGATTGATAGCACCTCATAAAACATGGTCAACATTTCTTGGGCAGGTTTTTGCCAAGAAAAAGCGGCTACCTTGTGCCGCGCAGCTAATCGCATCTGATCAAGCTGTTGTTGTTTGGGTAATTCACTAACCATCTCTACAAAGCCTTGTTCTTGCCCAAGCGCTACGGTTTTACCACAACTATCATCCACCAACAGCGCCGCAGCCGCATCATGATAGGCAAAAATTGGCAAACCCGATGCCATCGCTTCGGTGACGACATTACCGAAAGTTTCCACTTGACTAGCAAATACAAAAGCATCGGCACTGGCATAATAACTTGCCAGCGCCTCACCTGTTTTAAAGCCTGCAAAAATAATGCTTGTATCATTGGCATGCCGTTTAACGAGCGCTTCTTTGTACGGTCCATCACCGACAATCACTAATTTGACATGACGATGCAGCTGCTGTAATTGTAGCGCTTTGAAGCTTTTAATGACGGTATCCATACCTTTTTCAGGGGAAACACGGCTCACACACATTAACACTGTGGTACCCTCGCCCACGCCCCAGCTTTGCCGTAATGCTTGGCTACGTTTGCTCGGTGCATAGCGCGCTGTATCAACGCCACGACCGACTTGGTACAAATGCTTGAAACCAAATTCAGCGAGCTGATGTTGGGTGGTCTGGCTTGGAATACACGTAGCATTGCACTGGTTATGAAAACGCTTCATATACGCAAGCAAAGGCACTGAGACAACTTTCCAGCCAAAATATCGGCTAAAATCATGGAACGCGGTGTGATAACCTGAAGAGACTTTAATGCTTTGCTGTTTGCCAGCAATCAGCGCCGCAAGCCCCAAAGGACCTTCCGTCACGATATGCACGATATCAGGACGAAGCTTGCGCAGCTGCTTCGTTAAAAATCGGTAACAAGGCAGCCCCATGCGCAGATGCGGGTAATAGGGAATGGGCAAACTTGGCACTTGCAAATCAGTGGTAACAGCCGCAGTGTTAAGCCCTGTCGTTAGGGTATGTTGTTCGACTTCATCGCTTTGTTTGGGGCGAATCAACGTGATGCGATGCCCCATCGATTTGAGTTCGCGCATGATTTGATAAACGCTTGAGGCTACCCCATTGATATCGGGGAGCCAAGTTTCAGTCACCAAAGCGATATGCAATAATGGCCTATTGTCATGAAAAGGCGTGCCTGCAACTTGAGTTGGGGGATTCATGCGATTTGCTGACGTCGTCTGAGTGTCAGACGAAGCCTGGTACAAATTAGTGTTTACAGTGTTGTCACTCATAGTATGTTATCAACCATTACAACCGACTGCTTTATTTGACTACAAAAGCCGTTTCGGTAAATTAAATCAATCCTTTGCATGGGTTAAGCTTATAAGCCGCCATTGACAACCTCATGTCAATTTGATAACAGTTTGATGACAATTGCATCGCAAATAGGGGTCGATTTTGCTAAAATAGCGAGCAGATTGCAGCTTTATAGATTAATTTATAGATGGTTAAATGACTGATTTGATAACTACATCGAATAATACCGCCATGCCCAATACTTCGACGCTCGATACACCGATTGTGATGCTGATGACACATGCGCCTAGTCATCCGCTCACCAAACGAGCGCTTGAATGCGCCCAATCGCTATGTGCAAACGATAGTAAAACAACCGTTGAGCAAAACCCGTTGACTACTACCGATTTTAAAATTTTCTTATATAGTGATGCGGTGATGTTGGCAAACCGATTAATTTGGCTGCCCGATGATATCGAAAATTTGGCAAAAAATTGGCAACACTTTGCTATGAGTCATAATTTAACCATTCAAGTGTGTGTGAGTGCCGCTTTGGCTCGCGGGGTAACAGATGCTGAAAATGCGACTAGACATCAGCTACAAGGTGACAATTTGGCAGATGGCTTTGAATTAGTCGGTTTGGGTGAATTAGCCATGCATCTGCACAGTGCAAAAACGGTTTATCAGTTTTAATTGGGATGGGTTTAGCGATAGCGATTTACTATGAAAATTATCATTAATATTCACGCTGACACGTTTTTGCTTTGTCATGAAGCCTTATCAATGGCGTTTGCGCTGGCGGCGTTTGATCACCAAGTTCAGCTGACTATCGGTGATGGCATGCTAAACTTACTACTTGATGCGCCCACGAGCAAGCTTGCCCATATGCTGGCATCCCTTGACATGTATGATATGGCGCCCGCTTGGCTGGCGCTAGCGGATTTTGATAGATTCAAAGCATGGCAAGCGAACCTTTCAGCAGACTTTGATTGGTGTGCTCAAGTAACGCTAAAGCCAACCACACCGCCTAATTTTGATACCACTTTTGACTTATAAACACTATGACCCAACTTCCCGAACTTGACCAAGCCGCCCTTGACCAAGACGGTCATTTGATAGCTCATCAAACGTGGTCACCAGATATCGCCCAACAATTGGCGAACACGCTGGATGTCACGTTAACCCCTGAACACTATCAAATCATAGCTGCGGTGCGTCAATATTATGATTTATATAGTCATCCACCGACGACCCGTCCTTTAATCAAGTTTTTATCCAAGCAATTGCCCTCATTGGCGATTGATAACACCAAACTGCAAGCCATGTTTAACACAGGTCTTGTCGCGCGTCATGTCAACCGCATTGCAGGGTTGCCCAAACCTGCAAATTGCTTATAAATTTTGAAGTTATTTTGGGTCATAAGGGACGAGATTGTCATAACCGATACTGTGACCGTTATCACCGCCAAACCCCTGCTGACGCCAAACTTCAAATAATGTAATTGCCACGCTGTTAGACAAATTCAAACTGCGAGAGGTCGGCAACATAGGCAAACGCAACCAGTTGTCTTGCCCAATTGCCGCGCGAATTGGCTCGGGTAACCCGGCTGTCTCTGACCCAAATACCAAAGCGATATTTGCCAGTTGCGTAAAATCTTCATCATATAAAGGCTTGCTAAGCTTGGTAGTCAAGGCAACGATTCTTTGTACCCCACTTTGGCTTAGACTGTCCTGCGCATCCTGCCAATTGGCATGTACTTTGACATTTGCCCATTCATGATAATCGAGCCCTGCTCGGCGTAATTTTTTATCTTCTAACTCAAACCCTAGTGGCTCAACCAAATGTAGCGTTGCGCCCGTATTGGCGCATAACCGAATAATATTGCCTGTGTTGCTTGGCATTTTGGGTTCAACTAATACCACATGAATCATGTCGACATCCTTAACCAGATTGAAATAAAAAAGCGCTAAATGCGAAGATTAATTTACAAAAAACCTATACTTATTGCGTAAATTTAAGTTTTTTTTACAACTTGATAGTTTTGGTTACATTAACGCTATAGCGACGTTAGACTAACCTGCATTACCATGGCTCTACCAAGCATGTTTTACTTTATTTTAACTTCTATGAACCAATCTTCTATGAATCAATAAAGTCGCATGATTTAACCTGGTAGCTAAAAACTGTTAAAAAATAATGGATATATCTGAGGAAATTTAAAATGAAAAAATTAATCGCTGCATCAATCGCTGTTATGTTTGCTGTCACAGGTTGTAATACAGTCAAAGGTTTTGGTAAAGACGTATCAAAAACAGGTGACGCAGTAACCAATACCGCACAAAATACTCAAAATAAAATCAAGTCGTAGATTTTCTGTTTAAGTAAAAAAACCCATCTCGCTGATGGGTTTTTTATTACCTCTTGTATTGCCTATCGCTTAAAACCCTAGTAGGTTATAAAATTAGCCGTTTTTTGGCAAATTTTCAGGTAGATAACAACGTAGATAAGCAATCACCGCTGTAATCGCTTCTTGACGATAGGTATCGGTAATTTCTTTTTCTGAGCGATAGGCTAAAATAAAAATACCATTAATGATACCGTATGCGACTAACAATTGCTGATGAATGGTTTCTAAAGCCGGCATTTTATAATGCTCAGACAACTTATCATACACCATTTGGGCAAGGCTTTTTTCGATTTCACTACCAAACGCATTGCCCTCAAAATCTGGGGTATTGGTCTCATAAATCAAACGGGCAACCGTTAAATCAGATTGAATAATATCAACGCCTGTCTCAATGACTGTGGTGATATAAGCCTGCCAGCGACTAAATTGTTTGGCATCCACTTTTTCAAGCTTGTTAAAAATTTCTATCGCATTTAAAAAACGTAATGCCAAAAAAATCGCTTCAACGTTTGGGAAGAAGTGATATGCCGAAGCTCTGGGAATGTCCGCTCGTTCACACACATCAGCCAAACTAATCTCACTGACAGGTCGGGTCGCGCTCAATTCTTTGGCAGCGGCTAATAATTTTTGGCGACGTAAACGACCTTGCTGGCTAGTGAACTTGAATTTGTTAGGGACCAAGCGGCGAGCGAGCTCAGAGTCCACTAACACATCCTCAATTTTTTCATCATAAGCGCTTGACATATTTCCTCTCTATCGACTGATTATGAATAAAGTTTAATTTGTGCCCGTACCAATCCATGATCGGTTGGGCGTTGTTCTACAATAAATTTGAGATGATCGTTAAAATAATCAACTTGTAATACTTCGCCGATGTTAAATTTACTATCAGCTAAAAACTGTTCAGATACCAAAATCTGGTCAAGCACTTCTGGCATACCTTGGTGGATATGTGTGTACGCCACATCTTTAAGCCAGTGCATACGGCTTTGTATCGTAGAGGCATCATATAGCACGATATCCCGCATCGACTTATCATAAAATACTTCGCCCGATTCGCTTAAAAGTTGACAAGTGACACTTTGCATCACATCATTCATATCCCCTAACAAAATCAGCGGATGGTTGTTGTGTGACAGTTTTTCGATGACCACTTGGCGAATGCCTGCCGCTTCCGCTGCCCGCATACACAGACTGCGCAGCTTGGCGCGGACTCGAATTAGCGGATCATTGCGATCTTCTAACGGCTCGCCTTGCGCGTTTTCTAAAAACTCAGGGCGTTTACTTTTTAAATGCGCCACAATCACGGTGACCACCATGCCATTTGGCAATCGGATGTCGGCAATCAGCGGGGGACGGTTAAATTGTTGATAAAGCCCAACATCAGGAACGTCCAACAACGCAATCGCAGGCATCTGCGTGAGCAATTGGGTGTTAATAATTTCAAAACGCGATACCAAACCTACGCTCGGGGTGCCAACTGCGCCTCGTCCTTGGGTTAATGGACTATCTGGCTGATTACTGGCTAGTGGCACAGTGACATGATAGTCATTGAGACCGGCCGCACGACATAAGTCAATCAGTGCTTGCTCATCCCAAATTTCTTGGCAACCAATGATATCAGCTTGCAATTGCCGAAAGATGGGGGCAAGTGCATTAATCTTTTGTTGATATTGCTGTGGCGTATACGCATCTTGGTTTCGGTAAAAAACCCGATTGGGCAGTGCAAAGTTAAGTAAATTTGCCGTAGCGATAACAAATTGATTATCCACTGTCATATCCTTAATGTTTAGTTACCAGTTATCCCTGCTTGCTTATACCAACGTTGTCCAAAAAAATTTCCTGACTTTCATCTTCGTAACTTTTATCATAATAATTTATATCATAGTAACTTTCATCACTGTCAACGCAGTGTCGAATTTTGCAGCATTATACATTTTTTTATCCAATTTCTACACAAAAAATCACTATTTTTAGCCAAAATTTGCTGATATTTTTAAGCAGGGTTTAAAAATTGGGTACATAAAGCGCTTTTTTTTACTTAATCACCTTATTTGCTAACGAAAATCACTCTCGTGTCGAGTCTTTAAAAAATTTGTTATATAGTTAACTATTTGTTTTTACATCATTTTTATTTTTTAGAGCTATGTAATGATTTTCTTGCTTTAATTTTGTTCGTTTAATAGTTGATTGATATAAAACTGCCAACGCTCCACGATGGCTTGGCGTTCAGACAAGGCCATTTTAGGCTCAAAGATACGGTCTAGCTGCCAATTTTCACCAATGCTAGTGTCATCATATAGTCCCACCGCTTGCCCTGCCAATAATGCTACCCCTTTTGCAGTACTCTCAGTGGTCGTCGGTCGCAGCACAGGGACATTGAGTATATCGGCTTGAAATTGCATTAAGATATTGTTATTGGCAGCGCCCCCATCCACGCGCAGTTCGTGCAATGGCACAGGGCTATCTTTTTGCATGGCGATTAACACATCATAAGCTTGCAGCGCAATGGCTTCTAAGGCGGCTCTAGCGATATGCGCTTTGGTAGTGCCACGGGTCAGCCCGATAAGTCTTGCGGTAGCATCTGCTCGCCAGTAAGGTGCGCCAAGCCCGGTAAAGGCAGGAATCAAGGTCACTCCTTGGCTATCCGGTACTTGCGCCGCCAAGGTTTCAACGTCCTCACTGCGCGCTATCATACCTAAGTTATCGCGTAGCCACTGCACGATGGCACCTGCCATAAACACACTGCCTTCAAGCGCATATTGGGTTTGCGTGACGCTTGTTTTTTTATGTCGTTGTAAATTTTGTAAAGGTTTTAACAAGTTGGGCAATTTACCTGAGGGTTCATGCCGGTTAGGTTGACGAGTGTGATTCGCCTCTGTGGTTTGCCAAGCGACGGTGGTGAGTAATTGCTGATGACTGACACAGGGCTTATCGCCGGTATTCATTAATAAAAAACAGCCCGTGCCATAGGTGGATTTTGCCATCCCTGCCCGGTTACAGCCTTGCCCATACAATGCCGCTTGCTGATCGCCCAGCACTGCCGTGACTGGGATTTGTTTGCCAAACATTCCTTGTTTGGTGACCCCAAAATCGCCATCCGATGGCTTGATGGTAGGTAACATGGTTTTGGGAATATCAAATAAATCCAATAACTCCTCAGACCAGTCACCTGTTTGCAAAGACATCAGCATGGTGCGTGAGGCATTGGTGATATCAATGCTATGCTCGCCTGTCATGTTAAACAGTAGCCAACTATCCACGGTACCAAAAGCCAACTCACCTGCTAGCGCTTGTTGGCGAAGCTTAGGGTTTTGGTTTAACAGCCATACGATTTTGCTGGCACTAAAATACGGATCTATACGTAGTCCGGTAATTTGTTGGATTTTGGCGTCAAAGCCTTTATCACGCCAGTCTCTACACCACTGATGGGTACGTCTATCTTGCCAGACAATGGCGGGTGCGACAGGCTTACCCGTCTTTTTATGCCAAATTATGGTGGTCTCACGTTGGTTGGTGATACCGATGGCTGAGATATCTGTCGCCAACAATCCTGCTTTGGCAATCACTTCTTGGGCGGTACTAATTTGGGTTTGCCAGATGTCGTTGGCATTTTGCTCGATAAACCCGGCTTTTGGGGTGATGATATTAAGCGGCTTTTGGGCGATGGCGATGGGTGTTAATTGGTTATCAAAGATAATACTGCGGCTTGAGGTGGTGCCCTGATCTAGCGCTAAAATAAATCCGTTTTCTGTTTTAGCCATGTTGTTGTCTCAAACGATTGTGTTAAGCGTCAATATGTTATCTTAGCAAATACTTACCCATCAACTTTTATATTACTGCGGCTGAAACCTTAAGGCAACGATTCACGAAAAAATAGCCATTGATTTTATCAACAAAAAACCACATCATACTGATACTTTATTACCACTTACCAAAACCTATCTGTTAACTATAAGTGACCCTAAACCTTAGACTTCAGACCCTAAGCACTGTCACTCTAACTGTCACTGTCATTGTTTATCTTTCCCACTACCGCTTTTTAATGCGTTGATGAAACTTGTTTTATGAAAAATACCCTTGCAAAATCTGTTCGTACTGCCCCTGTGACTTCAAAATCCGCCGCTATCATTACCGATACCATCAAATCTGACAATTTACAGCCTGTTGCAATCTCGCACTTGCGCCGTTATACCGACCCAGCGACCTTGCCAAAAGATAGCCACCATACCAAAACGCTTGAGATTGGCTTTGGGCAAGAGCGCGCGTGTAAAGCGATTGCCACTGCGCTTGATATCAATGCCAATGGTTATCATATCTTTGCTGCAGGTGAAAACGGACTGGGCAAACGCACCTTAATCACTCGCCTGCTTCAAGCACACGCCAAACAAAAACCCACGCCCAATGACTGGGTGTATGTGCATAATTTTGTTGATGCGCGCACCCCGATTGCGCTTGACCTTCCTGCTGGCATGGGCAAGCAATTAGCAGAAGATGTCAAAACCTTTTGGCTAACCACCAAGCGTCAGCTCAATCAGCGTTTTCGCAGTGAGCACTACCAAAGTAAAGTAGAAGCCATAAAGAATGAAATTAGCCTTCGTGAAGAACAGGTCTATCATGCGCTGCATGAAGAAGGTAAACAGTATTCACTTGCATTGGCGCTGCGACCTTCAGACAATAAACCGATTTTTATCAAATCGGATTTTAGTGACAACCGAGCCGATGGCAATGACAATGACAGTTACAATGATATCGAGCCAAGCGATGGTTATTTATCAATCAAACCTGTTAATAAATTGGGTCGCCAAAAATCCAGTGGCAAAGCGCCAGTTTTACCACTTAAAGCCACTCAAACCTCTAGCACCACAACTAGCACCTCTAATAATACCTCGAGCGCAACCAATCAAGCCAGCTTTGGCTTAACCCCAAAATCGCCGTATGTTGCCAATTATCAAGATAAGAACCACATGCAAAAACGCTTGAGCCAACTGACCGTTGAGCTTGAGCAAATTGAAGATGAAGCCAATCAGACCCTGCAAGCGCTACACCATTCATTGACTCGGCGTACCTTAAAACCTCTGATGGAGCCGTTATTTGACAAGTATCAAGCCTTACCAAAGGTTCGTAAGTATTTGCAAGACGTGCATGACGATATCGTCAATCATGTAGAACGAATCATCAATGAAGATGATGAAGAGTTTTTGCCTAGCCATTTCTCGCCATTGCCAGCGCGCTATTTTGTCAATGTGATTGCAAGCCATGCGTCCGATCAAGGCGCACCGATTGTGTTTGAAGACTTACCTACCCATTTAAATTTACTCGGTCATGTCGAGCAAATTACCCATTTGGGCACCGTGTCAACGGATGTCAGTCTGATTCGAGCCGGTTCACTGCATCGTGCGAATGGCGGTTATTTGGTGCTTGAAGCAACTAATTTGCTTGAATATCCGTATGCGTGGCAAGGTCTCAAACGCGCGCTGCAAAGCCGCCAAATCAAGATGTCGAGCCTTGAGCAAATGCTGACACTGACCGGCAGTATCAGCCTTGAGCCACAACCGATTAAGCTTGATGTCAAAGTCATTTTACTCGGTGAACCAGACTTGTATTATGACCTGCTAGATTTTGAGCCTGAATTTAATGCCGTATTCAAAATCCGTGCAGATTTTCATGATCGCGTGGTACGCAGTCACGCCAACGAACAAGCGATGACCGCCAAAATTGCCGATATGATAAGCAAATACCAATTGCTAACGTTTGATAACACCGCTTTGGCGTGTTTATTGGATTATCTCAGCGAGCAAGCAGAAGACCAGCATGAGTTAAGCCTACATGGGGACAGATTGGCACAGCTATTACTCGAAGCCAATCGTCATGCGCTCATCAATCAATCAGAGCTTACGCCTGAAAACACAGTAACCGCTAGCCATGTCCGCCAAGCCATTGAGGATATTCGTCACCGCTCGGGCTATTTACGGCAATTGTTCTGGCAAGAGCTAGAAAAAGGGCAACAGCTGATTAGCACCCAAGGCAAAGCGATTGGTCAAATCAATGCGCTGACAGTCATCAGCTACGCAGATAGTGAGTTTGGTATGCCTGCTCGATTGACAGCGTCAGTGCATCACAGTGCCGCGCATGCCGATATTGTTGATATCGAGCGCGATGTGGATTTAGGCGGCTCTATCCATGCCAAAGGCGTGCTGATTATGAGTAGTTACCTAAAAGCGCTGTTTGCAGAAGACCACACGCTTAACTTTACCGCATCGCTGGCTTTTGAACAAAGTTATGGCGGTATCGATGGCGATAGCGCGACAGTAGCCGAAACCTGCGCACTATTATCTGCCCTATCGCAAACCCCGATTAATCAAAGCTTGGCGGTGACTGGCTCGATGAACCAATTTGGTCAAGTCCAAGCGGTCGGCGGCGTCAATGCCAAAATCGCCGGGTTTTATGATGCGTGTGTCGAGCAAGGTTTGACGGGTAAACAAGGGGTGATTGTACCCAAAGCCAATTTGGCGCAATTGATGCTACGTCAAGATATCATCGATAGCGTGACGGCAGGTAAATTTACCATCTATGCCGTAGAGCATGTCAATGAAGCCATGTATCTATTGACAGGTCTGGCGCCTGATGAGATGACCAAAAAAGGCAAGTATCGTAAAAATACCGTTTATGGTCGTATTTATGAACGCTTAGAAACTTGGGAAGAAAAAGATGCAGATGACAAACAATAACGCCTCATTGGGTTATTGTTTATCGCTGATAACTTGCTTGCTCTATATCAAGCAATGTTTGCTTAATCTCAACCCCACCGGTGTAACCGCCCAATTTGCCATCGCTGGCAATCACGCGATGGCAAGGAATAATGAGGCTTAGTGGGTTGCGACCATTGGCCTGCGCGACTGCGCGAAAGCCTTTGGGATTATCCACTTGTAGCGCAAGCTGTGCATAGCTGATTGTTTGACCGTAAGGGATTTGTCGTAATGCTTGCCAAACTTTTTGCTGAAAGGGTGTGCCTGTGGATAAATCTAAGGGAATATCAAAAACTTGTCGCTGACCTGCCTGATACTCCTTTAGCTGGGTGATGGTCTCTACTAGCACTTTTGCATCGGCATCAATCGAGTGACTTAACGCTACCGAATTCATGACGGCTACTTTTACCTTGAACTTGGCTAACAGCTTAGCTAATAGGGCTTGGGTCTTTTGCGTATGCCAATCGAGCGCAATCAAACAGCCTTGATGCGCCACAAGCGTCACCGTTGGCAAATTTTTCGCAAGTTGATAAGACGTCATTATCATGTTACTCATCTTTTTCAAATAGCGCTTTGACAAAATCATCGGCTTGAAATGGGCGCAAATCATCAATTTTTTCACCCACGCCAATAAAACGAATCGGCACGTTGGTGTTTTCAGCGATATTAAATACCACGCCGCCTTTTGCGGTACCATCTAATTTGGTGACGGTCACGCCTGTCAATGGCACTGCTTCATTGAATATTTCTACTTGATTTAGGGCATTTTGTCCTGTACCCGCGTCAAGCACAATCATGGATTCATGCGGCGCTGTCGGGTCGGCTTTTTGCATGACGCGAATCACTTTTTTTAGCTCTTCCATCAAATTGGTTTTATTTTGTAGACGCCCTGCGGTATCGGCAATCAGCACGTCAATGCCACGGGCTTTGGCAGATTGAATGGCGTCAAAAATCACCGAGGCACTGTCTGAGCCATGACCTTGGGCGACAACAGGGATATTATTGCGCTCCCCCCAAACTTGCAATTGCTCGGTGGCTGCCGCACGGAACGTATCACCCGCTGCTAACATCACTGATTTGCCTTCGCCTTGCAGACGTTTGGCAAGTTTACCGATGGTGGTGGTTTTACCCACGCCATTGACCCCAACGACCAAGATGACAAACGGTTTTGTGCTAGCATCCACCACCAGTGGCGCAACTTTGGGTGTCAAGATATCGGTTAGTTCTTTTTGTAGCGCTTTATACAGTGAATGAGAATAAATCAAATCACCGCGGGCAGTGGCTTCGGTCAAGTTTTTGATAATGCGATTGGTGGCATTCACCCCGATGTCGGCGACCAACAGTTGGTCTTCGACTTCTTCAAGTAGCTCATCATCAATTTCTTTACCACCAATCAAAATATTGGTTAAGCCTTCGGTCAAGTTTTTACGACTTTTTGACAAGCCTTGCTTCATGCGGCTAAACCAGCCCCCTTTTTGTTCAGGTTCTGCGGTTGGCTCAGCCGTATTGGCAGATGGCTGCTGTGTGGTTGCAGGCTGCCCTTGGTGTTGGCTTTGCGGCATTGGTGACACAGATTGAGGGGTCACAGGTGCTTGCAGCGTTGATGTTTGGGCGGCTTCAGCGATACGCGGCGTTTCAATAATTGGCACATCTTGCACAGGCAGATTGGGCATCGTAGCATCATCAAAATTAGTCGGTTGGTTATTAAAATTAATTACCACCTTATTAGAAGCATTGTTATTAAATTGGTTGCTACTCATATCATCGCCTATGGTTAAATTTGTCATTAAAATATTGAGATGTATAAAATTATAACAGTGTTTGTTCGCAGTTTGAAATAAACATGCTGTCAATCCCTTACACTCAGATTAATCATGGTCTTGCAAAAAACTATCCGTTCACAGCTTGTTGCGCTAAAAATTTGCAGCCCGTACTTAGTCGTATTTAATCGTGCAATGGCCTTTCAAATAGCAATCAATGCCAACATCCGTTATCATGGTTTATCTTTTATAATGCCCGCAAACCCCATTGCACCACAATCAGAAAAACCAGATTAAAAAATTAAAGAGAAACTATGTTAAACCGAAACCCTGTGTCAAAGCCTACATTTTTTAACCTTACCATCCTCGCTGCCACCCTGACCTATGCGCTCAGTGTATTAGGTTGCAGCACTGCGCAGACCATCGCAGCCAAAACCATGCCGACCAAAACTACCTCGACTGTAGCCAATACGCCTATTAACGCCCACCCAACTGCTAACGCGGTAACTGACACCACCCAGCAAACACCAAGCCCCACAGATGTTGACAGCGATAGGGCAGCAACGCGCCATGAATATACGCTGGCTAATGGCTTAAAGGTGATTATTAAAGAAGATCACCGCTCCCCTGTGGTGATAAGCCAAGTATGGTATCGCGTGGGTGCCGCGGATGAACCCACTAACTTAGGCGGTATGTCACATTTGCTTGAGCATATGATGTTTAAGGGAACAAAAAACGTGTCTTCAGCAGATTTTGAACGCCTCATCGCCAAATTTGGCGGTAGCAATAATGCCTTTACCAGCTATGACTACACCGCATATTATGAAATTTTCCCTGCCAATCGTTTAGCGCTCGCCCTAGAGCTTGAAGCCGATCGGATGAGCCATTTAGAGCTAAAGGACAGCGACTTTACCGCTGAGCGCCAAGTGGTGATGGAAGAGCGCCGCCAGCGGACCGATGATAACCCAAACGCCCGCGCCTATGAGCAGTTTAGCAAAATGGCGTATCCCAATAGCCCCAAAGGGGAATCGGTCATTGGTCCCATGGCAGAAATCGAATCCATTGGATTAAAAGACCTAACCGATTGGTATAAAACATGGTATGCACCCAATAATGCGACCTTGGTGATCGTGGGCGATGTCAATCCGACAGAGGCTATCAATGAAGTCAAAAAATACTTTGCCGATAAAAAACCGCAAACCCTGCCAACGCGCCCCAGTGTGATACAGCCAGGCTTTCGTGGTTATCAAGAAAAAACCATGCAACTACCCGTGCAAGTGCCAATGGTGATGATGGCGTTTAACGTGCCTACGCTTACCACAGCAAAAGACCCCAAAACCGCCTATAGTCTATCACTACTAGCCGATGTGCTCGATGGCGGTCTATCTGCACGCCTAGAAAAACGCCTAGTACGGGAAAAACAGCTACTAGCCTCAGTCGGCAGTGGTTACAGTGCCTTTAGTCGGGGCGATGGGCTATTTTTAATCCAAGCCACCCCACGAGATGGCGTGACGCTTGCCCAAGCCAAACAAGCAATCATGGATGAGATTGACGCGCTTAAAACCCAACCGATTGCACAAAGTGAACTGACCCGTGCCAAAACCAACACCATGACCAGCTTAATTTATAGCCAAGATAGTATCAGCGGACAAGCGCAGATGATTGGCAGTCTAAACAGCATTGGGCTTGATGATCGGATGGTGTTTAACCTACCCAAAACCTTAGATACCATCACAGAAAGTGACTTACACGCTGCCGCTAGCAAATATTTGGTTAACGACAATCTAACCGTGCTCAATGTGGTAAAAGAAAATAAACCCAATAAATAACTATAAAACCAGTAACTTAACTTATCCTGACTTAATTTGCCCACATTGCTGTCAGACCATCCTTAGAATGTTGAGAAAAAAAATGAAACCACGCTTAGCTAAAATCTTATTACTAATGACCACCATTGCCACGCAAGCGGGCTATGCAGAACCTGCCACCCATAGCGATGCTCACAGTAGTGGCAATGTTGACCCTACTGCACCCATTGCCGCTTTAGACAAGTTAACCAGTCTAAAAACCACGGCGCCGTTAAAAGTGACATTACCGCATATCATCCACTTTACGACGGATTCGGGTACCCCAGTGGCTTTGGTACAAACCCATCATTTACCGATTGTGGATGTCAGTGTGTATTTTAATGCGGGCTCAGCTCGTGATGAAGCCATTAAAAAAGGCGGTTTTGGGATTGCCAGTCTGACCGCGAGTATGCTGGATCAGGGCACACGCCATAAAAGCGAAGATGAGATTGCCGAGACCAGTGAGCAGCTTGGGATTGATTTATCTGCCCGGGCTTATAAAGATATGTTTATTGTGAGTTTGCGCAGTCTATCCGATGAAGCGCATTTATCCCCTGCGCTTGGTTTAATGAGCGATATGATGACCCAGCCTACGTTTCCAAACAAAAATTTTGAACGTACCAAAGCCCAGTATCTAATCAGTCTGCAACAAGCCAAAGAAGATCCAAATAGCATCGCAACCAAAGCCTTTGCTAACGCGCTTTATGGCAATCATCCCTACGCCCACCCCACCCAAGGCACAGAAGACAGCATTGCCAAAATTAATGCCACCGATCTTAAAGCTTTTAGCCAGCAGTTTTTGGTGGCGAACAACGCAAATATTGCCATTACAGGCGATATCAGTCTTGAGCGCGCGCGGGCGCTTGCCAATCAGCTAACCGCTCAAATGCCTGTTGGCACAGCTGCCCCAAAGCTTGCCGATGCCAAACCTTTGAGCGCCGCTAAAACGATTCATATCCCATTTGACAGCACCCAGACCACCGTCTTGATGGGGCAATTGGGTCAAAAACGCGTGACGGATAGCTTAGGCTTGCAGCATCAAACCAACTTTGCCATTGCCGATGAAATCGTCGGGGGCGGCAATTTTCAAGCCAGATTGATGGAAGAAATCCGTAAAAAACGCGGGCTCACCTATGGCATTTATAGCAGCACCACGCCGATGCTTGCCCAAGGTAGCTATACCATTAGCTTTTCTACCCGTAACCAAAAGTCGCAAGAAGCAATTGAGGCGACCAAGCAAGTCATCAAAAACACCCTAGAAAAAGGGGTAACGCCAAACGAATTGGCTTTAACCAAAGACAGTTTAATCAACAGTTTCCCCACTAGCTTTGCTAGCAATGCCGCCATGAATGCCACGATTGGTATGATGGGGTTTTATCAGCTGCCAGATAGTTACTTGACCGAGTACGTGACGCGCGTACAACGCGCCGACCTTAACGCTGTCAATCAAAGCTATAAAGACCTCATTGACCCTAACAAGTTTTTGATTGTGACGGTTGGTAACGCCACGCCAAACACAACAACAACCGCTAAATAGCCCATGTTAAAGGTTAACGGGTTAACAGTTGCGTTAGGGTTAAAAACGGCAGGGTGATGAGCTTGAGCTATGGCTTGCGCCCCATTTTCGAAAGCCTTGCGTATCAAGATGCACCGAGCCTGTCGGATACAAGCCAAGTCCAAAACTATAAGCTTGCCCGTTGGACTGCCAAAACTGGCAAAGCACATCAAAGGTGCTTTCTATCGCCCATTTATTGGCTTCGTTTTCAGGTATCCAAATATCAATTGCGCCATTGGTCATGTGCTTACTCTCGCCTGCACCGCCCGCACAATCATTCAATGCAGGATTGCGATACACGGAGCGTATCACTGTCGAATACGGTAAATAACCTTGTTTTTGCAGTTGCTGCAGCATTTGCAGGGTGGGTACGATATTTTGCCATAGCGATGCAGGCGGTACTTCATACGGCTCAAAACCGCAGCGCCGTGCATCTCTAGCACTCGTGATTAACTGATCCATCGGCGGAATGGTGCCTAATTGGCTTTGCAAATAATTTTGATAAGCCAACACTTCTGATTGCTGATAACTGTGGCTAGCTAACCAATCTTTAAAATCTGCATCATTGGTATAAACGACGTTACTATTGTATCGTGTGCTATTTTTGAGTGCGCGATAGTCTGTTGTAGGTCGTGTTGGGTTTTGACGGTTGAGAATAAGACCGCGCATATTGTCAGTCTGTGTGACAGTGGTATTTTTAGGGTTTGGCTGGGTTTGATGAACAATGGGCGTGGTAGGTTTTCGATTATCGACGGGTGTGACGGGGTGATTACAGGCGATAAGCAATGTCATTATCGTCCCTGAGCCAACAATGCCTGTTAAAATCTTGGTTTTGGTATTCTGAGTCTTTGTAGTGTTGATATTCTTGGTTTTGGCACTCTCGGGCTTAGTATATTGGGCTGTTTGCGCGTTGTCTTCGATAATGCTTGGTTTATTTTTGGTCTTGTTTTGATGTGTCATGGACTGCCTATTCACGTTTCGTCAAAATGGAAAAACACCACGGACTTATGAGCAACTGTCAAAAAAGTAGGCTTGATATACTTAGGTAATCATGCCTACCTGATAATTATTTTCACTTAACCTAATTTTTACTTACTTAATAGTTATGTTCACTACATAATTAAGGTCAATTAATAGCTCACTTAATATAGTGACTTATTTCTATGAAACAAGTGTTATAAACTATTACATTATTAAGACTACCAAAATCACATTAAGCCATATAAACTATTGAGCCTATTTTTGTGTCTTTTTACAGACTTATTGTCACCGGGTTAATTTGATGTTTGGTGTGTATGGTAGATAAGATTGGACAGTACCGTTTTTCTAGGCAAGCTCATCACTTTGGTAATGACAGTCTACCCTCCTTTTGGCAGCGCGTGCATTTAGACCCTTGGTTATTGATGCTATTGTTTGTCACAGCTTTATTTGGTTTAGCCATTTTATATAGTGCCTCTACTCAAGACATGGGAATGGTCATCCGTCAAACCATTAGTTTTACCATCGCGTTTGTGGTAATGATTGTCATGGCACAAATCCCGCCCAGTCTTTACCGTGATTTTACCCCGTTTTTTTATGTGGGTGGCGTGGCGTTACTGATATTGGTCAAAATTATTGGCGAGGTGCGACTGGGTGCGCAGCGCTGGATTGATATTCCTGGGTTTGGTAGTGTGCAGCCGTCAGAGTTTATGAAGCTGGGCATGCCGATGCTCACTGCTTGGTTTTTATCCAAACGCGACTTGCCACCAAGTTTATCGACAGTCCTTATCACGCTAGTGGCGATTGGTATTCCAGTGCTACTAATTGCTGAGCAGCCCGACTTGGGTACCTCTTTATTGGTGGCGTCTAGTGGCTTATTTGTGCTGTTTTTATCGGGTTTACCTTGGTGGATGATTGGCTCTGCGGTGGCGCTGTTTATTCCCTTTGTTTTTGTGGCTTGGGAATACCTGTTACACGACTACCAGCGCAGACGCGTCCTGACTTTGCTAGACCCTGAAAGCGATGCCTTGGGGGCTGGCTGGAATATCATGCAGTCAAAAACCGCGATTGGCTCAGGGGGACTCACAGGTAAAGGCTACTTGCAAGGCACACAATCTCATCTACACTTTTTACCAGAAGGTCACACCGATTTTATCATTGCGGCTTTTTCTGAGGAGTTTGGCTTAATCGGTGTCAGTTTACTGATGTTCCTGTATTTTTGTATTCTATGCCGTGCCTTATTTATTGCTTACTCCAATACTGCTGTCTATAGCAAATTACTTTCTGGCGCGATTGCCATGTCATTTTTTGTCTATGTGTTTGTGAATGCAGGCATGGTGGCAGGTATTTTGCCAGTTGTCGGCGTTCCTCTACCATTTATCAGCTACGGCGGTACTGCGTTAATTACTTTGATGGCAGGATTTGGTTTGGTGATGTCAATTGCCTCGCATAATGTTAAATAACTCTTATACTATTTTCAAAAATTTTTCGTTTGTAAATAGGCTATTTATAAAAAATTCTTTATGTAAATAGGTATTTTTAAATGTAAAAAACGTAAAATGGTTAGCATAAAAGATATCTTTTTTATGAGTATTTTTAAATAATTATGATGGTAAAACTTAATAATTTTACCGTTTATCTGTTTTTTTATACCGTTTATCTAAATAAATCGTGATTTTAACCGCGTAATTGCTTATTGTGGGTCATCAAGATTGAACAATTACATACCGAAACAAAGTAAAATTTGTAAACTAATTGTTAAATCTCATAAATTTTCTTGGTGCCCTATAAGCGATTTGTATGCATGACATATCAAGGCTTATGCGCTCCCAAATATAAGGCGCTCATGGTAAAGAGCGATTGTTCAGAGGACATTATGTCAAAACGTCAATCTAATCTAGCTAACGTAGCGACGTTACTTTGCTTTTGTGGCGTGACGGCGCTTAGCTCAACTACCCAAGCAGCCACGAGCAATTTAGATCACGTACTTAATGAGTTAACCCGCCAGCACAACAATGCATCAGACTTAGTCAAATCCGCGCGTCAACCTCGCAACCTTGCCTTAGAAAGCCAACTTATCAGCCAAGACACTTCACAAGCTAGCAAAGATGCAGACGTGTTAGAGCGTCTTTCTGCCGTTGCATCTAATACGGTCAATCGTTTTAGCCAGACGGGTGTCGCCTCTTGGTATGGTCGTCAATTTCAAGGTCGTAAAACTGCTAGCGGCGATACGTTTGATTCCAATTCGTTGACGGCTGCCCATCGCTCATTGCCAATGAACTGTTATATCAAAGTAACCAACAAATCAAACGGCAAAAGCGTTGTGGTAAAAGTCAATGACCGCGGTCCATTCTCAAGCCACCGTGTCTTAGATTTATCGTATGCCGCCGCCAAACAAATTGGCTTAGCAAGCACGGGTACAGGCAACGTCGTTATTGAGCGTGTGGCCGGTCCAAACTAATGTTTAGCTAACTAGCAGCTTCTAGGTTACTAGCAGATTTAGGTAAACTAGCAGCCTATCAGCACAAAAAAAGCATGAAATTGTTTCATGCTTTTTTAATTGCCTTAACAATACTACCGCGCTAAATACTTGGTCATATCTTCAATACCATGCAAGGTCATCGGGTACATATGACCTTGCATGATATCTTTGATTAAGCCGATGGTTTGCGTATATTGCCAGTAGCTTGGTGTCTCAGGGTTGAGCCATGCGACTTTATCAAAGTGGTTAGTGATACGTTTTAGCCACGCCTGCCCCGTATCTTGGCTCATATACTCAACGCTGCCGCCGACAGATAGCAACTCATAAGGCGACATTGCCGCATCACCGACAAAAATCACCCGATAATCACTGCCGTATTTGTGTAGCACATCTAATGTGGGCACGGCACTGGCGTTACGGCGGGCATTTTCTGTCCAAACATATTCATACACACAGTTATGAAAATAAAAAAATTCAAGCGTCTTAAACTCGTTTTTGGCAGCGGCAAATAAGCGCTCACAGGCTTCGATATAGCTGTCCATGCTACCACCGATATCAAATAGCATGAGCACTTTGACACGATTGCGGCGTTCGGGACGCAGCTGCACATCGAGCATCCCCGTTTGCGCGGTTTTCTTGATGGTTGAGCCAATATCAAGCTCATCAGCCGCCCCATCACGGGCGAATTTACGCAGTTTTCGCAGTGCCATATGCATGGAGCGGGTTTCTAACTGGTTATCCGTGTCCAAATCGCGGTATTTGCGCTGCTCCCACACCTTGACCGCTGAGCGTTTTCGGCTTTCACCACCCACGCGGATACCTTCAGGATGGTCGCCATACGCACCAAAAGGCGATGAGCCGCCTGTACCAACCCATTTGTTACCGCCTTGGTGTCGCTCTTTTTGTTCTTTTAGCCGTTCCTCTAGGGCTTTCATGAGTGCTTCAAGCGAACCATATTTTTTGAGTAGGCGCCGCTGGGCTTCGGTGAGATTGTTGGGGTCAAGTTTAAGTTCCAGCCATTCTTTGGGGATATTACCCAATTTTGCCATCAGCTCGTCGATATCGAGTGTATCAATACCTTCAAAATAATCTGCCATGGCACGGTCAAATTTATCAAAGTATTTTTCGTCTTTGACCATACATAGGCGAATCAGCTCGTAGAATTGTTCACGGTCGGCAAACACAATGCCTGTTTCTAGCAAAGCATAAAGGTCTAGCAATTCACGAGTGGAAACTGGCACGCCATATGTGCGTAAGGTATAAAAAAGATTGATAAACACACCAATCCCCTATCGACTACGACGCAGCATAAAGCCTATACGTTCAAGTAAACTCAAGTCATTTTCATTCTTTAACAACGCACCCGCCATGGGTGGTAAGTTATCGCTTGGATTTTTCAACCGCTCAATCGCATTTTGACTGCCCGCTTGCAAATCATCGGCCATCAGCAAACTAATCCAATCTACCAATTCAGAAGTGGATGGCGGTTTTTTTAAGCCTTTGACTTCTCGTAGACCGTAGAACACCTTGAGTGCTTCATCCACCAAGTCTGCCTGTAGATTGGGGAAATGCACATCCACAATTTCGCGCATGGTTGCTTGGTCAGGAAAATCAATATAATGAAAAAAGCAACGACGCAAGAAGGCATCAGGCAGTTCTTTTTCATTGTTTGACGTGATAATAACGACAGGACGATGATCGGCGGTAATCGTTTCGCCAGTTTCATACACATAAAATGACATTTTATCGAGCTCATGTAGCAAGTCGTTGGGGAACTCAATATCCGCTTTATCAATCTCATCAATGAGCAGTACCACACGCTCAGGACTGGTAAATGCTTGCCATAGCTTGCCTGCCTTGATGTAGTTAGCAATATCATACACGCGGTCATCGCCCAATTGACTATCCCGCAGGCGTGATACCGCATCGTACTCATACAAGCCTTGTTCAGCTTTGGTGGTTGATTTGATGTGCCAAGTTAACAGTGGCATATCTAAACTTTTTGCCACTTCTTCAGCCAGTAGCGTTTTACCCGTGCCAGGTTCCCCTTTGATGAGTAACGGTTTTTGCAATTGAATCGCAGCGTTGACGGCAAGTTTTAGGTTGTCAGTGGCGATATAACTATCGGTGCTTGCAAAACTGCTTTGGGTGACGCTATTTTGGATGGCAGCATTTTGCTGATGGTCAGACATAAAAAAACCTATGATAATCGTCAAAAATGAGTTTCAGACTATCATAAGTTTTAGGGAAAGTTAAGCTATAAGTAAAAGGTTAAGCTGTAAAAGATTAAGCTATAAAAAGTTAAGCGGTTACAGCTTGCTGGCTTATCACTATCATAGCTTAGCGGCTAGGCTGGCTGATATTGGCGTTATTTAGCGCATGTTTTTTGTTGGTTTTATCGATGCCCATTCGAAGAATTTGCCAAATAAAACCCAAAATACAGCCCACTGTAATGACAACCATAATTGGTAGCAACCCATTAAAGATAATTGCTGGATCTTTGAGTAAAATCCCATACACCACGGAAATACTCGCTGGTGCGATGTCAGGCGGGGTGCCAAGGGAAGTGGTGGGCGTGAGCAAAATCGCAAATAGAATAATCCAACTCAAGCCTGCAAGCGTTTTTGGCAAAATCCGTACCACTAAAATCCAAAGCAGTAATACGACAATGGAAGATCCCACATAAGCATATAAGGGTAATTTGTCTGGCGGCACACCTTGAACCAGCTGCGCCCACCAAATGATGATTTCGCCTAGCACATTACCGATTTGGTCGAGTGATAAAAATGCAAACATAATTTTGCCTTGCCAAAAATAGATAGCTTATTTTAGCATGATTCAAATCATTTGGTTAAAGTTTTGCTATTGCCACTTGCTCTGCTGCGCTTCTGCCATATTCAATTTTGCTTGGCGTAACAGCACATCTTCAGGCGGCATTTGCACAAAATACCCTTGGCTTTGTAATTTTTCTAACACTTCTGCTTTACTGACCCGTGCAAGCTTTGGCGTATTTGCCAAATCCAAATGCATCACAAAGGTTTCGCGTCCAATCGCTTGGCGAAAATCCTTGGGTAACACCGATAGCCAATCACGAATCTCGTCAGTGTCATTGGGATAATTTGGGCGAGCAATGTACACATACAGGTCATCTTTTTTGCTAAATTTATAAATATCGCAATGCATCATACAACTCTATTATTACGGTAAAATTTAAAGTACCTCTATCATACCATAAAATAGTATGTCTGGAATTGCACCCCTTTTGCTATTAGCCCTGTTTACTATTAATCTAGGCATTTCACATGTTAGCCCATAAAAAAAGAGCAACTAGGGCAATTGCTCTTTTGGGGATAAAAGCTACTGATAAATTTGCGCTTTATAAAAGCTAATTAATGATGCTCAGTATCGGCAATCTGCGCTTGTGCCAACGCAGACAATGCGGCTTTTAACATTGCTGATACGGTGCTTGAGCAAGTGCCGATACCTGAATAAATCTCACCTTCAATATTCAACTGTAAGTAAGCAACGGCATTGGCATCACTGTTATTTTGGGTGAGCGGGCTTTGACTTTCAACCGTTAATGCATGCTCTGCATAGTTGATAACGTGAATATTTTTGTTCAATTTGGCAGAGATGGCATTGATAAAGGCAGACAACGGACCATTGCCATTACCAACAACGTCTATGATGTCATCTCCCATGCGTACAGAGCCTGAAAAGCTCACTGAGCCAGCGGTGTTTTTGATTTCATAATCTTGCAACGCCAAAGTAGATTGGTTCAAATAGGTGTCTTCAAACACGCTAATGACATCATCTGATGTCAATTCTGTCTGACGGCTTTCGGCTTCTTGCTGAATGACACGGCTAAAGTCAATCTGCGTCCAGCGCGGCAAATGAAAACCAAAGTCACGTTGCAAGATATAAGCAACACCACCTTTCCCTGACTGGCTATTGATACGTACAACATCTTGATAGCCGCGTCCGATATGAGCAGGGTCAATCGGCAAGTATGCCACATCCCACAAGCCTTGGGTAGCTTCGGCATTTTGCTCGTTATAATCTAGCGATTTTTTGATGGCATCTTGGTGCGAGCCACTAAAAGCGGTAAATACCAACTCGCCCACATAAGGATGGCGTGGATGAATCGGTAACTGATTGCACTCACTCACCACTTGGGCGATTTCGCTCATGTTACTAAAATCAAGCTGTGGGTCTACGCCTTGGCTATACATATTCATCGCCATGACCATGATGTCCATATTGCCTGTGCGCTCGCCATTGCCAAAAAGCGTGCCTTCGATACGGTCAGCCCCTGCCATCAAACCCAACTCACTGGCAGCCACAGCACAGCCACGGTCATTGTGGGTGTGAAGGCTCACAATCACATGCTCTCGCATGGGTAAGTTTTGGCAAAAATATTCAATCTGATCGGCATAGATATTGGGCGTTGAGCTTTCTACGGTTGATGGCAAGTTAAAGATTACTTTTTGACCTAAGTCCGGGCGCCAAACTTTACACACCTCATCACAGATTTTGACCGAAAAATCGACCTCGGTTTGCGAGAAACTTTCAGGGGAATATTCAAAAATCCATTCGGTTTCAGGGTATTCTTTCGCCAAATCACGCAATAATGTTGCACCTTCAACCGCAATCGCAATGATGTCATCATAATCTTTTTGATACACTTTTTCGCGCTGCACTTTTGAGGTTGAGTTATACACGTGGACGATGGCACGTTTGGCACCTTTTAGCGACTCAAAGGTACGGCGAATCAAATGTTCGCGTGCCTGCACCAATACTTGCAAGGTCACATCGTCGGGTACGTGTCCGCCTTCGATTAATTTGCGGGTAAAGTCATACTCGACCTGCGCCGCTGAGGGAAAACCAATCTCAATTTCTTTGAAACCCACTTGCACCAACAAATCAAAGAAGCGCATTTTTTGTTCAATGCTCATCGGCTCAATCAAGGCTTGGTTACCATCTCGCAAATCCACCGACGTCCATATGGGTGCTTTGGTGATGGTTTTATCGGGCCAAGTACGCTGGGTCATCTTTGGTGCAAATGCAAAGGGTTGGTATTTTTTATGATTAAAAGCCGCGTTTTTGGGTTGTATTGACATGCTAATTCTCCACATTTAATTTTACTTAAAATTCTATGATGAAATTATATCCATTTTTTTGTAGTTGAAGTAACTAAATTTTGCTATAAAAAACACAGAATTTGATATTTATGGCTACTATAATTATATTGTTTAGTTAAAATCACTAATTTTGAGAGTTTGCCATGACTTCATTAGATAAAATAGACAGACAAATTTTAGCGCTATTACGAGAAAATGCACGCATGAGTAACCTTGAATTGGCAGAAAGCGTAAACTTAAGCCCTACCCCCTGTGCGCGCAGAGTCAAGCAATTAGAGGATGCCGGTGTGATCACGGGTTATAGTGTCACCACCGACCCTAGAAAATTAGGTTATCAACTGTCAGTCTATATTGCCATTAGCATGGATAAACATACGGCAGAACGCTTTAGCAATTTTGAAAAAAAACTACGAGAATTTCCTGAAGTGGTCAGCTGTAGTATTGTGACAGGGCGCAGCGAAGATTATCTTATCAAAGCTTTGGTCAAAGATATGGCGCATTATGAAGAATTTTTATTGCATCGTCTAAACCGTATTGAAGGTATCGCACAAGTACATACCAGTTTTGAATTACGGCAGGTATTTGAAAAATCAATCATCTGATTGGGTGTTAAAGGCTGTTTTAAACCCTGTTTTAAAAACCTATAAAGAAACGCACTATTTTATGTATCGGTCTCGCTTATGATGCCCAGCCAAACAATAAAAAAGCCATTGATAACCAACGGCTTTTTTTATTGTCTAATCGTTATTTTTCCCAAATTCCCGATGTAATTTTGGCTTTCATGGCGGGGTATTTATTGATGTTAAAAACAGGATGCTTAACACCTGATTTGATTTGAGCGGAATAATCTTTTGCCAAAATAAACACATATTTTGACAACAGAACGATACTAACAAGATTAATGTACGCCATAATCGCCATCATCAAATCCCCCATATCCCACACCATAGGCACTTCAGCCACAGAACCAAAATACACAAAGGCGAGCACTAAAATACGAAAGATATTTAAAATCATTGGATGATTCTTAAGATATTGCACATTGGTTTCGGCATAGGCGTAGTTGCCAATAATACTCGAAAAAGCGAACATGAACAGCACTACCGCTAGGAAAATTTGCGCCCATGAACCCACATGACTTTCTAATGCCGCTTGGGTCAATTGAATCCCTGTCAAATCAGCGGTGGGTAATTTTGATAATAAAATAATAAACGCGGTACAAGAACAGACAATAATGGTATCCACAAAAACGCCCAAACTTTGAATAAGCCCTTGTGTGGCGGGATGAGGCACATCCGCAGCAGCAGCGGCATTGGGGGCAGAGCCTTGACCTGCTTCGTTAGAGTACAAACCCCGCTTAATCCCAAGCATCATCGACTGCGATACCAAACCACCTAATGCCCCACCCGCTGCCGCATTAAAAGTAAAAGCATCGGTCAAAATTAAATTAAATACCTGTGGAATCATGGTGATATTGGTCACAATAATATACAACGCCATCAGCAGATATACCCCTGCCATCACAGGTACTAGCATTTCTGAAATGGTGGCAACCCGTTTTATCCCACCAAAGATAATCGGTGCAGAAATAATAACCAACAATATCGCCACAATATGTTTACCAGTCCCCCATAAAGCACAGGTATTATCGCCCGTACAACCGACCGCTGATTGTACGGCCTGGGCAATGGTATTGGCTTGAATGGCATTATATACCAAGCCAAAGCACAAAATCAGACTCACTGCAAATGCCACACCTAGCCAACCTTGCCCTAAACCCTGACGGATATAGTAAGCAGGTCCACCGCGAAAATGCCCATTGGCATCTCGCACTTTAAATAATTGTGCCAATGACGACTCAGCGAATGCCGATGCCATCCCAATCAAGGCAATAAACCACATCCAAAATACCGCACCCGGTCCGCCAACACTCACGGCAATAGCAACCCCTGCGATATTCCCTGTACCGACACGACTCGCCAGTCCTGTCATAAACGCTTGAAACGATGAGATACTCTCACTATGCTCGTGATGCTCGGTGCTTCGACTAGCCAGCAAATTCTTGACACTATGTCCAAATAAACGAAATTGAACAAACCCTGTCATGACGGTAAAAAACACACCAATACAAATCAAAATCCACACCAACCAATCCCACATGGGTGAACTGATAAGATTGACACTACAATGAATGCTATCCATCACACTTGCTTGCGCCAAGCAAGCTAAATCTTTGTTATACATCAACAAATCCAGCCTCAAAAATTGATAGCGGATAGTATCAATAAAGCAAACTTTTGGCAATGATTCGGCGAAAAAAAACGACACCAAAAGTGTCGTTTTTCTACAGCTTACGCTAACAAATTAGAAACGGTAAGTTGCACCGATTTTAGCGATTGGGTACCATTTTGAATAATTTGAATCATCCAAATCTTGTTGTAAATCAGATTTTAAACGATTATTGTCAAATTTTGCAATTTCTTCACCGTTGGTATCTAGAACTCGTGTTTTAGCATCAGTCACTTTTAAGCCACCAGTATAAGCTGCACCGATTTCACCAAATACACCAAAGTTATTAGTGATATTAGGACGGAAACCAATAGTTAAGTATGGGTTCATAGTGTTTTTATTTTCAGCTGACGCTTCAATGTTACCATAGTAAGTGTTACCATTGATGTTAACTGGTTTGGTTTCAGTCGCTTGTTTTTTCAAGGTGATTTCGTTGTCACCAAAAATCGTACCAACACCCACAGTAAACCAATTTCCAGCTGGACGTAAATTCACACCAATATATGGGTTGCTTGAATCTGTTTCTAAGTCATATTCAACATCTTCAATTTCGATGGTGTCTTTTAAATCGCCAATATCACCGCCAGCCCAACCAGCTACAAGCTCAGTTTTATCGTTTAGCGCCCAACCAATATTGGCACCATAACCTAAAGTACCTACTTCGGCACTGATAGCAGCAGGATGTGTTACGGTATCAAAAAACGTTCTAGTACCAGTAACCAATTGAGTTGTTGTGTTTTTTACTACACCTAAGTTTGGATCGTAGGTGGTAGTAGATACGGCAACAGGCTGTGCAACAATTTGTTGATCAACAACGACAGTTTCAGCAAAAGCAGAAGTTGCGATTAAAGCAGCAGGAATAGCCGCTAGTTTCAAAAATTTCATATAAATCTCCTAAGGACAAGATAAAGTAAATTTACCATTTCTCTTAAAAATCTAAAAGACTTTCAAGCGATGAATGACATATAAAGAAAAAGTAAATTAGTTGACATATTTTGTTACGTTTCTCTTAGGTATATTAAAACGTAATTTTTCAGCAATGTCTTTTAATTTTGTATAACTTTTCTATATGTTTATGTAATTACATTGGATGAAGTGTAATATTTTATCAAAAATGTTGCTTTTTTAAAAGACTTAAGTTGATGTTGCAATTAAGAGAATGACTTTTATGTTAATTTTTTTTACAATACGCCTATCGAGAGATGCTGCAGCTTAAGGTTCGCTTAATTTATATTTGCTTGCCTGCGCTAGGCTCGTTTTTTGTGTTTTAACCAAAATAAATCCAAAATAAATAACGGCATCTGCGTTTTTACTTTAACTTTTTTTACCGGTTTTAAGGAGTGGACGCAGTGTCCCTGTCTATCAATTCTACTGATTCAAATTTTTCTGATTACAAAGTTGCCGATATTAGCCTTGCCGACTACGGTCGCAAAGAAATCAAACTGGCTGAAACTGAAATGCCTGCTTTGATGGGCTTACGCCAACGCTACCAAGCCGAGCAGCCTTTAAAAGGCGCCAAGATTGTGGGCTGTATCCACATGACCATCCAAACGGCTGTGCTCATTGAAACGCTCGTGGCGCTGGGTGCAGAAGTGCGCTGGACTTCTTGTAATATTTTTTCAACCCAAGACCATGCCGCTGCCGCCATCGCAGCAGCCGGTATTCCTGTGTTTGCTTGGAAAGGCGAAACTGAGGAAGAATACCAATGGTGTCTTCGTCAGCAGATTTTTGAAGGTGGTGAAGCCACGGGCAAGCTGTGGGATGCCAATATTATTTTAGATGATGGCGGTGACTTGACGGCGCTAATTCATAACGACTACCCGCAAATGCTCGACAACATCCACGGTATCTCAGAAGAGACAACAACAGGGGTACATCGTCTAATTGAAATGCTCAATGCAGGCACGCTAAAAGTACCCGCCATTAATGTCAATGACGCAGTGACCAAATCAAAAAATGACAACAAATATGGCTGTCGTCATAGCCTAAACGATGCCATTAAACGTGGTACCGATATGCTTTTAGCGGGTCGTCGTGCGCTTGTTGTCGGTTATGGCGATGTGGGTAAAGGTTCTGCTCAAAGCCTACGTCAAGAAGGTATGATAGTACGAGTGACGGAAGCCGATCCAATTTGTGGTATGCAAGCTTGTATGGATGGCTATGAATTGGTCTCGCCATTTGTGGAAGGTGACCCTGCCAAAGGCGTCAACAAAACCCTCATGCAAGATACTGACTTGGTGGTCACTACCACTGGTAACTACCATGTCTGTAATAGCGATATGTTAAAAGCCTTAAAAGCCACCGCAGTGGTTTGTAATATTGGTCACTTTGATACCGAGATTGATACCCAGTTCATGCGCGACAACTGGAAATGGGTGGAAGTGAAGCCTCAAGTACACCAAGTCTATCGCTCAGAAGATGAAAACGATTACTTGCTTTTATTGTCTGAAGGTCGTTTGGTCAATTTGGGCAATGCCACAGGTCACCCATCACGTATTATGGATGGCTCTTTTGCTAACCAAGTATTGGCGCAAATGCATTTATTTAAAGAAAAATTTGCCGATTTGCCTGCGGACAAAAAAGCGGACAATCTATACGTCAAAGTGTTGCCAAAAAAACTCGATGAAGAAGTGGCAGCGGCGATGGTCGTAGGCTTTAACGGGGTACTGACTAAATTAACGCAGCAACAAGCCGATTATATCGGTGTACCAGTTGAAGGTCCTTTCAAACCTGATAGCTATAAATACTGATAGCTAGAAATACTAATAGCTAAAAATACTATTTGTTAAAGGTTCAATCAAAGTCATGCCAACGAGCATGACTTTTTTATGCAGTTTAACTCAATGTTTATGCTAAAAAATTCAATTTTTTTACTGTTATACCCGTTATAATGGTGCTATTTTTTTAGCATTTTGGATACTTTCATGACCACCATGACAACGCCGTTTTCTTTTGAGTTTTTCCCCACCAAGACCGATGACGGTCAAACCAAATTATTGGCAACCTTTGATGAATTAAATGCTTTAAAACCTCAATATTTTAGCGTGACCTATGGCGCAGGTGGGTCAACCCGTGAGCGTACCTTAGGTATCGTTAAGGCACTGAGTGAAAAAAGTGACACGCCCATTACCCCGCATTTATCCTGTATTGGCGATGATAAAGCCAAAATTGGCGAGTTATTGGATTATTATAAATCGTTAGGCATTAATCGCTTGGTGGCGCTGCGCGGTGATTTGCCATCGGGTATGGTGGGTCTTGGCGAGCTGCCGTTTGCTGTCGATTTGGTTAAATACATACGTGAGCATAGCGGTGATTATTTTCGTATCAAAGTCGCTGCTTATCCAGAAATGCACCCGCAAGCCAAAAGCTTTGAGGCCGATATCCAAAACTTACTGAATAAATACCACGCAGGCGCGACTGAAGCGATTACCCAGTTTTTCTACAACGCTGACAGCTATCTATATCTGCGAGATGCCCTTGCCAAAAAAGGGGTGACACAAGATGAGTTTCCGATTATCGCAGGCATTATGCCCATCACCAATGCGTCAAACTTGATTCGGTTTGCCGATGGCTGTGGGGCAGATATTCCACGTTTTATCCGTAAACAGCTTGCCGACTATGGCGATGACAAAAAAGCCATCCGTCAATTTGGGTTTGAAGTGATGATCAATCTATGTGAGCGTTTGATTGCCGAAGGCGTGCCGTCAATGCATTTTTACAGCATGAACCAAGTCAGCCCAAATAAACAACTGATTGAAGCGCTCGGGTTGGTTTAAGTGCGTATAGAAATTACGCACTATCTGACAGTAAACAAAAAATGAGCATGGCGATGTTAAACTGTCTGTTTAACACCGTAAAATCGGGGCATCGCAAAATAACGCTTATCTTAAACAATTTATCTGGAACAGTTTATCTTGAGCAGTTACTGTTGGGTAAAATTTTATAGTGCGATTGCCCTGATAGTCGGATGCTTACCTAATTATGCTTACCTAGTTAAATGTCGTCATACGTTAGATTTGCGCCAGTATTTTAACTTTGAAGTGTGACCAATCCCCACATTAAAGCTGTTGGTAGGATCTAGCTTTCGATAAAAATTGGCTAATGCTGGCTTAGCAACATATAAATGACCCACATTGTGCTCTGCGGGATATTCTGCTCTACGCTCGTCTAGCAGCTGCCACATCTGATGCTCAATATCCAGTGGATTAGTGCCTTTTTTGACAATATAATCTTGGTGAAATACATGACAAAAAAAGTGCCCATAATATAATTTATGCAACATATGTTGCTCTAGATCTGCGGGGATTTTTTCTACCCATTCTCTATCGTTACGTCGCAGCGCAATATCTAATGCCACAATATCCTCAACCTCTGCTCGGTGGGTATCACGATATCGTATCGCCGCGCCTGCAATCGCAAAACGGTGTAAGAAAGCTTTGCGACCTTCTTCCTCCGTACAGGCAAAATACTCATTTAAAAACTGCTGTGTCTGTTCTGCGCTTTGCTCATCTACTCGTAGAATCAAATGATGCTCAAAACGCTGATGAAACGCTAGCATGCGCTGCGGTAAATGACTGGGTAAGAAAAAAGTGATGGCTTGTAAAATTTGATCAGTTAAACCCCGTATCTTGATTTTCTCTAGCCACCCGTCAATGCGATCTTTGAGGGCTAATGCTCTGGGTATATTCACCGTGCCAAAACGTTCAATAAACAAGAAAGTATCTTTGCCATACTTTGCACCAATACTAAAGGCATCACGATGAATATATTCCCCAGCAATCGGCAAGCTTGGTAGTGATGTCAGCAAATAACGACGTATGGCCGTTAAGTCATCATGGTCATTTGAGCCGATATAAAAAACTTTACTCTCAACTTTTTCAAAGGTATCGAGTCGCACCGCAAACACACAGACTTTACCCGCTGAACCCGATGCTTCATATAATCGTGTCGGATCGGCATTAAATCTAGCCGGACTGTCTGCATCGACTTGTTTAACGTCATGCGCATAACGATTGTCTGATGCCAGCTGAGTGGTTTGGGTGGTTATCTGACTGGTTTTATAGTCTTGTTTTTGCAGTCTGGTGAGTATCTCTTCGGCCGTGTTGCCTAAATCAATACCTAGATGATTAATCAATTGTAATTCACCCGATTCATTGACACGGGCATACAACGCCATTTCAGTATAAGCAGGTCCACGACGTACCAGTGCGCCACCTGAGTTGTTACACACCACCTAAAACTGAAGCCCCAATACATGATGACCCAATCACAGAATGCGGTTCACGATTATAAGGTTTTAAAGTACGCTCAAGATTATCCAAAGTTGCGCCTGGTAAACACACCACTTGTTTGCCATCTAAAATCACTTGGATACCTTGTAGGCGCCGAGTACTCATAATGATGACTGGACGATCATATTCATCACCATAAGGTGTAGAGCCGCCTGTCAGTCCTGTATTGGCAGCTTGCATAATTACCACACAATCTGCCTCAATAATTGTTTGTAGTGCCTGCCATTGTTCGAGTAAAGTACCTGGACATACCACAGCCAACACTTTTCCCTCACCAAAACGTATACCTTGTCGATAATGACGGGTATCTTGTTCATCGATGAGTACATGAGACTTCCCGACGATCTTCGTTAATTTATCGAGTGTCGGCTTATACTGTTTTAACATGATAAATATCCTTATTGATTAAACTTATTGTTTAAATGCGCCATGAGGTTTTATTGGCGATTGTATTGACTTGTTGATAGCTGAACTGGTCTGGTTTTATCAAAGATAGGATTGTGTTCGATGGTATGACTGGGCTTCGCATTAAGAGGGTCAAGTATGCGTCTACCATCGGTGGCTCGATTGTAGAGGCGGTTATCGCTGATTTGTGCTACTAGATTTTTTACTACCAGATTTTGTGTTAGATGATGCTTGGCATAGTGGCTAAGTGTGTAGCTTTCTTGGGTTAACCGTAAGTATTGGCAGTGGTATAAGCGAGTGATGAGTTTTTGTTTCATCCCTTTATGCTACTATATTTTAATCAATTTACGCAAAAATTTATGCGCTTTGTATCAGCGCTTAATGTAAAAGGAGACTATTAAAGTCCCCTTTTTCACTGCTGTGAGTATGTCTTAGGTTGATGTTACATTTACATAGCAGCGGCAAAGATTGCTACGACCTGATCATGATTTGCCTTGCGTGGGTTGGTGAGCATACAAGCATCGTTTTGGGCATTGGTTGCCATGATGGCAAGGTCTTCTTGTTTGACACCAAGTTCAGTGAGTCCTGTAGGAATACCTACTGCTTGGGATAGCTCACGAATTGCATTGATGCCTGCTTTACCTGCTTCTGCTCGAGTCATGTCTTTGATGTCGATGCCCATAAATTGTGCAATATCTGCATAACGCTCAGGTGTTGAAATCAGGTTAAACTCACAGACGTGCGGTAACAAAATCGCATTACAGACACCATGTGGCAGATTGTAGAATCCACCTAACTGGTGCGCCATTGCATGTACATAACCTAGCGAGGCATTATTAAACGCCATGCCTGCTAAGTATTGGGCGTAGCTCATAGCCTCACGCGCTTCAATATTTTCGCCATTTGCTACTGCTTGACGCAGCCATTGTTGAATCATTCGTATGGCTTTTTCAGCACAAGCGTCTGTAATCGGATTTGCAGCAGTCGATACATACGCCTCTACCGCATGGGTTAGCGCATCCATACCTGTTGCCGCAGTTAAAGATGCAGGTTTAGCAGTCATCAATCGAGGGTCATCAATAGCAATGAGTGGTGTACAACGCCAATCTACAATCGCCATTTTAACGTGGGTATCGGTATTGGTGATAATACAAAAACGTGTCATCTCTGATGCCGTGCCTGCCGTGGTATTGATAGCAATCAATGGTGTCATTGGCACTTTACTTTTATCAATACCTTCATAGTCACGGATATGACCACCGCCTGCCGTCACTAGACCAATCCCTTTTGCACAGTCATGTGACGAACCACCACCCAATGAGATGATAAAATCACAGCCGTTATCCTGATACGCTGTGACGCCATCGTGGACATTTTTGTCAGTTGGATTTGGCTCTGCGCCTGCAAATACGTAGCTATCAATACCTTGTTCGCTTAAATGTTTAATGATAATGTCTGGAACACCTGCTTTGTTCAGCCCTTGGTCAGTTACAATAAGCGCTTTTTTAGCACCTAGGTCTTTGGCTTTTGAGCCCACTTCTTTGACACAGCCAGGTCCAAATAATGATACGCAGGGAATAAAAAAGCCACTGGTTTAATCGGAGATTTGCTTATAAGCCATGATTAAATTCCTTTTAATCTTTTATGTTAGGGGTGTATAGTAATTTTATTCATACGTCTAGTTTTTTTTCATCATTACAACTAGATAGGATGTACTAATATATTTTTATAAAATATATTCTTATAAAATCACTATGACTTGATTTTAGTTCAGTCATCCAATGCGCTCTACCTACTATTAACCTACCTTAGTCAAAAAGTTACTAGAGTTAATGTCTTTTGAAAAAATAAAGCACGCTACTTGCGCTATGTCCCTCATGGTTTATGCTGTCAACCTTACAGCAACACACTGCATAGCTTCCATCACGCAGCCTGACAGCAAAACCTTGAATCTCTACTGACTCCAACACAAAGCTTTTTTGTATCCGGTCACACAACAAGTCATATTACTATCAAAATTGGTATTACCAATTTACAAAAAACCTTATAAATATCGCTGTTTTTTTGAAATTTAATTGAATTAGGGTGTAATATTCTTTATTATTTCACTAATTAAAGACACCTCGACTATTTTGGTAATACCAATTATTTCACGGAGGAAATGATGCAACATTGGCAACAGATTTACGATCCCATGGGTAATATTTGGCTTTCAAGTGCCATTGCCCTTATCCCAATTATCTTCTTTTTTCTAGCCTTAGCGGTATTTCGTTTAAAAGGTAGTGTTGCAGGCACTATTACCGTTGTTTTGGCGTTGCTTGTTGCCCTATTCTTATACCAAATGCCGGTGACATTAGCGCTATCATCCGCGATTTATGGATTCTTCTACGGACTTTGGCCCATCGCCTGGATTATTATCGGGGCGGTGTTTTTATACAAAGTCACGGTAAAAACAGGGCAATTTGATATTATCCGCTCCAGTATTTTATCGCTGACCGAAGACCAACGCTTACAGATGTTATTGGTGGGGTTTGCCTTTGGTACTTTTTTGGAAGGTGCAGCAGGCTTTGGTGCACCCGTGGCTATCACGGCGGCGTTATTGGTAGGCTTAGGGTTTAAGCCTTTGTATGCGGCTGGACTTTGCCTCATCGTCAATACCGCCCCTGTTGCTTTTGGTGCGATGGGGATTCCAATCATCGTGGCAGGACAAGTATCTGGGGTAGAAACCCATGCCATCAGCCAAATGGTCGGACGCCAGTTACCTTTTATTGTGCCGATTGTATTAGTGTGGATTATGGCGATTATGGATGGGTGGCGCGGGGTTCGTGAAACCTTCCCAGCGATTGTGGTCGGTGGTGGGTCGTTTGCCATTGCGCAGTTTTTGACCTCAAACTACATTGGACCTGAGTTGCCTGATATTACCGCTGCTATTGCCTCGTTAATTAGTTTGACGTTGCTATTTAAAGTGTGGCAGCCCAAGCATGTGTTCCGTTTTGAAAATCAAGTCGATGGCAAAAATCAGATGGGTGATACCACAAGCGTATCAGTAACATCGCCAAACACCCATTACTCGCCCGCTCAAATCATCAAAGCTTGGATGCCGTTTGCGATTTTGACCGCGATGGTGTCGTTGTGGAGCATTAAGCCGTTTAAAGATTTGTTTGTTAAAGGCAAAGATGGTCACCCTGATGGCGCATTAGTCGATATGGTGATGAGTATCAATGTGCCGTATTTGCACAATGCAGTACAAAAATTGCCCCCAGTCGTCACCAAGATTACCGACTATGCGGCCATTTATAAATTTGATTGGTTCTCGGCAACAGGTACTGCCATCGTGCTCGCGGCGATTATCTCTATCGTGATGCTAAAAATGCGTCCTAAAGAAGCGTTATCGACGTTTGGCGAGACCGTTAAAGAACTACGCACCCCGATTTACTCTATTGGTATGGTGTTGGCGTTTGCGTTTATCGCCAATTATTCGGGGTTGTCTGCTACATTAGCATTAGCATTGGCACACACGGGCAAAGCTTTTACCTTCTTTTCACCATTTTTGGGTTGGTTAGGGGTGTTTTTGACAGGCTCAGACACGTCAGCCAATGCGTTGTTTGCCGCCCTTCAAGCCACCACTGCTCAGCAAATTGGTGTGCCTGAGGTGTTGTTAGTGGCAGCCAATACCTCGGGTGGTGTGACTGGTAAAATGATTTCCCCGCAATCCATTGCCATTGCCTGTGCCGCTACAGGTTTGGTGGGTAAAGAGTCGGACTTGTTCAGATTTACCGTCAAACATAGTATTATTTTTACCATTATGATGGGCGTGCTCATCACGCTACAAGCGTATGTCGTGCCTTGGATGATTCCACACGGATAATGATAGGTAAGGTATGAAGGTTGCAACGCAGGTTATTGAACAATTAATTTCGCTAATAGACCGTGAAGGGCTAAAAAATGGCGATAGATTACCTGCCGAGCGCCATTTGTGTGAGCGACTAAGTGTATCTCGTACCGCACTGCGTGAAGCGATACAGCAGATGAATAGTGTCGGTATTACCGAAAGTCGTATTGGGTCGGGAACGTTTGTCAAAGATGTGCAAAAAATTAAACACACCCAACCCCTTGTGGCGCTGTCTGATAATCTGATATTACAAACCCTGACCCCGTTATTAGATGCCGATCCCCTGTATCGTCTAGATGTGCAAGAAGCAAGAATTGTACTAGAAGGCGGTACAGCCTGGTATGCTGCCCAAAGAGCTACAAAACAAGATATTGAAAAAATCCGCTTTTACTACGAGCAGTTAGCAAACAATCAGGCGCATGGCGATACCGAACAAGCCGCTATTGCCGATGCCAATTTTCATTTAGCGATTGCTGAAGCCTCCCAAAATGCGGTATTGTTGCAGATGATGAAAAATGTTTTTCACCTACTGCGACATAACGTGGTATTAGCTCGGCGAAAGATTTACACCGAGCATTATGGCTTTGAAACTTTACACACGCAGCACATGGCGATGATGAATGCGATTATCGCGCGTGATAGTGAATTAGCTCGCAAAGCCGTGGGTGAGCATATTGAGTTTGTGATAAAACAGGTTGCCAAGATTGATGAGGCAACGGCTCGCAGACAGCGAGTTTCCCGATTGGCCACTGATGTTTTTTAATACTGATGCTTTTTAATACTGATGCCTGTTAATGCAGGCGCATTTTATAAACGTACTTTAGTGTAAACAGGTTTGAATGCACGTGGCTATTTCTACCATTAATAATATAGTTAAGATAGGGATATTATGATTATTTCTTCTGCCAATGATTACCGAGAAGCGGCGCGCCGTCGTTTACCCCCTTTTTTATTCCACTACATTGATGGTGGCGCGTATGCAGAATACACCCTAAAACGTAATGTTGAAGACTTATCGAGTATTGCCTTACGTCAGCGGGTATTAAAAGACATGACGCAGCTTGATTTATCCACTGAGATTTTTGGTGAGCAGCTGTCTTTGCCTGTGGCACTCTCGCCAGTGGGTTTGACAGGTATGTATGCTCGCCGTGGTGAAGTCCAAGCAGCCATGGCTGCTGACAAAAAAGGCATTCCATTTACCATGTCAACGGTATCAGTCTGCCCTATCGAAGAAGTTACTCCAAAAATCAATCGCCCTATGTGGTTTCAGCTGTATGTGTTACGTGACCGTAAATTTATGCAAAATGTGCTGGAGCGCGCCAAAGCAGCAGGCTGTTCAACGCTGGTGTTTACCGTCGATATGCCTGTACCTGGGGCGAGATACCGTGATGCGCACTCGGGCATGAGTGGACCCAATGCCGCGATGCGTCGCTATCTACAAGCGTGCACCCATCCGCACTGGGCAATGAACGTGGGATTGCTAGGAAGACCCCATGACTTGGGTAATGTCTCTAAATATCTTGGTAAAGCGATTGGCTTAGAGGATTATATTGGTTGGCTCGGTAATAACTTTGATCCCTCGATTTCTTGGAAAGACTTAGAATGGATTCGTGATTTTTGGGATGGCGCTATGGTCATCAAAGGTATTCTTGACCCTCAAGACGCCAAAGATGCAGTACGTTTTGGCGCTGATGGTATCGTGGTTTCCAATCATGGTGGGCGTCAGCTTGATGGTGTGATGTCAACTGCCACTGCCCTACCCAAAATTGCTGATGCTGTTAAAGGTGATATCAAAATTTTGGTCGATTCGGGTATCCGTAATGGCTTAGATGTGGTGAGAATGCTGGCATTGGGAGCAGATTTATGTATGTTAGGACGTGCATTTATCTATGCGCTAGCCGCCGATGGTGAGGCTGGGGTGACCAATTTACTCAACTTGATAGACAAAGAAATGCGCGTGGCAATGACATTGACCAGTGCAAACCGAATTCAAGATATCAGTCGAGACTGTTTGGTAGATTTTAGTACTTTGACTTGATAGACTGACAGTGACTAGTCAACCTTAGCATCTTTATGGGATTTTTTTATTTTGGTAAATGCTAAGATTTTATGGCTAAACTACAAGTTTTTTAAACTAAGTGCGCCACTAAGTGCATTAAATTTATCAACTTCATGGCGCAATAACCGCTTATGATGAATGGTTGATTGAGCGATGGTAAATGAATTTAATATTGATACTTTTTATTTTCGATAAAAAAACCGCTCTATGAGAGCGGTTTTTGTTGTTTATGACCTATCAAATTCTAGAAGAAGCCCATCGGTTTTTCAGAATAGCTGACCAGTAAATTTTTGGTATTTTGGTAATGCTCTAGCATCATTTTGTGGTTTTCACGCCCGATGCCTGATTTCTTGTAACCACCAAATGCGGCATGGGCTGGATAAATGTGGTAACAGTTTGTCCATACTCGCCCAGCTTGAATAGCACGCCCTGCACGGTAAGCAGTATTGCCACTACGTGCCCACACGCCAGCACCTAAGCCAAACATAGTATCATTGGCAATACGCATGGCATCATCAAAGTCTTTGAAAGTTGTCACAGACAATACCGGGCCAAAAATCTCTTCTTGGAAGATTTTCATATCATTATTGCCTTTAAAAATCGTCGGCTCGATATAATAACCTTCACCCACCTCATGTCTTGCATTACCACCTGTTAAAAGCTCGGCGCCTTCTTGTTTACCTGTAGCAATACAGCCTAAGATTTTGTCTTGTTGTTCCTGAGAGGCTTGCGCACCAATCATCGTTTCCGTATCCAATGGGTGACCTGTTTTAATACGTTTTACCCGTTCTACGGCTTTCGCCAAAAAGGCATCGGCGATACTTTCATGCACTAAGGCTCTCGAAGGACAGGTACATATTTCACCTTGATTGAGCGCAAACATAGTAAAACCTTCAAGCGCTTTTTCTAGGTAATCATCTTCTTTATCCATGACATCGGCAAAGAAAATATTGGGTGATTTACCACCTAATTCTAAAGTAACTGGAATAATATTCTCTGTCGCATACTTCATAATAAGCTGACCGACAGGGGTTGAGCCAGTAAAGGCAATTTTTGAGATGCGTGGGCTTCTAGCTAAATGACTACCCACCTCTTCGCCATACCCATTCACGATATTTAAAATACCTGCTGGTAGCAAATCTTGAATCAATTCAACAAGCACCAATAAGCTCACAGGCGTCTGCTCGGCGGGTTTTAAGACAATGCAGTTACCCGCGGCTAGTGCAGGCGCGATTTTCCAGGTAGCCATTAAAATTGGAAAGTTCCAAGGAATGATTTGTCCAACCACACCTAAAGGCTCATGAAAGTGATAAGCGACCGTGTCATCATCAATGGGTGAAACACCGCCTTCTTGCGCGCGAATTGCACCCGCAAAGTAGCGAAAATGGTCAATGGCAAGTGGTATATCCGCAGCCAAGGTTTCACGGACAGCTTTACCGTTTTCCCACGTTTCAGCTACTGCCAATAACTCAATATTTTGCTCAAGGCGATCTGCGATTTTTAATAATAGATTAGAGCGCTCTGTGGGTGAAGCCGCATTCCACTTAGTTTTAGCATTATGGGCGGCATCAAGTGCAAGTTCAATGTCTTCTGGACTTGATTTGGCGACTTTGGCGAAGGGCTTGCCGTTGACGGGTGAGATGTTATCAAAGTACTCACCTTTAACCGGCGCAACCCATTGGCCGCCAATAAAGTTGTCATACTTTTCTTTAAAATTGATTTTAGCACCGTCAGTATTAGGGTCAGCATAACGCATAATGACATTTCCTTTTGTCAGTTGGTAGATAAACTGCTTCGTGCAGTTGGTGGTTACACATTCATATTATTACAGAAACGGTAGGTAAAAGGTAGGTGTTTAATTATTCTTTACAATAAGGGATGGACATTATACTATTGAGGATAGCTTATTTTAAAAACCAAGGATTGGTTAGTGAATTAGGATATTTTAAAATATGAATAAAAATAGACTGTTAGAGCAAAGGCATCGGATTGATAAGAAGCGTTTTAACATTACCTTTACCGATAATAATGCAGATCTTATCCAACAAAGTATCGTTCAGTCATGGCATCGCTCAGACAGTGCCAACATTCCAACTGAGCGCCAACAAGCACCCATTAACGCCACCAAAAGCGATCAATCGTATTATCTAAAAAAAGCCTTAGACTATTGTCAAAATCAATTACAACATATTACGCTGCAATCCTCCATGGTGATGGCTGTGGCTGATATCGGTAGTACGATTATTTGGACGACTGCCAGCAAGTCTATGCAAAAAGCAGCCGAAGCGGTTAACTTCATTGAAGGCGGATGCTGGGGGGAAAGCCAAGTTGGCACAAATGCGCTCGCTTTATCGCTAAAAACGCAGCAATCAACTTGTGTTTTTTCCAATGAACACTATATGCCTTCGGTTCACGAATGGGTCTGTTACGCCACGCCTATTATTGAACCGCATACCAAGCAGGTCATTGGCGTACTGGATTTATCGACCACTTGGCAGAATCACAATAATTTTGGCATATTTGCTGCTGAACGCTGTGCCAGTATTTTACAATCTGCTTTAAATGAGTGCCAAAGACACTATCTGTATATTCAAGGATTTAATGAACCCAGCGTGATATTCAATGGTAAAACCTTGCGGCTGACCCCTCGGCAAGTCGAGATATTGACAGTGTTAGCACTTTGCCCCCAAGGTATGAGCTTAGATGCTTTACACCAAGCAATCTACGGTGAGCGTAAAGTATCACAAGGTACGCTAAAGACTGAAATGTCGCAGTTACGTGATACGCTTACTGGTTTATTGGGTTCTCGTCCGTACCGATTATTAATGCCAGTGGATGGTGATTTTTTGCGGGTTGAACAATCATTAAATGCAGGTTATTTAGAAGCCGCCCTCAAATTGTATACCGGTATATTTTTTAGCAAAACTGAAAGCCCTTTTTTATGCACTTGGCGCACTTGTTTGGAAGCTCGCTTGAGCCAAGCCATTTATCATTCAGATCAGGTTGACTTATTACTCATGCATTTGTCAAATTGCCCCGATGCTAGCGATGCCATAGAAAGGTTGATTGAGTTAATGCCAGATAACCTCCCCATTCAGCAACATTTAGAGGTACTGTCAACTCGGTAACCATCAATTTTTGCTTAACCGTCAATTTTCCCCTAATCACGAATTTTTCGTTGAAAAAGCCGTTGCCAGGCTTTTTCGATATGGGTGATACCCCCACCAAACCGTTGGTTGTGTTTTATTCTTGACTTCCCGCCCTTACTACCCTGTCTAGTTGCTATGCGTGCAAGCATTTCTAAAATATCATCGACCTGTCAAGATAGATAAAAGATAGCATGCCTCTATGCACTTTTGGGTGGTAATGCTTGTGTATTTTTTATCGAAAATTTATCGTACGTAAATTCTGTGATAATTACCGTTCCTATTATTACCATTATCGCTTATAGCATTAGAAGGCTTGCGATTTCAAGCGTTTTTTCTTGGGTCAAAAGTGCTACAATGTGACAAAAAATTTTGAGATCCTTATGAATAACGCGTTATGGCTTCCTTGCACACAGATGCAAGCCCTTGAAAACAATCCCCCACTCCACCTCGTCAAAGCTCAAGGCAATCAATTATATGATCAGGACGGTAACGCCTATTACGATATGATTAGCTCATGGTGGGTCAATTTACATGGACATTGCCATCCTTTTATCAACGAACAAATAAAACAGCAGCTCGATACGCTTGAGCATACTTTAATCGCTAGTGTCACTCATCCGCCGATTTTGACGCTTGCAGAAAAATTGGTTGCCATCACGCCCAAATCATTCACCAAAGCTTTTTTTGCTGACAGTGGCTCAGGGGCGGTGGAGGTCGCACTTAAGATGAGTTTGCAGTACTGGCAGCAATCAGGACAAACGCAAAAAACCAAATTTATCTCATTGGAACACGGTTATCACGGTGAAACCGTTGGCAGTCTTGCGGTGACAGATATCCCGCTGTTTAGTGAGCAATACAAAGATTTGATTGTCAGTCAAATTCGTATTCCTTCCCCCGCGCATATTTTCAGCCCTGACGACATCCCAGCGCAGCTGCATGAGCAAAAAAGCTTGGATGCACTAGAACGCATCTTGGCAGAAAAATCTCGCGATATCTGTGCGATTATCCTTGAACCTTTGGTACAAGGAGCGGCTGGCATGGCGATGTATTCTGCTAATTATTTGCTTGGCGTTGCCAAACTTGCGTACCATTATCACATCCATGTGATATATGATGAGATTGCCGTGGGTTTTGGTCGTACAGGTACTATGTTTGCGGTAGAACAAATGCTAGCCTTGGCAGATGCGGATAAACAAGACGATTATTGCCCTGACTTTATCTGTCTGTCAAAAGGTCTAACGGCAGGGTATCTGCCAATGTCTTGCGTCATGACAACCGATGATGTTTATCAAGCGTTTTATGATGATAAAGTGGAAAAAGGCTTTTTACATTCGCATAGTTTTACTGGCAACCCATTGGCTTGTAGCGCGGCTTTGGCATCGCTTGAACTGTTTGAACGCGATAATGTCTTGCTACACAACCAATCCCTTATCCAAGCGATGGCTGATGGCTTACAGCAATTAGTTGATGCCAATTTACCCATAAAGTTTGCACGTCAAACCGGCATGATTCCAGCTTTTACCTTGGATTTTTCTCAAAATTTGGGCAAAGCTTTTGCCAATTTATGCCTTGATCAAGGCGTGATGATTCGTCCGATTGGCAACCATGTTTATCTTATTCCGCCTTATTGCACCACCCCAGCAGAGCTTGGGCACATCTTTGGCATATTAAATCGTTGTTTGCAAAAGCTTTATGACCATATCCCTCAAATACCCCAAGGCTCGTTGCAAGCGATTGATTTGCCTTAACACCTTTGCTAACGTTTCATGAAATTTACTGACTAATTAACCAATTAATTGTAAATAAATGTTGGTCATTATAATCTATTCTCAAGAGCTAGGATTTATTACAAACGTTCAATTCTTACTGTATTATAAAAAATTGTATTAGAATTCACAGCTTATGCCTACATTGCTAATATTTAACGTATAATCCATGAGATTATCGTCAAAAAATATTTAACTTATGTAGGCATTTTAACTAACTTAACTGAATCTTGAAACTTACTTAGATGATTTATGCGTAGATTTTTTTATAACCAACCAAATTCGCTAAAAGTTGGCAGCACTGTGCCTTTGACCGAAGATATTTTTCATCATTGGTGTAAAGTGTTAAGAGCAAGTATCGGTGAACAAGCGTTATTTTTTGATGGTCAAGGTGGTGAATATACCGTCACTTTAACGGATATCACTAAAAAACAAGCGCACGTTACCATCAACGACTTTAATCCGATCAATCGGGATTTGCCATTTACTGTCAACATTGCCTTGGTGATGAGCCGTGGCGAGCGTATGGATTATGCCATTCAAAAAGCCACAGAGCTTGGGGTGTCATCGATTCAACTGCTCACAAGCCAACATGGCGAGGTACGCCTAAAAGCAGACCAAGCCGCTAAAAAGCTCGCCCATTGGCAGCAGGTTGCGGTATCGGCTTGTGAACAATGTGGGCTTAATATCGTGCCAAACTTACTGGCACCAAAAGCTTTTAGCGACTGGATTGATGAGCCAGCAGGCGTGCACACTTCTGCCAACGTGACCAAATTAATTTTAGCCGTTCCTCCTGATGACAGTGGCTTAGTGACACCTTGTAATCAAATTGAAGGTAACGACATTCAGCAGAACGGTATTGAACCCATCACGCCCTATACCCCATATCCCAACCCACTACCCCATATAACAAACCAGTTTAGACAGTGTTCTTTAGCCCAATTTTGGTTACTCATTGGTGCCGAAGGTGGGTTTTCAGAGCAAGAAATAACGCAAGCTATCGAGCGCGGTTTTATGCCTTGGCAAATTGGCGAGCGTGTGCTACGAACTGAGACAGCCCCTGTCGTCGCATTGTCTTCATTGTTAACGCTACATCAAACTTTGACTGTTGCACAGGAATAATCATGCCACCGAATAACAAATCAGTCATGCCAAAACACCCTCGTGATTGCTGTGTGGGTGCTAATAAGTTATGTCATGGTGATTTACGTGAGTATGGGTTTATTGTCGATAGCCATTTTTTTGATCAACAAATTTCGCTTGAACATCAAAATGCGGTGTTTGCCTCGGTTTTTTCAAAAATCCATGATGGCATTTTTATGCTTGATGAACAGCTACGTTTTATCTGTGTCAATCAGCAATTTTTAAACATTACCGCCTTGCCACGCGATCAGGTGATAGGTAGCCCGTTTTATTTTTATCCGTATAAGACCTACGCCCCACACTTACAGCAAGCGATTGCCGCCATCATTACCAAACTGGATAATCGACAATCAATTTCGACCAATTTAGTGCTTTCTTATCACAATTCACCTGAAGTGGCGGTTTGGCTAGATATCTGCGTGTGTGAAGTCGATGATAATCGGGTGGTGTATGTAGGGCTACTTACCAATTTAACCAAAAAAGATGCGCAGCTTAGCCATACCTTACATCTCTACAATTATGATGAATTAACGGGTCTGCCCAATTATGATACTTTTTATGACAAATTAAAAAGCTGTATTGACTACTACCAGACAGCCGATAATCAGCGTGAGTGCATGGGGGTATTGCTACGCATCAATATTGATAAATTACAGTCTTTTAACATCAGCCTTGGCATTGAAAACACCAATACGCTGATTCAGGGTTTTGTCAAACGGGTAAAATCCTTAAAAATTTCGGGTGCCAGTTTAGTCACTTTTTCGCGGTTTGGGGGTGATAGCTTTGCGGCGATGATTTCGGTACAACACCTTAATGCCGCGCATCACTACGTGGCAGCGCTCAAACAGTTATTTGACTTACCTTTTAGCATTGACAACCAATCAATTTATTTAAGGTTGTCGATTGGTGCTTCGGTTTTCCCCACTCATACCCAAGATGCTCAGACATTGCTGTTACAAGCAGACACGGCGTTAAAACATGCGCGGCTTATCAGTGATGAAGATTGTGTTTGGTATGATGCCAACCAGCAAAAAGGCAATTTTAAAGACATTCATTTGCTCAGTGCCTTTAAAAATGCGTTATTAAAACAGCAAATTTTGCCCTATTTTCAGCCTAAGTTAGCGTTTGCACAGCCTGACTTGCCGATGTTTGAAGCGCTGGTGCGCTGGGAGCATCCCACCCTTGGACTTCTCTATCCCAACGATTTTTTGGATGAGGTGCTCGATAAGTCATCGCAGGCGCTATTTGAAAAAATTGTTTTAGCTTGTATTGAGCAGATTTTGACATGGCGTGAGATGGGCTATAACTGCCTCATCTGTATCAATATTGATAGTCGTCAATTGATTAGTGACAAATTTATTGAGTTTATTGAAGGGACGATACAGCAATATAGTTGGCTTGCGCAATTAATCAGTTTTGAAATCACCGAAGTCTGCAAAATTCATGATGAATTAAAAGCGCAGGTGATGCTAGCAAAACTGCGTCAGTATGGTTTTAGTATATCGATTGATGACTTTGGTACAGGCTTTGCTGCGATGCAATATTTGATTAAATATCCAATTAATATGCTCAAAATTGACCGCTTATTTATCACGGATATTTTACAAGACCCAAAAAAACAAGTGATTGTCAAATCAGTGATTGAGATGGCGCATTCGTTATCCATGAAGGCCTTGGCTGAGGGGGTGTCTAACTGTGAAGAAATCGAATATTTGCGTAGCCTTGGTTGTGACTTGATTCAAGGCTTTGGTTTTGGTAAACCCATGTCTAGTCAAGATACTACTGAGTGGCTTAAAGCCAACTATAAACCAAACTATTTGCTATAAGTTTAAATTAGACTAATTAGATTTTTTTATGACCCTATAGTCATGTTAGTACCTTGTCACCTTTGTCAAATTTTCCTATCTTAGAGATATAAAACCTTAGTATTGGGGTAGGTTTTTTTCTTTTTAAGACACTAATCAAGGATATCGTATGCAATATAAAGCACCGCTTCGTGATATGAAATTTGTCATGCATGAATTATTAAAATTTGAAGATCACTACAAAACCATTCCTAGCTATGCCCATACGGATAAAGAAACGATTGATAGTTTCATAGAAGCAGGTGCAAGCTTCTCAGAAGCAGAATTGTCACCCCTTAACCGTTCAGGCGATGAAGAAGGCTGTCGTTTTGAAAATGGTAATGTATATACGCCAAAAGGCTTTAAAGAAGCTTATAAACAATACTGTGAATTAGGCTTTCCTTCTTTATGTGCCGATGAAGAATTTGGCGGTCAAGGTATGCCATTGTCATTGGGTTCAGCGGTCAGTGAAATGGTAGGTACGGCTAACTGGTCTTTCTCAATGTACCCAGGTCTATCTGAAGGTGCTATCCGTACGCTAGAACACCACGGTACCGATGAACAAAAACAAAAATATTTATTGAAACTCGTCAGCGGTGAGTGGACAGGTACCATGTGTCTGACCGAAGCACATGCAGGTTCTGATTTAGGTATTACCCGCACCAAAGCTGAACCCAATGAAGACGGTTCATACGCTATCACCGGTCAAAAAATCTTTATCTCAGCGGGCGAACACGACATGGCAGACAACATTGTCCATATCGTACTAGCGCGTTTACCGGGTGCGCCAGCAGGTACCAAAGGTATCTCATTGTTCATCGTACCAAAATTCAATGTCAACGAAGATGGCTCTATCGGTGAGCGTAACCCTGTTACCTGTGGTTCGATTGAACACAAAATGGGTATCAAAGCCTCTGCAACTGCGGTATTAAACTTTGATAAAGCCAAAGGTTATTTGATTGGACCTGAAAACAAAGGTCTAAATTGTATGTTTACCTTTATGAATACTGCCCGTATTGGTACTGCGATTCAAGGTCTCACTGCGGCGGAATTGGCTTTCCAAGGTGGCTTAAGCTACGCCAAAGAACGTCTTGCGATGCGCGCATTAAGCGGTGCAAAAGCGCCAGAACAAGTGGCTGACCCAATCATCGTCCATCCAGCAGTGCGCAACATGGTATTAACTTGTAAAGCGTTTGCTGAAGGTGGCCGTGCCCTCGTCTACTATCTATCACAATTCTCTGATGTGGTAACTAAAGGTGAAGGCGAATCACAAGCTTACGCTGACCAAATGTTGTCTTTTTTAACCCCAATTGCGAAAGCTTTCTTAACTGAAACAGGTTATGAAGCAGCCAATCACGGTGTGCAAGTGTATGGTGGTCACGGCTTTATCCGTGAATGGGGCATGGAACAAAACGTACGTGATACGCGTATTGCTTGTATATATGAAGGTACCACTGAAATCCAATCACTCGACTTGTTAGGTCGTAAAGTATTGGGTTCACAAGGTAAAATGCTAGCTAACTTTAGCAAAGTCATTTATCAATTTTGTGAAGAAAACAAAGACAACGATGCGATGGGTGAATTCATTCGTCCACTGGCACGTCTGAATAAAGAATGGGGCGATTTGACTGCTCGCATTGGTATGCAAGCCACTGAAAACCCTGATGCAGTGGGTGCAGCGGCGGTTGACTACATGTACTATAGTGGCTACATCACCCTAGCTTACCTATGGGCTCGTATGGCGTTAGTCGCTCAACAAGCGCTCCAAGGCGACACCACTGAGACCAAATTCTATCAAGCGAAAATCAAAACTGCTCAATTCTACTTTGCAAAACTATTGCCTCGCACCTTAACTTACGTCAAACGTATTGATACAGGGCTTGAGCCATACATGACTATGGAAGTTGACGAATTCCAATTCTAATTTTTTACTAAGCTTTCCAGTGTAGTAATAAAATTATGATAGAATCATTGATAGTATAATTTTTTATTCAATCCTTAGGTAGCAAAAGCTATTTAAGGATTTGTCTCATTTCGAATTACGAGCTAACCCATAAAAGGAAATAATATGCCTATTTATAATGCGCCAATTCAAGACATGAAATTCATTTTAAATGATGTATTCAATGCAGCCGATTTTTGGCAAAAAAATGAACAGTTAGCCCATGTTGACAGTGATACGGTCAATATGATTTTAGAAGAAATGTCAAAATTTGCTAAAAATACGTTACTGCCCATCAACCGCTCAGGCGATGAAGAAGCAGCACAATATCTAGGTGAAGGCAAAGTAAAAACCCCAACTGGTTTTAAAGCAGCATTTGACGAATATGCACAAGGCGGCTGGATTGGTTTGGGCGGCGATCCAAATCATGGCGGTCAAGGCATGCCAAAAATGGTGACTATGCTCGCTGAAGAGATGGTATTTACCGCCAACCAATCATTTGCGCTCTATCCAAACCTATCGGGTGGTGCGTGCATGTGTATCTACAACGCAGGCTCTGAAGAACAAAAACAAACCTACCTAGAAAAAATCTACTCAGGTGAATGGACAGGTACGATGTGTTTGACCGAACCGCACGCAGGTACGGATTTGGGTATCATCAAAACTAAAGCCGTGCCAAACGAAGACGGTAGCTACAGTATCACAGGTACCAAAATCTTTATCACCGCAGGTGAACATGACTTAGCGGACAACATCATCCATTTGGTATTGGCAAAAACCCCAGATGCCCCAGCAGGCTCAAAAGGGATTTCATTGTTTATCGTACCCAAATTCCATGTGAATGCGGATGGCTCATTGGGCGAGCGTAACGCGGTAAGCTGTGGCTCTATCGAGCACAAAATGGGTATCAAGGCGTCAGCGACTTGCGTCATGAACTTTGATGGTGCCAAAGGTTTTATGGTAGGCGCAGAAAATACCGGTCTTGCGTCCATGTTTATCATGATGAACTATGAGCGTTTGACAATGGGGTTACAAGGTATTGGTGGCGCTGAGTTAGCGTATCAAAACGCCACAGCTTATACCCTTGACCGTATCCAAGGTCGCGCCGATAGCGGCATCCAAGAACCAAACAAAGCCGCTGACCCAATCGTATTTCATGCCGACGTTCGCCGTATGCTGTTAAATGCTAAAACCATCAGTGAGGCCTCACGCTGCTTTGCGATGTATGTCGCCAAAGAACTTGATACCAACAAATATACCGATGATGCTGCTGCAAGAAAAGCTGCTGATGACCGTGTTGCCTTATTAACGCCAGTTGCTAAAGCATTCTTAACCGACCGTGGTCTTGAAGCGTCAATTGATGCACAGCAATGCTTTGGTGGTCATGGCTATATCCGTGAATGGGGTATGGAACAAATCGTACGTGACACCCGTATCTCGCAAATTTATGAAGGGACCAATGGTATCCAATCACTTGACTTATTAGGTCGTAAAGTGGTGAAAAACGGCGGTGCGTTTGTGACAACGTATGTGCAAGAAATGCGTGATTTTGCCAATAACATGAACGCAGACCATGCCATCAAACAAGCAATTTTAACATCAGCGGATAAACTTGAAGACTTAACCAAAGCGGTTGTGGCAGCGGCAGCGGTCAACAAAGACGAAATCAATGGCTGTGCGGTTGATTACTTACAAGCCTTTGGTTATGTCAGCTTTGCTTATATGTTTGGCTTGATGGTTGAAGCAGCAAATGGCAAAGAAGGCGACTTCTATGCCAACAAAGCAAAATTAGCAGATTACTATGTCGGTCGTATGTTGCCACGCTTAGATGCGCATATTGCGATGGTAAAAGCAACAAGCCAACCCATCACAGCATTCGACCGCGATTATTTTGCGGCAACCATTGCTTAATCCCTACTTAAACATAAAAAAATCGGCCACTTGAGCCGATTTTTTTATGAATTAACATGTTAGCGAAGCATATCGTCATCGTCATCTGCCAACGATTCATCTTCATCAAAATCGAAGTCTTCATATTCAAAATCCGCTGAGTCGTTTTCTTCAACGACAGCAACACACTCTTCATATAATTCAAAAATATATTCTTTGATATCACTTTCTTCTTGGTGTTTATTTGGCGTGAGTTTGGCTTCTTCTTCATAGATGAATTTTGCCAAATTTAGCGCGACATAGTTATTACTTAGTTCAATCATGGTGTTATCCTTCTTATGTGCGGTATTATTATGTTAAAACGATAGCGTTAGCGCATCGTTAGTATGACATATTCAAAAATAGAAAGCTTAAAGCAGTTGTAAGCTCGTGTAAAATTTGAGCGTTTAACAAATTAACGCCATAAAATATAAAACCCACCGAAGTGGGTCTATGTAACTGCTTACTGCTTATCGTTTGCCATTTACGCTTTGGGTAAGGTCACGCCCATTTGACCTTGGTACTTACCACCACGGTCTTTGTAGGAAGTTTCGCACACATCATCCGCATCACTTTGGAAAAATAGCATTTGCGCCACACCCTCGCCGGCATAGATACGCGCGGGCAAGTTGGTGGTATTACTAAATTCAAGCGTCACATGCCCTTCCCATTCTGGCTCAAGCGGTGTGACATTGACAATAATACCGCAGCGCGCATAGGTAGATTTTCCCAAACAAATGGTCAATACATCGCGGGGAATACGAAAATACTCGACAGTACGAGCCAAGGCAAATGAGTTGGGCGGGATGATACACTCATCGCCCACGATATCAATAAAGCTACGCTCATCAAAGTTTTTTGGGTCAACGATGGCAGAATGGACATTGGTAAATACTTTAAATTCGCGCGCGCAGCGGACATCATAACCATAACTTGAGGTGCCGTAGCTGACCAATTTTTGTCCTTGTTCGCCCACACGTACTTGACCTGCTTCAAATGGCTCAATCATGCCATGCTCTTGTGCCATTTGGCGTATCCAGCGGTCGGATTTGATCGACATTTTGTTTCCTCAAATTTCAAATTTAGGCAGAATTATACTGTAATTTGCTACACATAGGCGAAAAAAAACGGCTTTCGAGTGAGAGCCGTTTTTTTTGGTGAGAAAATTAACTCATACGCAATTTATCAAAGGTCAATTTATCTTGGGCATCGACATCCACTTTGATGGTATCACCCGCCACAAACTCACCCGATAACAATTTGACTGATAGCGGATTTTCGATTTCTTGCTGGATGGCGCGTTTTAGCGGTCTTGCACCATACACAGGGTCATAACCCACAGCGACCAATTGAGTCATGGCTTCATCTGACAATACAATATTCATGTCACGCTCTTGAAGACGTTTACGTAAGCGTGACAGTTGAATATCTGCAATACCCGCCATTTGCTCTTGCCCTAATGGATGGAACACCACGATTTCATCAATACGGTTGACAAACTCTGGGCGGAAATGCTGATTGACTGAATTCATCACTGCCGCTTTGATTTCTTCGTAGCTATCGCCTGCCATTTCTTGGATTTTATGCGAACCAAGGTTTGAAGTCATGATAATGACGGTGTTTTTAAAGTCCACAACGCGACCTTGACTGTCGGTCAAGCGACCATCGTCTAGCACTTGCAGTAAGATATTAAACACATCAGGATGCGCTTTTTCTACTTCATCAAACAATACCACACTGTAGGGTCGGCGGCGTACCGCTTCGGTCAATACCCCACCTTCTTCATAACCCACGTAACCTGGGGGTGCACCGACAAGACGGCTGACACTGTGTTTTTCCATAAATTCAGACATATCAATACGAATCATGGCATTTTCATCATCAAACAAGAAACTTGCCAATGATTTGGTCAATTCAGTTTTACCCACCCCTGTCGGACCTAGGAACAAGAACGAACCGCTAGGACGATTGGGGTCAGACAGCCCTGCACGACTACGGCGCACCGCATTGGCGACTGCTTGTACCGCTTCATCTTGACCGACTACGCGCTCATGCAATTTTTCTTCCATGTGCAGCATTTTTTCACGTTCGCCTTGCATCATTTTGGTAACAGGGATGCCTGTTGCAGCAGCAACGACTTCAGCGATTTCGTTTTCGGTGACTTTGTTACGTAGCAGTTTGACGCTTGGCGCTTCCCCTGCTTGCTCTTTTTGCTCAGCCAAGTCAGAATCTTTAATACGTTTTTCCAGTTGTGGAATGGTTTCGTATTGCAGTTTTGACATGGTCTCGTAGTCACCTTCACGCTGGGCTTTTTCATAGGCGATACGCGCTTTATCAAGCTCATCTTTGAGCTGTTGGCTACCTTTAACGAGGGCTTTTTCTGCTTGCCAAATTTCATTTAAATCTGCGTATTCTTTTTCAAGCTCGCTGATTTGGGTGTCGAGCAATTTTAGCTGGGATTTTGCGCCCTCGTCATCTTCATGCTTTAACGTTTCACGTTGCATTTTGAGCTGAATCAAACGGCTGTCTAATTTTCCCAAGGCTTCTGGTTTACTATCAAGTTCCATTTTTAGACGGCTAGCCGCTTCATCCACCAAGTCAATAGCTTTGTCAGGTAGCATACGGTCAGTGATATAACGGTTACTCATCCGCGCCGCGGCAATAATCGCACTGTCTTGGATATCGACCCCATGATGCAGTTCATAACGCTCTTTTAAACCGCGCAAAATGGCAATGGTATCTTCCACGGTAGGCTCATCAACCAATACTTTTTGAAAACGACGCTCAAGGGCGGCATCTTTTTCGATATATTGGCGGTACTCATCAAGGGTGGTCGCGCCCACGCAGTGCAGCTCGCCACGCGCTAACGCAGGTTTGAGCATATTACCCGCATCCATCGCGCCATCGGCTTTACCCGCACCTACCATAGTATGAATTTCATCAATGAATAAAATGACTTGCCCTTCACTTTTTGCTAGGTCGTTAAGTACCGCTTTTAGGCGTTCTTCAAACTCACCACGGAATTTTGCCCCTGCAATCAGTGCGCCCAAATCAAGCGATAATACGCGTTTATTGCGCAAGCCTTCTGGCACGTCACCATTGACGATTTTTTGTGCCAATCCTTCAACAATGGCCGTTTTACCTACACCCGGCTCACCAATGAGCACCGGGTTGTTTTTGGTACGGCGTGATAATACTTGAATGGTACGGCGGATTTCGTCATCACGCCCAATCACGGGGTCAAGTTTGCCCGATTCAGCACGTGCGGTTAAATCGATGGTATATTTGTTTAAGGCATCACGTTGGTCTTCGCTATTTTGTGTATCCACTTTATCACCCCCACGAATAAAATTAATGACTTGTCTTAGTTTTGGCTCATTGACCCCTGCTTTTGTGAGCAGTTTTGCGGTGTCGCCCGTCTCTGCTAGGGCAACCAGCACCCAGTCAGTAGATAAGAACTGATCGCCCGCTTTTTGCGCGTGGCGCTCTGCTAGATTTAAAATCTTAGCCGTATTTGGGCTGAGATTGACATCACCTGTGGGTGTACCAATCACCGCTTGGTTGTTGAGCGATTGTTGCACGTCTGTTTTTAACTGATTCAAGTTTGCGCCTGCCTGTTCATACACATTGGCATTACTCGGTTCATTGAGTAGCACTGACAATAAATGAATCGGCTCAATCGCGGTATGATCACGAGTGACAGCAAGCGTTTGTGCCTGCTGAACCGCGTTTTGTAAGGCATTAGTAAATCTATCAAATTGCATTATTATTTTTCCTTTTAGCTTTAAACTAATTAGCTTTGAACTAAAATTGATATGGTGTTTTGATAAATCGTTTCAATATCCACCTTTAAAATTTTTTGATTGTCAATGTTTTTTTTGATGATTGATGATGGCTGTGTTTTCAATTATCACTTGGGTCAATAGCTTGCAAAATTCATCGTGTTACCTATTAAAAATTGACAATAAAAATGTAGATAAAGTCATAAACCAACAAATTTTGGCTTAATGCATAACTTCCAAAGGGATACACCTAATCAGTTTTACTGACTGAGTTTTTGTTGTTGGCTGATATGCGTTTCCTTTTAATACCTAATAGCGAATTAGCGGCTTGATTTTTATTAGCCGCCTTGACCGTTATTTTTTAAAAAAATTACGCGAACCAAAGTTTAAGCCATAGCTAAAAATTGATACTAAAATTTTATGGACAATTATTAAAATTATATAATATTTTCAATGGTTTATTTTAAGATTACTTACATTACATTAACCTATCTACTACATGAATAGACAACAACCATGCATGGCGCATGTTACTCTGCACAACATCAAATGATAACGCTCCATAACATATTAGTTCAGTGGCGCTGCTTTATTTGGTGAAATAACAGTCAAAAAACAATAACAGCAAAACAATAACCAGGAGTAATACCCATGCGTGCATTAACCTACCACGGTGCCAAAGATGTTCGAGTCGACAATGTTCCCGACCCACAGTTACAAGCCAAAGATGATATTATCTTAAAAGTTACCGCTACCGCCATTTGTGGCTCGGACTTACATTTATACCGTGGCAAAATCCCTGCGACCGAAGAAGGCGATATTTTTGGTCATGAATTTATGGGGGTGGTCGAAGAAGTGGGCGCTGACGTCACGGCGGTAAAAAAAGGCGATCGCGTGGTGATACCTTTTGTAATTGCCTGTGGTAGCTGCTTTTTTTGTCAAAATGATTTGATGGCAGCCTGTGAGACCACCAACGAGGGTCCAGGCGCGGCGATGAACAAAAAGCTTATTCCGCCACCTTCGGCGTTGTTCGGTTTTAGTCATTTATACGGCGGTGTGCCTGGTGGACAAGCAGAATATGTGCGCGTCCCAAAAGCCAATTTTGGTCCTTTTAAAGTCCCAGGTTCATTGCCTGATGAGAAAGTGTTGTTCTTATCGGATATTTTACCGACTGCTTGGCAAGCAGTGACGAATGCCAATGTCACCAAAGGTTCGACTTTGGCTATCTATGGTGCAGGACCTGTGGGCTTGCTATCAGCCGCCTGTGCCAAAATGTTAGGCGCGGCACAAATATTCATCGTTGACCACAATGACTATCGTCTGCAATACGCACAAGATACGTATGGCGCAATTCCTGTCAATTTTGACAAAGTTGATGCCGCAGAAGCAATTATTGAGCAAACTGCGGGGCATCGTGGTGTCGATGCGGTGATTGATGCCGTTGGTTTTGAATCAAAAGGCAGCGTGGTTGAAACGGTATTAACGACGCTTAAGCTTGAAGGCTCAAGTGGCGCGGCATTACGCCAGTGTATAGCAGCGGTACGCCGTGGTGGTACAGTCAGTATTCCTGGGGTGTATGCAGGTCCGATTCATGGTTTCTTGATGGGTGATGCGTTTGACAAAGGGTTAACCTTTAAAATGGGTCAAACTCATGTACATAAATACTTGCCACAACTGCTTGAGCATATTGAAAATGGGGATTTATCGCCTGAAGCGATTATTACCCATCGTATGAATCTATCGGATGCGGCAAAAGGTTATGAAATCTTTGATAAACGTGAAGAAGAGTGTCGAAAAGTGATTTTGACACCGTAATTTTACCTTGTCATGGATAGATTTGGAATGATAAAAATATAAGATGAGTGTGAGTCACCTTCATACCCTGATTAATCATTCAGTCACTAGCCCCTCACAACTTTTAGCTAATAATTTAGCCAAAGTTGTGCAAGGGGTTTCTGGTTTGTTGCTACTGTTAGATATTGATGGGACACTGAGTGAATTTCACCCCGATCCCCAGCAAAGTTTTATCAGCAATGATAATTTAGCAATTTTAGCGCAGTTACAAAATCATATACCCATTTGGCTAGTAACGGGGCGTTCAGTTGCCGACGCTAGGCGTTTGACAGCGCCGTTAAAACTGCCGGTGATTGGTAGTCATGGTTTGCAATGCGATACGCTAATCGATAGCTATTCTTTGGTGGACATCGATTTAGCGCAGCTACAACAAATTAATCAAAGCGTCATTAACGCCACTGGTGATCATCCACACTGGCGCATTGAGCAAAAACCTTTTGGTGTGGCACTGCATTTTCGTGAGCATCCCGAACTTGCCGATAACGCTTTAACTATCATGCAAGCTATTGGGCAAGATTTTAATGATTGGCAACTTAAAGCAGGCAAATGTGTGTATGAGCTATTGCCGCAAGGGGTCGATAAAGGCAGTGCCATTAACCATGTTTTAAAACACTATCATCCTCATTGCCATCCGATATTTATCGGCGATGATGTGACCGATGAAGCAGGATTTATTGCTGTACAAAGTTATGGTAATACACCCAATAAGAAAGGTAGTGATATCAAAGGAATTGGTGTCAAAGTCGGTTATGAACCTACCCATGCCCATTATTATGTGAGCGATGTCTCAGCGGTTACCGCGTTACTTCAAGGATTATTGACCCTATGTCAAAGTTGATTGTATTATCGAATCGGGTTAATTTACCTAATAAACAGTCACCTAAAGCTGTGGCAGGGGGGTTGGCAGTAGCGCTTCAAGAAGCCCTTGCCAAAGATGGCGGTATTTGGGTCGGTTGGAACGGTCAAGTAGTGACAAATATCAGCGATATGCCCGATACCGTCAATCAATTTGCGACTGAGCAGCATGATAAAGTCACCTATGTCACGACGGCTTTTTCACCCATGCAATATGAAAAGTATTATTGTGGTTACGCCAATAATCGACTTTGGGCGGGGATGCATGACCGCACGGATTTGATTGTATCAAGTAGTGAAGATTTTAGCGTTTATCAAGCTGTCAGTCGTATGTTTGCCAAACAACTACAGCAAATAGCGCAGCCTGACGATATGATTTGGATACAAGATTATCATTTTTTTGCGGTAGCAAGGCATTGCCGTGACTTAGGCATGAAACAGCGCATTGGCTTTTTTTTACATATTCCATTTCCCCAGTTATGGGTGTGGGATTTTTTGACCTATGGTCAAACGTTAATCAATCAGTTACTTGATTATGACGTCGTCGGATTACAAACTCAACCAGACGCTCAAAATTGTGCCGCGGTGATTGAGCAGCTACTCCCCCACGCCATCCAGATTACGCAAACAAATGGGCGTACACTCATTAGCCATGGCGATCATACCACCTTAATACAAGCCTATCCCATTGGTATCAATCCTCTCTATATTCATAAGCTTGCCAGTCAACCGCTGTCAGACCCAGCTGTGTTAAAAAATCTCACTTCAACTATCACCACGATTGTAGCGGTGGAACGTCTGGATTACACCAAAGGCATTCCTGAACGCTTACAAGCTTTTGCCGCCTTTTTGCAGCGTTATCCACAATATCTTGAACGGATTCAGCTGTATCAAATTGCTTGCCCATCCCGTCTCGATATTCAAACCTATCAACAGTTACGACAACAAGTGCATACCCTAGTTGAGCAAATTAATAGCCAATTTGCTACTGCCAGTTGGCAACCGATTATCTATCAAGAAGACCCTGTCAGTCATGACAATTTAATGCCGTTATTTAGGCAATGCCAAATTTGTTGGGTTAATTCGCTAAAAGACGGCATGAATTTGGTGGCAAAAGAATACATTGCCGCACAGGATGAACAAAACGCAGGGATTTTGATTTTGTCTAAAAATGCGGGGGCAGCGCACCAACTACAGCAAGCTATATTGGTCGACCCGAATAGCAACGACAGTATGATAGAAGGCTTATACCAAGCATTAACCATGACCAAACAACAACGGGAAAAACGTCACCAATCGCTACTACGGGGCATTTATGAGACCGATATTGACACGTGGCGAGCGCATTTTTTGGCAGATTTAACCCACAGGGATAAAACTCCATAACCCAATCACAGAGACAACAAAATAGACCATAAAACAGCCAATGAGAAACTCACAATGACACCAGTGTTGGATCATGCTTTACCTACCGACTATCATCAATCGGACTTGAGTAAATTAATCACCGCTATTTTGCAAGACTTTCGCAGAACGGTTGATAAATCACCTAAACTAAGCGATGCCGCTTATGTGACACAATTAAAGCAAACTTTGTCACAGTTGGTGCTTTTGTCCGCCCAAATTGCCTTGCCTGCTGACGGTCATACTTTACAGCGCTGGCAAGTATTGGCACAGGTTGCGGCTTGTGATTTGAACTTGGTCAAATTTTTTGAGTCGCATCTTGATGCATTGGCGATTCTGGCAGAATTGGGCGTGGACGATATCGCTGATGGCCTATGGGCAGTATGGGCAGCAGAAGGCGGTGATGAGCCACTGCGTTTTGATGGCAAAACATGTACGGGACAAAAACTGTGGTGTTCGGGTGCGACCTTTGTCGATCATGGCTTGGTTAGTTTCCGAGATGCCCATAATAACGCCCAATTGCTGATGTTAACCATGAAGCAACCGCAAATCACCATTGATGACAGCGGTTGGTATGCGGTAGGTATGCCCTACACGGCGACAGCCACGCTCCATCTAAAAGGCGCTAACGCCACCCAAGTCATGTCAAATGCGATTGCCAAAGGTAGCAGCCCTTATCTTGACCGCCCAGGATTTTGGCAGGGTGCGGCAGGGGTAGCGGCTTGTTGGTATGGCGCGGTAGCGCAGTTGGCACAGTTTTTATTGGAGAGTTTTCAGCAAAAACCCCAAGCCTTTAAAGCACTTTATCTTGGCGAAGTATCGCAAGCACTCAGTGTCACCCAATCGTACTTTTATCAAGTTGCGCAATTAATCGATAGTGAGCCGAGCCAAAGTCATGCACTCGCCATCCGTATCTTAAGAGCGCAAGTGGAGACTACCGCCATGCTAGTGCTTGAAAAAGTTGGTAAAGCCTTGGGCGCAACGCCTTATTGTAAAAACGCCCATTTTGCACGGCTAGCGGCAGATTTATCGGTATTTATCCGTCAAACCCATGGCGCATTTGACAGTGAAGCGATTGGCAAATTGACTGCCGAACAGCTAGGCGATTCACAAGGGGGATTATGGCAACTGTAGATTCTAAGCTCGCCCTACTGCATCCGATTGTGGGTGACCGTTTGATTGCAGGCGACGGCACCTCTGCACAAGACTGGCAAGCCTGGCAAGGGTTAGATAGTCTCACCAGACTCGATATATCGACCCATTTCCCTACCCATCGGCGCGTGTGTATTTTTGCGCCGCACCCAGATGATGAGATTTTAGGCTGTGGTGGGCTGCTGCAAGCGTTGGTGGCTCAAGGTAACCAGGTATTGATTGTTAGTGTTACCCAGGGCGAAAAAAGCCACCCTAATTCACCGCTGTATCCGACTGACAAACTGGCAAAAATCCGAGCACTTGAAAGCCAGCTTGCGCTTGAAACGCTGGGTAGCAGTTTGGATTTGCCCAATGTGTCGATGACTACTTTGAATTTTCCTGATGGCGAAGTTTTTGGGCGGCAAGCGGATTTTTTTGATAAGTTAACATCGCTGATTCAGCCCGCTGATATTTTAATCACCCCATTTGCGTACGATGGTCATCCCGACCATGAAGGCACTGGGCAAGTGGTGCAGCGTTTTGCCAATACATTTAAAAGCCGCCTAAATTTGACCTGCTATCAAGTGCTGATTTGGGCATGGCATTGGGCAAAGCCCGGCGATAGCCGTATTCCCTGGCACAAGGCATGGCGATTTGATTTAAGCGAATTGCAGGCGCAGCGAAAAAGTTATGCCATGCGCTGTTTTAGCAGTCAAATCTATGCTGACCCAACAACGGGAACAGCGCCTATTTTGTCAGATACCACGTTAACTAGGCTTAGCCAACCGTTTGAGGTATATCTTCATGACTGATGTGTCAGCGTATTTTGCCCAAATTTATGCCGATAGTAGCGACCCTTGGCAATATGAAAAACGCTGGTATGAAGTGCGAAAACGCGCGATTTGCTTGTCATTGTTGCCCTATCCGCATTTTGCCAAGGCGATTGAACTTGGCTGTAGCAATGGGGTATTTAGTGAGCAGTTAGCCCAGCGCTGCAATTATTTGCGGTGTGTGGATGGGCAACTTGAGGCAGTCAAACTTGCCAGTGAGCGTCTGCAAAAAAAGGCGCATGTGCAAATTATGCAAGGCTTGATACCGCAGGATTTGCCCAGTGAGCGATTTGATTTGATTGTAGTCAGTGAGATTTTATATTACTTGGCGCCTGACGCCCTGACCGAAGTCATCGCTTGGCTCAACACCGCATTGACCGACAATGGCGTGATTTTAGCCTGTCATTGGCGCTATCCGATTGACGGGTTTCAACTGACAGGCGAAACAGTCCACGACAGTTTGCAACAACAGCTGCACTACCCTCAGCAAAGTCATGTGATTGACCAAGATTTTTTGTTGACCATTTGGCAAGCCAATCACCAAAGCCTTGCCAAGCAAGAAAATCTAGTGGAATAACTGAGAAAAGCATCATGGCAAATACTCCAGTCACACAGCGGCGACCCAAAAAAATCGGCATAGTCATCCCTGCCCATAATGAAGCCGATAGCATCAGCGCGTGTTTGGATGCGATTAAACAGGCGATTGCACAGCTATCAAGCGACATAGTGGTACAAACGGTGGTCGTGCTAGATAGCTGTGATGATGATACCTTATCAAACGTACAAAACGCCCACGTAGATTGGCTGCGCTGTGAGTTTCGCTGTGTGGGTAAAGTCAGGGATTTGGGCGTGCGCTACTTAATTGAGCAAGGGGCGGATTGGATTGCTTGCACCGATGCTGATAGTATGGTGGAAGCTGATTGGTTAGTTGCACAAATCAAACATCTAAAAGCTGAGCCTACAACTACGCCCACAGCCATGATATGTGGCGTAGTGAGCATCGATTGTTGGGATGCATTGTCAGAGAGCACCAAACAGCAATACCTCGCCCATTATCAAGATTGTATGAATCATCGCCATATCCACGGGGCAAATTTGAGCTTTGCCAGTCAAGATTATCTGGCGGTGGGTGGTTTTGATGAACTAACTTGCCATGAAGATGTACGTTTGGTCAAAAAATTTGAGCAAGCCAATTTACCCATTATTTGGAGTAATTTGGTACGTGTGGTGACTAGCAGTCGCCTTGACGCCCGCGCTGAGGAAGGGTTTGCCCATTTTTTAAGGGGTCTAGAGAATCAGCCTTCGGCTTAAATGAAAACCAGCCTTTGAATGAAATAAAGGTAAAAAGTTGGCTTTAACACAGTTCACTTACAAAACTATTGTGATATTCCTTGCTATCTGCCGGTATTACTATATACTGGACAACAGCTAGAAAGCAGTCAGAAGTTTCAATCGCATTACATTAAGTCTATTCTAAGTTCGTTTCCATTACGCTTGTGTCCTAGATTTTAAGTCAATCGTGTATCAAAACTGCCGCAATTCTTTCATACCGAATAGAATCGTGTTGTGGCTTAGTTCCAGCTTTAGGGTCAGATGACCACTTTTAAAATCTATCTAATCAAGGACAATCCTATGTCAAATACTGTAAACGGCACCGTAAAATGGTTTAACGAATCAAAAGGCTTTGGCTTTATCGAACAAGACAATGGCGGCAAAGACGTTTTCGCACATTATAGCCAAATCGCAAGCTCAGGTTTCAAAACATTGAGCGAAGGTCAACGCGTATCTTTCGTTGTGACCCAAGGTCAAAAAGGCGATCAAGCTAGCAATATCGTTGCTATCTAAGGTTAGCTAAGCCTACTATCGTAAATGGTCTGATATCGTGACTGCGTGAATAACGCGTCATTGAGTAATTAGCCATTTGCCTAGATATCAGAAAATAGCTATCAAAAAAGCGCTTATTTATTATAAGCGCTTTTTTTGTGTTTTGTGCTCACCCAACTCTTTGACTGACTCGGCCGATAATTTGTGGGCTGCTGTGTGCGGTTAAAAAAGGTTATTGCGCATCCACTTTACGTTTTTTTTGTAGTTTGCGCTGTAGTGTGCGCCGGTGCATTTTTAGTACTCTCGCGGCCTCACTGATATTGCCTTGGCATTCATCTAATACTTGGTGAATGTATTCCCATTCGTGATGTTCAAGTGACAAACGTTCATCTGTGGCACTACCGATTGACTTTGTAGGGGCTACTACGATGTCCAATACTTTATAGATGTCATCGAGGCTACACGGCTTAGGCAAATAATGATACGCGCCCATTTTGACTGCACTGACGGCGGTCGCAATGCTGGCATAGCCAGTAAGCATTAAAATTTTGGCGGTGGGGGTAATAGCGAGCAAAGGCTCAATCAGATGAATACCATTGTCATCACCGATGTTGAGATCCAATACAATAAACTTGGGTAATTGCTTCTTTGCCAGTTGTAGCGCGCTATCGGCATTGCTGGCCGTTAATACCTGATTGCCCTGTTTTTCCAATGACTTTTTTAAAATACGGCAAAACACCTCATCATCATCAATGATAAGCCATGTCTCTGTTAACAGGGGTGAATGTTGCAACCTATTCTCCTACAATAAACTGGCGAGCGCATCGATTACTGGTAAAGTTATCTTTACGCACGTACCTGAATCATCTAACCTTTTTTTCACGGGTGAATTTTGCTTATTGGTCAGCTCAAGGTGTCCGCCAACATATTCTATAACCGTTTTGGCAATCGTCAAGCCAAGTCCTAAGCCATGATCAGATTCGATGGCGGTTTGGTGTTGGATACGCTGTACCATGCTACTGTCGATACCCTGTCCGTTGTCTTCAATAATAATCATTACGTTTTGAGCAAGCTGTAGGCTAATAGCAAGCTTTGTGGCTTGTGCCTGCATGGCATTATTGAGCATATTCATCACAATAGAATACAGCTGTTCTTCACTCAAGGGCACAGCGATCGGTTGTGGTGGTACATTGAGTGCTACTTCAACATGAGGGTTGATAAATTGCCAATCATTGACGACTTTGGGCAGTAGCGTTGGTAAATTTGATGACGTGACCCATGCCAATGGCTCAGATTGCGCTGGCGGCAGCGCATTGGATTGGATGTGGGATTTGAGCTTGTGCAGCGATTGGCGGCAGACGTCGATTTGTGACTGTAACAGTTTAATATCATCCAACAATTCATCGTCTTCCTCTAATTGCTGGGCAATGTCATCGCTCAGTAATTGCATCGACGCAATCGGCGTGCTCATCTCATGGGCGATATTGGCCGCAAGACTACTGATGGCAAGCAACCGACGTTGTTGGTGAATAGCTTGCTGCGCTTTCTCAAGCGCCTGATAACTGCGGCTCATCGCTTGTTTAAAATAAACCGTTAAGGCGGTTAACATGATTGCCGCAAAAATAAACACCCCAAACATACCCAGTAAATGGAGTTTTTGACCCACCGCATGATCATGGTGGCTAAGGGTCAGCGGCACATAACAATACCATAACAGCGTGTACAGCCCAACTGACAGCACCGACAAGCCGATGATGTGCACGGTGCGCATCACCATAGACGCCACAGCAATCACCGTTAAAAATAAGGTAATCAACGGATTGGCGGCCCCACCTGAATAATAAATAAAGGCTGACCACGCCAGTAAATCCCCGATAAACCCCGCCATTGTGACCCAAGAGTGTTGGGGATTAAATTGTCGAATAACCATTAAGCGTTTAGTCAGTTCAACGCTTATCCCATAAATAATGGTAATCGTGAGCAGATGATTGATTTGCTGTTTGGCAACGCCCCATTGGTCGGCACAAATCATGGCGGCGACCATAATAGCTAACCAGGTATAGCGAGCAATCATGGGGGCTTTTGCGACGTTCTTGATGGCTTGATGCATGGGCAAACTTTTGACGAACCATAAAACAAGATTTTAGCATGAAGCAGCCGCACTTTGAGCGAACTTTGAGCGAATTAACGTGTCAAAAGTAAATCAATGGCTAGTCAATACTAGGATAACTACAAATGCACCAAAAGTTTTCTCCTTAAACCCTATGGATGATGGCATAATTTTTTTAATGTTAATTTTTAAAACTTTAAAGTGTGCTTATTTGCTGATTCAGTTACAATCAGATAAAGGCTCACTTTATGTTTGTAATCAAAAATTTATTTGAGTGCCAACTCACCGCTATCTTTGACGCTTTATAAATAGATGAGAAATGTACCATGGTCAATTTTCCTCAAAGTGCTAAGAATTTAACCGTTACCCTATTAATCAGCAGCCTGCTGTTGCTTGGCTGTCAAAAAATGAATGCCAAAGAAAACGCTGGCTCTGCGCGTGCTACTAGCAAAGCGGATTTATTGCCGACTGATACGTTAGCGACCTTACAAGGTTTGAGCCAAATTAACCCAAAATTAGGTAAAATGGGTCGTCATGTGATCGATCCCAACAAGCCAACTGTGGTGAAATTTTGGGCAAGCTGGTGCCCGCTGTGTTTGGCAACGCTCCAAGAAAGCGACGCATGGGCACGGCAGTATCCCAATATGAATGTCGTCAGCGTGGTCAGTCCAGGTCATTTGAGTGAAAAATCCCCGCAAGATTTTCAAACTTGGTACACAGTGCTTACTAAAGACTATGCTAACCTACCGGTGCTTATGGATAACTATGGCAAGCTGATTAAACAATTTGGCGTGCAAGTCTATCCCAGTTTTGCGATTTTAGATAAACAAGGCAATTTATTAAAACTGGTCAAAGGCAATCTTACCCCAGCACAAATACAAGCCTTATCAGACAATGCTAGCAACGACTTTGCAGAACTCAAAGCCATGAATCAAGCAAAAAATCCGCCTAGCCAGTCTGACCAAGCTGATGAGCAGGCTAATAACCAAACTAGCAAGCAAGCCGCTAGCATCAAAGCTTTAGCACCGATTAACCATAACGGTGTGTATTATCAAGCAGATGGTAAAACCCCGATTCGCACGCATACTATCTATCTAGCGGGTGGCTGTTTTTGGGGACTAGAGGCCTATATGGAGCGCGTGGATGGCGTGGTCGATGTGATATCGGGTTATGCCAATGGCAATAGCGCGAACCCGAGCTACGAGCAGGTGATAGCAGGCTCAGGGCACGCAGAAACCGTCAAAGTTATTTATGATATCGATAAAACCAATCTTGAGACCCTCTTGGCGTACTACGTGCGAGTGATTGACCCGACCAGTCTCAACAAACAAGGCAATGACCGCGGGGCGCAATACCGCACCGGCATTTATTATACCGATGCCAATGATAAGCCAATCATTGATAAAACCCTTGCCGATTTGGCAAAAAAATATCCGCAAAAAATTGTGGTAGAAAATAAACCCTTGGCGAATTTTTATGACGCAGAAAATTATCACCAAGATTATCTGAGCAAAAATCCCAATGGCTACTGCCATATTGATATTAGCCTTGCCAATCAAAAAATTCCCGTTATCAAAGCCTTAGCGCCTGCCACGACAGTCACCGAGGCGCTCAATCCTACCCGCTATCAAAACTACGATAAAAATGTAAAAAGTCGGTTGACCCAAGCGCAGTATGATGTCACCCAAAAAGCAGCTACAGAGCGCGCCTTTAGCCATCAATACGACCATTTGTTTGCTAAAGGTTTATATGTGGATATCGTCAGTGGCGAGCCGTTGTTTTTATCCACCGATAAATATGATTCGGGGTGTGGCTGGCCGAGTTTTACCAAACCCATTAGCGCAAACGTCATTACCACCTCAACCGATAGCAGTTTTAACATGACACGAACGGAAGTGCGCTCACGGGTCGCCAACTCACATTTGGGGCATGTGTTTGATGATGGTCCCAAGGATAAAGGCGGATTACGCTACTGTATCAATGGCGATGCGCTACAATTTATCGCTTTGGCAGACATGCAAGCGGCGGGCTATGGTGCACTTATGCCCTTGGTAAAATAGCCAGTCAACTAGGCAGCACGTTGACTGGTATCGATATCAAAAACGCTTTGACAAGCCATCAGCTGCCAATGCGTTTTTAATAAGGCGTTGTTGATTATGCTGAGACTTTAAAATTTTTTAAAAATGGGCTTATAAAAATTTGGTCATCACCCTGAGCGGCAATATTTTCATACCAATCCCAATCGGCAGCCAAGGCCATGCTGGGACAAAGGCTTCATTTACTTTGGCTTCAATCGCTTCGACAATCGCTTCGACGCCCTCTTCTTCTGTACTTTCAAACGGCAAATATTTGGCACCGATATTGAGCTCAGTACGGATATAACCGGGGTAAATGGTGGTGACAGTAATCGGACGTTTTTCCTGCATCATATCAGCGCGAATGCCTTCGGCTAAATTTGCCAGTCCCGCTTTGGCAGCGGCATAAGTGGTAAGATGACGGGGCAAACCACGAACCGCTGACATACTTGAGATGACCACCAACTGACCGCTGTTTTGCTGGCGAAAAATCTTCATCGCCGCCTCACACTGGGCAATCGCTGCGATAAAATTGACTTCCGCGGTATGGCGATTGGTCTCAAAGCGTCCATGACCAATGACGCGGCTATCGCCCACCCCTGCATTGACGATAATTTTATCAATGGTTTTCCCTCGGGTTTTGCAGTCACTCACAAAGCTATCAAATACCGTAAAAATCTGCTTATAATCGGTGACGTCCAAAGTTTTGACAGAGACTTTGACAGGATACTTGCTTTCAATGTCTTGCTTTAACGCATTTAATCGCTTTTCTCGTCTGGCACAAATTGCCAAATCATAGCCTAGATAAGCAAAACGGCGTGCCATCATCGCGCCAATCCCTGAACTAGCACCGGTAATCAATACGGTTTTGCCTTGACCGATACCTTGTAGCTCAGCCAATGAGCGGCGATTGACCAGTTTTTTCATTACAAATTGACCGTATTTATCAATTTTTTGTAGCGCGTTTTCAAGTTTTTTCATCGTTTGGTTGCCTGTACCACTCAGTTATCGTAATAATAAATAAAAAATCATCAAAGAGTCGCTGATTTTATCATTACGACCCTTGTTTAGCCTACTGCAAATATCATTATAGGCGTTAAATACATAAGATAAACAAGGATGGCGATAGGGTTAATGATGACTGATACGATTTAGCCCTTCATACTAGTTAGCGCTTCACACTCATTATTTTTTATAACACACTCCTAATCGGTGATGTTAAATCTGTCGCCAAAGGCAAATATACAGGCTGGCAGTACCCTATATTAAGACAATAAAAAACCCAAATTAGCGCAAGGTCTCATTTGGGTTTTTTACGACTTTTTAGTTTATGCCAAACCATTGACCCATGTCAGTGGGGCGTTTTTCATCCAATCACTCATCAGTGTCCACGGTTGTTCAGGGACACACGCTTCATCAGGCTCGCCTTCAATTGCGATTGCCAATGCTTTGGTGCCGATTTCTTCACTCACTTCAAAGGGTAACGGTTTAGCGCCTTCGTTAATCTCAGTGCGTATATATCCTGGATATATCGTTGACACTTTAATCGGTAACTCAGATATCAGCATATCGGCGCGAATCCCTTCAGCAAGCTGTGCAATCGCTGATTTACTTGCCGCGTACACTGACATGTGTTTTGGCAGACCACGGAACGCCGACATACTTGAAATAACCACCAAATGACCGCTATTTTGGGCGCGAAAAATTTCCATCGCCGCTTCACACTGGGCAAGACCTGAGATAAAATTGACTTCGGCAGTTTTGCGATTAATATCAAAATTACCCTTGCCAATACGGCGACCCTCACCGACCCCTGCATTGATGATGATACGATCAAGCTTGCCAAACTCTTCGGCAAATTCATGAAACACTTTAAAAACCTGCGCATAATCAGTCACATCGAGTGCCTTGACACTGACTTTAATCGTCGAATTATCCGCTAACAGGTTGGCTTTGAGTTGTTCTAGGCGTTCGGTACGGCGCGCACAAATTGCCAAATTATAGCCCATGCGAGCAAAATGGGTCGCCATGCCTGCCCCCAGCCCCGAGCTTGCGCCAGTAATCAAAATGGTTTTGCCCTTGCCCACTTGGTTATCGATAAAAGGCGATAAGTCAGTGTTCGGGGGTGTCATTGTGGTTTGAATTTGCTGCAGTAATTCCGGTAGTGTTTGCATTGTTTTTCCTTAATTCTTCCTTAAATTTTTAAATAATAGGCTGATAAAATAAACCTTAGCGCCAAGTCACCATCTGCTCGCCTTGTTGATACAAATAGCTAAACTCATTAAAGGTCTGTAAAAAAACACCTTGGTCACTCACGCGAAATTGGTGCACACTGGCATTGGCGATATGCCAGTTCAAATCAAAAGCTTGGACATCCGATAGTTTCATCACTTGCTGCATGATACTGGCAATCACGCCACCTGAGGTAAATACCATCGCATGTTCATGCTCGCCAGTTTGGGCAATTAAACGCTCAAAACTGTTCCAAGTGCGCTGCAAAAAGTGTTGCCAACTTTCATCATAGTCGCTGTCATATTGACCGCTTTGCCAACGGCTCATGGCTTGGGTAAAAATCTCAGTAAAGCTAATTTCAGGGTGTGTTTGACTGGACAAATACGCCATAAAACTGGCTTTATCCGCAAATGGCAATCCCGCTTTATAAAGAATTTGCTCATGATTAAACTCATTAAAACTGCTATCTTCACCGAGCAATAGCGGCATGGTCAAACTGGGATTTGCTATGTTTTGCACATGGTGAGTGATTTCGGTCAGTTCAATGCCTTCACGGGTGACATAATAATGGCTTAAAAAATGCTTGAGACTGTCTTTTTGGCGCGCCATGCTGCCTGACATCAGCGCGTGCACTTGCCGACCTGACTGGCGAAAACTATCACCAAGCCACTGGGTCTGAGCGACACCTTTTGGGGACAGTTGGTCATAATTGTCTGCGCCAAATGACGCTTGCCCATGACGGACAAGGCTGATGAGTTTCATGAAAATCCCTATGATTTATGATTATTTTTTTCGATAAGCTCGACACAGCGCTCGTATAAGGCATTGACAATCACGCCAAAATCTTTGAACGCCGGATTATCCGTCTGCCCATGATAATAGCGGTAATAAATCTGCTGCGCAATCGCTGCCAAGCGAAACACCCCAAACACCTCGTAAAAGTGCCAGTTGTCCACTTTTAGGCCCGTTTTTTGTAGGTAATATTCGACCACTTCGGCACGGGTCATCATGCCTGGCAGATTTGTCGGCTGACGGCGCGTAGCTTTCATCACCGCATTGTCATCGGCTTGAATCCAGTAAGCTAACGCACAGCCCAAATCCATCAAGGGGTCGCCTATCGTTGCCATTTCCCAGTCAAGCACGCCAATGATGTTGGTTGGATTGTTTGGGTCTAAAATCACATTGTCAAAACGCCAGTCATTATGAATTACGCTAGTTTTGACATCTGTTGGGGTGTTGGCTGTTAACCACTGACGCACATCGGCGAAATCAGGCACATCAGGTGTGCGGGCTTGCTCATAGCGTTTATCCCAGCCCATAACTTGACGCTCGCAGTAGCCTTCGCCTTTGCCAAGTGCCACCAAATCAGGGTTTTGGGTGTAATCGACCTTGTGTAAATCAATCAGTGCATCGACCACCTGTCGGCATAGTTCGCTGACTTGCTGTTCGCTTAACGTCAACGCTTTTGGCAAATTGGCGCGGGGAATAATGCCTTCGATGCGATCCATGACATAAAAATCGCAACCAATCACGCGGTCATCGGTACACAGGGCGACCATATTGGGGACGCGTGGGTATTGTGATTGTAGCGCTTTTTGAACTTTGTACTCACGCACCATATCATGGGCGGATTTGGCTTTGGTACCTTTGGGTGGGCGGCGTAAAATCAAATCACGGTTGGCATATTTTAGGCGGTATGTCCAGTTGGATGCGCCCCCTGAAAATTGGGTGACTTCTGGCTGACCTTGCAAAGCGATACCTTGGCTCATTAAATACTCGGTGACCGCATTGCTGTCAATCTCTTCGCCTTTGCGTACTGGGTTCGCAGTATCAAGCATAATTTCATCCTTGTTTTTATCTTGTTTTTTAACTTGTATTTTTAACTAGATCAAATAGCAAAATGACGTAACCTGACATTACGCCTTTTTTGTTAGCTGGCTATCTTTTTTGTTAACTAGCTATTAGTTATTTGGTCGTCGCTTGTTGGCGTTTTTTCACTTCCAGTTTGGCAATCATGCCCTTATGCACTTCGTCAGGTCCATCGGCAAGGCGTAGGCTGCGGGCTTGGTTAAAAAACATCGGCAACAGCGTATCTTGGCTCACACCCATCCCCCCATGCAGCTGAATCGCCATATCGACGACTTCTTGTAATACCGTTGGGGCGACCACTTTAATCGCTGAGATTTCGGTTAACGCCGCTTTGGTGCCGAGTTTATCCATTTTATAGGCGGCATACAGGGTTAACAGACGCGCTTGGTCAATTTTGACACGGACGTCAGCGATACGTTCACGGTTGCCACCTAAATCAAGCAGCGGTTTGCCAAATGCGCTACGGCTTAGCCCGCGGTCGATGGCAAGCTCCAGCGATTTTTCTGCAGCGCCAATACAGCGCATACAGTGGTGAATCCGACCCGGTCCTAAGCGCCCTTGGGCAATCGCAAATCCCTCGCCTGCCCCGCCGATGACATTGCTAAGTGGCACACGCACGTTGTCAAAACGCATTTCGCCATGTCCATGCGGTGCATCATAGTCATTAAACACTTTGAGCATACGTTCAATTTTGACGCCTTGGGTATCAATTGGCACCAGCACCATGGTGTGCTGATGGTGGCGATCTTTGCTCTCGTCTGGGGTGTGTGCCATAAAAATAATAAGTTTAGCTTTTGGATCTCCCAAACCTGATGACCACCATTTGCGACCGTTGAGCACAATTTCATCGCCTTCAACAATCGCCGTGGCTTGCATATTGGTGGCATCACTACTGGCCACTGCAGGCTCTGTCATGCCAAACACGGAGCGAATCTCGCCTGCCAATAACGGCGTTAACCATTGCTCTTTTTGGGCGTCGTTACCGTAGCGCCAAATCAATTCCATATTGCCACTATCTGGGGCATTACAATTAAAGACATGCGGTGCAATAAGACTTCTGCCAGACAACTCAGCAATATGGGCGTATTCTTGCACGCTTAATCCTTGACCCAGTTGCTCGTCTGGCAAAAACATATTCCAAAGATTTTGCGCACGGGCTTTGGTTTTTAATTCTTCAAGTTTGGCAGGCCATTGCCAAGTCGTCCAATCGCCTGTGGGATTAAGCTTATGCGCCGCTTGCCAAAATTCTGCTTCAATCGGTTCGATTTCGGTTTGAATAAATGCTTTAGTACGGGCGATGTAATCTTTTGCTTTATCGCTAAGTTGGAATTCCATTGGGCGTTGTCCTTATTTGGCTAAAACAATCATTGAATCAGCTTAACGGATTTATTATCATGAATAAAATGATTTTAATTAGTAGAATACTATAAATAAAATTCATACAACTGAGGTATATCTGGTGTTATCCAAATGTTGCATAAAAACCCGTTAAAGCAGCTTGATTTAAATTTGCTTAGGCTATTTATTTATATTTTTGAGCTTAAAAATCTTACTCATACTGCAGAAGCTTTGCATTTGAGCCAATCTGCCATTAGCCATGCGTTAGGTCGGTTACGCCAAGCGCTGGGGGACGAACTTTTTTATCGGGAAAAAGGTGAACTGCACCCCACCCTGTATGCCAAACGGCTTTATCCCACGGTCAAACAAAGCTTTGAAAATCTCGAACAAATATTTCAAACTAACCATTTATTGAGCGAGGACAAACTTGGCGAGCTGGCGCAGCAGAGCTTTGCTACGTTGACGATTGCCATGCACGATGAAATTGAATTGATTGTGTTTAACAAATTGGTCAGCCAAATTCATCAAGTCCTGCCCAATTGTCAAATCACCAGTAGCCGGCTCAATCGCTCAGAACTCGCGCATGAACTAAAAGTTGGACAGCTGGATTTTGCCATTGATGTGGCGCGGGTGGTGGATAGTGAGATTGTGCATCAACCCTTGTTGCGAGATGAGTTTGTGCTGGTGTTGTATGCGCCAAATTTTGCGGCTGAATTGGCGAATGAACCAACTATCACCCAAGCCCAGTATTTTGCCAGTCAACATATAACTGTGTCATCAAGGCGGCTAGGTCTGTCGATTGAAGATAGTTTATTGTCCAAAGCAGGTTGGCAGCGGCAGAGTAAAATCCGTTGCCAACATTATGCCACGGCTTTTCAATTGCTAAAACAAGACAAGCTATTGCTTACCTTGCCGCGCCAGTTAGCCACCACATTTTTGCCACCCGCCCAAGGCTGGCAGATTTTGGATTTGCCAATTGAATTGACCCATATCGAGTTACACGGCTATTGGCACCAACAACAACAGGTTGACCCGCTGTATGGGTGGCTAAGACAGCAGATTTTTAGTGCGTTTCATTAGCGCGTTGCGCTTATTGATTATTTATAGGCTATTGATGATTTATTCAGACAATAGCTGCTCAATACGGCCAGCGTGACGCTCTTGCTGTTTAGCGAGAGTCAAACGATTGGCGATGATGATTGATTTTAACTCCGCTAATGCCACGTCGAAATTGTCATTAATCACCACATAATCAAAATTCACGTATTGCGACATTTCATTGACCGAACCGGCAAGACGTCTTTCAATCACTTCTTGACTGTCTTGTCCGCGATTGGAAAGCCGCTGGCGCAGCGATTGGCGGTCGGGCGGTAGGATAAAAATGGTCGTGGCATCGGGACGTAATTTTTGCACTTGCAGCGCGCCCTGCCAGTCGATTTCTAAGATGACGTCTAAGCCATTGCTCAGCATAAATTCTACTGTGGACTGGGCGGTGCCATAGTAGTTTTCAAACACTTCGGCATGCTCCAAAAACTCACCTTGCTTAATCATATCAGCAAATATCTCGCGGCTGACAAAGTGATAATGCTGCCCATCAATCTCACCAGGACGTGGCTTGCGAGTCGAATGCGAGATACTAACCGCCAAGTCATTGGTCGTTGCAATCAGCTGTTTGACCAGCGATGTTTTGCCAGTACCGCTTGCTGCGGTGATGATAAATAATGAGCCTTTGGTCATGACATATCCTTAGGGGTTTGATTAAATAAGTAGTAGCCATTTTTGAATCGGCTATTTTAGCAATTTTTGCTAACAATTTCTGCGTAATTTAGCCATTGAATACCGATTCGCTGATTTTTTACGTTTAACATATTTTGCGTGTATGAACTCATGGTAAACTAGCCACATGAATCATCAATGACTGAAGAACTGTGTTATGAAAATTTTACTCGCCAATCCCCGTGGTTTTTGTGCTGGGGTCGATAGAGCCATCGAAATCGTTAATGTCTGCCTTGAGCGCTTTGAACCGCCTATTTATGTGCGCCATGAAGTGGTACACAACAAGTTTGTGGTGGAAGACCTTGCCAATCGCGGTGCGGTATTTGTCGAAGAGTTGGATGAAGTGCCCGATGGGGCGATTGTGATTTTTTCAGCGCATGGCGTCTCCAAAGCCGTGGAAGATGAAGCCGAACGCCGTGATTTGACGGTGTTTGATGCCACTTGCCCACTGGTTACCAAAGTCCATATCGAAGTCAATAAATTTGCTAAAACAGGCGTAGACGCGGTGTTGATTGGTCATGCAGGTCATCCAGAGGTAGAAGGCACGATGGGGCGCTTCGATCCACAATACGGTGGGCGTATTCACTTAATTGAAGATGTGGTGGATGTTGCCAATCTTGACCTACCGACGGATACTGATTTGGCATTTGTCACCCAAACCACCCTATCGATGGATGACACCGCAGAAGTGATTGATGCGCTAAAAAATAAATTCCCAAAAATCCATGCGCCGCGTAAAGATGATATTTGTTATGCCACCCAAAACCGTCAAGATGCGGTCAAGGAGCTTGCGGCGCGTTGTCAAGTGGTGTTAGTGGTTGGCTCACCCAACTCATCCAACTCTAACCGCTTGCGTGAACTCGCGGAGCGCTTGGGCGCCAAAGCGCATTTGATTGATAATGCGGGCGAAATGCAAAAAGACTGGTTTGCAGGCGTGGATACGGTAGGCGTGACTGCGGGTGCGTCCGCGCCTGAAGTATTGATTCAAGAAGTGTTAGATACCTTACAATCTTGGGGCGGCGAAAAACCTGAAGAATTATCAGGTATTTTGGAAAACGTGACCTTTAGCTTGCCCAAAGCGTTGCGCTCACCCCAACTGTCTAATCCTAGTGAATCCAAGATTTAAAAGAGATATAGTATCGGATAGATGGCAAGTAAAGCCGAGTATAAGTATGCTCGGCTTTTTATTGGTCATTTAATTATTGAATATTTAAATCCTGCTTGCATCATTATTTTCATTTTTTAAAAATTAAAAAATTGTGCCGCTTGTGCTTGAAATAGTTTTACATTCACCCTAACTATGACAACGAACCATCATAAATTGGGTTAATTATTTTTATTCTTACTTTTAGGAGTTACTCATTATGGCAGATTCGAACAAACCTGAGCCAAAAAAACATAGCTTTGAAGCTGAAGTCGCGCAACTATTACATCTAGTCACCCACTCGCTTTATTCAAATGCGGATATCTTTGTGCGTGAGCTGGTCTCAAATGCCTCTGATGCCTGTGACAAGTTGCGCTTTGAAGGCAATCAAAACGATGCGCTGTATGAAGGTGACAGTGAACTACGCATTCGCATTGATATTGATAAAGATGCCAAAACCATCAGCTTTATTGACAATGGTATCGGTATGAATGAAGCCGATGCGGTAGAGCATTTGGGTACTATTGCCAAATCGGGCACCAAAGCTTTCTTAGAAAAATTATCCGATGCGCAAAAACAAGACGGCAATTTGATTGGTCAATTTGGGGTGGGTTTTTATTCGGGTTTTATCGTAGCGGACACCATCACGGTGGAATCTCGTAAAGCAGGTGAGCCTGCCAGCCAAGGTGTACGCTGGGTTTCAGACGGTACCGGTGAATTTACTACCGAAACCATCGAAAAGCCTACCCGTGGCACGACCGTGATTTTACATATCACCGATGAACACAGCGAATACCTTGACCGCCAAAAAATCAAATCTTTAGTCAATAAATACTCTGACCATATCAGCTTGCCCATCCAAATGCGCAAAGAAGTTTGGCAAGAAGAAGAACTCACTGACGCGCAAAAAACTGCTAATTCAGAAGCAGGGGGCGAAACTGCCAAAGGTGAGATACCCCAAGGTCAAATGATAACCACCGCTGAATGGGAAACCATCAACCAAGCCAATGCCCTATGGACGCGCTCACCTTCAGAAATTGAAGATGAAGAGTATCAAGAATTTTATAAAAATCTTACCTATGACTATGATGAGCCGCTAACTTGGACGCACAACCGTGTCGAAGGACGTCTACAATATACCCAGCTGCTATATATCCCTAAAAAAGCGCCGTTTGACCTGTACCAACGTGAGCAAAAACACGGTCTAAAACTGTACGTCAAACGTGTATTTATCATGGATGATGCCGAGCAGTTATTGCCGATGTACCTGCGTTTTGTCAAAGGGGTCATTGATACCGCTGATTTACCGCTCAATGTCAGCCGTGAAATCCTGCAAGAGTCTCGCGATGTCAAATCTATCCGCGATGGTAACGCCCGCCGTATATTGACCGTGCTAGCTAGCCTAGCCAATAGCGATGAAGCTGAAAAACAAGAAAAATATAAACAGTTTTATGCTGAATTTGGCAACGTCTTAAAAGAAGGCTTAGGTGAAGACCAGAGCAATATGGATAAAATTGCCAAATTATTGCGCTATGCCACTACCACTGATGACAATGTGGTCACCAGCTTTGACGACTATAAAGGTCGTATGAAAGACGGTCAAAAGGCGATTTATTATCTAACAGCTGAAAACCTTGCCGCCGCCAAAGCCAGTCCGCAACTTGAAGTGTTCAAGAAAAAAGGCATTGAAGTCATCTTGATGACCAACCCCGTTGATGAATGGGCAATGAACTTTATGTTTGAGTACGATGGCACACCGCTACAAAACATCGCCAAAGGCGCGGTAGACTTGGGTGATTTGACCGATGAAGCCGAAAAGGAAGAAGCCAAAAAAGCGGAAGAAACCTTCAAGCCTGTGGTAGAAAAACTCAAAGGCGTGTTAGGTAGCCGGGCTAAAGATGTGCGCGTATCCAATCGCCTTGTCGACAGCCCTGCTTTGCTAGTAACTGCAGATGGTGAACTATCGCCACAGATGATGCAAATGCTCAAACAAATGGGGCAACCTGTGCCAGAGAGCAAGCCAATTTTGGAAGTCAACCCAAACCATCCGCTCATTCAAAAATTGGAAAGCGCAGAGCAGTTCGATGACCTCGCGCAAGTGATTTTTGACCAAGCATTACTTGCTGAAGGCGGTCAGCTTGAAGACCCAGCCGCTTATCTAAAACGCGTCAATGCGTTGTTGATGAAGTAAGTTATTTTGCTGACCTCAACATAAAACCGATAAATAAAAACTGATAAACAAAAAACGAAGCCTAGTCTGTTACTTAGGCTTCGTTTTTTTTGAAAACCACCGCCATCGCATCGGCTACTGGTTGTAAGCACCACTATTTTATCAGCGCTCGGCAAGCATACACTGTTTGGGAATTTGCTTGCGATTGAGTGAGGTGATACAGCCCCAACTACCATCGACTGTACTATCACCAATGCGGTACATGGTTAGTGTCTGACCATTGAGCCAGCGATTAGGAAACGGCACGCCTCGTACTGTCGCTTGAATCATACAATGACTCTCAGTTGGAACGCTTTCTGCTTGGGTCAGCACTTTTAACACCACTTTTTGGTTATCTGTGCTTAGCGGTGTATTGACAGGACATTGACCGGTAGCTTTGTAGATGGCATCGACTCGTCCCTGTGCGCTTTCTACGATATCAAGCACTTCAAACAGCGTGGCATTGGCTTTTTGTTTGGCATAAATCGGTAAAAACTGCACTTGTATCACAAACAAAGAAAACGCATAAAACCCAAACGCCAGCGCCAAACCCACCAAACTTACACCGCCATGCCTGCGGATATGAGCGAGCTGTTTTTCTTCATCCCGCGGATACATTTCAATGGCATCGGCGATTTCACGGCGCGCCATCCGATAATAATAAGCATCGCTCCAACGTGCTACCATTACCGACCAAAACAGCCAAATCGCAAGCCCAATGCCAATACGTAGCGGCATACGAATCGCTTCATCAAGATTGCGTATCAATAAGTACTCTATCGCTACCAAAATGATGGTGACATTAAGCTGAATAAATGACCATCCCGCCACCGAATAGACAATGCTATCTAAGAATCGCTTACGGTATAACAGCCAAGGAAACGTCATCAAAAACCCTGCCCAATGCCACTTTGCCGTCAATCGCCCTGCCTTATCAAACTGGGCAAAACGCTTGAGATAATACGCCTGCGAACGATTGCCAATAAAGGCTTTGTCATACATCAGACGCTGTTTATCAGTTAGCTGTGGCTGCCAAAATGGCGGCGGTGATGTTTTTTCAAGAAATAACATGGCGATTAGGGATTATCCATTGGTTGTTTTCACTTGTTGAGGTTTTCACTTTTTGGGGTTTTCACTTATAATAGCCGAATTTTATCACAACCACCCTTTATCACACCAACTACGATTTTTGCAAATGATGACACCCCAACATACCCAAACTTCTGAGACAGTCGATGCGGCTAAACCCGATACACCATTGCTGTCTCCCAATCCATCCACTGCCCTACAACCAAGTGATGAAAACCTTGATTCATCCCCGCACTATCGCGCCATTCAAACTTTTATGAAGCGCAAAACCCATGTGGGCAAAAAGGCAGAAGCTGGGTTACAGTCAGACTTTGCCCATTTTTTTGTCCAGCCCAATTTGGATGCAATACAAGCAATGGATATCGGCGGCATAACCAATTTGCGTGAGCTATTTTCAAACCCTGATGCGCCTTTGACATTTGAAATTGGCTTTGGTATGGGCACAAGCTTGGTGGAAATGGCAAAAAATGACCCAACACGAAACTTTGTCGGCATTGAAGTGCATGAGGCAGGACTGGGTAACTGTGCATTTTTGGCAGGGGAAATCGGTCTAAATAACCTCAAACTCATCAGTGGCGATGCCATTGCCCTGATGCAGCAATTACCGGCGGAGCATATTGACACGCTGCAGTTGTATTTCCCAGACCCTTGGCAAAAAAAGCGCCATTACAAACGCCGTTTTGTCAGTGCCGATCGCATGAGGGTGGTGGAACGGGTGCTTAAAAAAGGCGGCATGTTTCATGCTGCCACCGATTGGGAACATTATGCCCACTGGATGATTGAAGTCATGGATGGTTTAACCGCGTTTGCAAACGTCGAAGGCAAAAACAGCGAAGGTATAGGTAACTTTGTGCCGCGCCCCGATTTTCGTCCCCTGACTAAATTTGAAAAACGCGGTATGGAGGAAGGTCGCGCTATTTACGATATTATGTATCGCAAAGTTTAGCGCGTTGACAATTTTATGCCATACACAGGATAATCACAGCGATTATCCTTTTTTTATGCCTAAAATTTTTCTACAATGTGACTTTTCGTTATTAGATGGTATCTATCAGGATGTCGATTAGCGTGTGATTCCACGTAAAATCTCTATGACTGCTATCAATTTTTAGTGGTTTTATTACCTTGAATCGGGATGACCTTAGGAGTGATGGGATGACACCCGTTTATATTACATTTACGTTGTATTTGATTTTGGTATTAGGCATCGGGTTTGCGGCATATTTTGCCACGCGTAACTTTGATGACTATATTTTGGGTGGCCGTAGTCTGGGCAGTTTTGTGACCGCGATGTCGGCGGGTGCGTCAGATATGTCAGGATGGCTGCTGATGGGGTTACCTGGGGCGATTTATGTATCGGGGCTGAGTGAATCTTGGATTGCAATTGGCTTGGTGATTGGTGCGTATTTTAACTGGCTTTTAGTGGCGGGTCGACTGCGGGTGCATACTGAGTTTAATAACAATGCGCTGACTTTGCCTGAATACTTTCACCACCGCTTTGGCGCCAACAATAAATTGATTAAAATTGCTTCGGCGGCGATTATTTTGTTTTTCTTTACGATTTATTGCGCCTCAGGCATTGTCGCAGGTGCGCGGCTATTTGAAAGCTTGTTTGAAATTGACTATGCCACGGCTATGTGGCTAGGGGCTTTTGCCACCATTATCTATACCTTTATTGGAGGATTTTTGGCGGTAAGCTGGACAGATACTATTCAGGCAAGTTTGATGATTTTTGCGCTGGTATTTGCGCCCATCATGGTTTATTTAAACTTAGGCGGTATGGATGAAATTCATGCGGCAGTCAGTATGGCGGCACAAGCGAATAACAAAAACTACGGTAACTTGCTGTTTGGTACGTCATTCGTCGGTATCATCAGTGCGGCTGCGTGGGGCTTGGGTTATTTCGGTCAGCCACATATTTTGGCGCGTTTTATGGCAGCAAATTCGGTCAAATCACTAAATAGTGCCCGTCGTATCGGTATGACTTGGATGATTTTATGCCTAGCAGGCGCGGTGGCGGTCGGTTATTTTGGGCTTGCCTATATGACGGTGCATCCTGAACAAACTGCTATCTTAAAAGATAACAACGAGCGTATCTTTATCGGTTTGGCACAATTGTTATTTAACCCTTGGATTGTCGGTGTGGTATTGTCGGCTATTTTGGCGGCGGTCATGAGTACCCTCAGCTGTCAGCTATTGGTATGCTCAAGCGCGATTACAGAAGATTTTTATAAAGGGTTTATTCGCCCTACTGCCACGCAAAAAGAGTTGGTTTGGATTGGTCGATTCATGGTGCTTTTGGTCTCAGCAATTGCCATTGTCATCGCCCAAAACCCAGACAGCAAAGTGTTGGGATTGGTCTCTTATGCTTGGGCAGGTTTTGGCGCAGCGTTTGGTCCTGTGGTGTTGATGTCATTATTTTGGCGACGTATGACTGGCACAGGTGCTTTGGCGGGTATGCTTGTAGGCGCGTTGACGGTCATCGCTTGGAAACCATTAACCGGTAGTAGTCTTTATGAAATCGTACCAGGCTTTATTTTAGGCATGATTGCCATCTATATGGTGTCGCTGTTAACGCCCGCATCTGACAAAGTCATGGCACGTTTTGATGATGCCAATAAAGCCTATAACGATGCTCGTTAATATTGAATGACAATGTGAATAGTCATTTAAATGACAAAAAGGGTGATACAGCTATCGCCCTTTTTTTGTTTTTCTTTTTCATTTTTTTATTGTCAAATGACAAACAACCAAATGACAAGCAACAAAAAAGCCAAACATCAAAATGCTTGGCTTAGCAAAATACGGGACTTATCAAAATACTGGGCGTTAAGTTATTTGCAAATGGTGGCGATGAAGAGACTTGAACTCTTGACCTCACGATTATGAGTCGTGCGCTCTAACCAGCTGAGCTACATCGCCATGTTTGGCAAATTTGCAGGATTTAGGCAGAATTTTGAAAGTATTTCTTGCCTGTCATGGGGTGCATATTATGCGTATTTAACCCTATGTCGTCAAGCATTTTGTCACATTTTTTTTCATTTTTTCAAAATTTAATTTTTTGCCTGTCGTGGCTGAGCATTGGCTGAGTATTGGCTGCGTGTCGACCTCAAAATCACTTGAAATGACAAAAACCCGTGAACGTCACTTGAATTTTTGCATATATTTACCATAATAGTATCAACGTGCCAAAATATTATATTGGTTACTGTCATACTCCCCTAATCTCTCAACCTTATGATTTATCACAACTATAAAAACCCATAAAAGGAAGCACTCTTGAGCGATACTATCAGCAGAACGGTCGATTTATCATCTCTAAAAGCCCACCAACTCAAAACCTTACTTGGCGAATACAATAACCACATTAAGTACCTTGAACATCGTCTATCAGTCCACATTCACCAACGCAAAACCGATTTTGTGATTTCAGGTGAGCTTGATTCAGTCGCACGTGCTGAACGTATCTTGGCACAGCTTGCCGATGAAGCACAAAGCAACGACGTCATCTCGCCAGAAGATTTGCACCTGCTCGTGCAAACGAGTTTTAGCCGTGAGCAAGATTTAGCGCTAGAAAATGATGCCGCTAGCGCAAATGGCAGCGAGCGCGCAGATAGTACTGATTTCACCCCAATTAGTTTGAGAACCCGTAAAGGAAAAATTATCCCCCGCGGTTACAACCAACAGCAATATGTCAAAAAAATCTTACTCTCTGATGTCTCGTTTGGCGTAGGTCCTGCAGGGACGGGTAAGACTTACTTGGCGGTGGCTTGTGCGGTGGATATGCTAGAGCGCAATGAGATTGAGCGTATTTTGCTGGTGCGCCCTGCGGTAGAAGCAGGGGAAAAACTGGGCTTTTTACCGGGTGATTTGACCCAAAAAATCGACCCTTATTTACGCCCACTTTATGACGCTTTATATGAAATGCTAGGGTTTGAAAAAGTGGCAAAACTGATTGAAAAACAAGTCATTGAAGTAGCCCCCCTCGCCTACATGCGCGGTCGTACCTTAAATAACTCATTTGTGATTTTGGATGAAGCACAAAACACCACCCCTGAGCAGATGAAAATGTTTTTGACCCGTTTGGGTTTTGGCTCACGTGCGGTCATCACGGGCGATATGTCACAGGTGGATTTACCTCGCGGCACCAAGTCAGGCTTGCGGCATTCACTAGAAATCTTGGCGGATATTGAAGAAATTCATGTGACGCGGTTTGATAGCAAAGATGTGGTACGCCATCAATTGGTTCAAAAAATCGTGCAAGCCTACGATAAATACGATGAAGCGCAAGAAGCGATTAAAGAAGCCAAAAAGCAATCGCGCCTACTTGAACAAAGCCAAGCACAGTCCCAAGCCGCAAGCTCGGCTATCGGGGTGACGGATAACAATGCTCCGATTGATAAAGCACCGATTGATAACACACCCATTGATATAGGTATCGCGGAGTAGCTTATGTCATCAGCTTTGCCAACCCAAATTGATTTAACAGGTGATTTAGCAGGCGCTTTGCCGCAAGCGCCGCTTAGTCAAGTTCCGATGAGTCAAGTGATAATTAGTTTTGCCGAAGACTTAATTGAACTGCCAAATTTTGGCGAACTTGAAGCCTTCTACCGACAAGACAAGATTGTCGCTATTTTGCAACAAGTTCTGCAGTATTTTGAAACTCATCAAGACACTACTGAGATACCTAGTCAACTGGGTGAATTTATCTTTCAAAAAACCGTTGAATTAGAAATTTATGTCACGGAGCCTGTGGAAGCTCGCGCTATCAATTTAGATGCGCGTGGCAAAGACTACGCCACCAATATTTTATCTTATGCCAGTGAATTGCCTGAAGCTGTGCTAGAATTACTGCCCGCATTGCCGCTAGGTGAATTAGTGATTTGCCATGCGGTGGTGGTCAGTCAAGCCGCTGAGCAAGGCAAGACGACTCAGCAACATCTGACCCATTTGCTGGTGCATGGGATGCTGCATTTGCTGGGTTTTGACCATGAACTTGGGCAAGCTGAGCAAGATGAAATGGAAGCGATTGAAATCGCTGTCCTTGATAAGTTATCCGTTGCCAACCCTTATGAGTAAAATTTCAATTGAGTAAATCTATCACCAAATCAGGTATTGGCATCATCTACGCGGGCGGCACTTTTGGCAGTTATGGCAAACCGCTTGCCAGCTTAGATGCCGATATTTTCTTACCTGTGTTATCACAGATTTTACAAACCCATTTTGCCACCTATCCAAACCATGCACATGACCCTGTGGATTGGCGGATATTGGATAATGAGGTCATTAAAGACAGTAGCCAGTTAACGCCTGCCGATTTTGCGCATTTTTATCAATTGATACTACAAGCCATTGCGCAAGGGCTTCGCCAATTTGTGGTGCTAACAGGCACGGATACGCTCAGCTACCTGGCGGCTTTTTTGGCAGAGTGTTTCGCGGGTAGTCATATCAGTATTGTGGTGACAGGGGCAATGAGACCTTTGCTTGATAGCAATGTATTAACCGATTATCTCATCGACGCGCAGAGCGATGCCACGCAGAATTTATTTGATGCTTGCAAACTAGCCCGTCATGGTGAGCCTGGGGTGCGGGTGTGTTTTTCTGGTGAAGATTGGCCTGCGCAAACTGTGCAAAAAATTCATAGCCATGATTTAATGGCGTTTGTGGGGCACCACCGTGCTGGTTATCCCGCCAATAGCTATACCGCAAAAATCACCCAGGCTCAGCATCAACTTTGGCTAGAAGATCGGTTGAGTGAATTGCCGCAAGTTTTTGACAGCTTGTCCCATGCCAATATTGCCACACTCTATTTGACGCCCGTGGATACGCAGTTGCTCGCCACTCGCTTGGATAATTTATTGTCTGAAAAACCTGATGCCATCATTATTTTGGCATTTGGTGCAGGCAATGTGCCATATGCCGAATCCATTAAAAACCAATTATTACAGGCGAAAAAACAAGGCTGTCTGGTTGCAGTGACCACCCAATGCGCGTATGGCGGCGTCAGCCAAGCGTATGAGGCGGGGGCATGGCTGGCTCAGTGTGAGGTTTTGATGACTGGGCGGTTGACCTTACCTGCGATATTTGCGCGTCTGCTTTGGTTGATTGGCAGTTATGACACCCCTGCTCGCCGCCGTCAGCGCTGGACACATTGTCTAAAAGATACCCACACCGTCGCCTAATAACTGATTAGTTGTTATACTAGGCTTTTTTATCGTAGGTTTTGGCAAAATTGGCTTTTTTATGACTGTAAATACTTATGCGATCAGCATCGAATTTATTGGTACTCGCTATCGCGGCTGGCAACGACAACAAGAAGTTGATAGTATTCAGCAGCATGTTGAAGCAGCGTTATCAAAGATAGCCAATGAACCCATAGAAGTTATTGCTGCGGGTCGTACTGATGCCGGCGTCCATGCGTCAAATATGATTGCCCATTTTCAAACCAGTGCCACCCGTCAGCCTTATAATTGGCTGCGTGCCGCAAACTCTCTACTACCTGATGATATCGCGGTGCGCTGGATACAAGTGATGCCTGCTGAGTTTCATGCGCGCTTTTCTGCCATTGCTCGACGCTACCGCTATATTACCCTTAACCACCCCTTTCGACCTGCGATACTCAATCAGCAAATTACTCATGAGTACGCCCCGCTTAATGTCCAACTGATGCAGCAGGCAGCGACCTATCTAGAAGGCACTCATGATTTTACCAGTTTTCGTGCCGCTTCCTGTCAATCTAACCAGCCTGTGCGCCATGTCCATTTTGCCAAATTGATTCAGCATGGTGAGCTATTGGTACTGGATATCCAAGCCGATGGTTTTTTGCATCACATGGTGCGAAATATTATGGGTACGTTATTTGAAATTGGGCGCGGTGAACAGCCAGTCGCATGGATTGAAGCATTGCTACTTAGCAAAAATCGGTCACTTGCGGCAGCGACGGCTTCTGCCGATGGGCTGTACTTTATCAACGCGCTATATCCACCCCAATTTCAATCACTATTACCGGCAACAAGGCTATCCCCTATTTGGCTAAATTTGGCTGAATAAGGTCGCGATGCGCGCAAATCCTTTAGCTGTTTTTTTCAATTGATTGATTTAGGGCTTAAAAGTTGCGATAACACACGCATCAGCGTATAATCTGCATTTATACATTTGACTCATAGATATAGGTATTATGGCAAAAAAAGACGATGTAATTGAATTTGAAGGCGAAGTGGTCGACACTTTACCTAACACATTATTTAAAGTGCGTTTAGAAAATGGGCATGAAATTATTGCGCATATTTCTGGAAAAATGCGTAAAAACTATATTCGTATCTTAACAGGCGATAAAGTTAAAGTTGAAATGACACCTTACGACTTGTCGAAAGGACGTATTACTTATCGCGGTCGATAGTTGTTTAGGCACATATAGTCAGTAAAAAGAGGGTTTTAACTCATTGAGTTAAAACCCTCTTTTTTTCGTGACTGCTCAGGTCAATAAATTCTTACAAAAATGTGATTATACGGTTGTCAATTGTTAAAATTTTGATTATTCTTTACCTAACCAAAGGAAGGTACTACGTCAATTCTAATTTATTGATAAGTTTTTGTTAAATTAGCTGTTAGACGTGAGGATTAAAATCAAACAGGGAGCTTCACATGTCATTTAAAATTTCTTCTCTTGCGCTAGCTGTTGCTACGCTTTCTACTGTTTCTATCGCAAACGCAGCCGGTCTAGACCGCTCTACTCAACCCAGCTGGGCTTTTACCGAGCAAGGTACTTTTGCCTATGTTGAGCACGTTACCATCGATCCAACAATCGAGGGTAAAGATAACGCAAAAGTTGCGACAACTGACGCAAACTTTACCGCTGGTCGCAATGTCCCTGATATGGCCGACGATTACCAGTTTTTAAATTTTGGCGCAAAAGCCGATGTCAATGACACCATCAGCGTAGGGGCATTTTTTGACCAGCCTTGGGGCGCAAATGTTGAGCTTTCTGGCGATAACAACTTTGTTGGTGCACCAACTTCTATAGTAAATGGTATCTATGCTCAGGCAGCAGCGGGATTGCAAAGTGCAGGTATTGCGCTGCCTGTTACCAATGCCACAGAACTGCAAACCGCTATCTCAACTATCCAAAATCAAGTTACTGCAGGGCAAGCGCGATTAGATGCAGCAAACACCCAATTGACTCAAGCCCAAGCCGCTTTGGCTGCTAACCCTGCATTAGCGCCTGTTTTAACGCCACAAATTACTGCACTTCAACAAGGGATTGCTGCAGGTACTACTCAAGTTGCGGCTGGTACACAAGCAGTTAAGACTTTATCTACCGCACAAGCGGCTTCACAAAATTTATCTAAAGTCACAGGTGCCACCAACGTTTCTATCAGCAGCCAAAATTTCACAGGACTGTTAGGGGTAAAACTGGGTGAAAAGAAAAACATTCAAATTTATGGCGGTCCTACGATTCAGCGTTTAGAAGGTGATGTCCACTTACGTGGTAACGCTTATAAAACCGCCTCTGGCTATGATGCAAATATTACGCGTGATACGGCTTATGGCTGGATGGCTGGTATTGCTTATTTAAAACCTGAAATTGCACTCAAAGCCGCGTTAACTTATCGCTCTGAAATCGACCACGATGTTAATGTGACGGAAAATCTTCCTGCACTTGGTGCAGCGGGTGTGGGCACCAATGAGATTACTATCACCACGCCAAAATCTGTTAACTTAGATTTCCAAACAGGTATCAATCCAACCACCCTTTTAACCGCAAAAGCACGTTGGGTACCTTGGAGCGATTTTGCGATTAAACCAAAAATCTATGGTAGCGCAAGTGGTTTAAATTTAGTTTCTTATGACGATGACGCTTGGACTGCTGAAGTCGGTCTAGGTAAGAAACTATCGCCACAATTAGCTATTTCGGGCGCTGTGGGTTATGACTCAGGCGCAGGTAATCCCATCACTTCTCTAGGACCTGTGGAGGGTAACTGGAATGTGGGTTTGGGAGCAAAATACAATTTGACACCTGAATGGGCTATCTCAGGCGGCGTTAAATACTTAATGTTTGGTGATGCCAAAGCAAAACTACCTGATGGTAGCATTGTTGGTGATTTCCAAGACAATGATGGCTGGGTATATGGTCTACGTTTATCTTACCAAAAGAAATAAGCTAACTTTCAATAACATGAAAGCCAATCTGTTCATCAGGTTGGCTTTTTTATGTATCTAGTTAATCAATTGTTGAAACAGTAAGCCATTAATGATCATTACATAGGTGCCGCTTCAACAACATATCGTATGGTTTAATTTGCAAGATTGGTCAGTGCTATTGTGAGATTACCAATGCTTGGTACCGTGATGCCATTGGCTTTTCTTGGGTAAAGTTTGGCTTTTTGAACTTGTTGGCAAATAAATTTATCCACCTCTTGATCACCCGATGTTTGCGTAATCCTGCATTTTTCCACGCCACCTTGGGCATTGACATTGAGTTTTACTTGTAGGCTGGATAGCTGTTTTAGTGTCACAATACGGGATAAATTGGGTGGTAACTGCGTGTTAGGTCTTTTCTGCCAACTTGCATCCGCATTGCCAAAGGTGATGGGTGTTGCTGGTTTTGGTGACGAATTAATAGTTGGGACAGCGGGGATAGCTGAAATAATTGGGCTAACGGGCCGATTTGGCGTTTTTTGTATTTGAGAACGCATCGAGTCTTTAGATGATTTAGCAGATGATTCAGCACGCTCATCGTGAGTTATAGGTTTTAAAGCATATTCAGTATTGGTATGGCTTTGCTTGGTAGTAGCTGATTTGATAGTAGCTGATTTGGGTTGAGCAAGAGATTGGCTAGTGTTTGAACTTATGTTGCGTTCTATTTGCGCCGCTTGCTGTTGTTCATAATGGGCGTTGTTTTTATGGGCGTTCAGTAATGGCTGGCTAGGAATATCCAGGGTTTTTGCTTGATTTTCAGTTTGAATTTGACTTGCTGTAGATAACGAAGTTTTAAGTTGACTGGCTTTTTTTTGGTTAGTCGAATTATCTATCGTTGGTCTGAGTTCGATTGGCTTGTGGTTATTATCTTTTGCTGGGTGATTCACCAGTTTAGCGGGTACAGGGTTTGGTGTTGATAACGGTTTTTCCTTAATATCAGCCGCTTGTGTGTTATCGCTAGGATAAAGTTGTTTGACAGGGTCTACATGATGGATAACCACAGGCGGTTGTGAATGGTATGTCTGTGAGGGGTGAGGCTTCAGCTGGATAAAGCTAATTTCGAGCGGCTGTGTCGTTTGCGGTTTGATTTTTAATGGCGTTTGGTACTGAAAAAATAGATATAGCAGCAGCCCATGCAACGCGGTAACGATGCCAACTACCACTACCCTAATATATAGTTTTGACGATTTGTTATCAGATGATGGGGTAGATAGCATAACAGGGAAATCGCTTGATGCACGCTTGAATGATGACAGATGATATTGCCATCTTAATTTGACTTCCTCCCCTCCCTAAAGCGAGGGGATTCCTTCTGCAAGACGGTGAAGCCCCACCGCAAACCTTAAATAGTGGCAACCGCCCGTACGACACACCGTACATTTAAGGTTCTTATTTTAAACTAATCCTACCATTAGGATTGTCAATAGACACGGATTAGCTTAAGTGTGTGTTTGGAGTGCCTTACCAGTTAAGTTACTGCGTACTCGCAATTTAGTCTTAACTTAACTGTTGAGTGCAAGACATTAAATATAGTGATATGAGTATAGTAAATCTTATAGAGTTAAGCAATTGCCTTATATCCACCACCTGAAGTCGGTGGTTTTACGGCAAGGTCACATAAAGCCGCTTGTCCAATAATGACGCTTTTTTGCCTATCAATTGATTCAGCGGGCTTGGCAAGGCAGGCATTTTTTGCATGGGTGGCAATCCAATCTTTATGCAAGAAAAAACCTAAAATGAATAAAATTCATCATTTTTAAATTTTAATTCGTTTTTATTCATCTTTATTTTAGCGTATAACTGTCTTTGTACTTTTAGCCGTGACGATTTTTTAGTAATCGTAGGGTGCTAAAAGAAAATTTTTTGCGCGACTGTTACGGAGATTATAGACATGACTTTACCGATTGATTGTCATATCAAAACCATTGCATTTGATGAAAACTACCAACCTGCCAAAGATACTAGGCTGACTACCAACTTTGCCAATCTGGCACGGGGTGAACACCGCCAGCAAAACTTACGCAATACCCTGCAAATGATTAACCGTCGATTTAATGACTTGGCACATTGGGACAATGTGACTGGCGACCGCTATCAGGTCGAGCTTGAGATTGTATCTGCCAATCTTGAGATTGTTGGTACGAAAGACAGCTTTCCGGCTATTGAGATTTTAAAAACCGTTATCTTTGACACCCAGACCCAGCAGCGAATCGATGGCATTGTGGGGAACAGTTTTTCTTCCTATGTGCGCGATTATGACTTTAGTGTATGGCTGTTGGCGCATAACAAAAACCAGCCATCGTTTAGCGTGCCCGAGCGGTTTGGGGATTTGCATGGCAAGTTGTTTGAGTATGTGTTGAACTCGCCTGCCTATCGTGAGCAATTTAACAAACCCCCGGTGATTTGTCTGAGTGTATCGACCACTAAGACCTACACCCGAACCGCCAATTGTCATCCGATTTTGGGCACTGAATATGTACAAGACGCATATTCGCTGACGGATGAATACTTTAGCAAAATGGGGTTATCGGTGCGTTATTTTATGCCGCCAAAATCAGTGGCGCCTTTTGCATTTTATTTTAAAGGTGATTTGCTCAATGACTACACCAACCTTGAGCTTATCAGCGCGATTAGCACGATGGAAACGTTCCAAAAAATTTATCGTCCTGAGATTTATAACGCCAATAGCGTGGCAGGTCAAAGCTATCAGCCCAGTTTAAATCATGAGGATTATTCACTGACCAAAATCGAGTATGACCGTGAAGAACGTAGCCAGCTAGCGATTCAACAAGGTCAATACACAGAAACCCACTTTATCAAACCCTATCAAACCTTATTACAAAACTGGTTAAATTCCCAAGTCGCTTAACCCAAGTAACTTAACCCAAGTAGCTTAATAAGTCGCTTAAGCAGTTTTTGCTGACACCCAACAATTAAAGAGAAAACAATGACGACACTTTTTCCAACATCAACGGCAGGTAGCCTGCCTAAACCAAGCTGGCTTGCTGAACCTGAACAACTTTGGTCACCTTGGAAGCTGACAGACAGCGCGCTTGTCCAAGGCAAACAAGACGCGTTATTGGTATCATTGCAGCAGCAATTAGCGGCAGGCATTGATATTGTGAGTGATGGCGAGCAGACCCGCCAACATTTTGTCACCACCTTTATTGAGCATCTAGATGGGGTTGATTTTGCCAATCGCGCTACGGTAAAAATTCGCAATCGCTATGAAGCCAGTGTGCCGACTGTGGTAGGTGCGGTGTCGCGCCCGCAATCGGTATTTGCTGAGGACGCCAAGTTTTTACGTCAGCACACAGACAAACCTATCAAATGGGCGCTACCTGGACCCATGACCATGATTGATACCTTAAGTGACCAATACTACGGCAGCCGCGAAAAGCTGGCTTGGGAATTTGCCACCCTACTCAACCAAGAAGCCAAAGAACTGGAGGCGGCAGGGGTTGATATTATTCAATTTGATGAGCCTGCCTTTAATGTATTTTTTGATGAAGTTAATGATTGGGGTATTGCGGCACTTGAACGTGCTATCGAAGGGTTGAAATGTGACACTGCCGTCCATATCTGTTATGGTTATGGTATCAAAGCCAATACCGATTGGAAACAAACCTTGGGCAGTGAATGGCGACAGTATGAAGCCATCTTCCCCAAACTACAGCAATCGGCGATTGATATGGTGTCGCTAGAATGTCAAAATTCGCGCGTACCGATGGAACTTATCGAATTGATTCGTGGCAAAAAAGTGATGGTGGGCGCGATTGATGTGGCGACGCATCAGATAGAAACGCCTGAACAAGTGGCAGAAACGCTGCATAAAGCCTTGCAGTTTGTGGATGCCAAAAATTTGTACCCTTGTACCAATTGCGGTATGGCACCGCTCCCCCGTCATGTGGCACAAGGCAAACTGTCTGCCTTAGCACAAGGCACCAAGCTCGTCCGAAATGACTATTTAGCCACGCATCAATTGGACGACCTCATAATTTAAAAAGTAATTTGGAAAAAACAATGGTTGACGTTACTGATTTTAGAAATGCCATGTCGATGTTATCGGCTGCGGTCAATGTGGTCACTACCGATGGCCCTGCGGGTCGTCATGGCTTTACTGCATCGGCGGTGTGCAGTGTAACCGATACCCCACCGACCTTGCTGGTATGCATGAATACCGCCTCACGCTCGTATGAATATTTCGTGCAAAACAAGGTATTGGCGGTGAATGTGCTGGCTGATCATCATGCACCATTATCCGCGGTTTTTGCCTCAAAACTCGAAGCGCAAGCGCGCTTTGAGCATGGCACATGGCATACCTTGATGACCCAATCACCGATTTTGGACAATGCCTTGGTGAGCTTTGATTGCCAAATCGAGCAAATCCAAGAAGTCGGCACACACGGGATTTTTATTTGTCGTATCGAAGCCATACAACAAGGCAAAGACCAGACAGGCTTGGTGTATTTTAACCGTGAATACCATGCCGTCAATAAAATTAAAGTCGAAACGCCCAACCAACCATAATGCCAAGCACCGAGTCAGATTTTGTACAATCCAAGCGAATTAATGCTAAAGTAGTCACTCTTATCAATAGTTACAGAATTTAGGATGGGTAATGGCGATTATTAAGTCTTTGTTGGACACGGATTTATACAAATTTACCATGCTACAAGTGGTACTACACAAGTTTCCACAGACGCATAGCGTATATGCGTTTCGCTGTCGCAACCTTGAAGACACCGCCTATCCTCTTTCAACGCTACTCGATGAAGTCAATGCCGAGCTCGATGCGCTTTGTGAACTACGCTTTACAGCTGATGAGCTGCAATACCTTCGTGGTCTGCGCTTTATCAAAAGTGATTTTGTTGATTATCTGGAATTATTTCAACTCAAACGGCGTTTTATCAAAGCGACCCTTGATGCCGAAGGTCGGTTAGACATTCGTATTGAAGGCCCGATGATTCAAGCGATGATGTTTGAAATCTTTGTGTTGGCGATTGTCAATGAACTGTATTTTAGTCACCTTGATCAGCAATCGGCTTGGCAAGTCGGTCAACAACGGCTAAACGATAAACTGCTACTGTTACAAGATTATCGTCGCCAAATGGCGGCTTATGACGTCCCGTTTTTGGTATCAGATTTTGGTACGCGTCGACGTTATAGTGTCGCTTGGCAAGAACAAGTGATTGAGCGGTTGATGGCAGTGCCTGAAATATTTCGCGGTACGAGCAATGTGTATTTTGCCAAACAGTTCGGTATCACCCCAATTGGCACAATGGCACATGAATTTCTGCAAGCCTTTCAGGCACTCGATGTGCGCTTGCGTAATTTCCAAAAAGCGGCACTCGAAGCTTGGGTTCAAGAATATCGAGGAGACTTAGGTATTGCATTAACAGACGTGGTCGGGATGGACGCTTTTTTGCGCGATTTTGACTTGTATTTTGCCAAGCTATTTGATGGGCTGCGTCATGACAGTGGCGACCCGTATGAATGGGGCGAAAAAGCCTACGCGCACTACCAACAACTCAAAATCAACCCAAAAACCAAAATGTTAAATTTTAGCGATGGGCTGACGTTGCAGAAGGCGTGGGCGCTGTACTTGCATTTTAACGACCGTTTCCAACTTGGGTTTGGTATCGGGACTCACTTGACCAATGATATGGGGCAAACACCGCTCAACATCGTCCTTAAACTGGTTGAATGTAACGGGCAATCGGTGGCTAAAATATCCGACAGCCCGGGCAAAACCATGACCGACAACGATACCTTTTTGGCATACCTGCGCCAAGTATTTGATATTGCCGAGTAAAAATCCTAAAGCGCTAATTGCAAAAACCAATAAGCTAAATCCCCACATTCAATCTTACGCCCAATCATGGCAAGGTATGCCATGAACTTGGACGATTGAACTATTATTGCACATCAATACACCAATACTTGGTAGTCACATAATCTTCAATCCCATACTTTGAGCCCTCACGCCCAAAGCCTGATTGTTTGACACCCCCAAACGGTGCAACTTCGGTTGATAACAGCCCGGTGTTTTGGGCGACCATACCATATTCAAGTCCTTCACACACTTTCCACGAGCGCGCAACGCTTTGGGTATAAAAATACGCCGCTAGTCCATAAATCGTGTTATTGGCATGAGCAATCACTTCGTCATCGCTATCAAACACAAACACGGGCGCAATCGGACCAAAAATCTCTTGGGTAGCAATGTCCATGTCATCGGTAATTCCCGTGATAACGGTCGGTTCAAAGCTTAAATCTGACGCGCTGTGTTTTTTTCCACCGGTGACCACGATCGCGCCTTTGTTTACCGCATCTTCAAGTAAATGTTGCACTTTATCCATGGCGTCTTTATTAATTAGTGGACCGATATTTACGCCCTCTGTCATACCGTTACCGATTTTTAGTGCTTCGACTTTTTGTTTGAAGATGGCTAAAAATTTGTCTTTAATACTTGATTGCACATACACGCGGTTTGCACAGACACAGGTTTGCCCCGCGTTACGGTATTTGGAAGCAATAAGACCGGTTGCTGCTTTCTCTAAGTCGGCATCATCAAAGACGATAAAGGGCGCATTGCCGCCAAGCTCCATCGAGAGTTTTTTGACCGTGGACGCGCATTGTGACATCAGCACGCGACCAACTTCGGTAGAGCCAGTGAATGACAATTTGTGGATACGTTCATCTTGGGTGAGCACTTCGCCAATGACGGATGACTTGCCGGTGACGATTTGTAGCAAGCCTGCAGGTAAGCCTGCACGTATGGCAAGTTCGCCCAGTGCTAATGCGGTCAAGGGTGTTTCAGTGGCAGGTTTGACAATTATGCTACAGCCAGCAGCTAATGCCGGTGCCACTTTACGTGTAATCATGGCGGCGGGGAAATTCCACGGGGTAATCGCTGCGCATACGCCAATCGGTTGTTTTAACACCACGTAGCGTAGGTCTTTGTTGGTGCTAGGGATGATGTCGCCATAGATGCGCTTGCCTTCTTCGGCAAACCAGCGAATAAAGCTATTGGCATAGCCGATTTCACCGCGCGATTCGGTCATTGGCTTGCCTTGCTCGGCTGTCATGATTATTGCCAAATCTTCTTTATTTTGGTCGATTAAATCCGCCCAGTTGTTTAAAATAGCTGCGCGCTCGTTGGCGGTTTTTTGTGCCCAGTCTATTTGCGCTTTGTGGGCGATGGCAACGGCGTCGATGACTTGGGATTTTTCTAGACTCGGTATAGTGGCAATCACTTGGTTGTCAAATGGATTGGTGACATCAATGGTGTCGCCTGTCGTGGCGTCTGTCCATTGGTTGCTAATAAGTGATTGGGTTTTGAGTAAGGTTGGGTCTTTGAGTGGTAGCATTAGGAAGTCCCGTTCGTTATGTTGTTATGAGGATATTGAGAACTTTTTTATGATAAGCAGGTCAATGCCGTTTATTATAAGCTGATAACAGCTACCTGCAATAGCGTCATTATGTTGCAGCAGCTGTCTAGGTGGTAAAAATTGCAGCAAAGATTAGAGAGTAAATGGCATAAATAATTGCATAAAAATGCAAACCAAGTCGGTTACCTCAACTCGGTTATGATTCTTTCATCGCATTTGAGGCTAATGGCTCAGCAGTGGTATGCCTTTGACTGCATGATTCTGTGAAAATTGCCGCTGCTTAAAAGTTTCTCTTTATACTTTTTGTTGGAAATTCTTCTCAACGCGCTGTTAGCAAATGCCGCTGCATAAAATCATTGACCTTGTTAAAGGTGGGATAAAAAGACTGTAACGGTGCTGCTAGACCAATGACGACGCCTGCATGAGTGGCAGGGACTTGTACCCGCTCCACGTTGCCGCCTGCTTGGGTCAGCGCTTTTTGTAGGCTATCAGCATTTTGTGGGTAGACAATCATATCTTTACTACCTGTGACCAACAAATGCGGAGGTACATCTTGGCGGATATGATACACAGGCATCACTTGCTGGCGGGTGCTATCAGCTGGAAAGGCAACTTTGGTAGTACCGCTACGAAAATCGTAATCATACGGCCCTGCTAGTCCAATCACGCCTAATATTGCCTTGTTGGGAATGCCGGTGGTTTTCCAAAAACGGCTATCATCCACCGCAGATACCACATTAAACGCCCCTGCCGAATGCCCCATGACAAATAGCTGATTAGGATTGCCGCCATATTGAGCGATATTGCGATACACCCAACCCATGGCGCTGGCTGTATCGAGCACATAATCTGGGAATACGTTTGCAGGGGCTAAGCGATAATCCACCACCACTGTGGTGTAGCCCGACTTGGCAAACTGCTTACCGACAAAGCCATAGGTTTGGCGTTTGCCATGTTGCCAGCTGCCCCCGTATACAAATATCAACACAGGGTGACGCTGACCGTCTGCAGGGGTATAAATATCGAGTTGTTGGCGGGTATCTGTGCCATAGGCAATATTTTTGATGGTTTTAATACCATTTGACACAGTGCTAGTGCTATCAGCTTTTGCTGCGATGGGTGCGTTTTTTGTCGCCATGGCATGACAGCCTGTCAAACTTAACCCCACCATGGCTATAACCGCAGCAGCCCCAAGTTTGAATTTATTCAAGCGGACGGTGGCGGATGACAGGTGTTTTGTAGCGTGGGTCGATGAATTCGGCATAGGTTTCGCTTTTTTAAATAAGTAAGTTTTTAAATCTGGACGTTAAATTTGAAATGATTAAATATTTATGTAAGAGGATGGTTTTTTGTTAAGTATAATCGCTTATAAGCGTTAATCAAATGCCTGCTGTAGTGAATTGGTAACAGCGGTAACCTTATGTTGGATATCGTTATGTGTAATGCTATTTATTATTTAACCTACACCAGTAAAATCACCTTACTAGGCGCGATTAATCCGTTTACTTTCAAAACTATCGAGCAGATTTCTAGGCAAAATAATCATACCCAACACATCACGGGATTTTTGCTATTCAAATATGGGCAATTTTTTCAATATTTGGAAGGGGACAAGGCATTGGTCACTCACCTGTACCAAGATTTACTCAAAGATTATCGCCATAAAAATTTAAAAATAATTACCGAGGGTCATCGGGAACAGCCGCGGTTCAAAAAATGGGATATGTACTGTATTGACATTGATAAGGATGTGAATAATTTATCCATTAGGCGACTATTTCAAGCGTTTAACCCCACCGATTGGCAGTCACCGGAGGTGAATGAGCTAATCACAGATATGCAAACACAGCATCATAAAAATAATTAAATTTTTACCCTAAAAAGATTTATAAACTTTAATTTATTTTTGTATGAATTAAGGGTTATACTTTAGTTTTAATAAAAGATGCTAAATTAATAATAACATTAAAAATTATTATGCTACACTCAAAGTAACATATAAAGAGTATGGCTGAGGAGTTCTACGATGATGTCTCCCCCTACTTATTACCTGACTTATACCAGTTCGCTTACTTGGTCAGCCGCTTTAAAGCCCAGCACATTTACCCAAATTTATCAAAGTGCCAAAGATAACAATCAAAAAACCGGCATCATGGGTTTTATCCTATTTAAAGATGGTCGCTTTCTGCATTTTATGGAAGGTAGTGAAATGTATATAGCGAATTTGTACCTCGCTACCACCCATGATAAACGCCACCATAAAATTCATCTTATCCATCAAGGTACCACCCCTGCTAAACGCTTTAAGCAATGCGATATGCTATGTGTGACACCCGGCATATCCCATACAACCCCAGTGATTAGCGAGCTGTTAGCAAAGTTTGAAACCTACCAATGGCAGAGCGAACAGGTCGAGCAATTACTCAATGAGATGGTCGCATTCTATGAGCGCGATGATGCTGATATTGCGCCCTACCAAGTCAAAGCCGGAAGCTATATCGGCGCCATCATCAAACATCATGTCAAAAAACACCTTTTTTTCATGCTTACCGTCATCACGGTGCCATGGTTGGTGATATTTATGTTGTTAATTGAGCTGTAAATTTTTGCCAATCTGAGGGCAAAAAAGGCTAACCATTAAACGCTTACGCAAGCGCAAGATAGCGACGCGGTTTAAGCTCAATTGTTTCGACGTCTTTATTAAGTGTTTGGTAATCGTCACTGTCGGCTCATACCCTATCGCGTTAATCAATGTTTGCTATCAATAGTTGCTTTTTAAGAACAATAAACTGATGAAAAACATACCTAGTATCAGCAGTTGAATGATTAAATATTTTTTATTCTGCCCCATAAAGCGGCGATAAACCACTGAGAAAAAACTGCCTGTTTGGGGTGTCATGCCAAGCAAATGGTTTTTTGCCATTAGTGACATCACTTCATGTACATGAGCTTGGCTCCAATGATAAATATCAAAGTCGTACACCATATCTGGAAGATTAAGCAGTTCAAGGGTTTGGGTTTTTTCATCCATGTTATAACAATTCATCAGCCATTGCTGATAATAGCGTTTTTCTAACTGTCCTTGGTCTAACACCACTATCTCTTTATGTCGTCGATCTTGCTTTATCCTGTTAAATAATTGCTCGCAGAGCGCTTTTTGACCTTCAATATACTGCAAAAATTTGCCATCCTTAAACAATAAAAACCCCGTAATATGATGGTGTTGATTGTTGGACTGGGCTTGCTCGCGAATATCAGTGAATAAATTATGGTCAAAAATATGGGTCACATTTATTTTACTGGCGTAGACATAATACTGAATTTGATGATTCATGACATTTTCCGAAAGCTTGTGAGGGAAGCCAGTGGCAATAAATTTTCATCGGTTAAAAAAAGCTTAATCTCATAAAACCTAGAATTGGTCTCATAAAATTAAGCTACAATACAGCATCAAACGCAGTGCTAAACCCTCTAAAATGGAGCTGGAAATAAAATGAACTGGGAACTTGCCATTTAGCATCTTTAGGTCTGCATAAAAATTGTACTATGATACTGTCAATCCGTAGTATTTTATATAAATGGCATTCTACATAAATTTTTCAACCAAAGATACGTCAAACTTGGCTTTGGTAATCTTGTTTGCCTGCGCCAAAGCCATATCTGCATCAGTAGGCCCCGCCCATTGACACGCTTGCTGATAAAATAACGATAAGATAGTTCTAAATCCTGCTGTATCCGCATGGGTCAAGGACATTGTCAACGCACTTTGTTTATCGCCACCAAAAAACTGATCAAAAAAGTGAATCATGGTTAATGTTAAAGCCTGATTTGTTTCTGCCCTGCGAGCTAATAGCCCAAAACCACGGGATTTTGATGAATTATGATGCTGATGAATCATCTGCTTGACACTGTCTAAAATTTGGCTGCCCAATAATGGTGAAAATTGCGCCATAAAACTATCAATCAGTAACTCAAAGGCGGCTATTTGGCTAGATATTGGTTTAGATATTGGGTCAGGTTTTTGGTTAGAGATAGCTACTTGACTGGATGATGGGTGAGTTACTGGGCTATTTTGCCCCAAATCAGGGATATCATGGGTCATCGATTGGGGGTTGGCTGCACCCATTTGGTAATCACTCAGCGCTTTCATCAAACTTCGACGGATATTTGAGCGATATTCTTTGGTTTCGTTGTCTTGCGTAATTTCATGGACAAAACGCTGGATTTGGTAAGGCGTAATATCGGCATAATCTTTATGAAAGATGTCCATGGCTTTACGTATATCAGCATCTTTTAAAAACGGTGTTAACGCAGATTTAATAGTAGCTTCTTTGTTCATGACGGTGCCAAATATTTAAAGTTAATAAAAGTACAATTGACGCAAATGACTGTGGTGGGTCGGGTACCTGTGACGACAGAGCAGACAGGTACCGCAAAAATTTAAAACTAATGCCGCTCAGTTAGCGTTTGCTGACTAAATAAGCTATCTTGGAATTCAGGGTAAGCCCCTTCGGCATGTTCGGTAAAGTCAAGCCCGCGTTGCTCATGCTGTGCAAGTACCCGTAGACCGATGGTTTTTTCAATCACAAAATACACCACCATACCCAGTCCAAATGACCAGACAAACATTGCCCCGATGCCCATCAGCTGTACGATGATACGCTGGGTGCTGAATAAATCACCTTCATAAAACAGCCCTGCTGCCAGCGTACCCCACACACCGCCGCCCACATGCACGGCAACGGCATACACCGCATCATCCATTTGAACATTGTCCAATAACCGCTTCACTGCCAAATACGCCAAACATGCACCACCACCGGTAACAATCGCATACACAGGTGACATGGTTGCACAGCCTGCGGTAATGGCGACCAACCCTGCAAGGCTGATATTGACCGTATCACTTAATAAAATTGCTTTACGCATCACCCCTGAAATCAGCAGATAAGCCGTCACCGCACTCACCCCTGCTAGGTGGGTATTTAGCATGATTTTGCCCAAATTACCTGAGCTGGTCAGTGTAGAACCTGCGTTAAATCCAAACCACGCTAACCATAGAATAAAGCCGCCCAAGGTGACAAGCGTGAGATTATGACCGGCAATCAAACGCGGCGTGCCATCAGGGCCAAAGCGACCAATACGCGGTGCAAGGACGATAATACCCGCGAGCGCTAACCACCCACCGACAGAGTGCACCACCGAAGAGCCGGCAAAATCAATAAATCCAAGCTGGGCAAGCCAGCCTTGACCGCCATAATAGCCGCCCCATGCCCAACTTGCTACGACTGGATAAATCAGTCCGCAAGTCATCAACGTACCAATCAGATACCCTGAAAATTTAATGCGCTCCGCCATCGCACCACTAGCAATGGTGGCGGCGGTGGAAGCAAACATCATCTGAAAAAACAAATGTGCCCATTGCATATTGCTAAGCTGCTCTGGTAAAAACTCGCTTTGACCCACGTAACCTGTCGGGTTGTTGCCTGCCATCAAGCCATAGCCCAAGATATAAAAAATTAATCCACCAATCGCCATGTCGGTGTAGTTTTTCATCAACACATTCACGGTATTTTTACTACGCACTGAGCCTGCTTCAATGAGCGCAAAGCCCGCCTGCATAAAGAACACCAGCAAACCGCCAATAACTACCCACATCACATTTTGGTAGTCATATAGCTGCTCATTGGTGGGCGTCGCAGCGTATACCGAGGAATGTTGATAAAAAACCATCACGGATAATAGCCATTTATAGGCTTTGTTAAACCGTTTACTGGTATGCCGTTGAACCGTATTGTTTAACTTTCTCATGAAGCTCTTACCCTTATGCCCTTATGCCCTCGATAAAAAATTATCGCTCAATTATTACTCAGTTTTGCCAAGACAGGGAATGCAAATTGTGTACCAAATAAGAAAATGATTAAAAAATAGCGGGTTTTGACAACGCATAAAAAAGCGCTTTAAGCCGTGATGACTTAAAGCGCTAATAGTTGAGGTTAATGGCTATAAGGACTCGTTATCTGAAGTCTTACCTGTTTTATGGATATCTTCAGTGGGATTGCCTTCTGTCACCGTACCATCATTGGTGGGATTATCGTCCTTAGCTTTTGGATTAAAGGCTTTATTACGCGCATCGGCATTTTCAAGCCATAGCGCGTTTAAAATCGCCAATAATACCGCAAACCCCAATCCTAATATCCACGCAAAATACCACATTGTGTTCTCCTATTGAGTTGCCTTGATTTGGGTCAGTAAAGTGAATGCTCTTGCTCTCGAACATAAGCCTTGGTCACTTTACCGCGCATCACGCTATATGCCCAGCTGGTGTAGCCTACAATCATCGGTAATAACACCACCACGACAAACAACATAATCATCAAGGTAAGATGACTCGATACACTGTCCCAAATCGTCAAGCTTGAACGTGGATCGCTAGAGGATGGCATGACAAACGGAAATAATGCCACCCCTGCGGTCATAATCACACTAAGCACAGCAATACTGGAGGCAATAAATGCGGTCAAGGTTTTACGCGCTTTTAGCAATATTGCCGTGACAAGCGGCATGATGACACCAAGTACAGGGAATGCCCATGCCAGCGGATACTGATGATAATTTGCCATCCATGCGCCCGCTTGACGCGTCACCTCTTTGTTGAGCACATTTGGCAAGGCTTGGGGGTCAATGTGGCTAGTGATATGATAGCCGTCAATCGATTGTATCCATACTCCCGCGAGCACAAACAGCACCGCCATCACCAGACTACTGATAGCAGCGTAGTTAAGGGTACGATGTTGCACCTCATCAAGGGTGCGATGCGCCAAATACGCCCCACCTTGCATAATCAACATAGACGCACTAATCAAGCCACACAGTAGGGCAAATGGATTAAGCAATGCCCAAAATGAGCCTGTGTAAGTCGATACCAAATGGTTATTAAAACTAAATGGCACGCCTAAAAACAAATTACCAAATGCCACGCCAAACACTACAGCCGGGATAAATGAGCCGACAAACAACCCCCAGTCCCACGCTTTGCGCCAGGTGGGATTGTGTATCATACTGCGATATTTAAACCCCACCGGGCGGAAAAATAACGCCCACAACACTGCCATCAACGCCCAATAAAAACCGCTAAAGGCAGTGGCGTACACCATCGGCCATGCCGCAAAAATCGCGCCACCTGCCGTGATAAACCATACTTGGTTACCTTCCCAGTGCGGACCAATGGTATTGATAATCACCCGGCGCTCTTCATCATCTTTGCCGACAAAAGGCAGTAACGAACACACACCCATATCATGCCCATCCATGATAGCAAACCCAATGAGCAGCGCACCGACCAATAACCACCAAATAATTTTGAGTGTTTCATAATCAAACAACATGATTCACCTCGGCTGTCTTAGGGCTCAAATTTAATGAAGGACTCACATGAACCTTGTGAGTGTCTTCGCCGTAGTATTTGCCCGTTCCTAGACTGGCGGGTCCTTTACGGGCATATTTCACCATCAAGTACATTTCAATCATCAGCAGCACCGTATAAAAACCAACAAATCCCGCCAGCGAGGCATACACATTCGCCACGCTAATGTTGGAGACTGAAAAATAGGTCGGCAACATGCCATAAATCGTCCAAGGTTGACGCCCATACTCAGCAACAAACCAACCAAATTCAGCAGCAAGCCAAGGCGCAGGCAGCATCAATAATGCCCAACGTAACAGCCAAGGTTTTTCGATAAAGTTGCCTTTGACACTTGACCAAAGACTAATCGTAAACAATGCCAACAATAAAAAGCCCAAGCCCACCATGGCACGAAATGACCAAAACATCGGGACAATAGGCGGAATGGTGGCATCGGTGGCCTGTTTAATCATGGCAGGCGTAGCTTTGCTGACATCTGGCGAATAGCGTTTGAGCAATAACCCAAAGCCCAAGTCTTTTTTTACCTTTTCAAATTCAGCCACTGTCACAGGATTTGGGGTTGAACCTGGGGGCGCACTGCGTAATTGCTCCAGTAGCAACACCGCTTTTTGACCATTGATGATACGTTTTTCATTGATGATTTTGATGTCATGGATGCCCAAAATCGGGGTATCTAGCGAGCGCGTCCCAATCAAGCCCATCACATACGGAATTTGCACTGCCCAGTTATTTTTTTGCTCAGCTTGGTTGATATCTGCAATCAAATTAAAACTGGCAGGCGCAGGCTCGGTTTCCCACATCGCCTCTATCGCTGCCATTTTGGTTTGCTGTGCCAAGCCAATAGAATAACCCGACTCATCACCCAGCACGATGGTGCTACAAATCGACGCAAAACCAAATGCCGCCGCGACTTGAAAGCTGCGTTTGGCAAATTCGACATCGCGTTTTTTGAGCAGATACCACGCTGAGATGGCAAGCACAAAGGTCGCTCCCACCGTATACCCGGCAGAGACGGTATGCACAAATTTGTTTTGCGCATCAGGGTTAAACAATACTGCCGCAAAATCGGTCATTTCCATGCGCATGGTTTGGTAATTAAACTCCGCGCCAACCGGATTTTGCATCCACCCATTGGCAATCAAAATCCACAACGCGGATAGATTGGTACCCAGCGCCATCAATATAGTCACCAGCAAATGCTGTCCGCGCGACAGTCTATCCCAACCAAAGAAAAACAGTCCGACCATGGTCGATTCTAAAAAAAACGCCATCAAGCCTTCAATGGCAAGCGGCGCCCCAAAAATATCGCCCACATATTGCGAGTAATATGCCCAGTTGGTACCAAACTGGAATTCCATGGTGATGCCGGTGGTGACACCCAAGGCAAAGTTGATGCCAAATAGTTTGCCCCAAAAACGCGTCATGTCTTTCCACACTTCTTTGCCTGTCATCACGTACATCGATTCCATGATGACCAGCAGCCACACCATGCCCAGTGTGAGTGGTACAAATAAAAAATGATATAACGCCGTGACTGCAAATTGCAGACGGGAGATATCGACTAGATGTTCTGTTATCATGTTGACTCCTTGGTTTGACAACCAATTCAGATGTCAATTACCCTCATGCGTGGTTAAAAAAGGGTAATGTTTTTATTTACAAACATTATATAAATCTATAAATTATTTGTCATGCGGCATAATGTCGCACCTGACTACAAAATACTATGATGAGTATTGCGTTGCTGCTACCATCTTCTCATACCCTGTCAAAGATGGTAATCGTTGAATGAGCGATAGTTTATGGGTCTCTTGAGGGTAATATTTTAAAGTGGGGTCGTTCATCGCTTTACTTATTTAATTGTCTTTTATATGGCTTTTTATATGCCTTTATCAAGGTTTTATCAACCCTCATTGGTGGGCAATGTGTTTACATTTTTTTGTCTCATTGTCTTGATGAACATGATTTGTCGTACCTAACCTGCGCTTGATACGCTATGATATGTCCATTGATTTTGTCATTACTGTTAACCAACCATGTCTGAAACGTCTGCTGTCAACCAAACCCTTCGTCACTATGCCGCTATGGCAAAGCGACCGATTTATATGGCATGGGGGCTGTCAGTTGTCTCTACGCTGGTATTGATTGTGCAGTCTTGGCTGATTGCGGTCATCTTTGCAGATTGGTTAACACAACTTACCCATCACCGCCCTGCCACTGACGTATTTTTTGATTATCTGCCGTGGCTGATGGGATGTCTGTTGCTACGTCCTTTACTGCATTTTTGCAAAGACCAGCTGGCGTTAGACGCGGGGCTACAAGTAGCCAGCATCCTGCGAAAAACGCTACTTGAAAAACTGGCACAAGTAGGTGCAGCGCGCCACCAGTATGACAGTGATGGCGGGCTTGCCAGTATGGTGATTGAGCAATGTGACGCCTTAACTGGCTATGTCAGCCGTTTTTATCTGCAGCGACTGATTGTGGTGACCACACCTATAATGCTATTAGTTGCGGCAGCGACCCAAAGCTGGATAGCGGCGCTGATCTTACTGCTGACCGCACCGCTAGTCCCTGTATTTATGGTATTAATTGGTCATGCCACCGCCCGTAAAAGTCGGCAACAATTTGCCGCGATGGCACAGCTGAGCGGGCGATTTTTGGATTGGTTACGTGGCACAGCCACACTGCAACGGCTGGATGCTGTCGGGCACGCGAGTCAAGATATAGACGCCTCAGCCGAAGCCTACCGTATGCGCACCATGTCGGTACTCAAAATTGCGTTTTTAAACACCGCAGCGCTAGAACTGTTAGCCGCGCTGTCGATTGCGCTACTTGCCGTGTATTTGGGTTTTGGTTTAATCGGTATTTTACCTTGGCAAAAAAACACGGTGCCTGTGCCTTACCAGTCGGCGCTATTTTTACTGCTGTTGGCACCTGAATTTTATGCCCCGCTACGTCAGTTGGGCGCGGATTATCATGTCAAAGCGCAAGCGGAAGGCGCGATTGCCGAATTATCACCCTTGTTAGCTTTTCAGTCAGCGGAAAACACAAAAGCTAACCCCTCTATCTTAACTGCGCCCCCTGCCATTGACGCGGATAATATTTGGGTCAATCATCAGCAACGCACACGGCTCGCGCCGTTAAGTTTTGCTATTGCCGCAGGGGAACGGTTGGCGATTGTCGGTCAAAGTGGCAGCGGCAAATCCACCCTATTGCAAATTTTTTTGGGTTTTTGTGCCTATCAAGGCGATATCTTTATTAATAACCAAAATTTTAACACCATCAATTCCACGCAATTTCGCCACCAAATCGCCTATTTGTCACAGCAAACCATGCTACTGCCGATGAGTATCGCCGATAATTTGCGCCTGCCAAACCCAACCGCCAGTGATGACAAACTATGGCAAATTCTTGCGCAAGTGGGGTTAAAACCTTTGATAAAAGCACTGCCAAATCAGCTAGATACTCAGTTAGGTGAACGTGGTAGCGGCTTGTCCGGTGGACAGCAGCGACGATTGGCAATAGCCCAGTTACTCTTGCAAGACGCACAGCTTTGGCTACTCGATGAACCCACTGAGCATTTAGATAGTGACACCGCAGCCGAGATTAATGCGCTATTACAACAAGTGACGAGGGGGAAAACCGTGTTATGGGTGACGCACGATGCCACAAAACTGCCTTGGCTGGATCGGCAAATAAGCCTTGATATTGCATCTACTTTGGCGAAGGCGTAACGGTATGACAGACTCTAATAGTGAAAAAAATAGTGAAAATAAACTTGCTAGTGAAAATAGGCATATTAATCAAAATAGCCGTGTCAACACTCACCGGCAAAAAAAATCAAACAGTGATCAAACCTTTCGTTTAAACCAGCTGTTTAGCACGCAGCTAGATAAATTGCTCATTGCTGCCTTGTTAGGCATAATGACTGCGTTATCGGTGATTGGGCTATTGATGACGTCAGGGTGGTTTATTTCTGCGGCAGCAATGGCAGGGATGGTGGCGCTGGGCTCACACAGTTTTAATTATCTAGTACCGGCAGCGATTATCCGTGTGATGGCGATGGTACGTACCGCAGGACGCTATGGTGAAATGATGGTGTCCCACCATGCGGTGTTTGGTTTGTTGCAGCGGCTGCGAGTGCGGTTTTTTAACCAGTTTGCACGGCTGCCACTGGCAAACTTATCAAGTACCCTACAATCTACCCATGCCATGCACCGTTTAACCCATGATATTGAGGTGCTCAATGAGTTGCCACTGCGCGTGGTATCACCTTGGCTAGTCGCGACAACTGCTAGTTTGCTAGTAGCCATTTTACTTTATCAATATGATGTTAACCCCGTCCTGATTACCATATTTTTAATCGCAGGTTTGATGTTGCCTACCATGCTGACATGGCGCAGTATCAAGCACGCCCGCGCTCATCAGGCATTGGCAGAGTCTAGGCGTGTCAGTTTGCTCAATCCGCTATCGGCGCTTACCCATTTATTGATTTGGCAGCGCTGGCAATCCGAATTGACTGCTTTTAACAGCCTCGACACTCAACATACGCATCAGCAAAAGCGCATCCAGCGCGCCCAGTCATTGGTCATGCTGATCATGCAGTGGCTGATTGCAGCGGTTTTGGTCGGCTTGCTAGTGGGTTTTTATCACACGCCCCTTGTCATCAGTGTGCCGATGTTGCTTGCGTTATTCCTCGGTATCATGGGCATGACTGACTTGCTAGCGCCGTTAGTCACCCATTCGCTAGCCCTTGGCAATAGTTTGGCAGCAAAACATCAACTCAATGAATTACTCAATCCTTCGCTACAACCTAGCCATCATTTAAACCATGATTTAGCCCCTTTACCCATTGATGTTGCGCGCCTAAATGCGCCACTCACACTCACCATCCATCAGCTCGCTGGCAAAATGCCGCAGGCGATTGTCGGTTTCAAAGCTATCAGCTTGACTGCCACCCAAGGCATCCCTGTATTGATTACTGGGCGCTCGGGCGCGGGCAAATCAACACTGTTACAAGTGCTAGCCCATGAACTAGCACCGCAACAAGGCAGCATCGAGCTCAATGGGATGGATTGGCTAGCCTTACAAAATACGCCCGCGCTCACAGGTTATCTGGGGCAGCAGATTGATATTTTTGACCAGACCTTGGCGACCAATTTAAGATTGGGCAACACCTATGCCAGTGATGAACAGCTTTGGCAAGTGCTGGGTAAGGTTGGACTCAAAGACTGGGCGCGCAGTCAGCCGCTACAATTACAGACCCCGCTAGGGGAATACGGGCAAGCCATTTCCGGTGGTCAAGCCAGACGTATTGCCTTGGCACGGCTATTACTTAGCCCAAAAAAAATCTTGCTGCTTGATGAACCGTTTGCGGGACTTGATAAAAAAAGCCGTGAAGCACTGTGGCAAATGCTGGTAAAACATCAGCAGCAAGGCATTTTAATCATTGTCACCCACCATCTTTGGCAAATTGACCAACCAATTAATATTGTGCAATTACCTGAGCCTGATGTTTTCATTTAAAAAAATGATTCGATATCCGAAAAAATTGAAACAAACATTTTTGAACATTGCTGCAGGCGTTTATGCAAAGCAGATTGTTTAATCCGATTGCTATAACCTACCTAGCCTGATTCTGCGTTATCGCTAAGTCTCTGCTGTCTTAATTTTTGTATGATAGTACTATCCAATCAAGGGTTATCAACAACTATATTAACAACCGCAGGAAAACCTATGAACTTAGCAAAATTTAACCCCTCATTTTTAGCCACTGGGCTTAGTGTAGCCTTGCTTAGCGTCATTACAGGTGCGACAGTCACCGCCTGTGCTAGTACCTCAGCGGCACCACAAGCGCAAAACATGCAAAAACGCCATCCGGCCAATGCCAAGAACTTTGAGCAACGCTTACAAGCCATGCAGGCCAACGCACAAGCAGCCGCCAATGCCAGCATCAGTGCCTCTCAAGCAGTCGCCTTGGTACAAAAACAAGCCGCGAACACACGCATCGTTGGCGTACGCTATCATGACAGTAGCAACCGACCCAACCCAAACCCTGCCCGTATCGCCAACAACGCCAATAACAACATTGTCGGCTACCGGGTCATGACCCTTAGTGCGAATGGTCAACCACAACTCTATATCGTCAATGCGTCTAATGGTCAAGTGACCCAAGCAACTATGCCATCATGGCCATCACGGCCATCACGCCCAGCGCGTCCGCCACAACCCAATAACACCAATAACATGGGCAACCCCAATAACCCTAATAGCCCCAATAACATGGGCAACCCCAACAACAATCAACCGCCTGCGCCGCCTGCCACCAATATCAGCCTAGAACGCGCCATGCAATTGGCAGCAAGCCAAGTGGGTGGTGAAGCCATTGGCGCCCATTTAGGTGGGGATAAAGGGGGTAAAATGGGTCATGGTCCTCGTGACGGTCAACGCCGCCCTAACAGAGACCCACAAATGGGCAATACAGGCATGCCGCCTGCACCAAACCCTGCCCAAAATCAACCACCAAGAACCCCAAGCTATCAAATTGAGGTGGTAAAAGGTCAAGAAGTCTATCATGTAAAAGTTGATGCCCAAACAGGTGCCGTGAGCGATGTCAAATCATTGAACGACTTCAAACGTCGTGCGCCCACTCAGCCATAATTGAGCGACAAATGGCAACCTTGCTTATGAGCAACTATGAGCAACTATGAGCAACACCGTCATTCTTAGAATGGCGGTTTTTTGTGTTATAGTCTATTTGTTTAACAGTATTCGTGTATAAAGGTAACCCAATGAGAGTATTACTCGTCGAAGATGACGTCTTCATTGCCGACAGTCTGATTGATAGTCTAGAAGAAGAAGCCTATGCGGTAGACTGGGCAAAAGATGGGCGAGAAGCGATTTTGACCCTCAAAGTCGAATCGTATGACGTGATTTTGCTGGATTTGGGCTTGCCAGAAATTGACGGCATGAGCGTGTTAGAGACGCTTCGCAGTGCCAAAATCGATACGCCTGTACTGGTGCTGACCGCCCGAGACCAAATCAAAGACCGCGTGAAAGGGCTGGATGCTGGGGCAGATGACTATATGACTAAGCCGTTTGCGATGAGTGAATTACTCGCTCGTATGCGTGTGTTGGTGCGCCGCTCACAAGGCAATAGCCACAACACCCTACAAGTCGGCGACTTAACCCTTGATATCAATGCCAAACGCCTCAAACGTGACGGCATAGAAATCGATATTACCGCCAAAGAATACATGCTGCTCACCACTTTTATGACCGCGCCCGATAAAGTGTTTTCAAAAAGCGAATTGGAAAATTCTATCTACAATTGGGAAGCTGGGATAGAGAGCAATGCCATTGAATTTTTAATCTATGGACTGCGCAAAAAAATTGGTCAAAAACGGATTAAAAACATCCGTGGTTTAGGCTGGTATATCAGCGCCGAATCCCAAGACTAACAAAAAGCGATAGAAAAAAGGCTCAAAAACATCCAGACAATGACCGCCAAATAGCCGCAAAAATGACCATGACTACCCCTACAAAAACCGCCCTGTCCTTGCAAAAATCGTTGCAAAAATCACTGCAAAAACAATTGTTGGTTTGGATACTTGGCACGTTATTATCGATTGGCATTTTGGTACAGATTGCGGTATTTTGCTATACCTATCAAGAGTTTAATACCTCACAAGAAACCAATCTTAGCTATCTTGCTGAGCTGGTTAGCTCGCGCGCGGCCCTGCGACCCCCTCCCCGTAACCTGAAGCCTAATAGGCGTCTATCAAACCCAGATAACGATTTTGCACCGCATGACTTACCACCGCCTAGACCACCTCTACCAGCTAAGATAGCTTCTGCCCCTAGCAGTAGCACGCCGACCACGGTTTTCTCATCCAATGATGAAAGCAACGTACTACAGTATCAAGGCGTTAAAGACGGTGTGCAAGTTGATATCTTCCCGGCCCGTTTTGGCAAAATTGACACCAATTTTATTGAGCCAATGGCTCACCCGCAATTGATTAACACCCCTGTCGGTTTTAGTGAATTAACCCTCGATGGTGAAATCTGGAAAGTCTTTCGTAAAGACACCCCAAGGCGGGTGATTTTTGTGCGTCAACCTGTCGAATGGCAGAAAAAAATTGCGTTAAAATCGGCTTGGCAATCTATTATTCCAATTTTACTAACGACCCTATTGCTGCTTGCCCTATTGCCTTGGGTATTAAAGCGCGTATTGCGTCCGATTCAGATATTAGCTAGGCAAATGGCAAAACGTCACGGTCAAGATCTCAGCTTTATCGAACTACCCACTGACAGCCAACATCGCTCAATTCTGCCCAGCGAGCTCATGCCCTTGGTCATTGAAATCAATGCGTTGTTACAACGGGTTGACACGCATATCCAAAACCAAAATCGCTTTATCGCGGATGCAGCACATGAGTTACGCTCGCCATTGACCGCCATCTCGCTGCAAGTACAACAACTGCAAAAATACAGTCAAGACGCGGCGATGTATAGCGACCCTGCAAGGCAAGCCAAATTCAAACAAAACATTCATAAGCTCGCTGTCAGAGTGGAACACAATCAACATTTGGTGGAACAGCTACTCACCCTTGCCCGTATGGACGCCCAGCAATCACAGCTGACCGAGCGCACCAACACGCCCACCGATTTAATCGCAGTGCTACGAGAAGCCATCAAACTGCTATTTCCGATTGCCGATAGCAAAGACCAAACCCTGTCAGTTGACAACTATCTCACCGCGCTGGGGGGGTCCGCGACGCAGGTCAGTGTAGATGAAACCGCCTTGTTTATCCTCCTCAAAAATTTACTGCAAAATGCCATTTTATACACCCCAACCACAGGCAATATCGCGGTTGTCATTGACCAGATGACTATCGAAGACTTAACGCAGACATCAAGCAGCACCGATTCGACCTATGCCACTTATGCCACCCAAGACACCTATGCTACCCATGCCAACTTAGCCAACGCATTGACCCCGACCCCTGTGTTGGTGAACAACGCTAGCAACACACTCAATCACCGCGCAAAACGACTCATCGTCCAAGTTGCCGATACCGGCATTGGCATTGATGCAGCCCATTATCAAGACGTCTTTCAACCCTTTTACCGCGTCAATCAAAATGCGTCGAGCGCATCCCTAGCACACGGACAAGGACAACCAAGCAGTACACAAACCCATAGTGATACTGCCAAAAAATCTTTTTCCTCCAAAGACACAAGTACCCATTCAGGTTTCACGGTAATTGGCGGTACGGGCTTGGGTTTATCGATTGTTTATCAAATTTGTCAACAAGCCCATATCGATATTTATTTGAGTCCTACGCAAGTGGTTGAGAATAACGCCCAAACCACTGCCACCACCCAAGGCTTAACGGTAACCTTGGTGTTTCAGCCTGCCTCAAAAACAACGTAATTTTATCAAATCATCGCTGCTTTTTTTAAATCATTGCTCAATCTAGTTTTCTCAAACGTATAATTGCGGTATAAAGTACAACAACTATGCTTGGGTAAAACGGAAGTCAACTTTACGATGTTTGATTTTATATTGAAAAAAAATAAAAAAAATGCGCTAGACTCAATGCATGACAAGCCATCGGGTGTGTTTAATAAACTGGTATTTTATAGCAGTTTATTCGCTGTATTGCTTGCGATTATTGAGACAGGGTTTGATTTTAAAGTTTGGTTGCATGGCGTGGCTTCGACGTTTTATTTAATCGTGCTTGGGCTTAATTTTATTGAGTTATTGAGTCAATATGTGCAAAAAGGTATACGCTCAAAGCTTGTGCTAACGTTTGATTTGTCCATTGCTTTATTAGTCATTGCGCTATTGGTGACACATTTTTTTGCCGATAATAGTTCTTTTTTATACAAATTCCTGTTTGAAAAATCGCTGATAAAAATTGCGTTGTTGGTTTCTTTTATTCGTAAGTTATTGGTGATGGAGTTCAGCTTTAAGATAGTCGTTGCGCACCCTGCCCAGTTGTTTATTTTAAGTTTTCTATTGCTTATTTTGCTCGGCACGTTTTTGCTGATGATGCCAAATGCCACTTATGGTCATATTGCGTTTGTTGATGCTCTATTTACTGCCACGAGTGCGGTGTGTATCACAGGTCTGGCGGTAAAAGACACAGGCGCTTTTTTTACGCCATTGGGTCAAATCATTATCATGTGTTTGTTTCAATTGGGCGGCTTAGGGATTTTAACTTTTGCCACTTATTTTAGTTATTTTTTTCGAGGACGCATCAGTTACCAGACACAGCTACAGATTGGGCATGTGACCTCAGCTAATCGTATGAGTGATGTACTAAAGACGCTCAAAGTAATTTTTGCGGTCACCTTTGCGGTGGAGTCCGTGGCAGCCATAGCGATTTATCTCAGTATGCTTGATGTCCCTATGAGTATCCATCGCCGCATCTTTTTTTCGGTTTTTCATGCCATCTCTGCATTTTGTAATGCAGGTTTTTCAACGATGAGTGATAGCTTATATGAGTTACAACTGCGCTTTAATTATCCGTTACAAATGGTTGTGGCGGTGACGTTTTTGTTTGGGGGGTTGGGGTTTGCGATAGTTGCCAATGTCGTGGAATATTTGCGCCATCAGGTGATGCGCCTGTTGTTTCCTAACCGCTCACGATATGGTGCCAAGCCGTGGCTACTGAGTATCAATAGTCGCATTAGTCTAGTGACGACCCTGTCCTTGCTAGTGCTTGCCTTTGTCAGTGTGCTTGTATTTGAGTGGCAAGGTACTTTAACTGAGCATACCAGTGTCATTGGCAAACTTGTGACAGGTTTTTTTGTGGCGGCTTCACCGCGCTCATCAGGAATTAACGTGGTAGACATGGCACAGCTAGCGCCACCGACCGTGATGCTTACCATTGCATTGATGTGGGTCGGGGCAGCCCCAAACTCTACAGGCGGTGGTATCAAAACCACGACCTTTGCGGTCGCTGTGCTCAATATTGTGTCACTGGCACGCGGCTATTCTCGTATCGAAATATTCCGTCGTGAAATTGCGGATATCTCAGTGAAGCGGGCATTTGCGATTATATGTTTATCAGTAATTATCATTGCGTTTGGTTGTACGTTAATACGCTGGGCAGAGCCCAACATGAGTATGACAGAAGTGTTATTTGAAAGTGTTTCTGCTTACACTACCACGGGTTTAAGCTTAGGTATCACCCCGCATTTAAGTGCGTTTAGCAAATCTGTCCTGATTGGTCTGATGTTTTGTGGACGGGTTGGGGCGTTGACCATCTTAATTGCGTTATTAAATCGCCCAAGGCATCAAAGCTATCGCTATCCCAGCGAAGAGATTATTATCACCTAAAAATAAATTGATAAGGTTTAGATATGAAATACATCATCGTCGGTCTAGGCAATTTTGGCTCATCACTCGCCACCAAACTCACCAGTCAAGGACATGAGGTCATTGGTATTGATATCGATATGGATAAAGTTGAGCGCTACAAAGAATCCATTTCGCACACGATTTGTATCGATTCTACCAGCGAAAACGCCGTCTCGGGCTTACCCATCGCCCAAACAGATGTGGTGCTCATTACCATTGGCGAAGACCAAGGTCAAAACGTGATGGTCACTGCCCTATTCAAAAATCTTAATGCCAAATATATCATTAGCCGAGCCATTAACCCACTGCATGAAAAAGTGCTACAAGCATTGGGGGTTGATGACATCATCCAACCTGAAAACGAGGCGGCAACCCACTGGGCAAAGAAACTGTCGCTAACTGGCTTAATTGATTCGTTTGAACTCGATAACGATTATAGTATCGTTCAAATACAGACACCGCCTACATTTTACGGTAAAACAGTTCACGCCCTTGATTTAATCAATCAATTTAATGTGATGCTGTTAACCACCATTTCATTTCACCAAACCCAATTTGGTTTTGGTCGAAATCAAACAAAATCCAAAATCGATGGCATTGTGCATCCAGATTTTGTCATTGAGCCTGATACAGTTTTAGTATTATTTGGGGAAACCAATGACTTAAGACGGCTGTTCAAGTATATGCACGCCTCACAGAATAGTTGACAATACTCCATCAAAGCACTTATTCATTGTCGCCAATGTTTTTGATTTTCGATAGACTTCTTGTGTTTTAACAACGGCTTGCGACCTTGTAGGTCGTCAGCCAAAATTTTTGGTCACAAAATGGTCACGTTTTGGTCACAAGCATTTGGTGACGTTAGTTTTACTAACCTATCTTTCAGAACATGTTTGGTAATTTAACAATCAGTCAGTCAAGACACAGTTGATAAGTAAAAGATTTATCGAAAAAATAATATTTTTTATATTCAATTACTTAACTAAATACCAAGACGAAAAAAAACCTCAAATCAGGGGAGATTTGAGGCATAAAACTTTAAAAATTTCGTTTTTAAATCCACTAAAATAAGTGGCGCAGCGGACGGGACTCGAACCCGCGACCCCCGGCGTGACAGGCCGGTATTCTAACCAACTGAACTACCACTGCACGGTAGCTGATAGCGATGATAGAGGTTGGTGGGTCGTGACGGATTCGAACCGCCGACATTCTGCGTGTAAGGCAGACGCTCTACCAACTGAGCTAACGACCCTGACAGGCAATCTATTAGCCAATCAAGTTGCTTCAATATCATCGAAGTGACGCGTATTATATAGACTTGTCATGGATTGTCAACTAGTTATTTAAAGATTTTTTCGATATCTTTTTGCAAGCTTGGCATCGCTTTTTCTAATTGGGTTGTGTCACCTATCAAGGTCGGCATCATCACCTGCACAAACTCACTGGAAACTTGCGATTGTTTACTCAAAATGCGTTGTCCCATTGGGGTCTCATAAAATTGGTTGAGGGCATCGACTTCAGCTTGGGTATAGGTTTTTTTGGCAATCGCTTGATAAGCTTGTTGCAGTTGCTGTTTAGAAATAGGTTGGTCTAATTGTTGTCCCAAGACGGTGCTATATTTAACAAAGATATTTTTAAGCTGTTTCTGCGCATGACGGCTAAAAATACCCGCGTTTTCATCCGTAGGTAATTCTTGGGGTAGCCCTTTCGTCATATTGGCCGCTTGCTGACGTTGGGCAAGCATTTCATCAATCATTTTATCGATATGTAGCACCTTGATAAGCTTGTCAAGCGATGCATCCGTGGGCTGGGTTTGCAATTCATTAATAGTGGTAACTGGTGTTTGACCATTGACTGGGTTGTTTTGAATGATTAATTCCGCGCAAGCAGGATGAACCAACATAGTCATGCTAGATGATACCAATAAGGCTAGCCCTGCTAACTTTTTAGCGGTTAATGACCATAATAGGCGTAACGGTTTGTTGGATTTTTTAGAGAGATATTTATGACGCATTTTTCTGTCTACTCGATATCACATTGGGGAATGTTGTTACTTTGAAAACGTAATGCTTTACGCATCTGCGCGGCTTTTTGGCGGCATTCTTGTGGGCTATCTTTGATTTCAAGGGGTGGCACACGGGTGGGCTTGCCATATTTATCCACCGCTACCATGGTAAAGTAACAACTGTTGGTATGGCGTATCGTACGGTTTTGGATATTTTCTGCCTGCACTCGAATACCCACTTCCATCGAAGTTTTACCCACATAATTGACGCTTGCTAAAAAGGTGACTAACTCCCCTACATGAATCGGCTCACGAAAAATCACTTGATCCACCGATAGCGTCACCACGTAGCTACCGCTATAGCGACTGGCACAAGCATAAGCCACTTGGTCAAGCATCTTTAATAAATCGCCGCCATGCACATTGCCAGTGAAGTTTGCCAAATCAGGCGTCATCAGCACAGACATGGTAAGTTCGTTTTGTAAAGGGGCAACTTGCAAATTTTGGTGTAATTCAACGGAATTGGCCACAATGAAGATCCTTCTTAATTCATATAACAACTATTATAAAAAATTATCAACCTTAGCATAGCTGTGAATCAACATAGCGAGCGGTGAGAACGTAGCTAGGAGGCAAGGTAGCTAGGACGCAACTTGGCCAATACAGCGATGCATTAACCGCTAAACTAGCAAATTCGTCTTATCATCACAATAGCCAATCAGTAACTGACTGATTACTAGCTACAATCTGGTCAAAAATAAAAATTTCCAAAGAATTTTTTGATATAGGGCTTGACAGTCACGGTTAATTTGCTAAAATACGCACCACTTAAACGCTGCGATGATTTTTGCAGGTTTAACAAAAAATTCTACCGCTTATTCTCCAATAGCTCAGTCGGTAGAGCAATGGACTGTTAATCCATGTGTCCCTGGTTCGAGCCCAGGTTGGAGAGCCATATTAAGAAGACCTTTAACATCGCTTGTTAAAGGTCTTTTTTTTATGTAGAATTTTTCTCTATCGTTATTGCTATGAATCATTTTGATTGCTATTATTCATTTTGCATCATGAATTTTTTGCTAAAAATGCTTGACTCATTGTTCAAATCTCAGTAATATACGCACCACTTGATTATCTGTTCTCCAATAGCTCAGTCGGTAGAGCAATGGACTGTTAATCCATGTGTCCCTGGTTCGAGCCCAGGTTGGAGAGCCAATCAAGCCAAATTCTGTTGTATATTTTGAACCCGTTCCCTTGTGAATGGGTTTTTTTATGAGCAAAGTTTAACAATTTGCTGTTTAATACGCCTTTGTTTGATACCCTATTATCTCACTTGCTAAAGTACTACTAGTACTATAGTTAAAACTGTAATATAATAAGCATTTTAAACCAATACCACCATGCCCAAAATATACAACCAAGACTTACGAGACAGAGCCGTCAACCACTGGCAAAAGACAGGCAACAAAAGCAAAACAGCTAGGTTGTTTGAAATCAACCGCAACACCCTTGATGACTGGATAAAGCTCTATCAAGAACAAGGGAATACCAAGCCAAAACCCTTTGCACCTGTTGGCGTAAAACACATTATCACAGACCTAATCGCCTTTGAGGACTACGTTAACGCTCAGGAATTCGACACCGCAAAACAGCTTAGAGAACAATACTTAAAAGACCATCCTGATATCAATATTTCCTATAACGCCTTTTTACAAACCTTACGTCGAATCAAATGGAGTTTTAAAAAAAGACCCCGCTCTTTAAGCAAGCCGATTTACTAAAGCAAATTGGGTTTAAACTGATGCTGGGTTTACTGCTATTAACCTTGAGCCTTACCGCTGACAACATCCTATTTATGGATGAAACAGGATTTTATCAAAGGCAATATTACACCCGCAGTTGGTCGCCTATTGGCAAGCCTTGTTATGCCAAAATCGATGCCAATAAGGGTAAACGCTTAAACTTAATGGGAGCCATGCGATTAAAGGACTTTAAACTCATCGCTCCTGTTACCTTTGAAGGTGGTTGTAACCGTGTGATAGTTGAAAACTGGCTACACACGTTGGGACGAGATTTGCCAAAAGATGATAAGGGAAATTATCCAAACCGTGTATTGGTGTTGGATAATGCCAGATTTCATCATGGTGGCGATTTAAAGCAAATTGCGGAACTTTATAATATTGAACTGACGTACTTACCGCCTTACTCACCTGAACTCAATCCAATTGAGCAGTTGTGGGCAGTGATTAAGCAAAAGGTTCGTTTAACGCTAAGCAATTTTGATACGCTTAAGGATTGTGTTGAAAGTTGCTTGGTATAATTCGGTTTTAACTATACTATAAGATACTACTTATGACGCTGTCGTTTTCCCCTACCCAATCTCAATTTTTGACCCTACAACAAGCGATTAATAAAGACCGCATCACCCAGCTAGTGAGCGATCAGCAGCAAGGTAAACTGTCATCAGATGATAAATCTTACTATGAAAGCTTAATCACCCAATTTATCGAGCTAATCAAGCTGCCTGATAGCGCGCATTTGGCCATGCAGCTTTTACCAGAATTCAAAATCACCGTGCCAGCCTTGCTTGATGGCATGGCTTATCGCGCCGTGGCTGATAAAAACCCGAAAGCGTGTGTGTTTGCGGCATATATGATTGACCAATCGCTGTTGCAGCGCGATATGACGCCCCTGTTCAATGTGATTATTGAATTCGGTACGCCTGAGCTGTGGGTTGAATTGGTAAAAAAAGTGAATAATGCCCCTGCCGATCGCATCGTTGAGAAGGTTTATCAATGTGATAAATCGGTACAGACCTATTGGGAACAACAAATTTTGTAAAGAAAATTGGCTTGATGGTCGCATCGAGCGTTAAGCTAATCCAACATTTGGCTAAGATTTTTGTAGGAATTTTACGTTTGCCTTGCTTGTTTCTCGCCAATGAAATAATTACACTAGGTTAAAGATATCTAATTGCGCTAAATTTTTCGTCTAATTGATAATTTGGTTATATCTAGCTTGATTGCTAAAAATTGATCACACGCGAGGCATGCAAATGATTACTAAAATCAAAAAAAATCAACAAGTCATGGTTCCTATTCATATCAAAATCACTGAAGAAATGCGGGATTTGTTGACCCAAGTCGCCAAAAGCCATGGTTTTCCACGTATACAAGGCTTGATTCGCTTATATATTCGCCGTGGACTCGATGCCGAGAATGTCGGCTACTCACTCGCTAAAGACAGCCGTTTTATCGAAAAGCTTAAGCGTCAAGGGGTATCCGACGAGGTAATTTTTGAAGCGATTGAAGAGACAGCCAATGAGTCAGAAGCCAAAGCAACTGATACGGCAAAACCTTAAACATTTTTAGCCCCATAAAAAAGCCCAAAACGCAAATGTTTTGGGTTTTTTAAGATTTACCAACGCTTTTATAGACTTATGTAACGTGCCAGAGCAGCGAGTTATTAACAATGTGATAACGTATCAGCAAGGTAATTTTCAACATTATTGTTAAACTGTAATGGGTTACATGGAGGCACTAAAACAACCCGTTGTATCAATATTTTTAGACTCAGGATTGGTGGGTTTTGAGCGTTTTTTGCTTCAATATTTTGCTTAACATCAGCGCAAGTTATGAAGCCCAGATATTAAGCCAAGGTATTAAGCCAAGGTGTTCAGCATAGTTATCTAACTTTCTATTTAGCTTTCTTTTGCTAATATTTTTTGCATTAACGTAAAAAAATGCTTGCATTGTTATTTCACTTGTATATAATAGCCACCACAATTTGGAAGCTTGGCAGAGCGGTTGAATGCACCGGTCTTGAAAACCGGCAAGGGTGCGAGCCCTTCGAGAGTTCGAATCTCTCAGCTTCCGCCATATTAAAAAAACCCCTGACTTAATTAAGTTTTGGGGTTTTTTATTGCCTAAGATTTGTCCTTATGAATATCATTCTTTTACCGCAAAATACCTTATCGACCGCTATTATTGATGATAAAACGAGCGTGATTCACTTAAAACAGGTGCTTAAAGTGACATCGGGCGATACGGTGAAAGTCGGTATCAAAAATGGTCATTTAGGCACAGCGGTTGTGAGCAATATCCACGATTCAAGTATCGAATTATCACAAATCCACTGTACTATTGCGCCACCTGCCAAACTTCCGCTGACTGTTATTTTGGCAATTCCCCGCCCCAAGGTATTGCGTCGTCTATTTTTGGACATGACGGCGATGGGTGCCCAGCATATTATTTTGGTCAATAGTTACCGTAGTGAAAAGAGCTACTGGCAAACCCCATTTTTAACTCAGCTCGATAACTATATCCATGAAGGCTTACAACAAGCCTGTGATACCGTAAGCCCGACCGTGAGCCTCAAAAAACGCTTAAAACCCTTTGTTGAAGATGAACTACCTGCTTTAATCGCAGGTAAACAGGCGATTTTGGCACATCCTTATGCCAATGAGCAGTTTACCCAAGTGTGGGACAATGCCCTGCCACATGTGCTAGTGATTGGGGCTGAAGGCGGCTGGATCGATTATGAAGTCGAATTATTCAAAACCGCTGGCTGCCAAGTGGCGCATATTGGCAATCGCATCTTACGCACTGAGAATGCCGTGAGTGTGCTCTGCGGTCATGCACTGTTAACTAGCCAATAAAAACAGCCCTATATTGCCGTCAGATAACCTGCTATCGCCAAAGTTAAGCGGACTCAAGTCTGAAAAATCATTACAACATCATAACAATTTTGTCTTGGGATTGATTTTGCATAAGGGTGTATGATATTTCCTGCTTCATGTCATAACGATAAAATTAAATAATATTGCATAACTAAACAACATGACTAGATAATATAACGAGATAAAAAGGAAAGCTCATGAAAGCGAGTGATATCTTAGATAACGCGACGTTTATGCCTTTTACTGCCCCACCTTGTTCGAATGGTCCTTACGAATTTTTTGACCGCGAATACTTTATTATCACCTACCGCACAGATCCCGAAAAACTGCGCGCTATTGTACCTGAGCCACTCCAAATCACTGATGACGCGCTGGTGAGTTACGAGTTTATCCGCATGCCTAACAGCACAGGTTTTGGCAACTATACCGAATCGGGACAAGTGATTGAAGTGATTGATGCCGAAGGCCGTCATGCCAATTATACCCATTGTATGTTTTTAGATGACTTTGGACCTACCGCGGGCGGGCGTGAGCTGTGGGGTTTTCCAAAAAAAATGGCATCGCCTGTATTAACCGTCGACAACACCGACACCCTACTTGGCACCCTCGACTATGGTAGTGTGCGCGTAGCTACAGGCACTATGGCGTATAAATATGATGAGCTGGACAAAGCCACCGTCAAATCCAATATGGAAAAAACGCCGAATTATTTGTTAAAACTTATTCCCCATGTCGATGGCACGCCGCGGATTTGCGAGTTGGTGCGCTATTATTTGACCGATGTAGAAGTTAAAGCAGCCTATACAGGACCTGCTACCTTACAGTTATTTGACCATGTGATGGCACCCGTGTCAAAATTACCTGTGCTAGAAATCGTCAAAACCTCTCATATTATTGCTAATCTCACCCTTGCGTTGGGTGAAGTAGCGGTGGACTACATTGCCGATGCGCAAGCCCGTCTCGATAGTAACTTTCAATAATTAATTTTCAATAAGTAAAACCGTCATCATAAAACCACTTTGTCATAAAAACTTAAGGAGAAAAATATGGCTACTCAACTCACTACTGATTTAACCGGTAAAGTCGCACTCGTCACTGGCTCTGCAAGTGGTATCGGCCGCGATATCGCAGAAACCTACGCCAAAGCAGGCGCTGCGGTAGGTATTGCAGATATCAACCCAGATGCGGCGCAAGCAACCGTGGATGCAATCAAAGCTGCAGGTGGCAAAGCGGTTGCCATTGCCATGGATGTGACCAATGAAGACGCGGTAAATGCTGGCGTGGATAAACTGGTACAAGAATTTGGGGATATTGATATTTTAGTGTCCAATGCCGGTATCCAAATCATCAACCCCATCGACCAATTTAGCTACGCGGATTGGAAAAAAATGATTGCCATTCATCTAGACGGTGCTTTTTTGACTACCAAAGCGGCACTTAAATACATGTATCAAAATGATAAAGTAGGTACAGTTATTTATATGGGCTCAGTACACTCGCATGAAGCCTCAGCCCTAAAAGCGCCGTACGTCTCTGCCAAACACGCGCTATTAGGTCTAGCCCGCGTATTGGCTAAAGAAGGCGCAGCCCACAACGTGCGCTCATATGTGGTATGTCCAGGCTTTGTCAAAACCCCACTGGTTGAAAAACAAATCCCAGAACAAGCCAAAGAAAAAGGCATTTCTGAAGAAGAAGTGGTGAAAAACGTGATGCTAGGTCAAACCGTTGACGGTGAATTTACCACAACCGATGATATCGCTCAATTAACCTTATTTTTAACGGCTTTCCCAACCAATGCGATGACAGGTCAATCATTTATTGCAAGTCACGGCTGGTTTATGAAATAGCCGACTATTGGCTTATAAAACTAAAGTACAAAAATAAACTACAAAACTGACTGATAAAAAAGGATTAGCTTGGCTAGTCCTTTTTTTTGCGTTTGCACGCTACATAAATGGTTAATGCATGGCTTACAGATCGTCAATGAACTTTCGACCATCACTCGCCACAGGTTCATGGTCAATTTTTTGAATCTCTGATTTTATAAGCTGTTCATTGTTATCAGCGATACATTGCATGATCATGGCAAGTTGTTGCTTGGTCGCATCTTGATATTTTTCTGCTAAGATTTGCCCGACGTGACCCGCGGTTTGGGCAGATTTTGGGTTGGAAAGCCAGTGAGCCAGTTGCTGCGTTAATTCATCACTACCATTGACTTGCATCAATGCACCGGATTGTTTTAACTGATCTACAATCAGTTGGCAAGATTGGGTATATTGCCCCATAATAATCGGCTTGCCGACAATGGCTGCTTCTATCGGATTATGCCCCCCGATATTGACCAAAGACCCACCGACAATGGCAATGTCTGAGAGTGCATACCACACGCCAAGCTCACCCATACTATCTGCCAGATAGACGCTCTCATTTTTGGCAGGTTCGCCATCTTGACTACGCCGAATCACCGGCAAATTTTTTGAATCAATCAATTTGGCGACATCATCAAACCGCTCGGGATGACGAGGCACGATAATGAGCAGCGGATGACGGTTGGCATACTGGGCTTTCACGGTTAAAAAACTGTCTAAAATTGCCAATTCTTCGCCTTCATGGGTGCTGGCTGCCAAAATCACGGCGCGATCTGACAAGTTCCAACTTTCTCGTAACTTTTCGGCACGGCTTAGCATCAACGGGTTGGTTTTACTAGACCATTTAAGCGAACTGGCAATGCGGATTTTGTCACTGGTAGCGCCTAATTGGCGAAAGCGTTTGGCAGAATCGCTGTCTTGGGCGATGATAAGGCTTAAATTCTCCATCATACTTTGGCTCAGCTTGGCAGCTTTTTGATACCCCTTAAAAGATTTTTCTGACAAGCGGCCATTGACCAAAATCGTGGCAATTTGACGATTGTTCAATTCAGCAAGCGTGGTGCCCCACAATTCAGTCTCGATAAATAGCGCGGCGACGGGTTGGACATGGGTCAAAAATTTATCAATCACCGCTTTACTATCGACTGGTACAAAACTATGGTACACCTTACCTGCTGCTATCTCAAGGGCAAACAGCTGCTCGACGCGGCTAAAGCCTGTATGGGTGGTATTGGTCACCCACAACGCATAGCCTTGCGCGAGCAAATCTCTTAAAATCGGTTCGGCGGTATTGGTTTCACCGAGTGACACCGCATGGCACCAAATTATCGGCTGGCGGGTATGAATCTTTGGAAACACTTGACCAAAGCGTTGCTGCTTTTCATTAGGCAAGGTGGTTTTACTCGCAAGTTTTAGTTGGTATAGTGGCTTTAACAGCGACATGGCGAGACGATAGTATAACGGTGTGGCTTGCATAACGACTCTTGAAACAACTTAATAAAAAAATGCCGTTATTGTAAAAAACGAGGGCTTAAATAGCAATAAAAAACCCTACTTTGTAAGTAGGGTTTTTAAACTTAAGCGTTAGCTAAATTCAAGACCAGCCATTAGGCTTGTTCTGTCCAGCGTTTTTGTGATTCTTTAATCACCGCTTTGGCTTCTTCAATGTCGCCCCAGCTTTCAACTTTGGTTGTGCCCGCTTTTTTCAAATCTTTATAGTGATTGAAGTGGAACTCGATTTGCTTAATCAGCTGCTGTGGTAAATCTGCAAGGGTATTGATAGCGTTACCGTTGTTGCGGTCGTCGGCAGGTACCACGACCACTTTATCATCCACTTCACCATCATCCACGAATTTCATCACGCCAATGACTTTGGCTTCCATAAAGATGCCTGTTGGTAATGGCGTGTCAGTGATGATAAGTGCGTCTAATTCGTCGCCATCTTCATCAAGGGTTTGTGGGATAAAACCATAGTTGGTAGGTTTGGCAAATAATTGTGGCTCTACGCGGTCAAGTTGCATCACGCCAAGTTTACGGTTCCATTCGATTTTGTTGTTTGAACCCGCTGGAATTTCGATAACCACGTTAATCACGCCGCCATCAACATCACCCGCATCAAGAATTTGGTTAAAATCTGCCATGAGTTTTTCCTTTTTGTTAGTAAAGTTGTTTATAAAACTGCTTGTAAAAAAGTAGCCTAAAAGTGGGTTGATTATAGCAAAGTCTGTTGGCTTTCTCTATTTTTTCCCGCCGCAACTTCTAGGAAATTATGAATATCCATAGGCAAGTTTGGAATTAAAAAAATTGGTCGTTTAACATCCTGTGTCAATTTAAATGCACTTACTTTTCAATAAACTTGGCTTTGTCTTTAAACATACATTCGTCATACACTGGGCATTTGCCACATTCGGGACTTCTAGCTTTACAAGTATAACGCCCATGCAAAATCAAATAATGGTGCGCGTCCAATATATAATTCTGTGGTATGCGTGCGATGAGTTTATCTTCCACTTCTCGCACATTTTTACCCGTTGCCAAGCCTGTGCGATTGCCGACACGAAAAATATGGGTATCCACTGCCATAGTGGGCTGCCCAAAGGCGGTGTTAAGCACCACATTGGCAGTTTTTCGCCCTACCCCTGCTAGGCTTTCAAGCTCGTGGCGGGTTTGCGGTACTTCGCTAGCAAATTTATCCACCAAGTCTTGACAGCATTTCATCACATTTTTGGCTTTGCTATTATATAGCCCAATGGTTTTGATATAACTTTTTAGCCCAGCTTCACCCAAATCCAAAATTGCTTGCGGGGTATTGGCAACGGCATATAGTTTGCGGGTAGCCAGATTGACACTGACATCGGTGGCTTGTGCCGACAGTATGACCGCGATCAACAATTCAAAGTTGCTCTGATATTCCAGCTCCGTCTCTGGTTTTTCAATGGCTGCGGCTAGTTTTTGGAAAAACGGCAACACGTTTTTATTGGGCATGCGCCGTGAGGGCGGTGTCTCTGCGGTTTTGGGCACTTGGATTTTTGGTTTGATGTTGGCAACCATTATGCACTCTTTAGGTTATGGCAGTGTCGCAAGTTGCTGCTGCAAGGCTTGCACCAAGGCTTGTTTATTGTCATCTGCGCGTACGGCAAGTTGTTTTTCTAATTTTTTGATTTGGGTGCGTAGTTTTGCCGCTTCAATGGCGTTTTTAGCCGCTGCTGCATCGATATCGACTTTGATATCATTGAGTTTGGCTTGTACCATACTGACCACAGGTTTGGCATTGGTATTGTCATTGACTTGGCGTTCGATACGGTCAAGGTGCGCGTAATAGCGCGCGCGTAATCCGTCTTGTTCGGTTTGCCTTGTCGCGTCATCCATCAACCGTGTGAAGGGCACCAGCTCGATGCAGTCCACTGGACAGGGTGGCAAACACAGCTCACAGCCTGTGCATAGGTCGGTAAAAATGGTGTGCATACGCTTGCCTGAGCCAATAATGGCATCGACAGGACACGCAGGAATACATTTGGTACAGCCAATGCAATCTTCTTCTCGAATGATGGCTCGCATTTCCATCGGACGATTGGTAGCGGGATCGGTTTGCCACTTTGATGCTTCAGCTGTTAGTGGTATACGCGCAAGCAACTTGCCGATTTGGTCAGTAACTGATTGTCCACCGGGCACGCATTGGTTATGTGACTCGCCCAGTGTGACAATGGATGTGGCATACGGCAGACAGCCTTCAGGATGACCGCATAGCCCGCATTGGGTTTGCGGCAGGACTTGGTCAATTTGTTGTATTAATCGTTGATGCTCGATACTTAGGCTATTTAGGTTTAAATTATTAAATAGATTGGGTACCTCGAAAACAGGTTGGCAATCAGACATGGCTCAATTTTTATTCACTATAATCATCAGTGTATATTTTAGCATAGCTCATGCCTATTTCGCCTATAACCTATCAATACAAATCATCAAGACAAATCATCAAGACAAATCATCAAGACAAATCACTTAATCAATCTGTTTTAGATTGGTAATGCTGTTTGACCCATTCGATCAGTTGGTAAGCAATCGTGCCTTTTGGCGGGATGATAGGGCCGTTTTCATCTAAACTATCTATATCAAAAAATTGGGCATCCATCAGCTCATTGTTATCTATGCTGATATCGCCACTTTGGTACTCTGCAATAAAGCCTACCATTAAATTGCTGGGAAAAGGCCACGGTTGGCTGCCAAAATAGCGCAAATTGCTGACAGATAACCCCACCTCTTCCATCACTTCACGATGCACGCATTGCTCTAAGCTCTCACCCACTTCCACAAAACCTGCCAGCACGGTATACATTTTGCTATCGGTCGCCCGTAGATGATGCGCCAACAAAATCTGTGGTTTGTCCGCGGTGGTTTTGATGATGGCGGTGATGATACAAGGCTGTACTCTGGGATATTGGTGATAATGGCATCTAGGGCAAACGGTGGCATTTTCAATGAGGTGTAACTCCGTGGGCGTACCACAGCGGCTACAAAACTGATGATCTTGACGAAAGCGTAACAACTGCATGGCTTTGGCTAATTGGCTGGTTTGTAGCGCATCAAGGCTGCCAATCAGATGTCGAAAGCGCAGAAACTCAATCTGTCCTGTAATTTCTTCTGGCAATTGTGACAAGTCGATATCTTGATGGGCAATGGCATAAATACTGTTGCCTGCCTCATCGCTGTCCACTTTAACGGCCTGAGCGGGCACGTCCTCACAACGATAAAAAAAAGGAAGTCCGCCTATACAAGCGAACTTATCGTTATCACAAATAAGCAAATCATGGTGTAATGCGGTCATATTGGTTACCAAATTACCCTAAGCTACAAGCATGTGTTGTAAGCTGCGATAGCCGACATACATTGCATGATTGCCTGCGGGTTTGTTCGTTTCAAGACTTTCTAGATAATAATCTGCTGACATCACAATATCGGCAATTTTAGCAAGCTCATGCTCTGACAACTTACCACCCTGTTGCTCGATTAAGTTTTGTAGCACTGTAGCAGCGCGTTTGAGCAGTTGGCTTTGTCGAGGTAAGTTTAAAAATAAGCAAGCACCCGAGATAGTGCGCATGATATCAGGCACAGGCTTGATATGTAGAATATCTTTGTCGGTGTCATTTAGATAATCATTGAGCGCAGTTTCAATGGTGGCAATGGCGGTACGGCTTTCTTGAACGAGGGTGTTGTGAGCCGTTTCGATTTGATGTAGCGAAATTGTTTGGTTGTACACGGGCAATGTTACCGCACCTGGGGTATGTGATTTTGCCAGGTTAATCGCCGCATTTTCCGCCATCATTAAAGTGCCAAGCAATTCATCAAAATCATTAGGCGTTGGCTGCGTCCAAGTTTTTACTTTGCCAGTTTGTTGATTCAGCGCCGCACTAACCTCATTTAAATTTAAGGTTTTAAACACATTACTTAAATCATGCAAACGCTGGGCCATGCTATCAATCTCATCTGTACTTGAATTGAGGTTAACTTGGCGGGCATAACTGTCACTGGCAGATTTAATCAAGTCAATTTCTTGCTGGATGATGTGGTTGAGCGCACTGGTCACTTCACAGTCAGGGCCAAATAAGAAGCGACGCATGGCTGTTAACTGGGTTTCGTTTAAGGTATTGGCTGAGAATTTGCGCTGAACTTGCAAGGCAAGCTGGCTATCTCTTGAGCTGGCAAACTGCACCAAATCAGCAAAACGAGAATCATTGACAGGCAGATAGTCATTAAATTGTTGTTCAACAAAAATCAGCGCACGCTTTTGCAGGTTACTAAGCGGTAACACCCCTGCCAAATCTGATACCGCCGCATCAGCAGCATGCCAAAACAAACTATCGGTACGTTTTGAAACCATTTCACACGCAGCTTGCATGGCTTTGAGTTTGTCTCGCTCTTTAGGCGATAATTGATTGCTTTGTGCGGTGAGCGCCACGCTCAGGCCTGCGCGATAAGCTTCCACTAATTTTTTTGGGTCAATGCCGAGTGATGTTAACGGTTGGTAATTTTGTTCCGGGTTGGCAATCGCGATGCTGCTGTTTTTGTGGCCAGTTAAGTCTGATAGCTGCAGCGCTGGCTGATTCAAATCGCTGTGAAGTTGATTGATAATCGGCAACAACAACGAAGGTTCAATGGTCTCTTTAAGTAATACAAACTCGATATAACGCGCCAATGTCATGATGCCTTCTGACACATCCATTATCATATCATTGCCAGCTTTGTCACGGTTGGCTTGGTCACGCTCGTCATAGAGTTTTTGCAGTCCTGCCGATAGACTATTGGCAAGTTCATACCCTTCCTCTAATTGAATCAACTGCAGTACTTTTGCCAATTGCGCCAAGGTATCCACGGAATCAAGTAGCAAAGGCGCTTGACTACTGTCGTCATTAAACTCACTTAAATGCATCTCGGCATCGTGTAGCGTCACGGCAATCTCAGGTCTTAATAAATGCAATGAAGGCAAATCAAAATTGGTGGCCGTTAGTTTTTGTGAGTTAGGACTTGGCAGACTCATGTTTTTTTATCCAAAATGACTTTAAGTTGATAAAGGTAAAATGACAGCTACGCTTATTGCTGATTATTGTAAGACGTCCCTATGCCAGTGTCTATGTCAAAGTGTTAACACCCGCACAATAATTACACTCTATCATGAAATTTTGCCCATCAAAGAAATGCTTTTACAAAATTTAATAAGGCATTGTTTATTGTTAAATACTCGCCCAGTTTTCAGCCAGCTGCGGGTTGTTATCTTTTAAGGCGTTAAGCCATTCAAGATGCGCCTGCTCAGCGTCACTACTTGCTAAAAAGCGCTTGATAGTCGTGCTAAAACGCTGATGCTCAGTTGCGCCGCCGACACCGCCGCCGACATCATCATCAATCGCCAACGCAACCTGTCCACCTGTCATCGCCAGATACACTTCCGCTAAAATCTCGGCATCAAGTAACGCCCCGTGGAAGGTACGGTCTTGTTTACCGACATTGAGACGTTTAACTAGCGCATCCAAGGTATTGCGCTGCCCTGCGAACATGCGTTTGGCGATGGCAAGGCTGTCTGTCACAGTGACGGTTTGGTGGATATCAGGCAAGCCAAGTCGCGCAAACTCAGCTTGCAAAAAGCTCATGTCAAACCCCGCGTTATGCGCGATGAGTTCTGCGCCTTGCAAAAAGTCATAAATCGCTTCACCGACTTGCTCAAACACGGGCATATCATTTAAAAACACATTGTGAATGCCATGAACGCGAATGACTTCCTCACCCATCTCAATTTTTGGGTTGATATAGACATGCAGTTTTTCACCGGTAAAACGTCGATTAATCATCTCAACAACACCGACCTCAATGATACGGTCACCATTTTGCGCTTCAAACCCTGTGGTCTCAGTATCGAGAATCAGTTGGCGATTGGCAGTGCCTTTGTGTTTGGCGATGGGTAATAAAGGTATAAAAGTCGGGTTGGGCTGGCTGGTAATACCGTTAAACACGGGACGCTGGGCAATCAAGCTGTCATCTTGCGCGACAAATTGCCCTTGTGGGTTGGTGAACACCGCAAAATGTGGGTTAGCACTTGTTGGTAAGTCAGTTGCCTGCCCCCCTAACGATGATTGAGTTGATACATCGATGCTGGTTTGAGTATGGCTAGCTTGAGTATGGCGGGTTTGAGCCTTGCTTGTTTGGGTATTGCTTGTTTGAATAGTGCTTGGGGCTGGCTCACCGTCAAGTGCCTGCAAAAAGATATCCCCCATTATCTCACTGTCGGCAAACGCCATATCTTGCACGTCATCAAAAGACGCATCGCCAAAATCGCGGGTTAACGCTGAGTGATTGAGGACTGGGTTGTTATCGGTTGACATTGGGTTCATGAGCAGGTCTTTTTTTTTATCATCAAAATCAGGGTTTTTATCACTAAAATCCGATTTAACATCTAAATCAGTGGTAGGATTGGGTGGGTTTTTAATCACTTTGTTAAAGCTTTTGGGTAGTTGGTCAATGCCTTGGTTTGCAAGTTTATCGGCATATTCATTGCCATCATGACCGGCATGTCCTTTGACCCATTGCCAGTCAATTTGTCGCTGCCTACACAGCCCATCAAGTCGCTGCCATAATTCCACATTTTTGACATTTTTCCAATGTTTCTTTTTCCACCCTGCCAGCCATTCGCTGATGCCTTTGATGACATAGCTAGAATCTGACCAGATTTGAATCGGTAACGCTTTTGGGCTATTTTCCAGTGCGGCAATCGCACCCATCAGCTCCATGCGGTTGTTGGTGGTATGTGCCTCACCCCCGCAAATATCAATTTGCTCACCCGTCGGTAAAATCACCACAGCACCAAAGCCCCCTTTACCAGGATTGCCACGGCAGGCGCCATCAGTGTAAGCAAGGGTTCGACCCACAAGGGGCGTTAAGGCATGATTTGACATAGATAACAACCCATATGAAACAGCAAAACAATCAAAAAAAATAGCCCTCAGTATAAGAAAAAAAAGCATAAAAAGCCATGCCAAAACGTCTATAATAACCGCTTATAGTTGCTATCTGCAGGTTTAAAGGACGTCTATGCAAAAAAAATCTCGTGCGCGCGTGTCAGCTGTGTTGACCAAGTTGGGTATGGCTATGGTCTGTGCGCTAAGCCTAAATTTGGCGGCTTGTAACAAGCCCCAATCGCCTGCAACGACTAGCAGCGATGGCGCAAAACAGTCGCCAGCGTTATCACAACCTGCCGCTAGCGATGATGTGTTTGTGGGCTGTTACACAGTCAGCCATACAGAACCTGCCCAAATCAAAATCATCAAAAATGGTGACAACTATGCCATGCAAATGCGCGAGTTTAACGACCCCAGCAAAAACTGGGACAAGCCTGAAGCCATGCAAGTCATCGCCACTGACAGCCCAGATATACAAAAATACTTTGACATCAAAGCCGATGAACATCAATACTTAGAAAAAATCATTGCCCGTCCCGACCGCGTGTTCGTGCTCGCCAAAATCACCGATAGTTTTGCAAGCCTAAACCCGCAATTTGACAGCCCGTATCTGGGTTATATCTACAAAGGTAGCAATACTGTCTATAAAGTGGCATGCGAGCAAACCACCAAACTGTAATCACCTGAGTTGCTGCTTGACTTGATGAGCTTGGTTTGCTGCTTGATTTGATGCTTGAGTTAATACGTCTCATCCAAATTTTAACCCAAACGATTAATAGAGAATAAGCGATGAATTTTTTTGCATGGTTAGTGCTAGGCTTAGTGGCATACACTAGTGGCTTTAGTATCCGTCATTTTCACTACAAAGACGCCGCCATCCCAACTGATAAAAAATGGCAATACACGGCGATTTTTTTTGTGGTCGCGCTCGTGGTCTTTGCGCTATTGAATTTATATGTTATGCACAAAGCTGCGCTTGATATGATGTTTGTGTTGGTATCGAGTTTGGTGGCGACAGGGGTCTTTTACTATGGTATTTCGGCAGATACCAACAATAAGATGAATCTACCGGATTAAACATACCCGATTAGTTGAACCATGATTTTTTGTAAGTCGATGAATTTGTTTGGATAATAAAATGTCTCAAAAAACGGCGAATACTCACGCCCCCATGACTACCACCCACTTGGCTGGCTTAACGCGGCGCCGACTGCTAAAGACAGGGATAGCGCTATCGGCAGCGACGGTAACGGGTGCAAAAGCGGATTTGACCATTAGCGGGCAAGTGATTAGCCAACCTTCACAGCGGTATGGGTCAAACAACGATGTTGATAACATGGCTTTTGGCGAGCTAAGCGCTATGCCCAATGGCAATACGCTCATGGAAACAGTGCCCATTAATCCCCAATGGCCCCAATGGGACTTTGCGACCATCAAAGCCAATTGTGAAGCCCTCAAAGGTCGCGGTGTCCACCTCCATCTGGTAGCGCCATCGGGATTTGGCAGTGATGAACAGCGTAACTTACTGGCGATTCACCGACTCACCCAAGCGGGATTTTATATCGACAATCCAGAAGTGATTAGCCGACGTTATTTGCGCTTTGCAGGTTCAGACAGTGAGCGATTGGGCGATATTACCGCATTACTTAATCGACCTGTACATGAGCTGCCTAAGATATTACTCGGCGTGCGTGGCGGCTATGGCGCGATGCGTTTGCTCAACAAACTAAGTGATCAGCAGTGGCGAACGCTGACGCAAAAACTCAAAGAGCGTGGCACACTGCTGATGGGATTTAGTGATTTTACTGCCTTGCAGCTTGCCATGTACGCCAAAGGTCATCTCCCCTATGTGGCAGGGGCAATGCTCAGTAGTGACTTTGGCAAAACAGAGGTGAATACTGATACCATCCAAAGTTTTATCAACCTTTGTACCCAAAACCAGCTGCGTATCCAAGTGCCAGAAACTCAGCTTTATCGTGACACTGCGCGTCCCTTGGCTAAGCCGATAAAAGGCATCTTATGGGGCGGTAATCTTAGTGTGTTATCTGCAATGGTGGGCACGCCGTATATGCCAGCTGTCGACAACGGGATTTTGTTTTTGGAAGATACCGGTGAGCAGCCGTACCGTATCGAGCGTATGTTACAAACCTTGGTGTTATCAGGTATTGTGGCAAAACAGCAAGCGATTGTGCTGGGCAAATTTAATTTTAGCGGTATCAGTGATGCTTACAATGGCGATTACACCTTTGATACCGTCATCCGTACCATCCAACAAACGACAGGGCGACCCATCTACACAGATTTCCCCTTTGGGCATGTAGCAAGACGCATTAATTTTCCGTTAGGCGTTCCTGTCACACTTGACAATGTGGGTAGTGGCTATCAAGCGACATTCAACCAGTTTTATCATCTTAAAACCGATGCAAACTTTGGCAATTTAGATTTAACTAAATTATTCGTCTAACGTATTTTCGGCAGATTGATTGCATGCTTACTTGAAAAATTACTTGAAACACTACTTTCAAAGCTACTTGCAAGATTAATTGTTAGACAAACGTAAAATTTTAACCGCGCCACTGGCGACCAAGGCAAAGACCAAGAGCCCAATCAACAGATCGGGATAGCGCGACTGGGTAAACCACGTTAACACCCCAGTCAAGATGACACCTAAGTTGACAATCACATCATTGGACGTGAATATCATACTGGCTTGCATATGTACGTCTTTACTTCTACTTTTCTGAAGTAGATATAGACATAAAGCATTACCGAGTAACGCCAACATCGAGATACCTATCATCATCGCAAAATTTGGTATCGTCTCTGCACCTAAAAATCGACGCACCACTTCCACCAATCCCGCTACAGCAAGCAGTAACTGCAACACACCTGCGACCTTAGCAGTCAGCTGTTTGGTTTGCAGCGAATGACCCACGGCAAACAACGCTAACCCATATACGAAGCTATCGGCAAGCATATCTAGACTATCAGCGACTAATCCCATCGAGCCGCTTAGCCAACCACTCACGGATTCTATGATAAAGAACAGCAAGTTAATAACAAGCACTTGCCATAACAATTTGCTTTGTTGGTGATCGTTGCTAGTTTTGCTATTGGCTGCATCAGTCACTTGGGTGAGTTCCGAGCCAATGATCGAACTGTCAAAATTTAGCGGCTGTAGTTGCTGCAATATCACTGCAGCATCGCCTTCGTGAATTACTGTCATCTGACGATTGGCAATATCAAAGGCTAGCGAGTGAATTCGGGTATTGGGCGCTAATGCCATCCGAATCATTTGCTCTTCAGATGGGCAATCCATTTTAGCAATTTTAAATAGCGTTTTTTGCATAACTCATCTAATTGAATTGAAGACATGGTTAATTGGGGCTTATATTATTTTAAAACCTGTTTGAATTTTAACATGAAAACAGGCTTGTAATTTTTCAAATACGCTCGCATTGACTATCAGATTTCAATTTAAAAAATCCGATTGTTATCATGCGTTTTGGCAAATTTGGCGATATTGGCTTCGATATTTTTAGCGATATTGAGATAATAGTCGGCAAATTCATCGCCTGCGCCTTGATTGGCAATCACGGACGGCTCGCCCTTATCGGCTTGCTCGCGGATGCCTTTTGCCAGTGGTAATTGCCCCAGTAGTGGCACTTGATACTGTGCTGCCATTTTATCACCGCCGCCTTCGCCAAAAATCGCTTCGGTATGACCACAGCTACTACAAGTATGCAGCGCCATATTCTCTACCACGCCCAGCACAGGGATATGGGTTTTGCGGAACATCTCAATGCCTTTTTGCGCATCCAGTAAGGCAATATGTTGGGGGGTGGTCACAATCACCGCACCGGTCACAGGAATACGTTGGGCGAGCGTCAACTGAATATCCCCCGTCCCAGGTGGCATATCAATCACCAAATAATCCAGATTTGGCCAGTTGGTTTGATTGTAAAGCTGCATCAGTGCGCCTGTGGCTTTGGCACCGCGCCAAGCAATCGGGGTAGTGTCATCGCTCAACAAGCTACCGATAGATAGCATCGGCATACCTTGCGCTGCAATCGGTACAAATTGCTCATGCTCCAGCTGCGGCTGCTGACCTGCCACGCCAAGCATACTTGGAATACTGGGGCCATAGATATCGGCATCCAACACGCCCACGCGTTTGCCCAGTTTTTGCAGCGCTAAGGCGATATTCACCGTCGTCGTCGATTTGCCAACGCCGCCTTTGCCCGAAGCTACCACAATAATATGCTCGATACGTGGATGCGGTGTTAATTCTGCTTGGGTGGTGGCTTTTTTGGCAATCGCAGGTTCAGGGGTTTCTGTGACTAACTTGTTATTTTGTGGCGCAGCCTGAGTGACAGGTGGCATGGCATTGGTGGTTTTGGGTAGGGTTGAGCCACTGCCTTTGGTGGTAGGTTTTGGTGCAGTAGTGCTGTCAAACAAGGTAATATTCATATTCACCTCACTGACCCCATGGATATGCAGCTTTTGGCTCAAATCATGATGGATTTGTTCAGGATTGCAGTCATCGGGCAAGCGCAAATCCAATGTCAGAGTATTACCTTGCTGTTTAAACCCTTTGACATACTGGCTAATTGGCTGGTGATTGACACGGTAGTCATCAAATAACTGATTAAGCGTGGACTCATCCACTGTAGCCACGGTTTTTGGTTTGATAAAGTTGAACATGATAGTTGCTTACCCCAATGTTGTTATTTTAACGATTTTAACCCCTGTTAAGTGGGGTTTATTGCCAATTTTCACAGAGACAGGTTGAACATATCTGTGTGAAAAGTAATTTTTCTTGTTTGATTGATGCCCATTGGTTGGGAAATGATGCGATTTAAGCTATCATACAGCAATAATAACGTTTTTTTAAACAAATCAATAACAGGTGTATTGTGAGAAAAATTTTAGTTACCAGCGCCCTGCCCTATGCCAATGGTCCGATTCATTTGGGGCATTTGGTTGAGTATATCCAAACCGATATTTGGGTACGCGCCATGAAATCATTGGGTCATCAAGTGACGTATGTATGTGCCGATGATGCCCATGGCACAGCGATTATGCTCAAAGCAGAAGCCAACGGCGTCACCCCTGAAGAGCAAATTGCCGATGTCAAAGCCTCCCATGAAAAAGATTTTGCGGGATTTTTAATTGATTTTGACAACTACTACTCAACCCATAGCCCAGAAAATGAGCATTACTCCCAGCTGATTTATAATCGCTTGTATGAAAACGGTCATATCTCGCACAAAGCAGTTGAACAGCTGTATGACCCAGAAAAAGGCTTGTTTTTGGCAGACCGTTTTGTCAAAGGCGAATGCCCAAAATGTGGCGCAAAAGACCAATACGGCGATAACTGCGAAGTCTGCGGCACGACCTACAATGCCACCGAACTCAAAAATCCCTACTCAACGCTTTCAGGTGCAACGCCTGTTTTGAAATCATCCATCCATTACTTCTTTAACCTGCCAAATTTTAACGAATTTTTGCAGGATTGGACGCGTAAAGAAGGTCGCCTGCAGACCTCTATCGCCAACAAATTACAAGAATGGTTTGATGCAGGGCTTGCCAACTGGGATATCAGCCGCGATGCGCCGTATTTTGGCTTTAAAATCCCAAACACCCCAGCCAGTGAACCCGACAAGTATTTTTATGTGTGGCTCGATGCGCCTGTCGGTTATATGGCAAGTTTCAAAAACTTGTGTGACCAACAAGGTGCGCAGTTAGGCTTAAATTTTGATGAGTATTGGTCAAAAGAAAATCATAACAACACCGAAGTTTATCACTTTATCGGTAAAGATATCGTGTATTTCCACGCCCTGTTTTGGCCAGCGATGCTGGAAGGCGCAGGATTTAGAACCCCAACTGCCATCAATGCGCATGGCTTCTTGACCGTCAATGGCGAGAAAATGAGTAAATCTCGCGGCACCTTTATCAAAGCTGATACCTATTTACAAAACCTTGACCCTGAATACTTGCGTTACTACTTTGCTAGTAAATTATCTGCCAGTGTTGAAGATATCAATCTTGACCTCGAAGACTTTATGCAAAAAGTCAATTCAGACTTGGTGGGTAAGGTCGTCAATATCGCTAGTCGCTGCGCGGGGTTTATCCATAAAAATCATGGCAGTAAACTGGCACTGACAATCAGCGAGCCTGCTTTGGTGCAACAAATCATTGATGCGGGCGAAGACATCGCTGCCGCTTATGAAGCGCGCGAATTTAGCAAAGCCATGCGTCTGATTATGGCGTGCGCAGACAAAGCCAATGAGTACATCGATGACAAAAAACCGTGGGCACTCAACAAAGTCGAAGGTCAACAAGCCGAAGTACAAGCGGTGTGTACCGTCGCGCTTAATATCTTCCGTCAATTGGTGGTTTATCTTGCCCCTGTATTACCATTGATGTGTGAAAAAGCACGAATTTTTCTCAATGTTGACAGCCTAGATTTTGATAGCCGTCATGCGTTATTGGTCGGGCATACCATCAACGCCTTTACCCCATTGATGCAGCGGGTTGACAAAGATAAAGTTGCTGCGATGGTGGACGCCTCAAAAGAAGATTTAAACAAGCAGCCTGCTATCGCCAATCAAGCCTCAACTGGACAATCTGCCGCTAGCGAGCAATCCACTGGCGATATAGCATTGATTGGTATCGATGACTTCGCCAAAGTCACAATGACCGTAGCAAAAGTACTAGCCTGCAATAACGTGGAAGGTGCAGATAAATTGCTGCAATTTACCCTAGATGTGGGTGAGACAGATGCGCAGGGCAATGTGAAAACGCGCAATGTGTTTAGCGGTATCGCCAAATTCTATAACCCTGAACAATTGGTGGGCAAAACCGTGGTCTGCGTCACCAACCTTGCGCCACGAAAAATGAAGTTTGGTATTTCTGAAGGTATGATTTTATCGGCTGAAAAAGCGGGTCAATTGACCGTGGTTACGCTAGATGACCATATCCCTGCGGGTGCGACCCTTGCTTAATGGGCTTAACTGGCTTAACTGTGATTGATTGCGATGAGCTGAAACATTTTGACACATTCTTAATCATTTTTTTGATCACAACAAAAAACCGCTGATAATTACCAGCGGTTTTTTTATTAAGCTATCCTAAATATCAAAAAATCGATAATGTAGCCCGATTAACGGTCGCTTTTGCTAACGCTAATGCGAACGGGTATAGATTTTCGATTGGCTCTAACCGGATTAGCTGACTTATTGTATTGGCAATAATGGGGTGCTTCAGCCGAAGGTAGAATAGCACCAACTACTAATACGCCTGCCATCAAGTTTGATGAGTTCATATAGCCTCCTTGTTGAGTTAGTGTACGATGATTCCATCTATGAATCATTTACCTTTACTAAGCACAGACATGTTTAACTTAATCAACGCTGCAACGAATCGTTTAAAAAAGATAAATAATGCTGCGAGTAGAAGTTGTATTCTAAAAGATATCGAAAGATTTTCATACCATTTTATTATGACAATTTCATGAAATATTAAATAATATTTATACTTTATGTTTCAATTAAGGACTTTATGTAATTAAACCTACTCATATAGTGGTATTCATAAAAGGTTTTGTTAATAAGCTACTGTTTATCAAAGAGCTTATAAAATCTTCTAATCCATAAAAATTTAGCCATAGTCGCAAACTTTTATTTATGTTATAGCAAACTAGTACGTTGAAATGATATACTCTGCTTACAAAACAATTTTGATGATTGGGGAATACTATGTTGTCATTCACACACGGTCAATTGTCCGCTATCTGCGCCATTATTGGATTATCTTTAGCCGCCTGCTCACCTCAGAAACCACCCGCGCAAGCTGCAGACACGTCTAGCAAACCCTCAGCCACTGCCAGCCAAAAACCCAATAAAACCATCGCCATTTCTGCGATTGTGGCACACCCATCGCTCGACGCCATTCGCCAAGGTATTATTGATGAATTGGCTGCTGAAGGGTATATCAAAGGGCAAAATCTAACCGTAAATTTTCAGTCAGCACAAGGCAATACGGCAACGGCAGGACAAATCTCCAAGCAATTTGTCGCTGATAAACCTGATGCTATCGTGGCAATCTCCACCCCTACTGCCCAGTCGTTGGCTGCCGCTAGCAAAGAGATACCGATTGTTTATACAGCTGTGTCGGATCCTGTGGCTGCCAAGCTTATTACTCAACAAAACACCCCGACTCAGCCCAACATCACAGGTTTATCCAGCCAATTACCGCTAGCACCGCAGCTCGACTTTATGCAAAAAATCATGCCGTCAGCTAAATCCATTGGCTATGTGTTTAGCGCAGGTGAAATGAATTCGGTGGCGCTGCGAGATAAACTCAGCATTGCGCTACCAAAGCGTGGCATGAACTTAGTGGATATCCCAGCCAACCGTCCCACTGATATTGCCATGGCAACTAACAGTCTTGGCGGCAAAGCCCAGTTGATTTATACCTCAATGGACAATAATGTGGCGTCGGCATTTGAATCAATGGTGCAATCAGCCAATGCACTAAAACTTCCCATCATCGCCTCCGATGAGTTTAGCGTCCGCCGCGGCGCTACGGCAGCACTCGGCGTCAATGATTATGACTTTGGACGTACCACAGGCAAAATGGTAGGCAAAATTTTGGATGGCACGCCTGTCAGTCAAGTTAAACCCGAAGTAATGAACCAATTAACTTTATATGTGAGCCCAAAACATGCACAAGCCCAAGGCTTAACACTAAATCCTGAACTATTAAAAGGCGCGATTAACGTTGATACTACACCCGAGCGAAAAATTGACAAATAATTGTTATGGGTAAATAAAAAAAAACCCGCCTAACTAAATAGACGGGTTCTTCAAACTCGGCAGTGAAACGATGCCTTATTTAAAGCACATTTAAAAATTTAAAGCACATTTAAAATAACACGTGTCGCTTCAAGCACATCAAGTACGCGGTTGTCAACACGTAGGCGCACTTCACCTGGACGCGGGCGACTGATAACCTTCGCCTGGCGATAAGCACTGTTATTTAACACATAGACATTACGGTCATTATATCGCTTGACGCTGTAATAACGACTGTCTAGTTTTTTTGCCCAGCCTGGTGGTACCGCTTTACCACGTGCGACATTTTTTTGTAGACCTGGGGGTAATTGGCGATACTAATCATGGGTTAGGTAGCGACCCGTACGACTATCGTAGTATCGATTATCACCTCTGTCGCGGTCTCTATCATGGTTTGTGTTGTAACGTTGGTTTTCTTTACGGTCATATTTATAGTGTTTCTGTTGCTGTTTCCAGTTTTTGTCTTGTTTATATTGAGCCTTACTATGACCAGGGTCTGCCAAAACAACGGGTGAAGCCACGAACGAGCCCGCTAAAAGTAAGCTAGTTAATAATGTCGATTTTTTCATTGTTATACACCTTTGTCTGTACCTTGTATAAGTAATTTTGTATGAAGCTATATTATAAAATTAAAATGTAACTTAATATGACAATGCTGTGGTAATTTTCTTTCTACTTAAAAACAATGCGCGATAACTTATTAATTAGCTGATGACTTAGCGAATTATTATTAAAAAATGATACATTAGCGAAATGAGGCAGATTGTTATGTTATAGGAATTTATCAGAAAATGCCTTTTTAAGCAGTTACCCAAAGCTTTAATCATGATTGGCAAACTTGCCTAATACATATAACGCTATGCGACTGCAAAATTAGCTGATAAAATGTAAATAATGTTTAACAATGCTGTAGGATATTGTTATTGAAGTGTAAGATTTTCCTTTTTAAGATTTACCTTTTTATAACCTTTTTAATTGTTACCCTATGGATGGATTTTTGGAGTGATATATGTTGAACGCTATATTTGGTGTTTCTCGTTTGACCAAAGCAATGATGCTAGGTGGAATTTGTATGGCAAGCCTGATGGGCTGCAGCCAATCTAACAATAAAACAGCTGATGCCAGTACTGCAAGCACAGCAAGCGCAACGACAGCTGCGTCAGGCGATACCAAATCTGTTGCTATCACGGCAATCGTTGAGCACCCAGCATTAGATGCCGTTCGTCAAGGTGTGATTGAAGAGCTTGGCAACGAAGGCTTTAAAGAAGGTCAAAACCTAAAAGTAAATTTCCAATCAGCCCAAGGCAATACGGCGACTGCCGGTCAAATTGCCAAACAATTTGCTGCGGATAAACCCGATGCCATCGTTGCTATTGCTACCCCATCGGCGCAATCCGTCATTGCAGCGACCAACTCAATTCCTGTTATCTTCTCTGCGGTTACCGACCCTGTCGAAGCGAAACTGATAAAATCTTGGGAAGCCTCTGGCACCAACGTGACAGGCGCATCAGACATGTTGCCACTTGAGCCACAGATTGAGCTGATGAAAAAAGTCGTACCAAATCTCAAATCAGTCGGCTATGTATACAGCCCAGGGGAAGTCAACTCAACGGTGGTACTGAAAGCGCTTGAAACAAAATTTAAACCGATGGGTATCAACATCGTTGCGGCACCTGCACAGCGCACTACCGATATTCCCCAAGCCACTCGCGGTCTACAAGGTAAAGTTCAGCTCATCTATACCTCACTTGACAACAACGTGGTATCCGCTTATGAGTCGCTTTACCAAGCGGCTAAAGAAATCAAAGTCCCTCTAGTGGCGTCCGATACGGACTCCGTTGCCCGTGGTGCAGTCGCGGCAATGGGTATTAACTACAAAGATTTGGGCATCGAAACAGGTAAAATCGTTGGACGCGTCCTAAAAGGCGAAAAACCGGGTACCATCAAGCCTATCACGATGAATAAGCTTGACTTATACCTTAGCCCAAAACATGCGCAAGAAGTTGGCATTACGCTGCCACAAGAGTTAATTAGTCAGGCAGCCGAAGTAGAACCTGCGCCAAAAGCTAAACAATAAATCATTCGTTAGTTTTAGCTGTTTTAATGTGATTGCAAATTTAATTTCCCAGTGGCAACTAAAGTTTCAAAGCGCGTATTTGTACTTTAGTCGCATTACGCTTAACGCCACTTGGTTTACCTTAACACCTGACTGCTTGTTGAATTAACAAGCGGTCTTTACTTTTTTGTGTGAACAGTTATGTCGTTACTTGCTTTATTTGGTGCCCTAGAAAGCGGTCTAATCTATGCGTTAGTGGCTTTGGGCGTATACATTTCATTTCGGGTGTTAGATTTTCCAGATTTGACCGCGGATGGTAGTTTTCCCTTAGGCGGTGCTGTCGCAGGCGTGGCAATCATTGCGGATGTCAACCCTTGGCTGGCTTGTATCTTTGGTATGCTTGCTGGCGGTGTTGCAGGTTTGGTAACGGCTTGGCTACATGTCAAACTTGGTATTTTACAGCTACTCTCCAGTATTTTAGTCATGGTCGCGCTGTATGCCGTCAATCTACGTATTATGCAAGCGCCAAACTTGGCATTGCTCGGTGAGCCAACAATATTTGGCGAACTGGTGACTGATAGTAACGGCTATTGGATGCGCTGTGTGGTGATTGGTGGTGTGGTGATTGCTGCCAAATTATTCCTAGACTGGTTTTTTAGTACTGAGATGGGCTTGGCAATGCGGGCAACTGGCTCTAACCTTAAAATGTCACAAGCACAAGGGATTGCTACCTCTCGAAGTATCTTGCTTGGGATGGCGATTTCTAACGGGCTGATTGCGCTTGCTGGTGCGATTTTTGTGCAAACCCAAGGCGGTGCCGATATTTCCATTGGTGTTGGCACCATTGTGATTGGTCTTGCCGCCGTTATCATTGGTGAAACCATTATCCCTGCCAAAAAAATGCTGTGGATTACCCTATCTGCTATTGTCGGGGCGATTCTTTATAAATTCTTTATCCAAATTGCGTTGTCAAATGATACCTTACGTGCGATTGGTTTTGGTCCTCAAGATGTTAACTTAGTCACCGCACTGCTGGTGGTGATTGCTTTAATCCTGCCAAAAATCAAATCAAAAATCTTAAGCAATCGCCATAAGCATGCTGCTTAACTTGGCATCAAATAGTTGATTTTAGCTTTAGCACTTAACAACTTATAAAGTAAAAGTAAAGTAAAAGGACAATGCCTTATGATGAACGCAGACAACCTACGATTGACATTCAATCCTGGTACGCCCATCGAAAACCCTGCCTTACGTGGCATCAGCCTGCGTATTGAAGCGGGTGAATTTGTCACCGTCATTGGCACCAACGGCGCAGGTAAGTCGACGTTTTTAAATGCCGTCGCTGGCACGATTCGGGTCGATAGCGGCAAAATCACCTTAAACAATATTGACGTGACCAAAAAATCTGCCCACCAACGGGCACATTGGGTAGCACGGGTTTTTCAAGACCCAATGGCAGGTACTTGTGAAGCCTTAACCATTGAAGAAAACATGGCACTTGCTTACAAGCGTGGCGAATCGCGTTTTTTAAAAGGCGCATTGAATCACAAAAACCGTGAAATTTTCCGTGAAAAACTGGCGATTTTAAAATTGGGGTTAGAAAATCGACTCACTGACCGTATGGGTTTATTATCAGGCGGGCAACGCCAAGCGGTTAGCCTATTAATGGCATCCCTGCAGCCGTCAAAAATTTTACTACTCGATGAACACACGGCTGCCCTTGACCCAAAAACCGCCGCTTTCGTCTTAGAACTGACCGATAAAATCGTCCAAGAAATCAATCTCACCACCATGATGGTCACTCACTCCATGCAGCAAGCGCTCAATCATGGCACGCGCACCGTCATGCTACACCAAGGGCAAGTGGTACTAGACGTATCAGGCGATGAACGCAAAGGCATGACTGTCCATGATTTACTCAATATGTTTGAACGCACCCGTGGCGAAGTGGTAGAAGATGATAGCTTAATTTTAAGCTAAGTTAACTGCGCCCAATTAAATACGGTGTGTCAAATACGGTGGGTTAAATAGAATAAGTTAAATAAACCCTAGCACTTAACATGATGAAGATGGATAACATAAGTTATCCATTTTTTTACACACAGTGATAAATTAATTCTTCATAATAACACTGGATAAGCAAGCAGTGACAATACTGCTATTTTTCTCAATTTTAATTATAAAAAACAATATCCTTTGAGGTCATTATGTTTGATTTAAAATCACTTGTTACGAAAGCTGTCGAAGACAAAACGTTAAATGTCAATGAATACATCTTTATGCCAGAGCGCGTAGATATGATGGTAAAAGATGGACGGTTAAGCTGTGTATTAAATACCAATGGTAAAGTTGATTTTATTTACCATAAAAATGGTATTACTGAAGTGCGTTCAGGTCTACGTAAAAGTCCGTTTACCTCGTTTCGCAATGAGCTTCACTATGGCGTGTATGATGATGTGGTGGATGAAGTGATTGAAGCAGTTGAAAAAATCATTGGCAGTCAATCCAAATACTTTAATTTTGCGGCTGATGCAGAATAAAAAAGTCAATTATAAAAAAGCTGAAACATTACTTTTCAGCTTTTTTTATATCTTTTATTTATAGATGATTCCTTTATTTATAGATAATTAAAGGCGCTATCAATCGCATCATCTAATCGCTCAACCGCGATAATTTTGAGACCTTGATATTGCTCTAATTGCGTTTTGGGTGCATTGGCTTTGGGTACAATCGCATGGGTAAAGCCATGTTTCACCGCTTCTTTTAGACGCTCTTGACCATTGGGAACAGGTCTGATTTCACCCGACAAGCCCACTTCACCAAATACTGCCAGGGTATAAGGCAAAGGCTTTTCCTTGATACTAGACGCACAGGCCAATAACACCGCCAAATCTGAGCCGGTTTCAAGCACCTTGACCCCGCCTACCACATTGACATACACATCTTGCCCATTGGTTTGGATACCGCCATGGCGGTGCATGACTGCCAGCAACATGGCTAAGCGCTGATAATCTAAACCTAATGCCATGCGCCTAGGTTGTCCTTGCGATTCATCGACCAGCGCTTGTACTTCAACCAGTAGCGGTCTGGTACCTTCACGGCTAACCATGACCACTGAGCCTGCAATCGGTTTATCATAGCGACTTAAAAATATCGCCGATGGATTTGCCACTTCTTTGAGTCCTGCGTCCGTCATGGCAAAAATGCCCAGCTCGTTGACGGCACCAAAACGATTTTTCACCGCACGAATCATTCGAAAACGGCTGTCTGATTGCCCTTCAAAATACAGCACCGCATCCACCATATGTTCTAGCACGCGAGGGCCTGCTAGCGCCCCTTCTTTGGTCACATGCCCGACCAAAAATAACGCTGTACCCGTTTGCTTGGCATAGCGCGTCAGAATCGCCGCTGATTCACGGATTTGACTGACTCCGCCTGGCGCGGATTGGATAGCTTCGGTAAACAAAGTCTGAATGGAGTCAATGATGGCGACGGCTGGTTGCTCTTGGGTTAGGGCTTGGCAGATCATTTCAACATTGGTCTCTGCCAATACTTTTAAGTTGTTATTGGGTAACCCCAAACGACTAGCTCGCATCGCCACTTGTGACAACGATTCTTCACCCGTAATATACAGTGCACTGCCGGCTAGACTTTGGTTTTCTGCCATGTGAATCGCCGTCTGTAGCAAGATAGTGGATTTACCAATACCAGGATCACCCCCAATCAGCACCACAGAACCTGCTACTAAGCCGCCGCCTAACACCCGATCAAACTCACCAACACCCGTTGGTAGCCTAGTATCGAGTGACATAGGCACTGCATTAAGTGGCATGACGCTCGATTGTTCGCCCGCGTAGTTGCTGGCTTTTTTGGTGACAGGTTTATGATGTGGCATGCTGACCGTCGGCGCTTCGACAAGGCTATTCCAGGCGCCACATTCGGCACACTGTCCCGACCATTTACCGAAGTTTGCGCCACATTGCTGGCACACATAGGATAATTTTGATTTTGCCATTTTTGTCTTTTATTTTATTTATTTGTGAAAATAAGTATTAGTACGCTAATTAAGATTGCAATACAAACTACCCATACTATAGTATCTCTAGTTTTATGACTTTCTATTTTCGATTTGTTGATTGTATTGATTGGGTTTATTTGGGATGATCTGTTATATTCCTCTACGGAATTTTTTGCAGTATAAATATTTCTACTCTCAATATACTCCCATTCCATTTTAGTGCATTTTATTATCTCTTGCTGTTCCACAGAAATCCTTTCTGCTTCTGCACGTTTTTGGTCTTCATCTATTTTTCTACATCTCAAACGTTCTCTTTCGATTTCTTCTAATCGTCTTTGCTCTTGCTCGATAGCATCAGCTCTAGCTTTTTCTTCAACTTTCCTTCTACCTTCTTCTATCAACTCATCTATTGTTGCTCTTTGTGCTTCAATCGTGACTTTTTCTTTATGACTTAACTGGTTTTTAGTTGGGTTAGTTTGAACAGTGCCTATTGGGATTTGATAAATCTGTTTTTTAGGGCGTTTACTTTTCGTATTTGAGCTAGATAATAATTGAATTAGTGTTTGATTAGGAAATTCGAATTCATAACCCAGTTCATCAATTTTATTCAATAAGGTTTGTAAATTAATATCAAAAATTTCACTTGCTTCAACAGATTTATTGTCCTTATTAAACGGTCTCTTAACTTGATAATCTGAAAATTGTAACTGAATCTTATGCTCAACTTCACCCATCTTATCTTGATATGAATAAGCAACTAACTGCCAGTCATTGATTTCGCCATAATGTTGAGAGTTTAACGAGAAAATCCTCTTTTTGTAATCCTTTGCACAGCCAACTTTTAACAATTTATTTTCCAAAGAGATTGCGATATAAACATATCCAGATAAATTCTTTCTTTTGACGTAAGCGATTTTTGCAGGGTCACAGATAACACAATGACCATAACGAGTTCTTAATTCATGCCCGCCATTCGAGCAACGTGTAACACCATAGGCAACTAAATATCCGTTTTCTTTCATAAACTCTTTATAATCTTTAGATTTCCACCCTGTAGCATCAAAGACTTCTTCAAGTGGAATTGCATGTTTTAATATAAAATCCATATTTTCTTTACTGATTTCTGCCATTTTTAATTTCCTTTTATCATTCTCGCCCTAACCCAATCATATACCCAATAAAACACAAACCCATATACCAAAATAAGTAAGGTCAACGAAATATCGAGCATAAACGCTTGCCACAATCCAATATTCATCACCCACATAACCAGTGGTAAGGTAAAGCCCAACAAGCCACCTTCAAACCCCACTATATGCAGTACCCGTAGCCATAGCGGTCGAGCCAGTTTTTCACCGGTAAAAAATTTATCAAACAATAAGTTATAAATAAATGTCCAAATCATGGCGATGAGTGAAATGCCAATCAGTAGCGCCAATATACTTGAGTTATGCTGCGATTCACTACCCGTAAAGCCAAAAAAGCTGAGTAATTTTACCCAGCCTAATGATAGCAGTATGGCGATTGTCTCAAATAAAATCGCTTGCCAGATGCGTGCTTTGGTGGTCATCACGTTTTGCCTTGAACAATCTTGCTAGACCATGAAGTTTTCACCCAAGTAGACCTTACGTACTAACTCATTGTCTAAAATATGCTCTGGCGTGCCTGCCGCAATAATTTGTCCTTCACTGACAATATAGGCATGCTCACAGATAGCCAAAGTCTCACGCACGTTGTGATCGGTGATGAGCACGCCGATACCGCGCTGTTTGAGCTTAATAATCACCTCTTTGATATCGCCTACTGAAATCGGGTCGACTCCCGCAAAAGGCTCGTCAAGCAAAATAAACTTGGGATTTGAGGCAAGGCTGCGAGCAATCTCACAGCGTCTGCGCTCACCGCCTGACACGCTCATCCCTAATGAGTGGCGCACATGACCCAAATTAAATTCCCCAATCAGCTGCTCAAGTTGCTGCTGCTGCCCCGCTTTATCCAAATCTGTGCGAGTTTGCAAAATCGATAGAATATTTTCTTCAACGGTTAATTTGCGAAAAATTGACGCTTCTTGCGGTAAGTAGCCAATGCCTGCTGCGGCGCGCTCGTGCATAGACAATGCCGACAAATCTTGATTACCGAGCTGTATTTGCCCTTTGTCCATATTGACCAGACCAACGACCATATAAAAGCTGGTAGTCTTACCCGCCCCATTTGGACCAAGTAACCCAACCACTTGTCCTTGTTCTACCGAAAAAGACACGTCTTTAACCACCCAACGCTTGCCATAGCGTTTGGCAAGGTGCTGCATGATTAGAGTCTGGTTGGCTTGCGGTTGTGACATAATAAATCCTAGAACTAAACAATGGCAATAAACAAAGCGAAAGCAGATTAAACAATACTAGCGATTACGAACGCCCACACGGTTCGTCGCTTGTGGCGGAAATACCAATTCAACTCGTTGGTTATTCCCTGCTTTTGCCTCAATATCACCCACTTTTAGACTGTAATGGATAACATTGCCAGAAAAACTACCGCCATTTTGGGTCAAACGCGCATTACCCGTGAGGGTGACAAGCCCTGTTTTGACATTGTAATCAATTCGATTCGCCTGACCTTTCGCCAAGCCCTTCTCTTGTGTCACAATTTGTTGAATAGTGGCAGGACGCCCGGTTGCGACTGCACTTTCAATGGCGCGGGTTTGCGTCAAATTGACGGTTAAATTATCCGCCGCCATTTTGAGCGTGCCTTGGCTGATGGTGACGTTGCCTGTATAGCTTGTCACCCCAGAGCGCTCACTGTACGTCGCTTTGTCTGCCAACAACCGAATCGGCTCATTGGCGTCTGATGGCAAGGCGTTTGCCACGTTCGATGCCGCAAGGATGCCAGCAATTGACACACCGCCAGCCATTATTAATTGTCGAGTCTTCACCACAATCATGTTAAACCTTTTATATAAAAATTTTAAAATCAACAATATAGATTAAATTAGCACCGAAGTTAAAGATTTTTGATACTCACTTAAATCCCGTCAACATCGCAACTGAATGACTATCTTAACAGTAGCCACTCTACTCCATAGAGATAGGGTTAGGGTTAGGGTTAGCTACTGTGCAGGTTGAATCATCACACTCACTTGTCCAAAACCGTAATCACCCGTTGCCAAGTCACCACTAAATTGTTTGGCATCAAACCGATTATTCCCATGGATAAAGGTAAGCGGTTCATTAGTCATTACTGTATTATTGACCAAGTCACCGACAAAGTTTTTACCTATCATTTTAACGGGCAAATTCGACATACTGGTATTTTGGGTGAGCAACGGAACGCTGGTTAAGGTCACGTTACCTATCAGTTTGGCAATCTGCTTATTTTCATCCAATTGTGCTTGGTCTGCCACCAAGGTTACTTCACGCTCATTTTTTGGACGGATAACAATCTGCGGCTTGGACATCACGGCGGTATTGGCATTTTGGTAATGGGTTACCTGTGCCGCTATTAACTGATAGCCAACACTACCTGTTTCCGTCGTTTGTAGCGCTTTGATTTGCTCTGCTTGGTAATCAATATCGGTCGGTTTGAGGGATACTTGGGTCAAGCGAGCATCGTTTTGCGCATAAAAATAGGCCGATACGATAATAAATAATAAGCCTAAAATAAATAGCGTTTTTGTTGACACGATTGCCACCTAACATTGCCAAAAAATTTGATAAAAACGGACGTTACCACACTAAACCGCATACGCAAATCACTTAAAACAAATTGCTTAAACTAAATCACTTAAAATAAACCACTTTCAAAAAAAATCACTTAGAACAAATCCCTTAGCATAAATCCCTTAAACCAAGTTATATGACCTAAACCACATAACTGGCCAAAATATCATCGTAATGACCCGTTGCTTTTAAAATCAAATCACATAACTCACGAACTGCCCCTTCTCCGCCTGAGCGCGTGGTAACCATGTCGACCCGTTTGATGACTTCGCCATTAGCATTTGCCACGGCTACAGCAAATCCGACGGATTGCAAGGCTTTGATATCTGGCCAATCATCACCGATATAAGCACATTCTGCTAGCGAGATACCAATATTAGCTAACAATTCATTGAGCGCCGTCAATTTGTCTTCCCGCCCTTGCACTAGATGGGTAATTTTTAATTCTTTGGCGCGATGCGTGACAATGGCGCTAGTGCGACCCGTTATAATGGCAGTTTGAATACCTGCTTGGTGAATACGCTGAATACCAAAGCCATCTTGAACATTAAAGCCTTTGGTTTCAACACTGTTGGCATCATAGATAATTTTTCCATCGGACAACACACCATCCACATCCATGACCAATAGTTTAACGTTTTTTGCTTTAGTGAGCAGACTTTGCATGACCTTATCCTTATTATTGTAAGCCTAGTTACTTTAAAAGTAGTTATTTTAAGCCTATTAATTCACACCCGCATGCAGTAGCTCATGCAAGGTCAAAATACCCGCTAAAGTCTTATCATCATTAATGATTAATAGCTGATTTATCTTTTGTTCATTCATTAATGTCAGCGCATCAGACGCACGCATATCAGGATTGACGGACTTTGGATTGGTTGACATCACCTCACTAATCGGCGTATCAAGCCCCAATTGGCGCGCTAAGCCACGGCGCAAGTCGCCATCGGTGAATACGCCCACGACTTGATTGTTTGCATTGGTAATCACCGTCATCCCCAGTCTGCCACCCGTCATGCTGAACAAGGCTTCGTTAAGCGTCGAGTGCTCATGAATGGTTGGCAGATTATTCACATGCATCAAGTCTTTTACTTGGGTTAATAATTTGCGACCCAATGCCCCCGCAGGGTGTGATAAAGCAAAATCTTCTGAGGTAAAATGCTTACTATGCACCAACGCAACCGCTAACGCATCTCCCAGTGCCAAAGTAGCTGTGGTACTGGATGTCGGTGCCAATCCAAGGGGACAGGCTTCTTCAGACGCCCCTAAAGTCAACGCCACATCGGCAGATCTTGGTAAAATACCACGTTTGTCACGGCTGATACTAATGAGCGGAATACCCAGTTTTTTTACCACGGGCAGTAACGTGCGGATTTCATCTGACTCACCTGAGTTCGAGATGCCAATTAACACATCGCCTTTGACCAACATGCCTAAGTCGCCATGACCTGCTTCACCAGGATGCATAAAAAAAGACGGCGTTCCCGTTGAGGCAAAAGTCGCTGCAATTTTGCGACCAATAAGCCCTGACTTACCCATGCCTGTCACCACTACACGCCCCTGACAGTTTTCAATCAAATGGCAAGCGGTCACAAATCGTTCATCTAGCTGTTCAATCAGCAAATCTAAAGCATGTTGTTCTGTTTTGATAGCGTCTTTGGCATGCTTTAAATAATCAACCGATGCATCCAAGATAATTCCTCACTAATTTTTCAAGATGGCTGTTGGTGCGCTTTTTTTGGGCACTTATCTTTATGCGCTTATTGCTATACGCTTATTTGGGCGTTTGATAGTTAGCATAAACAATCTTTAAAGCTAAAAATTTAAAATTTTTTAAACTCTGATTATCATAGCGTAATTTAAGCTAATATTCACGGGATAAGTCCGAAAATACATATTTTGACAACATTTCATCGAGTTTATATTAACAATCTAGGCATTGCTAAATCAGTTCCAAGTAAACTATAAAAGACAAGTTATAAAAGCTATAAAAAATGGCGAACACTGATAGGGTTCGCCACTTAGTATCATATTTGGAATTTAAAAATTAATACTTGTCTTCACCATTGCCGTTGGCATCATCGTCAAAATTGGCATCGTCTTTAGTAGGCTCGAAATTCATATTGTCATAGCCGCTATCAAAACCACGGTCAGCAAAACCACTGCGATCATACGGTGCTTGCGCAAACCCTGTACGCTCCTGCGGGTAGCCACGTTGGTCATTGTCATAACCGCCGCCATCAAAACCGCGATCGCCAAAGCCACCACGATTAGCAAATCCTGTGCGATTTGCGCCATAGCCTGATTGTTCAAAACCGCCTGCTTGACCAAAGCCCAGTTGGCTAGACTGACCATAGCCACTTGCCCCTGGCATTGGCGTGGCTGAACGTGGATTACGGGCTGGTACTACCGTCGAAATGGCGTGTTTGTACACCATTTGACTGACAGTGTTTTTGAGTAACACCACATATTGATCGAAAGATTCGATTTGACCTTGAAGCTTGATACCATTGACTAAAAAAATAGACACTGGAATACGGTCTTTGCGCAAAGAATTTAAGAAAGGGTCTTGTAGTGTTTGACCTTTTGACATAGGTTTCTCCCAGAAATAAACAGAAAGTTAGTTAAATTATTATATTTTTAGACGACTTTTTAATTATACCTTAAATGACAGCTTATTGGCTTAACACGAATGGTAATAGCTACACTAAACAAGCGCTTAGATAGTATTATCCAAGCATAGCACTGCTTTTAACTTGTTTTTATTAGCAGCGTTCTTGCCTGATCAATAGTTGTTAAGGGTGTTATAGCAAACCGCTCAACCAATTGTTGTGTACTTACTAGCTTACGCATCCATGTATATTGGCGTTTTGCTAGCTGTCTTGTAGCATATAATGCCTCATTTTGCATAGTTTGTCTATAATCTTCAATTGGGGAGCTGTGCGTGTTTAGTAAAAAACGCACCACATCATCATGAAAATTTTCTTCATTATTATCATATGTAAACACTGTTGTATTTTGTATTTTTTCTAAAAAATCCCAAGCTTGCCGGTAGCCAACGCAGCGCATGGATGGCAGATCAGCCGTAAGGTGATACTGTTGTTGCAGGGCAATCACTTCTTGTAAAAAGCCTTGCTGCCACATGATATCTAGCCGAAGTGCGATACGCTTGTGTAACCAATCACGATCGGGCATGACGGCTAAAATCTGCCAACGCTGATGTGGATTGTCGGCTAACGCCCTAGCGGGCTGATTCTGCCAAGCGCTTAATGGCTTACCTGTTTGTAGATAGATTTCCACCGCTCTGCCAATTCTTTGTGTATCTGTGGTTTTGAGTTGCTTACTAAGAATAGGATCTACCTGGGTTAAATAAGCATGCAGCTGTTCAATCCCCTGCTCGGCAATCAGTTGGCTGACTTGTTGGCGAATCTCCGGCAAGGTTGCTGGGATATCATTAATACCTTGAATCAGTGCCATATAGTACATCATCGTTCCACCCACCAGCACGGGTGTTTTATTTTGCTGATGCGCAAGCTTGATATGATAGTCCACATCGTTGACAAACTGGGCAACGCTGTAGCTTTGCTCAGGACTAATGATGTCAACGAGCGCATGTGGATACTTTGCCAATTCTTCACGTGTCGGTTTGGCGGTACCAATATTCATATCCCGATAAATCAAGGCAGAATCTACCGAAATAAGACGATATTTGCCTGTTTCGTAGAGTTCGTACGCCAACGCTGTTTTACCGCTGGCAGTAGGTGCAATCAGGCAAATCACGTCTTGTTTATCGGCTGTTATCATAGCTTATTCTGGGGATTCTGAAGATGACTGGAAATTAGATGAATGCGACAGCAGCCATTGTAGCATGTCAGTTTCACTGACTCGAATGGCATTATCGGTAATTTGGGTAAAAGCAGCTTGATTCAAATAAGATTGAACATACGCTTTATCATAACTGTCTATATGATGATATTGTAAATCAAGCAGATAAAAATATCCTTGCCAAAAAATTAAAGCAAAAGTTTGATGCTGGTTTTCAAATTCATGCTTGTTTTCAAATAAGGTCACTAGCTGTATCGAGTCGCTATCAGTTAACTTATCAAAATCACCCTTGGTTACTAGCTGATAAAGCGACTGATTTTCGGCAACATGGGTTAGCTCATGGGTGGCGTTGGGTTTCTCACCCGTCTTTATCTCACTGGTCTTTATATACTGAATGGACGTAGTTTCACCTGCAGGCAATTTTTGAAATTTATCGACGTTACTGTCATCAGTATTTATCACGTAAACTTGCTGTTGCAGGGTTTTTAACGCAGTCATTTTAGGCTGCAATTGCGCTAGCATATGCTGAGACAACCAAGCTAATATATTGGTCAATGGTTGGATTTTGACCTGTTGTTTACTTGGGTGAATATTGACATTTATCCACTCGGCAGGCAGCTCAAAAGACAACGCATAGCCCATTTGTAGCGAATTATCGATGCCAATACCTAGCTTGCGACCCACTTTTTGTATGGCTTGACTAATCGCCAAATCACTGACCAAACGATGATTGATATAAATCAGTTTTGGCAGATTATTTTTATGGGCGATAAAAAACCAGCCGGTGACTTGGGCATTTAAATCCTCTGTCTGTGCCTGTAAACCTTGCAGCGATAAATAAAATGGCTGTGCAATCTCAGCCAATGGCAAATTTAACGCTTGTTCAAGCCGCGCCAAACTAAACGCGGGCAAAAAAGGCAATGCAGCACCCTCTAAATTTTGGTGAGGTGCTTTGGCTGACTGCGTTAAGCTAAAACGCAATTTGTCTTGATGATATAATTCAATCTGCACATCGGCAAAACTAATCGCTAATCGCTGCACGACTTGTTCAATATGGGCAAATTCTGTGGCAATACTTTTTAGGTGCGAGCGTCTGCCTGGCACATTGAAATACAAATCGCGAACGCTGACACACGTGCCGCGATGTTTTACGATAGGGCGAATAGTAGCTTGGCTTACCTCACTACCGCTCACGCTCAGCTGTTGCCCTATGCCGCTGTCATTGTGACTACTGGTTAATGTCAAATGCGATATCGCTGCAATGCTCGCTAGTGCCTCGCCGCGAAAGCCTAAACTATGAATACCAACCAACTCGCTGACATTAGCAAGTTTACTGGTGGCATGGCGAGTGACTGCAAGCGTCATGTCATCAGGATGAATTCCCATGCCGTTGTCACTAATTTGAATCAACCCAAGCCCGCCTTGTTTGATATCGATTCGAATATGAGTAGCCTTGGCATCGATCGCATTTTCAATCAGTTCTTTGACCACAGAAGCCGGACGCGTCACTACCTCGCCAGCAGCGATTTGGTTGATAAGCAGTGGGGATAATTTATGAATACGGTTGTCAGGCAAAACTAATCGTCACTTCTCGTTGTTCATCATCCAGGCGTTTGATATCAAGGGTGGCATTGGGCGGCGTCAAATAGCCTGCTGCACGACTCGCCCATTCAATAATGACCAAACTATTTGGCTCATCTTGATATTCATAAAAGCCGATAAATTCCAATTCTTCAGGATCATTAAGGCGGTATAAATCAGCATGATAAACCGGCTTAATTGTACCATCGTCCTGCGTAATACGATAAGGTTCAACCAGGGTAAAAGTCGGACTTTTTACCGCGCCTGTATGCCCCATTGCCTGTAGCCAATAGCGGGTAAGCGTGGTCTTACCCGCACCCAAATCACCCGACAGCCAAACGCTACCGGTTAAATTCATTTTGGCAAGCTCTTTGGCTAAGGCTTGGGTGTCGATTTCAGATTTTAGGAGGATAGTTTTATTCATGTCGATTAATTTCCCAGCTTGCCCAATGTTTGTCCTAAATCAAAAATCGTTACAACGACCCCGTCAGATACCAACAGCTTAGTCAACTTGTAAAACCACTGTCGGATTGAAAAATTTTTCGCCTTTCTTTAATTTGTCATACATGTTTGGGTCATGCCATTCGGCTTTTACTTGCTCGCTAAATTCAAAATCACCTAGCGTCAATGCGCCCATTTGGGTATTATCGACATCCTCTTCAAAGCACTGTGCATAGCCTGTGGCTGTTTCGTGGGCGATGACGGAATACACTTTGACATCGGTTTCGCCATTTTGCATTTGGGTTTGTTTTAAGATTTCTCTTGCCCAAAAAAATACCACGCGGCTAAACTGCTCTGCCGAGGGCGAAACGGGCAAACTAATCCATCGCGCGCTAAATTTTTTGCAGGCGTCAATATAGTCAGGGTCATCTTTATCCCAAAAACAAATAGCATGATCAAAACTATCAATGATGTCTTTAATCGATGATTTTAACAGCCCAAAATCATACACCATTTGCCCGTGATCGAGGCGGTGCGCTTCTAAAATCAGCTCGATTTGGTAACTATGCCCATGAATCGAGTACTTGCAGCGATCGGAGCTACAATTGCGCACGATATGGGCATTTTCAAATTTAAACAGCTTTCTAATTCTCATAATGGGATTCGCATTTTTTTAGCAGTAATTTAGCAGTAATAAGGGTTTGAATGCTAGCTATTATAAAGCTATTGGGCAAGTTAAGCGAATTTTAGTCATGTACGCAAATTTGCCTACCTAAATTTACCCATAACCTAAACAAAAAATCTAGTCACATTTAAGACAGTAACTCACGTCTTAAATCGCTAACTGTGCTAATATAAAAACTTGGGGATAGACAGTTATTTTTGAAAAATGAGTTTTCTTTAGCTGACTCTTTTTTATATAAAGTCTTGTTGATACAAAACTTTGTTGGCATAAAGATAAGCATAGATAAGCGCGGTGGAGATAAAAAATGATGATTAGAGTATTGGTCGTTGACGATCATGATTTAGTCCGCATGGGTATCGTACGGATGCTGTCAGATAGCCCTGACATTGATGTAATTGGTGAAGCTGCCGATGGTGAAACCGCGATTATCAAAACCAAACAATTAAAACCCGATGTGGTGTTACTTGATGTCAATATGCCTACCATTGGCGGGTTAGAAGTCACTAAGCGCCTGCTTCAAACCGATAAAAATACTAAGATTTTGGCGGTCAGCTCTTTGGTTCAGCAGCCCTACCCATCCATGCTCATCAAAGCAGGGGTGAGTGGCTATATCACCAAAGGTACACCGCTTGATGAGATGATTAAAGGCATCAAAAAAGTCCACCAAGGCGGGCGTTATTTTAGCGCCGATGTTGCCGAGCAGCTTGCTGATATTTTATTCACTGACAATTCAGAGTCGCCATTTGATGCGCTAAGTGAGCGAGAAATGCAGGTGGCGATGATGGTGGTCAATTGCAAAAGTCCACAGCAAATTGCCGATCAGTTGTTTGTGAGTGTCAAAACAGTCAATACCTACCGCTATCGTATTTTTGAAAAGCTTAATATCGACAGTGATGTCAAACTTACCCATTTGGCTATGCGTCACGGTTTGATTCAACCCTAAACCATGATTACCAATCCTGCGTTTTCATCGCTATTTGATAAGCCAAGTACCCAAGATAAAACCAAAAAAATCGGTAACGTCTACAATGCTTACCGTATTATTATTGCTATCTTTTTTTCCTTTAGTTTTATGTGGGCATTAAAAAGTGCACAGCATGACTATTGGGTATTGATTAATCTTTTTCCCACTTTTTTCTATTTTTTCTTTAGTATTGCTTTATTTATTTTGTATTATTTTTATCCCAAAAATCCGCTGTTGATGGTCGGGCTAACTGTCGATGCGCTGGTACTCACTACCATGTTGTATTTTAGCGGTGGTAATGATTTACAAGTGATTTTGCTGTTTTTGGTGCAAGTTGCGGCGGCCTTTATGTTGGTGCGCTCCAACCAAGCTATTTTGCTGACTATTTTTGCCATCACGTTGGTTATTTATCAGCAGTTTTATCAAACCCTAAAAAACGATGTGAACTACGCGCTGGTTAATAACGTGGCTTCGATGGCGATTAGCTTTATCGGAGTGGCTTATTTAAGTTATACGTTATCCAAACGGCTTAAACAAATTGAGCTGCTCTCTGAGCGCCAAGTCAATGAAGTCAATGCGCTAAATGCCATCAACAATAAAATCGTGCAAATCATTGACCAAGGGGTGGTGGTATTATCCCACGATTTAGAAATTTTTATCGCCAATGATACCGCACTCGAACAACTACATCTGCCCAAGGCCCTTGATAATTTTAATTTACTAGACATTTCCCCCTTATTAGCCGCAAGACTTGCACCCATCATCCAAGAGCCTGAAGAAACTTTAATAGTGCGGCTCGGCGCAGCGACTGCTAGCACACCTTTGGCCGTTGGCATTGAGCCCAATCACCAAAGTTTTAATGACTTGCGACTTCGTATCACCCAATTAAGACAGCAATATGCCATTATTTTTATTGAAGATTTACGCCACGAGTTTAGCCGCGCGCAGCAGTTAAAACTTGCGTCGCTGGGGCAATTATCCGCCAGTATTGCCCATGAGATTCGTAACCCGCTGGCAACCATTAGCCAAGCCAGTCAATTATTAATGGAGGAAGTTAATGAGGCTGACAGTGGCTTATCCGATGATAATATCCTGCTATATGAGATGATTTATCACCAAACCATTCGGGTCAATAAAATCATCGAAGATGTGCTTAAATTATCTCGTCAGCAGCGCCCTAATTTTGTTTATATTGAACCCAAAACTTGGCTAAACGATTTTATACAAGAAAACTTTAGCGGGCAGAATATTTTTCTGCACTGCCATACTGATAAAGGCTTTATGTTTGATAACTATCAGCTAGCACAGATTTTGGTCAACCTTATCAATAACGGGCTGCGTTTTAGTAGCAAAACCCAGCCTCATGCTTTTGTCACCCTTCAAGTGTATGAATCTGGCAAATCTATTCATATCGATGTGATAGATACGGGTCACGGCGTTGCCAAAGAAAATATTCAGTATTTATTTAATCCGTTTTTTACCACCGATAATCAGGGCACGGGTCTGGGGCTTTATTTGTCGCAGGCCTTTTGTCAGGCGAATTATGCCAATCTAGAATATGTGCCCAGTGAGGGGCAAACTTGCTTTCGGATTATTTGTCAAACCAAAACTTTACCATCCGTCTAAAATATCTTTGTAGCTAAAATTTTTAATTGAATTTTTTGGCTAAAGCATTCATATTACAGTAAGTTTATCGATATCAATTTAGCAAAATTGTCGGGAATTTGAGTGTATATGTGTTCACTTTTTTCCATTTTTTCAGTACAATATAGCGTCAATGATTAAAAAAATACATGTCGTATTTTGATCATCCTCAGGACATTTATCTCTATGGCACAACCTCAATCTTTTGAAAACGCGCCCATCAATTGGATCCCTGCGTTTGTCTTAATTAGCACGCCTTTGGCGGCTTTATTGATTGTACCTTATTACTTGTGGACACATAGCGTCAGTTGGCAAGTTTGGGCAATTTTCGCATTCTTTATGGCTTGGAATGGGTTAAGTATTACCGTTGGTTATCACCGTTTATGGTCACATCGTACTTACCAAGCGCATCCGATTGTCAAATGGTTCTTTCTGATTGGCGGCACCTTAGCTGTTCAGGGGTCAGTATTTGACTGGTGTGCCGGTCACCGTTTGCACCACCGCCACGTCGATGATATCTATCAAGACCCCTACTCTGCCAAGCGTGGCTTTTGGTTCTCACATATCGGTTGGATGCTCAAAAACTACCCAAGCGGCCACTATGACTACAAAAATATCCCAGATTTAAAAGCTGATCCTGTGTTAGTCGCGCAAGATAAATATTATGCCCTGTGGATTTTATTGGCCAATATTGGGTTGCCGGCGCTGTTTGGTTGGATGGTGGGTGATGTTGCAGGTACCTTAGTACTTGCAGGGTTACTGCGCTTGGTGTTAAGCCATCATTTTACTTTCTTTATCAACTCGCTTTGCCATATGTTTGGTACCCGTCCTTATACCGATACCAACACCGCGCGTGATAATCCGATTCTGGCGATTTTCACTTGGGGCGAAGGCTATCATAACTACCATCACTTTTTCCAATACGACTATCGCAATGGGGTAAAATGGTGGCAATATGATCCTAGCAAATGGATTATTTATGGCTTGTCAAAAATCGGTTTGACTTGGGATTTAAAACGTGTCCCAGATGTTACTATTCAGCATGCGCAAACAGAAATGGCATTCAAACGTGCTGAGAAAAAAGTTGCGACTTTTTCAGGGAATTTAACCAGCGATTTCCAAGTGATAAAAGATCGTTTAAACAGTGAACAACAAGCCTTTAAACAAACGATTGCAGAATGGCAAGCGTTAAAAACGCAAGCCATTGAGATGAAAAAAAATGAGTTCGCCCAGCGTATTCATGAAGTTGATGATAAGCTAAAAGACCAGTTTAGTGGCATCGAGGATAAACTTCGCAATCATGCTCAACAAATTGAAAATTTGGTTAATCATTTAAAAGGCAAACATGTTTGATTAAAACATGAAAATGTTTAAAGGTTGACTGTGTCAAAAAAGGTAGGATAAAGTCCTACCTTTATTATTTTTATGGTTTTGTTGGGTACCGATTAGTCTTGTAACGGATAAGAGGGTGAAAATGGGTCTAACAATTCAATCAATCGGCGTTCATAGCACTGTCCACGCCAAATAAAATGTACTTTTGCCTCACTAAAGGGTTTATCATCAAACCACAAAAACACCCCTTCCATCATTTTTGGCCAATCATCCCAGCTAATTTCACCCACGCCCATCATCACCGCTAAAAACGCTGACAATAGCGTATCATGACTAACCGCCAGTAATAAATGCCCGTGCTTTGGCTGATGCTGAAATAAAAGCGCTAATAAATCCAAACCGCCTTTATGTGGCGCTTTAATCCCTGCCATGTCGCCCGCCAAAAAACGATTGATAAAATTGAGCGCACCAATTTGTTTGAATACCTTACTCACTTCTTCATGGTCAACCACCAAACTACCTGGCTCTACCAACAGTGATTGGTGCGACACATTCCTTGAGATGCCGGCCCCTGCTTGCATTAAAATCGCGGTATCAATACAACGTTGTATCGGGCTACTGATGCTATCTACATCCATCGAGTAATCTAAGTTGGCAGCCAACCAACGCCCCCAAGACTCCGCCAACACTCTACCTTTTGGTGTTAGTGGTAATGCATAACTGGCAAAGCCATTCTTATCTGACATCTCGCGTAATGAATGGCGAGTAAATAGGATTAATCGCTCATGTTTCGGCAGTAGCTTGACCGAGTCAATCATACTGGGCGGTAAATGAGCAGGCATGGTGTTGATTGAACTAGACATTTAAATACGCATTCCTTATATCTTTTTATCTTTGCACCACAAATTGATACTATAAATTGATGAGGTCAAAAATTTAAGCGATTAAATGGGATGTTACTGCGGCAAACGCGCCAATCATACCATGACTTCAATGACTTTATGCCAGTCAAAAACTATCCCGGTACTACTGATTTCATTAGGGTAGGCTCTGGGATTGACAATAACACGTGTATGACCTTGCTGATAATCAAACGCTTCATGGGTATGTCCATGCAGCCAAATATCAGGCGCAAAATCGCTCTGTAACCATTCGCTCAAATCAACAACAAATCCCGCATTACTGGGAAAATTGGCATATTTTGGTGCGATAGATAATGGACTAATGCTATGATGTGTCATCACCACGGTGGGCATAGCATCTTTTTGGCTTTGTTTTAAGGCATTTTGTAACCATGCCCGCTGCCGCTCATGAATAGATACGGTATCTTGGGGCGTTAACAGTCGGTTATCATAATAAATCTCGCGATAATCGCGCATAAACTGCTGAGCAATCTCCAACGTATTATCTTGTGGTTGATATTGATAATCCGTCCAAAGCGTTGTACCAATAATTCTGACACCCATAAATTCAAAGCTCGCGCATTGTAAAAAGTGCACTTGCGTATCTTGCGTCAATGCCTTTATTTGGGCATCTAACTCAAGAATATTATGACCAAAATACTCATGATTGCCCACAATCACAAAAATTGGTTTCTCAAGTCGCTTCGATTCGCCGATGAGCCATTCGATGCCCAAAAGCCCATTGGATGTGTCACCCGCTACTAAAATAGCATCGGCATTTGTGTATGGGATTTCACCAATCGGCAAATCCCTTCTTGCATAGCTATCAATATGTAAATCACTTAACACTTGAAAACGTACTGGCATACATGACTCGAAATGGATTATTTTAACGTATCCAAGATATATTGCAGTTTTGCAGTGGGATCCGCTGCCGCCGTGATTGACCGCCCAATCACCAAATAATCAGACCCATTTGCTATGGCATCTTTGGGCGTGCAAATGCGGGTTTGGTCATTACTGGCGTCTTCTGGCAGCCTGATACCTGGGGTGACTAACAGAAAATCCTTGCCGCAAAGCTGTTTAAGCACATTGGCTTCTTGTGCAGAGCAAACCACCCCATCAAGCCCAGATTGCTGCGTCAATAATGCTAGTCGCTTGACATGATGTTCCACCGAGTCAGTGATGCCCACTTCAGCCAAATCTTGCTGTGACATAGAGGTCAGCACCGTCACCGCAATCACTAAGGTTTGGTAGTTTTGCGCTGATAGACGCGCTTTCACCGTTTGCATGGCGCTGCGCCCCGAACTGGCATGTACATTGACCATCCACACCCCCAAATCAGCCGCCGCTAATACCGCCTGCGCAGTGGTGTTGGGGATATCATGAAATTTTAAATCCAAAAACACCTCAAAATTACGCTGATGTAAGGATGTCACTAAGCTATTACCATATTTGGTAAATAGCTCTTTGCCAACTTTCACCCGGCACAATGTAGGATCCAATTTATCCGCCAAGCTTAATGCCTGACGGTCATCCATGTTATCCAATGCCACGATAATGGGTGACTTGATGGCTGATTTGATGAGTGATGTTGCTTGCGGTACTGCCACTTGATTCATAACAAACTGACTCTTTTTTTTAACATGATAGTATGGATTGCTTATCGTACGGGTGGTAAATTAGGGTTGGCTACGGTAGGTGCAATCGTTGCATTGCTAGTTTGCGCTAAATGCTGTTCATAATTATGCTGCGTTTGCATCAATTTTTCTTGGGTTTGCTTTAACTCTTTAGATAAGCGCTGATTTTCCAGTTTCATCTGTAACACACGAAATAAAATCAACCCCATCAATAGTCCCGCGATGACCCCTAAAACAATGCTAATAATCAGCAGTAACCCCAAACTCATTTGTGGCACTTGGCTAAACAGTAAATTTACTTCGACTTGGTTGTTATTCACCAATACCAACATCAATGAATAACCAACGACCACGAACAACAAAATCGCTAACAGGTAACGCATAGTTTCCTCCTTGGTTATTTTAATCAATCTACATTTTTGAATGCCACTATTATTACAGATAATTCAAAAAAAAGAGTGGATTTTTTGTCCACTCTTTTTGATCAATCATATATTAAACCATAGCGTAAGTTCAACAACGTTAAATGGCTCAAAAACCGCAACTAACGATGATGATTGACTGCCTCTCGCAATGCTTTGCCAGGTTTAAAATGCGGTATCGCCGTTGCTTTCACGGTAACTTTCTCGCCTGTTTTAGGGTTGCGCGCCACACGTGGCTCACGATGATGCAAACTAAAACTACCAAAACCGCGTACCTCGACACGTCCGTTTTGAGATAAGGTATCGACCATCAAATCAATGATTTGCTTGGTGGCATCCTCAATGGTTTTTTCTGGTATATTCTCACATTCACTTGATAATCTAGTGATCAAATCAGATTTGTTTAACACTTTTTCCATACTACCCCTAACACGCTAAACGTAACTGTCGTAGTCTAAATTACAGAATGATGGTTTTAAAAACTTCGTTACAGTTCAAGTTTATCCAGCAATCTATTAACAATTCTAATAATGAAAAATTACATTTCATTACTTTTCTTCGCATATTATAACAAAACCACCTTAAATTCGGCGGCTTTTTTTAGACTAAATATTCCATTTTGCTACCTAAAAGGTGAAAATAAAAAAAAGCGACTAAGTTAGTCGCTTTTTTTATCACTCACAAAACCGATTATTGGTTTTGTTGTTGCTCTTTGATTAAGTCACCAATGGTTTTTGGTTGGGTATCAGCTGCTGCATTTGAACTTAATGCTTTGATAGCATCACGTTGCTCTGCTTCGTCTTTTGCACGAACTGATAGGTTGATACCGCGAGTTTTGCGATCCACGCTAACAATTTTCGCTTCAACTTCATCACCGACATTCAGTACAGTGGTCGCATCATCTACTTTGTCTTGTTGGATTTCTGAAGCACGTAAGTAGCCTTCTACATCATCAGCTAGTTTTACTTTAGCGCCTTTGGCATCAACGTCAGTTACTACCCCTTTCACTACTGCACCACGATCATTTGATACTAGGTATTCGTTGAATGGGTCACTGTTAAGTTGTTTGATACCCAAGCTGATACGGTTAGCTTCTGCATCTACAGACAAGATGACCGCTTCAACGGTATCACCTTTATTGTAGTTACGAATCGCTTCTTCACCACTTTCAGTCCAAGAAAGGTCTGATAAGTGAACTAGACCATCAATACCACCTTCTAGACCGATAAAGATACCGAAGTCAGTGATTGATTTGATAGTACCAGATACTTTATCGCCTTTTTGGTGGTTCTTATCAAACTCTTCCCATGGGTTTGGCATGGTTTGTTTGATACCTAGGCTGATACGACGACGGTCTTCATCGATATCAAGGATTTGAACCATGATCTCGTCACCGATTTGTACTACTTTTGAAGGATGGATGTTTTTGTTGGTATGATCCATTTCAGAAACGTGTACCAAGCCTTCGATACCATCAGCGATTTCAGCAAAACAACCATAGTCAGTCAGGTTGGTTACACGTGCTTTAACGTTAGTACCTTTTGGATAGTTGTTAAGAACGTCTTGCCATGGGTCAGTGCCTAGTTGTTTTAGACCTAAGCTGACACGGTTACGTTCGCGGTCAAATTTTAATACTTTAACTTTTAATTCTTGACCCACTTCAACCACTTCTGATGGGTGCTTGATACGGCGCCATGCCATATCTGTGATGTGTAATAGACCATCGATACCACCTAGGTCTACGAATGCACCGTAATCAGTCAAGTTTTTCACCACGCCGACCACTTCTTGACCTTCTTCAAGGTTAGATAGTAGTGCTTCACGCTCTGCTGAATTTTCAGATTCCATCACAGCGCGGCGGCTAACAACGACGTTGTTGCGTTTTTGATCCAGCTTGATGACTTTAAATTCTAGCTCTTTGCCTTCTAAGTGCGCAGTGTCGCGTACTGGGCGAGTATCCACCAATGAACCTGGTAAGAACGCACGTACTGAACCGATATCAACCGTGAAACCACCTTTAACTTTACCAGAGATAAGACCGGTTACGATCTCATTGTTCTCATAAAGTTTTTCAAGTACGTTCCAAGTTTCAGCACGTTTTGCTTTTTCACGTGACAATAGGGTTTGACCCATACCATTGTCAACCGCATCTACAACGACTTGAACTTGGTCGCCAACTGCTACTTCAAGCTCGCCTTGTTCATTCAAAAATTCTGAACGCGCAACGATACCTTCTGATTTTAGACCCGTATCTACGGTAATCCAGTCGCTATCAATCGCAACTACGGTACCTGAGATAACTGCACCGCGTTCTACGTCAAGTACTTGGCTTGCTTCAAACAGTTCAGCAAATGATTCCATCATAAAATTTACCTTTGTATAGCCGTAGCCTGTCCAGCACAGTACGGTTCAAATTAAGATTTTTCATAAACATAAGGCTGGTTTTAGTGCCTATAAAAAATCGATAAAATTTTTAAAAACTGTTAGTTAAAAAATAGTTAGTTAATTGTCAAACCACGTTCAACACACAGTTGCCAAACTTGCTTAAACACTTGCTCAGCATCGATGGCTGAGCTATCAATCACTATCGCATCATCGGCAGGCTTAGCCGGTGAAGCACTGCGTGTACTATCACGCTCATCACGCGCAATAATTTGTGCCAAAACTTCCTCAAAATCTGCCTGTTTGCCAGCATGGGTTAACTGACTGACACGGCGCTCGGCTCGTGCCTCAGAGGATGCGACCAAATAAACTTTCAGCGCCGCATCGGGAAAAACCACTGTGCCCATATCACGCCCGTCTGCAATCAAACCCTTTTTTGGGTTGCCTTGCGACGTTGCCATATTTTTTTGTAAATCCAATAGGGCTTGACGCACCTTCGGAAATACCGCGACTTTTGACGCAAAGTTCCCCACTTCTTCGGTGCGAATCACTTCGCTCACATCGTTGGCATTCACGAGCACTGTCACATGCTCAGAACCCGCTTTTGCGGCTGCAAACTCAATTTTTAACGATTGGGTTAAATCAGCTAGCGCAGTTTCATCAATGCTGTCCGTTAACAAACCCGCTTGGTGGGCTGCAAGCCCCACAATCCGATACAGCGCTCCTGAATCTAAAATTTGATAATCCAGCAGCTTTGCCAGTCTTGCCGTCAATGTACCTTTACCTGCACCACTTGAGCCATCAATGGTGATGACGGGCAGGCTCGCGGTTAGATCAAAAGACGGTTGCGTTAACGTTTGTGACATGCCATTCTTAGGAACAAAGCAAAAATAGTCGTATATTTTACGCCTGAAAGCTATTTTATACAAGTAATTTGACACAAGGATTGACTAAATTGCGTCTCATTTTTTGCCAATGCAAAAAGGGACTAAAAACGAGAAATGCACCGATACGCAGAGTGATGATTAACCATTGCGCGATAGAAGAAAAAAAGCTAGCGACTTACCGGATTAAGCATAAGCTCACCTTTAGCAATCGCTGGCTTCTAACAATCACAGGCTAAAACTGCCAAAGGTTCAACAGTTTCCAAAATTTATAGCGTAAAGGTGGGTTTATCTGAGCTGATATGACCCGCTAACAGCCGGTCAACTTCGTTTTTGATACGTAACCCTGCTTCGTCTTTGCCAAGCTGTAACGCATAGCCTGCAGGGCGCTGTGCCTGTGCGCGATGGTTGACCCACACCACTTTGCCATGCAGCGGCATTCTCTCACTCGAATTTGGCAAGGTGATTGCCACAAAGGCTTGACTGCCTAGTTGTTGCTGCTGGTTAGTAGGAATAAATAACGCACCGTTTTCAATAAAAGGCAGATAGCTAGCATACAATTTTTCGATCGTATCATAGTTAATGGTGGTGATACCGCCACGAGATGGCATTGCCATAATCACTGTTCCTTTTACTAACGCATGGGGTTACCAACGTATGGTGAATGATAAATAATATAGATAATTGGGTAATATAGATAATTGAGTAAATTAGCAATCAAGCATGGTGCTAAAAATTTTATCATAGCATAACTTATCTTGGATATGTTGCTGTCTATCTTGCCAGATTTGATCGATGACCTGTTGTAATTGGCTAATTTGCTTTAATGTCGGTAGTGGCTGCAGCTTGCCAAAATCTAAGTCATTGGATGACGCTGAGATACCGACGGCAAATTGCCCCAATGGTATTAACAAAGCTTGCGACAAGTACAAAAAGTCCGTCAATGTCAGCGTTTTTTGCCAATAGTTGCTGGCTTGTACAGGCGTACGTTGCCCGCTACGAACCGCTTGAAAGCTGTTTATCCAAGTTTGGCGGTGTTGATACCATTCGCTGTGTAACATTTGCAGTGCCAAAAAAGGCGCATAACCAGACCATCCATTGACTTGTTGTAGCGTCGCAGTATCGGTATTTGGCAATAACTGCTGCATCGCTTGCATTGACTGATCGGGGGTCACATGGCTCACTGAAAATGCCTGTAGCCGCGAGCGAATCGTTGGCAGTAGCTGCGAAGGACTATCGCTAATTAATAGCATTAATACATTTTCGGCAGGTTCTTCTAATGTCTTAAGAAGCGCGTTACTGGCTGCTAGAGTCATCGCATCCGCTTGGTGAATAACCACAATTCTTAATCCGCCACTCGACTGCGTGACAAACGGCTGTAATTCCCGAATTTCGTCAATCTTGATGCTATAACTTGACTGATGGGTTGGGGCTTGCGCCACAAGAGCATTGTTTACTTTAGGTTTGGGCGACGCGTCACGCGCCACGGTGGGTGTGGGAATTTGATAAAGATCGGGGTGGGTATTGGCAATCAGCCATTGGCAACTTTGGCATTGCCCACAGGCAGTTGCCACACCTTGTACATTGTCCCGTTGATTCTCACACAATGCCCATGCGACAAACCGATACACAAAAGCACGTTTACCAGTCCCCGCATTGCCTGCAAACAACATCGCGTGCGGCAAGGCGTCTATATGGGTGGTCAAATACTGCCAAGTTGCCTGTTGCCACGGCAGTAAATCCATAAATAGCCACTGCTGTATCACCTGTTGGCTCACGGGATCTGGATAGTAGTATTGGGTTACCTCATTGTGTGTTGATTCGATATTGGGTTGTTTGGTGCTTTTTGCTTGGGTAGTTATAGTCGATGCCATAGAAAAAAATCAGTCAACAGAGTAACTATAGTATAATCGCTGCAGCTAGATAATCAATTAGGATAATCAGTCAGGTTGTTTTCTCGAAGACATGAATGCGGTAACACGTCGCGTTATTTTATCCCTTACTGTCTTTAAACCTTGGCCCATAAGATTTTTGTTGCAAATAAATGATGGATTTTTTCTGATGAGTCGATTAAATTTTCATCTTAAGATATCTATTTTCGTATTTTTTCTTATAGTTGTGATTCACCCTATTTAAAAAAACGATTCAATTTTCTGTTTACTTCGAGGTTAGTTTGACGAATTTATCGCAACCTAATAATCAAGATACGTTACCCAATGCCCAACATCGTTATGATGCGGCGGATATGGCAGACCAATTGAAGGTGATGCCAACCTTAGAAGCGCGTTTAACTACTATTTTAAACGAAATTAATGCGCTGCGTGACTTTCCGCAAGTTACCCTATTTAAACAACTGCTAGATACCTTGCGTAACCGCGCAAATGATGCTACGACCGCCAATGAACAGATGGCACTATTCGTTCGACTATTGCGCGGCAATCGTGTGTGGGCAGAAGGGTTTTGTGTGTTTATGCTTACCTTGATTAGTCGTTATCGTCAGGTGTCGCTATACACGGATTTGGGTATCTTGTCAGACGCTGGCTTTACTTCGCAATTTTTTGATTTGGTCGGTGAAAAGCTATTACCCTCTGTACCCGATGACCGCGATTTGATTGGCTTATTTAATGCGTTTTTTGCCACTCCAAAAACTCGCTACTGGGTGCGCTTAATCCATGAGCGCTGGTGGATTGAACTGATACTTATTCTTAAAGTACCCGCAGGCAAAGAAGCATTGGTGCAAGCGCTTGAAGCCAATGTGCTCAAAGCCATTACTATTTTAACTGCGCGTATCAACGGCATCGGGCTCAATGCTGATTTAATAAAGGCGTTTCCCAATCCGATTGACAATCAAGATACTTTCATTGCGCTAAATCGCGAAGTCGCTGAATTTGTCAGTCAATACCAGCTCAGCATGCAGCCAGGGGATGAGCAAGCGATGCCACAGCCTGAGGTGGATAGCAGTCAAATTTTAGTGTTGACCGACCAAGCGCGTACTATGATGCAAAACATCCGTCGCCGTATACATCGAACCGGTATTACTGTGCGTACCACCAATATGTTGGTGCGCCTTGAGCAAAGCCTGCAGCGTCTTGAATTGTTGGTGTCACTGCTATCTGACAACGATCATATCAAGAAAAAAACCATCATAGAGCTCATTAACACGTTGTATGAAGATTCATACCACCGCAGTAGTTTTAGATATTTATTTGGCATCAATACCGCGCTCTTGTCGCGCCGTGTGACTGAGACTGCCAGTAAGGTCGGCGAGCATTATATCAGTACCGATAAAGCGGGCTATCGCCGTATGTATAAAAAAGCAGCATTGGGTGGTCTACTCATCGGCTGTATGGCGACCCTTAAAATCCTAGGGAAATCCTTACCGCTGGCACCTTTTGGCGTGGCTTTTTTAAACAGTATGATTTACGGTCTTGGCTTTGTGGCAATTCATATCATTGGCGGTACAGTGGCGACCAAACAGCCTGCCATGACGGCTGCCGCGATTGCTTCAACCATCTCAGAGGTAAAAGGACGCAAAGCGGCACGATTTACCAAATTGACAGAATTGGTCGTTGATATCATGCGCACCCAGTTTATTGCCATTATGGGTAATATTTCAATTGCAATGCCCATTGCGCTACTGATTTCGTCCCTGTGGCTGTATGGACTGGGTCGTCCGTTAACATCGGAAGCTAGCGCAGAGCACTTGCTGCATGATCTCAACCCGTTTACCTCGCTTGCTATCTTTCATGCCGCGATTGCTGGGGTGTATTTGTATATTTCAGGGTTGATTGCAGGCTATTATGATAATCTTGCGGTACACAACAAAATTGGTGAGCGTATCCGCAACCATCCTACCCTCAAACGGATAATGAGACCTGTGACGTTATTGCGTTTTAGCGATTTTATCGAGCGCAATCTGGGTGCGATTATGAGCAACTTTTTATTCGGCTGCTTTTTAGGTAGTACGGCGACCATCGGTTATATTTTTGGCTTGCCGCTCGATATTCGCCACATTGCCTTTGCATCTGCCAACTTTATTCATGGGATTTTTAATATTTATGCCAACACGGGCGAGTTTCCAGAAATCGGTATTATTTTGGTTAGCCTATTTGGAGTGATGGTCATCGGTATGATTAACTTGTTGGTGAGTTTTTCACTCGCGTTAATAACCGCCCTACGCGCGCGTGACGTGAAAGTCTTTGAGTGGAAATTCTTATTTGAATTGGTCGCCTCGCATTTGATGACCCAACCCTCTGACTTTTTTATCCCGCGTAAACAGCCGATGAACTATGCGCTCATCGATAGCGATGGTAATATTATCTATGATGACAAACCGATTGCAAACGATGGTAAAAATAATAAAGGACATAAAACTGCCCTGACATCACAGCCAGAAGAACATCCGCATGCTACTATGCCCCATATCGACAATATCAGCCATACGGAAAAATTGACTGATGAAGAAATTGCAGAGAAAAAACAGGCAATTAAAGAAAAAGTGGTGCAAAAGGCGGTCGACAATATCACCCCAAATGACACGGCAAGCAAACTACCTAAATAATTGATGAAACACTAAATACTGTAGAAACATGATAACTTTTTGGCAGATACGATTTTGGAAGACAGAATTTTGAAAGATACAATTTTGGAAACTACAATGAACCAACCTGCAACTTCAATGAGTCCGACTCAATTGGCGCATCGGTTAAATGAGCTATTAAAAATTAATGAATTCCAAGATTATTGTCCCAATGGTCTGCAAGTGGATGGTGGGCAGCCGATACAGCACATCCTCACCGGTGTCACAGCCTCTGAGGCATTGATTGAACAAGCGATTGCGCACAATGCCCAAGCGATTTTGGTGCATCATGGCTATTTTTGGAAAGGGGAACCTGCGCCATTAATTGGCATGAAAGGCAAGCGTATTCGTTTGTTGATGCAACACGGCATTTCCTTACTGGCTTATCATTTACCGTTAGACGCTCATCCCCAATTGGGCAATAACGCCCAATTAGCGCGAGCGCTGGGCTGGAGTGATTTGTCGCCGCTATACCCTAATGAAAAACATCCGATTGGTAATATCGTGGATTTAGCAGCGCCGTTGTCGATTGCAGCTCTCACCAACAAACTATCGACTACCTTAACCCGTCCGCCCCTACATTTATCCGGGGGTAATCAAACAATTTCGCGCATTGGTCTGTGTACGGGTGGCGCACAGGATATGATTGAGCAAGCGGCACAAATGGGTTGTCAAGCCTATATCTCCGGTGAAGTATCAGAGCGAACGACTCACATAGCGCGTGAGCTGGGTATTGATTATTTTGCCTGTGGACATCATGCCACCGAGCGAGGTGGTGTGGTTGCATTGGGGAATTATGTCAAAGAAAATCTTGCTTTGACCGTTGATTTTGTCGATATCGATAATCCTGTGTAAAATCGGGCAATTTATTGACTAATTATTACCCGTTAATTGCATTTTAGCGGGTTTTTTACGCTTTTTATCATAAATTTGCCTTTCGTTACCGTCAACCACATGACGCGTAACTTTAATTTCACTACAATACCCCCATTGTTTCATATAACTAACTGTAATGCCATGCAGTAAATATTGTTATTGTTTATTTATTTTATGCGTGCCATACGTTACCCTACGTTAAATTCTTTAGGTAAGTGCTTGGGCTTATTAAAAAATTTTTAATTTGCCAGTACTTACAAAAATTTTAACCCTTTTTCGGGTTGTACTTGATTATTATTTATTTCGATAGTTCTCTACGATGGATAGGGATTTATCACCGTCCTAGGTATAAGGGGAGCCAACCTGTTTGGCTCTTTTTTTAGCGTTAAGTTAATAACGACCTATTTTGGATGGAAGCTTTTTTGGCTAGATTTAGGATAGAGTTAGATAGTTGGATTAAGCCATGTACTTATGTGGCTTGGCTGACTGGTGCTTATTTTGACTAGTACTAGGTTTAACTGGTGCTTAGTTTGACGGGTACTGGGCGTGACTATCGATTCGGTTCTTAGTTTCATAAAATGTTTTCATTTGGCATAGTTGTTTTTTATTAATTTAACGTATCTAACGTATGTGCACCGTGGAGTGACACATGCCGCTAAACTCATCATTTGAGTATTGTGATGATTTGGCTTTGACCTATCCTGCGTCGATTTCGATGTCGGTCAAAGCATTTTTAAGCCCTTTAACTTTATACCCGTTTCAACACCCTTTATTACACTTTAGTAAATACGCGACCCAATTTAAACGCTTGCAATTCTTTCCGATTCAATTCAAGCCTTGTTTGTGTGGGGTGATGTCGCCAAAAATTGCCCAGTCTCGTGTGCCAGCGGTGCCTAGCCACGTGCAAGATTTGGGGCAACTGGCTAATCCGTCCGCTCGGCTCATTGATCGCTTTATCAAGCCGCTAAAATGGTTGAGTGCCAGTAAAAAGCTGGCAGCTGTGATGGGGATTGGTTTGCCCTTAGCTTATGTTGCCACTCAGATGGGCGTTACTGACAAAGTCGACAATGGCAATGCTAATACCCTTGCCTCACCTACTAGCATGGTTGCAGCACCAAAAATGGCGACTTTTGATAGTATTCTATCTCAAAAGCAGCTGCGTATTGCCACCGTCAATGGTAATACCACCTATTTTGCTCAAGATGGTTTTGAGCACGGCTTTGGCTATGATGTCATGCGCCATTATGCCAAGCGATTGGATGTTACCATGAGCACACAAGTATTTGCCACTGATGGGGACGCGATGGCGGCTGTCAAAACGGGCAAAGCCGATATTGCCTTGACCAATGGGTCGGATTACCAAAACGCCACTGCGTTATCATCGCTGAGTCTAAGCTGTGACAAAGATTATTTATCAAAGCAGGGTCTCAACGAGCATGTTGCCATACAGCTAAACCCCAACGATGTCAAACTCAACGACGATGTAAAAAACTTCCTTTGTGGCGGTCAATCGCTCACCCGTAATCAACATTTAGCCGCGTTTTATAGTCAAACACCATTGGCAGAGCCGTTTAATCAACAACATTTTGCCGATACCATGACACGCGTGTTGCCCATCTATGAGCCATCTTTTAAGCAGACAGCAAACAAATACCGTCTTGATTGGGAACTGCTTGTGGCAATGGGGTACCAAGAATCGCATCTCGATGCAGAAGCCACTTCGCCAACGGGTGTGCGCGGTATCATGATGTTAACCAATGCCACTGCCAATGCGATGGGCGTTGATAATAGGACTGACCCGACGCAGAGCATCCAAGGCGGCGCTAAGTATCTCAGTCAGCTGCAACATGAATTTGCCCAAGTACCAGCATCGGATCGGGTATGGTTTACCCTAGCGGCTTACAATATGGGTCCACAAGCGATTAAAGATATCCAGCAGATTTTGCAAAAGCGCGGTATTGATGGCAACAATTGGGCAGCCGTGTATCAGTATTTGAAAGTCAATAGTCAAAGCAATAGCCGTTACGTGCAATGCTTAGATTACGTCACCCATATTCGCAGTTATTTGGAGGCGTTAAAATTAGACAAAGTCAATCATCGTCAATTGACTTGATGAGTATGTGTATAAAAAACGGCAAATTTTCAAAAAAGAATGGTTTAACGCCATTCTTTTTTTTATGCTATCACTTTGTGGTTTTTAAAAATTACTGAATTTATTGTTAATATTATTAATCTAAGGATACCACGTGACCCAGCTCCAGAATCAGCCCCACACTCAATCAAGCACTCAGCCTGTTTATGCCAACCAATACCGTATTTATTTAGAAGATACCGATGCAGGCGGAATTGTGTATCACGCCAATCATTTAAAGCTTTTTGAGCGTTGTCGCCGCGACTGGTTACGTGCATTGGGGATGACCAGTTATTTTTATCAAGCGCATTCAGCCGAGGCTGTGAGTCATGACGTTACTCACCATAGCGATAGTGGCAAACCTGATATCCAATTTGTAGTGAGCCAAGCCAACATCCGCTATTTGCGTCCGATTCTGCTTGATAGCGAAGTCACCGTTGCGATTGAGACGGCAGACTGTAAATCTGCGTCATTACAGCTTGAGCAGCGGATTTATGATAGCCACCAGCAGCTGTTAAGCAAAGCTGAGATAAGTATTGTATGCGTGGCTACTAGCAAAGATGAAAATGGGCAAACCCAAGTTCGCCCTACCCGTTTGCCCAAAGCATTTGTACAGCTGCTGCAGCTCGCTCGGTAACTTTAGGGTCATTTTGCTTTACAAAGAAAGGTTATTTTGCTTTACAAGTTTGACAGGTAATTTGCTCATCTTCTAGGCGGTATGCCATCATACTGCCGCCCCACACACACCCTGCGTCAGTCGCTCTGGCATTTGCCAAATCCACTTTGGCTTTTAGCGCCGCCCAGTGACCAAATAAGATTTTACGTTCGCGCGGCACTTGCCATTCAAACCACGGACGAAACCCCTCTGGCATTTTATCATCCAAACTGGATTTAAAGCTAAACTCTAGCGTGCCGTCCATTTGACACAGGCGCATACGAGTAAAATAATTGCAAATCGCTCGCATACGCGCGTAGCCTGTCAGCATATTTGACCAAGGAACAGCGGTATCGCTATACAGGTTTGGCAGCAGTCTATCGAGTTGCCATAAGCTACTTTGCAGCTGAGTTTGCAATTCTGACGCATGCATGGCTGCTTGGGTAATACTCCAGTTTGGCGGGATGCCTGCATGCACCATCACGGTTTTATCATTGGGATAGACAAGCAGCGGCTGGCGACGAAGCCAATTGAGTAATTCATCACAATCTGGGGCGTCAAAAATCGCTTGGGTTCTATCCTTTTTTTTGATCTTTATGACACCACGCCATACGGCGATTAAGTTAATATCATGATTGCCCAACACCATTTCGGCAGCACCAGCTTGGCAAAGACGTTTTACCAAACGCAGCGCGCTCAGCGAGTCTTCACCGCGTGCAACGATATCGCCGACAAACCATAATTTGTCTTGCTGTTCATCAAACCCAATTTGCTTGAGCAGTGCCTGCAAATCGGCATAACAGCCTTGAATATCGCCAATGACAAATTGATGTCGAAAACCCATAACACCTCATACATCTTGAAAGTAAAATTTTAAACAGCTACAAAAAAAAATTAACCATTTGCCGCAATGCCGTTTGCTAAAGTCACGAAATCTTGTACTGATAAGGTCTCGGGACGCGCCAGTGGATTAAGTCCCCATGCCACAAGCTGGGGTTCTGTGACCGCAGGCAAAATCGGCGATTTTTTAAAAATCGCGCGCAGTGTCTTACGGCGATGATTAAATGCCTCACGCACCACAAGGGCAAACAGCTTTTCATCGTCAGCCACAATCGGTTTTTGTTGATAAGGTCTGAGTCGAAATACCGCACTCGTCACTTTGGGTGGGGGGTTGAATGCCCCATTTGGCACCGTCAGTAAATAATCGGTTTCACAATAATACTGCATCATGACGGATAAGCGACCATATTCTCTGCTATCCACCTCTGCGGTGATGCGATCCACCACTTCCTTTTGTAGCATAAAATGCATGTCTTCAATGACATCGGCAAAACTTAATAAATGAAACAATAACGGCGTAGAAATATTGTATGGCAAGTTACCGACAATGCGCATTTTCTTGTCGGTGGTAGCATTAGGGTTATCGCCAATGATTTGCTGGAATAGCGCACGGTAATTCACTTCCATGGCATTGGCTTTGACAATGGTTAAGCCCTCATTGCTATTGGCGCCAATGCGAATGCGCAAGCTGTCTGCCAAATCGGTATCAAGCTCGACAACAGTCAAGCGATTGACTTCCTTGAGTAGCGGCTCAGTAATCGCGCCCATGCCTGGACCAATTTCAACCATCAAATCATCGCGATCTGCATGAATACTGTCAATAATTCTCCCAATAATCACCTGATCATGTAAGAAATTTTGCCCAAAACGTTTTCTAGGCTGATGGGATAAAAAAGCAGAGACTGTCACTCAAAACATTCCTATAAAAATGAAATAATTATCAATGTTGCGCAGTACACGATAACTCTCACCGTAATCAGACACAAATCACTATCAAGCTGATAATTATAGCATAGCTTGACGCTCCATTATGACAATTTCATGACAACAATCTGCCCAATCGCTCAATTTAAATTTTTGTAGTTTATATCATGCTACAAATTTTTGATGGGTTAAATTTTTGATGGTTCAATTTTTTGATGCGTCAATCGCCTGTCGAATTCTGATGACTAAGTTGTTATAATGCAACAAATTTAACTAACCCTTTATTTAGTGAGCATTATATGGGCTTTAATTGTGGTATCGTCGGACTGCCAAATGTTGGTAAATCAACCCTGTTTAACGCATTGACCAAAGCTGGGATTGCGGCAGAAAATTTCCCATTTTGTACCAAAGATCCCAATACTGGGATTGTACCCGTACCCGACCCACGTCTCAAGCAACTTGCCGATATCGTCAAACCTGAGCGCGTTGTGCCCACCTCAATGGAGTTTGTGGATATCGCAGGTCTGGTGGCAGGTGCATCCAAAGGCGAAGGCATGGGTAATCAGTTCTTAGCCAATATCCGTGAAACCGATGCGATTGCCCATGTGGTGCGCTGCTTTGATGATGACAACGTGATTCACGTCGATGGGCGCGTCAACCCATTATCCGATATCGAAACCATCAATACCGAACTTGCGCTAGCTGACCTTGAAGCAGTCAGCCGTGCGATTATCAATGTCGGTAAAAAAGCCAAAGGCGGTGATAAAGACGCCAAAGCCATGCTGGATGTGTTTAACAAAATTGAGCCATTTTTAGCCGATGGTAAGCCTGCGCGCATGGCAAATCTGGACGAGGATGAGAAAAAAATCATCCGCAGTTATGGTTTAATCACCCTAAAACCGACCATGTATATTGCCAACGTGAGCGAGGATGGCTTTGACAACAATCCTTATCTTGACCAAGTACGGGAATTTGCGGCAAAAGATGATGCGTTGGTGGTCGCGCTATGCAACCAAATCGAATCTGAAATCGCCCAGCTGGATGACGATGAAAAACAAGAGTTTTTAGAAAGTATGGGTATGACTGAGGCAGGGCTTGACCGTGTGATTCGCGCAGGTTATGAGCTGCTTAATATGCAAACGTATTTTACCGCAGGGGTTAAAGAAGTGCGCGCTTGGACGGTCAAAGTCGGTGCGACTGCCCCTGAAGCAGCAGGCGTGATTCATACCGACTTTGAGCGTGGTTTTATCCGTGCCGAAGTGATTGCGTTTGATGATTTTATTGAATACAACGGTGAAAAAGGCGCGGCAGCGGCAGGTAAATCTCGCCTCGAAGGTAAAACCTACATCGTGCAAGATGGCGATGTGATGCACTTTAGATTTAATGTCTGATTGTGCACGCATACGCCGATTGATATAAATAGGCAATTTTAGTTGCCTATTTTTTGCAAGTTTATTTTTTAAAAATGCTTGACTTGTATTGCAAGTCACTATCTTAATCCCTATAATATGCGTTCGTAATTTTGAGAGCCCTCGTTTCCCAGACACTCACTCTCAACTATTAACTCAAAAAGGTTTTTAAACATGAAAACTATCAGTGCTAAACCACATGAAGTGACACACGATTGGTACATCGTCGACGCTGAAGGTAAAACATTAGGTCGCTTGGCGAGCGAAATCGCATCACGCTTACGTGGCAAGCATAAGCCTTCTTACACCCCTCACGTTGACACAGGCGATTATATCGTTGTGATTAATGCTGAGAAAGTTGCCGTGACTGGTAAAAAAGCGCAAGACAAAAAATACTACCGTCACACCGGTTACCCAGGTGGTATCAGAGAGACTAACTTTACCAAACTTATCGCACACAAACCTGCTGACGTACTTAACAAAGCGGTTAAAGGTATGTTGCCAAAAGGTCCATTGGGCTATGCGATGATTAAAAAGTTAAAAGTTTACTCAGGTACTGAGCATCCTCATACTGCTCAACAACCTCAAGTATTAGATATCTAAGGAGTAACACATGGAACGCAATTACGGTACAGGTCGTCGTAAAACTTCAACAGCTCGTGTGTTCTTATCTGCGGGTACAGGTAACATCGTCGTCAACGGTAAACCACTTGATCAATACTTTGGTCGTGAAACATCAGTAATGGTTGTTCGTCAACCTTTAGAATTACTGGATGCTGCTAGCAAATATGATATTTATGTGACTGTAAAAGGTGGCGGTATCAATGGTCAAGCGGGCGCGATTCGCCACGGTATCACCCGTGCATTGATCGAGTCAGACGAAACCTTAAAACCAGCGCTTAAAGAAGCGGGCTTTGTGACTCGTGACGCGCGTGAAGTTGAACGTAAAAAATTGGGCTTACGTAAAGCACGTAAACGTCCCCAATTCTCAAAACGTTAATATTTTTCGTGGTCGAAATTCTCGTATCGACCGCGTTTTTTGGCGTTTACAAAAAAGACTCTTGTTTACTGCAAGGGTCTTTTTTATTTACCTTAGGTAATTTATTTTATTGCAAAAATAGCATAAAATAGCAAAATTAGCGTAATTTAGGCACAGCTAAGGTGGCAATTCTGTAACAACTGATTTACAATAGCCACAAACCCAGTGTGGGAATATGGTTACCCACTTCATTAATCTGGAGGAGTTCTTAATGAGCCATGCCGAAGGCGTCGACGTTAAGCGTCGAAGAGTTTTAATCGCATCCACTGCCGCTATGGGCGCAGTCGGTGTCGCTGCTATTGCTACGCCGTTTGTGCGTTCATGGTATCCAAGTGCAAAAGCAGAAGCTGCGGGCGCACCTGTTAGCCAAGACCTAAGCAAACTCGAAGCAGGACAAATGATTGTTATCAAATATCGTGGTAAACCGATTTATCTTGTCAAACGTACCAAAGAGATGATGGATAATTTATCAAAAGTAGAATCATCACTTGCCGATCCAAAATCAGAAGGTTCATTACAACCTGACTACTGCAAAAATAATAGCCGCTCAAAAGACAATAGTGAAGTTCTAGTGTGTGAAGGGGTTTGTACTCACTTAGGTTGTGCACCAGGTTATCGTCCTGATGTCGGCGCAGCAGATTTGGGTGGCAGCAGCTGGGTTGGCGGATTTTTATGCCCCTGTCACGGCTCAAAGTATGACTTAGCTGGACGTGTTTTTAAGGGTCAACCTGCGCCTCGTAATTTGCCAGTTCCTGAGTATAGCATCAGCGGTACTATCTTAACGGTGGGGGCATAATATGAGTGCAAAGAAATTTATGCATTGGGTGGATGCGCGCTTTCCAGCGACAGAAACTTATGAATACCATATGTCAAAGTATTACGCACCAAAGAATTTCAACTTTTGGTACTTCTTTGGCGTATTATCAATGGTGGTATTGGTCAATCAGTTAGTGACGGGTATTTGGCTAACCATGATGTTCAACCCAAGTGCAGAAGGCGCATTTGCTTCTGTAGAATACATTATGCGTGATGTACAAGGTGGTTGGTTAATCCGTTATATGCACTCCACTGGTGCCTCGGCATTCTTCGTGGTCGTGTATCTGCATATGTTCCGTGGCTTGTTGTATGGTTCATACCAAAAACCCCGTGAACTGGTTTGGCTCATCGGTATGGGTATCTATCTGTGCTTAATGGCAGAAGGTTTCTTCGGTTACTTATTACCTTGGGGTAATATGTCTTTCTGGGGTGCGCAGGTTATTTTAAATTTACCAGCCGCGATTCCATTTATTGGTGATGCATTGGGAGAATGGGTAAAAGGTGACTATATCATCTCGGGTATTACCTTAAACCGTTTCTTCGCCTTGCACGTTGTTGCGATTCCTTTGATTTTAGTGGGTCTGGTATTTGTTCATTTGGTAGCATTGCACCATGTTGGTTCTAATAACCCAGATGGTATTGATATCAAAAAACTTAAAGATAAAAATGGTGTACCCCTTGATGGCGTGGCTTTCCACCCGTACTACACCGTACATGATATGATTGGTATCGTGGTATTCTTTATCATTTTCTTTACCGTGGTATTCTTCTTCCCAGAAGGCGGCGGTTTCTTCCTTGAGCCACCAAACTTTGAAGCAGCAAACCCACTTAAGACACCTGCTCACATTGCCCCTGTTTGGTACTATACGCCTTTTTATGCGATGTTACGTGCAACCCCATCTATGTTTGGTTCAGCCCTGCCGGGTGTTATTGTGATGGCAGCATCAATTGCTATTTTATTTGTATTGCCTTGGTTAGACAAATCGCCCGTGCGTTCAATGCGTTATAAGGGTATTTTGTCAAAAATTGCGCTTGCTATCTTTGTTGTTAGTTTCTTGATCTTAGGTTACTTAGGGGTAATTCCATCAAGTGATACCGCAACGATTGTGGCACGTATTTGTACTATTTTGTATTTCTTGTTTTTCTTGCTAATGCCAATCTATACATCGATTGAAACTTGCAAACAGCCACCTGAACGTGTAACTGGAGGTCACTAATGAAAGCGGTTAAAAAATTAGTTGCTGGATTGGGTTTGACAGTTGCACTAGGTTTGGGCGCGACAGCCGCACAAGCTAGCGAAGGCGGCTGTGGCACCTACAAAACAGTTGAGGGTAAAGACGCGCATTTGGCTTGTGAAACCGCTCCTGTGGATTTGACCAATAAAGCGTCCATTCAACGTGGTGCCTCATTATTTATGAGTTACTGTGCAGGCTGTCACTCAGCGCAATATGTTCGCTACTCAAAAATGTACAAAGACTTGGACATTCCAAAAGAGTTGGTGGAAAAATACTTGATGCTGACCACTGACCAAGTCGGTGACCATATCAATGCAGGCGTGGACCCAGAGCTTCAAAAAGCTTGGTTTGGTGCCCAGCCACCTGATTTGTCACTTGAAACCCGTCTACGTGGTAATGATTGGGTTTATACGTACTTGTTAGCCTTCTATGAAGATCCAAGTCGTCCTTGGGGTGCCAACAATATCGTACTGCCGAATGTTGCCATGCCGTTCGTCCTTCATGATATGCAAATGAACACCTCAAAAGAAGAATATCGTCGTAATATTGGTGATATCGTCAACTTTATGGCGTGGATGGCAGAGCCGCAAGCGCACCAACGTAAAGTATATGGTTTTTGGGTCATCTTATTCTTACTTGCGTTATTAATTCCAGTGTACTTACTCAATAAAGAATTTTGGAAAGACGTTAAATAAGGATTGATATAAAAAAAGGTAGCTTAGGCTACCTTTTTTTATGCGCATTTATTGCTTGATTGGTATGATAACTTTCACAGTTATTGCTAATTCAGTCATTTTAAGCTAGGCTTATCCTTTACGCTGATACAGCTTATTATTTTTAACTATGTTGACCCCTACTTCGAATACCCCGTTGATTTATGCCGATGATGGCTATCTAAGTCACCAATTAAGACTGGTTTTACTTGAGAAAAAAATAGAATTTAGCGAGACGAACATTCGTGATGATGAGGATTTTGCCGAAGATTTACCTGATATCAATCCTTACAACACGCTGCCGGTATTTATTCATCGTGAATTGATTTTATATAACAATCGCATTATTTTTGAATACCTTGAAGAGCGCTATCATCAGAACAAACTGCTACCTGAAAATCCGATTGAAAAGGCACAATACCGTCAATTATGGTGGCGCATTGAGAAAGATTGGATTAAATTGGCAGATACGCTATTGACCGATAAGGATACATTAGATGTCAACCAAGCAAAGATTGCAAGAAAGCAACTGACTGAATCTCTGGTTACCATAGCGCCGCTGTTTGCCCATAAAGCTTTTTTTCTTTCAGATACCATGGGTGTATGTGATTGCATTTTGTCATCGATTTTATATCGCTTAAAACCCATGGGTATTGAATTGCCGCTGCACCTATGCCGTCCGTTGTATCAATATATGGAGCGGATGTTTAATCGCCCAACCTTTAAAACTAGTTTAAAATAGTAATCATTAAAATAAGAGAATCATCATGGAAAACGACTTTCAACTCACCCCGACTCGCCCTTATATGGTACGCGCTATTTTTGAATGGCTTGAAGACAATAACCTAACCCCACATATCATGGTCGATACGACACAGCCCAATGTCACGGTGCCTGTCGAATATGTGCAAGATGGTCGTATCGTACTTAATATCGCTAGTCGTGCCACAGGTAATTTGGTCATTAATAATGATTTTATTAATTTTCATGCGCGATTTGGCGGCGTTTCGCAAGAATTATGGGTACCGATGCAAGCGGTGATGGGGATTTATGCCAGAGAAAATTCACAAGGCATGTTCTTTGACCCAACGGAATACGATAATGCCCCGCAATCTGAAATCAATGCCAGTCAACCAGCAGAGTCCACCGACGCACAACGTCCAAAACGTGAGAACAAAGCAGGGTTAAAAATCTTGGATTAGTGCATTGTCACTGGCAATATGGGTTTAATTTTGTTAAAATAATCAATTACTTTTTTAGTTTTGAATAGGATAACCATAGTCATGGCACGTGTCACTGTAGAAGATTGTCTAGAAAATATCCACAACCGTTTTGATTTGATTCTTATTGCCAGTAAACGTGCGCGCCAAATCGCACGCGGTGTATCAGAACCTATGGTTGAGCGTGAAAATGATAAACCAACCGTACTTGCCCTGCGCGAAATCGCTGAGGGCCTTGTGACTAAAGAGATTTTAAATCAACCTGAGCGCGAATTGCCTAACAAATTTCACCATGTTGATTTGAGCATTTCAAGTGGTCATGGATTCTAATGGTAGCTTAAGCCACTGTTACTAGTTAGCGACTATTATTTTATAAAAAGTCACCTTTTTTAGGTGACTTTTTAGTTGAATTAAACGTGGAATGAAACGTGGAATTATATGTAACTTAGCTTGACAATTCGCAGTAATTTTGCGAATAATTAAGATATCTTTATAATACGTTTTTGCTAACTTTAGCTGGTTTGATACCAGCTATTTTTATCCAACCGTTTTTTATGATAGAGTTAACTGCTGACCAGGACAATATGAATTTTTTAGCAGGTTAAACCTATCGATCGTACGTTGAGGGCACATTTTTGAATATATCAACTTTACCAAAATTAAGCCATCCTGATGTGGATATTGCACAGTTTGACCTAATGCGTGTATTGGATTATTTGGATGATGACGAACAGCAAATTGTTCTCAAAGCCTGTGCCTTTGGCGACCAAGCCCATATCAAAGATAAACGCAAATCTGGCGAGCCTTATATCACCCACCCTATCGCAGTGGCGGAGATTTTGGGTAGTTTTCGCATGGATGTCGATACCATTGTGGCGGCGATTTTGCATGATACCGTGGAAGATACGCCTACCACTGAAGAAGATTTGACCCGAGAGTTTGGCAAGGCAGTTGCGCAAATCGTCAATGGTGTCACCAAATTAAAATCCTCCAATGAAAAACACATCAATAAAGCCGCGACTTTTTACCGCATTATTACCGCAACGCTAGAAGACCCGCGCGTGTTGATTGTCAAATTGGCTGACCGCTTACACAATATGACCACCATCGAAGCGGTGCCTGAGAAAAAACAACAGGCAACCGCACAAGAAACGTTGGATTTTTATGTGCCGTTTGCTCGTACGCTTGGGCTGAATGATTTAGCCGACTATATCGAGATTTTATGTTATCGCAGCCTAAATGCGCCTATGTATAACAAGTTATCCGATAAACTTATGCAGCATGGTTTGGGGCGCACCTTTCAACAAGAAGCTATTCATAATTATTTAAATATTGTTTTGAGCCGACTGGGCGTTAAAGGTTATGTCAAAGATGTCGATAATCGCGTGACTTTGTTTCGCCAGTTTTTTAAAAACCGCGGCGAAATCACCGATTTGCTGTGGCATTATGAATTTATGCTAGTTATGGATAAAGTGGAAGACTGCGACCAAATCGCCAAGTATTTTATCAATAAATACCAAATTGCGCCTGAGTGTATCGAAGATAATATCCGCCATCCGCGTGCGGGGGGCAACCAATCGTTTACCATTACCTATAAAAACGACCATGACACCATCAAAGTGGTCATTCTGACTAAAACCATGCTCAAAACCACCCGTTTAGGGATTTTGATGGGTGAAGCCGCATCGCCGCTTAGCCAGTCAGTGATTCAGGCCTCTCTACGCAATCTGCAAAACTTGATTGCCGATAATGAAAGCGATATCGAAGAGCAGCCATCTGATGCGGTGACGGTGGTTGATAAACTGATTGATTATCTTCACGAACGTAAAATTATTTGCTATACCCCAAACGGTGATGCCTATGAGTTGCCGCGCGGCTCCACAGCGCTGGACTTTGCCTATACTATCAGTACCCATATCGGTAACCGTGCAACGGGCGCTGAAATCAATGGTGTAGAAGCCAAACTGGGTACGATTTTGAAAACCGGCAATAGGGTCAAAATTCATACTGACCCCAATGCGATTCCAAAAGCGGAGTGGCTGGGTTTTGTGGCAACCAATAAAGCGCGGCGTGCGTTGTTTGAATGGTTAAAAGGCTTAAATCCTGAGCAAAAAGAGCACGAAGGTAAAACCGCCTTTGAGCGCGCGCTTAAAACGCAAAATCTTTCACTCGCTGATGTGAGCGATGAACAATGGCAACTGCTACTTGATTGGCGTGGCTTACAGGATAAAAGTGCGTTCTTTACGGAGTTTACCACAGGTAAATTGCTACCGCAGATTGCCGTTTCGCGCCTATTAACCCAAGAGCAGCTTGCCAAAAACCAAGCCAGCGCCCATGCCGCTAACCAACCGCAAAGCTTGATTGCGGATGCCGCCAATATGGAGATGAATTTTTCAAGCTGTTGTCATCCTGTGTATGGCGACCCGATTGTCGGGCATATTTCGAAAAATGGCTTGGTGGTGCATCGACACAAATGTTTTTCAATTGATGAAATTCGCCGTGTCAATGAATACCAAGTGATTCCCCTACATTGGCGGGTATCTAACAGTGAGGATGAGATATCCAAGCGTATTTATTTTGATGCCGCGCTAAAAATTAATCAAAACCTGACCGATGAGCAAATCAGTGATTTAATCTTTATTGTGCGTGATACTCAGGCGGGTTTTGAATATATCGAACAGCGTAATGGCTATACCTTGCTGTTTGTGGTGGTGCAAAGCCGTGACCAAATTGCAAGCTTAATTCAGCGCCTACGCACCTTCTTGGGCTACCCCAATATCGTAAGACTGTATCAATGGAATGACGAAGTGCTACTTTCTCAGAGCCAAAACACGTCTGCGCCAAAAAATAAAGATATTTTATAAACCCATCATACTGTAATAGGAAATAATATGAGCCGTGACATCATTCATACTGACAATGCCCCTGCTGCGGTAGGCACTTATTCACAAGCTGTGAAAGTTGATAAGACTGTCTATATTTCAGGTCAAATCGGACTCGACCCAAACACCATGACCCTAGCCGATGGCTTTGTTAATCAGGCCAACCAAGTCATGTCAAACATCGATGCTATCTGCCAAGCCGCAGGTGGTTCGTTAGCCAATGTGGTGAAATTTAATGTTTCGCTCACTGATTTGGCAGATTTTACTGCCTTAAATGAGATTTTTGCGGCGCGCCTAACTGCGCCTTACCCTGCCCGTGCCGCGGTGCAAGTGGCTGCCTTGCCAAAAGGTGCGGTGGTCGAAATTGAAGCGATTTTGGTTTTAGATTGATTTTGGTTTTAGATGACTGTTAACCCGCTCAAATGGAAGGTGAGTTACAAGACTTGCCTTTTTTTATGTCAAATTTTTGCCCATCTGACCACAGTTTAACGTATAGAATTGGGCTATAATTCAACCCTACAACAATTTTTAAAGGTGTGTTTTGCTGATACAAGTTGCCTTACCTGTGCCCATTGATTCGGTGTTCGATTATCGCGTTGTGGGCGATGCGTTGCCCGCGATTGGCTGCCGCGTCCGAGTACCGTTTGGTGCGCGCAAATTGGTCGGCATTGTGGTGGCGCATATCGAGCACAGTCAGCTTACGCAAAATGCGATTAAACCTGTATTGGACATACTTGATGAGCTGCCGATTGTCGATGAGGCATTGCTAAAACTCGCTTATTGGCTGTCTGCTTATTACTGCTATCCGCTTGGTGATGTGTTTTCTGTCATGCTGCCGACTTTGATTCGCCAAGGAATGACGCTCGACTACCGACAATTATGTTGGCGACAATTACGCGATGCCACTGACGAGGATTTTTCCGCCAGTGCCAAAAAACAACGCCAACAATTTGCTTTATGTGAATTGGTCATCAACTCGCATGGCAATTCGCATAGTAATTCGCATAGCAATGACACAAAGCTTGTAACTGAGTTTGCGCTGATAGACAATGGCGTTGAACCCGCTTATTTAAAAAAATTTGAGCAAAAAGGTCTGATTGCGCCTGTTTATCAAATGCCATCTTTACCCAAGCTTGCTAAGCTTGCCACCACGCCGCTCACCTTAAATTTGCAGCAACAACAAGCGGTGCAAAAAATCACCCACGCCTGCCAGCAGCCACACTATGAAGGTTTTTTACTCAATGGGATTACCGGAAGTGGCAAGACCGAAGTGTATTTGCAAGTGATGCAAACGGTACTGGCGCAAGGCAAACAAGTGCTTATCTTAGTGCCAGAAATTGGGCTGACCCCACAGACCAGACAACGATTTGCCGAACGATTTGAAGCCCAAGTATTGATGCTACATTCAGGACTTAATGACACCGTGCGGCTTGATGGCTGGCAACAATGCCGACTGGGCTATGCGCAAATTATTATCGGTACGCGTTCGTCAGTGTTATACCCATTTGCCAATTTAGGGCTGATTATTGTCGATGAATCGCATGACCAATCTTACAAACAGCAAGACTCACTGCGCTATCACGCCAGTGACGTGGCGCTCTATCGTGGTTTTCAGCTTAATTGTCCGGTGATTTTGGGCACCGCGACGCCATCGCTTGAAAGCCTGTATTTGGTCCAACAAGGTAAACTCACCGAGCTTACTTTGACCCAGCGTGCAGGTGACGCCAAACCTGCCATCATGCAGTTGATTGATGCGCGCCAACAGGCATGGCAAAACGGTTTGGCGCAAAGCTTAATTCAAGCCATTCGGCAAACGTTGGATAAAGATGAGCAAGTATTGGTATTTTTAAACCGTCGTGGCTACGCGCCCATCTTATTGTGTGATGCTTGTGGCTGGCAAGCAGACTGCCCGCGCTGTGATGCGCATTTGACAGTGCATTTTCAGCCAGTGGCAATGCTAAAATGCCACCACTGCGATTGGCAGCAAGCCATCCCGACACATTGCCCTAGCTGCGGTAGTAGCAATCTTGACCCCGTAGGCATGGGTACTGCGCGGATGGTTGAAGGGTTAACTGAGCTTTTCCCCGATGCGCCTGTGATTCAGATTGACCGTGATACCACGCGTAAAAAAAACAGTTGGGAGCAAGTGTATCAGCGTATTGCTGACAATCCCAAAGCCATTTTGGTGGGCACGCAAATGGTGGCTAAAGGGCATCATTTCCCCAATGTGACGTTGGTGGCAATCCCCAATGCTGACCGCGGTTTTTTATCCTCAGATTTTCGCTCGCCTGAGCATACTGCCCAGCTGATTATCCAAGTGGCAGGTCGTGCAGGTCGTGCCGATAAAGCAGGTCTGGTATTGATACAAACCCTACAACCTGAAAATCCTGCGTTACTGACTTTGGTACGTGAAGGATATCTGAGTTTTGCCCAGCAATTATTGGCTGAGCGGCGCATGTTGGGATTGCCGCCATTGACTTACGCTTGTTTGGTACGGGTGGAAAGCAAATCGTTAGAAAACAATCAGCAAATTTTGCATCAAGCGATTGCGCTATTGCCATCACGCCAGCACATGACAGCCTTGGGTATTGCGGTTAATGGCCCGGTAGATGCGCCGATGGCAAAGAAAAACAGTCGCTATCACTCGCATTTATTAATTTTGACCAAAACACGCCACGTTCGCCAGCAGCTATTGTCGGACTGGTGGCGACAGACGATTGCATTGCCATCGGCAAAGTATGCCAGACTATCGATTGACATTGATCCGATGAGTTGGTCTTAACCTGACTTGCAAAACAATTGCTTGTGCTAAAGCGCTTATTTCACGCTGATGTTTAAATGGGCTTTTTTCAAGTCGCTGATTGGGCTACAATTTAGCTAATTTTTACCATTAATTAGGGTAAGTAAATAACAATGACCCCAAAACCGCTTCAAGATTCAAAGCAGCCTACTGATGAGCACCCTAATGAGCATAATCATGGCAACAATCACCGCCATGAGGACGCTGACCACAGTCACAGCCACAGTAGTCATAGTCACAGTCATACGGATAATCAGCGTATCGTCACGATAGCGTTTGCCATCATTGCAAGCTATATGATTGTTGAAGTCATCGGCGGTTATATTACTGGCAGTTTGGCGTTGTTATCAGATGCAGGTCATATGTTTAGTGATGCGGTGTCACTTGCCATGACTTTGTTTGCGTTTATCATCGGTAAAAAATCTGCTACTTCCCATAAAACTTTTGGCTATCGCCGTTTTGAGATTTTGATTGCACTCATCAATGGTCTGACGCTACTGATTATCAGTGCAGGTATTATCTATGAAGCGGTGCTGCGTTTTCAGCAGCCGCCACAAATCGCTACCACGGGTATGCTAGTTATCAGTACTATTGGGCTTATCGTCAATTTGGTGGTCGCCAAACTGATGCACGGTGGTGATACCGATAATCTCAATATGAAAAGCGCTTATTTACATGTATTAAGTGACTTGCTCGGCTCGGTGGCTGCGATAATTGCCGCTATCGTGATTATGCTGTTTGGCTGGGTGTGGGCAGATGCGGCGGTGAGTGTTTTGGTGGCGCTACTGATTGTTCGTGGTGGCTATGCTGTCGTCAAAAACGCCGCCCATATCTTGATGGAAGGCGCGCCCAATGATATTGACCAAAGCGTTATTATCAACACCCTCTCTGCCCACCCAAACGTGTTATCGGTTCATGATTTACATATCTGGACGATTACCAGCGGCTTACATAGCTTATCTTGTCATATCATTGTCCCAAGCTCGCTTACCCTACAGCAAACTGATGCGCTATTATCAGACTTACAGCATGAGTTACAGCATTTAGGCATTGGGCACAGTACCATTCAATTTGAGAGTGATTTGCATGCGCACTCCGCGCAGTTTAATTGTGATATTACTAGCGCAACCCCTGTCCATGCGCACGCGCACTAACCGACTTTTTGACCCGAAGTGCAAAAAGTCGATGTTGCCGCTGAGCGTCATTGGTTTTGTTTTTGGGTTTTTGTAATTTTGGATTTTTAGTTTGAATGGCTTTGGCGATTTAATTTTTCTTACGATTAATTACTTAATTGTGCGCATTACTTAGGCTAAATATGTTAGGATGAATCAGCACCATGCTGTGGCAAGCCTTATTTGCTAAACGCTTGCTAAACGTTTGCCAAACAATTAAACATCTGTATTTAATATCTATTTAGGTTTCTATTAAATCTATATAAAAATCAATAGCTTACTGGAGGTAAACGCGTATGACACACCGTTCTGCACCTTTTGTGGCACCCAACTTGCATCTCACCCAATCTGATGTCTCAGACCACTCAGATAATGGCAATCCCTCAGCATTGCTGGTCGATGAAAAGGCGCATAAAAAACAGGTCAAGTTATTGCTCTCCACCTTGCAAGCTGATATTACCCAGTTTCGGGATAATTTTTTTCCGCCGCCCTATCTGACCCAAATTCAAGATTTGCCTATTTATGCAGGCAATTTGGCAGAGGTGCAAAGCTATGAGCAAACCTGGCAAGCTTTGATTGATCGCGCCAAAGCGTTTTATCCTTCGGCAGGATTGCCGCCTGATTATCTGCCATTACCCGCAAGCCTTGAGATACCGCAGTTTATTTATCATGTGCAAAAACTACATTTGACCCGTACCAAAGCCAAAGAGTCCAAAAATTTTGGCTCGGTGGGTGCACTGGTTGAAAAATGCGGTCCGTATGAGGATGCCCACTTAATAGCGATGGAAAATGCCTTAGCGAAAAGCGAAGACGTGCGGCTGGTGGCGCATCGTGAATTTATTGATTTACGCGCTTATGTGTTTTGTCGCAATCCCAAAGGTGAATTGCTAGAGCCTGAACGGATTCGTTTTTATCGCACAGGTTTGGTCATTCAAACATTAGCAGACTTTAAAGTGGTGGACAGTCGGCAGACTCCCCGTAAAAAACGCAATGACGCCTATAAAAATGCGATTGCCGATAACGGGATTTGGAAAATTTTTGTCAAAAATTAAAAATATTGAGGTTTTGTATGTTTGTGCTTGCTGCCAGTGCTGATAGTTCTATGATGCTTGACGCAACTATCTTTTTGGGTGCGGCAGTGATTTTGATACCGCTTGCAAAGCGTTTTGGTATCGCCACGGTATTGGGTTATTTGTTTACAGGCTTATTGCTGGGTCCGAGTTTTTTAAAAGTTGCGGGTAACCCCGATGACTTGCTGCATTTTTCTGAATTTGGGGTCGTGCTGCTATTATTTATTATTGGCTTGGAGCTACAGCCCTCTCGGCTTTGGGCGCTTAGGCAACAGATTTTTGTGTTAGGCGGGCTGCAGGTGATTGTCACGGGCGTGGTGCTGATGCTGCTATCGTGGTATTTTTTAGATATTCGGCTATCAAATAGCTTTGTCATCGGTTTTGGCTTGGCGCTGTCATCAACGGCGTTTGTGTTGCAGTTATTGGGTGAAAAAAAGCAGCTTGCCACCACGCATGGTCAGCAAGCCTTTACTATTTTATTGTTTCAAGATATCGCGGTTATTCCTTTACTTGCCGCATTGCCATTTTTGTCGGGCGCGCAAGAGCAAAATTACGATTGGATTTATTTTGCCAAAGTCATCAGTATTTTTGCTGGCATGATATTTGTCAGTCGGTTTGTGGTACGTCCTTTCTTTAAATTCGTGGCCTCTAGTAACGCCACCGAGCTGCTCACCGCCACGGCGTTGTTTATCGTACTGGGTGTGTCGCTATTGATGAATTATATAGGCTTGTCAATGGCACTTGGGGCATTTTTAACCGGGGTGCTACTGGCTGACTCCGAATACCGCCACGAGTTAGAGGCGAGTATTGAGCCATTTAAAGGTTTGCTGCTTGGGCTGTTTTTTATGTCAGTCGGTATGCTCACCAACGTCAAATTAATTGTCGCCAAGCCCTTCCTCATCATTGGCTTGGCAGTATTGCTGATGCTCATTAAGTTTGTGGTGCTGACAATCATTGCACGGCTCATGGGCAACAAAAACGAAAGTAGTATCCGTCTTGGGGTGACGCTAGCGCAAGGCGGGGAATTTGCGTTTGTACTGTTTAGCGTGGCGACCGCCCAGCATCTGTTAACCCGTGAACAACAAAATATCTTAAACCTTGTGGTAACTGTTTCAATGGCAATGACACCACTGGCATTTTTATTACTGGAAAAAATTGGTAATCCGATATTTGCCAAAGCTAAGCCCAGTAAAGAATACGACAAAATACCCAACCATGAGCACGCAGTGGTGATTGCAGGATTTGGACGTGTCGGGCAAATCATCGGTCGTGTGCTACGCATGCACAATATTGAATTTACCGCGATTGAAAAATCTGCCAACCAAGTCGATTTCGTCCGCAAATTTGGTAACCAAGTATACTATGGCAATCCCAAAAATCCAGAAATCCTACGCGCAGCAGGGCTTCAACGAGCCAAAGTTTTTATTATTGCCATTGGTGATATCGAGCTGTCTGCAACGGTGGCCGATTATGCCGTACGCAATTATCCGCATCTGACCATCTTGGCACGTGCCAAAAACCGTGAGCATTATTATCGTTTGCGCGATGCGGGGGTTAAGTATATTTGGCGAGAAACCTACCTATCTTCGCTAGATATGTCACGCGAAACCTTGGAAGTATTGGGCATGGAGCCAAAAACCGCGCGAAAAACCGTGCAAATGTTCCGCGATTATGATGACGCATTGATTGAACGGCAGCGCGCCATCTATGAAGATGAAGCAGAGATGATTGCCTCAGCACAATCGGCGATTCAAGAACTCGAAAGCTTATTTGATAGCGATATGACCACCGCGAAAAATGAACTCCATAAAGAAAAAGAGCGGTTTGAAAAATTGGCTGATGAATCCTACTCGCAAACCAAAAAATAACCCAAACAAACCATCAATAGAAACGAACATTTAAAATGTTAAAAATCATAAGGGGTACAAGCATGCAAATCCGTGTCGTACAACAAGATATTACGACCCTAGCTGTTGATGCGATTGTCAACGCTGCCAACAATTCATTGCTCGGTGGTGGTGGGGTTGATGGCGCTATTCACCGTAAAGCAGGTACGTCACTACTTGCGGCTTGTCGAGTGATTCATGATGAGCAAGGCGGTTGTCCTACTGGCAAAGCCGTGATTACCCCTGCAGGGAATTTGCCCGCCAAATATGTGATTCACACCGTCGGACCTGTTTGGCATGGCGGACAGTCAAATGAGTCAGCGCTACTAGCAAGCTGTTACACCGAATCGCTGAAACTTGCTGAGCAAAACGGCGTTAAAACCATTGCTTTTCCCAATATTTCAACGGGTGTGTATCGTTTTCCAAAACAACAAGCCGCACAAATTGCGGTAAACACCGTAAAAGATTTCGTCAAGCAAAACGAAAATCATGAATTTGAAGACATTATCTTTGTCTGTTTTGATGCAGAAAATTATCAGCTTTATCTAAATTTAGTCCAACCCGAAAATTAAAATATGCAAATTTTACATGATGGCGAAGCCTTAACTATCGCAAAGCAGTATCTGAACGCAATGTCCAAATCCATGGGCGACTGCCAACTTGCAATCATGAAAAATGAAACAATAAACCGCCTTAAGGGTGCATGATATGAGAGCCTACACACACTGCCACCAGACCTGCCAACGGGCGATTGTGTATAAATCTTGGGTCATTTTTGCCGACAATCATTGGCCATATTTACAAAAATTAACAATTCAATTTTGATAAAAAACAGCCTAATTTTAGACTGTTTTTTTAATGTTTTTTGATTAACAAGGGCATCGCTTCATGCCACCGCCATTACTCGGGTAGCGCGCATCGACGCAGTAGCGAAAAAAGGTCTTTTCATCCATCGGCTCTAGATCAGGATGCTGCTCCTGCATATGGCTGACGTAGGTCGCATAATCAGGGACACCGACCATCAAACGAAAGCTTTGTTGCATCCGTTTGACCAGCGTGATTAGGCGGGTCATATTTTTTGGGCTAAAAATTACCTCCTTTTGCGCCTTTAAGGTCATTTTAATCAAGTTAGCGATTAACGCATTATTACTCATGTGACGCTCCTTCTATCTGCCCAGCATGGTTTTGGTGAAATCAAAGCAATTGCACAATACAATATTGTGCAATTGCTGGTAATTTTTCACTAATGCGGTGCAGAAATATTCAAGGGTTTTGGATCTTCATAAATCGCCTCACCTTCAACCACAGTAGGTTTATCACTTGCCAAGGCTTTTGTTAATGCGCGAATCGTACCGAAAATCATGACAATCATCACAATCATAAAGAAGCCACAAAGCACGGCATCCACATAGTTTGAGAATACGATGGTTTGCATCTCATCCAAGGTTTTGGCAGGTTTTAACACTTCACCTTTGGCAATCGCGGCGCTGTATTTGTGCGCTTGCGCCAAGAAACCAATCGCTGGATTTTCATGGAAGATTTTTTGCCAACCCGCTGTCAGACAGGTAATCAATAAGAAAACCGTGGGCGCCACAGTGACCCAAGCATATTTTTGTTTTTTCATTTTAAATAAAACTGCGGTACCTAGTGTCAATGCCATCGCTGCCAAGATTTGGTTACCGATGCCAAACAGTGGCCACAATGAGTTAATGCCCCCAAGCGGATCAATCACGCCTTGGTAGACAAAGAAGCCCCAAGCGGCTACTGCAATCAAAGTCGCAAGCAAATGCACGCCTAGATTGGTTGAGCCACGTACCGATGGCACCACGATGCCAATGGTGTCTTGTACCATAAAACGACAAGCACGCGTCCCTGCATCGACTGCAGTCAAAATAAACAAGGCTTCAAATAAAATCGCAAAGTGATACCAAAACCCCATCATTGCGGTACTACCAAAGATAGACGATAAGATATGCGCCATCCCAATTGCAAAGGTCGGTGCACCGCCTGTCCGTGAGATAATTGAGCTCTCACCCACTTGCTGCGCTAGTGTCGTAAGCGCATCGGGGGTAATTACAAACCCCAATTTTTGGATAGCGGCTGCCGCTGTCTCTGGGGTTGTACCTAAAAGCGCTGCTGGGGCATTAATCGCAAAGTACATACCAGGGTCAAGAATGGTGGCACAGATCATTGCCATGATACCAACCATCGACTCCATGAGCATACCACCGTAACCAATGGCGCGAGTATCCACTTCATTATCCACAAGTTTTGGGGTCGTACCACTCGATACCAACGCGTGAAAACCAGAGATAGCACCACAAGCAATGGTAATAAACAAGAACGGAAATAACCCGCCTTTAAATACGGGGCCCGTACCATCGATGAATTTGGTAACCGCAGGCATTTTTAACTCTGGCATGGTAAAGACAATCGCCAGTGCCAAACCTACAATCACCCCTATTTTTAAAAAAGTTGATAAATAATCACGCGGCGCAAGCAGCAACCACACAGGCAATACCGATGCTACCACACCATAAATCATCAATGCCCAAGTCAGCTGGGTACCTGTCAAGGTAAACAATTCAGCCATCGCAGGGTCTTTGGCAATATCGCCACCAAATACAATCGCCGCCATCATCAACACAAAGCCGATGATAGACACTTCCATGATTTTACCTGGGCGTAAATAACGCATGTAGATGCCCATCAGTAGCGCGATAGGAATCGTTGCCGCGATGGTAAATAGTCCCCAAGGACTGTGCGCTAGCGCCTTAACGACCACCAGTGCCAGTACGGCAAGAATAATGACCATCACGCCGAGTGCACCGAGCATCACCGTAATACCCGTAAAAGTACCCAGCTCGTCTTTTGCCATTTCACCCAGTGACTTGCCATCACGGCGGGTCGAGATAAATAGTACAGTAAAATCTTGTACCGCACCTGCAAATACCACACCAATGATGAGCCATAGCGTACCTGGCAAATAACCCATTTGTGCCGCTAAGATAGGACCGACTAAAGGACCTGCCCCAGCAATCGCAGCAAAGTGGTGACCAAATAAGACGTATTTATTGGTAGGTACATAATCTAAGCCATCTTTTAGGCGATGAGCGGGTGTCACGCGGCGGGGATTGAGTTCAAAGACTTTTTTGGCGATAAATAAGCTATAGTAGCGATAAGCAATGCTATACGAACACACGGCAGCGGCGACGAGCCACACCGCATTGATACTTTCGCCGCGGTGCAGGGCGATTGTCCCTAATGCCACTGCGCCAATAACTGCAACAAGTAACCATACTATCTTTGATAGCATGGGGGAGTTACTTGTCATTGCGGAATTTGTCTGCATGTCAACTCCTTTTTATATGAAGATCATCCTAGGATAGAGATAAACGCAAGTATGTTAAAAAGCAATTGTGTTAAATGGAACTAAATCAACATGTAATTACGTTAAATAATCATTGCTAGTTTTTTGTAATATTTTGCAAATTGTAACATGGATTGGTGGTCATGCGTCATTCAATGTATCACTGTTACCCAATATATACTAAATTTACTGGCTTTAGCCTGCGTCGTTGTTTGGTATAATGACCCAATCGGCTTAAATGCCTGTACATTTTAGCTTATATTTTTTGACCAGCTTTACAAACTTAATCGACCGAGTCACTGCCACGGCATTTATTTTTGCATTTTTTATGTCTTTTCTTATATTTTTTTATGCTTTTTTTAATGAAACATACCCTATGAAACCAACCCAAAATCATAAGCCCCAAATGTTTGACCCAACAGCCAAAATGCCTCCGGTTGATACTGCCAGTAATGCCGATGCCAATCTGCTACATCAGTCAACTGTAACACTTGAAGGCATGCCAAAGGTGAGCGAGTTGCAAAAACTGCAATCAGATAACCGTACAGCGCGTAAGCCTTTTCAGTGGCAGTTTTTGTTGCCGCAATATTGGGGGATTTGGCTTGGGGTCGCGCTGATTTTGCCATTGATTTATTTGCCGTTGCGCTATCAATTTAAAATCGGTCATTTTTTGGGAAAATTGTTATTTGGACTAATTAAAAGCCGCCGAGCCGATACTTTGACCAATCTGTCATTGGCGTTTCCAGAGCTCAGCGAAGATCAGCGTTTAGAAATGGCAGAGAAGATTTTTATCAATGCCGGTGTGGGTGTGTTTGAGAGTCTGTGTGCGTGGTATCGACCTGATGTATTTACCCGCTGTGTCACCGTATCAGGGCTGCACCATGTCAAAAACGCCCAATCGCAAGGTAAAGCGGTGATTTTACTTGGCATCCATTCAACTTTGCTCGATTTGGGTGGACGACTGACCACGATGTTCACCCCGCTGGATGTGGTGTATCGACCGCAAAACAATGCACTGCTTGATTGGTTTATTTTCAATGCTCGCTCAAAGGTTTATAGCGACCAAATCAGTCATCGCGATATGCGCCATTTTGCCAAAAATCTTAAAGATAATCATGTGGTATGGATCACCCCCGACCAAGATTTTGGGCTAAAACAAGGCGTGATGGCAGACTTTTTTGGGGTACCCGCTGCCACTTTGACTGCACCACGTCGTATGGCAAAACTGGGCAATAAAGCCAATCCGCCTGCCGTGATGATATTGCATTTCTATCGGGAAACCCCGGATGAGATGCCAAAGGGTCGCAAACCGCATTATCACATTATCTTCTCGCCTATCATTGACAACTACCCAACCGAAGATGAATTAGCGGATGCCAAACGCATCAATCAGCTATTAGAAAATTATATCCGTATCGACCCAACCCAATACATGTGGTTTCATCGGCGCTATAAAACTCAGCCTACGGGTATCCGCTATTACCGCTAATTTGGCTCATGGGGCTCAGCCAATTTTTGGCATGAATTTGTAGTCAAAAACCGCTATACTAGCGGACAATTTTTTTGCCTATTTTGTATTTTTTTTGCTTTTGTTTGGAATTTTGAACATGAATGATAAAACAGCCGCGCCGCGCCGCATTTTAACCGGTATTACCACCAGTGGTATTCCCCATCTTGGCAACTACGTCGGTGCCATTCGCCCAGCCATACAATCGGCGATACAAGGCGCCAGTACCGGAGAAAGCGACGCTTATTTTTTCTTGGCGGATTTGCATGCACTCATCAAATGCCATGACCCTGAGGCGATTCATGCATCGACCAAGGCAATTGCCGCGACGTGGCTTGCCTGTGGTCTCGACCCTGAGCGCGTGGTGTTTTACCGCCAGTCGGATATTATCGAAATTCCAGAGCTAACTTGGGTACTCAACTGTAACTGTGCTAAAGGTTTGATGAACCGTGCGCACGCCTACAAAGCCGCCGTAGATGCTAACCGTGAAACGCCAGACACTGACCCTGATTTTGGCATTTCGATGGGGTTATTTAGTTATCCTGTGCTAATGGCCGCGGATATTTTGATGTTCAATGCCACCCATGTGCCTGTGGGGAAAGACCAAATCCAGCATATCGAGATGGCACGTGATATCGCAGGTACTTTTAATTTTCGCTATTGTGACCCGGAAAAACCGATTTTTGTATTGCCCGAAGCCATGGTAGATGATGACACGCCGCTACTGACGGGGCTTGATGGTCGTAAAATGTCAAAAAGCTATGGCAATACCATTCCGTTATTTGGCAACCCTTCATCAAATCAGTCGCAAGTAGACGGTGAAAAAGCGCTGCGAAAAGCCATCATGCGTATTGTTACTAATTCACAGTTACCAGAAGAACCCAAAAACCCCGATGAATCCACGATTTTTGAGATTTATCGTGCATTCGCTAGCACAGAAGAACAACAACTACTGCGTCAACGTTTTGAGCAAGGTATCGGTTGGGGGGATGCCAAAGAAGTGTTGTTTGAAAAAATTAACAGCGAAATTGCCCCTTTCCGTGCTCGTTACAATGAATTGATGGCGAATCCAAAAGAATTGGAAGAAATCCTACAAATGGGCGCAGAAAAAGCCCGCCGTGATGCGCGCAAACGCCTTGAAAAAGTACGAAAAGCCATTGGTATCAAACCCCTTGCCAAACTCAAAAAATAACGAGTCACTCATGTCATTTGCACACTTTAAAGCCTATACCGATAGGCTTTATCAAATCGATAAAGCCTTTGACGATGCGCAGCCCAACCGTCTCAACCGACATCGCCACCTTGAGCCTGATTCAGCCGAGTTTCTTGCCAGTCTGGTTATCAGCAAGCGGGCTAAAAATATGTTAGAAATTGGTACATCAACGGGCTATTCTACGCTATGGCTAGGCTATGCGTTAGCCCAAATCAATCGAGCCAATACCGCGGATAGTGCCACATTGACCTCAATTGATATCGATGAATGGCGATTACTAACTGCTCGCAATCACCTGCGTACCTTGCAGTTTGACCACAATATCACGCTACAACAAGTCGATGCGAAGGATTTTTTACGTCAGTCGACCGCCCATTTTGATGTGATTTTCTTGGATGCAGAGCGTAGGTTTTATGGCGACTATGTGGCTGACTTTAAGCGGTTACTGACCTTTGGCGATATGCTGATTGTCGATAATGTGATTTCTCATGCCGATGAAGTAGCAGCGTTTTTGTCAGCCTTTGAACAGGACAACAACTATCTGTGCTCTACCCTATCAATTGGGGCAGGATTGTTTTTAGCAGTTAAACAATCAAAGGATTAAAAACAAAATGCTATGGGAATTATTAAAACAAATTTGGTGGTTAATTCCTCTTTTCCTTATCATTAGTTTTTTAAAATCGCCTACTTTTAAAGGTTGGTTTGGCGAAAAAATGGTTGAAAAAGCTGCTAATCGCAAGCTGCCACATGATAGCTACCATGATTTGCAAAACGTCACTTTAGCAACTGATGAAGGTTCTACGCAAATTGACCATATTTATGTGTCGCGTTTTGGTATTTTCGTAGTTGAAACTAAAAACTATAAAGGGTGGATTTATGGTAAAGTCAAAGATGCCAAATGGACGCAAAACATTTATGGCAAAAAACATCTTTTCCAAAATCCGTTACGACAAAATTATAAACATATCAAAACATTAGAGAATTTATTAGAGTTACCGAATGACGTTTTTCATTCAGTTATTGTATTTACAGGTGAATGTGAATTAAAAAGTAATTTTCCAGCCAATATTTGCCGCTTGGGAAACTTCACAGATTATATTTTGTCATTTGACCAACAAAAACTCAGCGACATACAAGTTCAGCGAATCTGCCAATTATTGGCTAAAAATCGTCTTGATAATACGCTTAAAACTCGCCATCAGCATATTCAAAACCTAAAAAAACAACATCACAAATGACCAATTTAGCCATTCGAATTTTTGAGACGCCTGTTCAAAGTCTGCCCGAAGACCTCTATATTCCGCCTGAAGCCTTTGCCATTTGGCTGGAGCAGTTTGAAGGCCCGCTGGATTTTTTGCTGTACTTAGTCAAAAAAAATAACTTTGATATCACCACCACAGCGATTTTGCCGATTACCGAGCAGTACCTGACTTATATTGAGGAATTGGATGACAATCATTTTGAGTTGGCAGGTGATTATTTGCTGATGGCAAGTACCTTGATTGCTATTAAAAGCGAATTGTTACTACCAAGCCCGCAACGGCCAAAAGATGAAAAAAACCCCACCAAGCAGCTGATTGACAGACTTGAACAATACGCCCAAATCAAACACGCCAGTCAGCGTATCGATGCATTAATGCGGCTTGAGCGCGATGTATTTTTGGCATACGCCAGTTTGCCAAGCCCTGATATACTAGCCAAAGAGATTGCACCCTATCCTGCCACCATGCTTGCCGACAGTTTAATCAAAATGCAGCTAAAACCCGATTACCAAATGCACCATGTCAAAGCCGATATCGTGCCATTAGCAGAGCGTATGGCAAGTATTAGCCGTATGTTGACAAGTCGTGGTCAAGGCACTTTCCACGACATATTAGATAAATCACAAGGCAAACTGGGTGTGGTGGTGAGTTTTGTCGCCATTTTAGAATTAGCAAAACAACGGATGCTAAAGTTTGTCGCACAACAAAATGACGAATCTTCCGATGTAAGCGAACTAACCTTGATATGGGCATCGTCATGACCGATTTTAACCAACAACATCAGCTTGCCCAGCAGCATAGCAAATCTATCGAAGCGATTTTACATGCCTCAGAAACCCCGATTACTGCCAAACAGCTATGTCACTGGCTATCGATTAATCCAAACCAACTGAGCATGGCGCTCACGGTCTTGCAGCAGCGTCTATCACAAGGCGCGTTAACCTTAGCGGATACCGCGAGCGGCTACCGATTACAAATCGCCAATGACTTTAGCCCGCTTATTCAGCAAGTTTTTCCCCAGCGTCAAGAAACCTTAAGCCAAGCGTTATTAGAGACGTTAAGTGTGATTGCTTATAAACAACCGGTGACGCGTGGCGATATTGAACAAATTCGTGGCGTGACTGTATCGAGCAATATTTTACGGCAACTATTTGATAAAGGCTGGATTATTGAGCAAGGATTTCGCGATACGCTGGGACGTCCTGCACTACTGCATACTACCCCAGCGTTTTTAGCCGCCTTTGGGCTTAAAAGCTTGCAAGATTTACCAAAGCTGCCTGATGTGCAACAGCTTGAGATTTGACTTCCTCCCCTTGCTAAAGCAAGGGGATTCCTTCTACAAGACGGTCAAGCCCGACCGCAAGAATGTTCTTACTGGCATTGATATCTCTATCATGCCATGTGCCACACGAAGCACATATCCATTCTCTTATTCCAAGCGATTTTCTACCTTTCGGACTATTGGCGGTGATTTCACCGCAACACGAACATCGCTGGGTCGTGTATCTCTCATTCACGATTTCAAAACGGCAACCTGCGTTCTCGCATTTGTAGGTCAGTTGTCGTTTGAGTTCAAACCAGCCTGCATCGTAAACCGATTTGGCGAGTTTGCCTTTTTTACTGTTAAATTGATTACTCTGAATATCACCGACCACGATTAGGGCATTGTCCTTGACTAATTGGGTGGTGAATTTATGGATGAGGTCTTGGCGTGTATTTTTGATTTTGGCATGGATAGCCTTGATACGTTGTTTGTTTTTAGCTCGTTGAGCAATGGCTAAATCTTTGGCATATTTGAGCGTTTGCTTGATGGTGAGTTTGTCACCGCTTGAGGTAGTGGCACTGTCTTTTAAGCCTAAGTCAACGCCAATGCTACCTGTACCGCATTGTGTTTTAGGGTAGTCTTTGATAGTGATACAGGCATACCAACGGTTACGGCTGTCTTGTACCAATTCGCATGTGTTGATTTGGTATAGGCTAAGGTTGTAGCTGTCCCATAGGTCGATGATTAGCTTTTGCCCTTTGGCTAAACTAAGCTGTAAGGTGGATTTTAAGCCTTTTTTACCTGTTTGGTGTGTGGCGATGTGTTTGATGGCAGATTGTTTAAACGGTAGCCAGCCTAATGATTTACGTTTTGAATTTGGGTTGTTGGTTCGCCAGTTTAGTTTGGCTTTTTTGAATTGCTTTCGAGCTTTGGCGTGGGTTTCATTGATGGCTTGGATGGTCTGACTGTGTAAGCCTAGCAGTTCACCACTACCTTTGGTGTATTCGTTTAAATCGTAAGCTGAAAAGAATTTACCAGTCTTTTGCAGATGCTTGTAACTCAAGTCATTCACATAGTTCCATACGAAATTCACTAAACCGCTTAGGCGGTTGAGTTTATCAGTATGTTTATCTCGTATGCGTAGCTTGAGTGTTTTCATGCAAATTATTTTAGCAAAATTTATGCAAGCGTTATAGTGTACAAGTTGCCTTATATCCACCGCCTAAAGTCGGTGGTTTTACGGCAACGGCTGATAAAGACAATCAGCATCCACCAACCTGATTTATTAACATCATGCAAACAGCGAACACCGACTGCGATATTGGGAATCATCAACGCCAAAGAAATAAGCCCCGACAACTGCCACCGCATAACCCTCTGCATCGACACTAAATTCTACTTGTTGTCCTACCATCGGTGCCGTGGCTTGTTGCCATTATTGGCTAGTAAATGGGTAATTTTTGCCATCATCCCCCATGATGATACCTTGACCCTGTTGCGGCGAGAAATTGGCTATTTGCCCTTTTATTGTTATTATTCCTTATAGTTGTATTAATTTACTTATGTCGATGATTATAACCTAAAATAATTTTTACAATGTGACATTATTTATGTTAACTTTTTGGTTAAAATACTGGTTAAAATTTAGCCACATGACTTTATACTAGCATTCAACCATCGCTTGTCCTACAATAGGCACAAGCATGAAGTTTCATGCTAGCACAACATTGTGAAATGTTGCTACCTATTAAAGGATTATTGAATGAAAGACGAAAAACTGCAAAAAGCCCTCGCCCGTCTAGGCTTAGGTTCGCGCCGCCAAATGGAAGATGTGATTCGCGAAGGTCGCGTCAGTGTTAACGGGACTGTCGCTACCATTGGTGACCGTGTCGGACAGGGTGATGAAATCCGAGTCGATGGACGTTTGCTACGCTATACCGCAGAAAACGAAAAACGCCGCCGTATATTGATGTATTACAAGCCAGAAGGCGAAATTTGCTCAGCCCATGACCCAGAAGGTCGTCCCACGGTGTTTGAGCGCCTGCCACCACTGAACCATGACCGCTGGGTAATGGTGGGTCGGTTAGACATCAACTCAACGGGTTTATTGCTATTTACCAATGATGGTGAACTGGCTCACCGTCTGATGCACCCATCAAATGAAATAGAGCGCGAGTATGCGGTGCGTGTGATGGGGGAAGTCACCCCGGAGATTATCTTAAATCTCAAACGTGGCGTCATGCTAGAAGATGGTATGGCACAGTTTGATGACATCGTTGAAAAAGGCGGTGAAGGTATCAACAAATGGTACCAAGTCAAACTCAAAGAAGGTCGCAATCGTGAAGTACGCCGCTTATTTGAATCGCAAGGCTTAAAAGTAAGCCGATTACTACGTATCCGTTACGGCTCTGTCAGTCTCCCAAGGGAGCTTCGTACCGGTCGCTATCTTGAGCTAGATCGCCGTGAGATTGACACCTTAGCAGGACTTGTCAACATTCGCCCGCGCCAAGGCACAGGGCTTTATGGCATTGCCAAACGCCGCCAAGAACGCTTTGAGAAAAAACCGCTGAAAGCGCGCCGTGGGGGTCATCACTTACGCCGCGATAAAGAAAAAAGAAGCAGCTAACCGCTATAAAACTCACAAAAAAGAAAGTTATAAAAAAAGCGTATCAAATTGATACGCTTTTTTCATTTTAATATACCAATGTTAATCTACCATCAACTACGTGCGATTTTTGACATAGCGGTAAGTTGACGCAAATTGCTGGCTGACTTCATTAAACATCTCATTGAGCAATTCATCTAATTGCAGATTGACCCGAGCCAATACCTCAATGAGCATCTCGCCTGCGGTCATCTCCCCCTGAATTTTTTGATTGAGCTGACTGGGATGATATTTGGCAATTTGGTCATACTGGTGTACAGCTTCGGGAATCGTCTGCTCAATCAAGCGGTTGACCACAAACTTATTTTCAGTCAACCATTGGGTTTGCGGGTGGTCTGGTTGGTTGACTGACTGACTTTGGTCACGTTGCCACGCCTGATAACGAATGAGTTTATCATGGATTGTATCAAGCAGCATCACAGCAGCTGTTGGCATACGTTCAATTGACGCGCCATCAATACCCAAAATCGAAGGTGAAGATAATCGCGGTTGTTGATTTTTTGCTTTGAACCATTTTTTATTGCTTGCATTTTTGCTAGCAGGTGGCATTAAGTTAAAACGGCTATCACTACCGAAGGTATTGGGAATTGGCATGTTTGATTGGTACGCCAAGCGCATGGTTTCTGGTTTTGCCGGCGATGCTGTGGACGGCACAGAATATTGAGACATACCGACCTCAATACCTGCCATATCATGTAGTTTATACCAAGCCAGCCTTATCCATCGATACGCCAAAAAGCTTATCAATACGGTCAACAAAACACTGAGCAAAATATTCATCTATACGCCCTAACAGCTTGTCTATCAATAACAGCCTGCCTATAAAAAGCAAATATAGCATTACTATGAATGCAACTGTTTAAAAATTCAAGCATGTTAGCGTTGGCTAAGCCTAAAAATTCATCGGTCAAAAAAAGTATTGCGCAAAACTTTTAGCTATTACTTACCCTAAATCGTCATGTTTACATGGTATGCCAATAGCGAAGTTTATTAATTTCAAATAAAAATGCCACAAACATGCCGAGATAATACGCCAATTTAAGCTCAAAGCTGTCATCCCGTAACTTAAAAGGTAATGCGCAAAGGGTGACGGCAAGCGGAATCCACAATAGCATAAACACCCAATTTTCGATGACATTGAGCCAGCCTTGCATTCCCTTACTACTGCGTAAAGCCGCCAACCCTAACAGCAAGCAAGCAACTATCAGTGTGTTGATTAAGCCTTTTGGAAGATTGCTGGGATAAATCGATAATTCTTGCTTAGTATAATGTGGCAATGCCATTCAATAAATTCCTAAATAATTACTGAGGATTGGTGTTATGTGTAGCGTCAATGTCTAGCATCAATTTGTGGCGTTAATCTCAATGTCTTGATGGGTACCGACTCACCGAGCGAACCGTTACGAATATGCCGCCATCATCCATAGCATCGCCACACAGCTAAATAACAAACCCAAGGTTAATGCATTGCGATTTTGAATCGGTGCACGCCCTGAGTAGCGATTTAACACCTTCGAGCCCACAACAAAAGCCAGTGGGATACCCAACCAAAAAATCGCAATGGTGCTCACCAGTGAGGGCAGCATTGATGAGAAACTATCGCCAAACATCAACCTAAACCCAAAACCTGCCAACCCTAGCAACACCGCAAATATTGCCAGTCCAATTGTCAGCCCTTTGGGTACTAAAGATGGGGATTGAACGTCCATACCAATTTCCTTGTGTATCATTGCTTGTGTAGCATTTACGCTGGCAAGCGACCGACCAAAGCCAGTTCGGCACGCATCGCATCAATCGCTTGGCGATAATGAGGTTGATTAAATATCGCTGAACCTGCGACAAACATATCAGCCCCTGCTTCGGCAACCGCACGAATATTACTGGCTTTGATACCGCCATCGACTTCAAGACGAATATTGCGACCCGATAGCCTAATCATTTCGCGCACCGCTTCTATTTTTTTGAGGGTGCCATCAATAAATGCTTGCCCACCAAACCCTGGGTTAACACTCATCAATAAAATCTGGTCAACTTTATCCATCACATAGTCTAGATAGTGTAGCGGCGTGGCAGGATTCAGCACCAGTCCACAGTCAGCGCCGCCATCTTTGATGAGTTGTAACGAGCGATCGACATGTTGCGTGGCTTCTGGATGAAAGGTAATGATGCTAGCGCCCGCTTTTAAGAACTGCTCAATCATACTATCAACCGGTGACACCATCAAATGCACATCTATCGGCGCAGTTACCCCATAATCACGCAGCGCCTGACAAATCATGCTACCAAAGGTCAAATTTGGGACATAATGATTGTCCATCACGTCAAAATGCACCACATCCGCACCTGCGGCAATAACCTTCTCGACCTCCTCGCCCAGACGGGCAAAATCTGCCGACAAAATCGAAGGGGCAATCAAAAATTGGCTATCATTATTTGGATGGGCAAATTTATTAGGGGCTTGTTTAGGTGAGTCTTCAAGAATTTCAGACTGGTTCATCGTCATTGTCCGTCAGCTTTGATTAAAAAGTGCGGATATTTTAGCAAAGATTATTTTAAAAAACTTCGACTATTTGGTGACTATTATTTGGTAGCTATTATTTGGTGGCTAATATTTGGTGACTAGGACTATTGACAGCGATTATTTGCTGTCCGTGAAAATAAATCTGCCATAAGCCTTGCAGCATTTGTATTTAAGTAGCCAAAACAAGGTAGCTAGACTATGCTAAATTAGGCTAGATTATGATTGATAAGTACCAAAAAAGATAAAACCCAAGTCTTAGGGCAATAGACTTGGGTTTTAGGGCACTTCATGTCAACTATGTTATTATTATTGGCTTTCCATGATATTACTCATCCTGAGCGTCTCAACACTACCATTCCTTGGTATCATCCTTGTGTTGATGAGTTCATTGTAGGTTGTTGCACCGTTGGTTACTAGCCGCAAAAGGCGGAATCTGTTGTAAGCAAATGCTTACATGCAGTTTTAGCTTGCCCGCTGCTAACTTTCGCATGCGCCTGTCAATAATTTGCTAGCATCATTAGCGCTATCAGTCTGAGCTTCCGATAGCTTTTCGCCTTCTTTAACGCCCTCTTTGATGGTTTCTTTCGCCTCTTGGTGATCGGCGATGCTTGGCAAAGGTTCAGGCTGCTCATCCATGACTTCAGGTTCATATTGTAAAGTAGTGAGCACGGGAAAATGGTCAGAGCCAATGTTCGGCATACGCGCCATCGATACCAGCGTGAAGTGATTGCTGTGAAAAACATGGTCAAGCGCCCAGCGCAAAAATGGGTAACTGGCGTGAAAGGTATTGATGAATTTTCGCCCAATGCGAGGGTCTAGTAGTCCTGAGATACGCTGGAACATGCGTGTGGTATGCGACCACGCCACATCGTTGAGATCACCTGCAACAATCACCGTCAAATCGTTGGCGTTGATATGTTTGCCTACCATTAATAGCTCAGCATCCCGTGTCACCGATTTATCCGCTTCGGTTGGACTCGGTGGCATGGGGTGCAAGCAGTATAGCCAAACAACCTTTCCCATGGCTAGGCGAACTTGGGTATGAATTGATGGGATATCATCAACCACCAGATATTTTACTTGGGGATTGATAAGCTCAAGCTTTGAGTACAAATGCATACCATATAAGTTATCGAGTGGCACTTTGACACTAAATGGATAGTCAGCGTCAATGGGGCTTAAGGCGTCTTGCCACGCTTGGTCAGTTTCAAGTGTCAATACAATATCGGGTTGATGGGTATGGATAAGGTCAATTAAAGCTTGTTTATTTGGATTGGTCGTCAACACGTTGGCAACCAACAATTTCACTTGATAATCGCGTGATTTTGGCTTTGCCGTTTGCACTTGTTTCTTCCACAAAAACGTATAAGGCAACACCATGTACGCTTGCATAGCCAGTGCAATAAGCAGCAACAAAATTAATCCAATTTGCCAACGACTGTCAAAAGCGCCCAGCCAGAGTAAGCCAATAAGCGCCACCACCCCCAAAAAAATCAATTGATTTCTGGGAAAATCAGCAACCCTAAACCACCATTCAAACCTAGGGATGGTTGCCCAAAAAGTTGCAAAAACCACAAAACCTGCTAGCAACTGTAACAACAGCGTCATTGTCTATCCTTTCATGTTATATTGCGGTTCACGTTGGTCAATATTAGCTTTTTATCATTAGCTTGTTATCAATAGCATGGCGATATAGTAGCCGCAAAAATAATGCTGATAAATTGCAGTTGTGTTGCCAAACGCTATTTTTCACCGTGACATCGCTATCAGCATATTACCTATAGCCAAATAGATGCCCCATCTAAAAAAAAATTCACTTGCAAAATCTTACAAATACAGGCAAGGTAACAGGTTACTAATTGAAAAATCAATGTGGATTTTCTGCACTATTTATTTTGTTTACAGTAAGGAAGGGTTATCATGAGTCAGCTACGCGTAGGTTTGGTCGGATGGCGTGGAATGGTCGGTTCAGTATTAATGCAACGTATGATGGATGAAAACGACTTTGAAGGGATTACCCCCGTGTTTTTCTCTACCAGTAATGCCGGTGGCGATGCCCCTACCCCAAATGGCATTGCCCCTAGCAAGCTTGAAGATGCGCATGACTTAGCGGCTTTAGCGGCTTGTGATGCCATTATTACTTGTCAAGGCGGTGACTATACCAAAGAAGTCCATCAACCGCTACGTGATAAAGGCTGGACAGGTTACTGGATTGATGCAGCAAGCACCCTACGTATGACTGACAATAGCATCATCGTCCTAGACCCGGTCAACCGCAATGTCATTGACGACGCTATCAAAAATGGTCAAAAAGACTTTATCGGTGGTAACTGTACGGTATCTTTGATGTTGATGGCGATTGGCGAGTTGTTCAAACGTGATTGGGTTGAATGGGTATCGGCGATGACTTACCAAGCGGCAAGTGGTGCGGGCGCCAACAACATGCGTGAGCTTATCAAGGGCATGGGCTACATCCATGATGGCGTCGCAGACGAACTCAATAACCCGGCAGGTGCAATTTTAGAGATTGACCGTAAAGTAGCCGAATTACAACGTAGCAGCGAGTTCCCAAAACAATACTTTGGTGCGCCGCTTGCTGGTAGCTTAATTCCTTACATTGATGTACAACTAGAAAACGGTCAATCAAAAGAAGAGTGGAAAGGCTGTGTTGAAACCAACAAAATCTTAGGCAATGATGCAGACAAGACGAATGCCAACATTGTGCCGATTGATGGTATCTGCGTGCGTATCGGTGCCATGCGTTGTCACTCACAAGGCTTGACTATCAAACTAAAAAAAGACATCCCGCTAGAAGAAATTGAAGCTGCGCTTCGTAACAGTGGTAATGAGTGGCTAGATGTGGTAGAAAATGACAAATCTGCATCGGTTGAGCGTTTAACCCCAGTCGCGGTCACTGGCACCCTTAAAGTTGCCGTAGGTCGTCTTCGCAAGATGAATCTAGGGGGCGAATATTTATCTGCCTTTACCGTGGGCGATCAATTGTTATGGGGCGCGGCAGAGCCATTACGCCGCACCCTTGCGATTATCCGCAATCAATTATAAACCCAAGGTTTTATAAAAAAAACACGCTTGTTAAGGCGTGTTTTTTTATGCCTGAGTAGATAAACCTGATAGTGTTAATCCGTTATTTACCCCTAAAAAACGCCATGACCAGTAAACAGAAATTGCCTTTATCAGGGTATTGTCAGGGTATTGTCAGGGTATTGATAGTACAGCGTCATTATCCAAGCATCAATCCACGCTCAAATTGCTATCAACAGCGGGCTTTATGCCAATAATAAGCGAGCCAGACTATTGAGAGTTTTGGACAAAAAGTGTAAAGTTGAGCAGATAATTTGACTGAAACTTTTGTCAAGTTGTTGGACTATCGATTAATTTGATATTTGAATATTGCCTGTCGGTATATTGACTACCATGCGACCACACAAGTAGGCATTTTTTAACACCCCTAACTAGGCTATGATACCCTCAGCAAGGATTTTTTATGTCTTGGCAAAAATACTCTGTACACTTGGTATTGGGTTTTCCCTTATCGCTTCCCATTGTCGCTTATGCCGTCAATATTGGCGATACTTATGTACAAACCCAACAAAACCAACCTTTAAACGCCAGTATTAATGTCAGTGATATCAATCCAAGAACTTTTTCTGTCACAGTCGCCCAAGCTGATGTATATCGCCAGCTAGGCTTGTCAAAAGATGCCGATATTCAAATCAAATTTGTCCCAACCAGTAGCAATGGCGGTCAGATTGTATTGACCACCAAACGTGCGATTAATGCCCCATTTACCGATGTGGTGCTCAATATCACGGAAAATGGCGTAACCAAAACGCTGCCAAAAACCTTGTTGATGCCCATCGACAGCGCACAAAAAATCACCACGCAAGCCAATACCACGGCTTTGCAATCACCTGCGCAAAACATCGTCATAGGTTCGGCCAATCCTGTGCAGTTGCCTGTTATGTCGCCCGACCCTATGCCCATGCAGCCGATAATGTTACCATCAACCACCATCAACCAGCTGCCTAATTTACCTACAACTGGTATGCCCGCTGGCGCTGCCCCAATGACGCAAGCTAGCGAAAACAGTGACTACCTGCGTATCCAAGAGACGCGAACGGTTCGAACTGTCCAGCCAAATGGCACTGTCTATACGCCAGCCGTGCCACAACCGCAAAATCCCATCCAAACAAACGCCGTAAATAATCAATTACCAAGCCCAGCAGCTGGTTATGGCAATCAACCTTTAGACAAATCCAAATTTAAGTATAGCGCCAAAAACCCGCAAATCATTGGCGAAACAACCACTTATACATTACAGCGCAATGACAACCTTTGGACCATCGCCAGTAACATCGCAGCGGCAAACCGCAAAGATGTCGATCAAGTGATGGCAGATATCATGGCAGCCAACCCGACCGCGTTCCCCGATAATGACCCAACCAAACTTGTCGCCAATACCCAATTACAAATCCCAAAATACAAAGTAGTCCCTTCACAAATTGGGATAAAATCGGCCAATAAAGCGCGACAACGATATCGTCAAAACAAAAAACGTGTCGCAAGCAAAAAATCTGTCATCGCAGCAAAATCTGCTGCTAAAAAACCAGCCACCCTAAAAACCACAAAAAAGACACTTAAAGCACAAAAAACACCGCGGCCATACGCAGCGACTAAAAAATCTGAAATGACCATCATCGCACCTAATCATACCAAGGGATCAGTGCAAGGTCAAAGTACCAACAACAACAAATTAGGCAAAGCGATGTCATCCCAAGTAGCGGCTCAAGTGCAGCAAAAACGCCAAGCCACCGCCCAGCAAGCCACTAAAGTTAACAAACTCAATCAAGACTTAGTAGGCGCGGAAAATCGCTTGAAAATACAAAACACCAAGCTTGCCCAATTAGAAAAACGCTTAAAAGAGTTAAACAAAAAATAATATAGCGCATGGATGATATTGCCTGCGTGCTGTGTCATTTCATAACGTACAACAAATTTGTGGTGATTCATTAGTCGCATAAAGCGGTAGCTCATATCTTGCTATGCCCTAATGATAACTATCTACCGTAACGATGAGGTGAAAGATGGATCCGATAATGATAGGTATCGCAGCAGTAGTGATTTTGGTAGTTATTGCTGGCGTTTTCTTGATGAAAAAAGGTAAGAGCCAGACAACGGTTGATACTCAGACCCAAGTCAAACGTCCAAAAACGTTGGCTGAGCAGCAACGCGAACTAGAACTGCAACGTCAATCACAGCATCCAAGCCCCTATGCTGCGCCTAACCTGCCGCAATCGACTTTGCAGGCTGCTCAAACCCTCAAGACTGCAGAGAATGTACATCATGAGTTACAAGCGGCTGAGCAATTGATTCAAAACCAAGACTATGATGGCGCCACCACAATGTTACGTCGCGCGCTAAAAAACCACCCCTCACATAGTGAGTTGAATTTTACCTTGCTCAATACCTATGCTTTAGCCAAAGATTATCAGCACTTTAATAGCTTCTACCTAGAGGTATTGGCACTGAACGATATTGATCTCACCACCCAAGCCAATAACCTAAAAACGCTGGTAGATGAAGAACAATCGATAAATGCACGCAGCACAGCGATGACCCATACCGCTGAAGCGGTTGAACCTGATGGACTTGATTTTGATTTGCCAGGGTTTAAACAAGACAGTGATAAACCCGCAATCAACAGCACCTTACATGTTGTCAGGCCGACCGTCACTCAAGTGGCACAGCCAGCAAACCCAGTTGATGGTATTAGCAGCAAAGCCGATACCGAGTTAGATTTTGACTTTGCACTCGATGTACCTGAAACCAAAATAGCCCCTCTCCCCACTGAAACTACAGCGGCGCAATCACAATCAAATGAGTTCACTTTTGACGATTTTGATTTTGATCCACCTAGCAAAGAGCCCGCGACCGCTGCGACTGTCGCTGCCCTTGCCCTAGAATCACCTACCGAAATTTTTGCGCCGATAGATGAACCTGTTACAACCGCGTCAGCAAGTAACGTCAATAACAATAACAATGCTATTAGCGACAGCGATTTTGACTTTGACTTTAGTTTACCAGAGACGCAATCAACACCTGCCGCTACTGCTGTAGAACCAATGATAACGACCCCATCGGCTGCACCGAGCGCTGAGAAGCTCGCAGATGATTTTGATTTCGACTTTGAGTTGAACGTTGAGCCAGCGGTTACGGTTACTCCAACCAATGACGCTACTACAGAAGCATCCACATTAGCCACGCCTGCTACCCCCTCAGTCGCTGAGCCTGTCGTTGACTTGGCCAAAGTCAGCGATCCTATAGAAGTCAAAGCCCCTAGCCAACCTGACTCGCTACTTATCTCAGATGATATGTTTGATTTTGCGCTAGACGATGACACGATCAAAGCCCAAGACCGTACGTCAAATGTCTTGGTCACTGAGCCTACCCCATCGGACGACTTGATTGATTTGTCTTTTGATGATGCAGCTACTCAAGTAACTAATCAGACAACTACGACCCCAACCGCTAGTCCTGAAACGCCATCGATAGCAGATAACGCAAGCCTAACAACTGCGCCAGTTGTTGAAGATTTATCAGAGATACTCGATGTCATTAAGGATATCGACACGGATACGCTAAACGTAGATTTGGCAGAACAGTATGTGAATTTAGGGGAATATGACAGTGCCAAACGCTTGCTTGATGAAATCAAAGACAGCAACAACACGGCGTTGGTAGAACGTGCGGCAGCGCTGAGACAACGTATTGCTTAATCATGTATTGCATAAAAAAAGGATAGTAAAGTGACTATCCTTTTTTTAGTCAAATTTTTTTTGAATTACTTTATAACAACTTAATACGCAAAAAACTTAATACTCAATCGCTATGGGTTTAAGTCCCGTTTTAAAGGCATTTGCTTTTTCAACATAATGTAAAGCTGATTGTTGAAGCATCACTTCACGCGCCTGCGGCAAGGTTTTGACAACTTTAGCCGGGCTTCCCATCACGATGGAATTATCTGGGATTTGCATATTTTCGGTGACAAGCGCATTGGCACCGATAATGCAGTTTTTGCCGATTCGGGCATTATTGAGCACAATCGCACCGATACCAATCAAGCTATTATCACCAACGGTGCAACCGTGTAGCATCGCCAAATGCCCAATCGTCACGCCTTCGCCAATGGTGACGGCGATACCTTCATCGGTGTGTATCACACTGTTTTCTTGCACATTACTATTTTTGCCCAAATAAATCGGCGCATTGTCCGCGCGTATCACCGCGCCAAACCACACACTGACGTTATCAGCTAAATGCACATCGCCTATGACTTCAGCGGAGTCTGCGACCCAGCCTGTGAAGGGTGCCTGATAAGTGGGTTTTTTGTCTTGCCATTGGTACAGCATATCAAATCCTTATGAAAAAAAAAGAGTGTCAACTAAAAAATTGACCCTCTAATTTTAGCAAGTGCGGATAAATTAGCAATGGGTTATTGTAGGCAGCGCAGTTAAATCAAAGCCCTGCTTTTAGGCTCGCTTCGATAAATTTATCAAGGTCGCCATCTAGCACCGCTTGGGTATTGGAAGTTTCCACCCCTGTTCGTAAGTCCTTAATCCGCGAGTCATCGAGCACATACGAGCGAATTTGACTACCCCAACCGATATCCGATTTGGTTTCTTCTAGCGCTTGTTGCTTTTCCATACGCTGCATCATTTCACGCTCGTACAGTTTGGCGCGTAGCATTTTCATTGCCGTGTCTTTGTTGGCATGTTGGCTACGTTCATTTTGACACGCCACCACAATGCCTGTCGGTTGGTGGGTGATACGTACCGCAGAGTCGGTGGTATTAACGTGCTGACCGCCTGCACCGCTTGAGCGATAAGTATCGATGCGTAAATCGGCAGGGTTGATATCAATCTCAATATTATCATCAATCTCAGGCGATACAAACACCGCCGCAAACGACGTGTGGCGACCGTTGTTGCTATCAAACGGTGATTTTCTCACCAAACGATGCACGCCGATTTCGGTACGTAACCAGCCAAACGCATAGTCACCTTTGACATGAATCGATGCGCTTTTAATCCCTGCGACACCACCTGCTGATAGTTCCATGATTTCGGCTTTAAAGCCATGTGATTCACACCAACGTAAATACATCCGCAGCAGCATCTCTGCCCAGTCTTGGGCTTCGGTACCGCCTGAGCCTGACTGGATATCAACATAGCAGTTGTTGCCATCCATCTCACCGCTAAACATACGTTTAAATTCTAAATCTGCGACTTTGGCTTCGGCCTCATCGAGTTCCGCTTGTACGTCTGCCAATAGCGTTGCATCATCGGCTTCCACCGCTAAGTCAATCATGGCTTTGGCGTCTTCCAACTTGTCGTCTAAAGCGGTAATCACGCCAATGACATTATCAAGCTGCGATTTTTCTTTACTGATTTTGGTGGCACGCTCTGGGTCGTTCCACAATTCTGGGTTTTCAAGCTCTAAATTGACCTCTTCCAAACGCTCTTGCTTGGCTTCGATGTCAAAGATACCCCCGAAGCTGGTTGCCACGGTCAGTTAAGTCTTTGATATGCTCTAAATACGGGTTGATTTCCATGCGAGGTTACCTTAACGTGTTACTATGAAAAATGCGCTATTATACCTGAATCTATCACTGGATTCATCTTAGCTGTCGCCATTAATCTTAGCTGTCGCCTACTACGCCTGTGCTTTCATCGACCAATCTTCCACTGCCCAATGATGCGCTAAGGCATGCGCGTGTAGAGTATCATCGGGGCATACCGCAATCGCTACATCCGCCCATTCTAATAGCGGCAAATCATTTTTTGAATCCGAATAGGCATAAGTTTTGGTATAAGTAATACCTTGTGCGTTTTTTTGAGCAATCCAATTTTTTAAATGAATGATTTTGCCTTCTTTAAAGTTTGGCTGTCCTGCGACCTTACCCGTGTACCCCTGCTCGGTGACTTCAAGCTCAGTGGCTAAAATATTATCTTCCTCTACCAAAAATAATTTGTTAGCAATCGCTTTGACCACAAAGGCATTGGTGGCAGAAATCACTACCACATCGTGCCCTGCTTGTAAATGCGATTGGATAGCGTTAACCGCTTTTGGACGCACTTTTGGCGCGATTTCATCTTGCAAATATTGCTCACGCCATTCATGTAACTGGGCTAAAGTATGCTGTTTTAAAAAGCCTGCCACAAACTCATTATAGACGACCGCATCGAGCGTTCCTGCGATATAGTGCTCATAAAACTCCCGATTTTTAGCACGATACAGCGCTTCTTCTACCAGATGATGTTTGACCAAAAACTCGCCCCACATATAGTCACTATCGGTATCAATGAGGGTGTTATCGAGGTCAAATAGCGCCAATTCTTTGTGTAGTACGGTTGACATAGGACAGCCTTTATCATAGTTATTAAAAAGTTAAATTGCGGGGTTTTGGTCATCAACGGTTAAGGTATCACCAAATCGCCAAGTACGGATAATGCGCAGCTCCAAATAATCTTGCATTTCCTTTGAGAACTTACCAAATGGCGCGGCTTTACGCACCGAATTTTTTGCTGCTTCATCCAAGATGGTAGCGCCTGATGACTGTAAGACTTTGATAGATTTGACTTGCCCGTTAGGCTCGATAATCACCATCAGCATGACATCGCCTTTAATGCCTTTGGCGCGGGCTTCTTGGGGATATTGCTGGTTACCAATATGATAGGCTTGTTGGCGAAAATTCTCGATATAGCGCGCGGCTTCACCCGTGGTGGTGGAGTTGCTGCTGATAGTTTTGACCGCAGATTTTTTGGCTAGTAATTGGCGGTTACTGCTGATTTTGGTTTCAAGGGTGGCAATTTGTGCCTGTACTCGCTGTTCTTGCGCGGCTAGATTTTCGCTATCATCTTGTTTTTTATTATTATTTTCTCTGCGGATTTTTTCAAAGCTTAACGTGGTACGTAGATAACTTTCTTGAAACGCTTCTTGGCGCGTTTGGCGTTCTTGACTCACGATATCATCGGTTTCATTGATTGCCTCGTCTTCTAAAGGGCTCATGGTATTGTTTTCAAGCCGTAGCTTTTCGTTGGACTCACCGCCACCTTGCTGGCCTGCATTGGCGATAAAATCGGCCTTTTCATTCTTTTGCAGATTTTCGGTCAACACCGTGGTGACTTCTTGCACCGCTGCGGTTGGTGAGCTTTTATCTTCAAATTGTATACCAAAAATAACAGCCGCATGAATTGCCACCGCCATAATGGTAGCAAATAGCATGGCGCTGTCTTTGCAAGCCGTAGTATGTGGCATTAACTTTTGAAAAACATAACTGTGGCTGTCTTTGCTATACAACAAAATATAACCCTTTGAACGATGACGACGCTATCTCCACAACCTTGCTAAAAAAATACAAATCACTCATGTATTATAACGCGCAGATATTATAGATTAAATCAAACCTTGGCTGAAGCTAAATTCATACGCCATTAGCAATCAGTGGTGAGCAATTAATAAGTAGCAATCAATGTTTACCAATTACTGGTACAAGATTTTTTGTAGACGGGTCAGCGACTTTATGATTAATGACTTTATGATTAGCAACTTTACAATGCCCAAAAACTGACTACAATAATAGCTTTCAATACAAATATAAAAAATGAGAAACGATCGTGATAACGAGCAAAACGCAACTGGATGAATTTTTTGCCACCCATTCTGAAGAAATCGCACGTGAACTGATGCAAAAATCGCAAACGTGGTATGAGAAAATCGAAGATTTTGCCGGTCAAGAGTTTATCGTGCCCGCCACCGAAAAGCAGCTAAACGATGCCATTCAAAAATTTGTGGTGGCAAAGGTCAAAGCGATATTGGCCATGCATCTAGAGATTCATGAAGGCTGGCTTCGACTGTATGCAACGGTTAACTATAAAGGCATCTACGCTGACCTTGCTGTCAATTTAGGTGTGGTACATGCCCAATTTGACCGTTATCGCCAGCGCTTGGTATTTCAGCAATTGACTGACACTGATGTCATTGGCTTGTATTCAGATTCCTATGTGAAATCAAAAGCGATTCATGTAGCGCTTTGGTTTTTTAAACGGGTGTTAAAGAAAGACCCGCTCGGCATGATTTTGGAGAAAATCAATTTGGTGCACCAAAAAGATGATATCTTGTATCTCGATATTGGTCGCTGGCTGAAGAAAAACGAAAAAATCATGGCGACGCTGCGCAAGGTGCAAGTTAATCACGGTTATCTTGCTGAACAGCAACTACTGCTGAGAGCCAATGCCAACGTCGGTGAAATTCTCAATATAGGTAGTAGTGACCAATTAATTACTGAAGCGGATAATCCTGCAATAACAGCAAACGCAACTAAAGCGGCTTAGAATTTTTTCATCGGTATCAAACCTCATCCTTTACCGCTTTTGCTCTACTGATTTTTTACCGATTGTGCTTTGCCAATTAACGAGGTGCTTACCAATAGTTTTCAACGGCGATATTACCTTCACCGCGCCGATTCATGGTCAATCCAATCGATTTTAACGCTTCTTTGGTATCTTCGACCATTTGCGGGTTACCACATAGCATCACGTGACTGCGCTCTTTATCCAGTTTCTGCCCTACCAACTCGGTTAACTTGCCCGACAATATCAGATTGGGAATCCGCGCTTTTTCCCCCGCATAATCCGCTTCTCGCGTGACAATGGGCAAAAATACAAACGCTGCTCCATTGTCGCCATAGATTGACTTAATCGCGTCAATCTCCGCTTGATAAGCCAGCTCTTGCGAGGTGCGTGCGCTGTACACCAAAATAATGCGCTGATATTGCTGCCATACCTCGATGGTCTTTAAAATCGATAAAAATGGGGCTAAACCTGTGCCTGTTGCCAGTAACCATAAATCATTGGGCAGGGGTAACTGGTAGCGGGCTAAGGTCAAGTAGCCAAATGGCGTGGTATTAAGCAATAAACTATCGCCCACTTGGATATGATTAACCTTACTGGTGAATTCCCCCTCAGGAATGACCACCGAGAAAAATTCAATAAATTCATCATAGGGCGAAGATGCGACGGAATACGCGCGAAACACATAGCCATCAAGGTCAATGGGCTTATCTTGCGTCTCAGAAGTTATTAACTTGGTCTCATGGTTGTTTGCAAAATATTGTAAATCTTTGCCATGGATACCGAGCCTAACAAATTGCCCTGCGGTAAATTTAAAGCCATCGGGGCGCGTGACTTTAAAACTTAGCAAGGTGGGCGCCCAACGAGTCACTTCAATCACTTTAACGCGAATACTTTTATCATCTGACATGTTATTTTGACCATTTTTTTGCATCATTATAAACAAAAAAGCGTACCTTAATGAGCTAAGATACGCTTTTTTATTCGCAGTACTAAAATTGGATTAATATATGCGAACTAGCGTGATAATTTTTGATAACGTTTCGGGGAAAATACCGAAGTACAATACCGCTAACGTCACCAACAACACCATGATGCCGCCTGCTTGAATACCCCAATGATTGACCGCATCGTGCGGCTGTACTTCTTGGGGACGTCTAAACAAGGTGACCATAAGATTTAGATAGTAATACAAGCTAATTGCACTACCCACGATAATCATGGCAGTGAGCCACCAACTTTGCGCAGAAACGGTAGCAAAAATCGCAAAGAATTTGCTGATAAACCCGGCGGTCAATGGAATACCTGCCAATGATAATAGCATCACGGTCAATACAGCGGTCAGTACAGGACGTTGCCAAAAAATACCTTGGAAGTTTTCAACTAACTCTGCTTCACCTTGACGTTTATACGGGCTTGACATGATAGTCACGACACCGAACGCACCAATGGTGGTAAACGCATACACTGCCATGTAAAGGCTGACAAAACCTGCCGATTCAACTTTTACGGCGCTGACGATGGCTAACACATAGCCGATATGCGCAATGGATGAATAAGCTAACAGACGTTTTATATTGTGCTGACGAAGCGCCAGTACGTTACCGATAATCATCGATAAGCTGGCAATCACCACAATCAAGGTATTGATTGCTGGCAAGGCTAAGGTTGCCGTAGACAGTAAAAAACGTAACCCTAATGCCATCATAGCTACCTTGGAAACACTGCCTAAGAAAGTCGCCACAGGCGCAGGCGCACCTTGGTAAACGTCTGGCGTCCAAGTATGGAATGGTACTGCTGAGAGTTTAAAGGCAATACCAAATAACATTAATGCAGTCCCCACCACCAAAATCGGCATAATCATACCATTTTGAAACATGGGTACGATTGCCATACCAATTTGACGGAAGGATAAAGTACCTGTGTTTGAGTAGATTAATGCCATACCCATCAACATGGTAGCAGAGGCTGTCGCCGATAAAATGAGGTATTTAAAACCCGCTTCTAACGATTTACCACGCGCATAAGTATAAGCCAACATACCATATAGCGGTACCGACAATAACTCTAAGCTGACAAAGAAAGAAGCTAAGTTATCAGCGCATACCATAAACAGCGCGCCCAATGTTGAGATAAGCAGTAGCAAATACAACTCTTCTTTATTATCGCGATAGCCTCCAATGTAACCATACGCCAAGGTAAAGCACGCAAGCGAGCTGATTAAAATAATCACCATATTGAACTGGGCAAAGCTATCCACTACAAATAAGGGAGCAATCAAGCCTTGCGATGGCGTAAATAATTCATACAGACCATGCAACATGCTATCAGGATTGCCACCCAATAATTGTATAAGGACAACAAACAAGGCGGCATTAAGGCCAATCACACTGATGGTACCTGCCACAAAATTTGAACGCTTCATGGCGATGGCAATCATCACCACCACCGTGGTGATTGAAATTAAAATCATTGGAAACAATGGCATGAGCACATTGCTAGCAAATGGAATAATAGGATTCATCTATTTTACCTCCATATGAGCAAATGGCTCTTGAGCAGTAGGTGCAACTTGCTGGACATGATATGCCTGACTAATCCAGTGCATACTATGGTCAGAGGTATCTAAGAATGATTGGGGATATAGACCTAACCATAATAAACCAAACCCAAGCACCAACAAGATTGCCGCTTCACGCGCATTGATATCACGCATCGGTGACATTTTCTCAATCGTCGCTGTTGGCGTACCAAATAATGCTTTATAAATCATAATTAATGCGTATAAACCGGCAACGACTAAGCTAAAGGTAGCAAACACCACTGCCACAGGATGCGAGGCAAAAGAACCTAACAGAATTAAGAACTCCCCAATAAAGTTACCGGTACCTGGAATACCTAATAATGCCGCGGCAAAGAACATAAGTAACGGTGGGTAATAACGCATTTGACCCCACATACCACCCATTTGGCTCAAATCACGGGTATGTAGACGCTCATAAAGCTGACCACTCATGATAAATAATGCCGCTGAGCTAAGACCATGTGCCAACATTTGAATCATCAAGCCTTGGAAACTAATTAACGTACCGGCATACAACGCAAGTACCACAAAACCCATATGTGAAATACTGGTATAAGCCAGTAACCGCTTGATATCTTGCTGCATAAACGCAAGCCAAGCCCCGTAGAAAATACCAATACCCCCCAAAGTAATCGCAATCGGTGCAAACTGAGCACTGGCTTCTGGGAATAGTGGTAGGACAAACCGCAATAAACCATACGCCGCAGTTTTAATCAAAATACCAGCCAAATCCACCGAGCCTGCAGTCGGTGCTTGTGCGTGCGCATCGGGTAACCAGCCATGCAGTGGGAAAATTGGTAATTTAACCGCAAAGCCAATAAAGAACATCAGCATGATTGGGTATTGCCATTTGCCAAGATCTGTACCTAGCAAGTCCATATAGTTAAAAGTTATTTGACCTGTGGTTGATGCATGAATCATCACCAAAATCAAAATACCAATCAACATAATCAGACCCGATGCTTGGGTATAAATAAAGAATTTGGTTGCGGCATATTCTTTGGTTTTACCGCCAATCGCATTGTGTCCCCAGATTGCAATCAAGAAATAAATAGGAACTAACATCATCTCCCAAAAGAAGAAGAACAAGAACATATCGATTGCTAGGAAAACACCAATAACACCGCCCAAGCTCCAAAGTAGATTAAGATGGAAGAAGCCCACACGGCGAGTAATCTCACCCCATGAACACGCCACCGCCATCATACCTAAGAAGGCTGTTAGGCTCACCATCAACAGCGATAACCCATCAATGGCTAGATGGAAACTGACCCCCAATGAGGGCATCCAAGGTAATTGAAACTCTGCCAACCAAGTCGGTTTAGCAGTCACCTCAGCAATGGTTTGTGCTGAACCAATAAAGTTACCGTTTTGCCAAATAGCTACCGTAATCAAAAACGTTAATAGCATGCCAAGGAACGCAATCCAACGAGGTAAACGTTCATCAACTTTTTCAACCAACCAGCACAGAAAACCTGCAATGATTGGAATAAATATCAAGGCGGGTAATAAGAGATTATTTTGCATAACTGTTACTTCCCTATCATCATCATTACCAACACCAACAATACTGCCATGCCAAGACCGAAGCTTGCAGCATACCCACGAATCGAGCCAGATTGGAACCATGTCGCCACTCGGTTACCTGCCAACGATAGGGCTGGTAAAATATTCCAAGTGCGGTCAATCGGGTCAATTTTAATCAACTTACCAATCAATAAGAATGGTTTAACAAATACAATGTCATACAAAGCATCAAAACCTAAACCATGATAGCACCAGTAATTAAGCGCACGGCCCAAACCTGTTTGGTTAAACTTACTCACGATGCGACCTTTATCTAGGGCAAACAAGAAAGCACCCACAATCAACCCCGCCAACATCGCAGCCATCACAATCATTTCTGCCGTGTGCTTACCATGTTCTACCTCAGGATGAATCACGCTAAAACTTTGTGGCAATACGCCTGCTAATGGTGGATGAATCATCGCCCCCACCGCAGTTGATAACACTAGCAATACCGCGAGCGGCAGCCAGTATGTCCAACCTTTAAGATCGTGAATAGGCGTTTTTTCTTCACCAAAGAACACAATCCAAATCATACGAAACGTATAAATCGAGGTTAAAAACGCACCCACCACTGCCATCCAAAATAAATTCATATGACCTGATGCGAAGGCTTCCCAAATGATTTCATCTTTTGAGTAATAACCCACCGTAATCCAAGGAATCGCAGCAAGTGCCCCACCCCCGATCGCAAACACCGCAAATAGGAATTTATTTTTATAAAACAACCCACCCATTTTAAAGATGTTTTGCTCATGATGGTAAGCCAAGATAACAGCGCCCGACCCTAGAAATAATAAAGCTTTAAAGAACGCATGGGTCATCAAGTGGAAAATTGCAACTTGCCAAGCGCCTACCCCTAATGCCAAGAACATATAGCCGATTTGACTCATGGTTGAATAAGCTAAGATACGTTTGATATCGGTTTGTGCAAGCGCACAGAAACCAGCAACCAACAATGTTGTTGCCCCAACGATACCCACCCAACTTGCCAACACATCAGGGGTCAATAAGAACACAGGATGTAAACGGGCAATTAAATACACACCTGCGGTAACCATCGTTGCCGCATGAATCAAGGCTGAAACAGGCGTAGGACCTGCCATCGCATCAGCAAGCCAAGAATGTAGCGGAATTTGTGCAGATTTACCCATCGCACCAAGCACTAGCATCACAGCCGCAACTTTGATAGTAGGATAGCTATGACCAAAAATCGTCACCGTTGACCCTGCCGACGTTAGCATTTGCGATACATTGGCATTGATATCTGAGATATTTAACGTACCCAATTCACGGAACAACAAAAATAAGCCAAACGCTAAGAACACATCACCCACACGGGTTACGGTAAAGGCTTTCATCGCAGCACGGCCATTGGCGCGCTCGTGATAATAAAAACCAATCAATAAGTAAGAACAGATACCAACGCCTTCCCAACCTAAGTACAACAGCACTAAATTGTCAGCAAGCACAAGTAACAACATACTTGCGACGAACAGGTTCATATAGCTAAAAAATCTTGCGTAGCCTGTTTCACCGCGCATATACCATGACGCGAAAATATGAATTAAAAAACCGACACCGGTAATCACGCCCATCATGGTCACGCCCAAACCATCCAGCATGAGACCAAATTTCGGGGCAAAACTACCGACTTGCATCCACGTCCACAACGGCTGATTAATGACAGCGCCTTGTGGATGGTTCATTAAAAAATCACTGCCTGCCATCAAGGCACACAAAGCAGCCAAACCCATACTGCCGACACCGACCACTGCGGCTGCGTTTTCGCTTAAGCGGTCACGCATGGTCGCTAGAATCAGAAAGCCAATCAGCGGCAGCATAAAGGTTAAAGGTAACATACTCATTTTGATTTCACCCTTTCATCTCATTTGCCGTATCGACATCTAAATGACCACGCTTATGATAAAACTGTAAAAGAATAGCCAACCCAATTGCAACTTCAGCGGCTGCCAAAGTTAGCACCAAAATAAACATAATTTGTCCGTCAGGACTGACCCAGCGACTACCTGCCACTACAAATGCTAAGGCAGCAGCATTCATCATAATCTCAAGACTCATCAACATAAACAAAAAATTACGTCGTACCATCACACCACAAAAACCAATGGCAAACAAAATCGCTGACAAGATTAGACCGTGCTCTAATGGCACATGCTCTAATGGAAAGTGTCCCATTATGCCTTCTCCTCCTGAACTTCGCGTAACACAGCCGGTTGGCTGGGCTCTTTATCAATAAAATTCGTTAAGGCAGGTTGTACGGTATTACCAAGCTCACTGTTATGACTTTCGTTTTCATCATCCAAGGCAGATTTTGCCAAATGATAAGCCGCCACCAAACCCGCTAGTAATAAAAATCCTGCAATTTCGACCAACAATAAATATTCAGTAAATAATTTGGCACCGATCATTTTTGCCGTAACTGGCTCCACCCCAATAAACGCTGGCATGACTCCTTCAAACCCATGTTTCATGCCAATCAGACTAAACAGAGTCAAACCCACAATAAATGCAAGTCCTGCCGGCACTGCCCAAGCTGAGGATGATAACCAGCTTTCTTCTTCTAAGGTACTTTGGGTGCCTAAGTTTAGCATCATCACCACAAAGACGAACAATACCATAATCGCCCCGGCATAAACGATGATTTCAAGCGCACCGGCAAATGGCGCACCTAAGGCAAAGAAAATACCTGATAACGCCAACAGCGTGACAATCATGTTTAATAACGCATGCACAGGATTGGTACGAGTAATCACGCGCAAACTAGCCAAAATAGCGACAATCGCTAATAAATAAAACCCTATTGTTGCTCCGGTTATCATGGCAATAAACTCCGTAAATCAATCGGTGCAGACTCATTTTGGTGTGCCCCTTTAGGTTTATCTTTGGTCGCCATCCCAGTCACACGGTAATAATTGTAGTCAGGGAATTTACCCGGACCTGAAATTAACAAATGCTCTTTTTCATACACCAAGTTTTGACGGTTGTACTCACCCAGCTCAAAATCTGGCGTCATCTGAATAGCCGTTGTCGGGCACGCTTCTTCACACATACCACAAAAGATACAACGTGAGAAGTTAATACGGAAAAACTCTGGATACCAGCGTCCGTCTTCACGTTCCGCTTTTTGCAGTGAAATACAACCCACCGGGCAAGCGACAGCACATAAATTACAGGCCACACAGCGCTCATCCCCATCCGGGTCACGTGTCAGTACAATACGCCCCCGAAAACGCGGCGGTACAGGGACAGGTTGTTCTGGGTATAAAATCGTATCACGTTTACGGGTCGCATGACTTGCGACCATGATTAGGGTGCGCAGAATTGAGCCAAAACCCGTAATCGTGTTTTTTACCATAGTCAAATACATACGTTAATCTCCACCTTACCCTACACCATGGGTGCGCCATAATACATAGGCCGCCGTCGCGAGTAAATTAATCAAGGTAATGGGTAGACAAATTTTCCAGCCAAAGTTCATTACTTGGTCATAACGTGGACGCATCAGCGCCCCACGCGCCAATACAAACATGGTCATGAAAAATAGCGTTTTTAACATGAACCAAATAATCGGCGGGATAAAACTCAGTCCATCAAATAATGGCAACCAACCACCAAAGAATAAAATAGTAATCAGCGACGATACCAACACGATGTTCACATACTCGCCGACAAAGAACATACCAAATTTCATACCTGAGTATTCAACGTGGTAACCTTCTGCCAATTCTTGCTCTGCTTCTGGCTGGTCAAATGGGAAACGGTGGGTGACTGCCACACCTGCGACCATAAAGGTTAAAAACCCTAAAATTTGACCAAACACATTCCAGTGCCAAAAACCACCGGCTTGTGAGTATACGATATCGCGTAAGTTAAATGACCCTGCCAACGCCACCACACCCATTAGCGATAATCCGAGAAAGACTTCATAACTAATGGTTTGGGCAGCAGAGCGTAGACCACCGAGCAAGGCATATTTATTGGCTGATGCCCAGCCACCAAACATCACCGCATAAACCGCCAACCCTGCCATCGCAAAAAAGAATAAAATACCGATGCTCCAGTCTGCGCCACCGAGTGATGGCGTAACCGGCACAATGATATAAGCGGCTAAAGCGGTAAACAATGAAATCGCAGGCGCCAAGATAAAAATAAATTTATCGGCAAATTTGGGGGTCCAGTCTTCTTTAAAGAAGATTTTAAGCATATCTGCGGCAACTTGTAGCGAACCTTGCCAACCCACACGGTTTGGACCATAACGGTCTTGCCACAGTGCCAACATGCGACGTTCATAAGGAATCATCAACGCGGCAAAAATCACCACCGCCAAGAAAATAACAATTGATTGCACTGCCAAAAATACAATTGACCAAACTTCAGGGGACATTACCCCAGCCAGCCATGCAGGTAAATCGGGCATCTGTCTAACAGAATAATCCATTATACCCCCTCCCCTGGAGTTACTTGAGCTGTCAAGCCACCATTATTAGCTGCTGGTGGTACCGCTTGGGTGACAGTGTTGGTAGTTGCTGATTTTACGATACTGATGTCCGTATGGGGTTGTGCTAGCAGGGCTTCTAATTCACCCGCCTGACCCACAGGATAGCCCACACAGCTTTCGGCTAAATAATCGACAAGCTGCACAGGTAATGTGGTCGCTACACCCTTCACTGTGACGGTTAACATATCACCTGATTGCAATTGCCATTTATCGGCATCATCCGTTGATACACTAAAGGCAGCTGGCAGCAATTGTGAGGCGACCACTTCACTACGGGCAGTGAGTTCATCACTCGCAAAAATATTATACACAGGTACTAGCTGGGTGGAACCTTGTTGGCTAGCTGCCGCAGGCGCAATATACTCACGTTTTGGCAATGCGGTTAACGCATCAAAAATACGCACCCCTGGATCGCCATGTTTTAGATGACCACCCACTTTATCTTGGTATTTATTCCAAGCTTGCGGTGAGTTCCAACCTGCTGACCAAGCAAATGGGATCATTGATGAATCCGTTTGGGTGCCCACATAACCTTCTTGTGAGAAGGTTAGGCCCGTATCGATATCTTTCGGCTGCTCTGGCTCATGCACAGAAATCGGTGCACGCATCGCTGTACGACCGGAATAACGGCGTGGCTCACGCGCGACTTTTAGACCAGTAATACGGTAATCGGCTGATGGCGCTGCTTGTCTGATTGCGGCTAATTGTGGATTGGTGTCTGCGACCGCAGTAATCACATCATCAAGCTGCGTCCAGTCAATCGCACGGCCATTGAGCTCAGACTCTACTGCATGTAACCAACGCCAGCTTTCTTTTACCATGCTTTGTGGGCGATAGTAAACAGGATCATAAACTTGGAAGAAACGCTGTGCACGACCTTCTGCTGAGATTAGTGTACCGTCCGCTTCTGCAAAAGTTGCTACAGGCACCATCACGTCTGCATGGTTATGCCATTGGTAAGCTTCATGATCGAGTACAATCAATGATTTATTGATTAGCAATTGGTTCATTTGCTCAGCGGTTAGGCGGCGGCTGATGTCATTTTCCATGACAATCACCACATCGGCATCATCACCTAATTCATCAATCGCTTTACCACCGAGTAAGTTGACGCCTATGCTATTGGCAGCAGGTACTGACAAGTACAAGCCCGCTTTTTCTTGATAGCCTTTGGTCGGGTTCATACGGCTTGGGCGTTTAACCTGCTTAGCTTGTTCAGCAAATGCCGCTTCATCCATCTCTTGTTTGAGCTTGGCTTGTTCTGCATCGATTTTGGCAATCTCTGCATCCACTTGGACGTTGTGGGCGTCAACCACGCCTTTTTCATAGATGACCACTTCACCGCGTTTTTGCTCAGCGATATTGGCAATTTGTGCCGCCGCTTCTATGATGGCGGTGTGGTACAGTGACGAGCCTGAGATGATAAGGGGCTTGGTTGCTTTAAGCAGCGTCTGCGCGATATGTTTAGCAAATGCTTGCATATCAGCATTATCGTCTTCATCGATGACCAAATCTTTTGGTAATTGTGAAGTAGCCAAATTTTTCATTTGTTCAGCAATGCTAAAGCCTAGTTCAGCGATATCGCTTGGCGTAGCGACGCAGCTTACTTCAGCGATATCATCAAGGCGTGTATCTTTGACATCCACAATAAAGATTGGGCTGTAGTCTTTTTGACCGATACGAGCCACAGGCTCTGCCAAGAAATCTGGCGTTTTTAGCGCATCTGCCATTTGTTTGGCGCGATTTTTTGCCGCTTGGCGTACTGCCAGTGCAATACGTGGACTGGTTTGGGTAATATCTTCACCCAAAATCAATACCGCATCATAATCCTCAATCTCACGCATGCTTGGATTATGGATATTTTCTGTGGTCAACACATCGATACATTTTTGTACCACAGTTTTTTCTTGTTTGCTAATACCAATGCTAAAATTTTCGGCACCGACTAAGCGTTTGAGCGCATAGTTTGATTCAAGGCTGGCAACAGGTGAACCAATACCGATGGCTTTTTTGCCTTGTAACCGGTTTTTGATGGTATCGATAGTATGGTCAATGCTCAGATTGGTTTGTTTACCGCTTAGTGTTTCAACCGCTTGAATTGGGCGGTCTTGGCGGTTAACATAGCCATAGCCGAAACGACCACGGTCACATAAGAAGTAAGCGTTGACTTCCCCATTAAAACGGTTTTCGATACGGCGCAATTCACCATAGCGCTCACCCGCTGAGATATTACAACCTGCCGAACAGCCATGACAAATGCTTGGGGCATATTGCATGTCCCATTTACGATTGTAGCGCTCTGAGTGAGTTTTGTCGGTAAATACCCCAGTTGGACAAACTTCGGTAAGGTTACCTGAGAATTCACTTTCAAACTGACCGTCTTTATCACGACCAAAGTACACACGGCTTGCTGATGCGTAAACGCCCAAATCTTCACCACCTGCATAGTCTTTGTAATAACGCACACAGCGATAACAGGCGATACAGCGGTTCATCTCATGATTGATAAATGGACCCAAGTCTTGGTTTTGGTGGGTACGTTTAGTAAAGCGGTATTTACGATGATTGTGACCTGACATGTAGGTCATATCTTGCAAGTGACAATGACCGCCCTCTTCACAGGTTGGACAGTCATGGGGGTGGTTAGTCATTAAGAACTCAACCAAGCTTTTACGGAAGTTTTTCACTTCTGCATCCGTCACTGAGATCCACATGTCTGGGGTCGGATTGACCATACACGACATGACCAAACGACCACGACCCGCTTCATAATCTTCTTTGTTATTATATTGCTTGACGGCACATTGGCGGCAAGAACCCACCGAGCCCAATGCAGGGTGATAACAAAAATAAGGGATATCGATGCCAAGCGATAAACAAGCTTGTAGCAAGTTATCGGCACCATCAACTTCGACGTCTTGACCGTCTATATGAATAATTGCCATGCTAATTCCTTACACTGATTGCCCATTGGTGGTCTTACCCGGTTGATACACTTCAACTTTTCCGCTGTTTGCAGATGAAGGCACGCCCGTTGGGGACAATTGTTCTTCAGGCGCCACATTGTTACCAATTTTGGCTTCAAATTCTGGTAAAAAGTATTTTAACGCACTTTGTAATGGCTCAACTGCCCCAGGTGCGTGGGCGCAGAAGGTTTTACCTAACCACAAATCTTTGGTCAATTGGCGCAATACGTCAATATCGACAGGTTGACCATTGCCTGTATCGATGGCATGCAAGGTTTTGACCCCCCACGGCAACCCATCACGGCAAGGCGTACACCAACCGCAGGATTCACGGGCAAAGAATTTTTGCAAATTGAGCGACAATGACACCATATCTTGCGATTCATCTACCACCATAATCAAGCAGGTACCTAAACGGCTACCCGCTTTCATGATGGGTTCAAAGTCCATTGGCAGGTCTAAATGCTCGTCACTGGCGGTTAAGAAGTCAGTTGATGCACCGCCTGGTAACCAAGCCTTTAGTTTACGACCGTCTTTCATGCCTTTGGCATAATCAAAAATAATTTCGCGAGCGGTAGTACCAAATGGCAGTTCCCATAGCCCTGGATCATTGACTAGACCTGAACAACCCATGATTTTGGTGCCGGGGTTTTCTGATTTGCCTTGTGCCAAGCCTTTATACCATTCTACGCCATGCAGCATGATACCCGGCATGTTGTTTAAAGACTCTACGTTATTGACCACAGTGGGACGACCCCATGCCCCTGATACTTGCGGGAAGGGTGGCTTAGTACGTGGATTGGCACGGCGACCTTCAAGCGAGTTAATGAGCGCCGTCTCTTCACCACAGATATAACGACCTGCACCGGTATGCACATGTAAATCAAAGCTATAGCCTGAACCTAGGATATTATCACCTAAATACCCTTTGGCACGGCATTCATCCAATGCATTATTTAGACGTTTGGCGGCTTCAATATACTCACCACGGATAAAAATATACCCTGCGGTTGCGCCAATGGCATAACCTGAGATAATCATCCCTTCAATCAGCTGAAATGGTAGGCGCTCCATCAATAGACGGTCTTTAAATGTGCCTGGCTCCATCTCATCTGCGTTACAAATCAAGTAACGGGGTCCGCCATCCGGTGGCGTCATAAAGGTCCATTTAAGACCTGCATTAAAGCCTGCACCGCCACGTCCACGCACGTTGGCATCTTTAATCATGTTGCCCACTTCTTTGGCAGATTTAGCCAAGGCATTTTTTAAACCTTCAAACCCTTTTAGGCTTTCATAAGTTGCCAAATCTAGCACTGAGTCATAATGCGCCAAACGCCAAGTCAGGGGCTTGGTCTCACTGGTGGCTGTCGCTTTGTCACCATAAATAGGAATGCTTTGCTCGCCCAATTGACTGGGTGATTTGCCAATTTTTCGATTATTAATTTGACGGGTTATATTCATGCGTATTGCTCCAGCAATTCAGCAATCTCTTCAATTTGGACAGGACCGTAGGTATCTTCATCAATCAAAACCGCTGGACCTTTATCACAGTTACCCAAACAACAAATGGGTAATAAGGTAAAACGATTGTCTGGGGTAGTTTGACCAAAACTAATGCCTAAGGTGCGCTCAAAAGCCTGACCTAAATTCTCTGCCCCTACCAGATAACACCCAATTGAGTCACAGACCAAAATCACATGACGACCAACTGGTGAACGGTAGATACGGTTATAAAATGTTGCAACCCCTTCCACATCGGTGACTGGGATTTTTAAAATATTAGCAATCGCGTTGACTTGTGCATCATCCACCCAGCCGTTACGGCGTTGGACAATTTTTAGCGCATCAAGTGATGCCGCGCGGCTTTGTGGGTAGTGATGCATAAATTCATGAATGTCGTGAATTTCTGCTTCGGTTAGAATGCTTGCGACATCCACCTTTGGGGTTTTATCAGTTACAATCTTCATCGGTGGTTTTCTCCTAACGGTCAACGTCTGCCATAACAACGTCAATCGACGCTAGATAAATAATTAAGTCAGAAACCAAGCTACCATTAATGACTGACGGCATTTGCTGTAAATGCGCAAAGGTCGGTGTACGAATACGGGTACGGTAACTCATGGTTGAGCGATCAGACGTAATATAATAGTTGGTAATACCTTTCACTGCTTCCACCATAAAGGAGGACTCGCCTTCTGGCATGACCGGACCCCACGATACTGAGATAAAGTGGTTAATCAAAGTCTCAATGTCATTTAAGGTGCGGTCTTTGGGCGGTGGTACAGCCAGTGGGTGATCGGCTTTGTATGCCCCCATTGGCATGTTGTTAAGACATTGCTCAATGATACGCAGTGACTGACGAATCTCTTCAATTTTGACCAAACAGCGGTCATATGCATCGCCATTAAACTCAATGGGTACTTCAAAATCAAAATTTTCATAGCCAAGATAAGGACGCGCTTTACGCACATCGTAAGGGATACCGGTGGCACGTAGACCATGACCTGATACGCCCCAAGCCAGTGCAGATTTAGCATCATATTGGGCAACGTTTTGGGTACGCAATTGTAACACCTTGTTTTTCATAGTAGCTTTGACGTATTCATCGATACGTTTTGGCATCCAATCTAAGAATTCACGAACCAGTTTGTGCCAGCCGTTTGGCAAGTCCATCGCGGTACCGCCGATACGAAACCACGCTGGGTGCATACGATAACCGGTTACCGCTTCAATCACATCATACGCTTTTTGACGGTCGGCGAACATATAAAATACTGGCGTCATACCGCCCGCATCTTGAATAAAGGTACCCCAGTACAGCAAATTATTGGTGATACGGAAGAACTCACTCATCATGATACGAATGGTATTCGCGCGGTCTGGTACCGTAATGCCTGCCAATTTTTCCACTGACATGAGGTACGGTAATTCATTCATCACCCCCCCAAGATAATCGATACGGTCAGTGTAAGGAATGAATGAATGCCAAGTTTGACGTTCGGCGATTTTTTCAGCGCCGCGATGGTGATAACCAATGTCTGGGATACAGTCGATGACTTCCTCGCCGTCTAGCTGAAGCACAACGCGAAATGCACCGTGCGCAGAAGGATGGTTAGGACCCAAGTTTAGGAACATAAAGTCTTCGTCACGGCCACTACGTTTCATGCCCCACTCTTCGGGGACAAATCGTAGGTTCTCCTGCTCAAACATCTGCTTGCCTTTATCGAGATAATAAGGCGGTACTTCAGTTGCACGAGAGGCGTATTCTTTACGCAGTGGATGACCTTCCCAGTATTTTGGCAATAAAATACGGGTTAAATGGGGGTGACCATCAAAGGTAATACCAAACATATCCCACGCTTCGCGCTCATACCAGTTGGCATTGGGCCAAATACGGGTTGCCGTAGGGATGTGTAAATCAGCTTCTTTGAGCGCCACTTTGATGCGAATGTCTGTGTTGCGCTCTAACGACATTAGATGATAGAACACGGTGAAATCACTGTCAGGTAAGGCATTGCCATCCCTGTCTTTACGATGCTGGCGTAAGCGCTCATCAATCGCTGAGATATCCAGTAACATCACGTAAGGCTGTGGCAAGGTGCGAAGGTACAGGAGTACTTCGATGACCTGTTCACGGCTGACCCAAATAGTGGGAAAAGCGTCAAAGGTTTTTTGTACAACAAACTGCCCCTCAAACTTGCGATTTAATTCTGCAATCACTGCTGGGACATCAGTTTGTGCTTGATTATCAGTTACCGTTACCATGAGTGGCACTTTCCTCATTCACAATTATTAAGAAGGTAGTGGAATACCTTTTTTGTTTTGAACGCAATTCGATAAGCTTTTACTTAGCGAAAATTCATCCTAAATCTATCCAGAGATTGACTCTAGCATTAATCAATCTCTAGCATTACTCAATGTTATCTGGGCTGCGTAGATTTTTGACCGCGATGCGATCGGCTTGTTTACGGTCACGTTCTGGCTGCATGACAGGTTGGTAGATACCTTGGTCATTGACATGAATACCGAGTGGACGACGTTCTTTAGTAATCGATTCTTGCAGCAGCATGATGGCTTGAATTAAGGCTTCTGGACGTGGGGGGCAACCAGGGATATACACATCGACGGGAATGATTTTATCAACGCCTTGCACCACTGAATACACATCGTACATACCGCCTGAATTGGCACAGGCACCCATAGAGATGACCCATTTAGGCTCCAGCATTTGCTCGTAGAGACGCTGAATAACAGGCGCCATCTTCATAAAGCAAGTACCTGCCACAATCATCACGTCAGCTTGGCGCGGTGACGCACGAATAACCTCAGCGCCAAAGCGCGACAAGTCATGCACGCCTGTCAATGTCGTTGCGTACTCCACATAGCAGCACGAGGTGCCAAAGTTAAATGGCCACAATGAATGCTTACGGCCCCAGTTGGCAAGGCTATGGGTCAAATCTTCTAATCGCGTCATGACGACGTTTTTATTGACTTCCTCTTCGTCAATAATTTGACGGGTTTGGTCTGGAAATCTGTCGGCATCTGGATTGGCTTTGGTTAATGTATATTTCATAATGCTCGATCACCTTGATTTTTAAAGCAGGATTTCGCTCTATATCACTACAAATGCAAACGACCTTGCAACACAGATTACAAAGTCGGATTATTATTTTACAGCGTTATTGTTTGGGTTTTGGTTCATTGCGCCAGACAACTGGGCCGGGATTTTACCAGTAGGGTCAATTTCTAACTCTTCAACACCATTAAAGCGGGTAATATCCGCCAGATTAAAGCCCGCAGGCGCAGCAGCCAAACGTTTTGGTTTTGGCTTTTTGTCTGCAGGTGACCAGTTAAGTGCCCCTAGTTTGAGCAGATAATATAAACCGATTAACAGCTCTACCACAAACAGCACAACGGTCCAAAATCCCAGCCAACCTGCTTCTCTGACCGATACCGCATAGGTATATAGATATAATGCTTCTAAGTCAAAGATAATAAAGAAGATAGCGACGATATAGAATTTTGCAGATAAACGGATTCTGGCAGAACCAGCACTGACCACACCCGACTCGAAATTTTCTTGCTTTTGAAAGCCTTTAGAAGTACCACCTAACAATCTTGGTACAACAAGCATGAAAATACAAAGTCCTATGGCTGCCAAAATAAATACAATTGCAGACCAATCAATGACTGGAATCATGAGGATACTCCTGGGCAATACGACTAACCGTTACGTAGGTTAAGCAATTCAAGTTGGGACGATATTTTTGATACTTCCACCAAGCCCGTCTGGCTCAAGCGTAATATCACAAAGACGATGGCAGATAACGTCTTAAGAACTATTTTCCTTAAGATTACCTCGTACCAGCTAACAAGCTGCCCCGCTGCACATCCATTGACCATTATTGTAATCGGTGAGTGATTGGCTAGTTACTAAACAGGCTAGTCAAATATATTGCTAAAACCACGATGAAAACCTAATATAAAGTGGCATTACATCACTTTATAAAAATGCGTATTTTAACAAAAGTAACTATATATTGCTGTTAACTGGCTAAAACACGGATAGTTTACTCATTTTATGTAAAAAATGCTAGTAGCAGGCTTCAATCTTCCGTTAATTAACCGTTAATTAAATAGCAACACTTTAGCAAAAAAACCCTGCCGTAAGCAGGGTTTATCAGCCAAAAATCATTTAAATAAGGTATTTAATGAAATAGTTAAATACCTTATTGGTTAATCACATCAACGCCTTTAGGTGGTGTGAAGCTAAATTGATTACTGGCAATTGAGGCATTGCGTTTCACATTGGAGAATCGAATAGTGGTGGTTTGTCCCAAATTATCATTTAATACCATCATCACAGGATTACCGCTATTAAAAGCGATGCCTAAGCTTTTAAAGTTGGCATTGCCACTTTTTGGATACAGCACGTAATAATTTTTTGAGGCAATCGGCTGGGTCACATTAAAACTATTGGCGATTTTGCTTGGGTCACCTGACAAAATCAGTGCTGGGGTATCCCCGACTTGATTGCTCACGCTTTGCTTGGTCGCTTGATTTAAGTCTTTATCATACACCCAAAGCGTATTGCCATTGGCAACAATTAACTGCGACGCTGTACCATCAATCTGCCAACGAAACTGGTTTGGGCGTTGCACAGCCATAGTACCTGAGAAATTTCTTGATACCTTACTCAATCCCTTACCACCTGCGCCAGAGGTAGTTTGACTAAAATTAGCCGTCATGCTTTTGACATTTTTGAGTAGATTGTTTAAGTTTGTTGCCGCGCTTGCTGAGTTGGCGACAGCAGCATTGGCTGATTGCATGGCGACTGTCATCGGCATACTGGTAAGCAATAATGCTGATAATATACCGGTAGCTAATTTACTGATAATTTTATTGGTAGATGTTGTCATGGTAGGTTCCTCATTCAATAAAAATTGTTAAAAGTTTAGAAAAAGTATTCAAAAATAATATTAGCCCAACAGGCTAATCAATAAATTAAAAATTAACCAGTTAAGCTAAATTCACTGACCAATATTGTCGCTAAATTTTTCTTACCCAACTAGACGCCCCATGCAATGATTGTTGTTTAAGTTGTAACAAATGTAACAATAGCTGAGTGATAAGAAAGAAAGTTTTGACTAGATAATAACTAACCAGTGCCAAGCCATTCAAGACTATCCAAAACCCGTTAAGACGCTGGGATACAGGCAATAAAAAACCCAATAAGTGCAACTTATTGGGTTGATTTGTTTAACAACAAGCTGAATGATTATTCAGCTGCGCCTTCAACAAATACGTAGCGACGGTTGAATTTACCTTTAACAGCAAATTTTACCACGCCGTCAGTCAAAGCAAATAATGTATGGTCACGACCCATACCTACACCTTCACCTGCGTGAAATTCTGTACCACGTTGACGTACAATGATGTTACCAGCAACAACTTGTTGACCGCCAAAGATTTTTACGCCAAGCATTTTTGGGTTTGAATCACGACCGTTACGGGTAGAACCTGCGGCTTTTTTATGTGCCATGTCGATGTCTCCTAGAGATTAATGTGTTTGAAATAGTCAATTAAGCAGTGATTGCTTTGATTTTTAACAAAGTATACCATTGACGGTGACCTTGTTCTTTATGGTAATGTTTACGACGTTTGTGTTTTACAATACGTACTTTTTCGCCACGACCATGTTCTACTACTTCAGCTTCGACCACTGCACCGGCAACCACAGGTTGACCAATTTTGATATCGCTGCCATCAACGACCATTAAAACGTCTTCAATTTTGATGGTATCGCCTTTTTCAGCTTTTAGCAATTCAACTTTTAAAAATTCATCTTGAACGACGCGATGTTGTTTACCACCACTTTTGATTACTGCATACATCTTGGTTGCTCCAATAAACCCGTACACCGTGGCTACCAAGGGCGATAACACTTCTACGACGGATACACAGGGAAATATAAGGTCGCGATTTTAACGTTTTTATTGTTTAAAATCAAGTAAAACTTCACGGATGCGGGGTCGATTTTGGCTGATAAATTATTGCGCGTTTGTCAACGCCATGTATGCTGAGTAATACAAGTCGCCAATAAAAATACACAGCAATAACTTACACAAAAAACGGCAGTATGGTATGATTTTGCCGACTTTCACCACAAGCCAAATTTCACGAATTTTCACTCCAAGCTTTGAGCCAACCTATGCTAGACAATGAACAATTAAATCCTACATCTACTGCTATCAATGTTGTTACCAAAGACAGTAACAGCACGCCTGTCACCTATCAGCAGATTCAATCTATTATCGCTGACGATTTCGAGATTATGGATAAGCAGGTGTATGGCAGTCTAAGCTCAAAAGTCAAACTGGTCATGTCGGTGAGTCAGCATGTCATCAACGCAGGCGGTAAGCGTATGCGCCCTTTAATTTCGCTGCTTTGCTCACGTATTTGTAACGACCAACCCTCACAAGCTGCGATGCATTTGGGCGCAATCACTGAGATGCTACATACCGCAACGTTAGTACATGACGATGTGATTGATGCATCAGGCATGCGCCGCGGTAAGCCGACTGCGAATGCAACGTGGGATAATGCAACGGCTGTATTGGTCGGTGACTATCTGATTGCCCGTTCATTTAATCTTTTGGTGGGTTTTGGCTCATTGCCGTTATTGCAGTTATTCTCAGATGGCACCTGTGATATCGCTGAAGGGGAAGTATTACAGCTACAACATCAGCATGACCCCCAAGCCACCGAAGCCGATTATATGAAAATCATTGACGGTAAAACCTCTCGGCTATTTATGATGGCAAGTCAAGGCGTGGCTATTTTGGAAAATCGCCCTGAATACAATGACGCCTTCGCCAAATTTGGTCAGCACTTTGGTAATGCCTTCCAAATTATTGATGATATCTTAGACTTTGTCGGTGATAGTGAGGTGCTCGGCAAAAACGTGGGTGATGATATTGCTGAGGGCAAGCCCACCTTGCCGCTGATTAAAGCGCTTGAAATGACCACGGGTCATACGCATGAAAAATTACGGATTGCTATTCAGACAGGTGAAGTGCAAGACACGGGCGAGATTATTGAGATTGTCAAAAACAGCGGCGCACTGGCGTACTGCCGTGACAAAGCGATGCAAGAAAGCGAGATTGCTAGACAAGCCGTGCTGACCTTACCTGATTCACGATATCGCCAAGGTTTACTCGATTTGATGACGCTTGCTAGCCAACGGCTTTATTAATTATTAATAAAGGCTGGGTGGTGATTAGTTTGATGTCCAATTCGAGGCGCGGTAAATCATACGTCATTAAATCGTCATACAAGTTTGCTAATTTTTGATAGTTTTTTGATTGATGGCTTTTTGATGGTTAGCTTTTTAATTATGGACGCTGTATGTCTAATACCACCCCCTCTTCATTACCCGATATTAAACAACAAGTTATCGAAGATAAAGCCAAAAAAATTCAAGCGCAATCGGCATTAGACACCATTCAATCACTTGCCACCATCGACCCTGCTAACCCTGCCACCATCGACATTAAATTTCGACCTTCCAAACACGCGGATTTTATGCAAGCCGCCAAGGTGCGCACCCCAAAGTATAAATTCTACGTTGAAGTCGGTGGCGACCCTACTCACCCTACCATCGTACTGATTATGGGGCTAGGCGCGCAAAGCTTGGTATGGCCCAATGAATTTTGCTATGCGTTAATCAATGCTGGCTTTCGGGTCGTGCGATTTGACAATCGCGACATAGGCAAATCCAGCAAACTTAAGCACAAAAAACTGACCCCCGCTCATGATTCGCCCATTTATAAAGCCAAATTGCTGGGCAGATTCGGACTGGGTTTACCGCTTAAAAACCTGCAAACTCCGTATGATTTGTACGATATGGCAGAAGATGCCTATCAACTGCTCAAAATGCTAGGCATCAAAAAATACTTTGTGATTGGTCAATCGATGGGCGGTATGATTGCGCAAATCATGGCGGTGCGTTATCCACACCAAGTAGAAAAATTGGGACTATTATCCACCAGTAACAATCGACCCTTTTCTCGCCCACCCGCCATTGAAGCCATCAAGGCCTTTACCCAGCCACTACCCAAAAGCCAAGATGCTGACGCATTGACCCAGCAGTTTGTGCAAACCATCAAGACCATCGCCAGCCCCGATTATTTTGATGAACAAGCGGCGTTCAGCAAAGCTAAAAAACTGTTTAAACGGCGTTTTTACCCAAAAGGTACGCAGCGTCAGTTACTGGCAATTTTGGCGACGGGGTCACTGGTCGATATTGACAAGCAAATCCACCAACCCACCCTCATCATTCATGGCAAACAAGACAAACTCATTCCATTTAGTCATGCGTATTCGCTTGCGAAGCATATTGCGCACAGTCAATTGATACTTATTGATGAGCTTGGTCACGACATGCCCGTGGCACTGGTCGAGGTATTAGCAAGTTATTTTATTAATCATTTTCGTTATGATAGCCAACTGGGCTAGCTTTTTATGATGTCCAGCATTTGTTGCCAATCCACTGGCAATTTCTTCGGTAATGGCAAATCTTTTTCAAAATAGTATTTCAAACTTGCCATAAAAATAGTGGCCATCATGGTGGCTTGGTAATCAATCGCCTCTGCCGTCAAATAGTCGGTCGCCTTTTGTTTTTTAGCCAGTTCAATAAAGTTTTGTTTACCCATCAAAAACATATCATGATAAAGATTGTGGTGTTGGCTACGGATTTTCCACAGGGCAAGCATCTGTTGGCGGCGTTCAAACAGCTTTTGTGAATGATTTTCCATAATCATTTGTAGCATTTGACTATCAGCATTGAGCCTGTCTTGAAATAGCTGGCTGACTTCCTGCTTAAAATCATCAATCATCTGCCTTGCCAAATCACCCTTACCACTGTAGTATTTATAAAAAGTAGCACGATTGACTTTGGCGCGCTCCAAAATTGCTTGGATAGCGATATCGTTGTACTCCTGCTCGGACAACAACAGGATAAAGGCTTCACGGATGGCTTTATGGGTTTTGACAACACGTAAATCAGGTGACTTGTTATGACTTAAAGTCATGCGTAAATGTTTCCTTATTAAAAAAATCTATCAATGGCTTTGACATTTTAAAATTTTTATCCATACAAATAGGTGACAATTGTTGCTTAAACACTTACTTTGTTTAATATTGTCGGTTTCGCAATTGCAGATTTTTTTTTAAAATAACCGCTGCCGATAGATGGGTAGTAATGTAGCCATCATTTAGTTATCCTAAAGTTTTGTGTCTTATCGTAAATATTGCAACAACAATGTCGCATTTATTTTATAATATTTTTTCAAAGATTCCCTATTTTTTATGAGGTTGGTATGAGATACCCAATGTTGTTCATGGTGTCATTAGCGAGTTGTAGCTTATTAATCGGGTGTAATAAGTCAGACACAGCAGCCCAGCAACAAAGTGGCGGCGGCGGTGCAGGAGCACAGGCGCAAATGCCACCCACAATAGTTAATGTACAGCCTGTAACATTCCAAACGATTCCACTTACCAAAGAGTTATCAGGTAAAGTTGTCGCCTATCAACAAGCCACCGTTACGCCGCAAGTGTCAGGTATTATTGAGCGCCAGTTGTTTCGCGAAGGCACTTTTGTCAAACAAAATCAGCCGTTATATCAAATCAATACCGATAGCTACACCAGTGTACTTGCCGGTAGTCGCGCAAGCCTTGACCAAAGCCTTGCTAGTGTCAATACCGCAAAAGCCAACTATAATAATGCCTTAGCGGTGCTAGAAACCCGCCAAGCCGAACTTGCGCTGGCTCAAACCAATTTAAACCGTCTAAAACAGCTACGTGGTACTGAGGCTATCTCAAGTCAAGAATATGACCAAGGGGCAACCGCCGTGCGTACCGCTCAAGCAGCGGTTAAAAATGCGCAGGCGCAAGTCGGGGTGGCACAAGCCAATATTGATGCCGCCCAAGCAGCGGCTCGCGGCGCACAGCAATCAGTGAATAGCAATCAGCTCACCATGAGCCGTACTGTGGTTAAAGCGCCTATTAGTGGTATCACCAGTCGCTCAAATGTCAATGTCGGTGCGCTTGCCACTGCGGGCTCGACGCAGATGGTAACTGTTTCTCAGCTCAATCCAATTTATGTCGATATCAGTCAGTCAGCCGCCGAGTTATTGGCGCTTCGTCAGCAATTTGCGGCTGGTAAACTTAGCACACCGCGTACCGCACAGGTTCAGTTAAAGCTCGCCGATGGCTCAACCTACCCGATGGTGGGGCAACTTCGCTTTGAAGAAGCTAAAGTGGATAGTACCACAGGCACGGTCAATCTGCGTGCGGTATTTAGCAATGATAACTTTGTGCTGTTGCCAGGGATGATGGTGAATGCCCAGTTGATTCAAGGTATTATCAATAATGCCGTATTATTACCACAAAGTGCCATTAATCGTACAGCCAAAGGTGAATCAACCGTGTATGTGGTTGACGCCAATAATAAAATCCAATTACGCCCAGTTACGGTTCAAGGCACGCACCAAGGTCAATGGATTGTCACTAGCGGTCTAAAACAAGGTGAGCAAGTGGTGATGGTTGGCGGCGCCAAAGTCAAACCAGATCAGCAAGTCAAAGCCATGCCTTATGTGGCGTCTACATCAGCTTCAACAGCGGTACCGACCAATGCATCTACCACGACGACCACCAAGACGACCGTAACAAATAGCTCAACTACCGCCAAAACTGCGCAACCATAAGCACGGGAGATATCATGTCACGCTTTTTTATTGATAGACCCATCTTTGCTTGGGTGATTGTCATGCTCATCATGCTGATGGGTATCTTAGCAATTTTTAAATTACCGATTGAGCAGTACCCACGTATTGCCCCACCTACCATTAGTATCTCAGCAACTTATCCAGGTGCCGCTGCCCAAACCATTGAAGACTCCGTCACTCAGGTGATTGAACAAAAAATGAAAGGGCTTGATGGATTGATGTATATGTCCTCAAGTTCATCATCCAGTGGCGCTGCACAAATTACCTTGACCTTTGAGAACGGGACAGATCCCGATACGGCACAAGTCCAAGTCCAAAACAAACTGCAATCTGCCATGAGTTCGCTGCCAGAGATGGTGCAGCGCATGGGGGTCAACGTCAATAAGTCCACGAGTGGCTTCTTGATGGTACTGGCGATGACATCTGAAGATGGCAGTATGGATCGTGCCGATATTGCCGATTATCTCAACTCCAACGTGGTTGACCAGCTCAGCCGTGTCGAGGGTGTAGGTAACGTCAATGTGTTTGGCTCTGCGTATGCCATGCGTATTTGGTTAGACCCTGAAAAACTTCGTACCTATGGTTTAATACCCTCGGATATCACCAGCGCAATTCAAGCGCAAAACGCGCAAGTATCAGCCGGTCAGCTAGGACAAACACCCACTGACGAAGCCCGTCAAGCCATTAATGCCACAGTGACCGTGCAAAGTTACTTACAAACCCCAGAGCAATTTCGTAATATTTTGCTTAAAAGTAATACAGATGGTGCGCAAATTCGCTTGGGTGATGTCGCCAAAGTGGAAATTGGTAGTGAAAGCTACAGCGAGATTGCCCGCTACAATGGCGAAGATGCGGCAGGTATCGGTATCTCACTGTCATCTGGCGCCAATGCTTTAAGCACACGTGATGCCGTAGAAGCCAAACTTAAAGAGCTTGAACCTAATTTTCCTGCGGGCTTAAAAGCCTCAGTTGCCTATGACACCACGCCATTTGTACGTTTGTCGATTGAGGAAGTAGTCAGAACACTTGCTGAAGCGATTGCGCTGGTATTCTTAGTGATGTTCTTGTTTTTACAAAGCTGGCGCGCAACGATTATTCCTACGTTGGCAGTACCTGTGGTAATACTGGGTACGTTTGGTATTTTGTACGCATTTGGCTATAGCATCAATGTGTTGACGCTGTTTGCCATGGTGTTATCCATCGGTCTATTAGTCGATGACGCGATTGTCGTGGTCGAAAACGTTGAGCGTTTGCTGGAAGAAAATCCAGACATGACGCCACTGGAAGCCACCCGTGAATCGATGCGCGAAATCAGTAAAGTGGTGATTGGTATTGCCTTGATTTTGTCGGCGGTATTTTTACCGATGGCATTCTTTGGCGGCTCAACTGGGGTGATTTATCGACAGTTCTCAGTGACGCTTATCAGCAGCATGGTACTATCTGCCCTAGTTGCCTTGATTTTCACCCCTGCCCTATGTGTGACTATCCTCAAACGCACTAAAGCCCATGACAAACACAGCGGGCATCAGACCGGTTTCTTTGGCGCATTTAACCGTATGTTTATGCGTCTTAGTAAAGGCTATGAAAGCTTTGTGGGTCGCAGTATCAAAATGCGCTGGCTATATATGATTCCTTATGCCTTGGTGATTGCGGCATTGGTGTTCTTATTTACCCGTATTCCAAGTTCATTTATTCCCGAAGAAGACCAAGGTGTGCTGTTTACATTGGTGCAACTGCCTGCCGGTAGTACCCAAAATCAAACGCAAGCGGTTATCGAAAAGGTCAACGCCTATTATAAAACCCAAGAAAAAGACCTTGTGCAGTCTGTATTTACGGTCAATGGCTTTAGTTTTGCCGGTCAAGGGCAAAACATGGGATTGGCATTTGTACGCTTAAAAGATTGGGATGAGCGCCCTGGTAAAGAAAATACCGCGCAATCGATTGCCAAACGTGCCATGGGTTATTTTATGACCCAAGTGAATGAAGCCCAAGTATATGCCATTTCACCGCCTGCTATTCAAGGTTTGGGTACGGCAACGGGTTTTGATCTGCAGCTACAAGACTCCGGCAACTTAGGTCACGAAGGCTTGCTGCAAGCCCGTAACATGCTACTGGGCATGGCGGCGCAAAGTAAACAAGTCAGTGGCGTGCGTCCAAATGGACAAGAAGATTCACCCCAATATAAAGTCAACGTCAATTATGATGCTGCTGCTGCGATGGGTGTCGCGCCGAGCCTGATTAACAGTGTTCTTAGTACCGCTTGGGGTAGTAGCTACGTCAATGACTTTATGGATCGTGGTCGTATCAAAAAAGTGTATATGCAAGGTGAAGCTGAGAGCCGTACCACCCCCGAGGACATCAACAAGTGGTATGTACGCAACAGTGATAATCAGATGATTCCGTTTAGCTCATTTGCTACCGGTGAATGGCAGTATGGTTCACCTACGCTAACGCGTTATAACAGCTTGTCATCGATGAACTTGCAAGGCAACGCAGCGCCAGGACTTAGTACCGGTCAAGCGATGACTGCGATGGAACAAATGATTGCCAAACTGCCAAAAGGCATCAGTTATGAATGGACAGGTTTATCATTAGAAGAGAAAAAATCGGGCGCCCAAGCACCTATGCTGTACGCGATTTCGATTTTCGTGGTGTTCTTATGTTTAGCTGCGCTGTATGAAAGCTGGTCAATTCCCTTTGCAGTGCTGCTTGTTGTGCCACTTGGGGTATTAGGTGCTGCGCTGTTTACCGGTTTACGCGGGCTTTCAAACGATATTTATCTGCAAGTGGGTCTACTGACCGTTGTCGGTTTATCAGCCAAAAATGCGATTTTGATTATTGAATTTGCCAAAGAACGACAAGATTTGGGACATAATCTATATGACTCGGTTACGGTCGCTGCTCGCCAACGCTTACGCCCGATTATCATGACATCATTGGCGTTTGGTATTGGTGTGGTACCCTTATTCTTGGCAACGGGCGCAGGCTCAGGTAGCCAAAATGCGATTGGTACAAGTGTGTTAGGCGGCGTGGTCAGTGCAACTATCCTAGGGGTGTTCTTTATCCCAGTGTTCTATGTGTGGGTACGTTCACTGATTAAAGGTAAAAAACCGCATGACCCCAATGATGGTAATGATGGTGACTTACAACCCGTATCACCCTACTCACCTAATCCTGCTGAACCTGTCGCTGTCACACAGTCCCCACAGGTGAGCATCTATAAGCCTGAGGACAGTTCACAATCCAACCATCAATAAGACATAAATGGGTAAACATTTTACCCATTTAATCTTTTACAATAACAAACACATTATGTTTATACAGGTAAGTTATATGGATTCTACCTTTCGCCTAGTGCCCCTGACCGCTATAGTAGCCACCCTACTATCGCTCACCGCTTGTCAGACCATTCCAAAAGCCAAAACTGAGCCTGTCGTGGCGCAGCCGCATATCGCAATTAATCAGCCTTATGAGACCTATGACAGTCAGACCGTCAGCGGCACCAATCAGCCGAGCATCGCGTCTCAGCGTTGGCAGGATTTTTATAGTGATGCCAAGCTAAAACAACTGATTCAATTGGGGTTAGACAATAACAAAGACATCAGTGCCACGATTTTAGCGATTCAAAAAGCCCGCGCGCAGTATCAAATCCAAGACATCGCCGATGTGCCCACTATCAATAGTTCTGGCTCATATTCTTACGGTGCAACAAATTCAAGAGATGCGAATCCTAGTAGTACTTACAATGTCGGTCTGGCAATGTCAAGCTACGAGTTTGACTTTTGGGGACGTATTGCGAGCCTCAAAGATGCCGCCTTACAAAATTATCTTGCCACCACTGCTGCCAAAGATGCCGCGCAAATTAGCTTGATTAGTAACATTGCGCAAAGCTATGTGGCGTACAGCTATAGTCTGGCACAACTGCAACTTGCCAAACAAACCTTAGCCACGCGCCAGGATTCACTTCGCATTAACCAGCTGCGTTTTAAAGCAGGTCTTGATTCGCAGCTAACTAGCGTACAAGCCCAAGCGGCGGTTGAAGCCGCCAAAGTGTCTATCGCCCAAGCACAAACCAATTTGTTGACCAACCAAAATGCCCTACGCTACCTAGTAGGCGCCCCGGTGGATAATAGCCTACTACCTGCAGCGGGCATTAGTAGCATCACCAATAATCGTATTTTTGGCACGGGCTTACCCAGTGATTTGTTATTGTATCGTCCTGATTTGCGTCAAGCGGAATATAACTTAAAAGCCGCAGGGGCAAATATTAACGCCGCGCGCGCGGCGTTTTATCCAATCATTAGCCTATCGGGCAATGTGGGTGCTGCCAGTTCAAGCTTAGGCGATTTGTTTAAAACAGGCGCATTTAGCTGGGGTTTTGGACCGAGTGTGAGCTTGCCGATTTTTGATGCAGGTCTACGTAAGGCCAACTACCAAGTGAGTGAAATCGAGCAACAACAAGCGCTAAATACTTATGAAAAAGCGATTCAAACCGCTTTTAAAGAAGTCAATGACGTATTTGCCAATCGCGCAACGTTAAATCAGCAGTTGACCGCGTACAACCAGTCGCTTGCTGCCAACCAAAAATACTATCAAATTGTTCAAGCGCGCTTCAAGGCAGGTCTGGACAATTATTTGGGCGTATTAGATGCACAGCGTTCGATTTACAGTAGCCAACAAAATATCCTAAATACCAAGCAGTCGCAATTGCTCAGTCAAATCCAGCTATACCAAGTTTTAGGTGGCGGCGTGAGTCGCGATGTACCACTCGAAACACCCATAGAAAAACATACAAATTTCAGCACCAAGTTGTCACAGGTTGCCAATAATGCCCAGCAAAAAATTACTGATGTAGCCCATTAACCTAGCCAAGTGACTACTAAAACCACCACTACAACCACCGTTCAACCCTAATACATTAGAGCTAGCTCATTAGATCTAGTGCATTAGATTAGCCATAAGCTGTTATAGTAAAAAACCCACATTACTGTGGGTTTTTTATGGGTTTTTTACTATGAATGGCTGCTTTAAAACGCATAACTGGCGATGCCATGCGCGATGAGTTTTCCTTCATCATTGACCAACATCATCCGCGTGGTGCAGCCTTTTCGTCCCATACGAATTACTTCGGCTGTGACCATAAACTCATGACCGCGCCCAGGGGCTAGATAATCAACACGCAAATCGACGGTTGCCATGCGTTTGATTTTTTTGGTCTGCTCTTCAAATGTGCCTTGGTCACGACGATAGATTTCAAGCATCCCTTCAAGCCCGCCTATGGTATCTAATAGCGTCGCCGTCATACCGCCATGCAAAATCTCAAAATTTGGATTGCCGATGAGGGCGGGATTGGACTTGACCTTACCATATACTTTGCCATCTTCATAATGATAGGTAGTAAAGGTATGCGCCACAAACGGGCTTTGCGACATGATGTTAGCGAGCTGCTGCCCTAGCACATCAATACTAGGTTTGCTGATGGCGTGATGCTCACTGTCTTCATTGAGCTGCAGTTGCGACTCGTTTGCCAAATCAGAATGCTCGTCATTTTCTTTAGACATCGTGTCAGTCATATTAGTGCTGTCAGTCGATGACTGAGCGGCTAATTGATTGGCATTTACAGGGTTTAAACTCACGGTGCCCTCCATGCGTAAGTAGATTGTGGTAAGATAGCTTTTTAAAAAATTATCATTCTAGCAAATTTTGCTTATTTAGCCTTATACAATTTCTGCGTTACTTGATAACGTTATTTGATAATAAGCTTCACTCGAGAACCAGAGGTCTTCATGAGTTATATTTTTAACCGTTCATTCCCCAATACTCGCTTACGTCGCCTACGTTACAACGATAATATCCGCGCCATGGTGCAAGAAACCAGCATTGAACCCAAGCATCTGATTGCGCCCGTGTTTGTCATTGAGGATAAACAGCAGCGCCAAGCTGTGGCAAGCATGCCAGGCGTTGAGCGTTTGAGCGTAGACTTGCTGATTGAGTATGCCAAGCAATTACTCAGTCTAGGCGTCACCACCATTGATTTATTCCCTGTCATTAGCCCAAGCCTTAAATCGCTACAGGCTGAACACGCCTATGATGAGAACGGTCTTGCCTGCACTGCTATCAAAGCGATTAAAGATGCTGTGCCAGAGATGGTGGTGATGACTGATGTGGCACTCGACCCCTATACCAGTCATGGTCAAGACGGTATTGTCGATGACAATGGCTACGTGCTCAATGACATCACCGTTGACATCCTCGCCAAACAAGCCCTGAGCCACGCCCGGGCAGGCGCAGACATCATCTCACCAAGCGATATGATGGATGGGCGTATTGCCGCGCTACGCCAAGCATTGGATGGAGAAAATTTCATTAATACCGCCATTATGGCGTATTCTGCCAAATACGCATCTGCTTATTATGGACCGTTTCGTGATGCCGTTGGCAGCGCAGGCAACCTTAAAGGCGGACACAAAAAACAATACCAAATGGATTTTGGTAATCGCGCCGAAGCCCTGCATGAAGTCGCCCTCGACATCCAAGAAGGCGCGGACATGGTCATGGTAAAACCAGGTCAACCTTACCTTGATTTGGTACGCGAGGTCAAAGACACGTTTGGCGTACCGACTTATGCGTATCAAGTATCAGGTGAATATGCCATGCACATGGCAGCGATACAAAACGGCTGGTTAAGCGAGGACGTTATTTTGGAATCGCTGTTAGGGTTTCGCCGTGCAGGTGCCGACGGTATCTTAACTTATTTTGCAATGACAGCCGCCAAGCAGCTCAATCAATAACGTTCTAAAGTTTGATTAAAACTAAAGGCGACACTGGCTTATCAATCCGTGTCGCTTTTTTTTATGTTACATTTATTAACTTAAAAGCATCGAGCGCGCTAACAAGCGTGATAAAAAGTTACTTAATGTCATAGACACTAACAAATCTGTTAACTTTAATTATTTTTTTACCCATTTATTTACTAAATAGAAACTTAGTTTATCCCTCAATTTCATGCACAATAAGGTAAAGCAACAATATACACTTTTATTTACCCCTATTGGCTAAGCTTACTAATTTTGGCTTACTAATTTTGGACGAGCCTTTTTTGGCGTCACTTTTAGCGTTTTGTAATAATTGATTACTTTTTGGCATTATATTTTTGAAAAAAATAAGCAGATAATGGGGTTAATAACAAATAAAAGACGAGAGTGGTATCTGCTAGCTGATTAATCGAGGATAAGATGATGAGTAATGAACCAATTTCTAATAGTTCGATTTCTAATAGCCCAATTAAAAACGCCATGATGGCAGTGGCTATGATGTCATTTTTGGCACTCAGCTTTAAACTGTCAAGCGATTTGACAACAGATAGCCAGCCATCGATAAGTCCGACTGATGCGGTTGTTAGTACCTTAAATCAGCCAAGCCAACAGGTGGTATTGTCTACCCATAATTAATATATTGTTATCAATTCAATTAATAGAAGATGCGATGCCGCATCTTTTTTTTATGGCAGTCATTGATGACCACCGGCTTATGGATTATTGCACGGATTAATTCTTAAAATTTTACCGTCAACTATGCCCTTATCTTTTGCGCTTTAGACTATAATAGTCGATTGTCCATTTTTTACTGAGCAACTTTTATTAACGGTGGAAGCGACTATGAGCCAATTAAACCCTCGCCAACAAGAAGCCATGCAATATGTCTCTGGACCCTTGCTGGTACTGGCAGGTGCAGGTTCGGGTAAGACATCAGTGATTACCCGTAAAATCGCTTATCTGATTGAAGAATGCCAAATGCCAGCTGAGCGTATCACTGCGGTCACCTTTACCAACAAAGCGGCTCGCGAGATGAAAGCCCGTGTGCAAAAATTATTGCCAAGTGATAAAACCAAAGGCTTAACTGTCTCGACGTTTCACCAATTTGGCTTGCAGTTTTTACGTTACGAGTTATTGCATACGCCGCTTAAAGGCAATTTTTCCATCATGGACGCCGAAGATAGCAAGCGGCTGTTGATGGATTTGATGGTACGTGACAACATGAGCGGTGCCGAGAGCCGTGAATTGGTTGGTAAAGCTATCAAAATGATTTCGGATTGGAAAAACGATCTCATCCCGCCTGAAAAAGCAGCGGATACGCTGACCGACCCTGAAGATATGCTATTTGCAACGCTGTATCAACTCTACGAGCGTAACCTACGTGCCTACAATGCGGTGGATTTTGATGACTTAATTGTAATGCCGACACGGCTGTTGCAAGAAAATAGCCAAGTACGTGACAAATGGCAAAATCGGATACGCTATCTATTGGTAGATGAATACCAAGACACCAATACCGCGCAATATGAATTGATTAAACTGCTCGTTGGCGTGCAGCCGCGTTTTACGGTGGTGGGTGATGATGACCAATCCATCTATGCATGGCGTGGGGCAAAACCTGAAAACATGGCACTGCTGCAAGAGGATTTTCCCAAATTAAAGGTGGTTAAGCTTGAGCAAAACTATCGCTCTACGTCGCGTATTTTGCACGCTGCCAACTCAGTGATTACCAATAATGAGCATTTATTTGAAAAAAAATTATGGTCAGATAAAGGGCATGGCGAGCTGATTCGCATCATCAATTGTCGTAACGATGATGATGAAGCAGAGCGCGTTGCCAAAGAAATTATCACTCACAAACTTCGCAATGCCAATGACTGGCAAGATTATGCGGTACTGTATCGTAGTAACTTTCAAGCGCGTATGTTGGAAGCCCAGCTACGTCAGCTGCAAATTCCTTATAAGTTATCGGGCGGCACGTCGTTCTTTGCCCGTAGTGAAATCAAAGACATCATGAGCTATTTGCGCTTGATTCTAAATCCTGAAGACGACAGTGCCTTTTTACGCATTATCAATACCCCAAAACGTGGGCTTGGACCTGCCAGTCTTGAAAAGCTCGGACTATTTGCCCAAGAACACCAAGTCTCGCTCTTGATGGCTAGTGGTCATAGTGGACTGACGCATGTGTTACCCAAAAAAGCCAGTGGTGAGCTTAAAGAATTTGCTGATTTTATTGAGCGTTATACCCAAGAGCTATACCAGCATCCCGACCCTGTGCCGCTGGTTAAGCAAATGATTGATGAAACTGGCTATATTGATTTGGTACGAAGCGAAGCAAAAACCCCACAGCAAGAAAAAATTCGTATTGATAATATCGAGACGCTTTACGCCAGTATCCAAAACCTGATTAACCGCGCGGATGATGACGATGATCGCACCATTGATGCAGTCATTCGTAAGCTTGTGTTACTCGATATGCTAGAGCAGCAACAGGAAGAGGAAAATACCAATAAAGTCAATCTGATGACGCTACACGCCGCTAAAGGGCTTGAGTTTGATTATGTCTATATTATGGGACTTGAAGAAGAGTTATTACCGCATAAAAACTCCATTATTGCTGAATCCATCGAGGAAGAACGACGTTTGATGTACGTGGGGATTACCCGTGCCCGTAAAGAGCTGACCATGACGATGGCTGCACAGCGCCGTGCAGGCGGGCAAATGAAAACCACCACCCCTAGCCGATTTATCGACGAACTGCCGGCAGAACATATCGATGCCCCTGGCATGAAAAAATCAGCGGCAGCGCATCAACCCAAGAAAACCGCAGATGATTATTTGGCCAATATTCAAGCGTTACTCAAAAGCAAAGCCGCCAAATAATTAATTGATAAAAAAACGGCATAAAAGAAAGGGCGTAGAGGAAAGGGCAAAAAAGGTGACTTTAAGTCCTTTTTTTATGCAAAAACAGCCCGTATGACAAATATTTGACCCAAGCATCCAAGTAAATGTAACTAAATATTTCCTAAAAAACAGGTATTTGATAGGAGATGTAACAAAAAATTTCAAATAAGTAGCTTAGTTACCTTTTTGGCAAATTTCATTTCATAACTTAACGTCCGACCTGTTAAACACAGACAGTAATCTAAATTTATTTTGCTATGATGGCTTTAACAAAACAAGCAGGGCAATATTTGAATTCCAAAGATTCAAATTAACTTAACTAATAATTTTACATGGCTTGTTATGATGCTTTTCAAAAAACTTCTAAAGGAGAAGACGATGAAAACTTTAAATAAAACCCTTTTAGCTTTAATTGCAGGTACAGTTGTCACTGCAGGTGCAAACGCTGCTCTTTATCAAACCAATACTGTTGGCTACACCGGTCAACCTTATGTCGGTGTCAAAGCGGGTCAATTTAATACTGATGTTGACCGTCTTGATACTGACAACCAAACGGCTTATGGTGTGTATGCAGGTTATAATTTTACTCCTAATTTTGGTGCAGAAGTTGAATATGTAGATTCTTCAGAAGAAGATCTAAAAGTTAGCGGTACGAAAGTAGGTGAAATTAGCACTAACACGGCAGGTTTATATGGTACTTATAAATACCAATTCCCAACATCGAATGTTTATGCCAAAGGTAAATTAGGTATTGCGCAAACCCAAGTTGATTTTGGTGATGATAAATATGACGAGTCAGGTCTTGCAGGTGGTGTCGGTTTAGGTTACAACCTTTCGCCAAATGCGTCTGTAGAAGCTGAATATACGCGTCTGCCTTCAGTTGACGTAACAAATAATGTTTCAGTTGATACAGACTTAGTCACTGTCGGTGCTCACTATAAATTCTAATTGAATTGCTAATTGAATTAATAGATGAATACTGGATATCAATACAAAAGAGTAGCTTATCGCTACTCTTTTTTTGGTTTCTTCTTTTTGGTTAAGAAAACTTACTTTGGTATTCGCTCAATATGGTGCCAATTAGGTTTATAATAGAGTGGTTTTTATACATCTTTTTATAAATTTAAGATAAGTTGGTGAGCATGAAGCAAGTACAAGTCAAGATTTTAAACCCCAAAATTGGTAATGATGATAAATTTCCCCTACCTCATCGGGCAACAGACGGCTCGGCGGGCATAGATTTACGTGCTTGTATCGATGAGCCTATCAGCATAAAAGCTGGTGAAAGTCAGTTGATTGGTACAGGACTCGCCATCTATATTCAAGACCCTGATTATGTCGGTTTTGTCATGCCGCGCTCAGGACTAGGGCATAAGCATGGTATCGTCCTCGGTAATTTGACGGGCGTGATTGATGCGGATTACCAAGGCGAATTAATGGTCTCTATCTGGAACCGTAGTCAAACCGATTATGTCTTACAACCTGGTGAAAAAATGGCGCAGTACTTGGTGGTGCCGATTGCACGTCCGACCTTTGAGATTGTAGCGGAGTTTTCTGATATCAGTGTACGCGGTGAAGGCGGTTTTGGCTCAACGGGAACCCATTAATTGTTACCGTTCTCTCATTTTTTTTTAACAATTTATAACAGAGTATTTAATTATTTTGCCAAATTTCAATGCTATGATTTTGGTAGTGTAAAATCAATTAGATGTTTTTTTTATGAATACTCTGTTTATTCATCCTTTTTTTCCGCAAAAATCCCTTTTTAAATCTTACGATATTCGTGGTGATGTCACCTTATTTACCGATGATTTTGTCTGGTCATTGGCAAGGGCATTTGCCGAGGTTTTTGTGTATGCTCACCAAACGACAGCAACAACGCCAACGTTAGCGGCGCCCAAACCGACGGTTATCATCGGTTATGATGCTCGCCACCAAAGCCAAGAAATTGCCAAATATATCGCCTATGCTTGCCAGCAAGCAGGTCTAGTAGTGCAGTGGTTGGGACTGACAACCACACCGATGATGGCATTTATGGCACAGCAATTTTCCGGTAATGGGCTGATGGTCACCGCCAGTCATTCGCAAAAGCATATCAATGGCATTAAATGGCTCATCAATCATGAGTCGCCGAGCGGTGATGATGTGCAGCAGCTTTATGAGGCTTTAATTGGCTACAAAGCCATGGTACCTGATGACAGGCTTATTGATGCCATCAGGCAAACTACTTATACAACGCCCAAGGATTTTTTTGCAACTTATATCCAGGCTATCGAGCAGGCTTTTACTCACATCAATCAAGCTAAACTCACTCAAACTACCTATTTTCATGCACCTCAGCAAATTGTCATCGACTGTATGCATGGTGCGACCAGTGACTTTGCCCAAACTTTATTTAGCCAGCTTGGCTATCGTTGCATCATGCTAAACGCCTCCCCCGATGGCAATTTTCCCCAAGGCAACCCAGACCCAACGCAATCCAATCGCTTGACGCAGTTAGCTCAAACAGTCAAAGCTACAGGCTCAGATATCGGCTTGGCGTTTGATGGTGATGGCGATCGGGTGATGGTAATTGATGCACAGGGTCAGATGATTAGCCCTGACAATTTGCTTTATCTACTCTCTCGCATTGCCATTGAAGAATTGCCCAGTGTGGACACATCAATTGCTAAAAAAGTCATTTTTGATGTCAAATGCTCGCATCATGTACCCAATCTCATCGCTTCGCATGGCGCCGCCCCGATGATGACCAAAACTGGCAGTAGCTTGATGCGAAAGTCGCTACAAAACAAATCAGACAACGCGATTTTTGCAGGTGAATTATCAGGTCATTTTATTTTTAACGATGGTTATTTTGTGCTGCATGACGATGCCATGTATGCGGCTGCCCGCTTGCTCAATTGGCTGAGCCATCAACCTATCAGCCTTAACGATATCCTAGCGAGTTTGCCCACTTGCATTAGTACGGCGGATATGTACCTACCTATTGCGGATAACCATTATGGTCAAACCGTTATTGCCCGTATCACGGCACTGGGGAAAAAGCCGTTTAAACGATTAAAATCCTCATTTGCGGTCAAAAATGTCAATACGATTGATGGGTTACGCTTGGATTTTGCGGAGGGATTTGGTATTTTACGCAAGTCAAATACGGGCAGTTTTTTGACCGTGCGTTTTTCTGCCAATGACGTCGCTGAGCTGCGGCATATTCAATCTATTTTTGTTGACTTATGTCGTACGATTGATGACAATCTTGCCGAACAAGTCGCACAAATTCAGCCTGTATAAACACCGCTTGTAAAATCGCATTTTAAAAAACGTCTCTAGCAAAATTATATAAGGATTTGAAATGGCATTAGATCTTGAGCAAGCCATGCATACCGCTGACGTATTGACTGAAGCACTACCCTACATCCAACGTTTTGAAGGTAAAGTAATGGTAGTCAAATACGGCGGCAATGCCATGACTGATCCGATATTAGAAAGTTCTTTTGCCAGAGATATCGTCATGTTAAAAACCGTAGGCATTCATCCTGTGGTCGTCCATGGCGGCGGTCCACAAGTCGATAACTTGCTTAGAGAATTGGGGCGCAGCTCTGACCGTATTGATGGCATGCGAGTGACCGACAAAGCCACCATGGATGTAGTGGAAATGGTACTTGGTGGTAGCGTCAATAAATCTATCGTCAATCTCATCAACAAACACGGTGGTCGTGCTATTGGCTTAACGGGTAAAGATGCCAGTCTCATTCGCGCTAAAAAATTACCCATGAGCAAAACGGACGAACAAGGCAACCAACAACAAATTGACTTGGGATTTGTAGGTGATGTGGTCAGCATCAATCGTGATGTGATTGATTTGATGATTGCCTCTAACTTTATTCCTGTCATCGCACCGCTTGGCGTGGATGATGAAGGCAATACTTACAATATCAATGCCGATGTGGTGGCGGGGAAAGTCGCTGAGTTCATGCTCGCGGAAAAACTGATTTTACTCACCAACATCAAAGGGGTGCTTGATAAAGAAGGCAATGTTGCCACTGGACTTACCCCTAGCAAGGTGGATGAGATGATTGCCGATGGCACTATCTCTGGCGGCATGATTCCAAAAATCAGCTATGCGCTAGAAGCGGTAAAAAACGGGGTAAAAAGTGCGGTGATTGTCGATGGTCGTGTCCCGCATGCGACCTTGCTAGAGGTCTTTACCGATAAAGGCGTTGGTACTCTCATCAGCCGCCATCCTTGAAGTAACTTTTGCGTTACTTATGTTTTTGGGTTGCTTTTGGGTTAATAAGCCGCTGATTGAGGCGGTTTTTTTTCGCTCACAATATGGGTCAAATATAGGATAGATTTTAGAATTACAACACAAATGTAATTGGTATTTTTTCTAATATTGACTATCATGACTATTTTAATTTGCAAATTTATATAATGTTGCAAGCGGCTGTAGCAGATAATAGCAATTATTTGGAATTCATATTTACGTACCACTTACCAAGGACTGTTGGGATGTCACAAAAATATTTTATGGCTTATTGTAGTGAGATAACGCTGACTGCGGCGTTGAATCAACATACGTTTACCCAAATTCTGAACCAATCTATCAAAAACAATACCAGCTCTGGTATCACTGGTTTTTTGCTGTACGATGCGGGTAAATTTTTTCAGTATTATGAAGGCGATGAGTTAGCGTGTGCAAACTTACTTCATGCGTTAAAACAAGATGATCGCCACACCCATATCAAACTCATTGGTCAAGGCTATATTTCAAATACCATATTTGACAACTGGTTTATGGGTTGTTTTGATTTATCCAAGCATTCCTATGCATTTAAACACCATGCTTTTATAGAATCATTTGATGTGTATAGTTGGGACATGCAAGAAGTCGTTAAGCTGATTGATATCATGTCAGAGCAAAGAATCACTTACATCACGCCGCAAAAACCTATCAAATCACTGTTTAGTAAACGCTTTATGCGTATCCGAAATTTCACCCTGCCGTTTCAAGGTTAGTGGCTAATCTCAAATCTACTAAATCGGGAGATTAAGTTAGCTATCACGCTTTATGATAATCAGGAAGTTAAAACGGTATTATTGTCATCCACAAAAATAAAAAACCTATTGATAACAATAGGTTGATTAAAATAAGCATGGCAAACCGATAAGCCGGGTTCTGTCTAGGACGAACATTCATCTAGGCGTATCGTTACCAATACGCTCAAGCAACCTACCCGTGTCCAACGCGGGCAACGCCATACGGACACCTATTTGGTCTTGCTACGAGTGGAGTTTACCTTGCCATGAACTGTTACCAGTCATGCGGTGGGCTCTTACCCCACCCTTTCACCCTTACCTTATTGCTAAGGCGGTCTACTCTCTGCTGCACTTGTCGTAGGCTTACGCCCCCCAGCCGTTAGCTGGCACTCTGCCCTGTGTAGCCCGGACTTTCCTCCCCTTACCCACTGTAAACAGGGGCAAGCAGCGTTCGTCTGGTCTGCCAAGGCAAGCATTATAACAGGCTTTATCTATTTAGTCACGGTCAGCAGGCAACGCATACGTACCGACTGCATGCGCCACAGGTCTGTCATCACCTTCTGAATAAATCAATACATCGCCTACCGCAAGCGTGCGCCCGACTTTGATAAGCTGGCATTTGGCGATAAGGTTGGCTTGTGCAGAGGGTTTTCGCAGAAAAGACACGTTAAGATTGGTAGTCACTGCCAATGGCACGATACCGATTTCACCCAAAATAGCCACATATAGCGCCACATCGGCCACTTTCATCATCACAGGCCCTGATACCGTGCCACCCGGTCGTAATTCATCATCACCGATAGGATGGGATACAATGGCTTGACCGTTACCAACCGATTCGATATGGCAGTTGGCTTGGGGGAAAGATTGCTTCAGAAAAGCACTCAGTTCTGCTTTATTGGCGGGCATAGACATTCCTTATCTACAATAGCGTTGTTAAAAATCGACGCTGTGAAAATAGCAGTTGTGAAAATTTATTGACTGGTTTTAGTTTGGGTGATGCGCTCAAATTTGAGCAGCAACTGCGCTGGCGTCTCTAGATAGTTGGGATCTTTTGGGATACAATCAGGTACAGGACAAAACAGCGAACACTGCGGCTCATCAAAATGACCGACACACTCGGTGCACAGCGCAGGGTCAATCTCATAAATCAACTCGCCCACATAAATCGCATCGTTGGGGCAAAGGGGCTCGCAGACATCGCAGTTGATACATTCATCAGTGATTATTAATGCCATAGCTTTTAAAACATTTACCAAGAAACGTTTATTTTACCACGACTTACCAACCCTGTTGTTTTTTTCGTTCAAATGCTTCTTCGACACACGGCGGTACAAATTTACTCACATCACCGTCTAATTTGCCAATTTCGCGCACCAGCGTTGAGGAGATAAAAGAATATTGCTGCGATGGCGTCAAAAACACCGCTTCAAAGTTTGGGTCTAGTTCACGATTGAGATTGGCAAGCTGAAATTCATACTCAAAATCTGACATCGCCCGCAATCCACGCAGTACACCTGTGGCTTGTTGATTCTTTGCCAAATCCACCAACAACCCATCAAAGCCAATCACAGATATATTGCTCAAGCCTTTATCATGACAGGCTTTTTCTACCAATCCAATCCGTTCCTCTAAAGTAAATAGCGGTTTTTTATGATGCCCAATCGCCACCGCGACAATCACCTCATCAAACAGGCGGCAAGCGCGTTTAATCAAATCAAGGTGCCCTTTGGTAATCGGGTCAAATGTACCCGGATAGATAATTTTAGTATAAGGGGTGGCAAGTGGCTGGCTGGCTGCTGACATGGCTGTCTCTTTATGATAAATAAGGCGCTATTTGGCGCTAACAATACGGCTAAAACAAAGATTGCTAGTTTGTTGCTAATCCTAGCAAAATTTGACCCCAATTAACAATCAAATCTCACTATCAATTTGTGTTTAGCGTGTTATCATGACAGCTTTGCAGCATTTTACCCAAAGCTTAATGAAAAATTAGGGTAACGCCTAGCAATCAAAAACTTAAATTTAATAATCGAAATCTATGAATTGATTTATTGGGATTTATCGCCATATTAAACGGCTTGTCATACTGATTTATGGCAACCCAATTGTTGTAATAAGATTATTACAATAAGATGATTAACACACGCTGTGCAGCATTGGGTACGTCCGCGATGTTGCAGCAAGGAAACCTAAATGACTAAAAAACCAAAAATGCCTAGCCTGATTGCTAGCAACAAAAAAGCGCGTCACGAGTATTTTATTGAAGAAAGCTTTGAAGCGGGGCTTGAGCTACTCGGCTGGGAAGTCAAATCCATCCGTGCGGGTAAAATGCGTATCACCGAAAGCTATGTGATTTTTAGAGATGGTGAAGCCTTTTTGTTTGGCGCGCACATTCAGCCGCTGTTATCGGCATCGACTCACATTGTCGCTGACCCCCTTCGCACCCGTAAGCTGCTACTACACCGCCGCGAGATTGATAAGCTCTTTGGGATGGTCAACCAAAAAGGTCATACCTGTGTGGCGCTCAAAGTGTACTGGAGTCATGGACGCGTCAAATGCGAAATAGCCCTTGCTAAGGGTAAAAAACTGCACGATAAACGCGCCACTTTAAAAGAGCGTGATTATCAACGCGAAAAACAGCGCGGATTGAAAAATCTTGTATGATGAACCAAGACCGCAATTTTGATGACATCAGCGCGCATTTTGAAAAAAAAATATACGGCGGTTTAAAAGGTGAAATCCGCCTAGCGGTGCTGCGCCATGATATTTTTGGCTGGGTAAAGTCCTGGCAACAGACACACACCCGACCGCTTCGCGTATTGGATGTTGGTGCAGGCTTGGCGCAAATCAGTATTGAACTTGCCAAAGACGGGCATGACGTCACCATCAATGACATCTCCGCCAATATGCTTGAGATTGCCAAACAAAACGCAGGCGAGGCGGCACAAAATATCACCTGGCATACCTGTCCTTATCAGCAATTGGATGATAAATTAACGGGCAAATACGATTTAATCCTGTGCCATGCGGTGCTTGAGTGGTTGGCTGAGCCCAAACTAATTATGGATTTTTTTGATCGGTGGCTTGTCGATGATGGGGCTGAAAAAGGGGTGCTATCGCTGTGTTTTTATAACCCTGCCAGCTTTGTGTATCGTAACTTGGTGATGGGCAATTTTAATCTACTACATAACAAAGATTTTAAAGCCGATAATGGCAGTTTGACGCCCAATCACCCGGTGGCAAAAGATGAGGTGATTGCATGGATTAATGACCATCATTACCAAATCTTGCATACCTCAGGGTTACGGGTGTTTCATGATTACTCACCGCTCAAGCGTGGTGGGCATACCAATCCACAAGCGGTAATTGAGATGGAAGTCGCCTATAGCGGGCAAGACCCATATAAATGGCTAGGGCGTTATTTGCATTTTTTGGTGAGTAAAGCTAATTAGTAATAACCCGCTTGCTGCATGGAATCGACTGCCAGCGCTTGTCTTTCGCCATAAAATCTTACAGGTATCGGGCTGACTTCGATATCCCCCCAAGACTTGAGTAATACTGAGGCTTCGGCATTAGGGTCAATCGGAAAGGTATTGCTTAAACTGGCATACAGCGATTGCTGATCTTTGGCAGCCAACCATTCAATCAGCCCCAGCGCCAACTCGGTATGCTTGGCAGCATGCGCAATGGCAACCCCTGTGATGTTGGTACTGACGCCGCCGTAGCCCTTATTGATCCATTTGATTTTAATCGGGGTATCTGGGTGCGCTTGCAGATAGCGTCCGTAGTGGTTGCTGTTGACCAGACCGATTTGGCATTTACCGCTTTCTATGGCCTTTAGCACTTCACTGTCATCAAGCAGCACGGGCATGCTTAGATTGGCAAGCCAGCCTTGCATCACTTCTTGGGTGCGTTTATCACCCAGATTATTGATGAGATTGACCACCAGTGATTGATTAGGGATGTATTTGCCTTGGCTTAGGCACAGTTTTTGTGACCATTTTAATTTAGACAAGTCGGCATAGCTTGAGATATCATTGGTATGGAGTACACGACTATCATACACTGCGGTACGTGCGTAGCTAGATAACGCAATCCAATTGCCATCAGGATCACGGTAACGCTCTGGGACATGCGCCACTGCTTTTTCGGCATTAAAGGGTTGTAACAAGCCTTCTTCGGCTGCGGTACTAAAAATACCCGCATCTTCAGTCAAAATCACATCCGCAGGGCTATTGGCACCTTCTGCTTTTAACCGTGCCAAAATTGACATTGGTTCATCTTGCACGATATGAATCGGCACATTGATTTGCCTAGCATAACTAGTTAATAACGGCTCAAGCGCTGCTTTGTCAATGGAGGTGTAAATCGTGAGTTGATTGGGCACTGCAGCAGCCGCACTCGCAATACTTGCATTTGGTGTCGCATTGGTATTACTGGCATTATTGCCATTAGCGGTCGAAGCGGTGGTCGAAGCCGATTGTGACGTTGTGGATGGCGGCGTCGATGACGGGCTACACGCAGTTAAGGTCGCACCCGATATACTCAACGAGGCAATTAACAAAGCGCTGATGGCTGATGACTGCGCATTGACATTGGTACGCACCTTATGACCTATCATACAACCCATCCCATCACTTGCTTTCAACACAGCTTAACCTTCTTCAACAGCTTTGCCTCACCATCGCTAGATGGATTCTGGCTAAATACATCATCGCTCAATAGAGCGCCTAAAAAACTTTGGATGATTATAGCATTTTGCCCCAACGTAATTCTTAAAAAAACTTTGAACGAATAGTTTTTTAACCCTAGTTTGTCTCAACAATTTTTTGTATGCAAAAAATACCCTTGTTGCAAAAAGTGATGGATTTGCATCGCCACTTCATCATTTATCAGGAGTCCAGTATGGGACGCATTGACAATGATATGGTCTTTGGCAGCGGCAAGCTTGGTTTCATGCACAAATACCGTGCCGTCATTGGGCTGGAGATGCGGCTCAATCTTGGCAAGTTGACGGTTACGAGGCAATACCACTTTGCCAAGCCCCACCGAACGAACCCCCGCAATACTACCTAGCTGTACTTCATCTTTGAGTGCAGGCGCATTGCCATCTAGCCCCTGCAGATACGAGCGACCGACGAATTTGGGCAGGATTTTGACGATATTATTGGCACTGATGCTGCCATTATGCGGCGTCCCAAGTGTCACACAGCGAGTAATCTGCCACTGTGGATAGCGCTGCAAAAAGTCTCGAATAACCAGCCCGCCAAGACTATGACCGACCAAATAAATTGGCACATCCGCTTTTTCATGTTTGGTCAGCCAGCGGTGCAAACGGCGGCTATGATTGGCAAGATTATGCGCGACGCTAAAATACCCAAACCTATGACACTCGTAGCCGAGTTTGCTGAGTTTTTTGGCAAGCGGTCGCATCGCCCATGCATGCATGTGCAAGCCATGAATGAGAATGACAAGCGGTTTGGGTTGGCGTTTTATCATAAAGCCTTTTGTATCTATAATTTTTATCTATGATTTGTATTTATGATGCTAAAAATTTGGAAAGAATGCCTCCCGCTTAGCTTATCATTTTCTCGGTTACCGCGACGGATTTGCAAAACATTGTTACCATTTCATACTATAATTGCGGTTTGTGAATTGATAATAATGATTTTATACAGGCTTTTTGCTTTGAAATTTTGGCTTAAATTGGTTTACATAAGGCGCGCTATGGCATTTGAATCCCCAATCCAACAAGCTTTACAACACTACCCTATCACGTTGGCGCTGGTGGTAATTTGTATTGGGGTGTTTGCATTACAGCTATTGTTTGGCGTCAATCCGACCAATCCCACTAATCAATCGTTAATTGCTTGGGGTGCCAATTTTTTACCCTTTTCGCTGGGTGAAGCCCCGTGGCGATTGGTGACCAGCCTGTTTTTGCATATTGGTTTTATGCATTTGCTGTTTAATATGTTTGCTTTGTATTATTTTGGACAAGTGGCTGAGCGGATGTTTGGCGCTGTCAATTTTTTAGCGTTGTTTTTGTTATCAGGTATTGGCGGCAATTTGCTCAATAACTTTTTGGGCTTGCATAGCGTGATGGCAGGTGAGCCGCCAATCATTAGTGCCGGTGCGTCAGGTGGTATCATGGGCATTGGGATGGCGCTATTGGTGACAGCGCTAACCAAAACATCGTTCAATAACTTCGCGTTAAATTTTCGCTCGTTACTGATAGTGATGGCGATTAATTTGGGCTATGGTTTTTTGGTGGGCGGTATCGATAATGCCAGTCATGTGGGCGGTGCAATTATAGGTGGCTTGCTGGGTATGGTGTACGTCATGCAGTATCGCGCTATCCGCCAGCAGCAGCTATTCGCCCATAAAGCCAGTGGCGCGCCTTGGCAACCCAATCATCTTGGCGATGGACCAATCTCTGCTAACACTGCCCCATTCATCCCGCCCTCTTTAGTGGTGTTAAAGGGTAAAATCATCACCGCAAGCTATGTAGTGTTAATAGTGGGATTTATGGCGATGTATGGCTGGCTACATACCAGTTTTATGCAATTACTCAATCATGCATTACCAAGTATTATCCATTAACTGTTAATAATTTTTTAATGGGATAAAAATTTTAGCGGTTAACCGTTTAAAACGCTTATTCCTGCGCCCTTTTGCCAATCTTGTTTGCCAATCTAGCAAATGACAATGCTATAATAGCGCCACTATTTAGCCAGTGAAAAGGACTAGCCAATGACCGTCATCAAGAAAGACGACTTTATCAATTCTATCGCCAACGCCTTTCAATATATCAGTTATTATCACCCAAAAGACTTCGTTGATGCTGTATATGAAGCATGGCAAAAAGAAACCAACCAATCTGCCAAAAACGCCATGGGGCAAATCCTCACCAATAGCCGTATGTCAGCGATGGGTCATCGTCCGATTTGCCAAGATACTGGTAGTGCGGTGGTGTTCCTTGATATCGGTATGAACGTGCAATGGGACTTGCAAGGCTCAGCGATGAGCGTTGAAGACATGGTTAATGAAGGGGTACGCCGTGCTTACAACAATCCCGACAACCCACTAAGGGCATCCATCCTAGTAGACCCAATTGGCAAACGTCAAAACACCAAAGACAACACGCCAGCGGTGGTTCACATGAGCGTGGTACCGGGTGACAAAGTTGATGTGATTTGTGCCGCAAAAGGTGGCGGTTCAGAAAACAAAGCAAAATTTGCGATGCTAAACCCCTCAGATTCGATTGAAGAATGGGTGTTAAAAACCGTTCCCCAAATGGGGGCAGGTTGGTGTCCACCCGGTATTTTAGGTATCGGTGTCGGCGGCACGCCAGAAAAAGCCATGATGCTTGCCAAACGCTCACTCATGAAACACATTGATATCCATGAGTTACAAGCCAAAGCCCAAAGCGGTGCCGAGCTTGATAGCGTTGAGCGCTTACGTCTCAATATGTATGACAAAGTGAACGAGCTTGGCGTTGGCGCCCAAGGTCTTGGCGGCTTGACTACGGTACTCGATGTAAAAGTACTAGACTTTCCTACCCATGCCGCAAGCAAAGCCGTTGCCATGATTCCAAACTGTGCGGCGACTCGTCATATTCACTTTACCCTAGACGGTCAAGGTGAAGCAGCCTTGCCGGTACCTTCCCTATCAGATTGGCCAGAAGTGTCCTTTGGCTCCGATGATGTGATTAAAGTCAATGTTAACGACTTAACCAAAGAAACCTTAGGTCAGTTTAACATCGGTGATACCTTACTACTTAGTGGTAAAATCTTAACGGGTCGTGATGCTGCCCATAAACGCATGGTCGATATGCTTGCCAAAGGCGAAGCGCTGCCCGTGGATTTACAAAATCGCTTTATTTATTATGTCGGTCCTGTCGATGCCGTGGGCGATGAAGTGGTCGGTCCTGCGGGTCCCACTACCTCAACGCGTATGGATAAATTCACCGATACAATCTTGGATCAAGGCTTGATTGGGATGATTGGTAAATCCGAGCGTAGCCCTGCGACCTGTGAAGTCATTGCCAAACATGGCGCAATTTATCTGATTGCAGTGGGCGGCGCCGCCTATTTGGTATCGAAAGCTATCAAAGGCGCTAAAGTACTTGCCTTCCCAGAGCTAGGTATGGAAGCGATTTATGAGTTTGAAGTAGAAGATATGCCTGTGACCGTCGCTGTGGACAACCAAGGTAACAGTATCCACCGCTTTGATAAAGTCGCTGAACGCGCCCAGCAAGTGATTGCCGAGCCTGTACGTTTTGTGCCTTAGTCAATTTTTTCAAGATTTTTAATATGAACAAAAGCCTTAAGCATTTCCTTAAGGCTTTTTTTAGGTTAAAAAAATACCCAGATAATGTAATATCTGGGCAGGAGGAAAAGTGGAGAAGTTTATAGTTATTGTTATAGCTAGTTGTTATTATTCATAATATTTCTTTTTTTAATTGTTTAGCTGGGCTACAAATACGCCTATACACCCATCAAACCGCACGATAGGAGCTTTGGGTAGCATTTGGCATGACAATCCATAACACGATGTATATCAAAATACCTGGCACTGCCACACTCGCGGTTGAGATAATCACAAACAACAAACGCACCAATGTTACATTCCAGCCTAAATACTCTGCAATACCCCCCATCACACCTGCAATCATACGATGATTCTGAGAGCGATGAAGTTTTACCAGTTTATTTGCCATTCAATTTTTTACCTGTTAAAAATAAAGAAAACCACTTACGACTTAGTTAAAACCTAACATCTTTAAAATTTAATGCCTTTAAAACTTAATGCCATCAGCTAAAATTATTGGTTGAAGATGCTACATTTTGGTTATGATTTATTATAAGCAAATGCAGGGTGTAGTTGGGTGACAAAACGTAGAATGATGTTTCTTTTGGTAACTTTTTCTACAGCATTATTATCATGAACGATTATTACGAGCACAGTTTTGCGGCTATATAGCGTGTGTGGTAGCGTGTGCACCGATTCTTACAAATTGTGATACTAGCGTTACAAACGATTGTAACTTCATCGGGGCTAATCGATTATCATAGCGTTACTTTATATCCTTATTAGGGATATGTATCCAAGTAATCAAAAAATCAAGTCGATAAAGAATAGTTAAAAAACCATGATAAAGTGTTGAGGAAAGCATGATGCAAGATGTGGGTATCATTATTGGACATTTTGAGCCGCTGCATTTGGGGCATGTAAGAACGATTTTGCATGCGTCTGGGCAAGTCAAAGAGTTATATATTTTTATTACCGCTCACCCTGCGCCAAATCCAAATTTTTCCATTGATTTGAAAGACAAAGCGCGCTGGATGACCATGGCATTTGCTGATTTGCCATTTGTGCATATAGAGATTTTACCTGATTTGGTAACCCCCTCGTATGAAGACAATTATCAAGATTTGAGCGTTGATGAGGTCAATGCGGTATTAGCGGATTTGCAACAACGTTATCCCAAGTTGAGCGCATCTAGCGATAAGGCAGAGGTAGTAACCCCGGTTGTGTTTATGGATGAAACCCATCCGTTTGTCGATTATGGTTTACATTTACCCGTGGTGACCACGCCACGCCAGCGCGGTTTTGATAGCCGCAAGATTCACAATAACCCCGCGCTGTATTGGTCAGCCATTCACCCGCAAGCGCGAGGTGACTACACCAAAACTGTGGCATTGGTGGGTGGTGAAAGCTCAGGTAAAACCACACTACTGCATAAATTAGCCAACTATTATGGTGCAAGCTATGGCTTAGAAATGGGACGGCTGTTTGTACAAACCGATTTGGGGGGTACTGAGCTTGGTATGCAATACGATGACTATCCGCTCATGGCAACTGACCATGAACAAGCGATACGCGCCGCTAAACGCTTTGCCCCTGCCCCAATCACTTTGGTGGATACAGATTTTGTGACCACGCAAGCATTCTGTGAAGAATATGAAGGGCGTACCCACCCGTTTTTGACCGCCTGTATCGATGAGTTTCGCTTAGATTATACCCTGATGCTTGCCAATAACACCCCTTGGGTCGCAGATGGGATGCGATCCCTAGGCAGCGAGTCCCAGCGTGAGCGTTTTGAAAATCGTTTAAAACAAATCTTTGCCCGTCATCATATTGCGCCGCTGTTTATTGATAGTCCAGACTATCATCAGCGATTCTTGGATGCGATTGCGCTTATTGATGCACACGTTTTTCACCACTATCAAGATATCGAGGCATAAAATAATTTTGTAGACATGCTTGGTAAATATGCTAAAAATTTTTGGTTTTATTTTTTAAAGCTTAATTAAAAAAATGTTGTTATGGTTGTAATGACTGTTGGAGGCGAAATGCGAATTGCAATTTTGGATAAAATTACCGGTGAATGGGCACAAGAATGGACGGTGGCATGGTTCTTTTTTGGGATAATTGCACTGGGTACCGGTTTTTGGTTGACCACAGAACATCGAGCGTTAGACTGGTTTTATTTGGGGGTGTCTTTTATCGGGCTATTGTGTGTGGTATCGCTGAGCTTTCGCCGCAATATCGCGGGTAATGGCTTTGGTATGTTGGCAACGGCGGGTGAAACCATTGTACAGGGAACCGCGGGTGCGGTGGGTTTGATGCTTGCGCCGCTGTTTAACTTTTTTACCCATTTGTATGGCATTTTTTATTGGTCAAAAAATACCGATGGCGATGGCAATATGATTCCCAAATCAGCCAATAAAATTGTGTGGTTGGTAACCATTGCCTTTATCGCGATTGGCTTGGCATTATTTCCAACTGTCAATAATTGGCTAGCGTCGATGGGTTATGGTGTGGTCGCCAACGATGGCAGTAAATTTTTGGGCGTGATTGATTTTTTTTGGATTAATGTGTTGGCATTTGTGCTATCCATCACAGCGCAAGCCACGATGATTTTACGCTATTCCTTCAACTGGTGGTTATGGATTTTGGTGAATTTTGTTTGGCTGATTGTCAACTTGATGTCGCAAAATTATATTTTTGCCATTCAAACCATGGTGTACCAAATCAATGCGTTTGTGGGACTGTATGAGTGGTATCGCAGTGAGCAAAAAGCCAAAGGCTTGGCCTAAGTAGCCACTGATATCAAAAGCCCCTGATATCAAAAGCCACTGATATCAAAACCTATCAGGGTAAATTCGCTGATTTGACAAACGACTAGGGTGTGATACGATTTAGTGGTAACTGATGGGATTCACACCCATTTTTTATCAGCAATTTTTTTCATTGTCTTTATTATCTTTAAGGAAGAAGATTATGGCAAGCGTGACCCTGCTTCATTCAAAAAAATCCCTACAAAGCTGGCTGGCTGACTACGCCGTGAGCCACCAACATCCTATCAATAAAAAAATTCATTGGCTGTGCGTGCCCACGATTTTTGCCAGTATCTTAGGCATGGGAATGTCATGGCAGGCGGCGTTTACGTTGGTATTGATTGCTTTGGTAATGCTGTTTTATTTACGTCTGTCTACGCAATTATTTATTGCCATGGGCATGTTTGTGCTGTTTTGCTTGGCAGCGATTGCTATCTTGCCATTTGGGTTTAAGTTTTGGTTTGGCGTATTTGTGGTCGCGTGGATTGGGCAATTTGTCGGTCACAAAATTGAGGGCAAAAAACCGTCATTTTTTGAAGACTTACAATTTTTGTTGATTGGTCCTGCCTGGGTTGCGAATTCGTTGAGTGAAAAATTGGCAAAACCTAAAACGTCATAAAAAACTTCATATTCACTAAGAAAACTCAACATATTACAGCGGCTATTTCCTAGATAATTGCAATGGCTTTGACTATCGCTAGGCTTTTTGGCGATGTATGGTCGACCTACTCATTTTGAGTACCATATCACTTGTTAGCTTGCTGTTATTATGATTAAAAAAGTATCCAACCGTTGGCAACGTATTGACGTGCCGCAAACATTCCCGACTATTCACGCGGCTTTGGCTTATTGTAAAAGCCAATTAAATAATTTGGGGGATAAAGGCTTTATCCAAATCAAAATTGCCGATGGTGAGTATTATCTAGACCAAGTTGAAATTGATTTTTTTAGTGATCGGGTAGAGATTGTTGGCAATTTGGACAATCCTGATAAGGTGCAGTTACATTTTGATGATGCCCATAACCGCTGTGGCTTTTTGATGCAGCGGGGCAATGGTATTTTTAAAATCGATGGCATGACTATCAATGGTACAAAGGCGTTTTTGGGCTATGGACAGTGGCAAGATGAAGGCTATGGTGCCGGTATCATGTGCAATTACAATAGCCAAGTGCTCGTGGGGTCAAAGGTCCGTATCAATAAGTTTTATTATGGGGTTGCTGCCCGCTTTGGCTCAAGTATTCGCTGTGAGCCTGGGGTGATTGTACAGTTTGCGGGGGATGTTGGATTTTTTGCGTATGGGGGCTCGATAGATGCCCAGCAATGCGAGGCGTATCACTGTGCGCATTTGGATGAAGAGTTGGGTTTTGGATTTTGCGCGGAATCCAGCGGCTTTATCAATGCCGATAACAGCGTGTCTGCACATAACCATATCGCAGGGTTTTATGCACTCACCAATGGCTCGATGTGGTGTCATGATACCAGTGCCAGCGAAAACAAACATGGCTTTTTGGCGCTGCACAATGGCATGCTAAGCTGCAATAGCATCAACCGACGTACCAATGCCTTTCGCAATTATGGCTATGGCTATTTTGCTGACAATGGCGGGCGTATTTTGGCTAATCGCAGTCTTGGCAATGAAAACGTGATCGGTGGCTATTTTGCCCGTCATCACGCCAGTATCGATATCACCCACGCCAATGCCAACCACAATCAGGGTCACGGCTATACCGCAATCAATGCTACCTTGCTCGGTAACGGTGCTGAAGCGCGATTTAATCAAGGTAATGGCTTTGTCATAGGGCAGTCAGGCTTTTTGGATGGCAGTTTTTTGATGGCGTATGGCAATGCAGGCTATGGCTATCATTTAGATAATTGCCAAGCCTTTATGCCCTATGCCCGTGGCTGGAAAAACGCACTGGGTCGTATGTACAAAGTCCATAGTTACGTCGCTATCAAATAAATTTTTCGCACCTTTCCACGGTTTTTTGCTTACTGTTGTTTCGCTTTTTAATCTTTTAGCCTGTTAGCTTATCGTTACTAAAAGCCAATCTTTCATCAAGTCACAGCCTATATTATTTAGATTTATCAGGCTCTTACTCGCTTTTTCCCGCATTTTTGGTGCTATGACTTACTCTCAAAAATTATCAACATCGATTGATCGATTGGTTAAAAGCGTTCCAGCCAATGTTAAGCATTGTGATTAAGCACTATAATCGATTTTTTTCTCGCATTCTTACCTAAAATTACAATAAGTAATGAATAAGTAATATCATTTGGTAGGGATTCGTTTTAAGGTATTGAAGTTAAAATAACAATCAAACACTTGATTTTATTATAAATACAAAAATTTTTAGTTTAAGTCTATCACTGCAATCTTAGGAACATAATAACAATGAAGCGGCTAATCTTTGACCTAGATGACACCCTATGCACCACACAAAACGGCGACTATGCCAATGCCCAACCTATCACCGAAGTTGTCGAAAAACTTAAAGAATACCATCGACAAGGGTTTACGATTATCATCAATACCAGTCGCAATATGCGCACCTATCAAGGCAATATTGGCGCTATTAATAAAAACACCTTGCCAATTATCATCGATTGGCTGGCACAACATGATATCCCGTATGATGAATTATACGTGGGTAAACCTTGGTGCGGCTTTGAAGGATTTTATGTGGATGACAAAGCTATTCGACCCGATGAATTAGTCAAGCTAAGCTATGCAGAGATTTGCCAGCTACTTGATTTAACACCTTAATAAAAAATAAAAACAACAATAACGACATTTAAGGTAATTTAACGCCATGATACTCATTAACGCCTCTTCCTATGTCAATGCCGAATTTGAAGCAGAAATTGGGCGCATTCCACCTTGCATGCTGCCCATCGGCAATAAAAAACTATTACAGCTGCAAGTCGATGTGGTACGCCAACAATTCCCCCATGAAAAAATTCTATTGTCACTACCCGAAGCTTATACCTTGACCCTCAATGAAAAAGCAGTGATTGAGTCACTTCCCATTGATGTGGTAACAATCCCTGAAAATTTGGCATTGGCTGAGACCATTTTATATGTGCTTAATCTAGCCATTGATAAATCATACCAGCATATTCGTATCATCCAAGGGGATGTATTTTTACCACACTTAGTTGATTGCTCAGATTGTATTGGCGTGTCGGATAAAACGCGCCAATACGATTGGCAACAAACCAAAAAAATGAAAGAAAACCCCACCGATTGGATTGGCTATTTTGCCTTTTCCTCACGATTGGAGTTGATTAAAGCCTTGGCGATTAGTAAGAAAAATTTTGTGCGGGCGATTTATTTGTACCAACAGACGATGCCAATGAAATCGGTCAACATTGAGTCGTATTATGACTGCAGTAATTTTGTGCATTATATTCATGCCCGCGCTAATATGACCACCGAACGGGCCTTTAATTCACTGCAGATTCGGGAAGGCATTGTCACCAAAAGCAGTGACGACAATAACAAGATTGAAGCAGAAATTTATTGGTACACCCATATCCCTGCGCCACTTAGACGTTTTACCCCGCAGTTGATTGATTATCAGCAAGTGGACGGACAGTTTAGCTATAGCTTAGAGTTTTTGCCGTTATTACCGCTCAATGAGTTGTATGTGCATGGATTAAATACCACTGAGTTTTGGCAACATATTTTTCAGCTATTAAAAGAATTTTTTAGTATGGCTAATCAGTCCGACGTGCATCGCCATATCGAAACCGGGTTTGCCAAATCATATGCCGAAGATTTGTACCATAAAAAAACCTTAAAGCGCTTGTACGCGTATGCCGATGATGCCGATATCGATTTGAACCAACCTGTGATATATGATGAAACGATGCTTGGCAGTACGCTAGAGATTGCGCAGGACTGTATCGACAAAGCCTTGGCACTGCCAAACACCGTGAGTGTCATGCATGGCGATTTATGTTTTAGCAACATTATGTATGACATGCGCGGTCGCCGGGTAAAAGTTTTTGACCCACGGGGCACGGATTCTAACGGCAACTTTAGTATTTTTGGTAATGCAAGCTATGATTTAGCCAAGCTCACCCATTCTGTGATTGGTATGTATGATTTTATCATCGCAGGGCGTTATGAAATTATTGATAGCCCTAGTGGTAGCAATATACGATTCGATATTGATAAGCGTTTGGAGCAAATCCAGCAAGAATTTTTTGCAGGCACCTGGGTCAATGGCATGACCACAGAATCTATCATGCCAGCGGTGGTGTTATTGTTCTTATCCATGCTACCCTTGCACGCAGATAGACCCGATCGCCAGCGCGCCATGCTGCTCAATGCATATCGTTTATATAAAATGTATGTGATGGAGGCAGTGACATGTTCGTAATTCCGATGGCAGGGCTAAGCAGTCGTTTTTTTAAGGCGGGCTTTGAGGTACCTAAGTATCAATTGTCGATTGCCGATACCATTGTGTTTGATTTGGCAATCAAGTCGTTTGAGCGCTATTTTAGCACCGATTTATTTTTGCTTATCGTGCGCGATGTATATGATACCCCGCGATTTGTTGCTGAGCGATTAACGCGCTTGGGTGTGCGCAATTTTATGATTCATATCCTTGATGGCGAGACAGCAGGACAAGCTGAAACAGTAGCACTAGGGCTGGGACTTGAACAGGGACTCGGCGATACTAGCATTGATGACGATGAGCCGATTTATATTTTTAACATCGATACCTTTCGCTATGGGTTTGAAAAACCTGACTGGGTAGAGTCTATTGATGGCTACTTAGAAGTATTTGAAGGCGAAGGCGATCATTGGTCATTTATTGCCGTCGATGACGATGACAGGGTGATTAAAACCACCGAAAAACAGCGTATCTCCAATCTTTGCAGTGATGGCTTATATTATTTTAAATCCAAGCAGCAGTATCTATCGTTGTTTCAACAAGCGGTTGCCCAACAGTTGACGGTTAACAACGAATATTATATCGCCCCTATGTATAATTTATTAATCGCGCAAGGCGGCCGGGTTGGCTATGTCAAAATCACGGAGGACGACATTGATTTTTGTGGTACGCCGGATGAATACCAAGCGCTTAAAGCCCACGGTTTAAAGGTTGATGTTTAAAGGCTCATGTTTAAAGGTTGATGTTTAAAAATTGTCGTTTAATTGTTTAACTGTTGAAAAAAAGCTTACCATCTGTTGGGTAAGCTTTTTTATTTAGCAGATTTAGGGATAAAGACGCGAGAAAATCTGCTGTTGATCGACTGGGCTATTTTGATAAAACTCTGCCGCGGCAATACTTTTCATCACCGCTCGTTCATCCGCATGAGCCAAGCGGGTTTCGTCAACTTGGTTGGGATACCAATATTGATAAAACAGCTGATACCAGTCATCATGGCTGATGCAGTTCATCGCCATAAAAGCATCGGTCAATGTCCACGCGTATTTGGGTAACCGCAGCCCGTAGTCTGTCATATCAAGCACAATCACTTCACTCGCCAAAAATGCCTTATGCGCGTCTAGAATCTGCTCGTTGAGTTCATTGTAGTAGCTTGGTGTGGCGGCGTAGCCGATTTGATTGGCATAATGACTGGCAATATGCTGCTCGACAGCAAGCCGCGTGCGAAAGGTATTGTCCGCAAATTTGGCATCGATATCTTGTGCATGCGACTCAAAATAAGTGGCATTGTCACGACTCATCAGCGGTGCCGACCAAAACGCCTGCAGTCGCTCGGTCTTGCCAAATTGCGCCCAATCGCTGATATGAAACGCCATATGCTCAAACATGCTGGGGTCGATGGTAAAAAACGACGGCACTACAATCGGCGAATAGTCGGTTCCTTTACTTTTTGAGGATAAATGGCGCTGTGAATGTAACGTTACTTGTTGGGTATAATAGCGATAAAATTGCAGCAGATTGTCATTGAGCAAGTAGCTATCGGTGCGTAGTTTGAGCGCATATTCGGTGCTGACTTGGTTTAGACCTGCTTGCGTGGAGATGATTTGTCGATTGACGTTGTTAGGGGCGTCATAGCCAAATTTGATATTGGGTAGACCACCAGGATCTGGGTTTAAAATCAGCTGATCGATACCTAATTTGTCGGCGCTGTCAAACTCGGTGGGCAACGTAAGCGTATCCCAAGTCGATAATACAATGGTTGCATGGGGCAATGCTGCTCGGGTTTTGGCGACGTTAGCCATAAAATCACTGCCGTCATCACCGCCCTGCCCTAGCTGGTGAACGTTGATACCACCTTGAAAAATAACCGTCACTGACTGACTGGGGAGAGTGTTTGCTTGCATAGGTTTCCATGATGCTGATTATCAGTTAAATTGTTATCATTAATTATTGTTATCTGCTAACCCGTCATCATAGCGCAAATTTGTTCAATTATCGGTCAGTGATTTGTTATCTGACTTTGATGTGACAAACTGTTAGACAGTGGCTTTTAGACCTTGGCTGTTAAACCTTAGCTTTTAGACATTGGCACGCAGCATCACACTGGTCGCCCACGCGCGATGCGTGGCTGGCTCAAGCATACTGTTGTCTTGCTTGAACACCGCCTTGGCATCAGCAGCAAGAATCGCGGTGGCTTGACTGCGCTCTATGTCATTGACATAAAAAGCTTGCTTGACTGCAGCAATTTGGTCAGGGTGAATGATGGTTTTTCCCACCAGTCCCAAGGCGACATCTTGACGCAATTCTTCAGCAAACAAGGCAGGTTTATCCAAATACTCAAACACGGGCGCAGTCAAATAAAAACCCTGCGGCACAAAACACGCAATTAACTGATAGATGAGTATGCCGACTGGGGTTTGATAGATCGTCACATCAGACGGGCGACGCAAGCGCAGCGAGGCAAATAAATCATTGCCGCCAATACGCAGTGCCAAAATCGACTGGCTAAACCCTTCGCTAAAAGCTAGCGCCAGTTCTTGGTTGTGTATCGGGTTAAAGATGAGCCGAGTCTCAAGGGTCGGCATCAATAGCTGTGTCGATGGCAATGCCTGACAAGCCAATCGCCAATCGGCAAGGCTTTGCATATCGATTTTTGGTAACACAAAGCCATTCACCAAAGCAATCGTCTGCCAACTGGCAAGCTCAGTGAGCATCAAGGCGTTGCGCGGTCGGATAAACACCATCGGGCGTGAGGCTCGCGGTGAAATTTGACGCGATTCATCGCCAAAACCATGCCTCTCGGCGTGCTGAGCCCATGTCGCAAGCAGCTGCTTTAAGTTTGCGAGCGCGGCAGGAATTTCACTTTCACTTACCGCATCTTCCAAACAAATCACGATACTGTCAATTTCAGCCAATTTTTGCTGGCTAATAATTTGCCAAATATCTTGGCGCGTGGCTGGCATATAAAGCGTCGCACCCAGCTGATAGGGATTGATAGTCGGCGCAACAGACGTAGGTAAAAAATGATTTACAGGGTGTAATAGTGTCATAAAAGTACAATGTGCGTAAAAGAGCGATTAGGATAAATGGGCGGTTAACAGGGTCGATGAGCGCAAAGACGCGGTTATCATTGGCTTCTGTTCTTAATAATGGTGACAGCTTGGTAAGGTGCAATGCTGGCATCTGCAATTACTTGAATATTTTTTTCCTCACAAAGATGCCGCAGTAATGCCGTATCTTGTCCGTCTGCCCTCTCATTGACCAATACACACTCAGGGTCGCGCCGTAATATCGCGCGGGTCGCCTCGGCAATGGTGGGTTTGATACGGTTACGATTGCTGATGGCAAAGCGCGCCGCCAAGTCCTCTATCACAGACTGGGTGGTAAAAGTCGGCAATAACTTGCCCGTTAGCGGCGTTGGTAAAGGCGTTTGCTGACGCAGCGCATCAATGGTTTGGATAAACTCGCCACTGCGATCCCAAGGCTGTAACTTGTCATAATACACTGCTTGGTGCAGTCCATCACTGGGCTCACGATACAGGGTACGCGATATCAGCCCAGAGACAGTGCTATTGAGCAAACTTGCCGGCATCAGCCAATCATCATCACTCGCCGATAGCCAAGCCACCCCAGCAGGATCTGCCAACGTCACCAGTGGAATCACCCCGTCACCTTGGTGAAACAGTTGCGCTTGTTGCCGCTTATCAGTGATTTGGGCTAAACTTCGTTGCAACTCACCATAGATAGCCCCTTTCCCCGTCCAACCATCGACAAACACAATCGGGCTATGCGGATGCTGCTGCAAAATATATTGCAAGGCAACAGGGTCAAGCCCGCGGTCACGGATGATACTCACCCCGTAATGCTGACTGGCTAACGCATAGCTGGCAGAGGCATCACTAAGCGCTTTTTGTAGCAAGACTCCAATCGGCAATCCTGCCCGCACGAGACTGACCAATATCAGCGGCTGCGAGGCACTCACGCAAGCATGAAATAGCTGATGTAAGCTAAAGGCAAGGCTTGTGACATCATTTGCCATGCGCTGTTTGCCTGCCATCAATGCTTGATTGTACAAAGCTTCATGCATGGCGCTGGGCGGTTTTTCAAGCGTCAGCATATCTGAATAATGGCGCTGACCTGATTGGATTAACGCTTCTTTTTGCGTTGGGCTGATATCATTGACGCTATCAGCACGGACGATATCGAGCAGCAAGGTAACATCAGAAGATAAATAACTACCCGAAAAATTCGCCTGAATTGTCATGATTATACACACCCTTGACTGATAGCATCATGCAGTTGCCCTCGATTGGGCGTGCCATACCAGTCCAATAATTGTAAAAACGGCAAATCCGCCAAGCTATCACCAAAACCAAAACAAGGGCGATTTTTATCCAAATGATAATCGAGCAAAAAACGCATCGCGTGATGCTTGTTGACGACGTGCGGCAAGATTGCCAAGTTATTGGCATTGACATGGATATAAAACTCATCGCCCAAATCAGCCACCTCATTTAGCACACTCGGCAGCTGTGCCGCAAACTGCAGCAAAGCATCGTGGTCTTTATGCCGATGTTTGATGGCGACATATACCATCAAATCCGTCGCGTTATTGTCTACTATAAAGTGTTCATAATGTGGGGTTATACGCAGTGCTTCAAACCCTGCCAATCGCGCCATAAGCTGGGTCAGTTTGGGTTGTAGCGCCACCAATTGCCCTGCCATTAGCCGCTGCCAACGCGTACAAAGCTGCCCCGATGGTGCTACAATCACCGCACCATGGGTTAAAACTTGCCAACTATCAAACGGCAGTTTGACGCGCATAATCTCAGTGGTATCTCTTGCGGTGACGGGGATGAGCTCCGTTGATTGGGATAACCAATTAAAAAAATGGCGCTGCTTTGGCGTCAAAAAGCTCAATGGCGCATTCTGCTTATCGACGGTCGCCGCCACCAACCCATCCATTGGCAATTGCCAAGCTGCAATTTTTCGCTGGGTTTGAAACAAGGTATCATCCAAATCCATCAAAGCATAAGGCTTGACTAGCGCGACTTCTGATTCAAAAAAACGGGCTTCGGGTTTAAAAAAATCGGTCATTCACACTCACTTTTATCAAACTTAACTTTTATCGATTATCGATTTTTTGGCTGATTAGCTTTCGGAATTCAGGCGTCAGATTTTGGGTATTAGATTTCGGGTGTCATGTTTTGGTTCTCGGTGAAATTACCATGACATTATCAAAGCGCTGCCAAATCTCATCCACGCTATCTTGGGGGGTTTCCACGCACAACAGCACCCAATCCCACGCCTCAGGCGTCACGTTGTAAACAAAATTGGTCATGCCCAAGCCATAATGGTCAAAGAACTTGATGACGCTAGTCACGGCGCTATCAGCATGGATGGCGATAGGTGACCGCGTTAAGGCAGAAAATTTGACATCCGCTTGATACTGCGCCAAGCGTTCGGCAAGCAACAACGGCAACCAAACAAACTCATTACTGCCCAGCACCAAGATTTTTTGATGGGCGAATGACGCTAGGGTCAATTGTCTTTGGCTCAGCGTATGATGCAAACCTTGCAGCAAAAAATCCAATCCCGATGTACTATCGCGTGTCGGTTGTCTACCCCAATCGCCGGTAGGCAGCAGTGGCTGACTGCCTGCCTCTGTGGTTGACACATTTGGCATGGTAACCGCGGGCGCATTCACCTTATCTGTCCACGTCCAATCTCCTGCGAGCAAATGGTGGCGAAAAAAGGCGATGTCATTAAAAATATTACTATCCGTTTCCCCCAGTTTTTTGCCCAGTTTTTTGCCCAGTGACCAATCAACCAGCGTCGCCAAATGCACTTGCTCAAGCTTACTCATTCCTGCTTGACGCAGGGCGTTGACCACATTTTGACAGGTATTACCTGTGGAGGCTTCGTCATCGACCATAATCAAGGTTTTGGCGTTTTCAACGTTCGCTTGTAGCGTGCTGTCATCACTTTGGTAAATCAAATGCACACTGGCATGACTATGATCTTCGCTAAACGTGGTGAAAAGCTCTCCTGCCTGTGCATGCCGCGTCGAGTTGAGCAAAATAGCCTGCGGATAACGCGCCTGCAGCACTTGATGCACCCCTGCCGACAGTCCGACTGCGGTCTCAGCCATGCCAATCACCACAATCGGCTCGGGCAAATCATCGGGTATGAGAGTTGCCAACTGGGTGAAGGCTTGTCGCATATTATCGGGGGATACCGGAATATGTCGCCCCAATACTTTGGATACAAACAAAAATGCGCGCTTGGGATTGATACGCTCAGCAAACCCCAACAACTCATCGAGTTGATAATCCGCGCTGGTTTGATAACGTAAAGTAAGCTCGCCACGCGATAGCGAGATGGTTTTTTGCTCGGTCATGGCGTCTATTATCCTGTTGTTTTTGCGTTAGCCGATTTTGACACTGGTCATCAGCGGGCGCACGATGCAAGGGGTGATGGTATCACGTACCGCTGCCAACTGCGGTTTGGTAATACAGCCTGACCAATAGGCAAAAGCTAATTGGGTTAAATTCATCGTGCCGTTGTCAAAGGCATGATCGGTGTAACCAATCCCACCAGATGCGCGGCTATTGATTTCCAGTACCTTGTGCGTCCCATTTTCATCAGCCTTGGTTTGGATGCTCACAATACCATCGGCTTTTAGGGCTGCTACCAGATGCTTGACAAGTTCCATCACTGTCTCGTCATAGCCCACATGCTGCTCACTGCCTTCTTTATAGCGCGTCACTGCGGCTAAAACTTCCCCCGTCTCACATACCACATCAATCGAATATTCTTTACCTGCTAGATAGGGCATCAGCAGCATGGCAATGGGTTTGTCAGTTATCATTTGGCTATGGTTATAAGCGTGTAAAAATTGTGCAAGATGAATTTTTTTAGCATCGGTAAAGTATAAATGCTCAAAACTATCCCACGCATCGACCGCTGCCGTATCGAGTCGCCAAAACCCTTGCGCAAATATACCTTTAACGGGTTTTACACATAACGGCTGCCCACAATGCAACGCGAGCAGTGCCATTAACTCATCTGTATTAGCAAACTGCCAGCCACTTGCCACAGGGATGTCATGTTGCTGGCAAAAAGCTGTAAAAGCGGCTTTATCGTCCATTAATTCAAGCGTGGCTGTGTCAGTTGCGCCTGTCAATAACCGAATACCGGCTGCTTTGAAGTCTTGACGTCTGGCTTCGTAATCTTGGCTATTGCGCCCTGTCAATATCACTTTGCTATTGTGCTTTTTGGCCTGTTCAAGTACAAACTCAACCCGCTCACTTGGCTCAGATGGCTCTTGGTACGCTATATCGGCACAGTTTAAGATTTCTGGTCGTGGTTGTCGATGAGACGCCACGATGGTCATGGGTAAGTTATATTGGCATTTCATGGCTTGCATGGCAAGTAGCATCTCACGCTGGCTTGACTGCCCTTCTGCCAACCAAATTGAAAACGAGGTATTACTGGGGTTTAAAATCATTCAACTTCCATCACAACGCAGTTAGCACAAACCTTCATTGATTATGCTAAGCCAATAAATAGACACATAATAAAGTAAAATTTTGCGTAAGTAATGACATTTTTACTCAACTTTATCAAGGTGCAACATCACCCCTATTACAATTTCACTTTTTTGATATTTCCCTTAACCTATTTTTCGATTAACGTTTCCAAATCTTTAGATTTTGCCTAGACTTATTTATCTATTAAATAAAATTTTACTAGCTTGACCTTAATCTTTTTAGTTTGTAAGCTAACAAAATCTTGCAACATTATAGAAACAATGTGTAAAAACAATCTATAAAAAAAATGTGACGTTGCTTTATTAATGGCATAGACAATAGCAAAGCCAGTCAAATATAGGATTAAGCGCTTAATTAGGACAATAGATTCTGGCAAGAATCTATCACAAGGATGTTTTATGCAAACTTCTCAAAATATGCTACAACGTTTTGCCATTCGCGTCAGCGATTGGGCAGAAAAATGGTTTCCAGATTCTTATGTTTTTGCTGCACTCGGTGTTATCATCGTGGCGATTGCTGCGATGGCAATTGGTGCGCCGGCTCAACAAGTCGCATTAGCGTTTGGTGACGGATTTTGGAGCTTGATTCCCTTTACGCTGCAGATGTGTATGCTGATTGTGGTCGGCTTTGTGGTATCAGTCTCCAAACCGGTGCAAAAATTCATTGAAATGCTAGCGCGTCTGCCTAAAAGTGGTACGGGCGCTATTGTTTTGGTCGCAATTATCAGTCTATTGGTATCGCTTATCAACTGGGCGATGAGTACCGTACTAACTGCGCTACTGGTTATTGCCTTAGCCAAGCGTAAAGAACTGCGTATGGATTACCGTGCAGCCGCTGCTGCTGCGGTCGTTGGTATGGGGGCTACATGGGCATTGGGTATTAGTTCTTCTGCCGCTCAGCTACAAGCCAATAAAAAGAGTATCCCCGACTCGATTATCAATTTATCAGGGGTGATTCCTTTTACCGAAACTATTTTTTTACCTCAATCGATGTTGATGGCAGGGATTTTGATTGTGCTATCCATTGCTATCGCGTTTTGGTCGGCGCCGAAAGGTGACAACATTAAGACCGTAGAGGATTTTGGTATTACCTTTGATGACGAGGTTAAAGAAGTTAAAAGTAAGCGCCCTGGAGACTGGTTAGAAAACTCACCAATTTTAACCGTGCTAGTCGTGCTACTAGGTGCAGTTTGGATGATTAATGAATTTACCAAAAGTAATCCGATTATCGCTATTTCAAGTCTCAATACTTACAATTTTATTTTTTTGATGATTGGACTGGCATTGCATGGCACGCCAAGAAATTTTTTAGAAGCCGTATCGAAAGCGGTTCCTGCTATTTCCGGTGTACTAATTCAGTTTCCCCTGTATGGTAGTATTGCTTTCATCATGACCAAAGCATTAAATGGTGCTGATTTGTCGCTATCTCACTATATTGCAGAATTCTTTGTATCGATCGCATCAAAAGAAACCTTCTCAGTGGTAATGGGAATTTATTCTGCGATTTTAGGCTTTTTTATTCCTTCAGGCGGTGGCAAATGGATTATTGAAGCGCCTTATGTGTTGCAAGCTGCCAATGATTTAAAAGTCCATCTAGGATGGGCGGTACAAGTCTATAATGCCGCAGAAGCACTACCGAACTTAATTAACCCTTTTTTTATGTTACCCATGTTAGGTATTTTAAAAATCAAACCCAAAGATGTGATGGGTTTTACAGTAACGCAGCTAATTTTTCATATACCTGTGGTATTGATTCTATTATGGCTCTTAGGTACGACATTGACTTATAAACCACCCATGCTTTAAAAAACTTTTGTAAAAAAAACGAATGCCATCCCACAGTGACATTCGTTTTTTTAACTTCACAATTTATCTATGTTTCGAGGGTGAGGGTGCTAGATAAAAATTATTGTTTTAGCCATAAAACGCAGTATAATCCATAAGCTTTTTTTTACTCACCATTAACTTTTGCTTTTACATGGAGATTTGCCCATGCAAGTTCAGCCTATCGGTGATATGTATGCCAATCACAAAGAATTGACGCTAAGGGGCATTATTCTTGGGGCATTAATCACTGTCATCTTTACCGCGTCCAATGTATATCTTGGACTTAAAGTCGGTTTAACGTTTGCCTCGTCCATTCCGGCGGCGGTGATATCAATGGCGGTTTTAAAATTTGCCAAAGATAGCAATATTCTTGAAAATAATATTGTACAAACCCAAGCTTCTGCGGCAGGTACTTTATCGTCCATTATCTTTGTGTTGCCAGCGTTATTAATGCTCGGTTATTGGACAGGGTTTCCGTTTTGGCAAACCACTATTTTATGTATCGCTGGCGGCATCTTGGGGGTGATTTTTACTATTCCGCTTCGCTATGCGATGGTCGTTAACAGTGATTTGCCCTACCCTGAAGGCGTTGCCGCTGCTGAAATTTTGCGGGCAGGCGAACAGGACACCGCAGATGATACCCCCGCTCAGTCAGATGCCTCAACAGGCGCCAAGGATATTGTGATTGGTGGCGCGTTGTCAGGCATTGTAGCGTTTTTGACGGGTGGACTCAGGGTATTGGCAGATTCGGCAGGCTACTGGTTTAAAGCAGGCTCGGCGATTACCCAATTACCCATGGGGTTTTCCTTGGCGCTACTTGGGGCAGGTTACCTAGTTGGCGTAGCAGGCGGTATGGCTATTTTGCTGGGTATCCTTATTGCTTGGGGTGCAGCGGTACCGATGTTGACGAGCATGACGCCTCAGCCCAGTGACATGGAAATGTCGGCATTTGCCATGAAAATTTGGAAGGAAAATGTTCGATTTATCGGTGCAGGTACCATTGGTGTTGCCGCGATTTGGACGCTACTCACGCTAATGAAGCCAATGATTGAGGGATTAAAAATTTCCATGCAGGCGCTCAAAGGTGGCAATTCATCAAACCTCAGTCGTATGGATCAGGATTTATCGCCCAAAGCCATGATCGGTTGGACGGTGGTAATGACGTTGTTATTGGCAGTTAGTTTCTATCAGTTTGTGGCGGATGCAAGCTTGCCAGCGGGTTTGGCATGGCTCCTAGTATTGGTTTGTACTGCGGTCACCTTTATCATTGGTTTCTTGGTAGCGGCAGCGTGTGGTTATATGGCGGGTTTGGTTGGATCGTCGTCTAGCCCAATTTCAGGTATTGGTATTATCTCGATTGTGGTGATTTCGCTCATTTTATTGCTGGTTGGCAATGCTTATCCGCAATTGTTAACCACGGGCGATGGCAAATTTGTCACCGCGTTGGCGCTATTCTGTGGTTCGGCGGTATTATGTGTGGCGACGATTTCAAATGATAATTTGCAAGACTTAAAAACGGGTTACTTGGTAAAAGCCACACCTTGGCGTCAGCAAGTTGCGTTAATGATTGGTGTCGTGGTAGGTGCATTGGTAATCTCCCCTATTTTAGAACTACTGTACAAAGCTTATGGCTTTACTGGGGCATTGCCTCGCCCTGATATGGATGCCTCACAAGCCTTGGGCGCACCGCAAGCAACCTTGATGACCACGATTGCCAAAGGGATTTTTGCGCATAATTTGAACTGGGACTTTATCCTTATCGGTGTGCTGATTGGTGCGGTACTGATTGTCGCTGATACCTTATTACGCAAAACTTCAGCGGGTAAATACAGCTTGCCAGTATTGGCAGTGGGTATGGGTATTTATTTGCCACCTACCATTAATATGCCGATTTTTATAGGCTCGGTGTTGGCATGGTGGATTAAAAACCATATCACCAAAAACAGTGCGGCGGCGCAACGAGAGCGCAACTTAAAGCTTGCAGAGCGTAAAGGTACGTTATTTGCTGCAGGGTTAATTGTGGGCGAAAGCTTGATTGGCGTTATTATGGCGTTTATTATTGCCGCGTCAGTCACGACGGGCGGCTCAGATGCACCGCTGGCGCTTAAACTTGCCAATTGGGACAATATTGCCCAATGGCTAGGATTATTGGCATTTGTATTGGCTATCGTGATACTAGCAAGACGCGTGCTGAGCAGTGCCAAAACATCGGGATAATAGGCATTAAACTCCAACATCCCTATAAATCCTTGAAAATCATTAAACCCTTGAGAATCAATATTTTCAAGGGTTTTTTATGTATCGCGGTGTAAGAAAATAGGCGCAACACCATAGATTTAAAAACTTAGCGACGACATTTTTTCGCGACTGGGATAGCAGCATAAGCAATCATTAGCCATTACAAGACTTTTAATAAGTCTAATAACACCTGCCAAGTTTTTGCCACGCTGGCGATTTCTACGCGCTCTTTGGGTGAGTGTGCCGCACGGATATTTGGACCAAAAGAAATCATGTCCATGTTTGGCGCTTTACCTTTAAATATGCCGCATTCAAGACCGGCATGAATCACCTGCAGCTTTGGCTCGCCTGCAAAATGACTCGCCATCACAGATTTTGCCACTGCCAATAGCTTAGAATCTGGGTCAGGTTGCCAGCCTGGATAATCATCGCTTAACTCTAGCGCTGCCCCTGCCAAATCTGCTAAAGCTTGTAGCCGCTGGGCGATGTCATCTTTTGGGGTTTCACCCAAAGATCGCATCAGACAACGTATCTCAAGGGTGGCGGTTTGATTATTGTCGTGAGTTTGTCCAAGCTTAACCACGCCCGTGCTAATTGATGTATCTACCACGCCGGCAAAACTATCGCTCATGCGTATCACGCCATTGGGTAGGCTACGCAGCAAGTTAAGCACACGCTGACTGTCGGCTATACTAAGAGCGGACAAGTTGCTAGATGCCGGTGACAGCGCATCCGTGGCTACTAGTTTTTCAACAGTCACGGTCAGGTTGGGTTCCGTGATTTTATATTCAGCTTGTAGCGTTTGCAAGATAGTGGGAAGCAACTGGCTGATACGGTCAAAATCACCCAACACCGCCGCAGTGGCTTCACGCGTAATCACATTTCGCAGTACCCCACCTGTCCAGTGTTGTAGATAAAAAGGCGATGAGCCAAACAGGCTTGCCAGCACGCGCGCCAGTAATAAGTTCGCATTGGCTAAGCCTTTATGAATATCAATGCCAGAGTGCCCACCTTGTAAACCGCTCACCTTAATCATCATGGGCGTGACATCGTCAGTTACGGTAATGAGCGAGGAAGTTAACTGAAATGTTGCATCACGCCCACCAGCACAGCCAATAAACAGTTCACCTTCATCTTCTGAGTCAAGGTTAATCATTGCAGGTGCGGTCAGCCACTCAGGGTGAATGGCTTGGACGCCGCCCATGCCGATTTCTTCTTCACAAGTCAAAATCAACTCAAGCGGTGGATGGGCAATATCATCACTAAACGCCACCGCCAATGCCATAGCAAGCCCAATACCATTATCTGCCCCAAGCGTCGTATCGCTTGCCCAGACCCAATCGTCTTTAATCACAGGCTTGATAGGGTCAGTAATAAAATCATGGTTGGTGGTTTCCCCTTTTTGTGCCACCATGTCAAAATGCGCTTGGATAGCCACCGCAGGATGGTTTGCCATATTGCTATCAAGCTGTACGCTTGCTGGCTTATAGATAAAAATATTGCCTTTTTCATCTTTTTTGACCGTTAACCCGTATTGCTGTCCGCGGGTTTGGACTGCTTGAACAATAAAGTCACCCAAAGCGTGTTCATGAAAAGTAGGATGTGGAATAGCACAAATTTGATCAAACCATTGCCAAACAGCAGTGGGTGACAGTTGAGAGAGATTGGTTGTCATGGTATTGCTCGATTTTTAGTGTATTAACTATCAAAGGCAATATTGTAGCGAATTTTAGATAGGAATGGTCAGCTTATTTCTGGTTAGCATAGTTATAGCGCGATTACTGGCAAATCTACAATGCTATTCCGTTTTAGAAAATATAATATTGTTAATATTATTTTACAGAATATAAAGGTTTTTACATAATAATTCACCTACAGAATATCTATGATGAATTAAAATTTAAAAATAACTAAGAAAAACAAATTATTCGCCGAAGGATTGACGGCAACGCACAATATTATTCAATCCTTTGCGCAACAGCGATTTGGCAATATCACCGAGGGCTTTGCCCAGTGGCAACAAGCCCAAATTGACAACCCGCCTGTGAATACCGTGTTTATTTATAACCCGCTTTTTTCATTAGCATAATCGCATGGCGTTGGTTTTTACCAGCCACGGATACATTGATAATATCCTGCTTAAAGCTGCCCCATCTGGCGACTTTTGGATCTGGTGCGATGCGTGGGTTGGCTGGGTATTCACTGTTCAAGTCAGCAAATAAATTTTGCGCCTCTGCGCCACTGAGCCATTCCATAAATTTTTGTGCTTGTGCCGCGTTTTTGCTGTGTTTAACTACGCCAATACCCGATACATTGACATGGGTGCCTTGCCATTTTTGGTTGGCAAAATAGGGTTTGACCTTAATGTTTGGCTTGGTATCAAGCAGCCGACCATAGTAGTAAGTATTGGCGATACCGACATCACAGCGACCTGCGTCAATTGCTTCAAGCAGCGCTGTATCATTAGCAAATGGCGCGGTGGCTAGATTACTGACCCAACCTTTTAAAATACGCTCCATTTGTGGTAAGCCGTTGTGCTGAATCATGGTGGCAACCAAAGATTGGTTATAGACATTGTCCGACGTTCTTAAACACAGCTTGCCTTTCCACTTGGGGGTAGATAAATCTGCGTAAGTTGATAGCTGGCTTGGATTGATTTTGGTTGGGTTGTAAAAAATGGTACGGGCGCGCACTGACATACCAAACCAACGATTTTGTGGGTCTTGGAATTGCGGCGGGATATTGGTTTCAAGTACTTTTGAATTGACAGGTCTTAAGATGTTTTCTTGCGCCGCTTGCCATAAGTTACCGCCATCGACGGTGATGAGTAAGTCAGCTGGGGTATTAGCACCTTCTGCTTTAATTTTTTCGATCAGTACGCCTGCTTTATCGTTGACCAGCTTGATTTTTACGCCTGTTTGCTGCTCGTATTTTGCCACAATCGGCTTCAACAAATTATCAGCACGCGCCGAATAAATCACCAGATCACTTGCTAGCGCAGGTGTTACCGCGCCCATCAACATGCCAAAAGCCATTAAGCGTTTCATAATTTACCCTTTTATTCGTCCTAAAAAATTATACCGAATACCCTACTAAAAAGCAGACCTTAACGATGCGACGGTGCAAATTAAAATCGCCGCCAAACGTATTGGTTTCGTAGTATAATATAGAATATTTATTTAAACGATAATAATTATTATTTACATTAAGGTTAACGATTTGGGTGCACATGAATAAGGGTATTGGTTTGGCTCGGTTTTGGCTGGTGCTATGTTCGACTCTAGTATTGCTGCCGCTTTTGGTGGTACTTACTAGCTTTGGTGAGATTGACCAAGAGATTTGGCAGTTTTTGCTTGATTATCAGTTGGGGTTACTACTTAAAAACACCCTGATATTGCTAATCACGACGTCCGTCGGGATTTTGCTACTTGGCGTGACCACCGCATGGCTAACGGCGATGTACCAGTTTCCAGGACGTAAGCTATTTTTTTGGGCGATGATGCTGCCACTTACTGTACCTGCCTACGTATTGGCGTTTGTGCAATTGGGTATGTTTGACTATACAGGTGCGATGAGTACCTATTTGCGAGAGCAGCAGGGGTTTGCACAAGGACTGCCCGATATCCGCAATATTTGGGGATTATCGATTGTGCTGATACTAGCGTTTTATCCCTATGTGTATCTTCTCGCTCGCAACGCCTTTACCAGTATGGGGCAACAGGCGCTGGAGATGGGCGCATCGCTTGGCTTGACGCCACGCGAATCGTTACTCAAAATTGCCCTACCGATGGCGCGTCCATGGCTCATGGGTGGCTTGCTGCTGGCGATGATGGAAGTCCTCGCAGATTTTGGTGCGGTATCTGTCTTTGGGGTAGAAACCTTTACTACTGCTATTTATCAAGCTTGGTTTGGCTTTTTTTCCATTGATACTGCCAAACAACTGGCTTCTTTACTGGTGCTATTTGTATTTGTCATGATTGTGCTGGAGCAGCTGAGTCGCGGCCGCCGTCAATTTGCCACCAAAAAATCCACGGCAATCCAGCCAAAGCCGCTACCTAGGGGTTTGGGTTGGCTGACAACGATGTATTGCGGTGTGATTTTGCTGGTCAGCTTTGTGCTACCTGTCATCCAGTTGATTGTTTGGGTGGTCGCGCATTGGCAGCAGGGCGATGTGAGCGCGTTGCTCCAGCCGATGGGCAATTCATTAGTGATTGGGCTTGTTGGTGCGGTATTGGTCATGGTTGTGGCATTGCTACTTGTGATTGCCAAGCGCAGTGATAAGTCATTGTTTGCCACGATTTTGATGCGTATTACCACGCTCGGCTATGCCATCCCCGGTTCGGTATTGGCGATTGGTATTTTTATCCCAATTGCAGCGATGGACAATCTGTTATTACAATTTTTGCCCGTCAGTGATGGTACGACCGCTGTCATTAAAGGCTCGTTAATTGTGATGCTTTTAGCCTATATTATTCGCTTTTTGGCGCTGGCAGTGTCGAGCATTGAGGCAGGTTTTGAGCGTGTCCGCCCAAGTCTTGTGGAGTCGGCAGTCATCCTCAATGTGCGCGGTGTTGCGTTGATTCGCCGTTTGTATATCCCTTTGGTCAAAAGTTCACTAGGCGTTGCCATACTCATGGTGTTTGTCGATTTGATGAAAGAAATGCCCATCACGCTGATGACCCGACCTAGTGACTGGGACACACTCGCGGTGCGAATTTATGCCTTTACCATGGAAGGGCAGTTTCAGCAAGCCGCATTGCCTGCACTGGTCATTATACTAGCGGGACTGCTGCCCGTGATTTTGTTTTCCAAGGAAAGTAACGTAACATGAACTTCAATGATTTATCGCAGAACGCAGTATCGGATGCGCATTTGACTGTGAATGAGTTATCGCTCAGTTATCACCCGTCTAGCAAAACCGTCCTCGATCAGATTAGTTTTGAGTTGCCGCAAGGGCAAATTGCGTGTTTGGTCGGTCAATCTGGCTGTGGTAAAACCAGCCTGCTACGCTGCATTGCAGGTTTTGAAACCCCGACAGCAGGCTCAATTCAATTTGGCAAGCGGACGCTATTTGATAGCCGCACCCACATCAATATCCCTGCTTATCAGCGCCAGATTGGCATTGTGTTTCAGGATTATGCGCTGTTTCCGCATTTGACGGTGGCAGACAACATTGGTTTTGGGCTTCAACACTTGTCAAAAACTGACAGACAGGGCAACATTGATGCTTTACTTACCTTGATAGGACTGGAACATTTAGCATGTCGCTACCCGCATGAATTATCTGGCGGGCAGCAGCAGCGGGTGGCATTGGCACGGGCGATTGCCCCCAATCCGCAGCTGATTTTGTTTGATGAGCCATTCTCAAGTCTCGATGCCGATATGCGAGAAGCGTTGGCGATGAGCATTCAGCAGCTACTTAAAGCCAAACAAATCAGCGCCATTGTGGTGACCCATGACCAGCAAGAAGCCTTTATGATAGCCGATAAAATCGGTATGTTGGCAGATGGTCGATTGCAGCAATGGGACACGCCAATTCAATTGTATCAAGCCCCCAGCACCGCCACGGTGGCAAAATTTGTCGGCAAAGGCAGCTTTCTACAGGCGCGGCAACATGGCAATGAGTTGCTGACCGCAATCGGTGCGTTGCCAATGAGCAATTATCCTTATTTTGCAGACAGTCACCAAGTGCTGATTCGACCAGAATGGCTATCGGTGGTACCCCAAACAAACAGCGCGGTTAATGGGTTGATTACCGCCAAGCAGTTTAAAGGCAGTCATGTGGTTTATGAAGTGCAGCTTGCTAGTCAAGAGCGTGTGTTGGTCTACTCACCCACAGATGTTGCCATATTGGGCGAAACCGTGGGGCTGCTGATCACTCACCTGCCTACAAGCCGTCAATAAAGGTGAACCGCCCCGGAATTGTCGGAGACCTAAAACCTTGAGACAATACCCTTATGAAAACCAAAAAACACCCAACAGAAGTTAAAAATAGAGCCGCCGAGTTGCTGATCGAATTGCAAAAGATTATCGTTCACTATGGGCAGTCATACAAGCAATTACATTCTACCAATGGATATGTATCGCCTATTATGTATCCATAAAAACATGAATAAATTAAAATCCTCATGAAATCAATAATTTAGGCATTAAGAATGGTGCGCTCGGCGGGACTCGAACCCACGCCACAGGCTTCGGAGACCTGTACTCTATCCAGTTGAGCTACGAACGCTTTGATTGGGATTGAAAAAAAGCAGTGGGCTATTTTAGCAAACTTTTCGTACAATAAGCAAATCATCAAAATTACTGCTAAAAACTGCTCGGCAAAGTTGATAGCACACATCAAATAAGCATAGCTTTTTCAGATAATTTTCCCTTATAATAGTATGGAAAATAAATCTATGTAACATTTATCGCATCAACGGATACAATCGAGCAATCTAATGGCTCATATTGTCCGTTTTAAAAGTATTACGATAATTTAATTCACCTGTTTGAGAGAACGTGACGAATGAAAAAAGTAGTGATGTTATCAGCGGTTACTATGCTAAGTCTTGCGGGTATCGCTGTCAGCCAAGCTGAGGATAAAGCCAGTGCCCCTGCAGCGGCATCAGCTACCGCTAGCGCTTCAAGTACCGCGACAGCCTCAAGTACTGCAACTGCTTCAGCCCCTGCATCCTCTGCCGCTCCCGCAAAAAAGGAAGCAGAAAAAGCACCTGAAGACCCACCTCAAGTTGCAAAATTGGTTGCATTATACCCAAATCTAATCGCACGTATTGCCCCACAAGGTAAAGTTTGTTTTGAAGGTAAAGAGTGTGATATCACTATTGCCGCTGCATTGGGTGCCGCTGATCCAGATAAACCACGTGAAGGCAAAGTAATTTATGAAGGTGTTTGCCATACTTGTCATACTGCAGGTCTGTTAGGTGCACCAAAATTTGGTGATAAAGGCGCTTGGGGTCCCCGTATCGCTAAAGGTACCGCTACCCTTCACCAACACGCGCTACAAGGCTTTAATGCCATGCCAGCTAAAGGCGGTAACGCTGATTTGCTAGATGTGGAAGTGACCAATGCGGTTGATTATATGGTGTCTCAATCCAAATAGTCATTTTTAGTCCAGATGAAGCCTATCAACTGATAGGCTTTTTTAATTGTATCATTGATATAATTTAACTTAACTTAGTGCATTCAAATCTTTAAACTGTCCAACCCATCCCCATTAAGGTCTCACCTTTAACCAGAACCTGCATTGCTATGGCAAATTTTGACACTACCATCCCTGCTCTAAAAATCACCCAGCTCACCAAAACCTATCCAAATGGTTTTGCCGCACTCAAAGGCATTGATTTGACCGTACCCCAAGGTGGATTTTTTGCCCTACTCGGTCCCAATGGTGCGGGTAAATCCACTACCATTGGTATTATCAGCTCGCTATTTAAACCCAGCTCAGGCTCGGTAGAAATTTTTGGGGTAGATTTGCTTAAACAGCCTGCCAAAGCCAAGCAGTTCTTAGGTGTGGTGCCGCAAGAATTTAACTTTATGCAGTTTGAAAAAATCGAAGATATTTTGATTGCCCAAGCGGGCTATTTCGGTATACCTGCCAAGGAATCTCGCCCGCATGCCGAAAAACTCCTTAAAGCGTTGGGGCTTTGGGAAAAACGCGATGACAAAGCGCGCATGCTCTCTGGCGGTATGAAACGCCGTTTGATGATTGCGCGTGCTTTAATGCACCATCCCAAACTGCTGATTTTGGATGAGCCGACTGCAGGGGTCGATATTGAACTGCGCCGCTCGATGTGGGATTTTATGCAGCAAATTAACACGGAAGAAGGTACGACCATTATTTTAACCACCCATTACCTAGAAGAAGCTGAGCAGCTGTGTAAAAACATTGCTATCCTTGACCAGGGTGAAATTCGTATCAATACCGATATGAAAAGTTTGCTTACCAGCCTTGATGTGGAAAGCTTTGTGTTTGATTTGGCGCAACCTTATCTGTCATCAATTGCTTTAACCAATGTGGTAAAAACCAAGCAGCCAGACCCGTTGACCCTTGAAGTCACGCTCAAAAAAGGCGACAGTTTAAATGATGTCTTTGCCCAGTTAACTGCTCAAAATATTCAGGTAGCGAGTATGCGTAACAAAGCCAATCGCCTTGAAGAGCTGTTTTTAGGGATTGTTGAAAATAATTTGACTGAAAAATTGGAGAATTAACATGGATTTTCAGCACCAGTTGGTCGCATTTAACACCTTGTTAGTCAAGGAAATCCGCCGAATTCTTCGCATTTGGCCGCAAACGCTGTTGCCCCCTGCCATCACCATGAGTTTGTATTTTATCATCTTTGGTAAAATGATTGGCGCGCGCGTTGGCGATATGGGCGGTGTCTCCTACATGCAGTTTATCGTGCCTGGCTTGATTATGATGTCGGTGATTACCAATAGCTACTCCAATGTGGTATCGAGTTTTTTTGCCACCAAGTTTCATGGTAATATCGAAGAGATGCTGGTCAGTCCGATTTCTAAACATACCATTTTACTGGGCTTTATCGCGGGCGGTTTGTTTCGGGGGTTGACCATTGGCGCGATTGTGACGGTGCTCGCGTTGTTTTTTACTCAGTTATCACTGGTGCATGCGTTTGTCACGATTTTTACCGTGGTGATGACCTCGGCATTATTTTCACTGGGCGGTATGATTAATGCGGTATTTGCGCGCTCGTTTGATGATATTTCCATCGTACCCAGTTTTGTGTTGACACCCTTGACGTATCTAGGCGGCGTGTTTTATTCACTTAAAGATTTATCAGGATTTTGGCAAAACATATCGCTACTAAACCCCATTGTTTATATGGTCAATGCTTTTCGCTATGGTATTTTGGGTCATTCAGATGTCAATGTATGGTCATCTTTGGTGGCGATTGGGATTTTTACCGCGATATTTTATGGCATTGCCTACTATTTACTCAAAGATGGCTCACGCGTTCGTTTATAACTTAGATAACTTAGTTAAATTAAAAAAATATGAAACCACTTGAAACTCACGGTATTTTGGGTCAATCCACTAGCTACCCAAAAACCTATGCCCCCGATATGCTCTACCCCATTCCGCGCGCATTAGGACGGGCGAAGCTAGCGCTGCCTGCTGACGCCTTAAGCATCGGCATGGACTGGTGGCAGGTTTTTGAAATGTCTTGGCTGAATTCGCACGGTATTTCACAGGTGGCAATGGTGCGCCTTGCCATCCCTGCCACATCAGACTATATTGTCGAATCAAAATCACTCAAACTTTATTTTAATAGCCTAAATTTCACTGAATTTGATAACCAACAAGCTGTTAAAGCAGCGGTGGAAAAAGACTTATCGGCTTGTCTAAAAACCGATGTGACGCTTGAGATTTTTGAGGTAAACATCGCAAATAGCTTACCTATCAGCGCGCCACAGGGTGATTGCATTGATAACGCGTTGGATAGTAGCGATAAAAAAATCGCCATTGTCAGTGACGTTGATCCTTCAAGCTTAACCGTTGCCCATCAAGGCGCCTCTGATAGCCAGTTACAAATTTTGCATTCGCATCTGCTGCGTTCAAACTGCCCTGTCACCAATCAGCCAGATTGGGGAACACTGGAGATTCAGATAGATAGCCAACCGATTGACCAAGCAGGACTGCTTGAGTATATTTTGAGCTTTCGTCAGCATAATGGCTTTCATGAACAATGCGTGGAGCAGATTTTTAGTGATTTAACTCAAGCCTTTGCGCCAAAAACGCTCATGGTACGCGCATGGTACACACGCCGCGGCGGGATTGATATCAATCCTTGTCGGGTGAGTGATATCAGTTTGTTGCCGCCACCGTCACGGCTTAACCGTCAGTAATATTCACTAATAATAATCGCCCGTCAGCTATTCGCATTTTTATCAAAAAAAGCGTATGCTATGTTTTTTCAAAATTTTTCTGCCGCCAACTATATCTAACCGTTGACGGCAAGCAATACCCAGAAGGATTACCGCATGCAAGCAGTCGGTCAACTCATGCTCGATATTGAAGGCACAGCGCTTAGCCTAGCAGATGAAGCACTGCTACGCCAACCGGAAGTTGGCGGCGTGATTTTGTTTGGGCGCAATGTAGAAAGCCCTGAGCAAGTGCGCGAACTGACCGATAGTATGCGTGCCATCAAGCCCAATATTTTAATTGCGGTTGACCAAGAAGGTGGACGTGTCGCACGCTTACGCGCCGGTTTTTCGCCGCTACCTGCGATGGGTAAACTCGGTGAAAGGTTTGAGCATGACCCTATCACTGCGCTTGATCTCGCTTATTGCGCAGGCTATTTGATGGCAAGCGAAGTCTTAGCGGTTGGGATTGATTTTAGTTTTGCGCCTGTACTTGATATCAATGGGGTGAGCCGCGTCATTGGTGATCGCGCGTTTCACGCCCATCCGATTGCAATCACTGCCTTATCTGCTGAATTCATGCGCGGCATGAAGCTTGCAGGAATGGCAACCACGGGCAAGCATTTTCCTGGTCACGGCTCAGTTGCCCCGGATTCTCATGTGGATGATGCCACCGATGAGCGCAATTATGATGAGATTCGCCAATACGATATGCAGCCATTTATTCGCAACAAGCCGCTACTGGATGCACTCATGCCCGCTCATGTGGTATTTAGCACAGTTGATAACAAACCTGCAGGGTTTTCATCGATTTGGCTGCAGCAAATTATTCGTGGCAAATTAGGGTTTAATGGGGTATTGTTCTCCGATGACCTGTCGATGAAAGCGGCACATGTTGCAGGTGATGCAGGTGACCGTATTGCCGCTGCTTTAACGGCAGGTTGCGATATGGGACTATTGTGTAATGACCGCCCTGCTGCCTTGGTCGCGCTTGAGCGTTTGCAAAAACAGCCGACACTGCTCAATACCACCAGCCAACATCGGTTATCTACCATGAAAGGCAATATCAAAGGCTGGCGGGGCTCACTGGCGGACTCTGCCAAAGACTGGTCACACTGGCAAAGCAGTCAGCGTAAGGTGCTAGAAAATTTCTTTGCATGACTTTGCTTAAAACAAGGAAATTTGAAACAAGCCACTTTAAAAAAATCAAATTCAAAAAAACAAATTCGAAAAAAAGCAATTTTCAAAAAAAGCAACGCGGCAACGTTGCTTTTTTTATCGCTATTTTTTTATAGGGCAGATTTATCAATTGACATAGCGTAATTGACCAATCATTTTTTGCAGATGCTCACTACTTAACTGACTCCAGATGTTATAAAAATATCGCTGTACTTCGTATCATATTCATACGCTCACACCATTTTATGTTAGGTTTGTTATCAGCTAAAGTTACGCTATTGCCAATTTACCTTTACCAGCTTATCTTCTAGTACACTATATGACCCTAGTATATAAAATAGATAATTGTTCATCATAAAAAGGTGTAGCAAAACCGTTGTTTTTTTATAATAAATTTGCAAACGCGATAAATAGATAAGGCATAAAAAAAGCCCTTAGCTCAATGAGTTAAGGGCTTTTTTAGAATATGGGGCGAATGATGGGACTCGAACCCACGACAACCGAGATCACAACCCGGGGCTCTACCAACTGAGCTACATCCGCCATAAGGTAGGTTTTACAGACTAGCAAAATGCGCGCCTGACAGGATTCGAACCTGTGACCACCCACTTAGAAGGCGGGTGCTCTATCCAACTGAGCTACAGGCGCATAAAAAAAGCCTGCTCGGCTCTTGATTCATCTTTTCAACTTGGGTAAGTTTAAAGAATGAATGGTCGGAGTGAAAGGATTCGAACCTTCGACCCCCTGGTCCCAAACCAGGTGCACTACCAAGCTGTGCTACACTCCGATTGCCTAACTAGGCTTTAATTGTTACTTCAACACCTTAGCAACGGTAATCTTAAAGGCTATCATCGCTAAGTGGTGCGTATATTAAAGCAAGTTAGTTAGGCTGTCAACGACTTTTTTCAATATTTTAAAAACAGGTTGTGGTTGTTAACGCCTATCTTTTGAGCGTGGCGCCAAACGCGAGCATTCGATCTAGGGGTTTTTTAGCTTGTTCGATTAGCTGCGCATCCACAAAAATCTCGTGTGGTACGGCATCAGGTGTGCCTACTTTCTCCAGTGCATGGATGATTTGGTCTAAATCATTCATCGCCATCCACGGGCAGTGTGCACATGAACGACAGGTTGCACCTTCGCCACGCGTCGGCGCTTCGATAAACACCTTATCTGGTGCGGCTTGCTGCATTTTATAAAAAATACCGCGATCGGTCGCGACGATGAACATCTTGTGCGGTAGGGTTTGCGCCGCTTTAATCAGCTGACTGGTGCTACCCACGGCATCTGCCATTTGGGTCATCTCAATCGGTGATTCAGGGTGCACTAGCACCGCCGCATCGGGGTACATCTCTTTCATAGTTTTTAGGCTACGGCTACGGAACTCTTCATGCACGATACAAGCGCCATCCCACAGCAGCATATCTGCGCCCACTTTTTGCTGGATATAACGCCCCAAATGCTGGTCAGGTGCCCAAATGATTTTTTCACCTTGGCTGTCTAGATGGTCAATGAGCTCAACCGCGATACTCGATGTCACCACCCAATCTGCCCGCGCTTTAACAGCCGCTGAGGTGTTGGCATACACCACCACAGTACGGTCAGGATGCTGGTCACAAAACGCGCTAAAGTCTTCAATCGGACAACCCAAATCTAGTGAGCAAGTGGCTTCTAGCGTTGGCATTAATACCGTTTTTGCAGGACTTAGGATTTTAGCGGTCTCACCCATGAATTTGACACCTGCAACGATCAGCACATCGGCATCACTATCACGCCCAAACCGCGCCATCTCTAGACTATCCGACACGATACCGCCTGTGGCTTCGGCAATTGCTTGGATTTTTGGGTCGGTATAATAGTGAGCAATCAACGTGGCATTATGCTGTTTTAACAAATCGGCAATGCGCTGTTTTTTTTCTGCAAATTCGGCATCGTCAATCTGAATATCTTGGGGTATACCGAGTTTATCGAGATGTTGTTTGACAATGTCTTTGGCAGACACTGCTACTAGTTGCTCATTATTCGCTAATAGAGGATTGGCTAGCTGGGTAGTTGCTTGTGGCATACTTGATTGTTGCATGAAAAACTCCTTCTCATGAGATGACTTACCCCTGTCTATCACAGGTAAGTAGCAATTCATTGATTCTCCTGCTGTTACTATAGCAAACTTTTTTGCGCAAGGTGAATCAATTGCGACTAGTAATTAATATAAGGATAATTTGGCTAAATTAAATACTTATACCCATTAAAATCTTATTAAGGTTCATTCATGACGCTTTTGCTTTTACCAAACGTTTTAACAGCGCGCGCTCGCTATAGCCGATTAAGCCAATATAGACCAGTAATAAGGTATTGGATAACCAAAAATTCATTTGAAAAGCACTGACGATTATCACGCTAAACAGCATCAGCGTGCCCAAAAAGAAAACGATTTTTTTGGTTTGGTAAGGTATCGGATAAAAATGCTGTCCAAGCGCGTACGATACTATCATCATGAGGAAGTAAACAAAAAGCGTCACCCACGCCGACACCATAAAGCCGTATTGTTTTAAAAACAGCATATGGAGCAAAATAGTCAGTCCCGCCCCAAGCCACGAGATGGCTGAGCCAATCCCAGTACGGTCAGTTACCTTATACCAAGTTGATAGGTTGTAATAAATCCCAAAACATAGATTCGCAATGACGATAATCGGTACGATATTAATCGCTGTCCAATAACTGGGATCGGTGATAAATAACCGTTTGAGCCATGAAATATTGGCAATAATACCAAGCGCCACTACTGATGCAAATAAAGCAAAGTACTCTGTCATCATGGCATAAGTATGTTTGGCATTGGCATGGTGCATTTGTTTAAATAAAAACGGCTCAATCCCCATCCGATACGCGGTCACAAACAAAGTCATTAACACCGCCAATTTGTAGCAGCCACCGTATGCCCCCGCATCGCCTTTATCAATCATATAATATTGAATGATTTTATCGAAGTTTTCATTCACCATAAACGCCAACCCTGCCAGCATGACCGGATAAGAATAACGAATCATACGTTTGAACAAGGCTTTATCAAAATGTAAACGTACTTTTTTGATAATCGGAAACAGCATCATAAAAGTGGCGAGACTGGCAACTAAATTGGCAAAAAACGGATACGCCACTTGCTCGGTCAAACCGAAACTTTTGGCAGCCTCAATGGGCACAAAGCGAAATAGCGCAATAACCACCACAGTCTGTATCAAAATCGACACTACCCGCACCACTGAATACTTCACAGGCTGGTTGTGATAACGTAGCCAAGCAAACGGAATGGTACAAATCGCATCAAAAAACGCAATCCAAGCAAACCAACGCAAAAATTCAGGATGACTGCCATAATCCATCAGCATTGATAATGGATTGCTAAACAGCAACACCATGACCAAAAAACCGCCTGCCAACATGGCAATAAACCAAAACGCCGTGCTAAACACATTTTTTTCGGCGGCGCCTGTTTTATCTTCTCCTGAAAAGCGAAAATAAGATGTTTCAAAACCAAAAGTGAGCACAATATTGATAAAAGCAATCCAGGCATATAGGCTGGTAAAAATAGCAAAGGCTTCTTTATCGATGTAATTGATATACAACGGATTGAGTAAAAAGGTAATGACACGGGGTAAAATCGCACCGATACCATAGATAATGGTTTCACCTAACAGTCGTTTGATATTCACAGGCTATCCAAAGTTAATGTCGCTTGATGGGTTTTAAGGTTGGCTAATAATAGGCTTTTGGCGTTGTAGCGCTAACAAAGCGTGTTGCACTTCTTGCACTTTTTTCTCGGTCAATAAATTGCTGATATTAATCCAAATCCAGTGAAAGCCATACCCGCCGTCCTGCATTTCTATTTTGGCATGCTCAATCGTCCAGTTTTGTACCAAAATGCGATACATAGCAACGGTAATACCCGTGCGATCTGAGCCATGATAACAATGCACGAGCACCTTGTCGCCACGCGCTTGGTGCCACAAAATATCATACAAAATTTCAGCAAGTTGCTGCGGCTTAATCGCCCAAGTCATCAATGGGTGATTGATAAAGGTCAGCGGTAAGTTGGCTAAATTTTCTTCGTTATCATCGCGATCAAAAAATCGTAAATTGATAAGGGTATTGATGCCGTACTGCTGGATAATACCGATATCATCGGGCGTCAGCTGCTCACTACGAAACAGCTGCTCATCGATTTGATAAAGATTGGCATGTTGACACCGTAATTTTGCCCAAGTAGCGGGACGAAAATGCTGCGCAAATGGCATGTCATTGACCTAGTAGTATGATGAATTTATGCGACATAATAGCCCAAAGTGAACAAAAACGCACCGAAATTTACCTGTAAAAAAACCCAATCAATATTGGGTTTTTTTGGCGTAATTAACAGCAATCCTTAGCTAAAAAAGGTTTGCGCTTAAACATCCAGGTAATCTAGGATACCTTTAGCAGCCTCACGACCTTCCCAAATCGCGGTTACCACCAAGTCTGAACCCCGAACCATATCGCCACCTGCGAAGATTTTTGGATTCTTAGTTTGGTACTTATAGGTTTGTAATTCAGGCGCAATCACCCGTCCACTATTATCCATTTCGATGCCTTGGGTGGTAAACCACTCAGCCGGGCTAGTACGGAAACCAAATGCCATAATCACCGCATCGGCTGGCAAGATTTCTTCTGAATTGGGAATAGGCTCTGGGCTGCGGCGACCACGGTTGTCAGGTTCGCCAAGTTTAGTGGTCACTACTTTAACACCGGTTACTTTACCGTTTAAACCGATAATTTCAATCGGCTGACGGTTAAATAAAAACTGCACGCCTTCTTCACGCGCGTTACGCACTTCACGGCGTGAGCCTGGCATATTCTCTTCATCACGGCGGTAGGCACAAGTCACAGAAGTTGCACCTTGGCGGATACTGGTACGGTTACAGTCCATCGCGGTATCACCACCGCCAAGGACGACCACTTTTTTACCTTGTAAGTCGATGTACTCTTGTGGGTTCGTTTCCCAACCTTGGCAGCGGTTGACGTTTGCGATTAAAAAATCTAACGCATCATACACGCCAGATAACTCTTCACCGGCATAACCGCCACGCATATAGGTATAGGTACCCATGCCCATAAACACCGCGTCATACTCAGAGAGTAATTCATCAATGGTGACATCTTTACCGATCTCGGTATTTAAACGAAATTCAATGCCCATGCTTTCGAAGACTTCGCGGCGGCGACGCATGACATTTTTTTCCATTTTAAATTCTGGAATACCAAAGGTCAGTAGTCCGCCAATTTCAGGGCGTTTGTCAAATACCACAGGTTTGACGCCATTACGTACTAATATGTCAGCACAGCCAAGACCCGCAGGACCTGCGCCAATCACCGCAACTTTTTTATCCGTCCAAGTCACACCGCTCATATCTGGACGCCAGCCTAGCGCAAACGCAGTATCGGTGATGTATTTTTCCACGTTCCCAATGGTGACCGCCCCAAAGCCGTCATTGAGGGTACAAGCCCCTTCACACAGACGGTCTTGAGGACATACTCGCCCACAGACTTCTGGCAACGTGTTGGTTTGGTGGCATAAATCTGCCGCTTGGAAAATATGACCTTCGGTAGCCAGTTTTAACCAGTTTGGAATGTAGTTGTGAACGGGACATTTCCATTCACAATAAGGGTTACCACATTCAAGACAGCGGTGCGCTTGGTCAGTCACCTGGTCTTGCTCGAATGGATAGTAAATCTCAACAAACTCATGAGTACGGGTATTAATATCTTTTTTTGAAGGGTCGACACGTGCGACGTCTAAAAACTGAAAATCGTTGTGTAATCGTTTTGCCATGCCCCAATGCTCCTAAAGCAATGCTCCTAAGTGAGTGGTATCCAGCGATTTACTGTATACCGACCTGCTTGACAGCGAACTTTTAAAATTTAAGTTAAAGGTAGAGCGCTGGTCACGCGCTACCTTTAGCAATCCAATATCATCAAATTATGCTACACAATCGCTTATTGTGGGTCTGCCATGGTCGTTTTTAGTAGCGAAGTAATGTTCGCGGCTTTTGGTTTGACCAAATAGAACTTACGAACATAATGCTCAAAGTCATCAAGGATGGTTTGACCCCATTGGCTACCTGTTTTTGCCACGTGAGTTTTGATAATCGACATCAAGTTGATACGGTGATTTTCTGTTTGCTCACTTGAGATACGATGCATATCGATAAGCTCATGGTTACAACGGTCAAAGAAATCGCCATCTAAATCAAGCACGTAAGCAAAACCGCCTGTCATACCAGCACCGAAGTTTAGCCCTGTTTTACCCAACACCGTCACCACACCGCCGGTCATGTATTCACAGCAGTGGTCACCGGTACCTTCAACCACTGCAAAACAACCTGAATTACGAACTGCAAAACGTTCACCGGCAGTACCTGCTGCATATAGATGACCGCTTGTGGCACCATACAAACAAGTGTTACCGATGATAGCGGTTTGCTGGCTAGCAAACGTCGAGCCTTTTGGTGGGTAAATCACGATTTCACCCCCTGCCATGCCTTTACCGACGTAGTCGTTGGCATCCCCCTCAAGCTTAATGTTCAAGCCGCCTGCATTCCACACACCTAAACTTTGACCCGCAGTGCCGGTTAAGTGTAAGTTGATTGGCGCGCTTGCCATACCATTGTTGCCATGCAGCGCAGCAATCTCCCCTGAGATACGCGCACCGATAGAACGGTCACAGTTGCCAATACGATAGCTAAAGTCACCGCCTTTGGCTGATTTGATGGTATCCATCATATCAATAACCATTTGTTCAGCGAGCAAGCCTTTGTCAAATGGCTCATTGCGCTCAACTTGGCAGGTTTGTGGTTTGCCATCGCCTTTGCTATGGGTAAATAATAGCGGCGCTAGGTTCAAGTGTTGTTGCTTGTTGGTAGTGCCTGACATGACTGATAGTAAGTCGGTGCGACCCACAAGCTCTTCCATTGAACGCACGCCCAATGCGGCCAACCATTCACGGGTTTCTTGTGCCACAAATCTAAAGAAATTAATCAGCATTTCGGCTTCACCGATGAAATGCTCATCGCGCAGTTCTGATTTTTGCGTTGCCACGCCCGTTGGGCAGTTGTTTAGGTGACAGATACGCAGGTATTTACAGCCCACGGCAATCATTGGCGTGGTACCAAAACCAAAACTTTCTGCTCCCAGTATTGCTGCTTTGACTACGTCTAAACCCGTTTTTAGACCACCATCTGTTTGCACGCGTACTTTATGACGTAACCCGTTGACACGAAGCGATTGATGCGCTTCAGATAAACCTAGCTCCCAAGGCGAGCCTGCATAGTGAATTGACGACAAAGGAGATGCTGCGGTACCACCATCATACCCTGAAATGGTAATCAAATCGGCATACGCTTTTGCCACACCCGTTGCAATGGTACCTACACCTGGGCGTGATACCAATTTGACTGACACAAGCGCGTTTGGATTGACTTGCTTTAAGTCAAAAATTAGCTGCGCCAAGTCTTCAATCGAATAAATATCATGATGCGGTGGCGGTGAAATCAAGGTCACACCTGGCACTGAGTAACGCAAACGCGCAATTAAGCTATTTACTTTACCACCGGGTAACTGACCGCCTTCACCGGGTTTTGCCCCCTGCGCGATTTTAATCTGCATGACTTCTGCAGAACGCAAGTAAGCCGGTGTGACCCCAAAACGACCTGAGGCGACTTGTTTGATTTTTGAGTTACGAATCGTGCCATAACGCGTAGGATCTTCACCGCCCTCACCCGAGTTTGAACGTCCGCCAATCGTGTTCATCGCGGTTGCAATCGCCTCGTGTGCCTCTGGCGACAAGGCGCCTAATGACATACCTGCTGAGTCAAAGCGTTTTAGGATTTGTTCAATAGGCTCAACGTCATCAACACTGATGGATTTACTGGTATCTAACTGCAGCAAATCACGTAACGTCGCGACAGGGCGGCTGTTGACAATAGACGCATATTCTTTGTAGTTGTTGTAGTCGCCTGTGCGTACCGCTTTATGTAGTGCTTGAATCACATCTGGGTTGAAGGCGTGGTATTCTTTGTTAAAGACGAATTTTAACAAGCCGCCTTGGTCAAGCGGTACACGTTTGGTAAAGGCATTTTTTGCCAAGATTTGTTGGTCAATCGCCAAATCGTCAAACGTGGCACCTGAGATACGGCTTTCAACCCCAGTAAAACAAAGCTCAACCACTTCTTCTGATAAACCCACCGCTTCGAACAATTGCGCACCGCGGTAAGAAGAGACGGTCGAAATACCCATTTTTGATAGGATTTTTAACAAGCCTTTATCCAAGCTTTTGCGGAAGTTGTTTTTGGCGTACAACGGGTCACCAAGCAAGTCGCCTTTATCGACCAAGTCTGCAATCACATTGTAAGCCAAGTATGGATAAACCGCGGTAGCACCAAACCCTAACAAGACCGCTAATTGGTGCGAATCACGTACCAAACCTGTTTCGATGATTAAGTTGGCATCTGCGCGTAAACCCACATTAATCAAGTGATGATGCACCGCACCTGTCACCATAATGGCATTGGCAGGTACTTTACCTTTCTCGATATTGCGGTCAGATAATACAATCAATACTTTACCTGCACGTACCGCTTGTGCAGCTTGCTCACAGATGTGTTTGATGGCATCGTCTAATGGCATTGATTCATCATAATTTAAATCAATGGTTTCAATTTCAAAACCTGGTTTTGTGACGCTGCGCAGTTGCATCATTTTGCTCGATGACAACACAGGCGATGACAACACGATACGGTTGGCATGGTCTGGCGTGGGTTCAAAAATATTCTTTTCGCTACCCAAACAAGTTTCCAATGACATGACAATCGCTTCGCGCAGAGGATCGATTGGTGGGTTGGTAACCTGAGCAAATTGTTGACGGAAGAAATCAGCCACGTGACGAACTTGTTTTGACAGTACCGCCATCGGGGTATCATCCCCCATTGAACCAACGGCTTCTTGACCGTTTTCGGCTGAAGGACGGATGATTTCTGTGCGTTCTTCATTGGTGATATGAAACATTTTTTGCAGTGCTAACAGGTTCTCGCCTGTTTCACGTTGCTCGTAAGCTTTTTCTTCTAGCTGTTCATCATCCCGTAGACGTACCGCATTTTCCCGTAACCATAGGCGATATGGGTGGGCTTTTTTCAGCTGACGACCCACTGCTTTGGTGTCCATGATGTTACCAGTTTCGGTGTCAATCACTAGCATTTGCCCCGGTCCGACGCGACCTTTAGCAATCACGTCTTCAGGTTGATAATCCCAAGTGCCGATTTCTGAAGCCACGGTGATATAGCCATTTTTGGTAGTCACCCAACGTGATGGACGCAAACCATTGCGGTCAAGCATACAAACCGCATAGCGACCATCTTGGATGACTAGACCGGCTGGACCATCCCACGCTTCCATATGCTGTGAGTAAAACTCATAAAACGCGCGTAAATCCATGTCCATCGTGTCAACATTTTGCCATGCTGGCGGCACAAGGATAGAAAGCGCACGGAATAAATCCATGCCCCCTGACACCAGTACTTCAAGCATATTGTCTAAGCTTGATGAGTCAGAGCCCACACGGTTGACTAGTGGCTGTAATTCTTGCAGCTCTGGAATCAAATCGGTGACAAATTTTGGCGTACGAGCGACCGCCCAGTCACGGTTACCATCAATCGTGTTTAATTCACCATTGTGGGCAAGATAGCGAAAAGGCTGTGCTAATGGCCATCTTGGCAGGGTATTGGTTGAGAAACGTTGGTGGAATACCACAATGTGTGACGCCAAACGTTCGTCTTGCAAATCCAAGAAGAACGCGGGCAAATCAGCAGGCATCACCAAGCCTTTATAGATAACCACTTGTGAGGTCAATGACGTCACATAAAATAATGGGTCATCTTTCAGTTCGATTTCTGCTTTGCGGCGCGCAACGAATAATTTACGGTTGAACGTTGCCTCGTCCATATTGATGGGGCAATTGACTAAAATTTGTTTAAAGCCTGGGAGTGATTCACGGGCAATGTCACCGACGATACTTAAATCAACCGGCACATCACGCCAGCCAGCGACTAGCAAACCTTGTGCTTCAATCGCTTCGCTTAGGGTATCTTGGCTATGCTGTGCTAATGCTTTATCAAGGTTAACAAATACCGTGCCGACAGCAAAAATTTCGTTTAGAGTAAAGCCATTGTCTGAAGCGATTTTTTTAAAAAATACTTTGGGCGTCGCAATCAATAAACCACAACCATCGCCTGTCTTACCATCGGCTGCCACGCCACCGCGGTGGGTCATACAACTTAAACTATGAATCGCTGTTTGCACTAAGTCATGACTAGCTTCACCATGGGTATGCGCAATCAAACCAAACCCACAGTTGTCTTTGAACACATCGGGTTGGTAAAGATTATGCTGATCTGAATACTGATTTGAAGACATAAGCGTGTTCCCTTAACAAGCTGGTAGCAAAGAAATGGGCATACTATAAATATGTGCAATGTTTGCTATTGAATCATAAAAGATTGGAATAGATAACCGTCATGTTTGTTATCTATATACACCATAAGAAATAAAAATGGCACCCTTCGTTATATTAACGAAAAAGGGTAAAAAAATCCACTGTTATTTGAACCCCAAAACCAACCAACCCGTCTAACCTCACTAGTTAGCTTGGGACTTCTGCTTGATTAACTCGCCCATGCTATCTTTTGAGGCTTCTTTGGATTTTGGCTTTTCTTCAGCCGGCTTGCTAGGGGTTTGTTTGGGTTTAACGTCAGCATTATCATTCTTGCTATTGATAACTTTTGGTTCTGAACGGGTGGTATTTGAGTCGTTACTGTTGCTTTCAGCAATCACTTTACCTTCTTGAATAGAAAGGGTCTCTTGCGGATTGACTGACTTTTCAATGCTGGTTTTTGGTGCTACGCGTTTGGGTTCTGCTGCTGTGGGGGTCGCAGCTTGTGGTTGCCGTTCAACTTTAGCTTTTGGTGCGGGCAATAATTTTGGTGTGGCGTTTAGCTTGACTTCCCGCGCGGCTGTCTTACCGACATCACGAAGGGGCGGCGCGACTTCATACTCATCCATTTGTGGGGCATACATTTTAAATTCTTCAGGAAATGCCTTAACTTCTTTTGGTAAATTAAAATTCACTACTTTAGCTGCGCCAACCGCTTCTTGTACTGAGCCAAATACGCCATAAGTGACCACAAAGCGTTTTTGGTTATGGGCATCGACGATACGAAAATAATTAAATTTATCACGATCGTCACGGCTATTTAGGTAATCGGTGACCACTTCGTGCTCCACCACGTTCATGACTTGAACTGTCCATTTCCCGTTATTGGCCTTGATAAAGCGACTGTCCTTAAATTCTTTGGGATAGTTGCGCATATCACGAATCACCGCATCAAATTTGATGGGTCTAACTTCAGTATTAAGCTCTTCAGGTGTTTTTGCCAATAGTAGCGCGGTGGGATCTTGATTTTGATTGGCATTACTTGCTACTTTCACCGCACTTTTGGCAGGCTTTACTGCAGAGGCAATCCACACCATGACCGTCAAGCCGCCTGCAATCGCCGCTAAAATCAGCCAAGTGGTCACTTTAAATGCCCATGAACGATACAGCGTAGATAAAGAATGCACCATAAAACAACCTTCTGTCCGAGGTAAGGTTAACGCCCGCTATGACGCTTTAACCCATCTATAAAATTTATATCAATTAGGTTTGTCAGTCAAAGCCAGTACATCTGTCAGTAACGCTGGATCATACGCTGACGTCAATACCGCTTGTCCCAATTTTTCTAGTAATACTAGACGAATTTTGCCGGATTTGACTTTTTTATCATGACCCATCAAATCCAGCGCCGTATTGACCTCAATGGCTGGCGGATGGGTGGGTAAATCAGCACGGGCGATTAAAGAGCTGGCTCTGTCAACATCATCCGCGCTAAGCCACCCTTGTTTTTGTGACAACTGCATCGCTTGAATCATGCCTACCGCGACTGCTTCACCGTGCAGCCAATTGCCATAACCTTCATGCGTTTCAATCACATGACCAAAGGTATGACCAAAATTAAGCAGCGCACGCTTATTGGCTTCAAACTCATCTTGCGCCACAATATCTGCTTTATGCTGGCAAGAAATCAGTACCGCTTGGGCTAACAAATTCAAATCGAGCGCGCGTAACGATGTCATATGGGTTTCAAGCCAAGCCAAAAACCCCACATCGCCGATTAACGCGTATTTAATGACTTCTGCTAACCCTGCTGATAGTTCACGCGGTGGCAAGGTTTTTAAGGTGGTCATATCTGCCAAAACAAGACGCGGCTGCCAAAACGCGCCAATCATATTTTTTCCCAAGCGATGATTGATGCCTGTCTTGCCGCCGACGCTAGAATCCACTTGCGATAACAACGTTGTGGGAATTTGGATAAAATTCACACCGCGCATAAAACTTGCTGCTGCAAAACCCACCATATCACCAATGACGCCACCACCAAGCGCTATCAGCGTACAGTCACGGTTAAAGTGATTTTCCATCAACTGATCATAAATACTATCAATGCTTTGCTGGGTTTTATATTGCTCACCATCAGGTAAAATACAAGTTTTAACGAGTTTATCGGCAGGCAGACGTGCAACGAGTTTATCAAGATATAAGGGTGCAACTGTCTCATTGGTGACAACCAATACTTGTTTGCCGCCAATATAGTCAGCAAAATCAAAGGTTTCGATGAGGTTTTCCCCAATAAAAATGGGATAGTCGTGTGAACGTGTATGGACAATTAACTCACGGCGCATGGCAGTACTCATATCAATATTATCTTTTTGTCATCTAGCAGGTTGTCATCAATTAGCTTGTCATATCTACAGTGCTACATTTAGACAGTTATATTGGCGTCTTGCAATTGCAGCAAAATATCATGCACCATTTTTTTTGGGGAACTGTGACCCGTAACAACGGTGATGTCAGCAAGCTGCTGATAAATTGGGTCACGTTTACAAAACAGTTCGGTTAACTTTTGCTTAGGATTGTCTATTTGTAATAACGGACGGTTGCGGTCACGACAAGTGCGTTCATACTGAATGTCAACTTCTGCGCGCAAATAGATGATAATCCCACGTTTTAAAAAATGGTGATTTTCAGCGATCGTTACTGCCCCACCGCCTGTGGCTAGTACGACATGATCGAGATGGGTTAGTTTATCAAGTACACGTGTTTCGCGTTGACGAAATCCTACTTCACCCTCTTTTTCAAAAATCCAGCTAATACTCGCGCCCGAGACGCGTTCTATTTCCTGATCACTGTCATAAAACGTAAATCCAAGTTGCTGCGCCAACAGTTTACCAATTGTGGTCTTACCCGCACCCATCGGACCAATCAAAATAATTAACGGCTTAGGTTGATTACACTCCATAAAAAAACCACAAATCACTCTATAATATATTGAAAACATTATACTGTGATTTGTGGCAATGCGCTATAAGACTATTTTGTTATGCAAAGCGTCTGTTGGGTTGTCAATTAATTGATACGACCCGTGTCATTCACCAATTTTGGGGTCACAAAAATCAATAATTCTTGCTTGTTATTGCTTTTTGAGGTGCGTTTAAAGAAGCGATCAACATAAGGTAAATCCCCTAAGAAAGGGATTTTAGTCACATCATTACCTAAGGTATTTTTAAACACGCCACCGAGCACAACCGTTTGACCATCATCGACGACCACGTTGGTTTTAATCGAATCTTTAGAAATCGCTGTCGCACCATTGACGATAGTTGGCGAACCATTTTCAATACTCAAATCCATGCCAATACGACCTTCAGGGGTAATATTAGGGGTTACTTCAAGACTCAATGCCGCTTCGACAAAGCTCGTTGAGGTCGCCCCACTGGCAGAGGCTTCTTGATAAGGGATTTGTGTGCCTGACATGATTTTGGCGGTTTGTTTGTCGGCGGTTAGCACTTTTGGACTGGAGATGACTTCACCCTTGTTATCCGCTTGCATGGCTGACAACTCTAAATCTAATAGTAAATCTGAAATACTCAACAAGCCAAAGGCAATCGAACCTGCTGCGTTGGTTGCCCCCAAATTGACACTGAGGTTATTAGCGGCAGTGATACCGCTATAGACTGGATAGGTAGTACCGTCTGAATTTGTAGCTGTGGTATAAGTCTTAAGGCTATCAATGGTACTTAAATTACCGCCCACCAGCAGGTTACGATTACTTGCCGCGCCTTGTGATAAAATACCCCATTTTACCCCAAGTTCTTTACTAAAGGTGTCTGTCGCACTCACAATGCGGGCTTCAATCATCACTTGTTTGACGGCGATATCGATTTTACTAATCAAATCACGGATATTGCTGATGGTTTCAGCGGTATCTTTAACAATCAAGGTGTTGGTTCTGGCATCGATTGTAACTGTACCTCTGTCTGTTAACAGTGAGGTATTGCTGCTCGAACGATCGGATGTTGCTCTGCCTGCTTCAATCAATGTTCGTACATTTTCTGCTTTAGCATAGTTGAGTCGGATATATTCGGTACGCAGTGGGTCTAATACTTTTTTCTCTTGTTGCGCTTTTAACTCATCGGCTTCTTGTTTGGCAAGTTCTGCCGCGGGTGCCACCCAAATTACATTACCATTAACCCGTTTATCCAAATTTTTACTTTTTAGGATAATATCTAGGGCTTGATCCCAAGGCACGTTAATCAGACGCAAGGTAATATTACCACTGACGCTGTCACTGGCAACAATATTGGTATTGGTATGTTGTGCCAACACTTCTAAAATCGTACGCACGCTGACATCTTGAAACTCTAGTGATAAAGGCGCCCCGCTATAGGTACGCTCCTCAAGGGTCGGCTCGCGCAGACGTTTGGGGGGATCGATATTGATATTTAGCTGATTACCTGTTTGAAAGGCTCTATAGTCATAATCGCCTGTCATGGTAATACGAATCACGCCATTGCGTCCTTGGTTGGTTGCGATAACATCACGCACCAAGCCGTTACCTACGGTCATTTGTTTTTGCAGGCGACTGGGAATGGTAGCACCTGTCAGACGAATGACTAACTCATCACCCATGCGCTGCACATCCACAGGGATGCTGTCATTTACCAAATTAATGCTAATATTACCGCCGCCGTTCGAGGTGCCATTAAAATTAATCGCCGCTAGACCATCATAGTTGTATTGTTGAACAACGGCGGCAGCAGGATTTAATAAAGGATTGACTTTGACTACCATCGTATTGGCTGGTGGGGCGGTTTTTGGTGTTTGGGTCACGACGGCAACAGGTGGCGGCGTTTGCACGACCACAGGTGGCGGTGTAGCAATCACAGGCGCAGCTTCAGTCACTACGGCAGCAGGCGTTACCACCGCGGGCTGACTCACAACGGCCGCTGTAGTCACCACAGGTGTAACGATAGCTGGATTGGTAGCTGCTGTGGTTTTCGGCTGCATTGATACTACCAGGCGATTATTAATCACACGTGTACTAAAGGTCGCTTGATTTGACAACTCAATAATCATACGTGTCATACTGTCATTGGTCAGCGTGGTGATATTTTTGACATAGCCTTGGTTATAAGTTTGCATCCGTGATGCAATTTGATTATTCACATTGGGGAAATCCAACACCAATCGTGTGGGTGAGGCAAGTTCATAAGCCGTCGGCGTCACAGCACTGTTAGCGAAGTCGATATTGAGTTCTGTTAGCACAGCGCTCGGCGTGGTAACCGAGATATTTCTAATGGTATCAGCTGCAAACACACTGCTAGATACTAACATCGCACTCATCGCTACCGCAAGCTTAGACGTTGAAGTTCGAAATGGATAGGCATTAAAATTCATTGAATTATCCCTTTGTTTTATTGACTAACTGCGGCAACAATTGAGTTTGCTTTTTCGACATAGCCGACACGACTGTCTGGTATGATTTCAATTAAGTTAATTTGGGTTGGCGTAATCTCTGCAATACGCCCCTCATTTTTACCCATATAATTACCCACTTTGACACTGGCAATCCCCCCATCTGGGCGTTGCACAAGACCATACACCTCGCCAGATGATGACACCATCGTACCTTTATAGGTAAGCTCATTCAACTCAAATTGTTCAAGTGGCTCTTTGAGTCGGGACACATCCGGTCTCACCCCTTTCATTTGCTGTACTTGATTGGCTTGCAGCATTAAACTGGGCGGCATAAATGGACTACGCAGCGGTGAAGCGCTATAATTAAACTCCTGTACCACTTCGGGTGTCGGTGGTGGCTTTACCGGTTGCGCAGGCTGGTTACGGATGTCCTGCATTTGTTGCTCTGCCAAACCCACACGGTCGGTACAGCCAGATAACAGGGCTAATAGGGCTAAGCAAATAGAGAGCGGTTTTTTATTAATTGCCATTATTCGCTTCCTTATTGTCAGGTCCCGCTGAATTTTTTTGATTATCTTTTTGTGCCTTCTTTAATTCTTCTTCATTTAGCTCTTTTGAACGATAAGTTTTAACGTTCAAAACAAGATTGGTTTCTGGTAGCTTGTCTAGGCTAGGACTAGGGTTGGTGACCTCAAAGTCATGCAGGGTAATAATCCGAGGTAGTTTAGCTAGACCACTAATGAATGAGCCAAATTGGTGATAATCTCCTAAAGCGGCAATACGAATTGGCTGCTCAATAAAGAATTCTTGGGAGACTTCGGGTTCAACTTTAATATCCTGAAATTTAATGTTACTGCCCACACCAACCATATTAATGCCATCCACCAAGTCAGAAATACGGGTGTCTTTGGGTAATTGATTGAGCAGTTCTTTAAAATCAGACTGCATTTTTGATACTTGCGCTTGATATTCTTTTAGATGACGTGCTTTGGATTCTTTTTGGCGATATTCATCTAACAAGGTTTGCTGCTCGGCTTCGGCAGCGGCAATCTCATCACGTTTGGTACTAATCGGTAGAAACCAAGTTAAAAAGGCGATAACAGCAACCATAAATAGCAATACGGTAACCTTAACAGGCACAGGCCAGCTACCATAATTATTTTGGTCTAGGGATTTAAAGCTTTCGGTAAAGGCTTTAACATCAAACGATTTTTTTGCGGTAATGTGAACGGGTTTTTTGACGAGTTTCGGTCTTTTTAGCGGATTGGTTAATTTCACCGTTATTTCTCCTTACTCGCACTTGCCGCAACGCCACTTGCAGCGGTGGCGCTGGCGATGTCGGTTTGCTTAACCATGGTTGTTACCACAAAAGTCACGTAATTGGCTTCTGGTAATGTTGCGCTGGTACTGCTAGCACTGATGTTACCAGCAGCAGGTGCGGGTGTGGGTGCTTGATAAGCCACTGCATTGGGCTGCTGTATACTGACCACCGCCGATTTTTCTAACCACTGGGTTCCATCAAGACTGCGCATAAATGTTGAAATCACATTCGGGTTGTCGGCTTGACCGGTAAAGGTGATGGTATCAGCTTCACGCTTCATACTGGTTAAATACATTTGTGCGGGGATAATTCTGGCAATATCTTCCCAAATACGGACAGGGACAGGGCGACGGCCTTGCAAGTCTTGAATCACTCTCATACGCGCAATGATATCATCACGCTGCTGCTCAAGGGTTGCGATTTCTTTTAACGCCTTGTCTAAATTAGCGTTTTCTTGTTTGATGCGTTCATTAGCAAGCTGCTGGTTTTCTAGGGTATTTTTATAGTAACTCCATGCCGCAAAGGCACCGAGTAGTGATAATAATAATACCGCAACCACTAAAGTCATAAACTCACGGTTTCTTTGTTCACGAAGTTCTTGACGCCAAGGAAGTAAGTTAATCTTTGCCATTAATCAAAACTCCGTAACGCCAAGCCACAAGCCGCCATCAGGCTTGGCGCATCCATAATCAGTAATTCAGTGTTGATATGGTTATTAATCGTCATATTTGAAAATGCATTGGCAATACCTGTGCGGGTACCAAGTTTTTGTTCAACCATGTTCGCTAGACCCGCAATGCTGGCACTACCACCACCCAACAAAATATAGTCTACTTGGCTATTTTGGCTGGATGAAAAATAAAACTGCAGCGAGCGGGTAATTTGCTGCACAATGGCATCTAAAAATGGCAGTAACACATCCGTATAGTAATCATCTGGCAATGACAGGGTGCGCTTATTAATCATCGCCTCCTCGAACGTCAAACCATAACGATTTTGAATACTTTCAGTTAACTGGGCACCGCCAAAAAGCTGTTCACGGCTGTATACAAACTCCCCGTCCTTTGCAATATAAAGCGTGGTTTGGCTGTGCCCGATATCAATAAGGGCTATATGCTGAGGTTGACCTGGCAAGCTATCGACCATCAATTGAAAGGCGCGTTCAACTGCGTAAGACTCCACATCCACAATTTTAGTATCCAGCCCCGCCAAAGCACCCGCGTCGACACGTTGGTCAACGTTTTCAGTGCGAGAGGCAACTAATAATACCTTACACATATCAGGCGTAGCTGAAGGGCCAATCACTTCAAAATCTAAATTAACTTCTGATAAAGGATAGGGAATATATTGGTCAGCATCTAGACGTATAAGGGATTCTCGTTCAAGCTCTGTGAGATCCGCTTCCATCTCAATGATTTTGCTAATAACCGAAGAGCTTGCTACGGCTGTCGCGATATGTTTACTGGAAAAACCTCTGCTACGAGATAATCTTGCGAGGGCGTCACTGACCGCTTCAATATCTACAATATTTTTATCAACAACAGCACCGCGGGGTAACGGTTCAATGCCGTAATTTCTTAAATGAAATAGACCTTGCTGCCGTGTTATTTCAACCATTTTGATCGCAGTGGTGGTGATATCTACCCCAACGACTAGCTTGTTGTTTTTTGTAAATAACCTCACAAGTTTGTTCCTTGTATACTAAGTTCAGTAACGTGATTTTTACTACGCTACAATACTTTAGAAATTTATTTGATTCAACCTTTAGTTATGACTAATTTATTAGCTGGTTTAAAAACAAGCGAAAAGCAAAATAGATTTTTCACAGAACTCAAATTTTTTTAGGTATAATAAAGCTTTATTTTGCTTTGAGCTAATGACTTTATGACCCAGTCGACTGCTGCTACCTTTACTTGGATGAAATTTTTACTCAATCTTTTGGTTGCAATTTTAGCGTTTCTTTTTATTTTGGTATTAGCTTTCCCCATCGGTTTTTATGGTATGGCGATGTATATCTCACCTAGCCTACCAAGCTTAGATGACCTTAAAAAAGCCAAGCTGTCAATGCCACTACAAATCTATACCGAGGATAACCAATTAATTGGTCAATACGGTAATGATATGTCTCTGCCAGTGAGTTATGAGCAAATTCCCAAAAATATGGTGAATGCTTTTTTAGCAGCCGAAGATTCGTCATTTTTTCAGCACAGTGGTATCAGTATTAAGGGTATTGGGCGCGCACTGACCGAAGCGGTTAGCGACGACGATAGCCAAACAGGTGGGTCAACGATTACCCAACAGGTTGCCAAAAATTATTTTTTATCCTCCGAACGTACCCTTAATCGTAAATTAACGGAGTTATTTTTAGCCCGCAAAATTGAAGAAAAGCTGTCTAAACAAGACATCATGACCTTATATGTTAATAAAATCTATCTAGGTCAAGGTGCGTATGGGATTAAAGCTGCCGCTAAGCAATATTATAGTAAATCATTAAATAACCTAACCATTGCAGAAATGGCAATGATTGCAGGTCTGCCAAAAGCGCCATCCAAATACAATCCTGTTGCCAACCCTGAGCGCGCGTTAGAGCGGCGCAACTGGATTTTGGGTCAGATGCTTAAAAATGGCGCAATTAGCCAAGCGCAACACGACGAAGCGGTTGCCGCACCCATTGGACTGCGCCTATACCAAGCAAAGCTTGATAAAAACTTACCGTATTTGGCAGAAATGACCCGTGCCTCATTGGTAGAGCAATATGGCGAAGCTGTCATTAATTCGGGCTGGCGCGTAAAGCTTACCATTAATAGTGAAGCACAAGAAATTGCAGAAAACGCCATTAAACGCGGTCTATTTGCGTATGATCGCCGCCACGGTTGGCGCGGCGCCCCTGCTAATACAAAAGATAAGCAGAAACTTGGCAAGCTTGCCAACTTCCCAGTTATCCATTCTTTTTATCCCGTTGAAGTCACCAAAGTTTATCCTGGCAATGGCTTTGATGCGGTCATGAAAGACGGCACTCAGATTAAAGTGCCTTGGTCAAACATGCGCTGGGCGACGCTGCACTACCGCAATCCAAACTCAGCATTTATCTCCAACAACATCGTCAATCTGCATGATATTGTGTATGTGACATCAAATGCTGACAACAGCAGCTGGAGCTTGGTACAAATTCCAGCCGTTGAAGGTAGCCTAGTATCTGTCAATCCAGAAACTGGCGCGTTACTTGCGGTCGTTGGTGGCTTTGATTTTAATAAAAGTAAATTTAACCGCGCGATTCAAGGCTATCGTCAGCCGGGATCAACCATCAAACCATTAGTCTACGCCACCGCCTTAGAAAAAGGCTTTAGCCCAGACACCATGATATCTGATGATCCATTGACCGTCGGTTCTTGGAAACCCAAGAACTCAGATGGGCGCAATTTGGGGATGATTCCACTGCGTAAAGGTTTATACCTATCACGTAACCTAGTATCAATTCGGGTACTACGTTCAGCGGGTATCTCTGATACGCGTGAGCTACTCAATGAATTTGGGTTGGAAAAAGAACGCATGCCAAACACGTTGTCATTGGCACTCGGTTCTGGTGAAGCGACCCCATTACAGATGGCTACGGGCTATGCGACCTTTGCCAACGGCGGTCACCGTATTCAACCTTATTTTATTCAGCAAATTTTTGACTACAACGGTAAGCTGCAATACCAAGCCAATCCAAAACAAGCCTGTGCAGTATGTTTTAACAATGATTTACAGCAAACCAATGAAGATAACTTAACCGCCTTCCAAGAACAACAAACTGCTTTGTTAAGTGGCCAAAGTAAAGACACGCAAGCAGGCGATAAAGCGACTGAAAAATCTGATTTATTCAACGCAAACCCACTGGCTAAAACCAACGAAAAAGACAGTTTAAACAAACAAGATAAGAAAAAACTTAGCAAAGAAGAAGCGGCATTAGAAGCCAGCACTCAGCAAATGCTAGCACGCCAAGCGTCCCTTGAAGCGCAACTATATGATGCCGGCCCCGACACTGATAAGCTAAAACCCATGCCTATTCAGTATATTCCAGCGCAGCAAGCGCCCCGTATTCTTTCTTCTAATGTGGCATTCCAAATGGCCAATATCTTACGTGATGTCATCCAGCGCGGTACCGCGGTTAAGGCGCGGGCGTTAGGTCGCTCAGATTTGGGTGGCAAGACAGGTACTACCAATGATGCCAAAGATGCGTGGTTTGCCGGTATCAACCCCAGAATGGTGACGACAGTTTGGGTCGGTTTTGACCAACCTATCGGTATGGGTAAAAAAGAATTTGGTGGCGTGGCGGCGCTACCTATTTGGATGGATTTCACTTCTAAAATGCTCAAAGGTCAACCTGTGGAATGGGTATCAGTGAATAATCGCGCCAAATCCAAAAAACAAGAGCAGGAAACCATTGAGCTTACTGATAATGGTACTAGACGCGTCGATAGCAAGGGCAATGAAATCACCCGTGATGACAGTAAACCCCCGCAAGCGGTTACCCGAAAACGTCCTGAGGAACAAGCATCCGTAACGATGCCAACAACGGGTAACAATATCAACTACGCTCAGTTAAATAGCAATAAATCACTGAATGAATGAGGCATTAATAAAAAAGCTCGATTAATCATCGAGCTTTTTTATGGTCTTTGCTAAGCACCAAGGTTGATTAAACAATTAAAATTCAATCATCCCTTCTCGCAAACTATCGATCGTATCCACCAAATCGCCACGCCATTGGCGAATCATATCGACTGAAATATTGGTACTTGATGGACTTGCCATAACATCAATCACCGGCAATTTGGCATTTTTATTGCTTTCATCACTCTCATTTCCAAGATTTTGTGGCACAGGTTTATAGATAATTTGCTGCCATGCTTTTTCGATATCCCCCAAATAATCATTAGCTAATAGTTGCTTTAACCGCATGACTTCAGGTGATACTTGGGTTTTAGCCTCCAACGCATCACTAATTGATTGCAGACTGGGGTTTAGCATAGTTAAATTATAATAGCGTGCTACTTCTTGTAAAAATGCCAAATAGCCGCCGTACAAATGCATGAGCGCACTTTCAATATGTGCTTCCTGTAATTGCCCTTTTGGCGTCTGTTCAGCTTGCTGACAATAAATTCGGCAAAAATACATTTTTTGATTGGTTCTATCTGCTTGATAACGTGCAACACGACCTGCCATATTGTTTCCTTAGACATTTGATACGGATATTTTGATGAAAAAAAAGGCCAGTTGCAAGCACCGGCCTTTTTATGACTGATTAACGATTATTTAACCTTTATTTTGCATCTTGGCTATTAAACTCTTCAGCAAATTTGTCTTCAAATGACATTGACGCAGGCTCCATGTTTTCGGCAAACAAGGTGTCTAGTGCTTCTAGCTGCTGATTTTCAGTAGCTTCTGTAGCGGTGGTTTTACCGCTCTCTAGACGCTGGGCATGGTAAGCTAAACCAGTACCTGATGGTACCAAGCGACCGACAACCACGTTTTCTTTTAGACCACGTAAGTCATCAATCTTGCCAGTAACTGCTGCCGCCGTCAATACGCGCGTTGTCTCTTGGAATGACGCCGCAGAAATAAAGCTTTCAGTTGCCAATGAGGCTTTGGTGATACCGAGCAATAAACGGTCAAACTTGACTGGGAATTTGTTTTCTTCGTCGAGTTTTTTGTTCATGGCGACGATATCAGCGTATTCAGCTTGGTCACCTTTGAAGTAGCTTGAATCACCGCCATCGGTAACTTCAACTTTACGTAGCATCTGACGAATAATCACTTCAATATGCTTGTCGTTGATTTTTACCCCTTGTAAGCGGTAAACGTCTTGTACTTCATTGACGATGTAGTTGGCAAGCTCAGTTTCACCTTTTAAGCGTAAAATATCGTGTGGGTTTTGTGGACCATCGGCAATCACCTCGCCACGCTCAACACGTTCACCCTCAAACACGTTGATTTGACGCCATTTTGGAATCAACTCTTCATGTACTTCGCCATCATCATTGGTAATAATAAAGCGGTTTTTACCTTTGGTGTCTTTACCAAAGCTTACTGTACCACTCATTTCCGCCATAATCGCATGATCTTTTGGACGACGCGCTTCAAATAAGTCAGCAACACGCGGTAGACCACCGGTAATATCTTTGGTACCTGATGATTCTTGTGGTACACGACCTAAAATCGAACCTGTTGTTACCTCATCGCCTTCACGCACACGAATAATGGTTTGCTGTGGTAAGAAATACACCACTTCTTTACCCTCTTTGGTATCAAGGATAATCGCAGGACGTAAATCTTTACCTGAGCTTGGACGGTCTTTGGTTGCCAAGATTTCGTATGAGCTCATGCCCGTTGCTTCATCGATTTTCATGGTGGCTGTTAAACCATCGGTGATTTCGCTAAAGCGTGCGGTACCTGATACCTCGGTAATGATTGGATGGGTGTGGGGGTCCCATTTACCAATGGTTTGACCTGGGGTAACTTCGGTGCCATCCGCCACTAAAATTGACGAACCATACGGTGCTTTATAGCGCTCACGCTCACGGCCCAATTCATCGGTAATACTAATTTCTGCAGAGCGAGAGACCACTACCAAATGACCATCGGCATGGCTTACAGATTTCAAGTTTTGGAAGCGAACAGTACCGCCTTTATTAACCTGAATACTGTTTTCCACGGCTGCGGCGCTCGCGGCACCCCCCACGTGGAAGGTACGCATGGTTAGCTGGGTACCCGGCTCACCGATTGATTGCGCCGCCATAACACCCACAGACTCACCAATATTGACGCGGTGACCACGTGCTAAGTCACGACCATAACATTGTGAACAGACACCATGTGGCACTTCACAAGTAATCACAGAACGTACCCAAACTTCGTCAATACCATGTTCATCAAGTACTTTTACCCAATGCTCATCCAGCAAGGTACCTGATGGGATGGCTAGTTCGCCTGTTTTATTTGACATCACATCTTTGGCGGTGACTCGGCCTAGCACGCGGTCAGCCAATTGTTCAATGATTTCACCACCCTCAATGTGTGGCTTCATCAAGATACCTTTATCGGTACCACAATCAGGCTGGGTGATAACCAAATCTTGCGCAACGTCAACCAAGCGACGGGTTAAGTAACCTGAGTTTGCTGTTTTGAGTGCCGTATCCGCTAGACCTTTACGGGCACCGTGCGTCGAGATAAAGTACTGTAAAACGCTTAAGCCTTCACGGAAGTTAGCTTTAATTGGGGTTTCAATAATCGAGCCGTCTGGTTTTGCCATCAGACCACGCATACCTGCCAACTGACGAATCTGCGCCGCACTACCACGCGCACCTGAATCCGACATGATATAAATCGAGTTAAACGATTTTTCTTTTTCCGCTTCACCTTGGCTATTGATAACGGTATCTTGTGATAGGTTATCCATCATCGCTTTGGCGATTTGGTCATTGGTACGTGACCAAATATCAATGACTTTGTTATAACGTTCACCCGCGGTCACGAAACCTTGTTCAAACTGGCTTTCAATCTCACGAACTTCCGCATCCGCCGCTTCGATGATTTTGTTTTTGGTAGGTGGAATGAGCATATCTTCCATACCAATGGATACGCCTGACAACGTTGCTTGGGCAAAACCCAAATACATCAATTGGTCAGCAAACATGACGCTGTCTTTCACGCCCATTTTGCGGTAGCAAGAATTGATAAGGCGAGCGATGTTTTTCTTGGTCATCTCTTTGTTGACTTCGTCAAAGCTCATACCTTTTGGGGTGATATTCCAAATTAAACAGCGGCCGGCAACGGTGTCAACCATTTTAGTAACGCTATTGGCATTGCCTTCTTCATCATACGTGGTTTCTTCAATGCGTACTTTAATTTTGGCATTGACGCTTAAATCACCGGTACCTAGGGCGCGATACACTTCCTTCACGTTTGAGAAAGTCATGTTTTCGCCTTTGGCATTGATATGCGAACGGCTGATGTAATACAACCCCAATACCACGTCTTGTGATGGCGTGATGATTGGCTCACCATTGGCAGGTGACAAGATGTTGTTGGTTGACATCATCAAGGCACGGGCTTCAAGCTGGGCCTCCAAAGTTAAGGGTACGTGTACCGCCATTTGGTCACCATCAAAGTCGGCGTTGAACGCGCTACAAACTAGCGGATGTAGCTGAATTGCTTTACCTTCAATCAGTACAGGCTCAAATGCTTGTAAGCCCAAACGATGGAGGGTCGGTGCACGGTTTAGTAGCACTGGGTGTTCACGAATCACGCTGGCAAGCATATCCCACACTGCCGGTTCCTCACGCTCAACCATTTTCTTAGCGGCTTTGATAGTAGTCGCAATACCATTTTGCAAAAGTTTGGCATAAGTAAAGGGTTTGAACAGCTCAAGTGCCATTTTTTTAGGCAAACCACATTGGTGTAGACGCAGGTATGGACCCACGGTAATGACCGAACGACCTGAATAGTCAACACGTTTACCCAGTAAGTTTTGACGGAAACGACCTTGTTTACCTTTAATCATGTCAGCTAAAGATTTCAAAGGACGTTTGTTGCTACCCGTAATCGCACGACCGCGACGACCGTTGTCAAGCAGCGCATCCACTGACTCTTGTAACATACGTTTTTCATTACGTACGATGATGTCAGGCGCATTGAGCTCCAACAAGCGTTTTAAACGGTTGTTACGGTTAATGACGCGGCGATATAAATCATTTAAGTCTGAAGTGGCAAAACGCCCCCCTTCAAGCGGTACCAATGGACGCAAATCGGGTGGCAATACAGGTAATACGGTCATTACCATCCATTCAGGCTTATTGTTTGAATCACGGAATGACTCAAGCAATTTTAGGCGTTTTGACATTTTTTTCAGTTTGGTTTCTGAACCCGTGTTAGGAATTTCTTCACGTAACTGGTCGATTTCCAAATCTACATCAATATCACGCAGCAAGTCTTGCACCGCTTCAGCACCCATTTTCGCGGTGAATTCATCACCAAACTCTTCAAGTGCTTTGAAGTAATCTTCATCATCGAGCAACTGATATTTTTCAAGGGTAGTTAAACCTGGGTCAGTCACGACATAGCTTTCAAAATACAGTACGCGCTCGATATCACGCAAAGTCATATCAAGTAATAGACCAATACGGCTTGGTAATGATTTTAAGAACCAAATATGCGCAACTGGGCTTGCCAGCTCAATATGACCCATACGCTCACGGCGTACTTTGGCGGCGGTCACTTCAACACCACATTTTTCACAGATCACGCCTTGGAATTTACGGCGTTTGTATTTACCACACAAGCATTCGTAGTCTTTAACAGGTCCAAAAATTTTGGCACAAAAAAGACCATCACGTTCTGGTTTGAAAGTACGATAGTTGATGGTTTCAGGCTTTTTAACTTCCCCATGCGACCAAGATTTGATGGTGTCAGGTGAGGCAAGAGAAATTTGAATGCTGTCGAACTCTTGGTTACCAGAGTCGGCAGGGCTTTTCATGATGTCTAATAAGTCTTTCAAACTGCTTCTCCATCGATTAAATTGAAGGTCGCTACAGATTGACTTTCAATTTAAGGTTAATTTTTATTCGTTTGTCATTAAAAAGGTAAACTATTGAGTTTGAGTATGGCGACGTTTAAAGCCGCCATACTCACAATCATGACTTAGTTTTTACTTTTGCTATGATCTTTTAACTCAATATTGATACCCAATGACTTAATCTCTTTGGTCAATACGTTGAACGATTCTGGCATACCGGCTGACATGTTCTGTTCACCATCGACGATGTTTTTGTACATGCGGGTACGACCTTCGACGTCATCGGATTTCACCGTCAACATCTCTTGCAATGTATAAGCAGCACCGTAAGCTTCAAGCGCCCACACTTCCATCTCACCGAAGCGCTGACCACCAAACTGGGCTTTACCACCCAATGGTTGCTGGGTAACCAGTGAGTAAGAACCCGTTGAACGTGCGTGCATTTTGTCGTCAACCAAGTGGTTGAGTTTGAGCATGTACATATAACCTACGGTCACCGGACGATCAAACTGTTGACCGGTACGACCATCAAACAATACTTGCTGACCTGAGGTTGGCATACCCGCTAATTCTAGCAAGCCTTTGATTTGCTGTTCTTTAGCGCCATCAAATACTGCGGTACCCATTGGTACGCCAGCACGTAGATTTTTTGACATAGCAATGATTTCGTCATCACTCATGCTGCCCAAGTCCACTTGCTCGCCGCCAATTTGGTTATAGATTTTGTCTAAGAAATCACGTAACTCAGCAACTGCCGCTTGTTGTTTGATCATCTCGTCAATTTTGATACCCAAACCACGTGCTGCGCCGCCTAAGTGAGTTTCTAGAATCTGACCGACGTTCATACGCGATGGTACGCCTAGTGGGTTTAGTACCACATCCACTGGGTTGCCGTTTTCATCATATGGCATGTCTTCAATCGGCATGATACGTGATACCACCCCTTTGTTACCATGACGACCCGCCATTTTGTCACCTGGCTGAATACGACGTTTCACGGCCAAGTACACTTTGACGATTTTTTGCACGCCATGCGTTAAGTCATCACCTGCCGTTAATTTGCGTTTTTTCTCAGTGAATTTTTCATCGATTTCTTTTTGTTTATCGGTTAAGAAATCACCAATTTGTGATAAACGCTCTGCGGTATCTTCTTGGGTTGGCTGAATATCAAGCAATGTTTCAAGCGACATATCTTGCATTGAGTCTTCACTCAACACCGTACCTGATTTTAAGCCCGCGCCACCACTGACAGTTTGACCGTCAAGCAATGAAATAATGCGACCACGTGCCGCGTTTTCAAAGATACGCAATTCTTCTTTTAAGTCTTTACGATAGCTATCAAGCTGGGCTTTTTCGATAGCTTGCGCACGGCTGTCTTTTTCTACGCCATCACGGGTAAAGACTTGGACGTCAATTACCGTACCTTTGGTAGAAGAAGGAACGCGTAACGACGTATCTTTAACGTCAGCGGCTTTTTCGCCGAAAATTGCACGAAGTAGTTTTTCTTCAGGAGTGAGCTGGGTTTCACCTTTTGGTGTCACTTTACCCACTAAGATATCGCCACCTTGCACTTCCGCACCAATATAGACAATACCTGCTTCATCCAAATTAGCTAGGGCTGCTTCACCCACGTTTGGAATATCGGCAGTGATTTCTTCTGTACCCAATTTGGTATCACGCGCCACACAGGTCAATTCTTGGATGTGAATGGTGGTAAAACGATCTTCTTTAACCACACGCTCAGATAACAAAATCGAGTCTTCGAAGTTGTAACCGTTCCAAGGCATGAACGCCACACGCATGTTTTGACCCAATGCCAACTCACCCAAATCGGTTGATGGACCATCAGCCAAGATATCCCCACGCGCAATGACATCACCTTGATTAACGATAATGCGTTGGTTGATACAGGTATTTTGGTTTGAACGGGTGTATTTGATTAAGTTGTAGATATCAATGCCCGCTTCGCCCGCTTGCATTTCATCTTCATTCACTTTTACAACGACACGGCTCGCATCCACGTCCATAATGACACCGCCACGTTTGGCAGTCACACACACACCTGAGTCACGGGCAACGTGACGCTCCATACCCGTACCAACCAGAGGTTTGTCAGAACGTAAAGTGGGTACCGCTTGGCGCTGCATGTTTGAACCCATCAAGGCACGGTTGGCATCGTCATGTTCCAAGAATGGAATCAAACTTGCTGCCACAGACACCACCTGACGCGGTGATACGTCCATATGTGTCACTTTCTCTGGTGCCATACGTACAAATTCACCATAGTTACGCACAGAGACATAATCTTCTGTCAACTGACCGCTTTGGTCAATCGGCGAATCCGCTTGTGCAATCACAGTACCCACTTCTTCAATCGCTGATAAATACTCGATTTCATCCGTTACTTTACCGTCGACTACTTTACGATAAGGGGTTTCTAAGAAACCAAATTCATTGGTTTTAGCATAAACAGCTAGTGAGTTGATTAGACCGATGTTTGGACCCTCAGGGGTTTCAATCGGACATACACGACCATAATGGGTTTGGTGTACGTCACGGACTTCAAAGCCTGCACGTTCACGTGTTAAACCACCTGGACCTAATGCAGAAACACGACGCTTATGGGTGATTTCTGACAACGGGTTGTTTTGGTCCATGAATTGTGACAATTGTGATGAACCAAAGAACTCTTTAATGGCGGCTGCCACAGGTTTTGAGTTGATCAAATCTTGTGGTGATAAGTTATCTGTTTCAGCTGAGCTTAAACGCTCTTTAACAGCACGCTCAACACGGACTAGACCCACGCGAAATTGATTTTCTGTCATCTCACCGACTGAACGGACACGGCGGTTACCTAAATGGTCAATATCGTCCACTACCCCACGACCATCACGAATTTCAATCAACATTTTTAATACGTCAATAATATCTTCGTTGGTCAACACACTGCGTTCACGCTGCACATCAGGGTCATTGGTTGGCTCATAGGCACGGCCCAAACGACGGTTGAACTTCATGCGACCGACATTTGATAAATCATAGCGGTCTGCGTTAAAAAACATCGATTCAAACAGTTTTTCAGCCGTATCGAGTGTTGGTGGTTCACCTGGACGCATCACTTTGTAGATTTCAATCAACGCTTCTTCACGGCTCATCGCAGTATCCGCGCGCAGTGTATCGGCGATGTATGAACCATGATCGATATCGTTAGTGAATAAAATATCAAATTCTTTAATACCGTTATTGCTGATTTTGACCAAAGTCTCGTGGTCAAGCAATTGGTTAGCGCGTGCAATGACTTCATCATCCACAACGATATCTTGTGCCAAAATACGCTCATACAAGTATTCATCAGGCACGGGCAGTTTAGTCATACCGGCTTGTTCGATTTTACGAATCGCGCGCGCGTTAATACGTTTACCCTGTTCGACAATCACTTCGCCATCCGGTGAAACGATTTCAAACTGCGCCATTTCACCGCGTAAACGATCAGTGACAAGATCGATTTCAAATTGCTCATCACCTTTATAGACGTGGGTTTTTTCATAAAACGCATCTAAAATTTGCTGTGTATTCATTCCAATCGCATGCAAAATCACCGTTGCCAATAATTTACGGCGGCGGTCAATACGAGCAAACACCAAGTCTTTGGCATCAAATTCAAAGTCTAACCATGAACCACGGTAAGGAATAATACGGGCGTTATACAGCACTTTACCGCTTGAATGTGATTTGCCTTTGTCATGGTCAAAGAATACGCCTGGTGAACGGTGTAATTGCGATACGATGACGCGCTCAGTACCATTAATCACAAAGGTACCGTTTTCCGTCATCAATGGGATTTCGCCCATATAGACGCTTTGTTCACGGATATCTTTAATTGCCGCTTTAGCATCTTTGTCTTTAACATCTTTGTCTTTGATGACCAAACGGATTTTGACACGTAATGGCGCTGCATAGGTTGAACCACGTAAAATACATTCGCGCACATCAAACTCTGGTGTACCTAGATAGTATTCAACAAATTGTAGCTCGGCATTGCCAGTATGGCTTTCAATAGGGAAAATAGAATTAAAAGCGGCTTGTAAACCAATGTTTTCCCGACCTTTTGGCTTTTTATTTTCTTGCAAAAATTGCTCATACGAGTCAACTTGGATGGCCAATAAGTATGGCACATCCATGACGGTGGGCAACTTTGCAAAACTTTTACGAATGCGTTTTTTTTCAGTATACGAGTATGCCATTAAAAGTCCTTAAACATTCAAAGCGTTAATGCCTACCCATCTATCAATACTTCAGTGCACTGATACCGCTATGCACTGATAAAGCCGCAAATCACCACATTTCCTGTTGGGAAATTAAGTTTTTTGCGCATTTATTAACGATGGAATCTATTTTTAAAAGATTTGATGACCCAATCCCTACAGTCTTAGGTCACCAACTTAAATCCAATTTCCTAACGGAAATCTTAAAACCTTGCTCAATCAGCGGATAAGTTAATCATCACAGGATGCATAACCCAATCAGCGCTATAATATAAAATCGATACAAACAAAAACTGTAGAGACGACAAAAAGCCAAACACCTTTGGGGTATTTAGCTCAAGTTTTTTTACGCATTACCAGACTTTCTAACTTGCATGGAACAATTCTGTCCTTGGTGCGTGTGCCATCTTATATTCAATCAGACACGAAAGGTCAAGAGAATGATTATAATAAAAAAAAGCCATTATTGCAAGTGCAATAATGGCTTTTTGAAGTTTAGAAAACTTAGGTGCGAGAATTATTTCAATTCTACTGATGCGCCTGCTTCTTCTAATTTTTTCTTCAATTCTTCAGCTTCAGCTTTCGCTACGCCTTCTTTAACAGTTTGTGGTGCGCCTTCAACTAGGTCTTTAGCTTCTTTTAAGCCCAAGCCAGTGATTTCGCGAACTGCTTTAATAACAGCTACTTTCTTGTCGCCAGCGCCAGTTAATACGACGTTGAAGTCGTCTTTTTCTTCTGCTGCAGGTGCGTCACCGGCTGCTGCAGGTGCTGCTGCTAGTGCAGCGGCTGATACGCCAAATTTTTCTTCCATTGCAGAGATAAGATCTACAATTTCCATTACTGATTTTTCAGCGATTGCATCAAGAATTTCTTGGTTAGTTAATGCCATGATGTGTATTCCTAAATAAGTGAATTTGGTTTAAAAAATGCTAAGCGTAGGTGAGTTTGCTTAAATAAATTAAGCTGCTTCGCCTTCACCTTGCATTTTGTCGCGTAATGCTGCCAAAGTACGAACAAATTTGCCTGCAGCGGCTTCTTTCATCGTACCCATTAAGCGCGCAATCGCTTCGTCGTAAGTTGGTAAGCTTGCTAAACGATCGATATCTTTAGCAGCGATAAACTCGCCTTCAAAAGCTGCACCTTTAATTTCAAACTTATCGTTTGTTTTAGCAAATTCTTTGAACAAACGTGCCGCAGCACCTGGATGTTCAGTTGAGAATGCGATAAGTGTTGGACCTACAAATACGTCATTTAACACAGTGTAGTTAGTGTCTTCTAACGCACGACGTAATAAAGTATTACGCACGATACGCATATCAACACCCGCTGCACGAGCTTCTTTACGCAGTTGGGTCATTTTACCTACTGTCACGCCACGAGCATCGGCAACAACAGCAGAAAGGGCACCTTTGGCAGATTCACTTACTTCAGCAACAATCGCTTGTTTGTCTTGAAGATTTAATGCCATGGGTTGTCTCCATATTATCAGTTTCCTAGTTATGATTAACTTAGGGCACCAATAAACCTAGTTAATATAATAAGTTAAAGTACAACTTATTATCACTCCGATACGGTGGCAGTCAATGATAAATTAAACTGCCATCCCGTCTGCGTAGGCTGTGAAAAACTTTCACAATTAAACTATTTACGATTAAGCCAATAGAATTATGATTAAACCAATAGAACCTACGGTCTTAGACAGCACAACCCGTTTGTGCTGAACTAAATTTAAAATATATTAAAAATCTACCATCAAGCGTGATAGCTTAAGCATTACGATAAGGTACTGGATCTAAGTTGATACCAGGGCCCATCGTGCTTGATAGGGTGATTTTTTTGATATAAATACCTTTTGAGGTCGCAGGTTTTGCTTTTTTCAAATCAGCGATTAATGCAGACGCATTTTGCTCGATTTGTTCAGCACTAAAACCTACTTGACCAATCGTGGTATGGATAATACCTGCTTTATCAACACGGTAAGTTGCCTGACCCGCTTTGGTATTTTTAACCGCTTCAACAACGTTAGGGGTAACTGTACCTACTTTAGGGTTTGGCATTAAGCCACGTGGACCTAAAATTGTACCTAATTGACCAACAACGCGCATTGCATCAGGCGACGCAATCACAACATCAAAGTCCATGTTACCCGCTTTGATGCTTTCTGCTAGGTCTTCAAAACCTACGATATCAGCACCCGCTTCTTTAGCTGCATCCGCTGCTGCACCTTGTGCAAACACGGCAACGCGTTTGGTTTTACCGGTACCTGCAGGCAGGTTAGTAGCACCACGAACCACTTGGTCAGATTTACGTGGGTCAACGCCTAGATTGATAGCAATATCGATTGACTCTTTGAATTTTGCTGGTGGCAATTTATTTAGAATTTCCACCGCTTCAGCCAATGTGTATTGTTTGTTCGCATCATAACTTTCAGCGATTGCTTTTTGACGTTTAGTTAATTTAGCCATTTACACACCCTCCACGTCAATACCCATTGAGCGAGCAGTACCCGCCAATGTGCGAACCGCAGATTCTAAGTCAGCAGCAGTTAAGTCAGCGTTTTTGGTGTTAGCAATTTCTTCTAACTGTGCGCGGTTGACTTTACCCACTTTAGTTTTGTTCGGTACGCCTGAACCTTTGGCAGCACCTGCAGCTTTGCGAATTAAGAACGCCGCTGGTGGTGACTTCATGATGAAGGTGAACGATTTGTCGTTGTAAACAGTGATTTCAACAGGAACAGGTAGACCTGGTTCCATGCTAGAAGTAGCTGCGTTGAACTCTTTACAGAATGCCATGATGTTCACACCTTTTTGACCCAATGCTGGACCAATAGGTGGTGATGGATTAGCTTTACCAGCTGGCACTTGTAGTTTGATGTAACCATCAATCTTTTTAGCCATGATAGACTCCTGTTATGGGTAATAGCGCTAGACTCCCATTCATCAAATGGTAATCCGGCTCCCCGGGTGATATTGTCAATCTAACAGACAACAGAAAAAAATAAAGTGCCATATTATAAGCGAATTTTTACTTAGGTAAAGCAAAAATTGCTAAATTTGGCACTTAGTTACAATTTTAGGGCTAAAACCCATGAAAAAGACAAACTATCAAATACTAGTTAATTTTTTCTACTTGTTTAAACTCTAGCTCAACCGGGGTTGGACGGTTAAAGACATTGACGGTCAACTGTAAGCGTGATTTTTCGTAATCCACTTTTTCTACCAAGCCTCTAAACTCGGTAAACGGACCATCGATGACCAACACTTCTTCACCTGGCTCAAATAAGGTTTTTGGACGGGGTTTGTTTTCGTTGGTATTTAAACGATTTAAAATGGTATCGGCTTCTTTTGGGGTAATCGGCGCAGGATTTTCTGGCGTACCGCCAATAAAGCCCATCACACGTGGACAGTCTTTAACTAAGTGCCATGTATTGTCGTTCATATCCATTTCAATCAATACGTAACCTGGGAAGAATTTACGCTCGGATTTGCGTTTTTTGCCATCTCGCATTTCGATAACTTCTTCGGTTGGGACGAGTACTTGACCAAACGATTCTTTATATTCGCTGCGATTGATACGTTCAATTAATGAACGCTGCACTTGTTTTTCAAAGCCTGAAAATGCTTGTACGATATACCAACGCATGGATAATCTTCCTCTAATTCATTGCTAAACACATCGCCTACTATACCAAATATGAGCAATGCAGGTAAAATATTGATATTGCTAGATAGATAAAAACCCACAGATGTGGGTCAAATAAAAGGGTTTGGCTAAATTTTTGCTATTGACCAATGACGTATTGAATCAATTGGCTAAATACGGTATCTAATAACCACACAATAAAGGCTAATATCCCAGCCACTACCGCAACTTGCCAAGTGTATTCAAGGGTTTCTTGTTTGGTCGGCCAAGTCACACGGCGTAATTCAACGCGAGAATCTTGCAACAGCGTTTTAAAAGCACTGCCTTGGTTGGTCAATGCCAGTGCCAATAATGCAGCAATGATTAGTCCAGCAATAACAACCACGCGCGTCCATAAACTGCTAGCGGGTTGCCAATATGCGGGTAAATATTGATTGACTAAAGTTGCACTGATTAATGCAACAAAAGCAAAAATCCACAGGGCAAAATCTTTAGGGGAGTGTCGTTTGGCAATCTCAATAGCAGCAGGTTGGTGGACAACCACTTTTTCACCAGACATCCTTTTGCCATTGAGCTCTGCTAGTTTTTTCTCTAGCATTTGTTTCATAAGGCTGCCCTGTCTATCATTAAAACGTATTTTATTATTAGAATACAGCGTACACGCTAACCTAACTAAAATGTGGCAGGCGATGAGGGACTCGAACCCCCAACATTCGGTTTTGGAGACCGACGCTCTACCAATTGAACTAATCGCCTATGTTGAGTTTGAGTATTATAGCGAGTTTTTTTTTGAATGCAACACTTTCTATAGTTTTTTGCGATTTTAATCTTACCCTATCACTGCTAAGATTTTACGGCGTAAAAGCGCAGCATCCGGCATGGCTTCGCCATCGATTCGTAATATCGAAATGCCTGCACTCAACAGCGCTTTGTCTTTTTTTTCGTCTTGCTGCTGACGGCGGCGAGTATTGTGCGTCCAGTCGTCTAATTCAATTGCCAATAGTACGGTTTGCTTGTCTTGATCGACCAGCACATAGTCAACACTCATACGGCAAATACGATTAAACCAAAAGCCTTGGTCAGTATCGTCATCGTCATTTGGCATGATAATACGTGATAGCTGTACTTGCCCAAAAATAATCAGCTCAGGCACGGCTTGCTGCAAGCGATTAAAAAATATCACTTCGGTCGGTGTCATAATCGGCATCGGCTCAAACGGCCATACCGCTAATTCATCTCCCCGAACTGGCTTAATAACCTCTTCACGGCTACTACCACTACTACGAAATGCAAATACTAACAGGATAAACACCACAAACGCTAACACTAAAAAAATTGTCACACTAACCACACACTCATATCTATAGGATAATTACCACAAGGGAGCATTATTCCTCTATTGGGTGATTTTCACAAGCACATAGACAAACAATGCGACACAAAATGTCGCATTGTTTGGGTTGTTTGGCCTTGTTTGCATAGTTTGGCTTCAAAAGGTTAAATAGGCTTACCAGTAAAGCACCCAGCCACTATTGACATCCACGCGGCTATCGTTATTGAGCTTGTCTTTGAGCGCCAAGGCAGCGACTTTGCCTTTTTCTGGACCTACGACAATACGTACCCCTTTGCTCGTTTGGGTGGTTTTGACTTTGTAGCCTGCCGCTTGTAATTTTTGGGTGATTTCATTGGCTTTTTTCTCGTCGGTTGCCAATGCAACTTGTACCCCAAACGTACCTTTGGCATCCGTTTGTTTCACTGTCTGACGCGCCTGCCTTAAATTGTCTTGTGCCGCTTGGAATGCTTGTTTTTTTTGGGCTTGTTGCTGAGCTTCTAGTTTTTTCTGGGCGATTTCTTGTTGACGTTTTTGCTCTTTTAACTGCTCTTCTTGCTTTTTGCGGGCCATCTCATTTTGACGTTGTTGCTCTCGCGCTTGAGTTTGTTGGGTGATACGGTTGACTTGTGCCGCAGTCGGGATGGTGATAGTTTGCCCGACACGTAAATTGCTGGTTGTGTTGAGATTATTGACGCTTGCCAATACGTCGACTGGCACATTGTAGCGACGTGATAACCCTATCAACCCCTCGCCTGCCTTAACTTGATAGGTGCCAGGATTGCTAGGGGTGGCTTTTGCCACGGGCTGCGGCTGTGCGACGGCGGGTGCTGTCACTGCAGGCTTTGGCGTAGCTGCTTGTTCTTTAGTTTGCGTAGCGCTTCGAGTTTGCGCAGCGCTTTGGCTCTGTGCAGTATTTTGTACGGTATTGGGTACTGCAGCTTGCGTTGGTGGTGGCGCGGCGACCGTGTCAACGGGTCGGGGCTTTACCACAGGTTGGGTAATCGCGGTCACTGAGCTGGCAACCACCGAATTGGTATTGGTGGCATTTTTGTTGGCATACAGTTGATTTTCAGCACGGCTACGCGCCAAAGCTTCCGCTTCAATCCGCTGTTGCTCGGTCATGTATTGCTGGGCTTGTTGTTCTTGCGCAGCGACCCGTTGCTCGCGTTCTTTTTGTTTTTGCGCCAGTAAATTTTTTTCGGTTGCGATATCGGCGGTGAGTGGCTCGTTGCTGATTGCTGATTGTTTATCTGTCGTGGGTTTAGCGATAACTTGTTGGCTATTGGCTGCAGGTTTGGCAGGCGCGTTCAAGACTTGGTGCATAGTGGCATATAACAACACGCTACCGCCTAACAATACCGTTGTACCCAATAATGCTTGCTTAGAAAATTTCATGCCAAATACCCTAGTTTATGTGTCTTGATAAATGATTTTTTCAACCTATAAAAATCAACGAATTTTGACTAATCATAGCAAAATTCGCGTTAGCAGTTTTCACCATTATTGAGATATTAACTGAAAATTTTGAAAAGTAAAATCATTTGACGCACAAATTCGTTATTCACTGAGTGATTGGCTGGTCAATACACCGCTGATGGTATAAAAAGAACCACACACCAAAATCAGGTCATTATCTTGGCTTTGGTCAATCACAGATTGAGTCGCCAAATTCAAATCCTCAAAAATAGACACAGAATTAAAGTAGCGTGGCAACAACTCAGTTAAGCGTTCTTGACTACTGGCTCTAGGGTGAGATATAACGCCGCTGTGAACACTGTCAATCGGCATTACCGTCTGAGAGAATTGCTGTAGCTGCGCGAGCACCGGCTCGATGTCTTTATCAGCGAGCATGGATATGACCAAATGCAATTTGGCGGTTGGATGCTGGCGTTGGTAGGCATGCACATACGGCGCCAACTGCTTGAGCAAAAACTTCATCCCATGCTCATTGTGGGCAACGTCAAACACCCATTGGCGAGCTGACATGCGTCTGCTGTCAAAACGCCCTGCCAATTTTACCTTTGGTAACGCAGCTTGGATGTGGTCTTGGGTTATGGTTAATGGGCTGGCTAAGATGGCGGTGATAGCCGTTGCGGTATTGTGCAAAGACAAATTGGGGATAGGCAACGATAAAGTCACTGCGCTATTGCTATATTGCCATGTCGCTGCCGCCTCAGTATGGCGGTAGCCATAATCTTTGCCATACTGTAGCAAATGGGCATGGTGCTGTGCAATCAAAGGCGCGATGGTTGATGGCATATCGGTTTCGCCATATACCAATGTGAGGTTATCACGCAAAATACCGGCTTTTTCTACGGCTATTTTTTCACGGGTGTCGCCGAGCCATTCGACATGGTCGATACCCACATTGGTAATCACCGCAAGGTTTGGCTCGATGACATTAACGACATCGAGGCGGCCGCCTAAGCCCACTTCCAATACCCAGACATCACAGTGGTTTTGGGCAAAAATTAAAAACGCGGCAAGCGTCGTCATTTCAAAAAATGACAGCGTCAACCCACAATCCAATCTCGCCTGCTCGATTTTGGCAAACGCATCAATCAAAGTTTGGTCATCGACCATTTCTCCATTGATTCTGACACGCTCGTTAAACACCAGTAAATGCGGCGATTGATATAAAGCGGTTTTATAGCCTGCTTGTTGACAGATCTCGGCAATAGTGGCGGTGGTTGAGCCTTTGCCATTGGTGCCTGCCACAGTAAATACAAAGGCATCGGTTTGCTTTATACCCAATGCTTGAAATACGGGCATCACCCGCTCAAGCCCCATATCAATCGCGGACACATGGATGCCTTGCATATAGTTTAGCCACTCGGTTAACGAGCTTGAAACGCTAGGCGGCAATGGAGATGGTGAGTTTGACTGTTGCATGGATAAAACCGTGATAATAATGAATTAGTGAGCCTGACGAAAATAGGTCATTTTTTTGAGTAAACGATGAATCGTTTCTTTCATTTGTAGACGATGAACGACTTGATCGACCACACCATGCTCTACCAAAAACTCAGCGCGCTGGAAGGGCTCGCCCAGTACCTCGCGAACGGTTTGTTCAATCACCCGTTTGCCCGCAAAACCAATCATGGCTTTGGGCTCCGCCAAATGGATATCGCCTAACATAGCAAGCGATGCCGTTACACCGCCATACACAGGATTGGTCAGCACCACAATATAAGGAATATTGGCGTGTTTGAGTTTCTCAATCGCTGCGGCCGTACGCGCCATCTGCATGAGTGATAACAAGCCCTCTTGCATACGGGCGCCACCCGATGCGGCAAAACACACCAGCGGGATTTGTTCTTTGAGCGCCGTCTCGGCAGCGAGCACGAATCGATCGCCTACCACAGAGCCCATGGAGCCACCCATAAAAGCAAAATCAAACGCACAAGCCACCACGGGTAGCCGCTGAAGTTTGCCTTTCATAACGATAAGCGCTTCGGTTTCGCCTGTCTTGGCTTGCGCTTCGCTCATTCGTGTTGGGTAAGGTTTACTATCGACAAAGTCTAATGGATTGCCTGCTTGGTACTGCTGCCCTAGCTCATCATCTACTTGGTCAAAAAACCAGTTCAGACGCGTGCGGGCGGTCATGCTAAGATGTTCATCACACGATGGGCAGACATAATTATTAAAAATCAGCGCCGTATTGGTGATGATTGAATTACAGTTGGGACATTGAGTCGATGGTTCGGTCTCAACCGCCGTCAGTATTTGCTTGGCACGCGGCTTGATGGTGGGTAATGGGCGTTTTAACCAAGTTTCTTCCAGTGTCTGTCCCATCGGTTGAGGCTTCATATCAGTGCTCATAATAAGTCCCTATTAACAGTGCAATTTAAGAGTGCCAATGAATAGTAGTTTTTTGAGTGTACAAGTACAAACTCATTTTATAATGCGTATGCTAACTGATTTTAGCAATAAATGAAATGATTAACCTCAAATACCTCAAACCATTCTATCACTCAAGACTGTCAATCGCTTCTCTTAGCTCATCCATTTTATCTAAGATAGCTTTTTTGGCATGGGCAATTTTCTGTTCATCATTGCCCACATCCGCAAAGTTTTTCACTAGCTCACTACCCACAATCACACCATCCGCATATTGTCCGACTGCTTTTGCCGATGCACCATCACGAATACCAAAACCAACACACACAGGCAAAGCAGTTTGTGCTTTAATCGCTTGGACGTGCTCGCCCACATCTTGGGCATCCAATGCTTTTGAGCCTGTCACGCCTTTGACCGATACATAATAGATAAAACCTCCGCCATGTTTTAACACTTGCTCGCGGCGTTCTGGCAAGGTGGTTGGCGCAAGTAAAAAGATTTCGTTCATTGCGGAATTGGCGAGTTTTTGGGTAAAATCGCCCGCTTCTTGTGGCGGTAAATCGACCATCAAAACACCGTCAATCCCTGCATCTTGACAAAGGCTAATAAACTTGTCATAACCGATGATTTCAATCGGATTCAGATAGCCCATGACTAGCACTGGCGTGGTGGTGTTGGTTTTACGAAACGCTTTTACCATCTCAATCGCTTGGCGGGTACTGGTGCCACCTGCCATTGCGCGCTCGCCTGCGAGTGCGATAGTTTCACCGTCTGCCATCGGGTCGGAAAATGGCAAGCCAACTTCGATGACGTCTGCGCCGTGGTCAACGAGTTCATGCAGTAAGCTGACGGTAACACTTGGGTTTGGGTCGCCTGCCATCACATAAGGAATTAAAGCTTTTTTGTTTTGCTCTCGTAACGTGTTAAATGTGGTTTCAATTCGGGTTGTCATAAATATACTCTCAACAAATTTTATTTAGTGATGGCTAATTATTTTTGTACCAAGATATAGTTTGCATGCGGTCATCACACTGGCATATACAGCCACGCACGTCAAAACCAGTCCAGATAATTTATTGATAACATTTGCCAATTTATTACTTTTGATTTTGGAAAACATTACGGCATATATACTTAAAATCCCATAGTCAAGCAGCATCCAAATCCCAACCAGTAACGCTATACTTAAGACTTTATCATTGCTAATCGCAAAAAATAGCGGAAAAAATGCGATAAAAAACAAAATATCTTTGGGGTTTGAAATGCCAACAATAAACCCATCTTTAAAATGGTGTTTACTCTCCTGCCTTGGCAAGGCAGCCACTTGTTCTAAATTAACGCGGTCTTTTAAAATATTGATAGCAAAATATAGCACATACAAAGAACCAAACAACGTCAGCCACAGTAGCGCTTGTTCGCTGATGGCAAATATGCCTTGAATCACCGCAAACGATGCGCCAATCAAAATGAGTGATGCGCTATTGGTACCAGCAATGGTGGCAATACCTGCTTTGATACCATGTTTGACGCTGGTGTTAGCGACCATCACCGTGACAGGTCCAGGCGTTCCTAAAAATAAAATGATGGCTGAAACATAGGCAATAACTATCGTAAAATTAATCTGCATCAATCAAATCTCAATCCCATCATGTTTCATGACCGTGTGCAAATCCTTATCCCCACGCCCCGACAGATTGACAATAATCGACTGGTCTTTGCTCATGGTTTTGGCAAGTTTCAACGCATACGCAATGGCGTGCGAGCTTTCTAGTGCAGGAATAATGCCTTCTTTTTGGGTACATTCACGAAACCCGTGCATCGCTTCTTCATCGGTACAAGGTACGTACTGCACACGGTCGATATCCTTTAAGAAACTATGCTCAGGACCCACGCCCGGGTAATCCAGCCCTGCTGAAATCGAATGAGTGCCCAAAATCTGCCCATCATCATCCGCCATCAAATACGTGCGGTTGCCGTGTAATACGCCCACTCGACCGACGGTAAGTGGTGCAGCATGGTTGCCTGTCTCGACCCCATCACCGCCGGCTTCGATACCATACATTTTGACGTCTTTATCATTCAAAAAGTCATAAAACAGTCCGATGGCATTACTACCGCCACCGACACAGGCGACCAACGCATCGGGCAGTTTGCCTGTTTTTTGGTAGTGTTGTAGTTTGGCTTCTTTGCCGATAATCGCTTGAAAGTCACGCACCAGCATGGGGTATGGGTGCGGGCCTGCGACAGTGCCAATGACATAATAAGTGCTATCGACATTGGTGACCCAGTCACGCATGGCTTCATTCATGGCGTCTTTGAGCGTGCGAGTACCCGAGGTGACAGGTACCACTGTCGCCCCAAGCAAGCGCATACGATACACGTTCATGGCTTGGCGCTCGACATCATCCGCGCCCATATACACCACGCACTCTAAGCCTAGACGCGCTGCGATGGTGGCAGTTGCTACGCCATGTTGCCCTGCACCTGTCTCGGCAATGATGCGTTTTTTGCCGACCATTTTGGCAAGCAAGGCTTGACCGATGGTGTTGTTGACTTTGTGAGCGCCTGTGTGGTTTAAGTCTTCACGTTTAAGATAAATTTGCGCGCCGCCAATGTCGTCACTTAGGCGCTTGGCATGATAAAGTGGCGTTGGTCTGCCAACGTAATTGACCAAGTCGTCTTGAAAGGCTTTCCAAAATTCGGGGTCAGCTTTGGCAGTGTTATAGATATGCTCAAGTTGTTCCAGTGCTGCCATCAGGGTTTCAGAGACAAAGCGTCCCCCATGAATGCCAAAATGTCCGCTGGCATCTGGGTATTGATTGAAGTCTTTTACTTCAGTTGGGTTTTGAATGTTCATTATTTTCTCTCTAATTTTATAAATCTTTAACGACTTTTAAGCCTGCAAAGGTTTGTGCGGTTGGCATGACTTCGATACGGTTGATATTGACGTGTTTGGGCTGTTCAATCAGCCATGCCACCATATTGGCGATATCTTGAGGGGTGACATACTGCACGCTGTCATAAACTTGGGCAGCTTTGGCGTCATCGCCATGAAAGCGAATATTGCTAAACTCTGTGCCACCACATAGTCCTGGCTCGATATTACTGACACGGATATTTTTACCGACCAAATCGGCACGTAAGTTTAGGCTAAACTGGGTCACAAAGGCTTTGGTCGCGCCATACACATTACCACCAAAATACGGATAATTGCCTGCGGTTGAGCTTAAATTAATAATGTAACCGTCGTTATTGGCGACCATCAAAGGTAAAATTTCATGGGTTAAATGAATCAAGCCTAGAATATTGGTATTGACCATTTGTTGCCAATCAGCAAAGTCTGTTTTATCCGCGGGTTCAAGTCCCAGTGCCAATCCTGCGTTATTGACCAGTACGTCGATGTTGTTAAGCAAATCATTTGGCAAAGTTTGTAGCGCGGTTTTGGTGGCGGGCAAGTCTGATACGTCAAAGTTTAGCGGGATAAAGTTATCGCCCAGTTGGCTCTGTAGTTCGTCCAGTTTTTCTTGGCGTCTGCCAGTGCCGATGACGGTATGACCTTTTGAGATGAGTAATTCGGCAATCGCTTTGCCAAACCCTGCGGTTACGCCTGTGACCAAGATATTCATTTTTCACCTGTAGTTTTTTGTTCTATCGTACTAGAACGCTAGTATAAAGTATTTTGCTGAAATTGCAATGTTAATGTTTGACTTACTTAAAATGTTACCAACGACTATCGTTTTCACAGACATCACCATCTTTATCACCATCCATTTTAGTATCAGGGCAATTTTGTGAAAACCATTCAGCTTCTTCACGTGAATTCATTTGGCTACAATGTTGTCTACCATCACATTTGAAATTGGTATTATTAACCGATTTTTGTTGCTCTATATTAGCAAGTGTTTGCTTAGATACTTGCGAATTAGTATATTCTGAACGATTTGACAAATTCTGATAGCCGTAATAGATAAGGCAAGCAATTGCTAAAAGACCAAATAGAGAACTAAACAAACCTTTTGGCTTATTATTTGGTAATTTTGATTGTCTATGCCTATGGGATTTTTTTGGGAAAGACATATCACTATCTTTACGTCGAGAAATATTGTCATCTCGCTCTAATTCTAAGTAAAGGTTTCCTTTTTGAGCATTTGTCGAAACATTATCATTTAGTTGATCTTTATATCTTGCTCTAGTCACCTGTAACCCTTTTGGCGTATTTTCAACTTGAAAAACGACATCATCACCAACTTTTGGACGAAGTGAATTAGGGGGAAAAGCCGAAATATGCACAAATACATCTTTATCCAAATCATCAGATTTTACAAAGCCAAAACCTTTGTCATCGTGCCAGCGTACAATTTTACCGATACTCATTTAATTCCTCACTTTAGCTAAAAAACCTGTCATTTTCGCCAAACTTTTCACCCCTTTCGCCGATTCAATACCGCCACTGACATCCACGCCATACACGCCTGTTTGTGTAATTGCGTCACCCACATTGTCTGCGGTCAATCCCCCCGCCAAAATAATCGGCAGTGGCGAGTGTTTAGGGATTTTTTCCCAATCAAAACTATCGCCCGTTCCGCCAAATTTATCGGGATGATAGGCGTCAAGTAGCACGCTACAGGCGCCAAAGTCTTTAAGCGCTTGGATTTGGGTGACAATCGTCTGCGTGGTGTCATCATGGCTGATACGTAATGCTTTTATCCAGCGTTTATTAATTCTATCCGCCATCAGCTTGCATTCTCGCGGCGATTCATCCCCGTGAAACTGCACGATATCAAACGGCACGTGATGCGATAGATAAACCAATTCTTGCTCGGGCATATTAACCACGAGTGCCACCACCGTGGTAAACGCAGGCACCGCTTTGGCAAGCTCACAGGCTTGCTCGGCGGTTACCGCTCGCGGACTTGGCTCATAAAATACAAAACCCACTGCATCGATGCCAAGATTGACCGCATTTGTAATATCTTCAAGTTGGGTAAAGCCGCAAAATTTGACCGCTGTATTTTTCATTGAGTTGTGTTTGTCTTGAAAATGATAAAAGCTAGTATAACGAAAAAAGGCACCCAAACGGATGCCTTTTCTCAGTCTTTTATTAGGCTATAACGAATGTCACATTCGCTTAAATTAAAGCCGCCTAGATTAAGCCTCTTTTTTTTCTGATTGTTCTGACTTTTCCGCTTTGTCTGCATCGTCAGCTTTCTTGGCGTCTGCAAGTTCTTCTATTTTTTCCTGAGCAGTCTCTTTAAGCGTGGCTGCTTTTTCTTGAACTGTTTCTTTTAAGGTTTCAGCTGTTTGCATGACACTGTCAATCACGGTGCTTTTGTCATCAGCGCTATCTTTAGCATGGTCTTTGGATTGCACTTTAGAGTGCTTTTTGCTATCTGCTGCTGATTTAGCGGTGTTGATACCTAGCATGCTATAACAAGGACAATGACCTGTCGCACCCGATACTAAGGGTATTAAGCCAAGCATTTTCATCTTTTTGCTTTTCGCTGATTTTAGTAAAGCTAGACCTGCCACAACACGCGCGATACGCTCTTTGTTGCCCACATTGGTTTTCATTTATTATTTTCCTTATTTTATGATAATTGATTTAAGGGAATTTTAAGGTAGCGAACGCCATTGTTTTCTGGTTTTGGCAATTCACCTGCATTGATGTTAACTTGTACTGATGGCAAAATCAAACGTGGCATTGCAAGTGTTTTGTCACGTTGGTTACGCATTCGTACAAACTCTGCTTTAGGCGTCCCTTGTTTGACATGAATGTTGCGTAATTTTTGCTCACCGACACAAACCGTTGCGATATGCTCACGCCCGCCCTTGGGTGGGTAATCATGGCAAAGATACAGCAGGGTATCATCGGGCAAGGCTAATAAACGCTGAATCGAGTCATACAAATCCTCGGCACTACCATGAGGAAAGTCACAGCGTGCAGAGCCGACATCAGGGGCAAAAATAGTATCCCCGACAAATACCGCAATTTTTTCTTTGTTCCCGCTTTTATCCGTCACTTTATATGCCATATCGGCTGGGGTATGACCCGGTACATGCATGGCTGTAATGCTCAAATCACCCAGTGTTAACTCGCTGCCTTCCTCAGTCAAAATATCAAATTGACTGGCATCGGTGTCTAGGTCGTCAAAGTTAAAAATGGTTTTAAAGGTTTTTTGCACTTTATCGATATATTTACCGATCACTATTTTACCGCCTAATTGCGCCTTGATATAAGGCGCGGACGATAAATGATCGGCATGGGCGTGGGTTTCGATGATATAGTCCAAGGTCAACCCTTGTGATTTGACAAACCCAATGACATTATTGGCATTGTCATAGCTAATTTTGCCGGCTGCGGGGTCAAAATCCAATACTGGGTCGATGATGGCACAGTGTTTGCTAGCTTCATCAACTAGAACGTGGGTAAAAGTTTCAGTGTCTTTGTCTAAAAAAGAATGAATGTTCATAAGTTTTCCTGTTATCTAAAAACGCTTTTGGCATATCTTTATGGCAATTTCAACTGAAAAAACACTTTATACTTTTGTATAATAGCCGCATTGCAAGGCGTTGCTCAATTCATTATATTATTTTATAATATGTTTTTCAATATATTGTATTGGCGCAAACGTTTATTGATTTTAAAATTATGTGATAAGTTTGATGGTAGCAGCAGTTAGTATCAGGCGTTGCGTATCAGCGATCAAAACACCTTGGGGGAAAGTCATGTCTGAAATTGCCGAACCGCAGCCCGATGCGCCTGTGTCGATGGATGCAACCATGCTCGAGCAAATGCACGCTGCTGCAGGAAAAGCCAGCCAGTTGTTAAAGTCGTTATCTCATCCTGACCGCTTGATGCTGCTGTGTCAATTGACGCAAGGTGAGCATTGTGTGAGCCAGCTTGAAGAGAAAGTGGGACTGGGTCAACCAAGTCTGTCGCAGCAATTGGGGATTTTGCGTAAAGATGGGTTGGTCAACACCCGCCGCGAGGGCAAACAAATCTATTATTCAGTCGCCAGTGAGGATGCCTTGGCAATCCTCAATGTACTGTATGATCGCTTTTGTCAGACAAAATAATTAAATCTAAAGCTAACCAGTCTGCTAGTTTATTGGAATTTATTGGAAGCTAATTTATCGGACACTAATTTATCAGAGTAACCACTGTATCGGGATAACCACCTTGCCATTACATGCAGCCAACTTGCGACGCTTACCCCACTGGGTAACGCACTATAACAAGGCAAATCTCAGTCAAGATTTGTTGGCGGGTGTTATCGTGGGTATTTTGGTGATTCCGCAAAGTTTGGGTTATGCCATGCTGTCAGGGTTGCCCCCTGTGTATGGATTATACTCGGCGATTGTACCGGTACTGGTGTATGCGTGGATTGGCGCAAGCTCGGTCAATGCCGTCGGTCCTGTGGCGATTACTGCGATTATGACCGCACAAGCGCTGCAGCCCTATAACGAATTACCACCGATGCATTACGCCATTATGGCGTCATTTTTGGCGCTGATAACAGGGGCACTATTGTGGCTAGCAAGCGTGTTTCGGCTCGGCTGGATTACCCAGTTTATTAGCCGTGGCGTGACGGCAGGGTTTATTAGTGGTGCGGCGATTTTGATTTTGGTCGGGCAAATCAAATATGTGACGGGTATCGCGATCAGTGGCAATTCACTGCTAGAGAATGTTGAAACTTTTTTGTTTCACCGCCGTGAGTTGCACGTGCCCACCTTGATGGTCGGTGTTGCGGCATTCACCGTACTGTTTATCAACCGCTATTATCTTAAAACTTGGCTCAAGCCTTTATTAGCCCCCAAAATCATTGAGGTCATCACGCGTATGTTACCCCTTGCGGTGCTGGCAATCGGTATTATCGCCAGTCAATTTGGCAATTTTGCCGCTATCGGTATTCGCACAGTGGCGGATGTACCCAGTGGTTTGCCGCATTTTGTGCTGCCGTTTTATCAGATTTCGCCCGTAGAACTCATCAATCTATTGCCTGCAGCAGGATTGATGGCGCTGATTGCGTTTGTCTCTAGCAACTCGGTTGCCAGCTCATTTGCGCGACAACGCCATGAAGCTTACGATGCTAATCTGGAACTTAAAGGGTTGGGTTTTGCCAATATTGCAGGGGCGTTTTTTCAGTCGTTTACCATTGTCGGTGGCTTCTCACGCACCGCGGTAAATGTCGATGCGGGCGCGCAAAGTCCGCTTGCCAGTATGTTATCGGTACTGGTGATGGCATTGGTGCTGCTGTTTTTTAGCCAGACTTTAGAGCCACTTCCCTATGCCATATTGGGCGCTATTATCATGTCAGTGATTATCAGTATGATTGATGTACAAACGCTCAAGCAAGCGCTGCGCTATGACAAACTCGATGCACTGGCATTTGGCGTGGCACTCACAGGTGTGTTATTGTTTGGGCTAAATATTGGCTTGGTGGCGGGGCTGTTAGCCTCCTTTGCAGGCCTGATTTGGCAAACCAGCCATCCGCATATCGCGATTGTCGGTCAAATCGGTGATACCGGGCATTTTCGTAATGTTGCACGCCATGCAGTAACCCAGTTTGATGATTTGTTGATCATTCGCATTGATGAAAGTCTGTTTTATGGTAATGCCCAGTCCGTACTACAGTTTATTGAGCAAGCAATTGCCAGTCATTCACAGACTAAAAATCTGGTGCTGATGTTATCGGCAGTCAATCATATTGATTTGACGGCACAAGATATGCTCATCAATTTAAACCAAAATTTGGCAGCTCAAGCTATCGCCCTACATTTTTCGGAAGTCAAAGGGCCTGTGATGGATGTGATTGAAAAAACCGATGTGATTCAAAAATTAACAGGCAAGGTATTTTTAAGTACGCAACAAGCGGTTAAACAATTAACCCAATAAATATACTTGTCGCAGTCAGTAAAAACATGAATAATCAACGCTAACTTTATCGCTAACTTTATAAGGAAACACAACATGCCAAACAATACTGTTTTTTATGGTCAAATTGAGCCACAGCAAGTTGACAAAATCGGGGCGCAAGGCTTTAAAACCATCATCAACAACCGCCCCGATGGCGAAGAACTCAACCAACCGCTGCAAACAGATATCGCTACTAAAGCACAGCAAGCAGGGCTCGCCTATCATTATCTACCGGTCGTTGGTGGTCAATTAACCCGTGAGCAAGTTGAGCAGTTTGCCGAGATTTTTAATCAAGCAGAAAAACCCGTGTTTATGTTCTGTCGTTCGGGCAACCGCTCAAACGTGTTATTCCAATCTGCCAAACAGCTTGATTTGCTAGACGACTAATCCTTTTTAGTGAAAACCATGACAGCAAAAATCACCCTGTGGATAGACGCTGACGCAATTCCCAATATTGCCAAGCAAATCATCATCAAAACTGCGGAGCGCACGCAGACGACGACGATTTTTGTCGCCAATCGCGGCATTGCTTTGCCGCGGTTGCCAGTTTTGCAGATGACAGTGGTCGAAGGCGGTTTTGATAAAGCAGATGACTATATCGCAGCGCACTGTGTGGCGGGTGATGTGGTCATCACCAGCGATATCCCACTTGCCAATGACTGCATTGAAAAAGGCGCCAAGGTAGTCACCTCTCGCGGTTTTGTGTATGACAAAGACAACATCAAGCAAAAGCTTAATATGCGCGATTTTATGGATACCATGCGCAGTACGGGCGTGTTAGAACCTTCACAGCAAGGTGGACAAGCCCCCTATAGCGACAAAGACAAACAAGCCTTTGCCAATATTTTGAACGCTTGGATTCGCTAGTTGATTATGCTAAACCCTATTAGTGCTATTAAGTTATTGTATCAACTGGAAAATCACTCCGAACCGCTGGGTGTCAGTCAGGCGATGATTGAACAAAATGAGCAGGCCTTGGGCGTTCAATTACCTGCAGGTTTGTATCATTATTTATTGGCTTTAGGCAATATTGCTAGTCTCAATAGTGGCTTTAATCACCTTTGCTTATTGCCGTTAGAACGCTTGGGCGACCATCTCGTCATTGGCAAAACCTGCGATGATGATGCCGTTTGGGGCATTCATATAGATGCCCTAAGCCCAAAAAAGCAGCATAACCCGATGGTGCAAATGAGCCGCAACTTTGATGCGATTGAACAAAGCGAGATTCATTGGTTTGATGAATTACCGTTAGCGGAGTTTTTACTGGCGCAAGCGATTATTAATGGCGTCAATGGGGGATTAAAACACCATGCCCAAATTTATGATTTTGATGGACGGTCAATTCCAGCCGATTTGAATGAAAAATTACAGCATATCGCCAGTGAAATCATCGAACTGCGGCAGCCGCATGAGCGCTATTTTCAAGCTGAGGATTTTGGCGTAGTGATGTTATTGGGTATGGATGAGTCTATTCCCAATGCCTTTATGATTGGTTCGCAAGATGGACACAAATTCAATGACTACATCCAGCAATTAGCGATTGGGTTTGAACATTGACCTAAACGTAGCATTATGACGACTTAGCAAACCATTTTTGTCCAAACATAAAAAGCGATACGCCCACCAGCATCAATACAATCCCCAAAAATTTACTCCAATGCAGGGTTTTAACAGGCATACCAAATAAACCCAAGCTATCCACCACCATGCCCATGACCAGCTGACCTAAAATAAATAAAAACACCGTATTGGCAACACCGATTTTTGGTGCTAAAAAAATCGACGCAAAAACAAAAAACGCGCCCAGCGCACCGCCAAGCCATTTCCACCAATCACTGATTTGCATGTCTGATAAACCCGATTGTACCGCTTGCCAATCGACAAATAGCAAAGACACCAAGAACAATAATAGCGCGCCAACCGTAAACGATACGAATGCTGCCATTAGCGGTTGACCACCAAACATTGCGCCCAATCGGGTATTAATCGCCGCTTGAATCGGGATGCCCAAGCCTGCCATCAGCCCCAAAAATAAATGCCAAATTTTCATATCAATTCCTATTTTTTTGAGTTCACTGCTGTTAGGCGTGAGGGGTGGGTAAAGCGATGACATCGCGGATATGGGTTTTGCCCGTTTTAATCATCAGCAGTCGATCGATGCCAAGCGCAATGCCACTACAAGCTGGCAGGGCATCACAAGCTGCCAGCAGGTTCTCGTCAATTGGCATCACAGGTAGCCCGCGTTTTTTACGCGCCACATTGTCTTCATCAAAGCGCAGACGCAGCGCTTGTCCATCAGCCAGCTCATCATACGCGTTGGCGATTTCAAGACCATTGATATACAGCTCAAAGCGTCTAGCTACCCGATTGCCATCTTTGTCTGTGACCGTCTTGGCAAGCGCGGCAGTGGCGACAGGATAATCGTAGATGAGTGTCGGTAGCGCTTTTCCCAAATTAGGCTCCACCAAATGACTAAATAACAAATCTAACCAGCCTTGGTGATCCTCCCCCAAATCAATGTTAAGACCATTATCTTTGGCGATGGCTTTGAGGGTATCGCAACTGGCGTTGAAGGGATGAATTTTAACAAAATCCATAAAGGCATCCACATAGCGATAATGGTCAAAAATCACCGGATAGCCGAGTACCGCGGACACCAAATCGTTGGTCTCTTTTGCCAGTTCATCCAAGCTAAAATTGGGACGATACCATTCAAGCATGGTAAATTCAATGTTGTGGCGGCTGCCAATTTCGTTGTCGCGAAACACGGGGCAAATCTGGTACATCGGCACTTGCCAATCTGCCAATAGACGCTTCATGGCAAATTCGGGTGAGGTGTGCAGATAATAGGTTGTTGGATGGTCACTCACAGTGACATTGCTAGAGACGGATTGCAAAAATATATCGGTGTTGCCCGCCTGTGACATCACTGGGGTTTGCACTTCTAGCACCTGTCGCTCGGCAAAAAACTGGCGAATGGTGGCGTACATCGCAGCACGGGCTTGGGCGGTTTGTAGGGTGCAAGTAGGTTGATAAGTGGTTGACATAGCAGTTTGGATAGGTGGATTTGCGACAATATTAGCAGACCCAAAAAAAATAGCTAGTATTTTCCCATACTGGCTATTTTTGCTTTATGTCATGGTGAACATTTTTATCAAATTTTGAACACGTATGATTGCCATTCACGGCGCAGCGGATAATTTTTACGCAGGTTATCAAAGTCTTTGCCTTCAATATCACCGTTTGCGTTTGCCACACTACGTAAACGCTTGTCATCGGCTTTGATATCATACATCACAGGAATTTTATTGAGCAGTTGGTGGCGCTCGTGGTCTTTGAGTGGGTTATGCACTTCTTGAAACAGCGGCACTTCAGCTGGCATCAAGCTATGAAAATCAACCGTTGGGGCAACCTGTAAATATTTGCATAAGGCATTATAGACAAACTGTGTACCCCTAAGTTTGCCTTCTAGAGTATAACCTGCGATATGCGGGGTAACGATACTACAGGCTTTGAGCAGCTCTGCATCGATATTGGGCTCGTGTTCAAACACATCGAGCACACACACATTCGGGCTTGCGACAATATCATCACGACCGAGCACTTCACCGCGCGAGGTATTGATGATGATGGCAGTGTCGGATACGGTTTGCCAGCGTGCTTGGGTCATCAGATAGTCGTGATGGGTGGGATATGAGCTGTTGTGCGCATGCGTCAGCGGCACGTGAAAGCTAATCACATTGCTTTCTTGCAGTACAGTTTCAAGTTTGGCGTTGTTGACTACCGACGGTGGTTTGAGTGGGTCATAACCCAGCACATTCCAGCCATAGGAAATCGCATATTGCGCTAGCGTATTACCGATATTGCCCACCCCAATAATCCCAAGGTTGATGGGTTTGAAAAAATAGTCAGGGCGCAAATTGGCAATCGCTGCCACCACATATTGTGCAACCGAGTGTTTACTACAGCCAGCGGCATAGGCAAAAATGATACCGCGCTTGGCGAGGTATTCCACATCGACATGGTCAATGCCGATGGTGGTACTACCGACAAATTTGACGCTTTTATTGTTGTCTAATAACAGCTTGTTGACAGGCGTGACGGAACGTACCAGCAAAATATCAGGCTGATACTCATCTATCACAGCCGCGTCAATCTCGCGTCCTGCCATCGCAATCAATTCGATGGGTCGCCCTAAAGTGTGTTCATTAAAAAAATCGCTTAAATGAGCAATATTGCCATCAGCAATAATTTTCATATTGTATCCCTATCTTTCTTTTTGTTGTCATAATCCAACTTACAGACCGTTAGCATAACAAATTTTTATGACCTTTTGATGCGTATGCTGACTTTTTTCAAATAAAAATTGGGCAAATTTATCGCATCATTTTGACCAATATCACCATGATAATCAAAACAAGCACCCCACCGATAGCAATCACTAGGAGTTTTTTATCTTTGGCTGTATCTTTGGTAGATAATTGGGTTTGTAAGCGCAGCTTGTCATTCATAAGTTGCTGCGTCAACTCATTGGATAGTGAGGATGGTGGCGGCGCTTTTGGTGTCTGGGCTGCCTGTGATGTTGACGCTATCGATGGCTGTAAAGTTGGCTGTACATCAGCAAGTTTTTGCCCAGTCGTTTGTTGAATAGCAGCTTGTTGAATAGTTGCTTGTTGCTTAGCAGTAGCTGACATTGGATTTTCTAGCTTGTCTGACATCAATCCGATAGCTGAACTTTGTTCTCGGCTAGGTGCTCGATTAGGTGCTCGGTTGGGTTTAAATTTTGGCCATAGCCGCTTTTGGATTGCGACATCGGTGCTATCCTGTGCGTATTTTTGCTGCCAGTGGATATAGGGAAGTAAATCATAATTTTGCCCAAACTGCTCATAAGCCAAGCTTAGCCAGTAATGATAATAGGCTTTATCCCACAATTGGCTAGGCAATACCATAATTTCGCCCTGCTCGGCTTTATTTTGGTAAGCATTAGTATGAATAATAATGGGCACTACGCTGTTTGATAACATGCCATTGGGCAAATGACGCCGCCAAATCCAACTTGTAGTTATCCGATAGTTTGTCACTGCGATACTGGCTGGATAAGCCAAATTAAATACCCTAGATGTGTGGTCTTGGCAATGTAATTGATAAAACGCTACGTCGGGCGTAGTATTTGAAGGCTGATTGACTGTGCCAACCGCATCCATTAATTGACTTGCCTTGGCTTGCAAGTCTTCTACCCTTGCTTGCCCGCTTGGATCAAACAAAATGTCGGCACAACTCACCCGATAGTTGGCAAAAGGCGTGTCTCGTTCTTTTTCTGACATAGGCTTGGTTAACTCTGCATCAGATTTTATCACCACGCCCCACACCACTTTGCCATAGCGATATAAATCCTCAGTCGCTTCTACTTGCCGATACAGTTCATCTTTAATCAAGTTATCACTGGCGTATACTTGCAAATAGCTTTGCTCGTGGTGGCTGGTTTGCAAAATATGTTTCGCCAAATCAAACCCGCGCCAATCAATGCTGGTATAGTCAAAAGCTGCCATATTCACATTGGTTTGATTATCGAGTATCGGCAATAGCGCAAAATCAAAATGCGTCACCAGCTGCGCGTTTTGTTGCTGGATACGCTGGTCTTTGGGCGGCAATACCCAGCTATCCAGTTGATTGACATAGGCATCTTGCCACAGCGTTTTGACCGCGGTATTTTGTGAAGGTGCGCTTAACAGCGCTTGGTAAAAGTGCGTGGTTAACGCGGTTATTTGTTCCGAGGTAAGCGCTGTTTGTGCGCCGTTTTGATGACTGACTAACGGATAAATTTTTAGACTGTGCCAATCATTGGCAGACTGATACGGCAACACAAGCTGCAGCTGTAAGCGAGGGTTTTCATACACCCATATCTCAATCACGATCCCTTCAGTACGCCCCATCGGCAAATTGGTATAGCTATCAAAACAGCCGACGATTATGGGGGCTAATTGTGGATTTTGATGCAGCGTTTGGTAGAGGCTATCAATCACCGTGTCTGTATCTGTGGCTGTAACTGTGGCTAAATCCGTATCGCTAGGTGATAACAACTTAATATTAGATGGATTAAATGCGGTTAATTCATCGGCTTTATTGTCGCTGCTATGGGCTTGATAGACAGAAGGTAAAATCGGCTGACCTTGTGATAGCCTTGATAGCACAGACGCCACTAAAGCACCCGCCACCTGCATGGCTGACGTCCAATGCGCTGGCAAGTCAGCGGTAGATTTGACAGCGTCTTGATAAGGATAAACCGCTAGGTGACCTGCATTTTGCCGCTGCACAATATCCGCAAACTCAGCAGCGGTGGTCGGAAAATTGCTAGCAAGTCCAAATAACCGATTGGTCACTACCAGCATTGGCGTGCGATAGCAGTCCTCAAACAGCAGCACAAAACTATGCTCAAGGCATTCAGTAAACTCCTCGCCCAAGCTGTCATACATCTGCGCAAAAGATACCCAGCGCACGGGCGCATTTACCAAGCGACTGCTGGTCACGCCAATATAAAACCCCAGCAAATAGCAAAATGCTTGACGTGAGGCGTCTTGCAAAAAGTCCAGATAATCCGCTTGCGTAAACCCAAACGCCTGCTGAATAGCCGATAACGCCTCATCAATTTGCACCAAACTATCACGGCTATGATCAAAATTCACCGCTGCCAAATAGGTAGAAAATGCGATAGCATCGTCTTGTAGTTTGCCTGTTTTCACTTTTGCCAAATAGCCCTGACACACTGCCTCAGGCGATTGCAATAAGTTGACTTGCGATTGCTGATAGAGGGTCTGCGTCATCTGGGCAATAAACTGTGGCAACACGTCCTTACCCTGCAACAAATCTGGTAATAACTTAAGCGGTTGGCAATATACCTTATGCCCGATGCGCGCGGTGAGTGACGCGTAAAAATCGGCAGGTAACTGTGACTGGGTGGGGTACTTATTTTGCCGTGCCAGCTGCGCTGACATCCTGTCATAGTCATACCAAGCAATCGGTTGCCCGGTGGTTTTGGCTAAATAGTCTGCAATATAGGCGGCGAGCGCTACCACAAGTGCTTGCCCGCTTTGGTTTGCCAATAATTGTGGCAATTGAATGTGGCGTTTTGCCATTGCTGCAAAAAACCGACTAAGTTGTTGTAGGCTGTTGGCTGAATAATCAAAGTCAATCTTTTGCAAGTTTTCCCAAAACAGTATCTCAAACGGCGGTGTCTGTTTGGTCTGCAAATAATATAATAAGGTGTTGATTTGTTGGGCTATGGTTGGCTTCATCGGGCGGTTTTTGGCAACAATTTTTTATCATTTTGGGGTAAATTGTTGGCTTTGGCAAGTGCTAGCCGTGGGTGCTGCCGCAATAAAAAAACCAAGCCCATGTTAGGTCAATAGGCTTTTGTCATCTACTGACTTTCAAATACTGACTTTTAAACTTTTTTGAGGTTTATTTTAAAAAATCAGGGTCTTTATAAGCCGGGTTTGGATAATCATAAAAACCCTTCCCCACTTCAAACCCTGTGCGACCTTTATCGATCAGTTCGGTTTGCAGTTTTTGGATAAATCGCTCGGCAGTTTTTGAGCCTGTTTTGGCTTTTTGCTGGCTGATATTAACAATGGTATTAACCCCTACGATATCCATCATGGCAAACGGTCCCATCGGTGCGCCTGTGCCAATCATCCAGGTTTTGTCAACGGTCTGGGGATCGGCAATGTCATTGGCATACAAGTGCATGCCGGCATTTAAAAAAGGCACTAATAGGGTATTTAAGATATAGCCAGGCTGTTCTTTATTGAGTGGTAACGCCACCATGCCAATGGCTTTGGCATAAGCAACAATGCTGTCAAATACCGCAGGGTCGGTATGCGCTGAGCCCATGACTTCTGCGGTGTTGTTCACCCAGATACGGTTGGCAAAGTGTAACGCCAAAAATTTATCGGGGCGACCTGTAGCCTCGACCATTTGGCTAGGAATCAACGTTGAGCTGTTACTGGCAAAAATCGTGTGGCTAGGGGCTACCTTTGCCAGGGCCTTATAAAATTCATTTTTGATATCGAGGACTTCTGGTAAGGCTTCGATCACCAAATCAGCCTGTGCCACTGCTTCGCCTAAGTCAGTCACATAGCGAATCGCATGGGTGATTACTTGGGCTTGTACTGGGCTTTTGTCATAGAATTTGGCGTAGATGGGCATGAGTTTTGCGATGCGCTCTTTGACCTTTTCGGGTTCTTTATCAAAGATTGTGACGTTAAAGCCAAAAAAGGCGTTTTGCATGGCGATTTGAGAACCCAGTACGCCGCCGCCGGCTACCGTCACCTGCTTGATGGATGAAGTATTTGCTGTTGTCATGATTTATTCCTTTAAATCGCTATTAATAGTTTGCAAGTTATTGTAGCGGATTTTGGGTAGTATGCCTACCGCGCCAATATAGACTGACAAGGCAACACCATATTGCCCGCCAAAAAAAGTTACTCGCCAAAAAAAATTGCCCGCCAAAAAAAAGCCAAACTATGAGGTTTGGCTTTTTTTGAAAAATAACTAAAAAAAAAGGTGAAAAATTATTGCAACATAAGGTATTCAAACGCACTGAGTGCCGCTTTACTACCTTCGCCCATCGCAATATTAATTTGCTTAAATGGCACGGTAGTGACATCACCACAGGCAAAAATTCCGGGTTTGTTGGTTTGGCATTTCTCATTGATTTCGATTTCACCAAATTTGGTCACCTGTACCAAATCTTTGACCACTTCCGAGTTTGGCACCAGTCCGATTTGCACAAAGATAGCAGATAGGGGCAATTCTTTGTTTTCACCGGTGGTACGGTCTTGATAAATCAGCGAACTGACTTTACCATCAGTTGCTTTAACCTCTTGGCTCGCTACACTCGTCATGATATCGATATTATCGCGCTCTTTGGCTTTATTAATCAATACTTGGTCTGCTTTGAGCGTGTCAGCAAATTCTAACACTGTCACGTGTTTGACAATGCCTGCCAAGTCAATTGCCGCTTCAATCCCTGAGTTACCACCGCCCACAACTGCCACGTCTTTGCCTTTAAAGAACGGACCATCACAGTGCGGACAGTATGCGACGCCGCTACCGATATTTTCATCTTCACCTTTGATGTTAAGCTTACGCCATTTTGCCCCCGTCGCTACGATAATCGCACGAGTTGCGAAACTTTCACCGGTATTGAGCGTAATTTGGTAGGTTAGCTTATCCTCGCCTTGCTCATTTATTTGTGCAGAATTTTCGGTGATGGATGTCACGCTTACCATTTCTTTGACCGTGATACTATAAGTGGTAATATGTTTGACAAAATTGGCAGATAATTCATTACCATTGGTCAATGGGATTGAAATCAAGTTTTCGATATCTTGGGTATCTTTCACTTGCCCACCGATACGATCAGCTACCATGGTCACTTTTAAGCCTTTACGTGCCACATAAATGGCAGCCGCCACACCCGCAGGTCCGCCACCGATGATGGTCACATCTTGCTCCTCAAGCTGTTCGGCTACTGCTGCAGCACTCATCAAATCTGGATATTGCTGTTGCAGTTTCTCGATGAGTTTGGCAGTGTCAATTTTACCATTGGCAAAAGGTTTGCCATTTAAATATACCGCAGGTACGCCTTGGATATTGCGCTCGTTAATCATGTCTTGGAACACACCACCATCAATCATTTCATTGCTGATGTTGTCATTGAGTAACGCAAATTGGTTTAGCGCTTGCACCACGTCAGGACAGTTGTGGCAAGACAACGAGACGAAAGTTTCAAATTTTAGCGGTTGTTTAATCGCCTTAATGATATTTTGAATACCTGGGTCAAGTTTGAGCTCACTGCCACCTGATTGTAAAATAGCCAAAATCAATGAGGTAAACTCGTGACCACCGGGAATACCACTAAAAATGATACCCGTATCTTTGTCTTGGCTACGGATTTTAAAACTCATCGGTGATAGATTGGCATCGAATTGTTGACTCAAACTAATCTTATCAGTAGTGCCTGCAATTTGGGTCAAAAAATCCACCAGTTCAGCGCGCTGTTCATGTTCACCCTCACCCAACACAAACTCAATCGGGCGAGTCATACGTTCGCTATAACTTTTCACTGCATCTAATAAACCTTGATCTAACATGGTATTTTCCTTCTAGTCATTGGATAAGTCATTGTGTTAACCTTATTATTGTGATTTTTGTGGGCTTTGACAATCTAAGAAAGTTGATAGCTATGTTTTAAAAAACAAAACGTTTATTATTTTATATAACAAAATATTAATAGATAAATTACTTAAGTGCATTGATAGTATGGCTTTTCCCCCCTCACCAATTGTTACCGATTAGCGTATAGTCAACCCTACAATTTTTCGTTACAATGCTAATAAGACAAATGCAATATACCAACTCAATCAAATTTGTCTTATGTATTGACCCCTTTGCATTATTTTTCACATACAACCAAAAAAAGGAAAGGACTATGTTTCCAGAACATCGCGAACTTATTAGCAAACTAAAAACTTCTGATAAACACTTTGAAAAATTATTTGATAAACACAACGAATTAGATGCTCAAATCATTAACCTAGAAAAAGATCCTGTTGCAGCAGGCAGCCGTGACGACGAAATTGAAGCATTAAAAAAACAAAAACTGCAATTAAAGGATGAAATCTACAAAATCTTAGAAGACAATAAAAACAAATAAGTTCTAAGCTAAGTTCGATTTTATTGATTAAAGCCCTGTTCGTTGTGACAGGGCTTTTGCTATTGATAGCGAGTGTAAGGCTTAAATCAACCAATCAACCCTACTTTAAGAAAATTGGACTGTAAAAAAACTGTTTTAAGCGTGGCTGACGGCATTATTTTTTTGTGAATACATTAACCAAGAAGCATAGCAGCATCGTCACCATAATCACCGGCAAGGTATTCCCGATATCGAGTGGATGGGCAAGCCAATAACGGTACAAGCAAAAACCAATCGCCCAGACAATCAAATTTTTGACATTAAAACGCTGTTTAATATCGGTATTTTTTAAAATAAAAAAGTCCACAATTTGAATGGCTGCCATTGGCGCAAACACCGAGCCTAAAAAGTATAAAAATTCAGTGATATCATCCATGGGAAACAGCATCGCTGCGATGGCACAGATGAGGGTAATGCCAATTGCCAAGCCTTTTTCTGGAAGTTTTTGCCACAGCGACACACCCGACACGCCTGCCGAGTACGCATCCAAAAACGTGGTTGTCACCGTCGCGAGCACAATCAACAATAACCCTGCCACGCCCAATCCAAGCTGTAATAGCATTTGGGCAAAATCCGACGTTTGGGTATACAACGCCATGCCCAGTCCAATCGCATACATCCACGCACTCATCACCCCATAGCTCACGGTGCTCACGAGTGTCGCTTGCAAAGGATTTTGCGCATGGCGAGTATAATCACTCACCAGTGGCAACCATGATAATGGCATAATGACCGCGAGCTCCACGGCTGCCCCAAAGCTCATCGCTGCTGCCACGTCTTTTGTCGCTGCCACATCCCCAGCGGCTAACTTAAATAATTTAAACGACAAAATAAGCGTTAACATAAATAACCCAGCTACCGCCAACGCATTGATTTTGCCAAAGAAGCGGTTGCCCATCCACAGCCACAGCACAATCAGCGCGCCAATCACACCACACCAGGCCGCTTGTCCGATAGCCCAAATCCCATTGACCGCCAATGCCCCATCATAAATCATGATGGCTGTCCAACCGACCAATTGCACAACATTTAGCAAAGCAAAAAGCATCCCACCTTGAAAACCAAAACTACCCTTCACCGTTTCCATGGCACTTTTGCGTTGGGTTGCCCCAATATAGCCGACTAGAAAAAATAGCACTCCACCTATCATATGCCCAATGACGATGGCTAACAAGCCGCGCTCCCACCCCAACGGCGCAAGGTAGGTGCCCGTTAAAATCTCAGCGATTGACACAGCTGCCCCTGCCCAAAGCAAGGCATAATGGCTACTTGTGGTCTGACTGCCAGTTTGGTGAGTGGTTTGTGCGCTATCCATGGTTATTTTCTCAAGCTTCAAAGAAGCTGATTTTATCATTGTTAACAACAGTAGTTGAATAAAAAAACCCCAAATCTTTCAATTTGAGGTTTTTAACTTTATCTAATTGTCAGTCAATAAAACATTAGACCATCAAGATTAGATTTTACCCACTAAATCTAGGCTTGGTTTTAAGGTTTCTTTACCTTTTTCCCAGGCCGCTGGACATACTTCACCGTCGTTGTCACGCACGTATTGAGCGGCTTGGATTTTACGGATTAAGTCTTTGGCAGAACGACCGATACCTAAGTCATGAATTTCTGCCACTTTGATTTTACCGTCTGGGTCTACCAAGAAAGTACCACGAAGCGCAGCGTTGTCTTCTTCAATCATCACGTTAAAGCCGCGGGTGATTTTACCAGTACCATCGCCAAGCATTGGGTATTTTACTTTAGCGATTGCAGGTGACGCATCTGCCCATGCTTTGTGTACAAAATGGGTGTCTGTCGATACCGCATAAACTTCCGCGCCTAATGCTTTGATTTCTTCGTAGTGGTCTGCCATGTCTTCAAGTTCAGTTGGGCAAACAAAAGTAAAGTCATGTGGGTAGAAGAAAAACACTGCCCATTTGCCTTTAACGTCATCTGATGATATTTCTTTGAATTCACCATTCACATATGCTTGAGTTTTGAATTCTGGAATGGTTTGGTTGATAATTGCAGCCATGGATTTTTCCTTATATAAGCTATTGTTGTGGTTAAAAATTTAGCAACATCACCATTTGACAAAGCCAAATCAGTGAGTGCTATATTGATAACACAAATTTGATGTCATTGGCAACCTAGCTTTTTAGGCTCTTAGCTTTTTAGGCTATAGGCGGTTGTTATTTTTTACACACCAAACGTTGTTATCGATGGGTCTATCTTAGTACAATTTAAGATTCAGTCTAGTTTAAAGTTTTTAATTTATTGATTAATTTTTTAAATTAACCTTGAGGTTTTTGCCTTGTAGTTTCAATCTTTAGGCTATCTTGTAATTATTTTGAAAGGCTCGATAATGAGTTTACTGTCAAGACCAAATTAATGATAGATTAAAAAAGATTCCCCTCGTAAAAGCACACAAAAATGGTAAACTAAATTTGAAATGATTCGGTTAATTGAAGCTTTTAGCATGCATCTTTTGCGTGTTGTTTGCTAGGGTAGCCGTCAGTTTTTTTACCTTTTCATCTTTTTATTTATCTTTAACTAAAACGCGTTAGCGAAGATTTTACGCTATTTTAAAGGTTAAAATTCAAACCATGATTACATTACGACAATTAGAATTTGCATTGGCAGTTGCCAAATACAAGCATTTTAAACGGGCAGCAGAAGAGTGTAATATCTCACAATCTGCTTTAAGCTTGGGGATTGCAGAGCTGGAAAAGCAGCTTGACACCCAAATTTTTGAGCGTAACAACAAACAAGTGCTAATCACCCCGATTGGGGAAGAAATTCTTGAGCGAGCTACGCGGATATTTGCCGAAGTCAATGATTTGGTGACCCGCGCCCAGACGCACCAAACCCCACTCGCCTACCCGATGACGATTGGTATCATCCCAACCATTGCGCCGTTTTTGCTGCCCAAGGTATTGCCGCTACTGCGCCAACAATTCCCACAGTTTCAGCTCAATGTGGTAGAAGAACAAACTGAGCGATTGCTTGAAAAAGTCCGTTATGGCGCGATTGATACCGCCATTATTGCGCTGCCTTACAATACTGACGGCTTGTTATCATTTGAGTTTTGGTCAGAGACGTTTTTGGCGGTATTTGCTAAAGAAAGTAAACATGCCAACTTACCTAGCATCAATGCCGATGAGTTAGCCAACAGTAACTTGATGCTGCTAGGCGAAGGACATTGTTTGACCGATCATGCGCTATCGGTATGTCATTTGGATAAAAGCCGCGTCAAACACGCCTTTAGTGAAGCAAGCCTGCATACGTTGATTCAAATGGCTATCAGCGGTATGGGCACCACGCTAGTGCCGCAAATGGCAGCTGGGCAAGTGCGCCAGCAAACTGACAATGTGTCGTTAGTGCCGCTCAATGAAGCCGGTCCGCATCGCCGCTTGGCGTTTGTCACCCGTCTCAACTATGCGCGGGTCGATGATGTGAATCTATTGGGTCGCTTGTTTGCCCAAGGGTTACACGATAGCGAATCGGCGTCTGCTTCGCTAGCCATCGCAGATTCTGAGTCCATGACTTCAGCGAAGCCCGCCACAGAGGCATAATTTTTTATGCTCACTTTATTACATACATCAGATTGGCATTTGGGTCGTAGGCTTTATGGTAAGCCACGCTACGATGAATTTAAGCAGTTTTTAGACTGGCAGTTACAGACGCTGCGTGAGCAAAAAGTCGATGTGCTACTGATTGCAGGGGATATTTTTGATACCACCGCGCCCAGCAACCAAGCGCAAAATTTATATTATGATTTTTTAAGTCAAGTTTGCCATACCGATTGCCGCCATGTGATTATCGTAGCGGGCAACCATGATTCAGCCAGTTTTTTGGAGGCGCCCAAACAGCTACTCAAAGCCTTTAACATCCATATCATCGGTAGTATGACAGATACGCCGACTGATGAAGTGATTACGTTATCAGATAAATTAGGGCAACCTGAGCTCATTGTCATGGCAGTGCCCTACTTGCGTGACCGTGATGTGCGAACCGTCGGGCATGGCGAACGCCTTGATGATAAAGAACGCAAACTTGCCCAAGGCATCAAAGCCCATTATGCACAGATTGCCGATATTGCGATTGCGCAACAAGCGCAGCTCAAAGCCAAATATAAGCGTACCATTCCGATTGTGGCAACGGGGCATTTATTTACTGTGGGCGGGCAAACGATGGAAGGCGATGGGGTGCGTGATTTGTATGTCGGCTCACTCGGTAGTATCGGTGCCGAGATTTTCCACCCACAGATTGACTATGTGGCGCTTGGGCATTTGCATATCCCGCAAGTGGTTGGCGGACAACCACACATCCGTTACGCTGGCTCACCCATTGCCATGGGTTTTGGCGAAAGTCGCCAGCAAAAACAAGTGCATTTGCTGCGATTTGATGCCAAGCCTGACCTACTGTCACAGCCATTACAGACTTTAACCATTCAAAAAAAACCGCTTGTCTCTGCGCCAACCCCTGTCAAAAAACGCAAAAGTGTGAGCCATACGTCGATGGATTTATTTGCGGATGAAGAGTTGCCTGAATCATCCATGCTTGGCGCGATAAATGCAGAGGCTGAGATTGAAGTAGCTATTGACGCACAAGCGAGCTATAAAGCAGGATATGATACACCCAGTGATCATCTCAGTGGGCAACCTAATGGACAAATTATTGGGCAACCTTACAATATAGCCAAGCTTAGCGATACTACCCTCCTGCAATCACTGCCTGTTCCTGTGTTCCAACCCATACAAACGCTCAAAGGCGATTGGCAAACCATCAAAACTAGCTTACACAGCCTAAAAAATTCCCAACAATCGGTTTGGCTTGAAGTGGTGTATGACGGGGAAGAAGTCGTGGGTGATTTATCAGAAAAAATTGCAGAACTGGTTAAAGACTCTAGGCTTGAAGTACTACGCATCAAAAATCAGCAAAAACGCGATCAGGTGATGCAAAGCCAGCGCATGGATGAGTCGCTTGAAGAATTAAACCCAACACAAGTATTTGAACGCTGTCTAATTGCCCATCAAGTGCTAGAAGAGCAAAAACCCATGCTATGGTCAAAATATACTGAAGTGCTTGAAAGCTTGCAAGGGGGTCATCAATGAGAATCTTAAAGCTACGCTTTCAAAACCTTAATTCATTGCAAGGCGAATGGGAAATTGACTTTCGTCATGCCGCCTATGCTGATGAAGGTATTTTTGCCATCACAGGCTCGACAGGGGCGGGTAAAAGCACCATTTTAGATGCCATTTGTCTTGCCTTATACGGTGCGACGCCACGCTTGGGTGAGATTACCCAAAGCAAAAATGACCTCATGTCACGCCATACTGGCGAATGTTTGAGTGAAGTGATTTTTGCCACCAAAAGTGGCAGTTATCGCTGTACTTGGCTACAAAAGCGCGCCAGAAAAAACCCCGAAGGCAACTTGCAATCGCCAATGCACGAAATCGCCCCTTTTACCGATGAAGCTGCAGATTTACCACCGCTTGAAACCCAAACCAGAAAAACTAGAAAACTGGTCGCTGAATTCACCGGCATGGATTTTGACCGTTTTACCCGTGCCATGCTACTGGCGCAAGGCAGTTTTGCTGCTTTTTTGCAAGCCAATAGCGATGAGCGCTCCAATCTGCTCGAAGAAATCACCGGCACCGAAATCTATGGCGATATCTCAAAAAAAGTACATGAGTTTAAAACCCAATCAGACGCTGAACTTAAGACCCTCACCGATCGCTTATCAGGCATGACGGTGTTATCTGATGAAGAAGTACAAAGCCTAACCTCACAAAAAAACGCCCTGATTGACATCCTCAATGAAACCAAAACCGCCATGACTAAAATCGAGTCTGATAAGCTATGGCGACAAAACCTTGACGCATACACGCACCAAATCCATAAGCTTAAGCATGAAGCACGCGACCTTGCCGAGCAAGAAAGCCAATTTGCCCCACAAAAAACCCGACTACAGCGCGCACTAAAAGCCCTTGAAGTGTCGGGTGATATTAAAAAACTGGATTATCAGCGTGATTTATTGAGTGCACAGCTCAGTGAGCTTGCGGGTTACCAACACCAGCTACCCACGGCCGAACGCAATTACCAACTTGCTCAAAAAAACCAAGATGAGCGTCAAGCACAAGCCCAGCAAACCGAAACCGACTGGCAACAAGCCCAACCGTTATTAAACCAAGTGCGCAAGCTTGACACTACCCTTGGGCAAAAAAATCAGTACGCTCAAGAGATTGCACAGCAGTTGTCACAGCTTGGTGAGCAATTGGCGCATAATGCCCAAAGCATTGACAGTCAGCAGCAGCAGCTTGTTAGCCAGCAAACACAGCGTGAACAGCTTATTCAAGCGCGGCAGCAAATCCCTGAGGCAACAACCTTGCCTCAAACATTGGCCTCCCTTACCCAACTACAGGAATCTAGCCAAGCACTCAGCCAACAAGTGCAAGCATTCGCCACCGAACGGCAGCAGTTACAAGGTGAGTTTAAGCACAATGAGCAGCAAGCCTGCGCTCTAAAATCACAGCTCACGCAGTTGCAATCACAAATTTCTGAGCATCGACAAAACTTAGAAAACCAAACTAGTCACTTATATCATCTGACACAAGGGCAATCAGCGGCAGTCTTGCGCCAGCAGGTTGAAACTTATTGGCAAACCAACCAGCAGCTTGCCGCCATGCAAAGCGATGTGCAGACTTGGCAAACCAACCTACAACACTATCAACAATTTGTGCAGCAGTTAGCCGAGGGTCAAACTCAATTGGCTCAGATTGCTAGCCAACGACTAACTAGCGAGCAGCAGCAACAAGCCGCCGAGCAGACTGCCGAACTGTTAAATCGCAACTTGATTTTATTGGCAAAAATTCAAGATTTGACCGAGGAGCGCGATAAATTACGCCACGGCGAACCTTGCCCGCTGTGTGGATCAACCGCGCATCCTTTCGCCACCCATCAGCCCTACACACCTGATGATACAGAGCAACAATTAGCGATTGCCAAACAACGGCTTGATGACATCAATCACCAATTACAGCAGTTATTGCTTAAAGAACATGCACTCACAAATAACCAGCAACAGCGCAATGAGCATTTGCAGCACCTACAGGCACACAATCAACGCTTATTAAATCAATTACAGCTTGCCAGCCAACACCTTATACACGCTCAGCCTGTACAACAGGTAATTGAAGCGTTGCCGCCCTTTGCAGCCCCCAGCACCGATGACGATATAGACCGCCAAGCCCTTCAAACATTGGCGACGATAATCAAGGCTCAACAAACCAACAATCATCAATCTTTGGCAGCGCTGCAAGATTCACTGACGCAAATCGAAGCTGTACAATCCGAGCAGCAGCAAACCCAGCAGCGATTAGCAAAACTGAGCGAGCAATACCATGAGGTTTTGCAGCAACAAACCGTGCTACACAATCAGCAGCAACATCGCCAAGACAGAATCCGCGATATTGATGCCCAGCAATTGGTTATCGCCGATAAACAACATCAAATAATGCAGCGCATCGACAAGTTGCTGATGCCGTTTGCAACGCGCGACCGCACTTTTAGTTTTGCTACCACACAGGATGTGAATGCCCAATTAAATCAGCATATCGATACCCTTGCGCAACTTTTGCAGCGCTATCAAGGATTAGAAACTAAGCTTAGCCATATCAATGACACCATCACAGGGATTGAGCAAGCGCTCACCCGATTGGTGGCAGATCAGCAACATCTAACCCAAAATCAACACCAAGTCCGTCAGCGACAGCAAGCGCTGTCGCAAGAAATTAGTGACCTACAGGTGCAGCGATACGCCTTGTTTGGCGAACAAGCGGTAGACATCGTCTCTCACGCGTTAATCCAAGCAAAAAATCAGGCTTTGCAGGATTATCAAACCAGCCAAACAGCCTTTCATGAGCAGCTAAGTCAGCTGCAGATTTTGCAACAACAAATCGCATCTTTGACCACTAGCACCACCCAACTAAAAATTGCCCAGCAAAGCCTACAAGCCGATATTCAGCAGCGTTTTGCGACATTGGGTTTTATGGATGAGGCGGATTATCGCGCTGCGGTTTTGGTCGATACCGAGCGGGAACGCTTACAACAGCTTGCCAATCAACTCCATGATAGTCAGCAGCGCAATCATAACCTACTGTCTGAAGCCAAACGCATACAGCAGCAGTTACTCAATCATCCCCAAACTGCGCTGTCACTTGAACAATTGCTTGATGCGCTTGGGCAATTACAACAGCAATTTAGCGAGCAGCAAAAACAATTGGGCGCCGTTGAACAGCAGCTAGCAGCCAATGAAGCCCTCAAACAAAATCAGCAGCAACTATTAGATGCCATCAACCAACAGCGCAACCATACCGAAGAATGGAAGGTATTGCATCAATTGATTGGTTCAAGCGATGGCAAAAAATTCCGTAACTTTGCCCAAGGCTTGACCTTTAATATCATGGTTGCCCATGCCAATGAACAGCTCAAAAAAATGAGCGACCGTTATTTGCTGATAGCTGATAGCGAGCAGCCCTTGATGCTCAATGTGATGGACAATTACCAAGGCGGGCAAATCCGCACCAGTAAAAATCTATCAGGCGGTGAGAGTTTTATTATCAGCTTGTCGCTTGCATTGGGACTGTCAAATATGGCCAGTCACCGCATGCAAGTAGATTCGCTGTTTTTGGATGAAGGCTTTGGTACGCTGGATGAAGAAGCACTCGATGTAGCGCTCGACACCCTAACCAACCTACAGCAATCGGGCAAGCTAATTGGCGTGATTTCCCATATTCAGGCGCTGAAAGATAGAATCAGTAGTCAAATCCAAGTAGTGCCGCAAACAGGGGGCATCAGTAAAATTATCGGTGCCGGTATTACCAAGATTAGTTGACGCAGGCTAGCTTTGGTTAAGCTAAATTAAGTTAAAATAAGTTAAGTTAAGTTAAGTTAAGCTAATAAGTTAAGCGGCGAGGCAAACCTATCGCAACAACCGATTTATAAACCGATTCATCTTGCTGTCATGTCATGGGTTCATACTGTTTTATGTCAATGTTTACCGCTCGCTTAATCAAAATCTAAGTGCGCAGTGTTATTTATGTCAACTCATAAGGGCAACACGATGTTAACCAAACTTTCGCAGCTTTTAGCGCAAGGGCGCTTTGTCTCGCCTGTCCCTGCCGTGGTGGTGCACCCTACTACCGATATCATTTTGCAATCTTGTATTCAAGCACATCAGCACCACATCATCACCCCGATTTTGGTCGGTCCAAAACACAAAATCGAAAAAGCCGCTACTGACGCCCATTTAGATATTTCAGGCTTTATGTTGGTGGATGCTGAGCATAGCCATGACGCAGTTGAAATCGCCGCAAAAATGGTTCGTGAACAGCAAGCCGACTTTATCATCAAAGGTTCAGTGCATACCGATGAGTTAATGGGTGTTCTGGTCGATAAAACCCAAAACCTACGCACCGAGCGCCGTATGAGCCACGTGTGGTTAATGGAAAGTCCCACGTATCACAAGCTTTTGACCTTGACCGATTGTGCACTCAACGTGGTGCCAGATTTGCTGACCAAAAAAGACATTTTGCAAAACTGACCGATGAGCAACTTGAATTGGCTTTATCGCTTGAGCAGGCAATCACGATAGAAACCGATAATTAAAAGTGACAAACCTGTCAACTATTTTTAGGATGAATGGTAAGATATAACCGATTTTTATCGGTTACCGACTCTTAATGTCTAGTTGATTATATTATTACAAATATTAACATAAATAGCGATTGTTTTTTACTTTTAAGCTCCTCGCAAGGTTTAATTTAGCCATCTTTCATGATATTGTAATATCAAGCAAATAGACTATGCTTAAATCTTATCACATTCATTTTAGTCATATTTTTGATTAGAAAATGTATCGCAACTTGGTATTCTTCAATACCCTTCTTGTTTTTTCTGGTAGCCTAATGAGGTCAATTATGAACAACGATTTTATGGATAAAATGAAAGATGGTTCACGTCAAATGTACGCACCATGGTCTCGCTTCAACCAAGCGATGTTACGAAATGCGGAAAAAATGACTGACTTTTCTTTAGAAACAATGCGCCATTACTCAGAAATGGGTCTTGAGCAACTTCGCAATGTTTCTTCTGTTGACTCTCCAGAAGCGGCTTCAAGCTTCAACCAAAAACAAACTGAGCTGCTCAACCAATTGGGTCAAAAAATGTTGTCAGATGCACAGCGTTTGACTGAGCTTGGCAATGAAATCCGTAATGAAGTCATGTCAGCGATGAATGAAATCTATAGCCAAAATGCATCCAGTATGCAAGATGCGATGCAAAGCGCTGCTAGCAACGCATCAAAAACGGCAGAAGACTTTAACCGCAAAGTGAACGAAAACATGCATAAAGCGGCAAACCAAATGTCAGAAGCGGTTAAACAAACCACCCAAAACATGAACAAAGCTGCGACTAACGTGACTGCTGCGGCAACCCGCACCGCTAATGATGCACCACAAACACAAAATAGCGAAGCGGCAAAACCTGCAGCAAAAACAACCCCTGCAGCAAAATAATTAGTTTGATGCATCGTAGTCATTCTTAAGACTGTATCATTTATAAACCGCTATTTATGTGTTACCTGATAGATGAATGGCGGCTTATGAATCTATAAAAGTGGTGGATTAGACAGATGCCTAATCCACCATATTTTTAAGTAAGCGTGCGTATTCACAGCGAATTCTTATCAAGCACATCATAATAACGGGACTTATCATGGCAGACAATAAAGACACCCAATATCAAGGAGCGAACGCCCATTCCTCAAGCGACAATGCTTCAAATAGCGCTTCAAATAGCAATGATTCCAACACCCAAAGCGCAGAGAATACCAATACCAATGCTTTTGGCTACACCCCATTTGCCAATTTTCCCTTTGGTAATAATGCATTTGGTTTTGGTAGCAATCCTTTTAGCAACTTTGGAACCAACGCCTTTAATCTGCCGCAAAATCCGCTGGATTTTTTGAGCAAAACCAATCCATTTGCTCACATGGCCTCTAGTATTCCGCCTTACAATCCCGCGGTCGGTGAATTCTATAGCGAATTTTTTGGCAATATGACCAAACTGAGCCAACAAATTGCACAGCAATCGATGCGTGCCAACCAAGCGCCGCAGTACACCAATACCTCCATCATGATGGACTTAATGGATGGCTGGCGTAAAATGGGTCAAATGGTGACCAATCACCCAGGCACGATGGTTGAAGACCAATTGCAGTTGTTTAAAGACCAAATGCACTTGTGGCAAAACACACTACAACAATTTGCCGGTAAAAAAATCGACCCAGTGGCAAGTCCTGAAAAAGGCGATAAACGGTTTAATGATGAAGAATGGGAAGACAATCCTATTTTTAACTTCCTCAAACAGTATTATTTACTAACTACCCAAGCGATGATGGATGCGATTGATGGCGTTGAAGGTATTGATGAAAAAACCCGTCAACGCTTGGCTTTTTTTACCCGCCAATGGATCAATGCAGTAGCCCCAACCAACTTCTTAATGACCAACCCAGAGGTACTACGTTTGACCATCGAAAGTCGGGGGCAAAATCTCGTTCAAGGGATGAAGCAGTTGGCTGAGGACATGGGTAACAGCGCTGATACACTCAATATCCGTATGACTGACCAGAGTGCGTTTCGGGTGGGTGACAACATCGCCACCTCAAAAGGTAAAGTGGTATTTGAAAACCACATGATGCAGCTCATCCAGTATGACCCTTCAACCGAAAAAGTAAAACAACGTCCGTTGTTGATGGTGCCGCCTTGGATCAACAAATTCTACATCATGGACTTACGTGAGAACAACTCGTTTGTGCATTGGGCAGTCAACGAAGGCCATACGGTTTATGTCATCTCTTGGGCGAACCCGACGCCTGAGTACAAAAATGTTGGCATGAGCACTTACATGAAAGACGGCGTGCTTGCAGCGATGGATCAAATTGAAGCCATCACGGGTGAAAAAACCATCAATATTACAGGTTATTGTATTGGGGGTATGTTGACAGCATTGACGCTAGGCTATCTTGCCGCGACCAAGCAAGAAAGCCGCATTGCCAGTGCGACACTTTGGGCGACTATTATTGACTTCTCAGATCCAGGTGATATCGGCGTCTTTATCGATGACAAAATCGTTGCGGCGATTGACAAGCAGAACGCTGACAAAGGCGTGTTTGATGGGCGAATGATGGGCGTGTCATTTAGCCTACTCCGTGAGAACAGCCTATACTGGAACTACTACGTACAAAACTACCTAAAAGGCGAGCGGCCCGTACCTTTTGACTTGTTATACTGGAATTCAGACTGTACCAACGTGACTGCTGCCCTGCACCATTTTTTACTGCGTGAGTTCTATATCAACAACTTGCTGCGTAAACCGGGTGGGGTTGAAATTGACGGCGTGAAAATTGACTTATCAAAAGTTAAAACTCCCGTGTTTATGGTCGCAACCTTGCAAGACCATATCGCAAAATGGAAAAGCTGTTACGCAGGCACGCAAGTATTTGGCGGTGAAAAAGTATTTGTGTTGGGGGAATCGGGTCATATTGCGGGTATCATGAACCCCCCAGGTAGTAAATATGGTTACTACACCAACGACAACTACCCTGCGGACGCTGACCAATGGTACAAAGACGCCACCTATGTTAAAGACACATGGTGGACAAGATGGCATGACTGGATCAAACCATTTGAGGGCAACGAAATCAATGCCCGTATTGTCGGTCAAAATAGCCAAGGTAAAGAAATCCCAACTTATGGCGATGCCCCAGGTAGCTATGTCACGGTCAAAGCGACTGAAGCCTTAACCGGTCATAACTTTGCAGAAGCTTACCGTTCACAATTACCACCCGTATAATATATCGTTATCACACAACATCCCGTAATTGCCTAGCCTGTCACGGGATTTTTATAAAATAGCCAAATCGCCCATCATCTACATAGATTTGCTAGTCAAAAGTTGTGATATTGAGTAGAATTAACACCATATTCTGCGCATAATAGCGATTGGAAACACTTTGAATAGAGCGCCTATGTCGATTGAACCAGTACAAAATGACCTATCACTCAGTAAGCTAGACCGCAATATTGTCTTCTTTGATCGGGCGATTCGCTCGTTTATTCCAAACAGCAATCTTAGCACCCGTCCTTTGCCTGTCTCTAGCCCCGATGTGCCAAAACTGTCCGTGGAAGAAGCGCGTCATGTCGCAGGTCTCATGCGTATCAATCACACGGGCGAAGTGTGCGCGCAAGGACTGTATCATGGTCAAGCATTTACCGCTAAGCAAGCAACAGTGAAAAAAGCCATGCACCAATCTGCGCTAGAGGAGATTGACCACTTGGTGTGGTGTGAGACGCGGTTAAATGAATTGGGTAGCCATCCCAGTATTTTTAGTCCGCTTTGGTATGGGCTATCGTTTGGCATGGGTGCGGTAGCAGGATTGATTTCTGATGAGTTTAGTCTGGGGTTTGTCGCAGAGACAGAAACCCAAGTCAGCGAGCATTTGCACAGCCATCTTGGTAAGCTGCCTGCACAAGATAAACGCAGTGCTGAGATTTTAAGCCAAATGGATAAAGAAGAATTACATCACCGTGATAAAGCAGTCGAATCAGGCGCCAGCCCATTGCCACTACCCATCAAAACTACGATGCGTTTTTTGGCTAACTGCATGAAAACGGTGGCGTATCATATTTAACCAAGCATCTTTAACTAAGCGTGTTTAACCGAACGTGTTTAAATGAGCATGACTGACAGCCTCAATCGTTGGCTGGCGTGTTTATTGCTATAACCTTGCTTAATCGCGCTGTTTTCGCGTAAAAATATAACAATAACTTTATTTTTTTTTGATAGTATTTTTACATTATTGCTTTACATTGTTGCTATGGGATAAGCTGACTGATTTTTGCAATCCATCCCACCCAATTTTTTAAGGAAATTTCAATGACTCACATGGTAAAACCCCTAGCCTATACCCCCCTAACCTACACCTTAGCTATTTTGATGGCAACCAATGCCACTGTAGCGATGGCTGCAACGGCAACCGCAAAAACAACGACCAAGACGACCACCACCAAAACCACCACGGCAAAACCCGCTACCCAGACAACAGCCACTAAAAAAACCACGGTGACCAAAGCCAAAACTACCAACAAATCAACCGAGAAATCTGCTGATACGGTCAGCAATAGCGTGAAGGATACTACCCCGCAAATGACACCCCCGTCAGCCACCTCAAATACAGGTTCAATGATAGTGCCTGTCTTGACCGCCCCCACGGTTGCCAACGTGATGTATCCATCTACCAACAGCGTACAATTGGTAGGCACGGATATTTCAGCGCAAAATCTTGCCAATATCCCACTGCCAACTTTAACGCTTAGTAATATCTCAACAGTAAAAACCGTTTTGATTCCACGAACCACGGATAATAGTACACAGTTAGATGTCAGCGTGTTAGACGATTTTATTACTTATGCTACCCCAATGGCACGCCACTATCCCCCTGTTTTTTCGAGCCGTACTGAGCGCTACAACACCACTGAGCGACTCAAATCATTGACCGCATGGATTGAGACCTACGCACAAAATCCAAATGCCTCTTATGAGGTGCTACTGCGTGCAGCAAAACTCAATGCGATGGGTCGCAATCTGGATTTAGGTTCTGATTATGCCGTGCGTGCAGGCAATTATATCGCCCGTGCCGTGCGGCTCAATGACACGGCAGAAGCCAACTTCTTATATGGCGCAATGCTCGCTGAGGGTGGCGGTTTTAAAGAAGGTGCCAAATACTTAGAAAAAGCCGAAAAAATGGGCTATCTAGAAGCTACGCAAAGTTTGGCGCAAGCAGATTTATTGGATGACAAAAAAGACCGCGCCATTCAACGGTTAACGGAATTTAAAGCCAAAAACCCAGACAATCCATATATCGATGAGCAATTACGCATCGTCAATAGCGGTAAATACTACATTTGGGATATCCCTGCAAAAGTCGTTCAATAATTTTTTGCGTTCATACCCTAGCCGTGGTTTAATATCACTGCTAAGTCACCATGCTAATTCACCATTATAGTTGAATTTTACCATGGTGATTTTTTTCAGCCTATCATTCAGTGATAGGCAGATTTTTTGCGCTACATTTTTTTGTGCTATCTATCGTTGCTCTATTCTTTTTTGCGCTATTTTAGCCGAGTAAATCATCATGCCGCTAACAAACCAATCTACTAGATTTTGTCAAAAGTCTCTCATCACGGCGACGACATTGGTTACTATCATCACCCTTACTGGCTGCGCCACCACCAAAATCGGTAGCCGCGATACTGCAAGAGCCATCATGGATCAGCGCGTCAGCGTGTTATCAGGCAGCCGCTTGAGTTCTGACACCAAAAGCCGTTTAGTGCAGGCAGGTTTAGATGAAGAAAAATGCTTGGCAAATATGCCTGCCTGTGTAGTGACGCTCAAGCAAGCGGATCTTAATTCCGATAAAGGGATTTATGGCGCAATTAGTGAGCTGTTTTACGCCTCTGCCCAGCAGCGCCAGCAAGCCAAAACTTGTACCAATCCGCCAAAAGATTTGGCCACAGACTATGCCAAAAATTTGGTTGGCAAGACCGACATTGTAGCGCCCAAACCCGATGAAATTTCTTGTACTATCGCCTTTCAAGACGATATGCTGCAATCGATTCGGTTTTCTTACATTTATTTGATGTATGATATCCTCAATCCAACCGTCGTCAATCAACAACCGTCACAATTGTATTATCTGCCAAAACAACGCGATACCCAAATTCAGGACTTGTATTACGCTGCCATCGATGCGTTAGGTGATCGCTTGTATCATCAAAAAATGGCAGAAAATTATCAAATCACTCGCAACAACCTGCGTGTCAGTATCAATGGACAGCCGTTTACTGACAAATCGGCATCGATGAAGTTGATTTCAAGCTACCAGATTAATTTATCAAAATTTAATACCATCAGTCGCCGCGATGGCTTTGGTATCAATTATGTGGCGCTACTCAATAGTCGCATCAATAGGGCGGTGATTATTGACTTGTTGCAACACTATGCCAATGATACACCGTTAGAAGAACGTATCCACCAATCAGGGCATTTGCCTATGACCGCGGTGTTGGTGCCCAAAGGCAATAGCATTGATGAGTTGCAAAAAACCACCGATTTTTCGCTTAATATTTATAATCCCTATCAGTTTAAAAGTGTCTCTATTCTCAACAAAGATTTTGCGCTATCGGCGAATTTTTCGGCAGCCTACGGCTTGTGGTCACAGGACAATCGCCTAGGCAATATCAGTTATTTTAGTATGTTTTCCTCGCCGTATCAGCAAACCCAGCCGCATTTATTTATGCTTGAGCCTTACAATCCTAATAAACGCGTGATTATCATGATGCATGGGTTGGCATCGAGTCCTGAAACTTGGATTGGACTGACCAATGACATTTTTAATGACCCAAAACTTCGCGAAAACTTCCAAGTTTGGCAGATTTTTTATCCCACCAATATCCCGATGCTAGAAAACCGCCACCAAATTTATGACTTGATTGAACGCACTTTTAAAATTGTCGATCCTAAGCAGCAGGACGTTGCCAGTCAACATGCGGTGCTGATTGGTCATAGTATGGGTGGGGTGATTGGGCGTTTGTTGGTATCAAATGATGACTTAACGCCCAAAGTCGAATCGCTGGTTGCCAATTACTCACAGATGAATAATTTTTCAGCAGGCTACGCGGCATTTGTCCGTCATGCGCAAAATAAAACGCTCAGTGACCGCTTCAAACTTCAAGCCCTGCCGCAAGTCGATCGCGCGATTTTTATCTCTTCGCCATTTCGCGGTACCGATTATGCCGATCGCTGGTTTACTCGCAGTTTGCGCCGTATCATCTCACTACCGGCAGGATTTATCCACACCGTGTATGACAATTTAAATTCGCTATTTACTGAAGGCGTGGTTTCAAGCAATCCGCTGGCACAGCTATTTTTGGAAAATGGCGCCAGCCAGTTGAGCAGCCGCTCTTACTTTAACCAATTAACGGCAGATGTCACCATCGCGCCCAATGTTGCGGTCAATAACATCATCGCCACTGATGATAAAGATTTGTCCAATGCGCTCGAACAGCTTACCGCTAAGGCAGCCAATAGCACTACTGATGATGTATCGGCATCCATAACATCTTCGAAAAATAACAATACGACGTCGAGCGTTAGACCCGCCACAGAGACCAAGCTGTATAACACCACGAGTCTGGCGCAAGCCAAACAAAGCCTAGATGAGAAAAAGCAACTCTTAGAATCGGTGAAATATGGCGCAACCGACCGTGTCTCTGATGGTATTGTGCCGTACAACAGCTCGCATTTAGAAGGCGTGGAATCTGAAAAAGTGCTTACCGGTCGTCACAATGTTCATACCAGCCCGCAGGCGATTTTGGAGTTACGTCGCATCCTGCATCAACATCTCGCTCGCTATGGCGTCACCCCGCCGCCTGACAGACAACCTTAGCGGCTATCAGCATCAATAAAAAAGCGAATAGCCTTCACTATTCGCTTTTTATTACACTGTTTTTTATTCAACTGTTTATTGCTACTAATTATTGATACTACTGACAGTCCAACCATTAAACTTTAGCAAAATACTTGGTCAACACTTCAAGACAGCGCGTCACCTTCGCAGGTTGTTGTTCATGTCTGGGTGTTACTGCATACAGCATATAACTTGGTAACTGGTAACCTGGCAATACTTCCACTAAATCGCCATTTGCCAATTCTTTTTGGATATCTAGTGACATGATACGGGCAACGCCATGTCCTTCTTTGGCAAGGGTCGTGGCAAGCATAATGTTGTTGGTTTGAATACGCGTTGGCATACGCACGCGTGATTTTTTACCTGTTTCCACATTCACCATATCGACTTGATTGGGATCTTTGATAAGGCTAATACCAATCATATTGAGTTTGGCCAAATCTTTTGGTTCGGTCAATTTTTCATTTTGACGTAAAAAATGCGGTGAAGCCACCAGCAGCTGACGTATCTCGGTTAAAGGAAACGCCGATAAACTACTGTCATTAAGGTTTGGTGACATCCGAAGGGCGATATCGATACGCTCTTCAATCAAGTCAACATACTGATTATCCGCTTCAAAATGGATGGTTAAATCATCATGCGCCGAAATCCAAGTCGACAGCGCCGGTAAAATATGATTCACACCCAATTCTGGCGTGGTCGCAATGCGTAAGTTCCCTGCTAACTCATCGCGTAATTGATTGACACGGATACGACCTTGTTCGGCTGCCGCAACCACATCTTTGGCACTCTCATAAAAACTAGTACCTGCTTCTGTTAAGCTTAACTTACGAGTTGAGCGATGCAATAACACCACACCCATATCGTTTTCTAACGAGCGGATTTGTTGACTAACCGCACTTGTTGTTATGCCCAGTTCTTTTGCAGCACCACTAAATGAACCATGACGTACAACACTTGCAAAAACCGCCATGCCTCTTAAATTATCAAGCATATTTCACCCAATTTTATCACTTAATCAAAGTCACTTTTAAAAGCTGATGTATTATACGTTATTAGCAAGATAAATTAAACGACATCGGAATTTATTAACTAAAATTATTAATATTTTTTCAACTATTTAATATTGTATTTTATTGATTTCCTTAACAAATATTGGTTCTCTTCAATTATTCGTCTGTTAAAAAAGTAAAAACTAGAATTTATATAAATTAAATTCAGTTATTGAATTAACTTAACAGAGCTAATCGAGGCGTTTTGCTGCAACAGTGCCTGCGTAACTGCTTGTTGTTCAAGCTGATGAGTAGCTTGTTGTAACGCTAGTTTTTCGCGGGCTTCTTGTAGCGCTTCTGGTTTCAATTTCTCTAGCGCTTGAAAATTGTTGGTCGACTCCGCCAAACGAATATCAATTCCCTCAAAAAGCTGTCGAAGTTTTTGGCAAAAATTATCAAAAGTTGCGGTATGGGTCAAAAAGCTTTGTTCAGTGACAAATTGGCTAACCCCATGAATCTCGCCCGTCATAACCCCGCGTTTGGCAAGCACTAATTCATCATCATCGAGCCAGCCTTGCTCACGGGCATTAAACACCCAATAATCCCATTTGGCAGGCGTCCACTCGCCCTCAAGCGGTACATCAGTGGGTTTTAGCAACGCCAGTGGCGATATATCAGCAATATCACTACCATCTACCCCCCTCGTATGTTGGGTATTATCAGCATTAACATTAACATTGGTAGCTACGGCGATTGGCGGTGGCTCATTTTTTTTTATCGGGTTGCTATCTTCCGTAACCATAGCAGGTGCGGTAACAATACCATGCACGCTAGTTCCATGATGACTGACACTGGATTGCAAGTCAGATAAGCGATTGGCATCGTCTTCTAGGGTGGGCGTTTGCTGTGTGGTGGTATTGAACGCGGCTTCATCGATAGCTATTAAATGGCTATTATTAAATGCCTGTTGTTCAGTGCCTTGTTGAATGCTTTCTTCAATGATTTGTTGAATGCTATCAACGTTTGACGCAGATTTGAGCAGATTGTCATCCGATAAGTTGTTATCACTCTGCTCCGAAGTTAGTTGTAAGCTATCTTCAGCCAGCACTGAAGACTTTGCGCCTTGTATGGCTTCGCTAGGCGTTGTGTCGACAATTTTAAAATCAGGGCTTTGAGAATCAAGACTTTGAGACTCAGGATTATTAGCGATTGGCGGGCGAAGCGGGATTTGATTACGACGAAGCGGCTTGAACGCCATCAAGCGGAGCAAACACATCTCTAGCGCTTGCATCGGCGTATTGGCTAATGCCAAGTTTTCACGGCTTTTTACCACAATGTCATAATATAGTTGTAATAGCTCTGCGGGTAACTGCTGAGCCAGTTGTTGCAATTGCTCGCTTTGCTGGCGATTGATTTGCAAATCAAAATTTGGCAAGGCCTGCAAAATGGCCAATTGATGTAGCGTCTCAGCCAACCTGTCAAATACGGCTTTGGCATCCACCACCTGCTCACGCAGAAGCTGAATAGCCTGCGTCAGCTGTTGGGTATTTTGCTGATAAATATTAGCAAGGATAGCGATGACATCGGCTTGGTCAATTAAACCAAGCATCTGGCGAATCACTTCATCTGTGACATTGCCATTGCCAAACGCAATGGCTTGATCTGTCAGTGACAATGCATCGCGCACGGAGCCTTTGGCACTGCTCGATAGCTGCCATAAGGCATCAGGCTCGTAGCTAATTTGCTCTTTGTTCAGAATCGTACCAAGATATTGAGCTAACGCCACTTGCGGCAAAGGTCTAAGGACAAATTGCAGACAACGGGAGATGATGGTAATGGGCAGTTTTTGTGGGTCTGTGGTCGCAAGCAGAAACTTCACATGCGCTGGCGGCTCTTCGAGGGTTTTGAGTAGCGCATTAAAACTATGCGTCGATAGCATATGCACTTCATCAATTAGATAGACTTTGTAGCGACCTTGCGTTGGTGCATAGGGTACGTTGTCGAGTAATTCACGGGTATCTTCAACTTTGGTACGTGATGCCGCATCAATCTCAATCAAATCAATAAAGCGACCACTATCGATGGATTGGCATACACCACATACGCCACAAGGCTCGCTTGTCACCCCTGTCTCACAGTTAAGGCATTTTGCCAAAATACGCGCAATGGTAGTTTTGCCGACGCCGCGCGTACCCGTAAATAGATAAGCATGATGCAAGCGCTGGTTATGGATGGCATTGATTAATGCTTTGGACACATGTTCTTGTCCCAGCAGCTCATGGAAGTTTTTTGGACGATATTTGCGTGCTAGGACTTGATACATGGTTATGGATACATGACAACAAAAACGTTAAAAAAAGAAATAACCTTAACCCACTCGTAGTAAAACTAAACCGCTGGGCTATTGGCTTCAATTAGAGGCTGTAATTCACCGTCTTGGAACATTTGATAGATAATATCACTGCCGCCAATCAGCTCACCTGCCACCCATAATTGTGGGAAAGTTGGCCAGTTAGCAATTTGTGGCAAAGTTGCACGGATTTCTGGGTTTTCAAGAATATTGACAAACGCAAATGGGCGGCCAATTTGGGTTAGCACATCCACCGCACGCGCAGAAAAACCGCATTGTGGAAACTGTGGCGTGCCTTTCATGTAAAGCAATACGCTGTGTTGAGCGATTTGGTCACGGATGGTTTGTTCGATGTCAGTTTGGTTCATATCAGTCATATGAAATTCCTTTATCAAGCCCTTTAAAGTAGAGCGCTATCTTCGCAGCTAGAATTTGACTCACTAATAATGAGTGCAGGGTTGCTATTATACGCTATAATGGTTATTGAAAGTAAACATTCAAGATGCCCACCCCAAAAAAGTCAGCAGCAAAATCACCCGCAAATTCCATTAATTTGATGAAGTCACTTGTTCAAGCAACACCACACAGCTTACCATGATCCCTTCTTGACGACCGGTAAACCCAAGCTTTTCAGTCGTGGTGGCTTTGACGCTGATTTGGTCAATCGCGCAGCCCATGACACCGGCAATACGCGATTGAATCTCGTTACGATAAGGCAATAGTTTTGGACGCTCCGCCATGATAGTGATGTCGGCATTAATAAGCGCAAAGCCTTTTGATTGGATAAACTGGTACACTTGGTTTAGCAAAATGGTCGAATCTATATTGCGAAAACGCTCATCGGTATCTGGGAAAAACTGCCCAATATCGCCAAGTGCCAATGCACCAAGCAACGCATCACACAACGCATGTAGCACCACATCGCCATCAGAATGCGCAAGCAAACTGTGGGTATGGGGAATTTGTACCCCGCCTAATGTTATGAATTGGTTTTCTGTGCCGTCATTAACAAAGGCATGGACGTCAATGCCCTGACCGATTCTTATCATGGTTAATCCTATTTTTTATCTTGCTGTCGTGATTTTGGGGAGCTATTGTGTGTGGTTTAGCCGTGTCTATTCTAACAGTGACTGTTTTAATGGGCTCTATTTTAACGGTTAAAGCATGATTTACAAGTAGTTAGGATGCCTTAAATAAAAGCTTTGAATAACAGCTTAGAATAAAAACTTTGGATAACGATTTTGAATAGCATTCGAATAACGACTTTGAATAAAAACTTGGCATAACCAGCTACTATCACTGCTTGAATTAAAAATTGGGTGTCAAACGAGATTTGCCGTATAACGTCTAAAAAAATTGATAAATCCTAGTAAATTGCTATGGTATTTTATTATATAACGTTATATAATATAAAAATAAACCCATCAAGTGGGGAACTTGATGGGAGTGGGTAATGCACTACTTGTTGTTATTTTTATTGTTGCTTTCTTCTTCTTTGTTTTACTGATGTTAGCCATAACGCCAAATTATGGCTTTTTTTATTTTTATCGTTTTTTATTTTATTTTTTGTCTTACTGATTCTGTCTTATTAATATCGTAGTCAACAAAGTTTGTATTTATGTCGTTATGACTTTATTTTAGCGGATTTGCGCCTGTGCTCTATGTGCTCTTTGTTATGAATTGTTAAATTAAGTTTCTTTAGTTTCCTTAATAAAACTATTAATATTAATTTTGCATCCTTGATTTTGCATTGCCACTTTTTAATGATAAGCCATCTGAGTGATAGACAATAAAAAAACGGCTTAAAATTTAAGCCGTTTTTTGTTATGTCAAGATTAACGCGTACGTGGGCAAACTTCATTGTCATTGAAAAAATAGCTGATTTCACGGGCTGCAGATGTGGTTGAGTCTGAACCGTGAACCGCGTTTTCATCAATGCTGTTTGCAAAGTCACGACGAATCGTACCTTCAGCGGCGTCTTTTGGATTGGTAGCGCCCATGATTTCACGGTGGTTAGCCACTGCGTTTTCCCCTTCAAGTACTGATACAACCACTGGACCTGAAGTCATGAAAGAGACTAAATCGTTGTAAAACGGACGCTCTTTGTGCTCAGCGTAGAAACCGCCCGCCTTTTCGTTGTCTAAATGCAACATTTTTGCTGCCACAATTTTTAAGCCTGCTTTTTCAAAACGACTGTAGATTTCGCCAATGTGGTTGCCTGCAACTGCGTCAGGTTTGATAATTGATAACGTACGTTCAATGGCCATGTTAAATTCCTTTAAAATTGAAGGGGATTATGATTTTAAGTGCTAGAAACTGTAAAAACAGCCCATACCCTGCCCGATGGCTCTGTCAAATCGTGATTTGAAGATTTGAATAAACGCGGGGTGCTGTTCTTAGTTGCCTATTATAATGATATTGAGGGCAAAAACTAGTTTAATTCATCACTGTTAAGTCGAAATTGCTAGAATATCAAGTTGAACGAGTTTTTTGTAATAAATGGCGGATATATTCTGTGATACGCAACTATGATATAGTAGCCAATAGCTTAAATTTTCTCTCAATGGTATGACGCTCTCAAATATCACAAAAACACAAGCGGTTGTTGTCAGCCTATGCTTGGCGCTATTATTGGTGGCAAGTATCGGTTTGGCACGTCAGTTTACTGTCAAAACCATGCCAGATTGTCAGCGAAAAAGCCAGCCGTTCGACTATAGTATCTGCGAGCTTGATGCTAAAAACGCGGCGAATTTTTCACTACATTGGCAAAATCCCTCGTCCGCGAGCCACCCATTATTACTCACCTTTACTACCCTTCGCGATTATTTGGCAAGCCAGCAACCTGCCAAAACCTTGTTGTTTGCGATGAATGCCGGGATGTACGATGGCAATTTTGCGCCGATTGGGTATACGGTCATCAATGGCAAGCAAATCCGAGCCCTAAATCTCAAGCAGGGCGGTGGTAACTTTCACCTAATGCCCAATGGGGTATTTTGGCAAGACCGTCAAGGTTTTTATATCACTGAAAGTCAAAGCATGGCAAAAAAACTGGCAAGCGGTGCAAAACCGACCTTCGCCACCCAATCTGGACCCATGCTAGTCATCAATGGTAACATCCATCCGGCATTTGATGCCAATAGTACCTCGAGAAAGTACCGCAATGGTGTTGGCGTGTGTGGTCGCAATCCTAGCCGCGTCAAATTTGTGATAAGCGATACCCCTGTCAGCTTTTATGAGTTTGCCGATTTGTTCAAATCGCAATTGGGCTGTGACAATGCGTTGTTTTTGGATGGCGGTAGTGCCTCGGCATTGTATAGTCAGACGCTGTCACGCAATGACAATAAATATATGGGTGTGATGATTGCGGTGACACAAGACAAATAATGCGTATTCGGTGAGACAATTTTATGCTGATTTAATCAGCGTTTTGCATAAAATTATCCATTTCCACATTGCAAAAATAATTTTTTAAGGTATTATAATCAGCCTAGTTTTGACAAATTTGCTTAGCAATATTTGCGACACTACCCTTTCGGGCCTATAGCTCAGTTGGTTAGAGCAGAGGACTCATAATCCTTTGGTCCACAGTTCAAGTCTGTGTGGGCCCACCATATAAAACAACCACTTAGGTACATTAAACCTCAGTGGTTTTTTATTTTTTAGCTTGCAATGATTAAATAGCAATTAGCGTCAATCCCTATTTTAAAACCATACTTCTAAATCCATACTCATGTGATTGGGTTTTGACTGTTTGAATCAATCACCTAATCACTATCTAATTTTATATAAATACTTGTTTTATATTGAATTATTGATGTTAATAGTTAACACATTCAATGAAAACGTCTTTACATTCATTGTAGATAAGTTATAATAAAAACTATACGACTGGTCTATTTTTTATAATAGCGTACACAATAACTATGGAGTCTGCCCCTATCAAGAAGTCTGAAGCAAAACGCTTACACATTCTTAACACCAGTTCTGACCTGATTTTGCATAAAGGTTTTAGCGGTGTGGGATTACAAGAAATTTTACAAAGCTGCGAGATCCCTAAAGGTTCATTTTATCATTACTTCAAATCTAAAGAGTCTTTCGGCTGTGAATTGGTACAGTATTATGTAGATAATTACCAACGCCGTTTAGATGAACTATGGCGTAGCGACCAATCCGCTTATCAAAAACTAATCGGGTATTTTAACCTGTGGATTGAAGATCCTGATGCGCCATGTAGTTGGGCAGATAGCTGTTTAATTGTAAAACTTGCTGCAGAAGTCGCTGACCTATCTGAAGATATGCGCGCTATTATGTCCGATGGCGTCGATAAGTTAATTCAGCGGATTGCTGAAGTCATCGTTTTGGGCAAGCAAGATGGGTCTATCCAAGCAGATACTGATGCCTTGACGGTAGCCCAAGTGACTTACCAAATGTGGATGGGTGCAGCGTTATTAAGTAAGCTGCAAAAAGATAAAACACCATTACATCAAGCGCTAAAAGCGACAGCGTTTTTATTAAAACGTGGACAGTCTTAAAAGTTAACTTTGCTGGCTCAATCCCACTAACCTAACCTCAATAATTTAGCTTCACTATCTTGGCTTCACGACAATGATAGCTGCAAAAATTGTAATGGCAGCCCAATCATTAGTATGACTGGGCTGCTATGACACCAACTTGATAGCAATGCGTATCACTCACGTACTAACTTGTAGGTTAGTACATCTGATAGCAGTGATTTTTCTTAAAGTGCTTTTTTTAAATAGCGTCTTCAACACCTTCAATGATAAAGGCACGATAATTCGCCCCTTTTAGGCGATGTTGTAATGCTTCTTGATATATGGGACTGTGATACCAGTCTCGCGCGGCTGCCATATCAGGAAAGCGTAGAATAACAGCGCCTTCAATTTCATTGCCTTCAAGCACTTCTAATTGACCATAAAAAGCCAAGGGTGTTAGCTCACGACCTTCCCGAGCAAGCGGCGCTTTTTGTGCATATTGCGCCAGTTCCTCAGCGTCCGTAGTTTGCTCACGGGTAAATACCACATACGCAGACATGGGCTACTCCTTATTTAACAATTCAAGTAGTGCGCTGGCGGTTGCAGCAGAAGAGGCAGGATTTTGTCCAGTAATTAGTAAACCATCTACTTGGACATACACTTGCCAGTCACCTGCTTTAGAATAATGACCACCTTTTTCTTTGAGCATATCTTCGACTAAAAACGGTACAACTTCGGTCAATCCTACCGCTTCTTCTTCAGTATTGGTAAAACCTGTCACAGATTTACCGCTGACCAAAGGCTTGCCATCACTGGTTTTTACATGACGAAGAACACCTGGGGCGTGACAAACTGTAGCAACGGATTTTCCTGACTCAATCGCTTGTTCAATCAGAGCAATTGAAATCGGATCTTCTGCCAAATCCCACAATGGACCATGCCCGCCTGGGTAAAACACGGCATCATAATCAGCGATAGAAATTTCGCTAAGTTTATGGGTCTGTGCCAATGCTTGCATTGCTACGGGATCTGCTTCAAAGCGATGCGTGGTTTCAGTTTGTGCATCGGCCAAATTACTTTTCGGATCTAGTGGTGGCTGCCCACCTTGAGGTGATGCTAGGGTAACTTCAGCACCCGCATCAATAAAGGTGTAATACGGTGCTGCAAGTTCTTCTAGCCAAAAACCTGTTTTCTTACCAGTATTGCCGAGTTTGTCATGTGAGGTCAGAACAAGTAAAATTTTCATGTTATTTTCTCTGATAGTTTTTAGAATTTGGGTTATTGCTACATGAGCACAGCGATAGTTCGTATGTGCAAAATGCAAAATACCGAGCAAATTAACCCGTTATTTGATAGCTGTTATCTGGTAGCCATTATTGAGTAGCTGTTATTTAATAGCCTTGCATTCTTGATAGCATTGACAAAACGTGTGAAATTAAGCCTACAGGCTGCTTGATATTGGCTAGTTTAGAAAATAGCGTTCTGACGTATATTTAGTCAGCGAGGCGTGATGATAAAAAATAGGTAAAAAACGGCATCAACGACTAGCTAGTTGACTGATTTAACTAGACTGATGCAATAAAACGCTACCTAGCGTATCATCTAGAATATCAAATGACAGGCAGCGCTTTAGAGAATTTAAGCATCAGTCTAACCTGGTAGTTTACTCGCCAACACATCTACTTTTTCAATAGAAGGCGGTTCTGAAAATAGTTCATCTGCTTGAGCCATCAAAGCGGCGGCAACCTTGCCCGATAAATGAGCCTCGCGACCTGCTTCATCAGGGAATGCATCAAAAATACCAAAGGTTGAAGGGCCAAGGCGTAGACCAAACCATGCAACTGTGGCAGGTTCTTCATTGACGATAGGCAGACCAGCTTTTAGGAAATCTTCTACTTGTTGTTCTTTACCTGGTTTAGCTTCAAGACGGACATATAAAGCGGTTTTAACCATCACTAATACTCCAATATTGACTAGCCGACATTGACTAGCATCAAAATTGAGTCTAAACCACTGTTATATTCATGTCAAACGGCTTTAGCGCATAGCTTTGTTGTATAAAGGTTACATAAACATTTATGCTTTAGGTCGTGGGGAATGTCTGTATCAGCTTAAATTTGATACTGATATTACTTCCTTTATGCTTGTGCTTTAACTATAACCTTGCTTTAACCATAACAAAGAAACAAGCATAAGTGATAAGGTGTAAATGATGTTGCACTCGCCACCTTTGATTGGGTACACTGGTACAACAATAAATGACGGCATTTTACCAACGGCTATTTTTGGCGAAAACACAGGCGCAAAAGCTATGACCTTAACTAGCGCCCTTGACCTTGCACCTTTAGCATAGACTCAGAATATCGACTATCTTTCATTAATTCTATCAGATTAGACTGACTGACCCAAGCCAGCCTATCTGCAATACACTAAAAACACTGCATTTAATTAAACTAACCCGCTATTAAATCCACTATTACAAAAGGACAAATCTATGAAAGCCGTATCGTATGTTATAAATAACCATGATGATTTTAAAAATTCATTGGTAGATATTGAAAAAGCGAAGCCTACGCTTAAGGAACGTGATGTACTGGTAAAAGTTCAGGCAATCTCTGTGAACCCCGTTGATACCAAAGTGAGAAAAAATTCGTCTGAAGCAAATAATCGTATTTTAGGTTGGGATGCCGTTGGGGAAATTATCGAAGTTGGCTCAAAAGTTACCTCGTTTAAAGTAGGAGATTCTGTTTGGTATGCGGGCGATTTAACCCGAGATGGTAGTAATGCTGAGTTTCAAGCAGTCGATGAGCGCATCATCAGTCTTAAACCCATTACAGTATCTAATGCAGAAGCCGCAGCATTGCCATTAACTGCTATCACCGCATGGGAAATGTTATTTGATCGGTTTCAAATTTCAGAAACAGAAGTTGGCAGTATTTTGATTATTGGTGGTGCAGGCGGTGTAGGCTCAATCGCTATCCAACTCCTAAAAGCAAAAACCAATCTGACTGTGATAACCACAGCGTCACGTGAAGAGACTAAATCTTGGGTGGAATCATTGGGTGCCGACCATGTCATTGATCATAGCAAAGATTTAAACGAACAAATCGAAGCACTAGGTATTGAAAAACCCAAATATGTTTTCTCTACCAATCATACAGACACCTATATCAAGCAAATATTTTCTCTGATTGCACCCCAAGGTAAGCTTGGATTGATCGATGATCCACAAACCTTTGATATTATGCCGTTTAAGACTAAATCTATTTCTATCCATTGGGAGCTCATGTTCACCCGTTCAATGTATGAAACCGATGATATCGAAAAGCAAGGTGAACTGTTGCAACAGGTTGCCCAATTAGTTGACCAGCAAAAAATTAGAAGTACCCTCAACCAAAATCTAGGCAAAATTAACGCTGCAAACTTGGAGAAGGCACATAAGCTACTTGAATCAGGCAAGTCAAAAGGCAAAATTGTACTAGAAAACTTCTAAAACACACCTTGTAAAACCCATATTTTAAAACATATCTTGGGTAAAAATGCCCTTTAAAGTAACTCACCAAACGGCTGGCAGAACGAAAACTGCCAGCCGAAATCACTCATCATCTTGGCTGTGCCAATATGCCAAACTCAATAACTAAAACGATAATCAATAAAGTACTGCCACTAAGATGATGACAAGCCATGCCATCAATATAGAGATGACAGAAATCAACGCGGCTTGGGTATATTGATGGTTCATACAGTTATTCCGACACGCTAATACGCGCTATGATTCTAATAAACTTTGCGTATAATTTTCGATGCCCATCGAGGTCACCAGTTCCATTTGCGTTTCTAGCCAATCAATGTGCTCTTCACTCCCGTCTTTAAGTTTAATCAATAATTTGCGAGAGACAAAATCACGTTTCTGCTCACATAAAGCAATCGCATTTTTGATGATGTCAGTTTTTTGATACTCGAGTTGCAAATCACAACGCAAAATTTCAGCGACATTTTCACCGATTAAAATTTTGCCAAGCTCTTGCAAGTTTGGCAGCCCATCTAGCATTAAAATACGCTCAATGAGGTCATCTGCCCATTTCATCTCATGAATCGACTGATGATACAATTTTTCATTGAGTTCACTCAGTCCCCAGTTTTTGGCGATACGTGCGTGTAAGAAGTATTGGTTAATAGCAATCAATGCCTGACCCAAAACTTGGTTTAGCGCTCTTAGAATTTCTTTATCGACTTGCATAATGTTTACCTTAGTTGCCTTATTGCTTGGTCGCCTTATTCAGAGATGTCACCGAGTTGGGATTGCAGATAATTGGCTAGTCCCATCATATCAATCAGTCTTAACTGCTGCTCTAACCAATGGGCATGGTCTTCTTCGGTATCTACCAATTGGGCGACCAAAATCTCACGGGTTACATAGTCTTGCTCTTGCTCACAAAGCGCAATGCCGTCTTTGAGATGTTGACGAACCGCATACTCAAGCTGTAGATCGGCTTGTAGCATACTTGGCACATCATGACCAATATTGATATCGGCAACTTTCATATTGGGTGTGCCTTCTAGCATCAACACCCGATTGATTAAGGCACGCGCATGATCGCTTTCTTCTTCCATTTCATGATGCATACGCGTATGAAGTTTTAGATAATGCCATTCATGATACATTTGCGCATGAATAAAGTACTGGTCACGAGCCCCCAGTTCACCACTAATTAAGAAATTTAGATAATCAATAACAGCTTGGCTGCCTTTCATGGGTATATCCTTGAAAAATGAACAGAAACAAAGGTTGGGTATTATCTGAAATACTAAATTAAAGTGACGTTAAAAACAATTCACCGCAGTAAATAATTTACAATATTTGTCAGTCGCTCATTCATTGAGATTAATGAATAAGCTTGGGTGTGTACGCTAACAGGTCATTAGGCAACGTTAATACATTAGGCAACTTCAATAAATAGGTGCGTATAGTTATTGATGCTCTGCGCGTACTCTTCAAGATAACCTTCAATCATTGGCTGACAGCCGCCACAACAAGTAGCCACATCAAGCTCAGCTTGTAATGCCTCTAAGTTGTCATGACCTTGTTCAATGGCTGTTTTGATTTGACTTTCTTTGACGGCATTACAGATACACACAAACATACGCACCTCGTTGATAAATTTTCCTATATAATAATGATAATTATTCTTATTATCAATAAAAATTTTCTCAATCAGGTTATTCACTGACAAACGCAATCTTGGTTAGCTTGTTTTCGCTCGCTATTGCTAGGATTTGCGCGACGGTATCATATCGACTGTCTTTATCGACTCGCAGCTGAATGCTTGGGGTCTCGCTTAATTTGCCTTGTTCGGCAAAGCGCGTGTTTAATTGCGCCAAACTGACACTGGCATCATCCCAAAAAATCTTGCCATCTTTATCAATGCTCACTTGTATCATTTTTGGCGGGGCTTCATTGACTTGTGCCGAGGTTTTGGGCAAATTTAGCGGCACACTGGGATTGATTACCGTTGCCGTGACCAAAAAAATAATCATCAAGACCAGCATGATATCAATCAGTGGAATCAGATTGATTTCATTCATGCCCGTCGAAGCGTCATCACCGAGTTGAAATGCCATAAGTTATTCCCTGTTTATCTATTTATCTGTTTAGCGATGGGTCAAGGTTAGGCGTTTTTCAGCATTAAGTCAGCGGCGTTAGTTTGTTGCTTGGGCTGCGAGCTGGTTTGCAAATGGGGTTGAGCGGCTAAACTAGTTTGCGTAACTTGGCTGGAAGAATTCATCAACACGTTGGCAAGCAAGGTATGCGCCGTGTCATTCGCTTGGTGCATGGCTTTGCGATTAATTCGTACTATGACATTGTACATAATGACCGCAGGAATCGCTACCGCAAGCCCAAGCCCAGTCATAATCAAAGCCTCCCCAACCGGTCCTGCGACTTGACCAAGTCCGGCTTGACCTGATTTAGCAATGCTATGCAACGCATGAAAAATCCCCCACACGGTACCAAATAGCCCAATAAAAGGGGCAATGGCAGCGGTCGTGCCAAGGATATTTAAGCCCTGCTCACTGGCAAAACGGTAGCGATTGAGCTGTTGCAGTAACTGCTGCTCAGTGACCAATTTTTGATTGTCTAGAGATAAGGTGGCGAGTTGAGATTGCTGTTGGTAAATTTGCTGAGTCAAATCTTGCGACACTGTCTTAGCAATTTTTTGGCTATTTAAGATACGTAAAATACCTGTAATCCAAGACAGCATCGATAAAACAATTAACACAAAAAATAACGTCTTGGTCACTACATCTGTATATTGCCAGTAATTTGCAAAATCCATAATCATTCCTATAACACGATAAATATAAAAACTAACTTTAAATGTTAGTATAAATGATAATCATTATCAACAAAAATATTAAAAATTAGGCTTAATTTAACCAGCGACTTTACAATAAAATCCAACGACTTTAATTTAAGCAAATTTAAAATCTAATAATTTTAAAATCAAATGACTTTAAGATAAAGTAACTTTAAAATTAAGTAACTTTAAAACCTCATACTTTTTTATCTTCGCTTTGTGTTAGCTTTACCTTGGGCAAAACTAGCACAAGGTTATTGATAACCTACAGTATCGAGTAGGATGACTACCTTACGCAAAATGCCGTTTTCGGTTACACCGATGAAGACCCTAGGCAATTGTCTTGATACCCCGCCAAACCTTGTGGAAGTAGGGCGAGTAAAAAATTGGATTTTGGACATAATTAAAATTTTTCTGCAATATTTTGTGAAAATATTAAACCGCAATGGGCAATCCATCATGCTGATGGTTATCACCCATTCAATTTAAAACTGATAACTTAGCGCTACTTTGACATTGCGTCCCATGGCTTTATCACCGGTATTGGATACGTGCTCATAGTAGTAGGCATCTGTAAGGTTATACACGCCAGCATCCACAGTTAATTGTGGTAAAGTGCTTGGACGATAGCTACCAAATACATCATAGGTGGTAAAACTTGGCAAATCAGCGACGGCAGTAGCGCTGGTGCGACGCGTTAAACCTTTGACATGGCGGATGGCACTTCCAAGGCTAAATCGGTCATTGAGGTCATAATTAAAGCCAAGGTTTAACTGATCGCCTGAGTCTTTATTGAGTTGGTAGCCTTGCTCGGTATCGCTTTTGGCATGGGCATAGCCTGCATTCAAGCGCATATTGTTTAGCCGATATTTTGCGCTCAGCTCATAGCCTTTGACGGTAGTCTCGCCGGCATTGATGTAGCTAGCACATTGCCCGTCTGTCACTGAGTTACCTGTGGTACAGTCAATGCCTGTTATGCGGTCGATTTTATTGTCATACTGGGTATCAAAGACTTTGGCGGTCAGCGACATACTGTCTTGACTGTCAAACACCCCCTGAAAACGGCTACTGATACCCAGCTCTGCGTTTGCGCCTGTTTCTGCTTCGATGTCTTTATTGACGAAGGTTTGCCCAGATTGGTGGATGGTTTCTGGTAAGGGTGGTCCATTAAACAATTGGGTATAACTGGCAAATAAGCTGTGATTTGGCGTCAGTTTAAATTCCCCTGCTATTGCGCCCGACACTTGATTATAGTCGTCACTGCTTAAGCGCTCTGACGGCTTATAATGGTCAAAGCGCACGCCAGGCGTCAGCGCAAATCGTCCCAACTCGATTCGGTCTTGTAAGTACACCCCTACGCTGGTAGCGTCTTCTGTGATATCACTACTCTCTAACGTCGCTGATTTTTTATAGCCTTCTACCCCATAGTTGAGCGTATGTGTCAAAGCATGGTCACCATGATGCTGCGTCAGTTGCTGTTTGATACTTGCCGTCATGCCATCGGTTTTGCCTGACGTGGCTATACGCATGGGGGTCGTTCCGCGCAGTCCTTGCGACAGCGCTTCATTGGTTAAATGATAAATTTTGCTGTTTAGCTCAAAATTGCTATGCGGTTTATACTCATAGCCGAGTGCATAGGTTTCATTATTGGTGTAGCCAGGATGAATATTATTGGGTAAATTGGCTTGGTAGCCGATATTGGGGCGAAATGGATAGTTGCCGTCATTATCATAGCTTTGGTAACTGGCAGTAATTTTGTGACCTTCTGCCGGCATCACATTGACTTTGGCTAGTATACTTTTGATAGTAATATCATCACCTTGGATATGGTTGCTTTTGCCATCTTCGCCGCCATCGCTGTCACGCTCACCATAAGACACAATCATGTCCAACTGCTCATTGGGTTTGGCATAGGTAGTTAAGCTTCGTTGAAATTGGTGATCGTTACTGGCATAGCCCAGTTTAACCTTTGCCCCCATTTTTTGATCAGGTAGTAGCAAGTCCTGTGCATCCACCGTGGTAAACGCCACACCGCCACCGATGGCATTATTGCCCAAAGTCACCGAGTTATTACCCACTGACACCTCTGTTGTTTTATACAAATCTGGATCAAGTCCACTAATCCCGGCATGGTGAAAGCCGCGCGTTTCCGGTTGGCGCACCCCATCCACAGTGATTTTTAAGGCACTGCCTGCATTGTCTGAGCCCAAACCGCGAATATAAATATGCTGATCCATCCCCGAAGTGCCACCGACATTCACCCCAGCAACCGTCGGTAAATATTGATTGAGTAAATCAGCTTGCTGTACCTTGACTGAGCTGTCATGGCGGACGTTCTCAGTTTGTTTGGCTGGGGTATATTGACGGGCATTAAAAGTAATGGTCTGCAAAGTAGTGACGGGTTCTGGCTCACTCGCTGTTACCAACGGTGAATAAAGGGTGGTTAATACACACAGACTTAAATAGCGCAAAGCACCACGCGGCGGTAAACTAGCATTGGCAGTATTCATAAAATCACTCAGATATATAAAAAAAGAGAAGCGTTACAAAGCGGTAAGAATAATATAAATGATAATCATTATCAATTAATATTTTCAATTCTTCTCCTCTTTTTTTGAATGTCTAAAGCTAGTTATCAATGAGTCACCAAGTAAAATCAGGCAACAACAAGCGAAATTATAAATCTGCGCCCCTGTGAGTTTGTGCACTAAATCTTACCGTGGCTTAAAGTTCGCCCAATGATCCTTTCAACAAGTTATAACAATTTCACCCCGCCAAAATTTTGCTAATCTCTCCTATACAGGAGCCACAATTGGTGCCTGCTTTGCAATGTTTACCAACCTCAACGACGGTTTTACAGTGATATTTTTTTATTGTCTCAACAATGGTGTTTTCACCCACTGACATACAAGAGCAAACAATCCGCCCTGTATCAATAAAACCCGTGGCAGGTTTGCCCATTAGTAGCCATTTACGCGTATGGCTATCAAGACTTCTGCCAAATTGGCTATCTAGCCAGTTATGGGTGGGTAGTTTATGCTCGTGGGTGCTCAAAAATACTAGCGCATGGACTTGCCCATTTTGCAATATCGCAAGGCGTAAATCTTGGCTGGTGTTATCGGTATCAATATGTTGATAATGGATAATATCAAAGTTGTAGGCTTGCGCTGGTTGATTGAGCCATACACTTAACTGCTGTTGCCAATATTGCTTATCAAACCAAGTTGTCATGAACGCAGACTGATTATCAATGGCAAAAAAATACTGGCTACTGTTTGACTGGCGATTACGCACCCAATAAGTCATATCTGGCGATTCGAGCCAAGTTAGCAGGTTTTCATCACAATGTTTATCAATCAATAACCATCCAAATGCTTGCATGGTCAGCTTTTGCAGCCTGACAGGTTGGTGCTTGAGCTGCGGTTGCTGTGAAAAGGGGTCATGATGATTGCTGATAAGCTTACCGACACGCGCATTGGCGGCAAAGTGCTGATTCCAGTGCATAGGTATAAATACATCGCCTTGGCGTTGCTTTTCAGTCACATCCGCCCGCACTAAGATAGTACCATTGGGACTGTTAATTTGCACAAAATCGTTATTTTGTACACCCAAAGGTTTGGCGTCACTCGGGTGAATCGCAACCAGTGGGTGCGGTAAATGCTGATTGAGCTGTGGGGCAATCCCTGTGCGGGTCATGGTATGCCATTGGTCACGCGAGCGACCTGTGTTAAGCACCATTGGATATTGCTCATCAGGCAATGACTTGGGTACCGCAGGATTAACGGTGACAAAATGCAGTTTTTGGGTATCGGTATAAGTTGTGCCGATAGTGGTGTGTGCGTCTTGTTTTTGTAGTCCAAAATAATGCGGTTGACCCCACTGAAACGGTGCCAAGTTATCATAATCGTTTTGGCTAATATTGGCTAAATGGCTGATATTAAAACTTCGACTATCTGTATTTTTTTCACCGCCATTCTTCTCGCCACTAAGCCGAGCGTGTTCGGCAAACACTTGGTAGTCGTGGGTGTAATCAAAACCCACAAAACCCATTTTCTGTGCTACTTGGCTGACTATCCACCAGTCGGGCTTGGCATCAGCAAATGGGGTGACTAAGCGGCGCTGACGAGAGATACGGCGTTCGCTGTTGGTGACCGTGCCTGATTTTTCACTCCAGCCTTGCGCGGGCAAAGCCACATGAGCAAAGTCGAGCGTGTCGCTGTCTTTTGAGCAGTCAGACACGATGACCAGTGGGCATTGCTGTAACGCCATGGCAAATTTGTCTGCTTCTGGCAGACTGACCACAGGATTGGTCGCCATAATCCAAATCGCTTTAATTTGCCCCTCCAAAATAGCATCGGCACATTGGGTTGCCTTGATACCATCTTTACCACTAATACTAGTCGGTGCTTGCCAAAAGTTGGCTACTGTTTGACGATGGTCGCTGTTTTTGAGCTCAAAATGACTGGCAAGCAGATTGGCTAACGCCCCGACCTCTCGCCCACCCATGGCATTGGGCTGTCCTGTAATTGAGAATGCCCCTGCCCCTTCAAAACCCAGTTTGCCTGTATAAAGGTGGCAATTGATAATGCTATTCACCTTATCAGTGCCATTACTGGCTTGATTGACACCCATGGAGTAAAAACTCACGGTTTTCGTGGTAGTGGCAAACAATTGGTAAAACTCGGTTAAATCACTTTCGTTGACACCGCAGATTTTGGCAACTTTTTTAATCGTCCAACTGTCACTGGCTGCAAGCGCATCAGCAAGATTGTCACAATGCCTGAGATAATCGTGATTGGCATAGCCGTTTTGGTGCAAGTAATTGAGTAGTCCGACAAATAAATGGGTATCTGTGCCGGAGCGAATCGGCAAATGCAAGTCAGCAATCGCGGTGCTGTCAGTGGCTCGCGGGTCAATTACCACGATTTTTTTGTTGGCATTGGCTTGTTTGCTGGATTTTAACCGACCAAATAAAATCGGATGACACCACGCCATATTCGAACCGATAATGATAAATAGGTCGCTGTTTTCGATGTCTTCATAATTACAAGGCACAGTGTCCGAGCCAAATGCTCGCTTGTAGCCAGCCACCGCTGATGACATACACAGTCGAGAATTGGAGTCCAAATTATTGGTACCCAAAAAACCTTTAGTAAATTTGTTTGCCACGTAATAATCTTCGGTGAGCAGTTGTCCCGATACATATAGCATAACGCTGTCGGCGCCGTATTCATCAATGGTCTGTTGCAATGATTTAGCAACAAAATCGGTGGCGGTATCCCAATCGACTGCCTCGCCATGAATCATCGGATGGGCCAAACGACGGTCACGATCGAGCGTATCGCCCAACGCTTTGCCTTTGGAGCATAATTTTCCAAAGTTGGCAGGATGGGTTGGATCACCGTCAATGCTGACGTGTTGGGTATTCTCATCAATCGTCGCCAACACGCCACAGCCAACACCACAATAGGCACAGGTGGTTTTGACTTGTGTCGGGGGGGATTTTTGTGGTGCTAAATGTTGTATAGTTGTTGTCACACGTTAACCTTTTACTATTTTTAATTTCTACCAGTCAGATCAGCCCGCCAGCAACTCTTCACAAAACGCTTTGCCAAACAGTAATTTATCTTTGATGGCTGAAATATCTTGTTGATTTTGAATCAGTTCAAAAAACCAACCGCCCTCTTGTACATCACCATATAGCACTGCAGATAAAATACGGTTGTCTTTTACGGTGATTTTTTGGTAGATGCTATGGCTAGGGTCTTGATAAATCAACTGCTCGCAGTCGTGACTCACATCGATATCACCTGCCGAAAATAACGCCACGCCCGAGACCTTTAGTTTGGTTGCCGTTGGTTGTATGCTAAACACGGGCGAGGTGCTGCCTGGCTGCTCGTTTAAGGTATGTAGCAGAATATTGGCTTGCTCATACACAGGTGCGACGAGCCCAAATAGCTGGTTGTCAAACTGTACACACTCGCCAATCGCATACACGTCTGGGGTATGGGTTCGCATTTGGTTATCAACCAAAATCCCCCGCTCGCAACTGATACCGACCTGTTGCGCAAGGGCAATATTGGGTCGCACGCCGACAGTCATGATAATGCAATCGCTGTCAATGGTTTTGGCAGGGATGGATGTGTCGACATTATCCGTGTAAGTTAGTCCAGTAACCTGGTTATCCTCATCCACACAAATCGCTTGGGAGTTGGCGTTGAGCACAAACTCAATACCTTTGTTTTCAAAGTAAGTTTGCAGTAAATCGGCAGCGGTTTTATCCAGTTGGCGATTGAGTAAATAGCCTGCCCCATGTACCACAGTGACTTTCGCTCCCTGTTGTACCAAAGCATTAGCAGCCTCAAGACCGAGTAATCCACCGCCGATAACCAGACATTTTGGAGATTTTTTGCCATTATGATTGTTTTTTGCGATATCTAGCATAGCATCCACATCGGCTTTGGTACGAAAACCCATGACGCCTTTTGCGCTATGGTTGGGCAATGGCAAAATAAATGGCGTTGAACCTGTGGCAAACACCAATTTGTCATAGCCGATAGTTTCGCCACTGTCGGTGATGACCTGATGAGCAGCAAGATTGATATCGCTAACAGTGCAACCTGTCTTTACAGTGATGTTATGGTTGGCGTACTCCTCTTGAGAAAATAGATAAATCTCAGCGAAGCGTTTTTCCCCTGCCAATACAGGCGATAGCATAATACGGTTATAGCCTGCATATGGCTCGCTGTTGATAAGCGTGATAGCAAACTCATCTCGACTTTGCTCGCCTTGACTGTCAACCCCCAGTCCGCTGTGGGTACTCAGTCTGCTTTTGGCATACTGCATGGCAAAGCGTGTCCCTGCCATCCCTGCCCCTATGATAAGAATGTGTGTGTGTTGCATTATTTGGCTGACCTTGCTTATCCGACCCGATATTTAATACTTTAGAATCTAGCACTTTAAAATTTAATAATTCAAAATCTATGCCAACCGTTTTAAACCGTTTTTTTTTACTGTTTTTTATGGTGTTTTAAATTTTGGCTATTATTTGTCGGACAGTGTGATGGATGTTGACCACTCTTTGAATTTAATCTCTTTAACTGTGCATGACTGTTTGACGGTTTTTAAAATATTTTTAGACAGTTTCTTGGCTATTAATTTGCATTATTCTTTTACCTTACCGATTACTTACCAAAATAGTGCAGTACGGCGTCAAATTTTTATCATTTATGCCAATCGGTGAAAGTTTTTTCACAGCAAAATAGCTAATTGGTGGGGCATTCAAAAAAATATTGCAAAAACAAAAGTTTATGATGATGGCATAAATATTGCTTTTACCTTATTACCGTGAACCATACAGGCTTACTTAAAGGAGAAGCAGATGCCCCAACGTTTACCGCTGTTTGCTATGAAATTACCCCGTATCAAGGTGTTACATTACACCTGGTTTGCTTTTTTCGTCACCTTTTTAATTTGGTTTGCTCATGTGGCATTGATGCCAACCATCAAACAATATTTTCATTTGAGCGATGGACAAGTCAAAGCGATCTTGATGCTCAACGTGGCTTTGACCATTCCTGCTCGTTTGCTAATCGGCGCGATGGTCGATAGATACGGCCCCAAGCGTTCATATAGTGCTGTGTTGTTGATTAGCGGTTTTTTGTGTTTTGTGTTTGCTTTTGCTCAAAGTTTCCAAATGCTGGCGATTGGGCGATTTTTGCTAGGTTTTGTCGGTGCAGGATTTGTGGTTGGGATTCGTTTGATTTCAGAATGGTTTCCTGTCAATGAAGTCGGCTCGGCAGAAGGGGTGTACGGCGGTTGGGGCAATTTTGGGGCGGCAGTAGCGTCGATGTCGATGCCGATTCTTGCCTTAATGTATGGCGGTGCAGACGGTTGGCGGTATGCGATTGCTACCACAGGCGTGATTGCGATTGTTTATTCGGTCATTTTTTATCGTGGCGTCAGTGATACACCCAAAGGCGCGACTTATTTTAAACCAAAAAAATCAGGCGGCTTGGAAGTATCAAACAAGGCAGACTTTTACTTTTATGCGGTGATGATTTTACCGGTTTATGCGATTTTGTTTTTGTTGGCGTGGCGTTTGTCACCTAGCGGATTAAAATTATTAACCGCTAATCAAACCATGCTGGCATATGCGGTGGTGGCGGTGCTTGTAGTCTATCAATATATCAAAATCTGGTCAGTCAATAAGCATTTATTTGATACATCTCGCCCTGCGGTAAATCCAGAATATGGTTATCAGTTCAAACAAGTGGCGATTTTAGACATGGCGTATTTGGCATGTTTTGGCTCTGAGTTGGCAGTGGTGTCGATGTTGCCGCAATTTTTTATTACCAACTATGGTGTATCGCATACTTTAGCAGGGTTGACTGCAGGCTGTTTTGCGGTGATGAATTTATTTGCTCGTCCTGGCGGTGGTTTTATGTCCGATGCGGTCGGTCGTCGTAAAGTATTGATGATTGCATTGGCAGGGCAAACGGTGGGTTATCTGCTAATGACGCAAATGACCAAGTTACCATTGGCGGGTGCAGTGGCAATCGTGCTGCTTACTTCTGTATTTGTGCAAGCAGCATGCGGTGCAGTGTATTCAGTGGTTCCGCTCATTCAACGCCGTATGACAGGGCAAATTGCTGGTATGGCGGGTGCCTATGGTAACGTAGGTGGGGTGTTGTTTTTGACTATTTTCTCTATGGTATCGCCAACAGGATTCTTTATTACCCTCGCGATTTTTGCAGGGATTGCCTTTATTGGCGCGACCTTCCTGAGCGAGCCACAAGGACATATGGTCGAAGTGCACGAAGATGGCACGATTGAGCGAATTGCGATAGCGTAATCGCTCACTAAATCCAACCAAAAAACAGTCGACAGCGGACAAGGAAGTCTAGTTAGTAAGGCAAAAAAGGGTGTATACCCTTTTTTCATTTTTGCACAATGCGTAGCAACCGTGCTAGTAAGGAAAAACCCATGTCAAAAGCCATTCAGCAAAATCCCGCCAGTTCTCAATCCTTACCACAATCCTTGCCGCAACTGCTGACCCGTGCTGCTAGTCATGCAGGGCGCAAAGCGGAAAACCAAGACACCTTGACGGTGCAAACGCTGGTGCCAACAAGGGATAGCAGCGCCGCTCAGCTTGCATGGCAAGTCACCGCTTTAGCTGATGGCGTCAGCAGCTGCGGACAACCAAAGCTCGCCAGCCAATGGGTGATTGATACGCTGATCGACCAATTGACCATGCACCAAGCTGACATGGTAACAAACCCTGTTACTAGCCCTGTTACTAGCGATTCATTGAATAACAACAGTGCCGAAACGCTTGCCCAAATGCTCACCAAAAGCGTGCATATTATCAATGATTTTTTGTATTTTAGTGATCACCATGACAGCTTTGATTCAGCCTCGCAGCGGTATTTGCCCAAATTACTCTCAACCTTATCTGGTCTGCTGTTTACCGAGCCTTTATTATCCGAGCATGCGGCAGTGTTATTTCACACGGGTGACAGCCGTATCTATCGGCTACGACACAACAAACTGCGCGTACTCACCCAAGACCACAGACACAAACGAGGGCGAGACAAAGGCGCCTTAGCCGCTGCACTTGGCGCAGATGCCCAAGTAGAATTACAACTTGCCCAAATTGATGTGTTGCCCGAAGATGTGTTTTTGATAATGACCGATGGCGTGTATGAATTTATCGGTGATGATGAATTATTGTTACTCACCCAATCGGCATTGGGCAAATTGTTGGCGCTGGATAATTCCACCACCTTCGACTTAGAAAATTTGCCAGAAACCTTGTGTCAGGTGGCATTGGAAAATGGCAGTAATGACAATGTCAGTTGCGTGATGATAGCCGTCTTGCCAAAAGTTGCGAGAATTTTGGCGAATGCAGATTTTGACAAAGCTGACCTTGCCGAACATACAGACAGTCGTCATGCCGTTACCCGTTTACGCATTCCACCTGTGCTGACTGTCGGCGACAAGCTTGATCATTTTACCATTGACAAAGTGGTGCAAAACACCCCACGCAGTAGCGTGTATTTGGCAACCGATAACACCGCTGACACAGGCGATAATCAGCGTATTATCAAAGTGCCGTCTGCTTACTATGAAGACGATAGCGGATTTTTACGGCTGTTTTTAAAAGAAGAAAAAATAGGGTTAAGCCTCAATCACCCAAGCTTACTAAAATTTTACCCCAAGCCGATGAATAGCCAATATCTGTACCATGTCACCGAATTTTTGCAAGGCATGAGCTTGCGTGAATTTATCGACACCCAGCCGCCGTTATCGGTTGCCCAAACCTTTACTATTGTCAATCAAATCGGCATGGCGCTGCGAGCCATGCACCGGAATTATCTACTCCATCAAGATATCAAGCCCGAAAATATTATGCTGCTGCCATCGGGTCATATCAAGCTCATTGACTTTGGTTCGGTTGGTTCGTTGCTCCTAAAAACAGCACATACACCGCCTGTGGGCGATTTGCATTATATTGCCCCCGAATATTTTAGCGATGCACCAAAAGGGGTGTATTCCGATATTTTCTCGCTGGGGGTGGTGACTTATGAGATGCTGACGGGGCTACAGCCGTTTGATGTCGATACCTTGACCACTACGATGACCGCCCAAACTACCCAAAAACTGGCGTTCAAAAACGTGCGACAATTGCGCACGGATTTACCATTTTGGGTCAATGACGTGCTGATTCGTGCGCTGCAAGCAGATAGCAACCGCCGCTATCAGAGCATTGGCGATTTTCTCACCGACCTTGACCCCAAAAGCCATGCCGACGATAAAGCCAAGCAGCCGCTGATTGACAAACATCCTGTACTATTTTGGCAACTGGTCAGTGGCATATTAACGGTGCTGTTGCTCATCACTTGGCTAATGGTTGCGTTAAATCACTAACAATGTAATTTAGGTTATGCTTGATAGACAATTAACCTATATTTTTTAACCCATTGAAATTTATAGTTAATTTAAATATTGGCATAAAGTTTGCTTATATAACAGTATAGAAAAACTTGGGATAATACACGCCAAAAGCCAGTCATTATCCTAGTCAAAAAGCCAATGTTTCGTTAGAAGGGATAAATACATGAAAAATCTCATTGTCATCGGTAACGGTATGGTCGGTCATCACTTTATCGAAAAAGCGATTGAAAAAAACTTGCACCAAATTTATCAGATTCATGTATTTAGTGCAGAAAAACGCCCTGCCTATGACCGTGTCTATTTATCCAGTTATTTTGAACATAAAGATGCCAGTCAATTAAACTTGGTCGATTTAGCGCACTATGAGCAAGCAGGCATCACTTTGCATTTAGGTGAAGCGGTTAACCACATTGATGCGCAAAGTAAAATCGTCACAACAATCAAGGGCAATACGCTTGAGTTTGATAAATTGGTACTCGCCACTGGCTCTTATCCTTTTGTCCCGCCTGTTAAAGGCAATCAACATGCGCACTGTCATGTCTATCGCACCATTGAAGACTTAGATGCTATTTTAGCAACTGCGGACAATCCACGTGTTCAACGTGGTGTAGTGGTTGGCGGTGGCTTATTGGGATTAGAAGCCGCCAAAGCCTTGGTAACACTGGGTTTAACCACCTATGTAGTCGAGTTTGCCCCACAATTGATGGGCGTTCAGCTTGATGCGGCAGGGGGTGAACTACTGAAGAAAAAAATCGAAGACTTGGGCGTTACGGTACTAACCGGTAAAAATACTCAGCAAATCATCGATAACCATGACGATGACGCCAGTTTTTTAACCATGCAATTTGCTGATGGTAGCTTGCTTGATACCGATTTGATTCTATTTAGTGCTGGGATTCGCCCTGAAGATACTATGGCACGAGATTCTGGGCTAAAACTTGGCGAACGTGGCGGTATCGTCATTGATGACAGATGTCAAACAAGCGAGCCAGATATTTATGCGATTGGAGAATGTGCATTATGGGATAACAAAATCTACGGGCTGGTTGCTCCAGGCTACACCATGGCAAGCGTATGTGCCTCACAAATAGCAGGTGAGCATGACAGCCTATTTGACGGTGCGGACATGAGTACCAAACTTAAACTCATGGGCGTCGATGTCGGCAGTATTGGCGATGCCCATGGCAAAATCAAAGACAGTTTAAGCTTTGTCTACCAAAACCCAAAAACAGGCGTGTATAAAAAGTTAGTCACCTCGGACGATGGCAAACGCTTGCTCGGTGCGGTACTTGTGGGTGATACGGAAGATTACAGCAACTTGCTCCAGTTATTTTTAAATGGTATTGATTTACCCCTACAACCTGAAAGCTTGATTTTACCAAATGTCGAAAAACCCGTTATGGGGGTGGAGAATCTGCCCGATACCGCTACCCTATGCTCATGTTATAACGTCAGTAAAGGTCAAATCTGCGCAGCAGTGGACAATGGCGCCCTCACGTATGAAGACATTAAAGTCTGTACCAAAGCCAGCACAGGCTGTGGCGGCTGCGCCCAAATTGTCAAAGATACCTTAGTGTCAGAACTCAAAAAACGTGGTATTGAAGTCAAAAATCACATCTGCGGGCATTTCGCTTACTCTCGCCAAGAGTTGTATCACTTGGTGCGCGTCAGCAATATCCACACCTTTGAAGAGATGATTGAAAGACACGGACACGGCGATGGCTGTGAAATTTGTAAACCAACGATTGGCTCGATTTTGGCGTCTTGCTGGAATGACTATATTCTTGATAAACCACTGGTTGCGCTGCAAGACACCAATGACGCTTTCTTGGGGAATATCCAAAAAGATGGTACTTACTCAGTCGTACCGCGTATTGCGGGCGGTGAAATTACCGCCGAAAAACTCATCGTACTGGGCGAAGTGGCTCGAGATTTTGGACTTTACACCAAAATCACTGGTGGGCAACGTGTGGATTTATTTGGTGCTCGTAGTGACCAATTGCCCGATATTTGGGAACGTTTAATAAATGCAGGTTTTGAAACAGGGCATGCCTATGGCAAGTCTTTGCGTACCGTCAAATCTTGCGTCGGTAGCACATGGTGTCGCTATGGGGTGGATGATAGCGTTGGCTTGGCGATCGAACTGGAAAACCGCTATAAAGGCTTACGTGCCCCGCATAAAATCAAATTTGGCGTATCAGGCTGTACCCGTGAATGTGCTGAAGCCCAGGGCAAAGACGTTGGTATTATTGCCACTGAAAATGGCTGGAATCTATATGTCTGTGGCAATGGCGGCATGCGTCCTAGACATGCTGAACTATTTGCCAGTGACTTGGACAAAGCAACGTTAATTAAATATATCGATCGTTTCTTAATGTTCTACATAAAAACAGGCGACCGCTTACAACGCACATCGGTATGGCGTGAGAAAATGGAAGGCGGGCTTGAGTACATTCAACAGGTGGTCATCAATGATAGCCTGGGTATTGCCGAAGAGCTCGAAGCCCAAATGCAAGCGGACATTGACGCGTACCAATGCGAATGGAAAACCACCCTGTCTGACCCAGAACGTTTAAAACGCTTTAAGCACTTTATCAACAGTGACAAAGTCGATGACAACGTGGTATTTGTCGAAGAACGGAGCCAAATTCGTCCTGCAACGGCTGAGGAAAAGCAAGGATTGGCTTACAACGCTATTGCCGCCCAAGCGGACATCGAGCTTGCTTAATGGTCAACCATAGCAAAATGGCGCTAATTTAGCATGCCATTTTCAATCAAAACAATGGAAAATTACGATGAACGAAATCTGTAAAATTGACGATATCATTCCCGAAACAGGCGTATGTGCATTAGTGGGCGGCGAACAAGTTGCCATCTTTCGTACCCAAAATGATGACGTTTTTGCCATGCACAACTTTGACCCTTTTAGCCAAGCCAATGTTATCTCTCGTGGACTACTCGGTAGCTGTGAAATTGACGGAAAAAAGGTACGATATGTCGCATCACCCATGTACAAACAACGCTTTGACTTGGCAACAGGTAAGTGTCTTGATGATGAGCGAGTTTCGTTAAGATCGTATCCAGTTAAGGTCAATCATGGCGCTGTGTTTATTTAACTAAATGCCGACAATATATAAAGGGGTATAGAAATCATGCCCCTTTATCTTTACCCCAATCAAACTACACCACTAATTGTTGATAATATTGCCGACTGGCATTTAACTCATTATATAGTGATACGACTTCGCCCATAATCATCACCGCAGGCGATGGCAGTTTAGCGTCATTTTGCAATGCTTGAATAGTGCTTAGCGTACCCACCAAAACTTGCTCGTTAGGACGACTAACATTGGCAATAATCGCAAATGGTGTATCGGCTGATTTACCCGCTTGTAACAGACCTTGGGTTAAATTTGGCAAGGTATTTAATCCCATATAAAACACCACGGTTTGATTATCGGCAAGCAGCTCTGCATATTGTTCATTTGGCGTGTCGGCCTTCAAGAATCCTGTCACAAATTTGACGGATTGCGCATAGTCGCGATGGGTGAGCGGAATATTGATGCTATTGGCGACTGCTAGCGCGGTGGTAATGCCAGCAATCGATTCACACGCCACCCCTGCACCAATCACGGTTTGCATTTCTTCACCGCCACGCCCAAAGATAAACGGGTCACCCGACTTTAAGCGTACAATAGTTTTGCCTTGTTGCGCTAGGGTGACCAATAAGCCATTGATGTCTTGCTGGGACATGCTGTGCTTGTGGCATTTTTTACCCACATAGATTTTTTCTGCCGTTGTGTTAAGTGCCAAAATCTCATCACTCACCAGATTGTCATAACAAATCACATCCGCTTGCAAGATGGTTTTATAAGCTTTGATGGTCAAGAGTTCAGGGTCGCCTGTACCTGCACCAACCAGATACACTTTGCCCTGATTTTGTACAGGTTTTGCATGTTTGGGGGTTGTAAGAAGGTCAAAACGATTTTCTTTCACGCTGTCATGGGGAAAAAATTCAACACTCACAGGGCTACTGATTGACGGCATAGCAGTTTTCCAACATAATCAAACAAGGTAATTTAAAAATGCAATTACCATGCCTAAATTTTAACTCATACCCTTAATTGTTAAAATTATTTTATATCCTGTTAAGGCGAGTAATTTCCCAAAATTTGACCTATTTATCCTATTTCATTGAGTGAGTTCAACGCCAAATCAAATTCATTTTTGGTATTAAAATTTGCTAAAGTTATCCATTCATTCGGCAGTGCAGCGGTTTGTATTTTTTTATCCGCCAAAAATTTCATCACTGCGCGCTGACCCTTATCCAAATAATCGTTTAATTTTATTAATAAATCCGTACGATACAAACCCAACAATGGATAATCCTTTTCAGCTTTTAAATAAATCACCGCTTCATTATCGGTTACCGCATAACGCAATTTATCAAAAACTTGATGGGCATGAACCAAACTATCACAGCTTATCACCAGTAAATAATGGTAAGGAGACATGACCTGATTCATGGCACTTGCCATGGCGGATAACGCCCCTGCCCCTTTGCCATTTTGTTGATTTGGCAGATAATCATCAATGATTTTGACGGTTGTATCATGGCATAAACGCTTACCATTATCCGCCACCATCACAGGGACATTTAAGCGTTTGGCATGACGAATATGAAAATCAAGCAAAGTCTCGCCATTTGGCAAGCTTAATAGCGCCTTGGGTGAACCCATCCGAGATGATTCACCCCCCGCCAAAATCACCACCCCTGCCAATTTAATGGTCATGTTTTGGATTTTCACGCATCAGATGCGGCACAAAGTTACACGGACGGGTACGGTTGTCGAGCTGTTCTTTGATGATGCCTTCCCAGCCCGTGCGACAGGCACCCGAGGAGCCAGGTAAACAAAAAATCACCGTATTATTCGCCATGCCTGCTAGCGCACGAGATTGCAAGGTTGACATGCCGATTTCATCACGAGATAACGCGCGAAACATCTCACCAAAACCTTGTACTTCTTTATCAAACAGCGGGCTTAGGGCTTCAGGGATTTGGTCACGGATATAAAAACCTGTCCCGCCTGTGGTAATGATAGCGTGAATCTCAGGGTCGGCAATCCATTGACTCACGATAGCACGGATTTGATAAATATCATCGGTGCGTATGGCTCGCTCCGCTAGGGTATGCCCTGATTCGACAAGGCTATCGGCTAGGTATTTACCAGAGGTATCTTCTTCTAAACTGCGGGTGTCTGATACAGTTAAGATTGCGATATTAAGCGCAATAAAAGGTTTTTCAGGCTTGCTCATTGGGGTTTCCTCATTATTTTATGGGTATACAATTTTATGGGCATATCAAATATTGCCATAGATTAGGCATTTATTATAGCGTTTTTGTTTGTAACGCATGTCTAGGCTGTCAATCTGTCAATTAACGCCCATTGCTTGACTGCCTAGACAGGCATCAGCTTTGCGATGCTTGCACCCGTCTATTTATGTTAATCAAGAAAAACAATATCACTCATCTTTAACTACCACGGGCGGACCTAACAATAAATGCTCATCAATAAACTCATTTGCTGAATTATGCTCAGCAGACTCTGCCGTGATATACCACTGTTGATTACGGTACAAGGTCAATCTATCGCGTGTTAGCCCTCGCCATAGACAATACATCATCACAAACACCACGATGGCAAACGGAAAGCCTGCAATAATCGCGACCGCTTGCAACGCAGATAACCCCCCTGCTACCAATAGCACCGCAGCAATCACCCCTTGGCTCAATGCCCAAAATAACCGCTGGATTTTTGGCGGATTGGTATCGCCGCCTGCCGTGAGCATATCAATCACAAGACTTGCCGAATCTGACGAAGTGACAAACCACAACATAATCATCACCACAATCACCAGCGTCAAAGGCTTGGTTAAAGGATAATATTCAATCAGTTTAAAAATCGCACTACCATAATCGGCTTTGACTGCTTCTATCAGCCCATAATTGCCCATCAATTCCATGTGTACCGCGCTACCGCCAAAAGTGGTAAACCAAAAGAACAACAACAGCATCGGGATAAATAACACCCCAAAAATAAACTCTCTAATAGTACGACCCCGAGAAATACGCGCCACAAAAATTCCCACAAATGGCGACCAACTCACCCACCATGCCCAATAAAAAATCGTCCAATTTGCCTGCCAATCCGTATTGCTATACGCCTCACTCCAAAATCCTAGCGGAATAAGTTGACTGACATAATTGCCGATATTTTCAATAAAACTATCGATGATAAACTGAGTCGGACCAAACAATAACATAAACCCAAGCAGCAACACAGTCAGCACAATATTGATATCGCTTAAGCGTTTAATCCCTTTATCCAGTCCCATCATCACTGATAAGGTCGCCATCGCGGTAATAATTGCAATCAAACAAAGCTGTACCGGGACGTTGTTGGGAATACCAAACACATTGCTAAAGCCTGCGTTGATTTGCATCGCCCCTAGCCCCAAAGATGTCACCACCCCAAACATCGTGCCAAACACCGCAAGGGTATCAACCACATGCCCCCATTTGCCATAGATTTTTTGACCAATCAATGGGTACAGTACCGAGCGAATCGACAACGGCAAGCCACGGCGATAATGAAAATACGCCAATGACAATGCTACGACACAATACAACGCCCACGCATGAATCCCCCAATGCAAAAACGAAATACTCATCGCTTGTTTAGCCGCTTCTACGGTTTCGGCTTGCCCCATCGGAGGCGACATAAAATGATATAACGGCTCTGCCGTCCCCCAATACAACAGACCAATCCCAATCCCCGCACTAAACAGCATCCCAAACCATGACAGTAAGCTATACTCAGGATGCTCTGTTTGATGCCCAAGCCGAATATCGCCATAACGACTCAAGGCAATATATAGGCTAAACACCACCGCGACATTCATCAAAATGATAAAAAGCCAACGAAAACGGTGGGTAATAAAAGACTGCAGTTGGTTAAAAACTTCACCTGCCAACTCACCAAATAACGAACCAAAAATAATAAATCCGACAATCAGCAATGCGGAGGCAATAAAAACAGGACGATTAACCCGAGGGAAAGGGCCGAATTTTTCGACTTTCACAGAACTCATAAAGATATCTTTTCATTAGATTAACTGGAAAGCAACCTTAACAAATTATTTACAATATTTCAAATTACAGCAAGATTTCACAAGGCTTATATACTATAAAAACAAAACTAAGTTTTTGATTATAAAGGATATATATATTAACATACTGTAACATTTTAATAGAATATACAAAATAGGATTAATTAATTTTATTTAATAATTTACTATAATTATAAAGTTTATAATTCAACATTTGTTACCTATCTATCTGGTTTAATTTAACTAACTGACGCCTCGTCTGGGCTATGACCCCGTTGGATAATCGGATGCTTTCAATGACTGGGTTAGGGGAAAACGCATTGACAATTTGGTAGTGGGCGATGGGGATATTGCGGTATAGATCATGCCATAAAATGCGAGACTTGGTTGTTCGATTGCATGAATTTTGGTTGCCTGACAGCTTGTAATGAAATCTGCCTTTGAATTTTTACTGTACTTTTTATATTTTAACAATTGGTTTTAATAGTTGGCGGGTGACCCTACAGACCGTAAGCCAAAATTTTTGGTCACAAAATGGTCAGTTTTAGTCACAAGCGTTTGGTCACGTTAGTTTTATTTAAATATTAAAAATAGATATCTTTTCAACTTAACAATCAAAATCAATTTTCCTAATCACATCAAGATAAAAATTTATAAAACAATATATTTTTTAAAATCAATAGCTTGGTGTAAAATTTAAGCCAAAAAAAACCTCAAATCAGGGGAGATTTGAGGCATAAAACTTTAAAAATTTCGTTTTTAAATCCACTAAAATAAGTGGCGCAGCGGACGGGACTCGAACCCGCGACCCCCGGCGTGACAGGCCGGTATTCTAACCAACTGAACTACCACTGCACGGTAGTTGGCGACGATGACCCAAACTTGTCAAATTGGTGGGTCGTGACGGATTCGAACCGCCGACATTCTGCGTGTAAGGCAGACGCTCTACCAACTGAGCTAACGACCCATCGTCTGTGGTGGGTATTATAGAGAATTTATTTTTGCTGTCAACGATTTTTTTTGGCAAATATTAAAATTTTTAAAAAATTTTGCTGAGCATGTCATGTGGTTGTCACATAAAAACCTTATCATACCTACATGGCCAGCAAGGTCATAGCTAACAATAAGAATAATAAGATAACAATAATAACAATGTCTCTATCGCTTGTCACCCAAAGGATTTAATTCCCCCAATTAAATCCTTTTTATTTTTTCTCTTCCGCCTTTTCTCACGGTTGCGCCAGTAGTGCTTTGATATCCGTCTCAAGGTCTTGGGGGGCTTTGGTCGGTGCAAAACGATCTACGACTCTACCATGTGCGTCAACTAAAAACTTGGTAAAGTTCCATTTGATGGCGTCGCCCAACATACCCTTACCCTGTGGCTGTGATTTTAAAAACTGATACACAGGATGGGTATCTTTACCATTGACGTCAACTTTCGCCATCATCGGAAAGGTCACGCCATAATTGATTTGGCAAAACTCACTAATTTGCGCTTCATTGCCAGGATCTTGCTGACCAAATTGGTTGCAGGGAAAACCCAACACCACCAATCCTTGGTCTTTGTAAGCTTGGTATAGCTTTTCTAAGCCCTCAAACTGTGGGGTAAAACCACATTTGCTCGCGGTATTCACAATCAATACGACTTTACCTCTAAGGGTGTCAAAATCAAATAGCTGACCTCGAATATCGGTCGCGGACAATTGGTAAAAATCTTCCATAGCAAATCTCCTTGTTGTTAGTTAAAAAGTTGTTAGTTAAAAAATTGTAAGTTTTTCTTGCATTATTATGCTGACAAGCGTAGTTTATCTATTGGCAGTTATCCGCCAATATTTACCCTTTAACTTTGTCAGTATTTCTGACAAAATATCGATAAAATTCATTGATATTCAACCGGAATCCCCCGCTATGCTCACTGATGCTAAACTATCGGCTGGACAACGCTTGACGCAGCTGCGTAAAAGCAAAGGTTTGACCACTGCTGAACTTGCCGATTTAATGACCCAAGCTGGTGCTAAAGTTAGCCGTGCCGCGATTTCTAATTGGGAGCGCGGTTCCAATGGCATCGTGTCCAATAAACTGCCTGTGCTTGCCAGTTTGTTGGGCTGCAGCGAAAGCTATTTGCTATCGGGTACTGGGGTGGAAAGTCATAACGTCAACACCCAAGCGTTCGCAGCGCATACGCTCAATGATACTACTGTAGCACAAGCATCAAGCGATGCCAATCAAGCGAACTCGTGGCAGGGTCAAACGGCTCAACCGACGACGCCTGCTGCTACCAATTTTCAACCCAACCCTCCCAACCCTAATCCCAAACCCAATCCCAAACCCAATCCCAAACCTAGTAGTGATGTATCTACCATGAAAACTTTGAACAAATCCAACAAACTGCAAAACGTGTGCTATGACATTCGCGGTCCTTTGCTACAAACTGCCAACCGCATGGAGACACAAGGTCATAAAATCATCAAACTCAATGTCGGCAACCCTGCCCCATTTGGGTTTGAAGCACCGCAAGAGATTTTATCAGATGTGGCGATGAATTTGCCCAATGCGATTGGCTATTCAGACTCTCAAGGGATTTTTGCCGCGCGTAAAGCGATTTTGCAGTATTACCAAGCCAAAGGATTGTTAGAAGCCGTAGACGTTGCCGATGTGTATTTGGGCAACGGCGTCTCTGAACTGATTGTGATGACCATGCAAGCGTTACTGGATGATGGCGATGAAGTGCTGATTCCAATGCCTGACTACCCGCTTTGGACAGCGGCGACGAATTTGGCAGGGGGTAAAGCGGTTCATTATTTGTGTAATGAAGCAGACAACTGGCAGCCAGATATTGCTGATATCGAAAGCAAAATCAATGAGCGCACCAAAGGCATTGTGGTCATCAACCCAAACAACCCAACAGGCGCGCTTTACTCTACCGAAAATTTAAAAAAAATCGTGGCACTGGCAGAAAAACACGGGCTTGTACTGATGGCGGATGAGATTTATGACCGCGTGCTGTATGATGATGCCGTGCATGTACCGTTGTGCACCCTTGCCAAAAACTGCTTGGTTATCTCGTACAATGGCTTGTCAAAGTCGCACCGTATCGCAGGTTTTCGCTCAGGCTGGATGATGTTATCGGGTAAAAAACACCATGCGGCTGATTTTATTGAAGGGTTAACCATGCTATCATCGATGCGGCTGTGTGCCAACGTGCCCTCACAATACGCGATTCAAACGGCGATGGGTGGTTATCAAAGTATGCAAGCCTTGACCGCACCAACCGGTCGCCTGTATCAGCAGCGCAACATCGCTATCGAGCGCTTAAATGCCATTAAAGGTATCTCATGTACCATGCCACAAGGGGCATTTTATTGTTTCCCAAAAATTGACCGTGACATTTATCCAATCGAAGATGACATGCAGTTTATGATGGAATTATTACTACAAGAAAAAGTCTTGATGGTACAAGGTACGGGTTTTAACTGGCATGCACCTGACCATTTTCGCGTGGTATTTTTGCCCAATGCATCAGATTTGCATGAAGCGATGGATCGACTTGAGCGCTTTTTTGCCACAAAACGCCAAGAATATGGCACTGATTAATGTTTCAGTGAAAGAAAAAAACCCCGATGATCCGGGGTTTTTTATTGTGAGCAATTAACTACATAAAACGATGGGGATAAAGCTATTGGGATTAACCCAGTAACTCCGTTAAAAATACAGCGATGATACCAATCGGTGCGACAAATTTTACCACAATTTGCCAAATAGTCCATTTCATGCCATCTAGCCCCAATTCACGTTTTACCGATTCTTGGTTGATAAACCAGCCGATGAGGATAATGGTACCCAAACCAATCAAAGGTAGCATGATTTTACTGGACGTATAATCTAGCGCGTCAAAGATACCTTGTGGGATGTCTTTACCGTTTTTGTGGATAGTAAATACCGCAAAATCAGACAATTTATTGAATGACAATAACGCAAGTACACCCACTGCCCACGTTGCCACTGCCCCTACTAGCGTGCAGATTTTACGGCTCATTGGGGTTTTTTCTTCCAAGAACTCGACAATGGGTTCAAGAATTGAAATCGACGACGTCAATGCCGCAAAAGTCAATAACAAGAAGAATAAAGTACCCACCACCACACCTAGGCTCATTTGACCAAAGGCGATTGGCAAGGTCACAAACACCAAACCGGGACCTGCCGCTGGATCCAGATGATTGCTAAATAAAATTGGGAAAATCGCAAGACCTGCCGCCAATGAGAAGATAATATCCCAAATAATCACCGTACGCGCGGTTGCCAATAAATCAACATCTTGTTTTAGGTATGAACCATAACTCACCATGATCGCCATACCCAGTGACAGACAGAAGAACGCATGTCCTAGCGCTGCCATCAGCACTTTACCCACACCAACTTCCTGCATACGCTGCAAGTCAAACTTAAACAAAAACTCTGCGCCTTTGGCAAAATCCATATTAATCGCATTATATCCCACGATAAATAATAGGATAAAAGCTAACGCAGGCATCATGATTTTTGATGCTTTCTCAATACCTGCTGATACACCACCTGCAACAATTAGCGCCGTCAAGCCCATAAACGCCGTGTGCCACAACGTCATTTCGGTTGGATTGGCTAACATCGTCTCAAAAATTTTGCCAGTGGCATCGGCATTGAGACCACCAAATGCATTGATACCCGCTTTTAAGGTGTAATTAAGCGACCAGCCGCCAATCACACTATAAAATGACAAAATCATAAAAGCGGCTAAAATACCAAAGTAGCCAAGCAGACTCCAAGCAGGTGACGTGTTATTGGCTATCGCCGCTTTGCGAAAACTTGCCGCTGGGTTACTTTGTCCACGGCGACCAATCAGCCATTCAGTGACCAACACTGGAAAACCAATAAGCGCGATACTGATGATAAACACGATAACAAATGCCGAGCCACCGCTATCGCCTGTCATGTAAGGAAACTTCCAAATACTACCGAGACCGACCGCAGAACCCACGGCAGCCATTAAAAACCCAATCTTTGAGCTCCACTGGGAATGAGACGACTTGTGATTAGTGCTCATAATCCCTCCCTAATCGAATGTAAATAAATGAAAAAATTGCAACGAGAATCTTGCAGTATGTAGATTTTTCATGAATCAATAGTTAATGTCAAACTTTCTTTTCACAAAACCCAACCAAAAGTTATACAAGCAAGTCATTATTTTTTTGCAGTTAAACAAAATATAATAAAATCAAATATTTAAAATGGTTTTTTTAAAATTCATTAAACGCAAATTATTTTTATCCTAAATATTACTTTTTGGAATCAATAATTTTTTCACCTATTTGATGGCGAATTGCTGGCAAAACTTAGCGGTTAATGTCAACGGTTTAAACTTGCACAATTGTGGGGATGTTGATAGCAATTTTTTGCCATTAACGGTAAAATTTCATTTTCAAAAATTGCACGCCCAAACGTGCTGACCGTTCGCAGAATGATGACAAGGGATTTATTGATGACGCAGCCTTATAACGTGTTGTTCTTGTGCAAGCACAATGCTAGCCGTAGCCTAATGGCAGAAGCTATTTTGAATAAAATTGGTGGTGACCGTTTTGTAGCCTATAGCGCAGGCGTTGAGCCATCCCCTAGCGCGCATCCATTCACGCTTGAGGTATTAAAACAAGAAGGTTATGACGTCACAGGCTTAGCGCCCAAATCCGTCAAGCAGTTTTTACAAGACAACGCGCCAAAGATTGATTTGGTGATTGGGCTGTGCAATTCTTTACAACAACATGCGGACATTGATGGCAAATTCCCACTGACTGCACATTGGCATATCAATGATACGGACAGTGTATCAGCCCATAGTGAGGTGGAAAAAGCCGCCTTTAGCCAAGTATTACGCCAACTCTCTCAGCGCATCCATTTATTGACAAACTTGCCCGAAGATAAAATCGAACATTTGGCACATCCGCCAGCTGATGCCTAACATCCCGGTAAACGATTGACCCTAAAAAAGCCCAACTGTCTTGGGCTTTTCTTTTTTCTATTTTTTTTCTTTGCCTCTATCAATCTATCTATGAATCCACTTTTTGCTGCATTAGCGCTTCAATCGCGGCCGTTGTCTTTGGTACGTCACGGGTGAGAACCAGCGGCTCACCCTCGGTAATGACCACATCATCCTCAATCCGAATCCCTATACCCCGATATTTCTCGGGTACCAATGCATTGTCATGGGCAAAATACAAGCCTGGCTCTACGGTAATCACCATGCCTTTTTCAAGCTTTCTGGGTTTACCGTCGTCGCCAGTATAGCGCCCTGCATCGTGGACATCTAAGCCAAGCCAATGCCCTGTGCCGTGCATATAAAACGGCAAGTAGGCTTTATCAGCAATCAACTCATCGACATCACCTGTCAAAATCCCCAACTCAATCAAGCCTTGGGTCAGTACTTTGAGCGCAGTTTCATGATGGATTTTGCCATGCTCACCTGCTTTTAGGCTGTTGATGGCGGCGATATTGGCATTTAGCACAATATCATACACCTGTTTTTGCACGTCGCTGAACTTGCCACTCACAGGAAAAGTACGGCTGATATCGCCGGCATAATGTTGATATTCGGCGCCCGCATCTATCATCACCAAGTCGCCATCGTGCAGCGGTTGGTCGTTTTCGACATAATGCAAAATATTGGCATTGTCCCCGCCAGCCACGATACTATTATAAGAGGGTACGCAGCCGTATTGGGCAAAAGCATAATTAACTTCAGCTTCCAGTCTGCTTTCATTGCCCTGATTTTTTTGCATCATGGGTGCCACGCTTTGCATGGCGCGAATATGCCCGTAAGCACTGATTTGGGCGGCGACTTTCATGCGCGCAATTTCAGACTCATCTTTTATCAGCCGCATTTCATTGATAAGGCTGTCAATATTGGTGATGGTATCGACTAAACCTTCGCCACGCTGCAGTTGCTTGGCTTGATTAAGCCAGCCAATCAGCTCATTATTAAAGCGGGCAAACACGTGTTTTTTACCAAAAATCAGGGTTGGCATCACCTCATCAATTCTGCCAATGGCAATCGCTTTATCCGCGCCAAAATCTGCGGTCGCACCCTCAAGCCCCACCCTTTTACCATCCCAAATCTCACGTAGTTTGTCTTTTTCACGTAAAAATAAAGTGTATTTGATATTATGGTCAGTTTTTTCCAAAACCATGACGGACTCTGGCTCGGCAAAGCCTGTCAGGTAGAAAAAACTGCTGTCGGCGCGGTATTTGTACTCAGCATCGTTGTTGCGGATATGCGCGGGTGCGGTTTGCAAAATCGCAATGCTATTGTTTGGCAAGGCTTCAGCAAGTTTGGCACGGCGTTTGGCAAATTCGCTTTGGGGGAGCTTTGGCAACAACTGTATGGTTAATTGATTTGACATGATATTTCCAAAAAAATTAATGGCTGTCACAGCATTGTTGAAGAATTTGCTGTAAGAAACTTTCGCATTTTGCTAATTGGTTTAGACTGACAAACTCATTGGCTTTATGGGCATTGCCAATATCGCCAGGTCCGCAAATCACCGTCGGAATACCTGCATTGGTAAACTGCCCGCCTTCGGTGGCATACGCCACTTTGTGACGTTGCTGTTCATCCACCAAATTTTCTATAAGCTGTTGCAAGGCTTGGCTATCTTTATCGGTCATCGCAGGGACATTTTCGTTGCGAGTTAGCTCAATGCCCGTGTCGCTGTCAATGGCGTGCATCTTAGGCTCAAGGGTTTTGATAAAGGCGCGAATCGGCTCAATCACTTGGCTTTCATTCATGTGCGGCAAATTACGGTAATCAAAGGTGAATTCGCACAGGTTGGGCACGATATTTGTTGCCGTACCGCCGGTAATAGTGCCCACTGACAAGGTCGAAAATGGTACGTCAAACGCCATGTCTTGGTCGTTACGTTGTTGCAATTGTTCGGCAAGTTCATCAATAAAATTGATAATTTTGCTAGCATAGCTGATGGCATTGACGCCTTGCGGGGTCAGCGATGAATGCACGGATTTGCCATGCACGCGGCAGCGATACACTTGGATACCTTTATGCGCGGTGACCATTCTCATCATGGTCGGCTCACCGACGATACAGTAGTCGGGCTTAATATTTTGCGCTTTTAAATCTGCAAGCAGTAATGGCGCACCCAAACAACCCACTTCTTCATCATACGACAATGCCAGATGAATCGGTTTGTTGAGCATCCTATTGCGGCTTGCTTGCACCACAGTGGGCAACAGGGTTAAGGCGCAAGCAATAAAGCCTTTCATATCACAAGCCCCACGCCCGTATAGCTTATCTTCCACAATGGTCGCCACAAACGGATCAGTATCCCATGCCTGCCCATCAACGGGCACCACATCGGTATGCCCCGAAAACACAAAACCCCCTGTCATTACGGTATCACCCTTACCCATCGCAGGTACAGTCACAAAGAGGTTGGCTTTGGTATTATCAGCATTAAAAGTCAAACGTGGCGACAACCCCAACTGCTCACAATAGCCCGCCACATACTCAATCAATTGCAAATTGGAGTAGCGACTGACAGTATTAAAACCAATCAGTTTTGTTAACCAGTCTACGGCGTTGGATGGATAGCCCATAGTCGTTCCATTTTTCTCAAATTTTAAACCATTAAAACAGCCTATCAGGGTAAATCTAGTCGAAATAGGGTGTTAGCATCAATTCGGCTTTTTACCGGTCATGGCATCTATAACCATATGGGTAACAAAATCATCATTGGTCTCTTTTTCTGCTTCCCAATCGAGTTCATCATCCCGTAGCTGCTCAATAAAATCCAAATGCGCCTCATCAATCTCTTGGGCTTTACCCACAGGGCGATTCATGGCAAATCCTGCGATGAGCGGCAACTTGGCGACTGATTTACGCACTCGCCCTTGTGACACACTCACAGGAATCATGCGCACAAACTCAAGTAGCTCCATATATTCAACTTCGCCTTCAGCATTGTCTGTCCCTTGCAGCGCCTCATCATACACATCAATCCGCAGCGCGCCGATTTTTGCCAAGTCATTAAATAGGTTATTTTCTTCAGGGCGCAGCGCACTATCGGTGACACCAAAGCCTGTCAAAAAGCCATTTGCCCAGTTCTTAAGTGCCATCAAACGCTCATACAGTGGATGGTCATCATCGGGCAAAAGCGGCATAAACTGATAGCTATCGGCATCGTCGGTTAACACCGCCACCATATCCTCGCCCTCTTCGGTCACTATCTCTAACGCTTTTGGCTCAAGCTCGGTAAAGCTCAGCTCAGTCAGTAGCAGTTGCCACTCTTGCTCGGTTGGCGCATCACACACACTGAGTACCCCTGAAATTAGCCCATGTAACTCACTAATGGTGACGTCATGCCAATCCTCAAATGCTTGTGTCCAATCCTGCCAACCCGAAATATAATCATCCATCGCTTTACCCTTTTTTCACAAAAAATTATATCAACATTGAGATAATACTAGCCTTAATGCGGTCAACTATGGCATTATTAAAGTGGTAAAATAATATAAGTATCACTCAAATTTTAAGCCTTCACGCTATAGTTATACTAAAAAAACCTTTTGCTATTCATGTCAATGAGCGCCCATCATATCGCTCTTGATGATTTACTTGATTATTCACTCGATTATTCACTCGATTACTGGCTAGACATCATATCATGAGCACCCTAATTGACCAACTGACCCAGCTACAAACCGCATTGACTAAGCTTCGCGATAAATATCAATTCGCCAGTAGCGAGCTAACCCGTATTAAAGCACAGCCAACCATTACCGCAGACCAATTGCAAGCGGTACAAGCTGAGCTTGATAGCCGCAAACAACTGCAGCAAAATTTGGAACAACAACTTGCCAGACAAGCCGAAGAGTATCAAGCACTTGAGCAGCGCTATCAGTCACTTGCCGAATCTCACAACATGCTAAGTACCGAATACGAACAAACCCAAAACCAATTACAGATTTTTACCGCACAAAATCAAAAACTGATTGAAAAAAATCGCGTTGCGGCAGAGCATACCAAGCTTGTGTTAGAGCGCTTGGCAAAAATTGACAGCGAAAACTAACCCGCCCCCATAGCCAGCCTTAGTGATGTTTAAAACATTTGAATACGTTAGGAAAATCTTATGGCATCTGCCCAAAGCATTAAAAAAGTTGATATCCTGATCAATGGTCGTAGCTATACCATCAACTGCCCAGAATCGGAAGAGCCTGCGTTGCAGCGTGCGGCAAGCTATATTAACCAGTTTATGCAAGAGGTACGCCGCCAAGCGCCTCAGCTACCCCAAGAACAATTATTGGTACTGTGCGCGTTGACCTTGTTTGAAAAATCAGAAAACTTACAACGCTATCAAGAAAACGAAAGCCAAGCGCAAGACCTGGTGGGGAAAATGTTAGCAGACGTTGCCCGTTTTGCCTAACGTATTTAGTGTAAAATAAAATTCGACTAATTTTGCGCGCGCTGGTAGTGTTTGCCAGCATGAAAATCCGCTTGGTGTTGTTGATTACAAAAGAACTTATCCCCTTCTACAATCCCTCGCCACTCTGCCAAGGTATGATGGCAATAATCACACGCTCGCAGCTCGGTACTCTCGCCTGGCTGCGGTCGCAAGTAGCCTTGTGGTGGTCGCGGATACATCCATTTCATCCCAACCCAGCTAAGTCCCATAATCACCAAAACCACAAAAATTGCGGTAAACATCGCTTCACCTCATTGTCTAATGAACGAATCATCGTTGCCAATTAAGAGTTATGACTGCCTGTTAATTAGCATTGTAAGGTTTGATTATACGGCAAAAAATCGCGCATTGATGGGTTATTCATGCTATGTTTAGGCTAATTTTACCAGTTGCAGCATTTTTCAGTGGTAGCGTCTAAAGATTGCAATTGTAAACATATCACAAAGCGATATAATGTAGAATAATTTTATCTTGTAATGCCATCGCTGTTGCCACCCATAATTATAATAGCGGCATGATGCTTGCATACCGTTTTAGACGGATATGACTAAAGGGACGACCCCATAACAAATTTTTACTGAAGGATTTTTCATGTCACACCTTGATTTAACCCCAGATGATAGCGTACCAACGCAGCTGCCGAGTGAGTCAATGACCACCGAAGCTACTACGCCAAACCATGCGCCCACGGCTGATACTAGCAATGCGCCAAACCAACCAGCAAACCCACAGCCAGTTTCTCAAAAACCTGCTCAGCCAACTTCTCAATCAGTTTCTCAGTCAACCTCTCAGCCATCAAGCCAACCGGCTAGCCAACAGATTAGCCAAGCAGATTCTATGGTGGGGCTAAAAATTGCGGTGGCACAGCAGCAATTTATAGTCGGTGATGTCATCAATAATGCCAAAAAAATGGTAGAGCTGGCTAAAGATGCCCGTGACAAGGGGGCTAATATCATTGTCTTTCCTGAGTTGTCACTGCTGGGTTATCCGCCGGAAGATTTGTTATTACGTCCAAGTCTTGCCTCACGTGTGAAACTTGCTTTTGAAGTGCTCTACACAGTAAAAGACATCGTGATGCTAGTGGGTTATCCGCACATTGACCCCAATGGCACGTTTAACTCAGTGGCTATCATTCACAATGGTCAGCAAAAAGGCTTTTATCACAAACAATGTTTGCCAAACTATGGCGTGTTTGACGAACGCCGCTATTTTAATACCGGTCACAACCAAGTGTTGTTTGACTATCAAGGGCTGACCATCGGACTACTTATCTGCGAAGACTTATGGCAAGACGCTCCCATTCGCGCACTCAAAGAAAAAGGTGCGGAAATCATCATCAGCCTCAATGCCTCACCCTTTGAGCAAAACAAGCAAGAACAACGTAAGGCTTTATTAAAAAGTCGTGCCACTGAGCACAATATCCCGATTGTGTATGCCAATAGCGTGGGCGGTCAGGATGACTTGGTGTTTGATGGCGGCTCGATGGTCGTCAACGCTCAAGGTAAAATCGTGCAAGAAGCACCAAGATTTTTGCAGCATACCCTGTATGTGGTTGCTCGTCACGATGCCCAAAGCGGTCAAGTGATATTATCAGAACAGCGCAAATCACCGCTTGCGCTCAGCCAAATCGCTGAAACTTATCAAGCGCTGGTTGTCGGCTTGCGTGATTATGTCAATCATTCTGGCTTTAAAGGCGTATTGGTTGGTTTGTCAGGCGGGATAGACTCGGCGCTCACGCTATGTATCGCCGTTGATGCACTGGGTGCGGATAAAGTTTATGCGGTCATGATGCCCTATGAGTACACCTCGCAAATCAGCCTACAAGATGCGCAGACGCAGGCACACCGACTCAACGTGTCTTATACCGTGTGCCCGATTCATGCCGCTGTTGAAGGCATGCGTCATACGCTAGAGCCGATGTTTAGCAATACCACCGCCGACACCACGGAAGAAAATATCCAAGCCCGTGCGCGTGGCATGATTTTGATGGCATTGTCCAACAAATTTGGTCATCTAGTTATCACCACTGGCAACAAATCAGAGATGGCCGTGGGCTATGCGACATTGTATGGGGATATGGCAGGCGGATTTGATGTCTTAAAAGATGTGTATAAAACCCAAGTATACGCCCTCGCCAACTATCGCAACCGCCTAGAAGAAACGCCGGTGATTCCTGAGCGTGTGATTACGCGTCCGCCTTCTGCCGAGCTTCGCCCTGACCAAAAAGACCAAGACAGTCTGCCTGATTATGATACCCTCGATAAAATGCTGGAGCTGTATATCGATCGCGACTTTGGGTATGATGCGATTGTAGAAGCCGGTTATGATAAAGACATGGTGAAAAAAGTACTCAGCATGGTAGACCGCAATGAATACAAACGTCGTCAAGCAGCGATTGGCACCAAGATTACCCACCGCGCCTTTGGGCGTGAACGTCGCTATCCACTCGTCAACCACTGGTCGCTAGAGTTTCCAAAACTCTAATTTCCAAGATTCTAAGGTTGGACAACATAAAAGGACTGCGATTTGGCAGTCTTTTTTTTATCTGTCGCAAAGCATTTATCACAAAGCATATATCGTAAAGCTTGCACGACAGTTATGTCACTGTCACATCCAAATGCAAGCTTTCTTTAATCTCTTCCATCACAATCAAGCTGTGGGTTTCTACCGCCGCTGGCAATTGTTTTAAGATATTGCCTAGTAACTTGCGGTAAGAACTCATCTCTTTTAGCCGCGCTTTGACCAAAAAATCAAACTCACCCGAAATCAAATGACATTCCAGTATCTCTGGAATTTCTGACAGTTTTTTGCTCACTTGCTCAAAGACATCACCTGACTTGGTGGATAACTTTATCTCCAAAAATACCAACAAGCTTTTATTGATTAAATTGGGATTTAACCGCGCATGATAACCTGTGATAATACCTTCACGCTCCAGCCGTTTAACTCGGTCTGAGCAAGGCGTGGTTGATAGGTTAACTCTAGCAGCCAATTCGCTGATAGAAATTCGGGCTTGCTGTTGCAAGATTTCAAGGATTAAACGGTCGGTACGGTCTAAAGTACGCATAGCAAAATGAAAACCCTGTTTTTTGATGATTGACATGATAAAACCGATAATATCAGCAAAATTCTAGCACAAAAACAGCAAAATTCACTGCAAAACTTTACTTATACTAGCAAAATTAACTGATAATTAAGCAGATATTGGGGGTGGGTATGCGCGTATTGGTACTGGGTAGTGGCGTGATTGGGGTGACAAGTGCCTATTATTTAGCCAGGCAAGGTGTAGAAGTCACGGTGATTGACCGCCAAGCAGGTGCCGCACAAGAAACCAGTTTTGGCAATGCTGGGCAAATCTCCCCAGGCTACTCTACCCCTTGGGCAGCCCCTGGTATCCCATTGAAGGCGGTTAAATGGTTATTTCAACAACACGCCCCTTTAGCCATCAAATTAGATGGTAGTCTGTGGCAGTTACAATGGATGCTACAAATGCTCAAAAACTGTAATGCCAAGCGCTATGCCATCAACAAAGAGCGTATGGTACGAGTGGCAGAATACAGCCGCGACTGTCTGCAGCAGCTGCGTCAAGACACCGGCATTAGCTACGAAAACCGCTCACAAGGTACCTTACAAGTTTTTCGTAAACCCGCCCAACTAGAGGCTGTACAGCAAGATATTAAGGTGTTGCAAGATTCAGGCGTGCCTTTTAAGCTGATTGACAACAGCAAGGCGTTGGCTGATATTGAGCCCGCGTTGGCAAATGCCACTGATAAGCTGGTTGGTGGATTGCATTTGCCGCATGATGAAACAGGCGATTGCTTTTTGTTTTGCCAAGCATTAGAGCAACAAGCCAAAGCGCTAGGGGTGAATTTTTTATACAATCAAACCATCGAAAAACTGGTAGTCGACGCTGGGGCGATTAAAGGGGTGATAGTAAATGGTGAGTTATTAACCGCAGACCAGTATGTATTGGCGTTGGGCAGTTATTCGCGGGCGCTTTTGCAACCGCTACAGCTTAATCTGCCTGTATATCCTGTCAAAGGCTATTCGCTGACTGTGCCGATTATCAATGCTGATTTAGCGCCCCAATCAACGGTGCTTGATGAAACCTATAAAATCGCCATTACTCGCTTTGACAACCGCATTCGCGTGGGCGGTATGGCAGAATTAAGTGGTTTTGATATAACGCTAAACCCCCAGCGCCGTGCTACACTCGAAATGGTCACGCAGGACTTATTCGCAGGCGGTGATTTGCCAAACGCAAGTTTTTGGACGGGGCTACGTCCGATGACCCCCGATAGCACGCCCATCATTGGTGCGACTCGGTATCGCAATTTATTTTTAAACACAGGACATGGCACATTGGGTTGGACAATGGCGTGTGGCTCTGGCAAATTAATCAGCGATTTGGTGCTCGGCAAAACGCCTGACATTCGCATTGATGGCTTATCGTTACAGCGTTATGCCTAGTATCTATTCTCTTTCAGAAATACCTGTAAATAGCATTTGAAAAGACTATGCATAAATAACATTTATCCATTTACAAGTACAAGGAAAACACCATGACCGCACACATTCAACGATTCGATAGCAATGACTATCTAAGTGAAATTACCATTTTTAACCACGTGGTGTACCTCGCAGGACAAGTGCCAAATACCGACACTGCCGATATCCACACACAAACCAAAGAAGTGCTAGACAATATCGACGCCATGCTCGCCAAAGCCAATAGCGACAAATCACGTCTGCTAACTGCTCAGATTTTTATCAAGGATTTGGCGGATTTTGAGGTGGTGAATAGCATGTGGGGCGACTGGCTAACCGATTGCCCAAAGCCTACCCGTGCGACAGTCAAAGCTGAGTTGGTTAATCCTTTGTGGAAATTAGAAATTGTCGTAGTCGCAGCGCAAAATACCATAGACTAAATAAACCCATAACCGCTCAAAACGTTAAATAAAAAAGGTGCATAAATCGCACCTTTTTTATTTTGTCTAACCTCTACATTAATAGCTCACGTTTACCACTTTTGGTCATGCCGCTCACCAAGCCCGCCTCTTCCATGGCATCAACAATACGTGCTGCGCGGTTATAGCCGATACTAAATTTGCGCTGAATGCTTGATGCAGAGACTTTACGGGTTTCGAGCAAAAACGCCACCACGTCATCATACAGCGGGTCTTCTTCGCCATTGCTAGATCCGCTAGCATCGCCACCACTTGGCGCAGAGCTTAGCTCAAAATTATCGAACATATTATCAATATAATTAGGTGCGCCACGCTCGCGCCATGCATCACATACACGGTTGACTTCCGCATCGCTGATAAAAGCACCATGTACACGGTTAGGCTCGATTTGACCAGGTCCTAAAAACAGCATATCCCCATGCCCAAGCATATCCTCTGCGCCACCGGCATCCAAAATGGTACGCGAGTCGACTTTTGAGTTGACACGAAGTGCGGCACGGACGGGAATATTGGCTTTAATCAAGCCGGTAATCACATCCACCGATGGGCGCTGGGTCGCCAAAATCAAATGAATCCCTGCGGCACGCGATTTTTGCGCCAAACGGGTAATCAACTCCTCGGCTTGTTTGCCCACCTGCATAATCATGTCGGCAAACTCATCCGCTACAATCACAATTTGTGGTAACGGTTTTAATTTTGGCGCTCTATCTTGGCTGACACTGTCATTGGGTCGCCAAAGCGGATCTAGTAACGGCTCACCATTTTGTTCGGCTGCCATGATTTTTTTGTTGAATTCATCAAGCTTACGCACTTTGAATAATGACATTAGCTGATAACGACGCTCCATCTCCGCTACACTCCATGCCAAAGCACTGGCTGCTTCGGTCATATCGGTGACTACGGGGGTGAGCAGATGCGGAATATCGCCGTAGTTGGCAAGCTCAAGCTGTTTGGGGTCAATCAAAATCAATCGCAGCTGCGCTGGTGTGTATTTGAGCAGCATTGACAATAACAGCGAATTCACCAACACTGATTTACCCGAACCTGTGGTACCTGCGACTAGCATGTGTGGCGCTTTCGCCAAATCCGCAATAATCGGTCTACCTGCAATATCTTTGCCCATTGCCATGCTAATTAAGCCATCGGGGTCTTGATAAGCCTCTGTTTTCAGCAGTTCGATGAGTCGTACCATTTGGCGCTGCGGATTGGGCACTTCGATACCGATATAAGGTTTACCTGGAATGACTTCCACCACACGCACCGATGCCATAGATAGCGACCGAGCCAAGTCTTTGGCAATACCTGTTACCTTGCTTGCTTTAAGCCCTGGCGCCAGCGACACTTCAAAGCGTGTCACCACCGGACCCATTTGCGCATTGACCACTTCTGCTTTGATATTAAACTCTTGTAGCTTGATTTCTAACAGCGCTGACAACTGCTGCAACTGTTCGCGGCTGTAGCTTGGCTTGCGGTCAGGGTCAGGCAAATCAAGCAGCGATAACTCAGGTAACGGGCTTAAATTAGCACGATAAGCTGCGGTTTGCATGGCACGCGATTTCTGACTAAACAGGCTATCATCATTGATATCAAGCGGCTGATTGACCTGCGTGGCTATAGGCTGTTCAATTTGGTCGAGTAGCTCAGACTCCACCGAACGGCTGTGGGTCGGTATTGAAGGGGTAATCTCATTGGTATCAATCTCGGCGGCATCAATCTCGGTGGCAGCAATATCGGTGCCAGTAATCTGGGTGACGGCTTGCGCTGGGACTTGTCGCATACCCAATAACGATGCGACTGAGGGGGTTGGTGTTTCAATACCTTCTGCACCTTCTGCTTCAATACTTTCTGCTTCAATGTCCTCTGTCTGAATGCCCTCGAATGATGGCTCTAGCACAGGATTTTGTGATAAGTCATATCTAGCATCTACGCTATCCGCTAAATGATCCAAATCTGACGACCCAATAGCCGCGTCCTGTTCAGCCATCTCTACACCCGTCATCGACTCAGAGGTTTGTTTATCCGCTAGCTCCCCTGTGCCTGCGGCAGACATAGCAGATATCATAGATGCGTCATCGATAGTTGGCATAGCTGGTGATACATCTACACTATCTACACTAGGCTGCTTTGTGTGAGTTGGTTGAGTGATTTGCGAATCTACCTGTATCAAATGGGGTCTGTTCAAGGTAGGCATTTTAAACGGTTTTTTTATTATTTCACTTTGCAGTTTTTCATCGAGTTTTTTGGTCAGCTTGGTGTTTGCTACATAGGTTGAGCTGACGGGTTTAAATGGATTGGTGGCATCGTTTTCTTCGAGCCATTCATAATCTTTGATTTCACTAAAACCCGTTTCATCCAAAAACGCATCGAGTGGACTACCGACAAACGCCTCATCATCCGCTAGATGACTACTGTCATAAGCCGCTTGTTCTGTGTCATGAGAGGCTAAAGGCAAAGGCAGTTGCGCGGTGTCGTTTGGTTTTGCTTGGCGTGCTTCTTGTTTGAATTCAGTATTGGTTTCTTCATCTGCGGCTTCAGCCTGTAGGCGACTGCGAATAGCTTGACCTGATAAAATCTCATGCCAATGTAAATCAAAGGTAAACGTCACGGTGATGGCAATAAACACCAATAAAAACAGCAAAGTCCCCCAGTAGGTTAATAAACTACTAAGCCCGTTGCCCACGATTTGCCCTATCATGCCTTGCGCCAACCAGCCAAACGATAACACCCCTGTCAGACCTGCGGTGGCAATTATTAAAAAGATATAACCCAAAAAACGTAACAAGCCATTAGGCTCTACATCATGGCGCCATACATTCCAAGCTTCATAACAGGCAATGACAATGAGCCACCAGCTTGCCGCGCCCAAAAACGCATACAAAATATCAGCCAGCCAAGCACCACCCGTGCCTGCCAAGTTACTGACTTCATTTGCCGCACTACTGATATGCGACCAACTGGGATCATTGGCAGAATAACTGATGAGGGACATGACTAACAACAATGCCACGATTAGCCAGATAATCGTAAGCACACTTTGACGAATATAATAAGACAACGCAATTTACCTTTGAATTTGAACCTGCTTTGGATAAGCCGTAAGCCAACGCTTTGCTGCGCCATGACTGACTGATAATGATTGTGAAAAAACAATGATTTTGGGAAAAACGTTGATTAAAATCACCCTTTTAATCGACTATCATATCAAATCTCAGTGGTGAGTTGCTGAGCTTTTTTTGCGAAAAATTGCTTTGTGAAATCAGCCAATTCAAGCCCTATGATAAATGCAGTTTGAGCCAACAAAGCCGAATGTTAGGGTATTTTTTTGATAACAAGCTAACGCCATTTTTGAGCGTTGCTTGAGCTTTGATTGCGCGATGAATCTGTTATAAAAATAACATTTACTTGCTATTTTCGATGTTAGCCCCTATCTTACTTATGAATCAAAAATTAGCCTATTTTATTATTTAGTTTATTATTCAGCGATTGTTAGGAAAGACGTATGTCAGAAATTATCCATCACCAGCTTATTATTTTAGGTTCAGGTCCAGCGGGTTATTCTGCTGCCGTGTATGCAGCGCGCGCCAATTTAAAACCGGTCATTATCACCGGTATGCAGACTGGCGGTCAGTTGACTACCACCACTGAAGTTGATAACTGGCCTGGCGATCCACAAGGCTTGACAGGTCCTGACTTGATGGTACGCATGCAAGCCCATGCCGAGCGTTTTGGCACCCAGTTGGTGTATGACCATATCCACCAAGTGAACCTAAGTCAGCGACCTTTCACCTTAGTCGGCAATAGCGCCACTTACACGTGTGATGCACTCATTGTAGCGACAGGGGCATCAGCCCAATACTTGGGTCTCGCCTCTGAACAAAAATTTATGGGGCTTGGCGTCTCTGCCTGTGCGACCTGTGATGGGTTCTTCTACCGCGGCAAACCTGTGGTGGTGATTGGCGGTGGCAACACGGCGGTTGAAGAAGCTTTATATCTATCAAATATCGCAAGTCACGTCACCCTAGTGCATCGACGTGATAAATTAAAATCAGAAAAAATTCTGCAAGACCAATTATTTGAAAAACAAAAAAATGGCAATGTGACCATCGAATGGAACAGCCAAGTCAAAGAAGTGGTGGGCGATGACGCAGGCGTGACAGGTGTGGTGATTGAAAACCTGCAAGACCAGTCTACCAAAACCATCAACGCGCCTGGTATGTTCGTGGCGATTGGGCACAAACCCAACACCGATATTTTCCAAGATCAGCTTGAGATGAATAATGGTTATATCGTGGTCAAAAGCGGTCTAGATGGCAATGCGACAGCGACAAGTGTCGAAGGCGTGTTTGCCTGTGGGGATGTGGCAGACCATATCTATCGCCAAGCGATTACCTCGGCAGCTACGGGCTGTATGGCGGCGTTGGATGCAGAAAAATATTTAGATATCGTTAATCTAGCGAATGCCAATACCACGGTATCAGCCAACACCTCTGCTGTTTAGCTAATGTCTTGAACGATGCCATTGCCAAATCACCACCCCTTACAACGCCCTTTCGTTTGCCGTTATCAATTTCCCGACCCGATGGCGGCAGACCCTGACGGTGAAGGGTTAATTGCGCTGGGAGGTGATTTGGCGGCTGATACCTTAGTGTGTGCTTATCGCCAAGGCATGTTTCCTTGGTTTAATGAAGGCGAGCCCATCGCTTGGTGGTCGCCTGACCCGCGCTGTATTATTTATCCTAGCGATTTTTGCGCCAGTAAAACCCTAAAACGGCGAATCAAAAATGCAGGTTGGACGTTTTCCCTCAACCTTGCCTTTGCTAAGGTTATTGCCGCCTGTGCCGACACCCGTGCCTATGCCCAAGCTTCTACATCAGCCACTTGGATCAGTCCCGCTATGATTGAAGCGTATACGGCGCTACATGCCGAGCAAGTGGCTTACAGTGTCGAGATTTGGGATGATGATGAGCTGATTGGTGGTCTCTATGGGCTAAAGCTAGGACAAGCATTTTTTGGTGAAAGTATGTTTCACCGAGTCACAGATGCATCTAAAGCGGCTTTTTTTGTGTTAATGCAGCTGTGTGCGCATTCCCAATTTGCTTGGGTGGACTGTCAGTTGCCTAACCCACATTTGCTGCGTTTAGGGGCATCCATCCTACCCAGAGCGGAATTTTTAGCTGGGCTTGCGCAACAATTATCGCTACCGAGTATTGATTGGTCATCGATTTGCGGTCAAAAATTGCCACTTAATCAACTGTTAAATGAGGATTTGATGACTTATTACCTACCTCCAACTGCGCAAGCCTAGGTAAGTTAAGGGTATTTAAAAGCACTAATGACGTTAAAACCACCCCATCCTCCTACCAGTCTGGCACTGACCAGCCAATTGACGCCGCTGCATCAATGTAGTTATTTGCCGGATCGTGCCGCACGTTTAGAACTGATTGAATTAGCAAAGGATGAACGTTTAAGTACGCCTATTTTTTCTCAGTTTTCACGGCTCGGGTATCGGCGTAGTGGACAACATCTATATCGCCCTGTATGCTTTCATTGTCAACGCTGTATCTCTACACGTGTAGTAGTTAACGAGTTTGAACCCAATCGTACCCAGCGCAAACTATGGCAAAAATCGCACGAGATGGATGTGGTAATTACGGCTTGTGACGATGCCGATGAATCGCATTTTATGCTATATGCTCGCTATATCTGCGCTCGCCATAGTGACGGCGATATGTATCCACCCAATTTACAAGGGTTTAAACAGTTTTTACAATATAGCTTTACCCAGTCATTTTTTATGGAGTTTTGGCTTCATGATGAATTAGTCATGGTAGCAGTTTGCGACCAATTAGATGACGGCATATCAGCGGTCTATACTTTCTATGATCCCGATGCAACCATAAATAGTTTAGGCACCCTTGCGATACTTACCCAGATTGATTATGTTAAACGTCTTGGATTACCGTATTTGTATTTAGGTTTTTGGGTACCAGATTCGGATAAGATGGCGTATAAATCGCGTTTTTATCCCACTGAATTATTAATCAATCAACAGTGGTATCGCTTCGATGAGGCTGTCACAGCCGCGCAAGTTGAACCACTGCTTCAACAGGCGATAAAAGCACATTATCTAAATATGTGGAATACTACTTAGCGTTTAATTTAGTATTTAATTTGCGCTGCATAATTAATGCATGGGTTTTGGTCATGTCATGATTATCGTAGTAATTTTTGCGAACGGCAATCTGTTCAAATCCATGTTTTTGATAAAATGCAATGGCAGCATGATTATCTTCTCTTACCTCTAACAGCACCCGCTCGGCACCCGTTGCTTGGCACATTTGCGCCATAGCTGTTAACAATTGGCTTGCAATACCTTGCTGTTGATAATCAAGACAAGTTCCGATTCTTAAAATTTCACTATCTTCAAATATGTGGCTGTAAAAACAATAGCCGACCAATCGCTGATTCAGCTCGTCTGTTGCATAAATTATATGGTTAAATGGCTGCGCGAGCAGTGAATTGATTTGCGCGGCCGACCAAGCATCGTGGACAAACAGCTCGGATTCAATTTGTGCCAGCTGCGCCAGTACCTGCTCCGAAGCATTATCTTGTGTACTCGTTTTATCTAAGTTATATATCTGTATTGCAGTCATAATTTATTTCCATAAAAAAAGAGCCACCGAAGTGACTCTTTTGTATGCATATTAACGATTAGTCGTTAACTTTAGCAACAACACCCGCACCTACAGTACGGCCACCTTCACGGATTGCAAAGCGTAAGCCTTGGTCCATTGCGATTGGGTGGATTAACTCTACGTTCATTTCAACGTTATCGCCAGGCATTACCATCTCTGTACCTTCTGGTAATTGGATTGCGCCAGTTACGTCGGTAGTACGGAAGTAGAATTGTGGACGGTAACCATTTAAGAATGGAGTGTGACGACCACCTTCTTCTTTTGATAGTACATATACTTCTGCGTCAAATTTGGTGTGTGGTTTGATTGAACCTGGTTTAGCCAATACTTGACCACGTTGTACGTCTTCACGTTTGGTACCACGTAGTAGTACACCACAGTTCTCGCCTGCACGACCTTCGTCTAGCAGTTTACGGAACATTTCAACGCCAGTACAGGTGGTTTTTGCGGTTGGTTTGATACCAACGATTTCAATTTCTTCACCAACTTTGATGACGCCTGATTCTACACGACCTGTTACGACTGTACCACGACCAGAGATTGAGAATACGTCTTCGATTGGCATCAAGAATGGTTTGTCAATCGCACGTTCTGGTTCTGGGATGTAGCTGTCTAGGGTGTCAAGTAGTTCTAGTACGGCTGGTTCACCGTATTTGCCTTCGCCGCCGTTTAGGGCTTCTAGGGCAGAACCTTTGATGATTGGGGTGTCATCGCCAGGGAAGTCGTAGCTTGATAGTAGTTCACGTACTTCCATTTCGACAAGTTCTAGTAGTTCTTCGTCATCAACCATGTCACATTTGTTCATGAATACCATGATGTATGGTACACCTACTTGGCGTGATAGTAGGATGTGTTCACGGGTTTGTGGCATTGGGCCGTCAGTGGCTGATACGACTAGGATGGCGCCGTCCATCTGTGCGGCACCGGTGATCATGTTTTTAACATAGTCAGCATGGCCAGGACAGTCTACGTGTGCGTAGTGACGCGCTTGGGTGTCATATTCAATGTGTGAGGTGTTGATGGTGATACCACGGGCTTTTTCTTCAGGGGCTGAGTCAATTGACGCATAGTCTTTGGCTTCACCACCGTTGTGTTTTGCTGCTACAGTCGCAATCGCAGCTGTTAGGGTTGTTTTACCATGGTCAACGTGTCCAATGGTGCCTACGTTAACGTGTGGTTTAGTACGTTCAAACTTGGCCTTTGCCATAATTTAATCCTCTGATCATTGTTAAACTGTTAGCAATACCCTAGCTCAAAGCTATAAACCAACTGGTGTATCTGTATTGCCAGTGCTGGTGTTGCCAATTTGAGTGTTGCTAGGTCACTAAAATAGCAAATTTAACATAAATTTCAAGTTTTTTCCATAGCCTTCATCTTTATGGTCAAACTTTTTTGTTATTGCTAAAATAAAAGGCAACACATCTGTGCTGCCTCAACTATTTTTTGGTTTATCTCAATGTATTTTCTATAAAACTGGAGCTCATACCGAGAGTTGAACTCGGGACCTCTCCCTTACCAAGGGAGTGCTCTACCTCTGAGCTATATGAGCAAAACTTTGGTTTAGAATAATGGAGCGGGTGGCGGGAATCGAACCCGCACGATCAGCTTGGAAGGCTGAAGTTCTACCACTAAACTACACCCGCAATGCGACCCGCCCAGGCATTCTGGACTTACTGTTAACGTGATTAGGGAATATTCAGATAACAATAGCAGGCAAATGGTGGTGGGGGAAGGATTCGAACCTTCGAAGCTCTCGCAACGGATTTACAGTCCGTCCCCTTTGACCGCTCGGGAACCCCACCATAGTTGTCTTTCAAGGTACGCTTAACACGATGTGTTAAAGGATGGTGCCGGCTGCCGGAGTCGAACTGGCGACCTACTGATTACAAGTCAGTTGCTCTACCAACTGAGCTAAGCCGGCGTATCGCTTGAAAGTGGTGAGCATTTTAGCAAATATTTTTAATCTTGCAAGCGTTTTTTTAGTTTTTTTTCATTTTTTTTGCTAAAACGTGAATTTACTGATTTAAATCCGCATGTTAGGTGCCTTGCGCCGCTTATTTGCTACCTAAACCCTAATACATCAACAACACGGATGCAATAATCAGCGCAATAAGCACCACGATTATTATCGCGACTGTGGCGTTTTTCTTTGCCGCAGGTTTGATTGCATCAGCTTCTACTGTGCTCACAGGCAATGGTTGCGCTGGCTGAACGGCTGAGACCTGAACCGATGGGACAACGGGTTGTGATGGTATTGCCTCAGTGACGACAGGCGTCTGAGACGGTGTATTAACTATCGGCGATGGTGGGTTATCAACGCTTGCTACATCGACTGTTGTTGTCGGTGTAGAAGGTACGGATTGTTCGACGTGAGTGTTGGTCAGCTGCTCGCTAGGTAAAAAATCTTGCGTGGTAACGACATCTATCACAGGCGCGGTGTTGGCTGCAGCGTTCAGTGATGATGGCTCAACCGATGCAGTCGATTCAGTTTGGGTATGAATGTCAGTGGTGGGTGTGAAGTTCTCAATGTCTTGTAAACTATCGAGAAAACTATCATCATCCAGTGCATTGACTGGGGCATTTACCACCAAAAATACCAAGTCAGCAAAGGCAAGTTCATCGGTGGCTTGCAAAGCATGGGCTTCTGTACCGATACGCTCACCATTGATAAAGGTACCATTGCTTGAGCCTAGGTCTTGCACATACAGCTGCTCACCAATACGGTTAATTTTGGCGTGTTGGCGAGAGATTTGTGAGGTTGCTAACACCAAATTATTGCTATCGCTACGCCCTATGCTTAAGCTTTTATCAATATCTATGGTTAAATCCGCCAACGCTGGTGACAGTCCAATGAGTTGCCATGAAGTGCCTTGTGAGTTTTCGGTAAGGTTCATCGTATTTACTGCATTAGTTTGATGATTATCCATGCAAGTCTCCTACTCCTAAGGGGTATTTAATAGTATCATTATGCTTGGCATTATGGGACATTTTTAGGGATTTGTCACGGTAATGGTCTGCACCGCAGGCGGCGTCGCAATCACCACAGGCGGGGTCGCAATCACCACAGGCGTTTGCGCTATTTTTGCGCTCTGCCCTGTCTGCCCTGTAGATTGGGTGACGGTAGATTGGGTAATGGGTGCTTGGGTGATGGTCGCTTGAGTAACGGTACTGTTCGCTGGGCGACTCACGGTTGTGGTAGATGAACTGCTTTGGCGAGGCACGTTTGATGACACGGGCGTGACGATATCGACACCATTGGCATACACTCTTGGCGTGTTTGATAAGCTTTGCTCGGCTGGGGTAACCAGGTCGTCTGTTGGCAATTTGACGCCATTTTGCACCCTGTTGGTATTGGGGAACATGGCATTGATATTAAGTGGGATTTGTTTGAGCGTACCGTTTTTATCAATTACCAGTTGCATGGTACGAATACCGTCTAAGCTTTTTTCGGTCACACTTGCCACCGCGCTACCATTTCGCAAAATGGTCGGCTGTAAAAATACAATCAGATTGGTTTTGTCCGAGTTTTTGCTTTTTGAGCGAAATAAATTACCAATAATCGGTGCATCACCCAATCCTGGGACTTTTTGCTGACCATAGGTGCTGTTATCCCGCATCAACCCACCCAGTGCCACGGTTTGTTGGTTATCCGCTAAAATAGTGGTTTTGATTAAATTCTTGTTGGTGACGACACCGCTCACGTTATTGAGGGTACCGTCGACAATGGAGGACACTTCCTGCGAAATCTCAAGTCGCACTGAACCATTATCACCAATATGCGGAATGACATTAAGATTGATACCGACATCTTGACGGCTCACGGTTTGAAACGGCGTGGTTGATGAGTTACTTGCCGTGGTATAAGAGCCGGTCACAAATGGCACGTTCTGCCCTACCAAAATATTGGCTTTTTCATTATCCAACGTCAAAATAGAGGGCATGGATAACAGATTGGCATTATTGGTTTTATTGATGGCTTGCAAAATCGCGCCATAAAACTCACGATTCCCGTTACTATCGGTTTTACTCGTACCAATCCCCAACAGCGCGCCTGCCACCGATGCTGCCGCCGTACCTGGGGTTTTGCTTAATATCTCAGATGCCAGACCTACTGCGGATGCACCGATATTATTAAAGTTAATCACCCCTACGCCGCTGTTGGCGTTGCCCATTGCCCATTGCACGCCAAGTTGCTGGGTATCATTGCCTGAGATTTCCATGATCGCTGCTTGAATCAACACTTGGTCACGGCGGGTATCTAGCTCATTAATAGCGTTTTCGATTTCTACCATTAACTCTGGGTTGGCATTGACGATGACGGAATTTTGGGTTTGGTCAGCGATAATGCTAAAAGGTCTACCTTGATAGCCGTTGTTTTGCGTAGTCGTTGTGTTACTAGTGGAGGAGGTATTTAGCGGTGAGCCTGTCGGTGACGCTGCGGTATTGCTGGTGGTCGCTGCGCTATTATTACTGGTATCGCTACTAGATTGAAACATTGAGCTTGCTTGCAAAGTGGTTTGGTCACCTGAGCTATTGATGGATTGATAGGCAAGCAGTCCGCGTAGCATTTCTGCAATATGGGTGGCACTGGCATATTTTAGACGAAACACACGAAGCCCACTGAGACGTTGCGTCGGCACGGTGTCTAACTGCTCTACCATCCGCTGTACTTTGGCTGTCATCTCGGCACTACCTTTGACTAGCAGCCTATCAGAAATCGGGTCGGCAATGATATTGATCAGGCTACCACCGGTTGATGCCACAGTAGGCTGCCCTGATTGACCCGCAGCAGCTGGCGCTGTACCACCGCCCGTACCTGTCAGTGAGCTTAATAAATCCATCATGCGCTTGGCATCTACATGACGCAGCGGAATAATGGTCAGCTTGTCATTCATATTGCTATCAAGATCGCTAATCAATTTTGCGTATTGATTGAGGCTGTCGGCGCGGTCAGAGAGGATAATCGCATTGACATTTGGCACCACAGCGGCATTGGCATACGGCGGCATCATCGGACGGATGACGTTTAAGATGTCATTGGCATTGGTATTGGTGAGATAATAGATGCGGGTCGCCATTTGGCTACCTGCGGTATTACCCCGCAAGTCCACATCCACCCCTGCTTGCTTGGCAACGGTATCAGGGACCAGCTCTGTGGTCAGCCCGCGATCAATCGCTACAATGCCATTGACTTTCATCACGGCTAAAAACAAGTCATACACTTCTTGACGGGATAAGGGCTTGTTTGAAATCACCGTCACATTGCCATTAATGCGTGGGTCTAGCACAAAGTTCTTTTGCGTAATGGTGGCAATTTGGTCGATAAACGCCTTGATATCAGCGTCTTGCAAATGCACTTTATAGCCAGTTGCTGCATGGGCAGCTGACAGACCACTGCTAAGCAAACTGATACTCATAGCCAGTGTCGTGCTCAAAAATAGTGGCTTTAGCATGGTTGGGTATTTCATAATTTACCTTATCAATTTTTAACGCATATCACCGACTGTGTCTCACGTAGCGATGACGTCTGTAGCTTTTTACTATCTTTTATCAAAATGACTGGCGTACTGTCACGACTTGGTCGCCGCGCTGAACTTGGATTTGCGCTTGTCCTGCTTGTTGCACTTGACGTAGTAGCTGGGCATCTTGCGTTGGGTTTTGACCCACGTTTTGTCCATTGACGGAGAGGACTTTATCCCCTGTTTGTAGCCCCAGACGGTTTTTTAGTCCTGCGGACATCGCATCGGTCACCAAATAGCCTTGTCCTGTCGCTGCCACACCCATTTGGCTTAGATACCCTGCGGCATTTTGCTGAAGCCCTTGAATCGCCCCGCCAATGGCTGAGCTTGCACCGCTTGGCGAGGTACTGCCACCATTCGACGTCGCCATATTGGGCGCAGAATCCTCTCGATCATGGGGATCGCCTGTAGCCACTGGCGCGCCGCCAATCGCTTGTGGCGCAGCCCCGACTAAGCTTGGTGTGGGGGATTGTCCCATATTTGAGCTGTTACCCACGCCTGCAGCACCGTTGGCTTGCGCTTTGGCTCTGATAGCCTCGCTTTGGTCAAGAAAAAACGGTTGCCCAAATGGCACTTTACTGGTTTGACCGCTTGCATCTGCCACTATTACAAAATCGGCTGCGACTTTAACCAATTTATAACCACTGCCATCAATCATGTCGTTGATACGATAGCTTAAGGTTTTACCATTGGCGGTCAAAATTGCATACGATTGACTCTCCGGGGTGGCAATGGTCACGCCCACCACTTTAATATCTGGGGGTGTCGCTGCCGGTGCTTGCGGGGCAGTTGGCTGCGCAAAAAAATCCAACGCATTGCTATTGGCAGATTGTGCGACCAAGTTCGGCTGTAAGGGCACTGGGGTGAGTGCGGGTGCTTTGGGCGGTGCAACCACCAGCCAAATTGCTTGGCTTAATTGCCACACCAACCAAAAAATAGCTGCCAGTAGCAACCAAGGATACAGTTTTTCCACCACCGCCATCGGCACAAATTTACCAGTCGTTGTTTTACGGCTCAACGAGGGGCGCTGGGTGGCTTTTATCATATCTGCTATCATCGCTGAGTCTCTAATTACCCATACTGGTCAAAGGTTGGCGAATGGACACCACCACACTGTCATCAGCCCCTTTGCCTTGGTACGCTGGCATATTTTTGAGCAGCCGCTGGGTCAATGACACATCTATCATATTATCTTGGTCAAGATAAAAATCCCCCAATCGCTCGGCTTGCGGTGTAGTAAGGGCTAAATGCAAGCTTTTACCTTGCGCTGCCTTGTTGCTACTATTGGCACCATTGTTGTCTGCTGGCTGCACACTGGCTTTATCTGCGCTTAAGTTGCCTTGCATGGTGGGGAGTTTGATGAGGTAGGTTTTGCCGCCTGTGGGATACCCCAAATCACCGCCTGCCCAATTCATGCTGCCTTTGGCGGTTTGATAACCTTGCTTATTTTTTTCAATTGACACTTCTTTGATGGTAATCGGTGTGTCGGGTAATTGCCAACTGACCAACTGCGCCAATGTGTCATGGCTGATTTTGCCGTTGAAATCATTGGCTTGCCAGCTGGTTTTATTGAATTTGACCACCCCTTGCAAGTCGGTTTTGCCAGAGCGGATATCGACTGCCATACCCAGTTTGCCCATCAATAAATGCCACGGTTGCCAGCGCCAATCGACACTACCCGCCAGCGGCGTATTGGGGCGCGCATTGATTTGCCAATTGGCTTGACCTTGCCAAAGGTTGCCGGATATTTGCTGCAAGTAAGGGTTGTTTGGGGCAAATTTTTGCAGCAACCACGCTGCAGGTAGCTGAATCAACAAGCTTAAGCAAAGCAAAACCAGACCTACCAGCCACCATAGTTTTGTCGGACGTAATGAATTGACACTTGCCAAACTTGAATACCTTTTTACAATGATTTTTGACACCAATATTTTTGACATCAATAAAGTGACGCAATCCATAAGCAGATTAATCAACAATCAAATAATTCATGCAGGATAAAAATTGCCATTAGCGCAAAATTTTGAACCCACTCTGCGCCAACGCTCGAATATTTTTCTAACTAAAATCAAACGCTTTATCATAACTGATTTTTATTGCGTTGTAATGTCAATCCATAAAAAATCAAAATTTTGTCAGGCTTGTTTTGGGCAGACTGTTTATTGCGGCTACCTGCCATACTCACTACAATTTGCAACCGACTTTATCACCATGAGTTTGCTACAATCACCTCACTAAGCTGGTTAAAACTATCATGCAAAACACAAGGAAAATAGCATGCAATTTGATACATTGCCACAACTGGGCGATAGCGTCTCCAAAATTTGCTTAGGCACGATGACCTGGGGACAGCAAAACAGCGAGCAGGATGCCCATGAACAAATGGATTATGCCCTTGCCCAAGGTGTGAATTTTTGGGATACCGCAGAGATGTATCCATCACCCCCTGATAAAGACAAGCAGGGTAATACGGAGCGGTTTATGGGTAGCTGGTTTGCCAAGACAGGCAAGCGAAATGATGTGGTATTGGCGAGTAAAATCTCTCGCAATGACTTTTTGCGCGATGGCAATACCAAGTTTGATAAAGAAACTATTCGTGCGGCATTAGATAGCAATCTACAGCGTTTGCAAACCGACCATATCGATATTTATCAGCTACACTGGCCAGAGCGTCAGACCAACTTTTTTGGTCAACGTGGCTATACAGAAAGTATGGCGCAGCAAGACACCAAAGAATTGACGCCATTTTTGGAAACCATCGAAGCACTCAATGATGAAATCACCAAAGGTCGAATCCGCGCTTATGGGTTATCCAATGACACCCCTTGGGGGGTCATGCGCTACTTAGCAGAAGCCGATAAACATGGGCTTGCTAGACCTATCACCATACAAAATCCATATAGTTTACTCAATCGCTTGTATGAAGTGGGACTGGCAGAAATTAGTCACCGCGAGCAAATTGGGCTACTTGCCTACTCACCGCTAGCCTTTGGGGTGTTATCAGGCAAATATTTGGGCGGTAACAAGCCTGCCAATAGTCGTTTGAGCCTTTATAGCCATTTTACCCGTTATTTGAATGAGCAAGCGCAGCAAGCCACCCAAGCCTATGCCGAAGTCGCTAAAAAACATAATCTAGATATGGCACAAATGGCACTGGCGTTTGTCAATAGCCGCTCGTTTGTGACTGCCAACATCATTGGGGCAACCACCACTCAGCAACTAGCCAGCAATATCGCGTCCGTAGACTTGGTATTGTCCCAAGAGGTATTGGCTGATATCGAAGCGGTGCAGACCTTACACCCGAACCCTGCGCCTTAAACCCTGTAACTTAAATCTGCATCTTAGACGCTGCACCTTACTAGCAGGCTACTATCAGAAAAAACGGCATAAAAAATCCTTGCGACAGTGTGACTGTGCAAGGATTTTTTTAAACCTAGTAAAATTTAGAGTCTAGAACGGGATATCATCATCAACTGCGCCTGGTTTTGGCATTGCCATGGCTGGGTTTTGTTGAGGATTTTGGGCAGGCGGATTATTTCCTGTATTTGCCCCTTGTGGCGCTTGGTTACCATTCATAAATGGGTTATTGCCAAATCCTGCATTTTGACCCGCTTGTGGCGCAGCTTGGGCATTATTTTGGTTTGGATAGCCGCCAAAATGATTGGGCGCTTGGTTGCCACCTTGGTTGTAGCCAACTTGATTATGACCACCTTGGGGCTGGTTTTGGTAGGTTGTGCCGGCATTGTTGTTATTAGCAATACCACCTTGAACGCCGCCTGCTGTGCCAAGCATTTGCATTTGGTCGGCACGAATCTCTGTGGCATAACGCTCTACGCCATTTTGGTCGGTGTATTTATTGGTGCGAAGGCTACCTTCGATATAGACTTGGCTACCTTTACGCAGGTATTGCGCTGCAATTTCACCGAGTTTATTAAACAATGAAATACGGTGCCATTCGGTTTGCTCACGGCGCTCACCTGTTTGTTTGTCATTCCACTGCTCACTTGTTGCCACGGCGATACGCGTCACGCTACCGCCATTGGCAAATTGTTTGACTTCAGGATCTGAACCAAGGTTGCCTACAATAATTACTTTATTTACGCCGCGCATAGAATTTCCTTGATAACTTTTTTGATGAATTTTTTGATAACTTTCTTGATGCCGTTCTTAATAGTTTTCTAGTGTTTTTAGCCAAATCTTTGCAGATTTAGCGCAAGTACAATGCTATTACTTTACTAGACTTTGCATCAAATTGCTAGCGTCTGACCGGTAAGATGTGACAAATACTGTCGCGTGTCATCGGTCAATTTTTCTTTATCCAGTTTGAGATAAGCAATGTTTTCTTTTGGCATCATCACTATCTCATCCACGCCGTCAATCGCCAAAATTTGCTGTGACCATGCAGTTGTGTCGATATCTGTTGGCAGGGTAATCGTTAGGCTGGTCAAATACGGTGGGGATGCAATCGGCAGGATAAACAATAACGCAATGACAGTCACAATGGCGAGCACCGTCCATGACAGCCACATCGGTTTGGTCAGCAAAATACCGCCCATGGCACCGCCTACAAAAGCACCCAAAAACTGTGCAGATGAGTTAATACCCATTGCCGTCGCTTTGTTGGCAACGGGCGCGCGTTTGGAAATCCAAGACGGAATAGTCGCCTCAAGGCTATTAAAGCCGATGTAATAAACCGCAAGCCCAATAATTAAACCCACGATGGTCTGACTAGCCACCGCCAAAAATACCAATCCCGCCACCAAGGTTGCTAAAGACGCCAAAAACACGGCGCGCATTTGCCGTTTTTTTTCTGCAATGATAATCAATGGAACCGCAATGATAAAGCCCAATAATAGTAACGGCAAATACACAAAACCTTGCTGCGCCACCGTCAAGCCGAGCACATCATGAAACTGGTGCGGCAATAAGGTAAACATCGCTGTCATTGACAGATGCAGCGCAAAAATCGCCAAGTGCAACCGGTTAATATCACCAATTTTTAATACGTCAGCAAACTGTGCTTTAACTGAGTGATTATTGAGATTGTGCTTTAGTACCCGATTTGGGGTGGGCACGATCCACAGTAAGCCAATGGCGAAAATAGCGGACGCCACTGTCACCCAGAACAAGCCTGAGATATCGAGCACATGCGTCAAAATCGGACCGAGCCCAAATGCGACCATCACCGACATGGCAATGGTCAGCCCCATGGTTGCCATCGCTTTGGTACGATGCTCTTCACGGGTCACATCCGCGAGTAGTGCCATCACTACCGCTGAAACCGCACCACTGCCTGCAATCAAACGCCCCAGTATCACCATATAGATGTCTGTTGATAAGGCGCAAATCGCTCCCCCAAGCGCAAATACCAATAACCCTGCAATGATAATCGGTTTACGCGGATATTTGTCCGCCAAAAAACTCATGGGAATCTGAAAAATCGCCTGCCCTAAGCCATAGATACCAATCGCCAATCCAATCAAAAACGGTGTGGCGTGTGCATATTGTGTGCCATACACTGCAAACACAGGCACAATCATAAATAGTCCGAGCATTCGCAAAGCAAAGATACCGCCCAACCCCACAATCGCTTTCTTTTCCGATGCATTCATGGCGGAGTTGTGACTTATATTTCTCGACGTTGGTTTTACTGACGTGGATTTTACTGACGTTGATTTCACTGACATTGTGGCTCACAAAATTTTGCCAAAAACGGCTTATTATATGCCTAATTTTTATCAGGGAGAATTTATTGGCAATAAAAATTATTTTAGCCCCATTACTTTGGCTTTATTGTTTCAGCCCCATTATTTTAGCATTGCGTAAGCGGTTACCATGATGGCTAAAATCACCGCGATAGCAATCATCAGCCACATCACATTTTTTTGGTTGTCAAAAAATCCTTGCGGTGACTGCTTGATAGATGATGATTTGATAGCTGATGATTTTGGGGTAGCCACCAGTACGCCATCTAACGGGCTATGCTTCACTTGGGTAGCGATTTTTTGCTGTTTTTGCGCTTTTTTGGCGTCAAGTTGCTGTTGGCGTTGTTGCTTTTGTGCCAATTTTTGCTGTTTGGCTTGTTGTTGTAGTTGGCGCTGCTGTTCAAGCTTAGCCTGTTTTTGTCGCGCTTGTTCGGCAAGTTCTGCTTGTTTACGCGCTGCTTCTTCGATGGCTAACTGCTCAGCTTGCTGCTGCTCGCGAAGCTGTTTATCGCTATAGCGTGCGTGAAAATCGTCCATCACGGCGTTATCAATTTCGCTTAGGGTAAAAGGCATTTCATTAATTACTTCAAGCGCGTCATGCACATCGACGTCGTACACGCCAGAGGCTTTGGTGGTTTTGCCATCGGCAGTGAGTCTTCTGGGTACTTGGTAGTCGGCAAGGCGCTGCTGCAAGTGATTTTCCATTTGTCCGATGGAGTCGGTGCGACCTGTCATCGCTAATGCCCAATCGTTGATTTCGGCATGATTTTCACTATTTAGTTGCTGGATGATATCGCTCGCGTTTTCAACGAGGCTGATTTTGACAAGCAGCTGACTGGGTGAGACGGCGATATAGAGCTCTCCTGGGGTGGCTTGGCGTTTGAGCGATGCGATGGCTTGGGGGTTGCATTGTAGGCAGTTGGCTTGTTTGTTTTTGAGGGTATGACCTTTTGGGCAGGGCGGTACACCGTAGGCAACGAGCGCGCCGTTTTCTTTCATTTTGGCTTTGTATTCTTTACTCGATAGTCCGCTGGCGTCAAAGGTTTTGTCCATTGGGATATGGTGGCTTTTTAAGAAGTCGGTTTGTTCTTGGGTTAACGTTGCCATGTTATTGTCTCAAATTTTCTTTTTCCTTAATTCAATCAAGTATAGCAAGGTTTAAGGTTTTTATAAAAAATAAAAAATCGCTCGGTTGAGCGATTTTTTAATAAGCTAATTACTATCTAAACAGTAAGAATGAGCTATCTGACAAACCGTCATAACCAATAGCGAACTGATTATCAGGAGCAGTAATCATCATTGCGCCGATACCATCGTAGTTAGAACCATCTTTTTTTAATTTGTTGCCATCATCAGTAGAACCTAGTAAATAGCCAGCCCCAATATTGGCGTAATATCCATTCCACTTGCCATACATATCTGATACTAGCAATGATGAAGGTGAAATATTACCAATTTTCAAAATTTCATCATTCAAGAATTCTACAGATGATTTGTCTGTCACACGGAGATTAACATCGGTTTCATAGTATTTCCATGTTCCTAAAACTGGTTGCTTATTCACTAACTGCCCCCATCCTATTGGCGCACTCTGCATTTGTTGAGCAACAAACAGGTGATCATGCTCTGCTCCTGCCATATGCATTCCATCATTATTAAAATACACTTGAATATCTACTGTAGGTAGTTTATCTTCAGTTGAGTTTGCAGGTGCTAGTTTCAAATTATATCTCTTGGTGAAAGTATCCTTGAGCGTTAAGCTAGAATTAGCTAAACCGACTCCCCCAGTCGATAATTTTTGATAATGAGGAACTTCTTGATTATCAAAATAAATTTTTCCTAGCATATCAACGTTTATATCTGCTAGCTTAAGGTTCGAACCATCCTGTCTGATAACGAAATTCAACTCACCAACTCGTAGTTCGTTACATTCTAGATCATAACAATAGGCATATTTTCCATAATATTTTTTATCTACTATACTTGAATTAATATCAGTTGAAGTGGTTGAACCTAATTGTAAGATTTGACCAATCTCAGGATTATTAACTTGTAGTTTTGATAAGGTTGGATTATTGATTGTGGTGTTTGAGTGGGTAGAAGGTGATGAACCGCTATCAGAACCTCCTCCGCAAGCTGTAAGTAGTAAAGAAACTGCTGTGACAAATAATCCCTTGTTCATTTTAAATACCTTTAAATAATTTTTAACATTATAGATATATTGTAGCAACAATCATTCTATTTAATTTATATAGCCTTTACAATCATTTTTTATAATTATCTCCTCCATTTTTTATTCCGAACTTTTTCTTGAAACCCCCACCCAATTCCCCCATTAAAACCCCATCTTTTTACCCAAATTTCCCACTCAAAAACACACAATAAGAAGCTCAATATGGCACAGCACGACGCAATCAAAATCCGTGGCGCACGCACCCACAATCTCAAAAACATCGACATCGACATCCCCCGCGACAAACTCGTCGTCATCACAGGTTTATCAGGCTCGGGCAAGTCTAGCCTAGCCTTTGACACCCTATACGCCGAAGGACAACGCCGCTACGTCGAGAGCTTATCGGCTTACGCACGCCAGTTTTTATCACAAATGGAAAAGCCCGAAGTCGATAGCATCGAAGGGCTGTCACCTGCCATCGCCATCGAGCAAAAATCCACTAACCATAATCCCCGCTCCACGGTGGGGACGATTACCGAGATTTATGACTATTTGCGTCTGCTGTACGCCCGTGTTGGCACGCCCATGTGCCCAGAACACCACCTGCCGATGGTCGCGCAAACCGTCACCGAAATGGTCGATACCGTCATGGCATTGCCTGAAGACACCAAGTTGATGATTCTCGCGCGCGTCGTCGATGACCGCAAAGGCGAGCATATCCAGTTAATGGAACAGCTAAAAGGGCAAGGCTTTGTACGGCTGCGGGTCGATGGCGAAATTTATGACATTGACGATGTGCCACCGCTTGCCAAAACCTTTAAACACACCATTGATGTGGTGGTTGACCGCTTCAAAGTGCGCGATGACTTGGGTAATCGGGTTGCCGAAAGCTTGGAGACTGCCTTGCGACTCGGTAGCGATATTGCTATCTTGCATGACATGGACGCTGAGTTTGAGGATAAAATTTTGTCCGCCAAACATAGCTGCCCTGTCTGCGATCGCTCGGTTGCTGAGCTTGAACCAAAATTGTTTAGTTTTAACAACCCCTATGGCGCGTGTCCCGTGTGTGATGGCTTGGGCAAACGCCAATATTTCGCTGCCGAAAAAATTATCGGACATCCTGAAAAATCGCTTAACCAAGGGGCGATTCAAGGCTGGGATAAACGCCACGCCTATTATTTTGGCTTGCTGACCACCGTTGCCGAGCATTATGGCATTGATATGGAAGCGCCTTGGCAACAACTGGATAAAAAGCACAAAGATGTCATTTTACACGGCTCTGGTAAAGACAAAATGACTTTTAACTTTGTCGATGAACGGGGGCGCAAATCCACCAAAACCGTGCCATTTGAAGGGGTGTTGCCGTATATGGAGCGCCGTTATCGCACCACGCAAAGCAATATCGTGCGAGATGAGCTTGCCAAATACCTTGCTGATGCTACCTGCGATGCCTGTCACGGCTCACGCTTAAACGAAATCGCTCGCCATGTCGAAGTCAGTGACCGTACCATTGCCGAAATGGTCAAGCTATCAATTGGCGAAGCAATGGCGTATTACGAGCAATTAAAACTCGAGGGCGCAAAAGGCGAAATCGCCGCCAAAATCATCAAAGAGATCCGTGAGCGGTTGGAATTTTTGGTGAGTGTGGGCTTGGATTATCTCACCCTTGCCCGCTCTGCCGAAACCCTATCGGGCGGTGAAGCTCAGCGCATACGCCTTGCTAGCCAAATCGGGGCAGGCTTGATGGGCGTGATGTATGTACTCGATGAGCCATCAATCGGCTTGCACCAACGTGACAATGACCGACTGCTGCAAACGTTGACTCGCTTACGTGATTTGGGCAATACCGTGATTGTCGTCGAGCATGACGAGGATGCCATTCGCCTAGCCGACCATATCATCGATGTGGGTGTGGGTGCTGGTGTGCATGGTGGCAGTATCATTGCAGAAGGGACGGCAAAAGACATTGCCAAAAATCCTGACTCATTGACGGGGCAATATTTATCGGGTAAAAAGAAAATCGCAGTGCCAACCGTGCGTCACCGAGCCAAAGTCGCCAATGACGATAAATATGAAAAAATGCACGACTCCGCCATTCCGTTAACCAAAAACCAAGCGAAAAAAGCGGAAAGCGAGAAGAAAGAAAAAGCCAAAAAAGGTAAAGTCGAAGCCAAACCGTTGATGCTGACCTTGACAGGGGCAAAAGGTAACAACCTTAAAAACGTGACTTTAAACTTGCCGATTGGTGTGTTTACTGCCATCACAGGCGTGTCGGGTTCGGGCAAATCGACCTTAATCAACCGCACCTTATTGCCACTAGCGACCACACAGCTCAATAACGCTACCACGCATGTTGCCGAAGAGTTTGACAGTATCACTGGGCTAGAACATTTAGATAAAGTCGTCGATATCGACCAAAGCCCGATTGGGCGTACCCCTCGCTCCAATCCTGCGACTTACACGGGGGTATTTAGTCCGATTCGTGACCTATTCGCCCAAGTACCCGAGTCCAAAGCTCGTGGCTATCAAGCAGGGCGCTTTAGCTTCAACGTGAAAGGCGGGCGCTGTGAAACCTGCCAAGGCGATGGTTTGATTAAGGTTGAGATGCACTTTTTGCCTGATATGTATGTGCCTTGCGATGCGTGTCAAGGCAAACGCTACAACCGTGAAACCCTGGAAATCACCTATAAGGGCAAAAATATCAATGACGTGCTCAATATGACGGTGGAAGATGCGGCAGAATTTTTTGAGGCGATTCCGGCAATTTACCGCCGTTTGCAAGCCTTACAAGAAGTCGGCTTGGGTTATATTCGCTTGGGTCAGTCTGCGCCTACGCTTTCAGGTGGTGAGGCGCAACGGGTGAAACTTGCCAAAGAGCTGTCCAAACGCGATACCGGTCAGACCTTGTATGTGCTCGATGAGCCGACGACAGGTTTGCATTTCCATGATATCGCCAAGCTCTTAGACATCTTGCATACGCTACGTGACCGAGGCAATACCGTGGTGGTGATTGAGCATAATCTCGATGTGATTAAGACAGCCGACTGGATTGTGGATTTGGGCCCTGAGGGCGGTTCGGGCGGTGGTGAGATTATCGCTGAGGGCACGCCAGAAGATGTGGCGCAAAACGCGCGCTCACACACAGGGCGATTCTTAAAACCGATGTTGCAAGCCTAAGTTTGTTACCAGCGTAGGTTTGTTACAAGCTTAAGTTTAGCGGTAAGGGTTAGTACGTTGTCGTCTAACCCTTTTTTTAACCAATCATCACTCTATGACTTGCTATTCATTGATAATACTTTACATTTCGCCCTAATATTTACACAATGAAGCGAGATAAGGATATTGCGACACTATCCAGGGACAAAAAAACGTCAAGGAACGATAAGGATGCTAGGATGATTTTATTTAAAGGAAAAACCAACGATCTTGAGACCCTATTTCCCCCTACCCTAAAACTAGATGGTCAAATCTGCGTGCGAAATGGTATTAGCGCTCGCAGTAAATTTATGATTGGTATCTATGATATTGCCCTATACTTGGGTGAAATGACTGAAGATGCCGAAACAGCCATTACCTCACGCTATGCCAAGCAATTGCGCATGGTGTCTCGCCGCAATATCAAAGGCTCGTTACTGGAAAATGCCTTCAAAGATGGCATCAGAGCGAATAGTAGCGCAAAAGAATATCAGAAAATCGCCTCAGTGATTGATGACGTGTTTGGTGAGTTGTTCAAAACCAACACCATCAAAGAAGGGGCGATGTTTACGATTGAGTTTTCGCCAGAGCATGGCGTTCGTTTAAATTATGATGAGGTTGGCGATCTTCCTTATATCAAAGAAGAAGGCTTTGACCAAGCTATTCTTCGTGCTTGGTTAGGCGATAATCCTATATCACTTGAGATGAAAAAGGATTTGCTAGGTCAGCACTAATGTTACACTGCTTATTTTTACACTTCCCATATTTTTAGACTTCCCATCAAGCATGGGAAGTGAATCTAGCCAATTGATAGTGCCAGTAACTTTTTTACTAGTGTTACTAGGGTTGTATTTATTGCAACCCTATTTTAAAGATGAATAGCGGCGTTATTGATATGTTTGGCGTCATTCACCACAATAACTCAGTATTCATCTCTTACCTGCCTAGCTTTCTTTGATTCGATAATAAGCAAGTTGGCTTTTTTCATTTTTCTACCAATAGTGGCATTTTTGGTTTGAGCCCTTTATCCTGTGGTCCATCAGGGTTACTACAATACTATGTTTCTTTTTGAATGGGTATGCTAGTCTAAAGCAAAAAAACTTAGGCAGCTTATGAAACCACTTGCGCAAAAGCCCACTAAACCAATCATATCAACCCGTAACACCCCACAAACCTTTACCCTCAATAAGCTTGCTAAACCTATCGTGCGCGATGATATTTTTTCGTTGCCGCCTGCTGTGTATGGCACTATCTATTTGACGCTGATTCCGCTATTTGGCTTTTTGTACAGTACCTTGCCAAATATGCAGTTTAACCATGAAAACGTGGGCTTTTTGGAAGCCATGTATTTTAGTACCATCACGGTGACCACCACCGGGTTTGGCGATATCACACCAACCAACACCTTTACGCGGGCGTTTGTGATGATTGAAGCCACCATTGGGGTGGTATCCGCAGGTTTGTTTTTAAATGCGATTACCTATCAGCGTGAAGAAAACATGAGCAACCTGATGGACGCCTATGAAGCGAGAAAAGAAATCTCTTATGCCTTCGCGCGCCTGCACAGTCATGATAGTTTGATTACGCTTAACATGAATACTTATCTAAACCGCGTTAATCAACTACTGGGCATAGAATCAGAGCAAACTCCCGTGGCGCAATCTGACCGTGAGGGTCGCGCTAATTTAAGCCGCTCGCCTGATTTGCCCGCGGCGCCTGACGCCAAAGTCCCCCAGCAGCTTATTGGTATTCATGAGCCTATTCCCGAAACGCTAGCATTTACTAATTTACAGCACTTATTTAATGCCTCAGCGCGCTTGACCGATGACCCGCGCAAGCCGTTGATTTGGTACTATTATCAAGCCTTGGATGAATTGGTCAATAGTATTGAAAATTTGGTACGTGAAACCGAAACTTATCGCTGGGCAGATTTGGAGTCGATTTGTATTCAATATTTAAGTGATATCAAATCCTATGACTCCAGTAGTTATATACTAGCAGAGCCAAACTTTGAACAACAACTTGCGGATATCCAAGCCCAGCGCCAGCAAGACATGTTACTTATCAGTGAATATCCAAGTGATAAAGCGGTTGAGCTGTCGAACGAAAATAGTTTAAACCCGTATATTATTTTGTTTATGGGTATTCAGACCACCATTGATTTTATCAAAAAATTCCAACTTCGCTATCAAGAAATTATGCAGACCATTTAATTTTATCCGCTCATAAAAAAACACCCCACATGCCGTGAGGTGTTTTTGTTAATTGATTAATCAATCAGCCAATGAAGCATTAGTGACCAAATTGGTTGGCAGTGTTTTTGGCGCCGCCCGCTTTAAGTGCCATTTCACCTGAGAAGATTTCTTTGTGATCATCACCGATGTCAGAACCTGCCATGGCTTGGTGCTTAACCGCAGCAACGCCTTCGCGAAGTTCTTTACGTTGTACTTCTTCAACGTAAGCTAGCATACCTTTATCACCGAAGTAACCTTTTGCCAACTGGTGCGTACTTAATGCCGCAGTGTGGAAAGTAGGCAGGGTGATCAAGTGGTGGAATACACAGGCTTCACGTGATGCATCAGCTTGGAAGGTACGCGCTAGTTCATCAGCAGCGGTATTCAACTCAGTGTTGTCGTAGTCAGCAGACATTAAGTTCGCTTTGTCGTAAGCTGAGATGTCTTTGCCTTCTTTTTCCCATTTTGCGATGACTTGTTTACGGAAGTTAAGCGTCCAGTTGAATGATGGGCTGTTGTTGTAAACAAGCTTAGCATCTGGCACTTGCGCAACGATACGGTCAGTCATTGATTTGATGTGCGCGACGTCTGGTGTTGGTGTTTCAATCCATAGTAGATCAGCACCGTTCTCAAGGGCAGTCACACAGTCAAGTACCACGCGGTCAATGTTGGTGCCTTCGCGGAATGAGTACAAGCCGTTTGGCATACGAGTTGGGCGAACCAATTTGCCATCACGTTTTAATAGAACATCGTACTCGCTTGCATTTTCTAAAGTCACTTCTTCAACTTCTAAGAAGTCTAAGTATTGTGAAGCAAGATCGCCTGGCTCACGTGACACAGGAAGTTTTTGCGTTAATGATGCACCTTCAGAGTCAGTACGGGCAACGATGATACCGTTGTCAATGCCAAGCTCTAAGAACGCATAACGAATCGCGTTGAGTTTTGAGATGAAGTCTTCGTGTGGTACGGTGACTTTACCATCTTGGTGACCACATTGTTTGGCGTCTGATACTTGGTTTTCAACTTGGATAGCACAAGCACCGGCTTGGATCATTTGTTTGGTGAGCAAGTAAGTCGCTTCTTCGTTACCAAAACCTGCATCGATGTCAGCGATGATTGGCACGATGTGTGATTCAAAGTTGTTAATTTTGTCTAAGATAGCTTTAGTGTCTTGACCTGCTTCTTGCGCCGCATTTAATTCACGGAAGTAATCGTTTAATACTTTTTCGTCCGCTTGACGTAAGAAAGTGTAGATTTCTTCGATTAATTTTGGCACAGCGGTTTTTTCGTGCATAGATTGGTCAGGTAGTGGACCAAATTCTGAGCGAAGCGCAGCAACCATCCAACCTGAAAGGTAGATATATTTACGTTCAGTAGTACCGAAGTATTTTTTTACCGCATACATGGTTTGTTGACCGATAAAGCCATGCCATGCACCAAGAGACTGGGTGTATTTTGATTTGTCAGCATCATAAGCTGCCATATCACGACGCATGATGTCGGCAGTGTATTGAGCGATTTCTAAACCTGTTTTGAAACGGTTTTGGATAACCAAACGCGCAGCATCATTTTCGCTGATGTTTTTCCAGTTACCATATTTGGCTTTTAGTTCACGGATATGGTCAATCGCTGAAACGTAAGTTGACATAGCAGTCTCCTGTTGAGGACGGTGGGATAAAAAAACTTAGGATGATTGTTGTGATAATAGCAAAAGTCTTAAATAAGCCAATATTTAGCAAGTGTTAAACACCGAAAATATACATAATGTTTAAGAAACAAGCCACATATCCAAAATAGTCTAACAATTTTTTTAACAAAATACGTGATATTTCTTACAGTGATATTAAATAGTCTGTTAAAATTAAGAATTCTATTTTGGCACTAATAAAGCTTTAAGTTGGCTTAAATAATGGAATGAATGCACTATACCCTTTAATTCATGATTTAGCTATTTAATGATTCGTATCTTTAGTATTTATTTAAAATATAGTATAATACAATCAATAACTTAAATTTTATTGCTAGGTTTTAGTCCTATTAAAACTAGCGGTTTTAGCCTTTTTTTCTTAACTTTTAACTAGACAAACAGTAATTTATGGATTTACAACGTGTGGATTTGAACCTTTTGGTGCATCTTGATGTGTTACTTCGAGAAAAAAACGTCACCAGAGCCTCTGAGCAACTCGGCATTACCCAGCCCGCCATGAGTAATATCTTACGTCGTTTGCGTAAGTTGTTTAATGATCCCTTGTTGATTCGCTCATCTGAAGGCATGACGCCGACGGAGCGAGCGCTTGAATTACAGCCGCGCGTTCGCGAATTGTTAGCGGATTTAACCCAGTTATTAGAGCCGCGTACTGAGTTTCGTCCTTATACCTCAAGTCGTGTGTTTCGGATTATGACGTCAGATTATGCCGAAGCGACGCTGGTGCCTAGATTGGTCAAAGCGCTGCGCAGTGAAGCCCCAAACGTGATTTTGGACTTTTTGACGCCTTCAGATGTGTCGTATCGAGATATGGAACAAGGGCGTGTTGATTTGGCGATTAATCGTTTTAACGAGGTACCGCAAAGCTTTCACCAAGTGCTGATTTGGCGTGATACTTTTAGTTGTTTGTTGTCGGCTGATAGTCCGTATGTCAATCGCTTTAACCTCAAAAATTATCTTAAAGCTCAGCACGTTTGGGTTTCTAAAACAGGCATGGGTGTGGGTTTTGGGGTGAATCCCGAAAAATCTGGTGGACTTGGCTCAATTGATGCGGCGTTACAACGTCTCGGTCAGAAACGTCAAATCAGTGTCTTTACCCGTCATTATCAGATGCCTGCGATGCTCACCGCCAATAAAGACTTAATTGCTACACTACCGACTCGGGTGGCGCGCATGCAAGCAAATAATGATGATATCGTGATTAAAGAGCCGCCATTTTTTATTCCAGAGTTTGAATTGACGATGGCGTGGTCGCCGCTATTACAGCATCACCCTGCGCATCGTTGGTTACGTCAGTTGATTCAACATGTGTCGCGACAAATCATCGCCGAAGAGCGCATCAAGTATCCGCTACAGACTGCGATTCAAGATGGTTCGCTGCATACCCAGCCCATTGATTTGGTTGAAATTGATCCTGATCGTCAATAATTGAGGGTCAGACAAGCGGCTTATCTAGGCCTGGTCTAGGACTGGCAAATTTTATCCACCCACAGCTCATACGGATATTTTCCTAAATGTCCGTAACGTCCTTTTTCAGTTATTCGCCCTTCAATGCAGACAGGTAAACTAATCGACACGCCCGTTTGACCTTGCGCTTTGGCATACTCGGCTAACAGGTTGTTTGGGTCAAATACATGGTATTTGGTGGTACCGTCATTAAATTCAGATTGCTCTAAGCTTTGGGTAAAGGTGCCGTTTAGCGTCAGCGTTTTTTTGGGTACACTATCAATGCTTTCTTTGATATCGCTTAACTTACCATTTTGCAGCGATTGGTACGCCACGCTGGCGCAACTTGCCAATAGACCAATTATCGCCACACCCCCGCCCAACCATGCGGCTTTTTTACCCATTATCTTGTTAGTTAGCATGGTGTTTTCCTTATTATTGATATAAAAAAATGATAGCAATATTCGTTGCTATCATTTGTAGATTTTATTTATCGTTACACTACCCTTGGGTAAATAGTTTAGCGAATATAGGTATGGTCTTCAGGATTAGTCACCGGCTGTGTCAGCGCTTGGGTTGGTAAGACTTTCTTAAGATAAAAATACCCTAGCATACCTGCCAATAATGACCCTAAAATAATGCCAAGTCGTTCGTCAAACGGTTTGACCTCAAGTCCCGCAAAGGCAAGCCCACCAATAAACAAACTCATGGTAAAGCCAATACCACATAAAATCCCCACGCCAAATACTTGTCGCCAGTCAACATTGGTAGGCAAGCTAGCTAACCCAAGCTTGACGCCAAGCCAACTAAATAACATCACCCCAATCGGTTTGCCTAGCAGCAATCCTAGGGCGATACCGAGCGGTACCGTATGAAACAGCGAGGACAGCCCCGTACCACCTAGATAAATGCCCGCATTGGCAAACGCAAAAATCGGTAAAATAATAAAGCTGACTGTGTCCTGCAAATCATGTTCAACCGATTCGAGCGGTGAATGCTCAGGGTGCTTGTTGTCTGTCATTGGGATAAATAGCGCAAGCAGCACACCAGCAAGCGTCGCATGTAGCCCCGACTTTAACATGGCCGCCCATAGCAAAACGCCAATCATTATATAAGCGGTGGTGCGTGTGATGTTAAAGCGATTCATCAGCCACAATATCACCAAACATACCCCAACCCAAGCCAGTGCCGCCATCGACAAACCCGATGAGTAAAATAACGCAATAATGATAATCGCACCGATATCATCAAAAATAGCAATCGATGCCAAGAATACTTTGAGCGCGGCGGGCACGCGATTGCCCAGTAACGTCAGCACACCTAAGGCAAACGCGATATCTGTCGCCGCCGGAATCGCCCAACCTTTCATCAAATCTGCGTGCTGATAATTGAATGCGGCATAAAAAATCGCAGGTACCATCATACCACCGACCGCAGCAATCGCAGGCAAGACGACTTTTTTGACCTCTGATAGCTCACCCACTAGCATTTCCCGCTTGAGCTCAAGCCCCACTAAAAAGAAAAACACCACCATCAAGCCATCGTTAATCCAATGTAATAAGTGATGATCGATACTAAAAGAGCCGATTTTTATCGAAATAGTCAGATGCAAAAAGTGCTCGTATATGTCACTCATCGGAGAGTTTGCTACCACCATCGCCAACACAGCGGCAAACGCCAACACGATACCCGCAGCCATATCGTGTGCCAAAAATTTTTTAAATTGGTTAAATACTATCATCTGTCTAAAACTCTTTTTAATACCATCTTTTATTTATGAAATATACCACACTTAAACCAAGCAAAATAGCCTACAATACCATCATACCATATATTTTATTATATCATATAATCTATTATTATGATAAATAATTTCATAATTTTAATTTAATAGAAAATTTTATTCATTTATTAGCTTTTTTAGATAAATTAATTTTTAGGTGTATGATTTGCTAGCGTTGATAGTTAACATTCTAAACCCGAATGATTGAGAAAGTTGTTAACACCCCATCGCTATTTTGTATTATTATTTTATCGCTACTTGCCTACCGATTTAGAATCAGCCTTTCAATAGTGTGGATATTTTGCCAACTTCTCTTACCGATCTTGATTTAACCCCGCTCAAACGTTTTTCACATAACGTCATCGCCAATATCCGTGCCACGGGTCACATGCTAATAGGTTCAAAACGCGCGTTTTATTGGGTCAAGCCCACTGTATGGCAGTTTTTGTTGTTTGGATTGACGGCACTGGCGAGTAATTTGCTGTTCTCGTGGTTGGTGGCTGAAGATGCCACCCATTTTAATCCACAAGGGCTGATTAGTTATTTGGTATGGCCGATGGTGATGTTGGTGGTAGGATTGATTCTTGCCAAACGGCATTTTAATGCCATGCTGATTTTTGTGCCGGCGATTTTGTGGCTATGTGCTGATACTTTCATGATGCTGGTGCAAAGTCTGATTCAGTTTATATCAGACTTGGGCTGGCTACCTGAATGGACGTTTGATACGATTGGTATTGTGTTCGTATTGGCGTTTGTCTGGCAGTCGTTATCGCTGCTATGGATTTTTGGCAATCAATTACGCTGGTCATGGATTGAGCGTGTCCTGATTATGCTAGGTGCGTTTGCCGTACTCAGTGTTTGGCAAAAAAACGTGCAATCTGAGCCGATTTTTCAATCTAACCCCGTCGAACCTGTGGTCACTGAAGCGGCGTTTTATGCGCAGCCTGAGCTTCTGGCGGATATGCTAAATAACGTGCAGCCGCAACGCCCGACTATACATGATTGGTACTTTATGGGTGTTGCAGGTCATGGCGAGCAAGATGTGTTCCGGTCAGAAATTGAGCTGACCAAAGATTACTTTGACCATCAATTTGGCACAGCAGGACGCTCGGTGGAACTCATTAACAACGCCAACACCCTGTCTGCGCTACCGATTGCCAGTAAAACCAGTATTGAACGCGCCTTGCAAAGTATCGCCAAAAAAATGGATGTCAATGAAGACGTGCTATTTTTGACCTTGACCTCGCATGGGGGTGACAAGGTGATTGAGATGTCCAACCCACCGCTAGCGCTCGATAATGTCGATGCCAAATGGCTACGCCAATCATTGGATAAATCTGGCATTAAATGGCGCGTCATTGTGGTATCCGCCTGTTATTCTGGCTCGTTTATCAATGAGTTAAAATCGCCAGACACCCTCGTCATTACTGCCTCAGCGGCGAACAAATCATCGTTTGGCTGTTCTAATGAAGCCGAATATACTTACTTTGGACAAGCATTTTTTGCTGAAAGCTTACCCAAGCTTCGCCGTTTTCAACCTGCGTTTGAAGCCGCCAGTAAACGCATTGCTGAACGGGAAAAAATGATGGGCTTTGAGCCGTCTGAGCCGCAATTGGTGATGGGTGAGGCTATTAAAGCGAGATTGCCAGAATTTGAAAACAGTCTCAAACCCTTACCTGCGGTTGTAATAGCGCCATCGACTGCCGCCAGTGCTACTAGCGATGCCCATACCTTAAGTAGCCACCAACTGCACAAGTAACATAAACCGTTGTAGCTGTTTCAGCTGCCAAGATGCCTTGCAACTCGTCTTACCATCCATCGCGGTAGCGATTAGGTAGAATTGATATTTTCTGCCAATTTTTTAGCGATTTTATAATTTTTGCACATAAAAAAAGTGGGTTAACCTGAGTTACCCACTTTTTTATCAAATAGCGCGTCAAATAGACTGTGTCAGTCAATTATTTGATTTTAGCTTCTTTGAATACAACATGTTGACGTACCACTGGATCAAATTTTTTGATTTCCATTTTGTTTGGCATGGTACGTTTGTTTTTGGTCGTGGTGTAAAAATAACCCGTACCTGCAGTTGAAACTAATTTGATTTTATCACGCATCGCAATTGCTCCCTAAGAATATGAAAAGGCAAAAATTAGATTTTTTCGCCACGAGCACGCATATCAGTTAAAACTTGGTCAATACCAACTTTATCAATGATACGCATACCTTTGGTAGTCAAGCGAAGCTTAACAAAGCGGTTTTCGCTCTCTACCCAAAAACGATGGGTGTGTAGATTTGGTAGAAAACGACGGCGGGTTTTGTTGTTTGCGTGAGAAACATTGTTACCTACCGCTGGGCGTTTTCCAGTCACTTGGCATACTCGAGACATGGCTTACTCCTAATCGGTGTGCTTGAGGGCTGCTCAAGCCTGTCACAACTGATACTCGCACATCTCGCATATCATTGAAGCTAAAAAAAGCTAGGGTTTCAACGATTCTAGTGTTGAGTATCTCAGTTTGAATCAATAATTAATCTTTTGGCGGCGTACTTAAAATTAGCTACTCACGGCTAGTCACTTGACTTGCGTCAATCAAAACCATTTTAAGCAAGCGTCAAAAAATCGCTAGTAAATTTAAAGCCGCTATTTATACCATAACTTATGCCAAAAAGCAATGTGATTGGATAAAAATTTAATGGGTTAAAACGCCTTGTTTCACCATCAAGGGTGGCTTGTTTTGATACCCAACAGACTGGCGTAAAATTTGCTGACCCAACCAGTCAATTTGCGCATCGACAAAAGGCGTGTCGGTCTGTAATTGATTAAAAATAACCACAGCGACTTTTAGCCCTGCTTGCCAAATTGCTTGTAGGGTTAGCATGGCATGATTAAGGCTACCAAGCTTGATACCGACGACCATAATCACAGGGTATTTGAGCGCGGCTGCCACATCAGCAAGCGTTTCTTGTTCATTAATAGGCGTAAACCAGCCGCCTGCCCCTTCAACCAAAATCACATCGGCAGGATAGGCTGCGATGGCGTTATTGATGGTATCGACTAATTGGGTGTTGGTGAGTGTCACGCCATCAAGCTGCGCGGCGATATGCGGTGAGCAAGGAGTCGCTAGCTGGATAGGCGCAATGACAGACAGCGGTGGTTTGACATTGGCAAATTGATTGATGCGCCTTGCATCATCGCTATATGTTTGCCCGTTGTCATCGGTTTCTAAACCTGCGGTGACTGGCTTGATAGCATATACACTTTTGCCTTGTTCAGCCAGACTTTTGACCAATTGCGCCGTGGTGGTGGTTTTACCGATTTCGGTGTCGGTACCTGTGACAAAATAAGCGCCGTTTAATGAAGATGAAGCATTGTTAACATTGGATAGATTCATTATTTCTTACTTGCTTTATGGTTAATGGTTTGGGTGGTTTTTTGAGCTGATTGGGTGATTTTTTCAATTTTTTGCTCAAATGCTGGCATTAGCTCTTGCAAAGTTTGTTGCTGATTTTTCATAAGCAGTCTATAAACAACCCATGAACACAGCCATTTTTAATAATTTCATTGTGATTCCTTTTTTAAAATACGTGCAAAAATCTGCTAAACTTTATCACAACTCTAATCAATGTCGCAAAATAACAGGAAAAAAGATGAACGATTCACCGATTATTGCCATTGTTGGATTTGGCTCATTAGGGGCGTTATTTACAAGTCTATTAGCCCCAAACATGCCTTTTGAGAACTTGCGTATCGTCGCCGATAGAGACCGTGTCAACCGCTACCAACAGCAAGGTTTATTGGTAAATGGCGAGCCATTAACACTCAACTATGTCACACCAAATGAAAGCCCTCATTCAAACCTAAGTCCTGCCGATTTGGTGATGGTGTGTACCAAATTTTATCAGTTACATGAGGTATTACCGCTCATCAAAAGTCAACTTGGCGCCAATACGCTGATTGTTTCTGCCCTAAACGGTATCGCCAGCGAAAAAGTATTGGCAAACGCCTTTGGTGACGAGCGCATTGTGTATTGTGTGGCGCAGCAAATGGACGCCATGAAAAATGAGCCGCATGAAAAAAATGGGGAAAATGCTAGCCAACTGATTTATCGCGATCATGGACAATTGGTCATTGGCGCGATGACAACTGATAACGCTGAACGCGCACGCGTGCAACAAGTCGATGCCCTCTTTAATCAAGTCAATTTCCCGCACTCAGTAAGCGATGACATGCCGCGCCAGCTGTGGGGCAAATTGATGTTAAATACCGGCGTCAATCAAACCGTGGCATTGTATCAAGGTACCTTTGATACCGTGCAACAAGCGGGTGAAGCGCGCGACATGTTCAAAGCCGCCATGCGTGAAGTGATGGCAGTGGCACACGCTGAAGGCGTAACCTTAACTGAGGAAGATTTCAAAAAATGGCTGGCGATTATGGATGCGCTGGATCCTAAAGGCATGCCCTCGATGCGGCAGGATTTAAAAGCAGGGCGTCGCTGTGAGCTTGATTTGTTTGCAGGGACAATTTGTGAATTGGGTAATAAGCATGGCATTGACACCCCGGTCAATGACACGCTATATGATGGCATTAGTGCATTAATGGCTAATACTCAGTCGTGATGACAACCCTAGCGCTATTGAAAAAAACTAGGCATAAAAGCAGTAAATAGAAACGGTGGATAAAAGCAATGAATAACCACTACAAATAAAAAAAGGGCATCTATCTTGCCCTTTTTATGTCAATAACCGTTATTTTTTACCAAAACGCTCACTCATTTGCGCATAAAAACGTGCCACATGGTCACCCACTACACTGGCATCTTTTGGATTAAACTTCATCACTCGCCCAAAATCCAAACCAACATACAACACGATATCAGCGAAGGTGAGTCGATCACCGAGCAAGTATTTGTGACTCGATAATAGCTTGTCAAAGTATGGCAATGCTTTTTTGACGCGGTTGATGCTCTCTTCTGCCATACCAGGCACTTGGTTGCCCACCGACGCGCGAGATGGATGCCCATGCTGGAAAGCCAGCATCATGTTATACAGCACGTGAAACTCCGCATTGCGTGACATCGCGGTAATTTTGGCGCGCTGTATAGGGTCTGAGCCCATCACTTGCTTACCATTCCCTGCAAGTCGACTATCAAGGTATTCACAAATGGCATGTGAATCGTTAAGCACAGTGCCATCATCAAGCACTAATACAGGCAACAGCCCCAGTGGATTGACCGCCAAAAACTCCGGCGAGTTTTGCTCGTTTTTGGCAATATCCACGTTGATGACTTGTAAATTATGAATATCATTGATATCAAGCTCTTTGACTTTTAACAATAAGTCGACCTTGCGCGGGTTTGGCGGGGCATTCATGGTATATAGTTTCATCACTTGTTCCTTATGATGTGTGATTTTAGCTTTAATATACTTGAAACCACCGTTTTACGAAATAGGGTTTTTAGGCGGAAAGGAAATTTTGCTAAGAAAAAATCCCCCTAGCGGCAGGAGGATTTTTCGGTTTGAGGACAAAAGTATATCAAAGCTTATTTTTTATCCTGCGCTTTTTGCTCATCTTTTTGCTCGTCTTTATGACCTTCTTTATGCCAAAAGGCTTTGACTACTTCAAATTGCTCGGTAAGCGTCTGCATCAAGGAGCTGTCTTTGTGTGCTTTTTTGGCGACGGGTGGCAAGATATGCTCATAATAGGTATTGGCGAGCACTCGGCGCAGTATGCCCTCCCCGATAAAGCCTTGGTCATCGTTGAGTGTACTGGCAGAGCGGAGCATATTGCGAATATCGTATTGGGTTGGCACGATATCAGGCACTTGCTTATTACAATCTGTTAGCGTGTACACCGCGACCCGCGCCGAGCGTACCGAAGTTTCAACGGTGAACACCACATCGTTGTTAGTCTCAACAAATTGACCAATGAGACCTAAATTGGTGCAACCTTCGGGTACAATTTGTGGACGATCACCTTTGGCACGTGGCATAAACATCGAAGTGATATACGGCATATAGGCGGTGTTGGCGATGGTGTTGGCTAAAATATCATCTTTTTGCTCGAGCAAATCTAGGTGGTATAGTAGCTCCGTCACAATTTCATGCCCCGTACATTCTGGCATGGTTTTTGGCACGTAGTTGCCTTTTTTGTCCATCAATAGCCCATACACCCATATCACCACCACGTCTTTGGGTTGGTCAGGAAATTGCGGTTGGCGGTTAATAGTAAAGCTCATAAGCCAGTTGGAATCGGTGATGGTAACAATACCGCCTGTGACTGTTTTGCCTGATAGCGGCGGATTGACACAGTATTTTTCGCTGATTTTGCGTAAAAATGCCGAGTCTTTGCAGGTTAAGGTTGCTGACATCCAAGCGGATTTGGGTACATGACGGTTAAATTTTTGTGGACGACCAAACACAGCAGATTGTTTAGCAAGGTTATTCCATAGTACCCAGCCTTTCGTTCTTCCCATTGTATCATCAGTTAGACGGATATCAGGCGCAGTATCACTGGTGCCATAGCGCGTATCTTCCGTCATTGACCCTGTGGTAATAATCACAAAATCATTGTCCCGTACAGGGATATGGACTTGTTGACCTTGTTGGGTGGTTGTCAGCCCTTTAACGATTTTTTTGTCGCCTTGCTGCTCAAAATCAACCGCTGTCACTAACGTGTCACTTTGTAGGTTAACGCCTTTATTGATTAAAAATTTTTGCGCAGGTACCACAAAGCTGTCATATTGGTTGTATTTGGCAAATAACAGGGTCGACATATCTTTGATGCCATCTAAGGCTTCCAAAAACCGGTGCATGTAAAGCTTGCACTCAAGTAAGCTGTGCCAGTTTTCAAAAGCAAACATACTACGCCATAGCGTCCAAAAATTACTGTCCAAAAAACTTTGGCTAAAGTAATCTTCAATGGTGAGATTGTCGAGTTCGTCTTGATTTTTTAATAATAAGCGGACAATGGCAAGCTGGTCGGATTTGCTAAGATTAAACTTATGAAAATCTTTGATGTCACCTTTGTTATGAATCAACCGTGCTTTGGAATAGTTGGGGTCATTGTCATTGATCAGGCGGTATTCATCAAGCACTGAATAAGGCTCTGGTAGCTCTAGCGCAGGTATATCTTGGAACATATCCCAAAAATTCTCGTAGGTGGTAATCATCTCACGACCGCCGCGCATGATATAACCGTCTTTGGCATTACCAGCGCCATCGAGTGAGCCGCCTTGCACCGCTAATTCTTCTAAAAAGGTAATGTTCTCGCCTGGGATATGGGCATCTCGGATAAAATAATACGCGGCTGCCAACCCGCCAATACCGCCACCGACAATATAGACTTTACTGTCTTTAAAACGTCCGGTATCAAAACCGATATTACGCTGATAGTTACCACGGGCATCGCTAAAAGGCATCGAATTGCCAGGTTGATTAGATTGATAATCCGCTCGCTGTGGTTGGTGATCGACCTTTTTAAAAACCAGATTGTTCAAAAATTCACTGTTGTTCTTAGCGTTGGTTGTCATAATGAAGTGCCCTATTTTGAATAAGATAAGTGTTGAATAACATTAGCGTTAACTAACTCTTTAAACCGCGTTGCTACCCTTTGACATTGACCTTAACTGCACATTTTTAATTGCCCATTAAGACTGCTACACAATAAACAAAGACAACAGCGCGATTATAATAATTATGATTGATAGTCATTATTTATAATTAATAAACTCACTTAGATTTTTAACTAAGCAATTTTATTATAACCACATTATATAACCTCGCTAAAGCGACTTTGTGTCGACTAAGCTTTGATTAAATATTCAGTTATTTGCGCTTTTGTAATCAAAAGTAACCAGTCATCGCACCTCTTTAGTTTTCTAAAGGGATAAAAATCGATTGAGTTCACTTGCTAAACTTCGTAAAATGTATCACTATACTAGAACATTGAAATGCTTTACTTGTTATCTTTTACTCAAAAAAAACCTACTATGCCGCACACTTCGCCATCATCCCTACCCGCCTATGATTATTTGGTTGAGCTACTGAGCCAAACTGATGATAGTGACTTTATCCGCGAAATTTTGGCAGCGCTACTGACTGAAAAAGAACAAAAAGAAATCGCCAATCGCATTCAGATTTTTGCCTTGTTTCAGCAAGCGCTACCACAACGCGAAATCGCTGAGCGCTTGGGGGTGGGTATTGCAACGGTATCACGGGGCGCCAAAGCATATGGACAACACGATATCAACCAATTACTGCCAAATCTGAGTCATTTGAACCTATAAATTCGTGATAATGGCTTCAAGCGTGAATAAGCCCATCACAGTAGCATACTTTGGGGTGACATACTTTGGGGTGATTAGAAGGGCGATGAAAATCCGTATGAAAATAACTGTGATGCCATAAAAGAGTTGCAAGCAGGGGTTAATCTGATTACAATGTATCATCATACTAGAACACTGAAACATTGATTAAAATTTATGATAGGGTAAATTTAAGCCGCTATAAATTTAAGATACTGTAAATTTAGGACACTATAAATTTAAGACACCATGATGACTACACACGCCAAACCGCCCAAAATCGCCCTTGCCAGCAAACCAAGCCTGATTAAACTTGCACAAGACATTGATTTTTTTGAACTCTTTAAACGCATCGAAGCCAAATACGCTACTTGTTTTTTACTGGAATCGTTGGGCGAAGAAAGCTATATTTCACGTCATCATGCCATCGGCTTTGACCCTGCGATGACAGTGTTGGCAAAAGACCGCCATACTTTGACTATCACCAACAATCGCACGGGGGAAAGCACGGATTATACCTGTGACAATCCTTACCAACTACTGCGCGAAATCACCCCACAGCATGTGATTTCACGTAGCCATACCGGCGGATTGGTCGGTTTTTTGGGATTTGATAGTGTCAATTTTTTTGAGCCGACCCTGAATATTCAAACCAGTGATGATTTCGAGCCGTTCAAATTCGGGGTGTACTTAGATGGGTTAAGCCTTGATAAGATGACCGGTGAAATTTTTTATTATTATTACGATACCGACCACCAAAGCAATCGTATTGACGAAATCAAGTCATTATTGAATGCTATTTCGCCTGACTATACGCAGCCGACTGCTGAGCACTTGGGCGATGGGATGAACCGCGAGCAACATGCGGCAGCGGTGATGAAAGTCAAAGAAGACATTAAAGCTGGGCTGATTTTCCAGTGTGAAGTGGGTTTCAAGTCGCATTATCGCATCCAAGGCGATACTATGCCAATTTATAGTAAACTGCGCGAAGTCAACCCGTCACCGCATATGTACTATGTCAAATTTGGCGCCCAAAAAATCATCGGCGCATCGCCTGAGTTGTTGTTCCGATTGCGCAATGGTGAGATGGAGACCTTCCCACTGGCGGGCACCACCAAGCGCGGCAAGGATGAGACCGAAGATCGCCAATTAGCGCGCGCCTTGCTCAATGACCGCAAAGAAATCGCCGAACATAATATGTTGGTGGACTTACATCGTAATGATATCGGGCGGGTGGCACGCTTTGGGACGGTAAAAGTGCGTAACTTAATGGATATCAAGCGCTTTTCACATGTCCAGCACATCTCCAGTGAAATCGTCGGTATTCTTGACCCTAATCATGATATGTTCACCGCGCTTGCCAGTAATTTTCCCGCAGGTACGCTATCAGGCGCACCCAAAATTGAAGCAATGAAAATTATAAATACACTAGAGCCCGATGGCCGCGGCGCTTACGGTGGCGCACTCGGTCAGTTTTGTTTTAATGGGGATTGTATTTTTGCTATTCCGATTCGCTCGCTGTTTATCAATGGCGAAAAAGCGTATGCGCAAACTTGCGGTGGCAATGTGTATGACTCCAATCCTGAAGATGAGTATGAAGAAATTGTGCGAAAACTGTCTGCGATGAAAGTTGTACTGTCCAATTTTGCGCCAGTGTCGTAAGCTAGTTTTTAATCATAACGATAGCTTAAGACAGACAAGAGTGATGATAGATTGGCATGATAGCAAGATATATAGCAGTATTTTAAACATTTAGAACTACCGCCAAACCTATTTTTAGAGTTGACTATGCAAGTGTTAATTATTGATAACTACGATTCTTTTACCTTCAACTTATACCAATATATTGGTGAGATTTTAGCCGCAGACAATCAACCTTTTAACGTGGTTGTCAAACGCAATAATGAGATTAGCTTAGCGGATATCCAAGCCATGAATCCTGACCGCATTATCATCTCGCCCGGTCCTGGCTCGCCCGATGACCCTGCTTATTTTGGTGTGTGTGGTGACGTCATTACTGAGCTTGGCAAAACCACACCGCTGCTAGGCGTGTGTCTTGGCATGCAAGGCATTGCGCATTTTTTTGGTGGTCAAGTGGTGCGCGCCAATGTGCCCATGCATGGCAAAACGTCACCGATTCGTCATGATGGTCAAGGCGTGTATCAAGGTTTGCCACAGCAGCTTGACATCATGCGTTATCATTCACTCATGGTCGATGCCGCCTCACTCCCCGAGTGTTTGGTAGTGACCAGCCTGGTATCTAGTGAGCAACATAGTGATAAAGACCTCAAAGATGCCAGTCTAGCAGGCGATGAAATCATGGGCATCCGCCACCGTGACTATCCAATTCAAGGGGTGCAATATCACCCAGAATCCTTCGCCACCGAAGGCGCCAAAACCCTGCTGAAAAACTTTTTGTTAGGGTAATTTACAACATCAACAAAATCACCGACAACACCGCCCCAACGGCAACAAACGCCAAACCACGTTTAAAAATTTTGGAACTTGGGGTGAATAAAAATAAACTTGATACCACAAAAAACAATAAACTCATGCCAAACAATACATTGAGCCCACCCATACTACCTTTAGAGGGCGCTTTATGAAAATTCACCATTTTATCTAATACCACAGGCAGTTTTTTGCTGGTATAAGTCACCTCACCGGTTTTAGTATTGTACTGTCCATCTTTAAAAAGCTGTATATCACCCTGCTGCTCCCTAAAATCGATGTTTTTCATTTTTAGGGTTTTGGCTAAATTTTTCTCATCAAGATTGCTTGCCACGACTTGCTTGACAGTTTTTGAAGATTTTAAAAAATCAGTGTCGCGAAATACCAGCAACATGCCACTTAGCGAATAGACCAGCATAATGCCAACCATAAAGAATCCAACATAGCGGTGCCCAAGCCTCATGTAGATACGAAAATCTTTCATTGTCATTGTTTGACTGCCTCTTAAAAAATTGAGCCGTCATTATCCAATAATAGATTGAGAATGTAAATAATAATGATTATCATTTAATTAAATAACATCGCACCCATCTACACAGACCAATTTTTGCGCCATTGGTTACTGCTGCAAACGTGCCGAATATGGGCTTCACCGAGAAAGCCTATGAATCAAAAACCGTCAATCAAATTTGGTGGGACTGTTTTAACACATAGGCATAGGCAATCTTTTTACCTTGGTCGTCATACTCCCAGTACACGCCCTGCACTTCTGGCTCAAAGCCTGGCAAGCGATTAACCCCTTCTTGCAATGCCAAGAAGTAGTCCAGCACAGCCCCATCCCACACTTCCCCAGGTACAATACAGTACACCCCTGGTGGATACGGTAGTGCACCTTCCATGGCGATTCTGCCTTTGATGTCATGCAGCGATACCAGCTCGACATCATTACGGATAAAGGCGTTATGGGCATCAAATGCGCTTATAGCAACCTTGGGACGATGTTCGCGCTCAAACATTTGTTTTTGTCGTTTGTTCAGCTGATGCTTGGCATAGAAGTCATGCATGAGTTGGCAAAGTTCATTAATAGTGAGTTTGCGGTACTGCGGATATGCCTTAGCCAGTGTCGGTAACACCTGGGTGACGGGGCTGTTTTCGCGAATGTGCTTTTCAAAACTGACAATACGGGCGACCAAGTGCTGGAATTTTGCCAAGGTTTCGGCAGGCGTCAGTAAAAATAAAATCGAGTTTAAATCGGCTTTTTCTGGAATGACCGAGCTTTCACGCAGATAATGCGCCAAAATCGCGGCAGGAATCCCTGTCGCTTCATACTCACCGGTTTGCATATCAATGCCTGGCGTGGTCAGTAGTAGTTTACAGGGATCGATAAAGTATTGGTCATCGGCATAATGCTGAAAATCATGCCAACGCGCCCCTGCCTCAAAGCGGAAAAAACGAATATCATGGGCAATGGTTTCAGTATCGTAGTCTTGCCAAGCTTGCCCATCTACTGTAGGCGGAACAAACGGCAAAATCATGGTACAAGTGTCTAGCAGCATTTTACGAGCTTCGATACCGCCGATGACACACTCATGCCACATGCGCTGACCGGCTTTACCTTCATGCATTTTGGCATTGACATCAAGTGAGGCAAACAACGGGTAAAACGGCGAGGTCGACACGTGCATCATAAACGAGTTGTTAAAGCGTTTATGATTGACATAACGGGCTTGCCCGCTGATATGGTTATCTTTTTTATGGATTTGTGAGGCTTGAGAAAAGCCAGCTTGTTGCTTGTGTACCGATTGGGTGACCAAAATCCCAGGATCATTTTCACCCAGCTCAAGCAGCAGTGGCGAGCAATCACGCATCATCGGGATAAACTGCTCATAACCCACCCAAGCACTGTCAAACAAAATATAGTCACACAGATGCCCGATGCGATCCACCACTTGGCGGGCGTTATAAATAGTGCCATCATACGTGCCCAGCTGAATTACCGCCAAGCGAAATGGGCGGGCATCATCGGCTTTATCGGGCGCAACTTCACGAATACGCGCGCGTATTTCGGCTTCATCAAAACAATGGGCAGGAATGCCGCCAATCAAACCATAAGCATTGCGGTCGGTCTCTAAATACACAGGCGTACCACCTGCCATGGTTAAGGCGCCTTGGTACACAGATTTGTGATTGTTACGGTCAAACAGCACCAAATCACCATGCGCTACTAAGGCACCAATCGCAATTTTATTGGAAGAGGAAGTACCGTTGAGCACAAAGTAGGTTTTATCCGCATTAAAAACTTTCGCCGCATGCGCTTGTGCCTCAAAAGCTGGTCCTTCATGAATTAGCAAATCGCCAAGACGGACATCGGCATTACAGGAGTCGGCACGAAACAGCGTTTCCCCAAAGTATAAATAAAAGCGTCTGCCAGAAGGATGCTTACGAAAAAACTGTCCGCCTTGGTGCCCAGGACAGTCAAACGCCGCATTGCCATAGTCGGTATAGTCCATCAGGGCTTGGAAAAAAGGCGGATCGAGCGTGGCGATATAATCCGCCGCTGCCGCATTGACCAATTGTCCGTTATAAAACTTTTGATCATCTGCCAGCTCTAGCACACCATACACATTGGGTAGCCATTCATCAGGCACTACATCACCATATTCAATCGCCACAAATATCGGAATGGCAAAACCCAAATCTTCAATATCTTGATATACACGCGGCAAGTCTGTCATCGTGACCACAATTGCTGCAATATTGGTATAGTCGGTCGATTCAATATCGATGGTACGATAATTAAGATTTAGGGCGTATTCGATGCCATCACTGATGACTACTTTCATAATTATTTTCCTTGCTGCAACCGTGTCAGTTGCCAAAGCGTTTTTTAGACAATTATCTTAACGTAAAAATATGAAAAAGTGAAAAAAAGTGCTTTTGTAGACGCTTATTACAGTGTTTGAAAATAGCCAGTAACATCGCTACCACACATCATTACGTGAATGACGTAAAATAGCTGTTAAGACCTGTTACACTAATGCTAACAATAATAAAAAGGACTCTTTCATGGGCGTAGATAACAGTATTTGGACTACTATTATTATGTATATGATTGCTGCCGTAATCTTAGGCATATTAACATATTTATGGCTAACGTTCCGACTCAAGAAAAAACAGCGCGATGATGCGATTCGTAATCAAACAATGGGAGCTAATCAAAGTATTGATAGCCAGCGCATCGATAATCAGCGTTAACTTAGATTGTCTCACAAGGATCAAGTATGCAAGTAGATAGTCAAATCTGGATGACCATTTTAGGTTTTATCAGTTTATCGATTGTGATTAGCATCGTAACCCATTTTTGGATTCGCTATCACTTAAAAAATAAAGCCGCTAATCTGCCGCCGCAATCTCATACGACGCGTGCTCATACAACATCTGAGTCGCATCAGAAAAATCACTCATAAGCACGGTGTGAAATTTTTAGACAACACTTTTTAGAAAACACTGTAATTAAGCGCATTAGTTGGCTAATGCGCTTGTCATGCCGCTCTATTAACCATCATGGGTCACCGTATGATGGGCTAATTGTTAAAAATATAAAAAAATACATAAAAAACAGTTGACGGCAAAAATAAAAATATATATTATACGCTCCACTTCGACATTAACGGTGAAAGCGGTCGAGGTCACGCTATAAACTAAGCGTGCTAGTGTCCCCATCGTCTAGAGGCCTAGGACATCGCCCTTTCACGGCGGTAACCGGGGTTCGAATCCCCGTGGGGACGCCAATTTTTTTAGTGTTACCACTAGAAAATACAGTTAAAAAGCCATACTAATTTAGTATGGCTTTTTTGTTTTTGTGGCTTTATAAATTCTCATTGCCGTTTTTTGCTCGTGCGCTTTTTTTGTTATGGGCTTCTTTTCTTATGCGGTTTTTAGCGGTAACCTCAATTTGTTGCAAAGCCATTTTTGCTAAGGTTTTGCCAAATACACCTGCGCAAACTGCAAATCCTCTGGAAACGTCAATTTGATATTGCTATGACTGCCTTCCACCAATAACGGCTGTTTGCCAAAATGCTCAAATAAACTGGCTTCATCGGTAAACGCAATCATTTGCTCAATGGCTTGGGTTAGATAATCATACAGTGTTGCCAATGGGAAAATCTGCGGGGTTTGTGCTAGCCACAACTGACTGCGATCAAGCGTTTTTTGTGCCAATACTTTGTCTTGTGCATGGATGATTTGTTTGACCGTATCGCGCACCGGTACTGCTAATAAACCACCCGCCGACTCCTGCTTTTGCTCTTGCTGTAACTGTTGCAAAAATTGCTGCGTGGTCTGTGTGATCAATTTTTCTATATCGCTCGGATTGACACAAGGACGCGCAGCATCATGAATAAGCACCCAATGATTATCATACGCATGATGACTAGCTTTTTCATTGAAGGCTTTGTCACTGAAAGCTTGGTCATTGAAGGTCTTATCACTCAACGGATTTTGATATTGTTGCCAAATCGTTTGCACGGCGTTAAACACCGAATTCATCCGCTCTTTGCCACCTATTACCCACTTGATTGGCATGCTAAAGTTAAGTGTTTTGGCAATCGTATCTTCTTCAGAAATCACCAAATAGCAACTGCTTAGCTGCTGGACTTTGCTCAGCGCAGCTATGGTGTGTTGGAGCACCGTCTGACTGCCAATATGGGTGTACTGTTTTGGCATCTGACTACCAAAGCGTTTGCCAACGCCTGCAGCGACGACCACGGTGTCAATCGTAAGGTTGCTAGATAAATTGGCAGGTATCGCGTTAAGTTCTGACATGGCGTCTTTTCAACAAAAAAGTAAACAGTTGACAGTAAAAATTGAGACAAATAGAGCTTTGGCAGTTTTTATGCTTTTATGGGTGAGACGTGGCGGTATTGTGGGCATTCGGTGTGACCACATCGGTACTATACACACTGCTAGCAGTCGACATTTGCACAAAAGTTTCACCTTGTTTGATTAAACCTAAATCGGAGCGAGCATGTTCTTCCACTGCTTCAAGTCCGTTTTTTAAGTCTTTAACATCGGCAAGCAATACCTCATTGGCTTTTTGCTGATCCGTATTGATGGATTGCTGTTCGCTGATTTGTTTATTTAATGCTGCCAAATCGCCACGACCATTGGTGCCAAACCAATACTGGTATTGTAGACATACCAACACAATCACCGCAAAAATAATCATAAACAGTTGACGCAAATAAGTCATGACAGCACTCAATAATAAAAACTTTTGGCATAAAAAAACCTTAACCCACGCATTGTAGCAAATTCAATGTCATGGGTTAAGGTTTTTATCACTTCAATGCTTTATCAAGCTCTAATATTTAAGCTTTTGTAGCTAAGCTTTTAAAGTTAGGCTTTTGGGTTGCGTAAACCGATAAACTCGTCAGCACCGTGGTAGCTTGCAGTGACCATCTGCTCGATACGAAGCAATTGGTTATATTTGGCAACACGGTCAGAACGGCACAGTGAGCCTGTTTTGATTTGACCTGCAGCTGTCCCCACGGCTAAGTCAGCGATGGTGCTGTCTTCAGTCTCACCTGAGCGGTGTGAGATGACGGTGGCATAGCCATTTTTCTTCGCTAGATAAATGGCGTCTAAGGTTTCTGATAAAGTACCGATTTGGTTAAATTTAATCAAAATCGCATTGGCAATGTGTTTATCGATACCTTCTTGTAGAATTTTTGGGTTGGTGACAAACAAATCGTCACCCACGAGCTGTACTTTGTCGCCCAATTTTTGCGTTAAGTACGCCCAGCCATCCCAATCGCTTTCATCTAAACCATCTTCAATCGAGATAATTGGGTATTGGCTCACAAGACCTGCTAAATAATCCGCAAAACCTTCTGAACTAAAGGCTTTATTACCTTCGCCTTCAAGTACGTATTGACCGTTTTTGTAAAACTCTGATGAGGCACAATCAAGCGCTAAGTAAATGTCTTTACCTGCGGTATATCCTGCTTGCTCAATCGCTTGCATGATGACAGTAATCGCTTCTTCGTTTGAGCGTAAGTTTGGTGCAAAGCCACCTTCATCACCGACGGCGGTGTTCAAGCCTTGTTTTTTTAGCACAGATTTTAGGCTATGAAACACTTCTGTACCCGCACGCAACGCTTCACCGAAGCTGGTGAAATTAACAGGCTCAATCATAAACTCTTGGATATCAACAGTGTTGTCCGCGTGGGCACCGCCATTTAGGATGTTCATCATCGGCACCGGCATCGATAGTGATGTTTGCCCACGTAGGTTAGCAATGTACTGGTGAAGTGGCAGTTTTTGTGATTGTGCGGCGGCACGGGCTGCTGCTAAAGATACTGCTAAGGTCGCATTGGCGCCCAATTTTTCTTTGTTTTCTGTGCCATCAAGCGCTAATAATTTGTTGTCAATGTCTTGTTGTTTTGATACATCCATATCAACCAATGATGAACGAATTTCACTATTGACGTTGGCAACGGCTTTTTTGACCCCTTTACCTAGATAGCGTGATGCGTCACCATCACGCAGCTCAAGCGCTTCACGTGAGCCTGTCGATGCACCCGATGGCGCGGCTGCACGACCGATAGTACCATCCGCTAAAATCACATCGGCTTCAATGGTTGGGTTGCCGCGTGAGTCCAAAATTTCGCGGGCAATGATATCTTTGATTTGGTTATTGGTGGTGGTTTCTTCAGCGTACATGGCGTTTCCTGTTTTTATTCAGTAAAAGTAAAATTTTCGCCATAATAGCATATTTTGGTAAGTTTTTTTAGTAGGATAGAAAACCATATTTTGTTAGACTCATCGTAATAAATATCTACTCATATAAGCGAAAATCGTAATGATTAAAACCTCTTTATCCATCACAACCCTATGCACTTTTTTGACGCTGACTTTGTTGGGTTGTCAATCAAAAATTTTATCAAACCCACCACCAATGGTCATTACTCATCCTGAAGTCAAAAAATCACTTGATATAAATAAGCCTAATCTTTCTAGCCCTTTAGTTGTTATGCCTAGCGTTCTTACTAAAGAGGGTTATCGTATTGCACCGATGGCAAAACTGACGGGTCCACTTAATCTAAAAGATAATTGCTTGATGATAGGTGATCAAGCGGTTGTTTTTCCAGCTGAAACCACGAGCTGGGATGCGCAAAACCAAATTCTAACTATAAGAAAAACCAAATACCGTTTAGGCGATACTATGTCCGTTGGTGGGGGTGAATATTCTTATGCAGCTCTACAGCCACAACCTAAAATCAATTGCAAAGTCGAAAAAGTATGGCTAATGTGACACTTTAAATCGAGTCAATCGCAGCGCATTGAGTAGTACAGAAATTGAGCTCAGCGCCATCGCTGCTGCCGCTATCATCGGATTGAGTAGCCCAAAAGCCGCTAACGGTATACCAAGGCAATTATAGATAAACGCAAAAAATAGGTTTTGCTTGATATTACGCAGGGTTGCGCGAGCAATTGTGACCGCATAATCGACATGTTTGAGCGACTCGCCCATTAGCCTTGCCGTGGCGCTATGCTTGGCAATATCGGTTGCGCCTTCTACCGCAAAACTTGCAGTCGCCGTTGCCATTGCAGGCGCATCATTCACCCCATCCCCCACCATTGCTACTTTTTTGCCTTGTTGTTGCCATTCATCAATGCGCTGCGCTTTGTCACGTGGTGACAGCTCGCCAAGTGCCTTGCTGGCGTTAATCTGCTCACCCACATAATCTACCACCGATTGCTTGTCACCACTCATCACTACCACATCTAGATGATGGGCTTGCAGCGACGCAATCACCTTAACACTGTCTTGTTTAAGCTCATCGGCTAGCGCAAAGGCTGCCACAGGGGTGTCATCGATACTTACTGCCACTTGACTGGCAATTTGCCAAATGGGATTGGCTTGCATAGTCGCTGCAGGCAACTGAAGATTGGCAAAACTTGGCGTGCCGATTTTCACCCGCCCAATAGTTGCTACCTGTGCCTGTATCCCCTGCCCGAGCACTGTCTCCACATGGCTTATGGTAAATGCCGCTGGATTTTGAGGCGTATCAGTCTGTTTATTGTAGGCTTCAGCATAGTTCACTAGCGTGGTCGCAAGCGGGTGGTTCGCATGACGCTCGACACTGGCAACGAGCTGCAGCAGCGCTGCTTTATCTAAGTTAAACAGCTTTAGATTGTCATCTATCAGGTACGCTGCAGATAATTGGGGTTTACCTTGGGTAATGGTGCCTGTCTTATCGAGTACTACCGTATCAATTGCGCCTGCCGCTTCTAAGGCTTGCGCATCTTTAAACCAAACCCCTGAGCGTGCTGCCACACCCATGCCCGCCATGATGGCTGCCGGCGTCGCCAGTCCCAATGCACAGGGGCAAGCAATTACGAGCACCGATACCGCGCGCATGAGTGCCGTGTCAAACGCGCCTAAGAACCAATAATTGGCAAAAAAAGTTAACAAAGCGATGGCAACCACCACCGGCACAAAGATACCCGCGACTTTATCGGCGATACGGGCGATATGGGCTTTACTGCCTTGCGCGTCGTTGAGCGCTTGTATCATATCGCCAAGCCGTGTTTGGCTACCTTTGGCAGTGATTTGGTATTCAAAGCTGCCGTTTTCTACCATGGCACCTGCCAGCACCGTACTGCCAATATGTTTAGACAGGGGCACTGATTCACCCGTCAAATGGCTCTCATCACACCAGCCTTCGCCAGCGGTGACGATGCCATCAGTGGCAATGCGAGTACCTGCTTTAGCACGTAAAATTTGACCAGCCGTGACTTGCTCAAGAGGCAGGGTTTGCCACTGCGCATCTTGGCTTTGTGGGTTGGGGTTTTTAACTTCCACTTGCTCAGGGGTGAGCGCTAATAGCAAATTGATGCTATTTAGGCTATGTTTTTTGGTACGGGCTTCTAGGTATTTCCCCATTTTGACAAAGGCAATCACCATCACGCTGGCTTCAAAATACACATGGGGCATGCTATGCGCCATCCCATTATGCCCCATTTGGGCGGTGGTTTGCAGATAGCTTAACCAACTATAGGTCGAATACGCCCAAATTGTCAGTGTGCCAAGCACTACCAGCACGTCCATATTGGCAAGACCGCCTTTGATACTCGCCCAGGCACTTTTGTAAAACGCCATCGCCAAGCCAAACTGTACGATAGTTGCCAACACAAATTGTAGCCACAGCGGTGGCATCAGTGCATGACTGCCTATCATCATGCCCGCCATGCCAATCAAAAAAGGCAGCAAGCAAATCCAGACCGCAATCAAGGTATAGGGCACTTTCTGCTCATAGGCTTCATGCGCAAATAGCGCATTCTGCCGCTGTACTTTTGCCTCATAGCCCGTCTTTTTCACCCATGCTACAATCTGCTCAGCGTTGGTTTGTGAGGCATCAAACTGCACCTGCGCTACTTCATTGGCATAATTGACATCGGCTTGCACAATCGCAGGCTTTTTATTAAGCACTTTTTCGATGCGGCTGGCACAGGCTTGACAAGTCATGCCATCGATATCAAGAATGATTTGCTCGGTATGGGCGTTGTCTGACGCGTGTATCGATTGGGTAGTCATGATAGTGTCTGTCTTGTATGGTGTCTTTGTATGGCGTCTTGCGTGGCGTCGTTATACTACGTCAAAACCAGCGTCTTCAATCGCTTCTTTAAGCGTGCTTTGTTGGGCTTGACTGTCATCAAAGCTGATGGTTGCGTTGTTCTGGTCAAGGCTGACATCGACAGATTGCACCCCTGCCACTTGATTGAGTGCATTGGTTACGCTTTTGACGCAGCCGCCACAAGTCATGCCTTGGATATTTAAGGTGATGGTTTGGGTTGTCATACTACGCTCCTTTTTTACGTTTACGTGGCTATTTTTTTAATTAATGGGCTTGTTTGCTAAGCCAATCTTGCATTTGTTTGATTTCTGGCGTTTGCGCTTGTTTAATCTGCTTGGCGAGTGTTAGCATCGCTGGATTTTTACCATAGGTTTGCTCTATCGTTGCCATATCAATCGCGCCTTGGTGATGCGGTATCATACCCTTGGCAAAGGCAATATCAGGATTGGCGTCCATAGTCCCCTGCATCATGGCATCGTGGTTGCTCATGTCTTTTTGCTGATAGGCTTGCGTTATTTCTTTGGCATTACTCGCTGCTAGCTGACTTGATTCGTTCTTGTCCAACCAGTTTTGCATCACGCTGATTTCACTTTGCTGGGCATCGACGATTTTTTGCGCAAGGGCTTTCATCTCGGCATCTTTGCCATATTGCAGCTCCACTTTTGCCATCGCAATTGCGCCTTCATGATGCGGTATCATGCCTTTGGCAAACCCGACATCGGCATTCTTAGCTTGCACCCCTGCTGACATGGCTTGGTGCATTTTATTCATGATATCCATATAAGCCATGATATGCGGCGGCTGTGATTGTGACTGCGTATCCGCTGCCGAAGCCATATGATGCATTGACTGCGCTTGGGTCATGCTCGCATCGGCACTTCTCGCATCGATACTCATTGAATCGGTACTTGATGCTGTCGTTGCAGTTTGGGTAGTGTCATTTTTTGTACAAGCTGTCATACCTAGGGCTAATACCACCAAACATGACAAACCTACGATGTTATTCATATTCATATCCTTCAAGTTGCTTTTTTACGTTCTTTGAAAAAAAGATTGATTTATCACACTGTGGTATTACTATAAACCTTAACATTAGGTCAAGGTCAAGCAAAAAATGAATATTAATGAAGTCGCTAAATTGACTGAATTATCACCTAGGCAAATTCGTGAGTATGAGAAACTCGGTTTATTACAGACCATTCAGCGCACGGACAGTGGTTACCGTATTTTTAGCGATACCCAATTACAGCGTCTAAAATTTATCAAACATGCCCGTGATGTGGGATTTTCATTAGCGCAAATTGAAGCGTTATTGGCTCTACAAGACAACAAGCAGCGTAGCAATGCCCAAGTCAAAGCATTAACCCGCAATCACATCGATGAACTAAGCGATAAAATACAGCGGTTACAATCAATGAAAGCCACGCTACAAGGATGGCACGATAGTTGTTTGGGAGATGGCTCGCCTACCTGTAGTATTCTAGAGGGCTTACAAGATGGCGTACAAGATGGCGTACAAGATGACTCCGTGACCAACCACCCTTGCCGCACCGAGCGTAGCCACTGAACAAACAATTTAAAAAAGTCTACCATCTTTTGCCAAATCACCCGCTAAAGTACGATTGTTGGCAGGGTTGGCAGGTGCCTCAATCGGGAACGGCTCGGTGATATAGTCAACATTGGTCAGCGCAGCTTTGAAGGCAAAAACTGATGTCTCGGTATCATCAAAGCTTACAATCACGCGATGATTTTCAGGCTCAAGATGCACTGCCTGCACCCCGTCAATGGTGGTTAGAGCTTTCATGACTTCCTCATAGCCTGCTGGGTCATGAATGCCTTTTAAATCATACGCGACTGTTTGAATTGCCATGATTATTCCTGTATTTATGCGGTGGGTGATAAAATATTGTTCTAGTCCTATAACCTAGCACTATAACATAGCCAAAAAAAAGCCTCGTTATCGATTGATAGCATTTTAATAACGAGGCGTTGCAAATTTGTGTTAAAAGGTTGAGTGAAAATTAGTGGGTATCTAACACCTCAAACCCTTTGACTAAGGTATCAAGCTGTTTTAACTGGGCTAAAAACGGCTCAAGCTGGCTCAGCCGCAGCGCACAAGGACCATCGCATTTGGCAACATCAGGATTTGGATGCGCTTCCAAAAATAACCCTGCCAATCCTGTTGCCATGCCAGCACGTGCTAACGTGGTAATCTGTTCTCGGCGACCGCCTGCACTATCTGCACGCGCACCCGGCTGCTGCAAGCTATGGGTCACATCAAAAAACACGGGAACCTGCATTTTTTTCATGGTGTCAAAGCCAAGCATATCGACAACGAGATTGTTATAACCAAACGCACTGCCACGCTCGCACAAGATGATTTTATCATTACCGGCTTCAAGGCATTTATTGATGATATGCTTCATCTCATGGGGTGCCAAAAACTGTGCTTTTTTGACATTAATAATCGCACCGGTTTTTGCCATCGCTGCTACCAAGTCGGTTTGTCGGCTCAAAAACGCGGGCAACTGGATAATATCCGCCACTGCTGCCACAGGCTCAGCTTGGTACGGCTCGTGTACGTCAGTGATAATGGGCACATTGAACGCTTTTTTGATATCGCTTAGCCAGTCGATACCTTTTTCCAGACCTGGACCACGAAATGAATACAAGCTTGAGCGATTGGCTTTATCAAAACTTGCCTTAAACACATAGCCGATATTTAAGCGCTTACAGATTTCAATATAACTTTCAGCAATTTCAAATGCCAAATCTTTGCTTTCTAGTACATTCATGCCGCCAAACAGCACAAACGGTTGATCATTGCCGATGGTGATATCGTTGAGCTGAATATGGGATTGTGGTGTCGGTAAGTTAGTGGTCATAGGGCTCTCAGTATGTTGTTAAAGTTTTTATTGATTGTCACTATAGCATAATTGGCTATAGGCAATTGCTAAAAACAAAAAAACCACCTGTAACAGATGGTTTTTTGTGCATCATAAATACTATTTTTTGGTTTGCTTCGCCGCTGCAACAAAGCTATTGAACAATGGATGACCACCGCGTGGCTGGCTGGTAAATTCTGGATGGAATTGTACCGCCACATACCAAGGATGATTGGCAATCTCTACTGACTCGACCAAATGCTGTTTGGCTGAATAACCAGAAATTTTCATACCGGCATTTTCCAGCTGTTCGATATAGCGACCATTCATTTCATAGCGGTGACGATGACGCTCAGTAATCACAGGGCTGCCATAGATTTGACGCAGTTTGCTGTCTTCCACAAGCTCGGCTTTTTGGGCACCCAAACGCATGGTACCGCCCAAATCTGAGGCGTCACTACGCACTTGTAGTTCACCTTTTTCATCAAACCATTCTGTAATCAAACCAATCAATGGCGCTTTGGTTTTTTTATCAAACTCTGTTGAGTTGGCGTCAAGACCTAATACATTGCGCGCAAACTCAATGACGGCTAATTGCATCCCCAAACAAATTCCCAAATAAGGCACATTGTTTTCGCGGGCATAGCGAATTGCTTTCATTTTACCCAAGGTGCCGCGCTCACCGAATCCACCAGGAACAAGCACAGCATCGGCAGATTTAATATGCTCGAACAGGCTGTCATCATTTTCAAGTTTTTCGGCATCGACATAGTCAATCTTGACTTTGACATTGTTTGCCACGCCCGCATGTAGCAAGGCTTCATTGATTGACTTATAAGCATCAGGTAGTTCGACGTATTTACCCACCATTGCCACAGTTACGGTTTCTTGGGTATTTAACAACGCTTGGGTAAACTGATGCCAATCACTTAAGTCCGCCTCTGGGGTATCTAACCCAAAGCGCTCACAAATCAAATCATCTAAATGCTGGGCATGCAGGATACTTGGAATTTGATAAATAGATTTGGCATCTGGGCAAAGGATAACGGCACGTTGCTCAACATTGGTAAACGATGCAATTTTTAGGCGATTATCATCGCTAATCGCGTGTTCACTACGACAAATTAACACATCAGGCTGCAAGCCAATGCTGCGTAATTCTTTGACTGAGTGCTGTGTTGGTTTGGTTTTGCTCTCGCCTGCACTCGCGATATAAGGCACGAGGGTTAAATGCATCAGCATCGCATTGTTGCGGCCAAGTTCAACTTGCATTTGACGCACCGCTTCCATGAATGGCAAGCTTTCAATATCACCGACAGTACCACCGATTTCAATCATGGCAATATCGTAGCCTTCGCCACTGGCACGGATACGCGCTTTGATTTCATCGGTAATATGCGGAATGACCTGTACCGTACCGCCCAAATAATCACCGCGACGTTCTTTCTCAATCACTGCCGAATAAATACGCCCACTGGTGAAATTGTTGCGTTGCGTCATTTTTGAATGGCGCAAAAAACGCTCGTAATAGCCCAAATCCAGGTCAGTCTCTGCGCCATCTTCGGTAACAAATACTTCACCATGCTGAAACGGGCTCATTGTACCTGGATCAATATTGATATAAGGGTCCATTTTGGTCATGGTGACTTTCAGACCACGTGCCTCAAGAATCGCGGCTACCGATGCAGCGGTGATACCTTTGCCAAGTGAAGAAACGACACCGCCAGTTACAAAGATGAATTTTGTCATGTTATCTATTTCGCTCGTTGGTAAAAAAGAATTTTACTCGAAAATGCCTAGGTTTAGCAAAAAATTATTTTTATCAATAAATCGCTCACTCATAAAAAAATCCACTCATCGCTGAGTGGATTTTTAGACGTTTATCTTGTTTACAAATTAGAATTTGTATTCGATACCAGCACCGATACCAAAACCATCATAATCTGTTTTACCAATTTCTACATTTTCAACGTTAACAATTGTATTATTAACAATTTGTTGTTGAGTGGTAACTTGTTCATACGGTGCTGAATCTGCATTGATATATGCACCATATACATGGCCTACAGTATTACCATTAAACGCATACTGACCGCCCAAGATGAAACGCTGTTTATCAAAACCATCTGAACCTTCTGCATCTGTCACCATATCGGCTTGACTATATATAGTCCAAGGTGTCGCAGTTTTATAGGCAGCACTTAACATAAACGCATTTTCATTGTTATTGGTATCAAAATCAGTAAACTGATATTGACCACCTACTGTCAACGATGGGTCAAGGTTGTAAGTACCGTTTACACGTGCGGTATTTAGTGCATCACCAGCACCCATATAAGTAGCACCTACTTTAAACGGTTGGTTAGCAGGCTCATATTTCACCCCCACACCATATTGGTCGTGTGATGCATATTCGTCTAGGTCACCGCCTGAGTTACGGTCTTTATCGCTATCTAGACCATACATTGCCATGAAAGTCATGCCATTATAGGTTGGTGAAAAATATTCGAATGTATTATTAGCACGAGGCCCTGTTATCGTTGCAAGTACGTCATTACCACCGATTACTTTACCTGATGCTTGATTAGCGTATTGAATTTGGTCATCAATCGTAGTTAAACGACCCATTAATAGGGTACCGTATTGTTTATTTGAGAAACCTAGGTAGGTATCACGTGATTTAAACTGCGTGTCATTATCATCAACTTTAACACCATACTCTAGTTGATAAACCAAGTCAGTATTGGCCGTCAAACCTTCTGCACCTTTAAGTCCAATTCTTGAACCTACTGAGTTCAAGCTTGTGCCATTTTCTTCATCTTTATAAATTCTGTTATCAAGTCTATCACCTATAGCGTCTTCGATAGCGGTGGTGTTGCCGTTAACATCTTTGTAATCTAAAGTAAGAAAGGCTTTACCATAAACGGTTGGAGCAGCATGGGCAGCAGAAACTGAAAGTGCAGCAACGGCTGTGGCTAAAAGTAATTTTTTCATAGGACATCTCTATAAGGAAAAACAAATTTTAGATAACTGGTAGCTTGTCAGCACCACTACCTCTCCGAAAAATGACAACTAAGGTAATTAATTGTCAGCTTTGAGTTAATAGCTTGCACCATTAATTGCATAAATATAGCAACAATCCTAGCAATAAATTACATTACCATCATTTTTGTTACTAAATTCATACTTCTCCCTTATAGAATATCAATTCTGAAATATTTTGCAATAGTTTTTTTAATTTTTACGTGATTGTAAGTTTATTTTTAATCTTAGTGACATAATATTCTTTCTAGTATTAAATCATATTTTTTTTAATTAATTTTTTAGCGTTAATGAAAATAAAAAAGCTAACTAAAGAATTAGTTAGCTTTTACAGCAATCTAAGAGTTAGATATATTACTCCACTCTCAACTCTTTATAATTCATTAATTTTAAAAGGCTTAAAATTTAATAACTTTTTAGCCAAAAATTGCAAGCCTAGTATTTACAGGGCTTTAGAAAAAAGAGTTGAGAGTCAGGTATATATTAGAATTTGTATTCAATACCCGTACCTACGATAGTTTCATCTTTATAGTTGTCACGGCTGATTTGCCCTGCATAGATATGACCGATTGTGGCTTTGTTGAATGCATATTCGCCACCGACTGCGATTTCATCGGCATCGGCATCTTTTACGCCTTTTTCGTCAGTGGTATTAACATACTGCGCTTTAACTGCCCAAGGTGTGTTAGCGATTTTATATTTACCACTAATAAGCCATGATTTTTCATCTTCACTGGCTTTGTTAACACGGTTGTTATTAACGATACTATAGTTATCATAGTATTGGCTTTGTTGGTATAGAGCGCCCAAAGTTAAACCTTGTACCATATTCATTTTGCCCATGTCTACACCAGCAACCAAACGCCACGTATTATCAATCACGCCAGTATTTACATTATTAGCACCCATGTCTTTATCATAGGCACCGGCTAAATAAATACCATTTTGGTCATAGGCTAATGATGCAGAATAACCATTGTCTTTAGTTTTTCTATCGCGATATACAGCAGGTTTTGCAGGCGTTTTAACAGTACCGTCAGCATTTTTGACAACATCAGTCGCAGCTGTCACTAAAACGTCGCCATCTGTATCATTTTCAGATAATGCAGTGGCTACCATAAAAGTAACTGGCATACCGACAAGTGCAGGTGATTGATAAGCTAATACGTTGTTAGCGCGATTTTCACCTGAAACGCCCGCATTCGCCATATCAAATAAGGTGTCATTAAATACGTCAACTTTGTTTTGTACAAGTTTTAATGGGGTATCATGACGACCCGCTAGTACAGTACCGAGCGTGTTGTGGGCTAAACCTACATAAGTATTACGTGATTTAAACTGTTGGCTATCGTCATCAGGGTTGATTTGATATTCTAATTGATAAATAAGTTTAGTGGTGTCAGTTAAATCGTCGTCACCTTTAAAACCGATACGTGATTGATTAGAGTTAAGTTTAAATGTATCTTCATCTGTCTTGTTAGCTGCATCGTAGTCTGTACTAACATAATCTAAGGTTAAAAATGCTTTACCATATACAGTTGGCGCAGCATGGGCAGCAGTGATTGAAGCTAAAGCGATGGCTGAAGCGATTGCGATTTTTTTCATAAGGATTTCTCCACAATATCCTAGGTGAAACTACACAGATGCGTAGCAATTCTTTTGTATAGATAGATTTTGCCAACAATTTGTTACAAAACAATGAAACAGTTAACAGAATCTAAATTTAATTGTGAAATTAGAGTAATTCACTCTGAAACATTTTGCAATATTTTTATGCCATAAAAAAACCACCAGTTACGAATCTGATGGTTTTTTGAATGATTGATAGGTTTGAATGGCTAAAATCTAGTTAGCTTTGAGATTAAGACGGGCTTGATGTAACAATGGCTCAGTATATCCGCTAGGTTGTACTGTACCTTTAAAGATAAGATCGCGAGCTGCATTGTATGCCCAAGTGTTATAGTCATTTGCCATTGGGATATAAGCAGGATCGTCTTTGCTTTGCTCATCGACCATTTTTGCCATACGCTTTAACACATCATCGACTTGCTCAGGCGTGACAATACCGTGCTCTAACCAGTTGGCGACGTGCTGGCTAGAAATACGCAAGGTAGCGCGGTCTTCCATCAAGGCAACGTCGTCAATATCCAGTACTTTTGAACAGCCAACACCTTGGTCAACCCAGCGCGCTACATATCCTAAAATACCTTGAATATTGTTTTCAAGCTCGGCAGTTTTTTGCTCATCTGTCCAGTTGGTATCCGTAGCAAGTGGCACGGTCAAAATGTCATCAAGCTTGGCAGGCTCGCGGTCTTTGATACTATCTAACACGTCCATGACGTTGGTTTCATGGTAGTGCATGGCGTGAAGCGTCGCGCCCGTCGGCGATGGTACCCAAGCACAAGTCGCGCCTGACTTTGGATGATTGGACTTGGTGGCAACCATTTCTTTCATGTTGTCAGGTTTTGCCCACATACCTTTACCGATTTGCGCTTTACCAGGTAAGCCCAATTTGACGCCCATGTCTACGTTCCAACGCTCATAAGCATTGAGCCAATCGGTATTCTTCATGTCGTTTTTACGGACAAAGGGACCCGCTTTCATACTAGTGTGCATCTCATCACCGGTACGATCCATAAAGCCTGTGTTAATAAAGATAACGCGATTTTTAGCAACGCGGATACATTCTTTTAAGTTAACGGTAGTACGGCGCTCTTCATCCATGATACCGACTTTTAAGGTATTCTCGGGTAGGTCTAACGCTTTTTCTACCGCTGAGAATAAATCTACCGTAAATTGCACTTCTTCTGGACCGTGCATTTTTGGTTTTACAATATACATCGAACCTGTGCGTGAATTGCTTAAGCTGTTTTTACCCAAAATATCTGGCAGGCTACACAGTGGTGTGATTAGCGCATCCATGATACCTTCATAAATTTCTTCTTGTTTGCCTTCAAAATCGACTAAAATCGCGGGGTTGGTCATCAAGTGACCGACGTTACGAATCAGCATCACTGAACGACCGTGCAAGGTGATTTTACCACCATCTGGCGCGGTGTATTCACGGTCAGGGTTCATGGTACGGGTGGTTTGTTTGCCATTTTTTTCAAAGCTGTCTTTCAGGTCGCCTTTCATCAACCCAAACCAGTTGCGATATACTTCTACTTTCTCTTCGGCGTCAACGGCAGCGACTGAGTCTTCACAGTCTTGAATGGTGGTAACCGCAGCCTCCATCAAGACATCTTTGATGCCTGCAGGGTCATCTTTACCCACATGGCTTGATGGGTCGATTTGGATTTCGGCATGTAAGCCATTATTTTTCAGTAAAATACCTGTTGGATTTGCCGCATCGCCTAGGAAACCTGCGAATTTTTCTGGCTGGGCTAATGAGGTGGTTTTGTCACCTTGGACTATCACTAATTTACCGTCTTCAACTTTAAAACCGGTGACGTCAGCATATTTGCCCTCTGCTAAGGCAAAGTTGCTATCCAAGAAGTTTTTGGCGTATTTTACGACTTCGCCGCCACGAACAGGGTTGTAGCCTTTGCCTTTTTCTGCGCCATTGCTCTCATCGATGACATCAGTACCGTAGAGCGCATCATACAAGCTGCCCCAACGCGCATTCGCTGCGTTTAGCGCATAACGGGCATTGCGTACGGGTACCACCAACTGTGGGCCTGCGATATGGGCGATTTCGTCATCCACGTTTTGGGTTTCAACCAAAAAGTCATCGCCTTCTGGTACGATGTAATTGATGTCTTTTAAAAATTGGGTATAAGCGGCTTTGTCAATTTGACCGTTGCTAGCGGGGTTTTTGGCATGCCAGTCATCGATTTGGGTTTGAATCTCGTCACGTTTTGCCAACAATGCTTTATTACGGGGTTGGAATGCTTTGACAATTTTTTCAAATTCTTGCCAATATTTTTCGTTATCGATGCCCACGACTGGCGTAACTTCATTGGCAATGAAGTTATAAAGCTGTGTATCAATCGCTAGACTACCCTTTTGAACGCGTTCTGACATGGCATTTTTCCTTATGTTATGACCTAAAATAGCAAAAAATTCACATTTGATTATACGAATATCATTTATAAAAATAAAGAAATAAAAACTATTTATTTTTTAAATAATCGTTATATATAAATTTTTGTGCTAAGGGTTTTATCGCTGATTTTTGGTAAAATATCATTTTATTAACGTGCCAATAAGTGAGTAATCCCTTGTCAAATTCCGCTCTTATCAATAATCCAGTACAAACGGACAGCAGTTTTGATGAATTAGCCGTTATCGACTTGGATAATGATAACTCTGTCTATCAGCCAAAACCCATCGACATCACCCCTGTTTTGGTGTTTTTGGGTGGTACAACGTCGGATAAATGGCTAAAAGCTGCGATGGCAGATTTGCCGACTATCATCCAAGATCATGCCAATTGTGAAAAAAAAGCCGCAGGTACTGCGATGAATTTGATTTTTCGCTATATGTCGCATACCGAGCTGCAATTAAAGCTTGCTCAGCTGATTCGAGAAGAAATGCTCCATTATGAGCAAGTGATGGGATTGATGGCAGAACGTGGACAATCATGGCAACATATTGCTGCAGGTCGCTACGCCGCAGGTATGCTCAAACATAAACGCACTTACGAGCCGCAAGCGATGATAGACACTTTAATTATTGGTGCTTTCATCGAAGCTCGATCGTGTGAACGTTTTTGGGCACTGTCACAAGTGATTGAGGATGAGCGTTTGGCAAAATATTATCGCTATTTGCTAAAATCAGAAAGTCGTCATTTTGAAGATTATCTGGCATTAGCACAAAGTATCAGTGACGAGCCGATTGATGCGCGGGTGGCGTTTTTTCGTCAAGTAGAGGCGCAGCTCATCAATGAACCCGATGATGAATTGCGCTTTCATAGTGGGGTACCTAGTTGGATTGCGTAAGGTTGGATTGCGTGAGGTTTTTGTAGACTGTAACGATAAAAAAAGCTAACCGTCAAATGGGGTGGATGGTTAGCTGTTATGGTTAGCTATTAGAATTTAATCCTTAAACTGACTCACTGCAACTTACTGTCATTCACTACCAACGCTTGGAATAGAACCATCAGGATTAATAGTGCGTTTTTGGGCATTTTCTGGGGTAGTATAAAGATTATGCTCATTAATAGTGTCGCTTTTTAGCTGGTCATTACCAACCGCGTCCCCGCCAATGGTATGTTCATTGACATTATCATCGAACGCTTGTCCCGGTTGGTTACGACGATCGACAAACTCGGCAGACTTATCGCCTAAATTGACGTGTTTGGTTTGTGCTTCTGGTGAATTCATGGTCATTCCTTTTTCGGTATCAACCCAATAAAATGCTTAAACTTAACTTAATAATATCGAAAATTAGTGATCTCGGTCGATATCTACACTACCATCTGATAACGTATGCAGTGAATTTTCTGCATTGAGATTGGCTTGGGCAGTTTGCTGTAATTTCTGCGCCTCTTCCTCAGAAATACGTGCCACATTTTCATCCGATAATTCGCCATTCGCCACGTCTTCTGCAGATTGGACTTTCACCGCCGCTTGTGGGGTATTATCAAAAATATCAGGCGTTTCCATTGAGGGTGACATGCCTGTAGTGACACCATCTCCTGATTGGTGGGTGACACTGTCTTCTACTATAACGGCTTGCGGGGTCACGGCGACACCCGTCTTTGGGTCTACAATTTCTACGTTATTTTGATTTTGCATTTTTCATTCCTTTAATTAATTGTTATCGCTCAATAAGTTATTATTTTTATAAGTTGAGCTGTATAAATTAGTCAATCAAAACTGAATGATTAAAAGCTTAGTATTTAAAAGTTTAACAATTAAAATTTTAATGGTTGTCAGTACGCAATGAGTCGTCAATAAACGGGGTATTTTCACTTTTGTCTAAGTCTTGTGGCTCACCTTTCACGCTATTTTGTTTATCTAAATTTTCTGATAATTGACTGGGATCCACATTTTCTGTCGCTTTTTGAATCTCGGTTTGGTTGCTTGGCTGATTCTGTTTTTGGTTTTGTGCTTGATTCTGTGACATGGTAATTTTCCTTATGATTTTTTAGTATCAATTCAAGTCAATGATTTTAATCAAAGACTTTTAAACAGAGCGCGATTAAATTTTTATGTAAAAAATAGCCAATTCAATCGCTTTCATACTTTTGCTTTTATAAGTTCGATAGTAGCAAATAAAGGCTGTTAGTGATAAGTGTTCGCGTAACAAGCTGTTATCACTATGTGATAAGTGTTTAGCTGTGTGAAATTTTGGCAGATTTATTACTATTCGGTAAATTTTGAACTCTAGGTGTAAATCAGCGCATTCATCAACAAAAAAACCGCTATCTTCTGTAGATAGCGGTGTAATTGACTCAAACTTGTGATTAGCAAAATTAGCTTTTTCTGGTAATTTTGGTCAATAAATAATCTTGTGCCGAAAACGCTGCTTCACCTTCACCAGGGGTAATCGCTCGCCATGTGCCTTTGGCATCAAGCTCCCATGCATTGACATTGTCTTTGAGATAATTGTGCAAATCTTCCATAATGCGTTTAAAGACGATGGGGTCTTCAATGGGGAAAGCCACTTCAACACGGCTAAACAAATTGCGTTCCATCCAGTCTGCACTGGCGCAATATAAACGGTAGGTGCGTTTGCCATTAGCATTGGGATTTTGATGCCCATTGGCAAAATAATACACGCGGGTATGCTCTAAAAAACGCCCAACGATAGAGCGCACGGTGATGTTGTCGGATACGCCGGGTAATTGCGGACGAATACAACACATCGAACGAATAATCAGATTGACTTTAACGCCTGCTTGCGATGCTTCATATAGCTTGTCAATCAATAGTTTTTCGGTCATCGCATTGACCTTGATAATGATATGCGCCTCTTTGCCTGCTTTGGCATGGGCAATTTCGTTGTCGATAAAGCCCATGAGTCTGTCATGCAAGGTGAAGGGGGCATGCAGTAGTTTTTGCACTTTGGCTGGTTTGCCCATGCCTGTGAGTTCGTTAAAGATTTTATGCACATCTTCGGTGATTGCTTCATTGGCGGTAAATAGACCATAGTCGGTATAAGCTTTGGCATTGCCCGCATGGTAGTTGCCTGTACCCAAATGCACATAGCGGCGGATTTTATCTTCCTCACGGCGCACAATCATCATCAGCTTGGCGTGGGTCTTGTAGCCTACGATGCCATACACCACCACTGCCCCAGCCTGCTGCAGAAAGTTTGCTACTTCGATGTTGGATTTTTCATCAAAGCGCGCACGCAGCTCAATCACAGCGGTGACTTCTTTGCCTTTACGCGCAGCTTCGGCCAACGCTTGGACAATTTCAGAGTTTGTCCCTGAGCGATAAAGGGTCTGTTTGATGGCTAATACATGGGGGTCATTGGCGGCTTGGCGCAAAATGTTGACCACAGGTGAAAACGAATGAAACGGGTGATGCAGCAAGACATCTTGCTTACGAATGGCATGAAATACGTTTTCATTTTTATCCAAGCTATCACGGCGAAACGCTTTGGGAATGGCATGATTAAACGACTGATAACGCAAATTTGGGATTTTAAAATCAAACAACAAACGCGTCAGATTGACAGGACCATTGACACGGTATAGTTGCTCTTGGCTTAAACCAAACTCATCAAGTAGATAATCCACCATCGGCTGTGGGCAATAGGTGGTCACTTCTAAGCGCACTTTGGCACCAAATCGACGGTTTTCCAATTCACCTTCCAACGCTTTCGCCAAGTCTTCGACATCATCGGATAAATCTAAATCGGCGTTACGCGTCAAACGAAATTGGTGGCAGCCTGTGACCGTCATGCCAGGGAATAAGTCTTCGATATGCCCGTGAATCACTGCGGTGAGCATGATGTGATGTTCTTTACCGCCTGTCAGTTCATTGGGTAAGCGAATAACCCGCGGTAAGCTTCGGGGTGCAGGCACAATCGCCATGTTAATATCGCGACCAAAGCCATCTTTGCCCTCTAAGCCCACCATAAAATTCAAGCTTTTATTGACCAATCTAGGAAAAGGATGCGCAGGGTCAATACTAATCGGCGTCAGCACCGGCGCGACTTGTTCGGCAAAGTATTTTTTTACCCATGCGGCTTGCTCTTGGGTCAATTCATCACGTTTTAAGTAGCGAATGTCTTGCTCCGCCAGTGCAGGCAAAATTTCATCGTTCAAAATACGGTATTGCTCATCTACCGCATGATGGGCGATTTCAGAGATATATGACAAAACCTTACTGGGGCGTATACCATCGATACTGCTCACCACATCGCCCATTTGTACTTTTTGCATCAAGCCTGCGACACGGATTTCAAAGAATTCATCTAAATTGGATGAAAAAATAATCAAGAAAAATAGTCTTTCAAGCAGTGGGTGGCGGGGATTGGTGGCTTGGGCGAGTACCCGCTGATGGAACTGTAACAGTGACAATTCACGATTAAAATACAGCTCGCTATCGTTTTGTTGGTATTCAAACACGTTTGGGTAGCAAATACTGTTAAAGCCTAGTATCGGATTAATTTCTGATACATACTCTTCGCTGGGTCTATCTTGTTTAGCAGTGTTTGGCATAGTACAGTCCTTTTGTGGTCAAGCATTTTTAACAGTGTAAAGTTAACAATGTAATGATAAGCGTGTAATGATAAATGAGTTTTTGGGCTATTGCGTGTCGGGCAAATCTGCCGCCCCCATGCGCCGTAGAATAATTTGGGTTTTGTTAAGCAGGCGGCGGTCGTTACGGTTGCCTTCAAAATATTTGGGATTAGGTAGCATAGCAATCAAAGATGCCGCTTGTCGCTTGGTCAAATGCGCTGCCGACTTTTGGTAGTAGTGCTGAGCGGCTGCTTCAATGCCGTAGACGCCTTTACCAAACTCTGCGACATTGAGATAAGCAAGCAAAATCCGCTCTTTGGTCCACATATTTTCAATCATCAAGGTAATTAACGCTTCTTCGCCTTTGCGAAAATACGAGCGATTGGGGTATAAAAATAAATTCTTGGCAAGCTGTTGGCTAATGGTTGAGCCGCCCGCGCTGATAGCGCCCGCTTTTTCATTTTTCTTAATCGCATTCTCAATGCCTTGCACATCAAAGCCAGCATGATTGACAAAGTTAGCATCTTCGCTGGCAATCGCTGCCCGTTTTACATTCACCGAAATTTGATTATCATCTACCCAGGTCTGACTGACAGGGGCAAAATTGCCCAAGCGATACAGTATCATGAACATACTGTTATTGATAGGCTGGGTTTTCCAGACAACCAATAAGGCTGCAACTATTACATGAAACGCAACAAAACAGGCAATGACTATGAGCAAAATGCGCTTGACCCAGCCACCAAACCCGATACCACGGTTGGTGGGTGGTAAAGCTGTGTTGACAGGTTTGGGCTTTAACGACATTTTGGTAGCGGGTTTGGTCACGGTGTATTCCTAGCGGCGGGAGCAAAAGCAGCGATGGCTTAAGCTAAAAATATAACGTATTATGGCATTTTTGGCTATATGCTAAGGCAGAATATGTCCGACTTCGACGCGCAACACATGACAAATCCGCACGATCACATGATGCCTGACCCAACTACTTGGCAATTATATGGCACAGTGGGCTGTCATCTGTGTGAAATCGCTGAAAGCTTATTGCTGCAAGCACAAGCCGTTGCCGATATACGCTGGCAGTCGATTGATATTGCCGAGTTACCAGAACAAGATATGCTGGAATTTGCTGATAAAATACCTGTGCTAGTCACCGCTACCAAGACGTTATATTATCCTTTTTCCATCATGGATATTATGGCGTTAAGCTGAAAAGCCAATATAGATTATTGGCATAATATTAAAAATTTAATTCATTATGTCTTGGCAAATTTTTTTATCATCAACGCCATGCCACTAGCTGCGGATTTTCTTGGGCAGTGGCACGCGCTGAGGTCAAGATGCGCTCAAAGCCATTAATTTCCCGCGCTTCAAGACACTGCTTCTTTCCCACCTGCTTCATCGTCAAAGAAATGGTAAGGTAATGATTAGTAGTTTAACGATTAGCGGTTTAACGCTTAGGGGATACCTGCGTCCTCTACCTTCTTTTGGCTCAGGATAAAAAATAATTCGCTACCTTGTCTGGGCTTAATTGAATTATAGCAAGGCGCCAGTGTATCAATGGTGAAAAACTGCTGAAATAATGTTTCATATTCTTGCTTATCCCCACCAAACGGTGGACTGCTTTCAAAATGCTTATCTAGCAACACGCCCACCAATTTACCCGTGGGTTTGAGGAGCTTTTGCATTTGCTTGGCATAATCGCTGCGTCTACTAGGGTCAATCGCGCAAAAAAACGTCTGCTCAATAATATAATCAAACTGATACTGCACAGGGTCTAAGCCAAAAAAATCCGCTTGTAGCAGGTGCGTTTTGGGAAAACTGGGATAGCGCTTGGCAAAATTATCCAAAGGCAGCTTGGCAAAATCCACCACATAAACATGGCTAAAACCTTGTTCATGAAGATAGCCTGCTTCGTAGGCGTTGCCCGCCCCAGGGATTAAAATATGTACCGATTTACTCACGCCGTTGTCGAGTAAATGCTCGATATAGGCTTGCAGGGGTGGCGAAATTTTACCGATGTCCCACCCAGTATAGCCATCATCATAGCGTTTTTGCCAAAATTCGGCGTCGTTGACCGAGTGTTGACTTAGCGTGTTGTTATCTTCCATGATTGGTTATCCTGATAGTTTTTTAGGCTTTTCGAATGGTTAAAATTTGCTCGCTACGACCAAACGCGCCGTGTGCGTCATGCAGCACGCTACTGGTCAGACCCACGCCATCGCCCCCAAATTGTTGCACGGTCTCAAGTCCCAGCCAACGCCCAACAGGCATACGGTGCAGATGGATTTGCAAATCTAAATTGGGGAAAAACCATTCAATGGTATTGGGTTGGTGAATGCGCGGTACCACGCCATTGGCGGTATCGACCATGCCCATCAAATGCACAAAGTCGGATGTGGGCTGTACTTGACCGTTTTCTTCGACCATGTCGATATCGGTATTGATCCACACGATGCCGTCGCCTTGGCGGTTGTCGGGATCGGCTTTGAGATAAATACTGTCAATATAGCCACCGCCCCAATGCTTCATACCGTCCCAGTTCGGGTAGCTTTCTGGATGACCGATTCGCTCATCTTCAAGCCCAGCAATCTCTGATGTATCGCTGGTTTGCATCCGCCACGCGCGGGCAACGATACAGGTTTTGCCATTGGCTGCCATGGTAGTTTCGATCAGTTCGATAGTGCGGCCCGGGCGGATGATGTGGGTGGTCACGCTAAAATCGCCAAAATGAATCAGCCCAAAAATATCTAGACTAATGCGCCCGATACGCATGTCACTGCGCGGTTTGAATTGTTCAAGCTCGTAAGCCAACAGTCCTGTTGCTGCCGCCATGTGCTGTTCGTTATCATTCCATGCGCCTTGGCAGTGGATATTGCAGCGGTAGTTTGATGTGGTGATATCATCGGTCATGGTGCGGTCAAGCAGTGTGTAATAGCTATTGCCCATAAAGTTCCCTTTTATGCCTAAAAATTGGTTGTGCCTAAAAATTGGTAAACCGCCTAAAATTGCTAAAAAATTGTAGCACATTGGCTATCGGCTATTGGTGGAATTTTTGCAAAGTTGCCACCATGAAAACCCGCCAAACTTCGCACGCGCTTAGCATACACCCGATTGGCATCCGCCAACATCTATTCACCTTCGGCTAGTGAATGAGTTTGAAATGCTTAACGATTAGCCGCAAAAAGCCAGTATAATACGCGGATAATATAAAATTTTTCCCTATATTTTGACACTGTCTTATATTTTGATATTCGCCTGTATTTTGACACCCTATTTTAACAACATAAAGATAAGTAATCCTATGACTGCAACTGCCCTACTTGATACCGATCACATCAATACCGACAAGCCGCCGTTTATCTTGGTGGACGGCTCGTATTATATGTTCCGCAATTTTCACGCCTTGCCTGTCACCATGCAAACCACCCAAGGCTTGCACACCAATTCCATCCGCGGCACGCTCAACGCCCTCAAAAAACTGATGGAAAAATACCGCCCGACGCACATGGCGGTGGCGTTTGATACCAAAGCGCCCACCTTTCGCCACAAGCTTTCCCCCATTTATAAAGGCGACCGCCCAGAAATGCCCGCCGAACTTGCCGAGCAAATCCCTTATATTCACAAGATGATACAAGCGATGGGCATACCCCTCCTCGCCATTGAAGGCGTAGAGGCTGACGACATCATCGGTACACTCGCCCACCGTGCTTGCCTAGAAGGTCATCATGTCATCATCTCCACAGGCGACAAAGATATGTGCCAACTGGTCAATCCTTGCGTCATCGTGGAAAACAGCTTTGATGACAAGCGTTACGACATCGCAGGGGTCAAAGAAAAATTTGGCGTTGAGCCCCGTCAAATCATCGACTATCTCACCCTCATGGGCGACGCGTCGGATGGTATCAAGGGTGTCGCAGGCATCGGCGCAAAAACCGCGCAAAAACTGCTTGAGCAATACGACAGCATTGACAATATCCTTGCCAATGTCGACCAGTTAAAAGGCAAGCAACAACAAACTTTTTTGCAAAGCACCGACAGCATTGCGCTGGATAAACGCTTGGCAACCATTATCACCGACCTTGATATCGTGCCTGACTGGGAGACTTTGCGACTACCGACTGACCCAAGTTTTAACATAGAAGAAAAACGCGCAATTTTTACCGAATTAGAATTTAAAAGCGAAATAGCGTCGCTCAATCATCCGTTTCACCCATCCAATAACGGCAATTTTAAAGCCGCTGAGCCTGCTCAAAATGCCGTGGTGGAAGCGATTAAAGCGAGCCAAGATAGCAAAAACCCTGCCAACAAGCAGTGGCACACTGTCACCAGCCAAGCCGATTTTGATACGTTAATCCAACGCCTTGGCGCATCAAAGCATTTTGTCATTGATACCGAAACCACCGATGTGAATTGGCAACATGCCGAGCTTGTCGGCTTGTCGTTTGCGCTGCAATCGCATGAAGCCTATTATGTACCTGTTGCCCACGTTGATGAGATGGGCAATCGGATTGAACAACTTGCCCGCGAGGACGTTTTAGCCCAGTTAAAACCGATTTTGCAAAATCCACAAATCGGCAAAATCGGTCAGCATTTAAAATACGACGCGCATATTTTGGCAAATTATGATATCGACTTAATCAACGAGCCGAGCAACTGGGCAATGGATACCATGCTTGCCAGCTATGTGATTAATGCCGTTGCCACCCGCCATGGTATGGACGACTTGGCACGTCACTATCTACATACCCAAACCATCACCTTTGAAGATGTGGCAGGCAAAGGCGCCAAGCAAATCACCTTTGACAAAGTCCCTTTAAACGTGGCAAGTGACTACGCCTGTGAAGACGCTGATATCACCTATCAGTTATTTGAACTGTTTAGCGAAAAACTCAAAGCCGAACCGAACAACGCCAAGCTGCTCCATGAACTAGAAATCCCTGTTGCCCAAATCCTGTGCCAAATGGAGCATGATGGGATTTTGCTCAATAAAGCGTTTTTGGGAGAACTATCCGCGCGCTTTGATGAAAAAATCCAAGCACTTGAAAAAGTCGCCTTTGCGCAAGCGGGCGAAACCTTTAACCTTGCCAGTCCAAAGCAGTTGGGTGAAGTGCTGTTTGACCGCTTAGGCATTGCAGGCGGTAAAAAAACCAAAACCGGGCAATACTCCACCAGTGAAGCAGTGCTTGCCACCATCGACCATCCGCTAATTGAAACCGTGCTTGAGCATCGCAGTCTGTCTAAGCTTAAAAGCACCTACACAGACGCGTTGGCAAATGTGGCAGACAGCAATGACCGTGTGCATACCAGTTATCATCAAGCGTTGACGACCACAGGACGGTTGTCATCGACTGAGCCGAATTTGCAAAACATCCCGATTCGCACCGATACTGGGCGGCTCATTCGTGGCGCGTTTATTGCCCCCAAAGGTCGCAAAGTGCTATCAGCCGACTATTCGCAAATCGAGCTTCGGCTGATGGCACACTTTGCCAATGATCCTGTGCTAATCCGCGCGTTTCAGGAAGGGCATGACATTCACCGCGCCACCGCCGCTGAGATTTTGGGCAAGGCGTTTGATGATGTGACGAGCGAAGAACGCCGCCAAGCCAAAGCGGTCAACTTTGGGCTACTCTACGGCATGAGTGAATTTGGGCTTGCCAAGCAGTTGGGCTTTACTCGCCAGCAAGCGCAAGACTATATCAAGCTGTACTTTGCCCGCTACCCTACGGTACGTGCCTATATGCAAGCCACCCGCACGGCTGCCCAAAATCAAGGCTATATCACCACGATTTTGGGGCGTAAGCTATTTACCCCCGATATGCAGCACCCCAACCGCGGCGTGCGCCAAGCGGCAGAACGCGCGGCGATTAATGCGCCACTACAGGGCAGTGCTGCCGATATCATCAAACTTGCCATGATTGCGGTGAATGAGGTATTGCCCCAAGACCATGCCAAAATGCTATTACAGGTGCATGATGAGCTGGTGTTTGAAGCGGATGAGGATAAAGCCGAGGCGATTGCCGAGTTGATAAAAAACGCCATGCAAGAGGTGCTATCTAAGACAGCCAAAGATAAAGGCTGGGATGTGGATTTTGCGGTGCCGCTTGTGGTTGAAGTGGGCATTGGTGATAATTGGGATGAGGCGCATTAAGCTTTATTAGTAGTTGAGTAAACCGATTGGCTCAATCCGAATTTGTCAGTTATACTTTGAGAAAAGCGAATAAGGAGAGAGACATGGCGCAAATTGTTTTAACCCTTGATGATGAGGTACTTGAGCAAGTTTTGCACCAAGCCAAAGCGGAAAACTTGTCGTCTACTAGTTGGCTTGATAAGCTAATCAAACAACGTGTTGGTATGTTTAATCAGCCTAATAAAGTCAATTCTCACTGGTCGTCTGACGTGCAAGAACTAGCAGGAGCGTGGCAGGATTTTCCAACTTTGGAAGACATTCGCCTTTTTAAATAAGTTTTTTAAAGTTCATATGAAAACCCACAGATTTTGTGGGTTTTTTATTACGTTACAAATTATCTACTAAAACTTAAACGGTGCTTTACTCTATTTCGACGATTTAACGCTTCTGCTCGATATACCGAAAAGGTACGCAAAGCTAAACGTTTTGGCTTTTTGGCGGTTGGAGTTGAGCTTGAAAATGCCGAAAGTTCATTAATTGATTGAGCAAAAGCAGATTGTTCTGACTGTTGAAGTCGTCTTTCTAACTCATCTGCTGGTGTCGATTTAATCTCTTGAACAACGGCATTTAAGATTTCTTGATTAATCATCATGATATCCTGTAATTTATGCCAATTGATTTAACTATTAAGACATTCTTTGATAAAAATATCAATAGGCTTTTTGATAATGAACGCAGGAAAGGCATTTGCAAACGGTACTTTTCTTAAATTTGGTACTGATAAATTCATGCGACAAACAGTGAATTGTTGATTCGATACTCGTTCTAATATGTTAATAAAATCGTCCAACTTTGCACCATAAGTGGCTTCATCATATAAACCGATTGGATAAGCGTCTAAAAACGCTTCATATAACGCGATATCTCCCACAAAATCTAGTAATTCTTCTTCAGGAATATGTATTTCGCAATCAAATTGTACTAATGAACAATCTTGCTTTCTGTCGTATATATTGGCTTTATTTAAAGCAAAATCCCACCATTGTTTTGATAATTCTAAAGCGTTTTTTCGATTACTTTCATAGTTCCAAAAATATAATCCACTGCCCGCTTTACCAGAATTTTCTTGTGGCACAATAAATCCATTTTTATTGATATTTTTCGCATGGTATGCGGTTGTAGCGTGAATGCCTTTTAGTATGAGCAATTTTTATATCTCTTTCATAAAATACTATGTTTAAATAAATCGAATTAAATTCTCGCTTCTAATTTCAAAGGTAAAGATTTATTTATCCTACTTTGCGTTTTAAGAAATATTAACTTCCAAAACATAAATTGGTACTAACTTTTCTAACAGTTGCTGGCTGTTATTATCAGATTTGTAAGCTGTTCTATGGGTAATGTAATGCTCCTTTACTTTGGTCAATTTGGCACCAGAAGCAAAAACTACTTCTTTTTCATGTCCTTTATCAGTTCCTTTCTGTTTAAATACATAAACATTCGTTCTTGGGCTTAAAACTCTTAAAACCATTATATCTATTCTTTCATTATCATAAGCTTTACCACACCACTCAGCATTACGTAAGGCTACTTGCGGACAAAAAGTTGTAGATAAAGGTCTATCAGTAATTATTGTGTCAGTTGAATGATTATACCAATAACCACCATGAATTAGAGTCTGCCCTACACTTAATTTAATACCAATGTTATTAATTTCTTTATCAACATTAAAAACATTACAACGAGCATACCGATTTTGATAATTCCATAAAAATTGGGGTATTTTAGATGGCATATAACTTCGCCATACCTTGAAAACTTTACTTTTTTCAATTATGTCATCAATGGCAAATTCCAATTGATTATCTTCACCTTTATTCGCCATATACATAGCAGATTGCAAATGGTTTTCTAAAATAATTTGATAAATTGGAATACCACGAGTAACTAAGTTTAAATCGTAATTTGATTGCCTTATTTCATCTTGTGTGGCATTCCTATATTTTTGTAAAACAAGGTTTTCTTCAAAAATATTAAATAGTGGTAGATAGACATTCATAACTTTACCTTAATTGCAAAAAAAGGCATAACAAGACTCAATTATGCCTAATTTTTTCAAATAGACTTAAATTACAAACTTCTTAACTGCTCAATTTGTTTATGCATTTCGGCAAGTTGCGTATCCATCTCAGCAAGTTTCGCTTTCTCGCTTTCCACCACATTGGCGGGCGCTTTACTCACAAATGCTTCATTAGAAAGCTTACTACGCAGACTTTCAGCTTGTTTGATAAGTTTTTCTTGCGCTTTGGCAAGGCGATTAAGCTCCGCCGTTGGGTCAATCAAGCCTTTCATCGGCACTAGCACTTTTAACTGCCCGACCATACTTGATGACGACAACGGTAACTCTTTATCAGAGCCGTCTCCCGCATTCACAATAGTCAGCGTGTCGACTTTGGCAAGCGATTTAAACTGATTTTCAATACGGCTTAGGCGCGCGGTTTCCTCATCGCTGATGTTATCAAGTAGCACAGGCAGACGCACCGCATTGCCAAGCTTCATCTCACCGCGGATGTTACGAATCGCCCCAATCAGCGCTTGTAGCCACGTCATGTCATGCTCGGTCTGTAGGCTGATTAGGCTGTCATCCGCTATTGGGAAGGCAGCCGTCATGATACTGTCAGTCGCTTTTTTATCGATGATAGGGGCAATGGTTTGCCAAATGCTCTCAGTGATATACGGCATAATCGGATGGGTAAAGCGCATGGCGACTTCAAGGCAGTTGAGCAGCACATAGCGGATTTGGGCTTTACGCTCGGCACTCACCGATTCGTCGTTTAGGCTTGATTTGGCAAGCTCAACATACCAGTCGCAGTATTCATTCCAGATAAACTCATAGATATCTTGGCTCACCAAGTCAAAACGGTACTGGCTCATGTGCTCATGGATGGCTTTCACCGTGGAGTTTAGACGGCTCATAATCCACTGCTCTGGCAATTCCCACAGTGCGGTATTGGCGGTTTTGTCGATGTTTAGCGCATTACCGTCCTTATCGACGCAGTTCATCAGCACAAAACGGGTGGCGTTCCAAATTTTATTACAAAAATTGCGATTGCCTTCAATGCGTTTGAGGTCAAAATTGATATCACGTCCCGTACTTGCCAAGGAGGTAAAAGTAAAGCGCAGCGCGTCCGTGCCAAACGCAGGGATACCGTCGGCAAATTCTTTGCGCGTGGCTTTTTCGATTTTTTGCGCGTCTTTGGGGTTCATGAGACCTGTGGTGCGTTTGGCGACTAGGGTTTCTAAATCAATGCCGTCAATCAGGTCAATCGGGTCAAGTACGTTGCCTTTGGATTTGGACATTTTTTGCCCTTGTCCATCACGCACCAAGCCATGCACATACACAGTTTTAAAAGGCACTTGCGGGTTACCGTCTTTGTCTTTAATGAAGTACATGGTCATCATCATCATACGGGCAACCCAGAAGAAAATGATGTCAAAACCTGTGACCAATACGCTGGTTGGGTGGAAGGTTTTGAGCGCTTGGCTGTAGTCGTCAAAGTTTAGCTCGCCCGTCCAATCAAGGGTGCTAAACGTCCACAATGCCGAGCTAAACCAAGTGTCTAATACATCATCTTCTTGACGTAAATGAATACCTAGTTTATTAATCTCTTCAGTGAGTGTCTCAAATTCCAACCAATCTGCGATTTTTTGATTATGTAAGTTTTTATATTTTTCATGAATTGCTGATAACAATTTGTATAATTCTTGCTGGCTATCATCAGATTGTATTTCCTGCATTTTATGCTGAACTGCTTGATCGTAAGCACTATACACAGAACGGGCGACATAAATATTGCCCTCATCGTCATACCACGCTGGGATACGGTGTCCCCACCAAAGCTGACGGCTGATACACCAGTCTTGGATATCGCGCATCCACGCCATATACATATTTTTGTACTGGGCAGGGACAAACTCGGTGCGCCCGTCTTCCACCGCGTCGATGGCAGGTTTTGCCAGTTTTTCGATGGATACATACCATTGGTCAGTGAGCCACGGCTCAACGATGGTGTTACTGCGGTCGCCTTTGGGCACTTTTAAATCATGCGGTTTGATTTCTTCAAGCCAGCCTTCAGCCTCGCTTTGCTCAACCATTTTTTTACGCGCGGCAAACCGCTCAAGTCCTGCATACTCGATAGGCGTGGTCTCAAGCTGTGACTCTTTGGTTTGTAAATCAGTAAAAATCTGCATTTCTGGCAAGATATGCGCTGAATTATCAAAGATATTAATCATCGGCAAATTGTGGCGTTTGCCTGTTTCGTAGTCATTAAAGTCATGGGCAGGCGTGATTTTGACACAGCCTGTGCCAAATTCCATGTCCACCGCTTTGTCATCGCCCACAATCGGCACAATGCGACCGGTAATCGGTAGCGTCACGGTTTGACCGATAAGATGCTGGTAGCGTGCGTCTTCGGGGTTCACGGCAACGGCGGTATCACCGAGCAAGGTCTCTGGGCGGGTGGTGGCAACGACAAGATAATTTTTACCGTCTTGGGTTTTGGCATTTTTGTCGGTCAAATAATAGCGAAAATGCCACAGTGAGCCTTTCTCGTCATGGTTTTCTACTTCAAGGTCGGATAACGCAGTTTGTAGCTTAGTATCCCAGTTGACTAGACGTTTACCGCGATAAATCAGCCCATCTTCGTACAGACGCACGAACACTTCTTTGACGGCATTGGACAAGCCATCATCCATGGTAAAACGCTCACGGCTCCAGTCCACCGAGCTACCTAGACGGCGGATTTGGCGGGTGATGTTGCCACCGCTCTCGGCTTTCCACTCCCAAATCTTTTCAAGGAATTTTTCACGACCTAAATCATGGCGTTTGATGCCTTGGGCGTTCAATTGACGCTCAACGACCATTTGCGTGGCAATCCCTGCGTGGTCGGTGCCTGGTTGCCAGAGGGTGTTTTCGCCCAGCATTCGATGATAGCGGGTGAGCGTGTCCATGATGGCATTGTTAAAGCCATGCCCCATGTGCAGTGAGCCTGTGACATTGGGCGGTGGCAGGGCAATAGAAAACGATTGTTGTTTATCATAGCTTGGCTGAAAATAGCCTTTGTCTTCCCACACTTGGTACATGCCGTTTTCGACGTCGCTTGGGTTGTAAGCGTTTTCTAAAGACGTTAAGGCTTGGGCGATTTGATGTTGCGTGCTCATAGATGGTCAACTTTTACAATAAAAAAGAAAGGAATGTCAAAAAGGTAATTAACGGATTTTACCGTAAATTGCCTAGATTGTAGAGTATTTTGTGGGTAAGATAGCGGTTGATAAAATAATAAATGGGTTAATAACTCGTAAGGTTTGCGTTATGCACTTAGACTCTCTAAAGATTAAGAACTTTCGGATTTTGGAAGATGTGACGATTGAGAAATTGGGTCATGTGAATTTGATTGTGGGAAAAAATAATTCGGGGAAAAGTACTGTTCTTGAAGCTTTAGCTTTGTTAGCGAGTGGGTTTAAGTCTAATATTTTATATCAAATCGCTTCTAATCGAAGTAGCCTAATCCTAAATCCCAATCAAGAAACCAGCGTAAAAGAACCAAATATTCTCATAAAAGATTTTTTTACGGATAATAACTACAACCAAGAAGTACCTACAATTTTTATTGGAGATACAAAAAATTCGATACAAATTCGAGTTTTAGAATCTGATAAATTTGATAAGCATACTTATTATGATGAAATAAAACACTCACTTATTACTACTTATAGTGAGAGACATACTTTCAGCAAGACTACTAAAGGTTTATTGTCTTTTAATACCATAGAAAACGGCTTAGAAATTAAGTTACCTAATAAGGATACTTTTTATACTGAATTAAATTTGGACGATAGTTTGAATCTTTTGCAATTCTTAAAACTAGAGCAGAGTTCCCCTTTAGCTTATATAGATACAAGAGTAGTGAATTTACCAAAACTAGCTAGTGACTGGGATAAATTAGTTTTTACAGAAGCAGAAACTGAAGTTATTCAAGCGTTAAAAATTATTGTGCCAAATATACAAAATCTAGCTTTTATAACTGATAAAAAATTTCACCAGAAATATGCTAATTCTGAAGATGTTCGTATCCCTTATATAAAACTACTAGATAGTGATGGTGGTTATCCTTTAACCGCTATGGGGGACGGAATTATGCGATTATTGCAAATCATTTTGAAAATATTTTCTGCAAAAAATGGTTTTTTATTAATAGATGAATTTGAAAACGGTTTACACTACAGCGTACAACCTAAAGTTTGGGAACTCATCTTTGAACTGGCTTATCGCTTCAACATTCAAGTATTTGCCACTACACACAGCTGGGACTGCATTGAAAGTTTTTCCCAAGTCGCCAAAGACCGCACCGACATGGAAGGCGTACTATTTCGCATGGGTCACAGCGTCCGCAAATCTGATAAAGGCAAACTTATCGCCACCGTATTTGATGAAGATGACTTATACAATCTAACCAAAATGAATATTGAGGTTAGATAATGATAAAGCACCTTATTGTTGAAGCAGAATCAGATAAATTATTTATCCAAACTTTTTTGCGTCATGAAAATCTAAACCTTCAATTAAACATTGACGTAGCAACACCCCAAGACCTTGAGCCAACCGCCTACACGACAAAACAAGCAGTATTGCAACAGCTGCCAAGGTTAGTAAAACTTTTAGAAACAGGACAAGTAAGCCATATTGGTATTTTGGTTGACATGGATTTTACTGATAAAACCGATATTAAAACCCAAAATCTACGGCAAATTAGCGAGCGATTAAACCCATTAGGATTTTATCAATTCCCACAACAAAATGATGAATTAGGTATTTATTTTGAAAATTTAGATTACGATAACCCAATTGGCGTTTGGCTAATGCCAAATAATCAAGATGAAGGCTATCTCGAAACTTGGATAAAAATGACGATGCCAACGAATGAACAAAATCATTTTGGACAAATCGAAAACTTTATCCATAGCCTTGGAACAAGCCATTTTAAAAATCCTACCACATCACTGGATAAAGCACGGATTTATACATGGCTTGCCACCCAATCAAAACCCACCCAAGATTTATCAAAAGCCTTGGCACTAGCTGACCCAAACACCGCTACCTACCAAAATTTTAAAAACTGGCTTATTACCACATTTGGATAAAGCAAAAAACCGCCATTTTAAAGGGCGGTTTTTATTAAAATCAATCCATTTTACCAGGCACAGGATTATCCAAAATTGTTTGGGTTTGTTTGGCGCGAAAATCACTGATTTTTTGCGCAAGCGTGCTATCACCAATCGCCAAAATTTGCGCTGCCAGTAGCCCTGCATTTGCCGCACCCGCTGCCCCGATGGCAAGCGTACCCACCGCCACCCCTTTGGGCATTTGCACGATGGATAGCAAACTGTCCCAACCGCTTAGGATGGAGGACTTGACAGGCACACCAAGTACAGGCAAATCCGTCTGAGACGCACACATCCCGGGCAGATGCGCCGCGCCGCCTGCCCCTGCGATAATCACAGACAGGCCGCGAGCTTTGGCAGTTTTGGCATAGTCAAACAATCTATCAGGGGTGCGATGTGCCGATACCACTTCACACTCAAAGGGCACCCCAAAATCCGCTAACATTTGCGCGGCGTTTTGCATGGTTTCCCAGTCAGATTGACTACCCATGATGATACCGACTTTGGCTTGACCTTGTGGCGATGGGATGGGTGGTGGTAGCTGGTGTGTCTGGGCGTTTGGCTGACTTGCTGACATGGAAAATTCCTTTTGCCAAAAAATTGACGGACTAAAAATAAAAAAACGTGCATGAAATGCACGGTTAAAACTTAATATAGCATGATTTTTTACCCTTGAAAATCAAAATCTATGAGGCAACTATATCACCACATTGGCGGGTACTCGCGGCTTTTGTTCAGGGGCAAATTTTTGATGACTAAGCATGGCCAGCTGCGTCTCAATCGTATCGCACATCATCCCTAAGGGCAATTCGTTTTCCCCCGTACCAAACGGCTCGCTGATTTCATCGACGATTTCATTGAGCGCCATAAAGGTGTAGCCGACAAAACTGACTACAAATGGCGTTACCCAGCCAATCGCATTGCCCAGTCCAAATGGCAGCATAAAGCAATACAGATACACAGTGCGATGCAGCAGCACAAAATAGGCATACGGAATCGGTGTGTTATTAATGCGTTCACAGCCCGCTTGGATATGGGCAATTTCACCCAAGGTGTTATCTAAGCTTTGCCACTGCCAAACATCGATTTTTTGCTCGGCTTGCCAGTTGGCGAGCATCTGCCCCATGATTTGGGTCAAGCGTAAGGCAATAAAGTTTTGCCCAACCACGGCTTGCTGTTCTTCAACCGTTAATAGCCGCTGCAGGTTTGCTGTATTATCCTCACTCCGCAGCTGTTGGCGTAGACTGTGGACAAAAGCGATTTGATGACGGATAAAGGCTTGTTTTTCCGCCATACTGACATTCGGCAGTGTCATCACTTGACGGGCGATGTTGCGACTTAGCCAAACCAGCGTGCCCCACAGCTTGCGCCCTTCCCAAAATCGATCATACGCTGCGTTATTACAAAACCCGTGGAAAATCGCAAGTGAGATACCGAGTATCGCAAACACCGAAGGATTGAGCGGTACAGGCTCGGTGGCGATATGGGTTTGATAAAAATAGATGAAAAAGGAGAAAATAAACAACAAAACTTGTGGCACAATCAGCCGTTTAAAGTACGAGCCTTGCAGCACAAATAGCATCTTTAGCGGCTCAATCGGACGTCGAATCATACCTAACCCATCTTAATCGTTTGCTCACTGGCTATCATTATTAGCCGTAAGCTTTAAACAAATATTTTAATTTATGTTACACCCAGTTTACCGTTTAGCTTTGGGTCAATGCTGATATTGAATAAAATTCGCTGAGCTCAAAGCCGGATGATCGGTATCAAATTGATAAGCCGTCAAAAACCCATCTTTGGCAGCAGAATAATCCACACAGACCACTTGATGACTAAGTAGCTCAGGCGTGCCATTGAGCCAATAATGCCCGACAAAAATAGGTTTGTCGTGGTCAAGACCAAACAAAATCTCAGCGCTCAGCGTGTCTTTAGGGATATGAATCAAATCCTCTTGACTGGCGCGCGCAATCTGGTGAATCGGCTGAAACGACAAACTAGGCTGCCACCACTGCACGCGTACATTTTTACGTTGATGACCTTCTTTATCGACCAAATGAATGCCTTCAGGTAGCGGTGCTTCCACACCTTTAAGCACTCTTTCCAGTGCCTCAAAAGGTGGCGTGCCTTCCTCACTGGTTTTTTGTAGCGCAACGGGCGTCAAGCGATTGTCTATCGTTAACAGCGGCTTTAACATCGCCATCGCATCACTGTCCCAACAAGCATGCACAAAACACGCATCATCCAATGCTAGCCACAGCGGTAATTCATAAAACCGCTTGAGCCAAAACTGGTGCAACTCACTACCAAACCCTACTTCATCAAGAAACGCTTGATGCTGCGAGGTATTTTTATCATTATGTTGTCGTAAATATTGGCTTGCATCGCGGGCATCGGGTGTTGCGTAAGCTAACGCATTATACTCGTGATTACCCATGACCGCGAGCGCTTGCCCGTGGTCAATCATCGCAAATACGATAGATAAGGTTTGCAGCTGTTGACTGCCCCTATCAATCAAGTCGCCTATAAAAATCGCTTGGTGATTAGGAGGCGCTTGAAAACACTGACCATCATGTTGATAGCCCAACTGCGTCAGTAACCCAATGAGTTTATCTGCCTGACCATGCACATCACCAATCACATCATAAATCATATTTTTTACCTTTTACTGCTTTTTACGACTTTACCGTTAACCAGCCAAGCGACTGTTAACTAGGCAACCTGTGGCTGTACAACCTATGAATGGGCAAGCTGTAATCAGGCAAGCGGCGCCACGCAATTTTTTGCCCCCAAATGTTAGCCACCAAAGCCTAAAAATCTTGGGTGCATTAATTGGTTAAAAAAATGCGCCACAATACCGGGCTCAATGGCAATGGTGGCTAACATACCAAAAATACCACCCACCAAATGTGCCGAATGATTGATACTACCGCGACCTTGCCCATCCGCCCACACACTATACGCCACATACGCCACTGCGAACACAATCGCAGGTACAGGAATCACAAACAGCAACAATGTCGACCAAGGATTCATTAAAATATAGCTAAAAATTACTGCTGAAACAGCCCCCGATGCCCCTAGGCTGCTATAGCGAGGATTGTTCTTTTGTTTTAGATAGGTTGGCACAATCGCCACCACCAAAGCAGCAAGATAAAACAGCACAAACCCTAGACTGCCGAGTTTGGACATGAACAATCCCTGCACCGCTTGTCCAAACGAATACAAAGTAAACATATTAAAAAACAAATGCATCCCATCGGCATGGATAAAACCATGAGTAACAAAGCGATCGACTTGTCCACGCTGCACCGCAGGCGGATAAAAAATTAACCTTTGCATCAGTTGGGGTGATTGCCAAGCTAATAAACTGACAACTACCGTAATGATAATGATAAATAAAGTATGGTTAGAAAAAAGTGACATAACACCTCAAAATAGCAATAAATAATGATAAGTAGGATTATGATAAAGATAGCGTATTATCTCAATAAGCCAAATGTGAATTTATTGATGTAGATGATACCTAAAGCTGTCTTGCAGTATAACGCTAACTTTGTAGTATGAAACTAATGACAAAGCCTTCAAATTTGAGCAACACACTTTTACCCAAGTTTACCCAAAATGGGGACGATTGGAATTTTTAACACAATATTTACGCAATAGTTACCTTAACATAACTGAAGGCGTGCCGATTTTGCTTTAATTTATTAGCTATATTTGAGTAATACTGCAAAAGACTTAACAAAACCCCCTGTTTTGCGGCAGTTTTTCTCAGTATTGTTAAGCGTAAATTAAATAGCAATGCAATAATAAACCCAACAACCATAAATAATAATTTTTGAAAATATATAATAGAATTATTGGCTAGTGTGCTGGATATAAAAATAATACATTAGTTTTATGGTGGTTGATAACCCTTCATTTTCTTGAGGATCGAATTATGAATATCATTGAACATTTAACCCGTACAGTAACACCCGTTCTTTTAAATAATGCAACGGATGCCAACCGCTCATCTTTATTAGAAAAATTATACGCTATTTTAGTTGCCCGTCTGGCTGACGGTAACATCTCTAATAGCTTTGCTAACGCTACTATCGCTGATGATGACAACAGCTTTTTTGACCGTGTCCTGCCAGATACCACCCATCGTACAGATCTAGTGCAACAGCTCTCACGTCATTACAGTGTACCAGAGCAAGAAACCAGTTCTTTAGTAAGCCGCGCTGCCCCGCTGGTACTGCGTGAATTACGCTCACTAGCCGGTACGACACCGCTAAATACTTTCTTGTCAAACAATATTGCGTCTGTGGCTTCTGTGATTCCTGCTTGGGCATATACATTTATCCCAGCAGGGATTTTGACTATGTTGAATTTGTCGCCTGCGCATGCAGCCACCACGCCTACTGTCAAAACGACCACTCGTAGAGAGGAGCATTTGGTTGCTACACCTAAACGCGATGAAGGCGGCCTGATGAAAATGTTATTGCCAATCATTGGTTTATTGATTTTAGGCGCACTCGCTTGGGCTTTATTAAAATCATGTAATAAAACTGAGCCAGTCGCGACGCCAGTTGTGGCTTCTACCACTGCTTCAACAACGACAACCACTACCACAACTGAAGTCTCTGCGGCAAGTGCAACCAATAGCATGGCAATGCCTGTAGCATCAACCACTGACATGGCAGTAGCAAGCATGCCAATGGCATCTGGCACCACGATGACTACCACTGAAACCACGGCAACAACTATCTCTAGCACTGAGCCTTCAGTGGTATTTGAAAATGGTCGCTTAAGCTTCTACTTTGCTACGGGTAAAGCACAAGTTGCTGGTAATGCCAAAGAAAAAGCCAATGATATCCTTGAAGCCGCTAAACAAGGCAAAAAAATCGGTATCAGTGGTTATACCGACAGCACAGGTAATGCCGCTGCCAATGAGAAGTTAGCAAAAGAGCGTGCCCAAGCGGTTAGATCATTCTTAGTAGCTAATGGTGTGCCACAATCACAACTTGAATTGATCAAACCACAAGACACGACAGGTGCTGCAGGTAAAGACCAAGAAGGCCGCCGTGTCGATGCATACATTGTTGATGACAACGCAATTCCTGCAACCGGTACCACAACCGTTACAACTGTTGCAAGCCCAGCGAAATAAATCACCTTTCACGGTTGATTCATCGTTAAAAATCCTCGATAGCTTATCGAGGATTTTTTTTGCTGTTAAAAATTTTTAGATGCCACTGGCTTTTTGGGTAAAAAATTTCATCAAGGGTGTGATTTTGCTAACCATGCTCACGCTTTCACTGCGTAGCTGCTGAATCGGACGCAACTGTGTGCCAAAAAGCCAATTAATCCCTGAAAAACTGTGCATCATCATCGCGTTATTAGCATAGCGTTGACGCTCATAATGCTGTAAGGTGGCAAAACTTGCCCACAGCTTGTTGCCTGACCGCTGATAATCTTTTTGTAAAATATCGCTCAAGGCAATGACATCGAGCATACCCAAGTTTAAGCCTTGTCCCGCCAAAGGATGCACCCCATGCGCGGCATCGCCAATCAACGCCAAGTTGGCTTTGACATAATTTTTGGCATGTTGGGCACCCAGTGGGAAACTGGCGATTGACTCAATCTCAGTGATGTCCCCTAAGGCATAGCCACTGGCAAAGGCGAGTTCTTTGGCAAGCTCGTTTGGCGTGAGCGTGAGTAAATCAAGGGCAGCATTGGTCGGCAATGTCCATACCACCGATTGCCAATGTTGCGGATTTGCCTGATCGTCAGCGGTCACATCTGCCAGCGGTAATAGTGCCAAAGGCCCTGTCGGCAAAAACACTTGTCTGGCTGTCGCCTTGTGTGGCTGCTCGGTTTTGATGGCGCAGCAGATTGCCGTTTGCTGGTACACCAAAGTATCTAACCCAATCCCTGCCGTTTGGCGTACCATAGAGCCGCGCCCGTCAGCACCGATTAATAGCTTACCTTGATGCGTGGTGCCATCGTCTAAGCTAACTTGATACCCTAAATCTTCACCTTGCCACGCAATATCAGTGACCTTATGCCCTGCAATATGGCGCAAATAAGATTGACCCTGATGGACAAGACGCTCATCGTCAAAACCGTCATACAGCGCTTTTTCGATGATAAAAGGTTCGACCATACTGCCCAATAATTGCGGTGTTTGAGCATCACCAAAATTTAGCTCACCCACGCCATTGGTTTGCCATACCTGCATTTGGGTATAGTCGGCTTTGCGTTTGCTTTGTTCAATACGCTGCCAGGCACCGACCTCTTTGAGTAGGTTGATACTGGCAACGCTTAGCGCATAGACACGAGCATCACGCTGGGTGAGTTTGTCGTGCCAATCGGCTGCTAAAAGTTTTGGGCGAGCATCGATTAAGGTGACAGGATGGCGCGCTTGGGCAAGCTTTAACGCCAATGTCGCGCCAACAACACCACCGCCGATAATGAGAGTATTATTTTTCATTTTTTGCGTATAATTTTGAAATTGGTATTGCAAAATTATACGCTAGATAGTGGTGGGTTTATAGCAAAAAAGCCATGTTCGTTAAAACACGGCTTATTGATACACAGCTCGTTAAAATTGATTAAAGCGTATCCCGATAACCTGCGAGATAGCAAGCTATTTTTAATCGGATTTCCGCAACCGTATCAGGAAAGGCAGGCTGCCAATTATCATAGGGAATATTGTATGAATAAACAGCTGAGCCGTTTTTGGTATATCCAATAGCACCCATTAATGAAGTTCGATTATTTTCGCAATCGCCTTTCCATTGCACTTTCTCGTAATTATAATATTTACCATCGGTGGTTTTTTGGGCTTTGCTAAAATCTGTCTTGGTAAAATAAGAGATTTGTTTGCTATAGGTGTTTAATTTTCGCACTGAATCGAAATCGAGTGAGTGTATAAACTCTTTATTGTCTGTTTCACCCAAATTCACCCAATTCGCCCCGATAGCGGTACTGGTCATCATCACCGCAACCATTGCTACGCCAAGTTTTTTCATCGTCATTACCCAAGTACTCAACTTAATTTAACAATAAATATAGCCTGTCTGTAAAAATTTAGCAATCTTATTACAACCATAAAAAAATTTTATCGTTAAGACTTCAGCCCCATCGCAAAGGTAGCCACAGCTGGCTTCACAAATGGCACTTTATCAAAGGCAATGAGTCCGACATTACGCGCGAATTTGAGCAAGGGATTTTGGTGCATAAAGCCATAGACCACCGTATCGCAGAAAATTTCTACCCGTTTTTGGTCGGCTTTACGGCGTTTGGCATAAGTTTGTAGCATGCGACTATCGCCGATATCTTCGCCGCGCATCACTTGCTGTGCCAGCATTTTGGCGAGCGTATCAGCATCGCGCATACATAGGTTAAAGCCTTGTCCTGCCACAGGGTGCAAGGTGTGGGCGGCATTGCCCATGATGACGCAGCGATCTTTGACTTGACTATCTGCCAATATTTTCACCAGTGGATACGCGCCGCGTTTACCCGCTTTGACAAACCTGCCTGCTAGGCTGCCAAAGGCTTGTTGAATGGTGTCAAGAAAGTATTGGTCGTCGTCTAGATAGCGCTGTTCTTCGCCTTTTGGGCACACCCATACCACAGAGCGGCGGTAGCCTTGCTGGGCTTGTCGTCCATCCCCTTGACTGATATCAAACGCATCAACCAAAGGCAACACAGCAACTGCGCCCATTTTATTAAAGCGTTCAATCGCTTGATGCTGGTGCGGTTTGTCCGTCATGACCACGCCCACGACACCTACTTGGTGATAATCGTGTGCAGTTGCGCCAATGCCCAGTAGTTGCCGGCTTGGCGAGTGCTGACCATCACAAGCCACCAATAAATCAGCTGTTAAGGTTTGGCGAGCTTGGTGGGCTTGGTCAAAGCGAATGGTGACATCGGTTGCCGTCTGTTGTATATCGGTCAAAGTGGCACCGTCTAGCAAGGTTATCAGCGGATTGTTTTGCACGGCGAGCAGTAATTTTTTGCCAAGCCATGCGTTTTCCATCACTTGTCCAAAACTTTCTACTCCTTCAGCGTGTTTGTTGAGCGTCGCTTTACCAAAACTACCTTCTTCACTGATGTTAACTTCATCGATGCGGCAGGCATGGCTTTGTAAATCATCCCATAGCGCTTTGCCATTAAAGGTGATACCACGATAAATTTGTACCGTACGGCGTGACAGCGCGATGTTACGGCTGTCAAATTGCGCGCGGTGTAAGTCATCATCAGGGCTGATGGTGGGGTATTTGGCTTTTTCTAGTAGCGTACTTGAGATGCCTTTGTCGGCAAGCAGTAAAGCAAAGGATAAACCAACATTGCCGCCACCGATAATCACCACAGTTTGGGGGGTAAGAATATTCATGATTGTTCTCTTTTTTAAAGGGCGGTTAAAGCGCACCTTATCAGAATTTTTTACCAGTTTAGCACAAATCCTTACGCGCTTTGTGGCGGCAATTGGGTAAAATCCATAAAGCAAATGTTAAAGGAATAAGCAAAATGTCGCTATTACAGTGGTTATTGCTGTTTTTGCTTAGCAGTATATTTTATAGTTGGGTGCTGCTGGGAAATGGCGCAAAATGGCTAGAAGGCTGGCTATCTTGGTGGCTAATTGGCTGGTTTTCGCTAGATTGGACCGCTGAGCAAATCCGCTTGTATGTACTGATCATTTGGATTGTTGAAACGATTTGGTTTGTGGTCGGTTTGTTTCAACCAAGTTTACGTACTTTTTAGACTGACTTCGACAAAAATTTTGGCTACCTTTTTTTGTGAGGTTCTGTTAAAATAGGCAAAATCAAACCTTAGCGAGTTGGCATGATAAAGTTAATGGCACAGACTGGTAACGCATTAAAACCAGTTAGCTATTTTCTTTAAAATCAATGTCTTCTCGCTTTTTTGTGGGCGATACTTTTTACAGTATGTGCATTGAGTGGGCATAATTTACCGTCGCACACATGGGTAGAACACAGGATACGAGCGGAGGCACTAGGTGAACACGAATTACGCAAAAGCAATTTTGGCATTGGCAGATGGTACGGTTTTTTATGGTCGAAGCATCGGTGCTAGCGGACATACCGTTGGTGAAGTCGTGTTTAATACAGCGATGACAGGTTACCAAGAAATCTTGACTGACCCAAGCTATGCCCAGCAAATCGTCACGTTAACCTATCCGCATATCGGTAATACTGGTACCAACGATGAAGACACAGAGTCAGGTCGTATTCACAAAGTGTGGGCAAATGGATTGATTATCCGTGATTTGACCATGGCGACCAGTAACTTTCGCTCAAGCCAATCACTAAGCGAGTATCTGATTAACCATAACACCGTTGCCATCGCTGATATCGACACCCGAAAACTCACTCGCCTACTACGTGAAAAAGGCGCACAAAACGGTTGTATCATGACTGCCGATAGTGACGGTCAGCTCGATGAAGCCAAAGCAATCGAACTTGCCAAAAGTTTTGCCGGTATCAAAGGCATGGATTTGGCGAAAGTCTGCTGTGACCAAGCGGGTTTTACCTGGACGCAAGGCTCATGGCAATTGGTGAGTCCAGAAGTGAGTCCAACTTGTGGTCGCTTTAAAGAATTGGGCACTGACATCGAGCAAAAATTTAACATCGTGGCGTATGACTTTGGCGTCAAAACCAACATTTTGCGCATGCTCGTTGACCGCGGCTGTCATGTCACCGTTGTACCAGCCCAAACGCCTATCAACGAGGTACTCAAACACAACCCAGATGGTATTTTCTTGTCCAATGGTCCTGGCGACCCTGAACCTTGTACTTATGCCATTGATGCGATCAAACACATCATTACCCAAACTGATATTCCGCTGTTTGGGATTTGTCTAGGTCATCAGCTATTGGCACTGGCTAGCGGCGCGCAAACTGTCAAAATGAAATTTGGTCACCACGGTGCCAACCATCCTGTACAAGATATCGAGCAAGGTACGGTGATGATTACCTCACAAAACCACGGTTTTGCGGTGGATGAAAGTACGCTTCCTAGCAATGTGAAAGTGACGCATCGTTCGTTATTTGATGGCTCAAATCAAGGCATTGAGCTCACTAACAAGCCTGCGTTTAGTTTTCAAGGACATCCAGAGGCAAGCCCAGGACCCCATGACTGTGCGCCATTATTTGATAAATTCGCAGCTATGATGGTAAAGGCGAAAGGTTAATTTTAAAGTGCATTAATTGCACTTTTTTAAAGATAAAATTTGAGATTTATATGACCGAAATTAAAATCAAAGACTTGCGAGGGGTGGGTGACGTTGAGCTAAATCTTGACGATACTAAGCGAGTTTTTGTTTTTTTTGGGTCAAATGGGGTAGGCAAAACCAAAACTTTAGAGTCAATATTTATTGGTTTAGTTGCTACTAACTCTGAATTCGATATAACCCCAAAATATGGCTCTTTTGAAAGATTATTTCGAGAATATATTGATTTTTTAAATAAAATACATCTTTTATTTGATACTCAATACGTGAGTACTGATACTTTACAAATAAACCCAGAACGCAAATCTTTTGCTATTGCTTATTTAGGTGCAAATCAACGGGGTGTCTTTAATCATCATTCGGGTTATTACAATAAGCAAGTTGGTAATTTTAACCAAAGAAAAAGTGATTATTTGCAAAGATTTGAAAGTAGCCTCTACACTGTTGATGGCATGAAAGATTTAGGGATGTCAGAATCCTTAAATGAATGGTTTGTTTTAAGAGCACAGTCTGTAAATCCTTACCAACGTGAAGAAGATAATAGAAAAATAGAAATTGACACTGTTTTAAACGCTTTAAACATTTTAGACAATCGTATTGAAAAAACGCTAAAAATCGATGGTGACGGCAATGTATTTCTCACCATCGAAGGACAAGAACGAGAGTTAAGTGAATTAAGCTCTGGTTTTATTTCAGTGGTAAAAATCATTCAATCCATTATCTCTGCGTATTCAGCATTTACCAACGCCACCGATTTGTTAAACGTCAAAGGCGTGGTGTTGATTGATGAAATCGAAAGCCATTTGCACATCGAATGGCAAACCAAAATCGTGCCAACGCTGAAAAATTTATTTCCTAACACCACCTTTTATATCGCTACTCATTCACCCTTAGTATTATCACAACTGGCTGAAGGTGAAGCGTATTTATTAAAACGTGACGCTGATGGTGTGGTAAGAAGTCAAGAAATAAATTCACCCAATACTCGGTTACTAGAAAATGTATTACAAGATGCGTTTGATGTCGATTTAAATCAATTGAAACGTGAAAACATGGAACACATTGACCAAACCAAAGCGAAACAAAAATTATTAGCCCTGTTAAATAAATAGGATAAACAGATAGGTGAAAAAATGAATCAAAAATCTGTTTTAGTGGATGCTAATATTTTAATCGCTGTGATTGATGGAAAGGATGATAATCCTAATCATATTGAAGCAAAACAAAAATTTAATGACTTAATCGCTCAAAATGCCACGATTGCCATTACCCCTTTGATTCGTTATGAAGTATTACGAGGTGTAAAAAGTATTTCAATTGATGAAGCCCAAGAAATTTTAGACGATTTTGTTGAATTTAATATCACTGATAAAGAAGCCAATCCTTCCGCTAGAATTTTTCACTTTAGCCGTAGTCAGGATTTTTCATCGAAAGACACAGGTATCAGACTCGATAAACAGAACTTTGATGTATTTCATTATGTTGTCGCCAAAATTCGCAATTTAGAATTGGTCAATGTTAATCAAAAAGATTTTAACAAAATTGAAAATGTTATTAAATTAATGCCAAGTCCGCCTTTTAACTAATTGTTAGTAAGAGAGAAGCTATGCCAAAACGTACCGACATCAAATCCATTCTTATCATCGGCGCAGGTCCAATTGTCATCGGACAAGCCTGTGAATTTGACTATTCAGGCGCACAAGCCTGTAAAGCCTTACGTGAAGAAGGCTACCGCGTCATTCTGGTTAACTCAAATCCAGCCACCATCATGACCGACCCTGTCATGGCAGATGCCACCTACATCGAGCCCATCACCTGGCAAACGGTAGAGCGTATCATTGATAAAGAACGCCCCGATGCCATCTTGCCCACCATGGGCGGACAAACCGCGCTCAACTGTGCGTTAGACTTGGACAAGCATGGCGTACTGGAAAAATATGGCTGCGAGCTGATTGGCGCGACCAAAGACGCCATCGAAAAAGCCGAAGACCGTAACCTGTTTGACCAAGCGATGAAAAAAATCGGCTTAGAGTGCCCGCGCGCCGAAGTGGCTGAAACCATGGAACAAGCCTTCGCTATTCAAGCCAAAGTCGGCTTTCCCTGCATCATTCGCCCGTCGTTTACCATGGGGGGTTCGGGCGGCGGTATCGCTTACAACCGTGACGAATTTGTCGAGATTTGTGAGCGTGGTTTTGACTTATCACCCACTCACCAACTATTGATTGATGAAAGCTTAATTGGTTGGAAAGAATACGAGATGGAAGTTGTCCGTGATAAAAAAGACAACTGTATCATCGTCTGTTCGATTGAAAACTTTGACCCTATGGGTGTGCATACAGGCGACTCTATCACTGTGGCACCTGCTCAGACTTTGACGGATAAAGAATACCAAATCATGCGTAATGCGTCATTGGCGGTGCTGCGTGAGATTGGCGTGGAGACCGGTGGTTCAAACGTACAATTTGGTATTGACCCAAAAACAGGTCGTATGGTGGTCATCGAGATGAACCCACGTGTCAGCCGTTCATCTGCCTTGGCATCTAAAGCCACGGGTTTCCCGATTGCCAAAATCGCAGCAAAGCTTGCGGTCGGTTACACGCTCGATGAACTTAGCAATGACATTACAGGCGGCTTGACCCCAGCCAGCTTTGAGCCCGCCATTGACTATGTGGTGACTAAAGTACCGCGCTTTAACTTTGAAAAATTCCCCCAAGCTGACAGCACCTTATCTACCCAAATGAAATCGGTGGGTGAAGTGATGGCGATTGGTCGTAATTTCCAAGAGTCGATGCAAAAAGCGTTACGCGGTCTTGAGATTGGGGTGAATGGTTTTGATGAGTATCTTGATTTCAATCAAGACGAGGATACCATTCGCAGCACCTTAAAAGTTAAGTTAAAAACCCCCACACCTGACCGTATTTTCTACATTGCTGATGCCTTCCGTTTTGGCATGAGCGTGGATGAGGTGTTTGAGTTTACTCGCATTGACCCTTGGTTTTTAGTGCAAATTGAAGACATCGTCAAAACGGAAAAATTGGTGAAAGAAACTGGCTTTGGCGGTTTGACCAGCGACAACTTGCGTCAATTCAAACGTAAAGGGTTATCAGATTTACGCTTGGCAACGCTCTTGGGAATTTCACAAAAACAACTGCGTAAAAAACGTTGGGATTTGGGCGTGTATCCTGTGTACAAACGCGTGGATACCTGTGCCGCGGAGTTTTCGACGTCAACCGCTTATATGTATTCAAGCTATGATGACGAATGTGAAGCCAATCCAACCAACAACAAAAAAATCATGGTTATCGGTGGTGGTCCCAACCGCATTGGTCAAGGTATTGAATTTGACTATTGCTGTGTGCACGCCGCCTTGGCAATGCGTGAAGATGGTTATGAGACCATCATGGTCAACTGTAACCCTGAAACAGTTTCAACTGACTATGACACCTCTGACCGTCTATACTTTGAGCCTATTACGTTAGAAGATGTGCTTGAAATCGTGCGCATCGAAAAGCCCGAAGGCGTGATTGTGCAGTACGGTGGACAAACGCCATTAAAATTAGCGCGCGCACTGGAAGCTGCAGGTGTGCATATCATCGGTACCAGCCCAGATGCGATTGACCGTGCAGAAGACCGTGAACGTTTCCAACACATGATTCAGCAATTGGGCTTTACTCAGCCACCCAATGCCTTGGCGACCAGTACCGAAGACGGTATCGTCAAAGCGACGCAAGTGGGCTATCCCTTAGTTGTCCGTCCCTCTTACGTGTTGGGCGGTCGCGCCATGGAAATCGTTTATAACGAAAACGAACTGCGTCGTTATTTGCGTGAAGCTGTACAAGCGTCCAATGAAGCCCCTGTGTTACTTGACCGCTTCTTGGATGATGCGATTGAAGTGGATGTGGATTGTATCTCTGACGGCACCAACGTAGTGATTGGCGGTATCATGCAGCACATCGAACAAGCGGGCGTGCATTCAGGCGATTCAGCGTGTTCAATCCCGCCGTATTCACTTAGCCAAGAGATTTGCGATGTGATGCGCGAACAAACCGTGGCAATGGCAAAAGAGCTCGGTGTGGTGGGCTTGATGAACGTCCAATACGCGGTCAAAGATGGTGTGGTTTATATTCTTGAAGTCAATCCACGTGCCTCACGTACGGTGCCTTTCGTATCAAAATGCATCGGCACTTCACTTGCGCAAGTCGCCGCGCGTTGTATGGCGGGCACAACGCTTGTGGAACAAAACTTTACCACTGAGGTGATTCCAACATTTTTTGCAGTCAAAGAAGCGGTATTCCCTTTTGCCAAATTCCCAGGCGTTGACCCTATTTTAAGCCCTGAGATGAAATCAACGGGTGAAGTCATGGGTGTGGGTCAGACCTTTGGTGAAGCTTACTATAAAGCCATCATCGGCAGTAATGATAGATTGCCCGGTTTGCCAGTGGACAATGAAGTTAAAAAAGTGTTCTTATCAGTGCGTGAAAGCGACAAAGCCAACCTGGTACCAGTGGCAAAACAATTTGCCGACTATGGCTTTAAACTTGTGGCAACTTCAGGTACACAAAAAATCTTGACCGAAGCAGGCATTCCCTGTGAGCGCATCAACAAAGTCACCGAGGGTCGCCCACATATCGTCGATGCCATCAAAAACGGTGAGATTGCGATTGTGGTCAATACCACTGAAGGCAAACAAGCGCATGAAGACTCATTCTCGATTCGCCGCTCAGCCTTACAGCATAAAGTATTTAATGTGACCACCTTAAATGCCGCGGCAGCAGTTACCCAAGCGTATAAAGTGCAACTACCATTTGATGTGTATAAGCTCCAATCGCTACATACACAGACACAGGGATAACCATCGCTAGTCTACAATACTGATAGCCAGCGCTGTCAGTATTTTTTTATGGGCTAAGATAATCCTAAGGTTTGGGGTGTATACTGGGTTTGCCCTAAGTATAGCCACGTTTATCAATGTTTTGACCACCAACCACAATCAGGGTGTGAATGCCATGAGACAACCTTCTAAGACCTTTAACGTCATACTGCTTGCTGCTGTATTAGCGCCGACGACAACGGTATATGCCAAAAGCGATAGCGAAAAAGCGGGCGATATATTGCATATTGCTATCCCAGTAGCAGGCTTAGGCATGGCACTTGCCAAACATGACCAAGAAGGCGTCTATCAATTAGGCAAAACCATGGCAACCAATTTGGCAGCTACCTATGCGCTCAAATACGCCACCAATGACACCGCGTGGGGCGAACGTCCCAATGGCGAAGATTACTCATTTCCGTCAGGGCATGCTAGTGATTCTTGCGCGGGCGCGACTTTCATCGGTCAACGCTATGGCTGGCGCTATGGCTCGATGGCAATGCTTCCTGCCGCCTATGTGGGCTGGTCACGTGTGGATGCCGACAAACACCATACCCGTGATGTGGTTGCTGGCTGTGCGCTGGGTGTCGTCAGTGGTTTGGTGATGACGCAACCGTTTGACAATGCCACTATTTTACCTTGGTATGAAAATAAAGCCGTGGGTGTTACCATCAGCTCAGCTTGGTAATGTGAGAGTTCATACAGTCAATTGAGTGAATGCTTTGCATCACAAGCCGTTATCAAGTAAAATACCGTTATTGTGGTGATTGACGCAGCACAGCAAATTTTTTACTAGAACCTTGTTAGGCAGTAGCCCTGTCTAGCATGGTTTTTTTCATCTATACAAAATAGATAATGGTTAATCACGAGAGTTGATGACCATTTTTTGTGACTTGTTACTTTGGCAATCTTGCCGTTTGAATCCCTATTTGTGACAAAAGGAATCCCCTATGCAACGTTATCCAATGACGCCTCAAGGTCACGCGGCTTTAGAAGAAGAGCTCAAACAGCTCAAAACCGTTGACCGTCCACGTATTACCGCGGCGATTGCCGAAGCGCGCGAACATGGCGACTTAAAAGAAAATGCCGAGTACCATGCTGCCCGTGAGCAGCAAGGGTTTTGTGAAGCGCGTATTCGCGATATCGAAGCCAAATTGGGCGGGGCTGAAGTCATTGACCCGCTCAAACTACCGCAAGAAGGTCGTGTGGTGTTTGGCGTCACGGTGGTGATTGAAAATCTCGACACCGAAGAGCAAAAACGCTATAAAATTGTGGGGGATGACGAAGCGGATTTTAAAGCCAACAAAATCTCCATCAACTCGCCCATCGCGCGCGGTCTGATTGGCAAATCAGAAGGTGATGAAGCCAAAATCCAAACTCCAAGCGGTGAGGTTGAGTACGAAATCGTCGAAGTTTTGTACCAATAACCGCTATTTAGCCGATAAAGCCAATCAAATGATTGGCTTTTTTATTGTGACAAATTATGGCTAATTGTCAAAAAATGGCGAAAAACACGTTGACAAAAATGTTACAATAATTCGATAGGTTGATTTTACAGATTTTTTTTGATGACTTGATAGGAAAGGTTATGAGCCACGATACCACAAACAATGCCACCAATAACGCCACCATTTTACAATCTGTCCCCGTCGGGCAAAAAGTCGGTATCGCGTTTTCAGGCGGACTTGACACCTCGGCTGCGCTACTTTGGATGAAGCAAAAAGGCGCGCTGCCATACGCTTATACCGCAAACTTAGGTCAACCGGACGAAGACGATTACAACGCCATTCCGAAAAAAGCCGACCAATACGGCGCGGTCAAAGCGCGTTTGATTGATTGCCGTTTGCAATTGGCGCTTGAAGGTATTGCTGCAATTCAATGTGGTGCGTTTCATGTCAGCACCGGTGGTATGCCCTACTTTAACACCACGCCACTGGGTCGTGCGGTCACAGGCACCATGCTAGTCACCGCCATGAAAGAAGATGATGTCAACATTTGGGGTGATGGCTCAACTTATAAAGGCAATGATATTGAGCGTTTTTATCGCTATGGGCTACTCACCAACCCTGCCCTTAAAATCTATAAACCGTGGCTTGACCAAACCTTCATTGATGAATTGGGCGGTCGTAGCGAGATGTCACAGTTCTTAATCGACAATGGCTTTGACTACAAAATGTCCAAAGAAAAAGCCTACTCAACCGACTCAAATATGCTCGGCGCGACGCATGAAGCCAAAGACTTGGAGTTTTTGGATGCCAGCATGCACATCGTTGAGCCGATTATGGGTGTGGCATTTTGGGATGACAATGTCAAAATCGACAAAGAAACAGTAACGGTACGCTTTGAACAAGGCATGCCCGTGGCAATCAACAATGAAACCTTTGATAGTCCAGTAGATTTGATTTTAAAAGCCAACGAAATCGGGGGTCGTCATGGTCTTGGTATGAGTGACCAAATTGAGAACCGTATCATCGAAGCCAAATCACGGGGTATCTATGAAGCCCCTGCCATGGCGCTGTTGCACATTGCCTATGAGCGTTTGGTCACTGGCATTCATAACGAAGACACCATCGAGCAGTACCGTATCAATGGCTTACGCCTAGGTCGCTTGTTGTACCAAGGTCGCTGGTTTGACTCACAAGCCTTGATGCTTCGTGAAACAGCCCAGCGCTGGGTCGCCAAAGCTATCACGGGTGAAGTCACCATCGAGCTACGCCGCGGTAATGACTATACCATCTTAAATACTAAATCTGACAACCTGACCTACCAACCAGAACGTCTATCCATGGAAAAAGTCGAAGATGCGGCGTTCACGCCAATGGACCGTATCGGTCAGCTGACCATGCGAAACCTTGATATTTCAGATACCCGGGCTAAATTGGCGTTATATAGCCAATCAGGTTTGTTATCTAATGCCCATGGCTCAGACGTACCACAACTAGAGCAAAAATAATGCGGTAAATAAAAAGGGCGTATTTAATACGCCCTTAGCTTGTTACAACCCATCATTTAGTCATTGGTATGAAATAACAAAAACAACTCAACGATGTTTTTTTCTATGGCTTGTGCCATTTGGCTCATGGTTTCTGGGTCTTTGAGTAGCTCTTGCATATCCGGTTGGTCTTCATCGATGCCACTAAACAAAATCATCGGTAACGTCAGCATTGCCACATCTTCTTCGCTGTCGTCATCATCAAGCCAATCATCTTCTTCGTCATCGCTGGCATACATGGCATCAACAAAACCCACCGACCATTCGCTAATTTCTGAGTTTTCAATATCGAGATAGTCAGTTTCTTCGACATCAAAAGGCAGCTCAATTTCACGCTCATCTTGCAGCATGGCTTGCAGCTCATCACGCCACTGTTCAATGGCTGATAACACCTCTGGCTTGACTTGTTTTTCATGCCCTTCAAAAAGATAGGTTTGCCAATTATCTAAAGGTTTGCCGACGATAGAGGCGGTTAAAAAGCCGTGTGTAGCGATGCTCGATAGCCCAAATTCATTGTCATCACTGTCTAAAAAATCGATTAAATCATCAAAATCCATGGTGGTTATCCTAGTATACTATCAAAAAAGCGGATTGAAAAAAGAAAGGTTAATACCTAGTGTATTAACCTTTTGCTTGACTTAAAACTCATCATCGTCAAAATCGTCGTCATCGTCTAAGTCATCAAGATCGTCATCAAAACTGTCTTTGAGTGAGCGCTCTAGACGCTTTTCTTCCAATAAATTGTCAATCAAACGACGTTTTTCAAGACTACTTGCCCGACTTCGACCCGATGCGTCGTCATCCACGAGTCGCGCGTCATCGTCATCATCAAAACTGTCATCTTCAAAGCTATCATCAATATCTGGATCAGCCATTTAGTGCTCCTTTCGCTGGTCGATTCGATAAATTTGCAATTTCATAAAGCCTTATAATGGGTTTTGTCAGTCAAGTCAAGTGGCGAAAGAAAAAATAGCCATGATTCTTTTATTTTTCTGTGGCGGTCAAAATATCATCGCGTTTGGCAATAAGTTCGGTCATTAAGGTTTCTGATAAACCGTTGTACCAAACCATCTCACGCTCTGTGATAGTGGTCGGATGTTGCAGGTTTTTAAACTGCACTTTACCATCTAAAGTTTTAAGTAAATCCAGCGGATATAGGAGTAATAAACCATCTTCTTTGGCGTGGTTGGCCATCAGTTTTTGTACGTCATCGAATTGATGACTGATACTGGTACCGATGGTTAATGGCAAGGCAAAACGCGATAGCTCACGGTGTTTTTCGTATACGACTTGGTTGAGGATAATCAACAATTTTGACAACAACACCGCTGCCAGTGGCAATTGCTCCGCTTTACCTGCTAGATGAATGACTGCGCCATTGGCATTAAAATGCGAGTTGTCTTTGATATACACGTCTTTGATATAGCGATTTAACACATTGTTTGAGGAATTAAACAAACTGTTTGATGCGCGCATCAATAGCTGATTACATAATTGAAAGTACGGTTTTGCAACTTCAGGTGCCACCCGTTTTAGCAGATGATACTGGTCATAAAAATGAATTTGTAATTCAATTTCAGGCTGTTTTTGGCTGTCTACTATATTTTCTTGAGCCAGATTGTCAGTCGCTTCAGTGGCTGTAGGCTGGGTTTGGTGAATGTCTTTAGCAGATTTTGATTTTTCTCGATTTAAAAAATCATTGATGGTTTTGCCAGTGGCGGCAGGTTGCGCGGTGGCGTTGCTATCCCCTATATTGTACAAGGTGTCTTCGTCTAACTGCAATTCACCATCGGCTGTCAATACAGGGTTGGGGGGTGCTAAACCGCCACGCGCAAGCGCGATATGCTGCTGGACTTTTTCACCCAATTGCGCAAGCTGTTCCTGCGTTGGGCGCGCCATATAGCCATAAATCAACCATAAAAACCCATGCAAAATTGCTGACCCTAATACAAACAACCATTGACTACTGACAATCTCGCCTTTGGAGACCGCTTTCATAATGATAGTGGCGTGACCGAGAACTTGGTTGTTTTGGATAATGGGTTTATCAATTACCTGCCCCACTTCGTTTTGCGCTTGTCCCGTTTGCACCAGCGGCTGGTTGTTTTGGTCACTGATGACAAGCTTGGCGACTTCCTGATCTACTTGGTAGCGGTTTGCCAAGACGCTCAGGCTAATTCTATCTTGGCTCGTGATGCCCACCATGGCTTCTTTGGCTAACTGTTCAACAATTTTTTCACCCTTTTGGGTACGCTGCTCGTATTGGGATTTTTCACTACTAAAAGTAAGCATCAAAAAATGTAAACAAAAACTAATAAGTAGCACAATAGCGAATTTGCCTTGACGGGGAGCTAGATGATTCATGGGTAGATTAAACTTTCTTTAGGAGCGATTAAATGCTACATTATCATGTTTATTTTTTTGGCATACAAGGGGTAAACTACCATGACGACGAATTTTTTGTATCAACTTAATCAGCATTTTCCCCATAGTTACGCGATTACCCTAAGCGCTGCCAAGTTTGAATTGGGGCTATTGAGCCAAGTCAGCGAAACCCTTGCAAGCCTTCATCCTGCCATTCGCCTCTTACATCAAGATACCTTAGTCAATGAGCTTGATTGGCAAGCCAATGACACACTCGCCCAAGCTGAGCAAACCAGTCCTGTGACGACAATTCGCTGGATTGTGACGCTGGAATCAGATAGCGATATCAGCGACTTACCGCACCGGGTCAAACAAATCGCCGCCAACAACCTTTATCATGTAGATATCAATGTCATGCCCCTTGCAACATTGGTGCGCCCGCATAAATTGGCGTTGTTTGATATGGATTCGACGTTAATTGAGCAAGAAGTGATTGTGGAATTGGCAAAAAAAGCCGGGATTGGTGAGCAAGTTGATATTATTACCGAATCTGCCATGCGCGGCGAAATTGATTTTGCCGAAAGTTTTACTCGCCGTGTGGCTTTACTTAAAGGGTTATCAAGTGAAGTGCTCGAGGACATTATTGCCAATCACATTACCTTTAGCCCAGGGGCAAAACGCTTGATTAGCGCACTGAAAAATCATGGTTACTATGTGGTATTGGTCTCAGGCGGCTTTAACTATTTTGCCGAATACGTGAAAAACAGCTTAGGCATGGATGAGAGTTATGCCAATGACCTAGATATCGTCGATAATGTAGTGACAGGTGAAATCACCTCAGCGATTGTAGATGGCAAGCGTAAAGCCGAAATTTTGCAAGCCGTGGCACAGCGTCTAGGCATTAAGCTGTCAGAGACTGTTGCTGTCGGCGATGGCGCTAATGACTTGCCAATGCTAGGGCTAGCTGATATCGGTATTGCCTATCGCGCCAAACCGATTGTGCGCGACCAAGCAGATTATGCGGTAACCGTCGCAGGACTCGATGGGGTAATGACTGTCTTGGGATTGAGCGATTGATAGACTCAGTCATACAACACCCATGACTAGGCGTCTTGACTTCCTCCCCTCCCTAAAGTGAGGGGATTCCTACAACTAGACGGTGAAGTCCCACCGCAAATCTTAGAGTTGGCTACCGCCTTGCAATTCACACTTTGCATCTAAGATTCTTATTTCAATACTGACTCTACCGCTAGGATTGTCTGTTGACACGAGCCAGTTTGAGAGTGTGTTTGTTGAACTATCTACCAGTTAAGACACTGCGTACTCGCAATTTATACTTGTCTTATCTGTTTTTTGTAGATGGTTTAATTTAATGGCTGATTGATTGTAGCAACTTTGTCGCCTTATATCCACCCCCTAAAGTGGGTGGTTTTACGGCGACTTCTGATAAAATTAACCCAAATAAGTGAGTCTTCTCGAGCACTTGTTTTGATAACCTTACTGGTGGATAATTTTTATCGCTAAAAACCTAAATTTAAGCCTAAAAACGCAAAACTGGAGCAAGCCCCAGTTTTAGATGTTTATCTATTTCACATGCCATCCAAATTTAATTGGATTTAATTAGATTCGCTGTAGCGATTAGCGAGCTTGATGAATGAATCCGATTTATCGATCTGACTCATCAACCACCTGACTCATCAACCAAAGACACGCCAATACGCTTAGCAACTTCTTCATAACCTTCGACCACATCACCTAGGCTTTGACGGAAACGGTCTTTATCCAGCTTTTTCTTGGTTTGTTTGTCCCAGACGCGGCAACCGTCGGGCGAGAACTCATCGCCCAGTACGATACGGTCTTTGAATACCCCAAATTCTAGTTTGAAATCCACCAACATCAAACCACCGTCATCAAACATTTTTGATAACACGTCATTGACTTTAAAGGTTAAGGCTTTCATTTCATCCAGTTGTGCTTGCGTTGCCCAGCCGAGTGATACCGCTAACGAATCATTCACCATGGGGTCGCCCAGACCGTCATCTTTATAGAACAATTCAAAGGTAGGTGGCGTCAACGCTTGACCTTCTTGTAGACCTAAGCGGCGTACTAGGCTGCCTGCCGCATAGTTACGTACCACACACTCGACGGGAATCATTGTTAGGCGTTTGACTAGCACTTCTTCATCCGATAATTGCTGTTCAAAATGGGTTTCGATGCCAGCTTCGCTGAGTTTTTGCATGATAAAGGCATTAAAGCGGTTATTGACTTTGCCTTTACGCGCTAACTGTTCGATACGCTCGCCGTTGAACGCAGAGGTATCATCACGAAATTCTAAAATCAGATAATCTGGATTGTCAGTTTCGAAGACGGATTTTGCTTTGCCTTTATAAAGTAAATCGAGTTTTTGCATGGTAATTCCCAAATGGCTGTTTAAGATTGGCTAAGGTTGGCTCAGTGTAGCTAATTTATGACAGTTGCATTGATTGGCTGATACGCGGTTAGCAACACCAGCTGCAAACTATCATAGATGCGGTCAGCCACTCTCTATTTTACGGTGCTAATTGGACGCGGTAGCTCAAAACGCTTACTGCCTTCTTTTGTGATTTTTAACGTATTTTCACCCGATTGCGGCACTGCATAAACTGGCGTAAAAGGTAGCGTTTGTGCATCTGCCGGTAATTGGATGGGTTCAAGTTTTTTGGTCTTTGTATAGTCCAAAGAATTGTCGCCAACTTTACGTTTAAAAGTAGTACAGCCTGTCATAGCAATGCTAGCAGAGGCAATAATCGCTAGGGCTAGCTGGGCGTTGAATCGATTGCGGTTGGTGCTGCGTGTTTTTTTCATAGTAAACCTGCTTTGGCAAGTGCTTCATCCATCACTTGTTGGTGTTCTGGGGTAAGCCAAGTTAATGGTAAACGGATACCTTGCTCAATATGACCCATTTTGTGTAACGCATATTTTGCAGGAATTGGACTTGACTCGATAAATAAATCTTGGTGTAAATGGGCTATTTTTTGGTTTAATGCTTCGGCTTGTTCAAACTCACCTTTGAGTGCCAAGCCAAAAATTTGGCTCATGATTTTTGGTGCGACATTGGCGGTCACTGAGATATTGCCTTTTGCCCCATGACGCATCAGTGCTAACGCGCTTTCATCATCCCCTGACCATACAATCATGCGACCTTTTACTGCTTCAATCAGTTTGGCACCACGCGCCACGTCACCTGTCGCATCTTTAATTGCGATGATATTGTCGATGTCCGCTAGGCGTTCGACAGTGGCTTGCTGCATATCAACAACAGTGCGCCCGGGTACGTTATATAGCACTTGGGGAATGTCTACGGCTTCAGCAATGGCTTTATAGTGTAAGTATAGCCCTTCTTGGGTCGGTTTATTGTAGTAAGGCACTACAAGCAGCGCGGCATCAGCCCCCGCTTGTTTGGCGTGCTGGGTCAGCTCAATGGCTTCAACTGTATTGTTAGCGCCTGTACCCGCGATGACGGGAATACGACCACCCACTTGCTTCATGGTAAATTCAATGACATCCACATGCTCTTGCATGGATAAGGTTGCGGATTCACCCGTCGTACCAACCGACACCAGTACGTCCGTACCTTGCTCGATTTGCCAATCAATGAGATTTGCCAATGATTGCCAATCGACGTCACCATTGCTATGCATAGGTGTAATCAACGCGACCATAGAGCCTTGTAGTTTATCTAAAATGGGGGTCATAACAATACCTTGGACAAAACCTTAAGTAGAATATGTAACAGCTGCGACAATTTTTTGAAAATTTTTGTCTAGTGTAGCATACATTTGGGGCGAAGTTTAAGCGCTTTGATAGCAAACGCAAGTTTCTCCACCGCTGTAGCAAATCAGGTTATAGACCCCACTCAACCAGATAATAAGGCAGCAGCTGGTTTATAGTCGCTGGCTTACAGTGGCGAATGGTATGGGTTAAGCATCAACCGTTTGAACCTGGATAGTTAGCACATCAATGGTGGGCGGGCAGTTAAACCGAAACGGCAACCCTGTCACGCCAATCCCGGTATTCACCCATACCTGGTAACGTTTGCTGGGTTTGTTAGCCGCATTGAGTGCTTTGGGATGATAGTCGGATTGTTTGGGTATATCGGGTTGACGTAACCCTGCCGCCAGTTTATTACCTGTCAATGCTCTCACCATCAGCGGTGTCAGTATAGGTATATTGACCTGCCCACCATGGGTTTGCCCCGCAATCACCAAAGTATCGTTGTTGGCGTCACTTAACGTTCGCGGATTGGCTTCTAACTGCTTGATATCATGGGTGGCAATGACTAATGGCTGCCCCGCGCTGCGCTGCTGTTCAATCACGCGCGGTAAATCCATTGTACTGCCATTATGAATACCTATAATTTTTATCCCTGCAATATGCAAGCCTTGCTCAGGCAATAATTGAATACCGAGGGTTGGCAAGATGTGCTTTAACTGCATATTGCTAGCAGGTTCGCTATTTTGCGCATCATCGATAACCTGCTGGGTATCAGCATCGCTAAGGACGGTATAGCAAGGCTTGTTCAGCGTTTTAAATGGGCTTAGATGGGCATCCAAGGTTGTCGCTTGATATAACCAGTCGCCCAAAATCAGCACTGCATCCACATCTAAGCGGTTAAGGCATTTCACCAAACGCGCTAACTGATGGGGGTTAGAAAATATACCCACATGGATATCACTCAGCACCGCAATTTTTGCAGCTCGTCGTTTGATAGGTTGTCGTTTGATAGGTTGTGATGATGACGCAGCCAGTGAAATATCGGTCGCAGTATGATAGGTAGCAGGCTGATAGGTCGCAGATGCGGTCAAATTAATTGAAAAATGCGAAACGCGCAGCCGATTGGGCTCAACCCAGCTCATATAGATATACAACAACGATAACGCGATAAGCAGCCAGTAGATGGCTTGGTTGTCATACAGCAGTTGCACGTTTGCCCACACCAACAACCAAACAAACCAATAGCGCGCGTAAAAGCTGACCAGTTGCAGCAGGATTTGCAAGTTATCTGTTCGCGCTTTAAGTTGCACGGTTTTTAGGCACGACCATAGGATTACCAAAACGGCAATGAGCGCTCCAAGATGACCTAGCCAACTGCCAATCATGCTACCACCCATATCAAGCGTTACCTAAATTTACTGAATAATCAATTATTTGCATGACAAATACGTATAAAAAAAAGCGCCCATTATAAATGGCAATCATGGATATGACAATTTAAACTATCATCATATCGCAAAAAATGGATTAACAGCTAGGCGAGTTTTTTGTATTAAATTGCTTTAAAAAACGCCTGACTTTGCATTTTCCCCCATTGTCTGTCAGCGACGGCAAAACAAAGACGAGCGCGTTTGCATACGTCGTACCCTGTTTAGCCTTAACCATGGGCTATTTAGATGGGCTAGCTACTTAAAAAACAAACCATAGAAAAAATCCGCCATCATTTATAAAAGCTGATATGATAGTTTTATTTTCACATAGCTTTTTAAACCTAGCCTTTTAACCATAGCTTTTAAAATAGCCTTTTAAACACAGCCTTTTAAATGTAGCACGCTGACCCAATTTGCTCAGCGCTTGCTTAGATTTTTTGGCTCTTTAACTCATTAATTTGAAGGACGTCAGCGTTATGACAGCAAGCGTTAATGTGTCAAACTCCCCTATCAAAGAAACTCTCCAGCCGCAAGCACAGGCTAACCATCGCCACGCGTTTGATGTGGTGATTGTCGGCAGTGGCGGTGCAGGTTTATCGTTAGCTTTATCCTTGCCAAGCCATCTATTGATTGCAGTTTTGGCAAAAGACAAGCTCACTGAAGCCAGCACTTTTTATGCCCAAGGCGGCGTGGCAGCGGTACTATCGGATGATGATTCGGTTGATGAGCATGTCGATGATACCTTGATTGCAGGGGCAGGTCTTTGTCATGAAGATGCGGTACGTTTTACAGTAGAGCATAGCCGAGAAGCGGTGGAGTTTTTGCTCAAACAAGGTGTCAAGTTTACCTTGGATGAGAACGAAACCTTGCACCTGACCCGTGAAGGTGGTCATACCAAACGTCGTATCATCCATGCGGCAGATGCCACTGGGGTGGCCATTTCTACCACGTTAGTCAAACGTGTCAAACAATGTCCGAATGTCAAACTGTTTGAGTATGTCGCTGCCATTGATGTCATCACCACCAACAAACTTAGCAAACACAACTACAGTCCGATTAGCGAGCCCAATCGTGCCGTGGGGCTGTACGCCCTTGATTTGGCCACCAATCAAGTCATTACCTTTACCGCGCCCTTTATCGCCTTAGCATGCGGCGGGGCATCAAAAGCGTATTTGTATACATCTAACCCAGATATTGCCACGGGCGATGGTATCGCGATGGCATGGCGCGCAGGTTGCCGCGTTGCGAATTTGGAATTTAATCAGTTCCATCCTACTTGTCTATATCATCCAGAAGCGCGTTCGTTTTTAATCACCGAAGCCATGCGCGGTGAAGGTGCCTACCTGCGCCTGCCAGCAACCAAAGAACATCCAGAAGGTGAGCGCTTTATGCTTCGCTTCGATGAACGGGGTGAGCTGGCACCGCGTGACATCGTGGCTCGCACCATCGATTTTGAGATGAAGCGTTTGGGAATACGTCATGTTTGGTTAGATATTACTCATAGAGACCCAGCGTTTATTAAAGGTCATTTCCCTATGTTATATGAGCGGCTACTAGAGCTGGGCATTGACATGACCCAAGATAAAATCCCCGTGGTACCCGCCGCTCACTACACCTGTGGTGGGGTGATGGTCAATGAAAACGCCCAAACCGATGTGTTCAATCTATATGCCATGGGCGAAACGTCATTTACGGGTCTGCATGGCGCCAATCGCATGGCGAGCAACTCGCTATTAGAATGTTTTGTGTATGGGATGACTGCAGCGCGCCATATTGCCGCCGCATTTGCAGAAAATCGCGTCCCCCCCATTCCTGCTATTCCTGATTGGGACAGCCAACATGTAACCGACCCTGACGAAGAAGTCATCCTACTACAAAACTGGGATGAATTGCGCCAAAGCATGTGGCACTACGTTGGTATTGTGCGCTCAGACAAACGCCTACATCGCGCACTCAACCGCATTTTGTTGTTAAAACAAGAAGTAAATGATTACTACGCCAACTTTGTGGTCAGCAAAAATCTGATTGAATTGCGTAATTTGCTGCTAGTCTCTGAGCTCATTGTCCGCTCGGCGCTACGTCGCCACGAATCGCGTGGACTGCATTACAACAAAGACTTTCCACAAACTTTGCCAGTCGCGGCAGATGTGATTCTAACCCCATCTATGCCATAGTATGGGTTAAATAAAAAAGGGGATGTTTATCATCCCCTTTTTTCAAAATAATTGTAAAAGCTTTATAACACTAAATAACGACATTAAATACCCAGCTGCGTTAGCACTTTTGCCAACACTTCATCAGGTGTACCCTGCGCATCAATGCGTTTGACGCGCTGCGGTTCTTGCTGTGCTTGATAAGCAAACCCTTGATGCACCCGCTCAAAAAACGCTAGCTGATTTTGCTCAAAGCGGTCTAGTTTGCCGCGATTTTTGGCACGGCTCATCCCTTCTGTCACCGGTAAATCTAGCCAAATGGTCATATCTGGCATTTTTGCCACAAACTGCCTAATCAGTAATTCAATTTTGCTCAGTTCTGCCCTATCACCCTGTTTGCGCCCAAACCCTTGATAGGCAATGGTGGAATCGGTAAAGCGGTCGCACAGCACCCATTTACCCTGAGCGAGCGCTGGCAAAATCACTTGCGCCACATGATCGGCACGTGCCGCAAACATCAATAGCAGTTCACTGTCCTCTGTCATGGTCGTTGCTGGGTCAAGTAACATGGCGCGCAACTGCTCAGCAAACGGACTGCCGCCCGGTTCACGGGTTTGGATAAAGTCAATGCCTTGCGCGGTCAAATACGCTGCCAGATTGGCAATCAAGGTGGACTTACCCACCCCTTCGGTACCTTCAAATGAGATAAATTTTTGGCTAATGGGGGCTTTCGCAGCTGTTTGCATGGGTATCGTTTTTTACTGACCTGATTGGCTGTTTTGGCTGGCGCGTTTTTCACGCATCACCCGCAGATAATCTTGCACCGCTTGGTTATGGTCTTCTAAATTACTGGTAAATTTATGACCGCCATTGCCCGTTGCCACAAAATATAGCGAATCGGTTTGATTTGGGTGGAGTGCCGCTTTAATGGATGCAATACTTGGCAAGGCAATCGGTGTCGGTGGTAAGCCGTCAATCTGATAGGTGTTGTAAGCGGTTTTTTCTTCAAGGTCAGATTTGCGAATATTGCCATCGTAACGATCGCCCATGCCATAAATCACGGTGGGGTCGGTTTGTAGGCGCATATTATTCTTCAGACGATTGACGAACACGCCTGCCACTTCACCCCGCTCACTTTCGACACTGGTTTCTTTTTCAATAATCGATGCCATAATCAGCGCTTCATATGGTGTCTTGTACGGGAGATTGGCTTGGCGATTGTTCCAGTTTTCCATCAATGCTGTGTGTTGACGGGTAAATAAATCCGTTAGCACTTTTTTATCGCTGCTGCCTTCATTAAAATAATAGGTGTCCGGTGAAAACCAACCTTCAAGGTTGCCATTCGGATGGTAGTCAGCAGGGATATTGAGCCCAAGTTTATCGACGTCAACTTTGCTACCATGGATAACTTCGTTTTTAATCCCTTTATTGTCCATCAAATGTTGATATAAATCTTTGGCTGTTTTGCCTTCAATGATTTGCACTTTGATAAAAGCGACTTTTTCACCTTGTTGTAGCATGGCTAAATAATTGGCAAAACTTGGATTTTCAGGCAGTTGATAGACCCCTGAATGGAGCGGTTTATCCACCGTCATTTTGATATATAGTTTGGCGAGTGGCGCGACGAACAGCTTTTTCTTTTTATCCCAGTCGTCTACCAGCGCATAGTAGGTTTGACCTTTATTGATGGTCACCATCTGCTTAGGCTGGGTGATAGTGCCATATAGGGTGTTGTACCAAGCAAATAACAACCAGCCTAGCACCAATACAATAAACCCCACTAGCCCCAGTAGACGGTATTTATTTTTTTTGTTTCTACCGGTGATGTGGTCATTGAATTCTCGCGTTGAACGATTAATCAGACAAGCATCATTAATATTGACGTTTTTGCTATGCGGGTCTTCGTCATCCTTATCATTGATATCCTTGTCATCGATACCCTTATCTTTGCTATGATTGTCCTGCAATTGAGAATCTGGAATATCCGCGGCGTGAGGGGCGTCACTGTGCTGAGTAGGATGATGCTCAGAACCGTCTGAGTTACTAGACATATTATTATCAGATTGGTCGTTCATAGAGAAGGCTTATATTGACTCAATAAGCGAGAATTTAACAATTAATGACAAAAATAGCAATTTTTTTTAGTTACCAGCAACACGATTTAAGTGAATTTTTGCGCATAGATTGGGGTCAAATCAAGCGCGGTTGACTGCCCATTAGGTAGCATCAATGCCTGAATGGGCAAAATCCCGCGTACAGCATTGCAAAAGAACAAGCTTGTGATATTGGCTAACTCCTCGCTGGCTAAATACCGCTCCTCATGAGCCCTATCAGAGTCGGCAAACTTAGCCAATAACACCTGCCGCATCACCCCTTTTACCCCTGAGCGGTTGATGGGCGGTGTGTACCACACGTTTTCATGATTAAGCTGATAAAACACATTGCAAAAGGTACCTTCTACCCAATGCCCCATCACATCTTGTACCAGCCCATCAATCATTTGCGCATTTTGAGTTTGGTGCTGCCACAGCTCGTGACTTGCCATCACTTTATCTTGGGCGTTTAGTAGCTTAAGTCCTACCAAGGGTTTGGGTAGACACGCAATTTGCTGCGTAAGACAGATGGCGGTAGCGGCAGATTGGATGATGACTTGATTGGCTTGCTGTGATAATGGCTTATCCGTGCGCATAAGCTTAATAAAAGCGTCAAATTCAGAGTTACAAAATCCATAGCCTTTGATAGGTTGGTTTTTTCGGCAGACTATCAGCTTGAGCATACCGTGATTGAGGGTTTTAGCAAAATTGGCTAACTGACTATTAAAGTATGCGCGGATAGTGTGATTGGGGGATTCTAAATTGCAGGCGTCTAAATTGGAGGCGTCTAAATTGGCTGCGTCTAAGTCCGCGTTGGTTAAATTGAGTTGTAACGCATGGACACTCTCTTTGATTCTATCTAAATGGTAATTTAGCCAATTGATTTGTCCTGCCACCACCGCCATGGTGGTAAAAAACCCATCGCCATACGCTATCACCCGTGAGTCAATATCGATAGCGGTGATTGGCGTTTGCTTGGCATACTGAGCATCAGATAATGAATACCACATGGTTATTTGGCTACTTGATTAAATTAATAGTTGACTGTATGACAGTGAAAGCCGCAGCAATTAGCCGCTTTTTTTAGCGGTTTTGGCGGTGACAGTGGGTTTTCTGACCACCAAATCACAATGATAATTGTCACAGCGTGCTAATTCTACCAAAATTCCGTGGTAGCTCGCATTTTTAATCGGCTGTCCTTGCACCATGTGGGCAACAATGTCTGAGCCATCTTGTCCAAACCAATTTTGGGTCAGGTGAAACGCTGTTTTGGCATGCTTGATGCTGATGTTTTTAACGCTGGCATTGTCATAGGCACTGGCATAATACCACTGTAACTCGATATACATAGGCGAATCAAGCAAATCAAAATACGGCTCGCCAGTTTTGGCAAAACTATATTTACTTGCCACATTGCTTCGGTAGTCCAAACTTTGCGTATCAATGGTGATGGGTTGACCCAATAATAACGTCACAGCGTCGATATCGTGAATACTGACTTTGTTTGCCAGCGTTTGTTGCTGCCATTCATTGATGGGATAGACCACAGGTGTTGGCTGCGAGGTAGGGTTGATAGACGGATTGGCGGCTGCGGTCGATGCGGTAGTGCTAGCAGTCACACTGGCATTATGCTGTGAGGCGATTTGTTTGACCTTATCACAGCCAGTTAAGGTGAGTGTTAGAATAACGCACCCCCCGCCAAGATTTTTTAGCCAAGTGGGTTTATTTTGGGTAACGCTTTTTTGGGCAGCGCATTTTTTGGTAGCGCCTTTTTGAGTAGCGCCTATCGGATGTTCTGAGCGGTTTTGACGCGGTAAAAAAAGCGGTTTGCGGGCAATTAGCTTCATTGTGTTTTGTAAACGTATATTGTATAACGGGTTGGTGTGGATAGCGCATTGTAACAAGGCATTGACAGCAGTTAACAGTACGCTTTTGTTGTTATTTTTAGCCGAATCGATGAATTGCTACGCTTTACATCCACCCAATCATAACCTAGCCAATCAAAACCTAGCCAATCAAAACCCAGCATTGATGTCGCAGCCATAGTTATTGTAAAGTGGTGGCAATTGGTAATTTTACTCATCGTATTATAGGTTTTCCCATGTCATCAATTCCTGATTCAAACGTCCGTTATCATTGCATGGTAATCGGCAATCCGATTGCCCATAGCAAATCGCCTGATTTGCACCAAGCCTTTGCCAAACAAACTGGCATCACCTTGTCTTACCAACGCCAATATTGTCCCAACGATGTCGACAGCTTTACCGCTGTCATCGAAGCATTTTTTGCAGGCGGTGGCACAGGGGCAAATGTGACCGTACCTTTTAAAGAGATGGCATTTGCGCTGTGCCAGCAGCGCGGTGAGCTATCTGAATACGCGCGCTTGGCGGGTGCAGTCAATACCCTTGCCATCAAAGCGGGCAAACTGTATGGCGACAATACCGATGGTCGCGGTTTGGTGGCAGATTTATTGTCGCAAGGCGTCAGGTTAAAAGACGCAAACGTTGCTATTTTAGGGGCAGGTGGGGCGACTCGTGGCGCGATTTTGCCGTTGCTAGATGCGCAAGTAAAATCGCTACATATTGCCAATCGCACAGTAGAAAAAGCAGAGAATTTAACCCGATTATTTGATACCGATAAGCTCACCTTTTCAAATTTGACGGATTTACCCAATGATATTGAGGTGATTATTAATGCAACGTCGATAGGTCTAAGCGGTGACACCTTGCCGTTCGCTAAGGATATGACGGTCGATTTTGCCTATGACATGATGTATGGCAAACCATCCGCGTTTTTGGACTTTTTTAAAGCGAAACATGCCAAAACCTCGGATGGCTTGGGAATGCTGGTCAATCAAGGGGCATTAAGTTTTGCGCTTTGGACGGGTAAACAAGTCGATTTGACGAATTTTCAGTTTTAGCTTTCTCATAAAAAAGCACTACGCACTCGCCTACGCTTTAGATAAAATAGACAAAACCAAAATTTGCCCAAGAGAGCGCAGGAAAACCCAATAAAAAAAGCCAGTTTGTCACTAGCTTTTTTTAGTCATACTAATTTAGCGATTCGCATTTCCTAATTGCGATAAAATATCACTGATTTCTTTGTTGGCCTGGCTCTCAGTTTGGGTATCGCCATTTGGCGTCAAACTATCAAATAACTGTGGCAAAAGCTCCGCCATACTTTGACGGACTTCACTTTGGTCGACACCAGTTTGTGACGCAACTTGCGCCAACTCATCATTATCAAATAGCTGATTGATATCATTAGCATCCAGCGGTTGGTTTGATTGATGCGCACTCATCCAAGAGTTGGCTTGATGCCCAAATCCCATATTTTGGATTTTATTAAAAGCGCCTGATAGACCCCCATTACGCTGAATAAACATTAACGCGATTGGCAACAAAGCCGCCATTAACATACCCTTACCACCAAAGCCACTTTGACTTTGCGGCAACTGGTTCATACCCATGTTATTGCCCATACCACCATTTAGGCCGCCGCCCATGCCACCCCCTAACACGCTACCTAGCACTTGCCCTAGCACGCCACCCTGAGACATTTGCGACATACCTTGATTTTGGTTCATCGCCATACCGATGATATCATCCAAACCAAAACCGTTTGATTGCATTTGCGGCTGCTGCATTCCGCCGCCTAATACATTACCAAAAATATTCCCTAGGCCGCCCATATCCGCTTGGCTTTGACCGCCCATTCTGCTTTGTCCCATTTTGCTTTGAATGGCACTTTGCGTCACTTGTGTTACTAGACTTGTTAATAGACCCATGGTCATTCCCTTTTATCTTTTTCAATGATTGTCGTATATCACCAATAATAATGCACTGATGCACGCCCATTGCCAACTGCACTTAAGTTCAAACTAAAATGCGCAGTCGCCTCAACACTTGGTTGATTTAATTGTAGCAATATTGACTATAACTTATACACCATTTTTGTTATCGCCCTACTGTGTTCGCTAGCACCTTAAATTGCCGCCAGGTATCGCTATCCACTTGATCTTGCCAAATGGTTACACTGATTTTAGCTGGCACTGATTCTATCAACCCAAACGTTAAAATCATTAGGCACCCCATATCAGCGATGCCCAGCAAATTTGCCTGCCAAACCGCTTGCTTACCCTGTTTAGGTACTTTGACAACCCCACGTACCCACTGGATTTGCCAAGTTAAAAAATCAAAGTTGTCATAAGGTAAGGTTTGATTGTTACTTTGCGGTTTGGCGTGTAACGATGAAATAGCCAATAAGTGACAACTAGAGACTTGCCCGAACCAAAGACTGGCTATAGCGACCATACCTAGTAAAAGTTTATAGGTAAGCGCCAAAGGTACGAGTGCCAAAATGCCAACAACCACCCATAAACAAGCTCCCCAAAGCAGTTTTTTATCCACACTGGGTTTGAGCGTGGCATCAATATCAATAAATGCGGTGTTATGACGCGACAAGTAGCGCTCGTTCATCTTAAATTAAGAGGCTGCTTTTAATGATTTGAGCTTGGCTATCAAATCAGCAAATTCTGGCTTGGTCGGATGATTGTGTAAAAACCAATCCAGCAAATCAGGATCTTCTTCTTTCACCAATTCTGCAAAAATTTGCTGCTCTCGTGAGTCGGCTTTTAGATAGTGCGCTCTCACATACGGGTCAAAATAATAATCGAGTTCTTTTAGACCGCGTCTGGCACGATAGATGACTTTGCGCTGCTCTAATGTAGGTTCTGGCTGATTGTCACTCATGATAAATCCTTGTCGTTGCGCGTTAAATTCATGTATTTTTTTACCTGTTATTAAGCTTTTGCCTGTTGCGTCGCTTGCCACATCGCAAGCCCCGCTTTAGTCGCTGCTACATTATGGGTGCGCAAGATACACGCCCCTTGCTGCACAGCAAATAGCCCTGCAACCATACTAGCAACATCTCTATCGGTAGGGTCATGGGGTAGATTGGCTGACTTAAGGACTTCCCCAACAAAGCGTTTACGGGATAATGCCACCATGACAGGTAAGTTAAACGTATGCAACCGATAAAATTCATTCAGCCATGCCAGATTTTGCTGGGCGTTTTTGGCAAAGCCAAACCCTGGGTCAATGATAAGATTGTCACGTCTGACCCCACCCGCCATAACCTCATCAATGCGCTGCTGTAACTCGCTAATAACATCGCTATATAAATCTTGATAATTATCTAGCTGATTCATGGTCGTTGGCTCACCGCGCATATGCATGAGCATGACAGGAATATCAAGTTTGGCAGCGGTAGCAATGGCATCGGGGCGTGTCAAGGCTCGGACATCATTCCAAATTTTGGCGCCGACTTGACTGGCGAGGGTCATCACGGTCGGGCTACTGGTATCAACCGACACCCACACTTGCTCACCAAAGCTGCGATTAATCGCTTCAACCACTTTAATAACGCGGTCAATTTCTTCTTGCTCACTCACGGGACTGGCGTTTGGGCGAGTAGATTCACCGCCCACATCGATAATCGTCGCCCCGTCTTTGATCATCTGCTCGGTATGACGCAAGCCTTGGTCGATATGATTATATCGACCGCCATCAGAAAATGAATCTGGGGTAACATTTAAAATACCCATGATACGGGGATAAGATAAATCAAGCGTTTGATTATGATAATGAATGGCAAAGTTGGGAATGGGCTGTAACTGCATGATGTCTACAATAATGGCTAAAATTTTCTACTATTTTAAGTGAAAAACAAAAAAACCGCTATCAAGTTGGTAGCGGTTTTTGAGTAACTCATATCATGGATAATTTACATTGCAGGTAACGGCGGCGGGGTTAAGCCCGACCCACTTGACGGTGGGTTGCTTGGTTTATCGAAATTTACTCTAACAGGCTCTTGATAAACTTTAGGCTCGCGTGGTGGAATACCTGCCATAATATCTTGCAATTGGTCACGGTCGATAGTTTCCCATTTCATTAACGCGTCGACCATGGCATGCATTTTGTCCGCATTACCTTCAATTAATGCACGTGCGATATCATACTGCGCTTCTAGGATACGACGAACTTCGTCGTCCACTTTCTGCTGGGTCGCTTCTGAAATAGTGCGAGATGAGGCACCAAAGTAACCTTGGTTTTCATCTTCTTCATACACCATCACACCCATGGCATCTGACATACCGTATTTGGTAACCATGGCACGTGCCATTTTAGTAGCACGTTCAAAATCATTTGACGCGCCAGTCGATTGCTGATTGATAAACACTTCTTCAGCGATACGACCACCAAATAAAATCGCAATGTCATTTAGCATTTTTGATTTATAGACGCTAGTCTGATCATGCTCTGGCAATTGCCAAGTGACACCCAATGCCCAACCACGCGGCATAATAGTGACCTTATGGACAGGATCGGTACCCGGTAGCATTTCAGCCACTAAGGCATGCCCTGCTTCATGATAAGCCGTTGCACGACGCTCTTCTTCACGCAGTACCATCGATTTACGTTCTGGACCCATATAAAGCTTGTCTTTGGCTTCTTCAAAGTCATTCATATCGACTGACGCTTTGTTGTTACGTGCAGCAAATAGCGCTGCCTCGTTCACCAAATTCGCTAATTGCGCACCACTAAAACCTGGGGTGCCACGTGCCAATGAACGAATATCGACGCCAATTGTTGAGGGCAATTTTTTCATGTGTACACGAAGAATTTGCTCACGGCCTTTGATATCAGGCAACCCGACTTGCACTTGACGATCGAAACGACCTGGGCGCAACAATGCTTTATCGAGTACATCGACGCGGTTGGTTGCAGCAATCACGATCACCCCATCATTGCCTTCAAAACCATCCATCTCAACCAATAACTGGTTTAAAGTTTGTTCACGTTCGTCATGACCACCGCCCATACCTGCGCCGCGATGACGACCGACAGCATCAATCTCGTCAATAAAGATGATACAAGGGGCATTTTTCTTGGCTTGTTCAAACATATCACGCACACGGCTTGCACCGACACCCACAAACATCTCAACAAAGTCAGAACCTGAAATTGAGAAGAATGGTACTTTGGCTTCGCCTGCAATCGCTTTGGCAAGCAAGGTTTTACCTGTCCCTGGCGGGCCTACCATCAACACACCACGTGGAATAGTCGCGCCAAGTTTGGTAAATTTTTCTGGGTCACGTAAGAAGTCAACAATTTCTGTCACTTCTTGTTTGGCTTCATCACACCCTGCTACATCTGCAAATGTCACTTTGATTTGGTCTTCTGATAACATTTTGGCTTTAGATTTACCAAAACTCATCGGACCCATACCGCGACCACCACCTGCACCACCACCGCTCATGTTACGCATGATGAACAAGAACAAACCAATAATCAATAGCACTGGGAAGCTTGCAATCAGTAATTGCATCATCACACCTTGACGTTCAGGGGTGGCGCCTTGAACTTCAACATTATGCTTGATAAGCTTTGGCATTAGCTCAGTGTCAGTGACTGCAGGACGCACTGTCTCAAAGGTTGAGCCGTTTTTCTTTTCGCCAGAAATTTGCTCACCGTCAATTTTGACACTTTTGACCTGGTCAGTTGCCACTGCAGTGACAAATTGGGAGTAATTGAGCTTATCAGGTTCATTGCGGGTATCAAAATTGCTAAAGACTAGCACTAATACCCCTATCACAACTAACCACAATAAGGTATTTTTTACCATGTCGCTCACGTTATTTTTCATCCTTCGCGTTAGGGGGTTAATCAAAAAAGTGGGGTTAAATCAAAATGTTTACCAAAGATAGGTAGATGTTTCACCAAAAATAGACGTTACATTAATCTTTCAATATAGCATGATATATGGATTTACCTTAACATTATCAAGCGAATTCTCTGTTATTTTCTAGTAAAAACATATTACCAATTTTTATCCAGTTAACTTCACGGATAGATTAAAGCAAATTATCTTATTTGGTGGCAATCCAATACATTTCTTTTGAGCGTGCGCGTGACGCTGCAGGCTTGATACTGCGCACTTTACTAAAACGCTGCTGCATATTTTTTCGTAAGGCATCAGAGCCTTCGCCCTGAAATACCTTAATCACTAGGGTGCCACCTTCAGGAAGCACTTGCTCGGCAAAGTCCATAGCAAGCTCACACAAATAAATCATGCGTGGCTGATCGACTGCAGAAAACCCCGAGGTATTAGGCGCCATATCAGACAGCACCACTTCCACTTTTTTATCAGCAACTTCTGCCATAATTTTGTCAAAGACTTCTTGCTCACGAAAATCCCCTTGGATAAAGGTCACATTCTCTAGCGTATCCATCGGCAATATGTCTGAGGCGATGAGTTTGCCAGTGTCACCGACTAGTTTGCCAGCAACTTGCGACCAGCTGCCTGGGGCAGAACCCAAATCGACCACTGTCATGCCTTTTTTAATCAGCTGCAGTTTTTCGTTGATTTCTAGCAATTTGTAAGCCGCTCTTGCCCGATAGCCATCGCGCTGGGCAAGTTTGACATAGTGGTCGTCAATGTGCTCTTTCATCCACGCACGGCTACTTTTGGACAATTTTTTGTTGGTAATACGCGTTGCCATAATTTTCTACAAACTACCCTTTATATATAGTTTAAAAATTCTTCACTTGGGATTTGGCTAAAAAATCCAAAGCCATCCTAGAATGACCATTGGTAAATTTTGACAATCTCAAGGGTTAAGGCTGTTATTTTAGCATATTTCACCCAGTTAGCTTGTGTTAACTCATGGATTGGCTATTGATTTTTTTAATCCAGTGATTTTTGTAGATTGATAAGTCATGGCAGCGTTTTTGCCTATGTGTTTTTGCCTATGTATTGCCCATAATTTATTAGGCAAAATGATTAATATGGTATAATGCTAGCTAATTTTTTTTATAGGTCAATTGACAGTTATGGCAAATTCAAGCTTATCAAATGCTGATATCAAACATTTAAAAGGCATCGGTCACCAGCTGAACCCGGTGGTAATGATTGGTGGTCAAGGCGTTACCCCAACCGTTATTGAAGAAATTGGGCGCGCACTGAACGATCATGAGCTGATTAAAGTAAAAATCCCAGCCGGTAGCAAAGCAGATCGTGACGCTGTGGCAAATGCGATTGCTGAAGCCACTGATGCGATTTTGGTCACCAGTATCGGTCGTATGGTGTTATTATTACGTCGCAATCTGGACGCCAATCCTAAGTTATCAAACTTGGTACGTTTTGGCTAGGGCTACAATGGATACGTTACAGGGTGTGACATTCGCACTGACGAGCACGGTTGAGCCACTCACCGTATCGGCAATACTGGACTACCAGCTATCAGTACATGTGGTCGCTGATAGTAAATTTTTAACTATCTTATTTGATGCTGCCCATCCCAAGATTGATGATAGTCAAACCGCTCTACAAGCTGGTCTATGGGCAAATTTTCCGACATTTAGCCCATCGGCACTTCAACGTGTAATGCGTCAAGATTATTTATGGCAAGCAGATTGTTTTGAGTGTTTTATTGCCAAAGATAGCCAAGCGGATAGCCCGTATCTTGAGGTCAATTTGGCGACCAATGGTGAGTTTAATCTTTATTATTTTGACAGCTATCGGACACCGAATGCGTTACCCCCTCGGCGCTTGCCTATCACAGCGCTGACTTATGGTGAGGATATCAATTTTTTTAGCCAGGCAGTTACACAAGATAGCGAGCTTCCGCTTGTTTTTTGGTGTTCTGCAAGTCCAATGCTGCTCACTCATGTACGAGCGGTACAGCAGCAATATGGGTTTAGCACTGGTACTTTTCGTGTCGGTATGACATTTGCCAAATCAGCATTGAACAAGCTGGTTGATGCAAAGGGTAATTATGCGCTAAATCCAACGCGTGTGATTCAGCAACCGTCTGACAATGGATTAGCAGATAACTCAGCTCCAATAGTCGATGAAATGAGTTATTGGGCCATACAGCATGCACAACCAGCGGACTTTCATAACAAGGCACACTGGATAAATACCTAAATTATGATGGTTTTAAACCGTTTTAAACCATAGCGCAGCGAAAAATAAAAAACTGGCCTATAAGCCAGTTTTTTTAATATCGAGATAGTGTCACGATTAACGCGCTGGCGCCATTGCCAAGTAAGTTTGCGGATTGACGGCTTGACCATTTTGGCGTACTTCATAATGTAAGTGTGCGCCTGTTGAACGACCCGTGTTGCCTACCGCAGCGATTTGCTGATTTGCATACACCGTATCGCCAACGTTAACATAGTTTGCAGAGGTATGGGCGTAACGGGTGACAGTACCGTTGCCATGATCCACTTCAACATAACGACCATACCCGGTACCCCAACCTGAGAAAGTCACCACACCATTACCGGTGGCATAAATAGGGGTGCCAATGGGAGCAGCAAAGTCCATCCCTTTATGAAACTGTGATTTACCAGTGACCGGGTGGATACGATAGCCAAAACCTGAACTCATGCGTGCAGATGACGTAATTGGGCGCAACGCTAACATGCCATTACCCGCATAGCTGCCCGTGGTAGGCATATTGATGATGGTGGTGGTTGGCTGAGTCGATAGCTTTTGTGCTAAACTTGCGAGGCGGTCTTCTTTTTGCTGGGTTTGTTGGCTTAGATTTTTGATAGCGGCATTGACGGCATCTGAAGGCAGATAATAATCTTCACCATCGTCTTCACGGACAATAACTTGACTGGTTTTACCAGCATTGGTAATCGATAGAATTTGAGCTTGTGCAACACTCATTGTAGTTAAAGCAACAACTGGTAATGCGATTAGAGCTAACTTCATCTTTTATCCTTTGTTAAACCTTATGCTATTAAACCCTGTGCCAATGTCATGTGAACGCTACTTTAGCGCATTGGCAAGATTTAATTCACTATAATTTGGTCTTAAAATCACCTACACTAAGACCCAATACTAAGACTAAATCAAAATTTTTGTCGCTTAACTACCCACCACACTGCGCATTGACTATGAAAAAACCAACCAACCATCTTGCTTCTCGCACTGAGCGTCTTGCCAACTATCAATTACCGTTTCAAAAAAAACTGCAGCAATTACAGCAGTTGACGGACGATGTTCGCAGCGCTTGGCAAAACGTATTGCCTCAAGAAGTCTTAGCAAGCTTACAAGTGATTGCTTGTGAATCGTTTAGACTTGTGGTTAGTACAAATAGTCATACCCTTGCCAATCACCTCAATTACAACCAGCAGCACCTACTGTCAACCCTGCAAGCGTTCGATAACAATTTTCATCAATTTAATCAGTTACGTTTTCGCGTGGTGATTGTCAAAGCTAGTTATGACTCGCAAATGCCAAATTTACAGTGTAATCACAATGTTAGCAATGTAAAGAAGTGTGAGCTAAGCGAATCTACGAAGCGAAATATAACACAGCTATGTGACCTTGTCACGGACAACGAGCCACTTAGAGCGGCGTTACAAAAACTGATAAAAGACTAAAATAACCAAGTTACAATGTAATTTTATGTAAATTATGTTACTAATATAGTAAGATTTATCAATGCATTGATGGCTTGTGCAAGTGAAAGTAAAAAAGTAGAAAAAAATTTACAATTAACATGATAGATAAAGATATCTTTTTTTTTATTTTTAGTGCGCTTATAGTAGTCAATGGCTAAAAAAAGATATCCAAAAATTAAATGATAAAATTGGATGGTTGGGTTTAATTAGTGTAATAAAATGATAACTTCTTGATGAAAAAATGTTACTAATCAAACAATAGGTAAAATTTTTTGATTAGTATAAATACATAATAAAATTAATAAATCTAAATAAATCTAGTTAACATTGTCATTTTTTGTTACAACTTTATAGTTAGTTTCATCACTGAATAAAGCTTGTAATAATTTATTATTGAGTGCATGACCTGACTTGTAAGCGTAAAATTCACCCAAAATTTGGTGACCGGCAAGGTATAAGTCACCAATCGCATCTAGTACTTTATGGCGCACAAATTCATCGTCAAAACGTAACCCTTCAGGATTAAGTACGCCGCTATCATCTAAAACAATGGCATTCTGCATACTACCCCCAAGCCCTAAGTTATTGCTTTTTAGGTACTCAATATCTTTTAAAAAGCCGAATGTGCGCGCTTTGGCAATATGCTCGATAAAATTGCCTTCATTAAAATCCAATTTAAACTTTTGATGTGAGCCATCAAACGCAGGGTGATTAAAGTCAATTTGGAAATCTAACACAAATCCATCGTAGGGACGAAATCCTGCGACTTTATCCTCCACGCGAACCTCAATCGGTTGCAACACCTGAATATAGCGTTTGGCAGACGTTTGCTCGGCAATACCCGCTTGTTGCAATACTTGCACAAATTCGATGGCACTACCATCCATAATTGGGATTTCAGGCGCTGACACTTCGATTTGTAAATTATCAATTTGAAGCGCAGCGATTGCACTCATCAAATGCTCGACTGTCCCAATGCGCTGACCTAATTCATTGGTGAGATTTGAGGACATCATGGTATCGGTTACTGCATGATAGATAGCGGGAATGGGCTTTGCCTGTGCCACATCGCTACGTAAAAACTGAATCCCATAGTCAATGGGTGCAGGAGAAAAGCGCAGGTGTACAGGGTTACCGCTATGTAAGCCGATGCCTTCAAGATTGATGGGTTGTTGAATAGTACGCTGCTGCATAATGCCCCCTAGTAGATTGCACTCATCCTTAGCCAAAGCTAGGTTGATATAATTTGTTACATTTGGCTATTCTACCATTGTCCCTTGCTACATCATAGTGATGCTTGATTGATTTTATCGACCTTTACGATTGGCTACAGTGATAAAAAAACCCCACAACGATTAAGCTGTGGGGCTTTTAAAAAATCATACAGTATCTTAGCGATTTTGCTGGCGACGTAGATAGTCTTGAATACTGTTGCCTGTGCGCTGTGGCTGCGATGATTGCGGTGCTGGCGCAGGCTCGATAGTTTGCTGTACAGGTGGCTGAGGTGCAGGGATGGATTGTGGTATATCACGGCGTGCCGCATACGCAGGTTCATGCGTACCTGCTTCCACTTTGTGGGTGCTAGAGGCATCTGAGACAAAATCTCTAGCTGGGTGCTTTGGGGTATTATCTAGCGTAAGACCCGTTGCCACCACGGTTACTTGGATTTCATCGCCCATGTCTTCATCAAATACCACACCGTAGAAGATGTTGGCTTCGTCAATATCCACCAAGCTATGCACTTTTTGGGTGATGCGTTCTTGCTCTTCAAAATTGAAATCTGAGCTAGCCACCACGTTGACCAATAGACCTTTGGCATTTTTAAGCAATAAGTTGTCAAGCAATGGGCTTTTGATGGCTTTTTCAGCAGCGATCTCAGCGCGGTCTTCCCCACTGCCTTTACCGATACCCATCATCGCATGCCCTCGGGAGGTCATTGCAGTGCGAATATCGTTAAAGTCGATGTTAATAAAACCATCTTTTGAAATCATATTAGAGATACCTTGCACCGCTTGAAGTAAGACTTCATCGGCTTTTTTGAAGGCATCTTTCATAGAGATTTTGCCATACACTGTCATCAATTTATCGTTAGGGATAGTGATGATGGAGTCGACAAAGTTAGAAAGCTGCTCAATACCTTCTCTAGCTACTTTATTACGTCGGCCACCTTCAAAAGTAAATGGCATGGTCACTACGGCAACGGTCAAGACCCCCAGCTCTTTGGCTAGTCTGGCGATGACTGGCGCAGCGCCTGTACCTGTACCACCGCCCATACCCGCGGTAATAAATACCATGTCAGAATTTTCTAGCAATTGGCGAATTTGTTCTTCATCGCTCTCAGCCGCTTCACGCCCTACTTCTGGGTTGGCACCTGCGCCCAAGCCGCGGTTGTTATTTTTGATACCTAGCTGGATTTTATTGGGTGCTGACAGGCGGTCAAGCGCTTGTCTATCGGTATTGGCACAGACGAAGGTAATGCCTTTTACACCATTTTGCACCATGGTTTCAACGGCATTGCCACCGCCACCGCCGACACCGATGACGGTTAAACGGGCTGAATCGGCAAATGTATCAGTGTGATCTTGTACAATACTAAACTTCGCTTCCATAATTGAAAATCTCCGTATGCTGTCAAGTAGGCTTGAGCGGCATAAATAGCAAACATATTAAATTAAATATCAATTAAATCATTACACAATTAGTGGATTTTAGAGTCAATCATAACATGAGCACTCTTAAAATACTAAATATCTCTTTTTTAGAAAAATTTACCAAAAAATTTATTCACAGTTTTGAGTTTTTCTCGCATGGGCTTAACTTGCAAAGAGTCAGGTGAGCTTTTCTCGCTATGATGAAACGCCTCGCTTTGACTATATAACAGTGTGCCAAACGCGGTTTGGTATTTACGCTCACCAATCATTGCCGCAATGGTGCGAAGCTTGTCATCATCGCCGTATTGGGTATAGGCAGAAATCGCTGCGTGTTGATTGACCTTATTGACTTTATTGGCAAAGATTTTTTTGGCCAATGGCAATAATCCGCGCATTTCAGCACCACCGCCCGTGATCACATACCCTTGCTGTAAAAAATCACTCAGCCCTTCTTTATCCAGCTCTTTTTTAATATTGCCTAAAATACTGATATAGCGAGCTTCAGTGACTTCAAGTAGCTCAAGCATATTAATGGTTTTTTCATCGTCATGCTGTGAGCGCTTGATAGTAAAAAATTGGCTTGAGTCAATCCCATGACGATCGACACTGGCTTGGGATTTTTTCATATTTTCCGCTTCAGCAATGGTAACGTCTAGCAACATAGAGATATCCAGCGTTGCGTGATGTCCGCCTTCGGCAAAACAATGGGTATAAATCAGCTTATCCTCACGGTAAACGCAGACACTGGTGGTCGATGCCCCAATATCAATCAGACATACGCCATGATATTTTTCTTCAGGCAATAAGCCGTATTCGGCGGTAGATACCGCATCAAATAGCATTTGGTCGATACTGACATCACATTCTTGCAGCAGTTGCTGCAAATTTTGGCGGCCTTTGACCGGCATCATCATCAGATGATAGAGCACCATCAAGTCACTCGCTTGCATCCCAATCGCATCATCAATCATCTCAGCATTGCCATCTAAAGCAATGCCTTGCTGGGCATAATGCATCAAATACAAATCATCTGTAAGATGTTTATTTTTGGCTTGGGTTAGCGCGGCGACCACGTCTTTGGCTTGTACGATGTCATGTTTGATTTTGACTTCGCCCACACTATTGACGCTTTGCAAATCTGGGGTAGAAAAGCTCAGCCAAACACTGTTGACACGGCAATTTGCCATGTCTTCAGCGTTTTGAATAGATTGTTTGATGGCAGATTTTAGACGTTCGCGGTGGCGAATGGTACCTTGGGCGAAATCATGGTTTTTGACGGTAGATAAACCGATAATACGAATATCTTGCGCACTGTGGATTTGACCAATCACAGTATGAATAGCGGTAGCACTTAGGTGGACGACGACGATCAGATCTGGCTTTTTCATAGAACACTACAAAATTATGTTTCACCTAATGGCTGGGGTTGGCGGTGGTTTTTAAGGCGTTAGTTTTCGAATCGGTTGTTGAGTTGGCATCGGTCACGGATTTAGTATCATCCGATTTGGCATTGACGGCAGCTGTATCACCAGCTTGCTGTATCACAGGTCGTTTGGTAATTGCCATGCCGTTTTTATAGCGTAAATCCACCGTTTGCAGCGTTTTGAGCTGTGGTTTAAGCTGATTTTGTAACATGATGCTTAGTCGATACAGTTTTTCTGACGTATTGTCATTATCAACCAGTACCCGAAGTCCGTTATCAAAGCGAAATAACCATGCCATTCTGGGCGTTACGATGACTTCTTCAATTTTTATACCCAGTGGCATAAACCAATCACTAACTTGCTTGATTTGCTGCATCATGACAACGGCATTTTGGCTATCGCCTTGTAGCTGCATCAAGCTGGCATTATTTAAGTCATTGCTATCGGCAGGTTTAAATACCGTACCATTGGCATCGACTAAACGTTCACTACCAAACTTGGCAACGGCTTGGCGCGGTACTACATTGACCACAATACCTTGTTGCCAATCGCGCCGCACATCGGCTTGCCCTACCCAATCTACCGTCTCAAGTTTTGCTAGATAGCTTTGTAAATCAGCCTTGAGTAAGTTTGTGTCGGCTTTTTCGCCCAATAATTGCTGAAGCTGCAGAGTTTGCTGGGTATTTAACCCTTTATGCTGCAAACTAATTGCTGCATTGGGTAATTTATTGAAAACATTAATCGCCAAAGCCGCTAATATCAGCAACAATAACACAACGCCAAGCATTAACAACTTTGGCAGCAGCTGATGAAAGCGATTAGGGAGCGTAGTATCTAGAGAAGCAGTTGCCACAAATGAATTTGCCATATTGACCAATCATAACTCGGTCTAAAATTATTAATTACTAAAATCTCAACAACAAAAATCAAAATAACTAAAAATATTACAAGGATTTATGCTTAGAAGCATATCATAGCAAATTCAATGAAATGAATGGTAAATAGATAATACGCTTCTAGACAATTCAAGTACTTTTTTTGTAAACAAATATAAACGAAAACGACTTAATTGCTCAACGTTTGTTCTAAGATACGCACGCATAGCGTCGCAAAATCCATGCCACGCGCTTTTGCTGCCATCGGCACCAGACTATGACTGGTCATACCTGGCACCGTATTGAGTTCAAGTAGATATAGCGTGCCTTCGTCATCTCGTAAAAAATCCACGCGTGACCAACCTTTGCCCCCAATGGCGGCAAACGCTTTTCTGGCGATTTGTTGCATGGTTTGTTCTTGCGCCTCGCTCAAATCTGATGGGCATTGGTAGACGGTATCATCACGATTGTATTTGGCTTCGTAGTCATAAAACTCGGTCGTTGGGATGATGCGAATACTGGGCAACACCTCATCACCGAGGATTGAGCAAGCATACTCACCGCCTGTGATGGCTTTTTCTGCCAAAATAGCGCCGTGGTATTGTTTGAGCTGTGGGTAAGTCTTGGCAAGCTCGCCCACTTCTTTAATTTTAAAGACGCCGACACTACTGCCTTCAGCGGCGGGTTTGACAAACAGTGGTAAACCTAGCTGCTGTTCGATAGCGGTAAAATCGGTATTGTCGTCAAGCACGACATAAGGTACGTTTGGTAAATCTAACGCTTGCCAAACTAGGCGGTTGCGAAACTTATCCATGGCAATCGCAGAGGCTAACACGCCACAACCGGTATACGGAATATTAAAACCGTCTAGCACCCCTTGCAGGCTACCATCTTCGCCAAAAGTGCCATGCAGCACATTAAATACGCGGTCATAGTCGCGCAGTTTTGAGATATCTGTTTCTTTGGGGTCAAAGTGATGGGCGTCCACGCCTTTAGCGAGTAGCGCATCAAGCACAGCTTGACCACTGGTCAGCGACACTTCACGCTCGGCACTCCAGCCGCCACAGACAACCGCCACTTTACCAAATTGTTTGACATCGATAAGCTCTGACATATTGATTCCTAATCTTTTGTTAACCGAATTTATTGCTATAATTATTTCACACAAATTTTTAAACTATCGCTTGGTTATGACTTAGCTATGGTTTGGGTATGTCTTAGTAATTTTTTTCACTCATAAAATAATCGCCTGCTGGCAGCATGGGCAAGCTACATCAGCTTTTCAATACCTTAAGTTTCATAACCGTTTACCGCGTGCTTTTCAATCAAGCGGTTGTTCAATCAAACGGTTATTTTTCCGCGAGAAATAAATTGTTTTTTGCCAAATCCAGACAAAGTTGACCCACGTTACCCGCCCCTTGGGTAATCAGCAAATCATTGCCTTTTAACATACTACCTAGCACCTGACGGATTTGATCCATGTCATTGATGTTTAGCATAATCGGCTCAACTTGTCCGCGGGTGCGAATGGTACGGGCAAGACTGCGACTGTCCGCGCCTTCAATCACCGCTTCACCCGCGCTATACACATCGAGCAGCATCAACACATCGACTTGTGACAATACGTCCACAAAATCATCGAAGCAATCACGGGTACGGGTAAAACGGTGAGGCTGGAAAATCATCACCAAGCGGCGATCGGGATAGCTTTGGCGAGCCGCTTTGATGGTCATTGCCACTTCGGTTGGGTGGTGACCATAGTCGTCAATCAATAGCACATCGCCTGCGCCATCTTTCACAGGGTAGTTACCATTGTTTTCAAAACGTCTGCCCACGCCGGCAAATTTTTTGACCGCTTGGCAAATGGCTTCATCACTGACACCTTCATCGGTGGAGATGGTGATAGCCGCTAACGCGTTATAGACATTATGAATACCGGGAATGTTCAAAGTAATCGGCAGTGGCTCACGGTCTTTACGCAGTACGGTAAAATGGGTTTTGGTGCCGTCCGCCACCACATCAATGGCTTGCACATCGTTATGTTTTTCCAGCCCATAAGTCAACACAGGGCGCGCGATTTTATCAATCAGTCCGTATAACTCTTTGTCATCACCGCACAATACCGCCAACCCATAAAACGGCATATTTTGTAAAAACTGCACATACGCCGCTTTTAGTTTGTCAAAACTGCCGCCATAGGTTTCCATATGGTCTTGGTCGATATTGGTGACAATCGCTGCCATCGGACGCAGCGATAAAAATGACGCATCTGACTCATCCGCTTCCGCCACCAAATAACGGCTTTGACCTAATGACGCGTTTTTGCCTGAGGCGTTAAGTTTACCACCAATCACGTAAGTAGGATCTAACCCTGCTTCGGTTAAAATCATGGTAAGCAGGCTAGTGGTGGTAGTCTTGCCATGCGCACCCGCTACTGCAATACCATGACGGTAACGCATCAGCTCACCTAGCATATCGGCGCGGCGTACCACAGGAATACGTCCTGACAAGGCGGCTTGGATTTCTGGATTGGTATGATCAATGGCTGATGACACCACGACCACATCGGCTTCACTGATGTTTTTGGAATCATGCCCGATAAACACTTGAATGCCCATTTGGGTCAAACGGTCGGTCACTGGGCTTTGTTTGATGTCTGAACCGCTAACCATATAGCCATGATTATGGACAACTTCGGCAATACCGCACATCCCTGCCCCACCAATACCGACAAAATGCACGTGGCGAATACGGCGCATCTCTGGGATTTCGACCACACGCTTGGTAATTTTTTTGGTGACACGGTTGGTTTTTTCAGGTTTTTCGGTGGATTGGGCAGTGGCAGTTTTGGCTGATTTTGACATAGACAGGCTCAATGATAAATGACTTATAAGTTGTAAAAAATAATTAGGGTTTTAACTGGGATAAAATGGCATCGGCAGCCAGCTGTGTGGCATTGGGTTTGGCAAATTCACGTGCTTTTTCTGCCATCGCTAAGATTTGATGACGGTCGAGCTTGGCTAAAATAGCACTTAAACTCTCTGCCGTTAATTCTTTTTGCGGCATTAAAAACGCGGCGCCATGTTCTGATAGGGTTTTGGCATTGGCCGTTTGGTGATCATCGACTGCATGGGGCAGTGGCACAAACACCGCAGGCAATCCAACCGTGGCAACTTCTGTGACCGTGAGCGCCCCAGCACGGCAGACTATCACATCTGCCCAGCTGTATGCTTCTGCCATATCTTTGACAAATGGCAAAATCTCATATTGGGTTGATTGGAGTTGTGCTTCGCGATATACCGCTTGGGTAGCCTCTTGGTTGTTTTTGCCACATTGATGGCGCACTTGCCACGGCTTGGTATCTGGCATACTTTCTAATTTTTTTAGCGTAGGCGCGATATGGTTATTTAGTGCCTGAGCACCCAGAGAACCGCCAATCACCAATAGCTTTAAAGGACTGGTATCATTGACATCGATACGGGCTTTTGGTGGCGGTACTTGTACGATAGCCTCACGTACGGGGTTGCCCACTGTCATTACTTTATTAGAAGGTAGTTCGGTGAAGGTGTTTGGGAAGGCTTCTAACACTTGATTAGCAAGCTTAGATAGATAGTTATTACTCATGCCTGCGATGGCATTTTGTTCATGAATCAAAATTGGTATTTTACAAAATTTGGCGGCCAATCCACCGGGTGCGGTCACATAACCACCAAACCCTACCACGATGTCGATTTTATTGGTTTTGATGATTTTGATAGCCGCTAATGTTGCTTTGAGTAAGGTTGACGGGGCTTTAAATAAGCGTTTGATACCGTTACCGCGTAATCCCTGCATATTGATGGCATGGTAGGTAAAGTCGTAATGTTGTAGCAACTCATTTTCCATACCGACTAGGGTGCCGAGCCAATGTACTTGGGCACCTGATTGTTGTAACGCTTGAGCCACCGCAATCGCGGGAAACACATGCCCACCCGTGCCTGCTGCCATCATCAGCACGCGCGGTTTTTGCATCGTTGGCTCACTCATCTTATTATCCTTGATCAATCCAATCTAGGTGAGGTGGGGATTAGAAAACCCCGTATGACTGACCGTTTATCGGAAAAAACAATCACCATAAAAATGGCAAAATCATAGCATTATTTCACTCAATAATAAAGTAAATCACTTTAATTGCTAAGTAGCATCAAGATTTTGCAGCCATGGTATCGCTTTATATTCAAACCGGATGATTAGTTGTCACCGTTCTGTCACGAATCAGTCAAGCCACTGTCACATATCCCCTCTAACATACTCAGCATAATTGTTTCTGCATTATTTCAATAAAATTTATTTCGTAGCCAACTGCTAACTGCTATCAGCAAGGAATTCACTCATGACTGAAATTAATCAATTAGACCAAACCATTAGCCGCCGTAATGTCATTCGTTTTTTGGCAGGGGTGCCTGCGTTGCCACTTGCCACAGGCTCTGTTGCCACCTTATTAACAGGTTGTGATAGTGATAGTGATAGTGATACTAATAGCACAGCAGGTATACTCAATAATACACAAAAAACCATTAAAGCGACTGAATTTGTCGGTATGGCTGCACCAAATTTATCAAATCCCGCCAATATGGCAACGGTGTATGTCGATTCAAAGCTAAAAGCAACCTTTGATGACAATACCACGACTGACTATAAGCTACAGTATCAACCTTTTTTTATAACAGGCGATAAATTAAAAGACTTAAAGGGTAATGACATCATTGCAGGCGGCTATTTTGATATCTATAACAAGCCTATCATGGATAGTTCAGTGCCAGCCTCTACGCGCCAGTTTTTCTCTGATTGTCCCGATGGTTCTTCATTATTGACAGTTAAAGGCGCGCGCGTGGCAGGTGTAACAGGTAATACCGTATTTGCGGTGGTGCAGTTTGAATATACAACTAAAGACCAAGCAGGCAGCAATGCTTACGGTACACTACCTTCACCCATTGCGGTAGTCACGCTTGACCAAAACCCACAAACAGGCGAACTCAAAGTCGTCAAATACCACAATGTGGATATGTCAAAAGTGTATGGGTTATGGATTACTTGTGGTGCATCACTTTCACCATGGAATACGCATTTGTCATCAGAAGAGTATGAACCAGACGCTTTCATGGCTAAAAGCAGCGCCCAATTTAAAGCATTTAGTAAAAACTTATACGGTGATGAAACCAAAGCAAACCCATACCACTATGGTCATATACCAGAAATCGTAGTCAATGCGGATGGGTCTGGTATCGCCAAAAAACATTTCAATCTAGGTCGTACCTCTCACGAACTGATTCAAGTGATGCCTGACCAACGTACTGCGTTGATGGGTGATGACTTTACTAACAGTGGTTTATTCATGTTTGTTGCCGATAAAGCAGCTGACCTGTCTGCAGGTAACCTCTACGTTGCCAAAATCAGCCAAACGTCAGCCAAAGGTGGCCCTGCCGCTGCCAGTGATTTTAGCATCAAATGGATGCATCTGGGACATGCGACCAGCGCTGAAATCGAAGCCTTAGCCAATACGGTAGTACCAACCGATATCATGGATGTCAAATACACTGACCCCAATGATACCTCTTACAAAAAAATCGGCTATGACGGGGCAAGTAACTGGGTAAAACTTGCGCCAAATAGCAAATTACCGGCAGACAAACTCACCCAAGCGGCTGCATTTTTAGAAACCCACCGCTACGCAGCGCTGCAAGGTGCGTCAATGGCGTTTACCAAAATGGAAGGCACCACGGTCAATATCAAGGATAAAATCGCCTACTCTGCCATGTCGCGCATTGAAAAATCCATGACCACGGACGAGTACGATGTCAAAGTGGCTCAGCTAAAATCAGGCGCAGTGTATGCCCATGAGCTTAAAGGCGGTCAGCTTGATAACAATGGTAAAGCGATTAACTCTGAGTGGGTCTCTACCCGTATGTATGTACCTGAAGGCTTAGCAGGGGAAGACATTGCCAAAGACGCGCTCGGTAACACGTCAAACATTGACAAAATCTCTTGCCCCGATAACCTAAAATTCTCTGAAAAAATGCGTACCTTATTTATCGGTGAAGACTCTGGTTACCACGTTAACAACTATCTTTGGGCATACAATGTTGATACCAAAAAATTAGCGCGCATCCTGTCAACACCAGCGGGCGCTGAGTCAACGGGTCTACACGCGGTTGATGAAGTCAATGGCTATACCTATATCATGTCAAACTTCCAACACCCAGGTGATATGACATTTGTCCCCGCCGTTGAGACAGCAGTTCGCCCGCTCATTAACCAAAACTTCAAAGATGGCTACAGTGCTGCGGTGGGTTATTTGGCGTTTAAAGCTTAATACCCTGCCAAGCGATGATATAAAAAACCCAGTCAATGACTGGGTTTTTTATTTTGCTTTGACAATGACAGCTAGTGAATTTGCGTTTCAATATGCGATTCAATAAACGCAATAAAATCTTCTGCGATATGCGTGCCGCATTGGTCGTCAATCTCACGCACGCAGGTGGGGCTAGTCACGTTAATCTCTGTCACTTTACCACCAATCACATCGAGTCCGACAAAGTACAAGCCTTTTTGTAGTAGCACAGGCGCCACTTGCTCGGCAACTTGGCGCTCTTGCGCTGACAGTGGCATGGCGACCCCACGACCACCTGCGGCTAGATTACCGCGCGTTTCGCCTTGGCTTGGGATACGCGCCAAGCAATAATCCACGGGCTTACCACCGACAATTAAAATGCGTTTATCGCCGTCCTTGATTTCAGGCAAGTATTTTTGCGCCATCACAGGCAAGCTTTCAAGCTGGGTTAGCATCTCAAGGGTTGAACCGATATTAGGGCTATCGGCGGTCAGACGAAAAATACCCATTCCCCCCATGCCATCAAGCGGTTTGACGATGACATCTTGGTGGGTTTTGATAAAATCACGGATATGGGTTTGTTTGTTGGTCACAATCGTCGGTGTCATCAGCTCAGGGAATTGCGTTGCAAACAGTTTTTCGTTACAGTCACGTACGCTTGCTGGGTTGTTGACCACCAATACACCTGCTCGCTGAGCGTATTCTAGCAAGTACAGGCTATACAAAAACCGCATGTCAAACGGCGGGTCTTTACGCATCAAGATGACATCAAATTCGCTAGCAGGCTGCGTGGTTTTTTCACCCAGCTCATAAAAATGTGCAGGGTCTTTAGACGTTTTGAGCGATTGGCTATCAATTTGCAATGCGCCATTATCGAGCCACAAATCGTGAATTTGGCAATAATGCGCTGTGTGACCACGATCTGCAATCGCCCACAGCATCGCAAGCGTGGTGTCTTTTTTGTAGTTGATGGTGTGGATATCGTCCATGACGATCAGAAAATTCAGTGGTTTCATTATGATCCTTGTTAGTATGCTTGTTCAATTTTTATCAATTGTTCGTTTTGCTATTAAAACATCGATTCGACCGCATTGCCATTATTATCATAGCGCATACCGCTGGTCGGTTGTTCATTGGTAAACCAAAAATGGTATTCAGGATTTCCCGCTTGGCTGTAAACAATCGCTTCTTGTACTGCACCTTGGCGGAACAATACTTTTTGTTTGATACGGCTATCGGAGAATCGATATGTCACCCAACCATTATATAAACCGTTAACCAAGTCGGTGCGAAGCTGGGTCACAAAGTTTGGGTAGTACACCGCCAAAAATTCATCGAAGTAACCGTTTTTCACAAAGGTGGTAAATTGCTCGCCTTCTGGCATCACGCCATTATAAGGACCATCGGCAATGCCTTGTGGCGCAGCTTGTGGCGATTTTGGCGGCAAGATAAGGCTATTTAAAGCATCATAAAACGGCTGTTGGTCAGTTGCCACATTGACAATCGCAGGCGGTTTGCTACCCTCTGCCATCAGTTCATTGATACTACTACAACCTGCAAGCGCAAATAATATTGCCGATAAGGTAAGTGCAGTGCCAACACGTAAAAGGTGTGCAGTTATTAGTGTGGTGGGCAAGGCTTTTGTCAACATAGCCGTCCTCTTCAATGGTTAATTAAAAACAATCTATCGTTAGCGGGGTTGGGTGATAGCAGCCGCTTATTGAACGCCGTATTGCTCGCGGTAAGCTTGCATTTTGGCAAGTTCCTCCTGCGTGCCATTTTTGGCGACATACTCGGTAATGTCATCCATCGTGACCAAGGCAAGTACCGGTACATTGAGGCTTTGTGCCAATTCTTGAATGGCAGATTGTTCGCTTTGACCTTTTTCTTTACGATCCAGCGCAACGATAATCCCCGCGACTTTGGCGTCTGATTTTTCTAGTAGCACAACGACTTCGCGCATCGCTGTACCCGCGGTCATCACATCATCAATCACCCAAACTGATTTGCCTTTGAGATCGGCTCCAACCAGCATACCGCCTTCCCCGTGGTCTTTGGCTTCTTTGCGGTTGTAGCCCCAATCGGCATTGATTTGGTGATTGTTCCACAGTGCTTGCGCGGTCGCCGCCACAAACGGAATACCTTTATATGCTGCCCCAAAAATCACCAAATCGCTACTTTCGGTAGATTGTAGCTGCTTGGCAAGGGCATCCGCATACCCATTTGCCAACACCGATAATAGCTCACCGGTTGATAACAAACCTGCGTTAAAAAAATACGGGCTTATACGACCTGATTTTAGGGTAAATTCGCCAAATTTTAATACATTGTTTTTGAGTGCCACTTCAATAAAATGCTGGGGAATAAACTGCGGTGCGTGAGCGGCTTGGGTTTGAGAGGATGGGGTTTGAGATGCTTGGGCTTGAGATAATTGCGACATACGCGACTCCAAAAAAGAACAAGTTAAAAAATACCATTAGCCGCCTGTGATTGGGTTTTGCGAGCTAATGGTAATCGTACGTTTGCTGATGGCTGTTTGCTTACCCACTTGCCAATCCATGGCAAGGGCAGCGAGTGCAACATGTGTCGGCTCGATATATAAATCGTTATGCCGGGTCAAAAAATGCAATTGGGTGCGATGCGCCTCGATGTATTGATTGATAGCATCAGCCAAGTCTTGCAAGGTGATTTGTGGGTTGAGTGATTTGCGTGATTTGCATTGGCATAGCAAAAATACACAAAGCACAAGATGGTACATTTGTCCCATCAGATACAGTTTGGTTTCGATATTGAGTAACGCTTGGTTATAGGTGGCGTCAGACTGTGTGCTGGGGGCATCGTTGGCTTGATGTGCGCAGAGATTTTGCACTGTCTGCTGTGAGAAGGATGTTGTAAGCGTATTCATACTCGCTAAATGTGGGTATTGACCCATCACCTCTTTCATCAGTGAAACACTGCTGTCATTGACGAGCTGCGGCAACAAAGACAGCGGTAAATGCAATGACGGGTGTTTGCTTTGGCTGCTATTTGCCTGCTGTTGCTGCTGCTGGATAAAGTGCCGCATCTCAATGCTTTGCTCAGATAGTAACTGCTCTAGCATGTCAGATTGATGACTTTGCGGATTTTTTTTAGCGATTTTTGTTGTGTTATCCTTCGTTGGGTGGGGCTTGGCAACGTCTTTTCCACTAGCGGTGTTGTTGTTAGTATCCGCCACTGGCAATGAAAGCGGTTTTTGCATATAGACGTCAATGGTGTGACGGGCGGGTATGACGCGCTTGTCAATCGGGCGACAAGGATCGGGCAAAGCCAATCTTTCTGCCTCAGTCATCACATTGGGATGGCGTAGCTGGTCTCTGTCTTTAACCACTTGGTTTTTTGCGGCGTGGCGCTCGGTGTTGGAATAAGTCATGGCATACACGGCTATAAAATCACTGATAGATAAATGATGAAAAATTTTTGTTGAAACCCACCACCCATCACTATTCGCCTAAACTCGACAAAATATACTGATAGCCTGACTGCCAATCTGGGTAGTTGAGCCAAGTAGCTGGCAAGTTAGTGATAATGCGTTTGCCCGTTGTTGGCTCCATACAGGGCAGCGATAAGCTCAAGCCCTGTGCAGTCGCCAAATAGTTTAGCACAGTATAGAGCGGGACTGGCGCGTTATCTGTCGCCAAGTAAACTGGCACGGTTTCACCTGCATTGATGACAGTGACAATGATGCTGACTAAATCTGTATCCATAATACGATTAGTCCATGTGTTACTCGGATAATCGCTCGCCCTATTTGGCGACTGCGCTGCTAACTGTTTTGCCATGGTCAGTAGACGCAGTCGTGACTGCCCATAAATCCCACTTGGGCGAATGATAACGCTCTTATCTTCAAAGTGCTGCTGCAACAACTGCTCAGTCTGCAAAATCACTTGAGACGTTGCACTCGCTGGCGCGAACACAGGCGTATTGATATCAATGATTTCGCCCGCGTTTTGTCCGTAAACGCCTGTCGAAGAAATAAATATCACACGCTTGAGGTTTGGCAGATGGTCACCCAATCGCACCACATGCTCGGCAATCGCATAATAACTGTCACGGTAACCTTGTAGCGACACGGTATCTGGACTGACAATGATACAGATTTGGCTAATTTGGCTTGACCATTGACTTAGCTGCGCAATGGCTAACGTGCGCGCATCACTGGCAACAAAATGTAGATTTTCCTGATATAGATTATCATTATCGGGCGGCAGCTTGGCTGTCACGGGGCTGCAGAAAGCCAAATCTGTAGGCGTGGAGCGGCTGACACCAATCACGCAATGCCCCTGCGCCGCTAATTGCTTAGCAACAGGTAAACCAATTTTGCCCAGTCCAATCATTAAAATGGTTTGCATCATGCTATGACCTATCGTGAATGGCATTAAAAAAGCTGACTATTTTTAATCGATGTATTTTTAACCGATTTATTGTTGAAAACGCATCGATAAATCAATGGCTTTAATATGCTTCGTCAATGCGCCCATTGAGATAAAATCCACCCCGGTTTCTGCCACTTGGCGTAGATTGGTAAGACTAATATCGCCTGAAGCTTCAAGCTGGCAAGGCTTGCCAAGACTAGCAACTAGCTCGACCGCTTTTTGGGTTTCTTCAATGGTAAAATTATCGAGCATCACGATATCGGCATTGGCAGCGATGGCTTGATGCAACTCATCAAAATTTTCTACTTCAACTTCCACTGGCTTATTGGCAATCTGACGCGCCTGACTGACTGCTTGGGCGATACCGCCACACGCCATGATATGGTTTTCTTTTATCAAAAAGGCATCGTATAGCCCGATACGGTGATTATTGCCGCCGCCACATAGCATGGCGTATTTTTGCGCATGGCGTAGCATTGGCAAGGTTTTACGCGTGTCTAACAATTTGGTCGGTAGTTCTGCGATAACCGCCACATGGTTGGCAACCACAGTGGCAGTGGATGATAAAGTCTGTAAAAAATTGAGCGCGGTACGTTCACCCGTCAGCAGTGCCCGGGTGTTACCGATGAGCGTCACCAAAACTTGATTGGCTGCCACAGCATCACCGTCTTTGACTGCCCAATCAAGCTGCATGTTGGGGTCAAGCTGGCGAAATACTTCATCCACCCATGCCTTGCCCGCGACTACCATCGGTTCACGACAAATAATCGTTGCCGTATCGCGCTGTGTGTCAGGTATTAACTGGGCATTAATATCCCCAGTCGCGATGTCTTCTTGCAGCGCAAGTGCGACTTGTTTGGCGATTTCAATACGTAGTAGTGAGCTAATGTGCGGCGCGGTGGTCGAGGTGTCACTAATGGTTTGGCTAGCAGCAGGCATGCAAATAATCCCTTATTTTTGATGGGGTATTTTCGATGAAGTATGTTTGATTGTATTATCGCTTATTCTTTGGGGGCTTGGGTAGTAGTTTGTTGATATAAACGCAGGGCAATCAACGCCAAAGCCGCTACAATCGCGGCGAGCACACCCCACAGTGCCCATTTTTTGTAGCGTTCAAATGACGCGTTGGGATTGTTCAATGCCTCGATATTTTGCATTTGTCCTTCAACGGTATTGCCGAGGCTGGTTAGTTGTTGGTTGGAGAGAGTGATATTGGGTTGTTGTAATACACCTGGCTCGTTAATCACCAGTCGGTAAGGCGCTGTGCCTTGTGCTAAAAAGTACATCTCATACATGGGCGTTAACAGATCAACTGGTAAATCATCTTGCTGCATTTGACCGCCCAATTGCAGCGACTTGGTCAACGTGGGTTGCCAACTGACCGTGGTATGGTTTTTATCAATTTGTGAATTGGCTAGAGTTTTATCCTCACTTACATTAGCGGTCTTGTTGATTTTAGCCAATTGATTGGCTTCTTGCTCAGGTACGTTGATGCTCACTTGCCACAGCTGATTTTCGGGGACAAAAAAACTCACCCCTGTGGTCAACATGGGTTGAGCAAGGCTAAGCCGCCATTGGTTGGCGTTATCTTTGGTTTTTGAAAAATTGGCGCGGGTCAAGAAGAAACTTGCCTCACTCACCATGCGATTTAAGCTTGCTGCCTCAAGATTGATAGGCTGATTTGCCACCACTTGCCAATACCGATAATTGGTTTGCTGCGGCTCGATGGCAATAGCATTGCCTGTCGCTATCGGCTGATTGGTACCGTCAGCTTGCGGCGCTACCATTTGGCTATGTTGAGTAGCCTGGCTAGGTTGACCACGTTGGCTAGAGTCAAAAGGGCTGACCACCGTTTGGCTGACCATCTGCCAGCTTTGCAAGTCATCACTGCCATAAATTTGCAGTTGTAGTGGGCGCTTGCTGGGCTGGGCTGAATTCACGGGTAAAAATTTTAGCCAAAGATTGACTGCTTGCGCGGTTGATAAAGTAGATTGATTTTTGGCAAAGTTGGGATTGGTTAACCACCAAGTTCTGACTGGGCTATTGGTAACAGCGGCGACTGGGTTTGAAGGTAAATTACTAAGGTCAATGTTAATCGATTGTTGGTTGTCTGGGTTATCAAGCTGTACGGTCAACGCATGGCGTAATTTTTCCACCGCATTGGGGTTATCCGTCTCCACGCTCACTACTTGCAATACTTGATTGACGGATGATTGTTTACTGACCGGGCGAATCGCCATCGGCATAATATGACCTTTGGCATCAATCAAGCGGTAATTTTGTTTATCGCTAATAGTTGCCCCATTTTGCTGCATGATTAAAGCTAACAAACTGGGCGTTAACGACGAAAATTTTACCAGTTGGGCACTGTTAGGGTTGTCATCTAGGTTTTCGACCGGTAAATCAATATCGATTGCAAAGCTATTTTGCAATGCCTCAAAGCCATAGTTGATACTGTCAGTGTCATGCTCTTGCTCTGAATTGTCAACGATGGCGGGCGCTACCGTGGTCGTGTTGGTTTTTTGCGAAGCAACAGTGATGGATGCCGTTTGCGTGGGATTTTGGGCATCTGCTTGTGTGTAAATGATAGCTATCAACAATAGCGGCGAAAATAAGGTTGCCGATAAAATACAGGCGCGGTGTTTGGCTAATCTTACGTGACAGTGCTTATTGTTTTTCATTTTAGCTTCATTGTTACTTCATTTTAGCTGCATAGCTACTTGATAATTTATGTTGCTTTATAACTTAGCAAATTGCGAAGCACATTGACAAAACCCCGACCTACCAGATTAATCATCCCAAGAAGCAGCGTAGCGTGTGTTTGGGTATCAACATAAAGCCATCAGTTGCAGTTAATCTAAAAAAATTTAAAAAAACCATGGCCTCGCATTGTAAGCATCAGTAGACAGTAACAACATTAATTTTTTATGTTAGAAACGCGATAAGTGTTTTTCTAACTTATTGATAGTAATTAGATTTATACTTTAATTGCTGTTGCACTTTGCCCTATAAAGATATTAACAATACCCATTCAAAACTTCTATACCGTGCTACAAACCACTAACAAGAGAACCGATATTTTGGATAAATTCTAGCCAGATGTTACAATTTAAAGACAATTAGGCAGCAAGTCTTTGTGCATTTAGCTAAGCCCGCCTGCCGTAAATACGAAAAATAACCCACGTTATTCACGAGCTTTAGCAGGGGTCTACTTATCTTTTTTTGGCTGCATTGGGTTTGTCTTACTTAAGTTTATCTGACTTGAGTTTACCTGCCTTAGGTTTACTTGACTTAGGCGGTAAGGGTGCAAGATAGCCAATGACTAGCATCAACAAGCCTGCCCCGATAAAAGACACCACACGCAGTACCGCACTGGTATTCGACATATCAATCAATACCAACTTGGCAACCACAATGGTCAATAATGCGATACCGGCAAACCATACCAAGCGAATGGCTTTTTTGTTTGCCAAAAACATCAATACCATCGCAATTACGGTCCATAAGATAGTCAGCCCCGTCTGTACCATACTGACTGACCAAGCACCATGTTCCCACGTCGGCGTGCCCCAAACGCTGGCAAACCCACGCACCAACATACTGCTGACTGTCACAAATGCCCCTAGACCGCAAGCCACCGAAACGATAGTACGATAGTTGCTATCAACTTTGAGTGCCACATAAGATTGGTACATTAAAATGCTGATTAAGGTCAAATCCAGCGGATTGAGCAGGGGCAGATAAACACCCAATAGCTGACCGTCTAACGAGAAATTGGCAGATAAACTCCAAATAAAGGTCATCGGTACCAAAATATAAGCGCTGTGTTTCAGTAGCGTATCAACCTCTAACCAACCAAGCAAACGACCACCAAGCGCCTGCAATCTTGGCAGCAACAACAAACTCATCAAACCAAGCACAGCCAGCACGGTCGGTAAAATAGTGATAATGGCTCGAAGCTCTTGGGCATGCTGCCAATAGTTAAATGGCACTTGTTGCAGCATCCAAGTTAGCATGGCAATCAGTACCAAAAACCAAACGAGCGCGTCAAATCTTGTATCGAGTCGGTCGCGGTGCCAGCGACTAAGCAGCCACGCGCCTAGCAATTTTGCGATGGCTAAACAGCCGAGCATGGCGAGCAAATAACGCCCCAACCCGCTAAATGCTTTGATGTGATAATCGTTTAAGTCTACAACCGTCTCGACCTTAACGTGGGTGAGACAGACTAGCACCCAACTTATCATCGCAAACGGTAAAATCAAGCGACTCACCTTACGCATACTGCGCCAAACAAAACGCTGATGAATCAGCTGTCCCACAATTAAAAATACCGCCATAGCCACGGCAAGTTTGATACTGGTGGTTTTGCCACCGTTGTTCCAAAAGGGGTCAGCGGATAAAATCGCCGACAGATACAGCACAAACCCAACAACCACAAGCGCGGTGGTAACAAAGCTGTGACTGGCATTATCAGCAATTTGTTGAACCCTTTTAGGCGTGGTTTTGACTGCCGCAGGTTGAGTTTGAGGCTGAGTTTGAGGCTGGGCTTTAGCTTGGAGTGTGGCTGCCGTTTGGGGTGTGGCTGCCGCGATATTGCCCCTACCATGACGCAAAATAAAAGCAGACAGCAGCACACACGCTGTCAATACGGTCAGTGGCAAGGTGGATGAAGCAGCCACTATAGACATTTGGTGCGGGACAGATAATTGATCCAGTAGCCCATACCAATGCCGCATGAGGGTATCAAAGCCCACCAATAACACGATACTAAAGCCTTGCAATGCCAACCCAAAATATACCGTCCAGCGTCTTTGGGTACGCGCACCGAGCCACACCAATGCAGCACCTTGCACTGCCCAACCGATACTAATCCATTTGGCTGATAGCGCCAGTGGTATCACCAAAGCCAAAAACCCACAGCCGAGTGCAAGGCTGGCTTCAATAAGTAGCTCAAAGCTGTTATCAAATTGGTTGTTGGCTTGTGGGTCGCCTGCGATGCTACGGCGATGATGTTTGAGCAGCCACAGTCCTAAATTCAAATAAATAGCCGATAACGCACTGCTCGCAAAGGCCAGATGATAAGGCAAATCATTGAGCAAGCTTGCCATCAGCCCAAACCCTAGTAACGCTGTACCAAACAACAAGCCTGAATCTATCGATAGAATCGGGCGTTTGGCTAACCCCCTGTTCATTTGTAGCAGCGTTTGGTTATAGCTCACGACCTGCTGAGAGTATCTAACTGCAATAAACAAATACAGCGCCATGTGCCCAACCAATAACCCCAGCAGTTGCCAGCGTAATGACAGCCAGCCTGCACTATTGGCACTAAATGCACGAAATCCCCACACATAAGCAAGCCCAAAGGTCACTGCTAGGCTGAGCGCATTGAGCAATTTCCAAGTGCGATAATGGGCAATCACCGCAACCGCTATATTGAGTAATAAATAATAACTAAATAACATCACCACACTACCGTCAGGTCGGCTGACCAGTATCGGCGCAAAAAACGCCCCACCGAATGCCAAGACCGCAAGCGGCAGCGCATTTTGCCACACCGAAAACATCACTGTTAACCCTGCCAGTAACGCAAGCACGCCGAAGGTTAAGGTTGATGGTAGTAGTCCATACAATTTAAAACTTGCAAACACCGTCAAATAAATCACCGCAAAGCCGACACCTTGCAAAGTCAACCCATAACTGCGTTTTTTGGCAGTGGTGCGATAACCGACTACCGTTATTACCAAGCCACCTAACGCTACCAGCGCCATGCGCACAGGCATCGATACCTCAATATATTGGCTGGCAAGTTTGAGTAATAACACCACGCCTACTAGCAATACCAGTGCACCCACACGCACCACCAAGTTCTCCCCAAAAAACCATTGGGTGGCACTTGCCCAAAGCGATGTCACAATATTGGTAGCGCTTTCATCATCTTTTAAAGAAGGAGATGATGGCTGTGATACGCTAGGTTTATGCGGTGGGGCTGCGTCATTCACTGACGGCGGCGTTGCCGTTGGCGGAGCTGAACTAGTCGAAGCGTCAAGCGTATTCGCCATTGGCAAAGAGTTTAATGTTGGGAGTGGCACTGGAAGGGGCGCTGAGACTGGAGCTTGACTGATGGACTGAGTGATAGGGTCAGTAATAGGTTTAGTGACAGGCTGATTTTGGCGAATATCGCTTGCCGATTGCTGGGTAGATGATGGCTTTGCCTCGCTGCTTAGGATATACACAGTTGCCATAACGTCAGCGAGTTGTTTTTGCAGGTTGTCGAGCTTGGATTCAAGTCGGGTAATTGCTTTTTGTTGGACAAAAATTTTATAAAGCGCTCCCACCACTGCCAGTATCAACGCCGCTATAATCGTATCCATCAGATGTCCTACCCTTGTTGTCAGCTTAGCGATAGCATACCATTTTTTTTCCAAATTGCTTTTTTTTAACTGTGTCTTTCGGTTAAGGTGAAGATAAGACCAATTTTATGCTAAATTAGCCACAGCATTGAGTAGCGTTTTACCAACTATTTTAAACACCATTTGGATGATTGGGCGGGGTATAGTTATGTCGGGATTTAGCATTGAGCAGGGTTTGTTAAGCCCATGCGAGTTTGTGGCGTCACCCAATTTTGGACAACGCCCCGACCCTAACGATATTCACCTGATTGTGATTCATAACATCAGCTTGCCGCCCAGTGAATTTGGTGTAAAAAATGACCAAGGCGAGCATTTTGTTCGTGCATTTTTTCAAAATCAGTTAGACCCTAAAGCTCATCCGTATTTTGCAACCATCTATCAGCAGCAGGTCTCCGCGCATTTGTTTATTGAGCGCGATGGTAGGGTCACGCAGTTTGTGAGCTTTGATGAGCGGGCTTGGCATGCTGGCAAATCTAGTTATTTGGGCGTGCCAAACTGCAATGACTATTCGATTGGGATTGAGCTGGAGGGTGATGATTATAGCGAGTTTGATGATAGGCAATACCAAGCGTTAAGTGGCGTGATTGCCGCGATTTATCAAGCTTATCCCAAAACCATTAATCATCTAGCCGGTCATAGCGATATCGCGCGCGGTCGCAAGTCCGACCCGGGGCTGTATTTTGATTGGGTGAAACTAAGAAAAATGGTCAATAGAAGTGAAATCAACCATTAAATGCCGTTAGATGACTTTCAAAAATTTATCGTATGGCAATTTTGTAGGATAACGATTTTGTAAGATGACAATTTTGCAAGATAAAAACTTTGTAAGATAATAGCGCCCAAATCAAACTACAAAATTCAATTAGCACACCCACTTCTCGGCAAAACTTGCAGTGATTCTTTCATGTCAAAACTTATCAAATCCACCGCTATTATTAGTTTTTTTACCTTATTTTCACGTATCTTGGGCATGATTCGCGACATGGTATTGATGAGCGTGTTTGGTACGGGTGGCATGATGGATGCGTTTTTGGTGGCATTCAAATTGCCCAATTTTTTGCGGCGGCTGTTCGCTGAAGGCGCTTTTGCCCAAGCTTTTGTCCCTGTACTATCCGATTATCAGCACCAAGCCCAAAATAACGACATGACCGATAGCAAAAAAGCCTTGCTCAGCATTCAAATTCTTATCAGTCGGGTGGCAGGTACGTTATTGTTGATTCTATCAGGCTTAACCGCCGTGATAGTCATTTTCGCGCCTGCCGTGATTGCTGTGTTTGCGGTCGGTTATCTGCATGAGCCTAGCAAATTTGTAACGGCAGTTGAGCTACTTCGTATCACTTTTCCTTATTTGTTATTTATCGCCATGACTGCGTTTGCTAGTAGTATTTTGCAAAGCGTGGGGCGGTTTGCCTTGCCTGCCTTTGCACCGGTGCTTTTAAATGTGTGTATGATTGCGGGCGCGATTTGGGTAGCGCCGCTGCTTGCCAAGCCAATTTTGGCAATCGGTTATGCAGTTGCGGTGGCAGGTTTGCTGCAGCTATTGATTCAATTACCGCAATTGCACAGCCATCAGCTGCTGGTGATGCCAAAGGTTAGCTTTCGTCATCCTGGCGTGCGACGGATTTTAAAACTCATGCTCCCTGCGCTGTTTGGGGTCTCGGTCACCCAAATCAATATGCTGGTCAACACGGTGCTGGCTTCAACCATGGTCGATGGCTCGGTCTCTTGGCTGTACACCGCAGAGCGGATGAGTGAGCTGCCACTAGGACTGATTGGGGTGGCGATTGGCACGGTGATTTTGCCCAGTCTATCCAAAAGTATCGCAAGCGACGACCATCAACAATTTGGACACACCCTAGATTGGGCGACGCGATTGACGGTGTTGGTCGGTGTACCTGCATCCATCGCGCTTGGCATGATTAGTAATGTGCTTATGATATCCCTGTTTGAACATGGGGAATTTGTGCGGCAAGATGCCATGATGAGTGGGCTTGCGCTACAGTGCTTGTCGGGTGGGATTTTGGCATTTATGCTGATTAAAATATTTGCCCCGGCTTTTTTTGCCCGTCATGACAGTCGCACCCCTGTCAAAGTCGGTGTGATTAGCGTGATTGCCAATGTCGTGCTAAGCCTGGTACTGGCTGGGTTATTTAAAAAGTGGCAAATCGCACCCCACGCCGGGCTAGGGCTTGCCAACACACTGGCGTCTTTTATCAATGCGGCGCTGTTATATTTTTATTTACATACCCAAGGTATTTACCGGTTTGGTGCGGCTTGGCGACGATTAGCGGTTATCTTTGCCATCGCAAATGGCGCAATGGGATTGGCACTTGCTGCTGGTATTCATTTTTTCCCGGTTACCGCGCATCAAGGTATTCGTATTGTTGCGCTATTAGCGCTGTGTGTGTTGGGCGCTGTGGTGTATGGCGCAGCGCTACTAATCGCTGGCTTTAAACTATCAGAACTAAAACCGCATCATAGCATTCAATAAACAATAGAAAATAGACGACGGGCAAAAAAAACGGCTAAATAAAATTTATCTAGCCGCTTTTTTAATTGATTTTTGTGACTGATTTTTGCAAGTGAGATTTTTTAACCTATTCATCTATTAAGGCGCCAAGGCATTAGCGTTTTACTGAATTTTGGCAGTCTTTATTATCACAAATTCCATATAGTACCAGCGAATGCCCTGATAGGGTAAAGCCAAAGTCTTTGGCGACTTTTTCTTGCAGCGCTTCGATTTCTTCATTGTGAAATTCAATGATTTTGCCGCATTGGTCACATACCAAGTGGTCATGGTGCTCATCTTTGGCGATTTCAAATACCGACAAGTTGTTTTCAAAATTGTGACGCTCGACAATCCCCGCTTGTTCAAACTGGGTTAACACGCGGTAAACAGTCGCAAGCCCCACGTCTTCACCGTGCTCCATCAAGGCTTTATACACATCTTCCGCGCTCATGTGATGGGATTCGGACTTTTCTAATAATTCTAAAATTTTCAAACGCGGTAACGTGACTTTCAAACCGGCACGACGCAAATCTTGGTTGGTAAAAGACGACATATAAATCCTTACACCCTATCAGGTGTCGCTTATAAACTGAAAATTATAACTATAATAACAAATTCGATAAAATCCCACAGTAAAAAAACGTGACATCACTGGCAAAAGCGCCCGTTGAAAGATAACGGGCGAATGCAGACTATAGACAAAGTACGCCAACCACTAGAACGCCAAATACCAAAACACCGCGGCGTTTTACACCCAAACATTAACTGTATGTAAAATAATTTAAATTTTGCGGTCAATAGGTAGGCAAAAAAACCCAAATCACGTATGATAAGTCGTAAATTTTATCGTTCACCATCTCAAAGCGGTTTGACAAATGACATCTATCACAACACTATCAAAAAAACTGGCAGTCCTGCCTTTGGTTGCCGTAATTAGCAGCGTCAGCGTATTACCAGGTTGCTCATGGTTTAGCGTGTACAAAATCGATATCCCACAAGGCAAGCCGATTCATGAAGACAAATTAAGCCAAGTGCAAGTGGGTATGAATGCCAATCAAGTGCTGTATATACTAGGTAGCCCAACCTTTAGAGACACCCTAAATCCAGTACGTTGGGATTACCTGTATGATTTTACCCCAGGTACTAACGCCAAACGCGCCAACAAGCCAGCGATTCATAACGCCCAACAATACGCCAAAATTTATTTTGACCAAAATGGTATTGTCACCCGTATCGAGCGCCCAGCGGTGACTCAGTAAGTTTTTTTGACTAAAAAAGCCAATCATTGCCGTGATGCTGTGATTGGCTTTTTTTGTGAGATACACAATAATACCGACTCACACCCTCATCGGTTGGATTTTTTGGACAGTAATTTGCGTTTGTTTTGCGGGTCGATGGTCAAAGGGCGATAGATTTCGATTCTATCGCCTGTGTTGATCGCACTTTGCCAGTCTAATTTATGGGAAAAAACACCGACACTATAGCTAAAAATCTGCGGATACTGCTGTTGCCAACCTGTGGCATTGACTGCATCAATCACGCGGCTATTATCGGCAAGTTGCAGGGTTAACCGCAACTGTGTTTGGCTATCAGGCGCAAAGGCTATATCAACAGTAATCATTTTGCCAATCCTAGCACCCACCCCACCATCGCCAAAATCACCGCCAATGGCACAATAATACGCACCGCAATGCGCCAAAGGTTATATAAGCCTTCTGAGCTAAAATTCAATGATTTGCGCAAATGGCTGATTTTCATTTGCCACCCTGCAAATACGGCTAGCCATACCGCCGTGACTAAACTTATTACAATAATTAGCTGATTGAGCCAAGCAGTTGGCACCATGGTTAGCGCAAGACTAAGCACCGCCAATACCACCAATGCCAAAAAGTTAAATTGCTGTTGTTGCCAGCGTAATGACACTTGATGGGTCAAGATATGCAGTAAATACGCTGCCCCTGCCAGCATCGCCAATGCATTCAGCACTGCCGCCATCGCGCTGTTTGGCGATAAAGTCATGGCAATCAGCGCACCCGCTAGTAACTGAAAACTCCACACCGGTAATACATACCGACTCGCGGATTCGCGTACTTGATCTGTCGCCGTAGTGTTCATCGTGAGCATTTGGTGGGTGCGCGCATGCCAGTATAATCCTGTACCTGCGCCAACACAGACCAGCGCCAACACGACCGCCCCCGCCCACTCCGTCAAGGAGGTGGCTGTCATCTGCCACGCCACAAACCCACCCTGCATGACATTGACCACCAACGCGGCAACGGCAAAACCGACCGCCAACCAACCTGCCAAATGCTTGATAAAACTCAAACCAATCACTATCAGCACCATGATGGCTAACAAGGCAGGCAGAGCAATATTGCTCACCAGCGGATGGATAATCTCGCCACTACTTGCTAGTAAATGCCCCACAACCGCCATCAGCAGCACAATCGTCAGCCAACCAAACCCGCGCCAGACCGTTGACACGTCAGCTTCACGGGTCAGTATGGGCAGACCGACCAGCGGTGACGTACCACTACGATGCGCCAAACCAATCTCTGCAAACACCAATGGTAACCCGACCAAGGTCATCGCCACTAGCCACAACAACCAAAAATCAATCTGCCCAATGTAGTCACGGCTAAACCAAGTAAAAACCAGCAGCGGCAGCAAGCTTGCTATCAAAATCGGCTGTAAACGATTAAATGGCATGGTGTTGGATTCCTTTGTAGCGGTGGGTTGTCGTCATAAAATTATTTGAGTCGCTTCGCTAAAGTGACTTAAAAAAATGACTTAAAAAAAATGACTTTGAAAAAACTGACTGTAAAATTCAACAGTGCAAAACTAAATCGCCGCTATTTTAGCAAACCCACACCGCATGCAAAACCCACCAACGCAAAATCCACACAAACTTATCAAAAATAGCTGTCAAAATAAAAAACCCTGCGTATCACAGGGCTTTCTTTATGGCTGCACATTAAAAAGCGCGGTTACACGTGCGGTAAAATCGCAGGCATCAAATCATGAAAGGTACGACCTGACGCAGTTTCACCAATAGCATGCATTTTCCACTCACCGTTATGGCGATAAATTTTTGCCAAAATCAGCGCGGTATGACTGCCTTGGGCTGACAAATCATAACGGGCAACTTCACTATTATTGCTGGCATTCACCAAACGACAAAACGCATTATTGACCGTGGCAAAAGTTTGACCCGTAAAGCTATTGACAGTAAAAACCAAGGCTTGCACATGGTCAGGGATACGAGATAAATTAACATTAATCACTTCGTCATCGCCATCACCAGCACCAGTGCGATTATCGCCTGTGTGTTGTATGCTACTGTCTTTTGACTGCAATTGTCCAAACCAAATCGCATCCACCATTTGTTTGTTGGCATCAAGCATGATACACGACGCATCCAAGTCAATGCTGCCGCCTGCGCTGCCACCACCGCCAAACAAGCCACCCAAAAATCCACCTAATTTTTGCGGCGCAGCACCGACATCCCAACCCAGACCCATTTTGATTTGGCTAAGTGCCCCACCTGCTTCTTTTTCTAGCGAGATTTTTTGACCTTTTGATAAATTCACTGCCATGTTGGTTTCCTTATTTTATTTTTTTACTATTCTATCTAGCTATGTTTTAAGCTATGTTTTAAGAGGTTAATAACGGTTTAGCAGAAACTGACTATAACAAACCGCCCAAAATACCTTCATTGCCACCGCGTCCGCCTGAGTTTGACCCCAGTAAACTTTGAATCCAGCCTTGGTAAGTATCACGGTTGCGCGAGCAAATCACTACTTTGCCCTGACCTGAGAACTTTAGTACCATGCCTTCGCCACTCGTGACTGAATTGATGATATTGCCCAAAAAGCCTTTTTTCTGGCTGGTCGCCATTGACAGGCTATATTGCAGTCGGCTATCCCAGCATACCACGTGACCGTTATCAATAATCACATCTTTATCAGGCGTGACATCAATCTCAAACAAAGAACCAAACCCAGATACCACGAGCTGACCTTGGCCTTGCGTTTGCATGACCATAAAGCCACCGGTATCCCCAAATACAGCGCCGCCTAAATTGCGCTGGATATTGGCACGCAAATCAACGCCATTAGTCGCTGCCACAAAGGCACCGTCACTGAGCGTATACTGATTGGCACCGACGTCTAAAATTTGCATATCACCATCAAGTGTGGGCGCAAGTAAGCAGTCACCCTCACCATTGACCGCTTCAATTTGCTGTTGAAAAATCGACTCGTCATTGGCAAATCGGCGCATCAAAGCTTGCATGATGCCGCCACGCATCTGACCTTTAAGCTCAAGATTTGACTCCATCATGACCATGGCATTGGATTCGCAATAAATCGAATCGCCTTTTTTGAGATTACAATGCAAAAATGGCTCAATCGTCCCAATCATACTAAACGTCGCTGCCATAGGTTAATGTATCCTTATAAAATAACTGGCAAAAATGATAATAAAAGTAGCTAAGTTTGAAAAAGTCCTTAGGCTGAAAAAAGCGCTCAGGCTGAAAAAAAGGGGCAAGCCGATGCCACCCCATTGTTAAAAAAATGTTAAAAAATTTTAGCCAAAGAACTAAACAGCAACGCCATATGACGCAGCCAATGGTCCTAAACCGCCAGCAAAACCTTGTCCAACTGCGCGGAATTTCCACTCGCCATTGTTCTTATAAAGCTCACCAAAAATCATTGCTGTCTCGGTGCTGCTGTCTTCTGACAAATCATACCGAGCCACTTCAGCGCCGCCTTGGGTATTCACGATGCGAATATAAGCGTTTGCTACTTGACCAAAGTTTTGGTTACGCGCTTGACCATCATAAATCACCGCACAAAATACTACTTTGCTCACATCGGCTGGGACTTTAGTTAAATCCACTTTGATGACTTCATCATCGCCATCGCCTTCACCAGTGCGGTTATCACCCGTATGCTCTACTGAGCCATCGGATGATTTTAGGTTGTTAAAGAAAATAAAATCTGCATCTGACCGTACTTTACCCGATTCATTGACCAAAAACGCGACCGCGTCTAAGTCAAAGGCTTGCCCATCAGTGGCACGTGGGTTCCAGCCAAGACCGACGGCTATGTTGGTTAAATTCGGTGCTTCCTTTGATAAATTAACATTACCACCTTTGGTTAAGCTAATTGCCATTGTTTTATCCTTTGTAATAAATTTTTGCAGTCAAATAAGAAAATCGATGTCTGTTGTCATGCGCTGCGCCTTTGATTCTCAGATTACAAGCACCTAGACCAAAAGCGCGCCCAGACTAAAAGCCTCAGACACCGTAAAAAATCGCCTAAAAAAACAAAACGTGAGCCGAAACCCACGTTTTAACTATACCTTTGGTGATAGAATTTGTCCACCATTCGACTACATTAAGCTGTTATATTTATGTGTCAAAAGCTTAAGGGATATTAAGCGCAAGCCAGCATCCTAAATACCGCTACTGTTAAGCATAAACTTTATTATCTTAACTTTAGTGTCTTTTAGTGTTTGGCCAAGGCTGCTTCGCGCTTACGGTAACTGATAGAGTTAATCACTGCCCATACGATAAAGGCAATCCCAATCAAACCCGTCACGATTTCTGGCACTTCGATATGCACGGTTGCCAATAGCATGATAACCGCCAACGCGCCAATCGCATAATGCGCACCATGCTCTAGATAAACAAACTCATCGAGCGTGCCTTTTTCTACCAAGAAAATGGTCATGGATCGCACAAACATCGCACCAATGGCAAGCCCAAGCATGATGATAATCACGTCATTGGTAATGGCAAACGCGCCAATCACCCCATCAAAACTAAACGACGCATCGAGTACTTCAAGGTATAAAAAGCCTGCAATACCGCCTTTGGCAATCGCACCCGCTACTTCTTTGCCTTCAATCACATCGGGGGTTGATTCATCATCATCGTCCGCCCCTTCTAAAAGGCTTGATAACACATTGGTGGCTAGATAAATCAAAATACCAAATACCCCTGCGGTTAACACCACTGATTTTTTGGCGTCTTCCACCCAATATAAGGCGGTCATTAATAGTACCAAGGCGACAAACACGCTCATGGCATCGACTTTGCCAAATCGTGCCAATTTACGCTCTAGCCATTCAAACCACATCACTTCTTTTTCATCAAAGATGAAGTTTAAAAAGACGAGCAACAAGAACATCCCACCAAATGCGGCAATCTCTGCATGATGCTCCATCAGTTTGGCAGAGTATTCCTTGGGGTTGTTAAGCGCCATGTTGATGACATCCATCATGCCCATATCGGCAGTCACCGCGACGATGACAATCGGGAATACCAGACGCATACCAAATACCGCGATGAGGATACCCACAGTCAAGAAAATCATTTTCCAAAACTTATCCCAGGTTTTGAGTACCGAGGCATTGACCACCGCATTATCAAACGACAGCGAAATCTCCATCACTGCCAAAATCAGCGTGACAAACAGCGCCGACATCATAGTGCCAACACCACCATGTGAAAAACCCCACCACGCTGCAATTGCCAATGCAATCATGGTAAAGACAATATCGAAATAAAAATGTCTCATAACAATCCTACAAATTGAAAAAATTAACGGCTAATAGAGTCATCTAACGCATAAGATGATTGGATGTGACTATCTTACACAACTATTTGTTCAATCATACTACAAATGTGTTACCAAACAATTGATTGCATGCTTAAACCACGCATTATGGCAAATATTCGCCAACTTGATGCATTTATGGGTACAATAGCCACTTTTAATTTTTAAACCAAGTGCTAACTGCAAAATATTGCGATTAGCCTGTGTTTAAACCCTGTTTGGAAGCGTCACGGTATGTTAGAAAACTTTATCACCCTTGTTCTGATTCTTACCCCATTGGTGGTCGGGTTTTTGCTGCCATTACCGCAAAGATTCATGCCGCTGGTAGACAAGCTACTGACCAACTTGGTGTTTGTGATTTTAACCTTTATTGGTCTTTCGTTGTCGCAGATTGCTAACTTAGGCGCGCAGATTGGGTTTATTGGCACCAATGTGGCAGTATTGGCGATTTGTACCCTAGGTGCAGGTTTTATCAGTTTGCTGATGTTTGATAGGCTGCATCCTTGGCAACGTGCCCTCCCCCATGAGCATAGCCAAGCAGGTTTTAGCATCACCGGAAGTCTCGTTCAGTTGGGCTGTGTGGTATTGGGTTTTGTACTGGGCAAATTGCTGCCAATAACGGATTTGCCGATTGATGGCATCATCAAGGGCTTGTTGATTTTGCTGATTTTATTGGTAGGTTTTCAGTTGTCGCATTCGGGGATGACGTTGCGGCAGGTATTGGTTAACAAACGCGGCGTACAAGCCTGTGTGATTTTTTGTCTCAGTGTGGCAGTCGGTGGTTTAGTGTATGCACTGATAATGCCTGATGTGACCTTCACCCAAGGCTTAGCGCTATCCTCTGGCTATGGCTGGTATTCGTTGTCGGGAATTATCATGACTGATGCGTATGGCGCAGTTTGGGGAAGTGTGGCATTGCTCAATGATTTGTTACGTGAGTTCACGGCGCTACTGTTTATCCCTATGCTGATTGGCAAATACCCCACCACGGCGGTGGGTTTAGGCGGGGTAACCACCATGGATTTTACTTTGCCGGTCATCCAAAGCTCAGGGGGAAATGAAGTAGTTCCGCTTGCCATGAGCTTTGGATTTTTGGTCAATATCATCTCACCGGTGTTAATGGTGGTATTTTCAAGTTTTGGCTAATCACACAATCAATACGCGCAAAACTCAACTTGTTGGTCGCCATACGGGCTGCGTACGGTCACATAATGCAGACCTTTCATGATAGATAAGTTTAGTAAAAAACATTTGTTTGTGTTATTAGCCCAATAAAAAACCCCGCTCATGTCGTCACACAATCGGGGTTTTCATATTCGCTAATACGATTATTTTTGCTAGTACAATTATTGGGCTAACGCAGGATAATCCGTATAGCCCTCTTGATCGCCACCATAAAAAGTGGCTGGGTTTGGTTGATTAAGCGGCGCATTTTGCTGAAAACGCTCAACCAAATCTGGATTTGCGATATAACTGCGACCAAAAGCGACCGCATCAATTAAGCCATCACGAATTAGCGCGTCTGCTTTTTCTGCCGTATAGCCACCAGCACCGATAAGCACGCCGTGATAAGTATCACGAATTTGGCGACGGAATTCTGCTGTAAAGGGTTTTCCACCTGCCCAGTCTGGCTCAGAAATATGTAAATAGGCTAGGTTAAAGCTATCAATCAGTTTGATGATTGCTAACGCATCGTCTTCGCTACCGGCATCCACGCCATTGAATTGACCCAGTGGCGAGATACGGATACCCACTTTATCACTGCCAATGGCGTTAGTGACTGCGGTTAAAATTTCTGTCAAAAAGCGCATACGGTTCTCTAAGCTACCACCGTATTCATCGCTGCGTTGGTTGACGCTCTCATACAAGAATTGATGAATCAAATAGCCGTGTGCGCCGTGGATTTCAATAAAATCCATACCCGCTTCAATCGCATTACGCGCGGCATTGGCAAAATCATCGACGGTTTGTTTGATTTCTGCGATGGTCATCTCACGCGCTGGCGTGGCAGTCACACGGTATACTTTGCCTTCCTCATCTTTTAACGAGGTGCGTACCGCATCACCCAAATCCACGGCTGATGCTGATACAGGTGGCTGACCTTGTGGGCGCAAGCTATAATGCGATACCAGCCCTGTGTGCCATAGCTGCATAGCGATATGACCGCCTGCTTGATGTACGCTATCAGCAATCATTTTCCAGCCTGCAATTTGCGCAGCACTAAAAATACCTGGCGCACCTGCGTAGCCTTTGGCATCGGCTGAGATATCCGTGGCTTCCGTGATAATCAAACCACTGCTAGCGCGCTGGGTATAATAAGTTGCCATGAGTGGCGTTGGCAAGCCACCAATCCCTTTTTTGCCATCTGGCAAATCAGCACTACGCAGACGGGTCAATGGCGCCATAAAGACGCGGTTTGGCAAGCGCATCGCGCCCACGTTAATCGGTGACAAAAGAGCGGAGTAAGACATACATTCCTCGTGATGGTTAATTCATCTTTCGTTGAGTGATTGGACGCTGCTAGCTTCAAGTCATAACAAACTTGATAAAAAAATTGTTGCAGCATCCTTGTTTATAAGGGTTTTAGACTTATATACGTTGCTAGCAAACGTCGTCACAGCGTAATTTTCACAGGTTAATCTGCTATTAGAAACTTGCGCAAAGACTAGGGCGTGTCCCTATTTGGATAATGAGGCTAAAAATAGACTAAATCGCCAGCAAAACAAGGCAAATTGTGCAGATAATATTGGAATATTGTCAAACAATTTAACGCGGTTTTGCCAGATTTAGGCATTTTTAGGCCATTAAAAATACTTTGTTCCGAATTAGGGACACGCCCTAGGTTTTAGCAAGCATTTGTTTTAAAAAACATTTGTTTTTAAAAAGCATCTGTTTTTAAAAAGCATCTGTTTTTAAAAAGCATTTGCGAGTTTTTTAGACAAATTATTGCAATTGCTTTCACTATTTTATTCTATGATAGCTCGGTGTTTGAGCATAACGTTTACTTAATAAGTGCCATGCTGCATTTTTACAAGTGGCAATGTATTAACAATAACAAATTCTTAAGAATCGGCATGAATAATTTCCAATATTACAACCCTGTGCGTATGGTATTTGGCGAAGGTCAAATCAAAGAACTCGCTAATCTTGTCCCTGATAATGCCCGCGTACTTATCACTTTTTGTGATTGATATCCCTTAACCCTTGTTGGCGACATGATGCAGCCAGCGCTGAATCATCACATCGAGCGCTTCAGGCTTATAGGGCTTGGTACAGTAATCTTGCATACCCGCGTTAAGATATACTTCTTTGTCCCCATGCATGGCGTGTGCCGTCACGGCAATGATAGGCGGCAACTGATTGAACGATTGTTTGAGCATCTTGGTGGCTTCCACCCCATCCATGATGGGCATTTGATGATCCATCAAAATGATGTGATATTTGCTAGGGTCAGCTTTATAAAAATTGACGGCCTCTAACCCATCTTTGGCTCGGGTGACTTCATAGCCATATTTTTTTAGGCTTTTGACCGCGACCATGGCATTTAGCTCATTGTCTTCTGCTAGCAGAACATGGGCAGGCAGACGTTCTAGCGGTTGTATTGGGGTTTCATCATGACTTTGGTGCCACTGCTGATAGCTGATTTCATCAGTTGCTATCATTGGTAGAGATAGGGTAAAGGTCGAGCCTTTATTTTTTTCACTGGTTACCTTAATCGTGCCGCCCATCCCTTCTGCCAACGCTTTGCACACAGATAGCCCCAGCCCTGTACCGCCATATAAACGATGGGTAAACTTATCAGCTTGATTATACGCATCAAAAATCACCTCCAACGACTCAGGTTTGATGCCAACGCCCGTATCAATCACATTGAATTTAATTTGATGCTTATCACAGCCTTTCATTGCTTGAATGGTCACTTTACCCTGTTTTGGGGTAAATTTGATGGCGTTATTGACTAGATTCATTAAAATCTGTCGCACCCGCACAGGATCGGTGTTGACATATTTGGGCAAGTTGTCAGGGTAATCGAAGGTTAGTGCCACGCTGTTGTCTTGCGCAGCGGCTAAAAAGCATTGATACACGTCTTGGCATAGCTGTGCTAAATCAACCGGGATACTCTCAAAACGTATCTTACCTGATTCTACTTTGGATAAATCCAAAATATCGTTGACGATGGTCAGCAGATGCTCATTGGATGTTTTAATCGATTTGATATAGTGTTGCTGCTGCGTATCAAGCGGTGTCTGCTCAAGCAATTCAAGCATGCCCATGATACCATTCATCGGCGTGCGAATTTCATGGCTCATATTGGCCAAAAATGCGGTCTTTACCTCATCGGCGCGCTCAGCTTGGTAACGCTGCTGCCGTAATTTTAAGGTATCACTCACCAGCGCCGCCAAATCTGCTAGCACACGTTGTTGATTGGCATCAAAATCTTGATGCGGCTGGTCGTCAATCACACACAGCGCACCCAAAGCAAATTCCCTACCTTGACTGTCGTGAACCACGATGGGTGCGCCAGCATAAAACCGAATATAAGGATAACCGGTAACCAAAGGATTGTTTTTAAATCGGGTATCTTGGTGAGTATCAAGGGTGACAAAGGTGTCATTTTGTGTAATGGTGTAATTGCAAAAAGCAACATCACGGCTGGTTGAATGTTCTTTTAGACCAATTCTTGACTTAAAAAACTGGATATCAGCATCCAAAAAAGTAATAGCGACAATCTTAGTCCCAAAAAATGCCTTAGCCAATGCGCTAATACGCTCAAATTCGGCTTCTTTATTTGTTTGGATGATATGGTACTCATCCAATACCGCTAGGCGCTGTTTTTCATTGCTTGCTATAGGATATGATATCATCTCATTAACACCGTCCTACTACGTGATAAAAATTAAACGCTGAGGTTATTTTAACGCTTCAGCCACCAACATCATGCCCACCACTGAGGTCACGGCAACGGCTGACCCATAGCCGCCACAATGCAGACCACCTGCTTGACAGGACTTATCAACAATCGGCGGCTGTGATGAAAATACACAACGAATACCAAATTTTTCTTTCATCGCACGATTGATACCATAATCTTGGCGAAGTCGCTGTCTGACTTTAGCCAGTAGCGGATCTTGGTAAGTATCCTTAAGATCTGCCACCTGAATTTGGGTCGGATCCGTCTTGCCACCTGCGCCGCCTGCCATAATTAATTTTAATTTATTGAATCGGCAATGTAGCGCAAGCGCAAGCTTGGCATTCATATCATCGACACAGTCTAATACCACAAGCTGTTTACCTGATTGTTTAAGCTGTGATTGCAAAGCACGATTAGGTATTAATAATTGTACGTTATCTTTGCTCAAAAAATCGTCAATCAAATGCAATTTAATATGCGGATTGATTTCTTTGATACGTTCTGCCATGGCTTCAATTTTGCTTTTACCAAAATTGCTATCGGTAGCAGGTAATTGTCGATTAACATTGGAAGCTACTAGCACATCCATGTCAATTAATGTCATCTCGCCCACACCTGTACGAGCCAGCCCCTCAGCTGCCCACGAGCCCACTCCGCCCACGCCCACCACATACGCATGCAAATTCTCAAACTTACTAAATTGCGCGGCACCGTACAGTTTTTGGGTGCCGGCAAAACGGCGTTGGTATTGCGCGTCAGTTAATGTCATATCAGGCGTCATTTCGGCTGTCAGTGTCATGGTTTATCTTAATCTTGGTCAGGGTTTATGTTAAATTTGTTTGGGATGGGATACTCCCAGCTCACTTGCAACGCAGCGCAGCTATTTTGCCACAGTTGCTTGGCGAGCCGTGATTGATCTTTTTTTAATAAGTCTGATAACGCTGTCAGCACGTAAGGCAGATTGGCAGGTACATTGCGCCTACCGTGCGTCTCATGACAGGGCAGCGGCGTAAAGTCTGGGCAGTCCGTCTCAATCACAATAGCCTCAAGCCCGACGGTTTTGACAAGCTCTGTAAGGGTATGGCGCAGTTTTTTGGCATTTGGATTGGTCACTTGCCCGGTGATACCGATTTTAAAGCCCAGATTGACCAGCGCTTTGGCTTCTTGGATGCCGCCACTAAAACTATGGGCAATCCCCCCTTGGGTGAATTTTTGTGCTTTTAACATCTTAATCACATCGCCATGTGCGCGGCGAATATGTAGCAGCGCTGGCAGTTGATAGTGTTTTGCCAATTCAAGCTGCTGACCAAAAAAATCTTGCTGCCTAGCGTAATTCTCCGCAGTTTTCATCGGCGCAGTAAAGGTATCAAGCCCAATTTCCCCAATCGCAATGGGTGAATATTGCTCAATATACTGCTCTAGCTGCTGCAAATCGCTGTCTTTATGCTCCGTGATATAAAAAGGATGCAAACCAAAGGCTAAATGCGCCAAAGGTGTGGCTTTGCCTTGCTGTCCATAGCCTTGCATTTGCTGTTGGCACGCCACCATTTGTGCAAAATACTTTGCTAAAAAACCTATCAAAACCAGATGATGAACGCCATTATGCCATGCCAATTGTGATTGGATTTCGCGGTCATGATCGAAGCTATCCACATCAAAATGGGTATGCGTATCAATTAATGGCGAATCAAACGGGAGAGCGTTATCATTTATCATAGTCATATCATTTCAACTACTGTGGTTTGACAATGCCGTTTAACTCGCTGTAAGGCACCGTCAATTGCGGTGCACCCCATGAACGTCATCTATTTAACCTTTATTTGTTATTTGCCCATAACATAAAAATTTTAGCCATTGCTTTAGTTATGGTTATCCTGCTCAGCATTTTTATTGATAGGCTGCTCAACTGTATTTTTAGCGGATAGACTTTTAGGCGACTTGGTAACTTTATCGGCCCGTGGACCACTGCGTCTAGGTAGCAACAATAAAGCTGTCGCCGCAACCGTTAGTTTAATCACCCTCGATATGCTCATATCTTGCCTTAGTTTTTAAACCTTAGTTTTTAAACCTTAGTTCTTAGCAGTAATGCCATAAAAAAACCCATCAGTCGATACCGGTTTAATGGCGGACTAATGGGCTGTTTTCAAATGCCGTTAAATAATAACGTGACTTAATAAGTAGGGGATAATTATTAGAATTTTTTACCCAATACTTTAGCAGCCAGCTCTTTACCCATGGTAAATACGGTAGGCTTAGTGGCAGTTGAATCTGCAGCGCGATTGTCATTATCAGCAGGTACAGGGTTATTCGCTTTGCTTCCAGCCTTATTTTCAATGGTTGGCTGGGTTTTGTTACGACCTTTTAACATATAATAAGCGGCACCAAGTACGCCAAGTTTAATTAAGTTTGATTTGTTTACACCATTAGGAAATTGCATAGTATCCTCACGTCTTGTTTTGGTTGTTAGAAAATTTAAATTACTGGTATTAAAAGTAGTAATAACTGCTAATAAATACATTTTAACCAAACTTTAAGCTTTTTACTAAAGTAATTAGGTTACCAATATTTATTATTTGCCCTCATTGGGTTATCGTTTGGTAAATTGGGTAAAATCCTTTTACGGTTGAAAATAAGCTGACAGGGTTTGTCAGCTTTTCTGCGGTTATGGTGATGAATGTATCAATGTATCAATGTATCAATGCTCATCACGTTATCAATGCTCACGGGTGGCGCTAAAGGTAATTTCTGGATAACGTTCTTCCATCAATTTAAGATTAACCCGGCTTGGGGCAAGATAGGTCAAATAGCCACCGCCATCGACCGATAACTGGTCATGGGCTTTTTTCTTAAACTTCTCAAACGCCACTTTATCATCACAATGTACCCAGCGCACCGTCGCAATCGACACAGGCTCAAAGGTACATTGCACTTTATATTCTTCAAGCAGGCGATGCGCGACCACTTCAAACTGTAGCACCCCTACCGCGCCCAAAATCAAATCATTGTTGATTTGCGGCATAAATACTTGGGTGGCGCCTTCTTCTGATAGCTGCTGTAGACCTTTTTGCAGTTGTTTGGATTTTAGTGGGTCTTTGAGTACCACACGGCGAAACAATTCTGGCGCAAAGTGGGGAATGCCGGTGAAGTTTAAGGTTTCGCCTTCGGTAAAGCTATCGCCAATTTGGATGGTGCCGTGATTATGTAAGCCGATGATATCGCCCGAATACGCTTCTTCCAGCGCTTCGCGGTCACCTGCCAAAAAGGTCAAGGCATCTGAAATGCGTACTTCTTTGCCCAAGCGCACATGCTTCATTTTCATGCCTTTTTCGTACTTGCCTGAACACACCCGCATAAAGGCAATACGGTCACGGTGTTTTGGATCCATGTTGGCTTGGATTTTAAAGACAAAGCCGGAGAATTTTTCTTCATCGGCTTTGACGGTGCGTTCGACGGTGTCATGGTCTTTAGGCGCTGGGGCGTATTGGGTGAGTACATCAAGCACCATGTTAATGCCAAAGTTACCCAACGCCGTACCAAATAGCACAGGCGTTTGTTTACCGGTCAAAAATTCATCGACATCCCAATCTTCATGTGCCATTTTTGCAAGCTCTAGGCTTTCTTCAAATTCACGGAAGGCAATTTCACCGATTCTCTCGCGGACATCTGGATAGTCATAGCCATCACGGCTCTCAATCTCGACAATCTCAGTACCATGACCTTTTTGATAAAAGTAAGTTTTATCTTCGCTGATGTTGTACACCCCAACAAAGTGCTGACCTGTACCAATTGGCCACGTCATCGGCACACATTGGATTTTTAGGACGTTTTCAATTTCATCAAGCAGTGATAACGGATCACGGATTTCGCGGTCAAGCTTGTTAACAAATGAGATAATCGGCGTGTCACGCATCCGACATACTTCCATCAGCTTGATGGTTCGCTCTTCAACCCCTTTTGCCCCATCAATCACCATCAGTGCGCTGTCCACAGCAGTTAAGGTACGATAGGTATCTTCTGAAAAGTCGGCGTGACCTGGGGTATCTAGCAGATTGACCATGTTGTCGGCATAGGGAAACTGCATCACAGAGGTGGTAATCGAGATACCACGCTCTTGCTCCATGCTCATCCAGTCAGATGTTGCGTGTTTGTCGGTTTTGCGTGATTTGACTTCACCTGCGCGCTGAATTGCTTGCCCCCACAGCAGTAATTTTTCGGTCATGGTGGTTTTACCGGCATCGGGGTGCGAGATAATAGCAAAAGTGCGGCGTTTAGCGATTTCAGAATGTAGTGACATAGTGTTTGACTTATTTGACTTAAAAGTAGCGAGGCTTGATAACTGATAAAAGAAAGAATAAAAAATATGGCATATTGTAGCCGATTTTACGTTTGATTGCGATTTTCATGGGTGATTATTGCGCATCACGCGCGCGATTTTGACAAAATTTTGTCATAAATCTAATACTTTAATCAGTAAAATTGTGTTAGTTTTATCTCATCTTTTTTTACCTTATTAAGATGTTATTTATGACCGCTGAACCACTTGGCAACAATCCTGAACCCGCACTTGAAAATAAAAACAAAGTTTCGACCAGTGCTCATTTGAGCGATTCTTTTTTGACCAACGATCGGTTACAGTGGTCAGATATGAAAAGTTTTTTGTTAGCGATTAGCAGTGTGATTGTTGTCTGGCTGCCTGTGCTATTGCTCCACCTGACTTTAGTGCTTTTTGCCACCTTAATTACTTATGCACTGATTCGCGGCATTGCTGGTTGGATTCATCGGCATGTCATTGCCTATGTGCATAGCGCCTCGCGTCAGCAGCGTATGGGTAAAGTCGCAGAATGGTTTGCTATTGCCATTTTGGCGACTTTGATTTCACTTACTGTGTATGTATTTGGCGATTGGATTGCTGATAAAGCCAGTGTTGATGTCTTTAATAAGCTTATCCGACAGATATTGGACATATTTGACCAGCTTCATACCCTACTACCCGCAAGTATCTCTCAGCATCTACCCATTTCGGTCAGTTCATTTCAAGCTATGCTCATGAGTACTATCAAAAGTCATGCGCCACAACTACAGCTAGTGGGTATTCATACGTTACGCGGGCTTGGTTATGTGCTAGCGGGTGTCGTGATTGGTTGTATTGTGGCATTGCAAGTACCTGTGAATAGTGCAGCGCATAAAACCCCATTTACCCAGCATTTGCGCCAAAAATTTGATGAACTTATCATGGGGTTTAATGATGTGTTTTTTGCACAAGTCAAAATCTCTAGTATCAATACCATCTTAACCTCGGTGTTTTTGCTAGGCATATTACCGCTACTCGGTCATCCGCTACCGATGGCTTGGACCGTTGTGCTTATCACCTTTTGCGCAGGGCTATTCCCTGTCGTTGGTAATTTGGTCTCAAACATTGTTATCGTTTTGCTCAGCCTCACTCACGGGCTTGGCATCAGCATTTTATCGCTTGTGTGGTTGGTGAGCATTCATAAACTTGAATACTTTTTAAATGCGCAAATCATTGGTCACAAAATCCGAGCGTCTGCTTGGGAATTGTTGTTATTTATTTTGGTGCTTGAAGCAACGTTTGGGTTAGCGGGACTGATCAGCGCGCCAGTGATTTATGCCCAAATCAAACGCATTTTGGCAGATAGGGGCTGGGTTATTTGACTTCCTCCCCTCCCTAAAGTGAGGGGATTCCTTCTGCAAGACGGTCAAGCCCGACCGCAAGAATGTTCCGACTGGCATTAATATCTCTATCATGCCATGTGCCACACTTTGCACAAGTCCATTCTCTTATTCGCAAACCTGCTCTACCGCTCAAGCTACTGGACATATCGCCACAGCACGAGCAAGTTTGGGTAGTGTATCGCTCTGATACGATTTCAAAACGACAACCTGCGTTCTCGCACTTATAGGTCAGTTGTCGTTTCAATTCAAACCAACCTGCATCGTAAACCGACTTGGCTAGTTTGCCTTTTTTATTGTTAAATTGGGTGGTTTTTACATCACCAACCACGATTAGGGCGTTATTCTTAACTAGCCCTGTGGTGAATTTGTGTATGAGGTCTTGGCGTGTATTTTTAATTTTGGCATGGATTGCCTTGACACGCTGTTTGTTTTTGGCACGTTGAGCGGTAGCTAATGCTTTGGCATATTTGAGCGTTTGCTTGATGGTGAGTTTGTCACCGCTTGAGGTAGTGGCACTGTCTTTAAGCCCTAAGTCAATGCCTACGCTACCCGTTCCGCATTGTGTCTTGGGATAGTCTTTGACGGTGATACAGGCATACCAACGGTTACGGCTGTCTTGGACTAGCTCGCAAGTGTTGATTTGATATAGGCTAAGGTTGTAGCTGTCCCATAGGTCAATGACTAGTTTTTGTCCTTTGGCTAAACTAAGCTGTAAGGTGGATTTTAAGCCTTTTTTACCAATTTGGTGTGTGGCGATGTGTTTGATGGCAGATTGTTTAAACGGTAGCCAACCTAAGCTTTTACGCTTAGAGCTTGGGTTATTGGTTCGCCAGTTTAGTTTGGCTTTTTTGAATTGGCGACGCGATTTGGCGTGGGTTTCGTTAATGGCTTGAATAGTTTGACTATGCAAGCCTAGCAGTTCACCGCTACCTTTGGTGTATTCGTTTAGATCATAGGCACAAAAGAATTTCCCAGTTTTTTGCAGATGCTTGTAACTCAAGTCATTGACGTAGTTCCATACGAAATTGACCGAACCACTTAGGCGGTTAAGCTTTGCTGTGTGTTTATCTCGTATGCGTAGCTTGAGTGTTTTCATGCAAATTATTTTAGCAAAATTTATGCAAGCGTTATAGTGTACAAGTTGCCTTATATCCACCGCCTAAAGGCGGTGGTTTTACGGCAACGGCTGATAAAATCACCTACTGGCTACAGGACTCTTTAACAAATAATTTGCCCGATAAATTGAATTTTTAAATCTTATCGCCATTAATAACAGAACACGGCTTTATTGTTACAGTGTTGTATGGTTGAATGATTAAAAATGTGTTTTAAAGTCTATAACTGCCAAATTTTTAATGATTGATGTTACAATTTACATTAACACTTTTTGGCGTATCTTGAGGTTTAACCAAAAGTTGAAAGATTTTCACGGTAATGATAGTGAAAAATCCTAGCAATTTTTAATTTCTAGCAATTTTTAATTTATTGTGCCAAAAAAGCGATTTGCCAATCCATTCATTGATTCATAAGGAATTTTAGCGATGTCTACTATCAATAATAACAACGTTGTACATTTTCATTACACCTTAAAAGACGACGAAGGTAACGTCATTGACCAATCACCAGAAGGTCAACCTTTAGCGTATTTACATGGCCATCAAAACATTATCCCTGGTCTTGAATCACAATTAGCGGGCAAATCAGTGGGTGACAAATTTACTGCAAGCATTGAACCTGCAGACGCCTATGGCGAATTTGATGATGCGGCAGTACAAGAAGTCCCACGCGAAAACTTCCAAGGTGTCGAAGATATCCAACCAGGTATGCAGTTCCAATCGCAAACTGAAGACGGTCATGTGATGTTAGTCACTGTGAAAGATGTACAAGAGGACAAAGTGATTGTTGATGCTAACCATCCTTTAGCGGGCAAAAAACTTCATTTCGATGTAGAAGTAGCAAGCATTCGTGATGCATCAGATGAAGAGTTGCAACACGGTCATGTACACGGTGCAGGCGGTCATCACCACTAAGTCACCCTTAAAGCTCAGCAAGCTTAGACAGATTAAATGGAAGGCTATATTTATAGCCTTCTTTTTTTGTGCAAAATTTTATCCTATGAAATAATTTTACGGGATGTAAGAAACGCTTGATATTATTTACAAAATCATTGATTTAGTTACGTTTTTTGATGCTTTACTACAGTTTTTACCACACACTGTGCGCTAGATTTAGGCATAATAGTTTTATACCCAACAAACAATCCAAGCAATAATAAAGACGTATGACTGGGTATATATTTTTAGTCATTTATCTAGCACTAAACTAATTACAGAAAAGGATAATACTCATGAACGAGAATACAATTAAAGGCCAATGGGAACAAGTTAAAGGCGCTGTAAAAGAAACTTGGGGTGACTTAACTGATGATGAAATCACCCAATTGGAAGGTAATCGCCAAAAGCTATCAGGTAAAATCCAAGAGCGTTATGGCCGCGCCGAAGATGTGGTAGAAAAAGAAATCGACGACTGGTCAACCCGTCATGACTATCGTTTCTAGAATAGATTAACCCCGCCTCCAAAGTAAAAAAGCCATATCATCTGATATGGCTTTTTTACCTGCTATCCTAGCATCACTGACCTCATCCTTAAGGTCCTTACTAACTGGTAGTGAATTTCTTGACTCATCCTAAGTCTCACTCCACGTGTTTATCAAGCATCATTCCTTAATACTACGATAAACCATTCCCTTATTGGCAATTCTGTCCCTATCTCAATCCTTGAGAACCATCCCTGTGCCGTTGAATGTATTATTACAAAATTTACCATTCGGTAACAGTCGTACAAACGTCAATGCATGTAAGCTTTTGCTTACACGCATTTTGCCATTAGGGGCGTTGGTTGTTGACTGTCTGTGCATCAAGCATGACATTAGCCGCTTCAATCACAAACGCTTCACTTTCAGGCAGCTTTGGACGTTCGGCTTGTTTTAGACGGCTACGGACTTCTAACTCTGCATCTTGTGCAGCTTGGTACGCTGTCCACGTGCTATAGGGGCTTTCCCCATTGGCTTGGCGTCTCGCATTTTCTGCCGCCAACGTTTTCGCCTCAATGTTTTTGCGGAAAGCACGGCGGTCATTGATGTCTAATTTGACAGGTTTCTTATCATCTTCCTCATTACGGATTCTGTTGAGTTGGCTTAGATAAGCAAACTGGGCATTGGCTGCTTGACGCTGCTGTGACAAGGCATTGAGCGATTGCAAGGTCTCACGGGAATAGTTGCCCGCAGGTTGGTACGGCGCGGCACGAATGGTATCCCATGCCAATGCGTTTTTCATGCTACGTTCACCAAACTCCATGCCTTCATAGATATTGACTAAGGGCACATCGGGCACCACGCCTTTATTTTGGGTACTGCCGCCCGTGATACGGTAGAACTTGCGCTGGGTTAACGTCGCTGACCCTAAAGCAAGGTTATCAAGCTGAATTTGTGCTGAGCCTTTACCTGTGCTCGTGCTGCCGACAATCAGACCGCGACCATAATCTTGAATCGCTGCGGCAAAAATCTCGCTGGCTGATGCCGAGCCTTGGTTAATGAGTACGGTCATCGGGCCTGTATACAGCTGCTTACCTTTGTCTTCGTCTTCATACACTTGGATATTGCCGCGGTTATCACGAATCTGTACCAGCGGACCTGACTTGATGAACAGGCCAATCATTTTGGCAACTTCATCGAGTGAGCCACCGGGGTCATCACGCAGGTCTACCACTAAGCCATCGATATTTTGCTGGTTCAAGGCTTTTAACGCCTTTTCCGTATCAATGCTGACGCTACGATAGTCTTCTCCCGCACGGCGGGCTTTATAGTTGAGATAAAAGCTTGGGATTTCTAGCACACCGATTTTTTTGGCTTGCCCGTTTTTATCTTTGACACTAATTACCCGATGATTGACGCCCGATTCTTCTTGCTTAATCACGTCACGTATGAGGGTGACATTACGCGCGCTACTGTCTGGGGTATTAGGCGCTTTGACGCGCACGGTGACGGGTGAACCTTTTTTACCGCGAATGAGGTTCACCACTTCCCGTGTCGAATAACCGACGGTATCGACCATGCCTTTATCTTCAGTCGATACGCCGATGATTAAGTCATTGGGTTTGATTTGCCCCGAACGAGCGGCAGGCCCGCCATCAACTAAGCTGATAATACGGGTGTAGTCAGGATTCTTGCGATCAGGCTGAATCGAGACGCCGATACCGACCAATTCAAGGGTCGATTGGATTTGCATCTCATTGGCTTGCACGGGGGCAAAATAATTACTGTGCGGGTCATAGGCTGCCATCGCTGCATTTAACAGGGTTTCAACGATTTGGTCGCTATCGATACGCTGTAGCTGCGCATATTGGCGCTTTAAACGCTGGTCTAGCACTTGGCTTGGTGAGCGCGTTTCGTTTTTGACTAAATCACTGGCGTTGTATTTATCAGCATTTTCTTGCAAAAACTTGTCTTTGTTTTTGTCTTCATCTTGATTGATGGTCATGCCAATGAGCTGGTAGGTCAGCTGTTTGCGCCAAAAATCGCGTTGCTCGGCAACGGTTTTAAAACGTGGCAATTTTTCACGGTTCATAATGACCGTTTCATTGCTCTGTAAGTTCACAGGCGATTTTAACAAGCTGTCGGCAAAGCTATAATACGCTTTTGAGCGCTCAATAAAGCGCTGATAGATTTCAAAACCTGGTTTTAAATCACCGCGTTTGAGATAATCGGCAAAACTATTGCCATATTTTTGGGTAAATTCATCAATATCGGACTGCAAAAACACGCTATGATTGGGGTCAAGCGCATCAAAATAGTCGCTTAAAATTTGCCTGCCCGTTGCCGCGTCCATTTTTTTATCTAGATAATGGCTACGATCCAACAACGCTGCGACTTGCCGTGTCACCTGCCGCTGCTCGTTATTAATCTGTCCGACGCTCGTCGATGCTGCAATGGCGGTTTGGTAACTTTGTCCCAGTATCGCCCCACCCATCAACAGGGCAAATACACTGGCGGTAAGTTGTTTGTATTGCATGACTTTCCTTACTCTATTTAATGAAGCGATAAACAGAAAAAACTGACAGCCCATCTTAGCACTGTCAGTTTTTCCATACCATACAAAACGTGTAAATATTCGACTCAAATCATCTATCAAACCTCACCGTTTGTAGCGGTAACTTATTGTATTAGCCAATCAATTGATTGTCTTTAAACAGTTGGGTTAATTCCTCGGCAGTGAGTAATTGTTTTTCACCGTCTTGGCGATTGACATATTCGTATTTCACCTCGCCTGTTTCACTGATATTTTTCTCTGAGATAACAATTCGATGGGGAATGCCAACGAGCTCTAAATCGGCGAATTTTACCCCCGCACGCTCGTCTCGGTCATCAAGTAGCACATCAACACCTTGGGCTTTTAGCTCAGTGTAAAGCGCTTCGGCAAGTTGCATTGCTTTGTCCCCTTTCGCTGGGTCTAGAGCATCTTTCATTTTGCCTTTAATCATCGGTACAATCGCCACAGTGAATGGCGCAAGGCTCTCACCTGTGCTACTGGTTTTCCAAATGATACCATTGTCATCGTGGTTTTGTTCAATGGCGGCGGCGACGATACGGGTCACGCCGATACCATAACAGCCCATCATAGTAATGACAGGTTTGCCCTGCTCGCCCATCACCGCACAGTTGAATGCTTTGGTGTATTTGTCACCCAATTGGAAGATATGACCGACTTCGATACCGCGGCGGATTTGTAAAGTACCTTCTCCATCTGGGCTTGGGTCGCCTGCTACCACGTTGCGGATATCGGCAATTTCGGTGATGGACGCATCACGCTCCCAGTTGACGCCTGTGGTATGAAAATCTGGCTTGTTAGCGCCGCTAACAAAATCTGATAGCAGCGCAGCAGCACGGTCTACAATCACTGGCATGTTCAAATCAAACACCCCGATATACCCTTTGTGCAGACCCGCTGCTTGCATCGCCTCTTCGCTCGCCATGGTGAGTGGGGCTTTGACTTGCGCCAATTTTTCCGCTTTGATTTCATTTAGGGTATGATCGCCCCGTAACACTAACGCGACTAAGGTGGCTTTACCTTCTTCGGTAGCTTCACCTTCGACGATTAAAGTTTTCACCGTCTGTGACAATGGCAAGCCTAAATGCTCAGCCACTTGCTCACAGGTTGGCATATTGGGCGTGCTGACATCGGCTTTGTCCTGCGTTGGGGCAGCACGTTCACCGACCGCCACCGCTTCAGCAAGCTCAATATTGGCAGCATAAGCTGAGCTGTCTGAAAATACAATATCGTCTTCACCACTGCCAGCTAGGACTTGAAACTCATGCGACGCAAATCCACCAATCGAGCCAGTATCGGCTTGCACCGCACGAAAGTCTAACCCAAGACGGGTAAAGATATTATGATAAGCGCGGTACATATCATCATAGGTGCGCTGTAATGACGGTTGGTCGATATGAAACGAATAAGCATCTTTCATGATAAATTCACGTGAACGCATCACCCCAAAGCGTGGGCGAATTTCATCACGAAATTTGGTTTGTACTTGGTAGTAGCTCACAGGGAGCTGTTTATAGCTTTTTAACAAGTTACGCGCGATATCGGTAATCACTTCTTCATGCGTTGGACCTAACACAAAATCACGTTGGTGACGGTCTTTAAACCACAGCAGTTCAGGACCATAGGCTTCCCAGCGACCTGATTCTTGCCAAAGCTCGGCCGATTGCACCACAGGCATTAGCAGCTCTTGGCAGTTGATGGCATCCATCTCTTCACGGATGATTTTTTTAACTTTTTGTAAGGTTTTTAGACCCATCGGTAGCCACGTGTAGAGACCCGACGCAGATTTACGAATCATCCCTGCACGGAGCATTAATTGGCTGGAGATGATATCGGCATCACTTGGGGTTTCTTTTAACGTTGCAAAAGTAAATTGACTGGCTCGCATGGCACACCTTGTTTGTACGGCTTGAAATAAGAAAAACGAGAATGGATAGACTATTTGGTAAACCGATTATCTTATTTTATGCCACTGGGTGGTGCAATAGTTTTTTTAATTTTTGCCAAGTCGATGCCGTATTTTTGGATTTAGCATTATTGCGATTAGCATTTTTGGACTTAGCATTTTTATAAATTAGGACAATAATTATGACAATTTGGTCATAGCCATTGGCTATTTAAACTAGCTACATTGAAATTATGGCAAGTCATAACCATACAAAATAGCATCCACTATTAAATAAACGATTAGGAATGGATAAATGACCCAACTCCCCACTTCATCTTCCACGCCATCACCTGAGGCAAAACCGACTACAAACTTGCCAGAACCGCCCCCATCGGGTAACAAAAAGCCGGTTTCTTTTTGGGTGAGTTTATTTTTACTGGCGGTGATTGCGGTGGCGGGTTGGCTATTTTTGCAGTGGCAACAAAAAAATACGCCTAAAAAAGTTGAGGTATTAACCCGTGAAGGGGTGGTCACTAAGATTCAAAGCCTCAATCGACTACAAACCGTGGCATATAATGTCGATACCGTTATCACCAGCCAAAAAGAAGGCAATTGGTACGCCCTGTGGCAAGATGAGCAAAAGGGGCTGTTTGTCGCTCATGGACGGGTGACCGCGGGCATTGACTTAAATCAATTAGAACCCACTGATGTACAAGTGACTCCAGATGGTAGCCATGTCAGCATCACCTTGCCCGCTGCGCAGATTTTGGATAGTTACTTAGATAACATTGAAGTGTATGATATTCAAACAGGGGTATTTGGCATGGTGCAAGCCGACCCGCAAATATTTAACCAAGCGCAAGTGGCTGGCAAAAACCAAGTGCTGACATCCGCTTGCCGCTCGGGCATTCTACAAACTGCCAATGATAATGCCCAAAAGCAAGTGCAATCGCTATTTGCACTGGCAAATGTACAAGTCACTGTGAAAGTCACCGCACCTGCTAACAATTGTCGTTAAACCGATTGTTTGACTACCAATAAGACCATTCCAAGGATAAAAGCGTTTTTTTGTTTTATGTTATTTTTGTGCGCTGTCAGAATTGGTATGAAAGGCATAAATAATAGATATGTAACCTACCTTAATAATAAGAATGTTGCTAAAATCTCAACTTTATAGCCCGCTAGATAGTCCGCTAGTTTTAGACGACATGTATTTGCTACATCATCAAAAATTGTAATCATCATAGCCAGTTAACGTATCCCTAGCCCAGGTTTACGATAATTTATTGCAAGGATGCTTGATGGCGTTTTAGTTGTGTAAAAGATCAATTCGCTAGCTGTTGGAGAGTTTACTGGATGAATGTCACGTCTGCCTCAGATCGTCTAAAAAAAGTGATGCGGATTGCTTTGGTTGGTATCAAGCCTGGCGACCAAGTGATGCTAAAAGGCTATCTACGCCTCTTGCTTAGACTCGAAGCAGACCTTGAATGGGTATCAGCGAACAATCAGCAAATTGATTTATTTATGGTCAATCATGATTTGCGTCATGCAGAAAGCGTTCAAAATTTAATTAGTAGCAAACCCAATACCGCCACTATTTATACCGCTCGTAGTGAGACGGAAAACGGCTATTTATTGCAAGATTTATTGGTGTTACCCATCAAAGATTTAGCGCCATTGAGCGAGTGGTTGTTTTCACAATTGCCGTTTTTATCTGGCGTACCTATTAGCAATAAGGCATCTACTGCCGCTAAGCTCACCGCTGATGCCGTTGACGCTTATCAATCAGCGACAGACAATACATTAACACTAGCGCTTAGTCTTTAATGCGCCTGCTCAAATTGGCAATCCATCATCTGGTGTTGCCCAGTCTACGCAATTTTTAGCTGTTACCATCAGTGATACCCCAATGCCCCTAACCCACTTGCCAAATCTAGTCAGTCGGTGAATTGGCGCTAGAGGGCGGCATTAATATTGGCTATATGGCACACCTGGGCAAGAACGCTTTAGCTTTATTTGGCCGATACTATCGCGAAAAGCGATGGGTATTTTTAAAACTGTTACGCTAGTAAATATTTGGATACAAATATGAATGATTAGTTGTTTCAAATGGACAGCCGTATTAAGCCCAGTGAGCCATTTATTGTGCTATCTAATAAAGGATTGCACGAATTAATCCATACCATAAGTGGCTATGAATAAAGCAGCTAATCGTTTGACAGAGCACGATAAAGCATCTCATTAATGTAGCGTTAGTTTACACGGTAACCATTCACCATTAACTATTAGCCATGGAAAAGCGCTCAACAGCATTCAGGGCTTTTTTCATGTCCATCCTATTACATCACGCTATCACACCATCCTATCACACAATGAATTCGTAACATTTTCTGCATTTCATCCGACTTTTTATACAACTTAAGTTTAATAATTTAGCAAAATGCGATTTAAAATTTGCTATGGATTGCCCCATTACCTTTCATCGGTATAATTCATCATTTTGTCATATAACCTAACTACACTACCGTCACCGACGGACGATGGTTTATCGATTTTCTCAATAGGATGACGCAATTTGGGAAATTGAGATAAACCATCGTTTTTATTTTGCGTTAACGGCGGCTGTTAGAGTTTGTAAGCTTTTTTACTTGGGGCTAAGCGGTGCAATAGGTCATTTAATTAGCCAATCAATTTGCCAACAGATAAGTGACAATGATGAATTTTTCCAACCTTACCACACGTTTGCTATGCGTATTATTGCTGGTTTTTTTGGTGTTTTTGGCGATGGTGTATTGGATTATTGACCAACAAGCCAAGCCTGAAGTCGCCAAACTGACCTCTCAGACTATCATTGAAACTGGCAATGAGGCGGTGAATGGTATTTTGTCGCGTGTGAGTCAAATTGATGGCATGGCAGTGACAGCGAGCCGTATGACCGGCAGTTTGCCCAAGAATGCCGATATCATCAACACCAGTGTTGGTAATTTAATGGCAAATATGGATAAAGGCATTGTCGGCGGTGGTGTGTGGTATGATCCTTTGATGTACAAACCTAACGTCGATGAAGCCGCGTTTGTTTGGCAACGCGATATGCAGGGTGTCATGCAGTCTGCCAGCCAATATCAAGCCATCAATCCTGGCTATCAAGCACCAGCCAAACTTACCGCAAATCGGGTAGCCGACCAAAAAACCCAACCACAGCTTGCCATGCCCTATTACCGTGATTGGTGGTATGTGCCCGCCGTATATGCCAATCATGACCACTGTGTGTGGAGCCGTGCTTATATTCACCCGACCACCAAACAGCCCGTCATGACCTGTGCCAAGGCGATTTTTAATGCCCAAAACAATGGCTTTGAAGGGGTGGTGAGTTTTGATGTGCTGCTCGGCCGTATGCAGTCGATGGTCAAAGAATGGCAGCGCAAAACAGGCGGTTATGTGTTTTTGGTCGATATGAACAACAACTTTTTGACCTTCCCCAATGAAGCCCAAGTCAAACAAGTGACCGCTACTAACCCGCAAGGCGAGATGATTGATGTCAATAGTTTTGCCAAGAAAAACCCTGATTTTGCCCCCATTGCCAAAAGCTTAGACAACATCAATGACAACATCATCAAACAAGCGCAAAAAATAGACGGTGGTAAATTTGATTTTACGACCAATACGCTAGTGAGTAGTACCAACCTACAAAAAATTTCTCCCTCAGAAGCACGCATCATTTCAGCCATGCTAATGACCCAAAGCGGGCAAAATGAAAATCTCAACGCTACTCATTTTGTCGAACAAGTCAGCTTAGACAACGATTTATTGCTCAAAACCCCTTCCACAGCGTTTATTTTTGCCATGCCGATGACCAATTGGAAAATGGTCATCGTCAAACCCAATCAAGAACTGATGTTATTTGCCAATCAGCTAGGTAAACAGTTGCAATGGTATATGCTATTGGGTTTCTTACCGGTACTGCTATTAAGTGGTTATATTTTCCACCGTATTTTGGCGGTACCGCTGCACCAAGTCGCTCGTAACGTCCGTGAAATCGGTCAATTGATTGCACAAAAAAAATATCTGTCACTCAGTGAGCACAAATTGCCACCGGCAAACATTCAAGAAATTGGCGTGATTACTGACTCGATGAACCAGCTGGTTGATCGGGTGGTCGAGAACGAAGGCGCATTAGCAAAAGTCAATGAACGCTTAGAGCAGCAAGTGGCAGAGCGTACCGAAAACTTGCACCAAGCATTAAAAGATTTAAAAGCCTCTCAAGTGCAGTTGGTACAATCAGAGAAAATGGCAACCATCGGTCAAATGGTCGCGGGTGTTGCCCATGAAGTGAACACGCCATTGGGCTATGTGGGTAGTAACTTAGAGTTGATTGATGAAAATATCGTACGTTATGACGAATTGATTGACCATACCCAGCAGCTCAAACAACTGATGCAAGCGTCGCCGACTGATACAGCAACCATCAATCAAACGATTGAACAAACCATTGCTTGCAGTGATGAATTGGTCGCCGATGCGGTGAGTGATGATTTGCATGGATTGGTGGATGATGCCAAATTTGGGGTTAGCCAAATCTCAGAATTGGTCGTCAATTTACGTGATTTTTCTCGCATCGACCAAGCCAAAATCAAAGCCGTCGATATCAACGACTGTATCAAAAACTCCCTAGTCATTGCCCGTAACAATATCAAGCATTTAGAGGTGATAACTGAGTTAAATGCTATCGAACCGGTTAGTTGTAACCCATCCCAGATTAACCAAGTGCTGCTAAACCTATTTAATAACGCGGCACAAGCGATGGGGCAAACTCAGCACCCTACATTACACATTACTAGCACAGAAGATGCCGCTAACGTGTATATCAGTGTGGCGGACAACGGTACTGGGATGAGCGCTGAGACCCAAGCCAAGATTTTTGAACCGTTCTTTACCACCAAAGCGGCAGGCGAAGGTACGGGATTGGGTCTTGCTATTTCGACCCAAATCATGCAGCAGCATAACGGCGATATTCATGTGCAATCACAACTTGGCGAAGGCACGACATTTACCATTAGATTGCCCAAAACAGCGATTAGCAGCCAACAATCACCCAAGCTTTTAATCGCAGAAGAAAGCTAATGCTAATGCTAATGTTAGATAACCGATAACCGATGGCTGACAGGCACGCTGCTCAGCCATATACAAGCCACGCTTGATTGTAGTCAACCTTAATTGTAGTCAACCTTGATTTTAGTCAACATACCTAAGTGACATGACCATGATAACGACCGTAACCAAACCCAAAATCGCCTTTATCGATGATGAAGACCGCATTCTACGCAGCCTAAAAATGCATTTTCGCGCCACCCATGAGGTGTTTACCACTACCGAGCCCGATGAGCTACTAAGCTATGTGCAAAATAATGAGGTCCAAGTGGTGATTAGCGACCAACGCATGCCAAAAAAACTGGGTGTCGAAGTATTAAAAGAGGTCAAAGACGTATCACCCCATACTATCCGCATCTTATTGACCGGCTATGCAGACTTAACTGCGGTAATTGACTCCATCAACGAAGGAGAGATTTTTCGCTACATCACCAAACCTTGGCAGACGGATGAGCTTAAAAATATCGTCAACCAAGCCACCCAAATCGCGCTGCAAACCAAAGATGTATTCAAAGAAAATCTACAGGCCACTCAGCCAACCATCGCCAAACGCAAAGTGTTGGTGATCGATGACAGTGAGATGGTATATTTACAGATGCAGCAAAAATTCACCCAGTTTGAAACGCACTGGGCAAATTCATTAGAAAAAGCGATTGAGTTACTTGAAAATGACCGTTTTGGCGTGGCAATCACCGATGTGTCCTTGGGTGGCGAGAACATTTCACCCGTGATCTATGCGTTAAAACAAAGCTTCCCTGATTTAGCGGTATTGGTACTCACCTCACTCAACGACAGCCACACCTTAATTGACTTGATCAATAAAGGGCAAGTGTATCGCTACCTGCCGCGTCCCAGTAATTTGTTGTTACTCGAAATCAGTATTCAGCGCGCTTATGATTATCACGAAACCTTAGTCAATCAACCAAAATTACAAGCGCGACATGTCGTTGATGCGGTCACTGAAGTTGAAACGCGTAGTTTTGGTAATAAAGTCAAAAAATTCTTATCACGCTTTGGTATTGGTAAATCGCGATTTGCCTAGCTTAAAATCTAGTGCATAATATATGAGGGGCAAAGCGTGGCATTTGAGCCGTTTCAATCAATGAATGTTAGCCATAAAAAAACCGCCTAGAGTCACTACTTAGGCGGTTTTTTGAGCGATTTTTAGTAGCCGATGATTAAGCTGTTTGCTCGTACACTGGGTGTTTGGCGCAAATTGCTTGGACTTTTTCACGCACTTCGCCGATAACTTTTTCATCACCGCGGCTATCGAGCACATCACAAATCCAGCCAGCCAATTCTCTTACTTCCGCTTCACCAAATCCACGGGTAGTGACTGCGGGCGTACCAATACGCACCCCTGACGTCACAAACGGTGATTTAGGGTCATTTGGTACCGCGTTTTTGTTGACAGTGATGTGGGCATCGCCCAACCATTTATCCGCTTCTTTACCGGTGATTTCTTGTTTGATTAAGCTAATCAGCATTAAGTGGTTTTCCGTGCCACCCGAGACGATGTCATAACCACGTGACATGATGACGTCCGCCATGGCTTTAGCGTTTTTAACCACTTGTTGTTGGTAAGTTTTGAAATCATCACTTAACGCTTCTTTAAAACACACAGCTTTACCCGCAATCGCGTGCATTAATGGACCACCTTGGTTGCCAGGGAACACAGCAGAGTTGAGTTTTTTCTCAATCTCTGGGTTGGCTTTTGCCAGGATTAAGCCTGAACGTGGACCGCGTAGGGTTTTGTGGGTAGTGGTGGTAGTAACGTCAGCGATTTGCACAGGGCTTGGATAAACACCTGCGGCAACCAGGCCGGCTACGTGTGCCATATCGACCATCAAGTATGCGCCAACGCTGTCTGCGATGTCACGGAATTTTTGCCAATCAACCACTTGGCTATAAGCAGAAAAACCCGCGATAATCATTTTGGGTTGGTGCTCTTTGGCTAGGCGTTCGACTTCATCATAGTCGATGATGCCCGTTTCTTTGTTTAAGCCATATTGTACGGCTTTATAGTTGATACCAGAAAAGTTCACATGCGCACCATGCGTCAAGTGACCGCCATCAGCAAGGCTCATGCCAAGTACCGTGTCACCTGCTTTTAATAAGGCTAAAAATACCGCGCTGTTGGCTTGGCTACCGGCATGTGGCTGCACGTTGGCATAGTCTGCGCCAAACAATTCTTTGGCACGGTCAATCGCCAATTGCTCAACCACGTCAACATATTCACAGCCACCGTAATAACGTTTGCCTGGATAGCCTTCGGCGTATTTATTGGTCAATTGGCTACCTTGCGCTTCCATCACCGCTGGCGAACAGTAGTTTTCTGAAGCAATCAGTTCAATATGGTCTTCTTGACGTTTGGCTTCATTGTCCATCGCTTGGGCAAGTTCAGCGTCAAACTGGTGAATAGTGACATTTTTAAACATGGCAATTTCCTTTTAAGTGAGTCAAAAAATGGGCGGATAAAACCGAAAATATGGCTTAGTTTAGCATGGTTTGATTGTTTGGGTTAGCATAATCCACAGGTTTGGCTGAATTTGTCTCATCATTCGCCTGCGATTTTTGAGGTTATTTATCAAGCGTTGGGCTAACCAAAGCGGCTCAAAAAATCACTCGATACTGCGATTAACACGATATTAAAAAGTCACCGTAAAAAAGACAGCCGCTGCGACTGTCGATTTTTGGTTGGCTGTGTTTATTTTGCTATATTTTTTAGCGATGTTTTTTAGCGATGTTTATTTGGTTATGTTTTTTGGCCGGGTAAAATTAGTGCAAGGCACAGTGGTTTTTGTACTTATCCTTCTCGTTTGTCAGTGCTGACATGAATCATGCCGTTTTCTTCTTCACCCATAAGGCTATTTTCAAACGCAGGTAAAAAGGTTTCACTAATCAAAAAATTTCTGCCCTGCCATTGGTAAAGGGTGGTGCGTCGCCAGCCTTGCGCTGTCACATCAATCCAGCGGTTGGTCATCGTGGCGCCATGCCGACGAAACAGTATATAGCCAATCGGTGTTGTGCCCAGATTCGCCAGTTTTCGCGCATTACCAATGAGGCTAGTAAACGGAAATACTGACCGCGCCATCACCCACGCCTCTTGATTAGGCTTGCCAAATAATAAGGCTTCGCGCACCCATGCCGATTGGCTCACCCCAAGCGGTAACTGCAATTGGCGCTTTTCGCTCAGGGACAAGGTTTGCCGCCCTTCAAACGTCGGCTGTACGATGAGTCTATGCTGAGATAAGGCTTCAAATTTGGCGGTAAGCGACCCTGTTGACATCAGCCAAGGGATGAGTTTGGGTGGTATCTGCTGTTTGTGTGCCGCACTCAAATGCGTGCTAGCCAGGTTTAAGTTTAGGTTTAGACCAACATTTATCATTATTTTTTCAAAAACTCATTATCGGGTATTGTGCCTTGCGCGGCAACATCACCAAAAAATTGGCTTTTATAGGTGTCATTAAAAGGTAGTGCGGTCATCGCATCGGCTTGGTACGCCAATATAGCGTGCTTTTCGTCTTGGCAAAACTGGGCAATGGCAGGGGCAAACACCTTGTCGTAGACACGGTGTAGCGAATGAGTCAACACCGGATAAAAGCCGCGAATCAACTTGTGCTCCCCTTGGGTACCAGGGTCAAAGTAGCGAAGGCCATGCTTGATAGCAAACTCAATGCCTTGGTAATAACACAGCTCAAAATGTAAACAATCATAGTCTTCTAGGCAGCCCCAATAGCGACCATATAACGTGCTGATAGCGGCATCGTCATCGAAAAAAAACAAACTACAAGCCACGATATCGCCATGCGCGTTATGCGCTTGAGCGAGCATCAGCTTGTCTGCCATAGTCTGCCCAAGCTGCTTAAAAAATGCTAAATTCAAATACGGCTGCCGTCCTCTCACCAGATAGGTCATGGCATAGCATTGATAAAAAACTGCCCAATCCGCCTCGGTGATATCGTCACCGATTTTAACCTGACAACTTAAATTTTGTTTGAGCACCTTTTGGCGTTCCACCTTAATTGACTTGCGTTTCTTGGCAGTTAATGTTGCCAAAAACTCATCAAAATTGGCGCATTTTTTATCCTGTAGATTGCGATTTTGCCATAAAAACTGACAGCTTAGCCGCTCGCAAAGATTGGGCGCATTTTGCAACGCTTGAACATCTTTTGGGGAGACAAAAAGCCCGTGCCAAGTGGATGCTTGATAGCGGCTTGCCAATTCATCCATCGCTTGTAGTAAGGTCTGATACAGTGGCGCGGTTAATGACTTACCTTGTGCCACCCAAATTCGCTCGCCGGTGACGGGGGTAAAGGGCACGCTTGTCACCAATCTTGGATAATAATTTCTACCATAGCGCTCAAAGGCTTCTGCCCAGCTAAAATCGAACACATATTCGCCTTGGTGATGCTTTTTGATAAACACGGGCATCACGGCAATCAGTTGAGCACTGTCATCGACAATCTGCACATACTGCACCCACCAATCGCTGCGCCAGCCAATCAGCTTTGCATCTATCAGCGCTTGCCAAAAATCAAAGTGCATAAAGGGCGTATCAGGCGTCTGCCACTTTGTCTGTGAGCGCCAGTCAAACTCAGTGGTAAATTGGTAGTGATAGGACATATGTCAGTATTATTGTAGTTTTATGAACCGATTATTATACCTTGTTTTTAGCCAAAAATACGGGCTTATCCTTTTACGCAATCTGGCACAATTTGGCACAATTTTGCAAAATATGTATGGCGTTGCGCGGTATGGTTTATAACGGTGACTTTGTTGCAATAACCAAATTGCAATAGCCAAAATTAGCGTTTACACTGAGTCACTTATCTGCTAGATGCGCTTTAAGCTTTTTTCACTCACTTGTCATCCTCTACCATGCCGACACTGATTTTATTTAACAAACCTTATGGCGTACTCAGCCAATTTCGCAGCGATGATAATAACAACTTTGCGACGCTCAGCGATTATTTTAGCGACAAAAGCCTACGCGTGGCGGGGCGATTAGATGCCACTTCCGAAGGATTGCTACTGCTAACCGCTGATGGACAAGTCAATAAAGCCTTGACCCATCCACCCAAAGCCAATGCAGGCAAACAACAAGGCAAAACCTACTGGATACAGGTGGAAGGCGATGCAAGCGATGCCCAGTTACAACAACTACAAACAGGGGTGCCACTCAAAGACGGTATCACCTTACCTGCCGAAGTTGTACGGCTAAGCGAAACACAAATTGCCGAGCATATTTGGCAAGCGCCGGACAAGATTGCCAAACGCAAAGTCACCACGTGGCTCGCCATTACTATTTTTGAAGGTAAAAATCGTCAAGTACGTCGCATGGCGGCCCATGTGGGACTGCCCTGTTTACGGCTGATTCGCATGGCATCAAGTGGCTTTAGTTTGGGAAATTTAGAGGTTGGCGCATCCACACAAATACATTTATCACCTGCCGATTTAAAGCGACTGGGTGTCCAACCTTTATCCGCGGCAACGATAACGCCACAATCGCGCAAAAAACCTCGCGTGTTACCGCCTACATCAACCCACGCAAAGCACCCAACAAGCCGACACAGACAGCCCTGAGTGAACAGCCGTGAGCAGACAACCGTAAGGAAACCGCTATGAGAAAACAGCCATGATCGGTTACATCTATCGTTTTTTTCAAAGCCGCCCTCGTCTACTGTTAGGGTTTGCCACCATGGTGGTGGTGTATTTTGGGTTATCGACGCTGGTTGGCCTATTGCCCAAAGATTGGACGTTGGCGGTAGCCTATGATAAATTGAAGTTTGTGACGCAATTTTTGCTGGCTTGGAATATCGGACTTTGGGTTTATTTACTGGCTATTTTTCGGATGATGTATAAAGCCGATCAAAATGCAATTTTGGATAAAGCCCATGCTGAAGACGAAGGCACGATGTTAATGCTGATTTTGGTTTTTGTCACAGCCATTGTCAGTATGCTAGCGATTGTCGTAGAGTTGGGCGCGAGCAAGGACGCCAAAGGCGCTTTGATGCTGTTTCATATCGCGCTCACCGCCATGACGATTTTGACGGCCTGGCTGTTTATTCATACCATGTTTGCTATTCATTACACCCACGAGTATTTCTTGCTTAAAGAAGAAAAAAACACAGAAATGCTAGATTTTCCTAACGATGACGACCCCGCCTACTGGGATTTTTTATATTTTTCCTACATCATTGGCACATCTGGTCAAACAGCGGATGTCGCCTTCAATACCCAGCAAAGTCGGATCATCGGTACCATTCATTGTGTGTTATCATTTTTCTTTAATACCGCAATTTTAGCGTCCTTAATCAATATGTCAGTAGGTCTAATCGGTTAAATAAATCAGCCCAATCAGTATGCTAAATGAGTGGGTTTAATTCAAGTCAATACATCGTCAAAATCGCTTGCTGTATGAGTTATACTATCTTCGCTTGTGGTCCTCGTCTTAACATAAAATGATAGAGCTGTCATATCCCACTACGCCAATATCTCGCTACTTTATAACTAGGAAATTGTATGATCGCACAATATTTGATGGTCGATAACGCCCTGCTCGAGCAACTGCAAAATGCCACTGATACAGCGCGAACGGCGTTACTTGAAAGTATGAGTGAGCAGCCTCAAGCACAATTGGTAGATTTGGGCAAACTGTGGGACATCATCCATTTTGTGTTAACCAAACACAGCGCCACCCAACCTGTACCCGATGAGCCTGTCAGCGAGTTTGTGGTGGGTGTAGAAACCTTTAGCGACAATGAAGATGCCGATTTCATTGCTTTTATCCCGTGGGCACATATTGTCGAAATCGTTGATGTACTAGAACAAATTAACTTTAAAAAACGCTTAGAAAAAGTATCGATGAAGTCACTACGTGAGCAAGCTATTTTTCCACCCAATATTTGGCAAGACAAAAAGGAAAACTTGGATAAAGAATTGCTGGCTTCGTATGATGAGTTATTGGCGTTTTATAATGACGCCTTAGACAATGGCAATAATATTGTGGTGAGTATTTTATAACACCGATATAGTCCGTTTGTTATTTTTTGAACCAAAAAAGCACCTTAAACAAAAAGCACCTTATAAAAGGTGCTTTTTTTATCAATTCGCGGATGAAAATATCAGCTAGCTTGACTTGATTAGTTAACTGACTGGTTAGTTAACCGATTGCGGTGCAAGGATAATCATCTCTACACGGCGGTTTGGTTCATAGCTTGAGCCAAATTGTGTTGTCGCACCGCGACCAATAGCGCTGATACGGTTACTAGAGATGCCACGATTGACTAAGTAATTAGCGACTGCTGATGCACGGCGTTGTGATAACTCTTGGTTTCTATTTGCATCACCTTCCACTGAGGCGTAACCATTTACTTGAATGTTAGTTTGGTTATAGTCACGTAGTGTGGTAGCTACTTTGTCTAACGTATTATAGAAGTTAGGTAGAATAGTAGAATCACCAACGCGGAAAGTTATCGCTTCTGGGATAGACAAGTTAATGTTATTAGTCACTGGGTCACGCGTTACCGTCACGCCAGAACCTGCGGTTTCTGCACGAAGTTTTGCTTCTTGTTGCTGCATGTAGTAACCCACGCCTGCACCTAGTACACCACCGATTGCCGCATCACGACCGGTTTTTTCACCGCCCGTTGCTTTTGAAATACCCGCGCCTGCGGCTGCCCCTAATAGACCCCCCATAAGCGCTTTATTGTCGGTAATGCCTGTTGTTGTCGTACCAGTTGGCGTTGTTGCACAACCTGTTAAGATAACACCTGATGCTAAAGTAGCTGCTAATAATTTAGTACGCATGAGTAATCTCCTTTGAATTCCTCTAGTTATAATTACTTAGTTATAATTGTCACGCACCAACTTGTTGTTTTTATCTCATTTGCCAGATAAACCTGACAACACTCAGTTGCTTTGTGATTGAGCTCATTATGCAATAAACTTTTTCGTTATATGTAATGATTTGTCTTAAGGATGTTGTAGGATGGCATAATTTGTTACAAAATATTTTCAAGTATTCATTATTTATATTATTTATTCTTATATATTAAATGCTTTGTGATTTTGTTGAAAACTATGCTGCATAGTCAATCTATTATCCATAGCTTATTCAATAACTTGTTAATTTTTAAAAAAATTTTTTGACAATTAACTTTACTGGGGTGTATAGCACAGCACCAATAAACCTGCAAGATTTGTGCTTGCCAGTGTATAAAAATTTATTAGTGAACATTTTTGACGTTTGCTAAACTAACACTTATTTTTACAATTAACGAAGCCAAATTAATGAAGCCAAGTATTTTTTCTTATGTCTCATTCAAATAAGCTTTTTCAAGGAAGCTTTGTGGGAGTCAGAGCCAGATATGACAAATAACGATAAACCATCATTGCTCAAAAACACGTTCAATAAACTGCGTAAAACATCATTACCTTTGGCGCAAAACGCCAGCTTAGCGGTGGCGGCAGGCACCATTACCGGCAATTCAGTGCTGTTTAGTCTACCACTTTGGGTGATGGGCGCAGTAAAAACATTAACGGGTCATCCATTGGCCGATAAATGCGTGTTAAAAATAGCCAATCACTGGATCAACACCAACAATCGCTTAATTGAAAATATCCTGCCCGATATTGATTTTCGCGTCAATCTGCCTGATGACTTATCGGTTAATGGCAAATATATTTTGCTGAGCAATCACCAATCTTGGGTCGACACCACTGTCATTCAATATATCAGTGAAAACCGACTGCCATTAACGCGATTTTTTGCCAAATACGAGCTACTGTATATCCCAATTGTGGGGCAAGCCTTTTATTTTTTAGACTTTCCGATGATGAAACGCTACTCGAAAACAGCGATTGCTAAAAATCCAGCGCTAGAAGACCGCGATATCATCGAAGCCAAACGCGCTTGTCAAAACTTACTCGACAAGCCTTTTACCTTACTTAACTTTATCGAAGGCACGCGGTTTACCCAAAAAAAACATGACTTGCAACAATCACCGTATCAACATTTGCTAAAACCCAAAGCGGGCGGCATTGCACTTGCATTGGGTGCGTTGGGTGATGATCTAGACGCGGTGCTCGACATGACGATTGTGTATCCTGACGGTGTTCCTACCTATCAGGATTTATGGAAAGGTAATATCAAACGCATCGGGGTGGATATTCAAAAAATTGCATTGCCAGATGATTTGCTACAGCGCCTCATGGATGGCAAATACCAGCAGGATGAGCAAACCAAAATAGATATGTACCGTTGGCTTGATGGCTTGTGGCAGCAAAAGGACCAACGTATCCAAGCCATGCTCGATGATTTTACCCGTCATCCCTAGCAATCTCACCAGTTATATTGCTAATTAAAATCTAAGGAGAGTCATGCAAGGCATGACTTACCTGCCTTGTTCTCACTCACATTTTTTGCGGTATTGACCCCATTTTGAGCACTTTTTTATGCCAACTGCTAATTTAGACCCAAAGCCCAACCCAATGCCAAGCTCGAATATTAGCCAACCGCTCGCTGCCCACCCTGCCAAACCCAGTCGTTGGCAGTTAGCCTACGATACCATCATGATGGTTGCCATCGTGTTGGACTTGCTGCTCATGGGGTTTGACGCTTTGATGCTAAGTAGCTTTATGGCAAAAATAGCAAATTGGCTAGGGTTTTTTGACAGTATCATCACTTATCAGCAAGGATGGCACGAGCCAATCAAAGTAGCTGGGGGTCTATTTACCATCTTTTTGATAGCCGAGCTTTTGGTTCGCTGGTTGATTGCCATCGCCCAAAAACGCTATTACCGCTGGTTTTTCTTTCCATTCGTGCATTGGTATGAGGTGTTGGGCTGTGCACCGCAGCTGCGCGCATTACGACTGCTGCGCGTTGGCGTGATTGGTTATCGTCTGCATGAACTGGGCTACAAAGTTTTGCCCGCCAGTTGGCTTGCGACAATCAAATTTTATTACCAAATGATTATGGAAGAGATTTCTGATCGGGTGATTTTAACCGCGATTGACAATATCCGCACCGAAATAAGCAACACCGATGGGCATTTGGTCAAAAACATCATCGACAAGCATCGGGATGACATACAAAAGGTCATTGTCGAAGTGCTGCAGCAAGAAGCCACACCGTTATTACAATCCACGCCCGCCCACCCTGCCATCTTTGCCAAACCATTGGCAGAACAAGTGGGCATCGCCATTCAGCAAGCGCTAACCGATACGCCCGAGCTGCACCGCATATTACGATTGATACCGATTGCCGGTAGTCTGATAGAAAACCAAATGCACAGCATCGGGCAACACATTGGGGAAAATCTGACATTAAGCTTGACCACCAACCTTACCAAGCCGCAAACGCTCACGCTGATGTATGAAGAAATCGCCAAAAGCTTGGTGCAAATTGACGTCACTAGCCCTGCGCTAGAAAAATTAATTAGCGATATTATTGATGATAGTTTGACGTCACTTGCCAACCAAGTTCGCATTCAACAATGGAAGCACCAAATACGCTGATTGAATCCACCAATTTTGCTGGCCGATAGCCGCTATTCAACCCTTTTTTATCGCCCTACTACAGCTTTGGTTGCCAAACAATAAATAGCGCAGTGAATGGTTGTTGTTTTAAATAATACTTGCTAATATGCGGTATGAATCGATTTTGATGTATAAAAAGTTATTATAAAAAGGTTTTTCATGACACAGCCCGCTGCCCTTGACTTGACCCAAGATAGTTCATCACAAAAATTACAAAGTCTACCTAACCTATCCGAGCAGGGTTCACCGCAAAGTCAGCAGCCAGCCAACCCATTACCCACCGACCCTGTAGCCACTAGCGTGAAACTTACGGGCAGACTCCTCAACTTTACCCGCCTAAATATTGAAGGCAATGACATCAAAGTAATTTTGACAAAGATTGCACAAAAGCTAGGTCGTCAACGCCAGTCCAACTTACCGGTGATTGTCAGCTGTCATCACCCGTTAAATTTAGCGCAGCTTTGGGGCGGCTTATGGGCACTAGGGTTACAGCCGATTGGGTTGGTCACAGGCGCCAATGACGCCCAAGCCAATGAGCTTCGCATTGCCATTTTTCCAGCAGATGGGCAGCGCATTGACGGCAAAGCACCAAAAAATGTGGCGACGGGTAGAGAGCGAAAATCAGACAGCACAAAAAGTAACCCATCCTCTCAACACGTGGCGCAGCCCCCTACCCAATCACCCGCATCCGACAGTCAAGTGACTGAGCGACAAAATCAAACCGCTAATGATATCGCAGCCAATAATACCGCAAGCAATGAGACCACAATCAATGAGACCGCAGCTGCACCTGAAAAATTTGTCGCCTCACCGCATCACCAATCGCAGCCTGAAGGCGATTTGGTGCATACTCAAATGCTGCGCTCCGGTCAAAGTATCAATCATGTAGGCGGTGACGTGATTTTGACCAAAGGCATCAATGCCGGCGCGGAAGCGATTACCGATTATAGCTTACACGTGTATGGAAAAGCCGAAGGGCGATTGGTCGCAGGGGCGACGGGCGACACCAACGCTAAAATATTCTGTTTACGTTTTAACCCGTCACTGGTGTCAGTTGCGGGCACTTATTGCCTAAAAGAAAATATTCCCATTGAGTATTTGGATAAAGCGGTACAAGTCAGCTACCTTGATGGTCAAGGCTTGGTCTTTGAATTGATGGAATAACAATCACCTAAACAACCACTTATACCATAATCTATGCAAAAATCGCCAATCTCTCGATTAACTTCGAAAAGTTTTTTATGCTAAACTAGTCCAATTAACCAAATTTGGGCTAACTAAAATTTAAGCCTTAACTTTTAACGATTTACGTTAATTTATATCCATATTTTTCAAACCAGTTTAGCGTGAATGTGTGTATGGCTTGATGATTAACCAATACAGCCTCACTGACACCGTGCTATGAATAGGAGTATGCCAAAGTGGCAAAAATCGTTGTTGTAACTTCAGGAAAAGGCGGGGTAGGCAAAACCACCACTAGCGCCTCTTTCGCTACAGGTCTAGCCCTTCGCGGCTTTAAAACTGTAGTGATTGACTTTGACGTGGGTCTTAGAAATCTTGACCTCATTATGGGCTGCGAAAACCGTATCGTGTATGACTTTGTTGATGTTATCTCAGGGAACGCGCGCCTGTCACAAGCTTTGGTAAAAGACAAACAGCTCAATAATTTGTTTATCTTACCTGCCAGCCAAACCCGCGACAAAGACGCCTTGACAGATGAAGGAGTCGCCGAAGTCATTAATGAGTTAGCCAAACAATTTGACTACATCGTGTGTGACTCGCCCGCTGGTATCGAGCGCGGTGCCCAGCTAGCTATGTACCATGCCGATGAAGCCATCATCGTGACCAACCCAGAAATCTCGTCGGTGCGTGACTCAGACCGTATCATCGGTATTTTGCAAAGCCGTACTAAAAAAGTTGAAGAAGGTACAGGCGTGGTACGTGAGCACTTGGTCATCAACCGCTACAACGCTGAGCGTGCTGAGCGCGGCGAGATGATGGATATCAACAGCATCTCTAATGACATCCTAAAAGTGCCACTACTTGGCGTGATTCCTGAAAGCAATAGCGTACTTGAGGCATCAAACCAAGGTGTGCCTGTGGTGCTAGATCAAAATTCAAAAGCCGGTCAAACTTATGATGACATGGTCGCTCGTTTCTTGGGGGAAGAACGTCCCTATCGCCATATCGAGGTGAAGAAGAAAAGTTTCCTACAACGCTGGTTTGGAGGTTAGGCTATGGGATTTTGGAGTAATTTATTTGGCGGTGAGCAAAAGTCAAACAGTGCCAATACTGCCGCAGAGCGCCTAAAGGTCATCGTTGCCAGCGAAAACCGCTTGCACAATCGGTTAACCCCAGAGCGTATTGAAAAAATGAAACGTGAGATTTTGGCAGTGGTCAATACCTACGTATCAGGTGTCAACATTGATGACGTCAATATTCAACATCACAATGAAGCAAACATGGAAGTGCTGGAGATGAATATCAGCTTGCCTGATAGTACACGCCAATAATTCATGTTGCGCTTAATCTAGGCTGCATTTAAAAAATTGTGACTAAAAAGCCCATGATGACATGGGCTTTTTTATACTATGGGCTGACTTAGCGCATACGGCGAATTAAATGGTCTTTTTGGATAAATTGGTGATACAGCGCGCCGATGATGTGCAAGGCCGTGAACACCAGCAGCAACGTCCACAACAGATTTTTATGAATTTTTTCTAACGTGCCTGACAAATCACTGTTTTCACTGACAAAGGCTGGGATATCAAACAGCCCAAACATACTCACCCCTTCCCCATCAAACATAACAGAAAACCAGCCCGCCAAAGGCATGGCAAGTAAAATCAAGTACAGTGCCAAATGCGTTAAATGCGATAGTTTATTTTGCCATTTTGGCATCGGCACATCGGCAGGTGCTTTGGTGACAAAACGATTGATAATCCGACCTACTGTCCAAAATAACACACTGAGTCCAAACGCTTTATGCAAATCAAAATAGGTAAAGTCAGTTGCATCTTCATTCAGCTCAATCATTGCCCAAGTCGCAATCAACAATACCACGCTAATCCAATGGAAAATACGTGACGATAGCGACCATTTGTTGATACCGTGTGGGGCAATCGGCTGTGGCGCTTCATTTGCAGGAAATAATGCCATAATGAATTTTACCTTATCATGATTTGTTTTGGGTTATTCTAGCAATGTTTGGGCAAAATAAAAGTAACAGACTGTTGGCAAAATAGCACAAAGGCGGACTGCGTCTAACTATCTAAATCCACCAAGAAATGCGAGAGCTTGTCCAAATCTGGCACCACACATAGCTCACCTGCCAACATGACTGGCTGAAAAATATAGTCCTGCTGTAAGCTATAGTCTGCCAAATTCGGTGCGCGTGAGCGCTCGACGACCTCATCATCTGGCGCGTTTAAGGCGGCTAATAAGTCAGGGTAGTGAGTCGCTAATTCAGCTTGGTAAGTCGCGTCATCAGCGTCTTTGAGATCAGCAATACGCACAGAATGAAAAGTCACTTCGCCATGAATCTGCAAGGCAATCCGATGGATATCGGTGACGCTTTCTAACACCACTAAGTGGGTGGGCTTATCATCTTTTGGCAACAAGTGATACACCGGCACTTCTTGACCGCGCCAAATATAATTCCAGATGCGCTCATCATAGTTATCAATGCTCAAAATCAAAGCTTGCGGCACAATCCAGTCAGGCGAACTGCTAGAAGGAATTCGAGCAATGGTTAATTGACCTGTGGTGATACTTAGGACGCCTACATCCTCATCTTGCTTAAAATAACGGTTTAAATCGTTTGCCATAGCCTGCTCATTTACTGATTAATAAGAAGTTTAGGGGTCGCTGCTAGCCTGCCGTATTAGCCACACAAGGCGATTAGCTGCTGAGCTAACTGCTTAGGGGTGCCAACAAAAGTGACTTGGTTGCTTTCAATCATGCTTTGTGGCTGGCTCGCGCAGGTGCTACTGTCAGGGGATTGCGCCCAAATAATGCTGCCATTTTTTTTGACCGTCGCTGCCACATCACTGCCATCATTGCCCATACCAGAGAACACAATAGTGATTAAATTATTGCCAAACGCTTCACTGCAGTTACGCATGACGTCACTGATTGGCGGTTTGTAACTGCCTTGCCAAGGTTTACGCTGCAAAATCACCCGTCCATTGGAATCACACACCACGCTGTGTTCAATCGGTAAAATCAAACAACGTCCTGTCAATAATTGCTGGGTATTGGTCACTATGTCACAGCGCCACTCATTGTGACGATTTAAAATTCTTGGCAAGGTGTTTAGCGTATTTTGGTTAAAGTGCTGCGCTAGTAACAGCGCCACTGGTAAATCTTCGGGCAAATTATCTAAAAATTCCTTAATCGCCAGTGGTCCGCCCATCGAGGCTGCGAGCAACACCACATATTTCCAGGGTTTGATTTCGCTCTTGGCAGCATCATAGGGCTCTAACAAATCGCTACGTTCTAGCATGTTGGCAATTTTTCGCTTGAGTTGGCGTTGCCATTTGGCATATAGCAGACTTTCATTGATATAAGGCGCAGTGACAAAGCCCAGCAGCACAACCTTAGTCAAATTGACATTCTGTTGTTTTTCAACATTTTGAATGACTGCGTAATCGTCTGGGGTATCGATTAGCCACACATCAACTTTTTGCTGAAAATGTTTTTCGAACAGCTGTGATGCTGCCAAGCATGCCACGATTTCAAATCCCCAAGAACGAATGGTATCGCTAAAGGCGAGCCGTTGCTGATTTTCCTCAGCAACGATAAAAAATCGCAGCGGTGGGTACTTTGACAGCATGAATGATTGTATCCTTTACCTGGCCAGTCGGCTTAGTCAGTTTTTGCTTGTTGGGTAAAGCGCGCTAACGTGTCTAACAGCATTTGTTCTTGGAATGGTTTACCCATGTATTCATTCACCCCGATATCAAACGCGCGTTCACGGTGTTTTTCACCGGTACGCGATGTAATCATGACAATAGGGATATGCTGGAGCCGTGAATTATGGCGAATATGGTTGGCCACTTCAAAGCCGTCCATACGTGGCATCTCAATATCCAATACAATGACTTCAGGTAGCATTTCTTGCAGTTTTTCTAGCGCATCAATACCATCTGTTGCCACTTGGGCCTCATAGCCGTGACGTTCTAGTAAGCGCGAGGTGACTTTGCGCACGGTTACTGAGTCATCCACAATCAATACCAGCGGTTTGTGCGCTCGTTTGGCCGCTTTATTGGCTTTTTGCAGCTCGACTTTGGTAATGTTGCTGACATTACGCATCAATGCCACCAAGTCAAGAATGAGCATGACCGAGCCATCACCCATGATGGTGGCAGAAGAAATTCCATCGATATGGGAGAGCTGACGACCGAGCGGTTTGACGACCACTTCAATACGAGAGCCTGCAATCATATCCACTTGTAGCGCCATGCGCTGACCTAAGTCAGTACGAATAATAATCACTGGCACACTGCTTGACTGGTGCGCTAGTGCATCCACCGGGTCACTGCCGTACAAAATCTGATTAAGATAGCGCAAACGATAGGCTTGTCCATCGATATTGATAGTATCGGCATTCGTGGTATAAAAGTTAGCAATCGCATCGATATTGACCCGCATCACACGTTCAATTTGCACCAATGGTACAGCAAAGTATTTATCCCCTGCCCTCACCATCAAGGCATCAGACACCGCAACTGTCAATGGTAGACGCATGGTAAAGCGTGAGCCTCTGCCAGGCTCAGAGTCGACGGTTACTACACCACCCAGCTGCTTGACTTCGCTTTGTACCACGTCCATACCGACACCACGACCCGAGATTTGTGATACGGATTTGGCGGTGGATAGACCCGCGTTAAAGATATATTGCATGATATCCAGTGTCTTTAGACTGGTATCTTTGGCAGAAATCAAGCCTTGCTCAATCGCTTTTTCGCGTACGGCATTGACATTAATACCGCGTCCATCATCGGTTAAGTTGATTACGATTTCACCGCCTTCACGCAGCACTTCAAGCGTGATTAAGCCTGTTCTTGATTTACCACTTTCAATACGTTCTTGCGATTTTTCGATACCATGGTCAACGGCGTTACGTAGCATATGCTCAAGCGGCGAGGTAATACGCTCAAGGATATTACGGTCAATTTCACCTTCATCGTTTAGGATTCGTAGTTCAACAGATTTGCCCAGCTCGGTGGCTGTTTGGCGGACGACCCGTTGCAGACGAGGCGTGATACGCGAGAATGGCACAGTACGTGAGTCCATCAACCCTTCTTGCAAATCAGTCTGGGTACGTGATAATTGCAGTAGCAAGTTTTCGGTTTCACGGGTTTTATCGAGCATGGTCGTTTTGATGTCTAACAAGTCCGATGCCGATTCCGAGAGCGATTTTGACAGTTGGTTGAGCGCTGAATATTGGTCCATCTCTAGCGGGTCAAAGTCACTTTCTAACGCATGTTCATCACCAATTTGTGACAAAATTTGAATCTCAAGCTCGGTTTCCATACGGCGCAGCTGATCTGCTAGACGCTGTACGGTTGCGCCCATCTCTTCGATATTGTTTGATAGACTTGATATACCCATCTCGATTCGCGAGCGGTTAATCGCGGACTCACCTGATAGGTTAATCATGCGCTCCATAGCACTTGCAGAAATTCTAAGCGTCTCAGCATGAAGGCTCGATTGATCTTGCTCAGATTCAAAGTTACCTGTCATCAGCGGCATGACGCTTAGGTCGCGCTGTTTGACTTCTAACGTGTCTTGCCCGAGACTACTGCGATAGATATCAATTTGCTCAATTTGGCTGGCTAGGTTAGCATTGGGGATTTCTTTTAAGCTATCAGGTTTTCGCGAGAATTGTTGCAGCGCAGCAACCAACGCCACCGGCGTTTGTGGGTTAAATTTATTCTCTAATACATAAATCGCATTTGCTAACCAGTCATGACACACCGCCAATAGGTTGCCAATCATACGCGTCGCAGGTTTGCGGCGGCTACCTAGCTCTTCGTAGATGGTTTCCATTTCGTGAGCCAACGTGGCAATCCCTTCAGCTCCGACCATTCTTGCGCCACCTTTGATGGTGTGCAATTCACGTTGCAAGGCTTGTAAGGCTGCAAGATCACTGTTATTACTACGGAATTCTTGTAGATGCTGGCTGCTGCTATCGATCAGTTCTTTGGCTTCTTCAAGATAAATTTTTAAGATATCTTCGTCAGGCTCTTGACCTTTCCAAGTCTCTAAACGACGCCCTTCAAAGTTATTAATAATTTCTTCGATGTAGAGTGGGTCATTTTTTGCAATCGCGCTATCATCCTCTTGGGCAAGTTGTTTTTGCTCCATCAACTCTTCAGGATTGGCTTCAACAATCATCGGCACTGCAAATACCAAGTCTCGACTTTGCACTGTACCAGCGATAACCTCATCAATTTGCTGGGCAAAATCTGTGGCTTCAAAAGAGCGACTAAATTGTCGAACTTGCTTGAGCTGCGAGGCAATGGTTTCATGCAGCTTTTGCACCAATGAAGCGGTATCGGCATCACTCGCTAAAATACCTTTATCAATGGCATCATACACTTGCTCACCACGTAGCGCCATCTCGGCAATACTCGTTACCCCGAGTAGCTCTGCACCCCCTTTTAACATGTGCATATAATTAGCTAGTTCTTTGGTGACCGCTAAATTGCTAAGGTTATTGAGCCATTGGTCGTAGTAATTTTGCACGTCGGGCTGAATGGTTTGCACTTCATCCAAGAAAATCTGCAACAGTTCATCGTCGGTAGCAACTGGCTGGTACTCGATAGCATCCATCTCAGCTTGGTACTGATTTTTTGCCAATAATTTTCTTAAGGTCTCAATCGCCTCTTCATTGATATTGACGCGCAGTCCTGCTGCAATGGCGTCAAACATATTGATGAGCTGATTGTGTACGCCCATTAAGGCATTATAAATGGCTTCATTTTTGGCAAATTGCGGATAATCAGCGAGTTTTTTATAGGCAAACTGTAAGGTGCTTGGAATGATAAAATAGCTCAAACCTTCAGTCGCTTGCGCAAGCCTTGACGCTTGTTGTTCAAGCTGCTGGGCATAGGCAATAACTTGTTCACTCTCACCAGCAAACCTAGCCTGTGCTTGCTGATCGGCATCGAGTAAATCATCAATCTCAAGCGCTATCAGGTCTTTGACAGTCAGTTTTGTGCTTTCATAAGATTCGGCATTGGCATCTGTTAGCCGCTCAACCAAGTCGGCAACAATGTCAGTGTTATCTTCTATAACCGTCACATCATGATGGATTTTATGGTAATCAATGTAGGTTTGCAGTAGATCTGTGGCCTCTTGCAGGGTCAATAACTGGCGAGCCGTCAGCGGCATTTCATTATGTAATAAGTCGCCCAGTGCTTCTTCTACCGCTGCGCTTAAGTGATAGACATTGTTAAGTTCAATCAGGGCTGCCCCACCACGCAGGGTATGGAATGCGCGTAATATGGCATCAGGCACATGCGTTGCAGGCTCACCCAAATGCTGGGTGATAAAGTTATCAATATTGACCAATAACTCGTCTGCTTCTTCAATAAATACGTCATCAGCGACATCCATTTCACTACTGATGTCACTAATGCCACTGACATCCTGTAGCGCTTGCGTTTGTGCGGTGGCGTGACCAGACGAGAGTGCCGCATCTGTGTGTGACGCACTCGGCGAGGCGGCCCCCTGCCCCATAAAGGCGGACAAGACTTGAGGGTAGCTAAAGCTGTCGCCATGTTTTTTGGCATAGCTATTAGCGACAGCTTGCCACAGTTTAATCACCGCTGGATAGTCTGTACGATTTTGGGCAAAAATCGTGATGAGCCCAGCAAATGCGTCAATGACATCAGCAACTAGGTGTGAAACCCCCTCATCAACCGCTATGGTATGATCAAGCACGCGATTGAGCATGTTTTCAATCGACCAAGCAAGCTCCCCTAGCTGATTGGCGCCAACCATGCGACCTGAGCCTTTTAAGGTATGAAAGCCTCGGCGGATTTCTTTTAAGGTATCAAAATCATCGGGCTTGGCTTGCCAAGCTGCGTTAAGCGGGGCAATCGTCTCAATCACTTCATTGGCTTCTTCGATATAAATTTCTTGAATATCGGCATCGCTGACCGCATCTGTGACCGTCGTTAGCTGCTCATATTCGCGAGCCACTACCTCAGGTAAGGCTGTGGTTGATGGCGCAGTGTCACTCGCAACCTCACTGCCTTGAGCCCCATTGTCACTGTCTTTAGCCACACTAGCACTGACTGGTACAAAGCTACCTAAGCCATTGGTTTCTGGCAGACCTGTGTTAATCGGCTGCTGCTGTAATAGATTCGTCGCTTGCAACACGGTAACCGCAGGGTCGATACTTGGCGCCCGCTGCTGCAGAAAATCTTCAACCAATATCGGCAGTTTGCGATGGGTATCTTTGATAAAGCCCACTAACGCATCACTAACCGCTAAAGTACCATCTAGCACACGGTTGAGCATGTTTTCTACTGCCCAGCACATCTCACCAATTTGATGAGCGCCCACCATACGACCTGAGCCTTTTAAGGTATGAAAAGCTCGGCGGATATCTTTGAGCGCGACTAATTCACGAGTGTCCACTTCCCATACCAGAATTTGCTCACCCAACTCAGCAAGGACTTCTTGCGCCTCTTCAATGAAAATATCTCGGATATCTTCATCCATACTGTAATCATCAGCTTTGAGGGCTTGCCTCGCAGCCGCTAGCGCTTGCGATTCTTGCACGCCAGTCGTTTGCGTGACAGCCGTTTGCTTGATAGGCGCTTCTGAAGCCGTAGCTAGCACTTGTGTTGGTGCTTTCATATCACTGGCAATATATTCGCCTCCATCATCGTAAATCACCGTATCACTGCCAAAGTGCTTGGTTGGCGCTATCACTTCGGCGGCGGTTAATGGCATTTCGATTAAGCCATTAAGCAATAAATTGGCACGGTTAAGCTGAGTTTGGGTTTGATCCAAAAATTCTTCGTTGACAGACTGGTTGGATAAATAATCCAAAAATAGCTCAAAGCGGGCAAGCATGTCGGCGATGGCATCACTGGCTTCCGCGCTTAATACCTGTACCGAATTTTTATGCATACGGCTAAATAATAAGCGAATTTGCTCGACCAATTCTTTGGGACGTGTTAATCCTAATGCCCCAAAAACTTGAATAGTGGCAATCAATTCGTCATTGACAGTTAATTTATTTAAATCACGGGTTTGGATATATTGATTAAACGACTGTTTGATATGTTCAATATGCACGCGCGTTTGGCGCACCGCTTCATTTTGCGGATTGCTGGCATAGGCAAAATGCTTTAAGCCAATTTGGCTATCAAGGATTTCAACCGTTGACAACAACTGGCTATGAACATCTTGCAGCTGGCGTTCTACCTGCCAACTGAGTGATGACGCCATAAAGGTATCTTGCGTCATCAAGCGCACGTCATCGATAATTTGCGCCATTTGGTTTTCATAAAACACCCAACCGCGATTTGCCAAACTGTTTTTGACCGATTCAAGCAGCGGCAAAATGGTGAGGGGCTCATGCACTTGATAAATAATTTTTTCAAGTTTTTCTAATACTTGACTAAATAAATTATCAAGCGTGTCACTACTATTGATATCCAAGCTTGATAGCAGGACTTTAGCGTCATGCGATTTATGGGTTAACGCATTGAGCGCTAACAACACATCAACTGCCAGACGCGACACGGTAATATCAGGGGTGAGAGTCAAATCATGCGTCAGCAGCAATGACAGACTATTTAATAGCGAAGCATAAGCGGTTGGCGCAGGCTGCTCATTGATGGTTAAGTTATTGCACCAAACCGCTACCAACTGCCAAAATTGACGCCAGGCAGGATTGATGGAAGCCTGGGACAAATAGCCAGCAACTTTGCTCAGCGCATCTAAATGTTTGCTGTCGTTGGTCGCGTTTTGTAGTAGTTGCAAACTGGTATAACGCCAAACTTTGAGTAACTCATCGGCTTGGGCACTGTCCCATGGGTGTTTGATGTCTGGCGTGGCTAATTGGCTTAAAAATAATAAAGTATTGTCTGCAGCAGGTTGGATGGGCTCATAAGTTGATGCTATGCCAAGCAGCTGCTCAAAATAAGCGATTCGGTCATTGACCCAATCGGTATGAATCTGCTGTTTAGCTTGTACTTGTTCAATGTCAAATTGCAACAACCTCACCGCATGGCTGATTTGATTAAAATACTGCGGGGATAAAGTCTCTTGCTGAATGGCGATAGTGGTTTTATCAAGCGTTTTCGCCAGTTTTGATAAGGCGGGCTGGTTGGCAAGCGCGAGCGCACCGGTGATTTGGTGCAAATGTTGACCGATTAACTGCCACGCTGGCTGCGCGTCATGTCGTTGTAGCAACTGGTTAAGCTCACCAAATACGTCTTTTAAAACAGGCATCAACCAGTCTAAGGCGATCAAATTACGTTGTTTACTCATACCATATTCCTAGGACAACGACTGTCAAAAACGATGACGATTTTTATCAATTTTAAGGTAACTGTAACGCAGTCGTTTATTAATTTTTTATATCACTTAAAATAACTTACCCGCTGTCTGGCGTCAACTCAGGTTGATACCTTTTATAAGTTATAATGTTCACCCATTCGCGCTGCGATATTTGCCAACGCTTTGAGCCAATCTAGGACAACCGTTTTGCAATCAAATAACGCACGATATCGCGCTACTCAAATTGCCGAAAATCATCAATTAACACATTGTTGCGGGCAACCAGTTGGCATTGACCTGCCTCTAAAGGAATCGATTGCTGCGCATCTACCAAATTTTTGCTAAAAAACTTCAATTGCGATTTTATTGTTGGTATTAGCGAAAATTTATCCCTGCCAACGTCTTTAAGCTGGTGATCAAAACCACAGCGTACAACGCCTGATCTAACACACATAAGAGCTAACACGCATAAAAAGAAAGGTGGTTAAAACCACCCCTTACTTTTCTAACTGTTGAGTACTAAGCCTAATTAGCCATCAATCATTACCCATTAAGCATGTGCTAAAGCATCATCTGGCAATTTAAAGCCCGATACTGATTCTTGCAGCGCTGCCGCCATTTCATTAAGCTGACCGATTGAACGAGCGGCCGCCATGGTACCTGATGTGGTTTGCGAGGTAATATCTTGAATGATGTTCATGGTATTTGAAATATGACCCGCTGAGGCCGCCTGCAGACGCGCCGCATTTGAGATATTCTGAATCAATGATGCCAAGTTGTTCGATACAGTTTGTACTTCTTCAAGCGCCTCACCCGCATCTTTTGCAAGTTTCGCACCGCGTACAACTTCTGCCGTGGTTGATTCCATCGACATCACGGCTTCGTTCGTATCTGCCTGAATGGTTTTAACCAGTGTTTCAATCTGTTTGGTCGCTGTGGCTGAACGTTCTGCTAGGCGCTGTACCTCGTCAGCAACAACCGCAAAACCACGACCTGCTTCACCCGCCATCGATGCCTGAATCGCCGCATTCAACGCCAGGATGTTGGTTTGGTCAGCAATGTCATTAATCAGTCCAACGATATCGCCAATCTCTTGCGATGATTCACCGAGGCGCTTAATACGTTTTGAGGTTTCTTGAATCTGGTCACGAATGGTATTCATACCATCGATGGTACGTTGTACCACTTCTGCCCCGTTATACGCAATCGCAACCGAACGGTCCGCAACCGCAGCAGATTCGGCGGCATTTGAAGATACTTGGTCAATAGACACCGCCATCTCATTAATCGCTGCAGAGGCTCCCGCAATCTCTTGCGCTTGGCTTTCAGAGGCTTGGGCTAGTTCAACTGCCTTTGCCTGGGTTTGGTCAGAGGCGCGAGCGACTCGCTCTGCGGTGACGTTAATCGCAGAAACCAGTTGACGCAATTGGTCAATTGCAAAGTTGACCGAGTCTGCAATCGCACCTGTAAAGTCTTCTGATACCGTTGCGTTCACGGTCAAGTCACCTTCCGCTAAGTCACCTAACTCATCAAGCAAACGCAAAATCGCCATTTGGTTACGTTCGTTTTCTTCTTGGATTCTGCGGGCACGTTCAGATTCAACCTCCATCTCATGACGCTGACGCAGCGTTTCACGTTCACCTTCTACCATTTCGCGATGGGTTTTGGCACTAATCTGGCGGGTCAAAAAGTAAATCGCCCCAATTACGCCTAATACAATCAAAATAGAGGGCAACCAAATCGTCAAAAAATTATGGGCAACACTATTCTGTTGACGTACCAAAATCATCAATTGGTAGAGTCGATAAATAAATGCCAAACTAGCAACACCACCACAAATACTTGCCCAAATAATCCAGTTGGTTGAGCCCCCTCTATTCAAACGATAATTACTCTTGCCAGGCCCGATCGCGACAGGGGAGTTGGTATTGGTACTTAGGGTCGAAGTTTTAGTATCCATGATATGGTAAACCCTCAATTGTTTTAATGAGTTAGAAAATTAGGTTATAACGCTGCTTCTAAATAACGCGTGTCTTGCGCCAATAAGCTTGGCATAAACACATACCAAATCTGCTCGTTTTGTCTAAAACGACCATGCGTATACTGCGCGAGCGGCGAATCGTTCGGCATCTCGATAGGCTGATATTGCCCACGACTAAAGGTTTGGATACCCAATACCTCATCAACTTGTAAGCCACTAAATAGCTTGGGTTGATCAATCACCAAAATCTTTTGATTGCCTGATTGGTAATTTAAACCTGATGGATGTAAACCTAAGAAGTTTGACAAATTGGTAATCGGTAATAACCGTCCCCGAACATTGGCAATCCCTAGCAGCCAAGGTTTTGACAAAGGCACCGAGGTATAGGCAGGCAAAGATAGTACCTCAGCCACATCACCGAGTGGGGCTACCAAGTGGTGACCACCGAGCGAAAACGCGACCCCTAGCCACTGATTTCTTTGGTCAAAGTGGGTACCTTTTTGTCGTTTGATACCGCGGTTAGCGAGTCGTAAAAGCTCGATAAAGCCGTTTGAGGACACGAAACCTACTCCATCACGGCGCAGATTACAGTGATTAAGGCTTCTTCTGTAATCGGCTTGCTGAGATAATCCCGTGCGCCTTGGCGCTTGCCCCAGACGCGGTCAGCTTCTTGATTTTTAGTACTGATGATGATGACAGGGATATGACTGGTTTTTGGGTCACGGGTAAGTTTGCGGGTTGCTTGGAAGCCGTTCATCTCTGGCATGACCACATCCATCAAAATCACATCGGGGAAAAACTCATTGGCTTTTTGAATTCCATCCTCGCCTGTATGCGCTTCAATGACTTCGTGCTGATGACGAGTCAAAATATCTCGAAATTTTGCCATTTCTGATGGTGAATCATCAACTACTAAGATTTTGGCCATACACTTACCCTTTTACCTAATTATTGATTGCATTAATATTTTACTGTTTTGTATGTCGGTGGGAATAAAAACCCAACAGCACAACGGTTAAACTAAACACGCATCCCAAATCTACGTCTAGCTAGGTTGCAATCTGGGCTTATATTTCAGTCATATCGAGTGATTGCAGATTTTAGGGGTTAACAACAGTTGCAAGCAATGGCATGTTGTTTAGCTTCAACCCAGCGCATTAAGACGCAGGACGATGACGTTCAATGGTATCAAATAGCTCTTCTTTACTAAATGGTTTGGTCAAGTACTCATCTGAGCCGACGATACGACCCCGCGCTTTATCAAACAAGCCATCTTTTGATGACAGCATAATCACGGGCGTGGCAGCAAAATCTGCGTTGTTTTTGATTAGTGAACAAGTCTGATAACCGTCGAGGCGTGGCATCATGATATCGACAAAAATCAAATCTGGGTTGGTATCCGCAATTTTTGCCAACGCATCAAAGCCATCAACGGCAGTAGTCACCTCACAGCCTGCTTTGGCAAGTAACGTCTCTGCGGTACGACGAATGGTTTTTGAATCGTCAATAATCATGACTTTTAGGCCTTCAAAATTTGCATCCATAATATTTTCCTAATGGTTGTTTCGCTATGATTTTGCTACCCATTGTTCTATAGCGATTGCTCAAAACTTTAATTCATTGATGTTGGGGCAATTATCAAGTGATGCCTCAACCCTCAAAAGCAACTGGTACAATTTTTGACAATTAAACAAAGCTATTGTAAATAATTTTTATAAGATATAACAAATATTTCACACAGTATAGTTACAAACCAACTGTATGGTGATATTTTTAAAATACTACCATACTTTTTTGCTGCAAAGTATGCTTAAATCGATGCACTTACCGTTCATTTTTAACATCCTATGATGATTCAGGTTTGATCTATTGACTGCTTTGTAGATTGCCCATACACCCATGTTAATATACACGGATTCCATGAGATAGTGACACATCTTGAGATAAGCTTAGAAAAGTTTATTGCACTGGCTATTTCTACATCGTTTTATATTTTTTTAAGTTGATTGTTTGCGCTGAGGACATCTCTTTCATGATAACACCGAAGTTTATCACCAAAGTTTTACCATTAAGCCTAGCTATGGCTAGCGCTGTTATGAGTTTGAGCGGTTGCCAAAAACAGCAAAACGATAGCAAAAGCCCGTTGTCAACCCAAAAGACCCAAATCACCACCGCGTCAGCCACCACGCAAATCGCCAATAACGAGATTCAGCTATTAGCGGCCGATGTCATCACCGCCAAAGCAGACCGATTTGAACCGAGTGTCACCGTGACAGGGACACTGCAGCCTTCAGACCACACAGTGGTGCAATCAACGGTGAATGCGCAAGTGCAGCAAGTGCTCGCTGATGTGGGTAAAACGGTGGCAAAAGGTGAGCCACTGGTGCGACTTGATATCAGTGATAGTAAAAACCAACTTGCTCAAGCGCAAGCCGATGTTGCTGCCGCCCAAGCACAGGCCATCGTCGCCAATAAACTTGCTGAGCGCAACAAAATTTTGCTCGAGCAAGGCTTTGTCTCACAAATAGAGTATGAGCGTAGTGTGGCAGACAGCATTGCCCAGCGTGAATCCATCAAAGCCAAACAAGCCCAATTAAGTAGTGCACAAAAAATGTTTGGTGATACCACGATTTATGCGCCTACCACGGGGATTGTCAGCAGCCGCAGCGTCAATGTCGGACAGGTAGTCACGCAAAACCAAGCCTTGATGGAAATCATTGACCCCAATAAACTTGAGTTTGCCGCCAATGTCCCTAGCGAAGCACAAACACAGCTACAACTCAGTCAACAAGTGCCTTTTACTATTAGTAATCAAACCAATCAGTACATTGGACAAATTAGCCGCATTTCACCCCAAGTCGATGCCGCCACTCGCCAGCTGACCATTTATATCGCGGTTAAGCCTTCTCAGCGTAATCGTGGACTTCGACCGGGCATGTATGCCACAGGCAAGCTTAATTATGGGGTTGCACAAGTTGGGGTATTGGTGCCTATGTCAGCGGTAATGCTTGAGTCAAAAGCGCTCGAATCTAAAGCTCTAGAATCTAAAGCAAAAGGCGCAGCCAATAAACCTAGCGACCCATCCGCCACAAGCCCAACCTTAGAAGCTGGCACGATTTTGGTGGTCAGTAAAGACAATGTGATTACCAAACAGCCTATTAAGGTACTCAAACACCTTGACGATACCAGTCAGTATTTAATTGCTGGCATCGAGCCTAACACCACGGTGATTGTGGCAAATCTCAATGCCAATGATGTGGGTAAAAAAGTCGTGCTCAAATAGCTTACTGATAGTGTTTCATTCAATCATTCTATATTGTTAAAAATTTCACTGTTAAAAATTTTAGTATTAGGAATTTGCTATGTGGCTCACCCGCGTCAGTATCAACAATCCTGTGTTTGCCGCCATGATCATGCTCGCGCTGATGGTCATTGGACTATTAGCAACTTTTCGCATGAAAGTTGAGGAATTTCCTAATATTGAATTTCCTTTTGTGGTGGTCAATACCGTTTATAGTGGTGCTTCGCCTGAAGTCATCGAGACCGACATTACCAAAAAAATTGAAGACCAAGTCAATACCATCGCCGGTGTCAAAGAAGTGACCTCCGTCACCCAACAAGGCCTGTCACAAGTCATCGTGCAGTTTGATTTAAATATCCCGTCTGATGTTGCCGCGCAAAACGTGCGTGATAAATTGGCACTGGTGACCCCCACCTTTCGGGATGAAGTCACCACGCCTATCGTTGCGCAGTACAATCCTGCCGATGCGCCTGTGGTGTCCGTCACGTTTCGCTCTGACAAAATGTCGCTTCGGGAGTTATCCACTTACTTAGACAACACGGTCAAAAAACAGCTACAAACAGTCACAGGGGTGGGTCGTGTTGATATCTTGGGGGGTCGGCAGCGTCAAATCCGTGTGCTGCTCAATCCCACCCAAATGAATGCCTATAAAGTCTCAGTCAATCAAATTAGCAATGCACTACGCTCAGAGAACGTCGAATTACCTGTCGGTACCATCAACAATCAAAACCAAGAAATGGTGATTCAAGTCAACGGGTTGGTCAAAACACCCAATGAGTTTAACCAAATCATTGTCGCCCAAAATCGCTCAAGTACGGGTGCTATCGTGCCTGTGTACTTATCGCAAGTTGCCGAAGTCATTGATGGGCAAGCCGAGGCTGAGTCAGCGTCGCTACAAAATGGTCAACCTGCGGTGGCAATGGATATTATCAAAATGTCGGATGCCAATGTGATTGATGTGGTTGATAAAACCCAGCAGCGTCTGGCAGAAATCCAATCGACCCTACCCCCAGGTGTCACCATGACGGTGGTGGCTGATAGCTCAAAAAGTATTCGCGGCTCGTTAAATAATGTGGTGCGCACCTTGATTGAAGGAGCGATATTGGCGGTGTTTATTGTTTGGTTGTTCTTAGGGTCGTGGCGTTCGACCATTATCACAGGATTGACGCTACCCATTTCGCTGCTCGGTACTTTAGCGGCGATTTGGACGTTTGGTTTTTCCATCAACATGATGACCCTACTGGCGCTGGCATTATGTATCGGACTGCTGATTGATGATGCGATTGTGGTGCGGGAAAATATTGTGCGCCATGTGGGTATGGGCAAACATCACCGCCAAGCGGCGCTTGATGGCACCCAAGAAATCGGGCTTGCCGTGCTAGCGACGACGCTGGTGATTGTGGCGGTATTTTTACCCGTAGCTTTTATGGGCGGAATTATCGGACGCTTTTTTTATCAGTTTGGTGTGACTGTTTCTACCGCTGTGTTGCTGTCGTTATTTGTTAGCTTCACACTTGACCCGATGTTGTCTTCGATTTGGCCAGACCCAGATGCCGTGCACCAACATGACCGCGTCAATGAACGAGTTTCATTTCGCAAGCGACCGATTGCTTGGCTATTAGATGGGTTTCAGCGCTTATTAGATCGGTTGACCAATCTATACAGCCATATTCTTGCGTGGAGTTTACGCCATCGTTTGATAACTGTGCTTATTGCAATTGGCTCACTGGTTGCGGCGTTTTTTGCCGTGGGGTTGGTGGGCAAAGAGTTTGTCCCGCAAGCGGATATGAATGAAATCAAAGTCAAATTTGAAACGCCTGTCAATGCCAATATTGACTATACCCAGCAAAAAGCAGCACAAGTCAACGCGGTATTACAAAGTTTTCCTGAGGTTACCAATACTTATGCCACGGTTAATGCGATGTCCTATAGCGGTAACAATCGGGTACAAGTGAATGTATCATTAGTACCTAAAGATGAGCGCACGCGCGGACTAGATGCCTTAAACCGTGCCATGCGTGAGCAATTGCAGCAGGTAGGCGGTATTAAAGTCACCTCAGTGGCAGCCGCTGCCATGGCAGTCAGCGGTGGTCTTAAACCGATTATGATATCCATCAAAGGCAATGATTTAAATGAGCTGCAACGCTTATCCAATGAATTTATGCAAAAACTCTCAAACGTCAATGGCTTGGTAGATTTGGAAAGCACACTTAAACAGCCAAAATCAATGGTCAATGTCACCATTAACCGAGAAGCAGCAAATGATGCCGGTCTTTCGATTGGGCAAATCGGACAAGCATTACGACCGCTGCTAGCCGGTGACAATGTGAGCACCTTTAAAGATGACAACGGCAACAATATCGATGTCAACGTGCGCTTAAATGACGACAACCGCCAGACCATCTCGCAACTACAATCCATGTACTTGTCATCAAACCGTACCGATCAAAATGGTCAGCCAATACTAGTGCCGCTATCGCAAGTGGCGAATTTTAGTGAAACCTTGGGTGCACCGCAAATCAACCGGCGTTCGCTATTTCGTGAGGTGGTAGTCCAAGCCAACACGGACGGCAGACCGGCAGGTGATATCGGCGCGGATATCACAAAAATCCAAAACGAAATGAAACTGCCACCTGGTTACAGCTTTGCGGTACAAGGCTCTAACAAGGACATGGCCGAATCCATTGGCTACGCAACAACCGCACTTGGACTGGCAATTGTGTTTATTTATATGTTGTTAGGGTCACAGTTTAATAGCTTTTTATACCCTGTGGCGATTATGGCATCGCTGCCGTTATCGCTAATTGGGGTGTTCTTTGCGTTATTTTTATTCGGCTCTAGTCTTAATATGTTTTCTATCATCGGTATTATCATGCTGATGGGATTGGTGTGTAAAAATGCGATTTTGCTCATTGATTTTATTAAAGAATCTTTGTCAAACGGTTTGAGTCGTAATGAAGCTATTATGCTCGCGGGTCAAACGCGCCTGCGCCCCATTTTGATGACTACCGCTGCCATGGTGATGGGGATGATACCGCTGGCACTGGGCATCGGTGAAGGGTCGGAGCAGCAAGCACCGATGGCACACGCTATTATTGGCGGGGTGATTACTTCAACCTTATTGACCTTGATTGTGGTGCCGGTGATTTATACCTATTTAGATGATGGCAAACAGCGGTTTTTTCGGTTATTTGCTAAAAAGAAAGCAAAAACCCTTGCAATAGAGCGCCACGACTCACTTTAAGCAATAATTCATTACAATTTTATACAGTGTAAAGAAACTTAAGAATGAGTAGCCCAGTACAATTTTAAATTGGGCTATGCATTAATTGGGCTGTGTGATTGATAGCTGTATGATTGGCAGCTAAGAAGTTTTATAAATCTGTGTAAGACACTATCATATTGGCAGTCTATTGCTTTATGATAATAATCTCTTGCTTATGATAATAATCTCTTGATTGATGATAGAAGCCTGGCTTTGATGAGCAAAAGCAATAATAACAACTGATTTATTTTAGAGAATTTTTGGAGTTGGTGATGGAAGAAAATAATAGTGGTACTAAAACCGTACTATTGATTGAGGATGATCCAGATTTAGCCGAGTTGATTAGCGAATATTTGGGCATGAACTACTATGAGGTTCAGCATGCGCCAACCGCAACAGAAGGTCTAGAGACGCTATTTAACCCTGCAAAATCCATTGATTTGGTGATTTTAGATTTGATGTTGCCGGATATGGATGGCATGCAAGTGTGTCAACGTATTCGTCAGCACAAAGATAGCCGTCTGGCGCAAACGGCGATTATCATGCTCACTGCTAAGGGTGACACCACTGACCGTGTGTTGGGTCTTGAGATGGGCGCGGATGATTATGTCTCAAAACCATTTGAACCGCGTGAACTATTGGCGCGTATCCGTGCGGTGATGCGCCGTCACGACCTGCCGCTTCACCAGCAAAAAGAAGATAACTTAGTATTTGGTCGCTTAAAGGTTTATCCAGACAGCCATGAAGTGACGATTGATGATGAGCCGGTGCGTTTGACTACTCATCAGTTTCAGTTATTACATTACTTTGCTACCCACTCAGGTAAAGTACTGAGCCGTGAACAGCTGTGGCATGCGATGCCAAACGATGACAGTAGTGATAACATCGACCGTGCCATTGATGTGCATATTTCACGTCTGCGCGCGCTGATTGAAGACAATCCTCGCCAGCCAAAACGCATCATCACAGTGCGTGGTGTCGGCTATCAGTTTGCCACTGACCAAGTGTAAGAGTGTAAGATTGCTTGACAAATTTAACACGCAAAAGGTCATTATCCTTGGTTATTTATGCTAGCAAAGCTATTATAATAGCCTGTGATGACCCACGATTTTTGGATTCTGTGTGCGATTGAGCGGCATAAAATTTAATAGTGTATTTAGCAAGTTATTTGCCAGCGTTATGCTGGCATTGGTCATTTTTGCTGGGGCAATGGTAGTTTTAAGCCACTTGGTACACGATACTTCTGCCAACACCCGCCACCAAGTCATTGCCAGCCAAGTCACCCAGCAGCTAGACCCGCTACTAGTTGAGCTGCGCACGGCACAGAACCAACAAAAAAATCTCGAAACCCGTTATCTACTTGCCCTCGTACGCCGTAGTTTTAATATCTATAGCGATTCACTCAACGCCAAATTTGGTCTATACGATGGCAAAAGTGGCGAAGCGATTATGATCATGCGTGGGCTGCCTGCCACCTTACCGCCAAACCCGCCATTTTTTTTATCCTTGTTTCCTAGAGATGATCCAAAACACCCGACCGAAATTCAAGTCAATAGCCAATCAGGTTATGTGCTGTTATACCAATCAAAACTTAGTAACCGCCGTGCGATTTCGCCCGCGATTAATTTACTGACAGGCACCTTGCTATTACTGCTCATTATGTCGGGCATGTTATGGATGATTGCGCGCACCATGACATGGCGTATCAATCAGCTAAGTCGGCAAATCACCCAACTGGGTGATGGCGATTTCTCTGCCCGTGTCACGCCTGTGGGCAACGATGAAATTACCATTTTGGCACGCGGTTTTAACCAAACCGCTGAACGTATCGAAACCTTGATGAATGCCAATAAACTGCTGTTAGCCCATGCCTCGCATGAGATTCGCACACCAATTACCCGTATTCGTCTACAAGTTGAAATGATGACGATGCTGGCAAGTCAGTTTGACAAAACAATACAAGATAAGGTACAAAAACGTGCTGATGCCATCAACCGTGATTTAACGGGTCTTAATGATTTGGTGGAAAGTATTTTGCTCGTCAGTCGTATGGATGCCGGTCATGCGATAGAAAAAGTAGAAGACGTCGATTTATATGAGTTAATTAAAAACGAGATTCAGCACTACCCCCAAGCTAGCTTTACGGGTGGTCATATTATCATCCAAGGACAAGCCAAACTTCTCACCCACCTGGTGCGTAATTTGCTCGACAATGCCCATCTTCATGGCGTCCCACCTGTGACCGTACAGATGTACGCCATTGATGATGCGGGTAATCAGCTGGCAATTGATGCTCTACCAACCATCCAAGAGAGTACAAAAGATACCGATACTCAAAAACATATCGATGCTCAAAAAGATAAAATAGCGTTGCCCGCCCCTATAAAAGATACCACCAGTGCCCTTAAAAACGGCAATGACATCACCTTTGATACTACGATATCCGCGACCACTATACCTCTAGCAACAAACACAGCAACGGACACAGCAGATAGCGAAGCAACTTCGAACAAACTGGCTAACAAACCAAAAAATAAATCCTCTATTTTTTCCCGTAAAAAATCTGACATTGTGCACCTGCCAGAATTTCATCAGGTGTGTATTGCGGTTATCGACCAAGGTACAGGCATTCCTGAAGACAAACGCACCGATATTTTCAGTCCATTTGTACGGCTACAACAAGAGAAAAAAGGTTCAGGTCTCGGGCTATCTTTAGTCGCGCAGATTGTCAAAGCCCATGGCGGTAGTATTATCACCGACACAGTGCATGGTCATACCCGCTTTTTGGTCACATTACCTATCACCCAATCGTAACCGCTTTTATCTCTGCCTATAGTTTTATCACAAATTTTTTTTGCTTTTCTCCTCTATTATTTAATTAAACATACCATTCGGCATTTATTTATTCGTTAAAGCGACTAAACGCTGACGACGAGCTGTGCTAAAATTACCTTCTTTTAGCCACTGCAAAATTTTTTATTATCATGATTACCATTGATAACGTTACCAAACGCTTCCAAACCCAAGATGGCAACTGGTTTACCGCGGTAGAGCCGACATCGCTCTCAATCCAACAAGGCGAGATTTTTGGCTTGATGGGTTATTCGGGCGCAGGCAAATCTACTTTGCTACGCTTGATTAATTTACTTGAACGCCCAGATAGCGGCACTGTCACCATTGATGGCAAGGAGCTGACCTCGCTGTCCACCCACGATTTGCGCCATGCCCGTCAAAATATCGGTATGATTTTTCAGCAGTTTAATCTGATGGCAAATCGCACGGTGGCACAAAACATTGCCTTTGCCCTAGAGATTGCAGGTTGGGAAAAAGCAGCCATCATGCCGCGGGTGATGGAATGCCTTGAAATTGTTGATTTGGTCAATCGCGCCGACCACTACCCTGCCCAGCTCTCTGGCGGTCAAAAACAGCGGGCAGGTATCGCACGGGCGTTAGCGCCCAAACCTCATGTAATGCTCGCCGATGAGCCTACCTCTGCGCTCGACCCTGCGACCACCAAATCGGTGTTAGCCTGTCTCAAGGATATTAATGACAAGTTTAACGTCACTATTGTGATTGTGACCCATGAAATGTCCGTGATTCGCAAGCTGTGTAACCGCGTTGCTCTGCTTGATAAAGGCAGATTGCTGGAAGTCGCTGACGTACACTCGGGACAAATTCATGCCACCACGCCGATTGGGCAACTGCTGATTAGTGATGATTAACGGCGCACAAACATGGTCGATGGCTGGATAATCTTTTAAGTTTTAAATTGAATCGTTGGGTAATTTCATGGCAAATACATTAACTTGGCAAAGCGCGGTTGATAATCTTTTGGGGATGAAAGCAGAAATTTGGCAAGCTTTTTGGGAAACACTGATTATGGTGGGTATCTCAACGGTTGCGTCAGTCATCTTTGGCACATTGCTCGGCGTCGCGCTATTTTTGACCAGTAAAAATCAGCTCGCCGACAACAAATCGCTGTATGCAGGACTTGGCAACTTTACCAACATTATGCGTGCTTTTCCGTTTGTGATTTTGATGATTGTGATTATTCCTGTAACTCGCCTCATTGTCGGTACCACTATTGGTCCAATCGCGGCATCGCTTGCTTTGAGTGTCGCCGGTATCTTCTACTTTGCTAGGCTCGTTGAGCAAAATCTGCGTGATGTGCCAAAAGGTATCATCGAAGCGGCGTTATCAATGGGTGCAAGTACAGGGACGATTATTCGTAACGTGTTATTAGTCGAATCACGCTCAAGTTTGATTTTAAGTATCACTACCTTGATGATTAGTTTACTCTCTTATAGTGCGGCAGCGGGTATGATTGGGGGTGGCGGTCTCGGTGATTTGGCGATTCGCTATGGTTATAACCGCTACCAAAATGACGTGATGATTTTTATGGTGATTTTATTGGTGGTGATGGTGATTATCATCCAATCAGTCGGTAATATTTTGGCGCACCGTCTGGATAAACGTTAATTTTAGCTGATGGCTGTTTAAAAAATTGTTATTGATGGTTTTTCTAGGAATTATGAAAAAATTTCATATCCATAGGTTAACTCTCAATAACATTTTTTTTATGAATATGTTAAGGTAAACTGATTGTTTTGTCCGTTTATTTTTTCATTTTTGGAGGAAGGTATGAAATTAACGCATTTATCAAGCCATATTGCGCAGCTGCTAGCAACCGTAGGGGTGGCAGGGATTGCCCTAGTCGGTTGTAGCAAACCTGAAAGCAAAACCGAAACCACAGCACAAGCCAGCACCACCACAACTACGACCACGACTACCGCAAGCTCAACAACGACCACGGCAGCGGCAAGTACAGGTATAGACCCGAATAAATCTGAAATTGTGATTGGTACTACCGTGGGCGACTTTGGTGACATGGTCAAAAACTCTGTCAAACCGCAGTTAGAAAAACAAGGCTATAAAGTCAGACTGGTTGAATTCTCTGATTATGTGCGCCCAAATAAAGCCTTAGCCGATGGCGATATTGATATCAACGTGTTCCAACACAAACCTTATCTTGATACTTTCAAAAAAGACAACAACCTAGATATCGTTGAAGCATTCCAAGTGCCTACCGCACCGCTTGGCATCTATCCTGGTAAATTAAATGACTTAAAACAAGTCAAAGACGGTACCACCGTGGCTGCACCGAACGATCCAAGCAACTTTGCACGCGCGCTGGTAATGCTCAACGAACTGGGCTGGGTAAAACTTAAAGACAATATCGACCCATTGACCGCATCAAAAAATGATATCGCAGAAAACCCAAAAAATATCAAATTGGTAGAGCTAGAAGCCGCACAATTACCACGTGCGCGCTCAGACGTTGACTTTGCAGTCATCAACGGTAACTATGCGACCAGCTCAGGTATTAAATTGACTGAAGCGCTGTTCCAAGAACCCAGCTATGCGTATGTCAACTGGTCAGCGATTCGCACCAAAGACAAAGACACACAATGGGTAAAAGACGTGACCAATGCGTATAATTCAGAAGAATTTAAACAATACGCCCACAAAACTTTCCCAGGTTACAAATACCCAGCTATCTGGGGTGAAAACCCTGCGACACCAGCAGCTGCCAGTGCAGCCGCCTCTGCTGCTAAATAGAGACATAATTGGTATAAAAAAAAGAAGCATTAAGCTTCTTTTTTTTATGGTTAAAATTTATGGACAGAATGTTTTACGGTCAAAATGCAGCAACTGATTTTAAAACGCCTAAATTAACTGGAAATAATCTAAAAATAATAAAGGCGTTATTCTGTGAACAGTTTATCTTCAATACTGCGACGCATTTTTTGCCCCGCTTTAAAGGTAACAACGCGGCGCGCTGTGACATGAACCATCTCGCCAGTCTTTGGGTTGCGACCTGGACGTTGGCTTTTATCCTTAATCTCAAAGTTACCAAAACCCGATAGCTTGACTTGGTGACCTTTGATCAACGTCTCTGACAACTCTGAAAAAAAATTCTCTACAAATGCGCGGCTGTCTTGGCGCGTCATGCCCAAATTTTCCATCAAATGATTGATCATTTCTAATTTGGTTAAGGTTTTTCCTTCAACTTGCATATTCATTATCATACCCACCCTACTAAATGCTCCTATTCTAGCGATTCTAGCAAATACAGTCGATAGTTATTTTTACTTTAAAATCAAAGAAAAACATTGTATCGACTGGCATAATTTGCTAGTCCAAGATTACATACGTAGCGTTGCGTGATACTGCTCATGTAGCGCAGCGATAACAGCTTCCATTTGCGCATTGATACGCTCGTCAGAAAGCGTGGCATCGAGGTCTTGCCACACCAGTGCAAAAGCAAGCGATTGTTGGTTTTCAGGCAAATTACTGCCGGCATATACATCAAATAACCACACATCTTTTAATAGCTCGCCCCCGACTTGTTTGATAGTATCTCGCATGGATTGCACAGCAATCGACTGGTCTACCACCACAGCGATATCACGGCGCACTTGTGGGAATTTACTTGGCGTCATGATGGTCAATGCCTGTTGGTGCATGTCAATGACCATCTGTAAGTTTAGCTGCGCCACCCAAGTGGTCGGCAAATCCAAGGCTTTAGCAATCTGTGGGTGCAACTGACCCAACCAGCCAATCACCTTGCCTTGATAGTGTACATCGGCACTTTGACCGGGGTGTAAAAACGGCTGCTCGCTACGTTGATAACGGATAGCGGACTGCGCAAACCGCGGAAAAACCGATTCGACGTCATTTTTTAGGTCGTAAAAATCCATCACACGATTGTCATGATGCTGCTCTGGATAGGTGCTGCCGACTGCCACCATCGCCAAAGTGTCAACTTGGTTTAAGCTTGCGATATCACTGCCATCAAAACGCAGACCCGTCTCAAACAGACGCACGCGGTTTTGTTGACGGTTTAAGTTATATTGCACACAAGGCAACAAACTAGACAACAGGGTACGACGCATGACCGCTAAGTCACTTGAGATTGGATTGGCAAGCGCGAGTGGTGCAGCAAAATGCGCCCCATCAAACAAAGCTTCGACTTTGGGATCACTAAAACTAAAACTCACCGCTTCAAAATAACCTTGATTGACCAAGCTCATTTTTAAGTTATGCAGATCATTTTGGCGTTTATTGTCAAACAAGTTACTGGTAAACGCCGGCAGTTTGTTGGCAATATTGTTATAGCCATAAATGCGGGCGATTTCTTCAATCAAATCTTCGGGCAAGGCGATATCAAAACGATGGCTCGGCGGCGTGGCAACCAGATTTTCGCCTTGTACCTCGGTGCTGATTTGTAGACTATTTAGAATCTCAATGGCTTTGTCGGTGGCGATATCCGCGCCTAACAATTTATTGATACTGACAATCGGTAGCATCACTGACGTACGTTTTGGCAGTTCAGCGGTGTTTTCAACTAGCGTGATTTGACCGACCCTAACCTCACTTGAGCCATTGCCAAATGTTGCCAATAGATTGACCGCACGATCGAGTGCCAATTTTGGTAATTCAAAATCGACACCCCGCTCAAAACGCTGTGACGCATCGGTATGCAAGCCAAAACGGCGTGCCTTACCTGCAATCGCCAACTGTTTGAAAAATGCACTTTCGATTACCACTCGGGTCGTGCTATCGGTCACTGCGGTGCGAAGTCCACCCATAATTCCCGCTAACGCAATGACACCTTGTTCATCGGCAATCACCAGTTCATCACCTTGCAAGGTAATGGTTTGCTCATTTAACAGCTCAAGGGTTTCGCCTTGTTGGGCATGGCGCACGGTAATTGCGCCCACCAACTTGTCGGCATCAAACGCATGCAGCGGCTGACCGAGCTCAAGTAATACGTAATTGGTGACATCCACCAGTAAATTACGTGGCTTGACGCCTGAGGCATTCAGGGCTTGTTTCATCCAATCAGGTGATGGCGTCGTGCCTGTCAGCCCACTGACCAGTTGCGCATAATAACGCGGGCAGTCGGTGGTCTCTACGCTAACCGCTTGGCTGTCGTTGTCGGTCACAGCTGCGGTGATATTGTCAAAGGGTAATTGAAATGTTAAATCATTGAGCACGGCAAGCTCACGGGCGATACCCCGCACACTAAAACAGTCGCCACGGTTTGGGGTGATTGAAATATCTAGCACATGATTGTCTAAGCCAAGATACGCTCGAATATCCATGCCAATCGGGGCGTCTTGTGGCAAAATTAACAAGCCATCAACACCATCATCACAGTCAATCTCACTACCACCACACAGCATACCGTGCGATTCTACGCCGCGCAGTTTGCCTTTTTTAATGTTAAAGGGTTCATCACCTTGTGCAGGTGGTAGTTTGGCGCCCACCAGTGCCACAGGCACACGCACGCCAGCGGCGACATTGGGTGCACCGCAAACGATTTGTAGGGGTGCTTCGCTATGCTCACCGACATTCACTTTGGCAACGCGCAGTTTATCAGCATCGGGGTGTTGGGTGACGTCAATCACTTCACCAACCACCACACCACTAAATTCTTTGGCGACTTTATCCAAGCTATCAAGCTCTAAGCCTGCCATCGTCAGTTGTTCGCCAATTTGCTCAGCGCTTAAGTTTGGGTTTGCCCATTGGCGTAACCAGTTTTCGCTAATTTTCATTGTTTTCCCCTAAGCAAACTGCTTTAAAAATCTGACATCATTTTGATAGAACAAGCGCAAATCATTCACCCCATAATACAGCATGGCAAAGCGCTCAATCCCCATCCCAAATGCAAAGCCTTGGTATTTGGTCGGGTCAATACCGCTATCGGACAACACTTTTGGATGCACCATACCGCAGCCCATCACTTCTAGCCACTTGCCCCCACCTGCATAAGTATCGGCAAGGATATCCACTTCTGCAGACGGCTCAGTAAATGGAAAATACGATGGGCGAAAGCGCACCGTGAGTTTGCGACCAAAAAACGCCTGCAAAAACTCATGAATCAAGCCTTTTAGCTCAGCAAAATTAGTCGATTCGCTGACATACAAACCTTCAAGTTGATGAAACATCGGTGAGTGGGTTTGGTCGCTGTCGTTGCGATACACACGTCCGGGACAGATGATACGAATCGGTAAATTGCCTTTTTCCATCGTGCGAATCTGCACCGAACTGGTATGGGTGCGTAGCACATAATTGGCATTAAAATGCTGTTTTTCAAAATAAAAGGTATCGTGCATGGCACGCGCTGGGTGATGGCTTGGAATGTTTAACGCCTCGAAGTTGTAGTAGTCGCTTTCAACTTCAGGACCTGTTGCGACTTCAAAGCCTGCTTGACGGAAAAACCCTTGCATGCGCTCAGCGGTCATGGTGACAGGGTGCAAATTACCCGCTTGTTGTCCACGTGCTGGCAGGGTGATGTCAATGGATTCGCTGGCAAGTTTGGCAGCCAAGGCTTTAGCTTCTAAATCGCTTTGCGCTTGTTGTAGGCTGTCATTGATTTGGGTGCGTACTTGATGCAGCATACCGCCGATGGTCTTTTTGCCGTCGGCATCGAGTCCGCCAAGCTGTTTCGACCAAGTGGTCAAATGGCTTTTTTTGCCTGTTAGGGTTACGCGGATGTTTTGTAGGTCTTGGGGGTTTTGTGCGGTGCTGATTAAGGCTTTGGCATCTTGAACAAATTGGGTGAATTGGTCTTGGGTGATATCGGTTAAATTTTCAGAATATTGGATAAGTTTGTCAGTCGTTATTTCTGTCATGAGCGTTGCAATCTTGGTTATCAATAGTGATAGGCATTTTAACTAAAATATGGCGATAAAAAAAGCCATTAAGCTTGCACTTAATGGCTTTTTGAAAAATCGCTTTAAAACAAATTAAGCAGCCAGTGCTTGTTTTGCTTTTTCTGCCAACGCCGTAAAACCTTGCGCATCATGCATAGCGATGTCTGCTAATACACGGCGGTCGATTTCGATGCTGGCTTTTTTCAGACCGTTGATCATACGGCTGTAGCTTAAGCCATTTAAGCGCGCACCCGCGTTGATACGTGCAATCCATAAACGACGGAATGAACGTTTTTTGTTACGACGGTCACGATACGCATATTGACCTGCTTTGGTAACTGCTTGTACAGCAACACGGAAAACACGAGAACGCGCACCGTAATAACCTTTTGCACGAGCCAATACTTTTTTATGACGGCGATTTGCCTGTACACCACGTTTTACACGAGCCATAATTTACTCCTAAAGTTTTGTAATATCAGTTGATTGAATACCTATAAATTATAGGTAAGGACACATACGGTAAACACGTTTCTCATCAGACACGTGTACCAATTTGCATCCACGTAATTGACGGATACGCTTAGGAGATTTTTTGGTCAAAATGTGGCGTTTGAATGCTTGTTTGCGTTTGATACCGTTACCAGTTTTTTTGAAACGCTTGGCAGCACCACGGCGAGTTTTTAATTTCATGATAGCCTCTTGTTCGTTTTTGACAAGGATTAAAAATCTTTATCAAGTGAAGTTAACCTGTTTGTCAAAAAATCCTCATCACACTGGATTTTTTGCCTTGAGGTGGGAGGCGATATTTTATCAAAAATCATTCGTGAATGCACGCTAATGTTATCACTAATTTTTCTTTGACATCTATTTTATTGATGTTACTTTAATATTTCTCTACTATAATAGATAAATTATTATTAAGGGCTGTTTGTAGAATTTTTAAAAAATCAATGATATCAATTACTTAACATAAAGACTTGGTAAATCTATCACGGAATTACATTAATTAAGTTAACAACTTAGTTTATGAAAACTGCGGTTAAATTGGCTAAAAGTGATAGATACACCTTATTTTGGACACAGTTTGCGTTAGTTTGTTTGACCTTAAGGTATTTATCGTGCTCTTAAGTTTCTGAAAAGTTTAATGTGTAATACTCTCTTATCAACATCAACATCATGAGGTTAGAATTCTTGTCAACGTTAAGCACAAATATTGAAGTTGCCCATTTCGTGTTTGAGACCGTCATGCGCGTGCGCAATACCGAAATTGGATTAGCACAACATTTAACGGTTGAAAATTTGGTGGCATTGCTTACCGAAGCCCGTTTTCGTTTTTTATATTCAAAAAGTATTAAGGAGGTTAATGCTGAGTACCAAGGCTTGGTCATTAATCATATCGAGACCCAAATCTTTGATCGGGTACGGGCGCGTGAAGAACTGTTGTTTGAAGTCGGCGTGCAGCATTTAACCGATTTGGGTGGTGATTTTGTGTTCAAAGTTTCGCGGATGTTTGATGGGTCATTGGTGGCGTATGCCAAAATGGGCTTTGTGGCGTATGACTATCGTCAAAGCCAAGAAATCCCGTTATCAGCTACCATCAAAGAAGCCTTAGATGTGAAACCCTTTGAGATTTAGGGCTTGATGAATTATGATAAATGCCCGCATCGTTTGATGGGTGCTTTTTTTTGGCTAAGGCTTGCATAGTATGATACAGGGCGTGAATATGGATTGGCTAGATACACTAAAATTTGATGACAATGGGCTCATGCCTGCAGTCGCTCAAGATTTTCATACAGGGCGCATTTTGATGATGGCATGGATGAATCGCGAGTCATTACGTCTGACTGCTGAAAAAATGCAAGCAGTGTATTGGTCACGCTCTCGCGGTAAATTATGGCATAAAGGCGAAAGCTCGGGGCATTTTCAGCAAGTCCATGAAATCCGCCTAGACTGCGATGCTGATGTGATTGTGTTGTCAGTCACCCAAGTGGGTGGGATTGCTTGCCACACGGGTCGGCAGTCCTGTTTTTATCGTCTGCTTGCCGATGACCACGGACAGCTACAATGGCAAATTACTGATGCAGTCATCAAAGACCCTGATGCGATTTATGGTGACAACGCTAAACCAACTCATGAACACTCGCCGCTTGCAGGCAATTCGACACAAACAAGCAATGCGATACAATCCTCTACGACGTCAGCGGATATTTTGACCGCGTTAGATGAAGTATTGATTGTGCGTAAAGATGCCAATCCTGATAGCTCATACGTGGCAAGCTTGTACCATAAAGGTATCAACAAAATCTTAGAAAAAGTCGGTGAAGAAGCCACTGAAGCCATTATCGCGGCCAAAGATATCAACATTGCCAACGATACCCCCTATGAGGCCGTCGCTGATGATACCGCGGTGAAAGATTTGGTGTATGAAGTTGCTGATGTTTGGTTTCACACAATGGTCACATTGGCATGGTTTAATATACCGTCTTGGGCTGTCACCAATGAATTGGCAAGACGTTTTGGCTTATCGGGTATCGACGAAAAAGCCGCACGTCAAATCTCTTAAGTAATAGCCCTTAAGTAAACGCCACTAAACAGTCGATAATTCCTGAGTATTGTTGGCTAAAAGTGCAAAAAATTCGCCATGTTTCACACCGTTTTTTGCACAGTTATGCCAACGCAATGGTTATGTGTTACACTGCAAATTCATATTGTCCTCACCCCTATTGTCAAGGTTAATCAAAGGATATTCTCATGGGTAGTTTCTCAATCACACATTGGTTAATTTTACTGGTTGTTGTTGTGGTCATTTTTGGCACCTCAAAACTAAAAAATGCCGGTAAAGATTTGGGTGGTGCCGTTAAAGGCTTTAAAGATGCGGTCAAAGATGAAAACGAACAGCATCTGAACAAAAACCGTGTCCTTGAACACGAAAAAGCTGAACTCAATACCACGCAGACCCAACAAGATAAACATAACGTTTAAACGCTCGTCGTTACTTTTTCTTTGGTTTTTAATCCCTAGCTGCCACGGTTGTTATGTTTGATATAGGTTTCTCCGAACTACTGTTATTTGGGGCGATTGCACTGATTGTGCTGGGCCCTGAAAAACTCCCCCAAGCGGCGCGTACTGCAGGTCAGTGGTATGCTAAATTCCGCCGTACGGTTGCAACGCTGCAGTCAGAAATTGAAGCTGAGCTTGATCTTGCCGAAACGCGCAAGCAAATGCAGCTTGAGCTGGAAAAAATCCGCCAAGCTGAAGTTGATATGAAGCGCGAGATGGAAGCTCTTCGCAGCAGTGTGAGCGAACTACAGCAACATGGCAAAGTGCCTTCGATGCAAGCTCACAATACCCAGTCGGCTGATACAACCCCTAATCTTGGTCATGATACTAACGCAGTTAGCCTACCCACTGAGCCACTTAGTCATGAACCACCCAGTCATGAACCAACCAATCATTTAGTTGAGCCAACAACGGATACCACCGCGCTGTTACCAACCAAGCCACTAGATAATTCACTAGACAAGCCATCTGACGAATCTTACCTGACAGAAACCAAAGCAGACGATTATTTGCTGAGTCTAGAGGCTGATGCCGAAGCCGATGCAGTGGCTAAAGACTTACATAAAGCCCTATTCGCTGCCACTGAGCCAATGTATTATCGTTGGTTTTTGCTCAGTGATTATGACCGTGTCAGACGTCTTCCCAATCCACCGTTTTTACCCAATTATCAAGCCGATCCGCTACTGCACCAATTGCCAAGTTTGGGTGGAGTTGCCCAGTGATCAAACTTATCAAAACCAAAAAAACGCCTGAACAATTAGCTATTGAACAAGCTAAAGATGATAAACCATCGCAAAACGATACTTTGGTAGATATGCCCATCACTGAGCATTTGATTGAACTGCGCCGTCATTTGATTCACGGTTTTGCGGCGGTGTTGGTGATTTTTTTGGCATTGGCGGGCTTTTCGCGAGAAATCTACGATATTTTTTCAGCGCCGTTAACAGCATTGTTGCCAGTCAATTCTTCTATGATTGCAACGGATATCACCTCATCATTTTTGGCACCGATTAAATTGACGCTGTATCTGGCTGTTATCTTGGCGATGCCGTATATTTTGTACCAGATTTGGTCATTTATCGCCCCAGGGCTATATAAGCATGAAAAACGTATCGCCCTACCCGTGCTATTGTCATCGGTGATATTGTTTTATCTGGGGATTGCGTTTGCCTATTATGTCGTGCTCAAAAGCGTGCTAGCTTTTTTTATCAAATTCTCGCCCGACAATGTGCTACCGATGACCGATATCGAAAGCTATCTAAATTTTGTACTCAAGCTGTTTTTGGTGTTTGGGGCAACCTTTGAGATTCCTGTGTTGACGCTGCTACTGGTGCTGGCTGGGGTAGTGACGGTGGATAGCTTGGCGCAAAAACGCCGTTACATCATCGTGGGTTGTTTCGGTATTGCCGCATTGGTGACACCGCCAGATGGGCTATCCATGATTATGCTAGCTATCCCGATGTGGTTATTGTTTGAACTCGGTCTAGTTATGGCACGGGTATTGGTTAAAGAAAAAGCGTTATTACAGAACAACAGCTAATCTGGCTGGATAAAGCTAAAATCGAATCAACCTCTCATTCATCCCCAGAGAGCAAATAAAGGTTTAGTAAATATAGGTTGAGTAAATAAAGGAAACTGAGCAAAACTTGCCAAATTTTGCTAAAATAGCTCACTTTTCTTTTAGCAATGGCCTTATGTCAAACCCCAGCGTTATCCCCACCCAACCCCTTGTCAACAGCCCGACCCAACGCCCAACGGGTGAGCAGCAGCAGGCTGTCGATATGGCACTCACGCGCCAGTCGTTTAAGGTGGTAGCGTATGCCGGCGCAGGTAAGACCACCACGCTTAACCTGATTGGCAATCAGCTACGTGGTCGCGGGATTTATTTGGCATTTAACAAAGCAATTGCTTCAGAAGCCCAACGTAAATTCCCCCACCATGTCGACTGTCGCACTTTTCACTCATTGGCATTTCGTCATACCGCTCGCGATATCACTGCAAAACTGCAGCTACCGCGTTTTTCTCCCAGTCGCCTTGCCTCAGATTTAGGGTTGACGCCTGTGCAAGTCAAACGCCAAATTGAAGGCAAAAGCCAGTTTGTGACCTTAACGCCAGAGCGACAAGCGCGATTTGTGTCCGATGCGGTGAGCACGTTTTGTAGTACCCATGCCAGTTACCCCGCGCCGCGCCATTTGCAGTTTCCTGACTGGTTGGTTGCCAGTGAAGCTGAGCAGCTACGCGATACCTTATACCCGTATGTAGAGCGCCGCTGGCAGCAATCGATTGACCCGCGCCACCCTGCGGGGATTGGGCATGATATTTACCTCAAACTCTGGGCGCTATCCAAACCGGTGATTCCTGCGGATTTTATCTTATTTGATGAAGCGCAAGATGCTGACCCCTTGATGATGGGGATTTTGTCCAATCAGCCCAACCAAGTCATCTATGTGGGTGACGCGCATCAGCAAATTTATGAATGGCGCGGCGCTGTCAATGCCATGAAGCGCCTGCCGCTACCACAAACTTTGCTTACCCAATCGTTTCGATTTGGCGACCAAATTGCTGATGTGGCGAATGGGTTTTTAAAAGCGCTACAAGAAGAGGTGCCACTGCGCGGCAATCCTGCGATGGCGTCTACCTTAGGCAAAAGTATGGTGCATGGTCAAAAAGATGCCATTCTTTGCCGTACCAATGCCAGTGCCATGGTCAATCTGTTATCTGGGCTTAAAATGGGACATAAAGTTGCGCTACAAGCCGATACAGACCGTTTGCTTAAATTTAGCCAATCTGCCGAACGTCTAAAAAAAGGACAAGCGGCGTATGGTGTGCCTGAGCTTGCCTACTTTAACAATTGGCGCGACGTGCAGGATTATAGCGAGACGAGCGAAGGCAGCGATTTAAAAACCCTCGTCAAACTGGTCGATGAACATGGCACCGAAACGCTAAACCAGGCAATCAATAGCTTGACCACACTGGACAAAGCCGACTATATCATCTCTACAGCGCATAAAGCCAAAGGGTTGGAATGGTCACGGGTGCAAATTGACAATGATTTTTATTATGATGTGACTTCTCAGGCGGTAAAAATCTCCCCCGAAGAATTGCGCTTATTGTATGTCGCCTGTACGCGCGCCAAGATAAATTTGGATATTTTTAATATTCAAGATTTGATTCACGGACTCAAAGATAAAAAGGTGATTTATGGGTAATAAATATTATTGAATATTCCAACGCCATAACATTCTATTGTTTGCAGGTGCTTGTAAATATGGGGTATTAATTCCTAAAAAAGCGCAAATTAATTTAAGGTTGAATGCCTTGAACTGTAGTTTAAAGTTTTCATTAGGATAATTATAGCCAATAGGCTGACCTGCATATTTTGCTTCATGCACAAGTTCATTTCGAATGAAAGCAATATTATCATTGCCAGTTTTTGTATTATCTGCCCAGTTTGGAATTTCCAGATTAAAGTATTTTGCTAAAACTATAAATCTTTGAGCATGTTTCACATACTTATCATTGTTAAGATTTTCCACTTTATCTTTACCAATTTTATGTACCAATAATCTATATAATCCATCTAAAACCTTATAATGAGCATCAAATATTTCCCATTCAAAATCTAAAGTTTGTGCAATTAAAAACCAATGAATACAGGCTTGCATTTGACTTATTTCATGAACATTATTTGCATTAATATAAAATTTATTAATAGCTTCCAAGCCTTTTACTCTATCATTTTTTCCTAACACAAGACCATTTAAAGTTGAAGGAGTATAGGGAGTCTTGCCAAGGTACATATAGTTTTGTGGGTTTAAATAAAGTCCTTGCAATAAACCGTATCCGAGAATAAGAAAACGTTCGTGTTGATCAGTAAAGTTCTGAGTTTGTAGAATATGGGTGCAAGGTAAACTATAAAAATTACTTCTTACTAAGGGTGCAGATTTTTTAAATTTTTTTAATTCTTCATCATTGTGCTTTAAAGCTTTAAACGGTGGATAAATCCAGCCATTACTAACTTCCATATTATAGTAGAACCATGAAATATATTCGTCAAAATTTTCATTAGGTATAATACTAAAACTTTGACATTTCACTTCTGACTTATCTATAAGAAATCCAAAATTCACTTAAACCTCGCCCAAAATAACTACCATTATTTTATTTATTAATGCTTTATAATACCTGATTTATTTAATTGAAATATTATATGTTATATTACCCAAATTTTGATAAGCCGCAAATTGTCCTTGCGCCGATGGAAGGACTGACCGACCCATTGATGCGGGATATTTTAACCAGTATCGGGCATTACGACTGGACGGTGAGTGAGTTTATTCGCGTCACCCAGCACGTCCTGCCCGCGCATGTGTTTTATAAATTTGTACCCGAACTTTTGCATGAAGATGGTTTAAAAGGCAAAACCATTCACGGCACGCCAGTACATGTACAGTTACTGGGCAGTGAGCCCGAATTGATGGCGGGTAATGCTGTCAAAGCGGTCGAGCTTGGTGCGTTAGCCATTGATATTAACTTTGGTTGCCCTGCTAAAACTGTCAACAGTCACCGCGGTGGCTCGGTGTTGCTCACCGAACCTGAAACCTTGTATCAAATCATCCATGCAGTACGCCAAACCGTGCCATCGGCTACGCCTGTATCGGCAAAAATCCGACTCGGCTATGAAGATACCTCACTCACCCAAGAAATCGGCGATGCGGTGCAATCAGCCAATGCCAGTTGGCTGACCATCCATGCCCGTACCAAAACCCAAGGCTATAAACCCCCTGCCTATTGGGAGTTAATCGCGCCCCTGACGCAGCGGTTAAGCTTACCGATTATTGCCAATGGCGAAATTTGGCAGACTGAACAAGCCATGCGTTGCCGCAAACAAGCGAACACCCCACATATCATGCTCGGACGTGGTGCGGTCACTCGACCTGACTTAGTCAATCAAATCAAAGCGATGGATAAAAATGACACGGTAAAAAACATGGCTTGGCACGCGCTACTTAAGCTACAAATTGCGTTTTTGCAAGGACATGCCCGTAGCGATAATATGCTGGTGGGACGTTACAAACAATGGCTTGGCATGTTGACCCAGGGCTATGAAGAAGCCAACGAGCTTTGGCAAAACGTAAAAAGACAAAAACAGCTTGAGACCATTGTTGGGATGTTGCAAGCACAATCCCAAGCTGGCGATTGCTCATAGCAAATTAGCTCAACCGTATCGCTAAATAAAACAACATCAGCGGACAGGCGAGGCTAAGCGACCAAATAATTGAGCGAAAAGTTGCCCAATTGGCAATATATGCCAACCCATAAATAATCCGTAATATCACATACAACCACGCCAACTGTGTCACCACTGACAGCGGTACAAAAAATAGCAACGCCACAATCACCGCTGCCAAGAATACCGGCAAGGTTTCATAGCTATTTTGCTGGGCGGCATTGGCACGCGCTGCTGCGCCCGTTTGTTTACCCAAAAACTCGCGCGGATTGGCATTGTCTTTGCTTTTAAATCCGCCAAAGACCTTTGCCAATATCGCAAACACCAAGGGCAATAAACTGGCAACCATCATTGCCAGCACCACACTGCTATTGGTGGCAGGAACAGCACTTAGATAGGGAAACATGCCGTTATTCCCTACCCTTTGACCGTTTCATTAGTGATTTCATCAGAGGTTTCATCAATGATTTCATAGTCATGGGTGATTTTGACACCGCCATTTTCTAGCATACGACTGGCTGAGCAGTATTTTTCTGCCGATAACTCGATGGCTTTTTTAACCTGCGCTTCTTTGATAGCATTACCTTTGACTACAAAATGTAAATGAATATCAGTAAATACTGCAGGAATCGTGTCGGCACGCTTAGCCGATAGCTGACACTCAACATCGCTCACCGCCTGACGGGCTTTTTGCAGGATACTTACCACATCATAACTGGCACAGCCGCCAAGCCCCATCAAAACCATTTCCATGGGTTTGGCACCCAATTTTTCGGTTGAATCCATGATAATTTTATTGCCGTTTTCGGTCACGGCTTCAAAATTAATGTCTTCGTTTTTTAACCAATTTACTGTTGCTTTCATACTATCCCCAGATGCTTATAATTTTTAAAAAAATATTTTGTATAAAATCAAGGGATATTATGCGCTTTTTATGTCCGTGAAACAATTTATAGCAAATAAACATTACACTTTTGACATAAAAACTGGTTTAATAGTGGGTAATAAAGGCAGTGATTACATTGTCCATGTTTTTTAGCAATAATAATAAAATAAGCGTCTGTTGGTATGAGATGGGTTTATGCCCGATGATTTGATTGACCAAAACTTTAATAATGGTCTGCAAGGATGTGTGTAAACCTTGCGACCCAAAAAACTTGATAATGTGATTACCTGCCGATTTTAACCATTAAATTGAAGGTAATCGTCATGATTGATGCAGACGGCTTTCGAGCCAACGTAGGTATCATCTTGGCAAATACACACGGACAAGTACTGTGGGCAAAACGCGTGGGTCACGATGCTTGGCAATTTCCACAAGGCGGCATTGATTTTGGTGAAACGCCGCTTGATGCAATGTATCGGGAATTGTGGGAAGAAGTCGGATTGTACCCTCAGCATGTCAAAGTGTTGTCACAAACCCAAAATTGGCTGCGTTATCGGTTGCCAAAACGTTTTGTACGACAAGGACAATATCCTTTGTGTATTGGACAAAAACAAAAATGGTTTTTGCTCCAGCTAGATGAGAACAATGTAGAACATATCCGTTTTGATACGGCAAAACCTGAATTTGACCGCTGGGAATGGGTCAGTTACTGGTATCCGCTTAACCAAGTGGTGGCTTTTAAACGCAATGTATATCGCCGCGCCTTGTTTGAGTTATCACCGCAGTTGCCCCTCAAAAAAGAATTGTTACTACCCAAAAACGTAAAAATTCATTCCTATTAAACCTAAACAAATAAACCCAAAAAAAGCTCACTTCGGTGAGCTTTTTTATGGCGTATCGTTAGGGATTGTCTAGTATGTCCCATTCCAGCCAATAAAAAACCCTTCGCGATTGCAAAGGGTTTTTGATAATAAGCGATTAAACTTATTTTTTGTTACGACCTGCAAATGCGCCGAAACGTTTGTTGAAGCTTGCCACACGACCTTCGTTTTGGGTTTTACGTTGTTCGCCAGTATAGAATGGGTGTGAGGCACTTGAAATATCGAGTGCGACGTATGAGTATTCTTTACCTTCGTATTCGCGAGTTACTTTTGATTTGATAGTAGAGCGAGTTAAAAAGTAAACGTCAGCGTTGGTGTCGTGGAATAAAACTTCTTGATAAGCTGGATGGATATCTGCGCGCATGGTTAGGTCTCTAGTCATTATCCTGCCCTTTGGTCTGCAGTTAGTATGCGTGGCATGAATCTTTATTTTGCTAAAAATTCACCCAAACACCCAACCGATTAAAGCCAACACAGGATGGATTGATAAAATTGGAAGCCGAATTTTACTAGATTTGCTTTATTTTTGCAAGTTATTTCCACTGCAGCCATTTGGTGAGGCTTGTATTTTCACCCGCTAACAGCGTCCATATTAGCGGTTGTTTAACATGCGAGTCGCTCACGGGTGGCACTTCAAGCACCAGCAGCTCATCACGGCGAAATACATGACACACGGCAGGGTCTTCACTAATTGTTTGGGTTTTAGCCGTAGATTTTAGCCATTTTTCGCTCGCCTTTAACCCATCAATTGCCACGATGACGTCATTAGCAGAAATCCCTGCAGCGGCGGCTTGGCTATTTCGCACAACACGTTGCACTTTTAACCCAGTAGGCTCGCTCATATATTTCATGCCCCAAGTAATATCATCGTCTTTTTGCTCAATACTCACACCCTGTTCTGACAACAGTTCAAATAGCGGTAATTCTGTGGTGCCGTCGATATAATTGGCTCTAAAATCTTGCCAAACCTCTTTGGGTAAACATTCATTCATGACGTCATCTAGATTGGCGTCCGTCATACCAAAACGGCGATTATCTTGGGCTTTGGCTTTATCATAAAAAACTTTTATCACATCAAAAATACGTTTGCCATGGTTTATCAAAGTCAAGTCTAAACATAACGCCACCAGCGCGCCTTTGTTGTAGTAGCTAATCCCGGCATTGGCGGTGTTCTCATCGCTACGATATAGTTTTATCCACGCATCAAAGCTTGATTCTGCCACGCTTTGCAAGGCGCGCCCGTGGGTTTGATAGTAGCGATTGATTTGTTCAGCAAGCAGCTTCAGATAGCTATGTTGCGAAATAACCCCGCTTTTTTGTAGCATAAAATCATCCACATAACTGGTAAAGCCTTCAAACACCCATAGCAAGGTGGTGTAAGTCTCTTGATTAAAATTGGCGGTTAAAAAAACTTCAGGACGCACGGTTTTAACCCACCACGCATGAAAATATTCATGGCTACACAAACCCAAGAAGCGTTGATAACTCTCGCTTGGCTCAGCTTGTTCAAAAAATGTGGGTAGGTCATCTCGTGGGGTAATCAAACTGGTGCTGGCAAGGTGCTCAAGTCCGCCATAGTCGCTTGAAGTCGCCATGGTCATAAACAGATAATCATCAAACGGCGTATCACCGAGCCAATCGACATAGCTTTGACAAATTTTGCTAAGGTCAGTTTCTAGCCGTTCAAGGTCGCTGTGGTGTACGCCAGAAATCACAAATCGGTGGGGAATGGTGTTTTCGCCACTTTTTACATCGAACCAAAATTCATCTTGCTCAGCGATTTCAAACGGGCTGTCGGTGAGTTGCTCGTAGTTGTCGGCAGTTAGCTGATAGATGGTTTGTTTGGCTTGTTGGTGCATTTTTTCCGGCAAGGCGGTGGCTAGGCTGACTTCCACGCCGTTTACCTCATAAAAGTCTTGCGGGCAAATGAGTTCGGCTTTAATCGCTTGGTTTTCTTGCCCTTGTACCGCTAATGCTAGGGAGGTGAAGTTGCCGTACAGGCGAGTTTCATCGACATATGCCCCACGCACGGATAAGTCATAAGCATAGACTTCATAAGTGACGCTAATGCGGTCGCCTTGTTTGGCGTGGATTTGCCAGTGGTTTTTATCAAGTTTTTTAAGCCGTTGATTGTTCTTGGCGTTGGGGTCATGGATGGTGGCAGTGACTGCCGTAATGTGTTTGCTAAATTCTCGAATCATATAACTACCCGCAATCCAAGCAGGTAGCCAAACGATTGGGTTGTCGTTGTCCGCAGTAAACGTAAGCGTGACATCGACAAGGTGTTCGCGGAAGCGTTTAAAGTCGAATTGATAATGAATTTTGTTCATGATATTTTCTTTTTCAATTTTACGAAATTTTAAATAGATGCTAGGATAAAACAAAATTTTAACCCAAATTTTGTTTTTAGACCGAATTTTCTACAGGCAATCAACGATGAATTATTACAAATTGGATTTTTTCTAAGTTTTTTAACTTAGGAAAAATCTATTATGCAAAAACTTGAAAAAACTCACAAAAAAACCAAAGTTCAATATCGCAGTTCTGGGCGTAAGAAAATCTATTTTCCGTGGGAAAGTTGTCGTTATCCAAATTTACGCAATCAGATTTATAGCTACTTTAGAACGCAACAAGAACGCTCATTTCATTATTTGCACAAAGCGGAATATTGGGACTATAACATCAAGCTACGCCCCAAGCGTGGTAAGCATTTACCGCATATTTGGGATGACAAACCAACTTATGCGTTCAAATATGCAAAAAGTTGGAAACACAATTCTAAACGCCGTCATCAATGGTATCGTGAAAAAGATGGGTTTCGTGAAAAAATGCAATCTGATTACATTTTAACAGATTGATTTTGAGGATTTGCAACTTTATAATAAAGACAAGGAGTGGGCTAACGGTTTCCCGAAAGCCCCAGCGTTTTAGTTGTTCCAGCAACTGCCACGCTGTCTTGCGTCCGTCTAATAAGCGTTACTGCTTAACAGCATTAGGACAACAAGAACGATGATGATTAAACAGCGTTTCATCGTTCTTTACTCCGTTAAGTGTTAAGTCCAAGCTTAACGGCTCGTTTAGCATAACGTCACGCCAAACTCTGCTATTATATTTTTATGCTTGCAAAAAAGCCATATCAAAGCGATATGGCTTTTTTCATTTATAAATCCCCAAATTTCAACTTATCATGCCAATGTTTGTAATCGGGCATGACTCGTGCCACCTGCGCCCAAAATCGTGCCGAATGATTAGGCTCAATCAGATGACAAAGCTCATGCACCAACACATAATCCGCGCAGTCTTGGGGAAATTGCGCCAGCCAAACCGACAAGCGAATGGTTTTGGCTTGGGTGCTACAACTGCCCCATCGGGTCTTCATGGTGTAAGGCGTGATGCTATTGGCGGATTTACCCACTTTGTCTTGCCAAAACGCTTGGCGGTTTTGGATAAATTGAGTGAGCCAAAATTTATAAATATGGCGTAAGGTTTTGCCAACATCCACTCGCGCCAGCTCGCTTGGTTTTATGGGGTGCTTTAACAATAACTCTCTGACTAAAACCTGTTGCCCTTCAAAATAAATATTGCTTTCAAGGGTCAAATTTGCCAAATCTTTGACATCATTGATATAAGCAGGTTTTTTGGGTTTAAGTTGTTTAAGTTTTCGTTGTTTTTGCTGACAGTCGATTGCCCATGCAAGACGATGTTCAAGCGATTGCATCAGCAGGTGTTGTGGCATACGCATGGGATAAGACACGCTGAGCAAACTGGTAAACGGCGCTTCATCAATCGATTTGATACGAAAGTTGATATGTTTGACCCGTTTGCTTTCAATCGCAAGTTTGATACCTTGCTCAGCGTAGGCGGTGAGTACAGTTTGCATAAATTTTAGCAATTATTGACGCAAGTAATGCTCAAAAATCGCCCCAAAGTCATAATTACGAATGGTCTTTAAACGCTCGCCATAGGCATTTTCTACTTGTGCGACAGTTTGGTTGATGACATCCGGCAAGTTAAGCACCACGTTTTCTGACAGTTCGCGTAAGCTAAACATATTGGTGACGGTATTAAAGGATTTTTCTAGCACCGTTTCTTCATGGGCAATGCGTTTGCACTGCTCGCTAATCGCAGTCAGCGCCTTATAGATGTCGCGGATTTGCTCGATTTGATTTTTGTCGATATCAATCGAAAACGCCACACCGCCCAAGCTAAATTTTAGCTCAGCATCCATATCCATCGTGCCTGCGGTCTCAATCATGATATTGGCGGGCTGAAAATTGCGGTACGGATAGCGTTTTAGCAAGCGTTTTTTACTGGTCGCCGACTGCCCATCAAGGTGGATAAAGGCGACATTGGTAAAGCAATATTCGTCCATTTTTGACTTAATCACAAAATAAATGCGCTCGTTATCTTCATGAAAAATATAGTCATCAATATCGGTTTGGTTAAACTGACTGGCTGGGATGATTTTACCGATGTCACTTAAACCCAATGCATCTGAGGCAAGATTTTTAAACATAGTCACTTCCTGTTTTATCCATAAAAATTGTTAAAAACGCTGTCTGTGCGAAAAACTGTTTTCGATAACATAACACAAATATCACATTGGCAACATAGATGTCATGCTGATTACTGGCTATGATACCGACATAACACTGATAATAAACAATAAATGAAAATGAAGGAACAACAATGAAAGCCAAACCAACATCTAGCAATTTGACCGATATTGATTCGGATAGTTTTACTGTGCAATTGGATGATGAATCCTTGTCATCAAGCCATATTGAAGCGGGTGAAAGTGGTTTGACCCCGATTCATCGCCAAAATATTGATGAGCAGCGGATTGATGAATTACTGGTTGAGGATAGCTTTAGCGAAGAGCACTATCCGACTATTGGTGATATCGCTGACCCTGATGCCGCAGATGAAAGTTATAAAGACTGATTTCCTGTACTGAAATTTTTTGTATTTAAAGGTCAAAAAGAAACACCAAAAAGGTTGGTAAGCTACCAACCTTTTTTATTAGCTTGCTGTTAATAAGACTTGCTATTAATGCGCTTAATAATCCGCTTTAATCTCAAGCTTTAACAATAAGTCTTAATACCATCCTTGCAGATTTTGTTGCCACGCTTGCACGTGTGGCAATGCCAATGATTCAAACAAGTCAATATGCGCAGCATCTACATTAAGTGCAGGGATATAATGATAATCCCCACCGCCATTGGACTGGAATGTCTCTCGATTTTCGACTGCCAACTCTTCTAACGTCTCTAAGCAATCTGCCGAAAATGCCGGACTTAGCACCTGCACTGACTTTATGCCTTGCTTGCCCCACTCGGTTAAGGTGACATCCGTATAGGGTTTGACCCATTCTTGCTTACCAAAGCGTGATTGAAAACTACATTCCCACTCATGACGCTCAAGCCCCAACACTTGCGCCAAATGCGCTGCCGTACAGCGACAGCGTCTGGCATACGGATCGCCTTTTTGCTCATACGGCTCTGGAATCCCGTGAAAACTCAATAGCAGTTTTTCAGGTTTGCCATGTTCAGCTTGGAAGCGTTTGACGCTCTCAGCCAAGGCTTGGATGTATTGCGGATGGGCAAAATAATCTTTGACAAAGCTAATGCTGGGTAAATTACGCTGCTTAAGCCCCCATTTGGCGACGACGTCAAACACCGCGCCAGTGGTGGAACCAGAATACTGCGGATAAGCTGGCAAAATCACGATTTGCTCTACTTTTCTGGCAGTTAATGCCGATAGCACATCTGTTAACGCAGGTTTGCCATAGGTCATGGCAGCATGGACGCTTACTTTGCAAGGCAGTTGCTGTTGGTCAAAACGCTGCTGTAACAAGTCCACTTGGGCAAGCGTGATTTTACGCAAGGGGGAGTCGCCATCCCACACGCTAGCATAGGCGTGGGCAACCCGTTTGGGGCGACTGCGTAGCACAAACAAGTTTAAGATGATTTGCCAAATAAACTGCGGAATTTCAATCACGCGCGGATCGGACAAAAATTGTTTGAGATAGCGGCGCACCGCTGCTTCAGTTGGTGCATCGGGTGTTCCCAAATTCACAAGGACAACGGCAATTTCAGGCGGATTGCTTGGTTTCATAATTTGTCTTTAATCCAAAAAAATCACAAAAAAAGTGGGGTTAAGATTAGCATATTTACTAAGGTGCGCGTACTGGATAATCACCTGAAATTGCTCAATTGTTGCATTTTTTAAGCTATATTCGAATCAATGACAACCTATCCCACCCATCACCAGTAGCGCATCCACTAGGCGGGAATTTTGTTCAGATGATACAGGACTTTTAGCAGGACTTTTACTTTTAAAGGTTGCGTTTTGTGAGGGACTGCTAGCCGATTCACCGTCTGCTTGGTGGTTATGCTGTTTGGGCTGTTGGCTTTGGTAGCTGTTTGGATGGCTGACCATCGTGTCGCTTGTGGCTTTACTAGCATTGACAGCCAAAACCGATGTTGGCTGATGAAACGCCAAATACGTCAATGCCAAAAACCCCGTGAGCGCCAATCCTGTGAGCGCCAATCCCGTAAGCGATAGGAGTGTATAGTGGGGTGATGATGCTAAATTTGGCATTTGAATTCCAAGTTGTGATAACCCATATAAACCCTTACAATAGCTATACTTTTAATGCGTTATCAATCAAAAATTAGTGAGAAAGCGGGTGAGTACACAGCAACACAAACCACATACCAAGATTTTACCTGAAGCTGAATTGACTGTCCCTAAAAATTTTGACGACGATCAACCTATTAGTTTTGCCAAATCTGGTGGCAAATCTGTGGGTATCGTCACACCGCAAAAAATTCATTTTGATACCCCACTGACGCTAGAATGCAATCGCACGCTGCCGTTTTTTGATTTAATGGTGGAAACTTATGGCGAGCTCAACGCCGATAAATCCAATGCGATATTGATTTGTCATGCGCTATCGGGCAGTCATCATGCGGCTGGCTATCATAGTAGCGATGATAAAAAAGCCGGCTGGTGGGATACTTTTATCGGTCCTGGCAAAGCGATTGATACCACGCGTTTTTTTGTGGTGTGTCTTAACAACATTGGTAGCTGCTACGGCTCGACGGGTCCAACCAGTACCAACCCCGAAACCGGCAAGCCCTATGGTCCTGATTTTCCCTTAGTCACCATCAAAGACTGGGTAAAAACCCAAGTTATGCTCTCTGACTATCTCGGCATTGACATCTGGCATGCCATTGTTGGTGGCTCAATGGGTGGCATGCAAGCCATGCAGTGGTCAATTGACTATCCGAGTCGGCTAAAAAAATGTGTGGTCATTGCCAGCACGCCCAAGCTGTCTGCGCAAAATATTGCCTTTAACGAAGTGGCACGCCAATCGATTTTGTCCGATCCTGATTTTTGTGAAGGACGCTATATCGAGCAAGGCAAAATCCCCAAACGTGGCTTGATTTTGGCGCGTATGGTCGGTCATATCACTTATCTTACTGATGAAGCGATGCGGGTAAAATTTGGACGCGATTTGAAAGCCGGCAAGCTGATGTTCAATTACGATGTAGAGTTTCAAGTGGAAAGTTATTTACGCTATCAAGGTGAGCAGTTTAGTGAACGTTTTGATGCCAATACCTATTTGCTGATGACCAAAGCACTGGATTATTTTGACCCAGCGCGTGGCGCGATTGAGGATGACATTATCAATGATAGTTTGAGTGATACCGATGCGCTACGGTTGGCATTGGCTAACACCCAATGTAAGTTTTTAATTATATCCTTTACCACCGATTGGCGATTTAGCCCGGAGCGCTCGCAAGAAATTGTGGATGCGCTAATTGCCAATGGTAAACCCGTAAGCTATATCAATATTGATGCCGCCTATGGACATGATTCGTTTTTGTTTGATATCCCGACCTATCGTCAATCGGTATTTAATTTTTTAACCGCCTAACTTGTATTTAACCTTGTATTTAACTTTGGATTTAACGAGAATTGAATGAAAATTGACCATCAACTTGCCGAACGCTGGATCAAACCCAATGCCAAAGTCTTGGATTTAGGCTGTGGTAACGGTGATTTACTCGCGCATTTACAAAACAAATTGGGCGTGTTTGGCTATGGTATCGAAATCGACCAAACTAAAATCAATGACTGTGTTACCAAAGGCGTTAACGTCATTGAGCAAGACTTAAATGATGGATTGGCGCGGTTTGCCGACGCAAGCTTTGACACGGTGGTGATGGCGCGCGCCCTACAAGCGGTCAAAGAGCCCGACCAACTACTTCTCGATATGGTACGTGTTGGCAAAGAAGTGATTGTCACTTTCCCTAATTTTGCGCATTGGCAAAACCGTATTCACTTGGGTATCAAAGGCATGATGCCAATGTCTGAAGCCCTGCCGTTTGCTTGGTACAACACGCCCAATATTCACTTGTGTACCTTTAAAGACTTTGAAAAACTGTGTGATGACAATGACATCCGTATCATCAATCGTTTTGCGGTACAAGAAAGTGAAAAGCCCTACCCTTGGGCACTGGCGCAAATCATCCGTAAAAACCCCAACTTACTTGCCGATGTGGCAATCTATCGTGTTACCAAAAACTAATTATCGTGTTACCGAAAACTAAGGTTTTTTATCGCTGATTCTATGCCTATAAAGATTTGGTAAGCGGATAAATTACCGTCTAGTCTAACAATATGCTACAAAAGTAAAGCTCTACACGACACCAAGTGTCGCAAGCCTTTGTTTCCCCTGTGAAATATTGTAACAACTGTTTACATTTTCACTTAAATATTTGAAACGCAAAGCAAACAGTGTTAACCTAAAACAATCAAAAGATTGCGTTATCCTATTAAAACATAACGAATGGCTAAATCATTGTAAAATTTAAGATTTTCTGTTAATTCGTTTACCTATTTATTAAGTTTATTTTATCTAAACCTAGGCAAGCTTGCGATGGCTGCAGCTTGATACTCGGAGTTGGTTATGAAATTATTAAAAGTCACCGTATTAACTGCATTTTTAGGCTTATCGGGCGTTGCAAGCGCTGAACTGGTTGCCAATATTCCACTCAATGGCTCACGCTATGACAGCATGGAACCGATGGCATTACTAAGCCAAGCTAAATCTGGCAACCAACAAGCCCAATTCTTCCTAGCCAAACGCTACCAAAAAGGTCTCGGCATTCAGCAAAACTTCCAACAAGCCATCCAGTGGTACACCACCGCCGCCAAACAAGACATTGCACCTGCACAATTAAATCTTGCCATGATGTATATCCGTGGCGAAGGCGTGCAGCCCAATGCTGGGCAAGCGCGTTATTGGTTAGAAAAAGCGGCAAAACTTGGTGATAACCGTGCCAGCTATACCCTAGCCATGCTAGATGAAAAAGAAAAAAAATTGGTCGATGCCTACAAATGGTATGACCTAGCGGCTCGTGACGGCATGCTATCAGACCAAGTACGCACCCGCGCGCAAAGCAAAATCGGTCAATTGGCATTAAACTTGTCATCACAAGATATTGCCACTGCACGTAGCCGTGCGGATTCTTGGTTCCAAAGCAAGTAAATTTAATACAACGAATGTTTGGTTAAATGTTAAGCTCGCCATTAAATTCTCTGAGACCCTAGTATTTACTAGGGTTTTTTGTTTTCATGAGTTAAATTAATCAAGATTGCTTGGCACATATTGATTGTACGAAATCGCGCATTTATCCTCTGTTGCCGTAAAACCACCGACTTCAGGCGGTGGATATAAGGCAACTCCGTAACCATGCTTACGCACAAAATTTTGCTAAATGTGTTAAAATAAACCCATGAAAACACTCAAGTTACGCATACGAGATAAATACGCAGACCAATTAAACCGCCTAAGCGGTTCAGTCAATTTCGTGTGGAATTATGTCAATGATTTGAGTTACAGACACCTACAAAAAACTGGCAAGTTCTTTAGTGCTTATGACCTAAACGACTACACCAAAGGTAGCGGTGAACTACTTGGCTTACACAGTCAGACCATCCAAGCCATCAACGAAACCCACGCCAAAAGCCGTAAACAATTTAAAAAGGCTAAATTATCATGGCGAACCAACAACCCAACATCAAAGCGTAAAAGCTTGGGTTGGCTACCATTTAAACAATCTGCCATTAAGCATATTGCCACCCATGTCACAGGTAAAAAAGGCTTAAAATCCACCTTACAACTAAGCCTAGCCAAAGGGCAAAAGCTAGTCATTGATCTATGGGACAGCTACAACCTTAGCCTATATCAAATCAACACGCTGGAAATTGTCCAAGACAGCCGTAACCGTTGGTATGCGTGTATCACGGTCAAAGACTATCCCAAACAATCATGTGGTACAGGTAGCGTAGGTATTGATTTAGGTTTAAAGGAAAGTGCCACCACCTCAAACGGTGACAAGCTACAAATCAAGCAAACGCTCAAATATGCCAAAGATTTAGCGATTGCTCAAAGAGCCAACAACAAGCAACGTGTCAAGGCAATCCATGCCAAAATCAAACATACACGCCAAGACCTAATTCACAAATTCACCACCCAATTAGTCAAAGACAACGCCCTAATTGTAGTTGGTGACGTTAAAACCAATCAATTTAACAGTAAAAAAGGCAAGCTAGCCAAATCGGTTTACGATGCAGGTTGGTTTGAACTGAAACGACAACTGACCTACAAATGCGAGAACGCAGGTTGCCGTTTTGAAATCGTGAATGAACGATACACGACCCAGCGGTGTTCGTGTTGCGGTGACATCACCGCCAACAGTCCGAAAGGTAGAACATCGCTTGGAATAAGGGAATGGACTTGTGCATCGTGTGGCACATGGCATGATAGAGATATCAACGCCAGTAAAAACATTCTTGCGGTCGGGCTTGACCGTCTTGTAAAAGGAATCCCCGAACGATAGGGAGGGGAGGAAGTCAACAGTATATGTGGTATGCCGATATGGCACTGGCTGCCTTAGCTGCTGTGCTCAATCTGCCGATTCAAGAGCCGAAAATAATGAAAGCTACAAGCTAATCTGTTGCTTTACTCTCTCTTTAAAATATTGGCGTGATTTTTCATCCAACCCAAGATAGCGATTTTTGCTTAAGGTTAAAAAATTACTATCTTGGTCAACTCCGATAAATTTTCTACCAAATAAATTGGCAGCAATACCTGTTGTCGATGAGCCTGTAAATGGGTCAAGCACGAGATCATTGGCTTTGGTAGACGCCAAAACAATCCTTGACAACAATCCTAACGGTTTTTGCGTAGGATGTTTGCCAAATTGCTTTTCCCAACTTGATACCGCAGGCAGTCGCCAAACGTCTTTCATTTGTTTGTCACCATTGAGCGACTTCATTAATTCATAATCAAAGTAATGCGGAATTTTTGGGTTTTTTCTTGCCCAGATTATCCATTCAGTTGAATAGGTGAAATAGCGACAAGAAAAATTTGGCGGTGGATTGGGTTTTTCCCAAGTTATCATGTTTAAGACTTTAAAATTGAGTTGTGATAATACTCGCCCTAGCGTAAAAATATTGTGGTGGGTTCCACTCATCCAAATCGTGCCATTATCTGCCAACATTCGCTTTGCTTGGCTTAGCCAATCATAAGTAAAAATATAGACTTCATTATCATCACTAAATTTATCCCACTCACCCTTATTGACCGATTGCACTATACCATTTTTAACCGTTAATCCGTCATTGGATAAAAAATAAGGCGGATCAGCAAAAATCATATTGATAGATTTATCATCGATTGTCGGCAAAATGTGTGAGCAATCACCTTGCAGCAGCGTGAAATCTTGTAGTTCTGATTGATAAAAAATCATTCCATCATATCCGCAATAAAGTGCAACATTGACGCGATATCATAACTCCCTTCTAAAAATCCCATATTTTCACAACCATCAGGAATGAAAACCGTCTGGTTTTCTAACCGATTATCCAAGCTAAGCATTCGCAAGGTATTCACAATTTTGCCTTTGATACCTTCATCCGCTAGCCATTCACAATCATCATTGAACTTGTAAGCAACATGCATGTCAATAATCCCAAAATAACACTTATTGTGTGTAGTTAATTTTAATCAATCAGTGAGAATAACGCAATGGAAAATGACATTTTAATCAAGTTTGGGCAAAAAATTCGCCAACTGCGCAAAGCTAAAAATCTCAGTCAAGAGCAGTTAGCAGAACTGACAGGGTTTCATCGTAACTATATTGGGATGGTCGAACGTGGCGAGCGAAATCCTGCACTAATCAATATTGAGATTTTTGCTAACGCGTTTGATTTGTCGTTAAGTGAATTATTTGATTTTAGGGGAAAAAATGAAACTAATTGATGTATTTGATAAATTGCCAGCCCTTTATCACAAGCCATTTTCACAGCTTAAACTTCAAGAAGATTTAACCAGCTTTACAATTAATAAAGGTAATACGGGTCAATTCTTACAACAGCTTTTAGACATGCCAAACAATAGCGATTTGACCGATTTTGAAGATGGTGAGTTAAAAACCAATAAAGCAGATAGCAACGGCAAACCTAGAGAAACCATGTTTATTACCCAAATCTCTAAAGATTTTGATAGTTTATTTTTTAATGATACTGTAGAAAATCGCTTACTAGCCAAAATAAGTAATTTGCTTTATCTGCCTGTTTGTAAAAACAGTAAAGAGCCTAATGATTGGTATTTTTTACCTGCGTATCACATTAATTGCAAAGAAAATCATGATTTGTTTCAACAATTTCATGATGATTTTGAAACAATAAAAGCAAAAATCTTGCATGATTTGGAAAATTCATCCGACAAATTTATTCATACTTCAAACGGCAAATATATCCAAATTCGCAGTAAAGATGCAAAGAGAGCGAACGGGCAATATAATCCAATATTTTGCACCACGCTTGATCGCCATGTATCCAATAAAAACCATGCATTTTATTTTAAAAAGGAATTTATGCTAGATATTCAAAACGGTACTATCAAAGCCGATAAAATTGTTTAGAGATTAATAGTTCCGTATTAACAACTCATTGACGGCTTGGCGACTGGTTGATTTTGCCCCAATAGCACGATTAGCCGTTACTCGCTCGATATTAAAATCTTGATAAAGATTATCAAAAAAATCATCATACTTGCTGTGCTTCGTTGGGTCGGAATTACTTAATAAAAACTGATGTCCCAATTTATCAATTTTTTGGCAAAACCCATGCAGCCGACGTTGCTCACTGTCATCAAAAACTTGATGAGAATAAGCAGTAAAACTTGCTGTTTCGCTAATCGGGCGATAAGGTGGATCAAGATAAAACCAGCAAGGTAAGTCGTTTGGTAGCGCTTTAATCGTTTGCTCGTAGTCACCCTGTAAAATCACGACTTTTTGCAACGCGTCAGAGACTGCAAGTAATAATGCTTTATCCAAAAAAATCGGTCTTTTATAACTACCTATTGGCACATTAAACTGATTTTTTTTATTAACTCGATATAGCCCATTAAAACTGGATTTATTCAAAAATATAAATAAACTGGCTTGCTTCACTGGATCAAGATTTCTTTGATTGAAACTTGCACGTTTAGCATAAAAATAAGGCGTTTTTGCATCTTTATCTAACAACTTATCATAATCTCTTTGCAAGTTATCTAACTCAATCATTAATTGTTGAACATCTGCCTTGATAACCTGATAGACATTTATTAGATCTTCATTAAAGTCATTAATAATAAGTTTTTTTAGATACTTTAAGTTAGATAATGCCCAAAAACTGACCGCACCCCCACCCAGAAATGGCTCAATCATGCAGAAATCTTGATTGGCTGTATAATTTGGCAAACGTGCTTGTATATCACCGATGAGTTGTGATTTACCGCCAGCCCATTTTAGAAAAGGTTTAAGTTGAGACATTTTTTAAATTTGAACATCGAATCAAAAAGGATAGGCATTATAGCACAGCCGATTTTTATCCTTTCAATGAACTTCAATGCAAATTGATGTGTTAGAATTTTAAGCAAACCTGTCACTCATTATAAAAATATGCCGACCCTTACCCAACAATCCCCTGCCAAAATCAATTTATTTTTACATATTACCGGTAAACGCCCCGACGGCTATCACAATCTACAAACCGTATTTCGGCTGATAGATTTGTACGATACGCTCACTTTTAGCCATACAGATAAAACCATTGGCGACAACTTGCCCGTCACCCTTACCAATGCCGAGCACGTCACCGACAACCCTGCCGACAATCTGATTGTTAAAGCGGCCATTGCCTTATTAGCTTTTGCCAAAAATCATCAAATCTTGAATGACTCGCAAATCGCCCAATTACCGATTGTTGATATTCACCTCGATAAACACATTCCGATGGGGGCAGGCTTGGGCGGGGGTTCGTCTAATTGTGCGACAGCCCTGATGACGCTCAATACCTTATGGCAACTAGGATTGAGCAATGAGCAGCTACGCCTTATTGGCGCAAAACTGGGCGCAGATGTACCGATATTTATTTTTGGCAAAGACGCCATTGCAGAAGGCATTGGCGAGGTTTTAACACCGATTGACTTGCCTGCGCAGCAATTTTTATTGTTAAAACCCGATGCCCATATCAGCACGGCTGAACTGTTCGCCCATCCGCTGCTAAAACGGGACTGTGCAAGCCTTTCCCATGACTATTTGCAAAGCCATTGTCATGCCTTTACCAATGAGTTAACCGATGGCTTTACCAATGTTTTTGAACCTGTAGTATGTGCCTTATCTGCAGACGTCAATGCCGCAATGAAGTTTTTAAGGACGCTTGCCGCCACCACCCACACCACACCGCGCATGACGGGCTCAGGAAGCTGTGTGTTTTTACCAGTACCTAGCGATTTTGATAAAAATAGCATTAAACACTGGCTACAATCCTTACCTTTTCAAGCATATTGGGTGCATACGCTGTAACAAAATTTTGAGAAATCAACAATTGCAAAAATTTTGATGTTTATGCCCAAAAAAAGCTTGCAATTTTATGTTTTTTGGTTAAAATATCGCTTCCAATATAGGGGTATCGCCAAGTTGGTAAGGCACCAGGTTTTGATCCTGGCATCCGTTGGTTCGAGTCCAGCTACCCCTGCCATATTCAAAGATGTACAGATTTTCTTGTGCATCACGTAGTAAAAATTTTGTCATAAAATCTGCGCTGTTCAAGACATTTTACATTGACAAAATCGCCTAAAATCGGTATAGTTCGCACCGTCACAGGGGTATCGCCAAGTTGGTAAGGCACCAGGTTTTGATCCTGGCATTCGTTGGTTCGAGTCCAGCTACCCCTGCCATTTTCTTTACTAACCCATTTTTAGTAGTTGACGTAATGACGTTTTTCTCATCCTAATTGTAAAAGTTAGTTGATGAGTTTTTTTGTTTGATGAAACCGTCGTTGGTCTAGAAAAATAGGACTCGCATATGCCTTATTTGGCGATTTTTACCGGAAATGCCCATCCAGAATTGGCAAAAAATGTCACCAATCACTTACATATTCCGCTAGGACGTGCCGATGTGACGCGTTTTTCGGATGGTGAAGTCGCGGTTGAAATCCAAGAGAATGTACGTGGTAAAGACGTCTTTATCCTACAATCAACTTGCTCACCGACCAATGACAATTTGATGGAAATCATGGTAATGGCAGATGCCTTGCGCCGTGCCAGTGCAGGTCGCATTACGGCAGTGATGCCCTATTTTGGTTATGCACGTCAAGACCGTCGTCCTCGCTCAGCGCGTGTCCCTATCTCAGCAAAAGTGGTCGCTGATATGCTCAATATTGTGAGCATTGACCGTGTCGTTACGGTGGATTTGCACTCAGACCAGATTCAAGGTTTTTTTGATATCCCTGTAGACAATATTTACGGTACGCCGGTTTTATTTAAAGATTTGCGTGAGCAAAAATACGATAACTTGATGGTGGTATCCCCTGACGTGGGCGGTGTAGTGCGTGCCCGTGCGATGGCAAAACAGTTAGGCGATGCCGACATGGCAATTATCGATAAACGCCGTGCCAAAGCCAATGAATCAGAAGTGATGCATATCATCGGTGATGTTAAAGACCGCGATTGCGTGATTATCGATGATATGGTGGATACCGCAGGTACCCTGTGTAAAGCCGCTGCCGCATTAAAAGAACGTGGCGCGCGCCGGGTGGTGGGTTATATCACTCACCCCGTATTATCAGGTAAAGCAATCCAAACAATTGCAGCGTCAGTGCTTGATGAACTTGTCGTAACCGATACTATCCCACTGTCAGATGCCGCAAAAAACACGGGTAAAATTCGCCAAGTGACCATTGCGCCTATGCTGGCTGAAGCGCTACGTCGTATCAACAATGAAGAATCATTGAGTGCGATGTTTGACATTATGTAGGTGATATTAAGCAGTGTTAGCCAGCATGTGGAATGCGGGCTTATTGGTTTCGTCCATGTTGCTATTCTTAACTGGCTATTTGCAAAATAATTGTTAAAGTTTTGCCATTTTTTAAAAAAGTGGCGCATAACGCATAAATTGGTCGCAAATTTATGCTTTTTTTCACTCGCTAGTCACTTGCCAATCTTTTTAATTAAAGCTTTGTAAGTAGAGCTTTATAAGTAAAGGCAAAAAGCCAAGTCATACTGACAAGGTATCCTTAACTAGCCTAACCCAAGGAAACTCCTATGAGTAACCAAACTTTTGAATTAAACGCTGTTGTACGTGGCGACGAGTTACAAGGTAAAGGTGCGAGCCGCCGCCTTCGTAAACAAAACCTAGTACCAGCAATCGTATACGGTGCAGACAAAGAGCCAGCCTCTATTGCTATTCGTTACAATGAATTGATTAAATCACTTGAAACAGAAAGTTTCTTCTCTCACATTTTGACCATCAACGTAGAAGGTCAAGGTACGGAAGAAGTGGTGATTAAAGCATTACAACGTCATCCAGCCAAAAACACCCCAATGCACGCTGACTTCCAACGTATCGTCCGTGGTCAAGCGATGCACATCACTGTTCCTGTACACTATGTAGGCGCTGAAGATGCACCAGGTCATAAAGCAGGCGGTATCTTTGTATCAAATGCCACTGAACTTGAAATCACTGCCATTCCTTCAAAAATCCCAGAATACTTGACAGTCGATGTATCTGGCATGAACGTCGGTGATTCGATTCACTTGTTAGATATCCAGTTACCTGAAGGCGTGGTCATTCGTGAGCTTGAAGTGACTGAACCGTTTAACCGTACTGTGGCTACTATGCAAGCGCCAACGGTGGAAGTTGAAGAGCCAATCGAGCCAGAAGCAAATGAAGAAGCTGCCGGTACTCGTGATCCTGAAGGTGACGAAGAAGCACGCAAGCTTCAAGCACAAGATGACACCCATGATGCTCCAAAATCTGATGATGAATAATCATTTGTCATTTGCCGCTTAAGTTGGAATAATCAGCGTGTCAAAACTGAAACTGATTGTCGGACTTGGCAACCCAGGTCAGCAGTATGCCCAAACACGGCATAATGCTGGCTTTTGGTTTGTGGAGCGTATAAGCGAGACGTTTAACATCACCATGACGTTGGATAAAAAATTTCATGGTTTGGTTGGACGTGGCGTAGTGTATGGCATGGATATACGCTTATTGTTACCGCATACTTTTATGAATAAATCAGGGGAAGCGGTGGTGCCGATGGTAAATTTTTATGGCATCCACAATGACGAACTGCTGATTGTTCATGATGAGCTTGACCTTGATGTGGGTCGTATGCGCTTAAAAACAGGCGGTGGTCATGGCGGTCATAATGGACTGCGTGATATCGTGCCACATATCGGCGCGGATTTTCACCGTTTACGTTTGGGGATTGGTCATCCAGGACATAAGTCCAAAGTATCGGGTTATGTGCTTGGCAAACCGACCGCTGATGAGCAAATCGCATTTGACAGTATGCTAGACGCTGCCATGCGTACCCTGCCCGATTTGGTGACAGGTGACTTAGCCAAAGCCCAGCAAACCATCAATAGTTTTAAACTACCTCATGCCTAACCAAAGGACAAGATTGATAAATCTTAGGGTCTATCCTTGAACTTTTATTTTCCTTCCATATATTGATTGCAAGATGGATGAATTTCTCACCTGATATTTCAATCATGTTTAACTTTTATCGAGTTGGTTAATAGCCTCTCATGACTAGCCTGCTCACTTTTACCACAATGACGCGCATCGCGTTAACCTGACAAGGTAAGGAACGATCATGTTATTAACCCTATTAAAAGCCAAACTTCACCGCGCGCGTGTGACCCATTGTGAGCTTCACTACGAAGGTTCATGTGGCATTGATAGCGAGTTACTCGACTTGGCGGGCATCCGTGAGAACGAATCAATCGACATTTACAATGTCAACAACGGTAAACGTTTTCGCACCTATGCGATTCGTGCAGAGGCAGGCTCAAAAATGATTTCGCTCAACGGAGCAGCTGCTCACATGGCGGATTTGGGCGATGTGGTAATTATCGCTGCTTACGCGCAAATGGATGAGAAAGAAGCCGACAACCATCATCCACGCTTGGTTTACCTTGATGAAGGTAATATCGTTAAAGACACTGCCAACGTGATTCCTGTACAAGTTTCTTAACACTGCTTTATCTTTACCACAAATGTGCAAATAAATTAGGCGAGTCATTGAATACTCGCCTTTTTGTTGTCTGCATTTTTACCTTTAAGACAATGCGTTTGGCTGATGCGTAAATGAATGAGCGGGTCAACCGTAAATTGCACGTTGGTAATCTGCTTGCGATAGGTTAATTAGCACCAATGTGGCAGATAACGAAAGGCTTGATATAGGATTAATAACATTTTACTTTTAGTGCCTATTAATAAAAAAAAATAATAAAAAAAGCCGAAGTTGATTCGGCTTTTTTAAAAAATTAAAAGGCTTAAAGAAGCAAAAATAGGCGATTATTTTTCTACGCCAGCTGGTTGACCTTTGTATTTGGCGTTTGCGTAATCCCAGTTGACAAGTTTATCTAGGAAGGTGTCAACGTAGTCTGGACGACGATTACGGTAGTCGATGTAGTAAGCATGCTCCCACACGTCACAAGTCAATACCGCAACTTGGTTATGGGCTAATGGGGTATCTGCGTTTGCCGTTTTGGTGATTGATAATTGACCACCAACGCTATCAGCCACTAACCATGCCCAACCTGAACCAAATTGGCTTACAGCCGCGTTTTTGAATTCTTCACGGAATTTTGCATACGAACCAAACGCTTCTTCGATTTTGGCTTTTAGATCACCCGTTGGTTCACCGCCACCATTGGCTGTCAAGCAGTTCCAATAGAAAGTGTGGTTCCAAACCTGCGCCGCTTGGTTAAAGATGGTCGCTTTGCTGCTATCACCTGCGGTAGCTTTGATGATTTCATCCAGCTCTTTACCTTCAAGACCTGAACCTGGTAGTAGCTCATTTAGTTTGTTGACATACGCTGCATGATGTTTGTCATGGTGAAATTCTAGGGTTTCTGCGCTGATATGTGGCTTAAGCGCGTTTTTGGCGTATGGTAAATCTGGTAATGTAATGTGTGACATGTTATTTTCCTTTTTCCTTCGCTATTGTTGTGATGACTTTATGATAAAAGTAACCACATGCCATTTGTGTGATAAAAGCTTTGTATTAAAAGCGCATATATCAAAACCATATCCAAAATGGCAAGTTGGCTGGGTTTATGTTCTTTAGTTTATGTTATTTATCTATGCTTCATCAAGCTTTATCAAGGGTTAAAAACGCTCACCAATTTTACTATCGTTAGCTTTGTTTATTAACCTTGCTATCATTAGCCTTGATAATATCCTCATAACACATGGGTTATTTTGCCATAAAAATTGGCAGAATTTAACCGTTTCTATAGTGGGGATTTATTGTCTTGTGGGGTAAAAATCAATGAGTGCATGCTAATAAGCTGATTTTTAACCCGTTACTTGCTATTTGATGATAGCAAATTATTCAAAAAAAACTGTAGTGGTTTGGTATAAGGCTTTTACAATGTGAGTATTTGCAGCGCGAGCCACTGTTAACTATGCTATGATAAGGTCAAGTTTTTTATGCAAAATACACACAGTGGGTCTGTATGTCAGTTTCTATCCTTAATCAACTATTTCCTACCCGCCAGTTAGTCCTCGCCAGTAATAACCAAGGCAAACTCGCGGAATTTAAGCAATTATTTGAACAAGCCAATCTTGAAATAATCGTCACCCCGCAAGGGCAATTGGGCATTGAGGATGCGGTCGAAGATGGACTTAGTTTTATTGAAAACGCGCTGATTAAAGCCCGTCATGCCAGCTGTATTAGCGGACTGCCTGCGATTGCTGATGATTCGGGTTTATGTTTACCTATTTTGGGCGGTCAACCTGGGATTTATTCTGCGCGTTTTGCCCAAGATGAAGCCAGCTTTAGCCAGCATAAAGACTTAGCCAATAACCAAAAATTATTGCGGCTGCTTGAACCGCACAGACACGCGAATGAGCCGATTATTGGGCAGTTTGTTTGCGTGTTGGCACTCGTGCGCCATGCCAATGACCCGCTACCTATCATTGCACAAGGGATTTGGCAAGGTGAAATCCTGCCCACCCCGCAAGGTGAGCTTGGTTTTGGTTATGACCCGCTATTTTGGGTACCAAGTGTACAAAAGAGCGCTGGCGAGATGCAAAAGATCGATAAAAACCGCATCAGTCATCGTGGGCAAGCGATGCAGCAACTGCTAATGCAATTGATGAAGTAAAAGTGGAATTGATAAAGTAAAGGTTTTCAACTCACGCTATTGCAGATAGACAGGGTGTGACTGCTAAGGTAGTCGATACAGAGATTTTACAGCAACAATTTTTTTACTTTACTAGATGATTAATTTATACTATACCACTTTCGGTTAATTTTTGCCTTTTAGCATGCGTTAACCAACAGATTTTGGATTGCGTATTTTATAGGCTTTTTTCAATCACCTTAAAAGCCTGATAACTTATCGCTATTTACCCTTATGAGTGGCACCCACGCTGCTCTTTTTTGATATTTTATGGAAGGTTTTGTTATGTCAAATTCAAATGTGTCAGATTCAACAGTTACTAACTTAGAAGTAACTACCAACAAAAAATCAAATCTTGAAACCCAACTCACGGTTAAAGTACCTGTGTCAACCATTCAAGGTCGTGTGGAAAAACGCATCAACCAAGTGGCAAAAACCGCTAAAATCGACGGGTTCCGCAAAGGTAAAGTGCCTGTATCACACATTCGCGCCCAATATGGCGCAGGTATCCAACAAGAAGTGATTAATGACGTAATTCGCGATACCGTATTTGATGCGATTCGTCAAGAAAACATCCGCGCCGTGGGTATGCCAAACATTGATGACGTGAAACTTGAAAACGACTTTTTGGTTTATCAAGCAACGGTTGAAGTATTCCCAGAAGTAGAAGTTCAAGGGTTATCAGACATCGAAGTTGAGCGTCAAGTTGCCAACGTGGGCGACGCAGACGTTGACACCATGATTGAAAACCTACAAAAACAACGCCAAACTTACGTTGCCAAAGATGATGCCGCAGCCGAAGGCGACCAAGTCAAGTTTGACTTTGAAGGTTCTATCGACGGTGAAAAATTTGAAGGCGGTAGCGCGCAAGACTTTAGCCTAGTATTAGGCAGTGGTCGTATGATTCCAGGCTTTGAAGATGGTATCAAAGGCATGAAAGCAGGCGAAGAAAAAACCATCGATGTGACGTTCCCAGAAGATTACCAAGCCGAAAACCTACAAGGCAAACAAGCACAGTTCAAAATCAACGTCAAATCAGTTGAGCAATCACAATTACCAGAATTAAACGATGAGTTCCTTGAAGCATTTGGGGTAACAGAAGGCGGCTTAGACAAACTTAAAGCAGACGTGCGTAAAAACATGGAGCGCGAAGTAAAAAGCGCTGCCCGTAACCAAGTGAAAGAAGCGGCATTTAACGCCCTACTTGAAAAAAATGAAATCGACGTACCTGCATCGATGCTTGAGCAAGAAATCGATCGCCAACGTAACATGATGTTAAACCGTTTTGCCCAACAATTTGGTGCCGATCCTAAAACTTTTAACAAAGATATGCTACCAAACGAATTATTTGAAGAGCAAGCCCTGCGCGCTGCCCGTCTTGGCATCATCGTCTCGAGCCTGATTGAGTCAAACAAACTTGAAGTTGACCAAGAACGTGTGACCACATACATCAACGAAATGGCAGAAAACTACGAAGATCCAAACGAAGTTATCGACTATTACACCAACAATGCGCAAGAACGTGCCAACATCGAAGCGGTGGTGTTAGAAGATCAAGTGGTCGATCATATCTTGTCTCAAGGTAAAGTGACTGATACTGAAGTATCTTACCAAGACTTACTAGCTAGCCAACAACAAGCGATGATGTAATAATTGGCTTAATCCATTCTTAGGCATTTAAGCTTAGGCGTTTAAGAATGTATTTTTAGTCAGCTTAGTAACTTGTTTTTATGCCAATTGCCCTTATAAACAATAAGGGCTTTTGCATATTTAAAAAGGACAATAACATGTTAGAAAAATTCTTGGACTCGCCTTTCGCGACGAGTCAAATCCAAAATACCGTAACCCGTGACCTGTTGTCACCACAAAGTGCTTTAGTACCTATGGTGGTCGAGCAATCGGCTCGCGGTGAGCGCTCATTTGACATCTATTCACGTCTATTGCGTGAGCGTGTGGTGTTCTTAGCCGGTCAAGTTGAAGACCACATGGCGAATTTAATTGTCGCCCAGTTGTTGTTCCTAGAAGCGGAAAATCCAGAAAAAGACATTCACTTATACATCAATTCACCAGGTGGCTCTGTGAGTGCAGGTCTTGCGGTGTTTGACACCATGAAATTTATCCAGCCACAAGTGTCAACGATTTGTATGGGCGGTGCTTATAGCATGGGTTCATTCTTATTGGCTGCGGGTGAAAAAGGTAAACGCTATTCCTTAGCCAATGCGCGTGTGATGATTCACCAACCGTCAGGTGGGGCACAAGGTCAAGCGACCGATATTGAAATCAATGCGCGTGAAATCCTAAAAATCCGTGAACGCTTGAATAAAATCTTGGCAGAACGTACCGGTCAGCCACTTGAGAAAATCGCCCGTGATGTCGAGCGTGACTATTGGCTAGATGCCCAAGAAGCCAAAGAATACGGTCTGATTGATGAAGTATTAGAAAAACGTCCAAGCATTGCTTAATAGGTTACACAATCACAAAGCAATTAAGAAAAGCATAATTTTAGGAGCGTTTTTTTATGTCAAAAAATGACATTGAGCCACACTGCTCGTTTTGTGGTAAAGCCAAACACGAAGTCAAAAAGCTAATTGCAGGTCAAGACGCCAATATCTGTAATGAGTGTATTGAACTGTGCGATGATTTAATCGCCGAATCCAAGTCATCGGGCAGTGATGATAGTGATACCAATGAGCGTGAAAACTGGGCAGCGCGCAAATTGCCAACGCCCAAAGAAATTCGCAGCCACTTAGATGAGTATGTCATCGGTCAAGATAAAGCCAAAAAAACTTTGGCAGTCGCCGTTTACAATCACTACAAACGCTTAAAGGTCAGTGAAAAACTGAGTGAAGATAAAGCGTTGACGACACTTGGCGCCGATGATGCGATGGTTGAGCTATCAAAAAGTAATATTTTGCTGATTGGTCCAACGGGCTCTGGCAAAACCTTACTGGCGCAGACCCTTGCCCGCCTACTTGATGTCCCATTTGCGCTCGCCGATGCCACTACCTTGACCGAAGCGGGTTATGTCGGTGAAGACGTGGAAAACATCGTACAAAAACTGTTACAAGCGGCAGAGTTTGATGTCGAGAGAGCGCAAAAAGGCATTATCTATATCGATGAAATTGATAAAATCAGCCGTAAAAGCGAAAACCCTTCGATTACCCGTGATGTGTCGGGTGAAGGCGTACAGCAAGCGCTGTTAAAACTGATTGAAGGAACGGTTGCCAATATTCCACCGCAAGGTGGTCGTAAGCACCCAAACCAAGAGATGATTCAGGTCGATACCAGTAATATCTTGGTGATTTGTGGTGGTGCGTTTGCCGGTCTCGACAATGTCATTCAACAGCGTACCGAAAAAACCGGTATCGGTTTTAACGCTGAGGTAAAAGCCAAAGACAGCGGCAAAAAAACCGGTGAATTGTTCAAGCAAGTCGAGCCAGAAGATTTGATTAAATTTGGTCTGATTCCAGAGTTAATTGGTCGTCTGCCTGTGGTCGCGACACTGGAAGAACTGGACGAAGAAGCATTGGTACAAATCTTAACCGAGCCAAAAAATGCGCTGGTCAAACAATACGAATACTTGTTTGAGATGGAAAATGCGACGTTATCGTTTACCGATGATGCGCTAGTTGCGATTGCCAAACAAGCCTTAAAGCGTCGTACCGGCGCGCGTGGCCTACGCTCCATTATTGAAAATGCCCTGCTCGATACCATGTATGAATTACCCTCGATGACACCCGGCAAAACCGTCACAGTCAATGAGGCGGTTATTGATAATAACCAATCGCCAGAGATTGTTTAACTGTTAGTGATTTTAAAAATAGCGAGTTAAAAAACGTGCCTATGTCGCACGTTTTTTTATGTTTAATCTTCAATCAACCAACCCTGTTGTACCGCAATGGCAATTTGCTCGGTTATCCAGTCGTGAATCTCGGGAAAATCCTGTCTGATAAATGCTTGGGCGGCTTCGACTTGGGAGCGCTTGACCTGATGATCTGTCCACGCACCGCCATCTGTCACCATATTGAGCATAAAGGGCAATAGCCTATCCACTACTTTAAGCAGTTTGCTTTCAGCACTATGACCTGTTTCTTGCTCATCCCACAGTGTTAACAATTCTGAAACGGGGTTGCCCATCATCGCTGCCAATTTTTCAACGCCTATTCGCTCATCAATATGCGCCTGCGAGCGTTTATCAGCGTATAAGAACGTGTCCCCCGCCTCGATTTCACCCAAGTCATGAATCAGTGCCAGTTTGAGCAGTTTTTCATGATTGACATCCAGTTTGAAATGCTGCGCGACTGCCCAACACGCCATCGCCAAATGCCATGAATGCTCGGCAGAATTTTCAAGACGGCGTGGCGCGTCTTTAGACAGTTGGGTGGTATAGTTGCGGCGGTTAACTGATTTTAAGGCATCCAATGCCAACAGATAATCAATAAGTGGTTGCATCAAATACCTCTTAATCCTGCATGGTCTGAGTCATATTTACTTGACTAGCGCTGAAATCGTTTTAAACGCGGGGTCTTCTGAGCTACGACACAGCTCGAATAAAATCGCTTCGGTGGTGGTGACGACCGCACCGGCGCGGCGCATACGACGAATCGCAATTTTACGGTCATACAGGTCTCGCGAGCCTACCGCATCGGTGATAATGATGGGCTGCATACCGTTATCGAGTAAGTCTAACGCCGTCTGCATGACACAGACATGGGTTTCTGTGCCAAATAAAATCACATTGTTGCGATTTTGCTGGGCGATATGATGCCAAGAGGTTGGCGTATCACAGGCACTAAAGGTTGTTTTTTCAAACACTGGCGTATTTTTTTCAGATAGTAACTGCGTCAACTCTGGTAAGGTAGACCCCAGTCCTTTGGGATATTGCTCATTAACCATAATGGGAATATTGAGCGCTTGTAGACCTTGAATCAAAATCGCTGTTTTCTTGAGTAATTTTCGATGTTCGGCAATATGGGGCGCAAGTTTTTCTTGTATATCAATCAGCATGGCTTGGCAGTCATTGCGCTCGATACGATAGGGTTTTGGGATAAATTTTGTTGTCATCTTCAGCTCCTTTGATGATGGTTCAACTTGGGTGGTTACAATTATTCGTATGTCACGAATCCTATACTATACTCTATCAAAAAAACGCCATTAAAAATTCATGGCATCATCTGCGGTGTCGACCACGGTTAACTGATAATCCAAATGCCCTAAATAGCCATAATGTCCTTTTTCACTGAGCTCCGCAACAATAGTGACGTCATCACAATGCACCTGATCCATAAGCTTGGTTTGATGACTGGCTTGATTGTCAGTAGGCGTTTTATTGGACTGATACAGTGATTGGATACGCAATAATGGGTCATTGAGCGCATAGGTAGCACCATCGGTGACAAAGGTCAAATACTCACCAACCTTGTGCACCTTGCCTTTAAAATGCTGATTGGTCACAACCCCACTAAATGCAGGGGTATACAAACGGCGCGCCTTATATTGCTGCTTGGCATATTGCCATGCGCCGTAACTGCCTAGGACAGCAGTTACGCCCGTTGCCGCTGTGGCTGTCACACCGACACCAATGAATTTCGCGATAACGTGACGCTTTTTAGCTGTATTTTTTTGTTTGCCAGGCTGTGCTGAGCGCTTTGATTGGTGTGCTTGAGGGTCAGTCGCTTTGTTATTTTTTTTAAACATGAATGTCACTTTATTTAAATGTCACTTAGATTGTTGTTTTTTGATAAAAAATGCCAGTAATCACTTCAAAAAAAATTGATTAACTTATAGTAAAATGTTTTGGCAACATTTACCGCAACTTTTTGTTAGTATTATTTTTGCCAAATTTGCTTATATTTTGCAAGCAGTTGTTCGGGCGATTCAGGGCGCTCATCGTCTTTGATGATGCAGTCAATCGGACAGACTTTATCGCAGGTTGGCTCATCATAGAACCCGATGCATTCGGTGCACAAGTCAGGATTGATGACGTAGGTCTTTTGTACTTTATTGTCGTAGCTAATGGCTTCATTTGGGCATTCAGGCTCACAAATGTCGCAATTGATACAGTCGGAAGTGATTTTTAATGCCATGTCTTGTAGTCTGTTTTTACCTTTAGCGATTAACACCTTTAGCGATTAACGATTGACACCGCACTTAGGCGCCATACCTCATGTACCATCCACTGTCATCTTGCATCCACAATTCCTGCCTGATACCGCGACAACACCTTAGGTGAAAATTGGCTCACTGACGCTTTTCATGATTAACGCAAATTGCAATACATCATCCTGCATCTCTTTAAACGGATTGGCGATTTGACACACCCAGCCAGAGCCTAAAGCGCCATCAATCGGCTCACCTTGTTTATTCCACATTTCTTTGAGGGGGTAGCTCAAATTACCCTGTGGTGTCATGATTTCTATGGTATCACCCACCATCAATTTATTCTTAATTATTAAGGTTAAGCGCGTTGGGGTAATGTCGCTAATCTCGGCAACAAACTGCTGATGATCGGTTTTTGATGACCCATATTCATAGTTTTGGTAATCACTATGCACGTGGCGACGTAAAAAGCCTTCGGTATAGCCGCGATTAGCGAGCCCATCGAGTGCGGTGATTAAGCCGGTATCAAATGGCTTACCAGCGGCGGCATCATCAATCGCTTGACGGTACACTTGCGCGGTGCGTGCCACGTAATAATGCGACTTGGTACGGCCTTCGATTTTGAGTGAGTGCACCCCCATATGGGTTAGCTCAGGCACTAGCTCAACGGCACGTAAGTCTTTAGAATTCATAATATAAGTGCCATGTTCATCTTCAAACATCGCCATCAATTCGCCTGGGCGACCTTGTTCTTCAATCAGTACCACTTCATCCGATGGCTGCTGTACATAGTCATCGCCCATCACCACATCACCATTTAGATTGATAGTTTGAATGGCATCTTCTTGCGTGGTTTGAGTAGGCACAAAAACTTCGGGGCTATTGATAGGTTGGGTAGTAGATTGTGTAGGCACGATATCGCCCGTTTCGTTTTCTTCTGCTTTATAGGTGTTGTATGACCAGCGACAGGCATTGGTACAAGTGCCTTGGTTGGCATCGCGTTTATTGATATAGCCAGACAGCAAGCAACGACCCGAATACGCCATACAAAGTGCCCCATGCACAAATACCTCAATTTCCATATCAGGCACTTCAGCGATGATTTGCTCGATTTCTTTGAGTGACAACTCGCGACTCAAAATCACGCGGCTGACGCCCATTTGTTTCCAAAACTTGACCGTTGCCCAGTTTACCGCATTCGCCTGCACCGATAGGTGAATCACTTGCTCTGGAAAGGCTTCACGCACCATCATAATCATCCCAGCATCTGACATAATCAGCGCATCGGGTTTCATCTCAATCACAGGGCGGATGTCTTCGATAAAGGTTTTAAGTTTGGCATTATGCGCTTGGATATTGACCACGACATAAAACTGCTTGCCGAGTGAATGGGCGTAGGCAATTCCTTTGGCAAGATTTTCCTCATCAAAATCATTATTGCGCACCCGCAAGCTATAGCGTGCTTGTCCCGCATATACGGCATCTGCGCCATAGGCAAACGCATATTGCATATTACGAAAAGTGCCAGCAGGGCATAAAAGTTCAGGCTTACGGGTCATAACTATCCTTACAGCGTGTCATACAATGTGAAATTGTTGATATTATAACAAATTTGCTAATCACGCGGAAAAAAACTTGAGTAATTTACTCGGAAATCATGTTAAAGCGGTCATAAAATATTCAATGATAAACCTGCACAGACTGCCATGGTAAGCTCAGCGACTTGCTCATCAAACGCACTTGACCATTCACCTTTTAATACTAAAGGCGGTTGTATCCAGCGCCAACGCAATCCCGTAATGATACTCTCTACCGCGCGTTTGCTACCTGTACCGTCGAGCCCTGCACGGATATAACATGCCACAGGCAGTCCTTGTTTTTGCTCAAGCACAGGGTAATAAATTCGCTCAAAAAAATCCTTGGTCAGCCCCGCCATATAACCAAAATTTTCGGTTGTGCCAATGATAATGGCATCCGCTTTTAACACATCTTCCACTTGGGTTTGTAACGGTGTTTTAACCATCACAGTGACGTTATCAATATCCGCTAGCTGTGTGGCGGATTTTGCAACTTCTGCTAATCGCTGGGTATTATCTGATGGGGTATGTAATACCAATAGTAAATTTTTCATTTCACGCATATTGTATATCCTAAAATTTTATGATTACCCAATTTTGGCGAATAAAAAACCGCAAGGTGATGCGGTTTTAGTCAGCGTTTTAATCAGCAGGTAGTGATGCCAAATTTAAGGACGGTGGATTTTATCGCCCACTTCCCCCATCATACCGCGCACCGTATTTAAGATATCAGCAGGCAGTACCACGGTTTTGGCATTCGGTGATTTTGACATATCAGTCATGGCTTTGATGTACTGCTCACCTAGTAGATATAGCAGCGGAATCTCGCGCTCGCCCACCGCTTCACTAATCAAGCGAATTGATTGCTCACTGCCTCGCGCCAGCACCACTTGCGCTTCGGCATCACGCCGTGACGCCTCAAGACGTCCATCAGCTTCTGCAATCGCCGCTTGGCGTTGCCCATCCGCTTTGGTCACCGTAGCACGGCGTTGACGCTCCGCAGCTGCCTGTTCTTCCATCGCCATTTGCATGGTGGTTGATGGGCTAATATCTTGAATTTCCACGGTTTTTAGGGTAATTCCCCAATCGGCAATATCATCAGAAATTGACATTTTTAGCGCGGCTTTGATTTGGTCACGCGATGATAACGCACTGTCAAAATCCATGTCACCAATGATAGAACGCAGTGAGGTTTGTACCAAATTACGAATACCTTGCTCATAATTCTCAATACCATATACGGCGCGCTCTGGATGCACGATATTGATATACGCCACCGCATTGGCGATAATCACGACGTTATCACGGGTGATGACCTCTTGCGATGGAATATCTAGCACTATGTCTTTGGTGGTTACTTTATATGCCACGTTATCGACATAAGGAATGATAAAATTCAACCCAGGCTCTAAGGTCTGATGGTACTTACCCAAACGCTGTACAATCCATTTAAACCCTTGTGGTACGATTTTTACCCCTTTATACAGGGTAAATAGCACAAAGGCGACCAAAAAAATACCAATACCGCTCAACGCTTCCATGACAATTCCTTTATTGATGCTTACTAATGCTTATTGATGCTTGGTGGCCTCTACAAGCAACTCATTTCCGATGACATCTACGACAATGGCTCTATCGCCAACTGCCAGCGGTGCGCTTTGGTAGCTACGACACACCCATTCATCCGCCCCAAAAATTGGCACACTAAAACGAATCTTGCCCAATTTATCTGCTTGCGGACTTTGAACAATCATGCCTGTTTCCCCGATGATAACCCCCGAACCCAATCCTGCTGTGGTACGATTTTGCATATACGGCTTGATAAATTTAAAACCAATGATAGTAAAAATCACCGACAGCATCAGCCATACCATCAGCCAAAAAAACCAGCTAAACGGTAACAGCCATGACAAAACGGCCACCACAATCGCCGCCACACCAATCGATAAACTCACAAAACTGGTCAAGAATAGTTCAATAATAATCAGCACTAACCCCAAAATTAGCCAGTGCCAAGGCTCAATTAGCATATCCCCACCTTGATTTTTACTATACCAAACCCATTATGCAAGATTATGAATTTAAAAACAAATGCCGTCATTTAACCCGCTATCTTTGTCACATTATGCACTATTGGCTATCAACTGCTTGACCGTACAGACCGCTAATTGTGGTTAATGATTGCACAAAGATGCGTTTTTTCCTATAGTGGTCAATGACCCTTTCATCTCTAGAGTCCCAAAAAATACGATGAGCCTTGATGCCCTCAAACTGAGTAACCAGTTATGTTTTCCCATTTATTCACTGTCAAAAAGTATCACTAACCACTATCGCCCCCTGCTAAAAGCCTTGGATTTGACCTACCCACAGTACCTTGTCATGCTGGTGCTATGGGAAAAAAGTCCACAAACTGTCGGCACATTGGGCGATTTTTTAGACCTTGATACCGGCACCCTGACCCCTTTATTAAAACGTCTTGAAAGCAAAGGCTTCGTGCATCGCGAGCGTGCCACCCAAGACGAACGGGTGGTACAAATATCGCTCACTGCCAAAGGGGATGCCTTAAAAGTTCAAGCCGCTAGCATTCCTAGTGCTATGTTAGCTGCCATGCAGTTAGATGACGAAGCAATAGAGCTGCTACAACAAGTGGCGCAAAAACTCTGCCCGATTCATACAGAGGTGTGTCCCCACAATATATTACCCAAAAATCATTAAACAAATTTTTAGCATTAAGCGCTATCTGCCTACGTCTTATCTATTATCATGCGTCTTGTTAGGGTATCGTTAGATTTAGCATTTTTAATCATTTGTTATTAGTTTGTATACAGCGTGTGAGAATTTGATTGCCGCGTCTAGTCACTGAAAATTATATTGTGTAAAATATAATTTTTTCAAACTAAATATTAAAACCTAAATACCGTGGCGAATGTTATAACGCCTATCGCCGATTTTTTCATTTATTCACGCAAGTTAATTATTCAAAAAAAGGTACTCTTATGAAAATTTTTTATAAAACCCCAACTGCTACCTCAACAGGCGGCCGCTCAGGTCACGTTGCACTAGAAGATGGTTCACTGGGCTTTGATTTACAATCCCCTGAGCAAAATAGCACAGGCGTCAACCCAGAAAAATTATTTGCCATGGGCTATGCCGCGTGTTTTGACAATGCGTTGACTCATGTGGCACAGCGTATGAAGCTAGAAGGCGTCAGCTCAAAAACCTCAGCAGTGGTTGGGCTTGGCATGAATACCCAAGGCGGTTATGCGCTTGACATCGATTTGTATATTGAACTTAGCGGCGTCAGCGAAGAACAAGCGAAAGACTTGGTGGAAACGACGGACAAAGTCTGCCCGTATTCCAATGCGGTGCGTGGCAATGTTGACGTACGTCTGCATACCCAAGTAGTGGCATAATCAATTTAACATAATTTCCATTGCAAGCGGCGTGCTCAAATGTCAAAGACCCATTTGGGCACATTTACCGTTTAGTTGAGCAAGTTGAAAGCCTTTCAAGCGTTGTAACAGCCAATGACAAAATTAGTAACATCGAGCTTTCTTTAGCTTTGTTTAAAGGCTCGGACAATAACTTTTATCGCTCTACTATTATCATTATAGTTTTATCACTAGATTAGGAATATTTCATGTCACTGATTGAAAATTTACAATGGCGCCATGCCGTCAAAGCCTTTGACCCAAACCAAAGCGTGAGTCAAGAAAATATCGACAAAATCATCGAAGCCGCCCGACTTGCGCCCACCTCATCGGGATTGCAGCCCTTTAAAGTTATCGTGGTCAAAAACCAAGCCATCAAGGCGCAGCTAGTGGCGGGTGCGCTCAATCCTGAGTGCATGAAAGAATGTTCTCACGTGCTTGTTTTTGCAGGTTGGCAGGATTATAGCGCCGAAAAAATTGATACCGTGTATGACATGACCACAGATGAGCGTGGCTTACCTAGAGGACGTTTTGATAGTTATACTTCCATGCTCAAAGCAAGTGTGGCTAAAAAAAGCGCAGACGAAAACTTTGAACATATCGCTCGCCAAGCTTACATTGGCTTGGGACTTGCGTTAGCTCAAGCAGCAGAGCTTAAAGTAGATAGTTGCCCTGCCGAAGGCTTTGATCCTAAGCTGATTGACGAGGTATTAGGTTTAGAGAAATTGGGGCTAAAAAGTATCGTAATCATATACGTGGGTGTTTCAGATCCAGCACGTGATTGGATTGCGCCTATGGCAAAAGTACGCGTAGCCACTGAAGATTTTGTGATTGAATACAATTAATTCATCAGCTAGCAAAAAAACCGCTAAGAAAAACCCTCTAAATCGCTTATTTAGAGGGTTTTTTATATCTACAATGGGCAAGTGATATTGGTTAAAGCAATTTGTACGGGGATAAGCTTTATGAAGAACGGATTTTTTAACAATCATCTTTATTGACAGCGAACCGGTAGATTGACAATACCCACCACCGGTACGCCATTTTTGGTAAAGGGGTTAAATTTGCCGCTCTTAGCCTGCATAGACAGTTGTCTATCGACTCTGACATTGCCGGTCGATTTGGCTAAGGTGACGCTGGTTGGATTGCCTTGTTTGTCCACCGTATAGCGAATAATCGCTGTTAATGCGCCGTTTTCCAGGTCTTCACTATGACAGCTAAAGCTAGGTTGCCGCCTCCAACTTGCTTGCCCTGCCGAAAAGCTCACAGGTGAATTATTTTGCGCTTGTTGGGCTTCTTTATCCTTGTCGGCTTGTTGTTGTTTTGCCTTTTCGGCTTTCGCCCTAGCTTCATCTGCTTGTCTGGCTTTGGCATCAGCTAGCGCTTTTTGACGATCTATTTCTGCTTGTTTGCGCTCGCGCTCTTGTTGTTCAATTAATTGGTTGTCCAACGCTTTTTGCCGTGCAAGCGCTTGTTGGCGTTCCAATTCTTGTTGCCGTTCCAATTCTTGTTGTTGTTTTAAGTCTTGCTGTCTGGCGAGTGCTTGTTGGCGCTCAAATTGTTGTTTTTGCGCCTGTTCGGCTCGCTCATTGGCGAGGGCTAGTTGCCTTGCCATGACAATGTTTTGGTCAACCTGTGGCGGCTTGACGATAGTTTTTTCAGCTGGTTTCGACGGTTCGGGTAATGGTTTAATCGGTTGTTCTACAGGTTTCTTAGCAATCGGTTTTTCGACTGTTTTCTCAACAGGCTTGCTGATGGGTTTTTCTATCGGCTTTTCTTCTGGTTTTTCTGCTATTTTTTCTATGGGCTTTTCTGTTGGCTTTTCGACGGGCTTAGGTAGTTGTTTTATCGGTTGTTGCTCGGCTGTTACCGTCATCTCTTCAGGCTTGGTTGGCGCAGGTGGTGGCGCGATAAACCTAATTTCTAACGGTGGCGTGACTTTGGGCGGTTTGATATCAGGCGTTGCCATATTTGCCAAGCTAATCGCTACGATACCATGTAAGCTCAATACACCAATCAGTGCCAACGTGCCCGACTTTTTATCGACTATGCTGCTAATATCGTTTGAGAAATGGGCTGGACTAAAGTTAGCGTGACGTTGGATAGACATAGTTATAGCGCTGTATGTTTAGGGAAACTTTTGAAATCGCTGTATTATAGTGTGAATGAGAATCGTTATCAATATCTTAAATGATATTAATTCTTATTTATAAAAATTAATGATAATTATTATCATCAATGCTATGATTTGCTATTTTAAAACTTTGACCCGGGTCAACTCATGCTAACCACCCAATCGCTTACCGTCATGCGCCAACAAAAAACCCTCTTAAACAACATCAATGTTACCATTGAGAAGGGAAAAATCTATGCCTTAATTGGGCATAACGGTTCGGGTAAATCGACATTGATTAAAGCTTTGGCAGGGGAAACCACCCCCACTAGCGGACAGATTTTATTACAGGATTTTGCTGACAAATCAATCTTTGATTTACCGCCAAAAACCTTCGCCCAACAAGTCGCCTATTTACCGCAAAAATTGCCTGATGCCAGTCAATTTACCGTTGCCGAACTGGTGATGTTAGGGCGATACCCTTATCAAAAATGGCTACAAAAGCCTACACCACAAGACCATACTAAGGTGCGCGAAGCAATGTCGCTGACCCAAGTCATGCCGTTTGCCGAGCAATCAGTGGCAACGCTATCCGGAGGGGAGCGCGCTAGGGCGTGGCTTGCCATGTGTATCGCCCAAGATACGCCCTACTTGCTACTTGATGAACCACTTGCCCCGCTCGATATCGTCTATCAAGTTGAAATACTGCGTCTCATTCGTGATTTGGCACGGCAGAAAAACAAGGCAATTGTGATTATTATTCATGATATTAATCTTGCGGCACAGTTTTGTGATGAGTTCATTGCGTTAAAAAATGGCAAGCTTTGTCATGTAGGTGATATCGCCAGTACCATGCAACCGCAAGTGCTTGACCAGATTTTTGGTATCAATTTGCATTTATTAAGTCACCCAGTCACCGGAAATAAAGTGGCGGTGGTGTGATGAGGGCTTGTTGCTTGTTGATTGTTTGGTTTTTTTTGACAGCTTGCCAGCCTCAGCGGGATTTAAATCTTGAAGCGCCGCCCGCAGAGGCTCACAGCGTCAAAGTCATCACCCCTGATTGGGCGGTGGCTTCGACCCTCACCGCCCTAGACTATCCACCGATTGCCACAGGCGATACCAAAAGCTACCGTGAATGGGTGGGTACACCCTCGCTGCCAAGCGATATCATCGATATTGGCGAGCGATTCACCCCAAACTTTGAACGGCTTGCCCAACTCACCTCATCTTCTAACAATATTGTGATTATTGATAATGATTTTTATGCCCATCTAAGACCTGCTTACGGCAACACACCCCATAAGTCGGTGAGTTTTATGTCAAAAAACGCGGTAGCGACTTGGCAGGATTATGCTGAACCGACTCTTCAGCTGGGTGAAATTATTCATCAGCCGCAGCGCGCCCAGCAATTTTTAACCCAGTCAAAAAAACAGCTTGGCGAGCTTGGTGCGACATTTCGCCAAAAGTATCCCCACATCAAAAAAATTGCGGTGGTGCAGTTTGCCGATAGCAATAATTTGCGGATTTATACCAACAATAGCCTGTTTCGACCGACCTTTGAGGTGATGGGGTTAAATTTGATTACCCTTGAAGATCAGATGGGTAAAGGCAATCTTTGGGGATTTAATTCGCTGGCATTGAGTGATTTGGCAAAACTTGATGATGATACTTGTTTGGTAGTGGTTGAGCCGTTTAGTCCTATGCTACGTCAAGAATTAGCCAAAAATTTGCTGTGGCAGCGTCTAGGCTATGGCGCAACGGCTAACAATAGCCGCTGTATGGCAGTCTTACCGCCGATTTGGCTGTATGGCGGCGTGTCTTCTATGGTGGTATTTGGCGAGCGATTAAATCAGGCTCATTGGTTAGGGGGCAAGGCGAATGGGTAATAAAACTAGGCTACAACATAACCAGCGAGATAACCAGCGAATTACCAAACCCTTGAATGCCCCTGCCCTTTGGCTTTTTAGTGGCTTATTGTCGCTGGTTTTAATGACCACGGCTTTAGTCCTTAAAACCACTTGGCATGATTCATTGGGGTTATTATTTGCCCGTTCACAGTCGCTAACCTTAGCGCAAATGGTGGCGCAGTTACAAATTTTGCCGACTATGTTAGTGGCGATATTTGCCGGCGGATTACTGGGCGTAGTCAGTGTCTTGCTACAACAATTGGTCAAAAATACCCTTGCTTCAGATAGTACCCTTGCGGTAGGAACAGGGGCACAATTGGCTTTATTAATTGTGACGCTGTTTTTTCCCAGTTTTGGATTATATGGTAGCTTTTGGGTGGCGTTTGTTGGGACATTGCTGAGTATGGGCTTGGTGTTTGCAATTGCTGCCAACAGCCGTATGAATCCTGTGGTGCTCATTTTGGGTGGTTTGGTGGTCAATATTTTGTTTTCTGCTATTTCCTCACTGTTGATGATTTTTTTCTCAGAAAGGGTTATGGGGGTCATGGCATGGGAAAGCGGTAACTTAACCCAAACCAGTTGGCAAAATAGCCAGTTTTTTGTGCTAATAAGCCTAGTCCTGCCCGTCATCTTGTTGTTTTTGGTCAAACCTTTAACCATCATGAGCCTTGATGAACGCCAAGCCAAAGCCTTGGGAGTACCTGTGGCTGCCGTGCGTATGCTGGTAGTAACCCTTGTTGCAGTAGTCACGGCAAGCGTGGTAAGCCGCGTGGGCGTTTTAAGTTTTGTGGGCTTGGCTGCGGCAAGTGTCGTTAATGTAGTAGCGATTCGCCCGATTGGACAACGATTACTGGCAGGATTTGCCTTTGGGGCGATGTTGTTGTGGCTGACCAATAACATTGTGACGCTGCTGTCACCTTGGTTCAAACCATTACTTAATATAACGCTGCCTGTGGGGTCGGTCACAGGAATATTAGGTGCCGGGTTGATTATTTGGTTGGTCATTCGACAAAGTAAACAGCCGATGATTGCCGAACAAAGCCCTAGCCTGTTGGCCGGCAAACGCCGATATTTTGGTGGCGGTTTTTGGGCGGTTGCGGTAGGGTTGTTGCTGCTTGTGACGGTAGGTGTATTAGGTGTTTCCCCTGATGCGATGGGCAGTTTTGGGTGGCATGCCGAGGCAAGTTTTATCGAGAATTTTCGCCTGCCGCGTACGTTATCGGCAATGGCAACAGGTCTGATGCTGGCTACCGCAGGGGTGCTATTACAAAACTTGACGCGCAATCCGATGGCAAGTCCTGAAGTGATGGGCATCAGTTCAGGTGCGGCATTGGGGGTGGTATTGGTGTTCGTGCTTAGTCCAGTGATATCAGGCACACTGGGACTGGCAACCGATTCTGTTTGGGCATTGGGATTGCCGTTATTGGGCGGACTGTTAGGTGCGGGTTTGGTGTTACTGTTGGTTTTATGGCTTGCGCGTCGGCTATCCTCAAGCTATTTGTTGCTCGTGGGTGTGGCGATTTCTGCATTGATGGGTGGTATGTTAACTTTAATCAAACTGTCAGGCGACCCTCGCTTACAAGCGATGCTCAATTGGCTATCGGGTACAACGTATCATGCTTATCCTGTGACAGCGTGGGCATTGATGGTCATTGGTGCAGTGTTATTTTTGCTCAGTTTTTTGCTACTAAAGCCGCTTAGGGTGATTAGCCTAGATGAAACAATGGCTCGCAGTTTGGGCGTATCAGTAAAACGTAGCGAAATACTGATTTTTAGTCTTGTAGCAGTGTTAAGCACTGTTTCGACACTGGCGGTTGGACCGCTAAGCTTTATTGGATTGATGACGCCGCATTTAGCCAAGACACTTGGGGCAGTGCAGTTACCCCACCAATTAGCCTTGTCAGCGCTACTGGGCGCAGGACTGATGTTGATTGCTGATTGGGTGGGACGTTATGCGATTTTTCCTTATGAAATACCTGCTGGCACAATCGCTTCCATTGTAGGCGGTTTATATTTTTTATGGTTGATGAAAGGTATGAAAAATTAAAAACATAACTTCTTTGGTTACGCTATCATTACTTATTGTAAATAGAAATAATAATTGTTATCATTCGCAACAATGTTTTATCTATTGTCTTTTGAGTGATTGAATATGCGTTTATCCCTATTATCTTTAGCCGTTCGTTCAGCTTTGGCAGCGAGTACGATTGGCTTATTATCAACCGCGGCGATGGCAGAAGAAGCAAATACCACGGATGCTGCCACAGAAACCCTACTCGATGAAATCGTGGTGACTGCAAGTGCAGATGCGTCAAAAACTGGTTTGCCGCCCGCCTATCAAGGTGGGCAAGTCGCCACAGGTAGCCGTATCGGTATGTTGGGTAATAAATCGACCATGGAAACGCCTTTTTCGACCACCGCCTATACCAATGACTTTATTCTAAATAAACAAGCAGATTCTGTTGGCGATATCCTAAAAAAAGATTCAACAGTGCGTGTGGCTCGTGGCTTTGGTAACTTTCAAGAAGCTTATCTCATTCGCGGATTTGTCACCAACTCTGACGATACCATGATGAACGGCTTATACGGCATTATGCCTCGTCAATATATCGCAAGCGAGCTATTTGAGCGGGTCGAAGTACAACGTGGCGCTAGCACCTTCCTAAATGGCATGGCGCCTGGGGGTAGTAATAAAGGGGGCACAGTCAATTTGCTGCCAAAGCGTGCCACTCAAACGCCGATTCGTAAAGTCACTATCAGTAGCGAAAATGCCGAAAATGGTAAAATTGCCCTAGACGTGGGACAACGGTTTGGCGCAAATCAAGCCTACGGTGTGCGTGCCAATGTCGCCTATCAAGACGGCGGTACAGCAGTCGATGATGAAAAAGCCAAATTGGGTTTGGTCGGTTTGGGCTTAGATTATCGCCAAGATAACATGCGGTTATCGGCAGATTTGGGCTATCAAAATAACGAACTGCAAAAAACACGCACCAATGTCACCTTGTCAGGTTTGACCCGTGTACCCAATGCCGCTGATGCCAAAAGCAACTGGTCGCAACCGTGGAGTTATTCAAATGAAAAAGATGTGTTTGGCACATTACGGGCTGAATATGACCTTAGCCCAAATTTGACTGCGTATGGCGCGTATGGCTTTCGTCATGGCGAAGAAGAGAACTCGCTCGCTAACTTGACGGTCACCAATTTAAATGGCGATGGCACCACCTACCGCTTTGACAATGCCCGTGAGGATGACATTAACACAGGCGAAATCGGTATCCGTGGCAAACTGACCTCAGGCAAAATCAACCATAACTGGGTAGTGTCTGGCAATATCTATAAAGCACAGATAAAAGCACCTTATCAATTTGATTGGCAAAACACGCTGACGACCAATTTATATCACCCAACCTCGTACGCCAAACCCAGCTGGTCAGCGGCGGCGCTAGCAGGTGGCGATATCGACCATCCTACCAAGACAGGCGAAACCACGCTCACCAGTGTGGCATTGGCAGACACCCTAGCCTTTATGGATGATAAACTTCAAGTGACCTTGGGGCAAGACACCAAACCATTGAAGATGAAAGTTTTGACCCCACTACCCAAGCCAGTAATGGCAAATATAAAGAAAGTAAAACCACGCCTGCGTTTGCCCTATTATATCGCCCTAGCGATGAATGGTCGGTCTTTGCCAACTATATGCAAAGCCTCAGCAAAGGCGAAACTGCCCCATTCACCACCACCATTGATGGCGTAACAACTGAGCTGACCAATGCAGGTCAAGCCATGTCACCGTACGTCACCAAACAAAGCGAAATCGGCGTGAAATACGACCGCGGCGTTATCGGTGCAGGTCTCACCGCTTTTCAAACCAACAAGCCGCGTTATACTACCGTTGATACTACCTTTGAAGCACATGGCAAAAACCAACATAAAGGCGTTGAACTCAATGTATATGGACAACCCACCGCCAATATGCGAGTGCTAGGCGGCGTGACTTTCCTTGATACCGAGCAAAAAGACACCGGTAGCGATGCCACTGAAGGGAAGCAAGTTATCGGTGCGGCAAAAAACCTGTTGAATCTAGGGCTAGAATATGACTTACCACAAGTAGATGGCTTAACCTTAACAGGCGATGTCATTCATACCGGCAAACGTTACGCCAATGATGCCAACACCCTAAGAGTCGATGGCTATACCACTGTGGATTTGGGTGCAAGATATAAAACCCAACTTGCTGGTAAAGCAGTCACGCTCAAAGGGGTGATTGCTAACGTCACCGATAAAGACTACTGGTCATCGGTAGGCGGTTATGAAAATACCGCAGGTGACAACGGTGCAGGCTATCTTACCTTAGGTGAGCCACGCACATTGAAGCTGTCAGCGACCTTTGATTTTTAATTTTACCCATTGTTAACGTTTGCCATCGGATGAAGCTTGCTTTGTCCGATTTTTATTTGAGACTGCCTAAAAAATAAAAGCTAAACAGGAAAGACATGTTCCCCACTACCATGCCCCTTATGACCCTTATCTGGCAACAGCACCGCTTTGCCTTTATCAAAGTCATCTTGCTCAATCTGCTTAATGCCTTGGTGAATGTCGCTATTATCGCCTTTATTAACCGTTTTTTAATCGCAGCAGTCGGCACTGATAATCCCCTCTTAGGCAGTTGGCAGATATTAGCGGTATTTTTGGTAGCGATTATGGGTTTATTAGCGACAACGTTTATGTCACAGCTTGCCTTGACTAAGTTAGGGCATCGCTTTGTGTTTGAATTACGTTCGCAACTGATAAAACGTATCTTAGATACTTCAATCGCCCAAATCGAAAAAATCGGTAGTGCCAAGCTGTTAGCCAGCTTAACTACCGATGTGCAGTCGATTACTGTGGCGTTTGTACGCTTGCCTGAGCTGGTGCAAGGGGTAATTATCTGCACGGCGACCGCGGTTTATTTGGGGTTTTTATCTCTGCCAATGCTGCTTGTGGTCATGGGGTGTATTACGCTGACCATTTTTATCAGCAGTAAACTCGTTGGTCATGTGTATGCCCATTTAGCCACATTACGAGAAATCAATGATGCACTGTATCAAGATTATCAAGCGGTGATTGATGGACGAAAAGAACTTGCCTTAAATCGTGAACGTGCCAAACGTCTATTTACCAATGATTATCAACGCCACGCAAGCGACTATTTCAACCATATTGTCAAAGCAGATACTTTTCATTTATCAGCCGTAAGCTGGTCAAATATTATGATGTTTGCCGTAATTGGGGTGATTTATGCCCTAGCCAATATTTATCACTGGGTAGATACCGCCACCGCTACTACCTTTGCCCTCACGGTATTATTTATCCAGTCGCCTTTACTGATGGCGATTGGGGCATTTCCCACCGTGCAAACGGCTAAAGTTGCCTTGGAAAAAATACAATCATTACAGCTTGCCGACTATAGCCGCGATTTTGATACCCAAATTTTAACCCCAAATTGGCAAATCATTACTTTTAAAAATATAAATTATCACTATGACAATAGCGCAAATTTTGGCTTAAAGCATATCAACTTTACGTTAAAACGCGGCGAAGTGGTGTTCTTAATTGGCGCCAATGGTAGCGGAAAATCCACACTTGCCAAGCTCATCACAGGGTTATATCAGCCTAAATTTGCGGAAAATTCCGGTATTTTTATCGATAACCAGCCTGTCGCCTCAGAACATTACCCCCATTATCGCCAGTTATTTTCAGCGATTTATAGCGATTTTTATCTGTTTAACACTGTGATGGGAAGCGCGCAAAATACGCCCAATGCCGAGTTAATCGATAATTGGCTAGATATTTTAGCCATCAAAGAAAAAGTCAGCGTCACCGATAACCAACTTAGCGCCACCGAACTTTCGCAGGGGCAGCGCAAACGCCTTGCCATGCTGCTTGCTGTCGCCGAAGAAAAGTCTATTTTACTGCTTGATGAATGGGCTGCCGACCAAGACCCTGCCTATCGCCGTGTGTTTTATCACACTATTATTCCCATGTTGCAAAAAATGGGCAAAACGCTGTTTATTATCAGTCATGATGACAGCTATTTTGAAAAGGCGGATAGATTGTTGATGATGAAAAATGGCGAACTCAGCGAGCTGACCGGTTTGCAACGCGAAAAAGCCAGTCTAGATGCCATTACAGTGATTGGTGAGCATTAAGAATCTATATGACCTCCCCTAAAACCTCGTAAAAGCGGATTAAATATAATTGCAAATGAGAATAATTATTGTTATTATTTTCATTACTTTTAACATACTGTAAATTTCTGTAATTATTTATTAGGGCGGGGTCACTTATGCGTTTATCTTTTTTATCAGTAGCAATACGTGCTAGTTTAGCGGTGGGTATCAGCCATGTTTTTACCAGTCAAGTGTTGGCAGACGTTGCAGCCAATAGCGAATAAGCACCTGAAACCACATTAGATACCTTGGTCATTCGTAGTGATGCTTACCGCACCACCGCTACCAAAACCGCCCTTGACCCCGAAAAAACCCCCATGAGTTATTCTCGTATCGAGCAAGAGAAGGCTCAGACAGCAAGCTTATACGCACCGCCTACACGACCGATGAAAAAATGACCAACTGGGCAACCGATAACCAATTGGCTTATAGTCTGATTACTAATAATACCTCACATAATTTATTATTGGGTGTGGACTATCAAAAAACTGACAGCACCGCCAAGTACGCAGACGCCATGTACAATGGCGTACCCATCATCGATTTAAGCGATCCTGATTATGATTTATTTAATAAAACTGCCCTTAGTTTGACAGGCTATCAACAAACTGATGATATTGAGCAAAGTCAATTCGGCGTTTATCTACAAGATGAAATGCAATGGAACAAGCTCACTGTGGTCGCAGGGTTGCGCCATGATGACTATAAAAGCACCACCAAAACCACTGCCACAGGTAGCGATACAAAAACCACCGTCAACGAAGCCAACCAAACATCTGGGCGATTGTCAGCCCTGTATCAACTTGACAATAGGTTTGCCCCCTATGTCAGCTACGCTCAGTCATTTCAACCCGTGTTAGGCGTCAACTATATTACAGGTGAAGCATTTAAGCCCACCACCGCCAATCAAGTTGAAGTCGGCATAAAATACAGCTCAGCGGATAAAGCCACCAAAGCCACGCTGTCTGCCTACGATATCACGCGCAAAAATGACAAGGTCACTGCCATCGACTGGACCAAACAAACCCAAACAGGTGAAACCACATCAAAAGGTTTTGAAATTTCTGCCGATCATCGTTTCAATGATTGGTTAAATGTGGGTGTCGGCTATGGTTATGTCGATGCCGAAATCACCAAGGATGAGTTTAATCCGCAACTGGTCGGCAATACCCCGCAACAAATTGCCAAGCACAACGCCACACTGTGGGCAAGTATGAAACCCAACGCCAAAACCGCGGTGCAAGTGGGTGTGCGCCACATCGCTGGGATGCAGATTGATAGAGAAAACTCAGATACTTTGCCAAGCGTCACCTTGGTGGATTTGGCTGGTAATTATCAAATTAACCCCACGTTCGATGTGGGCTTAACGGTCAGTAACTTGTTTGACAAAACCTACGTGGGTAGTTGTTATGACCGCAATAATTGCTGGATGGGCGCAGAGCGACAAGCCAGTGTTAGCTTAACAGCGAAGTTTTAATCAGGTTCATAAATCTAAACAAAGGATTTGTTAACCCAAGTCCTTTCCTTATCGCCCTTTAACAAAAATTACATTCTATGCACCCAGAAAATCTGACTTTATTTGATGACCCCGAAATTGCCGACATCATCGATCACATCAACGAAGACCACGGCGATGATATGAAACACATGGCGTTAGGCTTGCTAAACTTAACCAAGGTTCAGCAAAAAACCTTGCAAAATGCGACCTTACGCCAAATCTATCAACAAGGCTTGCTGTTGGATTTGCAATTTGCGCAAAACGAGCCGCACTTAGACAATCAGCTTTTGGCATTTAATGAGCCGACCCAAACCCTTGAAAAATTTAACGACCAATATGTCGCCTTATTGCAGCGCAGTGACCGCAAACAAGGTAAAAAAACCATTGACATCAAGCAGCGTCAATTTTGTCTGCAAAGCGTTGAAGCGGTCAGCCACCATATGTATCGTTTGACAGTGCAAACAGATAGCGATTTATCCGATTTACCGGCAGGTTATGCGTTTTTGTTTGATGTCAAACTGCCCGACACCGACCTAAAAAAACACCCCCGCCCCTACCGCTATTATACGCTTCGCAAGGCATGGCAAACTGTGAATGAAAACGGTGAAACGCAAAACCTTGCTTGGATAGATATCTATTGTCATGGAGAAAAAAACGGCGAAATCAGTCTTGGCGAAACTTGGGTAAAATCGTTAAAAACAGGCGATGTTTTTACCAGTGAGCGAGAATTCCCCGAAAAAATCGACCATCTCGATGTTAATCAGCCACAGGGACAAAGTCTATTAATCGCTGATGAAACCTCACTACCGACCGTAGCCAGACTGTTAGAGCAGTCGCCAATGACCGAGCAGATAACACCGCCGATTGTACTTACCTTTTTGCAAAGCCCGCTAGATTTGGCTTATTTAGAAGACGTTTTAGCCCAGTATCCTGCAACGGTATTGCCAATTGTGGCGAATGATAACCAACTGCCTCATACGCAGATTTTTACGACCCTACAAGATTTTTTACAACAACATCCTCGCCAAATTGACCACATCTGGGGTGGTCTTGAAGCCACAACAACGAAAAAACTGCGTTCGCTATTGCACGAGTTATTACAGTTAGGTCGCGATAATAGCGTACTAAAAGTGTATTGGCGAGCAAGCTAAGGGTTATTCCAGAATTGGGCAGACTATCAAATGCGTCTTTGGGTGCGTGGTCATAACAATTGATTGTTTGCGGGGTCGCTTAAGACTAGGCAGCGGGCAGCGAATTTTATTAGCCCCTAGCTATTCATCATTTTGTCACGCAACCTTTCTATGATATTTCACAAATTTATCAACGCTCTTATTTGAGCCTAATTTAGTGAGCTATCATGAACTATAAGACCCATCATTATAAAAACCATCATTATAAGAATACGCAAATCAAGCGCATTTGCCTCACCACATCCATGATTGTAGCAAGCATGTCACTTGTTGCTTGTAATAACAATGATAATGATAGTAATGACCCTAAACCACAGCAAATCGCTACCAATACGAACCTTAACTTTACTATTCTTGAAACGTCAGATTTACATAATAATGTCATGAGTTATGATTATTACAAGTTGACAGAAGACAAAAGTTTTGGGCTTGAGCGAACCGCAACGCTTATCGATAACGCTCGTAGTGAATCTGCCAATAATATCTTGCTAGATAACGGTGATACCATTCAAGGTAGTGCTTTAGGTGACTATCAAGCAACGGTGAACCCTGTCAAATGCGACGAAACCTTGGGCATTTATAAGGTTATGAATGACCTAAAATACGATGCAGGTACGATTGGTAACCATGAATTTAACTATGGGTTGAACTATCTTAATCAAATTACAGGCAGTCAGTTTAACGTTGATGGCATAACCGCAAGTGCCAGTGCTTGTAAGGGACCAGACTTTCCCTTGGTTTTATCCAATGTCATTAGCGCTCGCAATAATCAGCCACTGTTTAAGCCTTATAAAATCATTACCAAAACCTTTACGGCAACCACACCAGAGGGTAAGACGGTTACCGTACCGCTAAAAATTGGTATCATTGGATTTACCACACCCGGTATTATGCAATGGGACAAAAAATGGCTAGACGGTAAAGTCACCACCGCAGGTGCGAAAGAAATGGCAGAAAAATACGTGCCACAAATGAAAAATGAAGGTGCAGATGTCATTGTCGCCTTGTCACATGGTGGTATTGATACCTCACCATACAGCCCAACGATGGAAAACGCCAGTTGGCATCTATCGCAAGTGGCAGGTATTGATGCGATTTTGATGGGACACACACATCAAGTGTTTCCTGATGCTAATAGCAAAGACACCCGCCTAGACCAGGCAGATATTGATAAAGTTCATGGCTTTTTAAACAACGTACCTGCTGTCATGCCAAGTTTTTGGGGCAAAGGGTTAGGGGTCATCAAATTGAATTTAACCTTTGATGGCAAAAAATGGGTCGTCAATAAAAACAATACCAAAGTGGAAGTGCGTACTATCCAAAATGCTGATAAAACTTTTGTCGCAGCCAACCCACGAGTGGCTCAATTAATTCAGGCAGAACATAATGCCACTATTAATTATGTCAAAACGCCAATCGGTACATCCGATTTCTCAATGACTTCTTACTTTGCTGATGTGGGTGATGTGTCAGCGATTCAAGTGGTCAACCAAGCCCAAGCCAATTATATCAGCGATTATATTAACGCCAATTTGCCACAATATAAAGATGTCCCTGTCTTATCAGTGAGTGCCCCATTTAAAAGCGGATTTGCAGGGGGTTCAGATTATACGGATGTCGCTCAAGGCAATATTGCTATTAACAATGCGGCTGATTTATACCTGTATCCAAATACCGTGTTTGCAGTAAAAATACAAGGCAGTGATATCAAAAAATGGCTAGAGAATTCTGCCAAACGCTTTAATCAAATAAACCCAAGCCTTACTACGCCACAAGCGTTAATCAGCACTTTTCCTGGGTATAACTTTGATATGTTTACCTCACCCGATGTGCAATATGAGATTGATGTGACTAAACCTGTCGGTAGCCGTATCCAAAACTTAACCTACAAAGGCAAGCCGATTGAAGAAAACGCACCATTTATCATCGCAACCAATAACTATCGTGCATCAGGTCTAAAGGAGTACTACAGCATTAATAGTACCAATGTAGTTGAATCACCGGATGCCAATCGTGATGTGCTGATTAACTACATCAAAGCGGCTAAGAATTTATCTTTAACCAATAATGGTAGCAGTCGTAGCTGGCGGTTTGTCAAAGTGAAAACAGCGGGTCCTGTAACCTTTAAATCGAGTGCAAACAAAATTGACTTTGCCCAAAAAGCAGGACTAACCAATATTAGCGTCGTAAATAATGACGACGGTTCAAATAAAGGCTTGGCAGATTATGCGATAGATTTATCAAAATAATCGCCAAAAAACTTGTATTTTATTTATTTTTAAAAGTGTGGTAGTTGCCACACTTTTTCTATTTTATCAAGCGTTCAAAGGTACATCGGACAAGCTTTGTAATGTCATCCATCTTAAGCTTATACCGGATTTTACGACACTTCTGTTTTGTTGTTTGGTTTGCATAAAGGTTGTGTCTCAGCATTTTAGGTTTCCGACAATACCCTATATCAAACGTCTTGAGAATTCCAAAGACCAACCCCCCCCCTTACATTAGTAAGGGGGGGTGGTTTGGAATAGGGAGCTGACGATGACCTACTCTCACATGGGCGAACCACACTACCATTGGCGCATTGGAGTTTCACTTCTGAGTTCGGGAAGGGATCAGGTGGGACCTCCAAGCTATTATCGTCAGCAAAGGGGGATAGAGAAATGAGTTGATTTAAAAGTAAAGTATGAGCTATATCAAGCGAGGTGATAATCGTTATTACCTACAAAGCCATTTAGGCGTTGTATAGTCAAGCCAAACGAGCAATTAGTATTGGTTAGCTACACATATCACTATGCTTCCACACCCAACCTATCAACGTCGTAGTCTACAACGGCTCTTTAGGGAAATCTAATCTTAAGGTGGGCTTCCCGCTTAGATGCTTTCAGCGGTTATCCCATCCGAACATAGCTACTCGGCAATGCGACTGGCGTCACAACCGAAACACCAGAGGTTCGTCCACTCTGGTCCTCTCGTACTAGGAGCAGATCCTCTCAAATTTCCAACGCCCACGGTAGATAGGGACCGAACTGTCTCACGACGTTCTAAACCCAGCTCGCGTACCTCTTTAAATGGCGAACAGCCATACCCTTGGGACCTGCTTCAGCCCCAGGATGAGATGAGCCGACATCGAGGTGCCAAACACCGCCGTCGATATGAACTCTTGGGCGGTATCAGCCTGTTATCCCCAGAGTACCTTTTATCCGTTGAGCGATGGCCCTTCCATACAGAACCACCGGATCACTAAGACCTACTTTCGTATCTGCTCGACTTGTGGGTCTCGCAGTTAAGCGCGCTTTTGCCTTTATACTCTTCGAACGATTTCCGACCGTTCTGAGCGCACCTTCGTACTCCTCCGTTACTCTTTAGGAGGAGACCGCCCCAGTCAAACTACCCACCATACATTGTCCTCAGCTCTGTTAAGCTTGAGTTAGAACCCCAACATTACCAGGGTGGTATTTCAAGGATGGCTCCACAGACACTGGCGTGCCTGCTTCAAAGCCTCCCACCTATCCTACACAGGTAAGGTCAAAGTTCAATGTAAAGCTGTAGTAAAGGTTCACGGGGTCTTTCCGTCTAGCCGCGGGTACACAGCATCTTCACTGCGATTTCGATTTCACTGAGTCTCTGCTGGAGACAGCGCCGCCATCATTATGCCATTCGTGCAGGTCGGAACTTACCCGACAAGGAATTTCGCTACCTTAGGACCGTTATAGTTACGGCCGCCGTTTACTGGGGCTTCGATCAAGAGCTTCGCTTACGCTAACCCCATCAATTAACCTTCCAGCACCGGGCAGGCATCACACCCTATACGTCCACTTTCGTGTTTGCAGAGTGCTGTGTTTTTAATAAACAGTTGCAGCGGCCTGGTATCTGCGACTGCCAATAGCTTTGTAGAGCATGTCTACTCACCATCGGCAGCGTACCTTCTCCCGAAGTTACGGTACCATTTTGCCTAGTTCCTTCAGCAGAGTTCTCTCAAGCGCCTTGGTATTCTCTACCTGACCACCTGTGTCGGTTTAGGGTACGATTTCTTTATGACTATCGCTTAGAAGCTTTTCCTGGAAGCAGGGTATTTGCCACTTCGCTGTACAAGTACAGCTTGCTATCAGATCTCATTAATAGTCTAGCGGATTTGCCTACTAAACCTAACTACATCCTTCCACTTGGACAACCATCGCCAAGCTGGCATAACCTTCTCCGTCCCTCCATCGCATCATAAACAAGTATCGGAATATTAACCGATTTCCCATCGACTACGCCTTTCGGCCTCGCCTTAGGGGTCGACTCACCCAGCCCCGATTAACGTTGGACTGGAACCCTTGGTCTTCCGGCGAACGGGCTTTTCACCCGTTTTGTCGTTACTCACGTCAGCATTCGCTCTTGTGATACCTCCAGCATGCTTTACAACACACCTTCACAGGCTTACACAATGCTCCCCTACCACTTAATTGAAACAATTAAATCCGCAGCTTCGGCTCCTAGTTTGAGCCCCGTTACATCTTCCGCGCAGGCCGACTCGACTAGTGAGCTATTACGCTTTCTTTAAAGGATGGCTGCTTCTAAGCCAACCTCCTAGCTGTCTGTGCCTTCCCACATCGTTTCCCACTTAACTAGGAATTTGGGGCCTTAGCTGGCGGTCTGGGTTGTTTCCCTCTTGACGACGGACGTTAGCACCCGCCGTCTGTCTCCCGGATATCACTCATCGGTATTCGGAGTTTGCATCGGTTTGGTAAGTCGGGATGACCCCCTAGCCGAAACAGTGCTCTACCCCCAATGGTGTTCGTCCGAGGCGCTACCTAAATAGCTTTCGGGGAGAACCAGCTATCACCGAGTTTGATTAGCCTTTCACCCCTATCCACAAGTCATCCCCTGGCTTTTCAACGACAGTGGGTTCGGTCCTCCGGTAACTGTTACGTCACTTTCAACCTGCTCATGGATAGATCACTCGGTTTCGGGTCTATACCCTGCAACTAGACGCCCTATTAAGACTCGGTTTCCCTACGGCTCCCCTATTCGGTTAACCTTGCTACAGAATATAAGTCGCTGACCCATTATACAAAAGGTACGCCGTCACGGAACATGTCCGCTCCGACTGCTTGTATGCACACGGTTTCAGGTTCTATTTCACTCCCCTCACAGGGGTTCTTTTCGCCTTTCCCTCACGGTACTGGTTCACTATCGGTCAGTCAGGAGTATTTAGCCTTGGAGGATGGTCCCCCCATCTTCAGACAGAATTTCTCGTGTTCCGCCCTACTTAATATGCTTCTTATAACCTTTCGAGTACGGGATTATCACCCTCTACGATTGACCTTTCCAAGTCATTCCTCTAAATTATAATCAGTCGGCTCCTCCCCGTTCGCTCGCCGCTACTAGGGGAATCTCTATTGATGTCTTTTCCTCGGGTTACTGAGATGTTTCACTTCTCCCGGTTTGCCTCGTAAATAAATTTACGATACCTGTCTTATGACAAGTGGGTTTCCCCATTCAGATATCGCCGGATCACAGGATATTGCCGCCTCCCCGACGCTTTTCGCAGGCTGTCACGTCTTTCATCGCCTCTGACTGCCAAGGCATCCACCATGTGCACTTCATTACTTGACTATACAACCCTAAATAGCTTCATTTGTTGCCAAATGAGTGACAGCCATTACTTGCTTTGCATCTCGAAATAATTCGAGATTTCAAGCAAGTGCTTACTGCACTTTTCTATTTGAGTTATATTCGTAATGGTAACGATCTTCACCTATGTTTACGCTTGATTCAGTTCTCTTTACTTTTAAGTAATCAGTTATTCCAATCATTTCTTTGGGTCTGATTGGCTGATTACTAAGGTTAATTATCTTCGTTGGAACTTGATAATTAACCCAGACTCATTTCTCTATGTTGTTATTGAATTATCAGACCCTCGTCAGGTCGTGATTTCTGATAAAACAGATTGAAGTAATCTCTTAATATGCTTACTAAATTACTTTGTCTGCTTTATTACGTTAAGCTAATTATGGTGGAGCCAAGGAGAGTCGAACTCCTGACCTCCTGCGTGCAAGGCAGGCGCTCTACCAACTGAGCTATGGCCCCATGTAACCGTTAGATGGTGGGTCTAATAAGACTTGAACTTATGACCCCTGCCTTATCAAGGCAGTGCTCTAACCAACTGAGCTATAGACCCCGAAAGCCGTTAAAGCAAAGCACCGCTTTGCTAGGCTTGAGCCGAAAATCCTTTAAATAGGATTTTCGCTAGTAACCTTGCAAAGTAATGTTTTATTTACTTGGCTTATTAGCTTACTACACAAGAACAACTTGCTGTGAATTCTCACTTAGTGCTTTAGTTAAGGAGGTGATCCAGCCGCAGGTTCCCCTACGGCTACCTTGTTACGACTTCACCCCAGTCATCGACCACACCGTGGTAAGCGCCCTCTTGCGTTAGGCTACCTACTTCTGGTGCAATAGACTCCCATGGTGTGACGGGCGGTGTGTACAAGGCCCGGGAACGTATTCACCGCAGCATTCTGATCTGCGATTACTAGCGATTCCGACTTCATGGAGTCGAGTTGCAGACTCCAATCCGGACTACGATAGGCTTTTTGAGATTAGCATCACATCGCTGTGTAGCAACCCTCTGTACCTACCATTGTAGCACGTGTGTAGCCCTGGTCGTAAGGGCCATGATGACTTGACGTCGTCCCCGCCTTCCTCCAGTTTGTCACTGGCAGTATCCTTAAAGTTCCCGGCTTAACCCGCTGGCAAATAAGGAAAAGGGTTGCGCTCGTTGCGGGACTTAACCCAACATCTCACGACACGAGCTGACGACAGCCATGCAGCACCTGTATGTGAATTCCCGAAGGCACTCCCGCATCTCTGCAGGATTCTCACTATGTCAAGACCAGGTAAGGTTCTTCGCGTTGCATCGAATTAAACCACATGCTCCACCGCTTGTGCGGGCCCCCGTCAATTCATTTGAGTTTTAACCTTGCGGCCGTACTCCCCAGGCGGTCTACTTATCGCGTTAACTGCGCCACTAAAGTCTCAAGGACCCCAACGGCTAGTAGACATCGTTTACGGCGTGGACTACCAGGGTATCTAATCCTGTTTGCTACCCACGCTTTCGAATCTCAGTGTCAATATTATGCCAGGAAGCTGCCTTCGCCATCGGTATTCCTCCAGATCTCTACGCATTTCACCGCTACACCTGGAATTCTACTTCCCTCTCACATATTCTAGCACCACCAGTATCACATGCAGTTCCCAGGTTAAGCCCGGGGATTTCACATGTGACTTAATGAGCCACCTACACTCGCTTTACGCCCAGTAATTCCGATTAACGCTCGCACCCTCTGTATTACCGCGGCTGCTGGCACAGAGTTAGCCGGTGCTTATTCTGCAGGTAACGTCTAATCTAATGGGTATTAACCATTAGCCTCTCCTCCCTGCTTAAAGTGCTTTACAACCAAAAGGCCTTCTTCACACACGCGGCATGGCTGGATCAGGGTTGCCCCCATTGTCCAATATTCCCCACTGCTGCCTCCCGTAGGAGTCCGGACCGTGTCTCAGTTCCGGTGTGACTGATCATCCTCTCAGACCAGTTACAGATCGTCGCCTTGGTAGGCCTTTACCCCACCAACTAGCTAATCTGATTTAGGCTCATCTAATAGCAAGAGCTTGCGCCCCCTTTCACCCGTAGGTCGTATGCGGTATTAATTCGAGTTTCCCCGAGCTATCCCCCACTACTAGGCAGATTCCTAAATGTTACTCACCCGTCCGCCACTAATCATATCTAGCAAGCTAGATAATCATCGTTCGACTTGCATGTGTTAAGCCTGCCGCCAGCGTTCAATCTGAGCCATGATCAAACTCTTCAGTTTAATCTTTCTATCTATTGTCATCGCTATGCAATGTCAATAGATTTAATTTGTTGACTCAATTATTTATACTGTCTTTGCTCAAATAAACTTACGAGTATCTTCACTCTGACAATACAATTAATAAAGTCTTAATTTTATCGACCTAAGTGAAAATCCACACAAGTTGTTCTTGTGTTTGTTGTTATTTAGTGTACCAAAGATATCGTCTATCATATGGTGAGCTTGATATTGTAATACGTTTTGTTTTACGCTGTCAAGCTTTATTTAATTCTTGCTAAGCTTCGTAATTTGTTTTACTTGTTTGTAAACTCTTCGTCGCTCAGTGGTGGCGTATTATACGTGAATCTAAATGGGTGTCAACAGGAAAATATAAATAATTTTAAATTAATTACTAACTTTCTTTTATATTAATGATTTTATTCATATTTTAACTGTTTAAAAAACTCAAATCTTCTTCTGGACGCTTGGTAAACACTTCACAGCCGTTTTCAGTGACCATCAGTGTGTGTTCCCATTGGGCGGACAATTTACGGTCTTTAGTAATTACCGTCCATTTATCGGGTAAGGTTTTGGTTTGCCATACACCTTGGTTAATCATTGGTTCAATGGTAAATGTCATGCCTGTCGTCAGTTGTAAACCGGTATTTTTTTTACCATAGTGCAGAATTTGTGGTTCATCATGGTATACGTCACTAATTCCATGTCCGCAATATTCTCTTACTACGCTAAAACGCTCGGGTTCAGCCACCGCTTGAATCGCTGCGCCAATATCGCCTACATAGGCGCCATTGCGAACAGCTTTCATCCCTGCATATAGTGCGTCTTGGGCAATTTTGCAGATACGCTGCGCCATGATAGATCCTTCACCGATAATCCACATTTTTGAAGTATCACCATGATAGCCATCTTTTATCACTGTGACATCAATATTGACGATATCGCCATCTTTTAGGATACGACTGTCATCGGGAATACCGTGACAAACCACATGGTTGATTGAAGTACAAAGCGTATGCTGGTAGCCATGATAGCCGACATTGGCGGGAATGGCTTTTTGGACATCAACAATATAGTCGTGGGCAAGCTTGTCTAATGCCCCTGTCGTTACACCTTCTTTGACATATTCATCTAACATCACTAAAACGTCGGCGGCTAATTTACCAGCGACGCGCATTTTTTCAACGGCTTCAGGGTTATTTAATAGTGTTTTCATACAATAATTATCTGATTTTGCAAAAATTTAAGAAGACGTATTATAGCCCTTTTCGCCTTGTTCACAAAACTACTATTTGTTTAAACAGTTGTTACTTGAATTTTGGATGGGTTGTAACTATTGTGATGTTCTACAATGACAACAAGGGTTAGGAACGTCTATGGCTAATTCAATTAATATCGATACACAGAAGTATGTAAGACCTTCTGAAGCTGAAATCAAGGCAAATTTGAATGATGAGCAATATTATGTGACACAGCAAAACGGCACTGAACGCCCTTTTAGCCATGAGTATGATCACCAATTTGAACGTGGTATCTATGTGGATATTGTCAGCGGTGAGCCGCTTTTTAGCTCATCAGATAAGTATGACTCAGGTTGTGGTTGGCCCGCCTTTAGCAAACCGATTGATACAGCAGTAATCAATGAATTGTTTGATGACAGTCACGGTATGCGACGTACTGAAGTACGCAGCCGTGTTGCTGATTCGCATTTAGGCCATGTGTTTAATGACGGTCTTCCTGAGCTTGGCGGCATGCGCTATTGCATCAATGGCGCATCGCTACGTTTTATCCCTGTAGATGAGATGGAACAAGAAGGTTATGGTGACTTAATCGGATTGGTTGAATAATTACCATCTGCATTTGCTAAAACATATAGCTTAACCATATAAAAATGTGTTAAAATAGCAGTTTGTCATTTTATCTTGAAATGGCAGATTGCTTTTTTTATTTACTAACATGACACACACATTGCTATTTTCAAGCTAACAAACTTGATAAGAGTTAAGCTGGGTGTTTGCAAATTTGATTAATTAAAATCCTGTAGATTTTGATGCGTGTTTGCAAATCGGCTTAATCGGTAATGTGGAGGCATAACCCAACTTTACTTAAGGAAATCTCATGGCGTCAGCTAATCCTACCCAAGTTTCAATGCGTGATCTTTTAGAAGCCGGTGCACACTTTGGTCACCAAACTCGTTTTTGGAATCCAAAAATGGGCAAATTTATTTTTGGTGCACGTAACAAAATTCACATCATCAACCTTGAGCACACCGTTAAAGCGATGAACGAAGCACTAAACTTCGTAAATCGTGAAGCAGCACGTGGCAACAAAGTACTATTTGTTGGTACTAAACGTGCAGCAAGCAACGTTATCAGCGAACAAGCCGCTCGCGCTGGTATGCCTTATGTTGACCATCGCTGGTTAGGTGGCATGTTAACCAACTGGAAAACCATCCGTCAGTCAATCACTCGTTTGAAAGAATACGAAAAACAAGCTGAAGATGGTACGTTTGCTAAGTTAACCAAACGTGAAGCGTTAGAGCGTACTCGCGAAATGGAAAAACTTGAGCGTGCCTTAGGCGGTATCAAAAACATGAACGGTCTACCTGATGCAATTTTTGTGGTTGACGTTGACCATGAAGCGATTGCAATCAAAGAAGCAAAAAACTTAGGTATCCCTGTTATTGGTATCGTTGATACAAACTCAAACCCAGATGACGTAGATTATGTCATTCCTGCCAATGACGATGCGATTCGTGCGGTAACGCTATACGTATCAGCGGTTGCAGATGCAATTATCGCTGGTAAAGAATACGCTAAAACTCAAGGCGGCAAAGCAGCAAATCAAGAAGAAGCAGTAACTGAAGCACCAGCAGAAGCTGCGGCAGAATAATGGTTACCGTAGTATCATAGCAGCGCATTGCTTAGGTTGTTATGATACTGTCATCAAAATTTTATAAACTAACTTTGATAGGTAAACACAAAATTGGTTTATAAAAATTCGAATTTGTAGCGTAATATTAAAGGGCAAAAATCACCCATTTTTGTCCTTTAATCTTCAAATTTTTAGACAATAAACAACCCAATTCTCATCTATAATGATAATCAATTGAGGTATCTCATGGCAGAAATTAGTGCAAAACTGGTAAAAGAATTACGTGACCGTACAGGTCTTGGTATGATGGAATGTAAAAAAGCCCTGCAAGAAGCAGACGGCGACATCGAAACCGCAATCGATAACCTGCGTAAATCAGGTCAAGCAAAAGCTGCTAAAAAAGCAGGTAACATTGCTGCTGATGGTGCTATCATTATCGCTCAAGAAGGTAACAAAGCCTTACTACTTGAAGTAAACTGTCAAACTGACTTCGTGGCAAAAGATGCTAACTTCACCGCATTTGCAAACAAAGTAGCTGAACTGGCGCTTGCTAACGATACCACTGATGTAGCGGCTATCTCTGCATTGCCGTATGGCGATGGTCAAACGGTTGAAGAAGCCCGTGTTGAGCTCGTACAAAAAATCGGCGAAAACATCCAAGTACGTCGTGCAGAAGTGATTGAAGGTGACAACCTAGCCTCTTACCGTCACGGTATCCGTATTGGTGTAGTGGTTTCTGTTGAAGGTGGCAATGCAGACACCGCAAAACACGTTGCCATGCAAGTTGCAGCATTCAACCCAATCGCCGTTGATGAAGCCAATGTACCTGCTGATACGCTAGCGCGTGAAAAAGACATCATCGAAGCGAAAGCAAAAGAATCTGGCAAACCAGACGCCGTGATTGAAAAAATGATTACCGGTGGTCTACAAAAGTACTTGAACGAAGTGACTTTGTTGAACCAACCTTACGTTATCGACAACGAGAAAAAAGTTGGCGATATATTAAAATCTGAAGGTATGACGGTTAAAGCATTCAAACGCTTAGAAGTGGGTGAAGGCATCGAGAAAAAACAAGAAAACTTCGCTGAAGAAGTGGCAGCAGCTCAAGCAGCAGCAGCTAAATAATAAGCGATAACCGCTAAGCGATTAACTTGTTAAAAATACCCCATTCATTTGGGGTATTTTTTTATCTAATTTTTTTATTTTTTAAATTCAAAAAGCGAGTTAAAGGTTCGCTTTTTTATGTGAAGCGATTATTTGTAGATGAAGCGATTAATTGGCTGCGGCTAACGCTTGCTCAAGGTCAGCTTTGATGTCGTCAATATGCTCAATACCAATGGATAAACGAATCATGTCTTCGCTGACACCTGCTTTTTGCAACTCTTCAGCATTTAACTGGCGGTGCGTGGTAGTAGCGGGGTGGCAAGCGAGTGACTTGGCATCACCGATATTGACCAGACGGGTAATTAATTGTAGCGCATCAATAAATTTCGCCCCTGCTTCACGGCCGCCTTTTAACCCAAAGGTTAAAATCGCTGATGGTTTGCCGCCAAAGTATGTTTGCGCAAGCTTATGCTCTGGATGGTCGGTTAATCCTGCGTACTTGACCCAAGCCACTTGTGGATGATGGTTTAAAAATTCTGCCACGGCTTGGGCATTTTGGCAATGTCGCTCCATACGCAAGGCTAGCGTCTCTAACCCAAGCATAATTTGCCAAGCGTTCATGGGGCTTAGTGCCGCACCGGTATTACGTAAGGGCGCAACGCGTGCACGTGCAATAAACGCCGCAGCACCCATGGCTTCGACAAAATTGACCCCATGATAGCTGGCATCTGGGGTATTTAAAATCGCAAAACGTTCTTTGTGAGCGCCCCAATCAAATTTACCACCATCGATAATCACCCCACCCACCGACGTGCCCGAACCACTCACATATTTGGTCAATGAATGAATCACAATATCAGCACCATGCTCAAATGGACGGCATAATGTTGGCGTGGCGACGGTGTTATCAATCACCACAGGTACGCCTTTACTATGAGCAAATTCGCTAATTTTTGCGATATCCAGCACGTTACCCAATGGATTACCGATACTTTCGCCAAATACCAATTTAGTACGTTCATCAATCAAATCAACCAAGGTCTCAGGTTTGGTATAATCAAAGAAACGCACTTCGATACCTTGACGTGGCAACGCATGGGCAAATAAGTTGTAAGTACCGCCATATAAAGTTGATACTGAGACGATGTTATCGCCTGCCTCACATAGGGTTTGGATGGTATAAGTAATCGCCGCCATCCCGGATGCCACTGTCAATGCGCCGATGCCGCCTTCTAACGCTGCCATACGGGCTTCAAGCACCGCGTTGGTTGGGTTCATGATACGGGTATAGATATTGCCGGCAACTTTCAGATCAAAAAGGTCAGCACCGTGTTGGGTGTTATCAAAGGCATACGAACTGGTGTGGTAGATAGGCACAGCGACAGCTTTGGTGGTCGGTTCTGGTTCATACCCTGCATGAATGGCGAGCGTTTCTGGGCGATGCGGTGGGCTCATACATATTCCTTTAATTTAGTTTAATTAGCAAAAAAATCTCTTTTGCATTGTAACGAGTTGCTAATCAGTTTTGCAAATTCGCAATAGAGCATTATTGGAACATTAATGGCATGTTTTGGAATATAGATTTATAGTGACTTGGCCTCTAAAAGTGCGCCATATATCCATTGATAACCACCAATGATAGACAAACAAACACAGCACCACTAAGCTTTGCGAATAGGCTTTATAAAAGAACCCGCTACCTTTTGGTAACCACCATGGAATGAAACAAGCCATCATTATTACGGGCTTTCACGTAATTACTCTAGACGAAGATAAATGAGAAAAAATAAATAATAGATAAAATCTCACCGTTAAATACCTAATCTAACAAAAGTGTTGAAGCTGGTCACACCAGAATAAACCCTAGAGAGCAATTCAGACGAAAATACCCTTAAAATAGTATCAAATACGCGTAAACTAGCCTGCCAATTTAGCAAAAACAAGCGTAAAAATATCTTTAGCTTGTAAAAAAACCCATAATGACCGTTGTCAGTATGGGTTTAACCAATGATATTAAAGCAGGGGTATTAAAGCAATAGTATCGAAGCCATATCATTAAAGCGTTAACTCGTGTCTAAATTAACTCGTATCTAAATTAGCTTATAGCTGTAACTCACTGATATCTGCAACCGTTAAAAATAACCCCCGCACTTTTTTTAGCAGCGCCAATCGATTGGCTTTGAGGTTAGCATCTTCACTATTCACCATCACCTGCTCAAAGAAGTCATCCAATGGCTGCTGCAGTGTCGCTAGAGATTGTAAAATCTGGGTGTAGTTGGCGTTGTCAGTGTGTTGATGCGGCTCAATACTTTGCGCTGCAGTTTGCACCGCTTGGTACAATGCTTTTTCGGCAGGTTCTTGTAAATAAGCCGTTTGTATTTGGCTTGCAATCTCACCCTCAGCCTTGGCTAAAATATTGGCAACACGTTTATTGGCCTCGGCAAGTTGTTTGGCGGGTGGCAAATCACGGAAAGCTTGGACGGCTTTGATACGATGGTCAAAATCCATTGGCACTTGCGGTTGTAGCGCCTGTACCGCCATAATTGTATCCACGCTCACGCCTTGGTCTTCATACATGGCACGGTAGCGTGAATTGATAAACTCCATCACTTGTTTAAAAGTTTTTGGTAAGTCATCAATTTTGCCTACATAACCCAATAAAGCTTGCTCAAGCAATACTACTAGATTTAGTGGCAGTTGTTTCTCAATCAAAATACGCAGTACCCCAATCGCCGCGCGGCGCAGACTAAACGGGTCTTTTGAACCCGTTGGCGCTTGGTCAATGCCAAAAATACCGACCAGCGTATCCAAACGGTCTGCTAATGCCAGTGCCGTTCCAATGTTGGTCGCCGGTAATTTATCACCGCTAAATTTTGGCAGATATTGCTCTTCGATTGCCGCCGCCACCGCTTCTGGCTCTTGGTTTAAACGCGCATAGTAAGTCCCTGCCACGCCTTGTAATTCTGGAAATTCACCCACCAAGGTACTGGCAAGGTCTGCTTTTGACAGCAAGCCTGCCCGTGCCGTTTGCTCAACGTCTTCGCCAATTTGGGTAGCAATAAAGGCAGCTAGCTTGGCAATACGCTCAGATTTTTCCCAAATTGTCCCTAACTTATCTTGGAATACGCGGGTTTTAAGATTTTCAGTCAGCGCAAACAATGGCTGTTTTTGGTCTTGTAAAAAGAAAAACTCAGCATCAGCAAGGCGTGGACGTACCACTTTTTCGTTACCGGCAATCACTTGCGCTTTATCTTTACTGTCGATGTTACTGATAAAGATAAAATAAGGCTGTAATTTACCTTGGCTGTCAGTCAAACAAAAATATTTTTGATCCGCCTGCATGGTGCTAATCAAGGCCTCTTGCGGCACTTGTAAAAATCGTGGCTCAAAGCTTGCGCGTAGCGCTACTGGATAATCGACCAGCGCAGTAACTTCATCAAGCAAATCTTGTGGTACGATAGCCGTCGCGCCTACTTCATCGGCAAGCTGTTGGACTTGCGTTTTAATCTGTTGTTGGCGTTTGTCAAAATCAGCGATAACGTGCGCCTCGGCAAGGTTTTGCTCATAGCTGTCCGCCGTGTCGATTTTCACCATATCTGGGTGATGAAAACGATGTCCAAGACTATAACGACCCAATTCAACGCCCTGCGACCCTGTCTCACCCGACGTTAATCCTTGAATCGTCGCTGGCAGTACTTGGTCGTCTTTGAGTAGCACCAACCATTTGACAGGGCGAACAAACTCAGAACGCTCTGCGCCACTGCGCATGCGTTTGGCAATCGGCAACTCATCTAAGGCTTTTTGAAAAATACTCGGCAGTAACTCAGCCACAGGCTGACCGATGACATTCATTTCATAGCCGATATAATCGCCTTTATCACCTTTGATGGTAATCAAATCCTTGACGTCAATACCCAAGCCTTGGGCAAACCCTTGTGCCGCTTTGGTTGGATTACCGTCCTTGTCATAGGCAGCTTTGACTGCAGGACCGCGTTTTTGTTCGATTTTATCGGGCTGTTTTTCACTAATTCCTTGAATCTGCAAGGCAAGGCGACGCGGGGCGGCAAAGCTTTTAATGGTATCAAAGCGAATATTGGCATCTGTTAGCGATTGGGTGACATGGTCGTTAAGTGCATCGCGCAATGTTTTTAGATTTTTTGGGGGCAATTCTTCGGTGCCAAGTTCAAATAAAATAGTAGACATGCTAAAGCCTTGTTGATTCAAATAGGGTAAATATAGGCGATTATAGCAGAAATTTAAGCCATAAAAATGCCCCATCAGCGGGGCAAATCAAGAAAACCGTCAGCGCAAAACGAAAATTAAACTTATCGGCTGGCGCTTGCCGAAGTTGTTACAGCGGTTGTGGTGACTGGCGTATTAGCCGCCGCTTTTGGTTTGGCTTTGGCAGGATTGACAACAAAATTAATGCCTAACAACAACAGCGTCACCCCTAAAATCGGGCGCAATTTTTTCTCAGGTAGTTTACTGCTCAATAATGTGCCTACAATAATGGCAGGAATCGCGCCAATGAGCAAAAAGGTCAACATGTGAAAATCCACACTGCCTGACAGCAAATGTCCGAGGCCTGCGACCAAAGTTAATAGCACCGCATGTACCACATCCGAGCCGATGATACGAATGAGGGGCAATTGGGGAAAAATGAGCACCAGCGCCATGACGCCAAATGCCCCTGCCCCAACCGACGATAAGGTCACTACTACCCCGAGCAATATGCCCATCAGCACCAATTTATATTTGGGGGATTTGGGAGGTGAGACTGTCAGTTTGGTCATTTTTGCGGTATTTGTCAAAAAACGCTTCGATACGGTTGCGAAAAATCAGCGAAATCCCGGTAATGGTCAACATCACGCCCAATATCAAGGTCATGATGAGTTTAATGGCGTTGATATTACCCAAATAAGTAGCGACGAGATAATTGGTGACAATGGAGGCTGGAATACTACCAATGGCTAGCCATAGCACGATTGGCCAAACGACATTCGATTTTTTAAAATGTACCACCCCACCAAAAAACTTGGAAATAGCGGCGTATAGCAAATCGGTGCCGACAGCAATATGCGGCTCTACTTTTAGCAGTAAAATCAAAATCGGCGTCATCAGTGACCCACCGCCCACGCCGGTCACACCCACGCAGAATCCGACAAAAATACCCGCTAAAATAAAATAAAGTTCCACTCACCGCCCCTTGTTACCTGGCTTACTTGCTGCGGCTATTGTAGTAGAATAGCGCGTCGTTGCCCTGTGGCGATTTTTGATATAAATATGCGAGATTAGAATATTCTGATAATTTGATATTTTTTATTAGCGTTGATAAAAAAATAATCAATAAAATAAGGTAAGAAAAAAGGCAATAGAAACTATCTATTGCCTTTTTTAGTTTGACCGTTCAAAGAAAATTTTTTCATCGATGTGATGAAACTATTGTGATGTATCCGCTTCTTTCATCTATTGTTTTGAAATAGCTTCTTTTGGTAGATATTTTTCTAACGCATCTGCTTTATGTGCATCATCCGCCAATGGGAAGCCCAATTTGGCGCGCGTTTCTACATAGCTTTGTGCGACCTTACGTGCCAAGGTGCGCACACGCAAAATAAAGCGCTGACGCTCAGTGACTGAAATCGCCCCACGCGCATCCAACAAGTTAAAGGTATGTGACGCTTTGAGCACCATTTCATACGCAGGCAGCGGCAGATTAAGACCGACCAACTTATCGGCTTGGCTTTCATAAAAATCAAATAATTCAAACATTTTTGCCACATCGGCATGTTCAAAGTTGTAGGTCGATTGCTCTACTTCGTTTTGGTGGAATACATCACCATAAGTGACACGACCAAATTCGCCATCCGTCCATACCAAGTCATACACACTGTCCACGCCTTGGATATACATGGCAAGGCGCTCAAGACCGTACGTGATTTCTCCTGTCACAGGAAAACATTCAATACCACCGACTTGCTGAAAGTAAGTAAACTGGGTAACTTCCATGCCATTGAGCCAAACTTCCCAACCAAGCCCCCATGCACCAAGCGTTGGTGATTCCCAGTTGTCTTCTACAAAACGGACATCATGCGTTAAGGTATCAATGCCAATCGCTTTGAGTGACCCCAAGTACAATTCTTGAATATCAGGTGGATTGGGCTTGAGTACCACTTGGAACTGATAATAATGTTGTAACCGGTTTGGGTTGTCGCCATAGCGACCATCCGTTGGACGGCGTGATGGCTGCACATAAGCGGCATGCCAACGCTCTGGACCTAATGCTCGTAAGAAAGTGGCGGTATGAAACGTGCCTGCACCCATTTCCATATCGTAAGGCTGTAACACCACACAGCCTTTTTCTGCCCAATAATTTTGCAAAGTTAAAATCAATTGTTGAAACGTCATCATACGAGAATTACCACTATATAGTCGGTGATTAGGCAAACCGTGTTTATCAAAATAGTTGTCCAGTTAATTTTGATAAAGCGTCAGTTTTTTTAATTAGTCACATTAAAAATTTAAATTTTTTTGCGTCGCAAATAGCACTTACAATAGGCGGTACAATTGCCGAACGATATTTTTACTTAAAACGCCCAAAATAGCAAACTTATCCAATTTTTCAGCTACAGGTATAGCAATGGTTATTGAGCAAATTAATTGGCTGGCAAAACTACAAAGCATTAAAACAATATACATTTCGCGACAAATCAGCTACCGCATTTTAGCACTTTTTTACTAGATTTACGAAAATTCCTGTTACTCTTGAGCAAGTGATTTCGACGATTGATTGTTACCTTTTTTTATATGGTTTTAGCCTTTTTAATCGCTTGTTTTAAGATAAATTAGCCAAATTTGATACGTCATCCATTGTCGTTTTAGTTGGGTTTTGACTTTTAATTTTCATCTTTTACCGCCATAATACCCTATACAAGCTTTTACTTAATTTATTTTAAGTATTTGTTTTTAATAACTTTTCATGAGGTCAACCATGCTTATTTCGGCAAGTCTATTATTAGCTGCTACGTCGTTAACTTCTAACTGGTTGTTTTTAATCGTTCTAGTGACTGTCGGTATGCTAGCGATTGCGTTTACCCCTTACCGTTTTGTGTTGGGCTATTTTATGTTAGGTATGGTGTACTGGATTTCAGTGGAAGGGCTGCATTGGGCAGTGGTCACGCTGTCATCGTTGACTGGTACGGATGCGTATGTGGCAGCAATTGGCTTATCGATGATTCCGATTGTGATAGCGTTAAATGGAAAACCTAAGTTTAACAAAGCCGCAAGTCAAGCTACTACCAACCAAACCATATTAAAAAGCAGTGTCCAAATGAGCGCCGGTCATCGTCCTGTGGTGTTAGAAAAAGATACCGATTTTCATCAAAACTTTGTTCGTCATGCCTCTGTGTTTGACTCAAAAAACTAATAACAACCTCGCCACCTTATCGCTATAGCAAGTTATTTAACCCATCATGTTGATGGGTTTTTTATGCGCTTTAGCTTGATAAAAGGTAAAAGGCTCGCTGTCTAACGTCGCTCAAATACACAAATCAAACGCTTTGATTACAAAAAATGATACTGGTATGTTAAACATTACTGTAACTTGGCATCGATGCCCTTATAATATATTTTATAACAAAGCTATTAAATCGTTTGTAGTAGCGAATTATAATCTCTTTGAAATGAGTGACTTAAGTATCGTCATTTATTTCAAGACCTTGCGTATTGCAATATCTATAAAATCTATAATTTTGGAGGACACGTATGTTATCTCAATTAACCCAAATCAAATCAGATCCCCTTGACGTATTATTGTTTGCCGTTGGCTTGCGTCTAACCCAACTTGCCAAAATGGGCGATGACAAATTTAAAGGCTTATTAGAAAACCGTAATTTTACCATTCAACTCGGCAGCGACGCGGAACAAACGTCACGCTATTATGAGATTAATAACGGTACTTTTAGCCAACATGCAGGTCCAGCCAAAGAGCCAACATTGACGATTACCTTTAAAGACTCAATGACGGGTGTGAAATTGCTCACTAAAGGTGAGGCGACGGCATTTATGACGGGCATCCAAAATGGTGACTTAAAAATGTCCGGTGATTATTCACTGCTGATGTGGTTTAACCAAATCGCAAAATTTATTGTGCCAAAAGTACCTGAGCCACTTAAACCTGTGGTTGAACAAGCAAAACCCTTGATTGAAAAAGCCACACCTTTTGCTAAAGAACTTTGCAGCAAAGCCCTAGCAATGATTGGGGGCGCGAGCGCGGGTAAAGCATCTGGTAGCAGCAAATACTTTAATGAAGCCAACACCAAAGATGTCAATGCTGACAGTGATTCTGAAGCTACGAGCAAATTAGACACCCTTAAGGCGAAAGCGGCTGAAATTAAAGATGATGCGGTGGAAAAATTTGATGAGCTAAAAACCGAAGCCAAAGAAAAAATCGATGCACTCAAAGAAGATGCGAGCGGAAAATTAGCGGATATTAAAGACACCGCTAACGAAAAACTTGGCGAAACCAAAGAAAAGTTGGATGAGGTTAAAGCGCAAGCGGCTGATAAAATTGATGACGCTAAAGAAACTGCCACTGAAAAGCTTGATGAAGCAAAAGCAGCCAAAGATGATAAACTTGCGGATGCTAAAACCAAGCTTGAAGACGTCAAAGACCAAGCAGCTGAAAAATTAGCCGATGTTAAAAGCTTGGCGGGTGAAAAACTAGATGATGCTAAATCAAAGGTTGAGGAATTAAAAACCCAAGCCGATGACAAACTAGATGCGCTAAACGATGAAGCCAAAGAAAAAGTCAGCGAGGCAAAAGATAAAGTCGAACAAGCTAAGCAAAAGCTGACCGATGAAACGACGAGTGATTCTGATGCATCCGATAATAAAGCCATCGAAGAGAAGTATGAAGCGGCTAAAGATACTATTAACGCTAAAAATAGTACCGCTAAAGCTGAAGATATTACGGAAGATGATGATACCATCCGTCCTGACAACGTGTTTGCCAAATCAGCCGATAATGAGAACTTAACGCCTGCGCTGCGTAAATCGGCTGAAATTGAGGCAAAGCATGCGTCTGATGAGGTCATTGCCGACAATGTCAAAACTAGCGCAGTCACTGATGATAAATCACCTATCACCAATATTTCCATTACCCGTGGTGATAGCTCACAAGATAAATAAGCCATTGTTATTAAATAATAAAAAACAATCACTTTAGGTGGTTGTTTTTTTTTGGTATGATGAGACACCTTTAATCATTTTAAGCTTTATTTTAATTAGGATTATAGCTGTCATGGCAGACTTATTAGCAATTCAACAATCACAACAACCGATTGGCACCACAATGACCACCCAAAGCCGCCCAACTCGCGAGCAAATCCAAGCTTGGTTTGAACTACCTTTGATGGATTTACTGTTGCTCGCGCAAAACAAACTTCGCGAACACTTTCCACCCAATGCGGTACAAGTCAGTACCCTGCTATCAATAAAAACAGGCAATTGTCCTGAAGATTGCGGCTATTGCTCACAGTCAGGGCACCATAGCACCGACTTACAACCTGAAAAGAAAATCGAAGTACAAAAAGCGATTATCGAGGCCAAAAAAGCCAAAGCCGCTGGCTCTAGCCGTTTTTGTATGGGTGCAGCATGGAAGCACCCAAACGATAAAGATATGCCCTATGTGGTTGAGCTGATTAAAGAAGTCAAAGCATTGGGGTTAGAAACTTGTATGACGCTTGGCATGTTATCGGGTAACCAAGCGCAACTACTTGCCGAAGCGGGATTGGATTACTATAACCACAACCTTGATACCTCACGCGAGTACTACAACCATATCGTCTCCACCCGTAGTTATGATGACCGTCTAACTACCCTTGACCATGTGCGTCAAGCAGGCATTAATATTTGCTCAGGTGGTATCATCGGTATGGGTGAAAGTCGTGATGACCGCATCAACCTGCTGACAGAACTGGCTAATCTGCCAAAACCCCCTGAATCAGTCCCAATCAATATGCTGGTACCCATTGAAGGCACGCCGATTGCAGATCAGCTGCAAGGCACGCGCTTGCCTGTGCTTGAGTGGATTCGTACCATTGCTGTCACGCGCCTTGCTTGCCCAACCAGCTATGTGCGTATTGCCGCAGGTCGTGAAGGCTTAACCGATGCCGAGCAAGCCATGTTGTTTATGGCAGGTGCCAATTCTTTCTTTTATGGGAATCGTTTATTGACCACCGATAATGCTACCACCAACCATGATGATCAGTTGATTGCCGATTTAGGGTTGACGGTTGAAAAAGCCGAGCCTAGACAAATCCCGGTGACCAACGCGATGAATGGTCGCATCGGGAGTTTGGCTGTCGTTTAATAGCCCAACAAACCGCCGAAGTGGCGGTTTTTTCTTAGATGCTTTAACGATGCTTTAACAGAGTTCAACAGTATGTTAGCCAATTTTTCCCTTCAATCAGCCCTTGATGAACAGCGCCAAAAAGACCTGTATCGTCAACTGACACCCATTCGTCATGGCGTGACGCCCACCATTGACATAGATGGCAAAACTTACGTCAACTTTGCCAGCAACGATTATTTGGGACTTGCCACCGACCCACAACTCATACAAGCATTTAGCCACGCTGCAAAAACCATCCAGCAAGTGGGTAGTGGCGCGGCGCACTTGATTACGGGGCATACGCTTTGGCATGAACAATTGGATACCACCCTTGCCCAAGTGACAGGCTATGAACGGGCATTAACTTTTAGTACAGGGTATATGGCAAATGTCGGTGTGATTCAAGCGTTGTGTGGTAAAGACAGCGTGATTTTCAGTGATAAGCTCAATCATGCCTCCATTGTCGATGGGGCAATCCTTAGCCGTGCCAAAGTCATTCGTTTTGGACATCGCAATTATAGCCAATTAGAACAGCTGCTTTCGCAAAGTAGCGCTAAGCAAAAACTGATTGTCACCGATCATATTTTTAGTATGGATGGTACCCTTGCGGATTTGGCTGCGCTGCATGCATTAGCGGTTCGCTATGAATGCGCCTTGATGGTCGATGATGCCCACGGTTTTGGTTTGCCCTATCAGGCTTATAAAAAAGCCCAACCGCAAGCGGATATCTATATCGGTACCTTTGGTAAAGCGATAGGTACCAGTGGCGCATTTGTCGCAGGTTCGAGTGAGTTGATTGACTATGTGGTCAATTTTGCCCGTTCATTTATTTATACCACGGCGATGCCCCCTGTGCTTGCCAGCGTGACTGAAACTAGCATAGCTATGTCGCAAACCGATACTTTGCGCAGCGATCAATTACTTGCCAATATCAAACAGCTCAGTCAAGGGCTATTACAGCAAAATTGGCAAGTAGGTATTGATAATCAAATACCGACCACCGCCATTATTCCTGTGGTCATTGGCAATAATGATAGAACCCTGCAGCTTGCCAACGCGTTAAAATCTCGCGGTTTTTGGGTCTCGGCAATCCGTCCACCTACGGTGCCGGTAGGCACAGCACGGCTACGCTTTTGCGTGAGTGCTCGTCATAGTGAACAACAAATCTCGGATTTACTTGCTGTCATGCAAACTTTAAAATAACGGCTATTTGCAGACTTTTTTAGGGCAAGTTTATTTAGAGTAAGCTAATTTAGGGCAAGCTTGTTTAGTTGCATCATCATCGGGGTAAGCAATGACAGAATATTTTTTATGGTTTAAAGCCTGGCATGTGATTTCATTGGTGTGTTGGTTTGCCGCGATTTTTTATCTACCACGCTTGTTTGTGTATCATGCCATGAGTACCGATAAAATCAGTCAAGATCGATTTGCGTTGATGGAGCGTAAACTGTATCGCGGCATCATGACACCTGCGATGATTGCCACTTGGATTTTTGGCTTGTGTATGCTGCTACCTAATTGGGACAGTTATAAAACCCAAGTTTGGCTACATATCAAGCTAGCCTACGTCATTGCGTTGACGGTATATCATGTAGCTTGTGGTCGATTTCGCTTAAAACTGATTGACAACCCTAACTATAAAACCCATGTTTTTTGGCGGTGGTTTAATGAGGTGCCTGTGTTTATTTTAGTCGCTGTGGTGATTTTGGTGATTGTTAAACCGCAATTTGGCACGTAATCATTTTGGCACTTCATAGGTTCATTCATGGCGCAAGGGCTCAATCATAGAAGGTTGCCATGATTGCCTGCGCTATGTTCAGTGAGTGCAAGGTGCAAATACGGGTCAAGGTCAGCTTGTTTGAGCAGCCAATCGACATAATCAGGCGGCAAGTCTTTAATAGCAACCCCTTTATGTTTACCAAAGCGCATTACCGTGGGTTTTCGGGCATGTTCACTGGCTTGATACAGCTGTACCATATCGGTGATGCGATGCTGATAGCAGATAGCTTTTAATACCAAAAAGGTAAACCAAATATCGTATTTGGCACCATGCGCGAATTTGATATTTTTTTTGGCAACCTGCGGCTCAAAAAAACACAGTAGCGCACCTAAACTGTGGCTATCTAACTGCGGGAAAAAATGCCGCGCCAGTGCCAAAGTGCAAATACGCTTGATGTTTGATAAATCACAGTTAGCATTGGTGAGCACTTCAGCATCAAAGTCGATATTGTGCCCAATCAGATACTCGCAGTCTTTTGGTAACCCAAAATCAGTATGCGGCGGCTTGTCTGCCACATCGTCGTCAAAAATCCCTGTGATGGCTTGGCTGCCCAAAGTAATTTTTTTGTGTGGGTTAAAGCGCTGCTCAAAGGCGTTGTGGGTCTGTAATATCAACTCGTCTGCTGGACTAAACACCACGCCAATGTAGGCAATTTCGGTCGCATGTGGCTCAACCAATCCATGCGCTTCTGTATCTAAAATATAACTACTCATAACCTTAAAACTTACTAAACCGCTCAATTCACCAGTTGTAAACAACCATCATACACGATTTGGCGATCGCTTCCTTAGGTTTTCAGTATCTTGGGTTTTCAGTATCATGTGTGCCCCAACCGCTGTCTAAAGGTTTTGCTTGGTATTTGCCACTTCGCCAATCCTGTTAAATTAGCCAGCTTAATAAACTCAACCAACAAGGGTATGGGTCTCAGGATAACGAATACGGGTCGGTTTAGGGGTTGCGATAAAATATGCCAAGGTCAATGGTCCAAGACGCCCCATATACATCATAAACATAATCACCCATTGCCCAGGTTCACTCAATGTCGGGGTGAAATTTCGCGATAAACCGACGGTTGCCGATGCCGATATCACTTCAAATAAAATATCAACCAAATGCCCTTCTGGCTCAAATATGGTTAGAATAAACGCCGCTAAAGCAATCATCAAAATCGAGGTGCTCATCACCGCAAACGACTTTTTTACCAAGTGATCAGAGATAGCACGATGAAAAATCGTCACTTGCGGGTGCTGACGCAAATATGCCCTAGTCGATGCTAGGATAACCACAAAGGTGCCGATTTTGATACCGCCACCTGTGGACATTGAGCCTGCGCCAATAAACATCAATATAAAGGTCAATAACGTACTGGCATCTGTCACTTGGCTATAATCAACATTATTAAAACCTGCGGTACGTGACGCCACCGCCATAAACCAAGATGCAAACCACTGCCCAGCTTCGCTCAATCCGCCAATCGTTTTGACGTTATGACGCTCAAGTAACCAATACAGTATACAACCAATGATATTGAGTGCTAGTGTGCCCAAAACCATGACTTTGGTGTGCAGGGTAAATTTTTGCCAGCGCTTGTGTTTGATGATATCTAAAATCACCAAAAACCCGATACCGCCCGTGATAATAAGCAGACTTATGATAAAACTAATCATCGGCTGGTGCACATAGGCAGTCATATTGTTGCCATTTAGCGCAAAACCTGCATTGTTAAACGCTGAGATACACAGAAAAAATGCTTCATACATCGCATCTTTTAGCCCTTTTAGCGGTGCTAAAAATAGCGTTAATCCTAAAAAACCCAAGCTCTCGGTGATAAAGGCAATTTTGATTACCGCTTTGGCTGTACTACCAATTTGGTTGCTATGGGTACCCAACGCTTCCTGCGCCGTGATTGAGCCGGATAATCCCATTTTACCTTGCAAACTGGTCAATACCAAAATCGCAAAGGTCATAAAACCTAGCCCGCCAAATTGAATCAGCGCGGCAATCACCAGTTGTCCAAACGTGGTATAGTTAGCGGTATCTACGACATTTAGTCCCGTGACCGTCACCGCAGACGTTGCGGTAAAGGCTGCCGCTAGGATACTAATCGGTTGAATCGTTGCGATTGGCAATGACAGCAAAACCGTCCCCATCACAATTAACGCTAAAAACCCCAAGGACAAAATCGCAGGCGAGGACAACTGCAGTCCCTGTTTGGTAGGCGGCTCTAGGTCGTGAGCACTGGGTTTTGATTTATCAACAATCTTTGCTTTGTCGCCTTTTTTGACTTCACGAAACGGCATATCTACAATTACCTTTTTTACGTGAGTGGTGGGCTAAATAGCCGTTTGGCGAATGACTTTGGCAAGGCGACGCAGCGCTTGGGTATCACCACCCACCACCAATTTATCCCCACCTTGAAAGAAAAAGCCATCGGGTAATTGGTTAAAGATTTGCTGGTTGCGTTTTAGCATGATAAAAGTAATATCAGGATGGTTGTGCTGTACATCCGACCACGGGTGCCCTCGCCACTGCTCAGGCGGGTCTAGACGAACCAAAAACTGCTCGTCACCCAATGCCATGTATTGTTTGACCATCGGATAGTTCATTTTTTGGGCAATACGAATCCCCATGTCTTGTTCGGGATGAACTATATTATTCACCCCTAAGCTTTGTAGGATTTGGTGATGGGAGTCGGTTTTGGCTTTCACCCATAGGTTTTGTACGTTCAGGCTTAGTAGGTTGAGTGTACATAGCAAGCTGGCTTCAAGGTTATCACCAATGCTCACGAGTACGCCGTCGAAACTTGCAAGGTCAAGCTCTTCTATGGTGTCTTTGTCGGTGGCGTCAGCAATTACGGCACGGGTGACATGTTCACTGATGTCATCGACCAGTTTTTCATCAATATCAATCGCTAGGACTTGGTTGCCCAATTTTTCAAGCTCTCTAGCACAGGTAATACCAAAAACACCCAATCCGATAATGGCAAATTGCATGTTGATTTTTCCTTTCTTAGCCCATTTCTTGAGAAAATTTTTTTAAATAATGACTACAGATAACATATTTTCTCATTATTTTTTAGCGCGCTGGCGACTGGCTTCATACAGCACCATGCCAGTGGCGACACTGACATTTAAACTTTGGATTTGCCCATGTTCATTGCCGGGCATCGGGATATAAACAAGCTGGTCGCAGGTATCTGCGGTCAAACGGCGAATACCGTCACCTTCTGAGCCCATCACAATCGCCACATCACCTGTCAAATCACAGTCTTGCACGGGCTTTGCCGTGTCATCAAGTGCCGTACCAAACACAAACACCCCTTGTTTTTTGATGTCAGTGAGCGTACGCGCAAGATTAGTGACTTGGATAAAAGGAATTAATTCCACCGCACCGACGGCAACTTTTGCCACGGCTGGGGTGATGCTTGAGCTATGATTTTTGGGAATAATGACGGCTGAGACGCCCATTGCCACGGCGGTACGCAAACACGCGCCAAGGTTGTTCGGGTCGGTGATTTGATCAAGCACCAGTAGTAATAGCGGTTTTCGCTCGGTTTGGTGTTTGTCAACGAGGTATTTGAGATCTGCCTCATCTTGGAGTTCAGCAGGGCGGGCTTGTAATACCACGCCTTGATGCTGCGGACTTTCTGCAAGTTTGGTGAGTTTGTCTTTGGCGCTGATTTGTATCGCAATCCCGTAGGTTTGGGCAAGCTCGGTGATGTTGGCTACCGTGGCATCATCTTGTTTTTTACCGTCTTGAATAAAGAGTGTCAACCCATCGATACCGCGGTGTTGCAAGATGGATTGCACGGCATGAATGCCATAAAAATAACTCGGTTTTGCCATGATTGATGACCCTTTTTTCGATTTTATATTTGCCTTGCCGCTAGCCTTCTAGGTGGCAAATGTACTGCACGACTGCTTCATTACGTAGCTCATAACTGCTATGCCCTTCGACCAAGAATGCTTGACCGGCACGGTAATAAGTAAATTCTTCCTCGCCTGCCAGTTTGACTTCGCACTCGCCTGCCAAAATTTCGATACGTTCAGATGAGTCGGTTTTAAATTCATAGGCTGGCACATCGGCATCACAAGGTAGCACGATTCCTAGCATTTTTTTGCGTCCATCTTCAAACCAAACGGTCCGACTAAAAGTACGACCTTCATAGTAAACATTCGCTATTTTTTCTACCGATACATGGTCGAAACGATTAGGTGACGTCATGAGATTCTCCTTAAAATACACAGTCAGTTGACTTGATAACGCTGCCTTGTTATAAAAAATTATAAAGAATTATAAAGATTGGCAAGTCGTTTTGCGGCAACCCGCTTTTTTTAGTCGACAAATGGGTTTTATAATCAAACGCAGTCCGTGACTTGTCGCAATCAGCCAATGGTATTGCCGATAGATTATTAACGGTTGATAAAAAATTATGTTCCGTTATCCTTATGCAGACGTTGTTTAGAGCAATAGGATAGCATCAAATTTAGTCAACTTTTATGACAATCTATTATAACAATCTATGTTTTATAACAATCGATGAAACCGCCCTCAACTTACCTAGGCGAAGATTGCTAGACACAGATACCCATCAAAGATAGCCAGCTGACGGAAATTTGGATTTTTGCGTTGCTTATTTTGTAATTGTCCCAATTATGCTATTGTTTAGTGTGAAACAGCTAAATGGAATTTTTACTGATTTTTGAAGACTTGTCTAGGATTATTGTGAGCTTTTCATGACAAGGTTACAATAAAGTTTTTGCAAATTTGACCGCCAATGTGCCACTCTTAACGTCAATGATAGGATTGATATGCTGACACAGTTAACCTTACAAAATTTAGCCCTCGTCACCAATGCTGAAATTGAGATGAATGCTGGATTTAACATTATCACTGGCGAGACAGGTGCTGGTAAATCACTATTGCTTGACGCCTTGACCTTGTGCATGGGTGGTCGTAGTGACGCAGGTTTGATTCGGCATGGACAGACCACGGCAGACGCTTTTGCAGAATTTAATATCGGTCAATTACCCGAAGTCATGGCATGGCTGGGTGAGCAAAATTACCCATTTGAAGACGATACGCTGCTGATTCGCCGGCAACTTGCTAACCAAAACGGTGCGCTTCGTAGTAAAGCTTGGCTCAATGGCATGCCCATTAGTATGAATGAGCTTAAAACCTTGGGTGGGTTACTGGTCAATATTCACAGCCAACATGCCCAGCAAAGTTTGCTGCGTCCGCAGTTTGTGATGGAATGGCTTGATAGCGCCACGGGATTAAACAGCCAAGCAAGCGACGTGAAACAAGCGTTTTTGCAGTACGAACGCCTTAAATCACAAGCCGCGCAGCACGCCAAAGACGAGCAATTGCGCCAGCAGCAAATTCAGCTATTGAGCAACCAATTAGCCGATATTGAGCCAATTGCCACTGTCTTATATAGTGAACTTGAAGCTGAATACGATGAATTATCTAACCTTGAAAACCTCATGCAGCAAGCCGCCTTATCGGTGCAATTACTGGATAATGACAGCGATGAGCCCGATGTGATGAGCCTGCTTAATCGGGCGATTAAACTGTGTGAAGCGCAGACCGAGCTTAGTCAAACCTATGCTGATTGTGTTGAACAGTTGTACTCAGCACATACCCAAATCGCTGAAGTGGCTAGCACTTTGAGCAATTATGCCGAAGGACAAAGCCTTGACCCCAAGCGGTTAGCGTTACTTGATGAGCAGTTATCGACGTTCCACCGACTCGCGCGTAAATATCACACCACCCCTGAAAGCCTTGTTGAAGACAGCCAAGCCTGGCAACAGCAATTAGATGATTTGCAATCGGTGATGTCGCCTGAAGCAATGGCAGAGCAAATTGAACAAGCTTATCAAGCCTACTTGCAAAAAGCCCAAGCGTTGGATGACAGTCGCCAAGCCAATGCCACGACATTAGCTGAAGCCCTAGTTGCACGGTTAAAAGCATTGGCATTGCCCAATGTGCAAGCGGCATTTGAATTTACCCCACTTGATAAACCACAAAGTATCGGGTTATCGCAAATCGATTTGCTATTTAGTGCCAATGTCGGCATGCCGATGCAACCGATTCACAAAATCGCCTCAGGCGGTGAATTATCACGGCTAGCCCTTATCATGCAAGTCATTGATGCGCAAGGGGTTTGCCGTAATACGATGACCGATATGGCAACCACCACCCGTCAGTTATTGGTATTTGATGAAGTAGATGTAGGTATCAGTGGTGGCACGGCGCAAGTGGTAGGCGAATTACTGCGTGAGCTGGGTGAAGAACAACAAATCATTGCGATCACTCACCAATCGCAAGTCGCGGCACAAGCCCATCAGCATATTTTGGTGTACAAAACCCAGCAAGAGAAAGCCCAGTCTCACTTAAAAATCCTGTCGGGCGATGACCAAGTGCAGGAATTAGCGCGCATGTCGGGCGGGGTCAATATCACCGAAGACACGCTCAAACACGCGCGCAGTTTGCTAGCAAGTCGCCGTGTCAGTTAATTTAACATTGCTTGTCGCTTTTAATGTTTATCGCTTTTAATGTTTATTGTTTTTAATGTTTGCCGCTTTTAAGTCGCTTTTAATTAGGTATGCCACTGAATGTCAAAAAACCAAAATCTTACCAACCATTTTTTGATAGCGTCGCCCAATATTGACGGCGGGATTTTCTATCAATCTTTGGTCTATATTTGCCGTCAAGACCAACAAGGCACGTTAGGGCTGGTAGTTAACAAACCCATCGAGACCAGCAACGTCGCCAAACTGTTTGAAGAATTAAATATTGATGTGACCATCACCGACTTGCACCGAAAATTACCCTTAGATGGAGGCCCCATGAACCCGGAAGTTGGGTTTGTGCTCCATACGGGACAGCCCGATTGGGTATCTTCGTTTGCCATCACCGAAAACGTCTGTATCACCACTAGCAAGGATATTTTACAAAGTATCGCCAATGGTCAAGGCGTTGAGCATTTTGAGCTTTGTCTGGGTCATGCCAGCTGGGGAAAAAGGCAGCTAGAAGAAGAAATCAACCAAGGCGATTGGTTTGTTTTGCCGGCATCAATGGGGCTATTGTTTGATATCGACCATCAGACTCGCTGGCAAGTCGCCGCTCAGCAGTTGGGCGTTGATTTTAACAAACTGAGTACGGATATCGGCCATGCTTAACCTGACTATGGCGCAAGATACCCATCACACCCATACTATCGAAACGGTGATGGGGCTTGATTTTGGCATCGCAAAAATGGGTATCGCCTTGGGCAATACCTTAACCCAAACCGCAAGCCCGTTGATGCAGTTTAAAATGGATAATGGCAAACCCAATTGGGATGAATTGCTAAAAATTATCGAGTCATGGCAAGTAAGCACCATCATCATCGGTTTGCCGCTGAATATGGATGGTACTGCATCAGAGCTTGGCAATCGTGCCAAAAAATTTGCTCGTAGGCTTAAGCACCAGCTTGAGGAAGCGCATCGACCACGGCCGATTATTTTGGCGGATGAGCGCTTAACTAGCCGTGAAGCCAAAAATTTGGCTTGGGAATATGGGTTAATCAAAAGTGACAAAGAGCCGATTGATAGTATCGCCTCAGCGATTATGCTCGGCAGTTGGCTTAGAAGTGGCGAAGGAGCGCTGTTATCATGACTCAATTAAATGCACCTACTACGCCAACGACCAAAGGCTTTTCTGCCCCTGTTCTTGGTTTGATTGAGCACGCACAGCGACTCAACAAATGGTCAATTTATCTGGTTTATTTAGCAATTGCGCTATTTTTATTATTTGGTACCCTAAAGAGCTTGTCACAGTTTAAGGACAGTCAAACGATTTATACTTTGTTTCATTGGGTGCCTTACGGACTTGTTGGACTGACCATACCGCTATCCTGCTATGTGGCGTTTATTTTATACCGTTACCGTTTAAGCCAGCCGAGCATGCTTGCGCTGTGTATCGGTATGGGATTTGGCTTGTTTGTTATCAGTAGCTATGTCGCCCTAGCCGCCTGGATTGGGGTGGCGTTTATGTTTAAAGCCAATTTAACCCGTTTTTTTAATTTTATCCAAGAAAGTCGACAAACAGAAACTCAAAAAACAGAGACTCAACATGCCTGATGCCAATTACCAACTCGATACCCAAGGGCTGATTTGTCCAGAGCCGATTATGCTACTGCATAAAACCGTTCGTAAAGCGCAGTCGGGAGAGGTGATTCATGTCATCGCCACTGACCCTGCGACCACGCGCGATATCCCCAATTTTTGTCGTCATCTGGGGCATGAACTTATCGAGCAGCAAGACATCATCAACCCCCAACAACACCAAAATCCTGATCCGTATGCCAATGTGTATCATTACTGGATTAAGAAAAAAGCTGGTTAAAAAAAACTCCCCTTATCCTGAGATTTCAAGTCATTTATGTCCCAAGTCGCCGCGCGCCAACCGCGCCAAGTCAAAGCCTTACACCTTCATGATGAGCCCAGTTATATTCAGCAGTTTCGCCAAGAATTGCTAACCCGGGGACTTGCCACCAATACGCGCAATGCTTATATTCGTGACTTGATGCTGTGCGAAACCACCTGTAGCAAAGCCATCACCCGTTGGGACGCCAGTGACGTGTTGGCTTGCCTAGCGGCGCTCTATAAACAAGGCAAAACAGCACGCAGCCAAGCGCGTGCCTTATCATCGCTCAAACAGTTTTTCTTATGGCAAATCAACGCCAATCAGCGTGATGACAACCCGTGTGAGCATATCAAGACCCCAAAACTTGGGCGCGCGCTGCCCAAAGATTTATCCGAAAGTGATGTCGACGCCCTACTCGCCAGCCCAGATACATCGACCCCATTGGGCATGCGTGACCAAGCCATGTTTGAAGTGCTCTATGCCTGCGGGCTGCGTGTCTCTGAGCTTATTCATTTATCGTTAAGTGAAGTCAATCTCAATGCAGGCTGGTTACAGGTTACCGGCAAAGGCGATAAGACTCGGCTGGTACCCCTTGGCGAAGTGGCGATTGATGTATTGACCGATTATTTGACCGTAGCGCGACCGCAATTATGTATCATGAAAAATGGCCAAGAAAGTCGCTGCCAAGCGGTATTTTTGACCCAACAAGGCGGCTACATGACCCGCCAAAACTTTTGGTATGTCATTAAACGTTACGCCAAGCAAGCCGGCATCGAAAGCGAAATTTCTCCACATACCTTACGTCATGCCTTTGCTACTCATTTGCTCAATCACGGCGCTGACTTGCGCAGTGTACAGATGTTATTGGGTCACAGTGATTTATCAACCACCCAAATCTATACCCATGTGGCTACGGCAAGACTGCAACAGCTACATCAGCAGCATCATCCGCGCGCTTAAGGCTGTTTATAAGGTAAAAAAATAGCCCACTGACGGGCGCTTTTTTTACAGACAAATTTTTTGAAACCCATAAATCATAAAATCGGTCGTAAAGCGCATTGACCCTGCTTGCTGGCAGCGCTGGATTAATGCTTCACGTCTGGCTAGCTGCGCCCGAAATGCATAGGGCGTCATCGTCAATAAATCTTGTAGCTGCGTAGCGGTAAGCGAAATCGTGGTTTCCACCCGCGTTTGCTTAACCAACTCAAAATACGGTGCTAATTCATCGATAAATTTGTCTGAGTCGTGCGCCACGATTTGTTCAAATAGCCCATCACGCATCTCAATCAAGTGATTGACGGCAGGCTTGGCAATCACTACAAAGCCCTGATCGCTGACCAACCGATGAAATTCATCCGGCAAAATCGGGCTAAAAATACTGGTCAATATACTTACCGCCTGATTGGCCAATGGTACTTGCGAAGCAGATGCCACTAAGCAGTATTTTTGTGTGGTCGTGCTAATTGGTTTAAGTCGTTTGGCCGTGGCAAGTACGGCAGGTTTGCTGATATCAAGCGCGACTAATTTACTTGGGTTAAGCTGTAAAAATCGCTCAGTGTAATATCCTTCGCCACAGCCAATGTCTAGCCAATTTACCGATGGTTGGGAGGATAATAGCCCTTTGCAAAAGTCATAGAGCCCATCTTGCAGCGACTGATAAAACCCCGCTTGCAGAAAACGACGCCGCGCCATAATCGACTCATCACTATCGCCAGGGTTTTTGCTATGCTTATTTTGCACCGGTAGTAGATTCACATACCCTTGTTTGGCGACATCAAAGCCATGTTGCCGCTGCTGCGGATTTTCACCGGTGCATTGCCAAACTTTTTCACCCACCTTTAGCGAACTTTGGCAAATCGGGCAGCGAAAATTTGCAGAAAATGTCGAAGGCAATGCCACCATAAAAATATCTCAAAAAAAACCGTTAAAAACCCAATTGATATAAAGCGCCGTTAGCGAACCTAGCAAAGTTAGCGAAGTTTTAACGTCATCAGCCCTAAGATCACCAAGACAATGGTAATAATCCAAAAACGGGTGACCACTTGGGTTTCTTTCCAGCCGCCTTCTTCAAAATGGTGATGCAGCGGCGCCATGCGAAAGATGCGTTTTTTACGCAGTTTGTAAGAGCCTACTTGTAGCATGACCGATACCGCTTCTGCCACAAATAAACCACCCATGATAAACAGCACAATCTCTTGACGCGTCATCACAGCAATGGTGCCAAGCATCGCACCTAAGGCTAATGCACCCACATCACCCATAAACACTTGGGCGGGATGGGCATTAAACCATAAAAACCCTAAGCCCGCCCCAACCATGGCACCACACACCACTGTCACATCGCTATTATAAGCAATATAGGGCACGTGGAGATATTCAGCAAAGCGAAAATCCCCTGACACATAAGCAAACACCCCTAAGCCTGCCGCGACCAACACCACAGGAAAAATGGCAAGACCATCCAAACCATCGGTTAAGTTGACCGCATTTGAGGTACCATTAATCACAAAATAGGTAAAGATAATAAACGCCAAACCCAATGGTACAGCGGAGAAAGGAATCGACACGTTTTTAAATAACGGAATCAGTAAATCTTGCATGGCGTGAGCTGTCGCCACATGCGGCTGCTGACTGGCAATCCAGTATAAGGACACACCAACAAATAAAGCGCCAACTGACAACCAAAAATATTTTTTGCGTGCAATCAAGCCTTTTGGGTCTTTATATTTGATTTTTAGCCAGTCATCTGCCCAGCCCACCGCGCCAAAAATCACCAAGACCACCATCAAAATCCATACGTAGGGGTTGGTTAGATTCGCCCACAGTAGCGTGGTGACTAAAATACTGCCTAAAATTAAAATCCCGCCCATGGTGGGTGTGCCTGTTTTGGCAAGGTGACTCTGTGGGCCGTCGTTACGAATGGCTTGTCCATATTTGAGCGCCCGCAGCCGTTCAATGACGCGTCCACCAAATACCATACTGATACCCAGCGCAGTCAGCACGGCTAATAAAACACGTAAGGTCAGCGATGACACAGCCGAAAATGGCGAATAAAATTGGCTTAGCCATTCAAATAACCACAATAGCACGAGTGGACTCCTTAGGGGGTTCTGGGTAAAACAGGGATGCAATGTCCCTATCATGATCATGATGAAATAAATGAAAACTCGCTATGAAAACTATCTGTGAAAACCGTATCACTTGGTCTCATCAGCAAAAACCCATCATGAAAAGTTGACTATTTTAAGTAAAAATTCACAAAAAATCAGCCAATTTTTATTAAATGGCTGATGAAAGTTCTGTTTTTAGCTAGGATGGCTAACGAATTAACTCATCCATTACTTGCTCCATCATCATATAGCGCGAGCCTTTAAACAAGATATGCCAGGCGTCATCACTACTCGCCAGCTTATCTTTGATCGCCGCAAGTAGGGAGGCTTTGTCTGGATATGCCTGTGCTTGCATGCCGGATGCTTGCGCTTGCGCGACGGTAACAGGCGTTAACTCCCCCACCGTATACAGCACAGTCACGCCAGAGGCGGCAATAGCCTCACCGAGCTTGCGATGCTCCTCTTGCGCGGCGTCACCCAACTCACCAATATCGCCCAACACCAACATGGTGGGCGCACCTTGACTCACCAAAACTTGCGTGGCAGCAACGACGGCACTGGGATTGGCATTATAAGTGTCATCAATTAACGTATGTTTACCAAACTCAATGAAATTGAGTCGACCTTTGGCAGGTTTGGCGGTATCGAGTCCTTTGGCAATATCATCAATCGACAGCCCCAAGGCTTGCGCACAGGCCGCGGCGGCTAAGGCATTGCTGATGTTGTGTTCACCTGCAAAGTTTAAAGTGACGTTTTGAGTCTCGATTTCATCAATTTCAAAATTGAAATTTAGGCTAAAGGTGCTGGTATTACCGACTTCCACATCATCGGCAAACACATCGCCCATCAGTAGCACCGTATCTTCATCTGTTAAGCCAATTTCTTTGGCTTGTTGCATATCCACGCCAGCATCTGCCAAGGACACGTCACGCTCGCCAAAGGTGAGAATATTTTGGGTAAATTGTTGGGCATTATTGAGTAGCGTATCAAAATAATCATCACCAAATGGCACAATCGCTGTACCTGTGTTACTTAATCCTTGATAAATCTCAGATTTGGTCTTAGCGATATTATCACGCCCGCCAAACTCCCCCAAATGTGCCGTGCCGATATTGAGCACACAAGCGACATCGGGTTTGACAAGCTGCGTGGTATAAGCAATCTCTCCGACATGATTAGCACCAAGCTCCATGACGGCGTAACGATGCGCGTCGGTCAGCTCTAGTAGCATCATCGGCACGCCCAAATCATTGTTGAGATTGCCGCGGGTGATAAGTGTCGGCGCAATACGGTTTAAAATACTGCCGAGCATTTCTTTGGCGGTGGTTTTGCCGCTCGAGCCTGTAATCGCGACGACTTTTAGATTGGGAAGTTGGTCACGGCGGTAAGCACCTAATTTGCCGAGTGCCAATTTTGTGTCAGTCACTACAAGTTGCGGCAAGTCACTTTCGACTGCACGACTGACAATCGCTAAGACTGCGCCTTTATCTTTGGCAGTTTGTACATAATCATGGCCGTCAAAGTTATCGCCTTGGATGGCTAAAAAGATATCGCCTTGTTCGATTTTGCGGGTATCGGTGATAATTTTTGTGGATGTCTGGGTAAAATCACTGTGAAAGATTGGGTTTAGGTCTTTCACCGCTTCGGTTAAGTTGGCAGATTGCCAAATATATGCAGTCATTGTCGTCTCTTTATTAGGGTCTCTTTATTGGGGTATCTTTATTCGGGTCTCTTTATAGTTTATTACTAGCGAATCTCGTCATCTTGCCCATCATTGCGCACCCATACTTTCTTGATTCCTGCAGGAGCGAGCAACAACACTTCGCAATTTTTGGGGCGCATTGCCAGTTCAAACTCACGGAATTTTTTCATATTATATAGACGCGGGCTATCGCCAAGTAGCAGTTGCCAGATAAGCATGCCAATCCACATGCCGTGGGTAAATACTAGATAGGTGCCATCGGGCAAGCCATCAAAATAAGCACGCACCTTTTGTACCCGCGCTACAAAATGCTCAAAACTGTCCGTCACTTCACTGGCTCGGTGCGCAGAATGCTGTTGCCAAAAATCATCGGCAATCACACGGATGTCATCAAATGACAAATCCTTGATGGTGTCAAAATCCAAAAAGTTAAATTCGTGCAATTCTTCGATGACAGTGGCTGTGCGCTTAGTGCTTTGAAGATAAGGCTGAGCCGTTTGCTGGGTGCGAAGATACTGGGATACAAAAATCTCGGTGACTGGCTCGCTGATATGGTCAGTAAGCCAATCCGCCAATGCTTGCGCTTGCGTCTTGCCAACGTCAGTAAGATTGATGGCATGGTTGGGGCGCACTGCTTGCCCTGCATTGGACTCGCTTTGGGCATGACGGATTAGGTAGATTTTTTTCATGATGCTAGGCTAAGTTATTTGCCAAATTTGTCAATGGCATTTTTTACCACCACTTTATCATCAAAATCGTGGCGCACCCCTTTGATTTCTTGATAGGTTTCATGCCCTTTACCTGCAATCACCACGATATCGTTAGGCTTGGCATGTTGCACCGCATATTCAATGGCCTTTTGACGGTCTGGCTCGATAATGGCTTGATAGTGCTGCTGGCAAGTCATGCCCGCTTGCATATCGTTCAAAATCGCGTTGGGGTCTTCACTGCGTGGGTTATCGGCAGTCAAAATCACTTTGTCAGCTAGGCGAAGTCCTGCTTGCGCCATCAGTGGACGTTTACCCTTATCACGGTCACCACCACAGCCAAATACTGCCCATAGCTCACCTGTACAGTGCGATTTTAAACTGGTCAACACCTGCTCTAGCGCATCTGGCGTATGCGCATAATCCACGATAAAACAGCTACTGGTCGATGGCACCCGATCCATACGACCTGTGGCGCCGCGAAGCGTTGGCACTGCCGCTTGAATTTGCGCCACACTCAATCCCATCGCGGCACTTTGCGATAACGCGAAGGCGCCTGCGATACTCGCCAGCAAATTGGCCACATTAAATCGCCCTAACAATGGACTGTTCACCGTTAATTCACCTTGTGGCGTGACAGCTTTTGAAAGAGCAATGGTCAAATCACCCCCTTGCAAACTAGGCAGGATGGTTTTGGCAAAAAAATCGGCTTGGTCATTGGTCAAGCTATACGTCCACACGGTTAAATGGGATGCGTTAGCCGCCTCAATCATCAATTCACTAAATTCATCATCTAAATTAATAATCGCGTGAGTGAGGGTGGGAAAATGCGCCTTATCAAACAGTCGCGCTTTCGCCTGCGCATAATCGTCCATGTCAGTATGATAGTCGAGATGATCACGACTTAAATTGGTAAATATCGCCATATTGACAGGTACGCCTTGCAGCCGCTGTTGGTGTAACCCGTGAGAGCTGGCTTCAATGGCTAAGGCTTGTACGCCTTGCTTGGCAAAATCATCAATCGCATGTTGCAGATTAAAGACTTCTAGGGTGGTGTGGGTACTTGGGGTAAGATTGGGCGCCCCTTTTTCACCAAGCACGCCATTACCTGCCGTGCCCATCACCGCAGTTTTGATGCCCGATTGACTGATGAGTTGGGCGACCAGTTGGCTTACGGTGGTCTTGCCATTGGTGCCTGTCACCGCGATGACCGCAGGCAACTTGGTGCGATGTTGCTGTTGCAAACTGGTTTGAATCAGAGAACCTAAAAAATCACGAATGGTAGGCAAATAAATAATCGGCAACATAAACTGCGACTGGAGCGCAGATACATCAATTTCTGACAACACAAACGCCGCTTTGTCTGTGACTTGGGCAAGATAACCTGTAACTTTTTCCAAATCAAGGCTGTCGGTCGCGTTTTGACTCTTTAGCAATACAAATACATCGCCCTGACCCACTTGACGGCTATCGACCACAAACTGCCCAAATGGTTGATTCATGACAGGGTTTAACAGTTGTCGCACGCTTTCTGGTAGCGATAGCGCAGACATCATCGGTTGCAACGTAATCATAGCTTTTTCCATAGGGTTGTTATAAGTCATTGACACTTTCGATGCTGGTGGTAGTGGTTTCTTTACCCGATAGCGGCTTGTCAAACGGCACATTGTACAAACGCAAGGCTTCTTTCATCACACTGCGGAACACGGGTGCTGCAACCAAACCACCAAATTTGTTAATACGCGGGTCTTCAACCATGATGGCGACCACAAAACGTGGGTTGGAAGCAGGGGCAATACCGACAAATGCGGTACGATATTGGTCATTGTAATAACCGCCTTTAGGGTTGGTACGTCTTGCCGTACCGGTTTTACCCGCCACACGATAGCCATCGATAGCGGCTAAGGTTGCCGTACCGCCAGGCTCAGTGACTGACGTCATCATATCGACAATGGTAAGTGCATCGCTGGTTTTGATGACTTGCTTGGCGGCAGGTTTGGCAAAAGGGACGGAGACATTATTGGTACTACTGCTATTGAGCGCGTTATCACGGGTACTTTTAAGCAGCGTCAACGGATGCATCACGCCCCCTGCACCTAGCACACTGTAAGCTTGTGCAAGCTGCGCTAGCGTGACTTGGAGACCATAACCGTACGACACAGTTGCGCGGCGTGCGATTTCATTTTGCTCAGGCGTTGGCACTAGTCCAGCAGATTCACCGGGTAATTTTAGGTTGGTTTTTGCGCCAAAGCCAAAGGCTTTTTGCGTATCACTCATCGTGGTGGCAGGCAAAGAAAGGGCAATTTTTGCTGAGCCAATATTACTCGATTTTTGCAGTAGGGTACGCAGACTAATGGTACCTAAATTGCCATGGTCACGAATAGTATGCCCTTGCACCACCATGCTCCCTGGACTGGTATTAACCAGTGAGTTGGCATTGTATTGTCCTGACTTTAAGCCCGTGGCAACGGTGATGGGTTTCATCACCGAACCTGGTTCAAATACATCCATCAAGGCATGGTTACGCTGGTTTTCATTGGATAAACTATTTAAGTCATTGGCGTTAAACGACGGCCAGTTGGACATCGCCATCACTTCGCCCGAGTTGACATCGACAATCATGCCCGCTGCCCAGCGCGCCTGCTGTACTCTTCCGACTTTTTCAAGCTCTTGGTACAAGATATATTGTAGCCGTGAGTCAACGGTTAGTTGTAAGTCCTTGCCAGCGACTTCAGGTTTGACTTGTTCGATTTCTTTAATGCTGTTGTTTTTGGCATCACGCATGACCATGACTTCGCCATCTTTGCCCGATAGCATGTCATTAAATACGCGCTCTACCCCAGCTTGCCCTTGGTAATGCGTGCCATCTGTCATGTTAGTACGCGCCATAAAGCCTAATAATTGGGCATTGGGCTGTGGCTGTGGATAGTAGCGCTGATAAAACGTGTCGGTACTGACCCCAGCAAAGTTGGCATCAATGAGCGGCTGTGCTGCTTCAGGTTGCACATTTTTCATTAATGGAAAATAATGCGACCCTGCGCCCGTGGGCAATACAGCTTTTACCGCCTCTTTATCGGCAAGATTGATGTTGTCATTGATACGTACCGCATTTTTAAATTCGCTGACGCTAATGCCTGTCAATGCCGAAAGTTTGGCTAAATCCATATTCTGCAAGCGTTTTGCAACGCGCTCAAGCTCACGACTGACTGATTTACTCGGTTTAGACTTTTGCAGGTCTTGCTGGCGCGCTTTGAGCTCATAGTATTCAACCGCATAATCATGCGGACTAAAGTACGCCGAGGTTAACGGGGCAGAAATCGCAAGCGGCATGTTATTGCGGTCGGTGATCATGCCCCGGTAAGACGGCTCTTTTTTGACGGTGGTAATGAGCGAATTACCTTTACCTTGATAGTAGGATTTATTAATGACTTGAATGTATGCCAATCGTCCAAAAATCGCCACAAACACCAGCCCCATCGCTATCCAAATAGACTTAAAGCGAATGGCATCTTCTTCAATGCTGCCTTGGCGTGACGCCCCACTACGACGCTTTGACGCATTTCTTTTAGGGGCAGTGACTTTGAGCACAGGCACTTTGGTGGGTCGCCCTGACATGGTATTGGCAACTTTGGTGGTTATCGATTTTTTATTACGAGTATTCACGCGGTTGCCTCATCAATGCTGCGTTTCTGGATTGATAGCTGGAGTGTTTGACTCGTTGCTGCTGGCGTCACTGGTAAATACCGTGACTTTGTTGTCGTGAATAATCATACGATCGGACAAGTTAGGGTAAAACATATTGAGTTCAGTCACCGCGCGATTGGTCACTTGCGGGGTAGCGCTGAAAGTTTGCTGCTCAATCAGCATACGTTGGTGTTCCATTTGCAGCTGGCGAAATTGTTTTTTGAGTTTTTGCAGCTCGCCATATTGTTGGTGATAACTTTGGATTTGCTCGACGACGCTCACCCCTGTCCACAAAATCGCAATCACTAATAGCATCATCGCAACCGTATATAGACTAACGCCGCGATACTCGGTATCGAGCATCTCGCTAATACTGGCACCCAAGCCTTCACTGCTTTTTTTCATCGTCGTGTTATTTTTTACCGTTGCATCGTTATTTTTGGCGGAGAAAAGACGCGTTTTTTTGAGCGAATTTTGGTTATCGCGGCCATTTGACATGGGTTTACTCGTCATGGGAGGCAGGGGCTGAGATTTTGGCATTTTTATATCAAAGAGCTTTTTATATCAAATAGCAGGGTATCAAGATAAAACAAGTCATTATAACGCAACCCATCTAAGTTTGGTTAATGCAATCGCTTTTTATTGTTTGTTATAAATATCATGTTACAAAAACGGCTGCTTTTACAATCGGGTGGCTGACCGAAGCCAAGCACTTCTGGCGCGCGGGTTGGTTTTTATTTCCGTATCCAACGGGGCGACACGCTCAGGTTTAGATAGGAGTTTGGGGCGTTTGGGTGGCATCGGCAAATTGGCATCTTCAGGATATTGACCTTTACTGTGTTTTTGCAAAAACTGCTTGATGATGCGGTCTTCTAGCGAATGAAAACTAATCACCGCCAAGCGTCCCCCTACGTTAAGCGCCATGAGCGATTGATCCAAGAAGCTATCGATATCACCGAGTTCATTATTGATAAAAATACGCATGGCTTGAAAACTTTGGGTAGCAGGGTGCTTGCCTTTTTGCCAGTTGGGATGCGCCTGTTTGATGGTTTCTGCCAGCGCTAGGGTAGAATCGTAATGTTCCATTTGTTTGATTGCCCTTGCAATACGGCGGCTGTGTCGTTCTTCGCCATAGTTATACAGCACATCTGCAAGCACAGTTTCATCCACGCGTTTTAACCATTGGGCGACCGATTCGCCACGGGTGGTATCCATGCGCATATCCACTGCCCCATCGCGCATAAAGCTAAAGCCGCGGCTACCGTCATCCAGCTGCGGTGAGGACACGCCCAAATCTGCCATAATCCCATCGACCTGTTCAATCCCTAGTCGCTGCAGATTGTCCTGCAGCTTGGCAAAACTATCATGAATTACTATCACGCGCGCATCATTGGCTGCCAATGTTTGCGCCGTTTGTATGGCTTGGGGGTCTTTATCAAATACGAGCAGACGACTATCTTCATCCAAATAAGTTAACAGCAATCGGCTGTGCCCACCGCGCCCAAATGTCGCATCGACAAAGGTGCCCGTTTTTTTGATGGTTCCTGTCTCTAACTGCGCTATAGTTACATTAAGCACACTTGCCACCGTTTCTTTTAGCAAAACAGTTTCATGGATAAATTCAGGTGCGCTAACAGTCATAACAGGCTCAATGGGACAATAAGAAAAAAGAAATTCGCTAAACAATCGCTAGGGTAAAATAAATAAAAATCATAATTTATCTAATCCTCTATTATCGCTGAAGCAAGCCTAGGGTCAAGTAAAATCATAACCTTGACTAGGTTTTTATGATAAAAATGCTCATCTTTGATAAAACCTACCCATAAAAAAGACGGTCATAAAACCGTCGTTAATACTCGCCAGTATTAAAGGGGTGCTTAATCGTCATAGCCATTAGGGTTTTGGCTTTGCCAACGCCAGGTGTCGGTACACATACGCTCGATATCAAACTCAGCTTGCCAGCCCAACAGATGCTTGGCTTTATCACTACTGGCATAACAACTGGCAATGTCGCCAGGTCGTCTTGGCGCTATGCTATAAGGCACGGATTGACCAGTGGTTTTGATAAAGGCATTCACCAATTGTAATACAGATGTTCCTTTACCTGTACCCAAGTTAATCGGCTCAAATCCAAGCTGGGTTTGATTTTCCAAATACTGTAAAGCGGCCACATGCCCTTTTGCCAAATCAACCACATGGATGTAATCTCGCACGCCTGTCCCATCCACAGTATCATAATCATTGCCAAACACGCTTAACTGCGGCAGCTTACCCACTGCCACTTGACTGACATACGGCATCAAATTATTCGGGATACCATTTGGATTTTCACCTATGGTTCCGGTATGGTAGGCACCAATGGGATTAAAATAGCGCAGTGAAATTAATTGCCAGTGGTTATCTGATTTTGCCAAATCTTCAAGCATATGTTCAATCATCAGCTTGCTTTGCCCATACGGATTGGTCGCAGAACGCGGTGAGGATTCGACAATCGGCAAGGCTTCTGGGTCACCATACACGGTTGCTGATGACGAGAAAATCAAGTTTTTTACATGGGCGTTGGTCATCGCATCGAGTAGATTGAGCGTGCCTGCGACATTGTTTTGATAATACCAAAGTGGCTTGGCAACCGATTCACCGACCGCCTTTAGCCCTGCAAAATGAATCACCGCAGTGAAGTCATGCGCGGCAAAGGTTTTGGCAAGCAGCTGTGTGTCCAAAATATCGCCTTCGATAAATTCAATAGACTGCCCCACAATTTGCTGAACGCGCGCCAGCGATGTGGGACTACTATTGGATAAATTATCATATACCACAGGGGTGAATCCTGCAGCAATTAGCTCAATTAACGTATGTGAGCCGATATAGCCTGCCCCGCCAGTGACTAAGATTTTTTTGCTTTGATTGGTCATTGTTTTGCCTATTTTTTACAGCCTATACCCGTATAAAAACCAACGAGCTGCTGAATTTGTGGTTCGGTTAACGTATTTTTTGCATCAAAAATGGGTAATGCAATGTTATTTAAACGATTGATATCCGGCTTGATTGGTAGCGACCAGTTGACAATAAACAATGCTTGCACTTGCGTAAGCGGCGCATAGGCATCGTCGGTTAATGAAAACAGCGGATGATTACCGTATAACTCTAACAATTCTTCTTTGGTATTGTTGGCATACACAATCGTCTTGATATTGTATGACCATAACAATTTGATCAGTGGGTGAAACGCTGAATGGGTGGTGCGTCCTGTACCATTACGATAGCCTGAGCCCCAAATCATCACCGTTTTATTTTCGATAAAGCCATCAAAATATTGCCAAAATTCACGGAAAATCAGTTCTTTTTGGTCTTCATTAATGGATTTTACCGCCTCTAACAATGACGTCTCCACTTGATTGCGCTTAAAACCATCAATCAAAAAATCCAATTCTAGCGGTAATGACTTGCCACCAAATCCCCAACCTGCTTTGAGATAATCTTTACCAATGCGTTTATCAAGCCCAAGGATTTGCTCGACTTGTTTGATATTGACCTGTTCACTGGCGGCGAGACGTGCCATTTCATTCATGAAAGACAAGCGTGTTGCCAGCATTCCCATGATACTACTGCGCGCAAATTCTGCCGTTTTGATATCAGTAATAAAGTGCTTGTCACTTTTTTCAATAAAAAACAGTAAAATGTTGTTGTGCGCGCTACTGCCTTGCGTTTTTTCACCAATCAATGCCAAATCAGCTTGGAAAAAAGAACTAAAATTCGCCCCATCTTTCATAAAAATAAAGGGAAGATAATACACCCAAGTAGTCGTCAATTTGCGCGCGAATTGTTCAATCTCACCAATGGCTTTGACACCGCTGATGATAATCTGGGTGGTGGGGTTAAAATGAAATGAGCCAAATTGCTCAAGCGCCTGCGCTGATACACCATCGACAAACAACCAAATATCATCTGCGCTGACATAGGCTGAAAAATCATGGGTTGGCAAAGGCTGGGTAACGATGTTGCCTTGAGATTGGTACAACTGCCACAGTAGCACCATCTGCCGATCAAACTGGTAATCATTCATGACCTGCTGAAGGCTATCATCATCGGTCAATAGCCTAACTTGGTATTCAAGGGTGGCAAGCAAAATACAAGCATTGATTGATTCATTGGTACTGCCAATTACATATACAGTTTTTGTCATTGTTTTTGTCATCGTTTTCTTCTTTTATCCCTATCTATCATCAGCTTGCAAAGGTTGTTTTAATGGTATTTAGTAACTGATTGGTTGAGCTATCAAATGGCTGCGGTTGTTGCGGCGATAATTCTTGCGTTGATACCAAGGCATCAAAGACGGCATTAGCCATCACTTTACCCACTTCGACTCCCCATTGGTCAAATGGGTTAATCTGCCAAATGACTGACATGACAAACACTTTGTGTTCATACAGCGCAATCAATGATCCTAACGTTCTTGGGGTCAGCTGTTTGAGTAGGATGGTGGTTGACGGCTGATTGCCGCGATAATGTTTGAATTTATCCATACCATTATTGCTGTCTTTGATGGCGGCATTGCCAAACGCCAGCACTTGGCTTTGCGCTAAGCAGTTGGCAAGCGAAAGTCCATGCTGCTCAAGCAAGTTTTTATTGATTGTTTGGGCATCTGCGTAGCGTTTGATGGGCGCAATAAAATCACAACTGACTGCCTGTGTGCCTTGATGCAGCAACTGATAAAACGCATGCTGGGCATTGGAGCCAATATCGCCCCACAAAATCGGACAAGTACTGTAAGCCACTGCCTCACCTTGGCGATTGACGGATTTACCGTTACTCTCCATCTCAAGCTGGGTTAAATAGTTGGGAAAAAAAGATAACCGACCATCATAAGGTAAAACCGTATGGGCGTTAATGTGTAAAAACGTACTGTTCCAAACACCGAGTAGCCCTAACAACACAGGCATGTTTTGAGAAAAATCGGCGGTGGCAAAATGCCGATCCATCTCATAGGCTCCTGCTAGCAGCTCATAGAAATTGTGCATGCCAATTTTTATGGCAATCGCCAGTCCAATCACCGACCACATGGAGAATCGACCCCCAACCCAATCCCAGAGCATGAGTTGGTTATCGACATGAATCCCCCATTCTGACATCTTATCTGCTTTGGTAGAAATCCCAATGAAATGACGACGCAAAATAGTGGCTTTGTTATCATGACTGGCTAACAACCATGACATCGCCGTCTTAGCATTGGATAGTGTATCAATGGTGGAGAATGATTTCGACGAGATAATAAACAGCGTGGTTTGCGGATTTAATACCTTAAGCAAACTATCGAGCTGGGTGCCATCCATATTGGAGACAAAATGCACATTGATAGGGGTATCTGTCCATTCTTTTAGTGCCGTTGTTGCCATCACTGGCCCTAGATCTGAGCCGCCGACGCCGATATTCACCACATCGGTGATTGCCTGACCAGAATAACCACGCCAGACCCCATTACGAATCCGCTCAACCAACTTTTCCGCTTTTTGTAAGCTGGTATGCACCTGCTCAATGACATTGATACCTTCGACCCAAACTTGCTCGCCTTGGGGCTGTCTTAGTGCGGTATGCAATGCAGGACGATGCTCAGTATCATTCACAATTTCGCCTGTCATCAGCCGATGGATTTCTTGCGCTAACTCACGCTCATTTGCCAGTTTAATTAAATTGCTGAGCACCGCTTCATCAATTTTTTGTTTACTAAAATCCATGATCATGTCGCACGCGGCAACGCGGTACTGTAAGCCGCGATTGGATTGTTGGCTAAACAATTGATTAAGCGTGGCCATACTATCTGCTTGAGTAGACAGTGTTTGCCATGTACGATTCGCACTTGTATCGGTTGACATTCGTCTGTGACCCTATATTAATTTGCTGTATGTTGGAACGCTTCAATGCCCAATTGAGTGGCAAAGTAACCCACGGCTTGTAAATAGCTGTTCATATCACCTGCATCAAAGCTGTTACCCACCATGCTAACCACATCTACCCCTTGCGTGCTAATAAGCGCATCAATGGCATCGGTCAACTGAATTTCCCCACCCACACTTGGCTGCGTGTTCGCTAGATAATCAAAAATAGCATTATTAAACACATAGCGTCCAACGACAGCCAAGTTAGAAGGCGCATCCTCAGCTTTGGGTTTTTCCACAAACCCCATCACAGCAAACGACTGGTTTTGTTCAGACTTTGCTACCATTTGTGTGCTGGCTAGCTTGGCAATGCCATATTTAGAAATATCACTTTCTTTCACTGGATCAACCAATATCTGTGAATGCTGCTGCTTGGCAAACTGCTGTAGCATGTAGGCTAAATTCTGCTGAGTATAGTCAGTGTTATAGGGGTTCAAAATCACATCGGGTAACAGCACAGCAAACGGTTCATCACCTACAATGGCACGGGCTTGCAAGACCGCATGCCCTAACCCTAACGGTTTGCCTTGGCGTACACTGGTAACCGTGACCCCTGCAGGTAGCCAGTTTAAACTATCGGCTAGCGCCGCTTTGCCTTTACCGCGTAACTGGGTATCAAGCTCGCTATTGATGTCAAAATAGTTTTCAATGGCGGTTTTTTGCGCATGATTGACCAAGACAATATTGGTTAAACCTGCGGCAATCGCTTCTTCAACGACGTATTGAATCGCAGGCTTATTGCCAAGTGGTAGTAATTCTTTTGGCACGGCTTTTGATAGTGGTAACATACGCGTGCCAAACCCTGCCACAGGAATAACAGCGTGAGTGATTTTTGTCGACATAGTGACTCTTAATAACACAAGTTGTTCAAATAATTTACATCAAGCTTAACATATTTTTATGGCAAATATTTTATCTGCCCCAATATTTTAAAGGCAGTATTAAAACTGATTGATGGTATTTTGCTAACACCAGCGTTTGCTACCACTAGCGGATAATAAAAAAGCAGATAACCCAATGATTATCTGCTCTTGATTAGTCAAAATAGCTGATGATTACCAACCAGTGACTTCTTTTACTTTTTCACCGATTTTTGAAGGGTCACGGGTATAAGCAATACCAGCTTCTTCAAAGGCTTTGAATTTTTCTTCCGCCGTACCTTTACCACCTGAGATAATCGCACCGGCATGTCCCATACGTTTACCTTTTGGTGCTGTGACACCTGCGATATAACCAATAACGGGTTTAGTCACGTGGTCTTTGACGTATGCAGCTGCTTCTTCTTCAGCCGTACCACCGATTTCACCGATTAATACAATCGCTTCGGTTTGTGGGTCGTCTTGAAGCAATTTCAATGCATCGATTTGGTTCATACCTGGGATTGGGTCACCACCGATACCGATACAGGTTGATTGACCAAAGCCAAGTTTAGTGGTTTGGGCAACCGCTTCATAAGTCAATGTACCAGAACGTGAGATGATACCGACTTTACCTTCTTGGTGGATATGACCTGGCATGATACCGATTTTGCATTTACCTGGGCTGATGACGCCTGGACAGTTTGGACCTACCATACGGATGATTTCTTCGCCCTTGGCTTGTAGGTCAGCGTTGACGTTTTCTAAGTAACGTTTGGCTTTTAGCATATCTAGGGTAGGTACGCCTTCGGTGATGACCACAATCAATTTTACGCCAGAGTTAATCGCTTCAACGATTGAGTCTAATACGAATGGTGCTGGTACAAAGATAACAGAGGCATTGGCACCCGTTGCTGTTACTGCTTCATCCATGGTATCGAATACTGGACGATCAAGGTGGGTTGTACCGCCTTTACCTGGGGTCACACCGCCAACGATGTTGGTACCATAAGCAATTGATTGCTCTGAGTGTAGAGTACCGTTTTTACCTGTGAAACCTTGCACTAATACTTTAGTGTCTTTTCCAACTAATACGCTCATTGTTTTTCCTTTTACTTTTTATGTTTGATTTAAACGATTAACTAGTAGGGCACATAGCCCCACTCGCTCATGCCTATACTTTCTTCATTAGGCATTATTAACCGCATCAACAATTTTTTGACCGGCTTCAGAAAGACCTTCAGCAGGAATTAATTTAAGACCTGAATCACGTAGAATTTGCGCACCTTTTTCAGCATTATTACCTTCAAGACGCACAACCACAGGTACGGTAACGTTGACTTCTTTCACCGCTTCGATAATCGCTTCGGCAATCATGTCACAACGTACGATACCACCAAAGATGTTGATGAGTACACCTTGGACTGATTTGTCTTCAAGAATCAATTTGAACGCTTCGACCACACGTTCTTTGGTCGCGCCGCCGCCTACGTCTAGGAAGTTGGCAGGTTGGCCGCCGTATAGTTTGATGATGTCCATGGTTGCCATCGCAAGACCGGCGCCATTCACCATACAGCCGATGTTACCTTCAAGCGCAACATAGTTTAGGTCAAATTCTGAAGCTTTTAATTCACGCTCATTTTCTTGTGATTTATCACGTTGTTCAGCGATTTTTGGTAGGCGATAAAGCGCATTTGAGTCGATGCCGATTTTGGCGTCAACACAGGCTAATTCACCAGATTTACGAACCGCTAATGGATTGATTTCAAATAACGCAAAGTCATTTTCAATAAAGGCTTTATAAGCCCCTGTCATCAATTTGGCAAATTCGTTGATTTGTTTGTCTTTTAGACCCAGTTTGAAAGCCACTTCACGAGCTTGGCAAGGTTGTAAGCCCACTAGTGGGTCAACCTCTACTTTCAAGATTTTTTCTGGGGTTTCTTCGGCAACTTTTTCAATTTCCACACCGCCTTCAGTTGACGCCATAAATACCACACGACGGGCTGAACGGTCTACGACTGCACCTAAATACAATTCAGTTGCGATTGGATACATGTCTTCGGCGATAAGTACGCTGTTAACAGGTTGACCGTTGGCGTCAGTTTGGTAAGTTACCAAGTTTTTACCAATGAGTTCTTCAGCAATTTGTTTGGCTTCTTCACGCGTTTTAGCGATTTTTACGCCGCCTGCTTTACCACGGCCACCGGCATGTACTTGGGCTTTAACAACCACGGCACCGGCGTTGCCTGCCATTTTGTCAAACGCTGCTGCGGCTTCGTCGCCATTTTTAGCGATGATACCTTCTTGTACTGGCAATCCATAGCTTTTTAATAATTCTTTGGCTTGATACTCATGTAAATTCATGAATTTATCCTCTCGGTTTTGGTTTACATTGTTTTAAAATTATTTTTGAATAGTGTGGTCAACAGTAAGCTAACCTAGTTGATAATGAGGTTAGCTCACTTGCCTTATTCAAACTATTGATGCATAAACTAATTAGCCCATTTGCTTGTGAACTAAGCTACTTATGTACTAAGTTACTTGTGAGCCAAGTTACTTGTGAACTACGTTACTTGCGCTTACGTTGAATCGCATGAATCGCACGACCATCCGCTGATAGCACCGCCTCGTGTACCGCTTCAGAAATGGTTGGGTGAGCAAACGTCATCAATTGTAAGTCTTCAATACTTGATACGAATTCCATCGCAATCATGCCTTGATGAACGATATCGCCTGCGCCCGCTGACACGACATGCATACCCAGTAAACGGTCAGTTTTGGCATCGGCAACCACTTTGATAAAGCCTTGGCCTTCACCAGCAGCTAACGCACGGCCATTGGCGGCTAGGCTGAATTGACCTGTTTTGACTTCATGACCTTGCTCTTTGGCTTGTTCTTCAGTCAAGCCTACCCATGCAATTTCTGGGTGTGTGTAAATCACGCTAATAATGGTGTCATAATTGACTTGAACTTTTTCACCATGAATACGTTCAACTGCCATCATGCCTTCTTCCATCGCTTTATGCGCTAGCATTGGACCACGCACCAAGTCACCGATTGCATAGACGCCATCAAGGTTGGTTTGACAGAAGTCATTTACCGCTACCAAACCACGTTCAGTGAGCTCTACCCCTGAATTTTCGCCAAGTAGGTTTTCTTTATAAGCACGGCGACCCACACAAACGATGAGTTTATCGAAGGTTTCTTGTCCTGCTTGACCTTTGGCGTCGAACGATACAAGTACCTGACCGTTTTCTACTTGAGCCTGAGTGACTTTGGTATCAATACGAATATCCATGCCTTGGGCTTTTAGTAGTTTTGCCGCTTCTTTGCTCACGGCTTTGTCCGCCGCTGCTAAAAATTCTGGCATGGCTTCAAATACTACCACTTCACTACCCAAACGACGCCATACCGAACCTAGTTCAAGACCAATCACACCACCACCAATAACGCCTAGACGCGCAGGCACTTCGGTAAAGTCTAACGCACCGGTTGAATCAACGATATATTCGTTATCAATCGGGGCAACAGGGATATCAATGGGCACAGAACCAGAGGCTAAAATCACATTTTTAGCGGTAATAGTGGTAGGCGCAGAACCATCTAATGGGGTAAATTCAACGTGTTTATCCGCACCTTTACCATCAAGTAATTTACCTGTACCTTGTAGCCAGTCAGCACCGTTACCTTTTAACAATGCAGCCACGCCACCGGTTAATTGCTTAACAATAGCGTCTTTACGACTTAACATTTTGCTGATGTCAATCGCCACCTCACCTGTGGTGATACCGTGGTCGGCTAAGTCATGCTTGGTTGCTTCATAACGATGTGAGCTGTCTAGCAATGCTTTTGAAGGAATACAACCGACGTTCAAACAGGTACCGCCTAACGCTGGCTCGCCCTTATTAATACGTTTTTCGATACAAGCCACGCTCATACCTAATTGGCCTGCACGGATAGCTGCTTCATAGCCACCAGGGCCACCACCGATAATTACCAAATCATAGCTTTGTTTCATAATCTTCACCAAAAATTTGAGTTGTTATTGTTAAAGTTGTTAAACAAAAAAGCCTGTATCAACCTTTGCCAATACAGGCTTTTTTCATTATAAATCGAGAAGTAGCATCGCTGGGTTTTCAACCAATTCTTTGATAGTGACCAAGAATTGTACGGCTTCTTTACCGTCGATTAAACGGTGGTCATACGACAATGCCAAGTACATCATAGGTAGAATTACCACTTCGCCATTAACCGCCATTGGGCGTTCTTTGGTAGCATGCATACCCAAAATCGCTGTTTGTGGTGGATTGATGATTGGGGTTGACATCAATGAACCAAATACACCACCGTTGGTAATGGTGAAGGTACCACCCGTCATGTCTTCAATGCCTAATTTGCCTTCACGCGCTTTTGACGCATAGTTACCAATCGCACGTTCGATATCTGCCATACCCATTTGGTCAGTGTCACGTAATACCGGCACCACAAGACCACGGTCGCTCGATACCGCAACACCTACATCATAATAACCATGATAAACGATATCGCTACCATCAATAGAGGCATTTACCGCTGGGAAACGTTTTAACGCTTCAGTAGCAGCTTTTACAAACAATGACATGAAGCCTAGTTTCACACCGTGACGTTTTTCAAAACGCTCTTTGAACTCACTACGTAAGTCCATGATAGGTTTCATGTTCACTTCATTAAACGTTGTCAACATTGCAGTTTCTTGGGTAGCGGCTAACAGACGCTCAGCAACACGGGCGCGTAAACGTGTCATTGGCACACGTTTATCTGCACGTTGACCGACGGCATTGGCAACCACTTGACCGTTGTCTGCTTTAATTGCATTGTTGGCTTTTAAGGTTGGGTTTGCCATGTCTTCTTTGGTCACACGGCCGCCACGACCTGAACCTTCAACCTCTGCAGGATTGACGCCTGTGGTATTCGCGGCTTTACGAACTGCTGGGCTTTGGTCTTTATAATCTGCTTCAGCAGTTGCTTGAGCGGTAGGCGCTTGTTGTGCAGCTGCAGGTGCGGCTTCAGCTTGGGCAGCCGGTGCTTGTGTTTCAGCAGGTTGGCTTGCTGGTGCAGCCGCCGTTGCGCCTTCAGTCAGTTCACCGATGACTTCAGCAGAAAGTACTGTGTCATCAACTTGTTTGAGAATTTTGCTAAGCACGCCGTCAGCTTGTGCTACCACTTCCATCACAACTTTATCGGTTTCGATTTCACACAATACAGCGTCACGGCTTACTTGGTCGCCTTCATTAAAATTCCAAGCAACAATTGTACCGTCAGCAACGGATTCTGGGAATACGGGGACTTTAATCTCACTCATGGAAAACTCCTAGTTAATTTCACATTCTTTCATTTTTAATGGGTTAAATTCATTGTTGTCTTAGCACTCGGCACAATTGCCTATACCAAAAACCAAGAAGGATTAGTACGCAGCTATTGGGTACTAATCCTTTAAAACGCTTAGTCAGTCGCTTGTTTTTCTGCGATTTCCGCTTTAGCTTCTAGCTTATCTTCGGTCGAATCTTCATTTTTTGGCAAACCCAATGCTTCGTTGATAACCTTTTGTTGCTGGGCAACGTGCATTTGCATCGAACCTGCAGCAGGTGCGGCCGATGAAGGGCGAGCCACTGGCTCAAGCAAGTAGGCTTTGGTCGGACGAGTCGCTGGTTTTGGCGGTGCAATCAAACGGAATAAGTGCGGTGCTAGATAGTACCAAGCGCCTTGGTTACGTGGCTCTTCTTGTGTCCAGACAATACCTTCAAGGTTTGGATATTTTGCCACTTCTTCCAAAATACGTGCTTCAGGTAATGGGTAAAGCTGCTCGATACGCACAATCGCCACATGGTTGAGACCCAATTCACGACGTTTTTCAAGCAAGTCATAATATACTTTACCGCCACACAACACTAAACGCGTCACTTGGTTATTATCAAGTTGGTCAATCTCTGGAATCACGGTTTGGAACTGACCTTGCGCAAGCTCTTCAAGCGTTGACACTGCCAATTTATGACGTAGCAGTGATTTTGGTGACATCACAATCAGCGGTTTACGCGCTGGGCGAACCACTTGTCGACGCAGGGCATGGAAAATCTGTGCCGGAGTTGTGGGCGTAATTACTTGCATGTTGTCTTCGGCACATAGCTGCAAAAAACGCTCTAGGCGCGCTGATGAGTGCTCAGGACCTTGACCTTCATAGCCGTGTGGTAACAGCATGGTCAAACCACATAGACGTTGCCATTTGGTTTCACCTGAAGAAATAAATTGGTCAATGACCACTTGTGCCCCATTGACAAAGTCACCAAACTGCGCCTCCCAGATCACTAGCGCATTAGGTACCGTCGTTGCGTAACCATATTCAAACGCCAACACTGCTTCTTCTGACAACAATGAGTTAAAGGTGTCAAAGCGTGCTTGGTTAGGGCTCATGTTGGCAAGTGGGACATACATACTGCCGTCTTTCATGTTGAAAATTTCTGAATGGCGATGTGAGAAAGTACCACGACCCACGTCTTCACCCGTAATACGGACAGGATAGCCTTCTTCGACCAGTGACGCATAAGCCAAGGTTTCTGCTGCACCCCAGTTCAATGGCTCTTGACCGGTTTGCATGGCTTTGCGCTGTTCAACCACTTTTTGCACTTGGCGTTGTAGCTCATAGCCTTCCGGCATTTGCGCCATTTTTTCACCATAAGCTTTTAATTGATTGATATCAACGCTCGTATCCCAATTGTCTTCAAGCTTATGACCAATATAGGGTGTCCAATCTACATACAGCGTTTTATTTGGCTCACGCACGAGTGCGCTAGCAACATATTCGCCTTTATCGAGTGACTCACGGTAGTCATCTTCAAATGCCACACTTTCAGCTTTGCTAATAACGCCTTCAGCAACCAATTTATTGGCAAATAGCTCACGAGTACTTGGCAGTTTTTTGATGACCGAATACATAAGTGGCTGAGTGGCGGAAGGCTCATCCGCTTCATTGTGACCGTTACGACGGTAACAGTACATATCAATCACGATATCTTTATGGAAAGTTTGGCGATAGTCGTGGGCAAGCTGTGCCATAAATACCACGGCTTCTGGATCGTCACCGTTTACATGAAAAATCGGTGCGTGTACCATCTTGGCGATGTCGGTACAGTATTCAGTTGAACGCGCATCTTCTAAGCGGCTGGTGGTAAAACCCACTTGGTTATTGATAATAATATGCAGCGTACCACCTGTTGAGTAGGCACGGGTTTGTGACATTTGGAAGGTTTCTTGGTTGACACCTTGACCGGCGAACGCGGCGTCACCGTGTACCACGATTGGCAAAACGGCATCACCGGTTTTATCTTGACGGCGTACTTGGCGGGCACGCACTGAACCAATCAATACAGGCGATACAATCTCAAGATGCGAGGGGTTAAATGCCAAGGCTAAGTGTGCTTCGCCGCCCGGTGTCATTACGTTAGATGAATAACCATTGTGGTATTTTACGTCACCTGAACCCACGGTCGGTTGTTTTTTACCATCAAACTCATCAAACAAATCTTTAGGGTTTTTACCTAAGATATTCACTAATAAATTTAAACGCCCACGGTGTGCCATACCGATAACCATTTCTTTGGTACCGTTTTCACCCGCACGCTGAATTATCTCATTGACCATCGGGATAAAGCTCTCGCCACCCTCAAGACCAAAACGTTTCACACCAGTATATTTACGCGCTAAGTATTTTTCTAATCCTTCCGCTGCTGTCAAACGCTCAAGGATAGATTTACGTTTTTCATTGTCAAATTTGACATAGCCAAGATTTTGCTCTAGGTATTTTTCAATCCAGCGTTTTTCTTTGGCAGTGGTTACATGGAAATATTCTGCACCGATGCTGCTACAATAAACTCGCTCTAACACTTGGATAATTTCACGCAGTGTGGCTTTGTCTTTACCGATATTTAGGTCACTGACAGGGTATACAGTGTCTAAATCCGCTTCAGAAAGACCATAATACGCCAAAGTCAATTCTTCAACTTCGGGACGTGGCATGAGTCCTAAAGGATCTAGATTAGCAATACGATGACCACGACGGCGGTAACTGGTAATCAGTTTTTGCACGCCCATTTGGTTGTCCGCAAATTCGCGAATTTCAGAAGGGCTGACGGTGCCTGCCGCTGATTGACCGGTAACTTTGTGGGCAGTGGTGTTGCGAGCTAATAGCAAAAATTGGTCTTGGATAGTATGGTGAAGGGCGTTTTTATCATCATCTTTGGCAAACTGCGCAAAGTAAGGAATGTATTTTTCATCAACGCTTTGTGGATCTTGAAGATACTGTTCATAGAGTGATTCAAGATAGACTGCGTTATCTGCTGACAGTTCAGTAAACTGAGCAGATGAGACAGAAGTTTGGTTTTGGTTAGCCATGATTCTTTCTACTGTAGTATTTAAAGGTGGAAATAAAAATTTTAGGGAATAGCCTAGCATTTTTATAATTAACAAAAAATTTTGTTAAGGTAATAGTTACCATTCATTTACTAAATATAGCAACTCACGCCGCTTGGCGTGTATATAAATGGCTATCAAATGGTAGTAAAAGAAGAGTAATGTGAAAGTTAGTTTTCTCCTTCCTTAGAAAATCTAAATGAATATTCCCTATAGATACCTATCGTATATTATACAAAATTCATGATAATTTATCTCATTCATTAGGCTGAAAAGGTATAAAAAATATTATGATATTGGGATATGATTTATTACTTTCATTAATAGATAGCCAATTACTATGAATTTATCACATCCCAATAAAAAAAGCCCTGTCGATACAGAGCTTTTTTGTCACCAAACTGTGGTACTAACCTGCTTGGTCTAACAGCATGTTACGTAAGTGACCAATCGCTTTGGTAGGATTCAAGCCTTTTGGACAAACCGACACACAGTTCATGATGCCACGGCAACGGAACAAGCTAAATGGGTCGTCTAAACGCGCTAAACGCTCCTGTGTGCTAGTATCACGGCTATCTGCTACAAAGCGGTAACCATTCAACAACGCAGATGGACCTAAGAACTTGTCTGGGTTCCACCAGAATGATGGACAGCTGGTTGAACAACAGGCACATAAAATACATTCATATAAACCGTTTAACTTTTCGCGGTCTTCAGGTGATTGTAGACGTTCAGTCGGTGGCGCTGGCTGGTCATTAATCAAGTACGGATGAACTTTTTCATACTGCTCATAGAATTGGTTCATATCTACCACTAAGTCGCGCACGACAGGCAAACCAGGTAGCGGACGTAAAGTAATTTTTTGTGGTAGCGTGTTCATGTTGATAAGACATGATAGACCGTTTTTACCATTGATGTTCATACCGTCAGAGCCACAAATACCTTCACGGCACGAACGGCGGAAACTGAGGGTTTCGTCCATTTTTTTCAAACGGACAAGTACGTCTAATAACATACGGTCAGAGTCTAAAAGCTCAATTTGGTATGTCTGCATACGGGGTGCTGCGTCTTTATCTGGATCGTAGCGGAAAATCTCGATGGTGCGAGTACCTCTGCTCATAATGCTAAACTCCACACGTTTATGGTATTGGTTTATAGGGTCTTTACAATAGCTTGCAAAGACCAAAAAATGTTAATTAGAATGTACGCACTTTTGGCTCAACATAGTCTACAGTCAGTGGGCTCTTACGAACAGGTTTGTAGATAACACGGTTACCTTCAGAGAACCAAAGGGTATGTTTCATCCATTCGTGGTCATTACGACCAAGCGGGGCATACGCATCATCTGCCGCACGTTCGTAGTCAACGACGGTGTGTGCGCCACGACATTCTTGACGCAGTGAAGCTGAAATCATTGTCGCTTTGGCAACTTCATAGAGGTTAGCCACTTCAAGCGCTTCAATACGTGCGGTATTAAACACTTGCGATTTATCAGCTAGGTGAAGACTATTGACCTTGCTTTCAAGTGCCAAGATTTTTTGTACACCTTCATTCATTGACGCTTGGGTGCGGAATACACCTGCGTGTTGTTGCATGGTACGGCGGATTTCGTCAGCCACATCTTGCGCATTTAGGCCTTGCGTAGATTGCTGTAACACATTCAAACGCGCCAAAGTTTTGTCAAGGACACGCGGTGATAGCGGCTCATAGTCATGACGGTCAGCGGCATGGAACTCATCAATGATATGTTGGCCCGCTGCACGACCAAATACTACCAAGTCGAGTAGTGAGTTTGTACCTAGACGGTTGGCGCCGTGAACGGATACACATGAACATTCGCCGATTGCATATAAGCCTTTCACGATTTTTTGCTGGGCGTATAAACCTTCCGCATCTGTACCTGCCTCAAAATCTGGCATGACAACCTGACCATGAATATTGGTTGGGATACCGCCCATTTGGTAATGGATAGTCGGTACAACTGGGATTGGCTCTTTGGTAATGTCGACGTTCGCGAAGTTTTTACCAATTTCATAAACCGATGGTAAACGCTTCATGATGGTATCCACACCTAAGTGCGTCATATCAAGTACCACATAATCACCCTGTGGACCACAACCACGACCTTCTTTGATCTCTTGGTCCATTGAACGTGATACAAAGTCACGCGGTGCCAAATCTTTTAGGGTTGGCGCATAACGCTCCATAAAGGCTTCGCTATCTTTATTGCGAAGTAGCGCACCTTCACCACGACAACCTTCGGTCAATAATACACCCGCACCTGCGACACCTGTTGGGTGAAATTGCCAAAATTCCATATCTTGTAGTGGAATACCCGCACGCACTGCCATACCTAGACCGTCACCGGTGTTAATAAAGGCATTAGTAGACGCAGCGAAAATACGACCTGCACCCCCCGTTGCCAGCACAGTTGTTTTCGCTTGGAATACCGCGACACGACCTGTTTCTTGCTCCAGCGCGATAACCCCGTTAACGTCGCCCTTGCTATCTTTGACCAAATCTAGCGCAATCCACTCGATAAAAAACTCTGTGCCTTGCTCAAGATTTTTTTGATATAAGGTATGCAATAATGCATGACCTGTACGGTCAGCTGCCGCACACGCACGTTGCACCGCTTTTTCACCGTAGTTGGCAGTATGACCGCCAAATGGACGCTGATAAATCGTACCATCTGCGTTACGGTCAAATGGCATACCCATATGCTCAAGTTCATATACTACTTTTGGTGCTTCACGGCACATATATTCGATGGCGTCTTGGTCACCTAACCAGTCAGACCCTTTGATGGTGTCATAAAAGTGAAAGTGCCAGTTGTCATCACTCATGTTACCCAAACTTGCGCCAATACCACCTTGCGCAGCAACCGTGTGAGAACGCGTTGGGAACACTTTGGTTAATACCGCAACATTCATACCGCCACGCGCCAATTGTAGCGACGCACGCATACCAGAGCCACCGCCGCCAACGATAACCGCATCGAAGGTTAAGGTTTGAATATTGCTAATGGTGTTGTCTTGTTTTGTTGCCATTGCTTTAATTTCCTAAATGATGGTTCGATTTTATCCACCTAAATGCTTAAAAGCCCTGAGGTCAAAATCGATAAATACGTTAACAAAATTTATCTAACAGGATGTTTAGAAGAAAATCATCACGCCCCAAAATAAATAAACCAAGACTGCAAGAATCATGGCAGATTGCAGCACAAAACGTAAACCATTTGACTTAACGTAGTCTGTTAATACAGTCCACATCCCTACCCACGCATGACCCACTAATGCTAGTATCATCAATAGCGTAAATAAGCGCATCGGTAGGCTTAGCATAAAGCCTTGCCATAATTCAAAGGTTGGTTGGTGGGTTAAGAACCAGCCCAACATCACCAATGAATAAACTGCCAATACAACCGCACTAATACGTTGTACCACCCAATCGCGAGAGCCTGAACCTGTTAAACCTGTTGCACTTTTCATTAGAACATCACCCATACAAATGAACCCACAACCCAAAGCGCTGCAAGTACAAAGCCAATGAATGTCGCAGTGCGACCACTGTTTAATTCTTCATTCATGCCCATGTCGGCAAATAAATGTTTAAAACCCATCACAAAATGGTAGCCTAATGCAGCCACAAAGATCCAAGCCAAAAACTTCACCAATGGGCTCGTAAAAATATCTGCAAAGCCTTCAGCACTGGCAAGCGACGTTTGAAAAATCCATAACATCACAGGAATTAGGAGAAATAGCACCACACCAGAAACACGGTGGGTAATTGAAGCCAAAGCAATTGGGTTTTTTGAATTAACATTAATTACTTGGCTTAAAGGAAGGTCAATCGGTCGGTTGCTTTTCACAGCGGGCATCCTTTATTCGCAGTTATAACTTACCTGTGTTATCGCTATGCCAATATCCAAAATATCAAGCACGAACTTCACATCACTTGCAGGGTTTGATGAATCACATAGCCTGTCAAAAAACAGGTAAATCGAAGATAAGGAATAGCTAGCGTACTTTGGATTATTCACATAATAGATAGTTATTAGCCGCAAACCTAATCGTATCTCACAATTAAAAACTAATAAATTACCAACTAATAATCGACAAAAAGCCACACACAATTTACTTTTTAATTTTGTTAAATTACAAAGCTAAAAAGTAAATTATGTTTAGCAAATATTAATAATACAAAGCTAGCCACCAGTAAAATTTCTATAATTATAAGAGTCTTTGATTACAAATACAAACAAAAACAGAAAAAAAACCATCTTTTATCAAACCCCTGTAGCGCACTATTAAAATTCAGAAATAATTTGATAAGATTCAGCGTTTTGCCACCCACTCTTCTAGATAGTTAACCGTATCAAGGGTTGATAGAATGTCAGTAGCAGAGAGCATAGTTTTAGCTAACTCCTGTTAATTATAACTAACTGTTTGTACGCGTAAGGCGTAAATTTACTTTCATTTTTGGCAAAAATGCTGTTAATATAGATATGTTTTAGTTTTGGGTTTTCGCTATTTTTTCGCTATTAAAGTCGCCCTGCACGTCTCTGTGTGGCGGGGCAGTCACCTATCCTTGTCATTGCGCCAATGCATTTGAGCAAGTATAGGTCTTCTTTTTTTTACACGTCTGAGAGGATTTTATGTCAGAGAAAGACAATATTGCAACCTTGCACGTCAATGGCCAGGACTATGAGCTTCCTATCATTGAAGGAACATTAGGCGATCCTGTACTCGATATTAAGGCCGTACCCCAAGCTGGTTTTTGGACATACGATCCAGGTTTCATGTCAACCGCTTCCACTGAATCAAAAATCACCTTCATTGATGGTGACAAAGGTATCTTATTACACCGTGGTTACCCAATTGACCAATTAGCTGATAAAGCAGAATACTTAGAAGTTGCGTATGCACTCATTCATGGTGAACTACCCAATGCTGAGCAAAAAGCTGACTTCTACGAAAAAGTTCGTAAACATTCAATGGTAAATGACCAATTACGTCGTTTCTTTGAAGGTTTCCGCCGTGACGCTCATCCGATGGCGATTATGGTTGGTGTGATGGGTGCGTTATCTGCGTTCTACCACAACAATCTTGATGTGAGCAAACAAGACCATCGTGAAATCACTGCGATTCGCTTGATTGCTAAAGTCCCTACCATCGCCGCCATGTGCTACAAATACAGCAATGGTCAACCATTTATGTATCCGCGTAATGATTTAAACTACGCTGAAAACTTCTTACACATGATGTTTGCAACCCCAGCGGATGTCAACTATCAAGTCAATCCAATCCTGGCAAAAGCGATGGATAAAATCTTTACCTTACATGCTGACCACGAACAAAATGCCTCAACCTCAACTGTACGTCTAGCAGGCTCTACGGGCGCCAACCCATACGCTTGTATTGCGGCAGGTATTGCGGCTCTTTGGGGACCTGCACACGGTGGCGCCAACGAAGCTGTACTTAAAATGCTTGATGAAATCGGCAGCGTAGACAACGTTGACGAATTCATGGAAAAAGTCAAACGTAAAGAAGTGAAATTAATGGGCTTTGGTCACCGTGTTTATAAAAACTTTGACCCACGCGCCAAAGTGATGAAAGAAACTTGTGACGAAGTATTGGGCGAGCTTGGCATCAAAGATCCACAACTTGAACTTGCGATGAAGCTTGAACAAATCGCCTTGAATGACCCGTACTTTAAAGAGCGTAACTTATATCCAAATGTTGACTTCTACTCAGGTATCATTCTAAAAGCCATCGGTATTCCAACCTCTATGTTTACCGTAATCTTTGCGTTAGCACGTACTTCTGGTTGGATCAGCCACTGGTTAGAAATGCACTCTGCACCTTACAAAATCGGTCGTCCACGTCAGTTATATACTGGCTACACACAACGTGATTTTGTGGCTGTTGAAGACCGCGATTAAGCCAATGCTTCAAAAATGTTTCGAACCAAAACCCAGTGTTACACTGGGTTTTTTATTATTAGATGTTAATCAATAAAAAAGGACGTTTTGCAACGCCCTTTTCATTTAACTATAACTTGCCAATCTCTTCACCTTACTTATAAAACGCATTGGCAGTATAAGTATGGTCGGTCTCATCAATCACTTGGGTTAATTCTGGTATTTGCTGTTTAAGCGAAACTTCAACCCCTTGTTTTAGCGTCATATCAACTGCAGAGCAGCCTTGACAGCCGCCGCCAAATTTGAGCACTGCGGTGATACCAACCCCTTCTTCATGTACCAAATCCACCAATTGCACGTTACCGCCATGCGATGCTAGATTTGGATTGATTTCTGAAGACAACACGTAATTGATACGCTCTTCTAGGCTCGCATTTTCACCCAGTTTTGGCACTTTTGAGTTGGGCGCACGGAATGTCAATTGACCGCCAAAACGGTCTTTATTGTAATCAATCACCGCATCTTCAAGATAAGGAATAGATGGGGTGTCTATATAAGCGGTGAATGTCTCATAATCCAATTTTAAATCGTCAGGATTGTGTTCATCTGGCTGGCTATATGACATACAGCATTCTGCTCGCGGCGTGCCTGGATGTTCAACAAAAATACGCACACCGATGCCGTCAGTATTTTGTTTTGCCAACAACTCAGTCAGATAACCTTGCGCTGAATCGGTAATTTTGATATTTGTGGTTTTTTCTGTATCGCTCATATGTCACCCTAGCTTGTCATCAATTTTTACCCATATTTTAGCATAAACTTGAGTAATTTACTCGGATTTTATTGGGGGTGGTTTTTTGGCTTATCAAGGGTCGTCACAATATTTTTTAGCTAAGTCAAAACTTGAATCTAGCCATTATCTTTAACCAAAAATCTTTAACCAAAAATAACTTGGCATTGTTTGAAAGTTTAGGCAAGATAGTTAAAAAAACATGCTTTATCACCGAACTTTATCACCAAAACGCTATTGGATAGACCGAGGGCGTTATCATTCGCAAGGAGTTTGCGTCATGCCAAATAAAACGACAGACACTATCACGGTTACTAAAAACGACTTTAACGAGGATAAAGGGCGTTTTAGCACACCCAAAAATAAAAAAGGTTATCAATATGATTATTTGGTATTTATCGGGCGTTTTCAGCCGTTTCACTTAGGTCATAAATCGGTTGTCGATGAAGCATTAAAGCTTGCTGAAAATGTGATTATGCTCATTGGCTCTGCCAATTTGCCAAGTAGTATCCGCAATAGCTTTAGCGTCGAAGCACGTAGCCAGATGATTTTGGGCGCCTTTGACAAAAAAGATGCCAAACGCATACATTGTGTCGGTTTGGATGATGCCTTATACAATGACACAAAATGGCTTCAATACGTGCAGCAGTGCGTGAAGTCGGTTACCGGCGATTTAAACGCCAATATTGGTCTGATTGGACATTCAAAAGACAGCTCATCGTATTACTTGTCACTTTTTCCAAATTGGCAGTCGGTGGCGGTGCCGAATTTTCATGAGTTGTCTGCCACGCCAATCCGCGAAGGCTTTTTGCTGGGTGCCGATCCGTTAACCGATACGGTACCGCAATCGACAGCCGATGTCATGAAGGCATTTAAAAAGACCGAAGCATATAAACGCCTACACGAAGAGGCTGGCTTCATTGATAAATACAAAAAACAATGGGAATCAAGCCCCTACCCACCCACCTTTATGACCGTTGATGCCGTGGTCATTCAATCAGGACACATCTTATTGGTTGAGCGTCGTAGTATGCCAGGTCAAGGGCTATGGGCATTGCCTGGTGGCTTTATTGACCCTAAAGAGACACTATTTGACGCCTGTATTCGTGAGCTACGTGAAGAGACTCGGTTAAAAGTGCCTGAAGCGGTTCTGCGCGGTTCGCGCCATAGTCAACATACCTTTGATGACCCGTATCGCTCAGCTCGTGGTCGCACCATCACCCAAGCGTTTTACTTTGTGCTCAAAAACGACCCCAAAGGCTTACCATCGGTGAAAGGTGGCGATGATGCCAAAAAAGCGTTTTGGCTACCCTTGGCTGAATTAAAAGCCGATAAACTGTTTGAAGACCATTATGCCATTATTTGTAAAATGGTCGGTCTCTGATTTTTTCCTGCCAAACTGATAGACGGTTTGGTTTTAACCTGCGCAAGCAATCACCAGAGGAGTTCTGTGATGTTTAGTCAAAATTTTGACAATTTTATTTTAAATACCGATAGCTATAAGACGTCGCATTGGCTGCAATACCCGCCAAATACCGAGTACGTATCTAGCTATATTGAAGCGCGTGGCGGTAATAGCAACTTTGAAAATGTGCTATTTTTTGGTCTACAAGCTTTTTTAAAACAGTATCTTACCAAACCCATTACCGACGCTGATATAGACGAAGCCAAAGTGCTACTTGCTGCTCATGGCGTACCGTTTAATGAAGCAGGCTGGCGACAATTAGTCGCCAAACATGGGGGTCTATTACCGCTGCGCATTCAAGCGATACCAGAAGGCATGGTGGTACCAACGGGTCAAGTGTTGTGTCAGGTGGTGAATACCGACCCTGAGTTTTACTGGTTGACGAGCTATATTGAAACCACGCTATTGCGTGCTATTTGGTATCCTAGCACTGTGGCAAGCCTTTCTTATTATTGTAAGCAAATCATCAAAGCAGGCTTGGAAAAATCGGCTGATAACTTAAATAATCTACCGTTTAAATTGCATGATTTTGGCGCCCGTGGGGTGTCTAGCCTTGAATCAGCTGCGCTTGGTGCTCTTGCCCACTTGGTAAATTTTTCTGGTACGGATACCTTAAGCGCGATTGTGGCTGCCAATCGTTGGTATGGTATGCAAAATGACATGACGGCTTTTTCCATTCCTGCAGCAGAGCATAGCACCATGACCACTTGGGGTCGTGAGCATGAAGCGGATGCCTATGCCAATATGATTGCCAAATTTGGCGGTGAAGGTAAAACCTTTGCGGTGGTGAGTGATAGCTACGATTTATGGAATGCCATCGATAATATCTGGGGCGGTGAGCTAAAAGAAAAAGTGGCGCAAACAGGCGGCACGTTGGTCATTCGCCCTGATAGTGGCGATCCGATTAAAGTGGTGCGTGAAGCCCTGCAGCGCCTTGCAGCAAAATTTGGCACTACCACCAACTCAAAAGGCTACAAATTACTGCCAAGCTACGTGCGACTCATCCAAGGGGATGGTATTAATCCCACCAGCATGGGTAAAATAATTGATGCGGTGATTAAAGCAGGCTTTAGTAGTGACAATATTACCTTTGGGATGGGTGGCGGGCTACTGCAACAAGTCAACCGCGATACCTTGAATTTTGCCATGAAAACCAGCAGCGCACGGGTGGACGGTTTTTGGCGAGACGTGTATAAAGACCCGATTACCAGTGTGAGCAAACGCAGCAAACGCGGGCGTTTAGCCTTGGTCAAACGTCAGGGTAGTTATATGACGCTGCGTGAAGATGAGCTTGCTGAGCAAAATAATTTGTTGCAGGATGTATTTTTGAACGGTGATTTATTAGTTGATGATACGCTAACCGCGATTCGTCAACGCTCGTCGGTAAAATCATAATTTAACTTGTCGCAATCTTAACAGCCGTCTTAATCAGACGGCTTGTTACTTTTAGCGCTAATTAACCCCTGCCATTGCCAAATATTTTTGATGCAACTGTTCAAGTTTTAGATACAAATCGTCTAAGCTACCATTGTTGTCAACAATGTCATCGGCTTGTCTGAGCCTGTCATGACGCGACAGTTGATTTGCCATGATATTTTGAATACGTTCAGGCGTTTGACCATCACGCTGACTGGCGCGCTCAATCTGCAAGGATTCATGACTATCAACCACCAATATTCGATCACACAGATTGGCTAATCCTGCTTCGGAGGCTTCTAGCAGTAAGGGTGCTACCAAAATTACATAGGGTGACTGGGCAGTTGCTAGTAATTCTTTGGCACGGCTGCGAATGGCAGGATGGGTAATTTGTTCCAAATCCATTAACGCTTGCGCGCTACCAAATACATGCTCTCGCATGGCACGGCGATTAAGTTCACCTGCCTCATCAATCACCCAATCACCAAATTTGGCGACAATTTTTTTTAGCGTTGGCGTACCTTTGGCAACGACTTCACGTGCCAATACATCTGCATCAATAGTGACAATTCCATGCTCAGCAAACCAACGGCTCACTTGTGATTTACCACTACCGATGCCACCTGTAAGCCCCACTACCAACATAGCAATCCCTCCCTGATTCACGGATAATTGACCCATAAATGACGTCATGACATTTTACCTAGATACCACGACATTATTGATTGCCCATACAAAAGTGCTATCATGCCGGCAATCGCGATATAAGGTCCAAAAGCAAAAGGTTTGCTTTCACCTGAGCGCTTCATCAATATCACACCCACAACCGAGCCGACAAACGCCGATAAAAGCACAACTAAGGGTAGCATCAAAGGCCCTAGCCAAGCCCCCAAAGCCGCTAATAATTTAAAATCGCCATGCCCCATCCCGTGCTTGCCCGTAATCAGCAAAAACAGTTGGTAGACAATCCACAGGCATAAAAACCCAAACACATAGCCAAAAATAGCCGCTGTGGGGCTAACAAATAAGCCAAAGGCATTGACAAATAAGCCCAGTCCCGCTAACGGCAATGTAAATCGGTCAGGCAACAACTGGGTATCAAAATCAATGCCTGTTAAAGCCACTAATGTCCATGTGAGTACCAATCCTGCCAGCGCTTGCCAAGTAACACCAAATTTCATTACCACCAGCACAGACAAAATAGCGGTGATGATTTCCACAAGCGGATAGCGATAACTAATGGCGTGATGACACTGACTACATTTTCCTTTTAGCAGTAGCCAACTAATAACAGGCATATTTTCAAACCAACGTATTGAATGCCCACAATGCGGGCAACGAGAAGCAGGACGGCTTAAGGTCATCGATTCATGATGGTCAATAACGCTTTCTGGATGAAGCAATAGCTGGCATTCGTTCTTCCACTGCTGCTCCATCATCAAAGGCGTGCGATAAATCACCACATTTAAAAAACTACCCACACACAAGCCCAAGATTGATACCATGAGCAAGGTAAGCCATTGCGACTGCTGTAATAATAATACAAAATCTAAAATCAATACCATGATTGTTAGCCCACCACCGAGCCCATTTGGAAAATTGGTAGATACATGGCAATCACTAGACCCCCTACCAGCACCCCCAAAATAGCCATAATCATCGGTTCCATCAGACTTGTTAACCCGTCTACGGCGTTATCCACTTCGTTTTCATAATAAGTCGCCACTTTATCAAGCATCTCCTCTAGACTACCTGACTCCTCACCAATACCAACCATTTGGATCGCCATACTGGGAAAAAGATTGGTAGAACGCATCGAAAACTGCAGCTGTTGACCCGTCGCAACATCGCCTTTAATTTTTTGCGTGGCATTATAAAACACCACATTGTTGGTTGCCCCAGCAGTTGAATCTAACGCATCAATCAGCGGCACACCTGCGGCAAAAGTGGTAGACAAGGTGCGGGAAAAACGGGCAACCACCGCTTGATAAGCAATGTTGCCAAAGATTGGTAATTTTAAGGTCAGTCGGTCTAAAAAATCATTAAAGGGCTTGCTGCGTTTTTTAGCTTCAGAAAAGCCAACCACAGCGCCTGCAATGCTAAATAGCAATAACCACCACCATTTTTGCATCCACTCCGACATACTGACTACCATTCGGGTAAACGCGGGTAACTCTGCGCCAAATGAATTGAATAAATCAGCAAACACCGGTACCACTTTGACCAGCAAAATAATGGTAACGATAATGGCAACCACGATAACCGCAATCGGGTATTTCAAGGCTTTTTTAATTTTTGCTTTTAGTAGCTCGCTTTTTTCTTTGTACGTCGCGACACGCTCAAGCATAGTTTCAAGCGCGCCCGACTGCTCACCTGCTTCTACTAATGAACAAAACAAGTCATCAAAATATCTGGGATGTTTGCGCAGCGCTGCAGCAAAGGTGCTACCTGATTCCACTTCTGACTTGACACTAAGCACCAACTCTTTCATCGAGGGGTTATCGAGCGCATCTGCAACGATTTCAAACGACTGAGTAAGAGGCACGCCCGCTTTCATCATCGTAGCCAACTGCCGCACAAAGATAGCAATATCGATTGCCTTGATGCTTTTTTTCATTTGAAAAATAGGCTTAGGTTTTTTCTTAATCGTCTTGACTTGGATGCCCTGCTTACGTAGTTGCGCCTTTGCCAGCTCAATATTGCGGCTAGTGGTTTCGCCTTTAACTTTCTCGCCACGGCGATTGACCCCATCATAGACAAAGTCTAATAACATTTCTGTTTGGACTTTTGCCATACCCTTAACCCCTTAATATCTCAACTAATCTTCAATAAAGACGGATAAAAAATGCCCTATTCGCTAGTAACACGATACATCTCTTGGATACTGGTCGTGCCTTTTAGAACCTTTAAAATGCCAGATCGCCTTAAATCCCTAAACCCTTGCTTTAAGGCAGCGTCTTTAATCTCAATAGCATTGCCGTCTTCCATAATAATTCGGGCAATCTCTGGTGTTACTTTCATCACTTCATAAATACCAACACGTCCTTTATAGCCATCGCGGCATTCAGAGCAGCCAACGGGCTCATAAATGACATTGCTGGTATCTGCCAAATCTTCTTCCGTAAAGCCCATTTCAAGCAAGCTATTTTTTGGCACATTGGTCGGTTTTTTACAAGCTGTACAAAGGCGACGTGCTAAGCGCTGTGCGATTACCAAATTGACTGAGGTGGCAATGTTAAAAGATGCCACACCCATATTCCGCAGACGCGTTAAGGTTTCTGGCGCTGAGTTGGTATGCAAGGTTGACAGTACCATATGCCCTGTTTGGGCAGCTTTGACAGCAATTTCCGCCGTTTCCAAGTCACGAATCTCACCGACCATCACAATATCAGGGTCTTGACGCAAGAATGATTTGAGCGCACTGGCAAAGGTCAAGCCAACTTTATTATTCACGTTGACCTGATTGATGCCTTCAAGGTTAATTTCAACGGGATCTTCTGCGGTGGAAATATTGGTCTCAACTGTGTTTAAGATATTAAGACCCGTGTACAAGGAGACGGTTTTACCCGAACCCGTAGGGCCGGTAATCAATAACATCCCTTGCGGTTTTGCCAGCGCATCCATAAATAGCTGCTTTTGGTCCGGCTCATAGCCGAGTGCATCAATGCCTAGCATCGCTGATGATGGATCTAAAATACGCAGTACAATTTTTTCACCAAATAAGGTTGGCAGTGAGTTGACACGAAAATCAATCGCCTTATCCTTGGAAATTTTTAATTTGATACGACCATCTTGCGGCACGCGGCGTTCAGAGATGTCCATTTGTGACATGACTTTCAGCCGGGCAGCAATTTTACCCGCTAGCTGCGTCGGTGGATTTGCCATTTTTTGTAACACGCCATCAATACGAAAACGCACGCGATAAGATTTTTCATAGGGTTCAAAATGTAAGTCTGAAGCGCCCATGGTAATGGCTTTGATGAGCATCCCATTAATGAACTTAACGACAGGCGCTTCATCATTGATATCTAAATGACTGGTGGCACTATTGTCTTCATCGGCACGGGTTTCATCAAACTCCACCGCTTCCATATCATCAAAATCAGCTAAATTGGTGGTAGTAAAGATTTTTTCGATGAGTGATTTGATTTTGTGGTGTTCGGCAACCACTGTTTCTACGGTAAACCTTGTACCAAACCGCAGTGCATCTAAAGCATCTACCCTTGTTGGGTCACTCATAGCAACAAATAAGCGGCTACCTCGTTGAAAAATCGGCAGAATATTAAATTCGCGAATAATTTTTTCATCAACCGCTTCTTTTGGAATATAGTTGACATTGATGGCATCCAAATCAATGAGTGGGTCGCCAAATTCTCGCGAAATTACCCACGCTACCGCGTCAGGTTGCGCCAATTTATTGTCAACCACATAGGCGATTAAATTTGTTTTTTGTTGCTGCGATTCTGCCAATACTTTTTGCATTGACGCTTCGCTAATTAGTCCTTCATGCACTAATCGTGACGCAATGCCACCAAAACCAGGAAGTGATGCTGCCATTGTTTTTCTCGTTTACTCAATATTGATTCAAATGGGCTAATGTTTGCTAGTGTAAACTATTCATTTATATATTAACAAATCATTCTCGACAAATCCGTGAATTCAACGATAAATATTTTTTTAACGCATTTTATCTCCATCAACCTTCATAAAACTGTTTTATACTTTATACCTTCTTTAAACCCCTCACTTGCGTGACCCAATAATTTATTCGGCAAATCGCGGCAATTGCTTATATAATACCTACCATTTTACGCCTAGTATTTTAAACACTTCTATTTTCATATCTTGATATCTTTAAATGGTGATGTTTTACATCGTGATATGTTAAATAGCGTTACTTATATTTTAATGTTATCTTGACATTTATACTTTGCAAATCCATAGATAACCACTTAACTCAATTGACAGGGACATTATGAAAGCATCTGATTATGTAGCAAATTGGCAGAATTCTTGGGTGATTGCTAATTGGAAAATGAATCCTAGCACACAGCTGACTGTTACAGCCCTCATGACCGATTTGCAGCAGCAGATACCTGCAGATGCACTGCAACGCTGTAACGTGGTTGTCGCCCCGAGTTTTATACATTTATCGACCACGCAACAAGCCATCCAACATGCTGAATGCAACATTGGGCTAGCTGCGCAAAACTTATGTGCACAACAAGCTGATAAAGGCGCGTTTACTGGGGAAGTTTCGGGTGCTCAGCTCAAGGACGCTCAGGTAAATTATGTCTTAGTCGGACATTCAGAACGCCGTCAATATTTTAATGAAGATGACACTTGTTTAATCCAAAAAATTCGCAATGCCTTTGCACATGATTTAACCGTTGTCTTTTGTATCGGTGAAACACAAGCCCAGTATGAGCAAAATCAAACCCAAAATGTGTTGGCAGCACAATTAACGGTAGTTAAACAACTAGCCACCGAATTTGCTAACACCCAATCTGAAGGCGCCCAATTGGGTAACTTAGCATCGCGATTGATTATTGCTTATGAACCCGTTTGGGCAATTGGTACAGGTAAAATCCCAACCATACAAGAAGTACAAAACATTCATGCTTTTATCAATACCACCTTAACCGACATAGACGCCTCTTTAGCGACCACACCGATATTGTATGGCGGCAGCGTGAAAGCGGATAATGCTGCACAAATCGCCCAATGCCCAAATGTAAATGGGGTATTGGTAGGTGGGGCATCACTAGACGCGACGAGCTTTACACAAATTATTCAAGCGTTTGCCCGAATTTAAGGTAAAATATCACCCATTTAAAATTTTTACTTTTGCCACTGACAGCGTTTTTGTTGGGCATCAGTGCTATCAAGTTTTGTAGAGATAAGTATGTATAATGCAATTTTAGTGGTTCATATCATTGTCGCGATTTCAATGATTGGTCTGATTTTGGTTCAACATGGCAAAGGTGCCGATGCCGGCGCGTCATTTGGTGCAGGGGGTTCAGCAACCGTATTTGGTGCGTCTGGCTCTGCCAACTTTTTAACGCGCTTGACGGCGGTTTTAACAGCAATCTTCTTTATCACCAGTATGACACTGGCAGTATTTGCTAAACAGCAATCGGTATCTAGTCGTACCCTTGATACCAGCCTAGCGACTAATACTGCGCCTGCAAGCCCTACTCCAACGACGCCTACACCATCCAAATAAGTTATTAAAAAAAATGTTGCGTTATTGGTAGTTTTGACCTAGAATACAGCGTCTATTTTAGAGTGTTGTTATTTAAAAAACAGCTTGGTTAAAGTAGTTTGGTTTTTTGCGATTGTGGTGGAATTGGTAGACACGCTACCTTGAGGTGGTAGTGCCGCAAGGTGTGAGGGTTCGAGTCCCTCCATTCGCACCAACTAAATTAATTTTAAATAACTGTTGACAAGGTTAATATCTCGCTTTATAATACGCTCTCTAAATTGTTGCGGGGTGGAGCAGTCTGGTAGCTCGTCGGGCTCATAACCCGAAGGTCGTTGGTTCAAATCCAGCCCCCGCTACCACTTTTCTAGTAGCATTGCTTTGGTATCATTACTAGAAAAATCAATTTAGACACACTTTTATTGATTTAAAAGCCCACCAATTAGTTTGTGGGTTTTTTTGTATCTGTTGGTTTCGAAAAAACTTAAGTTTTGCTAAATTAGCGGTTGCGTTTTAGTAATGTGCCAATTTTTAAAATCAGCTTTTAAAATCAACAAAGATGTTAATAATCAACTCTAAAGGATATCATGAAACTATCAACGAAAGTTGCTGAACTGACCCAAATCATTGAGCCAGCAGTAACTGCCTGTGATGTGAGCTTGTGGGGTATTGAGTTTGTACCACAAGGTCGACGCTCTCTTCTTCGTATTTATATTGAAGCCCTACCTGAAGACCGTGCCGAAGGCAAACAAGTCACCATTGAAGACTGTGCTGCGGTCACCCACCAAGTCGGTGGTGTGTTAGACTTACACGACCCGATTGCAGGCGAGTATCTACTTGAGGTGTCTTCACCTGGTTTAGACCGCGCGTTTTTTTCTGCTGAGCAGCTGCATGACTATGTGGGGCAAACAATCAGTTTACGATTGATTCATGCGATTGGACAAGGTAGTGATAAGCGCCGTAAAGTAACAGGCGAATTGGTCAATATTGACGAGCGCCAGTTGATGGTCAAAACCGAAAATGATCAAGTCAATGACCAACTTTTAACCATCGAGCTTGATAATATTGATAAAGCCAATTTGGTCTACCAATTTTAGCTTTTGAATTTGGGGTTAACGCCTTTTTTACGCTATGTCTTCTAGCTAACTTTTTTCTAGCTAAAAGCAAGATTTTAAAGAATAAAGTCTAGAATGACTTAAATTATAGGTGATTACATGAATCGAGAAATTTTAACGGTCGTTGAAACCGTCAGTAATGAAAAAGGCTTAAATCCTGAAGATATTTTTGAAGCGATTGAGCAAGCCTTGGTGGTATCGACCAAAAAGAAAGTTTATAGTGAGCAGCCTGAAGTTGCCGTGCGCGTGCATATTAATCGTAAAACAGGTGACTATGACACTTACCGTTATTGGACAGTAGTGGCAGATGAAGATCATGAAATGCCTGCCTGTCAGCTAGCAATTAGCGATTTGGATGAAAACGAGTGGAAAATCGGCGACGTCAAAGAAGAACAAATCGAATCCATTGAATTTGGTCGTATTGCCGCTACCCAAGCCAAACAAGTCATTATTCAAAAAATCCGTGAAGCTGAACGCTCACTGGTGGCAGATGCGTTTGAACATCGTATCGGCGAGATGATTACGGGTGAAGTCAAAAAACCGGCGCGCGATGGTTATATTATTGATTTGGGCGATAATGTCGAAGGCTATCTACCACGCGATAAAATGTTGCCCCGTGAGCAGCTGCGCATCAAAGGTCGTATCAATGCGATTTTAGAGCAAGTCAATCGTGATAACCGTGGTGCTCAGCTGGTATTGTCCCGTACTTCACCACAAATGCTGACAGCACTGATGCAAAAAGAAGTACCAGAAATTGCTGAGCAAATCATTGAAATTCGTGATGTTGCGCGGCAGCCTGGCTTACGTGCTAAGATTTCAGTCAAAACCAATGACCATCGTATCGACCCTGTTGGTGCTTGTATTGGTATGCGTGGCACCCGTATCCAAGCCGTGCAACAAGAGCTTGAGGGCGAGCGTATCGACGTAGTAGTATGGTCGGATGATGCAGTGCAGTACATTATCAGCGCTTTGGAACCTGCGGATGTCGATCGTATTATTCTTGATGAAGATACCAAAACTGCGGATATCATCTTTGCCACTAACGATCAGTTGGCCCGTGCGATTGGCTCACAAGGTCAAAACGTGCGCCTTGCATCAGAATTAACAGGTTATCGTCTTAACATGATGCTCGAAGACGAGTACAATGCACAACAAGAATCAGAAACCAAAGTGTATCGCGACCTATTTTACACACGTCTTGAAGTCGATGAAGATTTGGCACAAGCCTTGGTAGATATTGGATTTACCTCACTTGAAGAAGTGGCGTATGTCCCTGCTGAGACTTTTTATGATATCGATGGGCTAGATGATGACGCCATCGACGCAATCCAAGAACGTGCCAAAGAAGCGGTGATTGCCGATGAATTGGTCAAACAACAAAATATTAAAGAGCCAAGCCAAGAGCTTCTAAACCTTGAAGGCATGACTCAAGCATGGGCCTACAAGCTTGCCGAACGTGACGTCATCACCGTCGACGACCTTGCCGAACAAGCCATCTTTGATATCCAAGATATCGAAGGTCTTGATGAAAAGACCGCAGGTGAGCTCATTATGAAAGCCCGTGAATCATGGTTTAATTAAAAAAGGTGTATGAATGGCAGATAAAACCGTAAAAGAACTTGCAGCAATGACCAAAAAGACCGTTGAAGCAATTAATAATCAACTGGTCAAGGCAGGGCTGTCTGCGCGCGGTGACAATGACATCGTCACCGATAGCGAACAACAAAAACTGGTCAGCTTTTTACAACAAAGTCATGGTCAAAATGACAAACCTCGCATTAGCTTAAAAAGCAAAACCACTTCTACTGCGCGGGTGACAGGCACTTCTGGTAAAGCCAAAAGTGTCAATGTTGAAGTACGCAAAAAAATGGTATTTGATAAACCAAATCCCAATAAAATCGCTGAAGAACTAGCGTTGCGTGAAGCAGCGGCCAAAGAAGCTGAAGAAAAAGCGCGTTTGGCAAAAGAAAAAGCCGCCCAAGAACAAGCTGAAAAAGACAAAGCCAAACAAGCCGCTGAAGCGCGTCAACAAGCCACCCTTGCAGCAATGCGTGCTAACCTAGGTGGCGGTAGTCAAGCTGCCAAAGAGCACACAACCACCAGTGTGGTAGTGAAAAAAGGCAACAAAACCGCGGCAATCGAAGTCAAAAAAGCTGACAAAAAACCTGCGCCGAAAAAAGAATCGGATAGTGAACGCAAAGCGCGTGAAGCAGAAGAAGAACGCTTACGTCAAATCGAATCAGAAAATCGCCGTAAAGCCGCTGAAGAAGCTCAGCAGCGTACCCTTGAGCAAATGCGCCAAATGGCGAGTAAATATAGCGAAACCGATACTGAAACTACGATGGTTGTCAAAAAAGATGAACCATTGGCAGAAGGTTTGGTGGGCGCAGCGCTTGAAGACTCATTTGAACAAGAACGCCGTGAAATTAAACGCGGCACCGCAAGCACTGCCAACAAAAACCGTCGTCGTCGCCGTGACGATGAAGGTGAGCAAGAGATTAAGAACCGTAGTCGCGGCTTAAAATCATCGCAAGCCAATAGACACAAATTTGAAAAACCGGTTGAGAAAATCGTGCATAACGTTGAAATCGGTGAGACCATCGTGGTGTCTGAACTTGCCCAAAAAATGGCAATCAAAGTACGCGAAGTCGTCAAAATGTTAATGAAAATGGGCGAGTTGGTCCGTGAAAACGAATCCATCGACCAAGAAACCGCTGCCCTACTTGTTGAAGAAATGGGTCATAACCCAGTGCTTGTCAGCTCAACCCAAGTTGAAGACTCACTACGTGAGGCGGTGGGCGAGAAAAGCAGCAACGTCCAAGCGCGTCCGCCTGTGGTTACCATCATGGGTCACGTTGACCATGGTAAAACGTCCCTGCTGGATAAAATCCGTTCAAGTAAAGTGGCATCGGGCGAAGCAGGTGGTATTACTCAGCATATCGGTGCTTATCATGTGCAGACTGACCAAGGCGTTATTACTTTCTTAGACACCCCAGGTCACGCCGCATTTACCGCGATGCGTTCTCGTGGTGCCAAAGCGACGGATATCGTGGTGTTAGTGGTCGCAGCCGATGATGGTATGATGCCACAGACCGCTGAGGCGATTGACCATGCGCGTGCCGCAGGTACCCCGATTATCGTGGCTATCAACAAGATGGATAAAGACAGTGCCGATCCAGACCGCGTGCTCAACGAACTGACCACCAAAGAAGTCGTTCCTGAAGAATGGGGCGGTGACACACCGGTGGTCAAAGTCTCTGCGTTAACAGGTCAAGGCATCGATGAATTGCTCGAAGTGATTAACCTACAAGCAGAAGTGATGGAACTTGAAGTCGCTACTGACGGTGCGGCGCAAGGTGTAGTGATTGAATCACGTCTTGAAAAAGGTCGCGGAGCAGTGGTCAGTTTGCTGGTTAAACAAGGTACTTTAAACCAAGGTGATTTGGTACTTGCTGGTGAATATTATGGTCGTGTCCGTGCTATGACCAATGAAAACGGTCAAAAAATTACCTCAGCGGGTCCTTCTATCCCTGTTGAAATCCTAGGTCTGCCTGATACGCCAGCGGCTGGTAGCGAGTTTATGGTGGTCTCAGATGAGAAACGTGCGCGCGAAGTTGCAGAATATCGCGCAGATCGTGAGCGTGAAAAAGTGCTTGAACGTCAAGCCAAATCACGCTTAGAAAACTTGTTTGACCAAATGAGCGATGCCAAACTGCCTTCCGTTAATTTGATTCTCAAAACTGACGTTCGAGGTTCACTAGAAGCCTTGTTAACCGCGCTTGATGAGTTATCTACGGATGAAGTTAAAGTTAAAGTCATCTCATCGGGTGTCGGTCCAATCACCGAATCGGATGTGGTACTCGCCGAATCAAGTGAAGCGGTATTATTAGGCTTCAACGTTCGTGCTGATAGCGCCGCCAAACGCAAAGCGGATGAAGCAGGCCTAGATATTCGCTACTATAGTGTTATCTATGGGTTGATTGATGATGTGAAAGCAGCAATGAGCGGTTTACTTGCGCCAGAACATCGTGAGCAAATCTTGGGTATCGCTGAAGTACGTGAAGTCTTCCACTCTAGTCGCTTTGGTTATGCAGCCGGTTGTATGGTGACAGAAGGTAATATCATCCGTAACAAGCCAATTCGGGTATTGCGTGATGACCAAGTTATTTTCACGGGTCAATTACAATCATTACGTCGCTTCAAAGAGGATGTTAATGAGGTGCGCGCTGGTATGGAGTGTGGTCTAGCGGTGAAAGGTTATGAAGTAAAAGAAGGCGATAAGATTGAAGTCTTCGAAATTCATGAAGTCAAACGTACCTTATAAGTTAAGCTGACAACCTAATACTGCCAGCTTGCTATTAGCAACCTTTCCAGGGGTCTAATTAATCTAGGTTAATTAGACCTTTTTTTACTATAAAAAGGATTACCAATGAATCAACGTTTACAACGTCTTGCCGATCAAATTCAGCGCGACCTAGCGGTTTTGATTCGTGACGAGATTAACGACCCACGCTTGACTGGGTTTGTGACCATTTCTAGTGTCAAAATCAGCCCAGATTTGGGTTATGCTGATATCTATGTCACCATCATGGAAAAGTCGATGGATGATGCCATGGCAAAAGATTATCATACCGAGAGCTTAGAAGTGCTCAACAAAGCATCAGGTTTTTTGCGTACTGAGCTTAGTCATTTGCTAAAAACCCGCACTACGCCACGTCTACGCTTTCACTATGATGAAGTGACAGCTAACGCTAACTATATGATGAACCTCATTTCTAAAGCGGTACAAAGTAGCGAAGGTCAGCCATCAGACGACTGATGCGTTGCAGGCTATAATAAGCTTATTTGTCACTTTGAGTCATTAACAGGGATGTTGAATGCAGTTACTTTGGGGTATCATTAAGTTTATCATCATTATTCTTTCAAGCCTGTGGGTCGGGGTGTTTGTGTGGACGCATCAGCCCTTAGGCAGATATGTCAGTCTGGCACTGATTAGCGTATGGGTGTTTTTTACCCTCGCTGTTTTGGTCAGTATCATCAAACCCACCCTATTTTCATCCCTACTTTCTCACCAGTCTTTATTATTGATTTTTTTTGCGGTGCTGGCGATTGCCATTGCATGCTTTTTTTCGATGTCAGCTAGCAATGAGCGTGATTGGAACCCTGAAGTTGCCCAAATGTTAGACTATCGGCTTGACAGTGATGGCAACACACTCACAATTAGTAATGTTAGAAATTTTGATTGGCAAAATAAAACCCATTTTCAGCCGCGCTGGGAAACTAGGCAATACGACTTGGCAAAACTGCAAACTATCGATTTTATTGCCTCTTATTGGATGGGCGATGCCATTGCCCATACGCTAGTGAGTTTTGGGTTTAGTGATGGAAAGCAGCTTGCGTTATCTATCGAGATTCGCAAAGAAGTCAATGAACAATTTAGTACGCTGGGTGGATTTTTTCGCAAGTTTGAATTGGTGATTATCGCTGCCGATGAAAAAGATATTATTTACACCCGTAGTAATATCCGTCATGAAGATGTTTATATTTATCCCATCAATATGCCAAAAGACCATATTCAAGCGTTGCTGCTTGCGTATCTAGCGAAAGCCAAGTCCTTAAAAACGCAGCCGGCATGGTATAATTCATTGGTAAATAACTGTACCACGGCAATTTATGAGCTGATTGACGATATCCAACCTTTGCCATTTGATTATCGTATCCTGTTATCAGGCTATATTCCCAGTTATCTGTATGACCAGCAATTGATTGATAACCGCTATAGCTTGCAGCAGTGGCAACAACGCGCACATATTAACCCTAAGTCAAAGCCATATTCTGTCAACCATCCTATTAGCGCAGCAGATTACTCGCAGCTGATTCGAACCGACTTTTAATGAATTGATAAATCCACAACATGATGACCCAACCAAAAATAGCCAAATCCATCGTCTCTGGTGTTTTACTGATTGATAAACCGCAAGGGATGACCTCCCAGCAAGTGGTATCAAAAGTCAAATACTTGCTCAAATCTGATGTGCACGACAGTAAAAAAGCGGGTCATACCGGTACCCTTGACCCAATGGCAACCGGGTTGCTGCCGATTTGTCTGGGAGAAGCGACCAAATTTAGCCATTATCAACTCGATGCCATCAAATCTTACCACGCCATTATCAAACTTGGCGAGCAAACCGATACCGGGGATGCTGAGGGTGAGATAATTGCCACGAGCCCTGTACCGCATGTGACACAAGCAATGTTACAAAGCGTCACTGAGCAATTTTTGGGTGAGATAATGCAGGTTCCGCCCATGTACTCCGCGCTCAAAAAAGACGGCAAAAAACTGTATGAACTAGCTCGTGAAGGTATTGAAGTGGAGCGAGCAGCACGTCCTCTCACTATTTATGAGCTGTCACTTACTCCCCTATCCGATCAACAATTGCAATTAACCGTCACTTGCTCCAAAGGCACTTATGTGCGCGTGCTCGCTGAAGATATTGCCAAAGCACTAGGTACGCTAGGACACCTGACAGCACTTAGACGGATACGCACGGGTGATTTTGAGATTGCTAATGCCATCACCTTAGCCGATTTTGCAGCGCTCGATATTGCAGCCCGGTTTGATAAGCTATTAGCGGTGGATGCGTGCGTTCACTCACTACCAAGCTTAGTATTAGACGCTAGCCAATCAAAGCGCATTCGACAGGGTCAACGCTTAAACGTCAAGGCGACCATGTTAACTCAGCAGCTGAACTTAACCGCCAATCAAATGTTTCGCTTGTTTGACCCCCAACAGCAATTTTTGGGCACGGGACTACTTGAACCCAATGGTCGTTTACAACCGATGAAGCTGGTCAATTTAAATTAGCCACGATAAGTCAAAAAATCTATCCATCTTGCTAATTTTTTGCTGTATTCACATAATTTACTCAATGAGCGCTGTGATGTCACAAAGCGAGTACGTTTTTTATGCATTGATACAAAACGTGACGCTTTGCTAGCAGTTTTTAACCTGCGATTTCTTTATTCTTAGTGGTATTGATTCACTTGTTTTTTTGCTTAGCAAGCTTTGCTAATAAAGGACCATACAGCGGTTTATTTAGAGAACTTTATATAATTAATAAATTAAAAATCAAATAGAAAAATCGAATAATAATCTCAAAATAAAGCGCTAACCTTACAGATGAATCGATAAAAACAACAATTTTTTTCTTTAACTCAAATAATGAAATAATAGGATAATTACCATGGCTAAGATTGCTATTTTACTTGATACCGACTTTGAACAAGTTGAATATACCCAAACCAATGACCTCCTTAAAGCTAAAGGTCACCAAACCACTTTAATCACCACACAACCACAAAAACAAGTACGCGGGCTTAATCATACTGACCCTGCTGACACCTTTACCGCTGATTTATTAATTGGTGAAGCCAACGCAGCCGATTATGATGCCATTGTTTTACCAGGTGGCGGTGCCAATGCCGATGTGTTGCGGGCAAATACCGATGCACAAGCGATGGTAAAAGCATTCATGAATGCCGGTAAACCTGTTGCAGCGATTTGTCATGCACCGTGGATTTTTGCGGATACCGAAATTGCGCGTGGTAAAAAATTAACCGCTTACAAAACCATCGCTACTGACCTAAAAAATGCCGGTGCGCAGTTTGAAGACAAATCGGTGGTGATAGATGGCAATTTGATTACCAGTCGCCAACCTGAAGATATTCCAGATTTTGCTGAAGCGATTGACCAAGCATTGACTAAATAAGCTTAAATAAGCATAAGAAAAGGAGATTGCCATGCAACCGACTACTATGACAGATATTGAAAAAATGGATAAGAAAGCGCCTGATGCGACATTTGTTGCCGATACTACGCCTAATGCTGCGGATGAAGTGACTTCTGATAAACTCACCACCGCGCCACAAGAGCAGCTTGACCGTCTGCATAGCGAAACACCCAAACAGCCCACGGGTAACCAGTAAATTGAAAGCTTGGATCTATTGAAAGCCTTAATAAATTCAACACCCTAATGAAAATTAGGGTTTTTTTATTGGGCAATATTTGGTAAAATAATACTCCTTTTTGACGGTTAACTACTGAGAAGCGTGGTTATCCTGATTTTTTTACACTAATCGACTCGACTGATAGCCGATTAGGCTTCTCATTTTATGCTAAAAAAGCTAGGAAAACATTATGTTGACTAACCAAGACCGCGCAGATGTAATCGCAAAATTCAAACGCTCTGAAAATGACACAGGTTCTCCAGAAGTTCAAGTGGCGTTATTAACCGCACGTATCAATGACTTACAAGCACACTTTAAAGCACACAAAGCTGACCATCACAGCCGTCGTGGTTTGATTCGTATGGTTAACTCACGCCGTACGTTACTTGATTACTTAAAACGTAAAGATGCAGACCGTTATACTGCATTGATCAATGAATTAGGCTTACGTCGCTAATTTATCAGCACGTTATTCGCTTTATTCAATCAGCGGCTGCTTTTGGGTAGCCGCTTTTTTATGGGTTCAATATTTTTAGCCAATTTTGTTTTCACTTTTACCCTCGCTGTTAGCTTAGTCATTATCCATCGTTTGCTATTAGTGGTTAAAGCGCAGTTAAAAGGTGGTGATTCACTGCAAAACTAGGTAAAATAGACCACGCATTGTGCCTGCACAATCGCATTTTACACTCACTTTTTTTAAAATATTTTTTAACTTAGGCTGATTTAAGGCTGCTATCAAGCGAATTGGTAGATTGCTTCTAACGTTTGTATTTTTTGAAAAGAACACAAACGTTAGGGGCTATTACTAAAACTTAAATCGCCCTATTTCATCACACAAAGGATAAAACCGCATTATGTTTAATATCATTACTAAAGAATTCCAATATGGTAATCAACAAGTTACGTTAGAAACAGGTCGCATTGCACGCCAAGCTAATTCAGTGGTCGTCCACATGGGCGGCGTCTCTGTGCTAGTGGCTGTTGTGGTAAAAGACGAGGCGCAAGCGGGTCAAAACTTTTTCCCATTGACCGTCAACTACCAAGAAAAAATGTACGCTGCTGGTAAAATCCCAGGTGGCTATGGCAAACGCGAAGGTCGCCCATCTGAGATGGAAACCTTGACTTCACGCCTCATTGATCGCCCGATTCGTCCATTGTTCCCAGAAGGCTACTTCAACGAAATCCAAGTGACCGCCACGGTGATTTCGTCAGACAAAAAACAAGATGCTGATATCGCAGCGATGATTGGTACTTCAGCGGCATTGGCAATTTCATCAGCGCCATTTAATGGTCCGATTGGTGCGGCACGTGTCGGTTTTATCAATGATGAATATGTGCTAAACCCAAACCATGAAGCGCTAAAACAAAGCTCGCTCGATTTGGTGGTCGCGGGTACGTCATCTGCGGTATTGATGGTAGAATCTGAAGCCAAAGAACTATCAGAAGACCAAATGCTTGGCGCGGTACTATACGGTCACGCCCAGCAACAAGTCGTGATTGATGCCATCAATGAATTTGCCAAAGAAGTTGGCGTACAAAAAACCCAATTCGTTGCCCCTGCCGTCAACGAAGCCTTAGAAACTGCCCTACAAAATCAATTTGCTGCAGCGATTTCAGAAGCGTATACCATCAGCGAAAAAGCCAGCCGTTATACTCGCCTTGATGAAATCAAAAATCAAGCCATTGAAGCGTTAGCCGGTGACGCAGAAGCCGAAGGCTACGCCGACAACGTGGCACAAATCAAAGAGCTATTTGAAACCCTAAAATACCGTACGGTACGTGACAATATTTTGTCTGGCAAACCCCGTATCGATGGTCGCGACTTACAAACTGTCCGTGCCTTAGACATCCAAGTTGGCGTACTGCCTTACACGCATGGTTCAGCGCTATTTACGCGCGGTGAGACACAAGCGCTCGTTACCACCACGCTTGGCAACAGCCGTGATGTGAACATGATTGACACCCTTGCGGGCACCAAACAAGACCACTTCATGCTGCATTATAACTTCCCAAGTTATTCAGTGGGCGAAACGGGTCGTGACAGCGGTCCAAAACGCCGTGAAATCGGTCATGGTCGTCTAGCACGCCGCGGTGTACAAGCCATGCTGCCAGATAGTGACCGTTTCCCATACGTGATTCGTATCGTATCTGACATCACTGAATCCAATGGTTCATCATCAATGGCATCCGTCTGTGGCGCATCACTAGCGTTAATGGATGCCGGCGTACCACTAAAAGCGCCTGTTGCTGGTATCGCAATGGGTCTGGTTAAAGAAGGCGAGCGTTTTGCCGTGCTGTCTGACATCTTGGGTGATGAAGACCACCTAGGTGATATGGACTTTAAAGTCGCGGGTTCTGCCAATGGCGTGACTGCGTTACAAATGGATATCAAAATTGAAGGCATCACGCCAGAGATTATGGAAAAAGCCCTACACCAAGCGCATGCGGGTCGTATCCATATTTTAAATGCGATGAATGAAGTGATTTCAACCAGCCGTAAAGAAATCAACGCCCATGCACCAAACTTTGCGGTGATTGATATCGACCCTGAAAAAATCCGTGACGTGATTGGTAAAGGTGGTGCAACCATTCGCCAATTGACTGAAGAAACAGGCGCGGTGATTGATATTGATGACAACGGTACTATTCGTATCTTTGGTGAAAACAAAGCCGCGACCAAAGCCGCGATTGCTAAAATCGAGGCGATTACGGCAGAAGTAGAAGTCGGCAAGACTTATACAGGTAAAGTGGCTCGTATTGTTGAGTTTGGTGCGTTTGTCAATGTATTACCTAACACTGACGGTCTGGTGCATATCTCACAAATCTCTGATGCGCGTATCGAGAACGTGAATGATGTGCTAAAAGAAGGGCAAACGGTGAATGTACTGGTACAAGACATCGATAACCGTGGACGTATTAAACTCACCATGAAAGGTGTGGATCAAACCATCGCGTCAACTGAATCTGCTGATACTGAAACGCCAGCGGCTGAATAGTTTTATTAAAATGTAGCTATCAAAAATTAAAAACCGCTTTATCGTAAGGTAAAGCGGTTTCTTTTGGGATAAATTTTGGCAAACGCTATGAAAACATCATTACAGTAATTAGAAAAAATGCCCGATAATAAGAAATAAGAAGGTTTTGACCCCGTTGGCATTTTACTACTTGCAATACGCCGATGGCGACAATGAATCACTGAGTAGCCCTCGATAAAATCTTAACCATTGAAAACTATTTAAAATAATAGCGTTAGCGATAAACCATCACATTCAAATTATTCACAGGTTGAAGGTATTTTTCCATTAATGGCAAAATATCTTCATCAAAAATTTTGTCTTTTGGCAAAATGAGTTCATCACTTGCCAATATCGCCACACGGCGAATACCTTGATACCGTCCCCAATCAAACACAATTTTCTCTAACTTTTGTAACGCTGACACGATATACTCAACATGCGGCGGACTTTCGGCAAATTCTGTGATTGCCATATCCACGATGAACTGTGGCTTTGACAACGCACCACCGACTGCCATACCCGCCAAATCACGCTGCGGCGTAAACTGTAACACATCACCGAGTAACAGCTGCGAACGCTCACAGGCTTGCTTGTAAACGGTATAATGCTCAGGATATAGCGATTGGTATTTAAGTAAGGCGCGATGACGAAAAATACCTGACACCGGGACGGGCATAATGAGCGCTTGATAGCGGTCTTGAAACAAGGTTTTTTTATCGACTTGGGTCAGCACTACTTAGCCTGCCAGTTATTTATTGATTATTATTTGTGGGTGGTTATTTGTTAGCGGCTTTTTGCTGCTCAAGCTGTGCAACTTGCTGTTCTAGCAGCTGGATACGCTCTTCTTTTTTACTACTCAGCTCATTCATCATACGCAGCTGGTCTTGCATCATGGTTTCTTGCTCTTTTAGCTGCGCGCTCTGCTCTGACAATCGACTTAGCTCTTCTTTGGCAATCGCCGGATCTTCAGGTAGGGTCGGCGCAAGAATTTCTTCTGGCGTGATTGCCGGTAGCGCTGCGGTCTCATGCGCTGAGCTAGAGTTAGCATCCGCTACGACGGGCAAGCTAGCGCTGGCTTGTGGTTTTACTATAGGCGCTGCAGTTTTGGGTGTTGCGTGTGCTTGGGTCTGCGTCTGTGTCTGTTTCTGTGATTGCGCGGTGGATTTGTTGGGCTCGCTTGACTGCCCCATAAAAAACCATGCCAAGGCAGCCAGTGCCAACCCTGCACCCACTAGCAACCCAAGTTGATTGCGTTTTTTTAACGTCCGTTTCATTAGTGGTTGGCTTGGCGGTCTTAAAAATGGGTTTGACGTCTGGGCGATAACCGCTTTACTTTCGGGTTTTGTTTTGGTTAATACAACCGGTGGCATCGTTTCGATAGCCTCGATAGCCTCGATAATTTTTTTATCATTACTTTCATCACTATTTTCATCACTACTTTGTGGTGCGATGCGCTGTGCTTGCGCGCTATGGGGGTCTGATTCTAGACTTAGGTTTAGGTCTGGGTCTGGCTTAGCTGCTAGCGGTAGGTTATCAATATCAAATATCAGCGCGTTATCGGTTGTCTGTGACGGTACCGGCTGTGACACTGTCGCTGTATTAGCAGTGTCTTGGAGAGTCACAGTGGTGTTGGGTTCAACATCACGGGGTAGCTCATCCAAATCAAAATCATCAAAACTCAGCTTTTTAGGCGCGAGGGTATCAGCCGCTTTTGTGTTATCTGCCGTATAGTCCGTTTTACCATGAAGTAATTCATCTTCCAACTGGTTTAAATCAATGGTATCTAGCGAAAACGCATTTTTGATTGCTGTCGTTTCTGGGGATGTGTTTGGAGATGTGTCTGGGGATTTAGTCGCTTGCATCGGCGCCTGAATTGTATCAAGCTGCAACGGATTATCTGACACGCCTATCATTGGATTTTCAGCCAGCTGTGATGATGGATTGACATCTTTGCTAGTCGGGGCTATAGAGTCATTGTTTTTTTTTAGGCTAAATAATTTCATGTTGGGTCAATATCCCTATCCATGTCGGGCGGGTCAGATGTCTGTACGATTTCATGCTAGCGATGTATATGCCAAGCTGGCATGAAAATGATGGTGTACATTCGTTTGCTTGTTACTATAACAAACCGCAATCAAAAATAACAACTTTTGGCACAAAAACCTACTTTGAACGCCATAATTTGACCACCCTAATTGTATCAGGGACGCTTAAACTCGTTAACCTTGCCAAAATTTACCCAAACCGCTTAAACTTGGCTTATTTAAACCTAACAATACCCGCGCCATCGTCGCCATAATGAACAGTTTCCTGATGATTGGATTGCTGAATGTCAACGATCTCATCGGGTGTTGGGCGACGCTCGGTATAGCCACATGCCGTACACTCGATATACTCATCATACTCGGGCTGATATAGCTGAATCTGAACAACTTTATCCAGTGCTTTACAGCTTGGACAAGCCACCCCTGCCAAAAATTGACGTTTGGGGCGATTGGATTGATATCTCATAGTTTCTTCTTTTTACTAGCCTGTATTTTGACAACCGTGTTACCAAGCTTGGGTATTGGCGTTATCGGTGTCATCGCTCAGCAGTTCATCATAGCTGCTGGTTAAAAATCCCGAGTGGCGTAACAGCGCATCAATACGGGCTTCACGACCGCGAAATGCCTCAAAGTTGGCTTTTGCAGATTGGCTACCGCCTTTGGCTAAAATGTTATCGCGGAAAGATTTGCCAGCGTTTTTATCAAAAATACTGGTCTCTTCAAACTTGCTAAACGCATCGGCTGACAACAGTTCTGCCCATTTGTAAGAATAATACCCTGCCGCATAGCCGCCTGCGAAAATATGGCTAAAACCATTGGCAAAACGGTTATAACTGGCGGTCGGCATAATCGAAACATCGGCACGCACGCTGTCGAGTAACGCCAATAACTGGGGATAATCGGGGGCTGGGGTTTTGGCATGCAATAACAAATCAAATAGCGCAAACTCTAGCTGGCGCAGGGTTTGCATGCCGCTTTGGAAATTTTTGGCAGCGAGCATACTTTGTAGCATGCTCTCTGGCAACGTTTCACCCGTATCGACATGACGGCTGATTAATGCAATCCCTTCAGGGTGCCATGCCCAGTTTTCCATAAACTGACTGGGTAGCTCAACTGCATCCCACTCGACGCCATTCACGCCTGCCACATCGCCCACATTCACTTCAGTGAGCAGATGATGCAGCCCATGTCCAAACTCATGAAAGAGGGTTAACACTTCATCGTGGGTTAATAAGCTGGGTTTGCCGCGCTGTGTACCCGTTGGCGCAGGGCTAAAGTTTGCCACCATAAAACAAACGGGTAACTGCTGATAACCGCTATCATCGTGTTGATAACGCGCTTGAAAGCCACTCATCCATGCGCCACCGCGTTTGCCAGGACGAGCATATAAATCAAAATAAAAACCACCGATAAGCTGCTGATGTTCATTAAAAACTTGATAAAAACGCACGTCATCATGCCAGCGCTGCGTGCTTGCAGTTTTATCTTCAATCTGAATGCCATACAGTTTTTGCACAATCTCAAATAAGCCTGCGATGACTGTCGGCACTGGGAAGTACGGACGAACTTGTTCTTGCGATAGATTAAATTGACGTTGTTTGACTTTTTCTGCCAGATATGCGGTGTCCCAAGGTCGCACCTCATCGCCCTCATCACCGATGCCAAACGCTAAACCTTCAATTTGCAGTTGTTTTAAATCTTGCATGGCAAAGGGTCGTGCTTTGTCTGCCAAATCCCGTAAAAACTGCTCTACAGTGTCGACATTGTCCGCCATTTTGGTGGCAAGCGATAATTCAGCAAAATTGTCATAGCCCAATAACTGGGCTTTTTGTGCGCGTTTTGCCAAGATATCCGTCATGATATCGGCATTGTTAAATTCTGGCTGCGCTGACAATTCAGAGGCACGGGTGACATACGCACGATACAAGGTTTCGCGTAACTCGCGGTCATCGGCATAGGTCATCACCGCAAGATAGACTGGGATATCAAGTGTCGCCACATACGGCGTTGCTAATACTTGCTCCGGGAATTTTTCTGTGTATCGCCTGCCCGCATCTGCAAGCATGGCAAGCGCAGATTCAGGCAGTCCTGCTAGTTGCGATTCACTTAACGGTAAAAAGTAGCTTTGGGTAGCATCGAGCACGTTATCGGAGAATTTAGCCGATAGCGTAGATAACTCGCTGGCAAGGGTGGCAAATTGCTGTTTTTGTGCCTCCGCTAAACCCACACCGGATAATTCAAAACTTTGTAGCGCCAAGGTCAATGAGCGTTGTCTCGCCGGCTCTAAACGCGCAAAAAATGACTGATCGCTCACCACACGCTGATAGCGTTGATACAGCGGGAGATGTTGACCAACCGCCGTGCCGTAAGCAGAAAGCGCAGGCAATAATGCATGATGCAGCGCACGGATTGGCTCATCACTGACCACGCTATTTAAGTGCGATAACAAGCCCCAACTGCGGTCTAATGCCAAATTCACATGGTCAAAAGCGATGATATCATTGAGTGCTTGTTGGCTGCTGAGTTTTGTATCGTTAACTTGGCTATTAGCTTGCCCAGCTGTATTATCGAGCCCAGCTTCATCATCGAGCATAGTCAAAAACGCATGTCCATTCGCCAACGCCTCATCGATTGCCGTCTTGAGTCGCTCAAGCGCTAATTGATTAAATTCAACAAGGTGCAAATTTTCTGTCGGATTTTCTACATCATTGGTCATACTGTTTTCCAATTTTTTATCGCTCGTTGATGATTGAGAGTAAAAGTCGTCATTGCCCAAAATTTTAGCATAAAAACCGCAACGCTTGGCAAAGTCACCCTATTTTGCTAAATAGGTTTGCGACATAAATGTCGACAACCATTATATTGTGACAATTTTTTGTCAAAACAAGCCAGCGGTACAATTTCACGTTAAAATAATGCCATGTTTATCACTGTGATTTTATTATGCGCTCACTAACACCTAAAAAAATAACACCTAACCCAGTAGCTTCTAACGAAATAGTGTCTAACCCAGTAGCAGGCGCCCAACAAGCAAAAAACAGCCTAATCATCACCAGTTATAACATCCATAAAGGCATGTCACCCCTCAATCGTTTTGTCAAAATGGCAGGCATCGCCGCTGCCCTTAACCAAGTGCAATCTGATATTATCTGTTTGCAGGAAGTCCAAGGTCAAAATCTCAAACGCGTAGTGAAATACAATGAATTTCCCGACCAGTCCCAACATGAATGGTTTGGCGAGTATCTACAGCTTGAAAACAGCTATGGCAAAAACGTCGAATATAACCACGGTCATCATGGCAATGCGGTGCTAAGTCGCCATCCGCTCGACCCCAAACACAATGTCAATATCACAGTGAGCCGCCTTGAGCAGCGGGGTGTGTTGCACTGCGAAATTCAGCCCAAAGGTTGGCATACGCCCATTATCGTGCTTTGCGCGCATCTAAATCTGATGGAAAATGACCGTGAAAAACAATATGAGGTGATGAGCCAGTATATCAATAATGAAATCGACCAATCCACGCCGCTGATATTGGCAGGCGATTTCAATGACTGGAAAAAATTATCCTGTCAAAAGCTTGGCTGTGACCTTAATTTACAAGAAGCCGTGCTGACCCACCATGGCAAATTACTGCCCACCTTCCCTGCCAAGCTTCCGGTATTAAGCCTTGACCGTATCTATGTGCGTAATCTACAAGTACACCGTGCTTGGGTGCATAAGGGACAACCTTGGTCAAATCTCTCTGACCATTTGCCGGTTAGTGCCGAAGTCAGTCTGCTGCCAAACTAAAGATTAACAGATTAAATTTGCATGATTTTTGCACAAAGGTAGCCTAGCAATTTTTATAGACATGACTGTCAATTTTTGTCCTAGCAAAACCCGATTTGACGTTTTAGGCCACAGGCACAGGCTTTAGACATCGGTTAGCCAAATTGACGCTACACTGGAAATCCTCATGCAACCAAAATTACTCATTATTTTTGCGATATTAGGCATCACCGCACTCGCCATTTTTAACCTAATATCATCACATCGTACCCAGCAAGTCATTGCATCCAATCAAGCCAATAGTAGTGCCGCCTCTGCGCCCTTAGCCATAGCATCAAACGATACGTCATCGATTGGCGAGCAGCCCAAACAAGTGCTTGATAAGGCAACAACAGATTTGAATCAAGCCGCCCAAACCTCATCCAACAATTTGGCGAGCGCAGAGAAAACCACGCAATAATCAGTGATTGTAGCACCGCCAAGCAACAATGGTTAAAAGGACATCAAGTGGCTAATATTAAATCGCTAACATCAAATAGCTAAGATTAAATAGTCAAAGACGTTTTTTGTTTTAGCAGGTATTTGTCTCAACGATAAAAAAGGGCAAATTGTATTGCCCTTTTTTTTATTAGCGAGATTTGTTGCGCGCGTTACTTTTATTTTTAGCGCTTTTTGCTTTCCTGACGTTCTCATTTGGCTTAGATTGAGCGTTAGGATTAGATGGCGCGTTGGGATTGGATTGAGCCTTAGAATTAGAGGCCGCTTGCGATTGACCGTGACTTTTGCCTTTACCACGATTATTAAATGACGATTTTTCCAGCTGTGCCACCAAATCAAAATCAATCTGCTGGGTCTCCATATTGACGGCAGCGACTTTGACACGGATCTTATCACCGAGTCCAAACACCAGTCCTGATTTTTCACCAAATAACTGCTGCGCCTTGTCATCATATACAAAGTAATCTTCGCCCAAATGCGAGATATGAATCAAGCCATCAATGAATAAATCGGTGAGGGTCACGAACAAGCCAAAATTGGTCACTGTGGTAACCACCGCATCAAATTCTTCGCCGATATGGTCTTTCATATAATGGGCTTTGAGCCACTGCTCAACAAAACGGCTGGCTTCATCGGCACGGCGCTCTGTCATTGAGGTCTGTTCACCTGCATCTTCTAGCGACCAATCTGGCAGTGGCGCCTTTTTGCCCGTCACTTTCGCTTTGATGGCACGGTGTAGCATCAAGTCGGGATAACGGCGAATCGGTGAGGTAAAGTGACTGTATTCCTCATACGCCAGCCCAAAGTGTCCGATATTAGTCGGTGCATAGTTGGCTTGCTGCATGGAGCGCAGTAGCACACTATGGATACTAATCGCATCAGGGCGCCCGCGTGTCGCTTCAATGATACGCTGATAATCTGCCTGTGTGGGATTTTCTTCAGGAAATGACAAACCAAAATGCTTCACAAAGTCACTGACGCGAGCGGCTTTTTCTGCCTCTGGGGTATCATGATTGCGATACAAGACTGGCAATTCATGCTTGAGCGAAAACTCAGCCGCGCAGGTATTTGCCAATAGCATCATCTCTTCGATGAGCTTATGCGAGTCACCACGCGTCCGTGCCACGATGGCGCTGATTTTGCCGGCTTCATCAAACTTGATATAAGTCTCTTGGGTTTCAAACTCCATCGCATGGCGCTGTTCGCGTTTGACCAATAGCACTTTGTACAAATCATACAGCACATCGATTGATTTTTTGACCGCTTTATTACCGGTGATAGTGACAGGCACTTCGGATTTGGGCGTTTCCCCTTGAACTTGGGCAAAATAATCATTGACTTGGTGATAAGTCAATCGCGCTTGAGAGTGCATCACGCTTGGATAAAACTCATAGCTGGTCACGTTGCCGCTACGCGATAGTATGATGTCGGCTACCATACACAAGCGGTCAACACTTGGGTTTAAAGAGCAAAGCCCGTTGGAGAGTTTTTCAGGTAGCATCGGCACCACAAAATGCGGGAAGTAAACTGATGTACCCCGCTCATAGGCTTCTTGATCAAGTACTGAGTTGGCAGTCACATAATGACTGACATCGGCAATCGCGACGACCAAGCGGTAGCCACCGCCACGACGTTTTTCGGCATAGACGGCATCATCAAAGTCGCGCGAGTCTTCGCCATCAATGGTGACTAGCGGCAACGCCCGTAAGTCGATACGGTCTTGATAGTCTTTTTGTGTCGGCTCTTTGTATGCATCGACTTGCTGCATGACTTTTGGGCTAAACTCATGGGGAATATCGTAATTTAGCAGCGTGGTTTTGATAATCAATTCACGCTCGTTATCATCGACCAAGCTTTCAGTAATTTTTCCCGTCGCATATTCATGTTGGGTGGGATAGTCGATGATATCGACTTTGACGGGGTCGCCAATTTTGAGTTGTAGCGCTTCGACGTTTTCTTCCGTCACCGTAATCGGTTGATGATTGTTTGGACTAATGAGTTCTACAAAGTAACCATCGTCATCTTTTGCAAGTTTACCGATATATTGTAGCTGGGCATGGGATACCACTGACAACACACGACCCATCATACGACCACGGTTGTCAGTACTAGTAGCGATGGCTTTTACTTTATCGCCATGAAATACCCAGCGCATTTCAGTTTCATTCAAAAATAAATCTGGCATATCCTCAAGCACGACAAAGCCAAAGCCTTTGGCATGGGCAGCGACCACGCCAGTCACGGCATCGTTCTCAGTCAATGGGCGATAAATGTAAGGATTGCCGCCGTCGGCATCACGGCTTAATTGTCCATCCCGCAGCATGGCTTTTAAGCGGTTGCCCAGTGCGTCGTATTCGTTGTCATCTAAATCAAAAATCGTCGCAAGCTCGTGTTGGGTAGCTTGTCCGCGCTCAAGTAGGGTTTGCAAAATCAGTACACGGCTTGGAATCGGGTTGTCATAGTTGGCTGCTTCAACAGCGGCATTGGGATCTTGCCAATTTTTCATATTGTTGTCGTCTTTTCTTATCATTTAAAATTTGTCATTTAAACTTTGTCATGCAAATTATTTTATCACCTTCGTTAAATGCTAGGGGAAGTATTATCCATCACAGCGATAAAATCATGTTAAAATTTTGTTGCTTAGCTTAGCTTTAGTTCAGGCTTTAGCTCAGCTTAGGTTGATTTAGGATTTATCGCATTGTATATGGGTGCGTTGCAAGCGTTTTTAAATGGTGGGTTTTTAAATGGTTCGTTTTAAGCTTTAATATAGCTGGAATTAAGCCTTAATATAGCTGGCTTCGATAGCGAGTGTTCAATGGCTAACGGTGAATTACCACAGTGATATAGACAGCGACATAGATTGGTCAAAAAAATAACAGAGGGGAACCCATGAAAGCAAGAATTTTAGCCGTTGGACAAAAAATGCCAGCTTGGGTGCAGACGGGATTTGACGACTATTATAAACGTATTCAGCCCATGCTCAGCACCGAAATCGTTGAAATCCCCGCCTGCAAACGTACCAAGAACCCCTCGCCTGCCGAACTTGAAAAATATGCCATCACCGAAGGCGGGCTAATCTTGCAAGCGCACCAAGCCAAAAATTCAGCAGGCAAGCGCGAGCAGCTGATTTGCCTAGACGTCCGCGGTAAGAATCTATCAACCGAAGATTTAGCGGCTAAAGTTGGCGAAGCCATGCAGCTGGGTGATGACATGGCGTTTGTGATTGGGGGTGCTGATGGCATTTCAAAAGAGGTATTAGCCCATGCGACATTCAAATGGTCGCTGTCCAATCTCACCTTGCCGCATCCGCTCGTGCGCGTGCTACTGATGGAGCAGCTGTACCGCGCTATGACCATTATCCATCATCATCCGTATCATCGTGGTGATTATTTTTAAGTTTTTCCAGTTAACCTGTTATGTTTGATTATGTATGAAATCGCTGACATGGCTTGTTTTTGCGAATTTTTCCCTTATTTAACCTATTAATCCTTTTTAGTTAATCCTTATTAATTCGTTATCATTTCTATTTATCACGGCAACTTTAAGAAAATTGATGGAAAAAACCGAAAAACAACCAATCAGCCTGCAGCCATTTTTACCCAAAACACCGTACCCGCTTTATACCTTGCCCAGTCTGTTTATTTCACATGGGGCGCCGACGATTGCTATCGAAAACAACCGCACTACCCAAGCGCTCAATAAATTTGGGCAAAATCTGCCAAAACCACGCTTGATTATCATCATCTCTGCGCATTGGCAAAGCCAGCATCTAGAAATCAATGGCAATGCGGCGCCCGCTACTTGGCATGATTTTAGCGGCTTTCAAAAAGCGCTGTATACCATCGATTATCCTGTCAAAGGCGACAGCCTGATTGCTGAGCAGCTGGCACAGCAGTTGCAGGCTTTGGGCGTTAGCACGTCCGTCAATCGACTGCGTCCGTTTGATCATGGGGTATGGTCGCCACTGGTGCATTTGTATCCGCAGGCAGATGTGCCGATTGTGCAGCTTTCGCTACCGCAGCATTTTGATAGTTATGCGTGTTTTCAGTTGGGGGCTTTATTGGCACCGCTGCGGGCAGAGCAAGTATTACTCATCGGCTCTGGCAGTGTCACCCATAATTTGGCGCAGGTACAGTTTGATAGCGGTGAGGTGGATGCTGAGGCACGTGAATTTAAATATTGGTTGATTCATCAACTCAAACAACATATGCCAACGGCTTTAGATTGGCGGGCGCATCCATTTGCTCATTACAATCACCCCACCCCTGAACATTTATTGCCGTTATTTTTTGCGGCAGGCGCAGGCTCAAAGATGAGTATCGTGCATGAAAGTTTTGCCCATTTTAGTTTGGGTATGGATGTGTATCGGTTTGATTAATCCTTAGTCCACATCCGCCACATCAAGATTTTTGTCGATTTGAAATACCAAAAATGCGCCAATAGTCATCAATATAAACATGGTAATACCTAGCTTGGCAACGGGATTAAAGGGCAGGATATTTAATACTAAGCCGCCAAAAATACCGACGACAAAGTTAAGTGAGCCTTGCAAGGCACTCGCCATGCCCGCGCGGCGTTTTTGAAATGCCAAAGCAATGGCACCTGAATTGGGCTGAGTGAGTCCTAACCCTGCAATACAACAAAAAATACTGGCGAGCACCAACGGCAGCCAAGCTTGCGTGCCAAATACCAAACCTAGCAGCATCAAACATGCCGCCGCGATTACTTGCATCACCGCCCCAAATCTCAGCAAGCTGACTAGACGATAACGGTTCACCAGCCATTGGTTGACCTGTGTCAACCCAATAAAACCTGCCGCATTCATGCCAAAAATCCAGCTAAAACGCTGCGGCGTGACCCCATACCCTTCCATAATTAGCTCAGGTGCCGCGCTGATATACACAAACATCGAACCCATCAGCAGCCCTGCGCCAATCGCAGGATAATTAAACTGGGTATCTTTGAGCAAATCCCAGTATTGACTGAGCACGTCATTCATCGGACGGTTGTTGCGAAACTCATCGGTCAAGGTTTCATGCAAAAACAGCCGGGTCAGCACGATATTTAAAATACCAAACCCCGCCAAAAACCAAAAAATCACCCGCCAACTGGCGACTTTTAACAGCAACGACCCTAGGCTTGGTGCCAAAATCGGCGCAATCCCCATCACTAGGACCATCAGCGAAAATGCTTTTGCCATTTGCTTGGGATGCAAGCGGTCACGAATCATCGCCCGTGAAACCACCGTTCCCACACACGCGCCTAATGCCTGTAGCGTTCGTGAGACAAACAACACGTATTCATTGGTGGTGGTGGCGCACATCACCGAAGCAATCACATACAATACCATGCCCACATACAAGGGCTTAATGCGCCCAATCCGATCCGAAATCGGACCATAAAACAACTGCCCGACTACCAATCCCACAAAATAGGCAGGTACCGAATTGGACATAAAAGCCGTTGCCACGCCAAAATCTTTTGCCATACTGGGCAAAGCCGGCAAATACATATCAATCGACAGCGGACCGATGGCAATAATCAACCCCAAAATCATAATCCAAACTGTCGGATAGTCTAAGTCATGCGATGGCTGTGGTTGCGGTGTTTGCGGTAGGTTCATAGTGATCAATTTAAATAAAAAAGCGTGTCTAAATAAAAAAGCAGGCAAAAATCATAAGTCGGCTATTATAAACAAATTTTCCTAAAATATTTTTCGTTATCGTTTAGTTTATGTGAGCAATCAACCATGCAGATTGGCTAAAACACAGCATAAAAAAGGCAGCCTTTGCTACCTTTTTTAGCAAATACCTTGACAGCTTACTGCAAAAAAGTACCGAGACGTTGCCCCATTGTCACTGGCACTGAATTATAAAGACCTGCGCCCCAAGCCATGCCCGCTGATTTTGGTAATATCACAATCGCCGTTGAGCCCAAATAAAACCGCCCAAGTTCATCGCCTTTTTTCAGCGTCATGTGATGGGTTTGACGCTGCACGCGATCGCTACGTTTGATTTTACCTGTGGCCACTGTTTCAATCCCTGCTACAATCATCGCCCCGACTAGCACAACGCAAGCTTTACCAAATTCGGTATTAAACACACACACGCAGCGCTCGTTACGCGCAAACAAATCGGTAATGTTTTCAGCGGTCTCATTATTGACCGAAAATAACTGTCCTGGCACATAGATGGTTTCTACCAAGGTACCGTCAAACGGCATATGCACGCGGTGATAATTGGTCGGTGCCAAATACACGGTGACAAAACTTCCCTCTTGCATGGCTTTGCCAAGTTCATAATCGGCGAGCAATTGCCCGACTTCATACGATTTGCCTTTGGCTTGCAGGATTTGGTCTTTATCGATTTGCCCCAATTGCGATATCATGCCATCTGCAGGACAGATCAGCGCATCTGGGTCATCATCAATCTTGCGCGCGCCATCTTTGAGCTCACGGGTAAAAAAATCATTAAAACTGTCATACTGAGAAAAACTACCGCGCGCATATTCCTCTAGCTTGATGCCATATACCGAAGCGAAGGTACGAATAAAGGTTTTTTTCACCATCGGATGACGGCTTTGGGCAAGACGACCTGCGATTTCACTGATTTTTTGTTGTGGGACAAGCGATTGTAACGTCGTAAACAAGGTCATAAGTTACTCGAGATTGGCATTTTAAAGTTGGCTTATTATAATCAAAATCCCCCTTAGAATCACGGTATATTAAACACTGGGCTACGAGTTAAGCGACAAGCTAGCTTTTAAGTTAAGCCGCTTACGCTTAAACTGATGGATAGGAAAAATCATGAAAGCAGTACTACAACGGGTAAAATTTGCCAAAGTAGAAGTTGGCCAAGCGCCTCACCAACAACAAATCGTCGGCGAGATTGCACACGGCGTACTTGTTTACCTTGGCCTTGGGCATGATGATACGCTCGCGATGGGGCAAAAAATAATTGATAAAATCCTCACCTATCGCGTATTTGAAAATGAGCTAGGCAAAATGGATAAAAACGTGCAAGAGGTTAATGGCGGCTTATTGTTAGTGTCGCAGTTTACCCTCCTTGCCAATACCCAATCGGGTAGACGTCCTGATTTTAAGCCCGCGATGGCGCCCGACACTGCCAAAGCTTTGTTTGCGCAGATAGTAGCGTATGCCAAGACGCAATATGCCGCTGTGCAAACAGGCGAATTTGGCGCAGATATGCAAGTCAGCAGTTGCAATGATGGTCCGATAAATTTTATTTTTGAACTATGATGCGACCTGTGTTAAGTCATAAAAATTGAGTGAAACGCCGAATTTTTTACGATACCACAAATAAAAGCCATAAAAGCTTATCATTGTCATTTTTTTGTCATATTCTGAAGTTGTAATATGGGCATTGTAATATTATTGTCATAAAATTATTTTGACAAACAGTTGCCTATTTTATCGCTTGAGAAATTTATGAAAAATGAAACTATTTTGGTAGTGGAAGATGAGCCTGCCATTCGAGAAATGATCGTAACCACATTAGAGATGGCAGGATTTGATTGTTTGCAAGCCTCAGAAGTCTCTCAAGCCCACCATTTGGCGGTCGATCATCGCCCCAACCTCATCTTATTAGATTGGATGTTACCCAATGGGCTATCAGGTATTGATTTATGCCGCCGCCTAAAGAAAGATGAAATGCTCTCTGAAATTCCTATCATCATGCTCACCGCCAAAGGCGAAGAAGACAACAAAGTTCAAGGACTTGATGCAGGGGCAGATGACTATATCACCAAGCCGTTTTCCACCCGTGAATTGGTTTCCCGTATCAAAGCGGTATTGCGCCGTAGTAGCGCATTGTCAGGCGAAAAACCCATTGACGTAGGCGGCTTGTCACTAGACCCTGCCAGCCAGCGCGTGAGTGCCAATAACAAAGCGGTGGATATCGGACCGACAGAGTATCGGCTACTTGCTTTCTTTATGAGTCATCCTGAGCGCGCTTATACCCGTACCCAGCTACTCGATCAAGTTTGGGGTGGCAATGTGTATGTCGAAGATCGTACCATTGACGTGCATATCCGCCGCCTGCGTAAAGTGCTTGAGCCATTTGGGTTTGCGGACTATATCCAAACTGTACGTGGCACAGGCTATCGCTTTTCTAATAAAATCGACTAACAATAGTCTGATTAATCGCATTGAAATTTTTGCCAACTTATCCCAACTTCGCTATAGTAAGCTTTCTCAATGGACGCTAGAAAAATTAATATGTGGGCGAGCATTTTACCCGTGGTGACAGTTGGGGTTGCGGGGCTGCTCATTGGCGGGCTATTAGGGTTTTGGGGTTGGGGACTGGCGATAGGGCTTTGCCTGTATCAGCTATATTTTTTATGGTCGATACAACGCTTTAAAGCATGGTACAACAAAAACCCCGATGAGCCGCCGCCTGCATTTGAGTCCAACCTTAGTGTCGTTGCCAGCAATATCTACCAAGTCAATCGCCAAGAGAAATTGGCGCATCAGCAAACCGTTTCGCTAGTGCAAAAAGTGCGCGACTCGCTGAGCGCATTGCAAGACTCGATTATTCTGATTGACAAAAATGACTGTATCGAATGGTGGAACAACTCTGCCGAGCGGCTTTTTCAATTTAAAGCGCCCGACCAAGGTCGCAATGTGTTGACCATTATTCGCAACCCGCTTTTTCATCAATATTATCACCACATTGAAGACTATCCAGATGGTGTGCGTATCCATAACCCGTCTAATATCGAGCGCTATGTGCAGTGCAAGATTACCAAATTTGGGCAAGAAAAATTACTGCTGATTTATGATGTCACCCGTTTTCAGCACTTAGAACAGATGCGAAAAGACTTTGTGGCAAATGTTTCGCATGAACTTCGCACGCCGCTTACCGTCATCATGGGGTATGTGGAGACTTTGAGTGAACAGCCTGAGTTAGATCCGCGTATTGCTCGCGCGTTTACTCAGATGATGCAGCAAAGTCAGCGCATGAATAACATCATCAATGACTTACTATTATTATCTAGGTTGGAAAATGATGAAAAGCCCGCTGAGCCCAAAGACATTGATATTCCCAAAATGCTGATGCAATTATTTGACGATGCGCAGATGTACAACAAGTCATACGACCATATGATTCATTTGCATATCGACAGCACGTTACATATTTTGGGTTATGAAGATTATCTGCGAAGTGCGCTCAGTAACTTGATTACCAATGCCATGAAATACACCCCCAAAGGTGGTGAGATTAGTATTAGCTGGCATGAGTATGACGCGGGGGTATGTTTTAGCGTGACCGACAATGGCATTGGTATCGAGCAGCGCCATATTCAGCGCTTAACCGAGCGTTTTTATCGCGTGGACACGGGTCGAAGCCGTGAGACAGGGGGTACCGGTTTGGGGTTAGCAATTGTCAAACATGTCTTGTATCAGCACCATGCCACTCTTGATATCACCTCCACAGTTGGCAAAGGCTCGACCTTTACTGTGACCTTTCCAAAATCTGCCAGCATCCCAACCCAATCCCTTAATCCTGCAAGCCCACAAAGTTAAAATTTACTTGTGGCTGACGTCCTTGCATGATATCAGCAATCGCTTTTGCTGAGCCGTTCGAGTGCGTCCAGCCCAAAGTGCCATGTCCGGTGTTGAGATACAAATTATCAATACGTCCTTGGCGATTGACCGCGCGACCGATAATCGGCACATTTGACGGTGTCATCGGTCGCAGCCCTGTCCAATAATTTGGCTGAGTCAAATCTACCGCATCCCCAAACACCTCTCTTACCCGCCGCGTAATCGCTTGGCAACGAACGGGATTTAGCTCAAGGTTAAAACCGTTAAATTCAGCCGTTCCTGCTACTCGCAAGCGATCGCCTAAGCGCGAGTATACCAGTTTAAACTCATCATCAATCAAGCTCACATAAGGTGTCTCATCGGGTCGCAACACGGGGTACGTGGCTGAATAGCCTTTGGCAGGATAGATGGGTAAATTGATACCCAATGCTTTGACTAAGGCAGGACTATAACTCCCTAACGCCAGTACATAAGCATCCGCGGACAGTATCTGTGACTGCGCTGGCAAAGCGGCATTATCTTTGCTGTCAACGGACATTACTTCCACACCGTCAATGTGTTGGTTATGATAAATAAGTCGTTTGATGGCGGTATTAAATAAAAATGTTACCCCTTGCTGTTGACAAAGTGCGGCCAAGCGATGGGTGAATTTTTGGGCATCCCCTGATTCATCAAGTGCGGTATAAGTCGCCCCAACCAATTCTTTGCCAATACCAGTTAACGCAGGCTCTAATTGTATCGCTTTATCCACACTAATCACTTGCCGATCACAACCCAATTGCTGCATCCGCTTAGTGGGTGCTATCGCTGCTTGAAACTCAGCATGATCGGTATAAAAATGCATAATACCGCGTGTTAGACAGTCATAATCAATGCCTGTTTGCGCCCTGACTTCCCCCAGTACTTGCCGAGAGTATAATCCTAAATTGACCATCTGCACCAAATTAGCATCGGCACTTTTCGCATTGCACTGCTGCAAAAACTGCCAACCCCAACGCCATAGCGCCATATCAGGGGCTGTATCTTGTCCCGCATTGCCCGGCAAACCCAACAACCGACGCCAGCGAAACAACAATGGCGCATCTTCTCGCAATAACCATTTTAGCGCTTTATAGGGTGTATCAGGGTTTGCCCAAGGCGTAGCATGTGACACAGATATTTGCCCACCATTGGCAAACGATGTTGACAATGCAGCGCTACTTTCACGCTCGATTACCGTTACCTCAAACCCTGCTTGTCGAAGCTGCCAAGCAGTGGTGACACCCACCACCCCTGCACCAAGCACGATTACCCGCTTTGTCATAACTTGCCTTACTGTCGTTAGCTGATGAATATCTATAGATAAAAAATGTAGATTGACTAGCAATCAATAAAAAGCCCCCAGTTATCATGGAGGCTTTTTTTCATTTATAAATAACATGGGCTGAAATTTTAATCTATCAGCGTGGGCACAAACCGTTATTTGCTTAATTTACTGCTGATTTCACGTAGCAATAGTACTTCTTCTGAAGGTTCTGGTGCAGCCGCTTCTTGCGCTTCGCTTTGACGGCGTAGGCGGTTCATGGCTTTCACCAACATAAAAATGATAAATGCCAAAATAATAAAGTTGATTAAGATGGTGACAAAATTACCATAAGCGAACACAGGCACGCCAGCTTTTTTCAGTGCATCATACGTCATAGCGGTGCCTGCAGGTACATCACCTAATACCACGAACATATTGGTAAAGTCGATTCTGCCGCCCATAATCGCAGAGATAATCGGCATAATAATATCTTCTACCAACGACGTAGTGATTTTACCAAATGCGCCACCGATGATGACACCCACTGCCAAATCCATCACGTTACCTTTGAGGGCAAACTCTTTAAATTCTGACATCATACTCATATTACTTCTCCTACCTTCAAAATAGTTGCTACAATCGTTGACTAAAAAGCCCTTATCATCATAAGGAATTGTGTAAAATTTTAAACCTTTACTTTGCCAGTGTGTAGATTAAATTAAAAAAGCTCGTAACAGGTACAAGCTTTTTGTAAATAAATGTTAGGCTTTTTCAAAATTTTATAGCTTAAATCTGCTATTATTTACGACCGTTACGTTTACGCTCATTTTCAGTCAAGTATTTTTTGCGTAGACGAATTGATTTTGGTGTCACCTCAACCAGCTCATCATCTTCAATAAATTCAAGCGCTTGTTCAAGGGTAAAAATGATTGGCGGCGTTAAAATAATCGCATCATCGGTACCACTGGCACGCACGTTCGTCAACTGTTTTGCTTTGGTTGGATTGACTACCATGTCATCGCTACGTGAGTTTTGACCAACAATCATACCTTCATAGACTTCAGTTTGCGGTGATACAAACATACGACCACGTTCTTGAAGGTTAAATAGCGCATAGCCCAATACAGTACCATTCACCATAGAAATCAACACACCATTTTGGCGTTTTGCCACATCGCCTGTTTTGACAGGACCATAATGTGAGAAACTTGAGGTCATGATACCGGTACCTGAGGTAATGGTTAAGAACTCAGAGCGAAAACCAATCAAACCACGTGACGGTACTACCGCTTCAATACGGATACGACCTTTGCCGTCAACTTCCATATTGGTCAATTCGCCTTTACGGTAGCCCATTTGCTCCATTACCGCGCCTTGGTGCTGTTCTTCAACATCAAAAATCACATTTTCAAATGGCTCTTGTTTCTCACCCTCGATTTCACGAACAATCACTTCTGGACGTGACACACCCAGTTCAAAACCTTCACGGCGCATATTCTCAATCAATACAGACAAGTGAAGTTCTCCACGACCTGATACTTTAAATTTATCAGGACTGTCGGTATCTTCCACGCGAAGTGCCACGTTATGAATTAACTCACGTTCTAGGCGCTCACGAATATTGCGCGACGTTACAAATCTACCTTCTTTACCCGCAAATGGTGAGTTGTTGACTTGGAAAGTCATCGATACGGTTGGCTCATCGACACTTAGCGGTGGTAAGGCTTCCACGTTTTGTGGATCACAGATAGTATCAGAAATATTTAACGCATCGATACCTGTGATACATACAATATCACCTGCCTGTGCCATAGGTACTTCGATACGGTCAAGACCATGATAACCCATGATTTGTAGGATACGGCCGTTGCGTTTATTACCTTCTTTATCAACAATTGTTACAGGCGTATTGGTTTTAACTGACCCACGCTGAATACGACCGATACCAATCAAACCTTTGAAGTTATCATAATCAAGGCTTGAAATCTGCATACGGAATGGACCGTCCGTATCCACCTGTGGTGGCTCAACAACATTAACGATGGTTTCAAACAATGGCTGCATATCTTCTGCAAGCTCGTCAGGCGCTAACCCTGCAATACCATTCATGGCAGAGGTATAAACGATTGGAAAATCTAGCTGCTCATCTGTCGCACCCAAATTATCAAACAAATCAAACACCTGATCCATGACCCAGTCTGGACGGGCGCTTGGTTTGTCAATTTTATTGATAACCACGATTGGCTTTAAGCCACGGGCAAATGCTTTTGAGGTCACAAAACGGGTTTGTGGCATAGGACCATCAACGGCATCAACTAATAACAACACACAGTCAACCATCGACATCACACGTTCAACTTCACCACCGAAGTCGGCGTGACCGGGGGTGTCGACGATGTTAATACGGTATTCAACGCCGTCTTTAGGATTGGTCCATTTGATCGCCGTATTTTTGGCTAAAATGGTAATACCACGCTCTTGCTCTAATGCGTTAGAGTCCATGACACGTTCAACTTCTGCGGCACGCTCACCAAAAGTACCAGATTGTTGTAACAGTTTATCGACTAAAGTAGTTTTACCATGGTCAACGTGGGCAATAATCGCAATATTGCGAAGATTTTTGATTGAATCTGACATAAAAAAATAGCTCTTGAAAATTCGGCTAGGAAGGGAAATTAAAACACGCGGTAGTATAACATCTTATCATTAAAAATAGATTAAATTTATCTAAGTTGAGTTTATAGCTGATAATAAAAATAAAAAAAGCTACCAACGAGGGTAGCTTTTTATATTTAATAGCTAATTATTGTACGTTCATGTCTTTAGTTTGAACGGTTGTACCAGATTTGTTACCAGTGATGATAGCATATACACGACGGTTCATTGCACGACCTTCAGCAGTATTATTGTCTGCGATTGGGCGGTCATAACCGTAACCCACTGTGCTAATACGTTGTGGTGCAACACCAAATTGGTTAACTAACATTGATTTAACCGCATTTGCACGTGCTTCAGACAAACGTTGGTTATAGCGCGCAGATGGACCAGTTTTTGAAGCATGACCTTCAATAGAAGCTGTTGAATTTGGATATTCATTCATTTTTTCAGCAACTTTTTGGATTTCTGGTTTGTACTGATCTTTGATGACAGTTTTGTCATTGTCAAAGAATACACGTAATTCCATACGCAACGCATCGTCAATTGGGATTTCACGTGGGCAACCATCAGCATCTACAACAACGTTTAATGGTGTACCTGGGCATTTGTCAACGCTATTTGGTACGCCATCTTGGTCGTCATCACCATCAGTCACAACGATTGGCTCAACAGGTGTAGGCTCAACTACTGGGGCGGCTGGTGCCAAGTGACCACCTAGAACCACGTTAAGACCTGCTAACGCTAGACCTTCCCACCAATCATTATCGAAGTTATAGATCGCACGACCTTCACCACGTAAGCTTAATGCGTCATTGATTCGGTAGTAAGCACCAAGACCTAAGTTACCGATAGTGTCTTTAGAAGTATATTTGTTGTCACCATTGACTAAAGAAGTTTTAGATTGACCTGCACCAATTAACACATATGGCTTGAATGGACTATTAGTATAGCCACTGAAGGTTTCAGTACCGATAGTAAAGTTACCTGAGTATGATTTTTGTTTAAAATCCCATCCGTTAACTTTATTACCATTGCCAGTCAATACATCAGAATCAGTTTCACCGTATTCTAATTCAAGCGCGATAGTTGGTGTCAATTCGATACCAATACCTGCACCAGTGTATAAGTCGTTATCTTGGTGAGCACCAAAAAATTGTTCGCCTTGTTTGTCTTCAGTTTTGCCGATGCCGTCTACATAATGATAACCTAGTAGTAAAGGTGTAACAGTAACGCCTGCGTTAGCGGCTACTGGCATAACAGCTGCAGCAACAACTGCTAGAGCGATTTTATTTAGCTTCATAGAAGTCCTCCAAAGGATTCGCTTATTTTAAATTAAAATAACTTGACAGTTAATTCACAAAATAACACATCAAAACACATGTACTTTATGAACTTGTTAAATATAGCTTAACGCCTAAAAATTGTGTTTACAACTCTTTTTTTTACATTGCTACACAATATTACACGAACATCACAATATGTTATATTTTTATTTTTTAGTAGCCAAGCTAATCGCTTACGCTCGATACTAAGAATTCAACAACCATCATGATTCGACATTACACATCAAAACTATACACTTCTCTCGAAAAGGATTTTAATACAGTCTATTTAAATTTACCATATCTTAAATTCATACTGTCACTAAATGATACATTCTAGTGACATTCACTTACTAAATAAATGAGACATTTACGTTTCAGGCACAACAGTTTTTTCTCAATAATGTTTTAGAACCAGTAACAATAGGTATTTGAACATTTAAACCCATCTGTGCCTATGAAATCCTTACTATCTAGAATAGACATTCCATTACCTGATAACATCAGTCGTTTAGTCGCTTTCATTCACTTTCTAGCCACCAGCCTTACCTTATAGTTCAATATTTGTTTGTTAATTCTTTTGAACTCTATATAATAATGAACTAAAGTCCTTTATTGTGTTATCCCATCATCACTTAACCGGTAGCTTTAATAGCATGAATGATTCGAAAGCCAACGTATTCTCAATAAAAAGACAGGGGTTTACTTTAATTGAAACAGTCGTCGTTTTGACTGTTTTATCTATCATCGTAGCGATGGCTTCGATTACTATTACCAACAGCTTAAAGCAAATGGAAGCAAAAAGCACCGCTTCAAGCTTAATGAATTTTTTAAGCAGTGCAAAACAAGAGGCGTTGATTTATCAAAACCCTGTGATAGCCTGTGTCGCCAATGATAACTTGGCTTGCGTGACAACTGGCGGTCATCAGCTGATTAGCTTTATCGATAAAAATAACAATAACAGCTATGAGGCAGCGGTAGATAAACTCAATCATCAGCTTACGTTAGATTTGTCCTGGGGGGTGCTGACGGCAAATATCTCGCTGAATAACAACTATATTATTTTTAAGCCAGAAAACGCTAGACCCATTGGTTATATGGGTAATATTCAATACTGCCCTTTAGATGGTAAGGTCGATAATCGACTAAAGGTAAGTTTTAGTAAAACAGGCATTATTAAATATAAGCCCTACTCAGTTGAACAATTTAATTGCCCCTAATAGCTAGGCTTTTGCTGTAAATGCTTTTCTCATTGCGCTCACCGCTTCGCTAAGTCCCATAAACACACTGTCTGCAATAATGGCATGACCGATGTTTAGTTCATGGATGCCATCAATATCAGCAATGGGTGCAACGTTGTCACGGGTAAGACCGTGCCCTGCATTGACCAGTAAACTTGCTTTTGCCTCGTGGGCATGAGTCACGGCTGTTTTGATACGGGTGATTTCATGGCTAATTTTAACTTGGTCATGTTGCAAACAATAGTCAGCATAAGCGCCTGTGTGTAGTTCAATGGCATCTGCCCCGAGCGCAATGCTTTTATCAATTTGTGCCAACTCTGGATCAATAAATAGTGATACTTGAGTGCCGACTTGATGTAACTGTTGAATCGCACTGGCTATTTTGTGCTGATTACCAATCACATCAAGCCCGCCTTCGGTGGTCAGTTCTTGGCGTTTTTCAGGGACAAAGCACACCCAAGCTGGCTTAACATCACAGGCTATCGCTACCATCTCGTCAGTGACTGCCATTTCAAGGTTCATACGAGTGGTTATGACTTTGGCGAGCCGATAAACATCATCATCTTGAATGTGACGACGATCTTCACGCAAATGCAGCGTAATACCATCCGCCCCCGCCTGCTCACAAATTAACGCACCTGCCACAGGATCGGGATACGCCACGCCACGCGCTTGACGCAAGGTTGCAATATGGTCGATATTGACACCAAGTAAGGGTTGATTGCTGGTCATGACATTCCCTATTTTGTCTATGATTGATACTGAGTAAGCTTATTGATATTGGGTAAGCTGCTGCCAAAGTTCTCGGCTTTGCAAGGTTTGATAATTGAGTAAATTATCCATCAAATGGCGGTGCATCGCACTGATGCTATTGACCAATTGTTTGGCTAAATCAAAATCTTGTTGCATCATTTGGTTAAACATCGTTTCATCTTGCAAACATTGATACCAAGTTAGCAGCTGCTCACCTGTTAATGCTATGTCGGTTTTATCCAAGGGTAAAACTGGCATAAATCCCTGCTGTAGTTGGTATTGATAATGCTGCGATAGGATTATTAAATCCCCTAACGCATCTTTAGCAAAATCGAACCCATAGCCTAATTGTTCAAACAATACATTTTCAAAGCGTCTTAAATACCACTTTAAACGGGTCATATCATATGGCGATTGCGCTGGGTCGACAAACAGCGTTGCCATGTTTGCAACGCACTGCTGGTATGCTTGCCATATCTCAGCAAACGGCTCTTCAACAGGCAATAGTTTTTGCAAAATTTCATTGAGATACATGCCTGCATACAGGCTTTGTCCGGTGAGGATAATGTGATTTTGCAAAATCTGGCTTTGACTAAAGGTTTTTAGGCTATTTTTACCATTGCCAAAAAATTGTATGGGGATAAATAGCGGTAAGTTTTTTTTACCGATACCATGTACTACGCCCCATTCTTCACTAAACAGGTAAATTAAACTACGGCTTTCACCATACGGCTTTTGGTGCAGAATATAACCTGTTAGCAGTTGATTGCGCATAGTAGCCTATAGCCTAGTAGCCCAAGCTCGTTAGCGCACGCTCATCATCTGACCAGCCTTTTTTGACTTTCACCCACAGTGTTAGCATCACTTTTTTATCAAACATTTTTTCCATGTCTTGGCGCGCTTCGATGCCGATTTGTTTGATTTTTTCGCCTTTATCACCGATGACAATCACCTTTTGACCTTGACGCTCGACAAAAATCGTGGCATCGATGAAGGTCACGGCTTTACGCCATTTGCCTGTTTTTGGGTCTTGATGCGCGGGCTCATCCTTAAAGGTATCAATTTGCACCGTTAAATCGTAAGGAATCTCATCGCCCGATGCGCGCATCACTTTTTCACGAATGATTTCACTGGCTAAAAAGCGTTCTGAACGGTCAGTGACTTGCTCTGCATCATAGATTGGTGCTGCAATTGGTAAGTGCTTACCGATGACTCGTACTAGCTCATCTAAGTTATGCGCCCGTAATGCAGATACGGGCACGATATCACTAAATACTTGGGTGTCATGCAGTTTTTGTAGTAGCGCGAACAGCTGAGCTTCGTCCTTAATGGTGTCGCTTTTATTAATCACTGCAATCACAGGGACACCCAAATTTTGCACTTTGGCAAACACCAGCTCATCATCTTCCACCCATTTTAGGCTATCAATCACAAACAATACCGCATCAACGTCTGCCAAAGCCGAGGTTGCGGCTTTATTCATACGCTCATTGATAGCGCGCACTTCGCGGCCATGGATACCTGGGGTATCAACAAAAATTGCTTGTAGTTGCTCGTTGGTCAAAATTCCCATAATGCGATGGCGGGTGGTTTGGGGTTTTCGCGAGGTAATCGACAATTTTTGACCCAACACATGATTCATTAACGTTGATTTACCCACGTTTGGACGTCCGACAATGGCTACATAACCCGTGCGAAAATCCACTGCGCGCACGGGCGCTGCTTCACTTTGCCCACTGAAGAATTGACTGATAACATCCTGGTTGTTGTCCGCTGATGGATTGTCGACAGCTGGGTCAGTGGTTGTTTGTTGGGTAGCGTCTGCTTGGTTAGACATAAAGTGGGATCTCAACATTGGTTTAAAGGGTACAAATTATTGTAGAATAGTTTTGAGCAAATTTCAGTAAGCATTTCAGCAAATTTGGGTGTTGACGGTATGGCAGGTCGGCAAATTAGCGCAGCGGGGGTAACAAATCACTGATTTTAGCCAGCATGGCTTCGGCGCAGCGCTGCTCGGCAATACGGCGACTTTCCCCTTGTGCTGTGACTAAAGCTTGGGTCGGTGCTATGGGTTTGGCGGTTTTATTGTCAAAAACAATGTCGACTTGGCAGCTGACCACAAAAATTTGATTGGGGGCATTGCCAATGGTTTCGGTCACTTCATAGCGGGGCAGCGCAAGTTGGTGTGCTTGCAACAGCTCTTGTAAACGGCTTTTGGCATCTTTTAGCACTTTTTGTTCTTTCACTTTTTCGAACAAATCTTCAAACCACGCCAGCACACAAGCCTTAACCGTATCAAAATTTTGACTATCAAGATAGATGGCGCCAATCAAGGCTTCAACGCTATCTGCCAAGATTGAGGCGCGTTGACGACCGCCACCTTTACGCTCGCCCACCCCTAAAATCAAATAATCTGACAAATTGAGCTGCTTTGCGATAATCACCAAGGTTTCTTCGCGCACAAGCGATGCACGTAAGCGACTGAGCCGACCTTCATTATAGTCGGGATAGCGCAAAAACAAGGCCTCTGCGATGATCACACCGAGCAATGCATCTCCCAAGAACTCTAATCGCTCGTAATTGTGTTCGCTATCAAATGAGCGATGCATGAGTGCCATAATGGGTAAATTCACATTATCAAACTGATAACCCATTTGATAAAACAGCGCGGTTAATTGACGCACTTGTGGCGGTAGTTTTTTGAGATTAAAGGTAGGGATAGTGATTGGTAAATTCATCTGCTTCAAATTGTTAGAAAAGTATTCGCCATTTAAATCATCACATGGCTATCACTTACTTAAGATTGGGGCTACAAGCTCAATAACTAATAACTAATAACTATTGCTTGGCGACTTTGGCATCTTCTGCGCTAATGGTATCTTCAAAGCGATTGACGATATCGACGTTACCTAAAAAGTTGCTTGCTTCATCGTATGTCAGTTTCACTGACATCGCACCTGGCGTATTATCCACCACTTCCACGACGTCCTCTGCCTTTTGGCTGAGACCGTTAATATTCCATTGGGAATTGACGTTACCTAAAAAATCTTTGACACTTTCTTTGTTGTCATTGGACTTTTTGAGTTCAAAAGCCAACGATTTTTTGAGTTGGTAGTGACCGACTTGGGCAGGGATAATAGCTAAACCGAGTTTGGCACACACGACGATGAGTACAATCATAATCACGATACCCGTGACGCTGGCGCCGCGCTGATGACTTGGTAGGTTCATGCCGTATTCTCCTTTTATCATCGCTCAAGATAGGTTAATGTAAGCTTTAGTTAATTAAATATTCTCAACAACAAAGGCTTTGATATCCAATTTTTTAAAGCAAGCGGTTAGTGTATTGCGCCATTGCGATTAAAGGTGGGTAGACTTAATCCACTGGCTTTGTGCGTCCACACATACACGGCTTTACCCGCTAGGTTCTCATCAGGTACAAACCCCCAAAAACGACCATCAGCACTGCGATCACGGTTATCGCCCATCACAAAATAGTGTCCTTCAGGCACTTTGATTTGCCATTGTTGACCTTGGCTTACCATCAATTGAGGTGAGGCTTGCTGCAAAAAGCTGGCATATTGAAACCAATTTTTGTCACCCAAATAGCGCACCAAATGTTGATGATTGCTACTGGGCGATTCTTGCACATACTGGGCTGTTTGTTCTTCTTGATTGCCCAGTTGCGCTGCTTGTTCAGCTGTCACAAGCTCACCGGTCTCGGTTTTACCTGGCGGATAGAGCTGCGCTGTCATCTTAGGGTCAGGGGTAAAATTCGCTGGCGTGGTCGCAATCGCTTTGCCATTGACGCTTAACTGCCCGTTGTTAAAGCTCACCGTATCACCACCCACACCAATCACCCGCTTGATATAATAAATTTTTGGGTTCTCAGGATAGCGAAATACCACCACATCACCATGCTGCGGCGCGCCTAAATCAAGCACTTTGGTATTCACCAGTGGCAAACGGATACCATATGCGTATTTATTGACCGCAATAAAGTCACCCGTATACAGGGTTGGCACCATCGACGATGATGGAATATTAAACGGCTCAATCAAAAACGAGCGCACTACGAGCACAATCGCTAAAATCGGGAAAAAATCATACGCCCATCGCACCGGCGCAGTCGATTTCTCCAATCCTTTGCTTTGCTTTTGCTTTAGTACCAATTTATCCAGTAGCCAAATAGCGCCCAAAATCAAGGTCGCAGGGACAAGAATCAAATTAAAATCAAAATCCATACTTGCCTCTACGACTGATTATCCACTTTTAATACCGCCAAAAATGCTTCTTGTGGAATCTCAACACGCCCCACTTGCTTCATGCGTTTTTTACCTTCTTTTTGCTTTGACAGTAGTTTTTTCTTACGTGACACGTCACCGCCATAACATTTGGCAAGTACGTCTTTACGCATGGCTTTGACGGTACTGCGAGCAATGATTTGGCTACCAATCGCCGCTTGAATAGCCACATCAAACATTTGACGCGGAATCAATTCTTTCATTTTTTCAACCAGCTGATTACCGCGATAGCGCGCTTGCTCAGCATGGCAAATCATCGCCAGCGCATCAACTTTTTCGCCATTAATGAGTACATCTACCCGCACCAGTTTATCTGTTTCAAAGCGCTCAAAGCCGTAATCTAGTGACGCAAAGCCACGTGACACCGATTTTAGGCGGTCAAAAAAGTCCATGACCACTTCACCCATCGGAATATCAAAGGTCAACTGCACTTGCTGTCCCATGAACTTCATATCGACTTGGATACCACGACGCTCGATACATAATGTCATCACGTTACCCAAATAATCGGGTGGCACCAGAATGTGACAGCGCGCAATCGGCTCACGAAACTCATCAATCAGACCTGGGTCAGGCATTTTTGATGGGTTATCGATTTGGATAATTTCACCATTGCGTTTTTTGATTTCGTAGATAACGGTCGGGGCGGTGGTAATCAAATCTAAATCGTATTCACGCTCAAGACGTTCTTGGATGATTTCCATATGGAGCATCCCCAAGAAACCACAGCGAAAACCAAACCCAAGGGCATCAGAGGTATCAGGCTCAAAAAACAACGCAGCGTCATTGACTTGCAGTTTTTGTAGCGCTTCACGAAACGCCTCAAAGTCACTCGAATCGACAGGGAACATACCGGCATAGACTTGTGGCTTGACCTTTTTAAACCCTGGTATGCTGTCTACATCTGGGGTTTTGGCAAGGGTAATGGTATCACCCACAGGCGCGCCGCCAATGTCTTTGATACCGGCAATCACAAAGCCCACTTCACCGGCTTCTAAGATATTGGTCTCAAACGATTTTGGGGTGAATACCCCAATCGATGTCACAATATGCGTGCCTTTGGTGGATTTGATATGGATTTTATCGTCTTTTTTGAGCGTGCCTTGACGCACACGTACCAGTGACACAACGCCAAGATAATTGTCAAACCATGAGTCAATAATTAACGCTTGCAAAGGCGCATCACGGTCGCCTTCAGGCGCGGGAATACGCTCAACAATCGCTTGTAGCAAATCATCCACGCCCACGCCTGTTTTGGCAGACACGCGCGGTGCATCCATCGCTTCAATCCCGATAATATCTTCGATTTCTTGAATCACACGCTCGGGGTCCACTTGCGGTAAGTCAATCTTGTTGAGTACCGGTAATACTTCAAGACCTTGCTCAATCGCGGTATAACAGTTGGCAACCGACTGCGCTTCTACGCCTTGCGCGGCATCAACCACCAGTAAAGCGCCTTCACAAGCCGCCAGTGAACGCGATACTTCATACGAAAAATCGACGTGCCCTGGGGTATCAATAAAGTTAAATTGGTATTTGTCACCGTTTGGGTGGTTATAATACAGCGTGACAGATTGGGCTTTAATGGTAATACCGCGCTCGCGCTCAATATCCATCGAGTCAAGTACTTGCGCCTGCATTTCACGTGCTTGTAGACCACCACACATTTGGATAATACGGTCGGCAAGCGTGGATTTACCGTGGTCAATATGGGCAATAATAGAAAAATTACGAATATGAGATAAGGCGGTCACAATTACCTACTAACAAAAAAGTATATGATTAAATTTGTAGAAAAATAGCCTTATTGTAACGTATTTTTCTACAATCACCTACTGAATTTATTGTGACAGCTTTTGGGAGGTCATAAAAAAAGATAAGCTTTGGGTGTCAATGTCTGTTGTAAACACAAAGCCCCGAATAGTGCCTAAACCCTTCCCCAAACTAAGCTTTTTTGACGACGCTGGATTTGAGTTTCATGGCGCCAAAACCGTCAATTTTACAATCAATATCATGATCATCGGGCGCATCATGGAGCAGGCGAATGGATTTGACTTTGGTGCCAACTTTAATGGGCGTGCTTGCGCCTTTGACTTTTAAGTCTTTAATAACCGTCACACTATCCCCATCTTGTAACACATTGCCGACGGCATCTTTAATAACTTGTTCGCTGGCTGCTTCGGTTTCGCCCGCTTGCCATGCCTGCTGTTCTGCTTCAAAGCCACACATCGGGCAAATCAGTAAATCACCATCTTGGTACGTATAATTTTCTTTACACTTGGGGCATGGGGGACAGGCAGGTAAACTCATAGCACGCGCTCAATTATCTTAGAAAAAATTTAACAGTCGTTAAATGATGTATTGTACGCGATAAGTCACCCCAATAATAGTAATCAGCCAGCACAGACAAACCCTCTGACAAATGACCTAGTAACAGTACTTAGTCAAGCATAACCCAATAAAGCATGATTGCAGTCCGAGCTCAATTGTGCAAAACTTTGATTATAATTTTTTTAGCAAATAAAAAGAGAGCCACCATGACAGATTTCGTCGTCTTTGATATAACCGGCACCGATGCCCAAAAATTCTTGCAAGGACAATTAACCTGCAACGTCACCAAACTCAGCGACCAATTCCAAGCGACCGCGATTAGTAATCTCAAAGGGCGCGTTGCACTGGGTATTTGGATTAGAAAAATAGCGGATGACGCTTACCAAATCGTCATCAGTCAAGACTGTGCCGATGAGTTTGCCAACCATATCAAAAAATATGCGGCGTTCTCAAAACTCACCCTATCAAACCCACGTGATATTTTTGCGGTTGTTAACAATGGGTTACCTAGTTTTAGCGAATCAGAGAATGGCTCTGACACCGACGCTAACCGCAAAGCATGGCAAAAAGCGAGCATCGCTACAGGCAATTACTGGATTGTCAAAGCCACCGCAGGCTTGTGGCAACCCCAGGAGTTGCGTTTACACCAACACGGCGGCGTTGACTACGATAAAGGCTGTTATTTAGGCCAAGAAATCATTGCGCGGTTATATTTTAAGGCCAGCCCGAAAGCTTGGCTCCACCGCGTAGCAGGTACCGGTGATATACCTAACCCAGGTGAAAAAATTGGCAGTGTCGATGTGGTCAATAGCATTGCTACTGACACAGGTTTTGAAGCTTTGGTCGTCGGGCGTCCCGATGATATTGCCGCCAGTAATCTGACCATTCTTGAGTTGCCTCAAGCACTGCAACAACCGGTTGCTCGCCAGCACTAAACACCCACCAAACTTGATTAAAGTAAATGCGTTAAAATAAATCGGTTAAACTAAAAAAGGCATTTCACTGATGCCTTTTTTAACCATTTTTTTAGGTTTATCAATACTTAATCCGCTTCAAATCTAAACCATTTTATACCTAAACCACTTCGCCAGCCACAAACCCGCTTGCCCAAGCCCACTGGAAATTGTAGCCACCTAGCCAACCAGTAACATCAAGCACTTCTCCGATAAAATACAAATTCGGTTGTAACTGACTTTGCATAGTTTTTGAGGAGACTTTATCAGTAGCAACGCCGCCGCGTGTGACTTCAGCTGTACGATAGCCTTCAGTGCCTGATGGCGTCAAACGCCAAGCATTGAGCTGCTCACCAAGCTGCGTTAACTTCTCGTCTTTGATATTGGCAAGCTCAGTCTCAGCCATGTCTTGCCACAATAAATTTTGCAAAGTAGCCATCACTTTTTTAGGTAGCGCGGCCGCGCCTATCTGGTCGTTTAGCACGGTTCTGATCAGCTGTTTTGGGTGCTGTTTTTTTTGTTCGGCTAAAAATACTGCCATATCAAGGCTTGGGAACAAATTGATAAAAATCGGCTCGCCCACGTGCCAATAATTCGATAGCTGTAACATCGCAGGCCCGGATAAACCGCGATGGGTAAATAGCACGGGCAACCTAAAACTGATGCGCTCGTTAAAGGCAATGACCTCAAAACTAACCCCCGATAACGATTTAATCGCATCGCCAATCTTATCGGTAAAGGTAAAGGGTACGAGTCCTGCCGATGTTGGCACGATGGTATGCCCAAATTGCTGCGCTACTTGGTAACCAAATCCTGTCGCACCCATGGTCGGAATTGACAGCCCGCCTGTGGCGACTACCAACGATTGACAAGTTAAGGTTTGCTCGCTACTTTTTTGATGGGCTGCTTGATTAGCCTGTTGACTAGCTGATTGATTGGCAGTTAAAACAAACCCCGTATTGTCGGGTAACGCTTGGATTTGCTGGATGGTAGTTTTTAGTTGAATAGTTACTTGATTGGCACGGCATTCGTTCAGTAGCATTTGCAAAATATCATTGGCAGAGGTATCACAAAACAGTTGCCCATGCTCACGCTCATGATAGGGAATATGATACTCGCTAACCATGCCAATAAAATCCCAATTTAAATAGCGTGACAATGCTGATTTGCAAAAGTGCGGATTGTTACTTAAATAATGTTTGGGCTCAATGTCATAGTTGGTAAAATTACAGCGCCCACCGCCACTCATAAGGATTTTCTTGCCCGCTTTATTGGCATGATCTACCACCAGTACACGCCGTCCGCGCTTGCCCGCTGTCAATGCACAAAATAGTCCTGATGCCCCTGCCCCGATGATGATGACATCATACGCCAACGTGGACGGTGCGTTTGTTGACCCAGTGTGATTTTGAACCGTGTCAATCTTTGGTGAAGTATTTGATGAAGTATGTTGTTGCTGCATGATGACCGCTATTTATCAAGTAAAAGACCAAATGAGAATCCGCTTACAATAAGGATATTTGCCCAAGATCCAAAAAAATATCCTTAAAATATCCTGAGTAACATTGCAAAATTTGTGATTTTTTGCCAAACTAAGGAAAAGGCACTCTAGAATCAAGGATTAGATTGTATTGCATTTTCATAGTGAGCGGACGTTTATTGATGGCTCGTTTCATCGCTCTGTTGATAGCCCGTGTTACTGCCAGCTTGTCAATGTTAGCTTATCAACGTGAAAATGTTGTTTTTTAAGTTATGCCCGCTACCTATTTGAGCCGTTTTTCAGTTCGTAGCCATTTAGAGTATTACCCCACCAACCTACGAGTCATAACAAGGAATGTTTTATGAAGAGCTACCCTCATAGCGCTGAATTTGCTGCTAAAGCCAATACCACTCCCCAAAAATACGCCGAAACCTATCAAGAGTCTGTGGAAAATAACGAAGCGTTTTGGGCAAAACGCGCTGAATGGATTGATTGGATAAAAAAACCCACCAAAATCAAAAACGTCAATTATGATCTAAACAATTTTAGCATTAAATGGTTTGAAGATGGTGAGCTTAATCTATCGGTCAACTGTCTTGACCGTCATGTCGCTGAAAACCCTTACAAACCTGCGATTATTTGGGAAGGCGATCACCCCTCACTTCACAAAATCATCTCATACAAAGAGCTACATTCAGAAGTATGCCGCCTTGGTAGTGCACTGCGTCGTAAAGGCGTCAAAAAAGGCGACCGCGTCACCATTTATTTACCGATGATTCCTGAAGCGGCGGTTGCGATGCTGGCTTGTGCGCGGATTGGTGCGGTTCACTCATTGGTATTTGGCGGGTTTTCAGCAGACAGTCTAGCCAGCCGTATCATCGATAGCCAATCAAAAATTGTCATCACCGCTGATGAATCTGTGCGTGGCGGTAAACATACGCCGCTTAAACAAAATGTGGATCGTGCGCTAGACCATGACGGCACCGAATGTGTTGAAAAGGTCATTGTGGTGTACCGTACCGGTGAATCCATCCCAATGAGCGGTCGCCGCGACATTTGGTATCACAACTTAATCGACAATGCGTCGGAAGACTGTCCACCAGAACCAATGAATGCCGAAGACCCGCTATTTTTACTTTATACTTCAGGCTCAACTGGCAAGCCTAAAGGCGTGGTACATACCACCGGTGGTTATTTGACCTATGCGTTATCCACCTTCCGTGACGTGTTTGATATCAAAGACAATGACGTATTTTGGTGTACCGCCGATGTGGGCTGGGTCACAGGTCACACCTATGTGGTATATGGACCGCTTGCCAACGGCACAACGACCGTGATGTTTGAAGGAGTGCCGCAGTACCCAGATTGGGCGCGTATCGGTCATATCGTTGACAAGCATGACGTTACCATCTTGTATACTGCGCCAACCGCCATTCGCGCGATGATGAAAGAAGGCGATGATTACGTCCGTAAATCAAACCGTTCCAGCTTACGTCTGTTGGGCTCGGTGGGTGAACCTATCAATCCTGAAGCTTGGAACTGGTACTATAACGTGGTGGGCGAAGGACGTTGTCCGATTGTCGATACTTGGTGGCAAACTGAAACCGGGGGTATTTTGATGACGCCAATCCCCAATACGGTTGATCTTAAACCAGGCTCTGCGATGAATCCGCTGTATGGCGTCATGCCAGCGATTGTCGATGCCGAAGGTGCTGAATTAACGGGTGCTGCCGAAGGCAACTTAATCATCAAAGACAGTTGGCCAGGTCAAATGCGTACCATTTGGGGAGACCATAAACGCTTCTTAGAAACTTACTTTAGCACCTATCCAGGCGCTTACTTCACAGGCGATGGTGCCCTGCGTGATGAAGACGGTCATTATTGGATCACAGGTCGTGTGGATGATGTCTTAAACGTCTCTGGTCACCGCCTAGGTACGGCAGAGATTGAAAGTGCGTTAGTATCGCATCCTTCCGTCGCTGAAGCGGCTATTGTCGGTATGCCGCATGAGCTTAAAGGTCAAGGCGTTGCCGCTTACGTCATCTTAAAATCGGGCGAAGAGCCAAGCGAAATGCTTAAAGGTGAAATCAACCGTCATGTCCGTGGTGAGATTGGTCCAATCGCCAACTTAGACTCGCTCTACTTGGTCGAAGCATTACCAAAAACGCGCTCCGGTAAAATCATGCGCCGTATTCTGCGTAAACTTGCCGCGCATGAATTTGAAGGTTTAGGCGATACTTCAACCTTGGCAGAACCAGAGGTGGTTGATAACCTTATCAATGTGGTTAAAGCTGATAAACAGCCTGCTTAGCTTAATGGCTTACCAAAATTGAAAAAACGTCTGTAGTTACAGGCATTTTTTCATGGTTTTTTAATTGTTAGAGACCTTTGCACAAACCAGCGACTATCTCTCGACACCAATTTCAAACTCAACTAAAAACTGGAATTGGTGTTAAAAAAGCGAAAAAAGTCACCGAATTGGCATAAAAGTCTCCTAAATTGCAGTAAATTAACGTCTATTGGCTAGTTTTGCCAACCAACAGACACAATAACCCTAAGGTAGTCCGTATTTTCGCTTCAAACCTAGGGCAGTTTTTAAATTATGCACAATGCTAGCAAGCAATGTACGGGTATGAAATTGCATTAAGCCAAGATGACGAGCCTTGCTCATCCCATAATTTAAAATGACCGAATACCCGTTCTACCGTATTTCTGGTTTGGCTCTTTTGGGTATTGGTACGTTTCTGTTGTTCGGTAAGTGGTGTATTACGCCATGCCCTATCATGGATATGATTGTTGATAGGCGGTTCATGCTCGGCAAGATAGTTGTCATGGGCTTGGCTTTTATACGCACTGTCGGCGTAAACGGCAGATTCATCACCTGTTAAAAGCGTGGTAAAACATTGTGAATCATGGACATTGGCTGGGGTAGTTTGAATCTTTTTGACAAAGCTGTCTTCATCACAATTAAGATGGATTTTAAAGCCGTAGGTGGTTTTTACTTTGCCTGTGCTGTCTTTTTTACTGACGTATGCAGCTTCGTTATCTTGGGTATTGTCGGTATGTTTGCCTTTTTTAGCTCGTTTGTTTTTGGCTTCAACGATACTGGCATCAATGATGCTAACACTGCCTGCTTTGATGATGATATTTTGCTCGGCTAGTTGCTCATTGATTTGGTTGAATAAGGGTTCAATGAGTCAAAGTTCACCTAAGTGTTTGTGGTATCGCCAGATGGTGCTGTGGTCGGGTACGTTATCGGTAAGCGATAGACCAACAAAGCGACGAAATAGTAAATCTCTTGCCAGTTGTTTTTCCATGGCTGGGTCGGATAGGTTATAGAGTTTTTGTAGTAGTAAGATTTTAAACATGATGACAGGGTGAAAGGCACTTTCGCCACGATCACTGCTATGAACGTGGCGTAAGGTTTGCTCGATAGTTTGCCAGTTGATTAGGTTATGTAGTTCATCTAATTCTTTGATGGCTTTGTGAGCGTTAATGAGACTGTCTGCTAGGGAGAGTTGCCCTGTTTGTTTCCATGCTATATTGGTATCTTTCGCTATCTGGTTAATTTTACTTTATTATATCAATTTTACAAACTTTTGTTTATTTGTTCGTGCAAAGGTTTCTAATTTATCTCTCCTCAAATATTTTGGAAAACGCCATGCGATTAATGCAACCCTTCCATACGTTGACGAATCAAATTTTTGACTATGTCAATCTTCCTCATGGTTTGACTCATACCACCGATTTGAACCAAACCGATAATAAACTTGATGCGCTTATTAGGCCAGCTGGGGGTTGGGGTGCGTTGATAGCCGTGCAAGGTAATATGCGAAAGCAGCAGGCATTGACCCGTGCGCCAATCACATTATTAGACCTAAATCAGCCATTTGGCACTAAGTGCCCAAGTTGTGCATTTCCAAACGGCAAAAAAAAGCCCATTAATTTTTGTGAAAATGGGGCTAAAGCAACGGCATTTGAAACCACCAAAAAAACTGTGACGGCTGATTTTTTTGCCAAATATACCGTCACTGAACTGCTCGCGCAAAGTGATTATTTCTTGGAAAACCAAGGACGCTTGACTGAGCCTATGCAGTACAATGCGGCGACTGATGAGTACGAACCCATCGAATGGGAAGCTGCTTATCAGTTGATTGCCAGTCATCTCAATCGATTGGATGACCCGAATGAAGCTGTCTTTTATACCTCTGGTCGAGCCAGTAATGAAGCGTCGTTTTTGTATCAGTTATTTACCAAATGCTATGGCACGAACAATATGCCAGATTGCTCCAATATGTGCCATGAAGCAAGCAGTGTGGGGTTAAAAGATAGTATCGGCTTAGGTAAAGCAACCATCGTAATGGATGACTTTGAGCATTGTGACAGCGTGTGGAGTTTTGGGCATAATCCAGGTACCAATCACCCACGTATGCTAGAAACATTGGCAAATGTCGCTGAGCGTGGTGGCAAAATCATTGTGATTAATCCGCTTAAAGAGCGGGGACTTACGCGTTTTCAAGATCCAAAACGCCCAAGCCAAATGCTGACAAATGGTAGCACGCCACTTAGTCACTATTTTTTCCAGCTAAACATTGGCTCAGACTATGCGTTAATGACGGGCATACTCAAGCATTTAGATAATTGGGATCGCGAGGCACGGGATAACGTTAAAGCCACTATTTTTGATCATGACTTTATTCAAGCCCAGACCGTAGGCTTTGATGAAATGATTGCAGGGGTAAGGGCGACCGATTGGCAAACCATTTATCATATTACAGGGTTAGACGCGCAGCAAATTGAGCAACTAGCCCAGCTTTATCGAGAGAGTAAACGTCCTATTTTAACATGGTGTATGGGCATCACCCAGCATCGTCATGGTACGGACAATGTGCATATGTTGGCAAATTTAGCCTTGGTTATGGGGCATATTGGCAAGACAGGGACGGGACTTGCGCCGATTCGTGGGCATAGTAATGTTCAAGGTAACCGTACCATGGGTGTATGGGACAAGCCTTCAGATAAGCTACTTGATCAAATCGACAAAGTTTTTGGCATTAAGTCCCCTAGAGCGCATGGCTATAACGTTGTAGAGACCCTTGAAGCCATGCAACAAGGCAAGGTTAAAGTATTTATGAGCCTAGCGGGCAATTTTGCAGTGGCAACCCCCGATAAAGCACGTACAGAAGCGGGTATTCGCGGCTGTGAGTTAACGGTACAGATACAGACCAAGCTCAATCGTAGCCACTTGATTCATGGTAAAGAAGCCATTATTTTACCTTGTTTAGGACGAACTGAAATTGATAAGCAAGGCGACAATAACCAATACATTAGTATTGAAGATTCCATGTGTAATGTGGTGTTGTCACAAGGAGCGCGTCAGCCTGTTTCACATAAATTGCGCGCTGAAACTGAGATTATCGCAAGTATCGCTGCGGCTACACTTAGGCATAGCCCGATTCGTTGGGCTTGGTATGTAGAAGATTACGACCGAATTCGTAATGACATTGCTAAAGCCATTGAAGGCTTTGATAACTTTAACCAAAAAGTCTATACCAAACAAGGCTTTCATCTACCGCATCCTGCCAACCGTTATGAATGGCAGACCCAATCTGGTAAAGCCACCTTTTTCTTTACACCGTTAACCGAGATTTATGCAGATAAATTGACGGCTCAGCCCGATGATTTATTAACACTCACCAGTATCCGTTCTCATGACCAATTCAATACCACCATTTATGGGTTGGATGACCGCTATCGCAACGTTTTTGACACGCGGCAAGTAATTTTTATGAATGCTGATGATGCTGATAGATTGGATTTAAAAGCAGGTGATAAGGTGACTATCCAAAGTGAATACGGCGATGGTATTGAGCGAAAAGTCACAGGCTTTCAAGTCATTTTGTATGAAATCCCTAAAGGCAATCTAGCTATGTACTACCCTGAAGCCAATCCACTGATTGCGATGACAGATTTTGATAAAAAATCAGGCATGCCTGCCTTTAAAACCGTGTCGGTTAGGCTGAAAAAATGTGCTTAATAATCATAGGTTTGCTTAAAAAACCCTATGGATGATTGTTAAATGTAAAAGTATCATTGAATAAAAAAGTGATGATTGAAAAAACAGGCTGAAAAGTTGATAAAATAGTGACAAGTGATTTACACTAGCCATCAAATGCCCAGCCTGTTCTAGTCTATCAGGTTGCCCCAGCTTATCTAAGCGCTTGTATTAAGCGGTTGTATAAAGAAAAATGGCGTAAAAAGCGGTAAAAAGCCCTATTGATCAATCAGTCGTAATTGAGTCTTTTGAATTTTGCCAACCGCGGTTTTGGGCAATTGTTCAATAAATGCATAATGACGTGGGCCTGCCTGTGGTGCCGCCTGTGTATTGAATAAAGGCAACATCATCCAGTGATTTATTTGGCGGTTGATAAGGTAAATTTTGAGCAGCTGTTAATACCTGACTTAAGCGTAACGGCTGATAGTTGTTGTCAATTTGGTAAGGTGCTACCAGTTTTTTGACATATTTGACGCCAAGATTGACAAACTTGCCTTTAACGCCTAGCAAATCACCCAACGTGATAATCACTACTCTTTTAACGGGCGTTTTATCGATGACTTTTTGTAAGGTATGGGCAAAATTTTCTTGTTAAATATTTTTAAAAATCCAATTCAAATTTTTAATTTTAATGATGATTTAATTAAACCCAATTGCTTACAATTTCAAGCTTAATCATGCGATAATTGGTTATGTTATAATGCCGACCAAAGGCATTTTTAATAAAACCAATATAACAAGGATAAACCGATGACAGATATGACTGCGGCCACAGCGCCATTAGATTTTAGCAAACCTATCAAATCGCGTGCTGCGGTAGCTTTTGCTGCGGGAGAACCATTACAAATCGTCGAAATCGACGTTGAACCACCGCGTAAAGGTGAAGTACTCGTCAAAATTACTCATACGGGCGTTTGCCATACGGACGCATTCACCTTGAGTGGCGATGACCCTGAGGGGGTTTTTCCAGCGGTTTTAGGTCATGAAGGCGCAGGTATTGTGATGGCAGTCGGTGAAGGGGTAACCAGTGTACAACCTGGTGATCATGTCATTCCGCTGTATACGGCTGAATGTGGTGAATGTTTATTTTGTAAAAGTGACAAAACCAATCTATGCGTCGCGGTGCGTGCCACCCAAGGTAAAGGCGTGATGCCTGATGGTACTACCCGTTTTAGCTATCAGGGTCAGCCAATTTATCATTACATGGGCTGCTCAACGTTTAGTGAATATACTGTCGTTGCTGACGTATCGCTTGCCAAAATCAATCCTAAAGCCAATCCTGAGCAAGTCTGTCTATTAGGTTGTGGCGTGACCACAGGACTAGGTGCGGTAAAAAATACCGCTAAAGTACAAGAAGGCGATAGCGTCGCGGTGTTTGGGCTTGGCGGTATTGGGCTTGCTGTTATTCAAGGCGCCAAACTTGCCAAAGCAGGCCGCATTATTGCGGTTGATACCAACCCCGACAAATTTGAGTTAGCCCGTGAGTTTGGCGCGACCGATTTTGTCAATCCAAAAGATTATGACCAACCCATTCAACAAGTGATTGTTGAGATGACAGGTTGGGGTGTGGATCACAGTTTTGAATGTATCGGTAACGTCAATGTCATGCGCTCGGCACTTGAATGCGCGCATCGCGGTTGGGGTCAAAGCGTAATTATTGGTGTCGCTGGCGCAGGTCAAGAGATTGCCACTCGTCCGTTCCAACTAGTGACAGGTCGCCGCTGGTTAGGCTCTGCATTCGGTGGGGTGAAAGGTCGCTCACAACTGCCAGGTATGGTGGAGCAAGCCATGCACGGTGATATCCAACTGGCACCTTTTGTCACCCATACCATGGGTCTTGAAGATGTCAATACCGCATTTGAGTTGATGCATAAAGGTGAGTCCATTCGTTCAGTGTTGCATTACTAAACCATTACCAAACTTGGCATTATAAAGAATGGGAAATTCACCATGAAAAAAGTTGAATCGCATAAATTGCACGGTGGTGACCTACAAGTGTGGCAGCATACCAGTGCTACCACACACACGGAGATGAAATTTGCCATCTATTTGCCACCCAAAGCCATCGCCCATGAAGCAGCCAAAACCACTGAAACAACAGTTCAAAAATGTGCGGTGCTGTATTGGCTATCAGGGCTGACGTGTACTGAGCAAAACTTTATTCAAAAATCTGGGTTTGCTGAGTATGCCAGTCGTCACAACGTGATTGTGGTAGCACCCGATACCAGTCCTAGGGGTATTGATATTAGCGGTAATGATGTGCCTGATGACAGCGCTTATGATTTGGGGCAAGGGGCAGGCTTTTATGTGAATGCCACCCAAGCGCCTTGGGCAACGCATTTTCAGATGTATGATTATATCGTCGATGAGTTGCCTAATCTAATTGAACAGCATTTCCCAGCCAGTGACCAGCGCAGTATTTTTGGTCATAGTATGGGTGGACATGGCGCGCTGATAATTGCCCTACGCAATCCGCAGCGCTATGCCAGCGTGTCGGCTTTTTCACCCATCGTCGCACCGTCACAAGTGCCTTGGGGACAAAAAGCCTTTAGCGCTTACTTAGGCGATGACCAAAGCACCTGGGCAAACTACGATAGCTTAGCGTGGATGAAACAGTCTGCGCATAGCAAAAAATTACCGCTATTGATTGACCAAGGTAGTGGGGATGAGTTTTTGGCTGAGCAGCTCAAACCTGAGCTTTTTGCGCAAGCTGCCAAGGATGCCAATTATCCGATGACGCTGCGTATGCACGACGGTTATGACCATAGCTACTATTTTATCAGTAGTTTTATCGCTGACCATTTTGCTCACCACGCCGCTGCCCTTCAAGCTTAATCACACAATCACTTGTCGGCGCACACGGCTGACAAGTGATTGACCATTTTGTAATCGCATTCCCCTCTCCGACATTTAAAATAACCACAAATTTGCGATGATTATTTTGTCCGCGATCCTATCTGATAAGGAAGATTGTCATGGTTGACAAGCGCACTGATATCACGGTAACCCCTACCCATAAAGAGCCCTATTTGCAAGGCGTTGTGTTTCGCTACAGCGTGTTTGTCATTGCCTTTGCTATCCTTGCGTTGGGGATTGTGCTACTTAAATGGTGGCTGATAGTGATTGGTCTGGTGGGCTTTGTGGTGGGCATTTATGATTTGATACAAGTCCACCATGCCGTCTTACGTAACTACCCAATTTCGGGACATATTCGTTATCTATTGGAAGAGTTTCGACCTGAACTGCGCCAGTATTTGATTGAAGATGACCAAGCCGCCGTGCCGTTTTCGCGCCAGCAGCGTGCGCTTGCTTATCAACGTGCCAAAAACGTCAGTGATACCAATGCCTTTGGTACCTTAGAAAATCTATACCAGTCTGGCAAAGAATGGTTTTTACAATCCACCCTTAGCTACCCCCTCAAAGAAACCAATTTTCGTATTATGGTGGGCGGTGAACGATGCCTGCAGCCCTACTCGATGTCGGTGTTTAATATCTCTGCCATGAGTTTTGGCAGTCTTTCAGCCGCGGCAATCGAAGCGCTCAATCAGGGCGCAAAACTCGGTGGATTTGCTCATGATACAGGTGAAGGTGCGATTAGTCCGTACCATAAAGAACACGGCGGCGATTTGATTTGGGAGCTGGGTACCGGGTATTTTGGATGCCGTAATCACGATGGCACGTTTAGCGCCGAAAAATTCGCTGAACGCTCGCGCATTGAGCAAGTCAAAATGATTGAAATCAAGCTGTCGCAAGGGGCAAAGCCTGGTAAAGGCGGGGTGTTGCCCAAAGAAAAAATCACCCCGGAAATTGCCGAAACCCGTGATGTGCCGATGGATGTAGACTGCGTTTCTCCAGCGAGCCACTCAGCCTTTACTACCCCGCGTGAGATGGTGCAGTTTTGGCAACAGCTGCGTGAATTGTCAGGGGGCAAGCCGGTTGGTTTTAAGCTGTGTGTCGGACAGCCTTGGCAGTTTATGGCGATTGTCAAAGCCATGATTGAAGCAGATAATTACCCTGATTTTATCGTGGTTGATGGTGCAGAAGGCGGTACAGGTGCTGCGCCTGTTGAGTTTATGGATAATGTTGGCATGCCACTACTCGATGGCTTTTTGCTTGTGCACAACACACTGGTGGGTGCGGGGGTGCGTGACAAAATCAAAATCGGTGTCAGTGGTAAAATCATCTCTGCCTTTGATATCGCTCGCATGCTAGCGCTAGGTGCAGATTGGTGTAACTCAGCGCGTGGCTTTATGTTTGCGGTGGGCTGTATCCAATCACGCGCGTGCCATACCAACAAATGCCCAACTGGGGTTGCTACCCAAGACCCGTATCGTCAGCGGGCATTACATATTCCTGATAAGGCACAGCGGGTCTATAATTTTCATAAAAACACGCTTAAATCATTGGCAGCGATTGTCGGTGCGGTAGGTTTAAAACACCCAAAAGATTTACAAGCGTATCATATCGCCAGACGACTGGAAAATGGGCAGATTAAGCTATTATCCAAGTTTTATTATTTTACCGAACCTGGCGTGTTACTGGATTTATCGGCGCGCTCAGATGTTTTTAACCAAATGTGGGTCATGGCAAATCCTGATAGCTTTTTGGCAAATAACGAGGCGTTAATTGCTTACAATCACGATGTGCGTCACGCCCATGACCACAACGAAAAGCGCTTTAATGAAGGCAATTACCCTGAGCGTATCGACAGCTTTGATGAAACCGCAAATAGCTATTATACCTACGATGATGACCCTTCTTAATACTTTGTCCACAAAAAAACCGCTAATCGTTAGCGGTTTTTTTGTATCAGCTTAGTTTATTCCACCGTGACGCTCTTGGCCAAATTACGGGGTTTATCAACATCTGTCCCTTTGGCAAGCGCAACATGATAAGATAATAACTGTACGGGAATAGTGTGTACAATGGGCGATAACACGCCAATATGACGTGGGGTGCGAATCACGTGTACGCCTTCACTATCAGAAAAATCACTGTCAAGATCGGTAAAGACAAACAACTCACCGCCACGCGCCGAGACTTCTTGCATATTGGCTTTGACTTTGTCGAGTAGGCTGTCATTTGGCGCTATCACCACCACAGGCATGTTTTCATCAACCAATGCCAGTGGACCGTGTTTTAACTCGCCAGCGGGATAGGCTTCTGCATGGATATAGGTGATTTCTTTGAGCTTTAATGCGCCTTCTAATGCAATCGGGTAATGAATACCACGTCCCAAAAACAGCGCGCTTGGCTTATCAGCAAATTTGCTTGACCAGCTGCTAATCTGTGGCTCAAGATTGAGCGCATATTGAATATCATTGGGCAAGCTGCGCAGCGCATTGGTGTATTCGACCAGTTTAGTCTCATCCACATAGCCACGCACACGACCGAGTGTCACCGCCAAACCAAATAAAGCCACTAACTGGGTAGTAAAGGCTTTGGTTGAGGCGACCCCAATCTCCGCACCGGCTCGGGTGTAGACTACTAGCTCACTGGCGCGAGGCAAGGCGGATTCCATCACGTTACAGATGGATAGACTATGTTTGTGACCCTTGGCTTGTGCGTATTTTAGCGCCTCCATGGTATCTAGCGTTTCCCCTGATTGCGAGATGGTGATAATCAATTGTTTTGGATTGGCAATCACCTCACGATAACGGTATTCGCTAGCGATTTCAACATCGGTGGCAATTTTGGCAATACTTTCCAACCAATATTTGGCGGTCGATGCAGCATAATACGACGTGCCACAGGCAAGAATCTTAATACTGTCGATATCATTGAAAACGGCTTCAGCATTTTCACCAAAGTTGTTGGCGATAAACCCGGCATCCAAAAAGATTTCGGCGGTATCTGACACCGCTTTTGGCTGCTCGTAGATTTCTTTTTGCATAAAGTGGCTATAAGCCCCTAGCTCAAGAGACGCTAATGACACTTGCGAAGTAGTAGCTTTGCGGGTCGCTGGATTGCCTTGTTTGTCAATCATTTGTGCCACGCCATCTGCGGTCAACTGGGCAATATCGCCATCTTCAAGATACATGATTTGACGGGTAAAGGCGACAACGGCTGAGACATCCGATGCGATAAAGGTTTCATGCTCACCTAAGCCAATGAGTAACGGACAGCCCATACGCGCCACCACCATGTTTTGTGGCATATCGTTGGCAATCACAGCAATTGCATACGCGCCATGAAATTGTTGGGTCGCCGCTTGTACCGCTTTGAATAAATCACCGCCGTTTTGTACGTAGTGCTGATGCACCGCATGGGCGATGACCTCAGTGTCGGTTTGTGACTCAAAATGATAGCCATTTTGCTGAAGGCGAGCGCGCTCAGCTTCGAAGTTTTCGATGATGCCGTTATGTACCACCGAAATCAAATCACCCGAGATATGCGGATGGGCATTTGGCTCAGTGACGCCGCCGTGGGTGGCCCAGCGTGTGTGACCGATACCGGTGTGACCATACACGCCGCGCTCTTTGGCAGCGGCTTCCATCAAGGCAACACGCCCCACTCGGCGCACGCGTTTGAGTCCTTCATCGGTTTGCACTGCAATACCCGATGAGTCATAACCCCGATACTCTAGGCGTTTTAAGCCATCGGTTAAAAAATCTACCACATTGTCTTGCGCACGAATGGCGCCAACGATACCGCACATAACTGTTCCTTAGTATCCAGTTTTTGGTGTGAGCAATCAACTTTGACTGCTGTGAAAAACAATCCCCCCGTTTACACAGTCGTTAGATTGTTTTATTGTTGCTTAACCAAACAGCTTTATCGTATAAAGCAAGTTTATGGTATCAAGCAAGAATCTGTTAAATTTAGGCAAAAATTCAAATATCAAGATTTTTTTTCAGGACGTTGCCAACCCTCAATCGTGACTTGTTTGCCACGGGCGATGGACAGTTTTTCAGCAGGGCAGGCTTTACTGATGGCACTGCCTGCCCCAATGGTGGCGCGGTCACCAATGGTCACAGGGGCAATCAGCACCGCATTTGAGCCAATTCTAACCTCATCACCGATTTCGGTTTTAAACTTATTGACGCCATCATAATTGGCAGTGATCGTGCCTGCGCCGATATTGGTCTTTTGTCCAATGGTGGCATCACCCAAATACGCCAAATGATTGGCTTTAGCGCCGCTTGCCATTTGGGTGTTTTTAAGCTCCACAAAGTTACCGATATGCACCTCTTTGTCAGTGACCGCATTGGGGCGCAGACGGGCAAATGGTCCGATTTGGTTATCTTCACCCACTACCGCATTGTCAAATAGACTATAAGGTTGCACCACAGTGCCACTGGCGATTTTGCTGTTTTTGATGATACAACCTGCGCCGATTTTGACGTTATCACCTAGCTCACAGTCACCTTCAATGATGACATTAATATCAATTTGCACATCTCTACCAACTTTGAGCGAACCGCGTAAATCAAAACGGCTTGGGTCAATCAAATGTACCCCTTGTTTCATCAATGCTTCGGCTTGATGCATTTGCCAAGTACGCTCTAGATTTGCCAACTGCAGACGGTCATTCACGCCTTCGATTTCAAACTGATGGGTCGGCGATACGGTGGCGATTTCGATGCCATCATCCACCGCCATTTTGACGATATCGGTCAGGTAATATTCGCCTTGGGCATTGTTATTGGTCAAGTTATTGAGGTACTTGTGCAAAATATCATTGGCGACACAGTACACACCGCTATTGATTTCAGTGATTTGTCTTTGCTCATCGTTGGCATCTTTTTCTTCAACAATGGCGATTACTTGGTTGTTGTCACGCACAATACGACCCAAGCCAAACGGGTTGGCTAAGTTTAGGGTCAGCATGGCAAAACGGCTGTCTGTATTTGCCAATTTCTCTAAGGTATCGACGCCAATGAGTGGCACATCGCCTGATAAAATCAAGCTTTTACCCTCTTTAGGCAACACCGGCAAAGTCATTTGCACCGCGTGACCCGTGCCCAATTGCTCAGCTTGCTCGACCCAATCAATTTGTTCATCGGCAAAGGCATCTTTGACTTGCTGACCTTCAAAACCATAGATAATGATATTTTTTTGGCTACCCAATTGTTTGGCAGTGGCGAGTACGTGATGTAGCAAAGGCTTGCCTGCCAGCGGTTGTAGCACTTTTGGCTTGCTCGATTTCATGCGAGTGCCTTTGCCCGCTGCCATGATGATGGTGGTTAAGTTGGTCATGGGAATTCCTTATTTTTTTAAACTAATTTTAATGATACAACAGGTTAAACATAAGTAACGAGCACACTTATAAAGACTATTAGCACAACCCCTGCCATCAGTCCCGCCAAAATGTCGTCAATCAAAATACCAAAACCGCCGCTCACATTTTTGTCCACCCATTTAATCGGAAAGGGTTTTAAAATATCAAAAAAACGAAACGCGACAAATGCAGCAAAGTATAGTAGCAGTAAACTTAACTGATGACCTTGCAATAAAGCATCATCGTAGAAATGCAGCCATAAAATTGGCAAGAGTGACACCCACATGCCGACCCATTCATCCCATACGATATGCGGGTCATCGTGTACACCCATCAAATCAGACGTTTTACCGCAGATATAACTACCGACTAGAGCGCCCACCATCGTAACCGCCAAAAACCCCCAAAAACCCAGCCATAACATCGGAATGGCAACCACCAGTCCACCCACCGTGCCCCACGTCCCAGCAGCGCGCTTTGGCAATCCTGAGCCTAAGCCGATACCGAGCCAATAAATCAGCTTTTCCCAAACACTCGCGGTTGGCGGACAAGGCGGGCAAACATTGGCTTTACGGACGTCGGGTTTGTGCAGTTGGGTCATAGTGCGTTCTTTGGCTAAAAATGCTGATAGCCAGTGATTGAAAATTCAATTGGTTGGTTATTATAAGTCAGCCTCAAGCCGTTTTCTGTGACAATTTTGCCAATGGCAAAAATTTTATCCGAAAACTGTTGATTAAATTTGACAAAATTTTGCTCACTCATGGTAAAGCACAGTTGATAATCATCACCGCCATTGAGCTGATGTTGCCACTTATCAGCATTTGGCAAGGCTTGTAACCGTGGATGCGTTGGAATGCTGGCCAAATCGACCACCGCGCCCACCTTTGATGCGGTTAGGATATGACCTAAATCCTGCCCTAAACCATCTGAAATATCAATCATGCTATGGGCAAACCCACGTAATTTTTGTCCCAGTTGCACTTGCGGAACAGGTAAATCGAGTGCCGGCTGTAAAGCGATTGGTTGTAAAGCGATATTGTGCCGCTCAGATTTTTCAGCGTTTAAAATCTGCTGTAACGCAAAACTTGCTGAGCCAATCTCACCGCTCACACAGATGATATCACCGACTTTTGCGCCCCCTCTAGTAATAGCTTGCCCAGTTGGCACAAAACCCAGTGCAGTGACAGAGATGGTTAAGGTGTTTGATTGGGTGGTATCGCCACCGATGAGCTCGACATCAAATCGGTTGCAAATGTCCGCGATACCTTGGGTGAATGGTTTGAGCCAGTCATCATGTGCAAGCTTAGCGGGCAAGCTAATACCCAGCAATATCGCATAGGGCGTCGCCCCCATCGCTGCCAAATCGGATAAATTTACCGCGACCGATTTATAGCCGATGGCATAAGCGGATGTTGATAAGGGAAAATGCCGACCTGCAACCAGCGTGTCAATACAGCTCACCAGTTCGCAATCACTTGGCATACTGCTTATCGCGCAATCATCCCCAATACCCACTTGGGTCAAAGGGTTTTTGCGTGTACAGTGTTGAAAATGTTGATAAATCAAAGAAAATTCGGACATCTTAGCCATCCGTATCGAGCACAAAAGGGCGTAGCAAGTACGCCCTTTACGGTATTATTTTTCTTCTTCAGTGGTCGCTTGCGATGGCGGCTGCGGCGCATCCTCTGTTTTGGCTTTTTTGGCATCTGCCTCTACTTCAGGCATACGCGCGTCTTTGGCGATTTTATCCATCACCACATGAATCATTTTATAGCCATCTGATGAGCCAAAATGGGTATTGAGCTGAATCGCTTCATCAATCACTACTTTGTAAGGCACTTCCAAGTGCTGCTTCATCTCATACGCACCGACAAGCAATACCGCTTGCTCAACTTTATCTAGACGTGTCCAAGGGCGATCAAGTAGGCTGTCGATATAGGCGATTAAGTCATCGCTTTGCTCAATGATTTTGCTCAGTAGCTCATGATAATAGCCCAAATGCACCGTGTGCATGGCATTCTCACTGCGGGTGTGCGCTTCGATTTCGTGCGATGGATTGCCTGTCAACAGCCATTCATATAACCCTTGTACCACAAAACGGCGTGCTTTACGAATCGCGGTCAGGCTGGTTTTATAATTGACGGCGTTGTCTTGACTCGCCTGCTGTGGTGTGGTGTGGGTTGAATTGTCAGTCATATCGCTACCTTATTCACCAGCCATTTGTGCGTCAATTTGACCCAACACGTTAATCATCTCAAGCGCGACCATGGCTGCTTCTGAGCCTTTGTTACCTGCTTTGGTGCCAGAGCGTTCAATGGCTTGTTCGATGCTGTCTGTGGTCAAAATTGCATTAATGACAGGCACGTCATAGTCCAACCCAATCGCGCCTAAGCCTTTGGCAGATTCACCAGCGACAAAATCAAAGTGCGGCGTGCTACCACGAATCACCGCGCCTAAACCGATGATAGCGTCAAATTTATCGGTTTGTGCCATACGAGCAACCGCCAATGGAATTTCCCAAGCACCCGGTACACGCACCACAGTAATATTGCTACCGGCGATACCATGACGCAGTAAGGTATCAATCGCGCCGCTGACCAAACTTTCTACCACAAAGCTGTTAAAACGTCCTACCACCATACCGATTTTGGCGTGGGCATTGGTGTGTAGTTCACCGCTGATATGCTGTACTTGGGCGAGTTCGTTTTGAAGATTTGCCATGATGATTACCTTTAAATTGTAAAAATTAGAATCTGAATTTTGCTAGGTATGATACCATTTTTGTTAGGTTTATTCATGTTATTTAGCATGAACCTAGGTTACTCTTGTTAAAATAAAAAACCCGCCACAGCGACGGACTTTTATACAAAATAATTAAGCTTATTGGGTCAAAAAGCTTGGTAATGCTTTATGACGTTTTTCCAATTCTTTCGCTTTTTTCTTGCTGACACCGCCCAACACCTCAATGGCATGACGCAGGCGCTGCAATGTCATATCTGCCCCAATCAAATACATTGAATTCATCACAGGCGTGCTTGACTTGCTACCTGCGATGGCAATAAAAAATGGCGACATAAAATCACGCAACTTAATGCCCATCTCGCCTGCCAAACCAGACAATACCGCTTGGATATTCTCCTCCGTCCATACAGGCAGGGTTTCTAACTGCCATTGCGCAAGTTGTAGAATCTCCACGGTTTGCTCAGTGGATAGCACTTTATGCTCAAAGTCCACCTCACTAATCGTTGGCAAGTTTTGGAAATAAAAGCCCGACCAATTCACCGCATCCGACAACAAGTTAATGCGTGGCTGAATGGCTTTGGCAATCGCGGTGAGTTTTTCACTGTCATTTGCCCAATCGAGGATTTTGGTTTTTAAGGCTTCGGGTGACAGTGAGCGCAACCATTCGCCATTGAGCCAAGTGAGTTTTTCCACGTCAAAAATCGGACCGCCAAGCGACACCCGTTTGATGTCAAAACTGGCAATCATGTCATCCAACGTGAATTTTTCGGCTTCATTTGGCATCGAATAGCCCATCCGTCCCAAATAATTAAGCAAGGCTTCTGGCAATACACCTGCATCACGGTAATAAGTGATAGACGTTGGGTTTTTGCGTTTGGATAGTTTGGATTTGTCGGGGTTTCTGAGCAGTGGCATATGGCAGAGTACGGGCATATCCCAACCAAAATATTTATACAACAGTTGATGTTTTGGGGCGGAGTTAATCCACTCTTCGCCACGGATGACATGGGTAATCTGCATCAAATGGTCATCGACCACGTTTGCCAAATGGTAGGTCGGTAGACCGTCGGTTTTAAGTAGCACTTGCATATCCACTTGTGACCAAGGAATCTCGACCTCGCCACGTAGCATATCGTCAAATTTACATACACCCTCGTCTGGCACACGCATACGAATGACAAATGGCTTGCCTTCGGCGGCGAGCTTGTCCGACTGTTCACGGGAAAGGTTCGCATAGCGACCGTCATATTTTGGGGTTTCGCCCCGCGCCATTTGTTCGGCTCGCATTTGATCTAACTCTTCGGCTGTGGCAAAACAGCGGAATGCATGACCTTTGTCCAACAGTTCTTCGGCGTATTGTTTGTAGATGTCTTTGCGTTCGCTTTGGCGGTACGGTGCATGTGGACCGCCTACGTCTGGACCTTCTGCCCAGTCAAGACCGACCCAGCGCAGGGCGTCCAAAATCATTTGTTCAGATTGTGCGGTGGAGCGCGTTTGGTCGGTGTCTTCAATGCGTAGGATAAAGTCACCGCCATGCGCTTTGGCAAAGGCAAGGTTAAATAGCGCGATATAGGCAGTGCCAACGTGGGGAAAGCCTGTGGGGCTTGGGGCGATACGGGTGCGGACTTTTGACATGGATTTCTCAATTTTACAAAAATTTCAAATTAGCGGCTATTATAGCCGACTATCGAATTTTTATAAATTGAATCCTAGCGATGATAGGTGGCTGATAAAATATAAATTTGGAAGGCAACGCTAAATGCTAGATTGACTTTGGCATTTAGCGTTATTTTTGAACACTAATTCAATTATTTATCCTTGCGATGGCGAATGATTTCGACAATCATTGGTACCACCGAAAACACAATAATGGCAATCATAATCCACGAAAAATGTTCTTTGACAAAGGGTAATTGACCAAAAAAATAGCCTAGCGTGGTAAAAGATACCACCCATAATACCGCGCCAACGATGTTATAGCGAGCAAACTGGGCATAATTCATGTTACCCATCCCGCCTACAAACGGCGCGAAAGTGCGTACAATGGGAATAAAACGGGCAATAATAATGGTGCGTCCGCCGTATCTTTCATAATAATCGTGGGTTTTTTGCAAATAGCTTTGCTTAAAAATCTTGGAATTGGGATTGGAAAATAACTTTTGCCCAAAGTGTTTGCCAATCTCAAAATTAACAAAATCGCCCAATACTGCCGCTACAATCAATAAACCAATCAGCACAAAGATATTCATATCGCCCACTGCGGCAATGGTGCCTGCGGCAAACAACATCGAATCCCCGGGCAAAAATGGCAACACCACCAGACCCGTCTCGCAAAACACAATGGCAAACAAAATCGCATAAATCCAATTACCATAGTTGTTGACCAGCTCTTGTAAATGATCACCGATATGCAAAATAAAATCAACCAACCACATGGGCTATCCTTATAATTTTAGACAAAACAACAAAATATAACTAATCTACAGTCGTTATATGAAGGCAACATTAAGCAGGCATCATTATAGCAAGAATGGGTAAAAATTTTGTGCTTTTAGGCAAAAATCATCTTGACAGCAAAATAAGTTTTCAATAAAATACGCGCACTCTTAGGCAAAGCAGTCTAAATAATTCCCAAAAATGGGGCTATAGCTCAGTTGGTAGAGCACTTGCATGGCATGCAAGGGGTCAGCGGTTCGACTCCGCTTAGCTCCACCACTATTAAGTCTGCTTAGAGCACCTCGTGCGATTGCGTCCCCATCGTCTAGAGGCCTAGGACATCGCCCTTTCACGGCGGTAACCGGGGTTCGAATCCCCGTGGGGACGCCACTTATTTTAAAAAAGCCATTGTCTGACGGACGATGGCTTTTTTGTTTTTGCTATCTGTCTCTAGTAAGAGTTTTTGCTATCTAGTGTTGCCTTGCCACATCCTAGGTTAAATAGGTTACATAGCTTACAATGTTTTGCTTTTTCCCATGCCCCGCGCCACAAAATTAATTTTCCTTGCGCTCAGTTGACGCTTTGTCATCAAAATTAGCATATAATTGAGCGCGCAATTGCGTATGGGATAAATGATTTTTTTGGCTATCTGCTTTTAGCTACATGATTTAAGCCACTAAATTTTATCACTCGAGATTTTACCACTCGAGTTTTGACTCGCTGATTTTAAGCTATTGGGAAACTGGGCGAAGACTATGGCAAATTTTAACACCCACATAAGCGTGGCTTTTGTCGCAAGTGGCGTCACTGGCTTGGTGATTTATAAAGCAGGGATGCTGACCGCGCCTGAATATTTGATGTGTGTGGTGGCTGGTACCATTGGTGGCTTGCTCCCCGATATTGATTTGGACCACTCGGTACCGGCGACCGTAGGATTTAATGTCGTATCGCTGTTGTGCGCATTTTTTATTGTTATCTTGTGTGTCGGGCAGTTTTCGTTGGTGGCATTGGCAGGATTGTGGTTAGCATCTTATTTGCTGATGCGCTACGGTGTGTTTAATTTATATAGCAAATTGACGGTGCATCGTGGCATCGTGCATTCGATTCCCTATCTGGGGATTATGGCGATGACCCTCGTGTACGCCAGCTTTTATGGGTTTAAGCAAGGCGCTGTTATCAGTTGGTTTTTGGGGCTATTTTTGATGTTTGGCGCCATTGTTCATCTGCTGTTAGATGAGATGTTTAGCGTCAACCTGTTAGGGCTGAGTGTCAAAAAATCTTTTGGTACCGCGTTTAAAGTGTTTAAGTTCGATCAAGTAGGCTGGTATTTGGGCTTATATGCCGTGTTGGCTGCCCTGATTGTGTTTGCCCCGCCATTTAAGATATTTTGGCAGACGCTACAAGACCCGATTAGTTGGCTTATTTTAAAGAAAAATATCTTGCCTACCGCCATCAACCTACCGAACATTCATTAACATGATACATACATCACCTTGCCCCTGCGGCTCTACACTGTCTTACGCTGATTGCTGTGCGCCCCTGCATGTGGGGCAAAAAATCGCTGATACCGCAGCACAGCTAATGCGCGCTCGGTACGCGGCATTTGTGCTTCAACATATCGAGTATATCGTTGCCACCACCGCGCCTTTTCAGCAGCCGCTGCTCGATACCCAAGCAATTAGCGACTGGGCAAAGCAGACTGACTGGGCAGGACTTGAAGTCATCAACCATCTAGCAAAACTTGGCAAACGCCATGCACAAGTTGAGTTTAAAGCCTACTTTCACTTGCCTAATGCATCAGTTGGGCATTCAGCGGGTTTGGACTTAGCTGCTTTAGACAACAAAGGTTTAGACGGCAAAGGCGTCCATCATGAGCTATCCACCTTTGTGAATATTCCCACCCATGGCACCAGCCGTTGGTATTTTTTGGATCCGACAGTGGTCATGCCTGTCACCCAAAAGCAGCCTTGCCCCTGTGGTAGTGGTGAGAAATACAAACGCTGCTGTGGACAGTTTTTGGCTTAATCGCTGCGCCATTGATAACAAAGAATTTAACAACCGCTCTACAATTTTTTTGGTTTTTAAAAGGGCTTTTTTGCTAGACTAATTTTATTTGCGATTTTGCGATAAAGACAACGATATTAAAGGAGAGTCCCATGCCTGCCCTACGCCAAGATATTGATCCAGACGGTTTATTAGAATACTCTGTAGTCTACACCGACCGCTCGCTCAATCACATGTCCAAAAAATTCCAAACCGTGATGAATGATTTGTCCACAAGTTTAAAAAACGTGTATAACGCCGATGCGGTGGCAATCGTGCCGGGTACAGGGACTTACGGTATGGAAGCGGTTGCGCGCCAGCTTGCCACTGACCAAACAGTGCTCATCATCCGCAACGGCTTTTTTAGTTTTCGCTGGACGCAAATCCTTGAAAAAGGTCGTATCACGGATGACGTGACCGTCTTGACCGCACACATCGGTGACAACAGCGACTCAATGGGGCAACAACAGCAGTTTGAGCCAGTGGCAATCGAGACGGCTGTCGCCGAGATTCAATCTAAAAAACCTGCGGTGGTATTTGCCCCGCATGTCGAAACCGCAGCAGGCTTGATGCTGCCTGATGACTACATCAAACAACTTGCCGATGCAGTGCATAGTGTCGGTGGTTTACTAGTCATTGACTGTATCGCATCAGGCTGCGTGTGGCTTGATATGAAAGCGTTGGGCATTGATGTGCTTATCTCTGCGCCACAAAAAGGCTGGTCAAGCACGCCATGTGCGGGGCTAGTAATGATGAATGAAACAGCCGTTGCCAAAGTGGAAGCCACCGAATCGACCAGTTTTGGGCTTGATCTCAAACAGTGGCTCACTATCATGCGCGCTTATGAAAATGGCGCTCATGCGTATCATGCGACGATGCCAACCGATGGGCTGACCAAATTTCGCGATACCGTCAAAGAAGCCGAAGCGATTGGACTTGATAAACTCAAAAGCGCCCAATTTGAATTGGGTCAAAAAGTGCTCTCTGTCCTCAATCAACACGATATTATCAGCGTCGCAGCTGCAGGCTACCAAGCGCCCGGTGTGATTGTGGTCTATACTGACCGTGATGATATGCACAAAGGTGCAGCATTTGCAGCCCAAGGCTTACAAATTGCAGGCGGCGTCCCACTGAAAGTTGGCGAACCCGACAGCTTTAAAACATTCCGTTTGGGGCTATTTGGGTTAGATAAATTAACAGATGTAGACGGTACAGTCAGCCGTTTTAAGCAAGCGCTTGAGAAAGTATTAGCTTAATTATCAACGTACGTGTTAGCGCATTGATTAGCAGAACAACGGTTTGTTTTAAAAGCTCTGTGAAACAGGGCTTTTTTTATCTCTTAACACTCACTCATACAGCCTTTTTGCTATGCGAAAGGTATTGCAATGGGCTTCCACCACATCGTCGATGTTTTCTGAGTAGCCGCCACCCATCACCACCGCCACTGGAATTCCATGGGCTTTGGCTTGGCTAAATACAAACGCATCACGCTTGGCACAGCCGTCACGGGTGAGCGCGAGTTTACCGAGCTTATCGGTGGAGAGCACATCCACAGCAGACTGGTAAAACAGCATATCGGGTTTCACTTTTGTGATGAGTGCTGGCAGCGTCTCCATTAATATTGCTAAATACGCCTCATCGCCTGTCTCGTTTGGCAAATCAATATCCAAATCAGATGCTTGCTTGCGAAACGGATAGTTTTTTGCGCCATGCATACTGAAGGTAAATACCCGAGGTTCATTTGCCATCAAATGCGCTGTACCGTTGCCTTGATGCACATCCAAATCTACCGTCAGAATCTGGGTCGCTTGTCCACGTGCCAACAATAAATTACTCGCCACCGCCACATCGTTAAACACGCAAAACCCTTCGCCATGATCGGCAAACGCATGGTGGGTACCGCCTGCGATATTGAGCGCGACACCGAATTGTTTGGCGAATAACGCACATTCATAAGTGCCGTGGGCAATCACACGTTCCCGTTCAACGAGCCTGGGCGTCATCTCAAAGCCGATGGCACGCGCGTCCTTGGCGGGCAATGTTTGCTGTTTTAGATGCTGCCAGTACGTTTGTGTATGTGTGGTGAGAATTTCGTCTTCGCTCAATCGCTGCGGGGCAAAAAAATTGGCTTGGGTGAATGTACCCTCCGCCAATAACCGCTCCGCAATCATCGGATATTTTTGCATGGGAAAACGGTGACGCTCGGGGACGTCATATTTAAAAATATCAGAATAAGCGACTTTTATCATATTATAAGCTCGCCCCCACTTTGCGGGCGATGGCAATGCCTTCTTCAATGGTTAAGCAGGTCGGATTATCAGGGGTATCTTTAAATAAAATATCGCCATCCCGAAACATCAAACATTCATCCACATACAGCTGTTGCCAGTGTTCGTTGTAAGTCAAAGGAATGGTAGTAATCAAGGTCACTTTATCGGTCTGCGAAGTCACTTCACTAAAATCAATCGCCAGCTCACTGTCAGCGAGTTTCGCCTCACCAAATGGCGCTTTACGGGTGATAAAAAACAGCAAGCTTCCTGCATACGCCAACTGCCAATCGCCATTGCTAATGAGACAATTAAACAAACCCAGCGCCGATAACTCACGACAAATCGTGGTCAAAAACTGGAATAGCACCTCGTCACTGGGCGGCTCACTAAACTGTGATTTGAGGCGATTGAGCAGATAACAAAATGCCATCTCTGAATCGGTTGTACCTACGGGCTGATAGTGGGTGGGCACAGGGCTGAGCTGGTCAATAAAACCCATCTGCAGCTGCCCATTATGCGCAAACGCCCATTCCTCGCCCCATACCTCACGGACAAATGGGTGGGTATTAGCCAAGCAATTTGTGCCTTGCGTGGCTTTGCGAATATGGCTAATTACATTCATCGCCTTAATCGGATAACTGTTGACTAAATCCGCCACCGGTGAGCAGAAACTTGGCTTGTCATCGTGAAATTGACGTATCCCAGCTTTACCATTACCCTGCGATGGGTCGGGATTTTTTTCAAAAAACACAATACCAAACCCATCGGTATGGATATCGGTCTGCCCGCCCCGCTTGCGAAACCCCGCAAAGCTAAAATGAATATCGGTGGGTGTGTTGCAATTCATACCCAGAAGTTGGCACATGGTGATTAGGGTTCCTTTCTACTGCAATTTTGCTGAGTCGTTATGGTCTACCAAGCCGTCATCCGCTAGTTGCGAGGTGTCATCGATATTATCGAGCAAAGCTCTGGCTTGCTCAACATCTTCAGGGGCAACCCATAGTACACCGCCTGTGTTTAATCCCATCAAATCAACGAGTTGGGTCTGTACGTTGATGCCGTTGTTTTGTAAATAGATGGCGTGGGTTTCTGCCAATAAGTTGGTCGGGTATTCGGCAAGTTTCTGCCAGTTGTTAGTATCATTCATCTTTACTATTCCGAGAATTATGTATATTTTGGTAAAATTAAATTGAAATCAATCATAAAAATGCTATTATTAATAGGTAGTCTGACCTAGGGCTAGACCCTACAGTAGGACTCATCGGGTTCGGCGAAAGCTGAACCCTTTTCTTTTTAACGTATAACTATGCCTAACGGATGACTTTTACTTGCTTGTTTTAATAAAACTGGCATTAGTCTATCAAGATAATTTCTACCACCTTTCTTTTTAACATATTGATTAGTAAAAAATTTCTGCCCCAAGAAATAAGCATTAACATCGGCTAATTGAATAAAATAAGAATGTGCAGAATCACGATGAATTGCATCTTCTATTACCCATTGTGTGGGCATCATACGATAGCCTGAGCCCAAGTTAAAGCTATTTGGGACAGGATTATATCTTCTCATTCGTCGGGTTAAATTTCTTAATTTTATCTCATCAGTTTTATCAACAAATAACAAAGCTGAATCAGTTGCATTGTTTGAACCAATAAAATTGTGATGATAAAGTGTATTTTCGATACGCTGAATAAGCGTTTGCCAAGCAAGGCTAAAAATATCACTATTTAAAGATTTATTCTTTTTGTTTACCACCACGTTCACAATTTGATAATTAAGTAAACTTGCTTGAAAATCAATAACATCTCGTAACAGCCTGAGCCGTAAAGACTTAGGAATTCTCTGAAAATCACCAGGTTTGTGAATAAAATGAGAACAGTGAATTTCTTCTCGTAATTTAAAACCATAGCTTGCTCTCAGTTCTTTTCTAAAGCCAATCACTGAATTTAACGTGGTTTGCCAATGACTTTCATGAACTACGATAGCACTTAAACAAAAATAATTCGATGGACTATTTACCAAGCCAGTATCACCGCTTTCATCCACATACACAAGAAACATTGAATATCCTTATTTCACGCTCGCCCAATGAAAGCTGGCTAGGCGTTTCATCAAATCAGGATTTTTCACCATAATATTATCGCCCGTGCGACCTTGCTGACGGTTATAATAAATCACATTCAAACGTAGCAGCCAAAACGTCACGCCCGCCATGGCAAGCATAATCGGCAATGCCTTTTTCTCATCATCGTTTAAAGCGCGTTTGCTCTCGTAGCCTTGTAAAAACGCTTGCATCTTGGCGTCATCAAAATTCACCGCTTCGCCATCGTTAGCATTACCCCAAGTGGTGCAAAAATCATTAATGGTAATCGCCACATCCATCACAAAATGTTCAACACTCACTTCGGTAAAATCAAGCAAACCTGTGAGTGTTGGCTGGGTTTCATCACTAAAATCCCACAGCGTGTTATCGGCAAACATGTCCAGATGACATAACCCTGTTGGCAAATTTTTGCTCGCTACGGTTTCGTAGGCTTGCCAAATATCACTCATCAATTTGGCTTCATCGCTTGGCATAAACTTGGTTTCACGGTCACGCACCAGATGCCAAGGATATAACTCAACGCCATAGTTTTGTGCAGGGGTCAAGGTTTGCAAAGTTTGGTGAAGAACGGCTAAAGCCTCGCCCATTTGACGGCACATATCAGGTGTGGTTGCTTTTGGGTGACCGCCCGAGAGTTTTGGTGACACCACAATAGCTTTGTTGTCAAAATACAGCAAATACTCGCCGTTTTTGGCGGCTAGCGGTGCTGCTACAGGTAGCTGGTCTTTTAATCGGTTTAGGATAATCGCCATTTTTTGAATTTCATGCGGTTTGCGTTCTTCAAACAAGGTAAATACATAAGACGGCTCGCCGGCTTTGTCCGTGGTCGTTTCAATAAACCAATTACTGTTTTTGATACCCTGTGTGATAGGTATGGCTTTGGCAAAATCCACGCCAAATTGTTGGCAAAAATCACTAAATTGTTGGTCAGTCAACTGGGTATATACAGACATAAGGCATCCTCGAAGCGCAGCACACCGATAAAACTGCGGTAATGGCAAAGTAAATTTGATAAACTTACGGCTATTATAGAAGGAAATCGAATATGTTAGCAAAACGAATTATCCCTTGCCTTGATGTTGACAATGGTCGGGTGGTCAAAGGTGTGCAATTTGTCGACATCAAAGACGCGGGCGACCCTGTTGAAGTGGCGCAGCGCTACAACGAACAAGGCGCGGATGAAATCACTTTTTTGGATATCACCGCTACCCATCATGGACGCGACACCACCTATCACACGGTTGAACGCATGGCAGAAACCGTATTTGTACCGCTGACTGTGGGCGGCGGGGTGCGTAAAGTCGATGACATTCGTCACTTGCTAAACGCGGGTGCGGATAAAGTATCGATTAATTCAGCGGCAATTTTTAACCCTGAATTTGTCGGTGAAGCGGCAGCGCGTTTTGGCAGTCAGTGTATCGTAGTAGCGATTGATGCCAAAAAAGTGGCTGACAATCAATGGGAAATATTTACCCATGGGGGACGCAAAGCGACTGGCATTGATGCGGTGGCATGGGCGGTAAAAATGGCAGGTTTTGGGGCGGGTGAACTGCTTGTGACCTCGATGGACTCAGATGGTACCAAAAACGGCTATGATATCGCCTTGATGAAGCGCATTACAGATAGCGTGAATGTGCCAGTGATTGCCTCGGGTGGCGTCGGTAATTTGCAACACTTGGCAGATGGGGTGCTGCAAGGCGGTGTTGATGCGGTACTAGCGGCGAGTATTTTCCATTTTGGCGAATATACCGTGGGGGAAGCCAAGCAGTTTATGGCACAGCAAGGCATTGAAATGCGCTTGTAATGGCGAGCCTTGTGAGAACGATAGCCGTTGGTAATAACTAAAAGGGCACAGCAAAAAATAGCCCAAACTAGCCAAAACTGCTATGATATTGGCATTTTCGATAATGACTAAATTGCCATGTTTCCACTAATTTTAACTCACCCGCAATGGGATCCTGTCGCTCTGCATTTGGGACCTATCCAAGCCCACTGGTACGGGCTGATGTATTTACTGGCTTTTGCTGCCGCTTATGCGTTGGCTTGGTATCGCACTAAGTCACGCCCAGACTGGAATGCCGACATGGTCGCTGACTTGGTATTTTACGGGGCGATGGGCGTGATTCTAGGCGGTCGTATCGGCTATGTGCTGTTTTATCAATTGAGCGAATTTTTAGCCAATCCGATGTATTTGTTCAAAATCAACCAAGGCGGCATGTCGTTTCATGGGGGATTTTTGGGTGTTGCCATCGCAATGCTATTTTTTGCTCGCAAATATCAAAAGAATATTTGGAATGTGCTAGATTTTATCATTCCCTGCGTGCCAACCGGACTGCTGTTTGGTCGTATTGGCAATTTTATCAATGGCGAATTGTGGGGTCGCGTGTCTGATGGTGGTTACAACTGGCTGATGCTGTTCCCGCAAGCGGTCAATGAAGACAATGAATTGCTCAAACAAACCCCTGCCCTGCAAAACCTTGCGCAAACCTTTATGATTGATGGCAACAATTATTTGTTACTCCCCCGCCATCCGTCACAGCTGTATCAGGCTTTTACTGAAGGGGTGGTACTGTTTGTTTTGGTTTGGTGGTTTGCCAGTCGGCCGCGTCCGCGTATGGCGGTTAGTGGTTTGTTTGTGATGGGCTACGGTATTGCACGTTTTATTACCGAATTCTTCCGCCAACCTGATGCTGACCAAGGTTTTATTTTATTAGGGTGGATGACAAAAGGGCAAATCTTAAGCCTACCGATGATTATCGGTGGTTTGGTTTTATTGATTTGGGCGTATAAAAACCAAATTTACGATTGGGGCAGTCAAAAGAATGTGGACTAACAAAGAAAACTAACCAAGGAACTCATCACCCATGATTACGTCAAAGAACGAACAAGCCTATTTGGATTTACTTAAACTGGTGCTAGCCAATGGCATACAAAAAGGCGACCGTACGGGTACCGGTACCATCAGCTATTTTGGCGCGCAGATGCGGTTTGATTTGAATGAGGGTTTTCCACTACTGACCACCAAAAAAATCCATACCAAAAGCGTGATTTATGAGCTGCTTTGGTTTTTAAAAGGCGATACCCATGTACAATACTTGCAGGACCATGGTGTACGCATTTGGAATGAATGGGCAACCGCCGAGCAAACTGCCCGCTTTGGCAAGCCTGAAGGCGAACTTGGCGCGGTATACGGGCACCAGTGGCGCAACTTTGGGGCGAGCAAAAAAGCGGACGGCAGCTACCATTCAGACGGTTTTGACCAAATCAGTTGGGTGGTGAATGAAATCAAAAACAACCCAAACTCGCGCCGTTTGATTGTCTCTGGCTGGAATCCTTTGGAGGCCAACGAAGTGGCCTTGCCCCCTTGTCATACCCTGTTTCAGTTTTTTGTCGCCGATGGCAAATTATCTTGTCAGTTGTACCAACGCTCGGCGGATTTGTTTTTGGGTGTACCTTTTAACATTGCCAGCTATGCCTTGCTTACCCATATGATAGCCCATGTGACGGGGCTTGGTGTCGGTGAGTTTGTGTGGACGGGCGGTGATTGTCATATCTATAACAACCATCTACAGCAAGTGCATGAGCAGCTTAGCCGCGCGCCGTTTGCCCTACCCAAACTTTGGCTCAATCCTGACATTACTGACATTTTTGCCTTTGATTTTAACGATATAAAAATTGAAAATTATCAAAGCCATGCCACAATTAAGGCTGAAGTCTCTGTATAAGCTTGCAGCCCAACGCCAAAACTCACAGTAATCTCACAGCAATAAGGATAAATCATGAGTTATTCTAATGTGGAAGTCGCCCAAATCGTGGCGATGAGCCAAAACCGCGCCATTGGCAAAGACAATCAATTGCCTTGGCACATCTCTGAGGACTTGAAACATTTTAAAAAACATACCAATGGCGGTATCGTGATTATGGGTCGCAAGACCTTTGAATCCATGGGCGCAAAACCCTTGCCCAACCGTACCAATTTTGTGATTACCACCAATTTGGACTACCAAGTGGATGATGATGCCGTCATTGTGATGCACAACCTAGATGACGCACTGACCCAAGCCTCATCGCTCGCCCATGGTAAAGGTTTGCAAACGATTTGGGTGATTGGTGGCGAAAAAGTCTTCCAACAAGCCCTACTGTTTAGTGATCGCTTAGAAATCACTCAGGTCGATACCGTGATTGACAACGCAGCGGCGTTTTATCCAGAGATTACCAGTGATTTTGTCAAAACATCAGAAAGTGAAAAATTCACGGATGAACAAAGCGGGTTGAGCTATCAGTTTGTCACTTACCAAAAAGCTTAAGCTTGACAGTGACGACTTAGCGCACAAAAAAACCACGTTATCTAACGTGGTTTTTTTGTGCATTCATCAATGTATTATTTTGATTGTTCTTGAGATTTGACCGCTGAGGCAACAGGTGGTGCGATATTTGGGGTGTCACCTGTTTTGGCTTTAATCTCTGCTTTGGCTTCAGCCGTTGAGGCATTACGCGCTTCAATGGTCGATGTCTTTGCAGTAGCCGTTGGTGCAGAAGATGGCGTCATAGAGGCATTGTCTGGGCTGGCAACCGTGGCGTTTGGACCTGTTGCGGTGTCTGCATTGGCAGTGGCGGTGGTGGTTTCACCTGCCGCAGGTGAGGTTGCCGCAGGCGTCGAACCCGCTGGTTTGGCAGCGGCGGCAGCAGATGCGGCGGCTTTGGCTTCCACTTCAGCATTGAGTTTTGCAACGTCAACGTGGTTACCAGCAGGGCGAACAATTGCTGAAATAAGGATTAATAAAACCACGCCTAGAAACGCTAAAACGCCAATTAAAGAATAACTAAGTTCTTTTTTGACATTGTTTTCCACGACTTCATGATGAGCCATCGTAAACCTCACTGTAAATCATTGGGGCAAGAGTTGTTGAATCTAAATGAATTCAAATCTAATTTATAACTATTATACGGAACTTTGTAACCATTATATACTAAATTTTTGCAATTGGTGACAAAACCTTACTGCATTTAAGGTTTTTAACGTGTTTTACGAACCAGCCAACTAATCAGTAGCAAGAGCGCTGCCAGTGCCAAGATAGGATAACTACCCCAGCGCATAAATGGCGTATTACCAACGCGCGATTGGATCTCACCCCGTAGCACCGTGCGTTCAAAGGCTGGCGCTTTGGCAACAATATTGCCTTTATCATTGATGATTGCGGTCACGCCTGTATTGGTCGCGCGCATAAACCAGCGGCCGGTTTCAATCGAGCGCATTTGCACCATTTGTAGATGCTGTAGTGGACCTGCCGATGTGCCAAACCAAGCATCATTGGATACGGTCAATAAAAAGTCGGTATTTTTGGCATTGCGGCGGGTGGTATCAGGATAGGCAACTTCATAACAAATCGCCACCCCAACTGGGTGGTTTTTGACTTGCAAGGGCGCTTGGTGTGCAGACCCACTGCGAAAACTCATGGTGCCGCCCATCAAGTTTGGTAATGCCCAATCTAACATTCCTTCAAACGGGATATATTCGCCCACGGGTACCAAATTTTGCTTCTTGTATAAGCCTTTGGCATCGGCGCCCAAAGCAATCACACTGTTGTAAAATGGCTCGTACTTATCAACTTTTGGGTCGTATTCATTGACATCCACATACGGAATACCGGTGAGCCATGCGGTATTGCTTTCGCGGGCTTGGGCAGCAATTTGGCTGATAAAGGGCATGGCGTCGGTTTGAAACATCGGAATTGACGACTCTGGCCATAAGATAATGTCCTGACCCCATTCCGTTTTACTTAAACCTGCATAGATACCCAGCGTTTGGATTTGGTATTCTTGCAGCCATTTTAAGTCCTGCGGAATATTGCCTTGCACTAAAGAGACTTTCAGATTTGGTGTGCCTTTGGGGGTCGTCCATTGCGGGGCAATAAGCCACAGCGCCACGCTTGCCAGTAACATCACAGATGAGGGAATTAAAAAACGGTATTTTTTTCGCGCCGCTTCCACCAGACTGGCTGAGACGAACACTGATACAAAGCTCAGCGCCAACACCCCAAAAATTGGCGCAAGGCTTGTCAGCCAAGGTTGTGCTGTATAAGCATAGCCCACAAATAGCCAAGGAAAACCTGTAAATAGCCAGGTCTTTAACCACTCTTGTACCACCCATAATGACGCAAAGCTTAACGGCTGTTTTGCCACAAAACGGTTAAAAATGACCGCTAAGGCGCCATGAAACAATCCCATTCCTAAGCCCACAAAACCAATCATCAGCAAAGCTAACAAGGTAGGGGTATCACCATAGGTATGAATCGAGGTAAACAACCAAAACGCGCCCACGCTCCACAATCCCATACCATACATTTCACCGAGCCAAAACGCCCGCCAATTTGACATTGGGGGCAATAATAGCCAATACAGCACCAGTGGCGACAACAGTGCCACTATCCAAAAATTGTAAGGCGCTAACGCAAAGATAAATGCTGCACCCGCAAGCCAAGCCAGCACCAGTTTAGGTAACAGCGGCTGTTTGGTATTTGCAGATTTGGCACTATCGTGATGAGATTGTACAGAAAGTTGCTTTTTTAGGGACTGGGTAGTAAGACGCATTGGCGGGTATTGCCTTTAGGGTTAAACGGTTTTGCAAACATAAGTAATTGGACTAATCGTCGAGCTGATTATACCCTTTAACCAGTTCAATTTCTTGGATAAATCGACCATCTGCTGACAATACCGTCAAACGACAATCGTCAATAAAGACCGTTTGACCCAATACCTCATTGACTTCGCCAAGCTCTTGCATGACCAGTCCACCCATACTAGTGACATCCTCACTATCAAAATGGGTACCTAGCTGTTCATTACAGTCTGAGACTGAGGTGATGGATTGCACAATCCATGTATCAGGCTGGTTGGGCACAGGCACTATATGATTGATATCGGTATCTTCTTCGATGTCGTCATGCTCATCGATGATATCACCGACAATTTCTTCGAGTAAGTCTTCCATCGTCACCACGCCTGCTGTCACCCCAAACTCATCGATGACGATTGCCATATGAATTTGGTTTTTTTGAAATAGACGCAGCAGGTTGTCAGAACGCGCAGTTTCACTGATATAAATCGGCTGACGTACAATCGCTTCAAGATTAAAATGGTCAATATTTTGACCTTGCGCCTTGGCGACCAAAAACGGAATCAAATCTTTGGCAAGTAAGATACCCATCACTGTGTCTTTGTTGTCATCGATAAATACAGGATAACGCGAGTGGGCGGTTTCCATATAGAGCGACATGATATCTTGCAAGTTTTGGTGCTGGGTGATGCCTGCAACGTGGCTGACAGGGGTCATGATTTCTCGCACTTGAATAGCGGGTAAATCTAGCACGCCCTCTAACATATCGACGGTGTCGGGCGCCAAAAATCGACGCGAATCATGTACCAATTTGACTAGTTCATCACGGGTTTCAGGGGCGGTGGATAGCCAGCGTTTCAGACCGCGTGACCAGCTACTGCCTTGCTGTTTGGTTGACAGGTGTGAACTCGAATTGTCGTCTGACATAGCCGACGAGACCCTCATATGGCGAAAGATTTTTTTACCTTACCTTAACCCCATGATGATTGCAATGGTATTTTTCTTAATTTTATTGTATTTATGGGCTGATTTTACTCACCCATCAGCTTGCTCGGTGCTAGTAAAGTCTCGAATAACCAAGCGCTATTGGCGAATCCAATGAATCACCCGTTCTTCTTGCTCAAGCTCAGAGACTTCTGTTTCAGACTGACAGCGCCCCGCCACGCTGATATTTTTTTGGCGCATCATGGCTTGTGTCACGGCAGCATCTTGAGTAAGTAATAAATGCCAGCTTGGTAGTGATTGCCCGTAGTACAAGCGCTTGTAGGCACAGCTTGCCGGTAGCCAATACATCTCGCCAATGTTATCGATGGTTAGGCTGATGCAGTCGGGCACATAGTCGCGCCTTGTTGGGTAGTGCTGACAAGCCCCTGTGGCACAATCAAGCAGTCGACAGGCAACATCACTGTATTCAACTTCATCGGTGTCATCGTCTTTAAATTTAATCAAACAACACGCCCCACAGCCATCGCACAAGGCTTCCCATTCAGCTTGGGTCAATTGTTCTAACGAAAATCGCTCCCAAAATTGCGGGCGTAAGGTAACAGATTGGCTCATTATGTTTCCAACTTTCGGCTTGTATAAAACAGTGACAGTATTATAACGGAAAATGCGATGATTTCAGTATACAGTAATGCCTGTATTAACCGTTGCACTGACTTGCCACGCTCGGAGTAGCGTATAAAGTAGCGTATGAATCCAGCGTTTTTATAACGCCAGCTTTTTATAACAATAGCAACCAATCATATCATTTACCATAACATAAGGATTTATGATGCCAATTCAAATTTTACAACTCGAATCTACCACTACCGATGGCGTGGAGCTTAAAAGCTATGTCTGTCTACCAGAATCAGCTAGCCACGATAACCCTGCCCCAGCGATTTTGGTGGCGCCTGAATGGTGGGGCGTCGTTGAGCACCCACAAAAAGTCACTGAGCGTTTAGCCGAAGCGGGTTTTGCTGCCGTCGCCATGGATGTGTATGGCGAAGGTAAACTGACCACAGATGCCGCCCAAGCCAATGAATGGATGAGCCAAATGCTCGCTGACCAAGACATGTTGATGGCGCGCTGTAAACTCATTATGGATGACTTTACCGACCTCGAAGCCGTTGATGCAAACCGTCTGGGTGCGATTGGTTTTTGCTTTGGCGGTAAAATCGCCTTAGACATGGCGCGTGAAGGTTTCCCGCTCAAAGCAGTGGCGACTTTCCATGGCAACCCTGCCCCAAAACAACCGGCACAAAAAGGCAAGTTCGCTGCCAAAGTGTTGGTGGCACATGGTGAAGCCGATAGCATGGTGTCGATGGATGCGATTGAAGGGCTAAAAAAAGAGTTGGATAACGCCGATGTAGAGTACACAGTCGATGTGTACGAAGGCGCCAAACACGGCTTTACCAATCCTAATGCTGACAAACGCGCCGAAGAAAATGGCGTGGATTTGGGCTATGATGCAGATGCCGCAAAAGCCAGCTGGGATGAAATGATTGCGTTTATGCAGGACAATCTTGTATAACATACAGCCGCTGCATCGTTAGCCCCAAAAGCAATACCCCTCATGATATTGCTTTTTTTATGCCTACGTCCCAGTGTGAGTCCAGCTTTGTTAAGTCTGTTGTCAGTCACTATTGAATACTAACCAGAAAGTCCTATATAGCTATCACGATAGTAACCCGATGGTGAATTTTGAACGCACATCCGAATATAAGCCACTCAAAGATGCCAAGTCCCAATCAGCACTTAAGCCACAGTCATACCGAAGCGCATACCGAAGCACATACCGAAACACAGCTTGATAGTTTTGCACCGCGTATTTTGACCTGGTTTGACCATAGCGGGCGTCATGATTTGCCGTGGCAGCAGCATCAGCTTGACACGCCAGACCCCTACCCGGTGTGGTTATCTGAAATCATGCTACAGCAGACCCAAGTGGCGACGGTGATTCCTTATTTTGAGCGCTTTATGGCAAGTTTTCCCACCGTGCAGGATTTGGCAAGCGCATCTTGGGAGCAAGTCGCTGAGCACTGGGCAGGGCTGGGTTACTATGCGCGTGCGCGCAACCTGCATAAAGGTGCCAAGCAGCTGGTGGATATCATCGAGCAAACTGGCAAATTTCCGCAAACGGTTGCCCACTGGGAGCAGATTTCAGGGGTGGGTCAATCTACGGCAGGCGCGATTGTGGCGATGGGTGTCAGAGCTGACCAATATGGCGGTGACAGAGGAGTGATTTGCGATGGTAATGTCAAACGTGTGTTGACCCGCTGGGCTGGCATTGACGGCGATATCACCAAAACTGCCACAACCAAAGCGCTTTGGCAACTCGCCGAGCGCCTAACACCGAACCGTGATAGCGGGCACTATGCGCAAGCGATGATGGATATGGGTGCGACGCTATGCACCAAAGCCAAACCTGCCTGCCTACTGTGTCCCGTGCAAGCCGACTGCGTGGCAAATGCCCAAGGCAAGCAAAGTTTTTATCCGGTAAAAAGCAAAAAATCACCCAATCCCTCTAAGTTTTCGCTAGCGTTAAAGCTGGTTTGCGATGACAAAACCTTGTGGCTACAACGTCCTGACACTGGGATTTGGGGTGGACTGTGGTGTTTACCATTGGCCTTTGTCAAAAAACAACAGGGCGCAAAAAACACAGAGGCGCCGCTACTGGCAACCTGGCAGCAAGAGTCAACATTTGAAGCCGAATATAACACCGCTGAGCAGATTATTTTTGCGTTCTTACAAGCCGAGCAACTGCTAAATATCCAGCAGGTTAATTTAGATAGCCCTGATACTGTCAAACATAGCCTTACCCATTTTCATTGGTTTTTGACCCCGCTCATTATGACGCTGACGATTGACCAGGGTATGCGGCTGACGCAAACTCTGCAACAAGCGCTGCAAACGCTGTCATGGGTAGATGATTCAGCGCAAAACAGCTTAGCCAAACCGAAAGCCATGCAGCTATTGGTGAGTGGTTAAAGCTTGTAAAATTGTCGCAGGCATTAAGTCAGGGATAATAGTTATGTTAAGATTGGCCTGCTGTAATAGCATTTGCTCTGCAATACGCGACTGCAATACCAAATAATAACAGCTGGCAGCCATTTCAGTGTTTGCTGTTAGTTGTTGCCAGTTTTGCCAGGCGGTCAAACTTGAGATGAGTACAACGATGGGTTGGTTGTGGCTCTGCGTTTGCTGCCAAACCGCAAATGCTTGGGTAGTTGCGCTTGGTAAAACCCGTTGGTACAAGTTTAGCAAATGTACTTGCACACCTTTTGCCGCCAATGTATCCGCCAATAGTTCTCGCCCGCCGATGCCGCGCCATACCTGCAAGTAATCGCCTTTACCAAGCGATTGGATTACCGGCAAATTCAATAGCCCTTCATTGTTTTGCGCCCGTTTTTCACCGGGAAAAGTAACGGTAGGCGCTGGCAACTCTGTGAGTTGCTGCCAAGTCTGGTTAAAGTAATTTGCGGTTTTGTCACCCACCGCAACCCATGTAATCTTTTTGGACAATTCCGTTAGCTTGACCAAGGTGGCAAGCCTTGCTAAGCCATACTTTACTGCCGCTTCGCTGACTAGCACCACCACTTGATAACGGTCAATCTTTTGTAAAACTGCTGTCTCTGCCACTGTCAACGGCTTTTCTACCAACGTCAACAGCGGCAAGTCAATCACTGCAACGCCATGCTGGTGCAAAAATAGACTTAGCGTCTTGGCTCGCTGATCGGGTCTGGTATTGATAAATTGCATGGCTATGCGTATCGTTCAATATCACTGGTCTTGATAAATCTGTGCCAAGATTTTGTCCGCACCTTGTGCAATGAGCGCCTCAGCCACCACCACGCCCACGGCTTCGGCAATTTGCTGCGACTCCCGTGCGTCATCAACTAACGCGTTATGATGCTCAGCTTTTAACAAGGTTTTACCATCTACACTGCCGACCCGACCCTGTAAATGAATTTGTCCATCTTGAATGGTAGCAAAGCCTGCAATCGGCACTTGGCAACCACCCTGCAAATGACGATTCATGGCGCGTTCTGCCATCACACATAGACGGCTTGTCTCGTCATTGAGCGGTTTTAATAGTGCCAGCACATCGGCATCATCACTTCGGCATTCAATGGCAAGCGCACCTTGTCCGACCGCTGGCAGACTGATATGCGTATCAAGTTCATGGCGAATACGATCGGTAAGCCCCAAACGCGTCAAGCCACTGGTTGCCAAAATAATGGCATCATATTCACCTGCATCTAGCTTGGCTAAGCGCGTGCCTACATTGCCGCGTAAGCTGATAATCTCTAAGTCAGGACGATATTGCTGAATTTGGCATTGACGGCGTAAACTTGATGTACCAAGTTTAGCGCCTTGTGGCAACGCATCTATACTCGCATAGTGATTTGATATAAAGGCATCGGTTGGCTGCTCACGCTCACAATATGCGCCAAGCGTCAGACCTTCAGGGAGCACCATGGGTACGTCTTTGAGCGAATGCACGGCGATATCGGCACGTTTTTCATATAAGGCTTGCTCAAGCTCTTTGACAAATAAGCCTTTGCCGCCGATTTTGGCTAGCGGGGTGTCCAGGATTTTGTCGCCTTTAGTGACCATTGGTACTAGATTGACGGTCAGGCTTGGGTACAGCGCTTGCAAACGCGCTTGGATGTGTTCGGCTTGCCACAATGCAAGCGGGCTTTGGCGAGTGGCGATATTTAAAGTGGTTAACGTAGTCATAGCAGTATCTTTTTTAGCAAACAATAAAAATGCCTAACTCTCTAAGCTAGGCATTTGTCAGATGGGTATCTGTCATTGATTTAGCGAGTTGGCCATCAGTATAGCAAAATGTCAGGATAATTTCTCTGACTGCTCGCTAAAGCATACTGAAACATGCGAAAGACGACACTACATACACTACATTGATTGGATTTTATCGCGTAGTAATGGCAAATGACGGCGGCTGACGGCAAGCTGGTCGGGCAAACCTTTGAAACGTACTTGGTACTGACCTTGGTCAATCGCTTCAAGCATTTCTAGATAGTTAACATTGATTAACGCATTGCGATGGATACGAAAGAATGCGTCCCCAAATTCTTGCTCAAGCTCTTTGAGGGTTTCATCAATTAAAACCGTGCCGCCTTTATGACGGATTTGCACGTATTTTTGGTCCGCCGTAAAGTAATAGATATCTTGCAGCGCAATCAGCTCCACCCCGCGATGGGTACGCGCCGCAATATGCTGACGATTGGACTGTGCTAACGGGTCTTCTAATCGACTGATTTCATTGAGCTGGGCATTACTAAGCAATGACGCTCTTGATAGTACCTGTAACAACTCTTCTTTGTTGGCAGGCTTTAGCAAATAGCCAATCGCGTGTGCTTTGAATGCAGCAATCGCATAATGGTCGTACGCGGTCACAAAAATAATGGCTGGTGGATTGTTAAGTTCATTGAGCTCTTTGGCGCAGCGGATACCATCCATTCCTGGCATCCGAATGTCTAACAAAATTACATCGGGTGCGAGTTCTTTGACTTTTGCAATGGCCTCCATACCTGTGGCTGCCAGGGCAATTACTTCATGTCCCTCTTCTCTTACGATACGTGCCAACCTCTCTCGGGCTAGTGGCTCATCGTCACAGATCACAATTCTCACTGTTTACTCCTTTGCTCCTTTGAGGTCAAAAACACATGCCTTTAACCCTACAAATCTTACGTACTTCAAAATCTTATGCCAAATCCAACACAACCTCTTTGTGAGCAATCAAACCCTTATAAAATAGCGCTTAACTGATTAGATAAACTAATAAACGCATTTTATTAAGTAGATGCTAATATATCATAGTTTGTTAAATAAAATGTAAAATGCCGCGTTAGATTGGTGACTTTTTTATGCCAATTCCGACTAACAAAATAAATGGGCTAAAAAGCTGCGACATCTTTGAGGGGATAGCGAACAGATTGGGCAGGAAAAAAGTGCTGGTGAGCGGCTCTTTAATGCGCTTGAGTGAAATTTGTGAGGTATCCTCAGTTTTTGCTATACTAGCCCTAGATTTTGCAGAGGGAAATAACAGCTCCAGCAATCTCATTATTTTTATTCCTTTCACACTTACACAAAAAATGGACGTATTATGAGCAATCAAATTTCCGCTGATTCTAGCACATCTAGTATGTGGGGTGGACGTTTTAGCGAAGCCACCGACAGTTTTGTCGCTGAATTTACCGCGTCTGTCGGATTTGACCAACGTTTTGCCAATCAAGACATTGCAGGCTCGATTGCTCATGCCACCATGCTGGCCAAAGCAGGTATTATCACCGAGGCGGAAAAAGACCAAATCGTTGGCGGTTTGACCCAAATCAAACAAGAAATCGCCGATGGCAAGTTTGTGTGGTCGGTGGCGCTTGAAGACGTGCACATGAATGTGGAGTCTCGTCTGACCGCTATTATTGGCGATGTCGGCAAAAAACTGCATACAGGGCGTAGTCGTAATGACCAAGTCGCAACCGATATCCGTTTATATCTGCGTGACCAAACCGATATTATTTTAGGATTGTTAAAACGTCTACAAACGGGCTTATTGGATTTGGCAAGCCAGCATACCGACACTATCATGCCAGGCTTTACTCATTTGCAGACTGCGCAGCCTGTCAGTTTTGGTCATCATGTGATGGCATGGTTTGAGATGTTAATGCGTGATAGCGAGCGCTTGATTGATGGTCGAAAACGTATCAACCAAATGCCCCTAGGCGCCGCAGCGCTGGCAGGTACGACTTATCCGATTGAGCGGGAATTTACCGCCGAGCTATTAGGCTTTGAAGGGATTTGTCAAAATTCGCTGGATGCCGTATCCGACCGTGATTTTGCCATTGAATTTGCCAGTAGCGCAAGCCTGTTAATGATGCACTTGTCGCGTATGAGTGAAGAAATCATCTTGTGGATGTCAGCGCAATTTGGGTTTGTGGTCGTCCCGGATCGTTTTTGCACGGGCTCATCGATTATGCCACAAAAGAAAAATCCCGATGTGCCAGAGCTGGTACGGGGTAAAGCTGCACGCGTGTTTGGCGATATGATTACCCTATTGACATTGATGAAAAACCAACCGCTGGCTTACAACAAAGACAACCAAGAAGATAAAGAGCCGTTATTTGACGTGGTAGATACTTTAACAGGCTCTCTACTTGCTTTTGCTGATATGCTACCAAACTTGATTCCAAACAAAGAAAATATGCGTGCCGCGACCATGAAAGGTTATGCGACCGCCACCGATTTGGCGGATTATCTAGTGCGTAAAGGCTTAGCCTTCCGCGACGCGCATGAAGTAGTGGGTAAAGCAGTAGCATTAGGTGTGCAAAAAGGCGTGGATTTGAGTGAATTATCGCTCGATGAGCTTCAAGGCTTTAGCGACTTAATTGGTGAGGACGTGTTTGAATATCTAACCCTTGAAGGCTCGCTCAATGCCCGTAACCACATCGGCGGTACAGCGCCGAATCAAGTCAAAATGGCGATTGAACGTGGGCGTCAGCGTATCGAACAATTAGGTCATTAATATGCCAAAACTGTTCTCGTATGGCACATTACAACAAGAAAATGTACAGCTTGCCACCTTTGGGCGTACACTGGTGGGTAGTAAAGACCAACTCATTGGCTACCAGTTGGGTGAAATTGAAATCACCGATGACGATGTGCTCGCCACAAGTGGCAAACGTTTTCATCCGATACTACTTAAAACCAATAACCCAACCGACAAAGTGGCAGGTGTGATTTTTGACATTACCGAGGATGAGCTTGCCCAAGCCGACCGCTACGAAGTCGATGCCTACGCACGAGTAGAAGGTCACTTTGACAGTGGTGCTACCGCGTGGATTTACGCCGATGCAAGCGACTTAGACTAGCAACTATTAACAGGATAACAAATGGAAACTTATAACCCCGCTGACCACATGGTCATGTGCCGTAAATACAAACAAAAGCTACCCAAAATGCCGAAACCGCCGTTTCCTAACAAGCTGGGTGAAGAGCTGCAAAACACCGTGTCTGCCAAAGCGTGGAATGAATGGCTAGAGCACCAAACCATGCTCATCAATGAAAACCACTTGAGCATGATTGACCCAGAAGCCAAAAAATTTATTACCGAGCAGCGCAATAAATTTTTGGATAATGAAGACTACGAACGCCCAAAAGGCTGGACAGCGCAAAAATAAATAAGCGCTAACAACAAAAAACCCCAAATAAATCTATTTGGGGTTTTTGCTTTTTTGGTGTTGATTAAACCATGACAATCAAAGTTTGACCCATTTAGGCAGGTAATAAATAACGCAGTTAAAGCCTTAAGCTTGCGCTTCTTCTTTACGCACTGACAGTTTTTCACGGATACGTGCTGATTTACCAGAACGGTCACGTAGGTAGTAAAGTTTGGCACGGCGTACATCACCACGACGTTTTACTTCAATTTTTGCAATTTGTGGTGAATGGGTTTGGAACGCACGTTCAACACCTACACCACTAGAGATTTTACGTACGGTAAACGCAGAGTTTAAGCCGCGGTTACGTTTAGCGATAACAACACCTTCAAATGCTTGTAGACGCTCACGGTCGCCTTCACGCACTTTTACTTGTACGACAACAGTGTCACCAGGACCAAAACTTGGTACGTCTTGCTTAAGCTGGCTATTTTCGATTTGTTGAACCAAAGGATGTTTGTTACTCATGAGATTTTCTCCTCTCACTGGGGACAGAGGCTAAGCTGACTAAAGTTAGTTGATGTCAGCAAATGCGCATACTCCCCGCTAATTTTATGTGTCTTGATAGCAATCGACACGATTAGGCATCCGTCAAGTGGATGAATCTGGGTGGCTGTCTTTAGCAGATTGCGCTGCTTCTGTCAGCCATTTTTGTTGCTGTTTGGTTGGCACAAAGGCTTGCCACAAATCAGGACGTCTTAGCTGGGTGCGTGTTGCCTGCTGAATAAATCGCCACTTGGCGATATTGGCATGATGCCCTGACAACAGCACGTCAGGCACTTTCATCCCTTGAAATTCAGTCGGTTTGGTATATTGTGGACAATCGAGCAAGCCATCCACAAAGGAGTCTTGCTGCGCCGATAAATCATCGCCCATCACATTGGGCAATCGGCGTATCACACTATCCATCAATACCATCGCGGGCAATTCGCCCCCTGTGAGCACATAATCACCAATTGAGCATTCGATATCGACAGACTGACTCAGTAGTCTTTCATCGATGCCTTCATAACGACCGCATAACAAAATCAAGCCGTCATATTGGCAAAAATCAAGCACCCCACTTTCGCTCAGTGTCTTGCCTTGTGGCGACAAATACACCACAGGACAGGTTTTACCGCGCGCATTGGCTTGCGTTTTGGCGTAGTCGATGGCTTTTTGTAACGGCTCTGCCATCATTACCATACCAGGCCCTCCACCAAACGGACGCTCATCGATACGCCGATAATTGTCTGTGGTAAAGTCTCTTGGGTTAATCAGCAAGATTTCCGCTTGCTTGCGAGCCAGCGCCCGCCCAGTGATGCCAAAGTCAGTAATACTAGCAAACATTTCGGGCAAAATGGTTATTACCGCAAAAAACATACGCTACACTCACTTTAGCTTGGCATTAACAACGCCTTGTTGATTGACAACTCACATCGAATAAATGCTAGGCACCCATCAAGGATGAATACGCAAATGTTAATCATCAATGCTAGTTATCAACGTTTAATAATCACTGCCCCAATCAACCATCAGGGTCTGCTCGGCTAAATTCACCTCGCCAATGGTCTGTTTGTGCCAAGGAATCAATCGTTCTTCGCCGTCCACACTATCAGCAGTCGACTCGACTACCATAATGGCATGGGCCCCTGTTTCAAACAGCTCTTTTACACGTCCTAAAATGATATTTTCTGACTGGCTAATCACCGTCAAACCAATCAAATCTGACCAATAATATTCGTCTTCTGCAAGCTCAGACAGATTGTTTTTTTCTGCCCAAAGGCTCACGCCAAACATAGTTTCTGCGATATTGCGGTCGGGTACTTCGTTAAGTTGTACCACGTAGCCTTTACCTTGTTGTCGCCAGTTTTTTACCGTTAAGGTCTTTTGACCCATGGCAGTATTGATGACCCAAGGCTGCATATGAAATATCGCTTCACGGTCTTCAGTAAAGCTAAATACCCATAGCCAGCCATGAATGCCATAAGGCTTTTTTAGCTCGCCGATTTTAAACAGCGATGTGTTAGCCTCATTGGTATGCAAGTCTGTCGGTTGTTTTGCCATATTAAAGTCCGCTCTACTTAATTTTTATAAAAAATTAAGCAGTTGCTTGTGCTTTGCTAGCTGCTTTAAATAAAGCGGCAACACGGTCAGAAGGTTGTGCGCCTTTGTTGATCCATGCTTGGTAAGCGTCAGCGTTGATGCGTAGTGGCACTTCTTGACCTTGCGCTAGTGGGTTAAAGAACCCGATGTTTTCGATGTAACGACCGTCACGGGCATTGCGTGAGTCGGTTACCACGATTTGATAAAATGGGCGTTTTTTCGCACCACCGCGTTGTAAACGGATAACTACCATAATGTTCTCTCTGTGAATGCAATCAATTGAATCTAGTTCAGTGGTTAGAGCCTAAAAGACCCAAACAATTGAAAAAACGGCATAAATACAGTTTTAGCAAAGTTTAGGTACACCAAAAAGGGCAATAGTTTAGCATATTTTTATCAAAATCAATAGCTTTTTGGGGTAAATTTTGACTTTTTATATTTAGCGCAAGTTTAATCACATTGAAGCGATGCCATCGCTCACCAGTCCATAAAACCAGTCCATAAAAAAGGCGCTTATTTGCGCCTTGTTTAATGATTGAATAGCCTATTATGTCAATAGCAGCCAATTATCGTTTCATCGTTTCATCGTTTCAATCAGCACATATACCCCTGCCCCGACCAGATAGCCAATCAGTGCAAGCCAAGTGATTTTTTTCATGTACCACATAAACGGGATTTTCTCCATGCCCATCGCTGCCACGCCCGCGGCCGAGCCGATAATCAAACAGCTGCCGCCTGTCCCCGCACAATAAGCCAAAAACTCCCAAAACATGCCATCTTGACGAAACAGCTCAAGGCGCGCCGCTTCAGCTGCAGCCGCTTGCGCGATACTGGCATCAGTGGTCAGCGGATACATATTCATTGCCCCTGCTACCAAAGGTACATTGTCCACGATTGAGGATAATAAGCCAATCATGACATTGATGACATATACATTGCCAAAAGTGGCATCCAGCCATTTTGCTACGTCACCGAGTATGCCCGCAGTGGCAAGCGCTGCCACCGCCAATAAAATACCGAGGAAAAATAAAATACTGGGAATATCAATACGGCTTAATACGCCTTCAACCCCGATACGCTCACGGATATAGTCATCTTGGTGACGGTGCATGATTTCAGTGACCATCCACAGTACAGCCAAGCCAAACAACACGCCCACATAAGGGGGCAAATGGGTAAGGGTTTTAAAAATTGGCACAAATGCCAATGCACCCAAACCCAGCAGTAACACTGTCATGCGCGTTTTTTGACTGATGCTGTCTTGGGCGTTTGATTTGATGGTAGCACGTAGGCTTTCGATACGCTGCTCTATAGGCATGCTAGCCAATTCACTGTCAGATTCTTGTCCGCTTGGCAGTACAGGTGCGGTCACGGTTTGACCCTTTAGCTGCATCATCACCAAACCCATGGGGATTAACGTACATACGATACTTGGGATAAACACATTTGCCATAATGCCCGTTGCGGTAATCTGCCCACCAATCCATAGCATGGTGGTGGTGACATCACCCACAGGTGACCAAGCGCCACCTGCATTGGCCGCAATCACAATAAGACCGGCAAAATACCATCGCATTTTTTGGTCATCAATCAATTTGGACACCAGTGATACCATCACAATGGTGGTGGTTAAGTTATCGAGTAACGATGAGAGAAAAAAGGTGATAATGGTAATAATGGCGAGTAGCTTACTGGCATTTTTGGTATGGATTTTATCGGTAATCACTCGAAAGCCATCATGCGCATCAATCAGCTCAACAATCGCCATCGCCCCCATCAAGAAGAACAAAATCTCGGCGATTTCTGCCAAATGCTCACGTAACTGCTCGCCGACAAAATGCAAGGAATCTTGATGATTTGCAAGGCTGGCGGTCACCGAATGGTTAGCAACAAGCGTATCGATACCAAAGGTCAGCAGTACCCATAACGCAATCGCAGTCAGTAGCGCGCTGGCAGCTTTGTTGACATGGATGTTGTGCTCAAAGGCAATCGCCATATACCCTAATATAAAAATCCCTGCTATCACCACGTATAACATTATCGCTACCCCTGTTATGCTAATACCCACATGCAAAATATCTTAACCTTAGCTGGCATTATACGGTAAAATTATCGCCAAATTCTAGCGATACGCATTTTGACCAACCTTGCTCAATTTGCGCCAACCGACAACAGGACAACCCCATGACGACGTTATCAACCACGCCAACTTTAATTATCCCTGCCATTGACCTCAAAGACGGCAAATGTGTCCGCCTAAAACAGGGGCGTATGGAAGACGATACCGTATTTAGTGACGACCCTGTCGCAATGGCAAGCCGCTGGGTAAAAGAAGGCGCTCGACGCCTGCATTTGGTGGATTTAAACGGTGCTTTCGATGGCGTGCCGGTGCATAAAGACGTCGTCACCGCGATTGCCAAAGCCTACCCAAATTTACCCATTCAACTCGGTGGCGGTATTCGTAGCCTTGATACCATCCGTCATTATCTAGAAGCGGGTTTGACCTATATTATTATCGGTACCAAAGCAGTCGAACAGCCTGAATTTGTTGAACAAGCGTGTCAAGAATTTGCCGGTCATATCATTGTGGGTATTGATGCCAAAGATGGCATGGTAGCGACACATGGCTGGGCAAATGTCACCGATGTCAAAGCGGTGGATTTGGCAAAACGCTTTGCCGATGCAGGCGTATCTTCTATCGTCTATACCGATATTGCGCGTGATGGCATGATGCAAGGCGTCAATGTCGAGCAAACAGTCAACTTGGCAAAAGAAGGCGGTATTCCGGTGATTGCCTCAGGTGGGGTGACGGATTTACAAGACATCGAAAACCTAAAACCCTACAGTGATTATCTTGAAGGTATCATTACAGGCCGTGCCATTTATGAAGGTACTCTCGATATTGCTGCGGCGCAGGCGCTTCTCGATAGCTAGCAGGCGCTACTCGACAACTAAATGATATTTAATTCGCTATATGACGGAAGGTCAGATTAATTCTACCTTCCGTTACTTTTTTGGTTTTAGGCAGGCTGTGCAGCCAATGGCGCTGGGTCTGTCCGCGCATGACAATTAGCTGTCCATTTTGCAAGGGAATCTCGACTTTTTCCTTGGTGATACGGTGCTTGAATACAAATTTACGGGTTGCCCCTAATGAGACAGACGCGATAATGGGCTCATTACCCAGTTCGCTTTCATTATCGGCATGGTAGCCCATACCATCATCGCCTGTGGGGTAATAATTAAACAAACAAGCGTTAAAATTTGCGCTCATCTGTTGCTCAGCCAGCAGCAGTTCTATGTGCTGTTTTAATGCCAAAACATCTGCTGTCCAAGGCGTTGCCGTCTTACGTTGTCCAGAATAGTGATAATCGTTTTCACTCATCCACACGATTTGGCGGTGGGTGACATGGTTTTTGCCAAAAATTGTGACAACGTCATGCTGCCAAGGTAACTGCGTTAAAAAATGCCGATAAAGCGCATTGGGCTCATCAGCGGGGTTGTCAAAAACCTGCCCAAAATCATTGACAATGCCATCGTAGGGCAATAAATTCTCGTTGGGATTGGCGGCAAATAAACTCATGTTAGCTTGTCAACTTCAGCTTTTGAAAAATGAGCTTGGCGCATAATTCTGGTGCTTCAAGTGGCAGTAAATGTCCATAGTCATTGAGCACCGTCATTTGCTCCTTGGGCACGAATTTATCCCACATTTGGCGCACTTGTTGACTGATAAACATCGACGGCTTACCGATGATTAACTGCACAGGCACTTTGTTGTCGGCAATAAGCTGTTGTAATGGCTTCATAATCAGCGGTGTACCAAAATAATTGGCGAGTTCTTGCTTGGGTGAAAAACGTAGCGTGAGTTCAGCCTGCTCACCTGCCTCTAAACTATTTGTGGCATAGGTTAAAAGGTGCTCATCGGTGATACGTTTGTACGCTTTATGACGGCGAAGAAACTGATAATACGCATCCACACTGGGCCAGTCGGCTTGTTTGACTTGGGTGCTTTTAAAGGGTTCTCGGGTCATTTTCACCATGCGTGGCACCAGGCTATAAAACTTGCCTTGCTGGTTGGTAAAGGTGACAGGCTCAAGCAAATAAAGCGCGCTAAACAAATCTGGGCGTTTGGCAGCCGCGATGGTGGTGGCAGTTGCCCCTTGTGAATGCCCGATACCAATGACGGGCTTGCCGTCTCGCTCTGCTAGGGTGGCTTGCAAGAACTCAATCAAAATATCGGCATCTTGTTCCCGCGTCAGCGTGGTTTCGGTCGGTTTATCGTACCATTCACCCCGCATGGTCAGCGCAGTGATGTTAAGATGTTGCGCTAAGTCGTTCAAGAGTGGCTCATAGACGCCTAAAGCAAAGCCGTTGCCGCCGTAAAAATGGGCAGTCTGGCTGGCAGTGGGGTTTTTGATGTTATAGTATTTGGCGTTTTTGCCGTTTAGATTGATGCGTTGTTCTTCCATGCCAATTGTCCTAATTAATCACTTAGTCACTTGATTATAAGACCCAGTGAAAAGTTATGACTACCCCTTTTGTGACTTGCCATTCACCCTTGCCGTTGGGCGGTATCAAATCTATTGTAAGTTAGCACTTCTTTTATTTAATCATCTTCGCCAAGAAAACCGCCACTTTGTCTTGCCCACAATTTGGCATATACACCATTTTGAGCTAGAAGCTCACCATGGCTACCTTGCTCGACGATTTGCCCTCTATCCATCACCACCAATCTATCCATCGACGCAATTGTCGATAATCGGTGGGCAATCGCAATCACGGTCTTGCCTGCCATCATATCGTTAAGGCTGTCAGTGATGGCGTATTCCACTTCGCTATCGAGTGCTGAGGTCGCTTCATCGAGCAGCAAAATCGGGGCATTTTTGAGCATCACACGGGCGATGGCAATGCGCTGGCGTTGTCCACCCGAGAGTTTGACCCCTCGTTCACCGACTTGGGTATCCAAGCCGACATTGCCTTTGGCGTCGCTTAGATGTTGGATAAACTCCCACGCATGCGCTTGTTTGGCGGCGCTGATGATTTGCTCATCGGTGGCATCTGGGCGACCATAGGCAATATTTTCTCGCACGGTGCGGTGTAGTAGTGAGGTATCTTGGGTGACCATGCCGATTTGTTGGCGTAAGCTCTCTTGGGTGACATCGCTGATGTTTTGATTATCAATTAAAATCGCACCACCATCGACATCATAGAAACGCAGTAGCAAATTCACCAAGGTTGATTTACCTGCGCCAGAGCGTCCCACTAGACCGATTTTTTCACCTGCTTTAATCTCAAGGTTAAAATCATCGAGTAGTTTTTGCTTGGCATCGGCGTCATTGGTTTTATTGCCACTTCGACCATAATTAAAATCGACATGGCTAAAGTTGATTTCGCCTTGCGTGATGATTAAATCCCTAGCATTCGGCTTATCTACCACGGTATGCGGTTTTGACAAGGTTTTCATGCCGTCCTGCACGGTACCGATATTCTCAAACAATGCCGCCGTTTGCCACATTATCCAGTGGGTCAACCCGTTAAGACGCATCGCCATTGCAGTCGCTGCCGCAATCGCCCCTACGCTTAAGCCGTTGTAATACCACAGGTACAAACCGAGCGCCACCGTAGTACCGACCAATACCACATTAATCAAATGATTGACCAGCTCAAGGCGGGACACCCAGCGCATTTGCTCATGCACCGTACCCAAAAACTGGCTCATCGCATCTTTGGCATAGGTCAACTCACGGCGAGAGTGGCTAAATAATTTTACTGTCGTGATATTGGCATACGCATCCGTAATCCGCCCTGTCATCAAGGCACGGGCATCGGCTTGGCGACTGGCAGAATTTTTAAGCTTGGGGATAAAATACGCCACAGTGGCAAAGAACATCACCATCCATAACAGAAATGGGATGAGTAACCAACCATCAAGGTGAAATAAAATAATGCCACTACTGACAAAATATACCAATACATACACCAGCATGTCGGCAATGGTCATAATGGTATCGCGCACCGCAAGCGCGGTTTGCATCACCTTGGCAGACACCCGACCGGAAAACTCGTCTTGATAAAACTGCATGGATTGACCGAGCATTTGACGGTGAAAACGCCAGCGCATCTGCATCGGGAACACGCCTTGCAGGGTCTGAAAATGAATCAGCGAACTTAACCCAACCAAAATCGGGCTGACCACCAACACGGCCGCCATCATTAGCAAACTATCGCCTTTTTCTGCCCACAGATTAGCGGGCGTATAAGGACCTAGCCAATTGACGATATCACCAATCCACTTGTACAGTAGCGACTCATACACGCCTATCAAGCCTGTCAAGAACATGAAGGCAAAAATCCAACCGCGCAAGCCCTTGGTACACGCCCACAGAAACTTCAGAAAATTATCCGTTGGTAGGTTGTAATTGTCTTCTGGATAGACTTCCAGACGATTTTCAAAAAAACGAAATAAACCCATAATTGATTATCAGTAGTTTAAAATTATCTGTGTTATTTTAGCAGATATTGAGGATTGATAGCAGGGTCGCTGACGGCTAGCTACAATCCTTTACAGTCAAACAAACAAATTTTAAGTAAGTAATTCTATGTTTATCAAACCATTTATTCACCATTTAGCACCGATAAAAAAGCCATTAGCAGATACTAATGGCTGTGTGACAATAAGTTAAACTAACAGCGTGGTTAGACACCGTGGTTATTTTGACAAATCAATGGCATACAAGGCCAAGCCTTTATTACTGCCATCATCGGCACTGATTTGTGTGATATTAGTAATGCCCGCTTCTTGAGCCAGCGCGAGTTTATTGGGCGCTGATTTAAACGTCACTTGACCTGCCGTTGGTACTTTGACAAATTGCCAGCTACGGAAACTGCCGTTATTGGCGCGTGTCAAGTTCGCTGCCTGTTTGATATAGCCAATTAAAACATCGCGGTTGGCATCGGGAGATGCATAAACCAGCGTACTATTAATATTGTAATATTTTGGTAGGCCTTCCGCACGATAGTTGTTGGTTGCGATGATAAATTCAGCCGTGGGATTGATGGGCGCGCCTTTGTACGTCAAATTCTGAATACGATTGTTGACGGGTTTGGTTACGTCAATTTGATATTTGATATCTGGCGAGGAGAACATATCAAAATTATAACCTGCAAAAGTGCTAACTAATGCTTGGGGCGTGGTTTTGGTTGGGTCGATTTGGTTAAAGCGTTGTGCGGCATTTTCTAACCATTTTTTAATATCACTCCCTGTCACTTTGACCGCATACACCGTGTTTGGATACAAATATAAGTCTGCCGCATTATTGATGGCGATAGGACCTTTAGCCACGTCTGTATAGTCTGAGCCACCTGCAAAACCTGATTTAAATGGCGCGCTTACTGATAGCACAGGGATATCTTTGTACTGTGGCAGATTGGCTTGGACATAATCGCTCACGTAGCTGGCTTGTGCTTGGTTGACCACTTGAATCGCTGACACATCGCCCACATCGGCAAAGTAAGTACTCAAATTGAAATCTGAGGTGCCAATCGGGGTTTTGACATATTCGATTGTGGCTTCGTGTTCCTTGGTAATCAAGCTGGCGATAGTCGGATCGGCAACTACATAGGATTTATCGGCGTTTTGGGTGCTGCGGCTTTCAACTTTGGTACCTGCTTTATTGACGACCCATTTGGTGCCGTCATAAGTCAGATCCAATTTAATCACGCCAAGGTTTTTGCCCCAATAACCCGCTTGTGCAGTCGGTACACCATTGACCAAGCCGTTGACTTTATCCACGCCTGATGCATTAAAGGCTGCTGCTGTGCTCTTAGCGTCTGGGAATACTTGGTGGCTATGACCCATAAACATGGCATCGACACCGGCAACTTGTGACAGATAGTAGCTGGCATTTTCCATCGTTGGGCTATAGGGCGCGATATCTAGACCCCCATGTGATAGCAGGACCACGATATCGGCGCCGTTTTTACGCATTTCTGGGATGTATTTTTCCGCCATTTCTTTGGCGCCTTGGGTATAAACTTTGCCGTCAAGGTAGCGTTTATCCCAATTCATAATACCAGGGGTTGTAAAGCCAATCACGCCGACTTTGACAGGCACTTGTACGGTTTTACCATCCGGCGCTGTTGCGGTAAAGGTTTTGGTGATGATTTGATAGGGCTTAAATAGCGGCTCTTTAGTTTTGTTACTAAATACGTTGGCAAGCACCAATGGGAAGTTAGGACCTTTACAAGCCGTGGTTGTCGTTACCCCATCCACTTTGAGCTGACTACCCGTCACTTGATTCAAGAAATTTAGACCATAATTGAATTCATGGTTGCCAATGGTACCGGCATCCACTTTTAATTGATTTAGCACTTTATATGTTGCAAGCGTTTGGTCACAGCTAATGCGTTTGATTTGCGCTTGATAATCCGCCAAGGCTGTACCTTGAATGGTATCGCCGTTATCGAGTAGCACATTGTTTGGATATTCTTTACGCGCATCATTAATCAGCGTGGCAGTACGCTCAAGCCCGATTGATTTGTCTTCAGCTAGCTTAAAATAATCATAGCTGAGCAAATTAGTGTGTAAGTCAGTGGTCTCAAGTAGGGCTACTGTCAGCTTGGTGTTTTGCTGAATCGTGGATTTAGGGTCAGCACTTGAACTGTCATTGTCATTGTCATTGTTACAAGCACTGATAGTCATACTGATGATCGTAATACAGGCAATACCACCTAGATTTTTTAGGCTACCTAGAGTTTTTAAAGTAAAAGCGGGGATGGCATTAGACATGGCGAAGTCTCAAATTTGTGATTTTGAATATGAAAATACCGCAAAACAGATAAGGCGTTTCGATAAAAACGCTAAAAGCATAGGCAACATAAATGACATTTATATGACGCTTTGACGATAAATTGATGATAAAGTTTATCCATTTTGCGCGCAGACTATCGATACCAATCGACTAAGAAACCCTGTTGAAAGTTTGAACCATCACCTTAAAAATCTATACACCGATTCACCAAAATGTCATAACTATATGTTAAAAATTATTAAGATTTCTTTCTTTTTTGCAACGAATCCTTTTAACTCAATTTTCTTTTTAACTCAATTAGGCTTCCCCATGAAAAAATCTTTGAAACTATCGGCATTAGCCACGAGTATGTTATTGAGTGTTACAGGCTGTAATAGCGAAACCGACAACGTTACTTATACACCTGTTACCATTAATATCGCTCACATCAATGACCATCATTCCCATTTAGAGGCAGACACCAGCCAAACTTTTAATTTCAATGGCGAGTCATACCAAGCAGAACTCGGTGGTTTCTCTCGAGTCGCGCAAGTTTTTGCAGATTTAGCACAGCAATATGTCAACCAGAACTTCCTAAAACTGCATGCGGGTGATGCTTTGACGGGTACTAGCTACTATAGTTTTTATCAAGGCGCAGCCGATGCCGATGCCATGAACAGTATTTGTTTTGATGCGTTTGAATTGGGCAATCATGAATTTGATGATGGTGATGCAACTTTGAAAGGCTTTATCGATCGCCTACATACTGGCAGCTGTCAGACGCCTGTACTCGCTGCCAATGTCGTGGCAAAAGTTGGTACACCGCTTGCGCCAAAAACATCGACTGATTACCTCAAGCCTTATACCATCAAGCAGACGAAAGAAGGCGTTAAAATCGGGATTATTGGCGTTAATATCAAAGGTAAAACCCAAAATTCTTCTCGTCCACTGAGCACCACCCAAATCCTAGAAGAACAAGCAACCGCCCAAAAATATATTGATGAGCTGAAAAATCAAGGTATTGAACATATTGTGTTATTGAGTCATCTTGGCTATGACAACGATATCAAAATCGCCAAGAATCTCACCGGCGTGGATGTCATTATCGGTGGCGATTCGCATACCTTATTGGGTAGTTATAACTCATATGCGACCAATAATTTTGGCTCGCAAGGTAAATACCCAACCATCACCACCAACAAAAACGGTGAAACTGTCTGTATTGGGCAAGCCTGGGAATACAGCAAAGCGGTCGGCTTGATGAACATTAGTTTTAATGACAAAGGCAGTGTCGCAAGCTGTACAGGCTCAACCATCTTGCCAATCAGCAATACCCTGCAAAAGCTTAATACCGCCACTGGTAAATATGAAGCAATGGCAGAAGCCACTAACCAATCAGTCGTCGCTCAGTTAGCAAATAATAAAGCATATTTGTTAAAGCAAGATGTACTGTTGCCAGTCACGCCGAATCCGACGACACAAAACATCATCAATGGTTATAAAACCCAACTGTCAACCAAATTGGCAGAAAAAATTGGCGTCGCCAATGATACCTTCTGTTTGGTTCGTGTCCCAGGTACCAGTAATTCAGCCACCAAAGTCGGCTGTGAATACAGCGCCAAATACGCCAAAGGTAGTGATGCAGCACAACTGGTAGCAAAAGCTTTCTTAAATGCCAGCTTACGGGCTGATTTTTCATTACAAAACGCAGGTGGTGTGCGTGAGGCGTTGATGAAAGGCGATGTGACCAACCAAACCGCTTATACCATCTTGCCATTTAGCAATACCTTAGTGAATCTGAATATCACAGGACGCGAAGTCGTCGCTGCCCTAGAAGACGCGGTTAAAAATGCGAGTTTTGGTATTGACGGTCAAGCACCATCAACAGGTGCGCACCCTTATGCCGATGGCTTGCGTTGGGACTTACGTCTTAATCAAGACTATGGGCAACGTGTCGTCAATGTTGAAGTGCGTGACCGCAATACAGGTGTTTGGTCGCCGATTGATCCTACCAAAACCTATGTAATGGTGACCAATGATTATATCGCTAGCGGTAAAGATGGTTATTTGACGCTTGCGCCTATCTTTGCCGACGCAAACCGTGTCGAAGACACTAAGCTACTTTATACCCAATCTTTGGTTGATTACATCAAAAAAACAGGCACATTAACCCTACCAAACCGCGCAGACTACTCTCATAAATCCGTGGTTACCAAAGCAGGTGTGACCTTACTGCCATAATATTTGAAATCGTATGCATTAATTCATTGATTGATGGTAACGTTGATTTCCTCCCTCAAGAGAGGGATAAAAATAACAAGGCAAATTTACTGCGGTTAATTTGCCTTTTTTTATCCACTAATCAAACCGATAAATATCCATACCCAGATTGTAGTGAGCAAAGCTTTCATGCACCACCGACATCACATCCCCTGCCCCTCGGGCAAAAAATACGGGCAATAAATGCTCGGGCGTTGGGTGATTTTGGCGCGCCAAGCTATGCGCCTGCCAATCAAACATCGTTTTGTCATTGGCTTTTAGCTGATCTATTATCCAGGATTTAAAGCTTTTGGCTTGCGGCTCAATCTGTTGGCTGTTAAAACGCACATTGTACAAGTTGGGTATTGACTATTGCCACTAGTATGCGCATTATCTGATGATATATTGCAATAATTTTTAATAAAAATAATTTTAATATAACAACAATTTAGTAGAAAAATATTGGTTTAATTTTTCACCAAAATATTTCTTTTGCATCAATTTGGTTCATGTCATGATTGTTATGCGCCTATGGCATAGATTTTTTGTTTTACACTGCACCAACTTCAATAATCCGATTAATTTTGGTGCAAAATTGAGCGATTTTTAATCTATTTTTCAACTATTTATGCCTTTTGCTTTGTTTTTTTTGGCATGAAACTTGATGAATTATTTAATAAGTTATTTATAGAATAATCTGTCAAGAAAATGTCTGCCATCGTGAGGCAAAAACTATTCCATCTTTTGTCATACATAAGGAGCCAATAATGCCAATTGCCAAAGCATTTGATGAACTGCAACTCGCCGATGGGCAATATAGACATTCGGCACAACAGGTGGGTGCTTGGCTTCAAGAGATGAATTCAGACACGTTAATTAGTTTGAATAACCAAGCATCGGATATTTTTTATCGCCGCGGCGTGACCTTCACTGTGTATAGCGATGCCAGCAACATTGAGCGCATGATACCCTTTGATATCATCCCGCGCATCATTGACATTCAAGAATGGCAAGTGATGGAAAAAGGCTGCCAACAACGTATTCGCGCGCTCAATCAATTTATCCATGATATTTATCACGAACAGACGATTGTCAAAGAAGGCATTGTGCCAAGCGAGTTTGTGTTTAAAAACAGTGGCTACGAGCCGTGGATGCTGGGTATTAACTTGGATAAACCCGTCTATGCCCATATTAGCGGCATTGATTTGATTCGCGACCAGCACGGACAATATTGTGTGCTCGAGGACAACTTGCGCACCCCTTCTGGCGTCTCTTATATGCTCGAGAGCCGCAACGTGTCGCAAACCCTACTAAGCAAACTCTACCAATCTCAGTCAGTGTTGCCGGTGGCGGACTATCCAAAACGGTTAAAGGCGTGTCTATCGAGCACCACCAACAAATACGACCCACAAATCGTGGTACTCACCCCGGGACGTTTTAACAGTGCGTACTACGAACATGCGTTTTTGGCGCGTGAGATGAATGTGCCCTTGGTGCATGGCTATGATTTGATTGTAGAAAACAACCATGTCTACATCCAAGGGGTGCGTGGCAAGGTACAAGTGGATGTGATTTATCGCCGTATTGACGACCCATTTTTGGATCCATTGGCGTTTTTACCCGATTCAATCTTGGGGGTGTCAGGGCTGATGAGTGCGTATCGCGCAGGCAATGTGGTGATAACTAATGCCCCAGGCACAGGCATTGCTGACGATAAAAGCCTGTATCCGTTTGTACCCAAGATGATTGAGTATTATTTGGGTGAAAAACCGATTTTACCCAATGTGCAAACTTATCAATGCAGTGATGCCGATGAGTTGGCATATGTGCTCGACCATATGCCAGAGTTGGTGATTAAAGAAACGCAGGGCTCGGGGGGATATGGGATGCTAATAGGACCGACGTCAAGTAAAGAGCAAATTGCCGCTTACCGCAAACGCTTACTAGACAATCCAGCAGGATTTATCGCCCAGCCGACCATTAGCTTGTCCACCAACCCAACCGCGGTTGCCAGTGGCATCGCACCGCGCCATATTGATTTGCGCCCTTTTGTGTTGTCACATGGTGATGGTACAGTGGATATTGTACCAGGCGGATTGACACGGGTGGCAATGACCGAAGGCTCATTGGTGGTCAATTCATCCCAAGGCGGTGGGGTAAAAGACACTTGGGTGGTTGATACCGTCAATGGCAAACTCAGCGGCAAACAAGGCACCGCTCATTTAGGTACTATTCAAACCAACCATGAACGAAAATCGCAATCATCGACTTTATTGGCGTATGAAAATATCAACCATAATCGCTTAATTTTGCTGTTATCAACAGCGAGCTACTTAGTGTGGCTAGGTCGATACAGTGAGCGCTTACGCTACTATGCACAAATCATTACACGCCTGTCAAATGACCAGTGCAGCCAAACAGACGTCGATGCCATCGTGCACAATCTTGGCTTGCCGATTTCAGCCGATGCCGATGCCCTATATGACTATCTTGCCAACAAAAAGGTGCCTGAAACCATTGGCTTTATCGAGCAAAATGTCCAAGACGTCAAAGGCGTTATTGGCAAAGATACGGCTGAACTCTATAACCTCATCAAACGGTTAGCCAATACGGGAGCCTACCGCGCTGCCAGCCTACAGCTCTATGCCTGCAATGCGTCGATGCAGCAAGAAAACCCGATTGTGGTCACGTTTTGGCAGCTCGGACAATGTTTTGAATCGCTGGACTGTCATATATTGATGAAAAAAGATTGCCGTGAGTGCGTGCAAAAACTTAAAGAGGTTGTTAATACCTTGCCAGAAAACACCCGCTGGCGTGAGCTGGATCGATTGGTCAATCAACTGTTAAAGTCTAATCAACCCAAAGATTTTCAGTCACTATCGGGCGCGTTTTCAAATATTTTACAGCAAGGTGTGTAAGCCAAATCTATTAGATGACTACCATCATTTTGACAAAAATAAGCAGTTAGTGAGAGCACAATGAGACTTATAATCAGCCACCAAACCAATTATTTTTATGAACAACTTGCCTTACGCAGTGTGCAATACATCCGCATGACGCCGATGACCCTACCCCACCAAACCATCCATAACTGGCAAGTGATGCTGCCTAAAGTTGCACAAATGCAAACGGACGGCTTTGGCAACCAATGGCTTACCCTAAGCCGTCACGAACCGCATAACAACTTGCAAATTCAAGCCTTTGGCGAAGTAGAAATTAACGCTGATACCTTATTTATCCCTGACAATCAGCAAGTGCCGTATCAGATTTTTGCCGTACCCACCAAGCTGACCCAATGCTCCGAAGCCATGCGTGAATTTGCCCATGACGCGCTTGAGCAGTTTTTACAAAGTGAGGACATCGATACGCAGTTAGCCATCCTCAAATCATTGGCAAAAGACTTGCTCAATAAAATGCCCTATACCAAAAGCGTGACCCATGTCGGCACCACAGCAGAGCAAGCGTTTGCGATGGCGGCTGGGGTGTGCCAAGACCATACCCATGTATTTTTGGCACTGCTACGGGATAAAGGCATTGCAGCGCGCTATGTATCGGGTTATATTTATGAAGCAACCCAAGCGCATATGGCAAGCCATGCCTGGGCAGAGGTCTGGCTTGCGGGTAATTGGTACACCTTTGATATCTCTAACCAACATTTTACCCCCAACTCCCATGTCTATATCGCCTTTGGGCGTGACTATGCCGATGCGGCGCCAGTGCGCGGGGTGAGAACAGGGGGCGGTGACGAGCGACTTTATAGTCAAGTCATGGTATCTACAAGCCCCCAGTACATACCGCAGCTTAACGCGCAGTTTGCAGCGCAGCAGTAATTTGCCACTATTGATTCACCAGTATTTGCTAAAAAAGGAACAACCATGACCTATTGTGTGGGTATCCGACTCAAAGACGGGATGATTTTCGCCAGTGATACTCGCACCAACGCGGGCGTCGACCAAATATCGATGTTTCGCAAAATGTATCAATACGGCATTGAAGGCGAGCGGTTTTTGGTGCTACAAACCGCGGGGAACTTGGCTACGTCACAAGCGGTATTTACCAAATTAGATAATGCCATCAAACTTGCGCAAGAGCGTAATCTGCATACCGTCCCTACCCTGTATGATGCCGCGCAATTGGTGGGTGAGTGCCTGCGAGAAACTACCATCCATGCCCAAACCATCGCACAAGAAACGGATACCAAGTTTAGAAGCAGTTTTATTTTGGGTGGACAAATCAAAGGACAATCCCCGGAAATTTATTTTATCTACCCTGAAGGCAACTGCATCAGAGCAACAACCGATACGCCTTTTTTCCAGTTAGGGGAAAGTAAATACGGCAAACCTATTTTAGACCGCTCCATGAATTATGACGCATCACTCAAATCAGCGATGCGAGCCATTTTGATTTCTTTTGATTCAACCATCCGCTCTAACTTATCCGTCGGTATGCCCATTGATGTGTTGGTCTATCACAATGACAGCCTACAGATGCCACAAGGGTATCGCATTGATGAAAACGATGAATACTTTGCTAGCATCCGCCAACATTGGTCAGATGGGCTAAGAAAAATTCTAAATGAACTTGAAGACTCACCGGTGAGCTATTGGCAATAGCAACTGTCATACAGTTAAAAATCAACCCACGTCAAACCATCTAGCAGGTTCTTCACTGTGTCATCCCCTGTCCATTTATATCGTGCTTTTGGTTATACCGCGCTTTTGGTTATACCATTTTTGGCATATACCGCGCTTGAAACATAATGCGCTACTGTCTATATCGACCAGTCCTAGGCAATTGCTTTACTATAGTTCAATTGCCTTGCCATAGATAATGCAAATACCTTGGGTTTTTGCTAGGCGGTTATTTTGGTGGGTATGGTATGATGTGATTTTTTATAATTGTTTGGTTTTTATGCTATGCAGCTAACTGATTTGGCACCTTGGGGTGAATCACTCAGAATCGCCGTAGAAGTCATTGGCACCATTGCTTTTGCCTTGTCAGGTATCTTGGCAGGCGTGCGCAAACGTATGGATATGTTTGGGGTAGCGGTGCTGGGATTTTTATCGGCGTATGGGGGTGGTACGCTGCGTGATATTTTGCTAGAGCGGCGGCCGTTTTTTTGGGTGTCCCAAGAGCTGATGTTATGGCTGGTGTTTGCGCTTTGTATTGTGGTAATGCTAGTCAATAGCCGCCGCCCGTTTCGTATCACACCTGCAGCGATTCAATTGGCAGATGCGTTAGGGTTGGGCTTGTTCGTCGCCTCTGGGGTACAAGCCTCACTGGCAAGCGGTATGCCGATGGCGGTATCAGTCATTATGGGGATTATCACTGGGGTATTTGGCGGAGTGATGCGTGATATTGCCTGTGGTGAGATGCCCACCGCGTTTTTTGACCATCGTCCGTATGCCATGTGTGCGTTGGTTGGCGGCTGGGTGTATGCGATTTTGGCGGTGTACAGCTCGCTTGCCGCTTGGGTGATTATGTTTATCAGTACCGTCACTACCACAGGGCTGCGTATTGCCGCGCTGGCGTTTAATTATCGTTTACCCGGTTGGAAAAAAAGCGCCTCTTAGCCAACAGATTGGGTAGCCATCACTTTTGGTAGTTATCAGATTTGGCTTGCTATCTTTCGGTATCAGCCGTCATTTTACCGCTTACTTTAACAAAGATAACAAACGACACATATTGTCAAACTTTTATGATCGATAACTCTGTTAAACTTTACCCTGTGCCTTGGTGCATATGTGCTTTGGTGCATAAGTGGCGATAACCAGCCGCTTTGATAATGACAGAATCAAAAAATTCACTAAAAAAGAGAACAATAATGACAACCGACAACCAAACCGATACCCAGCAATTTCGCAGCGAAAAAGACACTATGGGCGCCGTCAACGTCCCTATAGATGCCTACTGGGGCGCGCAAACCGAGCGTAGCCGCAATAACTTTAAAATCGGTGGCGAAACCTTGCCACAGCCGCTGATTGAAGCCATGGCACTGGTCAAAAAAGCCGCCGCCATCACCAATGCCAAATTAGGGCGTATCAGTGATGATAAACGTGACCTTATCGTGCAGGCCGCCGATGAAATCATCAACGGGGCACTGCGTGACCAATTTCCTTTGGTGGTTTGGCAGACAGGCTCTGGCACCCAGTCAAACATGAACATGAATGAAGTGCTTGCCAACCGCGCCAATGAACTTGCCGGTCAAAGCAAAGGTCGTTATCAGCCGATTCATCCCAATGACGATGTCAATCATGCTCAGTCTACCAATGACAGCTTTCCCACCGCGATTCGGGTAGCGGCGGCGCGTCAGATTGTCTATCTGCTTATCCCCGCGGTGCAAAAACTGCGGGACACCTTAGCAAGCAAATCTGAGCAGTTTGCTGGCATTGTAAAAATCGGACGCACCCATCTGCAAGATGCCACCCCTTTGACGCTAGGACAAGAGTTTAGCGGCTATGTCAGTCAGTTAGATCATGCGCTCATTCGTCTGGATGCCGCGCTACAAGGTCTGTATGAACTGCCTTTAGGCGGTACTGCAGTCGGTACAGGATTAAACGCTCACCCCGATTATGCCGAGCAGGTCGCGCAAACCTTAGCTGCGTTGACCGATGTGCCGTTTGTCACGGCGCCCAATAAATTTGAAGCGTTAGCGGCCAGAGACGCTGAGGTTTTTGCCTCAGGTGCCCTAAAAACTTTGGCAGCGAGCCTTAATAAAATTGCCAATGATGTGCGCTGGCTGGCTTCAGGTCCTAGATGTGGGATTGGTGAGCTTAAAATCCCTGAAAATGAGCCAGGCTCATCCATCATGCCAGGTAAAGTCAATCCGACCCAGTCTGAAGCCATGACGATGGTCGTCGCGCAAGTGATGGGTAACGATGTCACCATCAATATGGCGGGGGCTTCGGGTAATTTTGAACTCAATGTGTTTATGCCAGTCATCGGCTACAACCTACTACAATCGATTCGCTTACTTGCCGATACTTGTGACAGCTTCAATGACCATTGCGCGGTAGGCATCGAGCCTGTGACAGAAAAAATTGATTATTTCCTACACAACTCATTGATGTTAGTCACCGCACTCAATCGCCATGTCGGCTATGAAAATGCAGCAAAAATTGCCAAGACTGCTTATAAAGAAAATAAAACCTTAAAACAAGTTGCCGTTGAACTGGGTTTATTGACTGACGCCCAATTTGATGAATGGGTCAAACCTGAAGCCATGACTAGTCCAAAGTGATATAAGCGTTGATGGGGCATAATCCCATTGTTTGATAAATCAATTTTTATCAGCAAATTTTTAGCCAGATGACAACCTTCTGGCTAAAAGCTAACGCTCGCATCGTTGGCTATTTACTAAATCGCCACTAGCTCTCTGATGCCTTTTTCTGGCATATCACCACCCATGCCTTGGGCAATGACTTGCCCCCGTGCCATAACCGTATAGTTATCGGCAAGTTCTTCAGCAAAGTCATAAAACTGCTCGACCAAAATAATCGCCATATCGCCTTGGTCAGCCAAGCGACGAATCACCCGCCCGATATCTTTAATAATCGATGGCTGAATCCCTTCTGTCGGCTCGTCCAAAATCAGCACCCGTGGCTCAGAAGCGAGCGCCCTGGCTATCGCTAATTGTTGTTGCTGACCGCCTGACAAGTCACCGCCCCGGCGCTGGCTCATCTCATCGAGCACAGGAAAAATCTCGTACAAATGGCTCGGGACTTTCTTGGCTTTGCTGCCTTTAAACTTTGCCATGCCAATCAAGATATTTTCTTCTACGGTTAAGGTTGAGAAAATATCTCGCCCTTGTGGCACATATGCCATGCCTGCGCGCACGCGGTTTTCGGGCGATAATTTGCTGATGTCTTTGCCCTCCAGCAAAATTTGACCCGATTTAATCGGTAAAACCCCCATCAGGCACTTTAACAGTGTGGTTTTACCCACGCCATTGCGACCGAGTACCACAGAACACTCACCCACAGGCGCGGTCAAACTGACATCGCGCAGAATATGACTACCGCCATAATATTGATTGATTGTGTTTACTTCTAACATCGCTATCCCCTATCGCCCTAGATATTTTTCGATGACATCGTCGTTGGCTTGTACTTCAGCAAGCGTCCCTTCTGCCAAAATCGCCCCTTGCGCCAATACCGTCACTTGCTCGCTGATGGTGTCAATAAAGCTCATGTCATGCTCAACCACCACCAAGGTATGGTCTTTTTTGAGCTCCAAACATAGCTCGGCAGTGCGTTCGGTTTCGGCATCGGTCATGCCTGCCACTGGCTCATCGAGCAAAATCAGCTTGGGACGCTGCATCAATAGCATCCCAATCTCCAGCCATTGTTTTTGCCCATGCGACAACAATCCTGCAGGTTTATTAACAAACTCACCCAAGCGAATCGTCGCTAAAGTCTGATCAAGGGCATTTTGCGCATCTGGGTCAAGCTTGCTAAACAGGCTTTTTTTGACCCGCTTGTCTTTGGGTGCGGCAAGCAGTAAGTTCTCCATGACGGTAAAATTTTCAAACACCGTGGGTTTTTGAAATTTTCGCCCAATGCCAGCTTCGGCAATTTGCTCGGTGGTCATGCTGGCAAGATTGTGGGTTTGTCCAAAATACACTGACCCTTCAGTAGGGCGAGTTTTACCGGTAATCACGTCCATCAGCGTGGTTTTACCCGCACCGTTAGGTCCGATGATACAACGCAGCTCGCCTTCTTTGATGTACAAGGATAAGTTGTTTAAGGCGCGGAATTTATCAAACCACACGCTGACATCTTCCATATATAGGGCAATGCCTTTGCTAAAATCCGCTTCTGGTGACTTTAGCCGTCCGTAGTTGCTCTCAGCAAAGTCATTGATATTATTATCGTTTGTATTCATAACAGACTCTTTGATGTGTTATTAATGGGGTGTTTATGGGCTATTAGTCATCGGGTATAATCAAACTAACTACTGGGTTGCAGGCGGTCAGCCTGACGCCGCTGCCGACCCTGAAGCCCCTGCCGCCTAAGATTCTTTTTTTGCTTCTGCGTTTGTTTCAATGTTTGTTTGCATGGCTGTTTCCATATTTTTTACGCTTGGCTCGACCGTTTTTTTGCCATGCGTGATGTTGTCCAATAGACCAATAATGCCTTTGGGTAAAAACAAGGTGACGACCACAAACAACCCGCCCAAAATCAATAGCCAAGCTTCGGGATATGCCACGGTAAAGTAAGTTTTCACCGCATTGACCACACCTGCGCCCAATATCGCCCCAATCAGCGTGCCGCGTCCACCTGTAGCGACCCAGACCGCCATTTCAATCGAGTTGACAGGGTTCATCTCACTGGGATTGATAATGCCCACTTGTGGCACATACAACGCGCCAGCAATCCCTGCGATAATCGCCGATAACACCCACGCAGATAGTTTGTACCATAGGGTACGGTAGCCAAGGTATTGCAAACGGTTTTCGCTATCACGCACGGCGCCCAGTACGCGACCATACGGCTTGTGCATCAAATAACGCAAGCCCAGGTAGGCAAGCATCAGCACCAATGCTGTGGCAAAACAGAGCAAGGTGCGCGTCATGGGAGCAGCGATGTCCATGCCCAAGATAGTTTTAAACCCGGTAAAACCGTTGTTACCGCCAAACCCAGTTTCGTTACGGAAAAATAGGAGTGATGCGGCAAACACCATGGCTTGGGTGATAATCGAGAAATACACGTCTTTGATTTTTGAGCGAAAGGCAAAAAACCCAAATATAAAAGCCACCAATGCCGGCACCAGCACCACCAATATCGCCGCCCAAGCAAAGTTGTCTGTGCCTGCCCAAAACCAAGGCATGTTATCCCAGCTCAAAAACCGCATAAACTCCGGCAAGCTGTTGCCTGATGCTTGGCGCATCAGATACATACCCATCGCATACCCGCCAAGGGCAAAGTACAAGCCATGCCCAAGGCTCAAAATCCCCGCATAGCCCCATACCAAGTCCAGTGCCAAAGCAACCATCGCCAAACACATGATTTTGCCAATCAAAGTGACCCAATAAGCGGATAAATGCAGCGCCGAATCGGCAGGCAGCAGGTGCAACCAAGGCAATACCATCAACACCGCAAAACAGCCCATAATTGCCAAGCGACTCACTGGTTTATCTGCAAATAATTGTAAAATACGCATTTTTTAACTCTCCAATGATTACTCGACAAAGCGACCTTTAAGGGCAAACAGACCTTGTGGGCGTTTTTGGATAAATAGCACCACCAGCACCAACAAAATAATTTTGGCAATCACCGCACCCATGCCAATCTCAAGCACGGTGCCACTCACCCCTAGACCCAAGGCCGCCAGTACTGCCCCCCAAATTTGACCGACACCGCCGACCACTACTACCAAGAAAGCATCGATGATGTAGTTTTGCCCCAAATCAGGACCGACGTTGCCCACTTGCGCCAAAGCACAGCCTGCCAAACCTGCCAAGCCAGAGCCAAGCCCAAATGCCATCATATCGACACGCGCCGAGCGAATACCCACCGCACGCGCCATTTGCCGGTTTTGGGTCACAGCACGTACAAACAGACCAAAGCGGGTGTATTTGAGTAAAAACACCAGTAATAACAATACGATAATGGTAAAACCGATAATGGCAATACGGTTGTATGGCAACATCAAGCTTGGGGTCAAAGCAACAGCACCGCTTAGCCATGAAATATTGGAGACTTCGACGTTTTGTGCCCCAAAAATCATGCGAACTAACTGCATCAGAATCAAACTCACCCCAAACGTGGCAAGCAAGGTTTCTAGCTGTCTGCCATATAGCGGACGTATCACTACCCGCTCAATAATCATGCCAATGACAGCGCTCACCAAAAACGCCAGCGGAATCGCGGCAAGCATGTACCAATCGACATAGCCTGCTAAATGGCTCTTAAAAAAACTTTGCACCACATAGGTGGTATAGGCACCAATCATAATGAGCTCACCATGCGCCATGTTAATGACACCCAATAGACCGTAAGTAATGGCAAGTCCCAACGCCGCCAACAACAAAATACTGGCGGTGCTCAAGCCAGAAAACACGTGTCCCGTCCACTCACTGGCTTTGATACGCGATTTGACTTTGTCTTGGGTTGTTTGTAAGGCTTGTTTGAGCTCGGGTGAATGGCTGGTTTGTTTTGCCATCGCTTCGATATCGGCTAACACATCGGGGCTGTTACTGGACGCCAAGGTTTTTAATGCCGCAATCTGGGTCATCTCATCGCCCGATTGCAAATCCATACGCGCTTGCAGTTGTGCCAATGCTGCTTTTACCGTACTGTCTTTTTCATTGGCATAAATATCGGCAACGGTTTTTTTATCGAGTGTGGCGATGTTGTCGGCTAAGATATCCACCGCTTTAAGGCGTTCGCTGGCATCGTCAGATTTGAGTTTGGCTTTGGTTTGCCCTAAGGTCAACGCCGAACGCAGCGCGTTATTGAGTGTGACTTGGTTTAGGTCGCTTGGCCAATTGCTTACCAAAGTATGCGCAGGATAGCGGTAAAGTTGGTCAGTGTTTTCTAGGGTATAGACATTGCCGGCATCATCACGGTACAGCTCGTCTTTGTTAATCAGCTCGACCAGTTTGTCATAGGATTGGCTCGTGCCTGTCCAGTTGTTGAGCATGGCTTGACGCCCCGCAAAATCGGCGGCTACGAATTTTTGAATATCATCGCCTGCGCTGGCTATAGTGCTTGTGGTTAAGTTGTTTGTGGTTGCGGTAGTTGGGGCTGCTGTGGCTGCTGTAGGGGTCATCGTAGTTGCCGAAGCGGTAGTTGCCTGTGCATTACTCACGCTTGGCAACGCAATGCCCATCGTGGTCGCTAGCGACATGCCGAGCACAATTTTTTTACTTTTTTGCAAAAACTGCCCGAGAGAATGATTACCATTGAGCATGATGGTTGCTCCTTAGTTTGTATGATTAGTCATCTGTTTGGTGGTGTGACGGATCCATGTTTAAATCAATAAAAGGTGAAATCGTAAAATTTTGGCAAAAAAATAAGCCATACCAGCTGGGGTATTGATAAGCGGTATGGCTGTCACAACATCGATTGTTAACTTCATTCAAGCTTATTTGAAAGGCTTATTTAGTCATACTTACTTTGGGATACTTATTTTGGGATATAAGGACTCCAAGGTTCCGCTTTAATGGCATCTTTGGTTTTGTAAACCACATCAAACTGACCATCGGCACGGATTTGCCCGATCATCACAGGTTTGTGTAAGTGGTGATTTTCGGCATCCATGGTTAGCGTGTAGCCCGATGGCGCGGCAAAGCTTTGACCTGCCATAGCGGCACGGACTTTATCCACGTCGGTGGAGCCCGCTTTTTCAACCGCTTGTTTCCACATATTGATACCCACATAGGTGGCTTCCATGGGGTCATTGGTCACTACTTTATCGGCATTTGGCAATTTGTGGTCAATGGCGTATTTTTTATAAGCATTCACAAACTTGATGTTTACAGGGTTTTTGACCGATTGAAAGTAGTTCCATGCTGCCAAGTGTCCGACTAATGGCGTGGTGTCGATACCACGAAGTTCTTCTTCACTCACAGAGAATGCCATCACAGGAATATCCGCCGCTTTGATGCCTTGGTTACCAAGCTCACGGTAGAAGGGGACGTTTGAGTCACCATTGATGGTGGAGATAACGGCGGTCTTTTTACCCGCTGAGAATTTTTTGATATTACCCACGATGGTTTGGTAGTTGTTAAAGCCAAATGGGGTATATTCTTCCATGATGTCGCTATCTGCCACGCCTTTAGACTTTAAGAACGCCCATAAAATCTTATTGGTGGTACGGGGATACACATAGTCAGTACCCAATAGCACGAAGCGTTTGGCACCGCCGCCTTCTGGTGACATCAAGTACTCAACCGCAGGAATGGCTTGTTGGTTGGGCGCGGCGCCAGTATAAAAGATGTTTTTGGACTGCTCTTGTCCTTCGTACTGCACAGGGTAGAATAATAAGCCGTTTAATTCTTCAACCACAGGCAACACAGACTTACGAGAAACCGATGTCCAGCAACCAAAGATAACCGCGACTTTGTCTTGTGTCAGCAGCTGGCGCGCTTTTTCGGCGAACAATGGCCAGTCTGAGGCAGGGTCAACAACCACAGGCTCAAGTTTTTTGCCCATCACCCCACCTTTGGCATTGATTTCGTCAATCGCCATCAATGCGGTGTTTTTGAGCGATGTTTCAGAGATTGCCATGGTACCTGAGAGTGAATGCAAGATACCCACTTTGATGGTATCCCCATTGCTAGGGGCAGGTGCACTACCGGTGGCAGCAGTGGTTGACGTGCCACTGGCTGGTTTGGCGTCACTTGATGATTGCGGTTTTGAACAACCTGTCAACATCATACTGCCCGTTACCGCTAGGGCAACCAAGGATCTGCCAAATGCACGACGGCTTAATTGACGCTCAGTCGTGGTTAGCTCGGTGGTTTTTTTGTCTAACATGTGTCACTCCTAAAATAGATGGATTGCCGTTTTAAGGTAGGGCGTAACGGATAGGCTTTGGCTATCGGTCGCGGGTTGTCTTAACTGACTATAGTGACAATTCAATTAGTGTGCCAATCTGTATGTTAAAAGCTATTTTTGAAAATTTTATCAATTAAATCAAAAGGTTGAATTGGTATAGTTAAAAACATTTATTTTAAACAATCACCCATTGGCTAAATGCTGCTCCTTGGTAAAAAATGGGTAAACTTTGGCAGCCTTAGCGATTTCACCAATCTGATGAACTGGAATAGTTTTTTGCACTATTACCATTCATCTGTCATTTATTTGGCATTGCTCTAGCATTGACTGACGCTAAACAATGCTTTATCGCCAGTGTCTTTATGACAGTACCCAATTTGTTGCATAAAAAAAGTGCAAGCCAGACAGCTTGCACTTTTTATCAAAAATGTTGTTAACCCCTAGTTAATCACTAGTTAGCCAATACCAGTGCCATACCCAATGCCGCCATGATTGAAGGTAGCCAAGACAGCTTGGGATGGGCATGGGATTGTGATTTTACCCAATTCATCACCCCTGCACCCACAGCAAACAAGGCGGACATCGCGGTTATCATGCCTAAGCCAAAGCCTTGACTCACGCTACTGACTGGCATCTCCACGGCATGCGCCATCCCATGAAATAGCGTCAAACCAAATAAGCTCATTGCCATCATAAGCGAAAAGCTTTTTTGATTGGCTTGTGCTATCTTGGTACGCTGCGCCAAAACTGCGACCGCTGTCAACACCACCGATAGCAAAATCGCACCTTCAATAATCGATGAGCCAATCGCCACATGAGCTAGTTGCACCAAAGCAAAGCCTAACAGCAAGCTCGTCACCAATAAGCCTAAACCCAGTTTTTTGTGACGGGCAAACACCATGCCCATGCCAACTGCAAGCACCACGTGGTCAAGACCTGAGATAGGATGCATGAGCCCTGCGGTGACGGCAGCCATTAAATCTACTGAACTTGCACCTGCATGATGGCTTAAACCATGACCAACATGCGCCACTGCCAAGCTTGAAAGGCTAAAAAGCGCGGTTGCCAACGCTATTTTTTGGGGTGTTTTTTGGGTTAAAGTTTTCATTATGTCTCCTTGATTTTATCGCATTTTTTACATATTTTCGCTTGAGCTTGGTAAATGTTGGACCGGCTGTGACGGAATCTCTAGCGCTCTTAGCATGCCCTGTTGTTGGATAAATTTGATAATGTCATCCAAACCGTCTTGAGTTTTCATGTTGCTAAACACAAACGGCTTATCGCCGCGCATTTTTTTGGCGTCTTTGTCCATAATCGACAAATCCGCGCCCACGAGTGGCGCAAGGTCGGTTTTATTGATAATCAGCAAATCTGATTTGGTAATCCCGGGTCCACCTTTGCGGGGGATTTTGTCGCCTGCACTCACATCAATCACATAAATAGTTAAATCCGACAACTCTGGACTAAAGGTCGCCGCCAAATTATCACCGCCCGACTCAATGATAATCAGCTCAAGACCATCAAAGCGATTTTGCAAGGTGGCCACGGCATTAAGATTAATCGACGCATCTTCACGAATCGCCGTGTGCGGACAGCCGCCCGTTTCCACCCCAATAATCCGCTCAGCGGGCATGGCATCATGGCGGGTCAAAAACTCCGAATCTTCTTTGGTATAAATATCGTTGGTAATCACCGCCATGTTGTACACATCTTTGAGACGGCGACACAGACTCAAGGTCAAAGCGGTTTTGCCAGAGCCAACAGGCCCGCCAATGCCAAGGCGTAACGGGGATAAGCGAGGTTGTTGGGTTGGGTTTTTTTGGGTAAAGCCAGTCATGGGGTTTCCTTGTGAATGATATTAAAAACAGGGGTTTTAGGAACGAAACAGACGACTATATTGTTGTTCATGATGACAGGATAATTCTGCCAACGACGGTACAGACGCTGATAGTTGCAAGTGGTTGATTAAAATTAGTAATGTTTGGGCATGCTGCTGTGCCTGTAAAAATTGTGGCGCAATGTCTTGTAGCTTAGCCACAACCGCTTGCGGATGATGGATGGCTGTCAATGCCGTTTTGACTTTGCTGGCTTGCGTTTGGCAAAGCTTGGCAATCGGTTCATCCATCGCTTGCCCCAACTGCCAAATAATACGCTGCCCTGCCATTTGTCCCAGCGGTAAGGTTTTGACAATCGCTAAGGTCAGATTTTCCATTTGAGCAAACGCATAGGTCATCATGCTATCGGCTATGGGCAGTTGCCAAAAATACGCCAAGCGGGCAAATAACGGTAAATAGCCTTGCGCTATCCAATCTTGTGGCATCGCAAGGTCGAGCACGCCATCAAGCCAGGCACAAAATGCCTGCGCCAATTGTTGACTCTCTAATAGAAACTCATGGCTATCACGGCTTGCCCCATAAAAATTGGCTAGACTATCCACCAAGCTGTGGTGAGTTGTTTGCGCTGATAGCTGCATCATACTTGCCATCAGCGGCAATTCAAAATTGAGTAAGACCTCTTGTTGATAAGCCTGCAAAAACGCCAAACTACTGGCTTCATCATGAATAAAACCTTGCTCAATAGCAGACTCCACGCCTTGGGAATAGGTATAACTACCAATCGGCAAATTGCTCGACGCCAGCATCATTAGCTTAAGCAATTGTTGTGGCGGTGTCGTCTGTGTGAGGTGCGACGTTGCTGTCATCGTTTTCATGAAAAAAACGTGGCTTTGGTTAAATCACCGACGATTGTGCTTTGCGTGTCGGCATGGCTTAACCGATTATCATGCCCATGTGAATGCCCACCATGCCCATATGCCCCTGTTTCGGGTTCAAAAGCGTGCGCCACTTCGCTCACGGTTAAGCCCAATTTCACTAGCATATCGGCAAGCACATAATCAGGCTCAAAGTACAGGGCGTAATCATTGTCATGCTGAACCAACATCAAAGGCACATGACGGTTGCCCAAATGATAGGCCCCGCGCATCAGTTCAAAGGCATTGTCGGCGGTGACTTTGGTGAGGGTTTGCGGTTTGGCAAAAATTTGTATGATGTCGCCTGACGCATTTTGTACCACATCACCATCTTTTAACGTGCCAGTACGGGGCAAATCTATGCCAATGGCTTCACCATTTTGCAGGGTGGCCCGAAAGCGTGACCGCTGGCGTGTGTCAAAATCGAGTTGTAAATACTGTCCGTTTTGTTGTTGCGTTGCCAATATCGCTGTTTGTTCAGCGGTTGGTTGTTCGAGACGTTGGGTAAAAATTTTCATTGGTAGCCTTTTAAAATAAAAAATAACGCTGTGCCATTGGCAACACAGCTGACGGCTCGCAAGTGAGAAGCTCACCATCCGCCCGCACTTCATAGGTTTCTGGGTTAATCGACATCTCAGGGCAATAGCTATTAAACCGCATATCTTTTTTGCGAATGTTACGAATACACTGCACAGGGCGAATCACTTTTTGCAAACCAAGTTTGTGTTGGATATTGTTGTCAAAGGCGATTTTGGATACAAAGGTGATACTGGTTTGGTGGGTGGCTTTGCCAAGGCTTGCGAACATTGGACGATAATGCACCGGCTGCGGGGTTGGGATGGAGGCATTGATATCACCCATCGGATAAGCGGCGATGCTACCACCTTTTAAAATCGTGTCAGGTTTCACCCCAAAGAATTTGGGCGACCATAGCACCAAATCCGCCCATTTACCGACTTCTACCGAACCGACTTCATCAGCAATACCGTGGGTAATGGCGGGATTAATGGTGTATTTGGCGATATAGCGTTTGATGCGAAAATTGTCATTTTCTGTCACTGTATCTTCGGTCACTGTATCTTCTGTCACTGGGTCGATGTCATGAAGCTTACTGTTAGACGCATTTTGGCTTACTGTATCGGGTGCTAAAAATCCGCGTTGGCGCTTCATTTTATCCGCCGTTTGCCAAGTGCGGATAATCACCTCGCCCACCCTTCCCATCGCTTGCGAGTCGCTACTCATCATCGAGATTGCCCCCAAATCGTGCAAAATATCTTCAGCGGCGATGGTTTCTTGGCGAATACGGCTCTCGGCAAAGGCGATATCTTCGGCAATCGCAGGGCTCAAATGGTGGCAGACCATCAGCATATCGAGATGCTCATCAATGGTATTGATAGTAAACGGTCGCGTGGGGTTGGTCGAAGACGGCAGCACATGCGGCTCGCCAATCGCCCGCAAAATATCAGGGGCGTGCCCGCCGCCTGCGCCTTCGGTGTGAAAGGTGTGAATACAGCGGTCTTTAAAGGCATTTAGCGTGCTTTCTAGATAGCCACTTTCGTTGAGCGTATCGGTGTGAATCGCCACTTGCACATCATACTCTTCGGCAACGCTCAAGCAGTTGTCAATCGCTTGCGGCGTGGTGCCCCAGTCTTCATGCAGTTTTAGCCCGACCACGCCCGCTTCGATTTGCTCGACAATCGGCTGCGGTAAGCTGACATTGCCTTTGCCCAGTAGCCCAATGTTCATGGGAATGTCATCAAGGGCTTTGAGCATGGTTTCGATATGGTATTTGCCGTTGGTGCATGTGGTGGCAAGCGTGCCTTGGGCAGGCCCTGAACCACCGCCAATCATGGTGGTCACCCCAGACATCAACGCAACTTCCGCCTGCTGTGGCGCGATAAAGTGAATATGGGTGTCAATCCCGCCCGCGGTCAAAATTTTGCCTTCACCTGCAATAATCTCAGTGCTTGCGCCAATAGCAATGGTGACATTGGATTGAACATCGGGGTTGCCCGCCTTGCCAATCGCCCAAATTCGGCTGTCTTTTATCGCCACATCGGCTTTATAAATCCCGGTATAATCCAAGATAAGCGCGTTGGTAATCACGGTGTCAGCCACCTCAGCAAACGGGCGCTGCCCTTGCCCCATGCCATCACGAATCACTTTGCCACCACCAAATTTGACCTCTTCACCATAGCTGGTAAAGTCTTTTTCCACTTCGAGCCACAGCTCGGTATCAGCAAGACGCAGTTTATCGCCCACGGTTAAGCCAAAATGCTCGGCATACATTTGGCGAGGTACGGATTTTTGTGATTTTGCTAAACTTGCGGTATCCACAGATGCGGTGGCTTGCCCCATCACCCGCCCAGCAAACCCAAAAATCGCCTTATTGCCACCAAACTCGACCAGTTCGACTGATCGCGCTTGCCCTGGCTCAAAGCGCACTGCCGTACCCGATAAGATATTTAAGCGAAACCCAAGCGCCTTGTCACGGTCAAACGCCAGTGCGTCATTGGCTTCGGCAAAATGGTAGTGAGAGCCGATTTGAATCGGTCTGTCGCCGGTATTTTTGACCAAAATAGTTTGGACGGAGCGCCCTTCATTCAGGATAATGGCTTGGTCTTTTAGCTTATATTCGCCAACTTTCATGGTTTACCCCTTATACTGTTTAAATTACACAATCGGTTGGTGAATAGTCACCAGTTTGGTACCATCTGGAAAGGTGGCTTCTACTTGTACATCGTCAATCATCTCGGCGATACCATCCATCACATCCTCGCCCGTCAGCCACGTGCTGCCTTCTCCCATCAACTGTGCCACTGTTTTGCCCTCTCTTGCCCCTTCGAGTACCAACATACTGATATAGGCTATTGCTTCTGGATAGTTAAGTTTTAAGCCACGTTGTTTGCGGCGCTCGGCAACCAGTCCTGCGGTAAAAATGAGTAATTTATCTTTTTCGGCGGGGGTTAAATGCATGGGTTACTCCAATTATTTTTTCAGTGTTAAAAATTAGACCTTCACTGCCATTAGGTTGCCCAAATTCGGGGCAAATGACTGTCTTGTTGCCACATTAAAGTGCGAATTTCATCACGAACTGCACCAAAACTGTCAAAACATTGGCGGACATCATCCCCCAAATAGCGAATAATCATCACCTCCCCTGTTTGGGTGCAAGAGACAGGCAAGCTATGGTGGTCGATAAATAAGCGTAATTGCTTGACCCAGTCAATCAGCTGTTTTTGGGCAGCAACGCTTGGCACAACCCATAAGCTGGCAAAGACGCTATGGTTATTGAGACCTACGGGTGAGCGATACCAATCGTGTTCGGCACAGTGATATAAGGTATCAGCAAGCAGCAATTTGGGCTGCTCATCTACGCGCCAGAATAGGTTTGATAAGCGCATCTCGCCTGTACTGTAGCGCTCGCCATGATGCTCTCGCCCTAACAGGTTAATTTCCCAAGCGATAACACTGGCAGCTGGGCTGATAAAAAACTGATTGGTGGCATGGGCAAAACTTGCGTTATAAAAACAGTTTTCTTGCGGTAGCCATTCAAAACGGCTGTCATCTTGTAGATACACCGTGACATTTTGCGCGGCATAACTATTTAAATTTTCTTGAGTTTCTTGGTTTTTTTGGGGTTTTTTGACTGATGGGCTATCATCGGTTTGCTTGTTAGCGGTGTAACTTGGTAAATTACCGTACCATTTGTTTGCCCCGGGCGTGGTAATCACGGCGTGGGCGTGATGTTTTACGCCAATATCAATATCGAGTTTATCGCCTAACGCAATGCCCGCGGGGGGGTACAGCATGATGACATGACAAATACCTTGCTGTTCACCGCTTTCAGGATACAAGGCTTTTTGTACCCGCAAGGCGCCTTGGTGATGGCGTTGTACCAAATTGGTGCGAGCATGCTCACCCGCATGTTGGGTGTCAAAAGCTAAGGTAAGGACTGAGTGCCAAGCCATATCTATCTAACTATATGAAAAATATATGGTTTTACAGGATGCAAGGGCTGTGCCACATTGCGGCAGTGAGCATTGATACCAACATGGTGAAGCCCAAATCAGGAATGTTTACACGGTTTGGGCTGTTATTAGACTTGAGTATCGACTTCTGTCAGTTGCCGATGCCGCTGCATGGGCAATTTGATAGAGTTTAGGAGGGTGGCTAAAAGGATTAATACCATCCCTGAGTACTGCATGCCATTGAGCGATTGGTGCAGTAATACAATCGACAATACAATCGCGGTAAATGGCTCAAACACAGTGAATACCGAGGCTTTGGTTGCAGGGAGTTTGTGCAGGGCTGACATATACAAGAAAAACGGAATCACGGTACCCACTAGGCTGAGCCCCATCACCCACAACCAAGTGATGGCAGGCATGGTAAACGCTTTGGCATAGGTTTGATAGGTCATCGGTAGGAATATTGACTTCCTCCCCTCCTTAAAATGAGGGGATTTCTTCTGCAAGACGGTCAAGCCCGACCGCAAGAATGTTCTTACTGGCATTGATATCTCTATCATGCCGTGTACCACACTTAGTACAAGTCCATTCTCTTATTCGCAAACCTGCTCTACCGCTCAAGCTACTGGACATATCGCCACAGCACGAACAAGTTTGGGTGGTGTATCGTTCATTTACGATTTCAAAACGGCAACCTGCGTTCTCGCATTTGTAGGTCAGTTGTCGTTTCAGTTCAAACCAACCTGCATCGTAAACCGATTTGGCTAGTTTGCCTTTTTTACTGTTAAATTGGGTGGTTTTTACATCGCCAACCACGATTAGGGCATTATTTTTGATTAGCCCTGTGGTGAATTTGTGTATGAGGTCTTGGCGTGTGTTTTTGATTTTGGCATGGATAGCTTTTACACGTTGCTTGTTTTTGGCACGTTGAGCAATGGCTAAATCTTTGGCATATTTTAGCGTTTGCTTAATTTGTAGTTTATCGCCATTTGAGGCGGTGGCACTGTCTTTTAAACCTAAATCAATGCCTACACTACCAGTACCACATTGCTGTTTTGGGTATTGTTTGACGGTGATGCAGGCATACCATCGGTTACGGCTGTCTTGGACGACCTCAAGGGTGTTAATTTGGTATAGCGATAGGTTGTAGCTGTCCCATAGGTCAATGATTAGCTTTTGCCCTTTAGCTAAACTAAGCTGTAGGGTTGATTTTAATCCTTTTTTGCCTGTTTGGTGGGTAGCAATGTGTTTAATGGCGGAGTGTTTAAACGGTAGCCAACCTAAGCTTTTACGCTTAGAGTTTGGGTTGTTGGTTCGCCAGTTGAGTTTAGCTTTTTTAAATTGCTTACGGCTTTTGGCGTGGGTTTCGTTAATGGCTTGAATAGTTTGACTATGCAAGCCTAGCAGTTCACCGCTACCTTTGGTGTATTCGTTTAGGTCATAAGCACTAAAGAATTTCCCAGTTTTTTGCAGATGCTTGTAACTCAAGTCATTGACGTAGTTCCATACGAAATTGACCGAACCGCTTAGGCGGTTTAGTTGGTCTTTGTGTTTATCTCGTATGCGTAGCTTGAGCGTTTTCATAGGTTTAAGTATAATTGGATTTTTCTATTTTACAGTTGGTCTAATTATATGTCAAACGATTTAAGACGTGGTAGGCACGTTGTTTACAATCTTCATGTGCATTTGGTCTTTTTGGCTAAATACCGCAGAAAAGTATTTACTAAAGAGATTTTAGACGATATGCAGGTTATCTTTGAGGAAGTTTGTTCAAAGTTTGAGGCACAATTGGTAGAGTTTGATGGTGAAAGCGACCATGTGCATTTATTGGTGGTTTATCCGCCTAAAGTGGCTATTTCTAGTTTGGTGAATAGTTTGAAAGGCGTGTCTAGTCGGCTATTGCGTAAAAAAGAATATCCGTCTATTAAAGAGCAGTTATGGGGCGATGCGTTGTGGTCGCCTAGCTATTTTGCAGGTAGCTGTGGCGGTGCTCCAATCGAGATTATCCGCCAGTACATTGAACAGCAAAATACCCCTCACTAAATACCATCTGTGCGTAAGCATGATTACGGAGTTGCCTTATATCCACCGCCTAAAGTCGGTGGTTTTACGGCAAAGGAGGATAAATGCTAAAATAAATGGGGCATTATCGGCTCGCAGTAGTCGCCATGCAGCCGACTCTCGAAAGTGACGTTGGTAATTTGCCGATTTTGCCATAAAGCTCATGATGATGCCTTTTTTAGTCTATGTTGTTTGGGCTTATGCGATACGCCCTCTGTCTATTTCATCCCTACGATTTGCATTAACCTGTCAAAGCTATTAACTACTTCATAGCTAACTGGCATTTTTTCAACTGCCGCCAAGGTATCCACTTGTTCAAGTTCGCCATTGTTACCTTGTGTCTGTTGCAGTTTGGCAAAAAACGCTTTGGCACTGGCGATTTTTTGTTTTTCGGTCTCTCTCAAGTCTATTTCGCTGGTAGAGCCTTTGGTCTCTGCGACAAAATAGACATGACGCACCTTGTCTTGATTAAAGGCAATCGCCCAGTCAGGGTTATAACCGCCAAATGGCGTGGGGATGACAAAGTTTTTGGGCAGTTTGGCATACACTACGACTTCATTGATGTGCTGCTCTAGCTCTGCCAAGAATTTGCGTTCAACATCCGAGTCTGTTTCCACATACTCCCAGACATGACGATTGGCTTTAATGGCGGTATCTGACAACGGAATATTACTCACAAAGATATCGTTACTGTCATACCGCTCAGATGTCAATTCATACGCGATATTTTGCACGATCAGTTTAGCCTGTTGCTCATTGATGAGACGGCTAACTTCGCTGATAAAGGCTTCGGGGTTGTGTTTAAACTGTGAAAACACCGCTGAGTTTATTTTACTCAATACAGCAACGACAGTACGACGGGTCAGATTGGTACGGCTTGCCACTTGCCCGATAAGGTCATAGCGAATCGGCGTTTGTACATTGACACTGTATTGCTCACGATTAGACTGCACTTGCCCAAAGCTGTCACCTTGTCTGAGTGTGTCGTAATCTAGACTATCTTTTTGCTCAGATGTTTTGACGGTATAGGTGAGTGACTGGACAAAATTGTTGTTACGCTCACGGCTAACTTTATCAATTTCGCTGATACTCTCAGCAATTAATTTTTCGCTATCAAGCTGGATTTGATAAATCGATTTTTGGTTGATGCGTCGCCATAGGGCTTGGAATTCTTTACGGTTTAGATTGCCTGGGTTGATGGTATTTTTAGGTCTATTGCCATCGTTAAACATGCCATCAAGGGCATTTGGATTCACCACGCTGCTAATGAGTTTATGGATAGAATTGGCAAAGGGTTGCAACTCATCGGGCAGTTTTGGCAATTTGCCGTTTTCTTTATCTTGATGATAGCTTTCTGACAGATTACCTGCTTTATCCGTGTAACCATGAGAACGTAAATAGAAGAAAATTTCATTAGCTGTATCTGCATCAACGACCATTTGCCCACCCAGTTCACTCACCAAGGTTTTACCCGTAAAATATTGTGGATTGGCTTTGCTTGGGCGAGTGGCAAGATTTTCGAGCATTTCTTTTTGTAGATTACCGACAAATTCAACATAGCTTTCGTTGGTAATCACGGTTAGGTTATTGAGCCGATGTACTTCACCGAGTGGCAGATAGCCACTGTCCATGCGTGTGCCATGTTTATCCACGGCTAGACGTAATCCCCGCCCTACTTCTTGACGGCGAGAGATGACGTTGTCCGAGTGCTTGAGCGTACAGATGACAAAGACATTGGGGTTGTCCCAGCCTTCACGCAAGGCAGAATGCGAAAAGATAAAACGCACATTTTTACGAGCGATTTGTTCGTCACTATCGAGCCGTTCGGGGAAAGCAAGCAAGGATTCTTTATCCTTCAAAATCAAATCATAGGCATCGATATCATCAGCGACCAGCACTTTTTCGCCCAGTTCTTCGTCTTTAACGCTTTTGACATTGGGATCGACCATGTGGCGTTTTTTATCAAGGCTAAAATAGCCGTTGTGGGTGCTGTCGGCACCGATGGCTTTGAGGTAGTCTTGGTATGGGTCATTTGTTAGGTTTAAATCAATGCGTTTATCCACTTCTTCGGTATAAGCTTGTTCGAAGATATCAGCATACTCACCATTCACCGCATTGCCGTCGCTGTCGTACTGGCGGTATTTGGCGACTTCATCGATAAAAAATAGACTTAGGACTTTAATGCCCTTATGAAATAACCGCTGTTCGATGTCCAAATGTGAGCGGATGGTTTCTCGGATTTGGATACGGCGTAAGTCTTTATCGTCGCCATCGCCTTTATTACTGTTGCCCTGCCCAACGTGTAGCACAATACCATTGGCAAATTCGATACTATCGGCGGTGACTTGGGTGACGGTATAGCGGTCTTTGTATTGTTCGGCTTCACCAGAAATATCGAATAAATCTCTACCTTTCTCAATATTGCGGATTTCACGTCGAAACTCGCCTTTGGTTGATTTGATTTCTAGCTCTAGCCGTGCAACGGGCGCTTTGCTTGAGACAATCACATCTTGTAAGTACAGATAGCCATTTGTGCCCGTCAAGCCTTTGACTTCAATGCCTTTAACGGTGATTTTTTTGACCAGTTTTTGGTTATAGGCATCCAGTGCGTCAAGGCGATACACTAGGTTATAGTCACGCTTGTGGGTGGCGGAATAGCGTAGGATAAATAACGGGTTAAAGTTGGCAAGGCTTTGTAAGGTCTTGTCCGCGCCCATTTTTTGCGGTTCGTCTAGGATGATAATAGGACGGTTACGGCGTATCACGTCAATGGGACGGCGAGAGCCGAATTCATCTAGGCTGGCGTAGATTTTGCGTGATGCTTCGTTGTTCGCCCCTTCTTTGATGGTGTTAAAGGCTTGCACATTAATAATCATGATATTGATACCGCCATCTGAGCTAAAGCTCTCTAGGTGGTGCAAGGCTTTGGAGTCGTAGATAAAGGCTCTTGGTTTTTTGCCATATTCTGCCAGTAGGTCATCCGCCATCATGCTAATGCTTTTGTTCACGCCTTCACGAATGGCGATACTGGGCACGACGATAATAAATTTTGACCAGCCGTATTGTTTGTTCATCTCAAATATGGTGCGTAAATAGGTGTAAGTTTTGCCTGTGCCTGTTTCCATTTCGATGTTGAGATTGAGCGGGCTTTGGGTCAGGCTGTCGCCTTTTTTGTTGTCAGCTGTGACAAGCTCGGTGGATTTTGGTAATTGTCTATTGGCTTGCACCGTTTGGATGTTTTTAAGAATTTCATTCAAGTCAAATAATGGCGTATTGGCAAAGCCGATATTTTCATCGTCTAACATATCATAGGTTTGTAAGGCAGAATTTTGCAATATATCAGTTTCGCCAAAATCTAGCCCTGCCTGTTGTGTCACGCATTTGGGGGTTGGCTGTATGCCCCTATCGAGTGTATAGCGGGTTTGCCCGATAAGCTGCTGTTGTCCACGGAACACATCGACGACGGCTTGCACGGCATCGAGTTGGTAGGTTAAGGGTTTAAAGGTAATTTTCATGTTTTTCTCCTTTTTCCCTTAGATAAAGCGTACATCGGTATGCGGTGATAGTTGTTTAAAGCGTTCTTTGATGTTGGTTTTGTCGCTGTCGGTGGCGATGGCGCGTTCGCTGGTGATGAATTTGAGTGGATTGAGTGCGGCGATGTCATTGACCATATTTGCGTCGATGTAGTCTAGGCTGGCAATCAATGAGTTACCGCCCACTTGGTAGATGGTGTGTCCGCCTGATTTGCTGGGAAGCTGTGTACGTTCGATAGGTAGGGATAACGGCACGCCAGTGTCTAGCATAAACTGAAATAGTAAGTCTTCGTCGCTGCGGTCGGGTTTGATGTTGTTTTCGAGTGTGGCGAGTAGGTCTTGGTTGTAGTCTTGGGGGTGGTAGTAGATGTCGTTCATGTTGCTGGTGTCGATTTTTAGGACTCGAAAGCCTGTGTCAAGTTGGCTTAGGTCTTTGTCGGCGTTGTCTTGGCGGATTTTTGCGCCTGCGCGGCGGATGCGTTCTTTTGATATTTCGGCGATGGTATTTGGTTTACTTACACTTTCTAAAAATTTAATTGCATTTTTAGCGGTTTTTTTTGCTGAATCACCAATAACTTTATTTGGGTCGATTACTTCTGGTACTTGCACCATGATAAACCTACGCTTTCCGTTATCCTCCATATTAAGTTGCATAACAGCATGAGCAGTAGTTGATGAACCTGCAAAAAAATCAAGAACTATAGAATTTTTATCTGCTCCTAATTCAATAACTCGTTTTATCATATTTAATGGTTTAGGATTTTCAAAAATCAACTCACCAAATATTTGCTTAATAAATTTAGTATCAGGTGAGCTGTCAAAATACCAAAAATTATCCGCAACTGAATAATCATCTTCTGAAATATATGATTTAACACCTGGTGGCGTATTTTCATCTCCATACCAAATCAAATTATTTTCTTGGAGCTTTAGCAAATCTTCATACGATTTGTCCCAGCCACGCTCTGGAATAACACAAGGTTTCCCAGTCTCTGGATTGATAATCGTATAATCTTTTCTACCACCCTGACGTGATAAATCTGCATCTTTGAACACCCCTTTTTCATCAACCTTATTCCAACGGCTTAAATGTGCATACTTAGGGCGTTTGTACATTTCCTTAATTTCATTATCAATCTCTTCTATACTTAAACCCATTGATTTTAGTTGATTAAATTTTAAAGCAATGTCTTTTGTACCTTCCTTTTTAATACGCCAATTAGCACTCTTAGCTTTTAAAAACTCAATATCTTTCGCATATACAAAAAGATATTCTGTACTGACTCCAATAAATTTTGCTTGGTTTTTACTTGAATTGTTTTTATGAATGCACTGAGCTATAAAATTATTTGAACCAAACGTTTCATCAGAAATTTTTTTTAAATTATCAACTTCATTGTCATCAATCGAAATAAAAATCACACCATCATCAGCCAACAGATTACGAGCCAATTTAAGCCGACTATACATCATCGACAACCAATCACTATGAAACCGCCCATTACTCTCCGTATTCGCCACCAAGCGATTGCCATCGCCATCCACCTGCCCCGACCGCTCAAAAAACTCAGCCGTATCCGCCGCAAAATCATCGTTATAAATAAAATCATTCCCCGTATTGTACGGCGGGTCGATATAAATCATCTTCACCTTGCCCAAGTAGCTTTCTTGCAACAGCTTTAACGCCTCAAGATTATCCCCCTCAATAAACAAATTCTGCGTCGTATCAAAATCCACACTCTCATCACGACACGGGCGTAACGTTTTGGCTATCGGACTGTTCGCCGTCACAATCGCCTCACGCTTGCCCACCCAGTCAAGGCGATAACGCTCTTGCGACCCATCAATGACCGAATGCGATAATTCTTGCTTAAGTAATTCAAAATCAATGCCCCGCTCAAGCACTACTTCACCGTTCATATCACGGATAACCTTGCCTTGCTCATCGGTTTTTGGCTTCTCGGTGACACAGTTGGGGAACACCTCGGCAAGACGCTCAATATTGCTATCGACTAGGTTTGGGGTGTGCATTTTTAGCGTGGTCATGGGGAAGTCCTTGAGAGTTTGAATGAATTATTTGGATTAAATAAGCAAGTCTTGCTGTGGGTTATCATCTAGCGTTTGTAGATACGCTAGCCCTTTGTCGGTTGTGCGATAGGCTTGGCTTGGATGCTGTAATGTTTTAGGATAAGCAAGTTCAAGTAACCCTTCCTTAAGCAAGGGTGATAAATACTTTCTGCGTATCGTATCAATCTCTCGATTGAGAAAATGTTTTAAAATACTACTGCTCATAAATTGCTTTTGACAAATTTGTAATACGATGCTTTTTGATTGCTCAGGGGTGAATCTGCCTTTAGCCCTTGCGGACGCTACAATGGATTGTAGATTTAGTAGCATATCATTACTTAAATCCCCTACTTCCTTGATGATAATGACATCATTAATCCCAGTGCTCGGCTCGTTAATCCCAGTGTTCGCCTCGTTAATCCCAGTGCTCGGCTCGTTAATCCCAGTGCTTAGGTCATTATTAAGGTAGCTAGAAACGTTATTACCAGTGCTTGCACCTGTCAAGGCTTGGTCATTACCTGCTAGGCTGTCGCAGTTATCAGTATAGCAACTATTTAAAAGGTAATAGCTATTACTACTTTTACCATGTTGTAGTAAATAGTTGTTTTTACAAAATTTTCGTAAAATGCTACTCGCTTGAAGTGTATCTAATCCAATATTCTCTCGAATATCTTTATTGGTAATTTGTCCCATTTTCTTGGCAAGGATTAACACTTCGGCTTCTGTATCTGTCAAACTATCAAACTGCTTTAACCATAACATTTCTTCTTCAGCAATTAATTGTTGAAGACGTAGTACCGTTTCACAATCATTATTTGAAATCATTCATTGACCTTTTAACGGGTTAAATCTTTGAGCTGCTTTTGTAGCGTTTGTAACTGCAAGTTCATCTCTACTTGGCGATTAAACTGTTTTTCTTTATAAATGCGTTTTTGTAACTCATTGATTTGTTTGGTAAGCAGTGCAACTTTTTCGGCATGGGCAATCTTTTCTTCAATACTAGCAATCTTTTGATGCGTTGTAGATAGGTTAGCTCCGACGTTTGGCGACAAAAAGACATTCGAAGACGTTTTATTTGTCGTTTTGTTGGTATGAATAAGTAGCTGCTCAATAAAATACTCATACAAATCCGCGATTCCAAATACAATCGGTAAATCTTCACGCTGTGTTAGGTCCTGCCAATCAGTTGCGTAGTATTTGCCTAGGACGAATTTTTGGCTGTCTGCTTGGCTTTGACGCTTATAAGTTGCGATGACTTTGATTTTATCTTCAAAGAGAATCTCAAAGATAATCGGTGATGGTATCAATTTATCGATAAACTGCAAAACTTCCGTATCTAGCCTTTCAACACGACTGACGATACTAAAAATTTGGATTTCTTTAATTGTCTCGCTATCGTTTAGATTAATTGTATGCGGTGAGAGCTTATACGCCCATCGGATACTTTCCACTTGCTCCACAAACAAGCGTTCGATACGGTGATTGGCACTGCCTCGTTGGTAGAACTTATTTTTTGGAATAATTTTATCCACTTTAGCGGTTGGTGGATAGCGATACAACATGTTTCACTCCCTTGGTTAGATCGAAAACTTCTGTAAATACTCTATAAAGAAATTCATTCAGTACGACTTCTTATACTCAAATAGCCAACTGTTCCCTACCACTAATGTCGTAAGTAAGAAACCATCGTTGTCTAATTGTCTTCAATCACAATAAAGCTAATCAGTTCAAAGTCATTAAGCCCAGATACTACATCCACCAAGGCAGTCGTTGACAACCCTGAAAATAAGCTATCAATATCTTTCTCATCTTTTAGCAGCCGAATCGAATGAATCACAATATCCAATAATGCCGAATACTGTCCCATGTTTCGTCCATCATCGGTTTTGCGGTTAAAAGACTCATACGCTTTTGGTATGGGTTGGTCTATGCCACGACACGCTTTACGAGCGACATCTAGCAAATATTTGGCTTGGGTGTAATCATATACCACATCGCCACTTTGATTGATATACACCAAGTAATACGGATACAAACGATTGGCTTGATTACCTGCCATCTGGGGGTTTCTTGCTCTTAATGTAAATATAACGCCTGCTTCTAAGCCAATTTCTGGCTGTGCGGGTACTACGGTATGCAGCCCATTCGGTAGACGTTTTAGTTCCTCATGCACTTCTAAATACCCTAATAAATCCATACGAAAATCATTAAGCCCCAAGTCTGTAATAGACACACCTGTATTGGCGTCTTCTAGGTCTAGCACCTCATTTTGTAGCTTTTGCAGCTGCTCACGTCGATATGCCATATCGTTAGCTTGGGCACTTAAGACATTATCATCCCCTGTACTGGTCATATCGACAATAACCATGCGATTTTCCACCCGCTCTCTTAGATTGATATAATCGTCAAGACTGATATCTGGCCAATAATTTACCAATTGAATCACACTGTTTGATGAACCAATGCGGTCTACCCGTCCAAAACGCTGGATAATACGTACCGGGTTCCAGTGAATATCAAAGTTAATGAGATAATCACAATCTTGTAAGTTCTGACCTTCTGAAATACAGTCAGTCGCAATCAGAATATCAATCTCCCGAGATTCTTCTGGAAAAATATCTTGTTTTTGTTTCGATTTTGGTGAGAACAAAGTTAATAAGCCCTGCATATCATAGCTCTGTCGACTCTTAACGCGGGTTTTGATGGTAGACGTATTATCGTTGCCTGTAATTTTGGCACTATGCAATCCATAGTTCTCCAATAAAAAAGGAGCAATGTTTTCATATAGATAATTAGCGGTATCCGCAAAGGCGGTAAATATAATTACTTTGTGATTACCGGGATTAATGGGATGCTGTAGTTTCTCAATGATATGACTTTTAACGTGTTGTAGCTTAGCATCATTCTTAGTGTCAATCGTAGCAATCATCCGTAACAACCCTTTGATGATTTCTCGATCACCATCAAGATCCATTCGCCAAGATAAGCGATCCATATCCGCCAAATGAATTTTCAACTTATTGCCAATTAAGTCTTCTGGATTAAGCAGTTCGCCGTTCTCATCTTGATCATAGCCCATCAAAGGCGCAATACTTACTTCGTCATCTGTCGCACGTGCGTCAAAATCATCAATTTTCGCAATCACATTGCTGATACTTTTCTCTAGAAAAGTTAGCGTTAATCTAAATGCATGGATTGAGCTTTCAAGACGCTTAAGCAGATTGACCGTCATTAATGCTTGCAGACTACGCTCACGATCAACCTGCTTCAGTCGCCCTTTTCCTTCAACCAAAGTATCAAAAATCTCCTCATATTTACGCAAGGCGCTAGGGAAAATATACGTGACAGGCGCATAGACCGCCATTTTAATTAATGACAGCTCTGCATAAATTCGGTTGAGCGTTACAGCCTGTTTATCATTGGATAAGGGAGTGCGATATGAAAGGGGTTTAAGACGCGTAGGAAACTGTCCAATAGCTGTAGTGTCATAGAATGTCTGGATATGTTTGCGCGATCTAGCAATTGTCACACTATCAAGCAGTTTAAAAAAGTCAAAATCAAGCAAGTTTAGGATTGCTTGGGTTGTACGTTCTTCAGGTTCTAGCTTTGCCCAAGTATTGAAACTTGCTTGTGCCCTACGAAAGATAGTCTCAATATCGCGCTCAGTGTCAAGTTTACTTTCTATAAAGTCTGCATTGCCTTCGTATGCCAGGGCTAGCTGATTTTTGAGATCCGTAAAATGATTATTTACAGGCGTCGCTGATAACATCAACACCTTGGTTTTTACTCCTTGACGAATGACCTTGTTCATTAAACGATCATAACGCGATTCTCGTTCCTTATACGCACCACGGTTACGAAAATTATGCGATTCATCGATAACGATTAAGTCGTAGTTACACCAATTAATTTTCGCCAAATCAATCCCTAACGTTTCACCATTGTTTCGAGATAGGTCAGTATGATAAAGGACATCATAACTAAAGCGATCGTTGGCAAAAATATTGGTGACTAAGTTGGCATTATAGTTGGTCCAGTTTGCCCCCAATTTCTTAGGGCAAAGTACCAATACGCTTTTATTACGTAGCTCATAATATTTAATCACAGCCAATGCGGTGAATGTTTTACCCAGACCGACACTGTCTGCCAAAATACAGCCATTATAAGTTTCTAATTTATTGATAATTCCAAAAGCGGCATCTTTTTGAAAATTGAATAACTTATTCCATACTACCGTATCTTGGTAGCCAGTTAAGTCATTGGGTATGACATCCGTGCTGATATCCTCCAAAAAATCCTTGAAGATATTATAGAGCATTAAGAAATAAATCCGTTCAGGTGGATTCTCCTGATATACAGACTCGATATGCTGCACGATTTGGCTAGTAACGTCTTCTACTTTGGTCGGATCATGCCAAATCCGATTGAAAAGCTGGATAAAAGTTTGTGTCGTAGATTGCTCATCAAAGCAATTAACCATGTTAGATATGGCATTGCCCTTTTCAAAGCCCAAACCTGTTGGGGTAAAACCTTGAATTGGCATGTATGTCAGAGATGTCTCGGGCTGTTGAATACTAATAAATTCCTGCATAGGTGCACTACTAGTGTTTGATTTAAATATCGCTTTTCGTCTTATCCAATCAGCACATTCTTTAGCGATTGCCTTTTGTGATAATTGGTTTTTTAGATGAATTTCAAACTCGGTACCATATAGGCTACTTTCACGATCAATTTTTGGAATAATAAACTCTCGTTTTTCCTTTTTGAGTTTTTCGGTTACATCTTCCGTAATAAATGTGGGTGATGTAAATACAAATTGAAGGGAATCAACTTTTTCTAATTCTTGTTTTAAGGCCGCATAAGCGTAAATTGAAAAATAGGAAGCAGCAATTTTGAGTTTAGATTGATTATTAAGATTCTTGCCAATATCTATTCCCAAAGTGCTATTGATGTTATCGATAAGTTTCATAAATAATCTGAGTTTATTTAATTGGATTTTATTGAGCTTATTAAGGTTTTAGGGTGTAAGTCAATATAAAATTCAAACAAATTTAATGTCGTGTTTCTAAATTATATAAGTTTATAACTGGCGCTCATTTAGATAATTACTCATATTATTCCAATTCCCACTCACTTGCCTTTTCTCCTCAACCGAATCATGAATACGAGCCAATTGAAACACATACGACAGGTAATTATTCTTTCCAATGTAGCTAAAACGCTGATTTAAAGCTTTACGGTAAATAATTTTATTTTTCACTAGGCTATATCCTCACTTCAAAAAGCAAATAAAAAGTGCCAAATACACCTAGATTCATAGGATTTAGTATAGGAAAAAATGGCATGAATCGCACTGACAGATGAACTATGGGAGCAGGTAGAGCATACCTTGACGTAGAATGGGTGTTACATCACTACAAACACTCGTACCGTGACGGAAGCTACATACGGTGTCATCAGCATGCAAGTGGAGCTAGGGCGGGCTTTGATAAACCAATTGGACAAGGCCATGGTGGACGAACTACAAAAATCCATTTATGACAACTGTCGTACCAACATGCAAGAATGCCAAACAGCCAAATCCCAATTTGGATAGTTATTTATACAAGCTCAGACATTTAGTAGAAAATACGTTTACAAGGTTAAAGCAGTTTCGTAGTATGGCCACGAAATATGAGAAATTAGCTCGTAATTTTAAGTCGATGATTTACCTTGCTTGCTTAATAATCCAAGCTCAAGTGAATTAGGGACATGCCTTAATTTATCTTGGAGATAAGTTTGAAAAGCATGACCAATGAGCTCATAGTTTATTTATCAGAAAGCAACCCTGTTAAGCCAATCTAAATAAAAAAATCAAGGTTGTAGTCAGATTTCGGATTGGTCGAGAAATAACCATGGCACATTTAAGGCACAATTATGGCACAAAGATTTTTTTATGTGCCTTAGTGACAAAACGGGGTCACAGCAAATGAGTACTAATTAAATAAAATAGATTATCTAACTTGCTGATTTTAAAGCAATAAAAAAGCCACTTTGCTATAAAGTGGCTTTCTTGAATTTGGAGCGGGAAACGAGATTCGAACTCGCGACCCCGACCTTGGCAATGACGTACACCTAAAATACTTAAATTTACATTAAGCTGAATTCCTTCATCTAAAAGGTCTTCAGCTTTTTTATTATCTTTATTATTTCAAAATTTTAGTGTATATTTAGGTATATTAGATAGTTTTCGGTCACGTTAATTTTGCTGTATAAAATCAAAAGTGACACCGACCTATATCTGCCCCACCCTATTTCTAAAAAAATCTTAAATCTTTTTATTTATTTATATTTAATATTAAATTTACTTAATATAATAAATAATTGGTAATATATTATAAATTAATTTTTTAAATATAATAAAAAATTATAAAGTTATATGGATGCTTTAAATTGATTAAATAATGCTAAAATAATTGTACTTGTCTTTAATCATATTGAGTTAACTATGAAGAAGCTATTTCCAAAAGGAATACAAACTTTTGCTGATATACGCAAGGGTAATTACTATTATGTTGATAAAACATCCTACATTATTGAACTACTCAAAGAAAAATTTGTATTCTTATCTCGCCCCCGTCGATTCGGTAAAAGCTTAACACTTGATACGATTGCTGAACTTTTTTCAGGCAATAAAACCTTGTTTAAAGGACTATATGCCGAGAATCATTGGAATTGGCAGAAAACTTATCCTATTATTCGTATCGACTTTGGACTTAATACCAGTCTTAATTACGAGTATTTAACCAAAATACTGCATGAGCAAATTAGTGAAATCGAGCGTGAGTTTGGGATTGAGCGAATTTATGAGACTTATAGTGGTCGGTTTGGCTATTTGTTAAAAAGAATTTCTGAGCAGTATCAAAGTCAGGTGGTGGTGCTGATTGATGAATATGACAAGCCCATATTAGATAGCATCACGGATGAACAGCAAGCTGTGTTAGTCAGAGATGTTTTGCGTGATTTTTATGGTTCAATCAAAGCCAGCGATAATTATATTCGGTTTAGTATGCTGACAGGTGTGTCAAGGTTTAGCAAAATTAACCTGTTTTCAGGGCTAAACAATTTAACGGATATTACCTTGCTAGAAGAATTTTCTGCATTGTGTGGTTATACCCAGGCTGAGCTTGAAACCGTATTTGCTCCTGAACTTGAAGGTATTGATTTAGCCAAGGTCAAACATTGGTATAACGGTTATAACTGGACAGGCGAATCCGTTTACAACCCTTATGATATTTTGTTGTTCTTGTCTAATAGCAGAAAAATGTTCAAGGCTTATTGGTTTGAAACGGGTTCACCAACATTTTTGATGGATATGTTATTACATAAACATATTGATATTACTAGCTTACAAGGGATTGATAGCAGCGAGCAAGTCTTATCACAGTTTGAAGTAGGTAATATCAGTCCAATTGCTCTGATGTTTCAAACAGGCTATTTGACGGTTGATAAGGTTTTACAGCTACCCTTTGGCGTGCGTTATACGTTCAAATTTCCTAATATTGAAGTGCAACAAAGCTTCAATCAAGCAGTTATCTATAAGTTCCTACCGACACAAGCTCCTCAAATCATCCGCATTCAAAGTCAATTGTATCAAAATCTTGTGGATGATGATTTGGCAGGAATGTTTGCCACCATTCAAAGTTTTTTTGCAGGCATTCCCTATAATTGGCATAGCAATAACGATATCGCCCATTTTGAAGGCTATTGGGCAAGCGTTTTTTATGCGTATTTTGCCAGTATTGGCTTGCACATCAATGTCGAAGAGCCTACCAGCAATGGGCGTATGGATATGACAGTGCTTTTTGCTGACTGTATCTATATTTTTGAGTTTAAAGTGATTCGTCAGTCTAGTGACAAAGGGTCAGCACTTGCTCAAATTCAAGATAAAAAGTATGCTCAAAAGTATCAAGGATTGGGTAAGAAAATTTATGAGATTGGCGTTGAGTTTGATGAAAAAAGCTTAGAAGTTGGATTTGAAGTCATCTAAATGAAAGTTGGGTTTCTAGCTGAGACAGATAAATGGCAAAAAACACATCGAAAATAACTCACAGAATCACCACCAAAACTCTGTCTGTAACGACTGAAAATTTTGTTGTCCATCCTTCGGTAGTTAAAGCCTTTCAAATTTACTGTGAAAACTTCCCTACTCCTTCTGCTCACCAAAATTCGCATAAGCCCTTGATATTTGACGTCATAAAAGATGATGACAGATTTTACTTTTTTGATAACTTTGCTGAAGTGGTGCTAGTCAATGATGCCAACAATGTAACAATTAGACCACTTCCTTTGTCAAATATCGACATTGAAAGAAGGGCTTGGGCATCTTTAAAAGGTGACTTTTATGCACTTAAGCCTATCAATCCCAAAATTTTTAATGAGCTTAAGCAATATATGCCAAAAAAAATTGCTGAGGAACTATTTGGGGGCAATATGACAATTGAAAAAATTTTAGATGATTTGCAGTTAGAACGTCATCATTATGATTATCAAGCCAAGTTACAACGAGAGCATCGGCAATATACTTTTCCATTATTTTCCCAATTAATTCAAGAGGCTCTAGATGGATATTGATAAATTAATTGCTGTCCTATTGCCAAAGCACGATGACGAGTATGTGCAGTCGTTACGAGACTTTTTTCTGACGGTTACATCTATTACTGATTCTTCATTTGTCGGTTTTGATATTACGGATAAATCGAATGTCATATTGGAACCTAAACAGTTAAAAGTGATTTTTGAAAGTTACAAAGGCAAAACTACGAAGGAGAGTTATGAAGTTAAAGCATTTCTTGCTAGTAGCTATGTTCTCACACCATTTGATATAAAAAATCCATCATTGGAGTGGCAATGGATATCTAAGCTTTGCCACCTTTTACTATATTTTGCTAATAACAAGTTGACTCGGCGTATTAGCGAAACCAGCGTTGAAGCAAGAAAGTGGCTTACACCCAAGTCTAGTTATCAATCGCTTTGGCAAAGTTGTTATACCACTTGGCAGGCAGATACACTAGAACAAACCTATCGAAATGTTCATCAACAACTAGAAATTTTTGAAAACGCTAATCACCCAAATTTATCAAAACTACAGTCAATTTATCGTACGCTTGAATTCGCTTATCATCATCGCCAACCCATTACTCGAAAGGCTCAAGGTAGAAAGAGCCGAGCAAAACCAAAAATTGACGAGAGCTATACCCAAACGTTGGCTGTCAATGATATTGATGATGATACTGATGAATTGGTAGAGGTTAGAGAGATTGAATCAACGCAGAATGATATTGATGCGTTGCGCGAGCGTCTTGATAATAATTTGCCTACTTACGTCGTTCTTGAGCAACGTAGCCTAAAAGCAACCGAAAAATTCTCCCCAAAACAAATTCAGCTTCGAACCAAGGCGAAAGTTTCCCATGCTAACCGCAATGAGCTATTTAGTCTGATCAACATTCGTCATTTACCGCCTTTCGTGATACAAAATGTCTGTAGTAAGCTGTGGCAATATTTTCATCAAGCAGACATCAAGAGAGATAAAAAGCGCGCTGTGGCTTATTTACTGCTTTCGTTACACACCGGTTATTCGATACAACAGTTATCCGTCGATATTAATAATAATGAGAAAAAAATTGTTGATGTTAGTAATCGAACTCAACAATTTGATTTTTTTATAAAGCTTGATATTACCCCATTGCGTATTCGGCAGGTAGGTATTGAGAATGTTCTAGCAAATCGCTTGTCATCAATAAAATTACCGCTACCTCCTGAGTTAGCGAGTTTTTTGGCATATAAAGGTGAGCCGATGGCACAATGGATTGAATCGGTCATTGGTGATTTACGTCACGAATTGGATCTACCATACCTGAGCTTAGCCCGTATCGAAAAGTCACTTTATACCTTGCTTATTCAGAAAATTACGACCACACAGATTGCTAGTATTATTACAGGCAGAAATGCTCGCAAACGTGCTGACCTATCGTATACCTCTCTTAAACAAATACAAATTTTCGAGGTTTATCAACAAGCGATTGCACTGCTGAATCAACGTAGTTGTTTAGATTTAAGTTATTTCAGCACTAAGCCAGATGCTGATTTTCATATCGGTAGCCAAAATACGCCTGAATATTTATTGGTAAGACGCTTCTTTGAGCATTTACACAAACAGCTTATTACCCAGACGCATTACATTGATAAGTTTAATGCTTATAGCTTATGGCTCTGGCATGTGTCGCTAATTCTAACTTCTGTTCGTGCGGTGGAAGGCGCACCTGGCTTTTTGAAGCAATTTAATCTAAGCCGAAAAATCGCTTGGATTCAAGACAAAGAAGAACGTTTCACCACCAATGCCCAACGCCTTGTACCAATCTGTGATTTTCTGGTTAAAGCAATACAAGATTACTTGGAATTTTTGTCAAAATTTTCTGCCAAGTTTGGACGATTAAATCCTGCATTAGCTCAGCAGATTGAGCAAATTCTACAATCTAAACGTCCTTTAATTAATTGGTTAGATACCAAGGGCAATATGGCAAGTATGCGACCTGCGATTATTCAAAAACAATTAGCAGAAAATTTTAAGTTTAAAGCGGATTGGACACGTCATGTTGGGCAACGTTTTTTGCTAGAGCAGCAAGTTGATGAAGCCATTATTTTGGCCATATTTGCGCATGAGATGTTTGGACAAGAAACTTGGCAAAAACATTCGTCAATGAGTGTGGGTGATATCATCGTGGTTCGACACGTCTACGATGATTTAGCTCAAAAACTCCAATTACAGCAGATTGCATGATAGCTCATTGGAAGAATTAAGGTATGTGGTAAGCGAGTTTAGTCGAATTTAGGTGATAGACCATCTCCATCAGCAATAACGCTCGAATATATGTCGAAATCCCATCAGGAAATCGACATAAGCAGTTTTCATGTCGATAGGATCGACACTAAAATACGATATGTCGATTTTTAGCATGAAAATCGACATATCCGTCATAATGTGTTTACACCATCGACATATCAAGCTGATAGGTAAAAATTGAAATGTAACATCGAGGAACACTGGACAAGCAGGATCATGTATATCCTTACAGGTATTATCCAGAAATGTGAATGGACAATTCACAAGTTACAAGCGATTCATTTGCTTCCCCAAAATACTAGCGATTTTAAAAAACATGGGAAACCAACGCATGCCCAATTCTGATTTATTTGGTTATGAACGTCGACAACAAGCGCTTAAAAGCGCTCGAAAAGTTGACAATAGACACGCGATTGAAATTAGCCAACAAGTTTGTGAAAGCGAATGGCAAAGCTTTCTAAATGAAATGAAAGTTGACAGTGCTGAAGGCTATAAAATTCAAGTAAAAGATGAACTTATTGATAAATTGTATGAAAGGATCTTAAAACAATTCAATGAGCAGCTTAAGGCTACTCAACTACCTGCTGCAATGGCTCACCGCTTAAAGTTTTTCAACAATATCAATAAACAACGTAGTAAGGCAAATCTAAAACCGTTTCCAACCCCTGTTATAGCCAATATCCCTAAACGTCCCGCTAACACCAATGATCTAGACAATTTTTTATATTTAGAAACAGCCGAGCAAATCGTTAATAATGCCCTACAAATTTGGCAAGTTAAGAATAGCTTTACCCTACTCGATAGTGTGACTTGGTTATTATTTTCCCAGATCGTCTTTGGCGGTTATAACGAAGCGCTGATCATAAAAGCGGTATATCAAGCATTAAAAGACAAAACAACCATTTATCACGTCGGTAAAGAACAGCTACTACTACCGATTGAATTAACATCAACCGAGTATGCCAATCGTATTGTAAGGTTGGATAATGAAAACCCTGATGAGGTTCAATTATATTATTCAAGATGGGTGTTTTTAAATGATGTCAGTCGGCTCTGGCTGGTGTATCTCAATACGCATTTTACTGAAAGCAGCAAATTTCCCAGTTATGCAGAATGTATTCGCAGACTGAGCGACCTGGTTGGCGAAAAGTTTAACGCCGATAACTTTGCAAATTCCAATTTCCTCAATCATATCAATATCTTTTGGCAAACCCTACCCAATGTAAAGATTGACCAGCAAATGGTTGAAACCCTGGTCGGTCGACAACGCCATACTGCTATCACCTTTGAGCAACTGCTGCGCTATTTTAGCCCCATAAAAATCGATGCACGTACCAAAGCTTCGCTCACCATCACTAGCAACGAGCCAACTATAGCGATTGATCAGCTTACAACCTCAAACAGCAGCGCTAAAACACCTGATCTAGAAGGCGATTTTAAGGATGATATTGTTAAAGTCATTCGCAACATTTTAAATGGTCAGAAAAGTCAAATTGTCAGTCAATTAGAGCGGTTTTACGTTGAAAGCCCGTTATTAGCTAGCCAGCAACGCCTGGTGAAATGGCTCATAGATTTAGCTAAAAAAGGCAATAAACCTAGCACGTTACAACGCTATTTATCAGAGATTGGCAATGATTTTTTGGCAGAAACTCGTGATGCAGATTTTATTGGTTGGCAAGATTTTGAATATAAATTTATTTATGACAAAATTATAAGTACAAAAAACACCTTAAAAATGGGCTATACCCAAACTGTGCTAGCATCCTTACATGACGTACTGGTCAGAGAATTTAACGCCCCATATCTGAGATTAAATCGAGATAAGGACCCCTTAGTCGTTAATAGCTGTCTAATTCCTGTCGCGCTATATCAGCATATGCTCACGCAACTCGAGAACCATCCGTCTATTAATGACAAGCTAAGAGATGTGCTAAAACTGATACTGATTCTATTGTATCGCACAGGGATGCGATTTATGGAAGTGCTATCAATTAGGCTTTCAGATATTGAGTATGATAATCAGGGGTTTATTGATTACAATATTGTCTTAAGACCACATGCACAACGCGATTTAAAATCTGATGATGCCACCCGCCGTTTTATGCTCAATGTGCTGTTGCAACCTACTGAACTGGCTGCATTCACAAAATATTTCCATCAGAAATTACGACAGAACGCTCATTATTTATTTACCCTACCACACCATGCTCAACCAATCGATAGAAACAGTGTCGAGCTACCCTTTCGCGGGATTTTAACTGACCCGATTTTACAAAACCGCTATCATGACATCAGTATGCACAGTTTTCGTCACAATGCCATCTCAAATATGGCGCTAATATTACGCTGTGATTATAGTGTTATTGAGTATTTTACCGATTATAGCCGTGAACAGGTACAAGCCATTCGCCATGCTGCATTGGGTTCAAAAAGGACAGTCAGCCCAAATTTTTGGCAAGTATTGGAAGATTTTGCCGGGCATGCTGATTTGAACACCACGTTTAGTTCTTACGTTCATACCGCGGATATTATCGCCCATCATCAACTGTCAAAAGCCAAAATTCAATTACCATTAGCCACTGTCATCAAATTATCAGGTAAAGCAAGGCGTAGCTTTAACCAATATCACAAGGATGCAGTAGATTTTGATAATAAAGTCGTTAATCTTTGGCATATTCGCAGCTTTATGAACAATGCACTTTCAACGCAAAAATTACAGCCTAATGCCAAGCAATCTATAAAAGCGGATGCTGTTGAGACGCCTCTTCTAACAACATTACAAGATCCGCCATCATCTTTGATTTTTGGTCAATACAAACGTCTGGTCATTGAGAAAATGCTGAGTGATATCGAATCAGGCATAGATTTATCGAGTGCCTGTCAACTTAATATTGACTTTAACGACGCGATGCAAATTTATCAAAATGCCCTAAAACTAATTACCCATGAAAACGGCTCACCCAATTATAAATTTGTCAGTCAAAAACGTCAGCAACTGTCATCTCATCCCATTATTACGCCAACGCCATTGCACTATCACCAAGAGGTTGCCCTAGCAAACCTTTGCTTTGATAATATTGAAAAATTGTGCCAGTCTAAAGCAGGTAAACGCGAATTGGCTGAATTTGTACAAATTTTTTATGAAAAAACCATACCTTCAAAACCAGAAATTCGGTTTCCATTCAAAGAAACCAAGCAGTTCTATGGCTATCTTGAAACAGCATTAAAAATACTCCCAAGCGAGTATTGGCGTATCAATATTTGTAAATACACACCGACCACAGTAGTTAATGAGGTAACAGGTAAAAAATCTTTTAGTATGCCGATTGATAACAAAGAAACGAGACACGCTATCAAAAAATTTAATGAAAAATTTGCTGAATTTAACGGAGATATTACCCAAAAGCCGATTTATAGCGGGTTCAGCCTCAGTATGATACGGCCAAATGATAAAGGCAAGCCTACCAAAAAACAGCCCAATTCAGTAATGATAAAACATATCGTACATTGGCTGTTAATCATGGGTTGGGAAAAGAATTAAGCAAAACCAATTGAAATTAAAAATTTTCTAAGAAGTCATCCTAAATTTGATAGTTTAAGTAAAATAATATTCCACCAAATCTCCTGTCTATCCACCCGATTATCAATCGTCTGCCAAATCTTTAAGGCTTTGGCAGATTCCAGTTGACCTTCAATAATTTCCCATCTGCCTTCATTCATATCACAAAAAAAGCGCCCGCCTTTTTCTCGTTCACTATCGCCGTATTTGAAGGACGCATATAAAACACCATTGGGCTTTAGGCAAGTGATTAATTCATTTAAAATTTTGGATAAATCATCAAAAGGCACATGAAGCAATGATGCACATGCCCAAATACCGGTAAATTGATTTTTCCAGCTTTGTGTGGCTATCTCATCAAATGTCATACATTGCCAGTCAATACGCGTATCAGTTTGCTTGGCCAAATCAATTAAATTTTGTGAGCCATCAATGGCGACAACTTCAAATCCCTGATTAGCAAAAAATACACTATCTCGCCCTGAGCCGCAGCCAACGTCCAGAATTTTTTGCTTACCGTTTGGCAAATGTTCTAAAAATGGCTGATACACATTTTGCATATCAATCTGTTTGGTTTGGCTAAAAAAATCTTTAGCATGGGTTTGATAGTAATCTAAGGTAGTCATTAAAAGATGCTCAACCCCTGTGGTCTGGGTTGCCAGTTATGAATAAGGCGTTCCTTGGAAAAACGATAGGATTTATCTAAAAAGTATTTGCGGTCGCGCTCGCTTGAGCCTGTTTGCATAATCAGCGTTTCACGCAGTGGATGATGACTGCCTATCAGATACTCATTGCGAGTGTGCAAGCGTTCTAGTAGCTCAATACTTGGCACTTGGGCAAATTTGCCACTCTCACCGCGATTGCATTCGGCACATGACAATACCAAATTCCAAACGCCATCGACATTGACAGGACGACAACACCCAGCGTTGGCAACGTCTGGCTTTAATAAATGTGGAAAAAAATGGTCAACGTCAGCTAGCAAATCGTCATCTGATGAAATACTAATTTCTTTAAAACAGTAAAAACAACGGCTCTTTTGATAACCATTTAACGCACCACGAGAGGTAGTAATATTGGTTCTGCGGTGTTTACTATCATGGGTAAAAAGTTGCTTGGTTTCTTGGTCAAATTCCACCGCTATGAGATTTTTATTGATGTTCAATTCCCAGGCTTTTTCGACCAAATTCCACCGCGACTCGGTTTCTTGGTTTAAGTCTTTGGCTGAGTTGTCATAAATATAAAACAATTTAAACAGATTATCCGTTAAGCGAATGCCTTTGTTGTATCTACGCTCATCGATAAAAAACTCTTCATTCACCACATCATAAAATCGCTCAGTCACGGCTTTGGTATTAACCACATGAAAGGCATCGAGCACATATTTAAAGCCTTCTTTTTTGGTGATTTGAATCAGCCTATCTTCATCGATTTTGCCAACGTTATAGTCTTGACAGGCTTGAATAAATTGACCCATTCTACCTGTGCTTTGTTTAGGGCTGTGTTTAAGATGCTCAGCAAGGTGCAAGGCATATGGCAAGGCTAAATCATCAAGGGTGATTAAATCTGATTGCCGCTCAAGGCTGACATCAATCAAACTTTTAGCAAGGGCAAATTTATAAGACGCGGTATTTTTGCCAAATAAGATAATGGCTCGCCAGTAGTTTTCTAAGGTGGGTTCAACATCGACAAAATTCATGTGACATCCATGCGGTAGGCTTTTGATTTACTATAGCATACCCCGACCTATATTTTAGCTGAAATTATTCTAGGTAAGCTTATAGGGGTTAACATGCGATGTTACAGAAAAAAAGCCACTAAAAACTTAGTGGCTTTTTTGTCAGGTCGGTGTCATTTAGTGGATCTTTAGAAAGGTGGCACATCGTCACTATCATCATCTCGTTCCCAATCATTATTATTGACAGGGTATAAATCAATCATTTGGTTAAATTGCATGGATTGCCCTAAAAATGCAAGACACGTATCGCATTCCCAATTTTCCCAATCGCTAGGCATTTGATGATATTGTATCGGCTCATTCAGCAGATATTTTATACCACAGTGAATACATAAAATATCGTTGCTATATAACCGCAATTTACTCAATGCCCAAGCCAACTCATCAGAAGTCATGCCATAAATCTCACAGGCCATATTCATAAAAACGATGTGAGTGGGTTTGCTTTCCTCATCGAAATTTGGAGTAAGGTAAAAATTACACGCCTTAACCTGCTCTGGCGTCAATATTGAATCGTAGATTATGTTGTAGCTTGTTAGCTCTCTATTACTCATCATAGCCTCCTAACATTGACTCTGGAAACTGCTTATCAAAAAGATAGCGTAACTGCCGATAACGCTCATTATCCGTTTCATCTGGGTCAATGCGATGTAATTGACGCTGTGTCCAAATGCGCACCGCCTTTTGGTCATTTACATCTAACTCAATCTCCAAAAACTCTGCTAACTCTTTGGTTGGCATGATATCGAACTCTTTGATCAATTCATTTCCTAGCTGTAATGCTTCAGCACTCACATAATCATTTTTTTGTCCAAGTAGTTGCTGCAATAGTTGATTTGTATTGTTCATTAGTTATTGTCCTTTTTAGCATTATCTTGTTGATTGTTGTTTCTTTCAGAAGCGAGTTGTTTGCTTGCCAATAGCAGGCTGTCCATTGCTGAGCCATCTTGACGAGTCATATCAGGCACATAACGGCTGTACACACGAAATAACATTTCGGTACTACTATGTCCCATTTGCTTGGCGATCCATTCAGGATTTTCCCCTGCTGCAAGCCAAAGGGTAGCAGCGGTATGCCGAGTCTGATACGCTCTGCGATGTTTGAGCCCCAATAGCTTTAACGTGGGTGTCCAAATACGTCGATTGACGTTGCGATGCTCCAATGGCTTACCTTGTGAATTGCAGAACACATAGTCTGATTTTCCATAAGTATGGTATCTTTGCTCTATTAATGCGTCATATACAAGCTGTGACATGGCAATTTCACGGTTTGAGCCGTAAGTCTTGGTCGGACCTTCAATGCCGTCAACAATCGCAGAACGAATTTTAATTTCTCGGCGGTCAAAATCGACATTCTCCCATTTCAAACCATCTATCTCACTGCTTCGCATACCTGTAAAAAAACGAGTGGTATAATAGGGTTTGTAATCGGCTCGCACTTTATTTAGAAAAAGCCATACTTCACTGAGCGTAAATGGATGAACATCAGGCTTTTCTTCTTTTAAATTTTTGATATTTTTAAAAGGTGTTTCAAAGCCATAGCGGTCACTGGCTTCCTGTAGTATCATACGCAGAGGTATCATAATTTGATTAATTCGTGCTACCGACAGACTTGTTTGATTGTCTTTACCGTAACGAACTTTGGCCAGGGAGCTACGGAAATCAAGCAAGTCTGCCTTTTTAATGGTATGTAATGGCTTTGTTTTAAAATATGGCAAAAGGTAGTTATCCAGCATAATTCGCATTTTCTGTTGATAGCTTTGTCGCCATTCGACTTGCTTTTCATCAAACCAAGTCTGGCTAAACTGTCCAAACATGGGTTTGCGACTGACACACGTTTCGACTCGGTCATCAAGCTGTTTCATTTGCTCAATTTTGTCACTTTTGGGAAAGTATGCCCCATAATCAAAAATCCCCAAGGTGATTTCTGCTTCCATTTTTTCGACGATCTTTGCCAAGGCTTTGCGGTTGGCAGGGGTATCGGTTAAGTTGGTTTTTTCACGGCAGCGAATATTGTGGTAGCGAAAATCCACAACCAACACGCCATGTCTAGCTCTTATTGATGCCATTTCATCACTCCTTATTGTAGTGCCATGCCGTTGATTAGGCTCATGGCAGGTTTGCACATATCTTCTTCAATCCGCTCCCAAACATATAGAATTTTGCGACCACCAAAGGGGCGGATGTAGTGAATATTTTCGATAAGTACACTGTCTTTTAAGCGAGTACGAATCGTGCGGGGATTGTATTTGATACGCTCAGCAAGCTCTTCTGTGGTAAGATACGTTTGTGTTGTCATAATAGACTCCTTGTAAAAAGTATAATTGAGATAGGACTTTTTCTATCTGAGATATACTTTACCACAATTTTATAATTGAGCAAGTACTTTTTACAACTCTTATGGTACTTTTTTATGATTAAATGTAAATTACCACTTTTATTAGCTGAAAGAAGGCTTAAAGTCGCAGATGCTGTCCGAGAAACAGGCATTAGCAAAACGACCTTGCATAAAATTTATAATGAACAATCAACGCGAATAGAATTTGAGACGATTGATAAGCTATGTGCGTTTTTAGAAGTGACTGTTGATGAACTGTTTGACCATATTCCGAATGACGCAGAAGATGCTCTAAAAGAGCCAGAGGTGCATGATGATAAATAATCGCTTGCCGTTATTATTGGCTGAAAGAAAATTGCGTGTAGCAGATGTGGTAAGGCAAACGGGCATTAGCAAAACCACGTTGCATAAGATTTATAAAGACGAATCAACACAAATTGATTTTGATACGATAGATAAATTGTGTGATTTTTTGGGCGTGACAATGGGGGAAATTTTTGAATACATGCCTGATGAACAGGCTTCAAAGTAAAGTTTAAAACATGGGTTAGCATTTAAATCCAAGCTTTGACAAGTACGGCATGTATAACGTCACCTTGTCATGGTCACGTTGTAACTCATGAGAAACTCGACTAATAAATGCCGTCATCGCTTCGCCAGATCGAGCAAATTTACTGCCAAAATTTGTATCATTGGCAAGCTTGACTGCAAAGGTACTGGCTTGTGAAGCTGTTAGAAGATGAAGCATTTTGACACTCGACTCGCTAATTTCCGCTGTATCGGTTTTCTTTTTAACGCTAATATCGATACGAAAGTGAGTGATGTTGCGACCTGCCTTGATTGGGGCGATCTCAAGTTTAAAATCACCTTGCTTGTTAATTTGCTCAATAGCAGGGTCTAGTACTCGCCGTCTGAATTCAGCGACCTTCGGGTACTTGTCAGCCACGCCAAATAAATCTTTCCACTCAAAGATGGACATCTCAGGGGTACTACCCAGTTTTTGCCATTTGGTGATTAACTCATATATTCTTTTACTACTTGCTCCTGTGAAAGCTACGGTTTTGACATAGTCATATTTGGTGTATGCTTTACCCGTATGTTCAATCAAAAACGCCAATGGGTCAGAAAAATGCAGTAACAGATATCCCTGTTGGTCTTGGTAGGAGATACCCTGTAGCCAATTGTACTCCGCACGAAGTGTTGTAAAGTTATTATGAGGCGGTTTAAGCACTGATAATTTATCTTCTTCTTTGTCAGATATGATTGAAAGGTCACGATAAAGCGTGAATTTTAGTTTTTTTTCACCCAGTGTTTTTGCGGTATCTTTAAGCGTTTTATAAGCGTAAATGTCACTGACTTGATTAGCGGCAGCGAACTCCTTGGCAGTAATCATCACTTGCTTACCACCCGATTGTAGTTTATGGATTTTGTTGATAGCAAGCGTCATTAAATCATGTTCTGCCATCGTCAAGTCATAGCCAGCTTCGACTAAGGTATTGGATTTGGTAATCATGATTGTATCACTACTTTTACAGTAAAAATTTGCCTCTGCCATCATACCACTCGTTATTAAGCATTTCGCTTAATTATAAGAATGGACAAAAAAAGCATGAAATCGTAAGTGACCTTAAGTGACATCGGTTACAAAAGTTAACCAAGTTTTCAATTCAATAATTTGTACATCTATACCAATAATCTGTACATCTTAATTCAATAATCCGTACATCTATTTTCAATAATTTGTACATCTAACTTCAACAAGTTGTACATTTACTAGGCTCTAAAGCAAGTATTCTCAATGCACAAAGCCTGCTGATAACTCTTATAATATTTAATAACATTAATAGTGATTATATGTTATCTGAATGAGTTTTTAGGAAACTCTCATTGTCAAAGATAAATTGAGAAATTTCCTTGATTATATATTCTGCATTTAGGTAACGCTCGTAATTCAATCTTTTTTCAATCCATTCATCGACCAGGCTTTTGCTTACAGGATAAAAATTATGGCGTAACCTTTCAGAGAAAGTATTTTCTAAAGTCTTAATATTTATAACCTTATGGGTATTACGAGATTCTTCAGCCAAAGCTATGACTTTTGCGAAATAATCTAAATAGTTATCATTCTCCAATTCCCATTTCTCATATGTTCTTCTGTGCACAACGCTCAAATCATAAGATAAGTGACCATTATATGTGGTATAAAGCATATATTTATCGGCATCGAAAAACATAGCCAGTCGTTCAAAATCTCTGACTGCTTCATTATTTTTAGTCTCATTCTGAAATACTCCTGCAATTTCGATAATCTTTCTTTCATTTGATGAATATTTTCTTAAGAATTCAAGAATAACTTTCCAATGCTTGGATGATAAAAGTGAAAAGTAGGATTGAGCGTATTCTTTTAATAAAGCTAAAACCAATTTTTCATGTTGAGCAATATTTTCAAAGTCTATTTTTGGAGAATTGCTTATGAATTCTCGATAGAAATTTATCCAATTAAAAAAAGTAGCTAGTTCTTCGGGTTCAGCGTTGTGAAGAGCCTTATTATATTCTCCCCAAAATAAAATCCGTCCATTCAATTCAGGACAGAGAAACTCAATAAATTTGTTATATGAGTGAATTGGCTCAATTTCTTTGGCTTCAGCTCGTTTTTCTTCAACCAATTTTCTCTTAGTATGATCTCTTCGCTCCAAGCTTTCTTTATGATGATATGACCCGACAATGCCGTAAAAATGTTGCCAAAAATTTCTTTTACTATTAAGCACCAAATTTTCAATTGGTACAAGGCTTTCATAGCGATAAGCAAAAGGCTTACCATACTTAGCACTTAATATGATTTTATCGAGACTATTAATTCGTTGATAAAGTTTTTCATCTTCAAAAAAGCCAAGTTGTAAAAACCAATTTTTAAATAGATTGTTTACCTGAATACTATTTTTACTAAATTGGTCAATCGCTTCTTCCGTGATTGCTATATTTGGTAGAGCTATCATGTCTATAAGTGTATCAAGCGTAAAGTTGCCTTCTCGATACTGATAGAGTAGAAAGTCAGAATAAACCAGATTTTCATATAACGCTCTCATCTCTTCCATATCAGATAATGGGCCATGTGCTTCATGCAACACAAACTTCATGATATTTCCTTATGACCAATAATTAAAAAGTTATCAATAACAATTCATTACAACCAATAATTATTAAAATATCTAGCATTATATCTGCTATGCTATAAATAGCAGATATAAGTTTAATATTCAATACTTCAAATAAATGAAGCCCATGACGACTGATTTAGAATTTATCGAACCTATTTCACAACCCCCTAAAGAACCTAATCCCATTGCAGGGCTAGGTGAATACCTACAATCCAATCTGAGCGACTATTTTGAAAGCCTAACCGCAGTAGACGACATCCAAGCGATTTTAGACCAAGTTAAGTTAAAGCCAGATACTATCATGTGGCTTGACTTAGAAATTGACCCAGATACTCAAAAACTGCTTGACGGAGCAGTTATCGCTAATGGTTTATATTGGCAATTTGATAAAACGTTGTTTAATAACAATGCAAGCCAGCTTTTTGAGATTTTTCAGACGGCTCACTATTTAGGCGGGCATAATTTAATTGAGTTTGATTTGCCAAGATTAGTAGACTTTTTTAGCGGTATTGAGCAGTTGAATATTGCTGATGACACGTTGGCTGATTGGCAAGCCAAAACATGGGATACGCTTATCCTTAGTTGCCTGTTGATTCCACATCAGCCGACCCATGCGTTAGCCAAACTCTATAAAGCCAATACCGCTTATAACAATCCTGTGCTCGACTGTATCGAAAGTCGGATAATATTTCAGCTGTGTCTAACAGCATGGGATAATTTATCCTTGGATAGCCAGTTTTTATACCATCAACTATTGCCCAATCTTGAGCAATTATCCAGTAAATCGTATTTTTATGTCGATAATGACTGTATCTTTGACTGGGATAAAATCACGAGCGAAATGCCCGAAGGCAATCAATATGAGCTTATTGCCTTGCTAAAGCAAGCTTATGATACACTCAAACAGCAAAAAATCACACCGAAAGAGAACACCAATCCTTGGCAATATCTGGGTTTAGCGTGTTTTGTTAACTGGCTTCGCTATTTTGCCAAACCGCAAGCTCGCCGTCCTGTATGGATTAGCAAACACCCTTTGTATAAAGTCAGCTTTCAGCAGGCCGAATCAATTTTTTGGCAAATTCATGAGCCTAATGAAGATTGGATTAACAGCCAATGCAAAGCGTTTTTTGGCTTTGATAAATTGCGTGATGGTCAAATGCAAATTGTCAAAGCTACCCTTGCCAATCAAGATATCCCACTGGGAATTTTACCAACAGGAGGCGGAAAGAGTTTAACTTTCCAATTACCTGCATTGATTTTTAGTAAGTATCAACGCCAACTTACGGTTGTTATTTCACCGCTTAAAGCCTTAATCGAAGATCAAGTCATTAATCTACATACCCAACTGCCCAACTATGAAAGTCGTATCGCTTACCTAACATCAGGACAAACCCCCGAAACGCAAAAAAGCATTATCACAGGGGTATGGCAAGGCGATATTGACATCCTGTATTTAAGCCCAGAACGCTTGCGAACTCATAGTATTCGTCAATTGCTTAAAAATCGCCCGCCTGCATTTTGGGTACTGGATGAAGCTCATACCTTAAGCCAATGGGGCACCGATTTTCGCCCTGACTTTTTGCGCATTGCTGACCATATTATCGCTTGTTATAGCCCAGATATCGCTCAAAAAGTAAAGTCAAGCATTGAAGCAATAGCGAAAAAGCCTAGTAAACATGACAGTCAATTTGATTTGCTGGCAGAAGATACGCCCAAAACCGTTGATGAGCCTGCTAGAGATTATGATTTCATTGCCCCAAAAGTCAGCCTAGTGACCGCTACTGCATCGAGCCGTGTCAAAGAAGATTTGGATAAAGAATTGGTCAATAAACTGATAGCTTTAACCGATAATAAGCCTTTGGTGCAGTATGGTACACCTGTTGAAAGCCTAAAAATTTGGCGAGAGAATATCACGCCACACTTTGAACAAGTGCCAAAAGAAAACCGCATGACGAGAATTTATCAAATCTTGCGTGAACGTCATGCCTGTTATGAACAAAACCATCCTGAACATCCAGAGCAAGGTATTGCCCTTGTATACCTGAGAAACCGCAAAGCCTGCGAAGAGTACGCCAAACACTTTGCCGAACAAAATCTCAAAGCAGTTGCTTATCATGGCAAACTTGATGAATCGCAGAAAAAGCAAATCTTACAACAGTTTAAAAATAATGAATTGGACGTGGTTGTTTGTACCAATGCTTTTGGTATGGGTATTGATAAAGCAGGGATTCATACCGTCATCCATAGTGGTGTGCCAAACAATCTTGAATCCTATGTGCAAGAAATCGGGCGTGGGGCAAGAAAATCCCATGAACACGCCCACGCTTTTATGCTGTGGGACAATAGCGACATCGAAAATCAATTCCAACAAGAACGTAATTCTCGTATCCCCAATACCGACACCTTAAAAAACTGTTGGGAACAAATCAGACCAATTCTGAGCAGACAGCCTAGTGACCAATGGTTTGCAGGCAATTTACTGTTGCCGATTTTGGGCATTGACGATGATGCGGAGCAGCTTAATACCCAAATTCGTGTAGCTCTATTGGCTTTAGAGCGCTATGGCTTGTTGATTGAAAAAGAACAACAACCTGCTTTCATTACGATTAAACTATTGCAAAGTCCCACAGAGGAGCATAATGGTAAACTGCTTAAACTGTACAATCAATTACAGCAAATTAACGATAACCTACCGACCCAAACCAGTATTTATAAAATCACTGAAAAACAGCCCACTCGTTATCATCTACCCGAGCTTGCGGTAGCGTTAGGCTATTCGGTCAAGCAGTTACTTAACCTACTTCGTCAATTGGTCAAACTGGGATTTGCTCAATGGGAAATCGTGGTCAATATTCGCTTAAACTATACGGTCAGACATCTAAAAAGTGAGTTTAATAAAAAAAAGCGTATGCTTGATGCCTTAAAAGCTTTTATTGCTAGCAATTTTTTTCAAACACATTATCAAGAGATGGATAGTGTGGATGGGTTTGAGCGTTTTGATAGCAGAGCCCTAGATAATTGGCTTGTGTCTCATCAGTATCAGTTCCGCACGGCTAAAGAAATTTTCCCAATGTTGCGAGCGCTAAATATCATTGCTACACGCCATCATTCACGCCAGTATTTTACTGTCAGCTCGACCGCCGAAACCAAAGAGCAACTAGGGATTGAGCAACTTAGTGATAACTGGCACAATTGGCTAACTCTTGCTGAACAGCAACTGAATCAGCTTGCCCCATTGCTGGATGAGTATATTTTTGCCAAACTTGATGGGAAGGGGAAAGAAGTCGGCGAAAATTTCTCGTTGGACGATATTGCCGAGCAGTTTAACCTTTCACCAATAATTATTTTGCACCAACTTGAACAACTTCAAAAACTGGGCATTATTGAGCTATCACGGCTTGACGATGATGCCAATGCGATTTTCTTTATTGGTGCGAATAAAACCAAAAAGCCATATAACGCCGTCGCTTATCGCTACTTACAACAACATTATGAAGACCGTTGTATGCGGATTCATGTGTTAAATCATTGGCTGGGTAGCGACATAGACACTAAACGCTCACTGATGGAAGACTACTTTAGAAAGCCATTAACCGACGTGATTGAGCAATATATCCCCAAAGAAACCGATGTCACTCGCCCTTACCTCAAAGATTATAAAAAACTGATTTTACCCAACCATTTAAGTGATATACAAAAACAAATCATTGAAGATAAAAGCCGTGCATCGATGATTTTGGCAGGACCTGGTTCAGGAAAAACCACAGTGGTTGTACATCGGGTTGCCCATTTGTTGATGATTGAAGAGATTAAGCCTGAGAAAATTCTGATTTTGGCTTATAACCGTTTAGCAGTGTGTGAATTACGAGACCGCCTAAAAGCTCTAGTAGGAAATAATGCTAATGGCGTGACGATTTTGACTTTCCATGCTTTGGCTAGACAAATCACAGGACTGTCAGAAAAAGATGCCACCAATGAACAATTGGTTGAAATTTGTTCTCGGATTGCTCATCTAAATGAAGAAAAAAATGACGATAAACGCCGGAACAATACCCGCTACCAATGGCTGATTGAGCAAGCGATTGCCCAGCTTAAAGAATCCCCCCAGTATTTTCAGTACATCATGGTCGATGAATTCCAAGATATTGATGAGTATCAATACGAGTTGATTGGGTTATTAGCTGACTTGCAAGAAGCGGAAACCGAAGAAGATACCACTGACAATCAATCGTCAGGCAACTATGAACAACGTGGTTATCTAATGGTTGTGGGTGATGATGACCAGAATTTATATGCTTTTCGTGGGGCAAGTATCAAGTTTATTCAGCAGTTTGAACAAAACTATCATATTGACGTTTCACAGAAATATTATCTGCTCAATAATTATCGCAGTGCCGATAATATCGTCAATCTTGCCAATAACTTTATCAGCCAGTCACTACCCAATGAAGAACGGTTAAAAGATGCTGATAATAGCATCAAGCCTACTCATATTCACCCAGATTCGCCGATTCGCTATGGCACATTTCATCAGCCAAAAGGTATTGATATGGCGAGTTGGGTTGCTCAAGATATTCAAGCCAAACTGGCTGAATTCGAAAGTTTAGAGCATAAACCTAGCATCGCCATTTTAGCCCCACAATGGCGAGACTTTGATGCAATACAGCATTATCTAGAAATTTTAGGCATTAACAGCCAACGCTATAATGAAAGCGAGCAGTTAATTCCATTAAATAGCTTTATCGGACAGGCTTTGTACCAGTTTTTGGATAATGAACGCCTGACGATAATTGATGGACAAGTGACCACGTTTTTAGAAAATTGGCGACAACAACAACATTTAACCGCTTTAGATAAGGCGTGGCAAGCTATCTTAGGTAATGTCGAAGACTTAGCTGATGTTACCTATGAACAAGTATTACAACGGCTTGAAATAACCCAATATGATAGTGAAAAAGCGGTTTACTTGCTCAGTTACCATAGTGCTAAGGGCATGGAATTTGACCATATTTATGTCATTGACCAAATAGGTAGCTACAAGCAAAATCACGAAAATAGTCAAGATACGGTTAGACCTTTATATGTGGCTCTGACACGAGCTAAGCAATCACTCACTGTTTTGCAACATCAACAAAATAATCATCAAATATTAGCTGATTTGTTAGCTAAACAAGGTAATAAACTTGAAATACCAAAGGTGAGTAAACCAGACCATTTATGTTTTCACCGATTCTTACAACTGGAAGAAATTGTATTGACACCAAAAGCCTTGGTAATTGAAGAAGGGCGAGATTTTGTCACTCAGGTTTTTGTTAAAGATGGCTGGGGCAAATCAAATGATGTATTTAGTCGATTTATTATCAAAGACTGGAATAAGCATAAAATGACATCGGGTTTCTATTCACCAGGTAATCAGCTTATTTGCCAGTTTTCAAGCAATTTAACCACTAAGTTAGGCAATATGAATATTGAACTAGTAGGTTTTACTACCACTCGCTTCTATCAACGAGATATGAGTTGGTATGAAAAGCATCAGTATCATGGTATAGAAACTTCCCATTATCTGATAGTACCGTTTGTAATTTTTAGATATCATATTTAATATAATTTTTTAACAAGATATATTTAGGAATATTTTTTGGTTAAAAATCACGATATATTATTGACAACTATGAATTACATGATAATATATTTATCATGATAGACTTTAATTACGAAAATCTTACACTTGCTAGACAATATCATGGACTTAGTCAAAAAGATTTGGCGAGTCTAGTAGATATTGCTCAATCTTCTCTATCGAAAATTGAGAAAGGGCAGCTTATTCCATCTGATGAGACAATGAGTAAGCTAGTGAGTCATTTAGGATTTACTACTAAGTTTTATGAATCAAAAAATGCTAATGTTTCAGCTCTAAGTTTTCATGGCTATAGGAAGCAAGCTAGTGTACCTATAAGTAAGGTAAATAAGATTTTATCTGAAATAATAATAAAGACTAGTCATCAAAATTTTATAAAAAATTATTTTCCTAATAAATCGATTGATTTTAGTTACTATGAATCTCTTTCTTCATCGGAATTAGCTAAAACTATACGAACTGAATGGCAAGTTGATAATCGACCCATCGATGATTTAACTTTACATATAGAAAATATGGGTATTGATATTTTTCTGTGTGACTTTGAGGAGGCACAAGTTGATGGTGTAACCTCAAAGTCTATCGAAGGATATAAAGGTATTTTTATTAATAAAAATCAACCTGGTGATAGGTATAGATTTAGTTTAGCCCACGAGCTATGTCATTATTTGAAGCATTCTAGTGAGCCAATTTGTACTAAAGAAATGGAAGACGAGGCTAATGATTTTGCAGCTGAGTTATTGATGCCTACCGAAGCATTGAAAGATAAATTAAAGACTACCCGATTAAATGATTATGCTGCTCTTAAAAAAGAATGGAAAGTATCAATGGCAGCGTTAATTTTTAGAGCTAAGACTTTAGGTACGATAACACCTAATCAATCTACTAATCTTTGGAAACAAATGGCGATGCACGGTTTTAGGAGAGTAGAACCTTTTCCTATTGAAATCGAAGAACCAAAGAGAATTTATGAAGCATTCAGTAGTTTAGCATATGATGACTTATTACTTGAATTGAATTTAACATCAGAAATGTTCCAGATGTTATATAAAGATTTCTATAGCACAGGAGTGAAAACTTTGAGTGGATAGAAATTAAAAAGGGATAACTATTTGCAGTAGTTATCCCTTGAATACACGTACAAGCCAATTATTAGCTAGTAAGTATAATCTTTTGCAAGGTTTCTATATTAGCTAATACTAGAAAATTATGCAATTAATTTTGTGTAATTTTGGGCTGTACCTTTTTAAACTTTAAACGTAAATTAAAAAGGATAGTTATATGAAACTATTTTCGCATGAGATGGGATTGAGCCGACCTCAAAATGGCTTTGAGTTTTTTGACCTAGATATTACAAATGATACTCGGTTATTTATTGACCCTTATTATTTTGTTCATCTTAAGAATAATCGTTTTATTAATGAGATTAAGAAAACGGTTGCTACTTTTATAACAGAATTACTTGTTGTTGTGAAAAGTGGTAACAGAGTAGCAGCTAATGAATTATGTGCTCATTTCGGTGAAACCAAAGGCACAGGTTTAGGTTATTCTTGCGATAAAATTAATGGTAATGGAACTGGTAAGACACTTTCTAGTGTCATAGTTGACTCTTTGTTTGCCTCAAATGTGATTGCACTTCAAAATGTTTCTAATATTGAAGATTTTATGATTGTATGCGAAGGGGTGGCTAAAGATAGAGTATCTGATATAGTTTTGAGTATTGGTAGAAAAGGATTTATTGAATTTACTCAAGACCAATGTAAAAAACTAAGCATTCCCATGAAAAAGACGGATGAGCAATTGAGTTACTATTGCTCTAAGAGCAAATGTTGGAAGTCTGACTACTTTGACTTACCGCATATAGTTGACCCATTAACTTTGACTGAACAATATATTATCTTAGTTCCAGAAAAATTATTAACTGAAAAAGTCACTTATAATTTTAAATACTTTTTGACCAATGTTGTCATTCCTGCCTATAAAGAAGATGCTATTAAACGTAATCTAAGTATTGTTAAAACAAGAAAAAACGGAAAAAGATACGTTACTAATGATGACCTATTTAAATTTCCTGAATATAAATTTCTTCATAAAGATGATGCAGTAAACTTTATTGCAAATAATCCTGAAAGTCTTGAGTATTTTAGACGTTCAGTTGCACCATTTATTTTCAATAGGCTACAAGTAGCATAGCTAAAAAGGGATAAATCAGGTGATTTATCCCTTTATTATGTTAGCTCATACCTTTCTGGCTAGGTTGTGTCCCTAATTGACTTTAGCATGAATTATGATGCAAGCAAGGTAAATCACCGACTCAAAATTACGAGCTAGTTTCTCATATCTTGTGGCAATACTGCGAAACGTATTAATCAATTGGTTTCGAATGCTAGTACTGAACATATGCGACCACCCATTGCCCGAGCGACACAAAATTTCAACTTTCCTGATGGCAGGGTTATGTTAGTTCATATTCCTGAAGGGATTAGCAAACCTTATATGGATAAAAATTTGCATGTTTACGTGAGAAGTGGTGCGGATAAACGTAAAGTGACTGCAAGAGAAGAATTACAGCGTATTTTTCAGCAGACTGCTCTCATCTATGCCGATGAATTACCTGTAGCCAATACCTCTATCAAAGATGTAGATATGACGGTTTTTTCACAGTTTTTTGAAAATGAATATGGTGAGAGTTTAGACGAACAGTCATTAACCCCTACCCAACTGCTTGAGAATATGAATTTAATGGTTGCTAGCAATATCTCTACTGAGTGTCAACTCAATTATGCAGGCGCTTTATTGTTTGCTAAAAGACCGCAAATAAAACCCCCTGTATTTCTAATTAAAGCCGTGGCTTTTTACGGGACAGATATTACGGATGACCAGTACATCGATAGTCGAGATATTGCAGGTAAGTTGTCAGAGATGTTTGCTCAAGCTCTAAGTTTTTGTATGATGAACATCCGTTATCTGCAAAATGATCAAGGTTTTAATTCAATTGGCGAACCTGAAATTCCTAAAATTGTTTTTGAAGAGTTAATTGCTAATGCCCTAATCCACCGTGATTATTTTGTCTCTGCCCCGATTCGCTTATTAGTTTTTAGTGATAGAGTTGAGATTATTAGTCCTGGTCATCTGCCAAATAATCTGACCATTGAGAATATTAAGATGGGAAACTCCAATATTCGTAATCCAATTTTGGCTTCATTTGCCAGTAAGTTATTGCCTTATCGAGGATTAGGTAGTGGCATTCTGCGCGCTTATAAGGCTTATCCAGAAATTGAGCTTATTGATGATAGGGAAAATAATTTATTTAAAGCGGTAATTAAAAGAAAAATAATTCAAGTTTCATAGTAGTTCTAACCTAGTTTCTTTTTAGTTCTAAAATAATGCTAAAGTAATTTGTTTTAGGTTGTATTTTAACCTCATGTGTAGAAGTTGAAAAAAAAGCTGTTTTAAGCACCGACTTGATTTTAAACCTGATTTATGGGTAAAAGCAGACTCATTAGTAAAGCCTTCTAACACATCGTCTATATGTCTTATTCTAGCGACCTAAAATTTGATAATTGTAGTTAATTTACTCAATGAAAAGTATTATTAGTGGCATGACAGCTAATAAAGATAAAATTTCGAATCCTTTCTACTATTACTTTAATTAAAAATGCTTGCCTATTTATTTACATCTTAAAATATTCAGTCCTATGCCAAAATCCATCACCACTCTTGCCAATTTATTGTATAAATTTAATAGCCAAACGATTAGTCGTAGCCTTGAATATGTCAGCAAAATCGACCTTAGCACGCTTGAGCAAATTGAAACTACCCAAACTACGCAATTACAAGCCGATATTAAAGGCACGAAAAAATACCATACCCAAATTGCCTATCATAAAGCCAGCCAGCGTATCACCCAAAGTGATTGTACCTGCCCTGTCGGCAGTTTTTGTAAGCATGGAGCAGCTTTAGCACGGCTTTTTCGAGACCAAGAAGACGAAAAAAATGACCCAATGAAGAAGTTTTTGATTCAGAATCAAGAATTTATGCAAGAGTTAATGCAAAAGATTGCTCAGTTTGATAATCCAACAGAGTATCAAGATATCACCGATGCATTAGCCAAACGTTTAAATGCACCGCCTATTACTAATTTTAACAGCCCAAATGTTCATAATAGCAAACAACATGACGAAGCCAAACTTTGGCTTAAAAATCTACGCCAATCATTAATCACGTTGGACATTCGCAAGACGCCGAAAAGCACCACCCAAGAGCCATCACCCTTTGTTTATCTGCTTGAGCAAAAATTTGGTCAGCTGCAGCTAGAACTTATCAAAGTTCGACGTATCAAATCAGGCGAAATTCGTGAGGCAAAAACCTATACGCAATACAGCAATCTTTACTACAGCTATTCAACTCCTATTACTACCAAAGCTTTATTTACCCAAATTTATGACCATGTCAAAGCCCAAGACCGAGCGGCTTTTGCTCAGCATTTTATGATAGCGAATGAACTACCGCTTGAGTTATTACAACAGCTTATTAAAGATAAAATTTTGTACGATAAATCCAAATGGGATAATGACTGGAAGACAGAACAGTTTCACCCTATCACTTGGACAGACGAGAGTTTAACCCTAGAAATCCAGTGGCTACAACACAGCCAACAACAGGGCGAAAAACTTCAATTTAATTTGCTTGATAAAGACCAGCATCGCTATGGGTTTGGGCAAATCGACGATTTTGATATACTGTTTACCCAGCCTTTGACCTTTATAAACCGAGTAAAACGCCAAATCGGCTTGGTCAATGCGGAGACAATCGGTGATATGCCAAATGACGTATTGTATCGATTGCTGACTATGCCTGTGATTCCTAAAGAAATGGCAAATGATGTAGAAGAAGTTTTGTCCAGCCATCAAATAACGCAAATATTACCTAAATCTTCAAACACACAACCTATCGAAGAAGCCCATGATACACCACAGCCGATTATCCGTTTTGGGGATGCCAGCGATGTCATTTTGATAACGCAAACCAAAAAATACGACTGGCACAATTACAAATTTTCCAAACAATACGTCAAAGCAGAGCTTAGTTTTGGTTATCAAGCAGGTGAAATCCAAGCAGGCTATCGCCAGCCCACTAAGATGTTTTTCGACCAAAAAAATGGTCAGCGAATCTGTCAATATCGTGACTTAAAAACTGAACGGTTGGCAGTTAAGGCGTTAAAAAAACTATTTAAAACATTTAAATGGACATTAAATAGCAATCATCAGCCAACTGAATATCAAGCTACCATTGAACTTGATGAAGCTCTTAACGCACTTTTACCTGTGGATAAACTTGCTCAAATTGGTTGGCAAGTCGAGCATTTAGCCGATAGCCCAATTAACGCTGACCTTTCCCAAAATCTAGAATTGCTTGTTGAGCCTTTGACAGGCGAAAACAGTGATGATGGCAATCATTGGTTTGAAGTGGGAGCAACGGTCAGCGATAGCGATGGGCATCGATATGATTTGTTAAATATCGTGGCGTATTTGCTTGAGCAATATCCCTATCTGATGCACCCAGATATCGAGCAACTATTTGATAAAAATCATCTATTCGCCATTAACCTGGACAATGGTCGCACTGCATTGGCGGTGGCTTTGAAAGACATTATACCGATTTTGCAAAATTTAACCCATCTGTTATCACAAGATGAGCGAAAAATTGATAGATACGATGCTCAAGCTTTGTTTGACCTTGAACATACGCTCGGTATGGCTTGGCAAATGCCAGAAAAACTTAAAACTTTTAGCGAAACACTCAAAGCAGGTTATCAGTCTAATTTGCCCACGCCACAAGGCTTTCACGGTGAATTAAGACCTTATCAACAACAAGGGTTGGCTTGGTTGCAGTTTTTGGCACAGACCGAGCATGGCGGTATTTTGGCAGATGATATGGGACTGGGTAAAACCGCCCAAACTTTGGCTCATGTACTGATGGAAAAACAAGCGGGACGGCTTGAAAATAGTCCCGTGTTAATCGTTGCTCCGACCTCGCTCATGCACAACTGGCAAAAAGAAGCCAGAAAATTCACCCCTGAGTTGTCAGTCTTGCTACTACATGGGGCAAATCGCCATGAAAAATTTGAAAAAATCAACGCCCATGACATCGTGCTAACCACCTACCCGCTTGTGGTGCGAGATGAAGATACCTTAAAAGCCCAACAATTTCATCAAATCATCCTTGATGAAGCCCAAAATATCAAAAATCCCCACAGCAAAGCCGCCCAAGTGCTACGCTCCCTTACCGCCAAACATCGCCTGTGCTTGACAGGCACACCGATGGAAAACCATCTGGGCGAACTGTGGTCATTGTTTTACTTTCTTATGCCAGGATTTTTGGGTAGCCAAGACGTGTTTAATAAACATTACCGCCACCCTATCGAGAAAAAAGGCGATAAACAAAAACGCCAAAAACTGGTCAATCGCACCAAGCCTTTTATTTTACGCCGTCTTAAAACCGACGTTGCCAAAGAGTTGCCACCCAAAACCACCATCGAAGTCAATATCGACATGAATGATGAACAATCCAAGCTGTATGAAGCGGTGCGGGCGACCATGCAGAAAAACATCAAAAAAATCATTGCCGAACAAGGTTTTAAACGCAGTCAGATTCAGATTTTGGAAGCCTTGCTAAAACTGCGTCAAGTCTGCTGTCACCCCAGTTTATTAAATTTGGACAATTTACCCACTGACAAAAAAAGCCAAAAATATAAAGCTGCCCAATCTGCCAAACTGGAGTATTTGATTGAAACCGTCAGTGACATGGTGGCAGAAGGTCGTAAAATTCTTATTTTCTCGCAGTTTACCAGTATGCTCGCCTTGATTGAACAACGGCTCAATGAGCAAAAAATCGCCTTTAGCAAATTGACAGGACAAACCAAAAAACGTATCGAAGCTATCGAGGCGTTCCAGTCTGGGCAAGTGCCTGTGTTTTTAATTAGTCTAAAAGCAGGCGGCGTAGGATTAAATCTCACCGCTGCCGATACAGTTATTCATTATGACCCATGGTGGAATCCTGCCGCAGAAGATCAAGCGTCTGATAGGGCATGGCGAATTGGACAAGACAAGCCTGTGTTTGTCTATAAGCTGATTACCAATCAAAGCATTGAAGAGAAAATCTTAAATATGCAAAAACATAAAGCCGAACTTGCACAGTCTATTCTAAGCACCGACCATGAGGGCGACATCAAACTGAGCGAAGATGAACTATTAAGCCTATTTGAGAAATTTGTGTAATACCAATATTATCAAACAATATATAAATTGCTTTGCAAATAAAAAGAAATTAATATGTTTCTTTAATTTTGGTAATTTTAGATGAAATTATTAGATGATATTAAACGACGCCGAATTGAGTTGGGCTTCAAGCAAAAAGATATGCATGCCAGAATCGGTCTATCACGCCAACAATATCAGCAGATCGAGTCGAAAGGTAACCCAAGACTAGATACGCTTGAGCTGATTGCAAAGGGACTTAATAGTGAATTGATGCTTATTCCAAATGAAAAAAAACGCCAAATACTGGCAATTTTGAATGAGGATAAGGACAATCAACCAGAGATCCAAAGCTTGATTGATAACCCTTGGCAAGGTTTATTAGGGGATGATGCTTGATGAAAGTCCGTGTCCTAAAGCTTTCTTTGCATGGTCATCTCATTGGTTACTTGGCAGGCTATGACAATTGCAAGAATGTGCTGACCTTTGCACAAGCATTTGTCATGGATGAAAACCGTCCTACCATGAGCTTAACAACTCGTCCCGATTTCCCCTACGCTGATAAAAGATTGACACAGCAATGGGTACATCGGCAAAAGCTCAATCCTATATTATCCAATTTATTGCCTGAAGGGGCTTTGCGCAGCTTACTAACTCAAGGACTGAAGATTCATTCAGACAATGAATTTGATCTACTGGCCTACTTAGGACATGACTTGCCTGGCGCATTGGTGGTTGAGAGCCTTGAGATTGATGATGTTCCTGGCTATATTTTTGACGCTAATCATATAAGCGCTTCTCCACGGTTAATAGTACCACCAGACCAGTTACCTCTTAATGCGAATTTTTCATTAGCTGGGGTACAGATGAAATTTTCCATGTCACACCAAGGGGGACGATTTACTTTGCCGAATACCCAGAATACCTCTGATTTGGGTGACTGGATTATCAAAACGCCCTCAATCATTCATTCAAGTGTTGCTGAAAATGAATACAGCATGATGATACTGGCGCAGATAGCAGGCGTTGATATCCCAAATATTCAACTGGTACGATTAGAACAATTAGAAAACTTGCCAAAGATTAATTTACCCAATGAGTCTTATGCCTATGCGATTGAACGTTTTGACCGTCAAAAAGATGCCAGCAGTTCTCACGTAAACCGCACTCATAGTGAAGATTTTGCTCAAATCCTTGGCAAATACGCCCATGATAAATACGAAGGCGGTAGCTATACTCAAATCGCTAAAATTCTGTATCAATATAGCGAAGACGGACTTGCAGATATTAAACAGTTGGCTAGACGACTACTCGTAAATATCTTACTGGGTAATGGCGATGCACATCTCAAAAATTGGAGTGTGATATATCCTGACCGCTATCACTTACTGCTGTCACCTGCTTATGACATTGTATTTACCAAAGCCTATATTCCCAATGAGACTAGCTTGGCGTTAAATCTTGGAAAGTCTAAAAATTGGTATCAGATTAATTTAGCTGATTTTGAGTATTGGGCGAGAAAAGCGGATATCCCTTGGCGAGTGGTGAAACCAGAGCTTTTGGAAGTGATAGATATTGCAAGATCATTGTGGCGAGACAAGCTTCATGAATTACCAATGTTAGATAGCCAAAAGCAGTTACTGCTTGAACACTGGCGACAGCTACAAACTGACTTTCGAATTTAAAAAATCTTGGTAATTTGTCACAATGAAGGCATTTTATGACGTTATGTCGATTTTCTGATTAACTGAAGTTACGCAGCCCTTTAAAAAAGCGTTATCATAACAAAAAAAGCAGTCAGCGAGAGTAAACAAATGAACAAAGACATGATAGAACTCTACAGCGACTACCTCATTGCAAGTTTTGGGCAAACCACCGCCACAGGACTTGCCAATCTACTACAAGGGAGCATCTACCATGACAGCATCACCCGCTTTCTAAACAGTGAAACACTCGCCGCCAAAGAACAATGGCAACTGATTAAACCCATGCTAAGACAGCATGAAAATGCCACACCCAATGCCATCGGCTATCTCATCTTTGATGATACCATACAGCCCAAACCGCACACAAGCGTCGACGACATCAACTGCTGGCACTACGACCACACTCAAAACAAAAATGTTAAAGGCATTAACCTGCTTAACTGTCTGTATCATCGCAAAGATATCGACATACCCTTAAGCTTTGACATCATTACCAAATCCAATGTCTTTACCGATGACAAAGGCAACGTTAAACGTAAAAGTGATAAAACCAAAAATCAGCGACTGCTTGATATGTTTGATAGGGCAATCAAAAACCAAGTCAAATTCGACTATGTATTAGCCGATTCTTGGTTTTCAGCCAAAGCGACATTCAAACATATTCGTAAAGCTAACAAGCATTTCATCTTTGCGTTAAAGTCAAATCGCTTGGTGGCTTTAACCCCGGATGATAGAGAAAAAGGTAACTTTGTACGTATTGATGAATCTAATCTACCCGATAATACCCCTGTTCACGGCTTTTTAAATGACTATCATGATGAAGTCTTGTTATTACGCCGAGTCTTTACAAACAAGGACGATTCTACAGGGGTGTTATATCTGGTATGCTCAGATTTGCAATGCGACAAGGATAAATTTATCAACGGCTATCAAAAACGATGGCAGGTTGAAGTGTATCATAAGTCGTTAAAGCAAAATGCCAATTTGGGTAAGTCGCCTGCTCATAGCCAAAGGGCTCGGTTTAATCATATGTTTTTAGCCACGTATGCGGTGTTTAAGCTTGAGTGTTTGAAAATCAAAACCAAGTTAAATCATTTCGCTTTGCGTTTAAAGTTACTCGTCTCCGCTAATCAGTCGGCTTTTGCCCAGCTTAAGGCTATTAGCGGTGCGTAACTTCAGTGATTAAATTTAAACATATTGTTCGAATATGTCGATTTTTATGCGATTTTTCGACATATCATGATTGAGTGTCGATGGTATCGACTTATCAGCCGAAACTGGTTTATCACGTCAGAAATTAGAAATAATGAATTATAGAAGTTCGTGTGCTAACGATTTGCTTGTATGACTGTGTTTTAGGTTATTTAGCAAGATATGATTATGACCGACACATAATTTTGTACATTACGTAACATATATCTTTCATAAATAAGCGGATATCCATATAATAAGCAATATATCACTCATTAATTAAATTATGAACAATACGTTAACCTTACAGGCTTTTTTAGATCAGCAATGGCAGGACATCGCTGAGTTAGTCTTTAATGAATTTAATCTAATTGAAATTGCTTATTTAGGTGATTATAGCTTTCAGCATTATCTTGCTGATAATTGGCACGCTTTTTCGATTAATTACCCTGTCGAACTGTTTGGCTATCGTATTGATAATGGTTGGCTTCCTATGTTAGACGATATTATTCCTGCAGGTGCAGGGCGCAGATATTGGTTAAATTATCTTGGACTAACGCATTTATCAGAGGCAGAGAAGAATTTTCGTTTACTTGAAGCTGCTACTATCGCACCTATTGGGCATCTTCGCATAAAACAAGCCGTCGAAAATTTACCAATCGGTGAAAATCGTCTCTTTGACATTAAAGAAGTGGTGAATCGTCATGCCGACTTTTTGGATTATGCCAATCAAATGGGCGCCATTGCAGGCGGTGCGACAGGGGCAGGCGGTGAAGCCCCTAAATTGGTATTGCGACTCACATCAAATGACAAAGTATGGATTGACCATCAACAGTTAGCCAAAAATTCTGCCCATACTCAAGATAGCTATTATTTGGTGAAATTTCCAAGAGGGTCTCGCAGTGAAATTGACTGTGATATCTTACGAGCGGAATATCACTATTATCAAGAATTAGCCAGTCTAGGCTTTGATACTATTGAAACAACGCAAATGCGACTCATCGAGGGTGAGCGTTATCCGTCTTTATGGTTACCACGTTTTGATGTGAGGCAAAACGAGCAACGCAAAACCCAACGACTAGCGATGGAATCGGTGTATGCTATGCTTAAGCAACATCCTGCTACTCGGCTTTATCATGGGCAAACGATAAGAGCGTTAATCAATATCATTGATAGGTCAAATATGACCACAGAGGGCTTTAAGTTTGATAAAACGGCATTTGTTATAGAATGGGTCAAGCGAGATTTACTTAATATCGCCTTTGGCAATAGTGACAATCATGGGCGGAATACGGCATTTTTGCGAGATGAGACCACTATTTGGCTAAGCCCTATTTATGATTTTGCCCCCATGAAAGCTGACCCCGAAGGCATCGCTCGCAGTATAATTTGGCAGAATGATAACGGTCAAACCCTAGAATTGGGTGGTCGTTACGACTTTATCGCTATCTGTAAGAGTTTGTCCGATTTGATAGAGCCTTCAATTTTACTCAAAGAACTTAAGCAAACTGCCGAGAAATTGGTCGATCTAACGAATCGATTGCAACAACGAGGCGTCAGTGAAAAAATCTTATCGCATCCAGCAATTGCATTTGATTATTTGCCAAAACGCTTACAAGACTGGAGATTGCTATGAGTAACTTACTAAATCGTCAGCGAGCCTCTGATGCCCCACCCGACTTACAAGGATTAAGTCGAACGCAGGCTCGTGACCAAGTGATTCAGCAATTTATGCAAGGTCAATTGACACAAGGTGAACTGCTAAAGAAACTCCGTATTGATGTACTAGGGGTCAAGCAAGATGCGTTTGCAACATTAGTCAAGGTCTCTCGTAAAACGATTTCTGACGTGGAAAATGACAATGGCAATTACAGCGTCAATACGATTAATCAGATTTTCCGGCCATTTGACTTAGTGCTTAAATTGGGATATCGTTGAACACTTTTTATAAAAAGGACTGAATATCTGTCCTTTTTATCCTATGCGGTAAAGTAAGCCTATAGCTATTACTGCTCATCTTGTACCATATCAGGTTATTGCTTTGATCAGTTAAAAACCTATTCATCCCACTGCCAATGAATCGCCAATTGATCCAGCACGTTTTTGGCTTGTGGTTGATGTGACGCATCGCCATCTAGCTTGACTAGCACAATAAACCCATAAGTAGAATCATCTTTGCTGCTGACGGTAGCATTGATATGGTGTTGTTGCAGTAACTCATTGACAGCCATCAAGGTTGTTTGACGTTTTAGTGCAGGTTTAAATACTTTACCCACGGCGGTTAAGGGTAATGCATCAATCAAGTAGATGGTTTTAGGAATTGCCGCTTTTTCACCGATGTTTTGTTGGCAAAATTGCATCAGTTTGTCAATATCTAAGCTGACACCCGGCTTAGGGGCAACGAATAAAACAGGTAACTCGCCTGTATAGCTATCAGGCTTACCAATGGCAGCACAGCCGGCTACTCCGTCATATTGATAAACCACCTCTTCGATCATTTTTGGGTCAATATTGTGTCCCCCTCGGATAATTAACTCTTTTTTTCTACCCGTCAAGAAAAAGTAGCCGTCTGCATCTTGATAGCCCAAATCGCCGGAATTAAACCAAGTTTGATTGTCAGAGTCAGTTACCCAAATTCCTTGATTTTGCTGCGCCAAATAATAGCCGACAAACACATTATCGCCGCGAATACAAATATTGCCCACCTCGCCTGTGTTAGCGACTCGCACAAACTTGCCATTATCATCAAGCATCATCACTTGCATAGGCTGATACGGGAAACGTAGCCCTATTGAACCAATTTTCTTCTCCCCAAATCTTGGGTTGGCTGAACTACCACAATTACCTTCCGTCATACCGTACGCTTCAATGATTTGTACCCCTGTTTGTTTTTCAAATTGCTTAAATACTTCTATCGGCATCGGGGCTGCGCCACACAAACAGTGCTTTAAACTAGCAATATCATGGTCGCCAACTGGTAGATTTAATAATCCAGCAAAAAGCGTGGGTACACCACTGAAAAAATTCACGCGATAATGCGCAATAATCGCCCAAAAGCTTGCCATAATCCCATCGCCGCGATAGCCCTCTGGCGAAACTAGCAAAATTTCACCCCCCATCGATAACGGTAATAATCCTGTAACCATGACGGCATTGACGTGAAATAGGGGTAGTCCGCACAGCACGACATTGCCCTGATTTAGCATGTCATCACCAAACAATGCCCGTGCCTGTAAGACATTGGCGACTTCATTTTTATGATTACGCATGGCGATTTTGGGCATGCCAGTTGTACCACCGGTTCCAAAGAATGAAGACAGATCCTCAGGCACAATGGTACGGGGGTTAATTAATCTATCTTTGGGCTGGCTTGCAATCCCAGTGTAAAAGTCATGATAGGTTACCCTCTCTGGTAATTGCTGTACAAATTCTTTACTTGCATCTGGCAGGGTTATATTAAGTTGATGGGCGAAATGATGAGCCATCGTCACCCCAATCATATGCTGCAAACTTGGGGTAAGCTTTGCAACCGCTACCGCCTTGTCCCAAAGCTGCGGCTTATTATCTTGATTGGGTAATGGCGCAAGCGTGATGAGTAGCGTGGCTTTGACTTCATTTAATAAGCCGGCAATCACAGAAGGTTCAAGCAATGGGTTAATCGGAAAAATAATACCCGTTGCCTCACCGCCCCAGATACAAAAATGGGTTTCGGGTAAATTTGGCAATAAAATCGCAATGACCGTATCTTTATCCGCGCCCAACGAATAAAGCATATTGGCGGTTTGACGTATATAAGCCAATAAATCCCGATAGCTATAGCTTGTGCTGTTTTGATACTGCGTAGCATTTAACACAAAAGTAAGGGCTTTTTTATCGCCAAACTGAGCCTCGCTATCACATAGCATCTGATAGGTGCTGCTAGGCAGGTTTAAAGGAAAATTTTGTTCATACTGTTTAAGGTCGTGCTGATTTTTTATTTGCTGGTTCATGGGGTCAAAGTCCTTTTTATGGTTAAATCAAGTGTTACACTGGGGTGAAAGTGTCTGTCAAAATAATAAGGTAAGTTAGTTAAATATTCTGATAGTTTTTCGTATACATTTTCTATGACTAGTCGATTTTACAGATAAACTGGGTAGTTATAATTGCTATTCTTGAATGACATAAAACAGCATGTTAATTTTGAAAGACTAACGGTAATTTGGTTCTAATTTAGTTCCTAATCAATATCAATATAGCACTAGATTAAATTTAATCGATGCCTATCTATTCAGAGTTTTATTTATCATATTGATTTAATCCATCCGTCAATCTATCAATAATAATTTCTCTAAGCTTAACAGGCTCAATAACTTCTGACATATGCGACATACTGATCAGCCAATCCTCTAGCCTTACGGTATTCATCACGGTCGCTGTAAGTAACAAGTTTTTTTCATCCATTTTTTCTAAAGTCTGATCGTTTGATAGCGGTCGCTCGGTCAGATGTTGGGCAGCCATATGATTAATTTTAAGCTTTAATTTAATTGGCTTTCCTCGCTGCGTTAGATGGGTTTCAAGCATGCCCTTTCGACTTAATTCTTCCAAACTTAAATCTTTTACCCAACTTGGTATCGGTTCTTCTAAAATCTGTACGGATTGGATGCGTATGATGGCGTAATTTCGGTTGGCATCTAAATACACTTTTTCAGGGGTTGATATATTTTCCTCTACTTTGTAAAAAGCAGTTAGGTAAATCATATTATCAATAAATATTAATCCCCTTGGATAAACCCACCGTGTAACAGGCTCATTTGCCCATTTTGCTAGATAATTTATTTTTACTCTTCTACCATCGATGATCGCTTGATGGATGGTTTTGAGAATATGTTCGTCATATTTAGGCGCTTGCAATAAACTTGGTATCGTGAATAGGTGGTTTTTCCATTGCCCAAGCTGACTGATTTGATATTGCAGATTTTGATGATTTTTGACGTTGGCGATTTTGGTAGTTAGGGTGTTGTGAATATCTTTCGGTAAATAGTTGGTAGTAAATTTATCGAGCATTTCCCAAAAGAATAGGTTTTCGTTATCATAGCTGTCTAAGGTAAAGTTGGGGTGAAGGTAGTATTTTGGCGTCTTGCCTGCGATTGAGCCTTCTGACCAAGTGGGAATACGGCAAATTGAGTTATCGCCAAACAGTAAATATAAAGAAATTAAGTCTTTTTCTAGCAGTTTGGCTCGGCTCTGTGCTTTTTCGCCTATAGGGTTAAAAATGGCTAGAAGCTCGCTTAAGGTTTTGGCATTTTTTTCGCCTTTGGGTAAATTTTGATATAGCAGAATTAAGCGTTCGCCACGGTTTTTTTCCATGATACTAGGCATTATTTTTCCTAAAATGCTAAAGTTTGGCTAAATCAAAATGTTGCACATTGCCATTTAAATCGACTTGATAAATCCTTATTTGACTAACTTCAATCGCTGTCAGATAACCACCGCCATGTGCGAAGGTATCGACACAAATTAAGCCATTTTGATGGTAAACTTTGCCGTTTTTTTGTGCTGAATGTCCGCAAATGATGGTTTTGCCTGAGATGTGATCTTCTTGTCCATCGTGCGGAATAAATCGCCAGCGTAAACTGTCATCGGTTTGTTTATCCATTGGTAGGTGTGGCAAGGGCGTGGCATGGGTAAAGATAAAATCATCTGTTTGGTAATAAGGCAGACTCGTTTTTAACAGTTTGTAGTAAACATAAGGAATTTGCAGTAGCCCTTGCAAATCAATGGTTACGCCAAAAGATTGTAGGGTTTCGATACCGCCAAATTTTAGCCAGTATTTGAGATATTCTCGCTCGTATACTGCACCTAGCATCATTTCTTCGTGGTTGCCCTTTATCAAAATAACATGACAAAGAATCTGATATTGCATGATAGTATCAAGCACGCCTTTACTATCTGCTCCCCTATCGATGACATCGCCTAAGAAAATCAGCGTGTCATTGGATTGGATATCTAGGGCGGATAGCAAGGCAATGAGCTGTTGGTTGCAGCCGTGTATGTCGCCAATGGCGTAGGTTTTGGGCATAGGTTAATTTCTAAGCAAACTTTCGGTAATTAATTTGACCATGTCAGCACCATGTTCATTAATTTCGTCACTAGTCCACTTTGGATAACTCATCATAATTGACTGTTTAATACTTTCAGCAATATTACTTGCTTTAAAATGGTCCTTTTTAGCTTCTGGGCTAAAATTATTCAGTCTTGAATTTAAGCTATTTGATATTAAACAAAGATTGCCAAAACTATTTAATATATTGGAATCTAACAGGTCATGATTTTCAAAAGGTGTTTGGGGATAATAATGCTCAACAGAGCTTCTAAAGGTAAACTCAAAGTTTTTAATTTTTTCAAAAATACTTTTATCATCACCATTGTCAATTAAAATAGCTTTATAAAAACTTTCATCCTTCCACAAAATAAAATCCAAATAGTTAAAAATAAAGTTTTCAACCTGTGTCCCATTATTCAAATTTGATTTATCTATTTCATGAGTATTGAAATCTACGCTCTCTTCCGATTTTGCGATAATCTCATCAAATTCTAACTTTGTTGACGATAAATACCGATAGACCATAAAACATTTAGCAAGTTTTTCAAGGTGCTGATAGAGTTCTTGACCTGTTTGACAGTCAGATTGGATATCTATACTATTTAAATGATTAAGTAAAGCCAAGAGCCAGTTTTTATAGGTCTGACTTGGGTTTGATACATGAAACATGGCTTGAATCATTATTAATGACTTATTTAATTCAAGGTTTTCATCGCTATCTGAAATGCTTACTGTGTTTATATAAGACTGTGAACGCTCATTGTACCAATTAAGTTTTTTAAGACTCCATTGATTACGATTTTCAAAGTATTCCCGCTTAATCACAAACTTATCAAATAAAAATTTGGTTTTTAGTAATAAATAGCCAAATGCTTTGGTTTTTTCTGATGTATTTATATGAGCTGTAAAAATATCTTTGTCTAATAAGAATTTGTCATCCAGACGAATGTTAGAATCTTGGGTCATAATTCTAAGCACAATCAACAAAAAATTTGGAAAATTAATTACAGGATTAAATCTGTCAGGCTTTTCTTTATTCTTATTTTCTTCATCTTTTTGAATAAAAATATTTGGGTTTTCTAAAATACTTGCCAAAGAAATATTATTAGTTTCACTATTAAGGTTTTCATCTTTAATGTTTTCAAATTTTTCTTTAAGGCATTGGGTTAAATCATCGAAGTTTTGTGCCGACAGCCTATTCCAATCATTACCAAATATTTGTTGTCGAACAGTATTATCAAAGCCATATTGAACATATCGTTCCATGTTGGCACAAGCTTCCCAAATATTTGCAAACAGTTGATAAGCGGGTTTATCATCTTTGATTATATTTAAAAGGCGGGATTTGAGAATTTCATGTTTTTCAAGCTGTTCACCACGGCTATTCATAATCTCAAAATAATGATTCAAATCGGTGTCTTCTGGCACTTCTACACGCAAAATTTTAACGGAGTTCATCAGATAATTTATAAATTGCTGCTTATCCGCTTCAGATTTTTTTGATAAAAACTTATGAATGATGTCATATGCTTGAGTGATATTATCGACCGCATCACCCTTTTCACCATTTACTAATGAGTTTAAGCTTTTAGTCGAGCGTTCACGACTGTCAAAATCTAAATGTGAAATTAATTCTGATGGATTCCAAAAGATGCTTTTATCTTTTGAATATTCTACAAATTTCTCATTTTTAAAAAGGTATGTCATTAAAATCATCAACGTGGTAACACGTTGTTGCCCATCAATCGTTTCATAAATCACCTGATGACCATTTTTACGTGGGTAAACAATCAATGTGCCTATGTAATAGTTAGCATTGCTGTTCATGACGCTAAAGATATCATCAAGCATTTGATTAATTTCTTTTTCTGTCCAAGTGTAATCACGTTGATAAATGGGTATGACGTAATTACTTTCGAACAAATCTTGCAAATTAAGTAAGCTTAAATCGTTATTTTTCATTTTTTATTCCTTGAAATTCTTTGGCTAAATTTATGATTGATTCACTGTTTTTAGCTTTTGATTCAATTTTAAAGTTAACTAACAACTGAGTGATTTCTTTTGGATGGGTTGCTTCATAAATTTTGTTAAATAACATAAGGTCTTTTCTAGCGTGATTATCGATAGACTCAATAAAAACAGATTGTTGGGTTAAACGAATTTGATAAGCCCATAAAAATATAACTTTAACGGCTTTTTCAATCTCTATTAGCCCAAACTTATCCCAATAACAGAATACTGCACTATCAAATAACCGTCTGACATACTTGTCACCTGTTCTATATTTGTATTCTTGATTATCTAAAGTGCTAATTATTCGATTCGTTTGCTCATTTTCTTTTAATCTATTAAAAAGCTTATTTTTGCTATTTTGATAATAGCTCACCATATCAAAAAAATGCCGACCATCAATCATGGTTTGAGAAAGTTGGAATGGAAAGTTGACTTCTTGATTGTCAAACAACCTATCAGGTGAATTTTTATAATGTTGGGTAAAAGATTCCAGCATTCTTAATATTTGAGCGTAGGGATAAGCTGGTGATTTCTTAAGATTAATGCCTTTGAAAATGTCGATATCAGACTTACTAAAATAGCGTGCTGATTGACGTTTTGACCATTGCCGAATAGGGTATAAATATAGAGCGAACAGTTCAGCTAAGTCTTCTGATTTGATATCTTCCCATTGGCTAACCACAGCGATTTTTTCACTTGATTCGCTGTCATTCATTTCTCGCAAATGAAAGGCTTTTAGAAGGTCATGAGGCTCTAAGTCTTTGCCACGAGCGTTTTGTGAATCAAAAAATTGAAAAGCTTCTGATTCGCTTTTTAGAACAATTTGCACCATCTCGCATTGCTCTGAAAAAAATTTGGCAAATTTTTCATTTACAATATCACTAGCTCGGCTAATAACTGCTTGGTAGTTTTTGGCGATGTTTTTATGCGAAATGGTATTGCTAAATTTCAAATGGGTTAAAAAATAGCTAATATCCTTATCAAGAAAGTTACCATCAGATAGAACTTTCGCAATTAATAGTATCGTTATAAAACGTTGTTGCCCATCAACAATTTCTAACTCACTATTATTATCATGGACAACCATGGTACCTAGACGGTATTTGGACTTTTCTTGATGTAGTAGGATGTCATCAATGAGTTGATTGGTATTTTTGACCGTCCATTTGTAGGGACGTTGATATTCTGGAATAGTTAAATTTCCCTGTTTAAAAATCTCTACTATTGTCTTAATCTCGTAGTTTGGCTTCTGTTTATCTAGCATTCATATTTTCCTTGATTAAACTTTTTTTAAATTCGCATATTATATCGATGTAAAATTTAACTTTTGTACATTGCTTCTTGTATGTTATTCAAAGCCACCAACGCCCCCATACTAATCCCAAAACAGTTAGCCTTATCAGGCACATGCGGTTCTCGCAAATTGACACGCAAAAAACTCACCGATTCATTAATCGGGTAACATACTAATCTTTCCCCAAACTTACGAACCGTAGGAATAGCTGTCCCTGCTCCCAGTTCGATAATCGCCAATTTTTTGACATTAAACAGCCATTGTTCGAGTTGATATTCTTTGGGTGATTGATGTTGTTCTTGCCATTTCCAGTCATCAAACATCAAGATATTGGGGCGCGCCATACCACCACAGTGTGGACAGGTTGGAAAATCATTGATTAGCTGGCAATATTCTTCATCGACTACTGGGTTAAAATCATCGGCTGACCAGATATCACGGGTACAATTATCCAAGCATTGTAACCAATGAATTGAGCCATGACATTCAAAAACCTTATCATCGTCAAATCCGACCTTTTGGAACTCACCATCGACATTACTGGTAAACACAAATGAGCCATGCTTGAGATTTGGCAAAGTTTCTGTCCACTGTTTTAGCAAATGAAAGCCATTATGTGGAATTACTTCACGATACTGATTAAGACGTAATCCATAAAATCCCCATGCTAGCTTTGGTTCGGTATAAAAAAGTTGCGGTGTTGCGACATCAATAAAGCTTTTGCCAAGTCTTTGAAAGGGCGGATAGGCTGTCCAAAATCCATTGTCGCCACGAAAGTCTGGTAACCCTGAATCCACGCCCATTCCTGCCCCCGCGGTGATAAGCAAGCCATCAGCTTGTTTAAGGTGTTCGGCAAAATCGATTAATTTGCTTTTATTATCCATTTTTATTCCTTTGCCATTGTCGTCTGAGATACGCTTGAATCGCATTGTCTTCTTTTTGACTTGGCTTAGCTGGTTGCTTTGGTATATCGTGTTCTATAATCACTGGGGCGATATCATTTTCTTCATCAGAATAAACCAAGAACATACAAATACAACAACCCTGCTCACCCTCTTTCCAAGCATCAAATTCCTGAAAAAAATTAACTTGATAAAAAATATTAGCCTCATCAACATCAATATTTTCTTCCACTTGAGTGCAAATGACTTCTTGTTGGTCAACATTGAAACTACTATCTGTAAAAGTATTAATCATCATACTTTTTAATATATATTTGGAATCGCAAGCCTTAAATTGTTCTATTAACTGCTCGCAAGCAACGGCTATACAATTTTCACCAATTGCAGAACTATGTAGAAATTGAATACTTTTTCCATAAGAAAGTGCCGTTTTCACGTCATACCAATCTATACCGATAAAATTACCATACACCTTCATAAAAGATAGGCCATAAATTGCTAACTCTATTTCATCTGAGCCACAATAAATAATGTTGTCTGCAATTGCTAAGCAGTCGTACCTCTTACCAGTGGTATTTAGAGCAATTAGAAGGTCAGTTCCTGTAGCTTCTCGATATTGCTGTACTTGTTCGGCATCAACATCGTCATTGGCAATGAAGTAGGTAATGAGATTGAAACTATCCGCTAATTTGTTAGGCTCATATAATTTGTGTTCCCATTTCTTGCCATTGTTTCTTTCAGTAAACGAAGCAAAATCTAAATATTCAAGCATAATGATTTCCTGTTCTTTAAATGGTTTAGTGAGTTAACTTTCTTTAAAATTCTTTATGTTTTAGCACGTCAGATATGCTTGATTAGACTATCATTAGATTTATCATCATAAATCAAGAACATACAAACACAACAACCTCTCTCACCTGATTTCCAGTCGGCAAACTCATCAAAAAAACTTAATTGGTAAAATGTAGTTGCATCTTTAACCATTAAATTTTTATCTATTTGTTTGATAATAAAATCTTGCTGCTCACAACCAAAACTAATATCTGCATATATATTAATCATCATATTTGTTATCGGATAGTTAGATGATAGGTTCTTTAATTTTGGGATAAGCTGTTCACATGCTAAAGCCACACAATTTTCACCACTTGCCATACCATGTAAAAATTCAATATTTCTGCCACTAGAAATTGCCCATTTTACTTCGTTCCAATCCATACCTATAAAGCCACTACCGCTATGTAGTCGTTGAAATGCTTGCATAACTAAAGGCACTTCATCTGTTGAACACGAGATAACGTTATCCGCAAGTCCTAGGCAGTCATAATATTTATTCGTGGTGCTAATCGCAATCAAATAATCCGTTTGCGCCTGTATCCGATAGCGCTGCAAATCTGCGAAATCAATTTCATCACTCGCCACAAAAAAAGTGACTTCATTTTTGCCATTGGCAATTTTATGCGGTTCATATTTATCGACTTTTACAATGTCACTATCAAATACTGACGAATTATCTTCCATTTCACATACGCCTTTTCGCTTTAATGCTCATCAAACCTTATTAAAACTGCCGTTGCGTTATCATACGCACGCCCTTTAGAGGCATAAATCTGCTTACGTAACTGTTTAAGCCATGCTTGTAAATCGGTATGCTTATCGATACTTTGCCATTTATCGCAAGGCACTAAGTCATGTACGCCATCGGTACATACCACTAAGCAATCGTCAGATGACACCGCCAACGTTTGATTCTCAAAAGCAGGCATTGGATTGTTGTCTAAATCACTATCAGCAATCAAACAATCAGTTAACGCATACATAGGACTTGCCATACCGTTTTGGTTATATTCGCCAAAGTCGGCTTGGCGGTTTTCCATTGCGGCTTGTTCATCTACCAGTTGATTCAGCAAATTATGATCACGAGTGATGCATCGCCATGTTCTTGTTATAGCTGAAAAATGATAGACACGACTATCACCGATATGTTTGATAACCACAGATGAGTTGGACTGGTTGTCCTTTGCAAACGTTCGATAGACCAAAGCAAACGTCGCGGATGCCCCATAATAACGTTTTGGCAAGGTTGCCACTTTGTTATAGATTTTTAAAATATCCATGACAGCCGATTGATTTGGATTATCTAGGTAAGTTTGCCACAATTGTTTGACCGCTTTCATGGTAGTTAGACTAGCAACTTGCGAAAAATCGGACTGTGAGACACCATCGGATACCGCAACACAAAAGGCGCCATCACATCGGTGCACAGGTGTGATGCCAAGCACTTCTTGATAATAATCATCGACAAAGAAAAATGCATCTTGCTGTAATCCATTACTAGCATTACCTTGAAAGGTCATTGCACAAACTGTGGCAAATAAATTTGACATACTACAATCCTCACAAAGAGCTTGGCTCAATTATATTAAGCAGGTTAGAAAAATATATTCTAGGTTTATTTATTCTATATAGTTCGTGTTTCGGCAGATTTTATAATCAACGAAATATATAAAAAACTTACCTGCATCCTTTTTAATTAATTCTTGCTACAAACAACTGCCAAATACACATGATTGACTTCAATTCTGAATACACTATAATCAACACTAATAAAAAACTAGTTAACCATTAAATAAGTTACCATTTAGTTCTAAATTGATAGTAAATTAGGGTCGTTATGATTATTTTGTTAGGTAGTCAAAAAGGTGGCTGTGGTAAGTCTACAATCGCCATTAACATTGCTTGTAGCTTAGCAAATCTTGGCAAAGATGTGGTCTTAGTGGATGCTGATCCCCAGCAAAGCGCCGCAAATTGGGTGAGAGATCGGGATGAAACTAGTTTAGCTAAGGTGCATTGTGTACAGCGATACGGTGATATTAAAAGCACGCTTAAAGACTTAAATCAGCGCTATGCTTATGTCGTGGTGGATGTGGCAGGACATGACAGTAAAGAGCTACGGACTGCTATGCTCGTAGCGGATAAACTCATCGTGCCGTTTAAACCATCACAGCTGGATTTAGATACCCTACCTCATTTAACCGAAGTAATCGATCAGGCGCTTAGCTTTAACGAACAACTGCAGTGTTTTGGGATATTAACCCTAGCACCGACCAACCGTGCGAATAAAGAAGTTTTTCAAGCCAAAGAATACTTAAGTGATTTTCCACTGTTAAAACCGCTAACAACCATTATTCACGAGCGTAAAATCTATCGTGATGTGCTTGCCGAAGGTAAAGGCGTAATAGAAGCAACTAACGCCAAAGCCCGTACTGAGTTTGATGCCTTAATGAAGGAGTTAGCGCTATGATTAAACGTCGTACCCAAGCAACCACTTTAACAGAAGATGATTTTGTCAATGGCGTAACTGCGAATCAAGTTGATCAAGCACCAAAATTAGATCCCAAGGCGCCCCGAAAATTTAAGTCACATACCTTGCCTTTAAATGAGTATGAGTATAATTTGTTGGTTGAGCTAGCAGATAAATATGGTCAGACACATAGTGGCATTATTCGCTATGCACTTAAGCAATTGGCATTAAAAGATAACTAAATTAGAACCTTTTTAGTTCTAAATTAGCATTACAAAACTAAGTTTAATCATCAAGATGTTTGTTTTTATATTGTTCTTTAAAATCTAATACACTTGAAACGAAAGAAGCAATTTTATCAATAAAGTCATCTGCATCAAGATAAGAAATAAAAATTACATTTGAACTCGAAGCGGTCGAGACGACTTTGTCTTTAAATTGCTCCATAGTGATTTCCTTTGGAATTCTTCCTCTGAAAGCATTTATGATTCCTCTATGAGCTAGCGCCAATCGGTCATTTTCTTGGAGAAATACGCCAGCTACATTGGCGTTACTGCTATAAGGGATATTAATTTCAAGATTTGGAGTTAATTTGGGTTCATCAGTTTCAATAGTAAATAAATGAGCTTCACGGCTACCCCAATCACCCGCAAAAGCTACTTTAATTTTGCCTTTTTTGATATTTAGAGTATAGGTTTGATAGCTTGCTTGTCCACCACTAGGAAATACCCATTCTTGTGTTTTTGATTCAATTGCTAACTCTTTGATCCTTTTTTGAAATTTTTCAATAGCAGTTTGAATTTCTTGATCATTAGTAATTAAATTAAACATAGTCTTTGTCCTTACATTACTTCAATTGTGACTATCAATAAATTTTTTGAGTTTTTCTATGACAGAAATTAATTGGGAAACAACTATCTCTGGATTTTCATTCCAATTGAATTTTTTTATATAAACAAATTCTGCATCATCATCCCAGTCATCTGTCGTATCATATTGGATTTCTAGGTCATTTAAAATATTTTTTAGACGTTGATTACAGTCTTTGGGTGCTCCACGTCCAATAAGATTTTTGTTAAATTCTATGTGTAAGTTAATCCCTTTTGAATAACAGCCCAAACAAAAATCAAAGCTAATGCCATTTTTTAAAGCTAATTCAGCTTTAGAAATAATTTCGGTGTACGCAGTATATCCTAGCCATTCAAAGCATGCCTCATTACGATGTTCGTTTATAAAAATATCTAAATTATTCTCTTCTAATAAAGATTTCATTGCTTGAACTTTTAATTCGGCATAATCGATAAAATGCCAACTTGCATTCATAATTTCTTCTAATTGTGAATGGCTATTACCAAAAAAATTAACGATTGCTTGTTCCATTTTTCCTATCCTTGAGTTTGGATTAAAGTTATCTAAAGCATGCAAATAATCGATCAGTAAAGTTAGATAATGTTGGTCTGCATCTATCAAATAATCACTTAAACGATTTCTAATTGCATCAGCTAGGTCAAAGTGACTAATAAATTTAAAATGCTCTGGTAATGTTTCAGGTTTATGAATACCTAAAATAATGTAATGTCCGTTTCTCTCTCCTCGCCTTAACTTGCCATAATTCACATAACTTTCAAATGGATTATTAACTGAATGAAATAATTTGTTCTCAATAATAATCAAGTCATCATAAGTGTCGATAATAATATCAATTCTTGAATTTTCCTCAGTGCTGACTTCACGTTCAACACTTAGAGTAGAAATTGCTGGTTCATTATCACTCTTGGTTCTACCTAAAATACAATCATATAGGGCTTGTACACATAAGTCTTTGAGATCATGTACTTCGTAAGTATTTAGGAAAAAAGCTAATACTTTAGAGCTTACCGTTTCTAAATGACTCAGCCCTATAATTTCTAAAAAAGCTTTTTTTCGCTGAGGCGGTTTTTCAAGCTTTTTGAAATCTTGAATCAGTTGTTTTGCTTTATCTAAATCCAAAGTTATCTCTGATAATGGATCAATATTATCGCTATCTTCACCATCAACCGTATCTTGTGGCAGTGATGCATTTATTTGGGCAAAGGTGGCAAGCAACTTTTTTGCCTTAGAAATATCTAAAGATTTTTCATTTTTTGAATCTTCAATAGGCATTTCTATTTCATCCAAACTAATAGTAACTGAGTATAAAACTCTTTCTTCAAGCCAATCGCCTTTAAACTCATCATAATTTTTATCAGAAAATTGACCAGAAATTGTAAATGGATAAGATTCAGGCCTTCCATTATTGGTTATATAAGTGATTACTCCATTTTTTTGCTGGAAATCAGTTACCTTATCCAGAATAATTTTTCCCTCAATTTTAACGCGAGTTTCATTATCAAATTCATGGAAAATAATAATAAACTTTCCATCGCGTAGGGTCACTTTCAAATCCTTTACAAAAGATTCACTACCATCTTCACGCTCAATCCAATCAATTGCACTCATTTACTCCTTCTCCATTTCTTCAAAATAACCATACCTATAAAGACCATTTTCTAACTGCTCAACCACTCGGTCTCGCAGCTCTTCAGGCTCAGCTACATAAATTGAATCTGCATGCGCAATCAAATAATTAAGCACAGAGTATGAAACGAATACTTTTGATATGCTAAATTCAACTTCATCATCTTCAATAGAAACCTGTGATTTTTCGTAATCAGCGAAGACTGGTGCATCTTCAATGATATATCGTTCATGCTGTGCAACTTGAAGCGTTAAATCCAATTGCTGACGACTAAACATTGATTCCGTATGCTTAGGTAATTCCTGTTCAATCTTATCTAAATTTAAATTTACTCTATCTGGTAAATCATTGAAATTTTTAATAATTTCCGCGTGTTTAATACGATGAAATAAAAAAGTCATCGTGTCCTTATGCCTAGGATTTTCAAGTATCAGTAAACGACAATTCGGCTCAATCACAATCTTGACAGGATAAGCTCGATATTCACGTTCTTCATCATGCTGTTGGCTGTGATAAATAATTTTCAATGGTTCATCTTGCTGTAATGCTTGATAGATCGTTAATTCATCTTCTGGCTTAATACCTTTAAACTCATCTTGAAGTGGTTTGAAGTAAATACGCTTTCGCCAGTTTTTGACTTTTTTACTTGCTTCTAATTGATTATTAGCACCATCAAACAACCATTTAGCATTCTCAAGCAAATCTTTTGGCGCAACTTTTTTAAGAAAACTTTCTGCCAATAACAGTAGCATTGCTGTGCTGCTATCAGTTTTATCCATATTCGCTGACGCCGGTAAATAATACTTTTTTGGCTTTTTATCTATTTCTGATTTTAATGCTTGTTTTAATGCATCGCTCAGACTATCCAAATCACGCTGTATTTGGCGTCTTTGAGAATCATTAGGTTCACCTTGCAACTCATAAGCTTGGATGACATTTTCAAGATTTGCTAATTCGATTAAAGTTTTTGCTTGAGATTCTATCCTAGGCAACGCTTGATACAAGGCAAATAGTCTTTCTATCTGTGATTTCATAAATCGTCTCAAACCATTAACTGGACGCTAGTTTAAGAAAATCATAGCATAACGATCCAAAAATTTAATGACGTTAAAACAACTTTAAAATTTTTTTTAAACATCATAGACCGATTATAACTAACTAATCGGACATCTGATGTCCAATATCATTGTTATACTTTTCTAATATTAATCAATGCTGGATATAAATATGAAACGATTTACCATTACCGATGTCGACTGGAAAGAGTTCCCCATGCACCCTGAAAAATTTGATGGCTATCAGTTAAGTCTCAAATGTAAGGTGGTCTTTGAAGAGCCAATTGAGAGAAATGAAGAATGTGGCTATGGCGATGATAAGTTTTGTTTTACTTTAATTGCCTTAGATGATGAAGGATTTGCCATTTTAGAAGTGGAATTTTGGGATTACAGCTTACCCCCTGTGGGCAAGAAAAGCCGCGTCATATCAAAACGCTTTAGCTGTGAACAAGAAGAATACGATCTTATCCACAGCTGGGTACTTAAATAAATTATTTGTTATTGTCACAGCGACTACAGGATTGCCAATCATGGACAACTTAATGACTAACTATTACCCAAAGACTGACCTACCTGTGACTGCCATCTTATACCAACAAGATAGTAACTTTAACGGAGTTGAAGCACATTTTGCTTTTTTTACTGTAAATGCTCACTTTGATAGCGAAAAATTACTAGATTTTAAACAACAAGTCGGTGCTGAATTATTAGTTGGTATCGTGACTAATAAAGATGACATGAATGACGACAGTTTAAAGCTCGCTGACAGAATTATGTGGTGTGAACCTGATGATGTTGATATTTTGGTAGCAACAATCAACCATGTAACCAGCGATGAGAATTTTATACGTATTGATAAAAATGATTTTTTACTTTGTTATGAGAATACCAATACCGCAAGATTCATTTCTTATCGCACTACCAATGATAATTTGAATGATTTGTCTAGGTATGCTAATAAATTTCAGTTTGTACCGGATATATCACCAAAATATACAGCAATTATTATGAATATAACAACTGCTGATAACTTCAACTTTAACGATCAAGAAAAGATTAGCAAGGCAATGGAAACATTTATCGCAGAGCAAAGCAGTATTTTTTATGGTATTTCATTTACAGCTAGGGATAATCGCTGTGATATTGCGACATTCGCTTTTTGGTATGACAATAACGGGTCAAAGCTGTCGTCAAAAAAATCACAAAACCAATTACCATTGTCCAAAGAGCAATGGGATGTGAGCTTGCTCTCGCTACTAGCCAGTAAACCATCTACATTTGATAATAATGCCATTCATCTATTTATGGGCTATCAATACCCAAAACAGGCAACTTATTTAAATCTTACTAAAGCGCCACATTTACTTATGACAGGCCGTTCAAAAGATACGACCAACAAAATGTTGCACACCTTAATGGTCAGTATATTGGTGCAATATAGCCCTGAGCAAGTTAGGCTTATGCTCATTGACAGTGAAAAACCCGTGTTTACGGATTATCAAAACTTACCACATTTGATAGCCCCAATTAGTAATAGGGAAAATGCAACTCGAAACTTGGCTTGGTGTCAGTTGGAAATGGAGCGACGCTATCAATTAATGGGCCTAACTAAAACAAGAAACTTAACAGCCTTTAATCAAAAAATGGAAAAGGCAAACGAATTTAGTAAGTTATTGGCTCGTTACCGAGTTAGTGATAATCTTAATATCGATAGCGAGCAGATTGCAGCATTGCTTCAACCTTTACCAAGAATTGTGATTATCATTAGTGAATTAAAAGAACTAATATCACATGACACATTATTCAATGAAAAAATGATAATCAACATTGCGCAGAAAGCCTGTGCAGCGGGAATTCATTTGATTTTATTAACTGATCAACCTACTTATGATGTGATTACAGAATTACTAAGAGCCAATATCCCAACTCGGCTTAGCTTTGAAGTCAATACTAAAGTTGATTCACGAACAATTTTAGATAATTTGGATGCAGAACTACTAACTGAGGAGGATATACTGTTTATACGTTCTGACAGCAGTGAACCAAAATATCTACAACCAATTTTTGCAACACAATTTGAAATCAATCAAGCTTGCGAAAAATGGCAAGTTGATGCAAAGCAAAATTATGTGAATACGCAATCACAGGAAATCAATGAGCTGATTGAATCGTATATGCAGGAAATACCCAAAGAGCTTTATAACCCATCGCAACCCGACCCACTTTATGATGAAGTTATTAGTTTTATCCGAGAGGCAGGCAACGTTTCAACATCGAGTGTTCAGCGTAGATTTAGTATAGGCTATAACCGTGCCGCTCGTTTAATCGATAGAATGGAGTCAGAAGGGATTGTAAGTAGTGTGAATAAAATTGGGAGATGAGTGGCATTGTAAATGCTTACAAGATTGAAAGTTAAAATTGTATAAATGATTGTTTGTAAAATTTTAGTTTTCAAATCATAGCAAAATAAGATTTAAATAAGAGCAGTTCACTACTAAACTAATTTAAAACTTAGCCATAAGTGTCACTAAATGGTGCCAAAATAAAACCTTAATAGTTATAGAGTAGTTCTAAATAAGTTTCATTTCAAAAATTTCTTTTTATTGTTTGGCGAAGGGTAATAACAATGAGCCATAGCCATTAAATTTATTTACAAATTTGGATAATACTTTTATATTTAATGCAGTGTGGCTTAGCCAAGGACTTGATCTGTAAGCTACTCTTGTAGCGCAGTTATGCTGCCAACATGCGCCATTTTTATGCATGTCACCCACTCATAATAAAATTTATGTAACCTTGTGCCTATAACATAACAATAAACAATAACTATCGACAAGGATTTAGAGATGCAACTTATCCGTGGACAAAAACTTAAATTATCAGATGTATTAGCCAATCAGTTAATTTTTAGCTTAACAACTACCCCACCAATCAATTTAAACTTAGACATTGCACTGTTTGGTTTAGACAATCAAGGTAAGCTTAGCAACGAAGCTTACATGATATTTTACAACCAACCCCAAAGCCCCTGTGGCAGCCTAAAGCTTAGCCAAAATAATAGTCAACAAGTCAGCTTTGATGTCAACCTAGCGACTTTAAATCCGCAAATTGAGCGCTTGGTATTAACCTTAACCATTGATGGCCATCAAACCATGGCGCAGTTACCAGCCATGACAATCGACTTGCAATCTCAGCAGCAAACGGTAGCAAGCTTTCCAATTGACGGTGGTATGTTTCAACAAGAAAAGGCGTTAATGGCACTTGAGCTATATAAGAAAGACAATATCTGGCGTATGAGTGCCGTTGGACAAGGTTTTAATGGTGGATTGGCAGCCTTAATTAAGCACTTTGGTGGTGAAGTGGCTGAAGAAGCGCCTATCCAAGCCGCACCAACTGCGCCAATTACCCCACCATTATCTAAAATTGATTTAAAAAAGAAAATTTCGCTAGAAAAGGCGGAGAAAACAGGTAATGCCAGTATCATTGACCTAACCAAAAAGTCACTGGTACAACTAGAAAAGAAAAACCTACTTGATGTACAAGTACGTGTGGCTTTAGTGCTAGATGCTTCAGGCTCAATGAACCATCAATATCATAATGGCGATGTGCAAAAAGTGGTTGATCGCCTTATGCCACTGGCAATTAACTTTGACAATGATGGCAGCTTTGAATGTTGGGCATTTGCTCAATATACCACGCAGCTTGATGATGTGACCTTAAGCAATGTCAATCAATTTATTGAAACAACCAAGCGCGGTTGGCGCAATTGGCAGGTAGGCGCAAGAATCAATGAAGAAATACCAGCGATTGAAGCAGTGATTAATTATTATCAGCAGTTTAACGATGGTGTCCCTGTGTATGTGTTATTTATTTCTGACGGTGGTGTGGGCAGTGGCCGGCAAATGCAAAAGGTTTTAACGCAGGCAGCGATGCTACCCATTTTTTGGCAGTTTGTTGGGATTGGCGGTCGCAATTATGGGGTGCTTGAAAAACTCGATGATATGACAGGTCGTATTGTTGATAATTGCAATTTTTTCGCGTTAGATCGTATTACCAGTATCAGCGATGAGCGCTTGTATGAACTGCTATTAGAAGAGTTCCCCAGTTGGTTAAATGAGGCCAAGGTTAAAGGGGTGATACGCAATTGAACTTGGTAATAAAAAAGGACTGAAAGTCAGTCCTTTTTTTATTGAACGAATTAAGATGTACGTATTACGGTTTTTCTTATGGTGTCATACTGTATCTATATTTATGCCATACAATGTAAGACACTTCTAACGTGTCAAGCTCTATGTTTTGTTAAGTTACAATGATTTAAGCACAACATAAGTTCCTTGTTTTAAATCAATACAGATACGATTAACTTGACAATGAATAACCAACTAAACTAAAATCTAGAAATTAACAAAAACTTTATCTACTTTTGTTAATAGTGATCCTACATTTGTTCGCTATAAAAGCGTGATAGCGTAACAATCCTGAGCTACGACCCCGCCAAAACCACAATTTTTCTCACAAAATTGTTCGGTTTGTACATGTAAAATTTGACCAAATCACGTATTGACTAGCCTTTATGTTCTAGTCCATGTCTTTATTTTGTCTAAATTTTGCATTTTTCAATCTTAATTTTCATTGTTTAACCGCAGTTATAAAGATGCAATGAATAAGGGGCTAGTTATGCAAAAATTTATTTTAATCCGTGGCCATCAAGGCTCTGGGAAAACCACGTTTGCCAGACAGCAGCAAAGCAAATTTGCTCAAGCGTATCCCAATGCAACCATCGTCCATTTAGAAAATGACCTATTACTCACTGATGAAAATGGTATGTATCGTTGGTCAGGTGATTTGGTGGATAAAGCCCAACGTCAAAATCTTGCGACATTTAAAAATATGCTTAAGCAAGGGCAACAGCACCCTAACCAAGATATATTAATTGTCAATTCAAACACAAATCAAAAAGGTTCAGCTTGTATCCATTTGATTAAGATGGCGAAAAAGTTTGGCTTTGAGGTTGAAATTTACCGTTTACACAATTTTTTTGAAAACACGCATAACGTCAAACAAGCAGATGTGTTGACGGCTTATATCAATTTGAATAACAGCAAATTACGTGACGAAATCCATGTTCCTGCCATTAAGCCAATTGATGCGTTAACTCAACAGTTAGTTGACAAAATGCATGTATTTAATCATGGTAAATTGCCATTTGACGAGGTACAACAGACGTTTGTCACCGATGACTATTTGACCTTTGCACGCAAAAATTTCGTCAAAAAACAAAGTAAAAACTATCCAGATCTGTTCGTTTTAAAATACGCGCGTAAGGTATTTTATGAAAACAGCTTTGATAATGCTTTGTTAGAAATGCGCGGACTTGTGATTGATAAGCATAACCGTATTATTGTGCGACCATTTAACAAGGTATTTAACTATTCTGAACGTATTGCTAAAAATAGTTCCTATCCCATTGCGATGAGTGACGATCGATTGGTCGACGCCGTGGTTAAGGTAAACGGATTTTTGGGTGTATGCACTTATGTTAAACTCGATAATAATCACCCAAGTGCTGGTGCTAGCTTTGATCGACAAGTGCTATATTCGACTACTGGATCACTTGATAGCAGTTTTGCGCTCATGACGCGTGAGCATTGCACGAAATATGAACCTGTATTTAAACAGTTTGCTAATCATACCTTTTTATTTGAGATTACTGACCCAAGCGACATTCATATTATTCCTGAAGCGTTTGGTGAAACACTGATTGGTATAAGGGATGTGGCAACAGGCAACTTATTTAGTGAGCAGCAGTTGGATGAAATTGGTAAAAAGTTTGGTTTAAAACGTCCTACTACGCTAAAAAACGTCCGTTTTGGTGAGTTAAAAACCCTATTAAAAACCGTTAAACACGAAGGTTTTATGGTGTTTGATAGCCAAACGAAAGATTTATTATTTAAATTAAAGTCACCTTATTATCTGGTGTCGAAATTTTTTGGACGTAGCCAAGAAAAAAATTTGGGCAGTAAATTAAGTAAGCAGCAAGTGGATGAAGAATATTATCCACTGATTGATCATATCAAAGCACATCAAGATACGTTTAATCAGCTTGATGAATTACAGAAAATCGCTTTTGTCCAACAATTTTTAGAAAAATTAGAATAAAGAGAACGCAAAATGAGTAACATTTTTTTTACTTCAGATTTGCATTTTTCACATCGAAATATTGCAAAATTTTGTCCTCACACTCGCCCCCAGCCTAGCTATCAGGGCGACATTGATACGCTTGATCAATACATGATTGAGATGTGGAACGATACCGTGGGCGTAGATGATGACGTATATAACTTGGGTGATTTAACGTTTTCACACAACCTGCGTCACATCAACAAGGTATTATCGCAGCTAAACGGTCGTCATCATTTAATTTTTGGTAACCACGATGATATTATTCAAGACCACCTAGACAAGTTTTTGACCACATCAAAGCACGATGGTCATCCATTGCTATATTCGGCTCAAAGTTATCTAAAACTGCAACTTAAAGAACTCGGTAAAACTTTAGTATTGTTTCATTATCCGATTGCTGAATGGGATGGTTGTCACAAAGGCTACTATCATCTGCATGGTCATATTCATGATCGTATGGCGGATATTGGTGGCCGTATTTTAAATGTTGGGTTTGATTTACACGGCAAATTGTTGACCTTAGATGACGTGGTCAGTTATCTAGAAGATTTACCAAAACTTGACCATTTTAAAGATGACACCCCGCTAAATCACCTGGCAATTCCAAGTATTTTGGCTAGTAGTCCGACCTTTGGTCAAGTCAAAGTAGATGATGAATATCAGCAATTGGTACAAAATATTTCACCATTAATTCGACAAAAATTAATGCAGAATAGTTAACAAACCAACTTGCTAATAGATGCTAAATACGAAATAGTTTTTTAAATGACCAATCGTTTGAAAAATTCTGCCCTAGCTTTATTTAACCAAGACCAATTCACCGCCAATGCGTTTGACGGTGATTGCGCTTTTATTAATGCTTTGATAACCCATCACATTTGACGTGGTATGCACTAAGCAGTCATAGGTATTTGGCTTATCAGTAGGCTGACACACGGCTTTGTTGATTTTAGCTTTATACTGCATCGAGCCTAACATTTGCTGTGTGAGCATATCAGTATGATAATCACCTGAGTACATCGGGTTATTGATAATCATATTGCGATTGATGGCTTTAACTTCCTCATCAAATAGGCGCTGAATATCGGCTTGGGTTGGCACATCATTGGTAGGCTTTGCTTGATTGGCTGTATTATCTAAAGCAAATGCTTGCACGCTTAACAACAATCCTGCGAATAACGCAAATTTGACATTCATAAGCTAACTTCCATTTCATTAATTTTAAATCTAATTATAAACAATTATTGGTTAAAATACTTGTTATAGTGAGAGTAAAGTTAACCCTTAAAACGGCATATCTGAATTTGTTAAAAGGCTTAAAAAATCTTAATCATCAAAATCAATCCCGATTTTAGGTTTTTTCTTCAGCGGTTGATGAAATGAAGTATCAGCTCTAAACCCACCAAATGAATTAAAGCCACTATAATTTGGCAACAAATTAGTCGGTACTTCACTCAAAAAATAACTTTCAATGGTACGGTTTTGCCCATCGACACGACTGGTCGCCCAGGTATTTAAGTTTTGCCGTGTGATAATCAGTTCATCTTTTGCCCGCGTCATCGCTACATATAGCACACGGCGTTCTTCTTCCACTTCCTCAAAGCTATCTTGAGCTCGTATATGCGGATATTGTCCCACAGACGCATTGACGATATAGCAGACTTCACGCTCAGCCCCTTTGGCGGAATGAATGGTAATGAGCGTGACTAAATCATCATTATCTTGTTTACTCACTTCACTATGGGATATTGGATCTAAAATATAAGCCTCGATAAAGTCAGCTAATGTGCCATGTCGCATGGCAAGTTGTTTGATTAAATCAAAATCTCTGGCGCGGCTGTCCCAGTCTTTTTTCTCATAGTTTTTTTGCAATTGATCACTCAATGCATCAAAGGCAATATCAATGCTTTTTTCAGGTAATTCTTGAAGGTTTGATAGTTCTCTAAGCGCGTCAAGGGCAGGTTTTGGTACTTTGCTTTTCTTATCAAGCACCTCAATGCAAGCATTCAAGTCTGGTAAGGTTAAAAACCCATTAACGAGCTTCCCTGCCCCAGCATCGCCAATGCCATCCCAAAGCGTTAAAAAGCGAATCCAAGCCAGTTCATCAAGATGGTTGACCGTTACCCGCAGCATACTGATTAAGTCTTTAACATGCGCCGCTTCCAGGAGTTTAGTACCGCCAATAAACACATAGGGAATATTTGCAGCAATGAGTGCGCTTTCCACTTGGCGACCAGAAAACGCAGAACGTAGCAAAATCATATGATGATGCCATGGCGCACCTTTGTCATAGCGTTTTTTTAAGTCACTGACGATAAATCGGGCTTCATCAAACTCATTACCAAAGCTGTGTAAAACTGGCTTAATGCCTTCACCGCGATGCGCGGTAAGCCGTTTTTTATAATCAAGCTCACTTCGATCCAGTAGCCAGTTGGACAAATCCAAGATTTCTTGAGTTGAGCGGTAGTTTAAATCGAGTGTGAGCACTTCGGCATCAGGCACACGCTGTTTAAAGCTATGAATATTTTCAAAGTCTGCCCCACGAAAGCCATAAATCGACTGGGCATCATCACCGACACAAAACAACTGCGTGCGTCCAATAAAAGGCTGCAGTAGTAACCACTGCAATGGATTGGTATCTTGCATCTCATCGACGAGCAGATACTTGGTATTTTCAGTGACCCGTTCAAGGAGCCAATCATCGGCATTTAAGTAGCGTGCGACATACTCCAAGATATCATCATAGTCGAGATAATGACGTTCTTGCTTTTGCGCTTCATAGCCTTTCATAACTGTTTTGATTTCCTCATATGCAGGCTGAAAATCTGGCAGCTGCTTGTATAGCGCGTCTTTAAGTGAGATTTGAGTATTACGCGAGTAAGAATATAAATCAACAAGCTCTTTGGGCTTAGGTAGTATTTCGCTAATGGTTTGAGCGGTTTTTTTACGTTGAAAGGTAATGGTTTTCCCCGTCGATGTTTGGCTAGCTTTTGCTGCTGCCTCTTTGGCACGTTTATCTTCGAACTTACCGCGTAGCAGTTTGAACATCATGATTTGGTCATCACGGTCGATGACATTAAAGCCCTTTAGATCGAAGACCTTGGGATATCTGCGTAAAATACTTAGACAAAAGGTATGGAAGGTGGACGCGCGCAGTCCTTCTGCTTGCAATCCTAAATGACTTTCGACACGGGTGACAATCTCACTAGCAGCACGGCGAGTAAAGGTGACGATTTGGATTTCATTGGCTGGCACACCTTTATCAATCAAATAAGCGGCACGGGCGACAATTGTCTTAGTTTTACCACTGCCTGCTCCTGCCAACACCAAAGTGTTTTGAGCATTGGTGGTGGCAGCTTTGCGCTGGGCGGGGTTAAGTTCTTCAAGCAAGTTATTGATGGTCATAGTAAAGGAAATTGGCTAATGAGCATTGGTTTAGGCTAGCAAACTATATAGAGGTTGTCTAATTATATTCTCAAGATGTTAGATTAATAAATGACAGTTGAAGGCGTATTCGTATTGGATTTTTGTTCTATTTAATAAGTATGTGTTATTTATATTTATTTAAAAAAGTATTGAATTTCATTAAACATCCAAATTCACGGTCGGGGTCAGTTTAAAAATTTGTAAAAAATGCGTGGTCACAAAATGGTCACGTTTTGGTCACGGTCTAAAATTTTGCAAAAAATTGATTAGTTAAATTAACAAAGCATTTTTATTAAAAAAAGGGCCACAAAGCTTGAAAGCCTTGATACAGGCGGATTTATAGAAAATAAAAAAGCCTAACTATTAAGTTAGGCTTTCTTGAATTTGGAGCGGGAAACGAGATTCGAACTCGCGACCCCGACCTTGGCAAGGTCGTGCTCTACCAACTGAGCTATTCCCGCATTAGGTGGTCAACTAGCAATTTTTAATGTTTGTTGCGTCGTTGTGGATGCGTATTATAAGGATTTTTGACACTGCGTCAAGCATTTTTGCAAAAAAAATTTAAAAAAATGCGTTTTTTTAATTTTAACTATTTTTTTAATGCAAAGTAGCTTTTTTAGCTGCCTATTTTCGTATGACCTTTTCCCTTCCTAACCATAATTATTAGCCTGTTTCATCACACTCTGAAACACACTATGTATCTATCGTTACGCAATTACTGCAAATCTCAGCAGATTGTTTTTTAACGACTTCGCTATAATGCGTCTAAACTTCCTATTTTTCTTGGTTTTTTTTGCTGTATTTGGAGATAACGATAAGATGAAAATTTCACAAAAACTCATGAGGTCAAGTTTGGCGGCATCGGTCATTGCGGTAGGTGCCACCGGTTGCTCGACCACCACTGATACGGGTGCAATTGGCGTCGACCGTAATCAGTTGTTGGTAGTATCCGATCAGCAGGTGCAACAACTTTCCAAACAAGCTTTTCAACAAGAAATTGCCGCCGCCCGTGCCAAAGGTCTGCTTGATACCAATCCGGCACAGTTGGCGCGTTTACAGAAAATTTCTCAGCGTCTGATTGCGCAGACAGGTGCCTATCGCAGCGATGCAAGACAATGGTCTTGGGAAGTGCATGTCATTAAAAGTAATGAGCTCAATGCACACGTATTACCCGGCGGTAAAATTGTCTTTTACTCAGGTATTATCGATCGCTTGAATCTAACCGATGCTGAGATTGCTGCGATTATGGGTCATGAGATGGCGCATGCATTGCGTGAGCATACCCGTGAGCGTCTATCGCGTGACGTGGCGACCCAAACAGGGATTGGTATTGCCGCAAGTGTATTAGGTTTATCTCAAGGTCAGGCGCAGTTAGCAGGCTTAGCTGGGGATTTGGGTATTTCCCGTCCCAATAGCCGTACTCAAGAAACGGAAGCTGATTTGATGGGGCTAGAGTTGATGGCACGGGCAGGTTACGACCCTAATGCAGCAGTTAGCCTATGGCGTAAAATGCAGAGTGCGGGCGGTCGCGGCGAGCCACCTCAGTTTTTAAGTACCCACCCAGTGAGCTCAACACGTATTGCCACCATTCAATCATTATTGCCACGTGTGATGCCGTTGTACCAACAAAGCCGTTACCGTTAATTTTAACTTTGTATTTTACAAGCCAATATCTAGCTGATATTGGCTTTTTTAGTGAGCAAATTTAGTGATCAAAATAAAGGATTGATTAAAAATTTGCTTATCCACAATAATTGTCCATCAATTTATCTAGCAAGCCTAACAAGTTGTCAAAAAACCGATTGATTGAAGTTTTTTAAATATCTCAACAGCACAGCGGCATTGTCAGTGGCATAATAAGCGTTTGGTCACAGCTATAGGGTAAATCCATGAATCAGCTTGATATTAATTTGCTAGTCTTGTTCGTCATTTTGGGCTGCGGTATTTTTGTGCACAATCCCACGATTTGGGTCAGTGCGACTGCGCTAATTATCATCAAATTTTTACCCAACAACCAACCTATCTTTTCTTATATTCAACAATATGGACTCAACTTGGGTATTTTGCTGCTCACCATTGCGGTCATTGCGCCTATCGCCTCCGAGCAAGTCAGTAGCAAAGCCTTGATGACATCTTTTGCCAGTTGGCGCTCATTATTGGCCATCGCCGTGGGATTGCTGGTGACTTGGCTGGGCGCAAGAGGGGTGAATTTAATGAAAGTTGACCCCAACGTGGTCACGGGGCTGATGATTGGCACAGTAGCAGGGGTGGTATTGTTTCGCGGGGTGGCGGTGGGTCCGTTAATTGCCGCGGGTATTTTATCCTTGCTATATTGGTCCAAGTGAGCCATAGAAGCTAGTGAGTTATCAAACATAGAGAAAATTTGAGCGGTATTAACACAAGATTATTTTTGCCAGTCGCACCAATTTGATAGATTAGGCTACCTTAAAACTGTGCTAAAATGGCTAAAATGCGGTAAGTGGTGACCAATTAGGTTTGTCATTGACTTCCCATTTTTGATGAATAAAATCAGTGAACCGAGGACGACATGAGTCAACTTGCTACCCCGATTGCCGATGCCGTGACAGCGCGTTTGCAAACGTTACAGCCCAGTGTCTATCAGCTAGAAAACGAGTCAATGCGCCATGCTGGCTATTTTGAGGGCAAAGAAACCCATTTTAAACTGACCATTGTCAGTGAGGCATTTGCAGGCAAACGCTTGGTACAGCGTCATCAGTTGGTGTATGGACTTATCCATGCGTTACTGTCACAAGGCGGTGGGCAAATTCACGCGTTTTCAATTCATGCTTATACACAAACAGAATGGCAAGCGGTTGGACAATCTCCTGAAAGTCCCAATTGCGCAGGACAAAACGCAGGGTAATATACAGATAAAAAAGAGTGTCAACATAAGCTAAAACCACAGACCTCTTGAGTTAATTTACGCTATATTATTATAAAAAAGGTTGATGTATGAAACACGCACATATGCTGATGGCATTGATTTTAATTGCCTTATTCTTGTGGCAAGCCGTGTTGGTATTTACCGCACCAAAAGGACAAGGCTTGCCAAAATCTGCCAAAATCGGCGCACACCTGATGTATGCCTTGGTGATTTTAACAGGCGCGGTGACGGCGATGCCATTGTTTGGCGCAGGTATAGTGCCGCACTGGTTGATTGCCAAGATGGTATTACTCATTGTTGCCATTTCGGCGACTGTCAAAGCCACGCGCCAGACGACTACGCCCAATCAAGCCAAAATAGGTATGTTGATTGCTTTTATTGCCTATATGGGTATTTTGACGCTGGCGTTTGTTAAACCGCTCAACCTATTTTAAGGCTAAAGCAGTGAACATAAGGGAGTAGGATAATGAAAAAATTAGCTATCTCAATACTTTTAGCGACGGCCGCCACGGCAGGTTTGACAGGGTGTATGACCACGCCTACCCCTGAATACGTATCCGCCAACAATTACCAAAGCTATGACTGTGTTGCGCTTGCCAATGAATACACGCGCCTCAATCAATACATTGATGCCAATGCCAACCAGCGCACAGGCTTGCAAGCTTCAGGCATTGGGATTGGCGTATCGGGCAATCGCCATGGTATTTATCCTACCGTGAGTGTCGGCTTAGGCTCAATCAATGGCGGCAACCGTCATAATCTATCGATTGCTATGGGACAACGAGATGCGATGGTACAAGCCGCTCGCCTAAAACAATGCCCCTTTGCTACCGGCATCAAACTCTATAGCGAAAAATAATTTATCCCATTTTATCCTGTTGAGTGTAGAACCCATCTTTCATAGTGAGATGGGTTTTTTTATGGTGAGCCAAATCAGTGGCTGGCTTAGGGGTAGTAAGTGTCATTGAATACCTATTGAATATGTATCGAATATTTTTTTAGCTTAAAGATAATTTTTATTTCGATAAAGATTGTCTCGTTTTAGATTGACAAGTCCATAATTTATTGATTAATATGACACATATTGATGGTTAAACACGGTAAAAATTTTAAAAAAATGAATTAAAATGAGTGTTATAACAATACTTTAAGTCAAGGAATACTTGGGTATTAATCAGTGGGTAAAAATTTTTACTCAGGTAAACACGAAGTTTTCACTAGCTTTCGTCAATACCTTTAGTAAACCCCCCAAAAAAACGATAGAAAAACACGCTAAAAAACACGATAGTAAGGATGCTACCATGACCAAAGACGTGCTAACCCTGCCACGCATCGTAATGGGTGCGAAATCTGCCAACGCCCCGCTCACCCAAAGCTATGATAAAGGACCGGTCACGCCACTGATAGAATTGACCATTGGTGATTTTTTCGATCAGATGGTGGAACAACACCCCGATAAAGACGCCTTAATTTCCGCGCACCAAAACATTCGTCTCACCTACCGCGAACTACAGCGTAAAGTCAATCAGCTAGCCAGCAGCATGATTCGTATGGGTCTGCAAAAAGGCGATCGCGTGGGTATTTGGTCACACAACAACGTTGAATGGGTCATCATGCAATTGGCGACTGCCAAAGCCGGTATTATACTGGTCAACATTAACCCCGCTTATCGTATCTTTGAGCTTGAATACGCCATCAACAAAGTCGACTGCCAAGTGCTGGTCTTGATGCGCCACTTCAGATCTAGCGACTATGCGGTGATGCTTCAAGAGCTTGCACCTGAAGCGCGTCACCAAAGCTACCAAAATTTAGAGCTCGTGCAATTACCCAATCTCAAACGGGTCATCTGGATTGACAGCCCAGAGTCCACTGAGGATTTTAGCTATATGCAAAAATTCTCAGCGTGGATTGCCAAAGGCGATGCCGATGATCCGGCAGTGGCGGAACGTGCCAAAAAACTTAACCCCAATAACCCCATCAATATCCAATTTACCAGTGGTACCACAGGCACGCCCAAAGGCGCGACGCTTACCCACCGCAACATTTTAAACAACGGTTATTTCATCGGTGAAGCCATGAACTTAACTGCCGATGACCGTTTGTGTATCCCTGTCCCGCTCTACCACTGCTTTGGCATGGTACTGGGCAACCTTGCCATTTTGACCCACGGTGGCACGATTGTGTATCCCAATGATGGCTTTGACCCCATCACCGTACTTGAAACCGTGCAAAACGAAAAATGTACAGGTCTGCATGGGGTACCGACCATGTTTATCGCCGAGCTTGACCACCCAGATTTTGCCAATTATGACTTATCGACTTTACGTACCGGCATCATGGCAGGCTCAAGCTGTCCGATTGAGGTCATGCGCCGCGTGATTGACCAAATGCACATGAAAGAAGTCACCATTGCCTATGGCATGACCGAAACATCGCCCGTATCTTGTCAAACCAACCAGCACACGCCACTTGAAAAACAAGTCTCAACCGTAGGTCTGGTACAGCCAAACCTAGAAGTCAAAATCGTCAACCCAGAAACGGGCGAAACGCTTGGCATCGGTGAGACAGGTGAGCTGTGTACCAAAGGTTACTCAATCATGCTCGGCTATTGGAATGACACCAATAAAACGGCGGAAGCCATTGTCGATGGCTGGATGTATACCGGTGACTTGGCAACCATGGACGAAGAAGGTTATGTCAAAATCGTCGGACGTAGTAAAGATATGGTGATTCGCGGTGGTGAAAACATTTACCCTGTTGAAATTGAAAACTACCTATATCGCCACCCAAAAATCCGTGACGTCCAAATCGTGGGCGTACCCGACAAGAAATTTGGTGAAGTCCTTGCCGCTTGGATTATCCCCAAAAAAGACAGCAACTTAACCGAACAAGACATCCGTGATTTTTGTAAAGATCACATCGCACACTATAAAGTACCGACTTACATGAAGTTTGTCGACGAGTTCCCAATGACCGTCACGGGTAAAATTCAAAAATTCAAAATCGTGGAAGCGATGACACAAGAATTAGGACTCTAAATTTTCAACTTCATCAAAAACTTAACATAAATACAGAGGGCATCTGATAGCAATTTAGCTGCACCCTTTGACAGAATTAGGATTTACAATGACGGTTATCCAAAGTAAATTAAGCCCAAATGGTGCGGAGTTTCAAGCCAATGCCGCTGCCATGCAAACTATCGTTGATGACCTCAAAGCCAAACTTGCGGTCATTGCTCAGGGCGGTTCAGCGTCTGCCCGCGCCAAACATGTGGCTCGGGGTAAGTTATTGCCCCGTGAACGTGTCGAGCGCTTGCTAGATGCCGGTACGCCATTTTTGGAAGTCTCACCGATGGCAGCGTATGGCATGTATGATGCCGATATCCCTGCCGCAGGCGTGATTGCTGGCATTGGTCGTGTCGCTGGTATTGACTGTATGATTGTGTGTAACGATGCCACCGTCAAAGGCGGCACTTACTACCCGATGACGGTCAAAAAACATTTACGGGCGCAAGAAATCGCGCGAGAAAATCGCTTGCCATGTATCTATTTGGTCGACTCTGGCGGCGCGAACTTACCCAACCAAGATGAAGTATTCCCAGATAAAGATCACTTTGGTCGCATCTTCTTTAACCAAGCCAATATGAGTGCCGAAGGCATTCCCCAAATCGCCGTGGTCATGGGTAGCTGTACTGCAGGTGGTGCCTATGTACCCGCCATGAGTGACGAGTCGATTATCGTCAAAGATCAAGGGACGATTTTTTTGGGTGGACCGCCGCTGGTCAAAGCTGCCACAGGTGAAGAAGTGACCGCGGAAGACTTAGGCGGTGGCGATGTGCATACCCGTCTGTCAGGCGTGGTTGACCACCTTGCCCAAAACGATTTGCACGCGTTATCACTGGCGCGCAACATCATCGGCAATTTAAACCAACAAAAAACACCCATCCACCACGCTACCGCGCAAATAACCCCGCGCCCCCCCAAATACGACGCCAAAGAATTGTACGGCATCATCCCAACTGACACCCGTAAGCCCTTTGATATCCGTGAAATCATTGCACGTATCGTCGATGGCAGTGAGTTTGACGAGTTTAAAGCACGCTTTGGCACAACGTTGGTGTGTGGTTTTGCACATATTGAAGGTATGCCAGTGGGTATTATCGCTAACAACGGTATTTTATTTAGCGAGTCAGCGCAAAAAGCCACCCATTTTATCGAGCTATGCTGCAAACGTAAAATTCCGCTTGTGTTTCTGCAAAATATCACAGGCTTTATGGTGGGGCGCAAATACGAAAATGAAGGGATTGCCCGTCATGGTGCCAAAATGGTGATGGCGGTTGCCAATGCCAAAGTGCCGAAGTTTACCGTGATTGTCGGCGGCTCATTCGGCGCGGGTAACTATGGTATGTGTGGTCGTGCCTACAGTCCACGTTTCTTGTGGATGTGGCCAAATGCGCGTATCTCGGTGATGGGTGGCGAGCAAGCGGCGTCGGTATTAGCAACGGTCAAACGCAGCCAATACCATGCCAAAGGTGAGCACTGGTCAAGCGAGGACGAAGAAGCGTTCAAAGCGCCAGTGCGTCAGAAATTTGATGAGCAAGGTCATCCCTATTATGCCTCGGCTAGACTGTGGGATGATGGCGTGATTGACCCAGCCGATACCCGTCAAGTATTGGCACTCGGCTTAAGTGCGGCCTACAACGCACCGATTGAACACACCACCTTTGGTGTATTTAGAATGTAATTTTCAGCGTGTAAAATCGGAAGTCTTGGTTGGTTGTTCTATCACCATTGAGCAAGCATCAAAAACGCTTCAACTTTACCCAACAAGAAAAAGGAAAAACACGATGAAATTACCGACTTATGACAGCCTACTGTTAGACATTGACCAGCACGTAGCGACCATTACCCTCAATCGCCCAGACAAACGCAATGCCTTTAATGACGATGTCATCCAAGAACTGACCGATGTGTTTCAATTTTGCGCTGAGCAAGACGAAGTGCGTGCGGTGATACTTACTGCCAATGGCAAAGCCTTCTGTGCCGGGGCAGACCTAAACTGGATGCGCGCGATGGCGGATTATAGCCACGATGAGAACTTAGCGGACGCAGGCAAGCTTGCGCAAATGCTAGCCACCATCTACCACTGTCCAAAACCCACGGTTGCCGCTATTCAAGGCGATGTGTATGCCGGTGGTATGGGTCTAGTCGCCGCTTGTGATATCGCCATTAGCGTCAAAAACGCCAATTTTTGCTTAAGCGAGGTCAAACTTGGCTTGATTCCTGCGACCATTAGCCCGTATGTGATTCGTGCAATGGGTGCACGTGCGGCAAATCGGTACTTCTTAACCGCTGAAGTATTTGATGCCAAAGAAGCCAAAAGAATCGGTTTTATCCATGAGCGGGTGGATGAAGAAGAGTTTACACAAACCCTTGATAATTTGGTCAAACACTTGGTCAATGCTAGCCCAAATGCTGTCAAAGTGTGTAAAAAACTGGTGCAGGATGTGGCATTTGCGGAGATTAATGAGCAGTTAATCAAAGATACCGTTGCAGGCATTGCCGATATCCGCGCATCCGCCGAGGGTAAAGAAGGCGTACAGTCATTTTTGCAAAAACGTCAACCAAGCTGGCTTGAATGACGCAGATAAAATAACTGAGGTAAAAAGCTGGATTTTATAAGCCAAATTTTATAAGTATGCCAAGTTAGATTCGCGGTGATGCGGTCTTGAAAAAATAAAAAGGGACGATTATGTTTTCAAAAATCTTAATAGCCAATCGGGGTGAGATTGCTTGCCGCGTGGCAGCCACCGCCAAAAAACTGGGTGTGCGTACCGTTGCGGTATACTCCGACGCTGACCGCTTTGCCAAGCACGTAGCCGTGTGTGATGAAGCCATTTATATAGGCGGTTCTGCGCCCAAAGACAGCTACCTGCGTTGGGAGCGCATTTTGGAGGCTGCCAAACAAACAGGCGCACAAGCGATTCACCCTGGCTATGGGTTTTTGAGTGAAAACGACGAATTTGCCCAAGCGTGCGTGGATGCGGGTTTGGTGTTTATCGGTCCCCCTGCGTCTGCCATCACCGCCATGGGTCTTAAAGCCGAGTCCAAACGCTTGATGGAAGCGGCCAATGTACCACTCATTCCAGGGTATCATGGCACCAACCAAGACCCTGATTTTTTACATAGCGAGGCCGACAAAATTGGCTACCCTGTGCTAATCAAAGCCAGCTCTGGTGGCGGCGGCAAAGGGATGCGGTTAGTTGAAAAAACCGAAGATTTTATTGATGCCTTAGGCTCATGTCAACGTGAAGCCATTAGCAGCTTTGGCAATGACAGCGTATTGATTGAAAAATACGCCCTACGTCCCCGCCATATCGAAATTCAAGTCTTTGGCGACAGCCACGGCAACTATGTGTATTTATTTGAGCGTGATTGCTCGGTACAGCGTCGTCACCAAAAAGTGCTCGAAGAAGCCCCTGCCCCCGATGTCAGCGTGGCAATGCGGGAGGCGATGGGCGCAGCGGCGATCGCGGCGGCAAAAGCGGTCAATTATGTGGGAGCGGGTACGGTTGAATTTATCGTAGAGCAACGTGACCCTTCACCCGAAGATAAATTTGGCGGCATGAATTTCTACTTTATGGAAATGAATACCCGCCTGCAAGTAGAACACCCCGTCACCGAAGCCATTACCGGTACGGACCTTGTCGAGTGGCAACTGCGTGTTGCCAGCGGTGAGCCGTTACCAAAACAACAAGCAGACTTGACCATCAATGGTCATGCGATTGAAGCGCGTATCAATGCTGAAAACCCAGACAACAACTTCTTGCCCGCCACAGGTACGCTAGACGTTTACCGCACGCCAACTCACAGCGAGTTTAGGGTGTCAGACGTGCGCGTGGATGATGGAGTACGCGAAGGCGATGTCATCAGTCCTTACTATGACTCGATGATTGCCAAACTCATCGTCCATGCGCCAACCCGTGAGCAAGCGCTTGCCAAACTAGACCAAGCCTTGGCAGAAACCCGTATTGTCGGTCTGCCCAACAATGTAGCGTTTTTGCGTCACGTGGTGCAATCAGATTCGTTCAAATATGCCAATCTTGATACCGCATTGATTGAACGTGAAAAAGACGTACTGTTTGGGCAGCAGCGTGGTGAGCTACCTTGGCTGGTAGCTACCGCGATTGTCAACGAGCTTGCCCAAGAAGCGCAAACCCAAAACCACGACCCCTTTAGCAAAACCGATGCATGGCGCGCGTATAGCCATTATGAGCGTCCGTTTGATTTGGTGTATCATGATAAGCCATTGCGGGCTGTTATCAGCCAAGTTAACGAGCCAGCCAAGGAACAGGCATTTCATCTAACGATTAACACCATTGCCAAAGGCGAAAAACAAGGCGCGGACGTTGTCACGCCCATCTATCAAGGCGATGTTCGTTATTTAGCCACGGCCGATGATACTTTTACCCTATGGCTAAGTGACGGAGAAACAGCCGGCAAACGACAACAGATGCAGGCATGGCGACATAATGAGCAAGTATATGTGTTCTCAAATCATGCCAGCGATACCATCACCTTGGTGGATAGCATGGCGCATGTGGGCATCGAGCCCCAAGATGGCGGTAGCCTAAAATCGCCCATGCCAGGTCAAGTGGTGGCGTTTCGGGTCAATGTGGGCGATGAAGTGAAAAAAGGTCAAGCCTTGGCAGTGATTGAAGCGATGAAAATTGAGCATACCATCAATGCCCCTAGTGATGGTACGGTGGCAGAGCTGCTGTTCAAAGCAGGGGATTTGGTATCCGATGGCGATGAGCTATTAAAACTTGATACGGGCAGCCAATCATGAACTATCCAAACTTTGTCAAAATCATCGACGTGGGCGCAAGAGACGGACTACAAAACGAAAAGCAAGCCGTACCCAGCGATGTCAAAATTGAGTTGATTAACGGCTTGATTGATGCAGGGGTGCGCAAGCTTGAAGCCACCAGTTTTGTGTCGCCAAAGTGGGTACCACAAATGGCAGACAATGATGCCGTATTAGATGGCATTAGCAAGCGCGATGACGTGGTCTATTCGGTGCTGACACCCAATATGAAAGGCTTTGATGCCGCCCTTGCCCACCGTGACCAATTTGCCAATTATGAAGTGGTGATTTTTGGCTCAGCGAGTGAAGCTTTTAGCCAAAAAAATATCAACTGTAGCATCGCTGAGAGTATCGAGCGATTTGCCCCGGTGGCTGACGCCGCCAAAGCGCATGGTATCAAGGTGCGCGGTGTCATCTCTTGTACCGTAGGCTGCCCGTATGAAGGAGATATTTCAGCCGATAAAGTCGCCTATGTGACAGAAAAACTCGTTGCCATTGGCGCTGAACATATTGGCATTGCAGACACCATCGGCGTGGGCACACCTATCAAGGTGCAAAAAGCGTTGGATGCTGCCTTGCGTTATATTGATATTGACAATATCTCTGGACATTTTCATGACACCTATGGTCAAGCGCTTAGCAATACCTTAGCGGCATTACAAATGGGTGTATGGCAGTTTGATACCTCGGTGGCAGGGCTTGGCGGCTGTCCGTATGCCAAAGGCGCAACCGGCAATGTTGCCACTGAAGATGTGGTATATCTGCTACATGGCATGGGTATTGAAACGGGCATTGACCTCGACAAACTGGTCGATGTCGGACAAAAAATCAGCGAGTTTTTGAGCAGGCAAAACGGCTCAAAGGTGGCAACAGCGATTTTAAATAAACGTAAATCTTTAACAGTCAGTTAATCAACAAGGAATGACTATGAACTTAGGACTCGATTACCAACTTGGCGATGACATCAACGCCCTACGCGAAACCGTCAAAGCCTTTGCCGATGCCGAAATCGCCCCGCGTGCTGCCGAGCTTGACCGCACCGACCAATTCCCAATGGACTTGTGGCAAAAAATGGGCGAGCTTGGGCTGCATGGCATCACCGTACCCGAAACTTACGGCGGCGTGGACATGGGCTATGTGGCGCACATGGTCGCCATGGAAGAAATCAGCCGCGCATCAGGCTCAGTGGCGCTAAGCTATGGCGCGCACTCCAACCTATGTATCAACCAAATCAAACGCAACGGTACAGAAGCCCAAAAACAAAAATACTTGCCAAAGCTCATCAGCGGTGAATTCATTGGTGCCTTAGCCATGAGTGAGCCCAGTGCAGGCTCAGACGTCACTAGCATGAAACTACGTGCCGAAGACAAAGGTGGCGTATTTGTATTAAACGGCTCAAAAATGTGGATTACCAATGGACCGGATGCCGATGTGATGGTGGTGTATGCCAAAACCGAGCCAGCACTTGGGGCAAAAGGCATCACCGCGTTTTTGGTAGAAAAAGGCATGAAAGGCTTTTATACCGCGCAAAAACTTGACAAACTCGGTATGCGCGGCAGTCACACAGGCGAGATGGTGTTTGACAATGTCGAAGTGCCAAGCGACAACATCTTGGGTGGTCTTAACAACGGCGTCAAAGTATTGATGAGTGGCTTGGACTACGAGCGTGCGGTACTGGCCGCAGGTCCTATCGGGCTTATGCAAGCAGTCATGGACAACGTCATTCCCTACATCCACGATCGCAAGCAATTTGGTCAAGCCATCGGTGAATTCCAGTTGATTCAAGGTAAAGTGGCGGACATGTATACCACCTTACAGGCAGGGCGCAGCTTTCTTTACACCGTGGGCAAAAACTTGGATATGTTAGGCTCAGACCATGTGCGCCAAGTACGCAAAGATTGCGCCAGCGTGATTTTGTGGACAGCGGAAAAAGCCACTTGGATGGCAGGGGAAGGTATTCAAATCTTTGGCGGCAATGGCTATACCAATGAGTACCCACTGGGGCGTATTTGGCGTGATGCCAAGCTATATGAGATTGGCGCAGGTACCAGCGAAGTACGACGCATGCTGATTGGTCGTGAGCTGTTCAACGAAACCGCCTAATTGATTAGGTTTTTCAACAAAAGCCCTAGCTAAAACTAGGGCTTTTTTATTAGATTGTCAAAATAGGTTGTCAAAATCCGCCTTATTAGCCATACGCTATATTAAGGTTGATTGTAAAATCGCTTGGTATTGCGCCGGTTTGAGACGGGGTCCGAACTGCTGAATAATTTGGCTTGCGACGCTACTGGCTAATTTGCCACAATCTGCCAACGCATGACCGTGCGATAGCGCATATAAAAAACTGCCCGCAAAATTATCCCCTGCCCCATTGGTATCTAACACTTGATCAACGGCTAGCGATGCCACATCAATCAGTTTTGTTTCACGTGAAACATCGTCCCTTACTGCAATGATTGACCCTGCTGCACCATTAGTCACCACTGCCATATTGGCAACTGACAATAACGCTGATGCCGCTTGTGAGTGACTGCTTTGGTTGGTAAATAGCTGCGCTTCATCGCAGTTACAAAACACCGCATCCACGCCACCTTCTAGCATCGCATCAAGTCCTTCACGACCAAATTTGACCACGGCAGGGTCGGCAAAACTGACCGCGATTTTAGCGCCTTTGGCTTTGGCTTGTTGTTTTAGCTGAGCAATCGCCTGTTGTGCTGAGGGTGACATGGCAAGATAACCTTCAAGATACAACCAATCAGCATCATTTAGCGCATCAAAATCGATATCGGTTTCACTGATTTCTGCTGAAGTGCCCAAATGCGTTTGCATGGTGCGCTCGCCATCTGGGGTCACCATCACCATACAACTGCCTGTAGTACCATCAGCAAATGACTTGGTAGACGTCTTGATACCTGCGGCATTTAAATCCGCCAAATAAAAACGCCCTGCATCGTCTTCGCCTACTCGGCAAGCGTAAAAAGTATCGCTACCGAGGCTTGCTGCGGCATAGATACTGTTGGCAGCCGAGCCACCGCCGGCTTGTTTGGTCGCGGTGATGTTTTGCGTGGTGAGCGAGGTGATGAGGTCAGCTTGCTCACTGTGACTGGCTAGGGTCATATTGCCTTTGGTCAGGCCTGTGGCGTTAAGCTGTGCATCGGTGACGACAAATTCACTGTCAACTAACGCATTGCCGATGGCGACGATTTTTGCCATTGTGATTCCTTTTTAACGATTTTGGAAAAAATAGATGAGTTAAATTCAATGTGGTGTCATTGTAAATTAAAACTGTCAAAGTTAATATCTGAAAATTGGCTAACACGGGCAAATGAGTGGCGCTGTATTATCTGTAGTATCTGTAGTATCTGTGTTTTTTTGCCTTTATAAAGCAGGTTTTGACCCCATTTAACTCAAAATAAATCCGACAAAACTGCTATACTTTCTGTTTGTTTTTATCGTTGGTTTTGCTGATAAATTCTGACAAATATTATTATGACACACAGGTAACTTCATGCCCGCAACTTCTCACGACTCTACTTTAGATTTGACCCTGCACCCTGCTTTTACCCTACGCTCTCATGAGCGCATCGATGCGCTATCGCTTGATGTGCTGGTGAGCGAGCATAACGCCACGGGGTTGATTCATTATCACCTCGCCCACCCGAGTGATGAAAATGCCTTTATGATTGGCTTTCGCACCCAGCCGATGACCGACCGCGGTGAGGCGCATATTTTGGAGCATACCAGTCTATGTGGCTCTGAAAAATATCCCGTGCGCGACCCGTTTTTTAGCATGATTAAGCGCTCGCTCAATACGTTTATGAATGCGTTTACCGCGGCAGATTGGACGGCGTATCCGTTTGCCACCCAAAACCGTCAAGATTATTTTAACTTGTTGTCGGTGTATTTAGATGCGACATTTTTCCCAAGTTTAAATCCGCTCGATTTTGCCCAAGAAGGGATTCGTGTGGAGCTTGATGATGATGGCAAACCGCAGTATAAAGGCATTGTGTTTAATGAAATGAAAGGCGCGATGAGTGGCGAGATTGACCAGTTGTATCATACGCTGGCGCGTCATTTATTCCCCACAACCACTTATCACTACAATTCTGGCGGTGAGCCTGCTGCCATTACCGAGCTTAACCACGCTGATTTGGTCAAGTTTCATCAAAGTCACTATCACCCAAGCAATGCGGTGGTGATGAGCTTCGGCAATATCCCTGTGGCAGAGACCCAAGCCCGTATCCATGAGGATGGATTGGCGGTAGCAGGCAAAGCGTTTGCTAGAGGGCAAAAACACGCCTCACGACTCGAAAAATCATTGACCGCGCCAATCAGCGTGACCGACACTTACAGTGTCGATACGGTGAAACCCAAACAAACGCACCACGTCATGGCATGGTTATTACCATCGATTTTAGACGGTAAGCAGCGTCTGGCTATGCGACTACTTGAAGGCGTATTGGTTGAACATGCAGGTTCGCCGCTGCGGGCGTATCTCGATAGCCATCCGCTGGCATCTGCCCCGACGCCGCTACTGGGCTTGGATGACAGCCATTATCAGATGGTGTTTTATGCGGGTGTCCGTGGCTCTGAGCCTGAGCATGGCGATGCCATTGAGCAAGGGATTTTGGACTTACTCAAACAAGTGGCGGACCAGCCTGTGGACAGTGAAGCGATTGAAACCATTTTGCACCAAATCGAAATCGACCAACGTCATATCGGTGGCGATAGTATGCCATATGGTCTAAATTTGATGCTAGAAGGCTTTAGTACTGCTATCCACGACGGCGACCCCATGCATGTGTGGGATATCGATGAAAACCTAAACTGGCTACGTGAGCAAGTAAAAAACCCGGATTTTATCGCCGATTTGATTCGCAGCTTTTTGCTCGACAATCCGCATCGCGTGCGTTTGACACTCATCCCTGATGCGAGCAAATCTGAGCAACAAGCCAAGGATGAGCAAGCCAAACTTGATACCATCGCAGCGGCACTGACCGATGACACCCGTAATGCGCTCATCAGCCAAGCCAAAGCCCTTGCCGAACGCCAAGCTACGCCTGATGATGTGGATTTGCTACCTAAAGTGGGATTGGCGGATATTCCTGCCCAAATTCAATTTAAAACAGGTAAAAAGCGCGATATCACTTTAAGTGGTCTGCCAAGTACGTTGTATGAATATGAAGCAGGCACCAACGGTCTGTACTATTATCAAGTGATTATACCCCTAGAGGGTCATGAAGCGCTCATCAATCACCCAGATTTACCAACGTATCTGAGCTTGATCAGCGAAGTGGGCACGCGCAAACACGATGCTTTGGCATTTCAAGCGCGGCAAGCACGTCATTCAAGCGGTGTGACTGTCAGAATCAGCCAGCGCACATCGCCAGACAACCCCGAAAAAATGGATAGCTTCTTGGTGGTCGCTACCCGCTCATTGTCACGTAAATTTGAAGCGATTGAGCTGCTTAAAGAAGTGCTCAACGACACTATTTTTACTGAATATGCGCGGATGGAAGAGCTACTGACCCAAAAACAAATGGGCTGGCAATCGCGCCTTGCCAATGCAGGTCATGCGTATGCCATGCAAACAGCGAGCCGTAACACCAGTAAAATCGCCCGTCTTGAATATGTGCGCGGTGGTTTGCCTGCATTAAATAGCTTAACTGAATTTTTGCAGCAAGCGGAGCAAGATAGCAGTGCGTGGCAAAAGCTCGGAGAGCGCTTAGCCAATTTACATCGCTACATCAAAGCCCTACCAAAACAAGCGCTTATCATCGCCGAAGCAGAGATATTACCGACGCTGCAACAAGCGATTAGCGAGAGCTGGCAAGCGCCTGTTGACGAGCCTACCGCTACCTTAATCGAATCGCCCATTACCACTGACGGTAGCGATATCGCGTGGCTTGCGCAAACCAATGTGTTTCATCATGCGCTTGTCTTTGATGCCGTGCCGACCAACCATCCCGATGCCCCTGCCTTGATGGTACTCTCAAGCGTGCTACGCAACAACTATCTGCATCGTACCATTCGTGAGCAAGGCGGGGCGTATGGCGGCGGCGCGAGCTATGATAGCAATGCTTGCTCTTTCAAGTTTTATAGCTACCGTGACCCGCGTGACCAAGCCACGTTTGATGACTTCTTGGGTAGTATTGATTGGTTACTCGCGCAAACTACAGGCGAAAAAACTGATGCTTGGATTGAAGAAGCGATTTTAGGATTGATGGCAGGCATGGATAAGCCCGCAAGTCCTGCGGGTGAAGCGGTCAAGGCGCTGTTTGCTGAGTTGCATGGTCGCGGCAAAGACTGGCAACAAGCGATGCGTGCCAAAATCTTGGCGGTCAGCCTTGATGACTTACAGCGGGTGACAAGAACTTATCTTAAAGACAAGCCTTACACACGCGCAAGCCTTGCGCCGTTTGATAAAGCTGAACTCATGCAAAACATGGGTTTTCAGATTGAAAAAGTGCTATAACAAACATAATAATTAATCATCTTAATAAAAAAGGCGCTATTATTAGCGCCTTTTTTCATCTTTTACACTACCTGTTTTACACAACCAGCAACTCAATTTTACCCAGTCCGTCAATTTGCGCGAGGATGGTATCGCCTTTGACCACCGCACCGACGCCCGCTGGCGTGCCTGTAAAAATCAAATCCCCTGCTTTGAGCTCAAAAAACTCAGATAAATTGGCAATGGTCTCTGCCACATTCCAGATTAACTGATTGATATTGCCTTGTTGTTTGGGCGCGCCATTCACCGCTAGTGAAATATTCGCTTGTTGTATCCGAGCAACGCTAGCAACGGGATAAATTTCGCCAATGGGTGCCGAATAGTCAAACGCCTTGCCAATCTCCCACGGGCGACCGTTTTGTTTCATGGCGTTTTGCAAGTCGCGGCGCGTCATGTCGAGCCCCACGGCATAGCCAAAAATCAGCTCATGTGCCTGTGCTACACTCACATTGGCACCCGCTTTGCCAATCGCAACCACCAATTCTACTTCATAATGTAGCGCTTGCGTTTTAGTCGGATAAGGCAATTGGGCAACGCTATCGGGTCGAACCGCAATAATCGACTCGCTGTCACTGGCTTTACAAAAGAAAAATGGCGGCTCACGGTCTGGGTCACTGCCCATTTCTCGGGCGTGGTCGGCATAGTTGCGCCCCACGCAATACACGCGGCGGACAGGAAAGGTTTGCTCGGATTGATGGATGGGCAGTGCCACCGCTTGTCTGGGTGGAAAAATGGTATTCATGGTGATTCTACTTGGGTGGTTGGGGTATCAGATGGCGGCTGGGTGATGGCGATATCAGTAACATGTTGGTCGGCGGCTAAATTGCTAGCAGGTTGCCACGCTTGCAAAAACTTATCATGGCGCAGGCTATTGTCTTGATTGGTGAACGATTGCAGATAGTCTCGGGTGGTGGATTCCCATTGCTCACTTTGCTCAGCTGAAAATTGTCCCGTCAGTCGTTGGTAGCGCAAAAAAATCAGCCAAGTATTGAGCACATCGCTCTCGCAATAAGTGGTGAGCTTATCCCATGCTTCTGCTTGCACCATAGGCACCACATCATAGCCGTCCAACGCTTGCTTGCCTGCAAAGCCGCATAAGGATGCGACGACATCGAGTTTTTGCGACGTGCTATTCATGGCAAGTTTTACCATCAAATCGGTATGACGGTCATGATAGCGGTTAATATAGTTGTTGTATCTCATCTCACCGGTTTGGCTAAACAGCTTGGGGGCAGTCAAGCCATGCTGCAATGCCCGATACACCATGACGGGTATATCAAAGCCCTTGCCATTCCAGCTCACCAACAACGGATTTTTTTCAATGGCATTAAAAAAGGTTTGAATCATTTGCGCTTCGCTATGGTCAGCCAGCGACAGCGATTTGAGTGTCATTTTGCCGCCCGCCACCCACAACACCGAAAGACATGCGATTTGGTGCAAAGGCAGGGGCATAAAAGGATGCCCAACATCTTGCTCACGCAGTGCCATAAGCTTGGTCATGGCATCGTTATCCGATAACCCAGCTAATTCAGGGTATAGCCGCTTGCCTGTGGCAACATCCGGTATGGTTTCGATATCAAATACTAAAATGGGCGCTGGCGTAGCCATAATACTTCCTTGTTAGTTTCTGCTTTATGCTTTAGGTTATCGGGTATTAAGCGTCATCTTTAATCCCAAACAACCCTGTTGATAGATAACGATCGCCACGGTCACAGACGATAAATGCAATCACCGCATCCGGGTGTTCTTTAGCGATTTGGTACGCTGCCCACGCCGCACCACCTGATGATACCCCCGCAAAAATCCCTTCTTCGCGGGCAAGCTTACGCATAAACACTTCCGCATCGTGCTGCTCGATGTCCATCACCCTATCCACCAAACTTGGCTCAAAAATCTTTGGCAAATAGGCGGCTGGCCATCGGCGAATCCCTGCGATATTAGCACCTTCAGCGGGTTGTAAACCGACAATTTGCACATTTGGGTTTTGTTCTTTTAGGTATTTGGATACGCCCATGATGGTGCCTGTGGTCCCCATTGAGCTAATAAAGTGGGTAATCGTGCCATTGGTTTGCTGCCAAATCTCAGGACCTGTGGTCAGATAATGCGCTTGTTTGTTGTCAGGGTTGTTAAATTGGTCGAGTACGATGCCTTTGCCTTCTGCCTGCATTTGCTGGGCAAGGTCGCGTGCCGACTCCATGTTATCGACTTCAATCAGTGTCGCCCCATACGCTGCCATAGCGTCTTTACGCTCTTGGGTAGAGTTGCTAGGCATAATCAGCGTCATGGCATAGCCGCGCATTGCTGCGACCATGGCAAGGGCGATGCCTGTATTGCCACTGGTGGCCTCAATGATGGTGTCGCCTGGCTTGATAGTGCCACGCAGTTCCGCTTGATAAAACATGTTATAGGCAGGGCGGTCTTTCACTGAGCCCGCTGGATTGTTGCCTTCAAGTTTGGCAAGCAGCGTGGCTGTGCCTTGGTCGGTTTGCGGTGCAAATCGCGCCAGCTTGACCAGTGGGGTATGTCCAATGCAGTCATTGAGCGTGCTGTTTTCAGTGATGAAATTATTATGGGTCATAAGACAACCTTAGTTTTTGGCCATGAACTTTTGATGATACGAGTTTTGCGCAGACGCATTTAGTCTAGCTTATAGATTAGCTAGCGTTGATTAGTTTTTTTAACAGTAAATTTTTTGGATTGCGCGCGTAGTTTAGCAAAATTCGTATCACCCGTCAGTGGCGAATCATGATTATTGCGCAAGTCATTTTTCCACCGCTACCCCATCTGATTTTATCTCGATTTTTTGCTGGGGTATAGACTTGTCAAAAATTTACTTGCGACAAAAACCCTAGCTATACAAGCAAAATTGGCTAAAATCCTATAAAATGAAATACTATACTCCAAAACCCTGATAAAAAATCTGATGCCTAAATTAGGCTGATGCAAGGCTAGCAATGTGAGCAAACGATTTCACTTGGATTTTTCCACCGCTTATGGACAGTTGATACTGTTGGTGTTTTTGCCGATTAGCGCACTCGCGTTGACGGGTGGTTTTTTGGTGTTATCGGATACCAGCCGTGCTGCGCGTACCATTCAGCAATCAACCGCGGATAATTTGCTGGTGACTCTGCAGCCAGTCGCCGCTTCTATGCAGACGAATCTGATTAAAATCAACCAAGCGCTATCTACAACTACCGCTCAGCCTAATAGCAATAATAGTTCAAATACAGATGGCTCAAGTAAAGATAGCATAAACAAACACAGTGCAAATAAAGCTGAGCTGTCGCCCAAAGAATTGGCGGCGCTACAAGCCAATGTGAAATTTGCCCTACAAAATGCCATCAACGACAAACACTTGCAAGGCGTGGCGATTGTCAACGAACAAAGCAACGTGTTGGTCAGTTTTGGGGATTTGTCACAACAGCCCAATCCGCGCTTGTTGCCTTTTTTGGGACAACACCTTGAAGCGCAAAGCCATACACAGCAAACTTATTTGCTAACGCAGCTCAACACCCAATCCAACAGCCTGTTTAATAGCAAGGGTAGTAGCTTATTTGGTCGAAAATTGGTACTCAGCCCGCCCGCCAATGCGACCACCCCACTACCGACGTTGTGGCTTATTGTCAATATTGATAATGAGCCGCTACAAGTGGCTCGCTATCAAGTGATGTTAGCGTTAGCGATTACCGGCCTCTTTACTATTTTACTGCTGCTATTGACCACCCACATATATGCTAGGCGCTGGATTGCGCCGATTTATGAGATGCGGTTACATTTGCAGCGCACCAACGCCAACAACCTGTATAAACCGATGACCATCAACGCCAGTGGTGAAATCAACCAACTGCAACAGGATTTGGTCAAGACCTTAAGACGTCTGCATAAAAGTTTCCAAGAACTCAAAAATCACGCCGAACAGACCGAAGATGATTTGCGATTGGCTTTTGACGAGATGGAAATGCAAAACATCTCCATTCGCAATGCGCGCGATGCCGCGGTTTCAGCCAGTCAAACCAAATCGGCATTTTTAGCCAATATCAGTCACGAATTACGCACCCCACTTAACAGTATTGACGGCTTTATCAATCTATTATCCCGTCATGGCGGCTTAAATGCCGAGCAAGACTTGTACGTGCAGACGATTCGTAAGTCTTCAGCGCACCTATTAGCACTGGTCAATGACGTGCTTGATTTTTCTAAGATTGAAGCCGGTAAATTGGTACTAGATAGTCATGAATTTGACCTGTATGCCAGTATTTACGACGTGGTGGATATGCTATCGCCACTGGCGGCAGAGAAAGATTTACGGCTGGCGGTGTTCTTCTATGACGATGTGCCGCATTATCTGGTGGGGGATGCGTTACGCACCAAGCAAGTTTTGACCAATCTTGTTAACAACGCCATCAAATTTACCGATGATGGCGAGGTCATTGTAAGGGTCAGCCTGGATGATGACATCGATGATTTAATTCATATCAGTGTGCAAGATACAGGGCGCGGGATTTCGCCTGAGCATCAAAAAGTGCTGTTCCAAAGTTTTTCCCAAGGCGATCCTTCGATTACTCGCCAGTACGGCGGTACAGGGTTGGGATTGGTGATTTCAAAACAGCTCACCTATCTGATGGGCGGCAATATTGGTTTTTATGACAACGCCACTGAGCAAGCGGGTGATGCGAGCCAATCGCACAAAATCAAAGGCACGACGTTTTGGTTTACCTTGCCGATGAGCATCAGTAACCAAGAGCAGCAGCGGCTGCTTATCCATGACCCCATTTGGCAGTTACCCGCCATCGTCCCGCCAAAAAGCGATGCCGGTTATGTGGCGGCTGATGCTATCGCTGCGCTAAATATTTTGGTATGGATTGACCATCCTGCAAGCTTACAAGTGTTAAAAGGCTCATTGCGTGAATTGCCGATTGCCATTACTACCGCAAGTACGCTAGCAAGCCTACTTGAATCGCTCAAAGAAACAGGCAATCATTGGGATTGGGTCATCGTGGACAATGGCACCACTGAGGATACCACGTCGCTGCTCAAACAAGTACGCTTACATTATGCCGGTAAATTGCTACTATTTGGCTATCAAGTCAATCTTGAGCCAGAATTGTTGTCGCGTTATCAAGCACAAGCCTTGTATCAGCCGCTCGATCGTCGCCAGCTTTACCAGCTGCTTGATAGCAATTCTGCCAGCAGCCAAGAGCCTACACTGCCGCAGTGGCATGGTTTTACTGTGCTTGCCGTGGATGACCATCTGCCCAATTTGTTGGTACTAGAAGCGTTATTGGCTGAGCTGAGCATTAATGTGGTGACGGTTAATAGTGGGTTTGACGCCATTGAATACATCACCACGCACCAGTCACAAAGCGATACCGCCGTGGATTTGATTTTTATGGACATTCAAATGCCAAGAATGTCAGGCAGTGAAGCCGCCATCCAAATCCGTAAGGTTGAAACGCAAGCAGGACATCAACATATTCCGATTATTGCCCTGACCGCGCATAGTCTATCCGATGAACGCGATACATTATTGGCATCTGGGATTGATGACTATGTGGGCAAACCAATTAGTCAAGCCCAGTTATTGCAAATCCTGCAACGCTGGTTGGGTAAACACAGCACGTCTGTATCCGCTGATGTGGCTTCTAACAAATCTGCTATCAAGTCGCCTAGCTCGGCGCGGTCGATAGCGTCTATAGTGTCTGGGGCAAATCACCCGCGTACTGCACCTGCAACCCCCAAAGAGAGTGCCGTATTTGCTCATACGCCATTAGCCGCCTCAGCGACTACCGCCGATGATAACGCTAATCTACCAAGCATACCATCAGCAAGCCTACCATCGGTCAGCAGTCAGCATAGCGCTGAGTCACTAGCAAGTCTTGCGGTCATTGATTGGGATGATGCGGTGATGCGGGTAGCAGGTAAGCCTGATTTGGCAGCCAATTTAATTACCCTGCTGATTGAATCAATTGAGCAGGAAAAAAGTGACTTGCAGCAGGCTTGGCAGCGCCACGACAGGCAAGCCTTGTCCCACGTCGCACATCGCATTTTAGGGGCGAGTCGTTATACGGGCGTACCACAGCTACGCCAAGCCAGTCAAAATCTTGAAGACAAGTGCTTGCTAAATATCAACAATAGCTCGCCTGCGCAATTTGCCATTTTGGCGCCTTATTATGAGCAAATGCTACAAGCGCTCGATAACTTGGCAAAGGCTGATTTGAGTCAATTCCCTGCACTCAAATATGCCCAGCTCAAAGAAAACGACATGACTTGGAAGATGATTTGACACCCATCACCACAATGCCGCCTAGGTTTGGCATACTTGCTATTCCACGTTACCTTTCTTAAACGTATCGTCCGATATCGCCTCTTGTGCCAAACCAACAAAATCAGTAAAGTGAGATTAATGATTGCAAATCTTCGCGTTCTTGCAACATTTTTTTAAGTTTATTGGGTTGGTCAAATTTTAAGGATGCGTATGTCGGTTTTGTCGGTATCAAAAATATTGCCGGGTGTAGGGTTTTTGCCATTTTCTCAGCGTACTACTGCTTCATCTTTAGCGCAGCGTATCAAAGCTGCAAACGATAACCTTGCACCCGATGTGCGGTTGGAACTTAGCGGTGATGATAGCGTCATTGTTTGGCTGACACGGATTGACAAGCGCAATGCGTTAAGTTTTGCGTTGATGGATAAGCTCATTGATTTAGCCCACCTGCTTACCACATGGACGGACGTGCGGGCGGTGATTTTGGCAGGTGAAGGTAAAAGCTTTTCTACCGGCATTGATTTGGCAGATTTAAACAACGCAAAAAATCTAAAACAGGTCGCTTGGGAGCTTATCAAACCGTTTCAAAGTAAATTTCAAAAAGTGTGCCTTGTGTGGCGAGAACTGCCGATGCCTGTCATCAGTGTATTGCATGGACATTGCCTTGGCGCAGGACTACAGTTGGCACTGGCGACCGATATTCGTATCGCCACAGCGGATTGCCAATTTGCCATTATGGAAGCCAAATGGGGACTGGTACCGGATATGGGACTGACCCAGTCTGCGATGGGGGTGCTACGCGCCGATATCGTCAAGGAATTAGCGATGTCGGCACGGGTTTTTGACGGTCAGCAAGCCTTTGAATACGGTGTGGTCAGCCATCTAAGCGATACACCGATGGCAGTTGCGAAGAATTTGGTCACAGAATTAAGTAATCGCTCCCCCGATGCTGTCTTGGCGAGCAAACGCATCATCAATGCCATGTATCACACGCCTCCAACAACCTTATATCAAGAAAAACTGTGGCAAATCAAATTACTGCTGGGACAAAACCGCAAACTTGCCGTCAAAAAAGCCAAGGATGAAACCGTCAAATTTATTGGGCGTCAATTTAACTAATTTAACCTATGGCTTAATTGACCTTGGTGAGTGCCATCATGCTAAGACCCCTGTTCAAACGTCGTCTTATTTTTTTAGCCAGCCTGTTTTTGGTGTGTATGGCGATTTTGTTTTTTATCGCCTGGTGGGGTCGTCTGCCTGCCAACACGGGCAAATCCAGCACCTATCAGACTGCCGTCATTACCAAAGACCATCAAAAAACGGTGGCAACCGATATGCCACCTGATGAGCCCTCCAGCCGTTTTCGCCAATTTGGCTCGCAAAGCATGGCCGATGGCATCGCAGAGTTGGTTAAAAGCCATCCACAAAAAACGGGCGTTTATCCCTTGCCAGATGGCATGGATGCGTTTGCCGCACGTATGCTGCTCATTAGCACCGCAGAAAAAACGCTAGATGTGCAGTATTATATTTGGAATAACGACATCACTGGCAATCTAATGTTTCAAGCCATCAAAGAAGCGGCAGAGCGCGGTGTACGCGTGCGATTATTGATAGATGACAACAATACCCGTGGTCTCGACCCAACGCTGTGGGTACTCAATGAACACCCCAATATTGAAGTGAGATTGATGAACCCCAATCGTTTTCGCTCGTGGCGCTGGCTAGGGTTTGTGGGCGATTTTGAGCGGCTCAATCATCGTATGCACAACAAATCCATCACCGCCGATAGCCAAATCACCATCACAGGCGGGCGCAATATCGGGGATGAGTATTTTTCTTTAGACCAAGAGATGGTATTTTCTGACCTAGATGTGCTGATGGTTGGGCATATTGTGCCGCAGATGTCACAAGCGTTTGACCAATATTGGAACCATAAACTGGCTTTTCCTATCACCGATTTGGTTAAAAAACCTGAGACATCCGCCCTAAACCAAGTGTTTATTCCAAAAACCCAAAAAGCTGATAAACCCGCGTCGCAACAACTCGACCCTGTGCTAAAGCTGAAAAACGACTATCTAAAGCGCTTGGTGGCAATCGACTTTGTCAACCAAATCAAACAACAAAAATTGCCGCTCTACTGGGCAAGCGTGCAGCTATTGACGGACAATCCTGATAAACTGGTCAGCAAAGCCAATACCCAAGGGTTAGACATCAACCAAAGCTTAGGGAAAATCACCCACGAACTCAATTTAATCTCTGCCTATTTTGTACCGACGAAGCAAGGCAAAGATTATTTTATCAACCTTGCAAACAAAGGCGTAGCGGTGAATATTTTGACCAATGCCATGAGCGCCACCGATGTCAAGCTTGTGCATTCTGGCTATGCCAAACACCGCAAAGACTTACTCAAAGCTGGTGTCAAGCTATATGAGCTCAAGCCCAATGCCATCAAAGACAATCTGCGTGATTCATACTTGACAGGAAGCTCTGCAACCAGCTTACATGCCAAAACGTTTGAAAGCGATGGGGAAAAGGTGTATATCGGCTCGTTCAACTTTGATCCACGTTCAGCCTTGACCAATACCGAACTTGGCGTTGCCATCGCCCACCCTGTACTTGCCAACAAAATCCGCAATGAATTTTTGCAAGCCTTGCCAACAACCAGCTACACCTTGTCGCTCAAAGATAACAATATTCAGTGGTCAACGCTCGAGAACGGTCAAACCGTCACGTATGATGAAGAGCCACAAACCAAGCCTTGGCAGCGAACGCTAATATGGATGCTATCGCACCTGCCGCTTGAAAAATTTTTATAAGCTGTCATTGTTATGAACTACAGCATTCGCCAATACGCTTAGCGCAATTGGCTATCTTTACTACCACGGCGATTAAATAGCTCAACTTTTTGCTGATGCTGTTCTAGCGATTGTTGACAACGCACGCACAAGCGCACCCCAGGCATCGCAAGACGCCGTGCTTCAGGAATCGGGGCATCGCACTCCTCACAATGAGTTAGGCTCTCGCCCTGTGGCAATGCCCGTTTTGCCCGTTCAATCGCGTCATTAATAGTCGCTTCAATTTGTTCGTTTTCTGCGCCATCCGCAGCCCAACCACTTGCCATATTTTTCCTTAGATTTTAATAGGTTAACCATAATAATATGGTAGTGGTTTTTTCAAATTTCAATAGCGTATTAATGCCGTCATCGCGCCATTTTATTGTGGCTGTAAATCAATCACCTGACCTTTGATACCTGCCGCTTCATCACTCATCAAAGCAACATACGCACTCATCAAATCTTCGGGCGCAAGCAAGGTGTTGGGGTTTTCGCTCGGATAAGCAGCAGCCCGCATTTGGGTACGCGTGGCACCGGGATTGATGCAGTTAAAGCGCAGGGTGGTGGTTTTTTGGGTTTCTTGGGTGAAAATATCGCTCATCCCTTCTACTGCCAATTTTGACAGCGCATATGCCCCCCAAAACGCGCGTGGACGGCTACCAACACTACTAGAAGTAAACACCACTGAGCCACTTTGGGCAGATTTGAGTAGCGGTAACAAAGCTTGGGTAAGGGTAAAGGTGGCATTAAAATTGACTTTCATCACTTGCTCAAAAATAATCGGGTCATACATCTCAAGTGGGGTCAATACGCCGAGCAACCCTGCATTGTGTAAAACACCGTCCAAATGCCCGACTTCACGCTCAATCAAAATCGCCAATTGCTGCATTTCTGTGTAGCTTGCGCTCTCTAAATTCATCAGTAGCATAGCAGGCTCAGCACCGCCTTCTGCTTCAATTAGGTCATACACGGCTTCAAGCTTGCTCGCGGTTTTGCCAAGTAGTAGCACGGTCGCGCCATATTTTGCATAGCTTAGCGCTGCTGCTTTGCCGATGCCATCACCAGCCCCTGTGACCAAAATATTTTTACCTTTTAGACAGTCGGCAGGTGGGATAAAGTTACGGATATCATCATGCGTTGCTAAAGTCATAGTTTCCTCAAAATTTTTCTCAAAAGCTTGCTAAAAAATTTCCTAAAAATCGGGCAAATTGTTAACACCTTGTCTATGCATCAACCGCCTAGTTGCTTGTTCAAATATCCGCTCAAGCATCCGTCCAATCGCCAAGCAAAGCGGTCAATTCAGCGACGTTATGGATTATGTTATCCGCGCCCCAACTGCCCAAATCCGCTTGGTCTTCAGGGGGAATGTAGCCATAAGCTGCCAAAATCGTGCGCATATTCGCCGCATTGCCCGCTTGAATGTCACGAATATGGTCACCAACATATACACAATTTTCAGGCTGTAGCTGACCCCTGAGTTGTTCATTCAAACGCGCTACTGCCAAATACATGGGCTCTGGGTCAGGTTTGGTGTGTTTGACATCATCAGGGCATACCAATACACCACAGCGCTCAGTTAGCTGCAACTTGTCTAATAAATTTTCTGCCAAGTAACGCGGCTTATTGGTCACAATGCCCCATACAATACCACGTGATTCCAAGTTTTTTAGCAGCGAATCCAGTCCATCAAACAAGCGACTATCAACACAGATATCGGCCTCATAGGTGTCCAAAAACTCTTGCCGATAAGCCAACAAGGTTGGGTCATCCTCAGTCACATTGGCAAGCTCGCCAAACATCAGCTTGACCATGGCTCTGGCGCCTGCAGAAACTTGCTCGCGAATGGCGGTATCACTAGGCGCTGGGTGCTGGTGTTTGGCGCACATCACTTTGATAATACGGATAAAATCAGGCGCTGTATCAATCAAGGTACCATCAAGGTCAAACAATACAGCTTGGCATTTTTCAGTCATTTTTTGCTCAAATCAACGATTAATATTTAAGTAAAGCCAACTACTGAGGCTTATATACCGCCATCATGTAGTTAACGTCAACATTTTGTGCCAGCCAATAGTGCTTGATAAGGGGATTGTAATGTAAGCCAATTAAATCTTGACGTTTGCAGCCTGCCCGCTGAGCAAAGCGATCTAGCTCGGCTGGGGTGATGAATTTTTCATAATCATGTGTGCCGCGTGGCAACAAGCGTAATAAGTATTCAGCGCCAATCACCGCAAACAGGTAGGATTTTGGGTTGCGATTGATGGTCGATAGTACCAATACGCCATTGGGTTTGAGCAGGGTAAAACAAGCATTGATAATTGACTGCGGGTCTGGCACGTGCTCAAGCATTTCCATACAAGTCACCACATCAAACTCACCAGCGTGCGCTTTGGCAAAATCTTCTACAGCAACACAAGCAAAATCAATCGCTTGGCTAGTTTGCTCGGCGTGGATTTGTGCTGCCTTGATGTTGGCTTCTCCCAAATCAATACCCGTCACCGTGGCACCGCGCACTGCCATGCTATGTGACAAAATACCACCACCACAGCCGACATCTAACACTTTTTTGCCCGTTAATCCTGATTGCTGGCGGGCGATGGTTTGCTGTTCAATCCAGTTTAAGCGTAGCGGATTGATTTGGTGCAAGGTGGCAAACGCACCTGATTTGTCCCACCATTCATTGGCAAGGTCGGTGAATTTTTGTACTTCTTGTAAGTCGACGTTTTGCTGTAGATTCGGTTGTGTCATGATGATAGTTCCGTTTGATTTTTACTTCGCTATTTTTTTAATTCGATACTTTTTACTTTAATAGCGTTACTTCAATAGCGTGTTATCGCGTTTTTTGAAATGCGGTTACTCGCTAACCACAATTGCCATCAAAAATAGCCTTATTCTAACAGTTTTTAGCCCATTCGCTGTAGAATTTATGTGGCAGGCTGATAGCGTAAAATTGTAGGATAAATTAGTTGGGTAAAGTAGCTTATCACTGCCCAGCCGCATAACTGCCCAAGTTTGAATGTAATTAATAAAATAAACTTAAAAAATAAAATTTTTAATTTAGAAAATTTAATTAACATATTGCTTATGTTTTTCACCACTGTAGTTTTTTTTAGTTTACAAAGGATTACGCTTAGGCGCGTCCTCAATTTATGCTAGTATACCGCGCAGGTATTTTCGTATTTTGAGCCCTACTAGCAAGCGATTTTCTATAAGATATGAGCCGTGCTAGACCCTATGATTTGACTGTTAATGAGGCAACCATGAAAAAATTAGCAATGACCGCAATCGCCGCCGCTATCGGCTTGACCAGTTTATCAACCCAAGCTGCAGATTTTGTCGCGGGTCAAGACTATAAGGTGCTTGCAAACCCAGAGAAAATTGAAGGCAATAAAATCATTGTTCGTGAATTTTTCTGGTATGGTTGCCCTCACTGCTACAAATTAGAACCTTACATGGCACAGTGGGCAAAAAAATTGCCAGCTGATGTGGTGTTTATGCAGACGCCAGCTGCGATGAACCCTGTGTGGGAACAAAACGCCCGCGGTTTTTATGCCGCACAGTTATTAGGTTATCAAGGCAAAACCCACCAAGCGATGTTTGACGCCATTCAAAAAGACCGTCAAAAATTGTTTGACCAAGCCTCTATCGGTCAATGGTACGCATCAAAAGGCGTGGATATCAATAAATTTAACAGTATGTACAATTCTTTTGCAGTAAATACCCGTATCGCACGTTCAAAAGATGCGGCGCAGCGCTTCCAACTGTCAGGGGTGCCTGCGGTTGTCGTTGATGGCAAATACGTTGTTGAGGGTGAGGATGGCAAAGTGCCACAAGTAGTTAACTATCTCATCAATAAAGCCCGTGCTGAGCGTGGTGGTAAATAACTGTTTATTTACGTTACTTACTTTTAATTTTCATATAGCAGTTGTTAGTTGTAAATATTTTATTCGAATTTGACGTAAATCATAAGATAAGATAAGATAAGATAAGGCAATGTAACGCATTAATTTAACGAGTCAATGCGTTACATTGTTCAAAAATAAATAAAAAATGATTTACTTTTGTAGTACTTCCTATTTTTACCAAAATTATTTTAGATTTTACGGGTGACTTTTAGTATTGAAGCACCAACATCCACATGCTTTTTTCCAATTTATCAATTAATTTTCTTCTGTATTAAATATATCTTAGTAATTTACTCTGCTTTTAATCCTTGTACGGGTTGAATCTTTGCTGCTTTGTAAGCAGGATATATGGTGGCAAGCACAGCCACTAGTGTGCTTCCTATGATGACTAGCAAAATTTCACCTGCTTGGGGATTTGAGGGCAACTCAGTGACAAAGTAGGTACCAAATAAATCTAAGTTAAAAGTAGTATCTACCCATCGAGAAATTGTGCCAATCGACATTGCTAAGCCCAATCCCAACAATCCTCCCGTTAATGTGCCAATTATTGCAATTACACTGCCTTGGAATATAAAAATTTTAACTATCAGATTGCGGCTAGCTCCTATAGTCTTTAAGATAGCTATTTCACTAGTTCTTTCAGTGACCATCATAATTAGACTAGAAACTAAATTAAACCCTGCTACCAAAATAATAAAAGCTAAAATCATCGCAATCATTGTCTTTTGCATTCTGAGTATTTTGAACATATTACCATTAGTCATCGTCCAATTTTGTGCACTTAAGCCTTGATTTAATTGGATGGCTTTCTCAGCGGTCTGAGGTGCTTTAAATACATCTTTGAGCTTGAAACGTAAACCCTGTGCTCCTTGTGGCTGATTCAAGATTGCATTAACAGTTTCCATAGGTGCATAAGCGAAAATTTTTTCTGGGTCAGATCTTAATTTATAAATCCCAGAAACAGTAAACTGAGTATAGCGAGGAATAACGCCAGATGCCGAATTTGTGCCTTGGGGTAGAATAACAGTAATTTGATCTCCTAGCTTGACTTTAAGGGATTCTGCTAAAGCCTTTCCAATAATAATATTATTTTTTTGTTGAGATAGACTTTCAAAATTACCCTCTATCATTTGATCATCTACGATAGATAATTTTTTTTCGTATTCTGGTACAATACCACTCAAGAGTATAGTGGAGACGCCACCCTGTGGTGTACTTACCATACACTGCGTACGGCTAAAAGGGGCAACCATTTGAATATTGCTATCTTGCTGTTGCGCTTGAATAGCTAAATTTTGCCAATCGGGTAACCGATTAGGTGAAAATACAGCCACTTGAGGCAAGATACCTAAGATTTTAATTTTGGTTTGTTGCTCAAAACCGTTCATTACTGATAATACAATAATAAGTACCGCCACTCCTAAAATCATTCCAAGCATTGATATCAAAGAAATAAAAGAAATAAATGTATTAGAATTTTTAGCAGAAACATTGCGTAAACCAATGTAGGCAGCAATAGGACGGAACATAAAGATTTCCTAAATATACAATGGGCGATATAATATCGCCCATTGTAGATAATTCGATAATTGATAACAATTAGAATGTTTGGGTTAATTCTAGATTAAGGTTGTTTTTTGAGTACTCTTCAAAAGCACTATTACTTTTCACTTTATGATAATTCCAAGATAAACGCGGAGTAAGCTTAAATAATGTAAGATCACGCTTCCAAAGGCTTAAGCCTAAATCATACTCTTTATTTTTACGCTGAATACCTATGAAGTCTTGGGGCGCATCATAATCTCTTTGAGCATAACCCATAGATAAACGTGTTGAAATACCATGGTTCCACGCTTCTCCCCATCCTAATCTAATACCTACACGGTCGTAAGAATCGCCTTCATAACCTTTATCATTATCCCCTTTTATATAATCAATACTGCCTGTCAAAGAACGAGTCTGTTTAGGCAAGTAAACAAGTGAATTTGAAAAAAGTTTAGAATTCATGTCATTAACATCGTATGCATCTTCATACCGCAACTGGGCAAGCTGTGAAAAATTTTGATACATTAATTTTGGTGTAACCCAATGGTTGTAACTAAAGTTTAATGCTTTATTCTGATAATATTTCTCTAATTCACCCTTGTTTTCTTCACGAGATACGCCACCGCCATACCATTCTTGAGTCAACGAAGGATAAAGTTCTAGCTCAGTTGTCGCATTTTGATAGCCTATACCTAATCCAACATTTGCATTGACTTCATTGAACTTGTGATTATCCCAATAATATTTACCATAGATATTTGAGTGTAAAGGCACATAATAGCGGTCATTAATTAGCCACTTTTTATTTGCTCCGATACCATAACCAATGCCTTTTCCTTCCTCATGTGGTTGGGTATTAACTAAAGATACGTTGCCATTTGTTAAGGTGGTACCAACAGCTGAGGCATTGGTTAAATTATCGTCATTTAAGAAACTAAAGCTAAAGTCAAATACCCATCGTTCATTACTATCAACCGCTCTAATGTATTGATTAACACTTTCTATTTCTTTTGGATCGGTCAAACTACTTCGAAGTTTTTCTAGCTCATTCTTAGCCGCTTTGTATTGTTTGTCTTGATACAAGGCATAAGCTAATTGAAAACGCAATAATCTAATATTGGGTAAAACTGCATTAACTTTACGAAATAAATGAATTGCATCAACCACTCGACCTTCCTTCATCGCAATGATGCCTTTTCCCCATTCAACCACTGATTCGTCTCGCTGTGGATACTGGGCATAAACAGGTATCAAATCTCTTAATGCATCAGCATCTTGACGAAAAATCAAATACGATAGCGTTTTTTCCATTTCCTCTGGATTATTTTTAAGATATTCAATAGAGGCCTTTTTATCCATTACTTTGGGCAGGTTGCTATTGGTAGTACTAGAATTGGCCATTTCTACCGTAGAAGACTGGGTAGCGGATATATTTTCTTCAGCATAACTTTGTAATGGCAGTACAACACAGGTAAATAGCATTGGGTATTTTACTAGTGGTCGGTAAAATGATAACAAATGGGTAGTAAACATATGTAAACCTATAAAGGAAAGATTATCAAAAAAAATGTATTCCATTATAACAATCTCTACGATTGAAAGACTATATTATTACAAAATCTTTATCCACATAAATATTATAGCAATAAAAAAACGGCTAATAAATTAGCCGTTTTTTTATAAGAATCATTAATAATAATTTTGATTAACGTTCGTTAGAAGAAACGTTTCCGCTTGTATCCACAGGTGCTGGAGGTGCTGGTGGAGCTACGATATCACGTTTTGCACCGAATACTGCACCCCATGCTGAGTTACCATACTTCTCTCCTTCAAGCGCGTTTACAGCACCACCCAACTCTTGCGCCGCATCGCCATAGAAAGATGCTTTAAGATCGCCCTTTCTATCAGTAACAGTAGAAGAAACAGCATTTGTAAGCGTAGAAGTACCTACCACAGTATTACCAGTAACATTACCACTAAATGTAACTAGTGGGTTTTGAACACCATTAGTACCATTGGTAAATTTAACATTATAGATATTACCCGCTAATTTTTTGTCTTTAACATTATACTGAGCTGCTACAAAGTCACCCAAGGTAGTAACTGTTTGACTATCACCTACAGAGTTAGAATTTGGATCAGCAGCTGCACCGCTTGCACCATTCAAACCGTAAGTCAATGCATGTCCATAATAATTATACACTGCATCCTGTGGTAACGCTTTCATCTGAGCTAAAGTAGTTTCGTTTAAACCACGATAGAAGTAAGTGTTAACAGCATCTTTGGCATTAAATGCTCGAGCTTCCGTACCAACAAATTGTTGACCTTTAGCAACTTGAGTACCTACAGTAGTAGGATCTAATGCATCAATATTAGTACTTACACGACCATACTGTACATTATCTAATTTAATGTTTTGTAAATTAGCCGTATTAGCATAGGTCATGGCGCCTGTAGCATTAGACGTTGATGACACAGCGCGATACGAGTTAGCTGGTGCCTTATTAGTATAAACGCCATCTTTGTCGAATGCTTTTGAACCAAAAATACGAGTATCAGTAGTATCATTCGCCGTTTCTACATTATTACCCTCTACCGTGCCCAAAGTAAATGCGTTTGAAGTAGAAGTTTGATGATATAAGCCTGCTGAATCAGCTGGTTTGACTAAATAAGTCTGCGGTGCTGTAATTACTGTATCATTACGCACTTGTAGCGGGCTATTATCAACTTTAATTGCTTTTACTGCAGTGGCAGCGCCTGTCTCATTAGAAAATGATTTGGTGTTGTAGGCAACTGCTGCTGCTGCATCATCACCATTGATTTTACCAGCGTAACGGCTTACATCTACTACTTGATCATTGTATACTTCACGACCTAAAACAATGTTTTTCATGTCTTTGTCTTGAAGGGTTTTGCCACCTAAAGCAACGGGTTGACTTTTATTAGCGCCGTCTTTGTTAGCCACATAGTCAAAGTTTGCTTGTGCGTTACGATTATAGTTTTGTCCAACAACGCTTGGAGTTTCCGCAATCTTAACACCGTTAATAACCGGGTTTTGCGTTACATCACCTGCGCCAGGATTGGTGCTAGTTGTACCGCTAGTTGCTGTAGTACCTGAAGTGGCAGTAGTGCCGCTAGTTGCTGTAGTACCTGAAGTCGCTGTAGTACCTGAAGTCGCTGTAGTACCTGAAGTCGCAGTTGTGCCGCTAGTTGCTGTAGTACCTGAAGTCGCTGTAGTACCTGAAGTCGCAGTTGTGCCGCTAGTTGCTGTAGTACCTGAAGTCGCAGTTGTGCCGCTAGTCCCAGTAGTAGGTGTGCCTGGTGGAGCAAAAACTCCTGAACCATCACCATCGCTGCCGCCGCAAGCCGTTAATGCAGTCGTTGATACTACGCTCATAATCGCTAGAGCTAAATATTTCATTTTCATATGGAATTCCTTATGATTGGGGAGACAATCAAAAACTCAAAAAAATAAATCATAGCGATGTTAAGGCATGAGTTTTTGTAATGTTACAGTGTTTTTGCTATCTGTAAGTAGGATAATAGCAGACTTTTTTCTATATCGTCAATATATTTACAATTTATTTACCAAATCTAGCTTATTATTTACAAATCAACTAAAATCAATTAAAAACAAATACTTATGCAAATATGTTAATGATAATTATTCAATATTCGCATCAATATACGGCGCAGATTGAATTTAAATATTTTTCACTATTCGCATAATAATATTCAGCATAATTGTATAAAATATGTTTTTTAATATATTTTAAAGGTTAAATTTGTTGCTTTCTATTAACTTACTACTCACTTACAGTGAAACTTTCAGGCGGCTTCTTGTCATTTGCCAATCGGATTATTGTCTCGAAAGCAGTTTCCAAATTTTTGGCATATCTTACAGTATCGAATAAGGGATGCTTGTCTCGATTTGCAATTAATTTGGTTCGAATTGTGGCTAATTTTGTGGGATGGCAGGCTAGTTCGATTGCGAGTTTTTCATAATCCGCTCGACTCTCGGTTATAAGTTCGGTAAGACCGCATGCGTTTAGTAAGCTTGCGGCGACTCGAGAAGCAAAAGACTGGCCCATGCAGGTAAGCACTGGCAAACCTGTCCATAATGCATCACTTGTTGTGGTATGCGCATTATACGGTAGCGTATCTAAGAATAAGTCTGCTAGCATATGACGTGCTAAGTGTTCTGGAATCGAACGTCTTTCTGCAAATATTAGGCGACTGGCATCAACCCCCGCCATAGAGGCTTGGTGCTTAAGGTTTGCCTCGGTTTCAGGTTCATCTTTTAATAACCACAGCACGCTGTTGGGCACAGCGTGAAGGATGCGCATCCACACCGAGAATGTCTCTGGCATCACCTTGTAAGGATTGTTGAAGCAACAATACACAAAGCCTGATTCGGGTAAACCCACTTCCGCCCTACTAGGCACAGTATCACCAATTATCCGATGTCGATCGTTAGGCTGATAGGTATGAGGCAATCTAATAATTTTCTCACTATAAAACCTTTCAAGGTGTGGTGGAATAAGGGTGTTATCTGCAATGATATAATCAATAAAAGAAGCACCCATTGTGCCAGGAAAGCCAATATAATTTATCTGGATAGGGGCCGGACGATAACTAAAAATGCCTGTTCTTGAGTGGGTGGTATAGCCTTTTAAATCAATGACAATGCTAATATTCTGCGCTTGAATATGCTCAGCAATGCTCTTATCATCCCAGGTTGATACCTCATGAAAATGCTCAAAGGCATTTCGTAAGCGAATACGCCATTCGTCTTCAATATTTTCACCATACGAATAGGCATAAATTTCAAAACGTTCTTTATTGTGTATTTCAAATAACTCTGCCATCAAGATAGCTGTGGCATGGTTATAAAAATCGGCAGACACATAAGCAACCTTAATACGCGATTGAATTTGCTCAGTAAAATCAAATCGCTCAGTCGTTAAGGGCTTTTCGATGAAGCCATTGCGCTGTACATAAGACTCAGCACAGTATAATTGTTGCTGAGGCGCATCGCATGCCGCAACAAAATCAAAGGGCGCAGCGATAGGATATCTAGCATCCATGCTCGTTATCATCTGTTCAGTCAAATCGGTAAGATGATTCCAGTCTCCGATTTTTGTTTTTAGGCCAAATAAAATACCTAGTAACTCAGGATGGTAAGGGTCAATTTGAGCAGCTTTTTCAAAGCTCTCAATCGCTTGTGGATATAGACGTTGCTCTCTATAAGCATAACCTCTCATAAACCAAAAATATACAACATCCGGGGTTTTATTAAGGGCGATATCGCACAGTTCAATAGTTCTAGTATAAGCGCGATTCCAATAAGTTGTGTATATCAAGTCATAATAGATATTAGGATAATCTTCATAGGCTGACACAACACGCTCAAAACAGCGTACCGCAATGTCAAACTGTTTTTGCTCTTTTGCTAAGGTGCCGATTTGATGAAGATCATTAATGTTTGGGTCGTCTAGTTGAAAGCCTCTATCAAAACACACCACCGCCTCGACAGTTTTATCCTGTAGCAATAATAGGTTAGCCTTGTCATACCAGATATCCGCACGTTTGACCGTCATTGCCAATGCTTTATTTAACCAAATCATGGCATTATCTAAATCACCTTTCGTCCAAAATGCCCTTGCCATCACTACCATCACATCAATAGATTTTGGTATAGGCTTTAATTGTGAGTATTGCAATATATTTGGTGCAGTATCTGGAGTTGGCAAAACGTCATTTGTTAAATCATTATTAAGCAATACATTATTAACAGCAGAAGATTTTGTTTGTGTCGGGTTCATTGAAAAAATGTCATATCAGAGATTTGTAGTTGATTATAATAGATAGTTGGCAAACTACAAAACATTTACAACCTTAATCAATTGTAAATCATCAGAAGTATTAATGATCCGCTAGCGTGCCGCCTTGTGCCACAATCCAATTTTCTAGCTGTTTGGTTTTTTCATCCAATAGCATTTTATCACCGCTTGCTTCGACATTGAGACGAATCAGTGGCTCAGTGTTGGAAGCGCGGACATTAAAGCGCCAGCGTGGAAAATTGACCGACAAGCCATCGAGTTTATCAAGGGTCGCCGTTTGGCTATCAAATTGTGGGTAGATTTCTTCAAGTTTTGCCAACACCGCAGGCGCAGTGATACCGTCTAATTTAAAGTTAATCTCACCTGAGATGGGAAAAGCGGCAATCATCTCATCAACTAGTTGCGACAAGCTTTTGCCTGATTTTGACAGCAGCTCAATCACCAATAACCAAGGAATCATGCCACTATCGCAGTAGTTAAAATCGCGGAAATAATGATGCGCAGACATCTCACCGCCATACACTGCATTGTTTTCACGCATGATTTGTTTGATAAAAGAATGCCCTGACTTACTGATAGTCGCTTTGCCACCGGCCGCCGCGATGACGCTTTCGGTATTTAAGATATTGCGCGGGTCATAGACAATCGCCTCGGTAGGATTTTTATCCAAGAAAGCTTTGGCAAGCACCCCCACTACATAAGTGCCTTCCAAGAATCGAGCGTTTTCATCAAAGAAAAAACAGCGGTCAAAATCACCATCAAACGCAATCGCCAAGTCCGCTTTCTCTGCCAATAGCTTGTCTGCCGTCACTTTACGGTTGGCAATAATCATGGGATTGGGAATACCATTGGGAAAACTGCCATCCGGCGCATGATTAATTTTGATAAAATTAATAGGCGCGTTGGCAGCTTGTAGACGCTGCTCAAGCAAATCAATCGTTGGCGCGGCACTACCGTTGCCACAGTTGACGACCACTGTCAAAGGTCGTAACGCGTTGACGTCAATATAGCTTATGAGATGATCGATATAGGCGGTTTTGTCTTCTTTTAACTGATACTCGCCTTTACTGGCTGCCGCTTTGAATGCGCCTTTTTCTGCGATTTGTTGAATGTCTGCCAAGCCGGTATCCGCGCTAATAGGTTTTGACTGTTCACGCACCAATTTTAGCCCGTTATAATTGATGGGGTTGTGACTGGCGGTCACTTCAATACCGCCAATCGCGCTATAGTGGCTGGTGGCAAAATACACTTCTTCAGTGCCTGTCATGCCCAAATCAATCACATCAATACCTGCATCTAATATGCCTTGTATGGCGGCTTTTTTAAGGGCTTCACTACTGGGCCGAATGTCACAGCCAATCACAATCGCTGGTTTTTGCTGATTTGATAGCGGTGCACTTAAAAATTGGGCGAAAGCACGTCCGATACGGTAGGCGATGTCCTCGTCAAGATTTTTACCGAGTTCACCGCGGATGTCATAGGCTTTAAAAGACGAAATTTTGATGGGAGAAAAATCATTCATATACGTGGCTCATTGGATTAAGAATTAAGAATGTCATTTAATTAACTGTTAATTATTCACAATCAGTTATTCACTAGCAATAATCAACTATCACCAAACACATCGCGGCTATACACTTTTGCCTTGACGTGCGCTAATTCGGGATGTAATCGGTTCGCGACAATCACATCGCTGGTTTGTAAAAAACTTGCTAAATCATTGACTACGGGACAATCCATAAACTGCGCTGACGACAGACTGGGCTCATAGATTTGTACATCAATGGCATGTTGTTTGAGCAGTTCAATAATGTCCAAAATTGCAGAATCTCTAAAGTTATCGGCATCTTTTTTCATGCTCAAGCGGTACACACCCACGGTATTAGGCTGCTTGGCGATGATTTGACGGGCGATAAAGCGTTTGCGGGTATTGTTGGCATCCACCACCGCATGAATCACATTGGCAGGAATCCCTTCATAATTGGCTTTAAGCTGTTGGGTATCTTTGGGTAGACAATAGCCACCATAGCCAAATGATGGGTTGTTGTAATGCATGCCAATCCGCGGGTCTAAGCTCACACCGGTGATAATCGACTCACTATCAAGCCCCATGCTTTCGGCAAAGCTATCTAACTCGTTAAAAAATGCAATGCGTGTGGCAAGGTAGCTGTTGGCAAATAGTTTGACCGCCTCTGCCTCGGTGGGCGGCATAATTTGGCTTGGGGTGTCGGTTTGTTCGCTGGCAGTTTGGTATTGGGTGATTAGTTGGTGACAAACATCTTGCAGCGCTGGCACATGGTTTATATCACAGCCAACGATAATACGTGACGGATGCAGATTGTCATATAACGCTTTGCCCTCCCGCAAAAACTCCGGCATAAACAAAATATGCGTATCAAATTTTGCCTGCATGTCACGGGTAAATCCAATCGGCACAGTCGATTTGATCACAATCGGCACTTGTGCGTTGTGAGCGCGTACGGTTTGGATACTGGCTTCCACCGATGAGGTATCGAATTTGCCAGTGGCGACATCGTAGTTGGTCGGTGTGGCGATAATCACCAAATCTGCGGTTGAAAAATCCGCCTCACTTACCAACTGCGCTGCTAAATTCAGTGACTGGGTTGCCAAGAACTGCGCAATCAACGCATCGTCAATCGGCGACGCTTGCTGTTGTAATTGGGCAATTTTTTTGGCATCGATATCGACCAAGGTGACTTGGTTAGCAAGTTTAGGTTGGGCTAATAAGACAGCATTGGACAGACCGACATAGCCTGCCCCAATGACAAAGATGGTTGTAATCATGGGTGATGGAACCTTACAAATCGCAGCAAAAATTAGCGAAGCCGTCGCGTATTTTTAGCCTTGATATTTCTTGTATTTATAAATTAGGTAAGTTTTTGCCAATATCACTATAGTTTGACAAAATGGCATAGCAATGACAACGATTATTTTACAGCCTCTGTGTTTTAGGTATTTGTATTTAAAGCATCTGTATTTTAGGCATTTAGACTGTCAAGGCAAATACTTACCAATGGACTTAGATTGCCACGTCAAATGCGCTAAAATAACTAGGTCAATTATATTGTGAATTTTTCATCATTTACTATCAATCACCCTTCAGAGATAACGATGCAACCGACTTCCAATTTTGCTGACCTCATTGCCTTAATGGCACGACTGCGTCAAGACTGCCCTTGGGATAAAAAACAAACCAACGATAGCCTCATTCCTTACGCCCTAGAAGAAACCTATGAGCTTGTCGAAGCCATACAATCAGGCGACATTGACGACATTAAGGGTGAGCTTGGCGATGTGCTGCTACAAGTGGTTTTTCACGCTTGTCTATACCAAGAGCAGCAGCAGTTTGATATCAGTGAGGTGATTTTCACCTTACAACAAAAACTCATTCGCCGTCACCCGCATGTGTTCGATAAAGAAAATCTAAAAACCGATGAAGATGTCAAAAAACGCTGGGATGAAATCAAAGCCTTGGAAAATGCCGAAAAAGCCAAACAGGGTAAACTGGTAAACCATCGCCGCACCCTTGATGCGGTCAAGGCAGGCTCAGCGTTAATGCAAGCGCAAGAACTACAAAAAACTGCCAATAAAGTCGGTTTTGATTGGGATGTGGTGTCGGGTGCGGTGGACAAATTGGATGAAGAAGTGGCAGAACTCAAAGAAATCTTACCAATCGATGGTCAAAAACCGACGCCTGAGCAAAAAGCGCTGCTAGAAAAAGAACTGGGCGATTGTTTTTTTGCCCTAGTCAATATTGCCCGCAAACTGGGCATTGATAGCGAAAAAGCGACTTTGACGACCGTGCATAAATTTCGCTCTCGTTTTGGCTCTATTGAAGATGAGCTCGCCAAAATGGGTAAAACCCCTGAAACTGCTAGCTTAGAGGAAATGGATAACTTGTGGGATTTGGCAAAACAGCATGAAAAATTTGCATGAGGGGTTTAAGCACGGGCTAGGTTTTAGGGTCTAGTATTATTGACAGCTAATACCCTGTTTACATGCCGTGTACATTTTTTTGCTAAAACAGCTTTTTAGCTAAGTTTGTACTAAGTTTGGCTTTTTTATTGCCCAAGATTGATTGTTCCAAAAGTCTGGGCAAGGTATACTGAGTTAACAGGGATTTGACCGTTAAAGCAATGATTTTTCGATTATTAGTTGGCTCGATTTTTGCCATTTTAGTTCTAGCCATTTTAGTTCTAAGTATATGGGCAGTGCCCGCACAGGCGCAAGTATGTACCCCAACCTTGACGCCCGAGCAGGCTTTTTTGGCCGTGACAAATTTGACTGGTACTAACGGTGGCACCACAAAACCCTCTGCAAATCTCCTTGCCAATTCACCCACAGTGATTAATATCAATACCGCCAGTGAAGCACAGCTTACACAGCTTGATGGTATCGGCGCCAAAAAAGCCCAGCAAATTATTTTATACCGGCAAATGATAGCGCCGTTTACCACGGCAGATGACCTAGCCAACGTCAAAGGTATCGGCAAAGCGACTGTCGATAAAAATCGCCACCGCATCACCACCCAATAGTGATAGCTCAATAAAGCATGGGCAATCATCACAAGCCTATTCTTATTTTATACACGCTGTACTAGCAAGCAAACCGTCTCATCCTATACCGCTAACGCACTACCAATAATCAATCATTCAACAATACTTTTTGCTCACTGGATTTTTTGTAACCGTGAATTAATATCCCTAGTTAGGCAGAAATTTGGTACACTAACCGCTAATAAATTTCTGCCGTTTTCATGGATTTTGGTTACTATACATGGCAAAAAAAACTCGCAAATCACCTAGCACGGCAACCGCTGCTGGCAATACCGCAACCGATTATGTTTTAGATAGAAAGTCGGCTCGCCGGGATGCCAAAAAACTGGGCTTAAACAAAGCTGATTTACCCAACTCCATCAAAGAAGTGATTAGCACACTGACGCAGGCGGGTTTTGAAGCCTACATCGTCGGTGGTGGGGTGCGTGATGCCTTGTTAGGCTTAAAGCCCAAAGACTTTGATGCTGTGACCAACGCCACCCCAAACCAAATCAAAGAAGTATTTGGCAAACGCTGCCGCATCATCGGACGGCGTTTTCAGCTGTGTCATGTGTATTCTGGTCGCGATATGATTGAAGTTGCCACCTTTCGCGCGCCGCCTAAGGACAACAATCATCTCACCGAAGACGGCATGATCATGCGTGACAATGTGTGGGGTGATATCTATCAAGATGTGGTGCGCCGCGATTTTAGTATCAATGCCCTGTACTATCAGCCATTTGACGATATCGTTTATGATTTTTGTGGGGGGCTCAAAGATGTTGAAAACCGCACCATCCGTCTGCTCGGTGACACTCAAAAACGGGTGGAAGAAGACCCTGTACGTCTGTTACGTGCCCTGCGTTTTAAAGCAAAATTGCAGTTTGATTTTGACAATGCCTTAAACCAACAATTCAACGCGCAAAACTGGGCATTATTGGCGCAAGTATCCCCTCACCGCTTGTACGATGAAACGCAAAAAATGTTCACAGGCGGCTACTTGGTGCCGATGTTACCGCTGCTATTTGATTATGGTGCGTTTTCCCAGTTGTTGTTTTATCCACCAACAACCGTGACACCACTACTCAACCAAGTCACCATAAATACCGATAGGCGCATAGGTAGTGGTAAAAGCATTAACCCTGCATTCTTTTATGCGACTATTTTGTGGGAAAATTATCTATATTTATTGGATAAGTTTAAAAAGAATACACCGTTTAGCGACGCGCAAAACCAAGCCGCCAATAAAGTCTTGGACAAGCAGCGCCAGCACACGGCCATGCCCAAGTTTGCCGAGCAGTTTATTAAAGATATTTGGCTCATGCAGCCAAGACTTGCCCAGCCGCGCAAAAAAAATCTGCAAAAGCTGTTTGAAAACCCGCGTTTTCGCGCTGCCTATGACTTTTTGATGATGCGTGAGCAAGTGGAAGCCAAAAACCAAGCGCTTGCCAAACAACATGGCGTGCCCATTACGCTTGATGATGAAAGTACCAACGGCATGGGACATTGGTGGGCGTGGTTTCAAACCCTAGGTGCCAAACAGCAGCAACAAGCGATTGATGAGTTTGACCTTGAATTGGTGCGTTTGCGCTTTGCGAATATTGTCAATCAAACCAGTTTTGAGGACGACAGTGTTGCTTACCAAACTAGCGATGCAGTGCGTGATAATGAGGCAGACATGGGTAGCGATTTGAGTCATGGAAAGCGCCGCCGCCAACGACGTCGTTTGCCGTTTGCAGCAAGCAGCCAAATCGAACGTGAACTGGTACAAGATACGGCGCTATCTACCAAAGCACACAAACTAACGCAGCAGCAGCAACTTGAAAAAGCCCAACTGCAGCAGTTATCGCTTGCCAGTCACACCAACTCAGCACCGGCTAAGTCACTTATCGTAGCGCCAATCACAGCGCAAAAAGACGATGACCACCCTTATCAGCCGCCAGTTTCTGCTTTAGCATCAGCTTATACTGAGACAAGTGCACGCCCAAATAGTTCACACCCAAATGATTCGCACCCAAATAATTCACAACTGAGTCGCTCACGCAAACGCGACAAAGCCTATTTATCGGCAGCGAGTGTACCTGCCAAACGTGCGCGACGCACCCCCAGCTCAAACTGGTCGATTTTGGAGCAACGCCAGCAAGCGGATATCACAACATCCGCTAATGATTTGCTTGGCGAATCTGTCAGCCCAACACCCGTCAAACAAAGCATTGACAATCAGGCAGTGACTCATACCGATACTGATATTGGCGCTGACATTCGCACTAACACTGACACTGACACCGTCAATCATTCGGCACCCAATGAATCACTGATTGACAATGGATTGGTACAGCCAAAGCCAAAGCGAGCGCCACGGACGCGTAAAAAAGCGGTTGCTGATAGCAAAGTCTTAGCAGAAGCGGTGACTAAGGACGAGGCTCCGGCAGCGCCAAAACGCACTCGCAAACGCGCGGTCAAAATCGACGGTCATCAGCCATGATTACGTGCTATATCGGTTTGGGTGGCAATATCGCAAACGCGCTTGGTACGCCAAAACAGCATATTGCCAATGCTATTGCGGCGTTTTACGCATCGCCACACTTTGCCAATGTTACAGCATCATCACTGTATCAATCCAAAGCCTTTGGGGTCACCGACCAGCCCGATTTTTTTAATGCAGTCGTAAAAGTTGATACCGATTTGGCATCCTTAGCCCTGTTGGATTTTTGCCAAAGTTTGGAGAGCGCTGCCAAGCGCACACGTTTGCGTCACTGGGGTGAGCGTAGTTTGGATGTCGATGTGTTGTTGTATGGTAATGACACAATCAACAATGCGCGTTTAACCGTGCCACATGAGGGCTTATTTGCGCGTAATTTTGTGCTAATTCCGATGCTAGAGCTTGACCCGACCCTTATGGTAAATGGGCAAAAATTGGCAGACTTACCGACCAGTCAAGATTGGCAAGGCCTGCAAAAATTAACCGTGCTTTAACTTATATCGGTTAACATGGATTTTTGTAAAAATTAACAAATTATGGGTGCTATGGATTTGAAATCGCAAAAAATTAAACCATTGATAAAGTAACGTTTTTTGTTTTTCCTATTTCTTGTTTTTGCCTGTTTCTTTTGCCCTTGCTTCTTTTAGCTTTACTTCTTTTAGCTTTACTTCTTTTAACCTTGCTTTTTAAAGGAAACCGCATGAGCTACGTTAGCAACCTAGAATCTAACCCTGATTCAACAACTGAGTCAACATCTGCCGCAGCGACCAAACCTAAATTACCTGTGACCTTGTCCACCTTAAACAAACTCAAAGCCAATGGCGAGACGTTCTCGTGCTTGACATGTTATGACGCAAGTTTTGCCGCAGCCATGCAAGTTGCCGCGATTGATACGATTTTGATTGGCGATAGCCTTGGTATGGTGGTGCAAGGACAAACCTCAACCTTGCCGGTGACAATCGCAGACATGGTATATCATACCCAAAACGTAGCTCGTGCCAACAGTCATGCACTGATTTTATGTGATTTACCTTTTATGAGTGTCGCCACGCTTGAGCGCGCACTCGATGCCAGCCAAGCAGTGATGCAAGCAGGCGCGCATGTGGTCAAAATCGAAGGCGGTGCCGAGCTTGCCAAAATCGTGTCAGTGCTTGCCAACAACGGCGTGCCGACCTGTGTGCATCTAGGTTTGACGCCGCAATCAGTGAATGTGTTTGGTGGCTACAAAGTACAAGGCAAAACCGATGCCCAAGCGGAAAAACTCATGGCTGACTGTCAAGCAGTGGTAGAGGCGGGCGCCGCCATTTTACTGCTCGAATGTGTCCCTGCTGAGCTTGCCAAAAAAGTGCGTGACACTTTCCCCGTGCCAGTGATTGGCATCGGTGCGGGCGTGGATTGTGATGGTCAAGTGCTAGTCATGCACGATATGCTTGGGGTATATACCCGTAAACCTGCCAAGTTTGTCAAAGACTTTTTGACCGACGAGCATAACGAAACCAAGGATATCACCGGGGCGTTTAAAGCCTATCATCAGGCGGTCAAAGAGCGTACGTTCCCAACGCCAGCGCATAGTTTTTAGTAATCATAAAGGCAAAAAAATGCAAGTATTTCATACCATCAGCGCATTACGTGACACCTTAAAACCTTTACGCCATCAAGCGGCCGCGCCAAAGATAGCGCTGGTTCCCACGATGGGCAATTTGCACAGCGGTCACGTGACCCTCGTCAAAAAAGCCAAGGAACTTGCCGATATCGTGGTGGTCAGTGTGTTTGTTAACCCAACCCAATTCGGCGTGGGTGAAGACTTTGATACCTACCCACGCACGCTAGAGGCCGATGTGGCAAAACTTACCGAGGCGGGGGCAAATTTTGTATTTGCCCCAAGCGTGGAAGAAATGTACCCAACCTACCCTAACAACGTGCAAGTGCTGTCAGGCGATATCAGTAAAATCTTGTGTGCCAACACTCGCCCCACCCACTTTGATGGTGTCGGCTTGGTGGTCAGTAAACTGTTTAATATCGTCCAACCTGACATGGCTGTTTTTGGCAAAAAAGACTATCAACAACTTGCGATTATCCGCCAGTTGATCGCTGAGCTAAATTTCCCCATTGAGATTGTCGGGGTGGATATCGTGCGGGCTGAGGATGGGCTGGCATTATCGTCTCGCAATCAATACCTAAGTGAAGCAGAACGTCAACTTGCCCCCACCTTGCAAAAAAGCTTGCAACAGCTTGCCAATGAGTTAACAACTGCCAATTTTGCCGATTTTGACAAGATTATTGCCGGCGCAATCGATAAGTTAAATCGCGTGACGGTGGCTGATTCAGGCTTTAAAGTGGATTATTTGGCAGTTAAAAATCGCTTATTACAACCGCCGAAGCCCACTGATAAAGACTTGGTAATTTTGACCGCCGCTTTTTTGGGCAAGAAAACACGGCTTTTAGATAACCTAGAATTTAGTCGGGAGTTAAATCAGGAATTTAGTCCGGAATTGAATCAGCAATTGGGTCAGCAATTGGGTCAGCAATCGGCTAGTGATTTTAATCAACAACCTACCACCGCATCTGTAAAGGATTAACTATGTCAACGCTACAAGTTATCATTGTTTCAGGACGTTCAGGCTCGGGTAAGACATCGGTTCTCAATATCATGGAAGACTTTGGCTATTATCCAATTGATAATTTGCCACTCTCGCTAGTAGCTAGCGCCATTGATAAACTTGTACATGACAGCCAAATTTATAAAATCGCTATTGGTATCGATGTACGCTCGCCACAAGCGGACTTATCGCGGTTTGCCGAGGTTTATCATAAGCTGATAGAAGCTTATAGCAAACCGGCGATTAAAATACTGTATGTGACTGCCCAAGAAAGCGTCCTGGTGGCACGGTTTGACGCCACGCGCCGTCTGCATCCGTTAATGGCGGTGTCGGGTAATCTACCCAATGCCATCAAAAAAGAAATCGATATTTTAGAGCCGATTGCCATCCGCGCTGATATCAAAATTGACACAAGCCTGCTTAATATCCACCAACTCAAAGAAGTCATCCGCGATCATTTGGGCGTGGATAATGCGGTAACCGTCAATATTTTATCCTTTGGGTTTAAATATGGGGCACCGATTGATGCCGATTTTATTTTTGATGTGCGTACCCTACCAAACCCCCATTGGAAGATTGAACTGCGCAACCAGACAGGGTTAGATGATGATGTCAAAGCATTTTTTGATGACTATAGCGAAGTAGATGACATGGCGAATGATATTATCGCTTTTTTTAAAAAATGGCTGCCGCCTTTTTTGCACAACAATCGCCATACCGTGACCATCGCTATCGGCTGTACTGGGGGCAAACACCGCTCTGTGTATATCGCAGAGAAATTGGGCGAATCACTGACCCAGTCGCTACCCAAAGAGATGGTAGTACGTATCAAGCACCGTGAAAAAAATCGCTGGTAGTGCGTTCTGAATCAACTTTGTACTGATGATTGATAACTTTGAGATTGATAAATGATTAATTTTGCTGAAATGGATATGGCGGTTAGCCGTACCGAACTAAAAAAAGCCCATGAGCGCCTACAGCGACTGGCTGAGCCGCTTGCCAATTTGTCAAAAAAACAAATGAAGGCACTCCCTGCCAGTGAGTTTTTTTTGGATGACTTGCTGCAGCTTGCCGATATCACTAGCCATGAAGCACGTAAACGCCACATCAAGCGTTTGGGCAAATTGCTGGCTGAAGAAGAACCGCATGCGATTGTCGAATTTTTATTTCGCCATACCTTTAGCCCTGAGCAACAAGCCAAAATTGAAAGCTGGCAAACGCGCCTAAATTTGCAAGATGATAATACCTTAAAACAATTTACCAAAACTTTTTTTGACAGTGAATTCAACACTATCAAGCAGCTGCTGATTTGGATTGCCTACGCCGAATACACCCAAGATGATGAATTGATGAATGAGAGTGTGGCTGATTTACACACTTATATTCGCCAAGTGGCGATTTTGTCAAAAGGTAAATAGTCGGACTGATTACCAGTTTTCTAACCCCTTATCCCTATGTGGCTTGGCTAGTGAGTATTGCTTTTTTGGTGAGTTGGGGTTGGCGCGCTAGCCTATGAGTCGATTTTTTACTACCAAAGCTATTTTCATCATAAAATAACGTAAAATTGCTTTTATTTTATAGAGTGAGCCGCTAAGGTATGCCATCAGCCTTAGCCATCCTGCCCGCAATGAGTCATTTTCACCAGTTACGTCAACACACCCAGTCCAATCCCAACTATCCCAACCAAATTCGCCAGTGGCGCGTGATTGTCATGGCGATTTCGGCATTTATTTTTAATACCACCGAATTTGTGCCGATTGCGCTGCTGTCCGACATTGGCCATAGCTTTACCATGCCGGTAGAAACGGTGGGGCATATGATCACTATCTATGCTTGGATTGTGGCTATTTTGTCGCTCCCTGCCATGCTTGCTACTGCCCATATCGAACGGCGTAAGCTATTGATAGGATTATTTGTTATCTTTATCGGGGGGCATGCGGTATCGGTGATGGCGCAAAGTTTTGCCATGCTGTTGGTTGGACGGGCATTGATTGCGCTAGCGCATGCGGTGTTTTGGTCAATTACCGCAAGCCTTGTGGTGCGTGTGGCGCCCAAAGATCGTCAAACCAAAGCCTTGGGGCTATTGTCGATGGGTAGCGCACTGGCGACGGTGCTTGGGCTGCCGTTAGGTCGGATGATTGGGCAGTGGCTCGGGTGGCGGATGACGTTTGGTACGATTGGCGCGGCTGCGCTCTTGGCAATGATTATGGTGTGGTGGATTTTGCCAAAACTGCCGAGCAAAGATGTCGGCTCAGCCGCAAGTTTACCCAGTATTTTTAATAATATCCCCTTGCTCACTGTCTATACACTCACTGTGCTATGTGTGACGGCACACTTTACGGCATATAGTTATATTGAGCCTTATATGCTGACGATTAGTCAGTTTAGTCAGCAATTTGCCACGGTTATTTTGCTGAGTTTTGGGGTGGCAGGGTTGCTAGCGAGCTGGCTATTTGGACACTTTTATGACCGTTTCCCACGGGCGTTTTTGATTAGCGCGATGGCAACGCTGCTGTTTTCTTTGTTAGCATCTGCTTGGCTGCCCCATGTGCCAATCTTGTGGCTTGTCCTAGCGATGCTGTGGGGCTTGGCAATTACGGCGATTAGCCTTGCTTTGCAGCTACGCGTATTACAGCTTGCGCCGAATGCCACTGATGTAGCGATGTCAATTTTTTCAGGAATTTATAACGTTGGTATCGGCGGCGGCGCGTTCGTCGGTGGACTGGTGATTGCAAGCCTAGGCCTGGCTATGGTGGGTTATGTGGGGGCAGGTATCGCGCTCATTGCCATGGTTTGTTTAATGGTGTATTTGGCGCGTACCCAAAAGTAATCAAATCCAATAGCTTACTGGTAATTGCGCTTAGACTTACGATTGGGCTTGCTTGCAGGTGACTTTTCCCACTGACAAGTTAACTGACATTCAGCGTTTCTACCAATGCCTGTTTGAGTTTTTCGAGGCGCTCATCCGATAGCGGTTTGTCCTCATGGTCAGTGATAAAGAACATATCTTCGGCGCGCTCACCCAATGTGGTAATGCGGGCAAAATGCACTTCAATATCATGTGCCAAAAACACCTGCCCCACACGCGCAAGCAAGGCTGGCTGGTCAAGGGTTTCCAAAATCATCATATGCTGATTGGATTGCGGGTTAAAATTAAAAGACACTTTGGTGGGCACATGAAAATGCTTGAGCTGTCTGGGCATGCGTCGCTGCGCTACCTCAGGTAGCGTTGGACTAGTAAAGGCTTGTTTTAGATGCTCAACGAGCTCAGTTTGGCGCTCGGTATCGGTGAGTAGCGTGCCATGTCGGTCAAGCAGTACGTAAGAATCTAGGGCAAAATCTCGCGAGGCGGTGATGACGCGCGCATCGAGTACGTCCAAATCCATTTGGTCAAACACGGTCATGGTCACCGCAAATAAATTGGATTGGTCATGGGTGTAGATAAATACTTGCACGGCATCGAGTGCCAACTCGCGATGTTCACGCAAAATAATCAGCGGCTCAGGTTGCTCGCTCTCTGTGCGTTGTTTTTGTATCTCATCATGCGCCATGATGGCTTTAGAATGCCAAACAATATCGCTTGGGACTTCACGCAAAAAATACTCTTCCCCTAGCCCATCCCACAAGCTTTCAATGTCAGCCAAGCCATTATCACCTGCTAGTAAATCACGGGCACTTTGCTTGTTACTGGCAATCATGTCTTGGCGGTTCATCGGCGCATCGATATCGGCTCGCAGGATACGGCGGGTTTGGGTATACAGTTGACGCATCAAGGTTGCGCGCCAACTGTTCCAAAGCTGCGGGTTGGTCGCATTCATATCGGCAACGGTGAGCACATACAAATAATTCAAATAAGTCACATTCCCGACTTTATCGGCAAATTCTGCGACAACTTCGGGGTCAGAGATGTCTTTTTTCTGCGCGGTCATCGACATCAATAAATGCTGAGACACCAACCAGCCGACAAGTTCAGCATCGGCTTGGCTTAAACCATGTGACAAGCAAAACTTGATGGCATCTTGCTCGCCAAGTTCACTGTGGTCACCGCCCCGACCTTTGGCAATATCATGGAAAATCGCTGCTAACACCAGCATTTCTTTACGGTCAATACGGCGGTAGATACCACTGACAAGCGGATAGGTATCAACATAATTGTCATCGGTAAAGCGGTGCAACATACGTATCAACATCAAAATATGGGCATCTACCGTATAACGGTGGAATAAGTCATATTGCATCAACCCAGTAATTTGCCCAAAAGCAGGCAAATAGCTACCTAGCACGCCATAACGCTTCATGACTCGCAGTCGCCAAAATAGCAGATTTTGCTCTTTGATATTGTCCATAAACATGGCTTTGTTGGCGGGGTCATTGCGAAAATGCTCATCAATGCCGCGCGCGGCGATTTTCAAAATCCGTAGCGTGCGGGTACGAATATGGCGAATATTTTGCTGACCCATCAACAAAAACATTTCTAAAATCGCGGTCGGATGTTGGGCAAACACACGGCTATGCGTCACCGCAATGCGATCACCGACCAGTTTAAAACGCTCATTAATCACCTTTCTCACGGGGCGCTGTTCATCGGGTAGACGCGCCTCAATCAAGGTTTCATAGTAGTGCTGGGTGAGCATTTCAGACAATGTTGAGTTTGACATGGCATAACGGTAATAATCGCGCATAAACTGCTCAACTGCGGCATTGGGATGCGAATTGTCACGGTAACCGATACGCTCAGCAATTAGGCGCTGATAGTCAAATAAAACACGGTTTTCATTGCGTTTGGCAATTTTGTGCAAATGATGGCGAATCAACCACAAAAAATCTTCCGCTTGTTGCAGCTCATCAAATTCTTTTTCGGTAATAAATTCTTGCTGCACCAGTCCAAACAAGTTTGTCACGCGAAAATAGCGCTTACTAATCCAGCCGACAGTATGAATATCTCGCAAGCCCCCAGGCGCGTTTTTCAGGTCAGGCTCTAGGTTATACTCCGTCGAATTATGTTTAACATAGCGCTCTTTAGCTTCTGCCATTTTGGCCTCATAAAACTTGGTTTGTGACCAGTTTTTATTAAGTAGCTGCATCGGCAACCCAGCTTGGGCAACGTTGCCCGCCAAAATTCGTGCTTCTAACAGACTTGTTGCGACCGTGATATCATCGTGACAAGCCTTATCACATTCTTCAACGGAGCGCACCACCAAAGCAGGATCAATCCCAATATCCCAGAGCTTAGCGACGAACGGGGAAATTTTTTGGTTCAAGGACTCATCAATCGGGTTTGGACTTAACAGCAATAAATCCACATCGGAAAACGGGTGCAACTCCCCACGCCCATACCCTCCCGTGGCAAACAGCGTTAAATCGGTTTGATCGAGCTCATACAACTCAAATAAGGCTTCCATCATGCTATCAATCGCACAGCAGCGCCCCATGACGACTTGGCGAATCGGTATGCCAGATGCCAGCGCCTTATCCAAGTCCGCTTCCACTGCGGCTAACCAAGCGGGTATGCCAAGATTGGCTTCGCCTTGCAGGCTAAGCGCAGGCAGTGGGGTAAAATACGGTAGTATCGGTGGGCAAGTAAACATAGCAAATCCTAATCGACGCCATTGTTAGCAGAGTTAGCAGAGCAATTTTCAGTATTACAAATTTGATGCAAAAAAGCTAGCCGCCGCTTGTAGCGAAAACTTGCGCTTAAAAGCTCAGCGATAGGAAAATTATTGATTGTCAAAAGACGGTGACACTGGCTCGTCATCAAGCAGGGTGTTGTTATGGGTAAGATAGGGGCATTTGTCTTTGCGAAAGGCATGGGTCAGCTGTTGTGCCACAAAATTGACGGTTTCTACGGGCTGTTCGCTAGCCGTTTCCCGCAATAGTTTGGACGGTGCATGGGTTAACGTTTGGGTGAGTTTACGGGTCAGTTCGGTCAACACGGCTTCGGCTGCATGACCATCGGCAAGCTGCTGTAAGGATTGGCTTAAAATCATATCCGCATGGTGTTTGGCTTGCTCACGGTACTGCTGAATATCCTGACCCACTTGGCGCACCAAGTATTTGCGCTCAATCGCCACCACGATTTGGCTCACCAATAATTCTGCTTCTACGGCAGCTTGGCGACGCTGTTCAAGGTTGCCTGCAATCACATGTTGTAAGTCATCAATTGAGTATAAATACACGTCATCTAGCTCACTGACGGTAGGGTCAATATCGCGAGGCACAGCCAAATCAATCATTAACATGGGCTGATGACGGCGCTGTTTTAACGCCTGTTTCACCATGGTTTTATCAATCAAGGTATATAGGCTACCGCTACAGCTAGTTACAATATCCGCTTGCGGCAACACGTTGGCTAATTGATCAAGCGGGGTAATCTCAATGTGCGGCACAATCGTTTCAAGCTCAGAGGCAAGCAGCGCGGCACGCTCAGGACTACGATTACAGATGATGACTTTGCCGACACCTAAACCTGCGATATTGGTCGCAACCAGCCGATTCATCTCACCTGCCGCGACAACCAGCAAAGTGTTGTTGCTAGGTTTTTGAAAAATTTGCGTCACCAATTTGGCGGCGGCAAAGCCTAACGACACCGCTTGTGAGCCTACCCGCGTTTCGTTACGCACTTGTTTGGCGGCGGCAAATACCTGCTGAATCACCCAGCTAAGTTTACTAGAAATACCTTCTTTGGCACGGGATTGGCGCACCGCCTGTTTGATTTGTCCCAAAATCTGCGGCTCGCCTAAAATCATCGAGTCTAGCCCAGACGCTACCCGCACCCAATGTAGCAGTGCATGGTTATTTTGATATTGATACAGGTGTGGCGCGATTTTTTGCATGGGCGTGTTTTTAAAAGCCGCTAGCCATTCAATCACTTGTGACATCGTACTAGTAAGGGTCTGTCCTTCGGGGGCTAGCGCATAGATTTCAGTGCGGTTGCAGGTCGATAAAATCACCGCGCCTTGGGTGATCGCTTTGAGCGAATCTAGGGCAATCGGCAAATCTTCAGCAGCAAACGCCAATTGCTCACGCATGGCAACTGGCGCTGTTTTATGATTTAACCCAATAACCAGAAGCTGCATATAACGTAATGACCTTAAAAATGACCGCGTTTATCAAAGCCGATTTTTGTGAACCCAAGTTTGCTAGCTAAGTGTGCTAGCTAAGCGACATCCAGCCCATATCAGCCTATCGACGCTTGTCATGCTTGATAACACAGGGGGAAAAGTGGCAATATAAAGAAACCTAAAGCAACTTAATAATAACCACTTAATAAAAGTAAAGTAGAAAAGTGGATTATTATACCATTGCTAATAACAAATGAAAAACATCCTGCTTTTTTGATTCAGGGAAATTCTTTAGCCATGCTTTAAAGCATTACAATTTAAAGCATTACCCTGTCTAGCATGCCTAGCATTTTGGACCGTCATTCGAGCTCTCATCATATTTTTTTACTTAACTCTGCGACATCTGCTGGTTTGGTTGCTATTTATCCATACGATTTAACCATAATTCTACATAGTTGAATCCGTTGACCCCGTATAATTCAATTTTATTTATGAACATTTTGTTACATCTTACTTGTCACGGATTTTAATACTGACTGTAATTTTTAGGTACGTTACTGTCCAAGCGAGCTAAATGCTAAAATTGTTTCCAGCGGTTATTTCATCGGCTTGTTGTGCTATGCGTGGTTGTCCCCTCAATCCACGCTTTTTTGCGTCGAAATATGTCAAGCCTTATTGTTTATCGATTTATTTACCGATGCATTTATCAACACCGCATCAGCTTTTTGTCAATCTAAAGCCCAATCTGAAATCTAACCTAAAACCGCTTGATGTATTTAAACCTTTTACCGCTTTAGGCAAAAATGTAGTCGCGACTACACTCACGTTGGCGAGCTTATTGTTTAGCCCAGCGGTTTTTAGTGCGGAGGCAAATTTTGCATCTGCTAGTCAGTCTGCTCATCAGCCGGGCGCTGTGGTCAGCACCCAGCCAAGCCTGTATGCGATTTTGATGGCAGAGTTTGCCGCAGATCGCGGTCGTATCGATCAGGCGTTAGCGACCTATAAGCAGCAGTCTTTTTTGGCGGATGCCGCCCCGGTATTTGAACGCGCACTGGGTTTATCTTTACAAAATGAACCACCACAGTTGTCACTCGCTTTTGCCAATGCGTGGCAGCAGCAAAACCCTGACCATGTGCCGGCGATTTTTTATGTGACCCATTTGGCACTCAAAGCGCACGAGTATGAATTAGCCGGTGAAAAGCTCAATCAAATTTTGCAGTACGATCCTGACGCTGATTTAAGTCAGATTTTGATTGGGATTTATCCCACGGAAACCCGTGACCAAGCTGAACTGCTCGCTACGCTCAATCGATTAGACATCAAAAACAACCCTTCACTACTGGTCATGAAAGCAGGTCTGCTGCTACAGTTTCAACAGCCCAAAGCCGCGTTAGTGGCGATTAATCGGGCGCTTAAAACCAACCCAAAAAGCCCGGCTTTTTTGACGTTAAAAGCAGATATTCTGCAAGCCTTATCGCCCAGTAATCAAGTGATTGCGTTTATTGCGCAGGCGCGTAAAACCGTCCCTGACAATAAAGCGCTATTTGTTTATCAAATTCGCTATATGCTCAAACAAGGCAAAAGCGCGCAGGTCTGGCAACAGCTCAATGCCACGGCTAATCGGCAGTTTTTAGCAGATGAAGAAATCAAACTGCTGGCCGCTTTGGTGGGTATTGATTTAAAAAAATACGCCGCAGCAGATCGCTTGCTCAAAGCGTTGATTGCCAGCCCCAACTTTAGGGATCAAGCCAATTATTATTTGGCTGTCAGTGCCGAACGCCAGAACCTACTCAATGATGCGATTGGCTACTATGGCAAAGTGATGCAACCTGACTTGGTGCTCAAAGCCAGACAGCAACAGATTGATTTGTTAATCTCGCAAAGTCGTTTTGATGAAGCGATTGCCAGTAGCATCAAATTACGGGAGCAATTTGACAGTTTTGCACCGCAAAGCTACATCATGCAAGCCAATATTTTGCAAAAAAACAACCAAACTGCGCAAGCGTTAGCCTTGCTTAATAGCGCGCAAACCAGTTTACCCAATAATACCGATATCTTATTTGCCAAGGTGTTGTTACTGCCCGATGATGATTATGTCAGTAAACTGCGACTGTTAAAAGAGTTGATTCGCCTTGCACCCACAAACGTGGATTATCAACTCGAATATGCGCAAACCTTGGTCAATTTAAAACAAAATAATGAAGAAGTGACCGCCCTACTGACGGCATTAATCAATGATAAAGAAGTCGGTTTAAGGGCGCGTCAAATACTGTCGCAACAAGCGCTGCATCAGGCTAATAACGCCACCGTCATTAGTCTGTTATCAGATAATTTTGATATCGTACCCGATGTGATTAGTGGCCTGCTGCTGCAACAAGCCTACTTAAATTTGGGCAACCAACAAGAAGCGGCTCGCATCAACCAAATCTTGGTCCATGAACTCGGTTATCAACCCAAAAATCTGCAATAGCGCTGCCTAAAATCGTCTCTGAGCATGACTCTAAGCATGACGACTAGCGAGCACTGAGGGTGGTAAAGCAGATAAATGACAGGAAAACGAGAGATAAATAACAACCGCTTTTTCACCAATTTGAGCAGTTAAGCAAAACAGGCTTAACAATGGCTATTTATAGTTTACCCATCAGTTTTTTAAACAATCATACTTGAGCAAAACCAGTTAACATTTGATGAAAACTTGATTAACAAATTTGATTAACATTTGAGGATATTATGCATTTATTACCAGCGGTCAACAGCAAAGTCACGGGGTTAACTATTGCCTGTTTGGGCATCAGTAGCATGCTGCTAACAGGCTGTCAGTCAGTACAGGCAACAACTAAGCCTATCACCGCCAAGCCTGTCACCACAGGGATGACAACCCCTGTGGTCAATACCCAAACAGCCACGACGCCATCGACTACCACTACTGAGCAAGCGGCTACAAGTACGCTACCAAGCGCGCAATTTACCATCAATGGTAAAATTGGCATGACCACGCCGCAGCAGGCAGGCAGTGCGTTTTATATTTGGACACAGCAAGGACAAAACTTTGCCATTGAGATTGCCGGTGCGATGAATGCGGGTCAAACCAAAATCAGCTACAATGGTCAATCTGCGACGTTAACCAACGAAAAAGGCACTATCAATGCCGCTACCCCTGAAGAACTGCTATTACGTGCAACCGGTTGGCAAGCGCCCATCTCACAGCTGCCTTACTGGATTCAAGGTCAGCCAGCACCCAGTGATGCCAATGATAAAAAAGACAGCACTAATCGCCTAGTGAATGCCCAAAATGGCGATTGGACAGCCACTTTTAGCTATAGCAACAGTAACGATAAACTGCCTTCTCGCTTAACTGCCAGTCATCCGGGTGGCTATAAAGTGGTGATGACCATCAATCGCTTAAGCTAGCCATGCAACCGAAAAGAGGCGTGAGGTGTTCCTCAACGCTTTTTTATACCATTAACTGTTAGCATTATGAATTTTTTGCGGACGCAGCTTTGGCATACAACCGACACCAAGCCCATGCCACTGCCGCGCAAATCCCCCATGCCAAGCTCATAGATACCAGCGTATGACTGAAAAAATGGTCACCTATTAACATTTTATACCCACCCATCAGCCAAGCTATCACCGTCACCATCGCTGCGATTTGCCAGCGCTTGTGCCAAAGACTTGGGATAAACGCCCAAGCATACAGCGCAAACCCAGCACTAGCATGCGCCGCAGGGAAGCATTTTGAGCGGGTTCCGGCTTGGATGTCTTCTAGTATCGTTAGATAGGGATACTCACCGCCAAAAATTTGCAAGTGATTGGGACACACCACATGAGTCACCCCTTTAAGCGATGCGATAATCAAAGGTACCAACACCATCACGATGAATAGATAGCCTATTTCAGTCAGTGATAGCCGCTTAAAAGGTTTAAACCATGCCTGTTGCTTGGCAAGCCAGTGACTTGATGGATGGCGTTGTAATAAATAGCGTTGTAGCCATGCGATTGCCATATAGACTTCAAACGCAATTAATAATCTTTTGGGAATAGTATAAAAAATTAAGTTAGGGAGTAGTGATTCTTTGGCAAGCAGCCAGCCATCTGTGGGGGAATAAAAATACTGGCTGATGGCTACATCAATGGCGCTGTGCTCAAGCGTTAGCGTAAAGATAATCGCCAGCACCATTCCGAGCACGGTCTGCCTACTGGCAAAATTTTTTAATTTAGCGATCTGTATACTCATCTATTTTGAACCATATATCTTGCCGTCACTGTCGCTGGAGTTGGACACACTTGTTATGTCTAACATTACTTAAATGGCTCTAATTACCCAAATAGCTTTACTGGATAACTTTACTTGATAAATAATGGTTTGCCTTGTACGGTTTGCGCACGCACATCAAACAGTTTTAACAAAGTTGGGGTAATAGCATCATGGGTGAGCTCAGTATTAGATGGCACTGCTTGAATGCCTGAGTGCTTACCTGCCCAAAACATCGATGCGACGTGTTTTTGCGCTTTAGGCGCGATTTTATAAGGCATACCATGTAAATAGATGCCGTTTTCGCCCAAACTTTCACCGTGGTCACTGACATACAGCATCGCCACTTGGTGGGTACTGTCATATTTGTCTAACCAGTTCACCGTTTTTGCCAAAAAGTCATCGGTGGCAAGTAGCGCATTGTCAAAGGCATTAATCACGCTTTGTGGGTCGCATTTGGCAAGTTCATTGCTTTGGCAGACTGGGGTGAATTTTTCAAATTGCTTATCATATCGTTTAAAATACGCAGGTCCGTGATTACCCATTTGGTGCAGCACAATTAGGGTGTCCTGGTTAAGCGTATTCTGGTTAGCTAGTTGTTTGACGTAGTCATCTAAGCCTACTAGCATACCCACATCGCGGCACTCGCCATAGGGGTTGGTATTACACATCGTATTGTTGCGCGCGGTTTTATAATCGACAAAATCTGCCGCGGGCAAACGATTAGTGACGCCTTTTGAGCTTGAGTTGTTATCACGCCACAAGATATTAACCTTTAGGCGATTTAAAGTATCAAGTACGTTTTCTTGGTAGTTGGCAGTATCCACATCGTAGTCTTTCATACCGACATAACTAAACATACAAGGCACCGAGTAAGCGGTTGAGGTACCGCAGGCGATGACTTGGTTAAAATTAGTTACCCCAGCCGTCGCTGCCATCTGCGGGAAGGTGGTTCGGTTATACCCATTTAGCTGCACATGGTCGGCGCGCGCGGTTTCTCCGACTACAAAAACCACCAGTTTTGGCTTACGGGTGGTGGGATTGCTCACCTGCACCGCATCGGTTGCATGCATGATTTGGGTTTTGGGAGCTTGTGCTTGTTTGAGCTGTATACTGGCAAGTTTACCCAGTGCATATACAGGGGTTGCAGGATTGGTATAACTACGAAGCTGTTTATGTTCACGGAAAAAACTGGCGTAATTTTTACTCATCGCCAAAATTGGTAACACCACCAAGCCGAGACTGACCAAATACGTCAAGCCGCGCTGCAATAGACTGCGCTTGATGGGGGGAAATGTGACCTTTTGCCACGCCACCCATACACTAGGCAATACCCCAAGCAATAAAATGCGTAAGATAAAATTGACATTAAACAAATCGGCGCTTTCTGCTTTATCGGTTTGTAGCGCATTTTGTAGCATATTGACATCATAGACAGTGCCATAGGTATCAGTAAAATACGCCGTGACTGCCGCGGTCAATAGCAAAAAAATCAATACTGCTTTAAGGGTGTAACGATAGCTAAGCAGCACAATAACCAGTAGCATCACACCGCATAGCACCAACGGCAATGAGCCTATAAAGCCAATATGCTGGGCAAACGGATAGACTTCAGTGGCTTTATCAAAGAAAGTAACGTTTGCGGTCAGGGTCAAAAATAGCGCGACCATACCCATCATCACATAAGCATTGATACCTTGAGTACTGACACTTTTAGTATTAATACCTTGCTGACGCCATGCTACCCATCGAGAGTTATTCACTGACATACGATTACTCACCTTATCTAAATGCACCAAAAAATAGCCATTATATAATAACCAAATTTAGGATGAGGCTATCATACAGATTTAGCTTAACTGAAACTTAAGACAACCATCTATCAAGCAATTATGCTAAAAAAACCACCGCAATCGCTACAAATATTAGGTGGTGACAGCGACACTGAGAGTTGATAGCGCTAGGCGGTGGCAGGCTGTAAACTGGCAAACGGAATAAAGGCGAGTAGTGGCTCATAATCCTGTTTGAGCTCACGTTTTCGATAATAATCTTCCACCATACGCGCTTGCTGCTCTATGCCATAACGACCAAATGGCTTATTGGCTTGCAGCTCGTAGCTATAGCGCCGATCGAGCAGGGCGCGGCGAAACACCTTAACGCCTTGTTGGATCTGCCAAACATGGGTCAATTCATGCACCAGCCACGCGCGTAGATAGACATTTTGCTGACTAAAATCATCACAAAAATCTGCGGGATGAAAATACACATGACCATTGGGACTGACCGCATAGCCTTTGAGTACCCACCATGCGGTTTTTAGGCGTATACTATCAAGCTGTAACGTATCACCAAATACGCTACCCGCGATGGCTTTTTCGCCCGCCGTTAGTGGACGGCATCGAGCAGGTTGGTTTGAAAAACACATTATCATTTCACAGAGTTTGTCCAAGATTTGGTTAACACAAAAAAGCCATCACGGCTTGCCAAGGCCTGGCCAACGCCTTGACAGTTTTTATTTTTAGCAAAAAATACTGGATAACAATTACAAGTTTGTTGGTATCCTAGTTACTATTTTATACTAAATCACCATGCGCTAATTAAAAACGTGCGCTAATTAAAACGTGAGCTAATTAACAAGGAGGGCTTTATGCCATTAGAATCCGTTGCCATCAATCACTTTGAAAACAACTGCATTGACGATCCTGAACTCAAATTGCGGGTGGAAAAATTGTACGACAGCTCACCTGAGTTTGCTACAGGTGGTGATGCTGTGGCGTTTTTTGAAAAGGCGTTTGCCAAAGGTGATATCCTGTATTTGGGAATGTTTAATGAAAAACCGATTGCCGCGATTGGCTGCTTCAATGAAGGCATCGAGTCTAGCCGCTTGCTACAGTACATCGTACTACATCCTGCCAATCGCGGGCGCGGTCTTGCCCCCAAATTTGTCAAACAAGTCACTGACATTGAGCGCAAAAAAGGCAATACCAAGTTTGTACCTGGCTGCGGCGCAATTCATCGTATTTTAGCCATGTACGAGTTGATATAAATGAGTATTTTGCCAGTTACTAGCAACTTTTTGCAAAAAGTTTAAAATAGTGCTTGACACCTTTGGCGATTTTTAGTTTAATAGCCGCTCAAATACTGATGCTGACAAACATGGCGCGGTAGCTCAGTCGGTAGAGCAACGGATTGAAAATCCGTGTGTCGGCAGTTCGATCCTGCCCCACGCCACCATTATTTATTTGTCTTAGGTATAAATCGATTAACCCCAAACTTATTAGTTTGGGGTTTTTTGTTGTCAGTCATTTTTATATCACTGCCCCCTATCAACTACCGCCAGACTTAACTGTCTAGCGGTTTTATCAGCTTAAATCTTGGCACAGCTTCGCCATTGACTTCCACCGTTTCGGCAAACATCGCAAGCGGTCGCACCCACACCCCATAATCGCCATAAAGGGCACGATAGACAATCAGTTCTTCTTCAGTCTCGCTATGCTTGGCAAGATGTAATACTTGATACAAATTGCCTTTGTAATGCTGATAAATACCCAATTTAATCTCAATCACGAGTTTTGACATCCAATAATTCAATTTCAAAGGTTAAGTCTGAATTTGGCGGGATTTTCCCGATTTGGCGCTCACCATACGCCAAGTGACTTGGCACGATGAGTTGGCGCTTACCACCGACTTGCATGGCTATGAGATTGGCAGGGTCTTCAACTTGACTGTCGTAGCCGATTTTTTGCGCGTATTCGCCACCTAAGACACCCACGTCCCAACCTTTAATCACCCGCCCTGTGCCAATCACGGCTTCAAAGGGTTGTCCGCGGTGATGCGATGAGTCAAACACCGTGCCATCTGGCAAATAGCCTGTGTAATGCGCGGTAATCAGTGCCCCACGCTCGGCAGTTTTACCTGTGCCGATAATTAGGTCTTGGAATTGCAGTTTACTTGTCATATTTATTGTCCGTTTTTTTCGTTATTTCCCTTATGGGATAGTTGGATAAACTCTTGCACTTGCTGACACAATATGTCCCATAGGTAAAGCTGGGCATTGACGCTGCCCCACGCATTATGGGGGGTAAAAATCACTCTTGGGTGGTCTTTAAGTGTGAGTAATGGGTCGTTGTCTTTAATCGGTTCATCTTCAAACACATCTGCCCCATAGCCTAATAATTTACCTTGTGTAACGGCATCAGCCACTGCCTGACTATCGACCACGCCGCCGCGCGCGACATTGATAATCAACGGTTTTTTTGTCATCTTGGCAATGGTATCGGCATTCACTAAATGCTTCGTTCGCTCCGTCAATGGACAATGCAGGGTAATGACATCGGACTGAGCAAGGACATCATCAAACGCGCTATAGTCGCTATTTCTTGGCGGTTTGTTTTGGTGTTCGGCTATTAATACCGTCATACCAAAGACTTTGGCAATTTCCCCAACCCGTTTGCCAATGGTGCCATAGCCAATAATGCCCAGCGTTTTGCCTTCAAGGTCAATGAGTGGCGTATCAAGCAGACAAAAGCGACCATCTTTTTGCCAGTCACCCTTGACCACTTCACGATGATAATGGCGAGCCGCTCGCATGGCTGAGAGTATCAGCATAAAGGTATGTTCGGGGACGCTTTTGACCGCATAGCCTGCGACGTTTTTAACAGCAATGCCGTGCTTGTCACAAGCGTCTTTATCAACGTTGTTCATCCCTGTGGCGGTCAGTTGGATGAGTTTGAGTTTTGGGAGCTGCGCGATAATTTCGGCGGTAAGTTCAACTTTATTGGTGATGATAATATCGGCGTCTTGGCAGCGCTCAATGATGATTTTGGGGTCATTGGGCGTTTGCGCATACACTTGATAGTCGCTCAGTCCGTGTGGGGGTGTTAATGCTAAATCAGCGGAAAAGGTAGCTCGGTCGAGGAAGATGGCTTTCATTTTTAAATCCCTTTTTATTCAAATAGTTCGCTATGTGTTCCTACACGAGTAAAATAAATTGTCTCAAATTTTGTGATGGTTTGAATTTTGTAGATTAATAAAAAATCACCACCCACATGTAACTCTCGAAATCCTGCCCAATTTCCTTTTAATTCATGGTCTTTCCACTCTGCCCCTAACGGCTCATTATTGGCAATTAATAACAGCATGACTTCTTTGAGCCTGACCATGTCATAACGCCCTGTTTTCACTAGTCTTTGCCAATCATTCAAAAAATCTTTGGTAAAATCTGAGGCTCTTGGTAAATTCGTGCGTTTTGAATTAATCGGCTTTTTCGAGGGCATCAAACAATTCCTTGTTACTGCTAAATCGGGCTTGCTTGTCTGCAATCATGGCGTCAACGTCTTGCATCGCACGTTGTGTGGTGGCGTTAGGAATTGCGACGTCAAACGGAATAGACTTTGTTGCCGTAACTTGACGTAAAAATAGACGAATCGCTTGCGCAGGCTTAATACCTAGTTCGTCAAACACTTCAAAGGCTTGGCGCTTTTCATTGGCATCAAGTCGAAATTGATACATAGTTGAGTGTGTCATAGCTACTGACCTCTATAAAAAGCAAAAAATGTAGTGATATTGTCACTACATTTTAAAATAAAACCATTGGTTAAGCAATAGACTTTAGGAAATCGTCACTTTGGCATAGGCTTTTTTGCCTGCTTGAATCACCACCGTTTGTCCTGCAGTGAGGGCAAATCCTGCATCCACCACCTGACCATCCACTTTCACCGATTGGTTTTTCAAAAAGTCTTTCGCTTGCGCTGAGTTTTTCACCAAATTGGCTTGGTTTAACACTTGGGTGATAAATAACTGCGCTTGCCCATCAAGGCTAATCGTCACCTCTGGCAAATCCAATGGCAACTCACCATCTACCAAGCGATTGCCCGCTGATTTGTGAGCGTTTTCGGCGGCTTCTTTGTCATGGAAACGCTCAATCAGCTCTAGTGCCAAAATACGTTTGACTTCTTGCGGATTGCGCCCGTTTTCAATGTCTTTTAGCAAGGCTTCGACTTCATCCATGGGTTTAAAGCTAAGTAGCTCAAAATAACGCGCAATCAAAGTGTCTGGCATGGACAAGATTTTTTGGTACATGGAGCCTGCGCTGTCATAAATGCCGATGTAATTGCCAAGCGATTTACTCATTTTTTGTACGCCGTCTAAGCCTTCCAAAATTGGCACGGTGATACACACTTGTGGTACTTGACCATAGCGAGATTGCAAGGTACGACCCATGAGTAGGTTAAAGGTTTGGTCAGTACCACCTAGCTCAACATCGGCTTGCATGGCGACTGAGTCATAACCTTGCACCAGTGGGTACAAGAATTCGTGAATAGAAATCGGCGTTTGGCTGTGATAGCGTTTTGAGAAGTCATCGCGCTCGAGCATACGAGACACAGTTTGCTGGCTTGCCAAACCAATCATGTCGCCTGCCGACATTTTGCTAAACCATTCGGAGTTAAACATCACTTGGGTTTTGGCGGGGTCAAGGATTTTAAATACTTGCTCTTTATAAGTTTGGGCATTCTCCAGGATTTTTTCTTCAGACAATGGCGGACGAGTGGTATTTTTACCCGTTGGGTCGCCAATGCGAGCGGTGTAATCCCCAATCAAAAACAACACTTGGTGTCCCAAATCCTGAAAATGCTTGAGTTTATTGATTAAAACCGTATGACCCAAGTGCAAATCGGGCGCGGTCGGGTCAAACCCTGCTTTGACTCGCAGTGGGCGGTTCTCTTTAAGTTTTTTAATTAAATCGTCTTGCGAAATAATTTCGTGCGTACCACGTTGGATGAGTTTGAGTTGTTCTTCTGCTGCTAAAAATTTATGAGTAAAATCGGTCATGCTTACCTCGAAAAAAGCGCGGGTTAAAACGGCTGAAAAAAAGTGAAGTTTAGCCATTATAGCAAATTTGCAGATAAAATAAGGCAGGCTTTTAGTATGCTATAATCAAGGCACTCTCTACTTTGACCGCCCTAACGAGAATAATTATGAGCCAAACGTTGCCGACTGGACTACCTGCAAACCTGCCTTTTGATGAAGGATTTTTTAGCCATTTTACCGACATCATGGAGGATATGATGACCAGCAAAGAAAATCCGCTTGCCGACTCGCCGTATGTGATTGGCATGATGGGTGGCACCAGCCTTGACGGACTCGATGCGGTGCTGTGCCAGTTTTATGAGATTGACGAAGACAATGATGAGCCTGTCGAGATTTTGGCGACGGTGAGCGAGCCGTTTCCTGATGATTTACGCGCCGTGTTGTTAGCACTCACTCAACCAAACGGAGTGGCACAACTCATCGCTGATAATAATTTGGCGTTCGAGAGCGAACTGGATGTATTTGGTTGGGCGAGTGTATTTTATGCTGAATTTGCCGCAAATTTGGTCAATCAATTGCTCGAGAAAGCGCAGGTCACCCCTGATGAAGTAACCGCGATTGGTTGTCATGGGCAAACCGTGCGCCATCGCCCGCAGTGGTCATTTAGCTTGCAACTGCTTGACCCGAATGTACTCGCTGAGCGCACTGCTATTGCGGTGGTGAGCGATTTTCGGCGCCGTGATATGGCAGTGGGTGGGCAAGGCGCGCCACTCGTGCCTGCGTTTCACCAAGCCATGTTTGCTACACCGCCTTATCAGGCCGATAAAGTTATGCCAAAAGTGATTTTAAACTTAGGCGGTATTGCCAATATCACGGTACTTGATGGCAGTGATGATGTAATTGGATTTGATACAGGGGTGGCAAATTTGCTCATTGATGCTTGGTGTCAGCGTCATACTGAGCAAAGCTATGATCACAATGGCGATTGGGGAAAATCAGGGCAAGTGCTTGAGCCGTTATTAAATTTGCTTTTGACCCACCCATTTTTTGCCAAGCCGTTCCCAAAAAGCACTGGGCGAGAGGAGTTTAATTTGGCTTGGCTTGAGGCTATGCTAGAACAATTGGGTCAGCAATTCCCCAATTTGGCGTATTCACCTGCCGATGTGCAAGCGACGTTGGTGGCGCTTACCGCTAAATCCGTCAGCGATGCCATTGTGTCCGTCACTGATGGTGCGCAAGGCGAGTTGTTTGTCTGTGGTGGTGGGGCATTAAATACCTATTTAATGAGCCGTTTACAAGATAATTTAGCCACTTGGAGCATACAAACTACTGATAAAATTGGGCTGTCGCCGTTGTGGGTTGAAGCCGTAGCGTTTGCGTGGCTAGCTCAGCAGACAATTTTGAACGTACCGAGTAACTTACCCAGTGTCACAGGGGCAAATAAAAAAGTGGTGTTGGGGCAGGTGTGTTTTTAACAGTGTGTATTTTACGTAGACAATGACATTGATAGCACTGATATATAGCGCTTATCTTATAACCTTTATTCTGGGTTTCGGTCATCTTGGCGTAAGCCCTAATATTGTTCAACGGGCTATAGCTATATACAATCAACCTAAAGACGTTAAAGTTATTGTGTTTACACTCGTACACTATTTTTGCTAAACTTTCATAAAATGTTATTCAAAAAATATTATTCAAAAATTCGAGCATAAAATGACCACAAAAATTAGCCCAAAAAAGCCCCGCTACGACGAACGCCCCGACCATGAGCGTATTGTTATCACAGGCATGGGAGCCATTACCCCGCTAGGACTCGATGTAGAGAGCACTTGGCAACGGCTCATTAATGGCGAAAGCGGTATCAAAGCGATTAGCCATTTTGACGCCACTGACTACCGCGCGCAAATCGCAGGTACAGTGGATGGGTTTGATATCGGCTTGTATATGAACGCCAAAGACGCGCGTCGGTATGACACCTTTGTACAATATGGCGTTGCCGCAGCAGCACAAGCCTTGAAGCAAGCAGGCTTTATTAGTGAGTTGCAAGCCGCGCCTGTACAGCAGGTTGACCCCGACCGTATCGGGGTGATTATCGGCTCAGGGATTGGCGGTATCACCACCATTGAAGACACAGCGGTAAAACTTAATAGCGAAGGTCCGCGTAAAATCTCGCCATTTTTTGTGCCCTCAGCCATTGTGAATATGGCAGCTGGACAAGTGGCAATTCGTCATGGGATTAAAGGGTTAAATCTTGCCACTTCTACCGCTTGTACTACAGCCACCCATGCGATTGGCTTGGCGGCACGGTTGATTGCGTATGGCGATGCCGATGTGATTGTAGCGGGCGGCTGTGAAAAAGCCTCAAGTCAGCTCGGTATTGGTGGTTTCTCGGCAATGCAAGCGTTATCAACGCGCAACGATGCACCGACCAAAGCCAGTCGTCCATTTGACAAAGACCGTGATGGTTTTGTGCTGGGTGATGGTGCAGGGGTGCTAGTAATGGAAAGCCTTGCCCACGCCAAAGCACGCGGTGCGACGATTCTGGCAGAGTTTGTCGGCTTTGGCATGAGTGATGATGCCAGTCATATCACCGCGCCACCGGAAAATGGTGAAGGTGCGGCTATGGCGATGCGTCACGCCTTGAGTGATGCTGGCATTGCCCCCAGTGACGTTGGCTACATCAATACCCATGGCACCAGTACCCCAGCGGGTGATGTGGCAGAGAGCCGCGCGATTGCGGGTATCTTTGGGGAGAACATGGTAGTAAGTTCCACCAAATCGATGACCGGTCATCTACTGGGCGCTGCAGGTGGTATCGAAGCGATTTTCACCGTTAAGGCGCTGCAACAACAAATATTGCCACCGACCATCAATTTGGATCATCAAGACCCTGAGTGCAAGCTTGACTATGTACCGCATACAGCCCGTAAAGTTGACCACTTAACCCATGCGATTTCTAATAGCTTTGGGTTTGGGGGTACCAACGGCTCGCTGCTGTTTGCCAAATGGCAGTCACGATAAATGGTAATCACTGCGATGATAGCATTAATATTTTAACGGTGTGAATTTTGAAAACGGCTATTGAAATTGTAGCCGTTTTTTCGTTAAATGAAGCTATCCTATTTCATCCTTAACGCTGGACACCATTCATGTCAGGATTTGCCTTCTCCCACCAATTTTCAAAGCGCTGGCTTGCCACCCCTACCCCTGTTAAACACGCCATTATTCAAGAACTTGATGATATCGTTACCTTGCTTTACCCCGATACCGACCTTGATGAGTATGAGTTTAGCGTGCCTAATCTGCATGATAAAGTCGAGGAATTACTGGCTATCGAGCGTGACCACCAAGAAAAATTACAAGCGCAGCTACGTGAGCGCGAGCTTGAAGAACAACGCCTAGAACAAGAAAGATTGGAAAAACACAGACTGGAACAAGAGCGGTTAGAAACTGAACGCTTAGAAATCGAGCGCTTGGAAAAAGAGCGCCTTGAGCAACAACGACTTGAACAACAGCGCCTTGAACAAATACAGTTAACACAGGAAAACGAAAAAGAACGCCAAGCGCAAGAAGAACGTCTACAACGCGAACGCCAAGCACAAGATGACGCAGCCATTGCGGCGCTGGAGCAAGAACGCGCCATTGCCAAACAAGCGCATCTGGCAAAACAAAGCAATCCTCCCCAACCAGCGACGCAACTATCAACTGGCTCAAACGAGGGCGCAAATCACCAGCCAGATGAACAAGCGCAGTCCACGGATACCGCAACCAGCGATGTCACGATTGAGCGCCATCGCAGTGAGATGGTCTATGCCATTGATCACACTGATACCGCTGATAACACTGATAACTTTGCTGAGGCTGAGCCGTTAGCTGATGACCCAAAAGCGGCAGTGATGACCCAAGAAACGCGCGTTACTGACCCAGTTGCCGATATTGACAATCCATCTATCGCCACCACGCCCGCTATTGAACAAATCAAACAAGATATCGTCAAACAGCTGCAAGGCTATATCGACAACTATTTGCTCGAATCAATGACGCTGATGAATGAGGATTTGAATCAATGGCTTAAAACCGAAGTGGAAAAACAGCTGACTGTTCGTTTATCACAAAGCCATTAAACAGGCACTTGACTAAGGATATCATTAGATAACCCATAGTGATGACGGGCTTTGATACATTGCTCGTCACCGACTTGTACCGATTGGCAGGTGCTTGAGCGTTTATCATAGATTTGGCAAGCCACCGAGTTACCGACTTCGCCAGCGAGTGCCACGCATCTGACCGGCTTTGTTTCGGTACCTTTCATACAGGTATAAAAATCATTGACTTTAACTGTCATCTCTTCGGGGATACCGAGTGTCTCGCCTTCTGCCCAATAAAAAGACACCCGATAGTTAGCGCAACATGCGCCACAGTGCATGCAGATATCACTATCCGCCGCTGCGATTGATTTAAAAAAAATTTCTGTCATTATTACAATGCCATGTCATTATCATTGTTAACTACCCGTTTCATCCAAAACGGCTAAAAATTTAATATTAGCCATGCAACACTTTATAAATGGTATTGGCCATCACTTTACCAATGCCATTTACTTGCCCAATTTCATCTTGTGACGCACCAAGCAGCTGCTGCAAGCCGCCGAAGTGATTGAGCAACTCTCGGCGCCTTTTTTCCCCCAACCCAGGGATGGCTTCTAGCACTGAGCTTGAGCGGCGTTTATCGCGTTTTTTGCGGTGTGCGGTAATGGCAAAGCGGTGCGCTTCATCACGGATATGCATAATCAAATGCAGTGCTTTGCTATCAGCCGGCAAATCGAGTGGCTCACGGTCAATAAAATGCAGTACCTCAAGCCCAGCCTTGCGACCTTCGCCTTTTGCCACCCCGACGAGCAAGGTTTGGGTTAAAATCCCCAGCTCGCTCAGTACATCTTTTGCCATATTAAGCTGCCCTTTACCGCCATCAATCAGCAATAAATCTGGCAGTGGCTGTTTGCTATAGCGGCGGTTTAATACTTGCTTCATGGCGGCATAGTCGTCACCGCCCGTGATGCCGTGAATGGCATATTGGCGATAGTCGCGTTTACGTAGCCCGCCTTGGTCAGCGACCACACAGCTGGCAATGGTGGCTTCACCCATGGTGTGGGAGATATCAAAACATTCGATACGGTCGAGCGATTTGCCTTGCAGCGCCTCTTTTAATACCTCATTGAGCGCGTTAAAGCGAGATTTGACTTCCAAATAATCGCCCAATTTGGTTTGCAGGGCGTTGTTGGCATTCATTTGGGCAAGGGTGAGCCATTCATTGCGCTGCTCGCGAATTTTGGTTTTTATCGTCACCTTTTTGCCAAAGGTTTCAGTTAAGGCTTCTGTCATCGCGTTTTGGTCGGGCAACTCATGACTTATAATCAGCTCTTCGGGCAAATCATCACTGACTTGAAAATAAAATGAGCTGACAAACTCAGACAAGTTATCCGCTATGTCATTTTCACTATCCACATCAGGAAAATAATTGTTGCCACCCAAAACCTGCCCATTACGCACATTCATGACATGCACACAGGTAATGCCCGCTTGACTGGCGATGGCGATGATATCGGCTTCACCTTTGACCGTATATACTGCTTGTTTGGCTTGTACTTCGCGTAGCATCGAGAGTTGGTCGCGATACAAGGCGGCTTGCTCAAAGTTCATGTCTTCAGCCGCTTGCTCCATTTTACCCACCAATTTGACTTGCAAATCCGTGCCTTCACCTTTTAAAAATCGAATGGTGTTGTTGACGTCATCGGCATAGTCTTCGGGCGATACCAGCCCGACACACGGCGCTTTACAGCGTTTGATTTGGTACTCTAGACAAGGGCGTTGACGCTGGGCAAAAAATGCATTGGTACATTGGCGCACCATAAACATTTTTTGCATCATTAACAAGGTTTGCTTGGCGGCATGCGCCGAAGGAAAAGGTCCAAAAAATCTGCCTTTTTGGTGTTGTCCTTTACCGCGCCCATAGGCAAGTCTTGGATAAGGTTTATCGGCTGAGATAAACACGTACAGATAGGATTTATCATCACGCAGTAGCACGTTGTAGGGCGGGCGATGTAGCTTGATGAGGTTTTGCTCAAGCAGCAGCGCTTCGGTCTCAGAGCGGGTTATGATGGTTTCGATGTTGTCGATACGTTGCACCAGCGCCCGCGTTTTGGGATGGTCGATGGTTTTGGCAAAGTAGCTATTGACGCGGCTTTTGAGCGATTTGGCTTTGCCCACATAGATGATGTCGCCATTTTTGCCCAGCATTTTATACACGCCTGGCAAGTTGGGCAGGCGCTTAATCAAGTGATCCAATCGCGCTTTGCGGTCGGCAGTCGCTGCAGCAATTTCAATGGTTGCAGGGTCGATGGCTGGATTCACGCTGCTTTTTCTTTCTTTGGGCATTTGATTTAGTTTACTTTTATATGGTTTTGCTACTATATTTAGTTGTTTTCATTGATTTTCAATCTATATTATAAAATAGTAGCTGAATGTAGAATTCACTGTACTTATAAGAATAACATTTTAAGTAACCCTTTCTACTATAGTTCAACTCACTATTAGTCAATTGCAAAACCCATTAAACAAAAGTCTGTTATAAAACACTCTCTATCTTCGCCTTCTAATTGATTCATTAGATGTCTTAAGTTAAATGGGATACTCTGTGTGATATCAGATTTCAATAATTTCGATACATAAGCATCCTGAAATAAATTTTCGGCTAGAACGAAAATACAAAAATTAATAAGTAATCTTTGTGCTTTCGAATAATTAGATTCAAAATCATATATTAGATAATCAAGAGAGCTTCTTGAAATTTGGTCATTATTCGCATTTTGAATCAAATGTATGTATAAACTATCCAAAATCTCTAGTCTAGTTTCTTCATAACTTAAAGGCATTTGATTTATACTCATATATCACTGTTTTGACTTTTAAGTAATTTCAATCTTAAACTACTAATCCGAACCCCCACTTTTGACACGAATAGTTTGTCCAGCCGGGCGTTTTTTGACCCAATTGATAAATTTTTGCATCTCGGTATGTTCTTTTAGCCGCTCAACCGTATGGTAGTAGCTGGATAATTCTTGGTTGCTAAACACTTCATGCACTTGTGCATGACAAGCAGGACACAGCATGGCGATGTCGTTTTTCATTTCATCACGGCTAAATTCGCGTTTGGTACGGGCTTTGTCGTGGCGGGATTTGGGAATCAGATGATGTTGGGTTAATTCAACTTCATCACGTCCACACAATTCACACGGTGGCGATGGCGCTTTTTCCGCCAAAATCGCCTCCCAGAATGCTGCATCTTCGTTATTTTTTGCTTTACCTTTTGCCATTATTTTGTCACGCTTTGCTATCAGTTGTATCCATCATACAATAGCATTGTTGCTTTGCCAATGACGTGTTGTACCATATCTTTTTTCATGTTAAAACGAGTCTGCCATGTTATCTAAGCTATCCAATTTATCCAAGCTATCTAGGTTATCCAAGCTATCTAAGCTAAGCCAAACCTTTCAATCTCAAGCCAAAGACTACCTTAATCCGTTTCATAACCCGAAGCTGTTAAAGCAGTTTTTTAACTTTTATCCGCCATATTTTGGGGCGGGTATTCGTGTTGACAGCCTTGATTTCGCCAACCACCATATTCGCGTACGTTTACTCTTAAACAAACTCAATCAAAACATCGTTGGCACCCAGTTTGGGGGCAGTTTGTATTCGATGACTGACCCATTTTTGATGATTTTGTTGATGCAAGCGTTGGGCAATGCGTACGTGGTATGGGATAAGTCGGCGAGCATTGATTTTGTTAAAGCGGGCAAAAGCGATGTGTTTGCAGATTTTCACCTGGATGACACCGAAATCGATACCATAAAAGCCTTGGCAAAGGATGGTAAAGCGGTGTTCCGCAACTATGAGGTACAGGTGGTTGACGACCAAAATGAGGTGGTCGCCACTGTCACTAAGACCCTGTACATTCGGTTACGAGCCTACAGTAAATCAAAAAACCAAACGGTGAGAATTTAGCTGAAGGGCGCTAGTCTTTGACTGCCCTGGTGATGGTATAGGTTTTGCCTTGTTTGATTTTATCTGAGTTACCAAACACTTCGGTAAATGAGCGCTTCATAAAATCACGTAAGCCATTGATGGTCACCACATAAAAGCGTGCCCCAGTCTCCATCGCATTGTAGGCATCGAGTAAATACAGATAATGCTGTTCTTTACTGGCTTTGGCAGGTAAGTTACTCATCACTAGGCTAAATTTTTTGTCTTTTTCAACATCACGAAAGCCATTGGATAGCTGAACTTGGGCATTATTTAAATGATTTTTTTGGCAGTTTATTTTGGCATATTCTACCGCCACAAAGTCTTTGTCGATGAGCAGGTGCTGTCCGTTTGGGCATTCACGGGCGGCCGTCATACCCAGTACGCCATAGCCACAGCCTAGGTCGATTGAGTGGTCATCGTCTTTGAACTCGATATAATCAAGCAGCATCAGGCTACCCTCGTCGAGTTTTTCGGGCGAGAAAATTCCCCAAGTGCTGGTAAAGTGAAACGGCTTACCGAGTACGTCTTGGGAGAACTGGATGTCTTCGCGCCAGTGGGCAGATTTTTTGAGTAAGTCGGCGGGGATTTGATGCATGGGGTTTCCTTTAAAGGTTATATTTTAGGCTTTTGAGTAATAAGTGTGGTAACGGTTTGATGACTAGCAACCCAGTTGGCAGTTTCTTGACAACGATAACCAATAATTTTGATAATTTTGTTATAAATGCTTAATAGTTTTTCATCAAAAATCGGCTCATGATGGGCATTACGAATCGTGACTTCACAAATATGTAATGGAAACAAAAATGCCCCCGAAATTTGAGCATTCCAAAGGTACAATTCAACGGCTTGCTCTCTTGTTTTGGTCTTATTTTCATAAGTTTGCATTCTTTCAAAAGAAAGCGTTTGGAAAATTTGATTAAGCTGTGTTGAATTCATTCAATAAAATCCGTATAATACGTACTATGTGAGCTAGAGGATACGTGAGCGAAAGCTTCCACCTTTAGTATAGTAAAACACCTGTCATTTTGGCAGGTGTTTTGCTTTTTAGGCTAAATCACCTTACTAAAGCGATTGCCTTCTTTACTCGCCAAATAAGTATCAAACACCATCGCCACATTGCGTCCGAGCAGTCGCCCTTTTGGTAGCACCCGAATCCCTTTGGCATCCATATCAACGAGTTTATCCGCTTGCATCTCGCCCAGTTGGCGGATTTCATCAATAAAATAGGTCATCGGGTCAATACTAAAGCGCGCATTCACATCTTTAAAATCAATATAATCATGGCATAGCAGATTCATAATCACATAACGGCGCAGCAAGTCAGGCAAGCGCGCAGAAATCACCTTCACCGCAGGCAATTTTCCCGCATTGATGAGATTTTGATAATCGCTTAAATCCGTTGGATTTTGCAAAATATGCAGACCGATTTGGCTAATCGACGACACCCCAAAACCCAATAAATCACAATTGCCATGCGTGGTATACCCTTGAAAATTGCGGTGCAATTTGCCCTCACGTTGCGCAATCGCCAGCTCATCATCAGGCTTGGCAAAGTGGTCAATGCCGATATATTGATAGCCTGCGTCAGTCAGTGCGTGGATGGTATTACCGAGCATGGTCAGTTTGTCGGCAGGGCTTGGCAAATCCGCTTCATTGATTTGACGCTGACCTTTAAATCGCTCTGGCAAATGGGCATAGTTAAAAACAGACAGACGGTCTGGTGAGATAGCAATGATGCGCTCAACCGTATTGCGCATGCTATCCACCGTTTGGTGCGGTAACCCATAAATCAAGTCAATATTGATAGAATGAAACCCAAGGCGGCGAGCTTCCGTCATCACACCTCGAATCAATTCTTCTGACTGCACGCGATTGACGGCAATTTGTACTTTTTCTTGCAAATCCTGCACACCAAAGCTCACCCGATTAAACCCAAGTCCACGCAATATCTCAAGCGTGGTCGGACGCAATTCGCGTGGGTCAATTTCAATCGAATAATCAGCGGTAGGTTTATCGCTAAAAGTAAATTGGGTTTGCAAAAAGTTCCACAATTTGACCAGCTCATCATCGGTCAAAAAGGTGGGTGTACCGCCGCCAAAATGCACTTGTTCGACGATAGGGTCCCCTTGCATCAAGCTGCGTTTATGCCGAATTTCGGCAAAAAGATACGCTAAATAGTCGCCTGAATCACTGTTTTTCTTGGTGATGATTTTATTGCAGCCGCAGTAATAGCACAGATGGCGACAAAATGGGATGTGAAAATATAAGGACACTGGCACCCGTGGGTCTTTTTCTGCCAAAACGCGGGCTTCCATGCCGTCAGCAATCGGGGCAAATTCTAGTGCGGTTGGGTACGAGGTATAACGGGGACCTGAGCGGTTGTATTTATTGATGATAGCTTCATTAAACAAATGGGTTTGGGTCGTGTAGCTACGATTGGCATTGGCATACGGATTTTCGATGATTTCGACAGGACGATCAAAGGTGGGCAGTTCGCTGTCAGATAAAGGGCGAGTTTGGTCTGTCATAATAGTCTCGTATAGCGTGTAGCGTAAAATTCTCGGAATATTGGTTGTGATTATAACATAGTCATCATAGATAGCCGATGATGAGAAAATAGATGAATTATGCTATGATTTAGTCGTTTTTTATCAAAAATTGTCTAGTTACTGCCATAAAAAAACGGCCTGTCTTGTGTCAAGGTAGCCGCCAAGTGGTTGAAAAAGGATTTTAAAAATGTCGTTTGCTCAAGTATATACGCGCTCGGTGGTGGGTTTAAACGCGCCAAGCGTGATGGTAGAAGTACATTTATCGCAAGGATTGCCTGCAGTCACCATGGTTGGCTTACCCGAAGCAGCGGTGCGCGAGAGTAAAGATAGGGTGCGCTCTGCAATTATCAACTCGGGTTTTCAATTTCCCAATCGCAGATTAACCATCAACCTTGCGCCCGCGGATTTACCCAAAGATGGCGCACGGCTTGATTTGCCGATTGCCATAGGTATCTTGGCAGCGAGTGGTCAAATTGATGAAACCGTGCTTGCGCAGTACGAGTTTATTGGCGAATTGGCGCTCAATGGCGATTTACGAGGGATTGCTGGGGCGTTGGCAGTATCACGGGCACTCAAGGTAGACCGGCGCACCTTGATTGTTCCCAAAGACAATGCCGATGAAGCGGTCAAAGTCGATGGCGTGAAGGTGTTGCAAGCCGATACCCTCAAAGCTGTGTGCCAACACTTGATGAACGAGCAACAACTCAGCCAAGCCGAGCACAAGGCATCCTACCAATCAGCCAATTATCAACTAGATTTAGCCGATGTCAAAGGACAACACCAAGCCAGACGTGCGCTAGAGATTGCGGCAGCAGGCGGACATTCGCTACTATTTTGTGGCTCGCCTGGGACAGGCAAAACTTTGATGGCATCTCGCCTACCCACCATTTTGCCACCGCTCAACGACCATGAAGCGCTCGAAGTTGCCAGTATCTACTCGATTGCCAACAGTGATTATGACTACGGCACACGCCCTTTTCGCCAAGTCCATCATACTACTTCAGCAGTGGCGCTCGTGGGAGGCGGCTGTAATTATCCTAAATCACTGGCACACATCCTAAATTCATGGCACACATTTAGTAAAAACATCCTAAATTCATGGCACAAAAAAGCAGAGGTATATTGATATGCCTCTCTTTTTTGACAATAAAGATTTACCAAGAACTGAATACAACAATAGCCTTTCTTTAAAAAACTATTTCAAAGAATGCCCTAATTTTTTTATGGATGATGAATATGTAGTTACTTGGTATGATTCAAACTACATTGAAATGAGTCCTAACAAGAGCAATATCGGAATTGAAGTAACTTTTTTGAATATTAGTAAAAATACTTATTTTAAATATGATAAGGAACTAAAAAAATATATTACCAGTTCTGATAGGCTTATAAAATTATTACTACCTATTAATTTATTACATAAAACACCTATTGGAAGTATTTGGAAAAGTGGTAGTTCAATCGAAACCTTTGAGTTTAAAGAATTTGATATCAAGATTGCTGACAGAACCAATAATCAAGCATCTGCTAATTTTGAGATCTATTCTCTTTATGAAAGCAATAAAGCAGCTAATGTATTATATGCTGTTAATAAAGATATTAAATCCACGCCTGAGCGAAAAAATGAAGCTCAACTTAATACCAATAAGTTCCCCGTTCAACTTAACACTTTTAATTATTTGCCCACTTTAAAGTATGACAATAATCCAACTATCAATGTTAAGTTCAATGATAAAACCTATGTAATTCATCCAATTACGTTATTTGTTAGTCATTATGGTTATTCAATGGATTTCAAAAGATATTTATCTGCATATTCCTACCAAACCCTATCTGACTTACTTGAAATCGAAAGAAACTTAAATGACCAACCAATTAAAATACCTTATCGATTTTCTCTCAAAGACGCGATCATCATCTATGAATGGAAACATAACAACTTCACTAAGAATGTAATTCAACATCTTTCTAATAGTATAAATCTCAATAAAACAAAGAATGCGGAAGGTTCAAATGAGAATTGGCGTATTAAAATAAAGTTTTGGCATGAACAGGAAATTTTGATCAGAATGAAAGGCATTGAATTTTCTGATGGAAACGTACTGTGTACTTCAATTACAGGTATGAGCCAACCTCAGGGTAATGATATCGATGTAATGATTCGACCTAGTAAAAGTAAGAGCTTTTCTGAACTAAGTCAAATAGAACAAAATGCTATTAATAATCAGCAACCGAGTATAAAAGTCATTAATCGCCCTCAAAATATTGAGCCAATTAGTATAGTTAAAAGTCCTGTAAATAACTTAACTGTAGCAACGCTAGTGGAAAGATTTTTAATTTTAGGCAATCAAAGGAATATTAATAAGGTTACTAAACAACCATCTGATATTGATCCGCACACTAGAACTTTAACCATACCTCAACCTGACACTATCGACTACGCAGTGGGTGAAAAACAAGGTGCAACAGGTCAAACAGGCTTAGCAAATTGTTTTTTAGATACTGATATTATCAATAACAGATCAAGATTTGATCGAATATGGCATCACGCCAAAGAATTTAATAACAATAAAAATGTTTGGTGGTTTACTTTTAAACAGGGTTTTAAACAATCAGACGATTTTTATGTGATGTCATTCGCGGATGCACATCGGGTAAATTTCGCTAATAACTATAGTAAGCGACAGCCTGAATTCGTCATGTTAATTAAATTAATTCATTCAGGGATAACTTATTACATAATGGAGTTTGGTGACAATCTCAAAGGAATTGCTTATCGTGCTGAAAAAAACGAGGAATTTACAGATGAACATGGTACTTTTGCGAAAATATTAGGAGCAATGACTTTATTTAACGGTGTTATAAAACTTGACTATCCTGCTTCCTTTGGTGGAAAACTTAAAACATTTATTCATCCATCATCTGATAATAGCAATTGGGTTAAGAATGCGATAAACCGTTTCAATTAGCTTACTTGCTAATATCATCGTTTTTAACTTAAGTTCTGTAATTAAATTAAATTCTTATTAGTATTCTCTTAGAGAAGGTGACAAATCTGCATGATCTGAACATGACAATTTTGCATCGTCTGATGATGACAAATTTGCATGATCGGTAATGTAAGGCGATACTTGAAAAAAGGCAAAAAAAATGAGCATTGCTGCTCATTATATTTTTATGAATTTGATTATCTGAAAATTTTGTCCTTATTATTCATTTAAAATTCCATTACTTTTCGCCCATTTAAGCAATTTTGTGTCATGTGATCTTTGTGCGTAGTAAGCTTGAATGTAGGGTTTTTGACGTTCTTTTTTTGCCTTTTCCTTCCGCAAAGTCTTTTCCTGCTCGTCTTTTTTTCTCTTTGCTTCAATTTCAGCTTGCCGTTCTTTTTCAAATTCTGCATTTTTTTGTGCTATATATTCTTGTTTAACTTTTTGTTCATACAAAGAAAACCATTCTAAAAAATCCTGTGATGGTATTTGTGGCAACGTATGGTGATAGATATCCTTGCCAACTGTACTGGTACCGAAATTAGCTTTAAAAACCATACTTGCCCATGCTTTTTGATAACCTCTTTGCCGACCTATATAAAGGGCGTATGAAAAGAAAGTTTGTTTATCAATATCTATTTTATTCATTTTCAATCATTTCCTTAAAATTTATAATGTCAACCTATAAAATGCCTAATTCCAAGTTATATAATGGCTTCAAACTAATTCGATTCTCTAAAATATCAATATCGTAGATTTGGGTTCCGATATTAAAGTGCTCATAAATTACTTTCATTTTTTTTGCGAACTTTTGGTCGTGTGTAACAAATATATCGCAAAAACATCCTAATTGAGCATGATGACTGTCCAGAGTTGAACTAAGAAATCTTTTTTCTTTATTGAGATTTTCATCGGAATAATATCCAACTAAATTCAACAGACTATAAATATGTGGGATTTTATTAAATATTCTTTCGTTATCATCAAATATTATTTGATGAGCTTCCCTTAAAGAAGGCGTATTTTTAGGCTTTACTTGATCTATATAATCAAAAATTCTATTTAGAGCATTATCACCTTCAATTTTTTTTAGGTTATCAATATTGATGTTATAAGCCTTTTGAAAGGTCTTATGAATACTATTTATCTGATTGGCTTCTTTAAAACTATCAATTCCATATTTTACATTTTCTTGGAATTCATCAAGCTGTGAATCCAGCTCATATATTTGCTTTCTATACTCATCAATTGCTGTTCGTAAATGATTTTCTATGCGCTCATTACCACACTCTAACAATTCAGCTTCTAAAAGCTCTAAATTTTCATGTAAAAAATTTCTTAAATTATACATGGCAGTTATTTGATCATTGCCGAAACAGTCATAATCTTTTACACCATTGTATAAAGCCAAACCCATTTTTTCAAAAGGTTGCGTAAACTTATCAAATGGAACAACTTCATTCAGAAATCGTAAAAAGACATCATTAGGTGCATCAGTGCATTCATAAGGTCTATCATCAGTATTTAACGAGATATCAGGTAATTGAAAGTAAACTGCACCTAAGTTCGTTAAAGCTTTGGTAAATTTTAGTGATGCATTGATATCACTTGCGTTATGCCCAGCTTTATATATTTCTCGTAAAGTTCCATCTGAGTACACAATGTTAAAACTCTCTTTCAATGCAAATAAATGGGCATCTGTTCCCTTTTTTATCAGCATATCTAAAGCGTTTTGGTCTAAGTACATTGCAAGTTTTCTAGTTTTTTCAGTCATATGTAAAATATCCGTTTAAATTTATCTGTAAAAATGAGTAAATAATTATCTTTTAATAATATCCATTTATTTGCATTACAAGGTTGAAAATAAAATAATCTCGACATATAATTATTTGCAATATATGGTTGAAAACCTAACTCTACAATAAATTAAAGGCTTTATCATGGCAACAGCACCAAACACTAATGACACGACACTTGCAGGATTCATTTGGAAAGTGGCAGATGATTTATGGGGCGACTTCCCACATACCGATTTTGGTAAGATTATTTTGCCCTTTACCGTATTACGACGCTTAGAATGTGTGCTAGAGCCAACTAGAGATAAAGTCGTAGAGAGTTATGATACGTTTAAAGATCAGGGCATACCACTTGACGCTATTCTTTGTAATGCAAGCGGTCAACCATTTTACAACACGTCAAAATATAACCTTTCGAATCTTGGTTCTACAAAAACACTAGCAAATTTAAAAGACTATATTTCAAGCTTTTCTGAAAATGTCGTTGTCATTTTTAATGAGTTTGATTTTGAAACCATCATCAACCGCCTTTCTAAAGCAAACTTGCTTTACCGAATCTGTGACATCTTTGCCAATATTGACCTCCATCCCAATACGGTTCCTGACCGTACTATGAGTAACGTATATGAGCATTTGATCGCCCGTTTCGGTGCAGAGGTAGGTACGGGGTCGGAGGACTTTATGACCCCTCGTGATATCGTGCATCTAGCTGCTACCTTGCTGTTAGACCCTGATGATACGCTATTCGCCCAAGAGGACGGTTTAATTCGAACTATCTACGATCAGACCTGCGGTACAGGTGGCTTTTTAACAGACATGATGAACCATGTAGCCACATTTAAAGATAATTCAAAAGTAGCGCCTGTACTTATTCCGTATGGTCAAGAGTTGCAACCCGAAACCCACGCTGTTGCATTAGGTTCCATGCTACTTAAAAAGCTAGAATCTGATCCTAGTCGTGACCTATCTCAGAACATCAAGCAAGGCAGTACGTTAAGCGACGATAAATTTAGAGATAAACGTTTCCACTATCAATGTTCTAATCCCCCCTTTGGTATGTCGTGGGCGAAAGATGCGGATGCAGTTCAAAAAGAACATAAAGACGAAAAAGAAAATGGACGTTTTTATGCAGGACTCCCTAAAGTCAGCGATGGTTCAATGCTATTCCTTCAAAACCTAGTTTCTAAGCTTGAAACCCCCGAAAATGGTGGTGGGCGTGGTGCGATTGTTCTTTCAGGCTCCCCTCTTTTCAATGGTGATAAAGGTTCAGTCGCTATCCGACGTCATTTGCTAGAAAATGATTTAATCGAAGCGATTATCGCACTTCCGACTGATATATTTTTCCGTACAGGCATTGGCACCTACATTTGGATGATTTCAAACCGTAAACCTGAACATCGTAAAGGAAAAGTTCAGCTTATCGATGCAACAGGCATGGGTTCGCCAATGCGAAAAAATGAGGGTAACAAACGTATCTTTATTGACCAAAATGCTATTGATGAAATTAGTCGCATTTACGCAGACTTTCAAGAATCCAAAGTTAGTAAAATTTTTGACTATACTGAATTTGGATATCGTGAAGTTAAAGTCCAACGTCCACTGCGATTAGACATGAATTTAAGCTCTGAAAGAATTGTTGATTATAGATCGACTACAGAGGTCATGAAGTTAAAAATCGCTGACTATGAAAAATTAACGAAATATCTTGAAAGCGTTGAAAATAAAAGCATTTCTCATAATCAATTTTTTGAAGGACTTTATAAAGTTTGGGCTAAACCAAGTAAATCTATCTTGAACGGTTTGTCTTACTGGTTTGGTGTAAAAAATCCACTAGCCGAACCTTCTCAACTTAATGGCGAGCCACTTTGGGATAAAGAACTAGAGGATTATGAACGTATTCCCTACAACCAAGATATCAATGACTACATAGCTAAAGAAGTGCTACCTCATGCCCCTGATGCAGTAGTTGATGATACTTATATTGATGAAAAAGACGGTAAGGTTGGTAAAGTCGGTTATGAAATCAACTTTAATCGTTACTACTATGTGTTTGAACAACCCCGTCACCCGAATGAGATTATGGCAGAGATAAAAGAGTTGTCTGCAGAGGTAGCTCAATTGTTGGGGGAAATTTAATATGAAATATAAACCCTATGATGAATATAAAAAAAGCGGTGTTAATTTACTTGAACAAATACCAAAGAACTGGCAAAAATACAGTTTCAAAGAACTTTTTACAAAAAAAGAAATTACTAACTTAACCAATGAAGGGCTATTGTCTGTTTACCTTGATAGAGGTGTAATACCCTATTCTGAAGGGGGTGGATTAGTCCACAAACCATCGGAAAGTTTAGAGAAGTATCAATTAGTTGATATTAATGATTTTGTCATGAACAATCAACAAGCTTGGCGTGGTTCCGTCGGTATCAGTAATTATCGTGGTATTGTGAGTCCTGCCTATTTAGTATTTTCTACAGATAAAGAGAAAGCTGATCCCAGTTATTTAAAATACCTCTTAAAGGATAATATTTCTGTATCACAATTTTCATTATCATCTTTAAGTGTTGGAACTATTCAAAGACAGGTTAAATGGCACCTTTTGCGTAACATTAGCCTGTTTTTACCAAGTTTAGATGATCAATTAAAAATATCTAAATTTTTAGATAAAGAAATCCTCAAAATCGACAATTTAATTTCCAAACAAGAACAACTTATCAAGCTTTTAGATGAACAGCGTAAATCGATCATCTCACATGCTGTTACTAAAGGTCTAAATCCCAATGCACCTATGAAAGATAGTGGTGTTGAATGGTTAGGTGAAGTCCCTGAGCATTGGGAAGTTGTACCAAGTAAATTCTATTTTACCGAAAGAGGTGAAAAAGCAGAATCTAACGATAGACAATTAACCGCTTCACAAAAACATGGAATAATGTACCAAGATGAATATATGGCTGAAAAAGGTCGTTTGATGGTAGTGATGAAAAACCCTGAGATTCTTAAAAAAGTAAAACCTAATGATTTTGTCATTAGTATGCGTAGTTTTCAGGGTGGCTTAGAACTTAGTTATAATGAAGGTTCGATTAGTTCTGCATATGTAATGTTAAAACCCAATTTAGAATTTATATACCCTGAGTTTTATAAGTATTTTTTTAAAACTCCACGATATATCAAAGCATTACAATCCACTTCAAATCTTGTTCGTGATGGTCAAGCATTGAGATTCAATAATTTCAGTCAAGTTAAGATAGTTATTCCACCACTAGATGAGCAAAAGCAAATTTATAATTATTTAGAAGGTGAAACTCTTAGAATTCAAAATTTAATATCTAAGCAAAATATCTTAATAGAAAAATTGAAAGAATACCGTTCATCAATCATTTCCTATGCAGTTACTGGCAAAATCGATGTGAGAGAAGCCCTATGAGACTACCATCTGATAAAGCACACTACGAAAGTAATTTAGAGCGTTATATCGTTAAAAAATTAGAATCACAGGGTTGGCAAGTTGGTGAAACTAAATATTACGATACTGAATATGCCGTTTATACCCCTGACCTACTTGAATGGATTAAAGTTTCTCAACCGCAAAAGTGGGATGCACTTGTTAAGTCAAACGGTGATAAAACCCAAGATCGCTTATTAGATAGGCTAGGAAGTGAACTCAATAAAAAAGGCATGATTAATGTCTTTAGAAAAGGTTTCTCAATGGCAGGTGCTGGCGAGATTTCACTAACCGAATCTGCACCTGAGGACAGCCGTAATCAAGAATCTATTCGTTTGTATAAAGCGAATATTCTACGTGTTGTACCGCAATTAAAATATAACCCGACACGAGAATTTGCGATTGATTTGGTGTTCTTTATCAACGGTCTACCAATGGCGACGGTTGAGATTAAGACTGAATTTAATCAGTCACTTGAGGATGCGATTAATCAGTATAAAAATGACCGTAAGCCCATCGATCCTAAAACTAAGCGTAAAGAACCATTACTTTTACCGAAACGTGGTGCAATCGTTCATTTTGCAGTATGTGAAAATGAAATTGCTATGACTACTGAGCTTGATGGGGAAAATACGCAATTTTTACCTTTTAACAAAGGAAATGACGGTCATGCAGGTAATCCACCTGCCGATGCTGATAAAGGTGAGGATTATCCAATTGCTTACTTTTATGATTATGTATTGCAACCCGATAATTGGTTAAGAATTTTCCATAATTTCATTTATATCGAAAAGAAAAAGAAAATGGAATTGACTGGTAGATGGTATGAGCAAGAACGCTTGATTTTCCCTCGCTACCATCAATTTGATGCGGTCACTAAGATTATTAATGATGTTAAACAACATGGAGTTGGTCTTAACTATTTATGTGAGCATAGCGCAGGTTCGGGTAAGACTTCAACGATTTCATGGATTTGTCATTCTCTTGTTGGTTTACGCCATGATGACGGCAAGCCTTTTTATGATTCTGTTATCGTAATCACAGACAGAAATGTTTTAGATAGTCAGTTGCAGGACGCTATTAAGCAGCTAGAGCACCAACAAGGCATGATTGAGAACATTAGCCGTGATGACAAGGGAAAAAAAGGCTTATCAAAAAGCAAACAGCTTGAAAGTGCTTTAATTTCAGCAAAGCCCATTATTGTTGTAACCATTCAAACTTTCCCATACGTTATGAAAGCTATCCTCGAAAACTCTACTCTTAGCAAGCGTAATTTTGCAGTAGTAATCGATGAGGCTCATACTTCACAAACTGGTACAACGGCTTCTAAATTGCAAGCAACGCTATCGTATGAGACAAATGATGATTTCACAATCGAGGATTTCATTAGTAGTATTCAAAAGAACCGTGTGCAATCCCAAAACTTAAGCTATTTTGCATTCACAGCGACGCCTAAACATTCAACACTTATGTTGTTTGGACGCACAGCAGATGGTCAAGAAGCTTCTGATGATAATCTACCACAATCATTCCATTTATATCCCCAACGTCAAGCGATTGAGGAAGGGTTCATTCTTGATGTGCTTAAGGGTTATGTATCATATGGAACCGCATTCAAGCTTGGTAATGAAGCACTAAAAGACGAAAAACGTGTTAATAAACGCCAAGCTAAGAAAACCCTAGCTAAATGGATGTCACTACACGCAACCAACGTTACCCAAAAGGTTAAGTTCATTATTGAGCATTTTCATCACAATGTAGCGAATATGCTAAATGGTCAAGCAAAAGCAATGATTGTTACTAGCTCTCGCCCTGCTGCGGTTCGATACAAATTAGCCCTTGAGAAATTCATTCATGACAATCCTGATTATAAAGACTATCGTGTTCTAGTAGCCTTCTCTGATAAAGTCACTGGAAAACAAGTAAAACACGCTGATGATAAAAATGCTGAAAACGGTGATATTTTTAACGTCAACGATGATGATGAATTCACAGAAGCTAGCATGAACCCTGACGCACCAAGTGATTTGCGTATAGCTTTTGACCGCCCTGAATACCGCCTCATGGTAGTTGCTAATAAATTTCAAACAGGATTTGATCAACCCAAGCTTTGTGCAATGTACATTGATAAAGTGATTGGTAATGAAATTGAAGTGGTACAAACCCTATCTCGCTTAAATCGTAAGACTACAGGCAAAGACAGAGTATTCATTATTGATTTTGTCAATGAGCCACAACACGTTTTAAATAGCTTCAAAAAGTATGATAGCGGTGCAGAAATTGAATCGGTTCAAGATCCCAATGTGGTTTATACACTAAGAGACAATATTGATGAAGTTGGTTTAATTACCGATAATGACTTAGAACTATTTAAAAATGCACGTTTTAAAACTATCCAAGACGTTAGTAAAAGTACAGTTGATGAAAACACCCATGCTGAGCTTTTCAAAGCTACGGATCGCATAGCACGTTTGTATAATGAAAAAATTACAATGCTTAAGAATGCGATAGAAACGCAAGAAGCAGCATTCAACAAGGCTAAAGCTGAGGGTAATAAAACAGGTGCAGAACAAGCTGATTATGAGCGCAAACAGCTAGATGTTGAGCTTCAAACCCTAAGTCGTTTTAAAAGTGACCTAAATAAATTTAGTCGGGTCTATTCCTACGTTGCTCAATTGATTGATTTCAATGACCCTGATTTAGAAGTCTTGGCTTCATTCTGTAGCTTGTTGGCAAAACGTTTGAACGGTCTTAACGCAAAACAAATTGATGTGTCAGGTCTAGTTTTAACAGGATTTAGTATCTTTAAAAAGAAAGATCTAGAAACAGGTGGCACCCCACCAACAGGCGAAAGCGGTGATGCCGAAAAAAGTGGAAATCAAGTTCTTGAAGGCATTAAAGGCAATAGTAATAATGAATTAACGCCAACACAGATGATTTATCTAAATGAAATTCTTGATGTTTTGGAGAAAACATTTGGTGATATTTCGACAACGACAGAGCAAATCATTCTGATTAATCATATTTTGACAATTTTGAACAAAGACAACAATGTTGTTTCTCAAATTCAGAATAATCCTAAAGAGGTTGCTATACAAGGTAATCTACAAGGTGCCGTTGATAAAGCGATTATTCAGGCACTTTCGTCTCATACTGCTCTCACCAAAATATTACTAAAAATGGACGAAAATACTAGGGCTAGTATGATTGAGCTGCTTTATGAACATGTTAAGGAAGGTAAGTTAATCGATCTTGAGATATTAACAAAGTTAATGGATGATAAAGGTGACGATAACGAAAATGATTGATGTTATTAAACTTCAAGGCGTAACACCCATCGATTATCGTAATGAAAATGGCGATATCATTGCCACTGTCGTCTTAAATGATGGTGAGATAGATATTTGTCCTAACTGTGGTGGCAAGCTCTATAAACATGGTCAGCGTTCGAATACGTTCGCTGATCTACCTATTCAAAATCAACCAGTTAAGCTTGAAGTTATTAGACCGAGATATCGATGTAAAGATTGTCATGCCTTAGTCACAGCGAATCTTGAATTTATTGATGATAAGCGACGGGCAACGCATAGGCTTGTTGAATTTGTACAAGATAACTGCCTTGAAAAAACTTTTAGCGAAATAGCAGAAGCTACAGGTTTGGCAGTTAATACAATCAAGAGTATTACTTTAGATTATATTAGCCAGCTTGAAAAAACAGTGCAATTTGAGACCCCTACAATCTTAGGGGTTAATGAATTAACTATTTTAGATATAAAAAGAACTGCAGTTACCAATCTGAGTATGAATTGTTTGCTTGATATTTTGCCTAAAATTAACCACACCTGCATTCTTTCATTTTTAAGAGAGCTATCTGATAGGAATAAGGTTGAGTGGGTTATTGGCAATAAAAACCTCTTAAAAATTGAGAAGGATATTAAACAGATATTGCCAAATGCAGACTTAATCATTATTAGCGAGAGCGAAAATAAATTAATTGAAAATTATAAACAGAGTCATGAGCAATTAAACCAAATTTCACTTAATCTAACTCGTAACTATAGTTTTGAAGTAATAAGAGCTAAGTTGCTGTATAACAAATTTAGTCGATATGTTGGTTCAATAAACTCACAGAAAAACACACAAATAGAGTACGGTGCCAATCTTAATACAACTTTTGAGAATTTAATCAATAACTAATTAAAAAACAGGGGATAACATGGGATTTTCATGTATTAAAGATAATGAAGTGGTTTATAGCTTTCAACTATCTACTGACGAATGGATTAATTTAAAATCAGAACAAAAAAATCATGCTTTATCTATGCCGTGTTGTGGTGAAAAAGCTATATTAAAAACCAGTGCCTTAGGAACACAATTCTTTGCTCATAAAACTAAAAGTGAAAGCTGCCCTGCTTCTACTAATGGTGAGTCTAGAGAACATCAATTTGCAAAATATCTTGTAAGTAAAACACTGTTTGAAATGGGCTGGCATGTCGAAACTGAAAAAGTTGGTCATACCCCTGATGGTCAAGAGTGGGTTGCAGATATTTATGCTGAAAGGGGTAAAGCAAAAATGGCTGTTGAAATTCAATGGTCTCCCCAATCCTATATTGAAACTGCAAAAAGACAAGAAATTTATAGACAATCAGGTGTGCGTTGCGTCTGGCTACTTAGAGACTCTAAAGCAAGTAATTGCAATGCGTTAACCTCTGATTATATGTACCGAACTCAAGATTTACCAGTGTTTACATTGGTTAAAAATAAAGATAATTCGATGCGAGTTCATAATATCTATGTTATTGACGAAACAGGAACCAATTTAAATAGTAAATTTAATGCAATTACCTTAGAGCTTACTGATTTTATAAGAGAATTATTTTCCAAAAACTTCACTTTTTTGCCTCGACAATCCGTTAATGAACGTTATCTGTCCCTAGAGCTAATTAAAGATACTTGTTGGAAATGCCACAAAGAGACAGTATCAGTGGGTAGAGTTAACTATAAGCAATACGTTTATGGTCTTTTATCTGATGATGTGAGAATGAGCAATAAAACCATTAGAGAAATTCCCCAAGAACATATCGATATTATTAACCAGTTTTTCCAACCTGTTTATAATTTTGCTAAGTTAAAAAATCGATTCAGTAAGACAGAAAATGGCACTTATATGGCTAACAGTTGTAGCCATTGTGATGCCTTAATGGGTAAGTTTTTCGAGGAAAATATGTACTATGAATACGAAAAAACTAACACCCAAACGCTTTTTAACCCTGCAGTTCAGTCCCTAAATGAATCAGTTATGGATGTTGGTGAATGGATATTAAATCCCAATAATCCAAACCTAAAATACGAAAATGATGAATTCAATGGATTTAGAGATAGAAAGATTGAAGTTGGCACTAATAACGAACAACGCATTCATAACAGTGAATTCCAACATGATTATGATACAGGGGTTACTATTAGATCCATGAGTAGAAATGACGTACATCATTTCTTAAAAAGAATGACTAGCTTAGGTGGGTTGTTTCCAAGTTATTAATCAATATATTGCATTAAACCTAGCTATTAAGTTATAACGCTAAATATCAACAAAAAAATAAAGCAAGAGAAAATTTCTTTTGCTTTTTTGTTTATTTACTGAGTTCATGAATTTTGATATAATATATACATCTAAAGTATTGTTATTTATGTTAATTTTTATGATTTTTCATGAAGTTAATAATAGGTAGCCATACGTTAAATATGAATTGCCTGCTTGAAATTTTGCCAAAAAACACAGTTTATAGTCTTATTTCGTTTTTAGAAACTTTGCTTGATAAAGATAAAACTAAATGGATTAAAATTAATAGGATTCTTTCAAAGCACAGAAAAAAAATACATAATTCTCCACCAAACGCTGAGTTAATTATATTTTATAAAATCAACCCGACTCTCAACTCTTTTTTCTAAAGCCTTGTAAATACTAGGCTTGCAATTTTTGGCTAAAAAGTTATTAAATTTTAAGCCTTTTAAAATCAATGAATTATAAAGAGTTGAGAGTGGAGTAAATTAATAAGTGGAGTTACGCAGAAAGAATAGAAATACTACTATATATTCGGTTTTTGGAGATTTAAAAACGCAACATATAGATGGTTTGCGTAACTTCAGTTAATAATAAATTAAACCAAAGCTATGAGATTAGTCATAATCAATTAAATATTATTGGTAAGAATTTAACTCATGCTTATAGTTTGGAGATGATAAGAGCAAGGTTGCTTTACAACAGGATTAGTCGTTATATTAGTTCAATCACTGTGGATGAGGATGAAAGAGTTGAATATAGTTCAAATATAAAATCGATTTTAGATAACTTAATAGGAATTAAGGTTAGGACTTAATCTGTCACTAACCTAAAGATTTAACAAGATTTTAAATCAAGTCGATCTAAAAACATTATAAGCTTTATTTAAAAAATCATTTACGCTTAATACTTTCTACAGAATATTTATATTCATCACTTAATGATGTTTTATTTTTGGCTTTATCTACTGCAATTTGTCTAGCAGACGATTCATTTGACGCTTCTACTCTGATGGTATCTGTGCCGCTAGTTCTACCACCAGTAGTTGCTCTTTCTCTCTTAACTTTAACATCGAATAAAGACATATTTTTTTCCTTGTAAGTAAAAATTAAAATTGACCATAAATATCGATATAATTTATTTAAAAATACAACTTTTTTTTAATGATTACAATAACAAAATTTAAATAATTTTATTCATTAACATGTTAAAAAAAGTTATATTTTATTTAATGAGCGTATACATCTATTTAAAAGAGTAAAATTTTTAAGAAATAACTTTTCCTCGTTTCTAAATACATTTATTTCTTGAAATTAGTAATATTTACTCATGATAAATGGTATTGGAAATTTTTTGCCTTCATGATTAATCATAAGACTATTATCTACTTTATCTTTTAAGACTGTAAGTTTTTTAATTGTTTGGAAATTAAGCGATAGACCATGAAAATAAACCAATGCCATTTGAATCCATTTTAATTGGTTCTCATCTGATAAAGGCAGAGGTAATTTAGCCAAAGCCATAAGTTCATTTTCTGCGTCTTTTTTCTTAATCTTTGCAATTATTTTTTTGCTTGGTGACTTAGCTATCAAATTAATTTGATACTGATTTCTTAAAAATACGATAAATGAGCTTAAACTATTTAACTGCCCACTTTTATGCTTTAAATATTCGTCTATTTGCGCTTGGGAAGGCGTAGAATCTTTTTTGAGTTCATACTTGTGATATATATCCACTACAGGTTGTAAGCTTAATCTAACGGTCTTTAAAGCAGTACTCTTTTGCCTTTGTCTTGCTATTAGATAGTCATAATAGTTTCGAATAATAAGCGGTGTGTCATCACCTAATTTTGCAAGAAGTTTTTCAATACGAGATTCCTCAGCAACCTGATTTTTGATATTTTCATCAATAACTATTTGCTGGGTGTCAACTAGCCAGCGTAGAACCGTAAGGTTGTGTCTTAATCCTTCGGGTTTAAACGCTTTAACTAATGACTCATAAGAAGGGATCTTGCCCCACAAACCATCACAGCGTACAAAGAAATCAATAAAGTCATTATGCTTGATATTGGCTTTAACTAAGCCTTTATTTCGACCAAACCATTCAACAAAATCAGCATAACTGTCCTTCATACTTTGTGTTTCAAAAATATGCTGATTTAACTTCACTTCATGAGAAATTTTGCTTGACCAGTAGCAATCCCAACAGCGCTCACCCACGCCAGCCCACATAGTATTGTGGCAACTAGGACAAGGAATTTGACCTTGATTGTGGCACTTTTGACACATTTTTCCGTTAGCTGTATCTATGAGTTTGCGATAGCGCTTACAGCAGGGACAGGTATTATGCGTGTACTTGTGATAGCAATTTTCACAAACTGCCTCATCATGAGGGATATTTTTATATCGTGAAACGTTTGATTTTTCCTCACCACATTCAAAACAAACTTTTTTGGGTTTAAAGTAATTTTGATTGCATACTTGGCAAACACGCCCATAGATAGTATTGGTGCCGTTTTTGACAGCATCTTTCCCACAACGAATACAAGGCTGATGACGCATACAAGTAGGACAAATAAGTTTAGTTTCATCTAAATGAAAGCGATATTGATCACCACAGCTAACGCATGGACGTTTTTTAAAAAACTGTTTATAGCAATTTACGCAGTAAGCTTTATCTTTATACCGTCTATGAACCTTGATATCTGATTTTTTGCAAATATCGCACATAGAATGGTTACTGCTAGTTAAAGGAACGAATACGTTGTTGTTCATAAGCCTCTTTCATTTCCATTTTACGTTGTAACCTTTTCCACGCCTTTTGTACTGATTGCAAGGATTTAGGGTTAATATCATTTGAATTTGATGGATTTTTTTTCCTACTATTATTGGGTAGGTTTGAATAAACAGGCATGAATGCTTTAGGTATCTTAGTTCTTTCAGACCAATTAAAACTATTTTGCGTGATGTTTAAATTGCTACAAACACTTAACCAATCATCTAGTGATTTTTCATAAAGCAAGTAAGCATAGGTCATGAATTTAATGCGTTCATGATTTGATAAATAATCAAATGCTAAACCTGTACTACTATCAGTTAATTCAGGACGAGAATTATCTTGTATTTGTATATCAATCCCCATTTCTTGCATTAATCTATAGAACATATAATTTGGGTTTTGTGTTTTTGCAGTTCTACGTGCAATATTGATTAAAAATAAGATAAATTCAAACCATTCATGAACTTCAATCGATTTATCGAATACGTTTGCTGAATTTGTTCTCAAATGCTGCAAGGCTAATTCTTGTAATGAATAGGCTTCATCAACAATTATCATGTTTCTACAATATTCATCAATAATTCTAGAATCGCAGTGATGACAACGATTAATAAAGCGTGACTGAGCCTGAATTAAATTCGGTTGATAAGGCATGCCGCAAACTGTGCATTTTGAAAGCATACTTACACCATGCTGCTCACAGTAAACATTCCAACTCATACGCCAATGTATTTTAAGATGCGCTTTTTCATCATCCACCATACAGAGGGGACAATAGTAGTAACCCAATCTAGATCGGGTATTTCGCTTAGATAGTGGCAAAGTCCATGTATTACTCACATTCTGACTTTTAGCTAATGAACCCATTTGGTTACTGATATAGGTTAAATTTTGAGTATCGAAAAGAGTTTGATCAGTATCGGATAAAATTGCCATTTCGCTATGAATGGCATCATCAATGGTGTTAAAACCCTTATCAACATCGTAAGTCCAAAGTCGATAATCTGACCAGTAGAATTGCGTCAAAACCAAAGGATCACATCCTTGATTTAATGCTGCTCTTACAAGCCACGATGTAATACTTTCATCGTTTAATAAGGGAGTTTTGACAGCTAAAGGCTTTAGCCAATAAGCTGACGTAAGCCTTTTGTTGGTTTGAGCCATGCGTGATCTCGAATAATATCCAAAGTTATGCGTTCCTCGCCTGTTTCAATAGCTTTTCTTGCACAAGTGGTAACTAAGCGATGTATATTGCCTAAATTACCTTCTGAAATTGTATGTATCTGTGTAGCTAATTCTGCTTGTGCTAGATTAGATGGATGTTTTAATGGTAAAGTGGCTTCAATTCTAAATAGCAATTTTTGAAATTCGGTATCTAATTTCCAAACAGGTAGCTGAATAACATCAAATCGGCTGGCGTGTTGAGGATCAGTGTGTAAAACACGAACAGCATCTTTTGTACCGACACCAATAATCGGTATTTGCAACTCATTACATAGTAACTTAATCGCATTCATTACCTGACTTTGCTGTCTAGCAGTTCCTGTTAGCAATGAATGAAATTCATCAATAACAAGCATTTTGACGTGAAATTCTCGAAATAAATGAATCGCTTGATACCTAAGTTTGGCTGATGAATCAGAGTTTTTGTATGGAACAGCAAAACGTTCTATTAAAGAGATATAGAGTTCTTTTTCATTTGCTGTGGGTGGTGATTCGGCAGTTATGATAGGTTTGATACCATTATGATTCTCATCAATGTAAGGCTCACCATTTAACTTCACAAAGCGCCTTATTAAGGTTGTTTTCCCGTTGTTTGAATCACCAATCAAAAGCAGATTTGGCATTCTATCTCGCTTTGGGGCATTAAGAAGCTCACTTAACTTATCCATAGTTTTGTTAGCAACCTCATAGCCAATCCAACGAGGTTCCTGTAGGAAGCCTATCCGAGTAGCGTTGTCTGCGAAAACAAGATGACGAAACTTTTCATGTATATGACTGTGCGGTGCTTCATTATCCATACTATCCCCCTATTAATTAAGGCTAATCGATCTCACCCATATCAAATTTAAATGTATCTGTTAATAAACCACTTTCTACAACCACAGGTTTTTGGCTACTTTTAGTTTCATTAGTAGCTGCTTTTGGCTTTGCACTCTTGATTGGTTCACTAGGTTTTATATCTATTAATTGATTTGATATTTCCTCTTGAACACTTATTGTTTTATCAATCATGGTTTTATTAACCTGCTTAATTAATTTCTCATGCGATTTTTGTCGCTGTTGCTGACGTCTAGCTTTTTTAGTGCTTTGAGTAGAACTCTCGACAATTTCGCGCATTTCTGTAATAGCTTCGTATACTTGATGATCGTTTAAATACTTATCACCTTTCTGCTTAATCGATTTTCTAGCCTGTTGTAGTTCCCACAAGCTAATAGCAGGAATGTTTCGATTGGCAAGACAAACTTTGAAATATTCTTTAATAATTGGATCGTAAAACCAAACCTGACTGATATCACGAGGGTCACGCTTAAAAATGTACGTTTCTTTTTTTCCGTTATTTCCTGTTTTATTAATAAAAGCATTTAGACACGTATCGTAATAACGTAATCCATCAATCGTTACACCAAAATGCTGCACAGTTCTTTCAAAAATTGGCATGAAGTCTAGTAACAATGTCTTACTATCTTGAGGGTATGCAGGAATTCCGATACCTTCTTGGTGGTCGTTACCAAAGATACCTAGTTTCCACTGTGCCATTGGGCTTGTACCTAAAGCACTATGCTTACGTTTGTTATAGACTTTAACAATAAACGTAAGTAGCCATTTTTCAAATTCATCTAACGTAAGGGCAGCTTCTTTTTCAGAGTTATAACCCTCACGTTTTTGAATATTTGAGAAAGTTGTTCCATGAATATTGTGTACTTCTTTCATAAAAGTACCTATCAAACGTTCAATATGACCACCATATTGAGGACGAGCAACAGGTCTGAACTCAAGCTGGATGTTGTTTATCTGACAAGCTTTGGCAAATGTTTTCGATTGAAAATCCGACCCATTATCAACGTGAATCTTATAGGGATATCCAAATACCGCCCAATCAGCATCATCTAAACCAAATTGATGTAACAAATCATCTTTAGGCAAAATACTTCTAGCGACACACATTGCAACAGAAGTTGCGGAAGGTTCATCTAAAGACAGATAATAGCCTGTGATAACTCGGCTATATACATCAATTGCCAACGTTAAGTAAGGTCGCCCAATCGGTTTGCGGTGCTGACTATCAACTAAAATTAAATCCACAGGCGTATGGTCAATCTGAACAACGCTTAACGGTGAATTAGCATTAGGAAATTGATTTGGCGTTGGAGTGAAACGATTCTTAGCAAGTTCACGTTTGCCACGTCTCTGCAAAGCTTCTTTTTCATCAATTTTTTTGATTCTTAACTTAATTGCATTACGACTTGGCTGCTCAACACCTTCTTTATAACAAATTCGATAAACCTCACGACAGGTTTGTTCAATGGTTGGTCTAACCTTCGTTAAATAGAAGTTCTCGATAACCCTCTGAATAACTTCCTCTTGTTTTTTATCTAGTCTAGAATTTCCTTCCACCCAGCCTGATTTTCTATCAATTAAACCTATTAGAGAGTTAGTTGTTTGATAAGCATTTAGCCATCGGTAAAGGCTACGGAAAGGGACATTAATTTCTTTTGCTCTTTCTCGCACACTTACACTTTTAGATTCTAATAATGGTTTAATAGCGTCATATTTTTCTTGAGCTTTCTTTAATTGTTCATCGGAAATTTCACTTAAATCAGTTTTGATGTATTCATCATTAGTTGGAACATTTTGTAAGTCAATTAGTTTAACAATTTCAGTCTTTAGGGTAGATAAATTACGAACGTATAACTCATCGCTATCAGCAAGAAATTCAAGCATCTCACATTCTTGCTGAGTATCCTTTAAAAGATAGACATTTCCTTTTTGTAAAATGATTTTGTCATTTTTCGGCATACTATTAACCTCAATTAAATTCTTTGGGATTCAAGCAAACGACTAATTTTTCGTCTATCGGTTCAAACAAATCGAATCCTATTTTTTTGGTGTACATCATGAAATACAGCAGTCTTTTCAAATGGTCTTTTTCAATTTTGCTACTTAAAACATCAATAACATTACCAATGGTCGGATTTGAAAACGAGCTAACAGTTTCTAAAACTAATTCAACCTCACTTTCTTTGTAGCTAATCCGAAAGTATTTAGATAAAAATACTATGTTTTGAAAAGCTAAGTGATGAATCCGTGTCTCATCAAAAATACGAAACTGATAGCCATGCTCTTTGCAATAGCTAAGCATCGCTTTCCATTTAACTGACCACTCACGCCAATTTTCTTGCCATAATTCTTTAGGCTTCACTTCAACTATCAATGGTTTCTTATTTGTACTTTTATCAAATTCGATATAGAAATCAGGTGTATAGGGGTATGTTCTATTATTTTTTTCAAATTTAATGGTTACAGGCTGCGGTACAATCTCTATAACATTCTCTAAAAAAGTAAAATAAATTAAAAAATCTCTTTCTAGCGTTGATTCGTATTGAATACTATTTCCCTTATAGGGAATTCGACCAGAAATACTAATTCTAGTGGGTTTAATTTTCCTAGATTGCTTCATATTTTTCCAGTTAAATCAGTTACTTAATTCAATTTTAAGATTGTGTCATGTTATTAGGACATCCTATAAGATTGTGCCACAAATTTCAATACATTTGTGCCACGAATTTAGGTTATTCAAGTGTAAAAAAAAGGGTTTTTGACCCTATTTTGTGACACGAATTTCGGATAATTACAGCGGCTCATCGCCCAAACCCGGTGAAATCACGCTCGCCAATCGGGGGGTGTTATTTTTGGATGAGATTCCAGAGTTTGATCGCAAGGTGCTTGAGGTACTCAGACAGCCCATTGAGAACAAAGAAATTGTCATCAGCCGTGCCAACTCTCAAGTACGCTTTCCCGCCAATTTTCAGCTGGTAGCAGCGATGAATCCCTGCCCCTGTGGCTACTATGGGGATAAATCAGGTCGCTGCCAGTGCCGACCCGAGCAAATCAAACGCTATCAAGAAAAGCTATCAGGACCTTTGCTAGACCGTATTGATTTGCATATTACCGTGCCTGCCCTGCCTGCCAGTGATTTGCAGTCAGCACAGAGGGGCGAGTCTTCTGCGGTAGTGCGTGAGCGGGTGATACAAGCCTATCAGCGTCAGCAAGCCAGACAGGGCAAAGCCAATAATGAACTCTCCCCCAGTGAACTTGACCAATTTGCGCCGCTTGGCGATGCAGAAAGTCGTATTTTGGCAATGGCACAAAGTCGGCTGAATCTGTCCGCACGTGGCTATCATCGCGTCCTTCGCGTCGCCCGCACGATTGCGGATTTGGCAGGCAGTGACAATATTCAGACACCGCATCTGACAGAGGCATTAAGTTATCGTAGTCAATTAACGAATGCCTAATTTTCGTGCTAACTCATCATAGAGCAAGATATAGCAAGCCTATAAAAACGGATGCTCGCGAAAAAACGTGGGAGGCAGGTTATCGTATTGGGTGTCGTTGACGTATTTGGCTTCAAACTGTTTTTTTAGCGCTTTATAATCCGCATTGGCTCGGCATTCATCCCATTTTTGCTTAAAAATTTGCGCGGATTGGGCTTTGATTTGTGCGGATTCAAGCTGCTGTGATTGCTGTGGCAATTGCTCACGCCCATGCGCCCCACTTTGTCCTTTTTTAGCGTCAGGGACAGCGCCGTCGTATTTTTTGCCCCCTTTGTGATTGGCATAACGACGCGAGCGCGTATAACCCATTTGGATAAATTTACGCGCCATATCAGCACCGACAAAATCCCCTTGGGCAAGGTAGTCCAAAAACATCGCATAGATGGTATCACTGCTCTCACGCGCAAGTTCTGGCGTAGCAAATCGCCAATGCGGTAAAATCTCGGATTTATACGGCTCTACCAATAATACCCCTTGCTCACCGCGCCCCACCCGATACAACGCTGGATGCTCGCGAAAATTCAGCGTGTCAAAGTTGAGATGATAGTTAAACTCGTGCATGACTCAAAAACTCGGTCAGCGTGGCAAAGTCATCAAAGGTTTGGGTCGGATGATAATCGCGAATATCCTGCCCATAATTATAGCCATACGACAACCCAAGCGTATCCATGCCCGCGTTTTGCCCTGCCAAAATATCGTTTTTGGAATCACCAATCATATAGCTTTGAGCGATGCTAAAGCCCAGTTTGTCACAGACGTGCAGTAGCGGCATCGGGTCGGGTTTTTTGGCAGGCAAACTATCGCCACCCAAAATATAGGCAAAAAGGGCTTGCCAACCCAATTTTTCGACAATCGCAGGAACAAAATCAATGGGTTTATTGGTGGCAATAGCGAGGGTATAGCCTTGCTCTTTAAGCTGACGCAACCCTTCGCCCACCCCTGCATAGGGCTGGGTTCTGACACAGGTGTTTTGATGGTAGTAGTCAAAGAATAGAGCAAGCGCCTGATTGGTATCATCTTCCGTGAGATTGGGGTCAATGGTTTGTGAGCCTGATAAGGCACGTTGCACCAATACTTTGCCGCCATTGCCCACCCAGTTGCGGATGACATCTTCGCTAAAGTTGGCTTTGCCAAGCGCGGTTAACATCGCATTGACGGCGTCAGCCAAATCTGGCACGCTATCAATCAACGTACCGTCCAAGTCAAAAATAAGTAACGATTTTTGGGTGATATTTTCCCCAGTGGATGGGGGGATTGGGCTATTAAGTGATTCGCTAGACATGGTGTTTCCTATCGTTTTTTCACCAAAAATTAATAGGCTACAGTGTAGCAGAATCACTTAAAAATACCATGCAACCGTCCATTAAAATAACCTAACCCTGACAACCAATTCCGGCTAAGAGCAGGTTTGACTAAAAAACGTTAGTTTTCGCCATTACTCGGTTGATAATCTAGTGAGGCATCAGCGATTTCATTGCTAGCTTCGGGATTCAGCGCGCTGTCCTTTTTGGCGCCCAGTTTTTGATAACGCACATCTTCACCGGTAATACAAAAAATCAATTGCTCAGAGATATTACGCGCATGCGCACCAATACGCTCTATCGAACGTAGCACCCATAAAATATCAATGACTTTTGCTACATAGCGACCATCTTCCATGATGTATGTCATCATCGCGCGTGACGCAGATTTGTACATTGCATCAATTTCACTATCCTGCTCTATCACTTGGTAAGCACCTGTTGCATCAAACTTGGCAAAGGCTTCTAGCGCATTTTTTAGCATCATCTGCACAAAATTACCCATTTGATGCGCTTCATGATACCCAATCGGTGATTGACCTTCACGGGTGGCACGGCGCGCCATCTTGGCGATTTTTTTGGCTTCATCACCAATACGCTCAATGTCAGCACTGCATTTGCTCACTGCCATGATTAGGCGTAAGTCGGTAGCAGCAGGTTGACGACGTGCCAATACTTTGACCACCAAATCATCAAGCTGCTGCTCAGTAAAGTTGATTTCTTTGTCACCATCAATGACATCTTCGGCAAGCGCCACATCACTTTTTACCAAAGATTCAATTGCTTTGGTGAGATTGGCTTCTGCCATGCCACCCATTTTTAAAAATAAATTGACCAAGTTTTGTAAATCTTGGTCATAACTTTTTGATAAATGCTCACCAATTAAATTCATATTTCCCTTCCTAACTCATGGATTGTGACTCATGGACTGTGCAAAATTGTGATTAAAAAAGCCGTTAAAGAAAAGCTAACTATAACTAAAAATTACGACAAAATGATGAAAAATAGCGCGCCTATTCGCTGATATTGCATCATATAAACCGAGCAAAAAACCTAACAAACATTTCAATGTCATCAAACTTTAACATAACCGTAATAGATTTGACATTTTGTTACATTAACATGGCAACAATTTTTCAGCGTTGGGTGATTTAAAACGCGACACATTAGTTGGCGACGCCCTAAGCTAAGTTACCATCTTCCCTGACAATCATCTCATTTGTCCATCAAGGAATTATTATGAAACTATCACATTTAATCGTCAGTGTGGCATTCGCTGCTGTAGGCGTACAAGCCAATGCTGTCAACATCACAGGTGCTGGTGCAACCTTCCCACAACCTGTTTACTCAAAATGGGCGAGCGACTACCAAAAAGCAACGGGTAACCAAGTAAACTATCAAGGTATCGGATCTTCAGGCGGTATCAAACAAATCCAAGCAAAAACGGTTGATTTTGGTGCCACTGATGCGCCAATGAGCCCAGCAGAGCTAAATGCCAGCGGCTTAATCCAATTCCCCGCAGTCATTGGTGGTATCGTACCTGTGGTCAACATCGCTGGCGTCAAACCCGGTCAATTAAAACTATCGGGCACCGTCCTTGCTGACATCTATATGGGCAAAATCACTACTTGGAACGATGCACGTATCCAAGCATTAAACCCAGGCGTTGCCCTACCTGCCGCTAAGATTACTACCGTTAATCGCTCAGACGGTTCAGGTACTACTTTCGTATTTACTAACTACCTAAGCCAAGTATCAAGCGATTGGAAAGCAAAAGTAGGCGCGGACAAAACCGTTAAATGGCCCAATGCTTCAGCAAGCGTAGGCGGTAAAGGTAACGAAGGCGTATCAAGCAACGTACAACGTGTTGCAAACTCCATCGGTTATGTTGAGTATGCTTACGCAAAACAAAACCGTTTAGCTTATACCCAACTTCAAAACCGCGCCGGTAAATTTGTGATGCCAGACGATTCAACGTTTGCAGCCGCATCAAACATTAACTGGGCACAATACCCTGGTTTTGCGGTGACGATTACTAACATGCCAGCAGCCAACGCTTGGCCAATCTCTGCAGCGACGTTCATCCTCGTACCTCGTACGGGCGGTGCAAAAGCCAAAGAAGCGCTTAAATTCTTTGACTGGGCATTTACTAACGGCAATGCACAAGCAACTGCACTCGACTACGTTCCGCTACCTGCCGGTACTAAAGCTGCGGTTCGTAAAGAATGGACGAAAGTTAAATAGTCATTTGCGTCAGCTTACTAGATTAACCAACCCTGCCGATAGGCGGGGTTTTTTAGCTTAAAATTTTGCCAAAAAAAGCATTACATCAGCTGATTATCTAGCACTTTGACCGTCTCATCGGTCAGATTGCCCGCAGCTTTTTGTAGGTCAATGTAGGCATTTAAATAATCAAAATACGCATTAATCAAATCGCGTTTGGCAGCGTGATATTGGCGTTCTGCCAGTAGTGTATCTACCATCGAGCGCACCCCCAAATCATAGCCTGTTTTTGACGCTTGGGCGACGCGGCGATTAGCCTCCACGGCAACTTGCTGGGCTTTAATCGTGGCACGCTGTGCGATCAAATTTAGATACGCTTGGCTAGTTTGAGTCATCGCAGCTTGGTACGCATAGGCGAGGCGACTTTTTGCCGCTTGCGCTTGCAGATTGCCTTGCTCAACGCCTGCCCGCGTCCGCCCACCGGTATAAAACGGAAAATCCACTTCCACCCCAAAGCTATAATTGGTGCCATCAATAGCGCTTTGGTTATTATGGGTATAGTCTTGCCACCCCACATTGCCTACCAAATCGACACGGGGATAGGTATTGGCTTTGAGATAATCGACTTGTTTGTTAGCAATCGCCACTTGGGTTTGTGCTAACTGAATATCGAGATTATTATTTTGTGACTGCTGCATCCAGTTGTCGATACTTTGACTTGCCACAAGATTCAAATCAGGCGGTAACTTGATACTGTCTAGCTGATTGATTGGTTGACCGGTGAGCAGTGATAACTGCTGTTTGGCATTTACGATTGCCACGTCATTGTTGGCGATAGAGGCGCTGACGCTTTCAAGCCTTGCACGGCTCTCTTCGGTATCTACCCGCGCCGCTACCCCTTGCGCGAGTCGCGCTTGCATCATGTCATTTTGTGCTTTGAGTGCGGTGAACTCGGCATTAAGGCTATCTGTCATCGCTTCAGCGCGCAATACATTGAGATAGGCTTTGCTGATTTGCTCGATGAGTTGTTGGTGCTGCTGTAATAGCTGGATGTCATTGGCTTGACTGGCGAGCACGGCTTTTTCATAATTTGCCCATTTATCAGCACGAAACAAGGCTTGGCGCAGTCCGATACCAATTTGGCTTACGCTATTGCCCGTGTCAGGGATGTTATCATCTTTGGGATAAAACTGGTTATGTTTGACACTGCCTTGTAGTCCCACTTGCGGCAGCATATCGCCAAACGCTAGCTGCACATTTTTTTGCGTTGCCAAATAGTCATATTGCTGCCCTGCCCAATTGCCGTTGGTGCGCTGGGCTGCACTATACAATTCCCACAAATCCTTTGCCATCGCGGCTGGACTGAGGGACATCGACCCTATCAATGACACTGCCATCGCCCCTAACCGCCATCGGGCACCAGTCGCTTTACGATTCCACAAACCGATACATTCCATATCAATAATTACAACATTTTCAACAACCAAGGAGCCTCTATCATACCGATAGTTGTCAAAAAAATCAGTAATTTAGTTGAGTAAATCATCGTCACAAAATGGCTAAAAATCTATTAGGTAAACCTGTGAGTTTTTGTTAATATGGAGGTATTGACTCGGGGTGCAGTTGGATGACATACCAACGGCTGAGACATACCCGCCGAACCTGACACGGTTAATACCGTTGTAGGGAAGTCGTCTATTAGGTTAGTTAGATGAGTGTTTTACTAGAACCAGTTTTTTCTAGAATCAGTTTTTTTAGAAACAGTCACACTCACCTATCTTCGCCCGAGTCCAGCAAACCATCACTTCATAACATAACATGGACTCGCTATGAACCAACTTACCAACGTTACCCACAAGACCCCTGCCCACCGTGACCCTACCGACGACCGCTTTGAAGAAGAAGCGCGTGATTTGACGCGCGCCTTGCCGGCATCTCGCAAAGTCTACATCCAAGGCTCACGCCCTGACATCCAAGTGCCGATGCGGGAAATCACCTTGACCGATACTCCGGTGGGCGGTTTTGGCAAGGCAGAAGGCGAAAAAAATCCACCGTTTTATGTGTATGACACCTCAGGGGTGTATACCGACCCCAATGTCGAAATTGACCTGACTAAAGGCTTACCAAAACTGCGTCAAGCTTGGATAGAAGCGCGTGGCGACACCGAGCAGCTTGCCAAACTCTCAAGCCAATACGGCAACGAGCGTGCCAATGACATCGCCACGGCTAACCTACGCTTTGGGCATATCGATAAGCCAAGACGAGCGCTCAATGGCAAAAACGTCACCCAAATGCACTACGCCAAACAAGGCATCATCACCCCAGAGATGGAATACATCGCCATCCGTGAAACCCAAAAACAGCATGACCTGACAGATTTGCGTCAGCACGCTGGTAACAACTTTGGTGCCAATACCCCCAAAATTATCACCCCAGAATTTGTGCGTGCCGAAGTCGCCGCAGGACGGGCGATTATTCCCAATAACATCAACCACCCCGAATCAGAACCGATGATTATTGGGCGCAATTTTTTGGTCAAAATCAATGCCAATATCGGTAATTCAGCCCTGGGCTCTAGCATTGACGAAGAAGTTGCCAAAATGACCTGGGCTACCCGTTGGGGCGCGGACACCATCATGGACTTGTCAACCGGTAAGCATATCCATGAAACCCGTGAATGGATTATCCGTAACTCCCCCGTGCCCATCGGTACCGTACCGATTTATCAAGCTTTAGAAAAAGTGGATGGCGTTGCCGAAGATTTGACATGGGACATCTTTAAAGACACCTTGATTGAACAAGCCGAGCAAGGTGTTGATTACTTCACCATTCACGCGGGCGTACTGCTGCGCTACGTACCTGTGACCGCCAATCGTTTGACAGGCATCGTCAGCCGTGGCGGCTCGATTATGGCGCAGTGGTGTCTTGCCCATCATAAAGAGAATTTTCTTTATACCCACTTTGAAGACATTTGCGAGATTATGAAAGCCTACGATGTGGCATTTAGTCTGGGTGATGGTTTGCGCCCCGGTTGCCTACAAGACGCCAACGATGATGCGCAGTTTGGTGAGCTCAAAACCTTGGGCGAGCTGACCCAAGTGGCATGGCAACATGACGTACAGGTTATGATTGAAGGTCCAGGGCATGTTGCCATGAACCGTATCAAAGAAAACATGGACTTACAGCTTGAAGTCTGTAAAGAAGCGCCTTTTTATACACTTGGACCTTTGACGACGGATATCGCGCCAGGCTACGACCATATCACATCCGCCATTGGTGCGGCGATGATTGGTTGGTACGGCACGGCCATGCTGTGCTATGTCACGCCAAAAGAGCATTTGGGCTTACCCAATAAAAAGGATGTCAAAGACGGTATCATCACTTACAAAATCGCCGCACATGCAGCGGATTTGGCAAAAGGACACCCAGGTGCCCAAGCACGGGATAACGCCTTGTCAAAAGCACGTTTTGAGTTTCGCTGGGATGACCAGTTTAATCTGAGCCTAGACCCAGACACGGCTCGTGAATTCCATGATGAAACCTTGCCAAAAGAAGCGCATAAATCGGCGCATTTTTGCTCGATGTGCGGTCCAAAATTCTGCTCGATGAAAATCACCCAAAACGTGCGGGATTATGCTGCAGGGCTTGAGTTTAATAAGCCACAGCTTGGGCAAGACATCACCCCTGATACAGGTGAGTTATCAGATGCCAGCCACGCTATCAAGCAGGTGGATACTGAGTTGGTCGGTCAAGTCGGTGAAGCGTCTGCCGATGAGGTCCGCCTAGGTATGGAGCAGATGAAGCAAAAATTTATTGAAGAAGGTAAACAGCTGTATAAAGAAGTTTAAATTTTTTGGTAAAAAATAGGGTAGTTAATCTACCTTATTTTTTTAATACCGCTTAATTTTTTCAAAAAAATCATTGTCCAGTACAAGTTTTGGCTTAGAATCTACTTGCTTTAACCCCACTTCATGCTCCATCATCAGCTCAATTAGTGCCATTTGGTCAATCAGGATTAAACTATGCGACTCAAGGTTTTCAAAATAATCGAGCGCGGGTTTGGTAAAGCTAGTTGTGGTAATAAAAATACCATGATGGCTCTCTTTCTGCGGTGGATAGCCGCCCACAAAGTTTCTTAATTCGCGATTTGAAATATTATTACCTTGGGAGTAAAGTTTTGCTTGAATATAGTACGTATGCCGTTCTTCATTAGAAAATATTTGAGTAATCATACCGTCAATACCGCCGTCATTGGCTTTTCCTGTATGGTGCGAACTTAAGTTACTTTCTGGACTTTCATTCTCTAGTGAACGCTCTACCAATTTTAGGCAAAACCATTCAAATTGCAATGGTGTTAAATTATCAAGTTGGGTCAATATCATATCTGGGGTAACTTTTACATTGCCATCACTGACCATGGCATCTTGATAGTTATTCATAAATAATGACGTGCGGCGCGTTGTCTCATTGATAAAATAGTTAATCAATGGGTCACCACGTTTGCCATACGCCACTTGATTAACTTTTTTAAGATCTTGAAAAGACTTTTCATCAAAGCGTTTTAAGTTTGCGATATAATCATTATTTGGGATACCTTTCATAAGATATTGTGAAAAATTTTCATTGGCTAACCAAAAAAATATCTTGCCAAGTGGATCTATCCTAACAAGATTTTTTATGGTTACTTTTTCATCAAAGGTAATTAAGCTTGCAAACTCTTTACCAATATTTGGCTGCAAACTAAAACAGTTCTCTTTGATAACACCCATGGCAGATAAGCACATTAATATCAAATTAGTCAGTGGCTCGTAACAAGGTGTCCCTTCCTCATATTCATTTTGAATGTCAAATTGGCTTAAGTAGCTAATACTTTTTTGATCGTCACTTAATTGGGCAACCTTATCAAACTCACGAAAAAATAAGTTTTGACTAATACTGCTACGCCCACTAAGATTCTTTAGCGTTTGAATCCCTGAATTTAGTAAATCACCAAATGGGGGTAATTTGGTGATATTTGCTGTTTCGCCCATTATTGTTTCCTTCAATACATTAGCCTTATCTAGTAAGCATCGAACCCATATGCGTTAATTTAGTCTTTCAGCCCAAGCACATCTTGCATATCAAACTGTCCCGTTTGCTGCTCATTGACCCATACCGCCGCACGCACCGCCCCTGCGGCAAAGGTCATGCGCTCACGGGCTTTATGGGTGATTTCAACTATCTCGCCATCGGCGATAAACATCACCGTATGGTCGCCGACAATCTCGCCACCGCGAATGGCATGGATACCAATCTCGCCTGCTTTGCGCGCGCCAGTTTGACCTTCTCGACCATAGATCGCCACGTCTTTTAGGTTTTGACCGCGTCCTTTGGCAACCGCTTCAGCCATCATATAAGCGGTGCCCGATGGCGCATCAATTTTGTGTTTATGGTGGGCTTCGATGACTTCGACATCGGCGCTGTCGCCAAATGCTTTGGCAGCCATTTCAAGCAGTTTAAGGGTTAAATTCACCCCAGTTGAGTAGTTGCCTGCATATACGATGGCGATTTTTTCACTTGCCTGTTTTAAGATGGCGTTTTGTTCATCATTTAGGCCTGTTGTCCCAATGACCATATTGACGCCTTGATCAGCACAAAGTTGTAAGTTTTTGGCAGTCGACTCAGGCAAGCTAAAATCTATGAGCACATCAATATCATCAATCACTGCTGCCAAGTCATCGACCAAAGCGACATTAGTTTTATCAAGATTAACTAGCTCGCCCGCATCCACGCCCAACAAGCTTGAGCCTTGACGCTCTATCGCCCCTGCAAGGGTAGTTTGTGGATTTTGTGCCACTGCTTGAATCAACATACGTCCCATGCGCCCACCTGCGCCTATGACCCCGATTTTTACCATTTGCTTATCCTTTATCTCGCCCAATTACCTAGTGTAACTTGCTAATTTGATTTTCTAGTCTCATTTTCTTGCATAACTTTCTAAGTTCAAATCATAACAGCTTGTCTCGCTGAATCCTAGCTTAACCCGATACTGGCTTATGCCAAAAAAAACCCTTGCAATCATTACAAGGGTTTAATGTTTCACGTGAAACTTCTATAAAACAATATATATCAATAAAACTTAGTCAAACAAGTCTTTGACATCTTCTTTGAGTTTATCAAAGAAGGATTTTTTCTGTGGTGATTGTTGATGATCACCCATGGATGATTGTAGCTGACGAAGTAGCTCTTTTTGTTCGTTGTTAAGGTTGGTCGGTGTTTCAACCACCACACGGCATAACAGGTCACCTTTCATCGTGGTGCGCACGGGGGTAACGCCTTTGCCTTTGATACGGAATACTTTGTGGCTTTGGGTGCCTTCGGGAATGCGTAAATTGATACGTCCTTCAAGCGTTGGCACTTCCACCTCACGACCTAAGGCTGCATCTGCAAAGCTAATTGGCACATCCATGTATAAATCAGCGCCTTCACGGGTAAAAATAGGGTGCTGTGCCACACGGATTTCAACATACAAGTCACCGCTTTCACCGCCTGTAATCGCTTCACCTTCGCCCGTTAAACGTACCCGATCGCCATTGTCGATGCCGGCAGGAATGGTGACTTCAAGGGTGCGTGATTTTTCTTTAACACCTGAGCCATGACAGTCATTGCAAGGATTCTTGATTTGTTTACCTGAGCCGCCACAGTTGGGGCAGGTTTGTTGCACAGCAAAAAAGCCTTGCTGCATACGTACCACACCCGCACCACCACAAGTTGCGCAGGTCACGATATCGATGCTGTCTTTGGCGCCCTTACCATCACAAGTTTCACAAGGGGCAGGTGCGGTAAAGGTAATTTCTTTTTTTGTCCCTTGCACCGCTTCTTCAAGCGTCAAATCAAGCATATAGCGTAAATCTGAGCCGCGTCTGCTACGTCCACCCCCTGTGCGCCCCCCAAAAATGTCGCCAAAAATGTCTTGGAAGCCGCCCGCGCTGCCACCACGACCGCCGCCCATGCCGCCAAAAATATCGCCAAAAATGTCTTGGAAGTTTCCACCGCCAAAGCCGCCACCGCCCATGCCATTCTCAAACGCGGCATGCCCCATACGGTCATACGCTGAGCGTTTGTCGTCATCACTTAGCACTTCGTACGCCATCGAGGCTTCTTTGAATTTTTCTTCGGCGGCAGGGTCATCAGGATTACGGTCTGGATGATATTTCATCGCAAGTTTGCGGTAGGCTATTTTGATTTCTTGTTCATTAGCGGTTTTATCTACCCCTAATACTTCATAAAAATCGCGTTTTGACATAGTAACTCCTTTGGCAGCATAGTGTTGACAGTACGGAAGAGTGGGTTCGACCGGTAGCAACGTTTAACAGCTGCCAAACCTTTGAAAGACTAAAATTTAAAAATATGCAATATAGTGGCGATTTTTGTTAAATAATCAAGCAAATAATCGGCTATCAGCGCAAAAATATTTTCCTTTTTTTGCAAGAAAAATACGCAATAGCCTAGCCCGTTGTTTTAAACTAATTAGCAAACTCTAACCCTGATAGTCATTTATGAAAAAAGTATTATCTTTGCTAATCATCCTGGCACTGATTGTCGTCGCATGGGTATTTGCCTCCCCTTATTGGGCAATGTACCAACTGAAAAAAGCCTATGATGCACAACAAGCAGACACTATCAGTGCAGCGATTGAATTTACGCAACTGCAGCAAAGTATCAAATCACAGCTAACCCCTGTATTGGTGGAAAAAGCCAATCATGTGGCAAAATCCCCTATTTTGCAGATGCTCAATATCACGCTAAACCCTGATGACCTAGTGAATAAAATGGTCAATCAAGCCGTGGATAATACCGTCACGCCAGAGGGCGTACAGTATGCGCTGACAGGACAAGCGACTAGCGAGCCGCTCAAAACAAACGTCAAACTGCTAGGAGGGTTGGTGGCGGTAGCGATGGATAAGATTGATATCAAAGACTTGATTTTAGCGCGCAATTCAGCTGAGCTTAATCAAAAAATTAAACAACAACTGCAATCGCCCAATCCCAATGCCACCACAGCAACGTCGCAGACCCAACCGACCACACACTATTGTGGTTTTAACTGTTTTGAAGTCACCGGACAGGTGCGTGGCTACCCGTTAACGCTCCACTTGCAGCGCCAAGGGCTTATTCATTGGAAAATCGTGGGTGTGACGCTGCCGCTAAATGATTAAAACTGGTCAATTTCTTCAGCGGTCAAAAATCGGCTTTCGCCTTTTTCTAATCCTTCCAAGGTAATGTTACCGATGCTGGCACGGTGTAACTCAATGACTTTATTGCCAAAGTAGCCCATCATGCGTTTGACTTGGTGATATTTGCCTTCCGTGAGTACCAACTTGGCATGGGTAGCATCAGAAAAACTTAACTCAGCGGGTTTGGTTTTATCATACTCGTCCTCAAGCATGATGCCTTTTGCCAATTCTTGGATAGCAAATGCCTGTTGTGCTTCAGTCATTGGCTCGGCAAGGGTCAACTCATACACCTTTGCCACATGATGTTTGGGGCTGGTGACACGGTGCAAAAAGCCACCATCATCGCTCAGTAGCAGCGCACCTGTGGTATCGACATCGAGTCGCCCCGCAATCCGCAAACTACCTAGCTGGGGTACATCAATCAAGTCTGTAACAATCGGCCACTCTTTTGGCTTTAGGGTGCACTCAAAGCCTTCTGGCTTATATAATAATAAGTAGCGATTGCCCATCGCGACCGATAATGGCTCACCCGCCCATTCGATATCGTCACCCACTTCATCGATATGTAGGCTTGCATCTTTGACCACCTCGCCATTGACAGTGACTTCGCCTGCGTGCAAGATTTTTTTGCAGTCTTTGCGCGATAGCTCGGTGGCTTTGCTTAAAAATTTGTCTAAACGCATTTTTTTGTTATCCTATTGCTTGTTTTGTTTATTGTAACATAGATTAACCATGACCTATTACACGCTTAGCGACCCATGTACTGCCACACTTGAGATTAAAAAAAGCCAATTTTTGGGCTTTGGCTTTGCCATTGATAACCGCGAGCAATTAATGTTTCACGTGGAACAATTATGCAGCCAGTATCCCGATGCGCGCCATGTCTGCTATGGCTATATTATTGGCGACCCGCATAACACTACCTCGGCAGGGTTTGATGACGATGGTGAGCCCAGTGGTACGGCAGGCAAGCCGATTTTAAACGTGTTACAACACAAGGGCATTGGTAACTGTGTGGTCATTGTGGTGCGTTACTTTGGCGGTATCAAACTTGGTGCAGGCGGGCTGACACGTGCCTATAGTAGCAGCGCACAAGCCGTGGTTGATAACATGAATTTGCACGCGTTTGTGCCGTTAAGCGTGATAATGATTGAAACCGATTTTGCCAATGAGTCCTTTGTCAGACATACATTAGATGGCTTTAATGCCACGATTTTGAAGGTTGATTATGGTAAAAATGTCGTTTTGACCGTAGAGGCTGAGCAAAAGTCGGTTCAAGCCCTCAGCGAAAAAATCGGCTTTTACGGGACTGTGAAAGCCAGTGAATAACCAAAAGCAAATAACCACAGCAGTAGCGTAAAAGTGATAGCCTAGCAAAATTGTTCTCAAAAAAACCTACAAAATACCCCAAACTTAGCTCATAAGTCGCCATGAAAAAACTGTCAAAAAGCCGTAAAATAGTCAAAAATCATAACAATCACTAGGTATATTATGAACATTCATCAACTACCCCTAACGCCATTTCGCACCCCGTTTTTCTTAGCCAACCCCCACGTTCAAACCATTTTACCCAAGTTTATCAAACTGCCAAAACCCAATTATCAGCGACACCTTCACCCTGACCGTACCGGTACCACCCAAGTGGCTTATGACTTTGTATTTGCCAATACCGATAATCAGCCAAACCTTGATAAGCCATTGGCGGTGATGTTTCATGGGCTTGAAGGCAGTAGCGACAGCCATTATGCCATTGCCTTTGCCCACCAAGCGCACCGATTGGGGTATGATGCGGTTATTGTCCATTTTCGCGGCTGCGGCGGGGTGGATAATACCTCAGAACTGGACTATAACGCGGGTGATACTGCCGAAGCGGTGCATATGTTTAACCTGCTAAAAACTCAGTACGGTTATAGCCGAATTGTAGCCAGTGGCGTGTCGCTCGGTGCCAATATGCTGGCGCGTTATATGGGTGAGCAAGGCGATGCAGCTGCCTGTGAAGCAGCGGTGGTGATTTCTGCGCCCGTCGATTTGACAACTTCGGCAAAAGCCATGCATCGTTTTGTCGCCAAACGCGTGTATACGCCTTATTTGCTCAATCCTTTATTGCAAAAAGCCTTAAAAAAGGTAGACGAGCCAGCATTAATCAACGCCTTAAAAAATATCAAGATGATTGATGAGTTTGATGAGTTATATACCGCGCCGCGTCATGGTTTTGGTACAGGGGCGAATTATTACATCCAGGCCTCTGCCCTACCTGTACTCAAAAACATCACTAAACCCACGCTGATTATCACTGCCAAAGACGACCCATTTTTGGGCATTCTTGCCACCCAAGCCGATGTGTCACCTTGCGTGCGCTTACTGTACAGCCAGCATGGGGGACATGTGGGCTTTGTACAATTACAAAACAAGAAACTCAATGTAAATTGGCTGCCTAGCACCAGCTTTAAATTTTTTCAGGCTTGTGCTGACTGATTGCTATGGCTTCAATAAAAAACGCCATCACAATGACGGCGCTTTTTATTTATTAAAGTTAATGAGAGGTTTTTTATTATTATAGAATGCCGTAATTCACCATGGCTTTAGCAATCTTGTTAAAACCTGCTAGATTGGCGCCTTTTTTATAATCAATGCTGCCATCCGCTTGTTTACCATGGTTAAAACAATCGTCATGGATATTTGTCATGATGGTTTTTAATTGCTCATCAAGCACCGCAAAGGTTGCGTATTGACGTACCGAGTTTTGTGACATCTCAAGACCCGATACCGCAACCCCACCGGCATTCGAGGCTTTTCCCGGCGCATAGATGACGCCATTACTTTGGAAAATGGCGATGGCCTCGGCATCACTGGGCATGTTGGCACCTTCTGCCACGTATTTAACGCCATGATTGACCAAATTTTGTGCATCTTGCCCGTTGATTTCGTTTTGGGTGGCGCAAGGTAGGGCGATATCGGCTTTGATATGCCATGGGCGGCTACCGTCTATCCATTCAGCGTCATCACTGGTGCCGACGAAGTCTTTTAAACGTTTGTCTTGCTCTTTATAAGTTTTGAGCGCTTCAATTTGCTCTAAGGTAAAGCCATTCTTGAGATATAAGGTACCTTTTGAGTCTGATAATGTCAGTACCTGTGCGCCAAGCTCAATACATTTTTGTGCCGCATGTAGCGATACATTGCCCGCACCTGAGACTAGGACAGTCTTAGCCATCAAACTATCATGATGGGCTTCTAGCATGTTTTGTAAAAAATACACAAGACCAAAACCCGTTGCCTCGGTACGAATCAAGCTACCACCTTGTCCCACCGTCTTACCGGTTAATACCCCCGTAAACTCCCGATTAAGCGTCTTATACATGGCGAACATATAATTAATTTCGCGGCCGCCGACACCGATATCACCCGCAGGTACGTCTATATCTGCACCAATATAAGGCGCTAATTCGCGCATAAAGGCATAGCAAAATCGACGGATTTCGGCGTCTGATTTACCTTTTGGGTCAAAGTCTGAACCGCCTTTACCCCCACCCATAGGCAAACCGGTCAATGCGTTTTTAAAGATTTGTTCAAACCCTAAAAATTTTAGTACCGAAAGATTCACACTGGGATGAAAACGGATACCGCCTTTGTAAGGACCTAATGCATTGTTAAATTGCACACGCCAACCGCGGTTGACTTGAACATTGCCTTGGTCATCTTCCCAGTTTATACGAAATTGAATAACACGGTCGGGGTTGGTTAAGCGGTCAAATAGATTAAGGTGTTGATAAACAGTGGATTGGTCATAAACCGCTGCGATATCTTCCCAGAATTCTTCGACCGCTTGTATAAACTCTGGCTCATTGCTATGACACTGCTTTAAAATGCTTAATAACTCACTGCTTTTCATACCACTCCTCAATTCTTTAACTTCATAAAAATAGTGCAAAAACACTATTTTGGTGAATTTATAGTAACTTATCACTGTCATAGTAATTTGTAAAACTATTTTTCTGTACCTCTTTGGCACGGTTTTGGCACGGTGGGTTGCCGAAAACTAGACATGGGTGTTTGCGAGCAAGTTAACCTGCAACTGGATTTAATAGCTGACAAAGCATGATTTGTCCTTTAAAATTGTTAATTTTTAGCAAGGTTTAGCGGCTTTGGTTAGCCGCTAATGCGTATTTGACCTAAGGCAAACTTATGCACATTCATATTCTTGGTATTTGTGGTACCTTCATGGGCTCGTTGGCGCTGCTTGCGCGTGACCTTGGACATACCGTGACAGGCTCGGACGCTAATGTCTATCCACCAATGTCCACCCAGCTTGAAAATGCGGGTGTTGAGATTATGCAAGGGTACGCCGCCAGTCATTTACAACCTGCACCTGATTTGGTGATTGTCGGCAATGCCATGAAGCGCGGCATAGAGGCGGTTGAATATATGCTCAATGAGCGTATTCCTTATACCTCAGGTCCGCAGTTTTTGGCAGAGCAAGTATTGCAATACCGTCATGTATTAGCCGTCGCAGGCACGCATGGCAAAACCACCACTACCACCATGCTGGCGTGGATTTTACACTATGCAGGCATTGATGCCGGCTTTTTGATTGGTGGCGTGCCACTTGTTGATACCCCAGATGAACGCCTAAAAAAAGCGTTTGCCCACAGTAGTTATTTGGGTAGTGATAAAACTGCGGATCATGAAGGTTACTTTGTCATCGAAGCGGATGAGTATGACAGTGCTTTTTTTGATAAACGCTCTAAGTTTGTTCACTATCGCCCAACCACCGCAATTTTAAACAACCTTGAATACGACCACGCCGATATCTTCCCAAACCTTGCCGCCATCCAAACCCAGTTCCATCACATGGTACGTATGATACCGTCAAATGGCAAAATCATCATGCCAGCAGATACCGAAAGCTTGGAAGAAACCCTTAAAAAAGGCTGTTGGACCCCGATTTGGCGGACAGCGATTGCTGCCACTAATTCCCAAGCGGATTGGCAAGTCAAGCTAGTGAAACAAGACGGAAGCCAATACGAAGTCATGTTTGATGGTAACACGGGACAAGTCAATTGGCAGATGAGCGGGCTACATAGCGTCAATAATGGTTTAGTGGCAATTGCAGCAGCCTACAATGTTGGCGTATCAGTTGCACAAGCCTGTGAAGCCTTATCTAATTTTGCGGGTATCAAACGCCGTATGGAGCTGGTCGGTACAATTGATGACAACGGCAAGCATATAGAAGTTTATGACGACTTTGCCCACCACCCAACCGCCATTGAAACCACGCTCGATGGCGCCAAAAAACGTTTTGCGGATAACCCAAACCGTAAAATCTGGGCAGTGATTGAACCACGTTCAAACACCATGAAACTCGGTACCCACCAAGGTTTGCTTGCGCCGTCAGCGAGTATCGCCGACCAAGTCATTTGGTATCAACCTGCCAATCTAGATTGGTCAGTTGCCGATGCGATTGGCAATGCTGCCAACCAACAAGTGATGACATCGACCGATGCGATTATTGAGCATATTGCAGCGCACATTGGCGATGACGATGCAGTGATTGTGATGTCAAATGGCGGCTTTGAAGGCATTCATGGTCGACTGGTGAAGGCACTGCAGCAAGCCTAACTGTTCTAACCTTGTAAATTTGCTAGCAAAAATCGTGATTTTTTAGCATACTCATGATTACTTGTACAAATATTAGGTTACACAATGCTTACCCGAGTCATTTTTAATCAAAAAGGCGGTGTTGGTAAATCCAGCATTGCTGTCAATCTTGCCGCGATGAGCGCCCATCAAGGTTTGCGTACCTTACTTATCGACCTTGACCCACAGTGCAACGCTACCCAATATATCATCGGCGATGCGGCCACAGACATTCATCCCGCGCATATCACAGAACCCAATATTGAAAATTTCTTTTCGCAAACCCTGCAAGCGACGTCTAGCCCTATGCCGATGATGTTTGCATTTCCGTTTGGCGGTATGACGGGTAGTCGCAATCAGGGGTTGGAGCACTGTATTCACACTACCCGATTTGATAATTTATCACTGATTCCAGCCAGCCCGATGCTTGCCGATATTTTGCAGCCCCTTGAAAGCAAACATAAAATTTATAAATTAAAAGACGGCTTAAACCTTTTAAGTCAGCGGTTTGATCGGGTGTACATTGATACACCACCGGCGTTTAACTTTTTTACTTTGTCGGCATTGATCGCGGCTGATCGTGTTATCGTCCCGTTTGATTGTGATATTTTCTCCAAACGCGCGCTGCAAACCTTGGTGCAAAACATCTTAGAGACGCGCCAAGACCATAATAGTGACTTGTTAATTGAAGGTATTATCGTCAATCAGTTTGACCCACGTGCCAATTTACCCAAAGAAGTGGTACAAACGTTGGTCAATGAAGGCTATCCTGTGTATGACACCAAACTTAGCCCTTCAATTATCATGAAACAATCTCATCATCAAAGTTTGCCGCTGATTTATTTGGACCCCAAACATAAACTCACCCAACAATACGCTGCACTTTATCAAGAAATCGAATCCAGATAACGGAACTTACATTTAATCGTCTCTACTGACATAGCATTACATTAAATAAAAAATTCTCTTAATACTTCAAAGAGAACTTACATAATTAACAAACCAACATTTTAACTACTGATAGCTTATGTATAAAATAACAGTCATCAGAGAGGCAGTTATTAGTTAAAACCATAAATATAACAATTTAGCCCTATGACGCCTGCCAATCGATTAGGCAACAAAATAAGTTAAAAATTAGACAAGTTAAAAAATTAGGAGTGTTAAAATGAGCTTTATTTATATGATTATCATGGGTCTTATCGTTGGTGTTATCGCCCGTGCTATCAAGCCAGGTGCGGACGCAATGGGTTGGATTCTTACCATTGTACTGGGTATTATTGGTGCATTAGTGGGCGGTTTCTTAGCAGGTATGCTAGGTGTGGATGCCAGTGGTGGTTTTACCGGTTTAATCTTTTCAGTGATTGGTGCCATTATTGTGCTATTCGTTTATGAACTAGCCACTGGTAAACGCCGTATTGGTTAATGGTCAATACTGTATTAGTTAACTATGCAATCAATTTAAAATATCAATTAAAAAAAGGCATTTAATTTAAATGCCTTTTTTATTGGCTAAAATTTTCTGAACGCTTGGCATCTAACTCATAGCATCTAACGCTTGGTATGTTGGGCTTAATTTTTTTCAGTTTGAATTTTTTTGCCGTCATTGTCTTACTAAGTTTGGAATCTCAGCTTAGAATAATGCTATATTGTTGACTTGGTTTTTAGCACGACATACCTACTAGACCCCTACTAGACACTGATGAGATACCAAGGTAAATAATTTCATGGAACAACTTGTCAATTTTCACACGCAAAATGGCGTTTTAGAAATCCAATTTAATCGTGCTGATAAAAAAAATGCCCTAACCAATGCCATGTACCAAGCCGTACAAACCGCGATGGAACAGGCAAAAAGTGACGATAATATTCGAGTGATTTTATTTACGTCAACCGGTGATTTTTTTACCGCAGGTAATGATCTTGTCGATTTTTTAAACAAAGCAGAAAACGATGATGCTGAGCTTAACGCGTTAGATTTCGTGCAGTTTTTGGGCGATTATCCCAAACCCATCGTGGCAGCGGTGACAGGCTCAGGCGTTGGCATTGGCTTGACGCTGCTACTTCATTGTGATTTGGTGTATATCGTAGAAAACGCTAAATTATTAGCCCCATTTGTGGATTTATCTTTGGTGCCAGAAGCAGGTTCGACCCTTTTGCTGACGCAAAGAATTGGTTATCAGCGTGCCTTTGAAGTGTTTGTGATGGGTGAAAAAATTACAGGTAAACAGGCGGTTGAATTGGGCTTAGCCAACCAAGCTTTTGCTAATAGTGATGAGGTACTAAGCACGGCGCGCCAAAAAGCAGAAATACTTGCCAAAAAATCGGTGTCATCGGTACGACAAACCAAAGACTTGATGCGTAATGCCACAGAAATCCTAGCGCGTATCCAACAAGAAAATGTTCACTTTAGTAACCGTCTGCAGACGGATGAAGTCAAAGCGATACTGCGCAAATTTGTCCATAAACAATAAGGCAAAAGAGAACACTAATGCAAAAAAGCCTTTTAACTAGCAAATTAAAAGGCTTTTGTTTAACCCAACTTATTAGCCAATTTATTAGATAGCCATTATTTGGCTACCACAAACTGTTCAATTTGCGCCCGCACCAAATTTGCATCATTATCAAGCACAGTCACATACTGCGCCAAGCTTTCGATATTATCGGTATGTTTGGGACGGGGAATGTCAAGTTGACCGACAGCTTCGGTGATGGTCTCGGCAAATTTGGCTGGCAAGGCGGTTTCGGCGCAGACAATGACCTCACCCTTTTTGCGTACTTCACGAGCCACTTTTATCCCATCAGCGGTGTGCGGGTCAATGAGCTGATTGTCTTCGGCATACACTTGTTTGATTGTGGCGATACGGTCGGCATGGGTTGATTTACCCGATGCAAAGCCATATTTGCCATTGATGTTTGCCATCAAATCCGACATATCAAAGCCTTTGCCTGCGTTGACATCCTGCCAAAGCGTATTAATTTTTTCGCCATTTTTCTCAGCGAGCAGGTATACAAAACGCTCAAAATTCGACGCTTTTGAAATATCCATCGATGGACTTGATGTCACATAAGTCTTGTCAGCGGTACGGGGGCTATATTTACCAGTAGTAAAAAAGTCGTGCAGAACGTCGTTTTCGTTGGTGGCAACGATTAAACGCTCGATGGGTAATCCCATTTCACGGGCAATATGTCCGGCACAAATATTACCAAAGTTACCCGATGGCACGCAGAAACTCACCTTTTGGCTATTGTCAGTGGTGCTGGCAAAATAACCTTTAAAATAGTAGACGATTTGCGCGAGGATACGACCCCAGTTAATGGAGTTGACAGTCCCAAGGCTGTATTTGGCTTTAAACTCAGCATCTTGCTGCAGGGCTTTTACGATATCCTGGCAGTCATCGAACATACCTTTGATGGCGATGTTATGGATATTTTTATCATCTAGGCTATACATTTGTGCGCGCTGGAATTCACTCATTTTGCCATGGGGCGACATCATAAACACTTCGATATTGTCTTTGCCACGCAGCGCATATTCAGCCGCTGAGCCTGTATCGCCTGATGTGGCACCGATGATGGTCAGACGCTCATTTTTTTTCTTTAACACATATTCAAAAGCATTGCCCAAAAACTGCATGGCGATGTCTTTAAATGCCAGTGTTGGGCCGTTTGATAACTCGATGATTTTGATGCCATCTTTGAGTGTACGAACAGGGGTGATATCGGGATTGCCAAATGCCTGCACGGTGTAAGTTTTATCAATCAGTGTTTTTAAATCGTCTTTTGGGATATCGGTGGCGAATAATTGCATGATTTCAAAGGCAAGCTCAGGGTAGCTTAAAGTGCGCCATTGGGTGAGCGTTGCTTCATCAATCTGTGGGTATTCTTCAGGTAGCATTAAGCCGCCGTCTGGGGCAAGCCCCATCAGTAACACATCACTAAATTGCATAGGGGCCGTTTTGCCACGGGTGCTGATATAGTTCATCTTTCCATCCATTTAATCAATTTGATGCAGTTTAGCATAAACCTAGCATTGCGATGAATGCCAATTTTTTAGCCACGTTTTTGCAGTAAGGCATAATAAAAGCCATCGCCATCGTTTTGATGAAGCGGTAAGCATTGATAACCGATGTCCCGTTTGATTTGGTTAGATAAATTAAGGCTAAAATCCACGATTTGCGCCGCTTGGTGTGTGGCTAAAAACGCTTGTAGTTGATTTTCATTCTCTGCTTTTAACATCGAACAAGTGATATAGAGTAGATAACCATTATCGGCTAAATTATGCCAACAGTTGGCTAAAATATTGGCTTGTAACGCAGCAGTTTGCCCCACATCTTCTTCGGTGCGTAGCAATGCGATATCAGGATGGCGGCGAATCACACCTGTTGCGGTACAAGGTGCGTCAAGCACTATCACATCAAATTGGGTATCTACTTGAAACGTTGTGGCATCCTCACATACCAAGTGTACATTTTCTTGGTTTAACTGCAAACGCTCAAGGTTTTGGCTTACCCGTTGTAAACGTTTTTCATCGTTGTCCAAAGCGATTACATGCGCGATATTTTGATGTTTCACGTGAAACGTTTTTGACTGCTCAAGCTCCAATAAATGCGCCAGTTTACCCCCGGGCGCAGTGCAAGCATCTAGTACCGTCAAAGATTTATCCAAGGCGAGGCTTGCCAAAATATGTGCTGATAACTGGGCATGTTTGTCTTGCACACTGACCCATCCTTCGGCAAATTTAGGCAAATCGGTGATTCTTATAGCGTCAGTGAGTTGAATGGTTTGCACCTCCTCAAAGCCAATGGACACTAGGGCAAAACCGATGCCTTGTTGGGTTAATATATCGGCATAATCCTCTACACTACAAAACTTGCGATTGACGCGTAAGAATATGGGCGCAGGTTGGCGAAGCGCTTGTCCAAGCTCGGCATAGTATTCACCCCAATCTTGTTTGAGCTGCTTGGCAAGCCAATTAGGTAGACTGTGGTTTTTCTCAATTTTCTTGGCAAATTTGGCAGGGTTTTTTTGCACCTTTCGCAGTATGGCATTGATAAGTCCAGCACCGTAACCTTTATCCAGTTGTTTGACTGCTTCGACCGTTTCACCAATCGCCGCGTAATCTGGTGTGTCCATATATAGCAGTTGGTACAGTCCGATATTGAGTGCTGCCCATACGCCTTTGTCAGTGACTTCATGCTCAATCAAGCTTTCACCAATACGAGCGAGTGCCCACCATTGACGCAGTGTGCCAAGCAATAATTCATGGGCAAAGCCTTTGTCTTTTTCGCTCACTTGGTTGAGTAGTGGGTCAAGCAAGCTAGCTAATGACTCGCCTTGTTGGATGCGCTCAAGGGTGGCGACAACTTTGGCGCGAGTGTTAAGCTGAGAATGTAATTGAGTCATGATGTGCCTAATTGGTTATGAGTGAAAAATATCACCATCGTTGAGTTTATCTCCATTGGCAATTTGCTCAGCGGTTAACGGCTTACCCCCTGGCCACTGCATTTGGGTGATATTAATCAGATGCTGTACACCCTGATGTTGGTGGTTGGTCGCGTTTTTGCCACAGGCGACCAAAATCGCGTTACGACCCACACTGACGATTTTACCTGCGGGTTCATGGGTTTGTTGGTCGAGTTTAATGGGCGCTGCTTCTATTATTTTGATACGGCTGTTGGGGTCTTTATGTTCATCCAGATAGGTAAAGGCATTTAACGCACGGATTTGGCGTTGAATACTGATAGCATCATTTTGCCAGTTAATTTCACCCTCTGCTGTGGTAATTTTCTCGGCATAATTAGCCAAAGCGTCGTCTTGTTTTTGCGCGTTTTGTTGATAGTTTTCTAAATCAGATAGCACCGTCACAATGGCTTCACCGCCTAATTTGGCTAATTTATCATGCAATAGTTGGGTGGTATCTGTGTCAGTGATTGGGCATTCTATTTTATACAGCATATCGCCCGTATCGAGTCCCTGCGCCATTTGCATGATGGTAATGCCTGTAGTGTCGTCCCCTGCTAAAATCGCACGCTGAATGGGCGCTGCACCGCGCCAGCGTGGCAATAATGAGCCGTGAATATTGATGCAGCCAAATTTTGGGGTATGCAGCACACCAAGCGGCAAAATCAATCCGTACGCAGCCACCACCATAACATCGGGTCGATAGCGTTTAAGTGTTTCACGTGAAACAATCCCATCGGCTGATTTTAAGCTAAAACTTTCGGGTTGTTCCACCGCAATGTTATTTGCCAAGGCAAGGGCTTTGACGGGCGATGCGCTAATTTTTTGCCCACGACCAGATTTGCGGTCAGGTTGTGTATAGACCGCCACAATGTCAATATTAAGGGTTTTTTGGTGACTGATTAGTGCTTGTAAGGCGACTTTAGCAAATTCGGGCGTACCAGCAAATACGACCCTAAGCGGGGTTTGAGACATGATAAATTTCGTCTTAAATACAATAAATTTCTGTTATTATAATATGAATTGGCACAATACTTAAATCTAGCATTGTGATGATGGGTTTTTTTCTTTTACCTTCATTGACTGTTTTCTTTATTGGGTATATCACGCTGTGTCAAACCAGTTTTCTCTCTACAATCGCCCAGCAGCTCGGCGACTCATCATAACCTTAGTGGCTATCGAACTGATACTGATAGTGGCAGGTTATGGGTTGCTAGGTTTTTATGCGTTGCAGCAGCAACAGCAGCTCGGTGAAAGTTGCCTCGTTGAGCTGGTTGATAAACTCAATCATAAAATTAGCCATCATGAGTACGATTGGAGCCAAGTCACTTTAGATCACCATGCGGCGATTAAAAATTATCAGTTGATTATTGTTGAGCCGACGGGTGCTACTACCGTTGTCAAAAACAACCATGATGATTTTTCTGTCCCCTTACCCAATTGGACGCTATCTAACAAACAAAGCAATAAAATGTTTTATGATATTCATGGCTTTGAAGTTTGGCAGAATCTGGCAGCGGGTTACCGCTTATACGTTAAAGTACAATATTTGCCACTTTGGCGTAATTTTGCCAACCCTATCTATTTGCTGCCGCTGCTATTGGGGTTTTGCCTATTTTTATATGTGATGATTCAGCTACGAAAGAGTTACGAGGTTTGGTATAAATTTCTCGATTACGCCCAAAATTTGCAATTGCAAATTAGTCAAGGTTATCAGCCTGCCAAGCTTCATGAGTTTCGTGACCACCCTGAATTACGCTATTTATCTCAGCTGTTTAATCGTCATGCTTATAAGATGGGGCAATATTATGATAAGGTTCGCGAGTTAACCTATCGACAAAATATTTTGATTGATACTTCACCAATTTTGCTATTTATCATGAGCAGAAATGGTCGGATTGTTTACTTTAATCATAAATTTTCACAAGTGTTTTATACCCCGTTTCAACCGGGTTCGATGTATATTCTCAGTGACTTTATCACCGGTGCCAATAAAACCACGCAGCAGTTACTAAATTCGCTCGAGAATATTCAGACTTATGCAACTTTACCCGTGACCAATCTACAGCGAAATCTGTATTTTGATTTACGCATTACCCCGTATTATAACCGTTTTGGTCAACTACAAGGTTATAGCTGTGGCTTACAAGATACCACCGATTATCACGATAAGCTGCAAAAAGCGTGGGTCGAAGATAAATTTACTACTGATAAACTAACCAATTTTAATAAAATGTGGGCGGTAGTGGGGCATGAATTGCGTACTCCACTCAGTGGTCTAGTCGGCATGATAGATCTACTTGCTGAAGATAAAGCACAGTTTAATAGCGAGCAACAAGAGACTATCGCAACCCTGCAACAATCTAGCTATACCATGATTCAACTGCTCAATGATATGCTTGATGTGGCCAAATTAGACGCAGGCAGGCTACAAACCAATGTCACGTCTATTGATCTCTTGCAGTTACTACGCCAAACCACTGGACTGATGGTTGGTAACGCCCGACGTCAAAAAATTAGTCTGTATATTTTTGTGGACCCATTTACCCCACGTTTTATTGATTGTGATGAAGGCAAATTACGGCAAATTATTTTAAACTTATTGACCAATGCGGTAAAATTTACCAAAGAGGGCTACGTGGCTATCACGGTTGATAAAACCGATAGCCGTCACCCATTAATCGCGGCTAAAACCAGCCAAAATATGACTGTCAGCAAAGATTGGTTAAAAATAACGGTAAAAGATACCGGTTTAGGTATTAGCGAAAAAGACCAACAAAAATTATTTTCCTACTTTGAACAAGCCAATGATTCCATTAGTCGGCAGTTTGGCGGTACAGGACTTGGTTTAGCTATTTCCAATAGTTTTTCACATTTATTGGGTGGCTTTATTCATTTAGAAAGTCAATTTGGTCAAGGCAGTGAATTCCAACTATTTTTACCGATTCCAAAGTTTAGTCTGCAACCTGTTTACCAACATAAAACCAGGAATTTAAGGGTAACACTCATTCTTATCTCGCCATTTTCTATCTTTGAGCGAGCGAATAAAGTTTTAAGTTATGTGGAATTATCGCATCATATCTTCACAACTATTGATGAAACCGTTATCAATACGATTAATAACCTTAACTTGCAAGGCTTGATGCCGGTCTTTGTGATTGATGATGCAGCACTTAAAGCCAACAACCATTTATTAGATAATATTCATTTTTATGCTGATGCGATTAAAATTATTTTAAGTATTGAATCACCTAAAACTCTGCCACCCGAGCTGCAATTACAATTTGATGGGTATTTGCAAAAACCTGCGTCTTTAAGCCTGTTGATTGCTGAGGTGAATCATCTATATGAGTTAAAAATCAAAAAAGAAAAAACCAATACCCATCTGCCCGTACAACTGGCCTTTAAGCAATTTTTGCAGCAGTACCCTAACCTCTCTAATTCTAGCGTTAACGTAGCATCCGTAACGCCCCCCGTTAATAACTATAATGTCTTATTGGACACACCAATTCAAGTGGTTGATGACGGGCAAACGAGTGTTGATAGCCCAACCGATGCGCACCCTTCTAGCCAAAAATTGATATTGATAGCAGAAGACAACCCGGTTAATCAAAAAATTGCCAAAAAGCATTTGGAAGCCTTGGGTTATCGCTATCTTGTAGCATCCGATGGCGAGCAAGCAGTTAAGTTACTCAGTGAAAATCGTCAGCAAATCGGACTTGTGCTGATGGACTGTCGCATGCCAATTCTAGATGGTATTGAAGCGACGCGTATTATTCGTCTCAATAAAGATAGTGTGCCGATTGTTGCCTTAACCGCCAATGATTCTGATGATGATAAGAATATCTGTTTAGAAGCGGGGATGGACAGTTTTTTGACCAAACCCATCAACAAGCAAAAACTCATCGAAGTCATCAGTCATTACATGGTCTGAGACAATAAAAAAGACCAGGTTAACTTGGTCTTTTTTTGTTTGAAGTAAAACGTTATGAGGGTCGAGTTTTAAAAGTAAATTGGTTGGTGGTTCTTTGTCCATCATTATAAAGCAGTTGCGCTCTATTTGCTAAACCCATTTTGTTGTAGGAAGCTTAATGTAATGCCTTCATGATTAGAATTTGACATGTTGTCTGGTGTTGACATAAGAAGTTTTTCTAAATATCTGGCTACCACATCCACCTCGATGTTGACTTTTGTTGCCACTTTCCAATGTCTGCTTATGTTGGTGACCTGCGCTGTATGGGGGATGATATTTAAACTAATCACATTACCTTCCACCAAATTACTGGTCAGGCTAATACCATCGACTGTTACAGAACCCTTGGTAGCGACATATTTGGTAAACTCGCTTGGAATCTCAATTTCTATATAAATCGAGCGCGAATCATTTTTTATCAGTTTAACCGTACCCGTGGTATCAACATGACCGGTGACAATGTGCCCGCCAAATCGTGTAGTAGGCAACATGGCTTTTTCAAGGTTTACTACATCGCCAACTTGCCATTGTTGCATCGCTGTTTTATTGAGTGTTTCACGTGAAACATCAACGGCGTACCAGTCTTTACCTTGCTCTACAACAGTGAGACAAATCCCATTACTTGCAATCGAGTCACCCAATTTAACATCAGCAAAGTCTAAATAGTCAGATTGAACTTTTAAGCGTACATCACCCTGTGTTGGCGTAATCGCAACGATTTTTCCAGTCGCTTCAATAATACCTGTGAACATTGTTTATCCTATTTCTTTATGATATCAATGCATTTTAATGTACTTTTACAACTATCACAAATATAAAATATTATTTAGAATAATTAAATTATAATCAGCTCTCAGATATAATTTAAATTGGTCATCAGGCATTCAAAAAATTAAAATGATAGAGGTAGCTTTTGGTGGATAACTTACCATCATAGACTACTTATGACCTTGTTTATCTACTTATCCACTGGTCTTAATTGTGATAGATTACGGGTGTTTTGTGCTATGTTTCATGTGAAACACCGCTTATAGTCTAGTATTGCAGTAAAACATAGCTTTAATGACTGTTTCATGTGAAACACTTATCCACAAAGAAAATCTACTTTTAACGCTTTCATTAAATTTAGCTAACAATGTGGATAAGTTTTAAAAAGCGAAAAATATAATAATTTAACTATTTTATTTTCAGCGAGATTTATCCAACCCATTATGTGTATTTACTTATCAAAACGATAGGTTAATTTGATATCAGTCTCCATTGTTTCATGTGAAACTAACGAAGCGATAATTTGCTGGTGGATATGCTGTGCCGTAAAGTTAATCATGGGCTTAGCACTGTTACCCAAAAAGCATGGCGCTTGATACACGACTAATTCATCTACCAAACCTTGTTGTAAGAAACTAGCAGCGACCGTCGCACCTGCTTCAACCAACACATCATTGATTTGGTAATTGTCTTTTAGACTGGTGAGTAGTTGGGTTAAGCTCATAGTTGAATCTTGGATAAGCAAAACAGGACGCTTGTTGATTTGACTTTGATACCATGCATCCGTCATTTTGATGCGTTGACGACGGTCAAGCACGACCAGTAACGGCTGGGGTATATCGTCTAAATTTATCCCTAATTGCTGACTACGGATATTTAGCGCAGGATGGTCTTGCAGGATGGTTTCGCTACCCGTGATAATCGCCCCTGCTTGCGCTCGTAAACGCTGTACATCTTCACGTGATTGTTCGCTTGTTATCCATTTTGACTCACCATTTGCCATCGCGGTGCGTCCATCTAGACTTGTCGCTATCTTTAAGCGCACAAAAGGCAAGCCGCCACGCATGACCTTAAAAAAGCCTTCATTTAATTGATAAGCCGCTTGCTCACAAATGCCAGTAATGACTTCGACACCCGCTCGCTGCAGTTTGGCAATACCACCACCATCGACTTTAGGATTAGGATCGACAACAGCAATCACCACACGGCTAATACCCGCTTGGATTAGCGCATCAGCACAGGGCGGGGTACGTCCATGATGGCTACAAGGTTCAAGCGTGACATAAGCTGTTGCCCCTTGCAAATGCTTAGCATAACGCTCATACGCTTGGCGAAGGGCAAACACTTCGGCGTGGGGTTGTCCTGCTTGATAGTGAAAACCTTCGCCAATGATTTGATTATCTTTGACAATGACACAGCCGACACTAGGATTGGGACGGGTGGTGAAACGTCCTTTTTTAGCCAGCTCAATGGCGCGTGACATATAGTATTGGTGCTGATAGCACTCAGCAGGGGATAAAGTTGCCGTCATAATAAAACTTAGGATTGTAGATGTTTGAGCTTGTGTGGGTGAGTCAAATCTTCGATACGTTGATTGATTTCTTGTTTGTTGGTGTCCGTGGTGAGGTTTGACACCATGTGTTTGAAGGCTTCAATATCTTGAAAATCTCGATACACGCTAGCAAATCGAACGTAGGCGACATCATCAATTTGGCTCAACTCTTTCATGACGATTTCACCTAAAATTTTACTTGGCACCTCACGCTCCCCGAGCTGTCTGAGCTGCTTTTCAATCCGGCTAATCATAGCTTCAATGTTGTCAGTCGATATTGGACGTTTTTGTAACGGTAGTTGCACTGAGCGACGCAGTTTTTGCCCATCATACGGCTCAATACGACCATTGGATTTGATGATACGAGGCATGACCGCTTCGATAATTTCAAAGGTGGTAAATCGCTCTTGGCACGCGGCACACTGACGACGACGTCGTACTTGCGCACCTTCTGCCGCGAGTCTTGAATCAATGACTTTAGTATCTTCAGCATTACAAAATGGACAGTGCATGCGATTTCCTAGCTAAGTTTAAACCTATTACGTTATTTACCAATACAAAAACTGCCAAAAATCTTGCCCAATAAATCATCGGCGGTAAATTCACCGGTGATTTCGTTGAGGCTAATCTGTGCTTGGCGTAGGCTTTCCGCCACCAATTCACCGGCATGAAACAAATGCAGTTGTTCATCGGCTTCTTGCAGCGCCATTTGGGTACGGCGTAGCGCATCAAGATGGCGGGTTCGTGCAATCAAGCTGTTTTCAGGGGGATGAAAACCGACTTTATCACAGATTTGATTGACCAATTCCTCAAGCCCTGTACCATATTTACAAGACACATAGACGGGGTGGTAAATCTGCTCTTGTGATGAAAACTGCTTGGGCAAATTTTGGTGATTGTCGGATAAATCAATTTTGTTGGCAATCATTAATATCGAATTGGCATTGGGTAGGCTACCAAATAATTCGCTCGCCAATCGTAACGGCTCATGCTCACGGTGCGCATCATACACCATAAGCAGTAAATCGGCTTGGGTGATGGCTTGTCGTGCTCGCTCAATGCCCGCCTGTTCCACAATATCATCGGTTTGGCGCAGCCCAGCGGTATCGGTCAAATTTAGCGTTAGACCGTTTAACACAATGGTTTCTTGCAAAATATCGCGCGTTGTTCCTGCAATATCGGTCACAATGGCACGCTCTTGCCCTGCTAGACGATTGAGCAAGCTAGATTTTCCCGCATTGGGTCGCCCGGCAATCACAACTGAGACACCATCTCGCAGTAATTGCCCTTGTTTGGCAGTGGCTAATACATTGTTTAGTTGCTCACAAACTTGGCGTAATTGCTTGGCGATATGCTCATCTGCCAAAAAATCAACCCCTTCTTCATCCGGAAAATCAATAGCGGCTTCAACATACAGTCGTAGCTGAATTAACTGCTCAAGCAGCGCATTAATTTTTTGTGAAAACTCACCGGTCAATGAGCGCATGGCACTTTTTGCGGCAGCCACACTGGTGGCATCAATGGCATCAGCAATCGCTTCTGCTTGTACTAAATCAAGCTTATCATTATCAAAAGCCCGCGCCGAGAACTCGCCCGCTACCGCCTGATTTGCACCCAATTCAAACACACGGGTCAAAAGCTGCTGCTGCAAAATCATACCACCGTGACCTTGCAACTCAATCACATCTTCACCCGTAAAAGAATGGGGGGCAGGGAAATATAACACCAATCCCTCATCAATCACCGTATCATCACTATCATAAAATCGGCAAAAATGGGCAAATCGCGGTTTGAAAGCTTGACGACCGGTTAACGCCAAGGCAATTTGGTAACTGTTTGGACCTGATAGGCGTATCACACCAACCCCGCCACGACCCATTGGAGTTGCAATGGCGGCAATGGTTGAAGTAAGCGCTGTCTGAGAGTTATTTAACATAATTTTTTACAATCTAACATTTCGGGTAGTCAGCATTGACTTAATACTGATATTTTAACATCCACTCACTGATTACAACATGATTATTTTTTGCCAATAAAAAACCCTTTAAACAACGGTTTAAAGGGTGGATAACTTACTGATTGATGGATTTACACCACGTTACGTGCTGCCTCTTTTGCTGCTTGCTCACGCTCAACTTTTTTATTGATAAAGTATTGCTGCGCCATACTAAACAAGTTGTTGACTGTCCAATAAAGCACTAGACCCGCTGGGAAGAATAGCATAAACACGGTGAAAATAATCGGCATAAATTTCATCACACGGGCTTGCATAGGATCTTGCGGCTGTGGGTTTAGCATCTGCTGGAAAAACATCGCCGCGCCCATAATGAGTGGCAAGATAAACAATGGATCCATGGATGATAAGTCACGAATCCAACCAATCCAAGGGGCATGGCGTAATTGGACCGATTCGACCAGTACCCAATACAACGCCAAGAAAATCGGCATTTGCAGCAATACAGGTAAACAACCTGCCATCGGATTGACTTTTTCTTCTTTGTAGATGCGCATCATCTCTTGTGACATACGCATACGGTCATCACCATATTCTTCTTTTAGGGCTTGTAATCGTGGTGCCACTGCGCGCATTTTTGCCATCGAGTGATAGCTTTTATTGGCGATAGGCATTAACGCGATTTTTACCAATAAAGTGAGTACAATAATTGACCAACCCCAGTTACCCAAGACTTTATGTACATTATCCAAAATCCAAAATAGGACTTTTGAAATCGGCCATAAGATACCGTAATCAACAGTTTTATCTAACCCCTCTGCCAAAGGTTTTAAGTTGGTTTGAATTTTTGGACCTGCATACAGGGCAGACGTTAACGTCACTTGTTTGTTGGGAGCGACTGACACAGGGTTACTGGTGAACCCGATAATGTGATCTTTGCCAGCTTCACGGCTATAAAAATTTGCTGTGTAATCCTTTGGCATCCAAGCGGTGACAAAATAATGCTGTACCATGCCAATCCAGCCTTTATCACTGCTGGCTTTTAAACCCTCATTAAAATTACCAAACTTGAGTTTGTTGTAAGGCTGATCTGGTGTACCCCATGCGCCACCTAGGTAAGTCGATAGGCTAATTGCGCCTTTGTCACCTTTACCTGGGTCTTCGCTATTATCACGTTTTAACTGCGCATACATTTGTCCTTGCCAAGGCTGCGTACCGTTATTGGTGATGTTATAGCTGACGTTGATAGGATATTGACCTTTGGTAAACTTATAGGATTTGATGACGGTTACGCCATCTTTTTGATAAGTTAAAGGCACGACCAATTCGGCTTGATTAGGTTGCATGACAAATTGGTTACTAGGCGCGGTAAAAGTCGCACGGCCATTGCTATTATCAATACCATTGGCACCAATTAACCCTGACTGAGCCACATATACGCGATTACTATCTTCTTCAAGGAGTACAAACGGTTGGTTGCTATTTAATGTCTGGGTCTGCTCTCGAAGCGCCGCGTATACCACATCGCCACCCACTGGATTAATACGAAGATCATATTTGTCCGTCATCACGCTAATGAGCTGTGCGCCCGTTTTCTGGGTAGTGGGAGCAGCAGTTGGCGTGGTTGCCGTTGCCGCGGGAATATCACCCGTTGGCGTACCTGAAGCCCCCGCCACTGGCACATCATTGCTACTCACGGCTGTGGTTGTTGGGGTTATCGCCACGGGTTTATTTACATTGGTATAATCATCCCGCCAAGCCAGAATCAGCAAATAACCCGTAATTAACATTGCGATAATAATCAATGTCCGTAAAATTTTTTGCATATATAGCTATCCTATCTAATGATATTGCTTGAAATCACTAGTTGCTAATAAAGGAAAAACAATTAAAAAATAGAAGACATTCTACTAAAAAAAAGTTAAAAAAGATATTCCATAAATAGTTGACTCAATTACGCTATTTAAGACTCGCAACAAGTTTTTATAATTTCATCAACCCAATAAATTAATAATAGTGGTAAGCATATACCAAAAAGTAAGACGGCAATGTGTCAATATAATGATAACGGTAGCGATATAATGGCTTAGGGACAAAATCAATGCCATGCCCACCCCAAGGATGACAACGTGCGATACGCTTGGCTGTTAATAATCCACCCCGGTACCCCCCATGCAATCTTACCGCCTCTAAACCATAACTAGAGCACGTTGGATAAAAGCGGCAACGAGGTGCCAACCACGGGCTAATCAAACGCTGATAAAATATAATCATAAACAACAAAAATTTTGCTAATAATTTATTCATGGATTAAACCCAGATTTTTTATCACCTTCATTTGAGTAAAGATATTACGAACTGCCGCTAAAATTAATTCCGCTTCAACTTTCTAATCTTATCGTTGATTAAGTTAAAGCCCATCGCTAATTGCTGCGCAATTGCTTCATTTGGCATGTCATCGGAAAACTGCTTGATAGTTAACAAAATATCAACTTGACCATTTAGCTGGTGCTGATGCAACCGAAAATGCTCTCGCGTTAATCGCTTAATACGATTACGCTCATGGGCACGTTTGACTTTCTTTTTAGTGATCGCAAGACCCAACCGATTTACTGCAGCTTGTCTTTGGCTATCAGCTAAAACCACTTTGACAAAGAACAATAAATTAGGCTGATGAATTTTAAATATCACAACAGGCTGTGACTGATCTTCACCAGTTTTGGTATGACGACCCGACATCGCTTTAAAATCTTTGGGCGTTAGTAGCCGCTGTGATTTATCAAATTTAAAAGGTTTGTCTGCAATCATGAGGGTAAGTCCAAATCAATACCAAAGCCCCATTAAAATAAAAGCTAAACCATAAACAAGAAGCTATAAATTTTATGGATAGGGTAAAAATAGGCTGAAATAATAGAGTAGGGGAGTATGCTAAGCGCTAGTTACAAACCGACTTCTAGCATAACGATTAGTACGACAATAAAAAAAGCGATATAAGAAGTATATCGCTTTTTACTATAACCTGTTTTAATATCAACAATATTATTAAATCAAGTTAACGAAATAGACATTACACCGTTAAACGATGACGGCCTTTAGCACGACGACGAGCTAAAACTTGACGGCCATTTTTAGTAGCCATACGAGCACGGAAACCGTGAGTACGTTTACGTTTGATTACGCTTGGTTGGAAAGTGCGTTTCATGCGATTCACCTTGGCTAAATTTACGTGATATTTAACCGATAGCGGTTAAAATACAAAATTTCAAAACAGTTAATCTAGTATTATCCTTAATTTTAACCAATAGGTCAAGGATAACTAAGATTATTGGTTAATTTCTTTCTTTAAATCACAGACACAATCAATTATTTTATTTATTTAAAATAATATTTTTGTATAACAAATACCATTCAACAAAAGTTATCCACAAAAAATTATTTTATTATTATATATTCAATAAGTATTATTTATTATTATTAAGCAGGTCTATTTCTGTGGATATTTAACTAAAAATCATAAAAAAACAAATATTTGCCATGTTGATAAGTATGTATATAAACCGTTGATAGCTTGTTAGTAATTTCCTGTTTTTACTTATCAACAAT